>CBDBZL010000001.1:0-701984 GCA_965213545.1 Alteraurantiacibacter sp.
CTGCCTTGCCCGGTGACCTTGCGGGCACACAGGTACTCGAGATCGGTCCGGGTCCCGGTGGCCTGACCCGCGCGTTGCTGAGGACGGGCGCGCAGGTCACCGCGATCGAGCGCGATGCCCGGTGCCTGCCCGCGCTTGCTGACCTCGCTTCGGCTTTCCCCGGCCGGTTGCGGGTGATCGAGGGGGATGCGCTGGTGATCGACCATGCGGCGCTGATCGACGGGCCGTTCGCCGTCATCGCCAACCTGCCCTATAATATCGGCACCGAATTGTTCACCCGGTGGATGGGCGGCGAGGCATGGCCGCCGCGCTGGACATCGCTGACGCTGATGTTCCAGCACGAGGTCGCCCGGCGGATCGTCGCCCTGCCCGGCGAACCCGAATATGGCCGACTTGCAGTGCTCGCGCGATGGCGGGCGCACCCGGCGATCGCGATGAAGGTGCATCGCAGCGCCTTTACTCCGCCGCCCAGCGTGATGAGCGCGGTGGTGCATGTGAGACCTTCCCCAATGCCGACGGGTGTTTCGGCGCGGGTGCTGGAACAGGTTACCAAGGCCGCCTTCGGTCAGCGGCGCAAGATGCTGCGGCAGAGCCTTAAGACCTTACCGGGCGCGCCGGCAGCGTTAATCGAATTGGGGATCGATCCGCAAAGGCGTGCCGAAACGCTGACGATCGATGAGTTCGTTGCCCTTGCCCGGCACTTATCGCCGGCGGTTTGACAGGCGTGGCAGCGCAAGCCATCGACTGGTTCATGACTTCACTTTCATCCTGCGAGCAGACCTTGCTCGAACCGCTCGACCCCGACCGGATGCTGACCCGAACGCTGCGTTGGGCGGCGATCAATTCGGGCACCGGTAATCTTGCCGGTCTGGCGAGCATGGCAGGCCAACTGAGCAGGGCGTTCGGCTCTTTGCCAGGCGAGGTGGCGCTGCACGAGCCCGCGCCGGTCACCGCCATTGCCGCCTCGGGTGAGCAGAGCGAGGTCGCGCATGGCCATCATCTGGTGCTCAGTGTGCGCCCCAACGCGACGCGCCGCGTGCTGCTGACCGGCCACATGGACACCGTGTTCGCCATCGACCACCCGTTTCAGTCGACCAGAAAGCTCGACGAGCACACCATCAACGGCCCGGGAACCGCGGACATGAAGGGCGGCATCGCGGTGATGTGCGAGGCGCTCGCCGCGTTCGAGCGCAGCCCCGCCGCCGCCGGCCTGGGCTACGACGTGATGATCAATTCGGACGAGGAAACAGGCTCGCTCTCATCCGCCTCGCTCATCGACCGGCTGGCGGCGGGCAAGTATGCCGCACTGACCTACGAGCCCGCCGCGCTTCCCGACGGTACGCTCGCTCATGCGCGCGGCGGGAGCGGCAATTATTTGGTGGTGGCGACGGGCCGCTCCGCGCATGCCGGGCGCAATCCCCAGGATGGCCGCAACGCGCTGGTCGCGCTGGCCGACTTGGCACTGCGACTGAAAGCGATGCAGCACGACGATTTGTCGGTCAATCCGGCACGAATGGACGGCGGCGCGGCCAATAATGTGGTGCCCGATCATGCGGTACTGCGCTTCAATATCCGCCCCAAGACCGTTTGTGCCGCCGAGTCCTTCGATATCGGTATGGTCGAGGTCATAAGGGCAGTCGAGGCCGATCACGAGGTGCGCCTCGAGCGGCATGGCGGCATCTCGCGGCCCCCCAAGCCAGTGGACCAGCGCGCCCAACGCCTGTTCGATCTGGTGCGCGATACTGAGGCCGCACTCGGCCGTTCGCTGGCCTGGCAGCCAAGCGGCGGGGTGTGCGACGGCAACAACATTGCCGCCCGCGACGTGCCCGTGGTCGATACGATGGGCGTGCGCGGGGGAGCGATCCATTCACCCGACGAATATCTCATCATCCCCTCGCTCGCCGAGCGCGCGGCCCTGTCCACGCTTGTGCTTCACCGCCTGGCGACAGGCGCGCTTGCGTGACTTTCGTGATTCGCGCTGCAACGCCGGACGACCTGCAGCCCCTTTATGAAATGGCCAAGCTGACCGGCGGCGGCTTCACCAATCTGCCGCCCGATCGCGGCGCGCTGGGCACCAGGCTCGAGCGCAGCGCGGCCGCGTTCGCGCGTGACGACGACACGCTGGGGGATGATCTGTTTCTCCTGGCGCTGGAGAACCGCGAAACGGGGCAGGTGCGCGGCACGTGCCAATTGTTCAGCCGGGTGGGCGAGAGCTGGCCGTTCTATTCCTATCGCCGCGCCACCTTCAGCCAGCATTCGCGCGAACTCGAGCGCACGGTGCGCGCCGAGATGCTGAGTCTGGTCACCGACCTGGAAGGATCGAGCGAGGTTGGCGGGCTGTTCCTCCATCCCGGCGAGCGGGCCGGCGGGCTGGGGATGCTGCTCGCGCGCAGCCGCTACCTGTTCATCGCCATGCATCGTGCGCGCTTTTCGGCGCGGATCCTGGCCGAACTGCGCGGCATTATCGACGAGCGCGGTGGCTCGCCGTTCTGGGATGCGATCGGCGGTAAGTTTTTCGGCATGAGCTTCCAGGAGGCGGACGAGTTCAACGCCATCCACGGCAACCAGTTCATCGCCGATCTGATGCCCAAGCACCCTGTCTATACCGCCATGCTGGCCGAGGATGCGCGCCAGGTGATCGGCCTGCCTCACCCCAGCGGGCGAGCGGCGATGCGGATGCTCGAGAACGAGGGTTTCGCTTATGAAAACTACGTTGATATCTTCGACGGCGGCCCGACGATGACCGCGCATACCGACAAGGTGACAAGCATCGTCGATGCGCAGGCTTTGCCGCTTGCCGGCACCGCGCTCGACAAGGGCGCGAAAGCGCTGATCGCAGCCGGGCGGCTGGACGAATTCCGCTGCTGCTACGGGGCGCGTTCCGTCTCGCCCGGCGCGATCGCCATCGATGCGCGCGCGGCCGAGTTGCTGGGGGTGCGCGAGGGGGACGAGATCTGGAGCGTGGGGCGGTGAACCGGCTGCCGGCTTCGATCTACGCTATTGCCAGGAGCGCAGCGTGCTGACCGAGATCAATTTCGACGGCATCATCGGCCCAAGCCACAATTACGCCGGTCTGAGCATCGGCAACCTTGCTGCAACGGCCCACAAGGGCGAGGTTTCGCACCCGCGCGAAGCCGCGCTGCAGGGGCTGGCCAAAATGCGCGGCAATATGGCGCTGGGCCTGGCGCAGGGCTTTTTCCTTCCCCATCCCCGCCCGAACATGCGCTGGCTCGGCGAAGTGGCCGCCGACGATACGACCGAACCGGCCCTTGTCGCCGGGGCCTGGTCGGCCAGCGCGATGTGGACCGCCAATGCCGCCACCGTCTCGCCTGCGCCTGATACGTCGGACGGGCGGTGCCATCTTACCGTCGCCAATCTTGTCACCATGGCGCACCGCGCGCATGAATGGCCCAATACGCTGGCACAGTTGCGGTTGGCCTTCGCCGACGCCGAAAACTTCGCCGTGCATGGTCCGGTTCCCGCCTGTTTCGGGGACGAGGGCGCGGCGAACCACATGCGTCTGGCGCCTGCGCATGGCGAGTCCGGGATCGAGCTTTTCGTCCATGGCCGGCCTGGTGGACCGTTCCCCGCTCGTCAGCACGAGCAGGCGGGGCGCATCATCGCCCGGTGCCACGGTCTCGATCCGGAGCGCGTGCTGTTCGTCGCCCAGTCGGCAGAGGCGATCGCGGCGGGGGCGTTCCATAATGACGTGGTGGCGGTGGCCAACGAGCAGGTCCTGCTGTGCCACGAACAGGCGTTTGCCGAGCGGACGCAGGTTTACGATGTAATCCGCGAGCGCTGCCCTGAAGCCCGGATCATCGAGGTTCCCGCTTCACGTATCGGCCTCTCTGAAGCTGTAAGGTCTTATCTGTTCAACGCCCAGCTGGTCACCCCGCCTTCGGGCGAGCAGACGCTGGTCATCCCCACCGAAGCCTGGGCAAGCGAGCCTGTCCGCCGATGGCTTGAGGAACTGGTGAAGGGCAGCGGACCCATTCGCCATGTCGTGCCGGTGGACGTGCGCCAGTCGATGGCCAATGGTGGTGGCCCCGCCTGCCTGCGCCTGCGCGTGGTCGCCGATCCGGCTACGATCGACCCGCGCCTCATGCTCGACGAGGACAAGGCCGGCCGTATCGAACAGGTCATCGCCAACTATTGGCCAGAACGGATCGAGGCCGGCATGATCGGCGGAGAAAGCCTGGCGGACATAGTGGTCAGGGCGCGGCGCAAGCTGCTCGACTGTCTCGATATGGGTGAGCTAGCCTGACCGCCCTTCCTTCCCGGCTTTGGAACCTTTAATGCAGACCGGCGGGAGGTCGACGATGTGGCAAAAGATCGCTCGGCTGTTCGTCATCCGGACACGGGTCGAGGCTTACATGATTATCTACGCGCTGGCCCTTGGCGCCTGCGACCGTGGGATAACCTATCTCGAGCGCTTCCCCGGTTGGCCCGGCAAGCTGCTGTTCCTCGCCTGCACGGGGGCTGTATTCCTGGCGGGCGCCAAGATCCTCGATTGCCTGCGACTGGAACGCGCGGTGGACAAGACACTGAGCGGGTAGTCGGAGGGGCGGTTCGAGCGCACCCGCCGAAGCATGCTCACAGGTTACTCGCGAGCTATGCGACATATCGCGTTCGGAGGCGCATAAATTTCGAGCGATACAGGCGAACGTCCGGTGGAGGATGTGCCGTTCTCTTGAAACGAAGCAAAATCTGTTCGTCGCGGATAGAAGCAATCTAACGTTCGGCCAACGAAGGTGGGGGATTTCTGTTGCTAGGCACCCCCGGGCCCCCGGTTTCCGATTCTGTTACCCGGTCCGGTCCGAACCGTGCTTTGGTCTTTGTAAGATCAGGCCGTTAAGCCGTCAGGTCACGCAGCCAGAGCAAGTGCTTCGTTGTCGTTGGCACTTGTGTGTGTTTGAGCCTTTAACGGGTTACTCAGCCCGGGCGAAAACGATGGTCTTCAACACACGTCGATCCTAGTTCGGCCCCATCAGGAACTTCGGCCAGGAACTTCGGCGAGCGAAGCTTCTGGTGGAGCCGCCGGGTACTGCCCCCGGGTCCGCTGTGCATACTGGCACACCGCAATTTATCGCCATAGCCGGCCGAAGCCGACGCGGTGCCATATAGCGCGTCGGGAGTTAATGTGAAGTGACCAGCGCCGGTCAGCCTTGCGGACCGCTTGCCGGTGGCGCGCGTCCGCCCTGCAATTGCGCCAATATCTCCTTCAGCACGTCGAGCTGGGGATCGGTCGGCACCTCGTCGTTCAGGGAACTGTCGCCGGCATTCTTCTGCTTCTCGTTCATCTCGTCGAGCACGCGATTGACCGTTCGCACCAGTAGGAACAGCGCAAAGGCGATGATGATGAAATTGACCGACTGGGTCAGAAAGTCGCCATAGCCCAGCATCTGCACGCCCGCCTCCTTGAGCTCGGCGTAATTGGTCGGGCTGCCGGAATATTCCTGCGGGATCGGACCAAGGCGGATGAACCAATTGGAAAAATCGACATCGCCGAACGCCCAGCCGATCAGCGGCATGATGATGCTTTCGGTCAGCGCGGTAACGATCCTGCCGAACGCCGCGCCAATGATGACGCCCACGGCAAGGTCGAGCACGTTGCCCCGGGCGATGAACTTCTTGAATTCCTGGAACAGGGCTGGTTCTCCTGCAAGCACGTGCCTCCGGGCATCTGGCATCGCCACGAGACCGGAACAAGCCCCGGCAACCGCGCCGCTTGAACGCAGGACAGCGCGTGCTAGATGTCCGATCCCGCTATTCACGACCCAATTTTCGACACGAAGGTTCAACCACCATGCCCTCAGCCGCAAAAATTCGTGCCGCCATCGTCCTTCTCGCGGCCTTTGCGCTGTCGGCTTGCGGCATCAACACGGTTCCCACCGCCGAGGAGGAAGCCAAGGCGCGCTGGGCGGATGTGGAGAGCGCCTATCAGCGCCGTGCCGATCTGGTGCCCAACCTGGTTTCCACCGTGCGCGGCGCGGCCGAGAGCGAGGAGGATATCCTGACCCAGGTGATCGATGCGCGCTCGCGGGCTAGCTCCATCCAGCTCGATGCGGACGATCTGTCCAATCCCGAGCAGTTCCAGGCGTTCGAGAATGCCCAGGGCGAACTGGGCTCGGCGCTGAGCCGGCTGATGGTGGTGGTCGAGCAATATCCGGTGCTTCAGAGCCAGGGCCGTTTCGCCGACCTGATGACCCAGCTCGAGGGCACCGAGAACCGCATCGATGTGGCCCGCACGCGCTATAACGAGGCGGTGCAGGCTTATAACACCACCATTCGCACCTTCCCCGCCACCATTGCCGCCAACGTGATCTACGGCGCCGAGCCGATGGAGCCGTTCCGCGCCCAGCCCGGCTCCGAGATCGCGCCCGAGGTGGATTTCGGTGACATGGGCGCAGACGGCACGCCTGCCGCCCGCCCGGCGCCTGCGAACGACGATATTGCCGAGCCCGCCGCGGCGACCAATTGATCGGTTCGCCGGCACCCGTCATGATCCGCCTTGTCCTGTGGTTGCTCGCGTTGGTGGCGATCCTGCCAGCGAGCATGGCGGGGGCGCAAGAGCTTCCCGCAAGACCCGACGGGCCTATCTATGACGGGGCGAATATCCTTCCCCCCGCCGCCGAACAGGCGCTTACCCAGCGGCTGATGCAGTATAATCGGGAGACCGGTCGCGCGATTGTCGTGGCGACGGTGGACAGCCTCGACGGCCTCCCCGTCGACATGTTCGCGCAGCAGCTTGCCGAGACCTGGGACATCAGCGGCGAAGACACCGAGGAAGGCGCCTTGATGGTGGTCGCGCCCAATGAGCGCGATGCCTGGATCACCACCGCGCGTGGCGTGCAGACCACTTTGACCGATGCGATGGCCGGCCGCATCTTCCGCGACCAGATGGTGCCGCGCTTTCGCGACGATGATTATGCCGGCGGTATCGCTGCCGGGGTGGATGGCATCATCGCCACGCTCGACATGGATCCCGCCACCGCAGCCGCCATCGAGGAAGCCGAGGCGGCCGCGGCACGGGCCGGACCACAGGGGGGCGGCGCAACTATTGGCAGCATCATCTTCTGGATCGCGATGATCGGCGGCTTCATGCTGCTGTTCGGGCGGGGTGGCAAAGGTCGGCGACGGCGGCGCTACGGTGCGGCGGGCGCGGTCGGCGATGTCCTGTTATGGAGCGCGCTGAGCTCGATGGGCCGGGGCGGCGGCTTCGGCGGGGGCGGCTTTGGCGATGGCGGAGGCGGTTTCGGCGGCGGCCTCGGGGGCGGCTTCGGCGGTTTCGGCGGCGGTGGTGGTGGTTTCAACGGCGGTGGCGCGGGCGGCTCCTGGTGAGCTTCATGCTGGAGCCGCAGGACCAGGCCAAGGTCACCGCGGCGGTGACCGAGGCGGAGGGCGCGACCTCGGGCGAGATCGTCACCGTCATCGCCGAGCGATCCGATGGCTATAGCGACATCGCGCTAGCCTGGGCCGCGCTGACCTCGTTCTCGTTCCTCACGCTGTGTGCGCTGATCCCCGATATCGCCACCGGGCCGGTCGAGACGGTCTACGGCGAATGGAACCACACCTGGACCCCGGGCGAACTGTTCGCCACCGCATCAAGCCTGGCGATCCTGGTGTTCTTCCTGGTCTGGGCAGCCCAGCTTGCGGACGGCGTGCGGTTCGCGCTGATCCCCGGCATCATCAAGACCAACCGGGTGGAGGACCGCGCGATCGACCTGTTCAAGGTGGGTGCCGAGCGGCGCACGCATGGTCGCACCGGGGTGCTGATTTATCTTTCCATGCGCGAGCATCGGGCCGAAATCGTTGCCGATGGGGCAGTGCTCGAGAAGGTCGCGCCCGAAGCCTGGGGAGAGGCGATGGCCGACATGCTGGCCGAGATCAGGCACGGGCGCATCGCCGAGGGCCTGGTGGCCGGCGTGCGCGATGTGGGCGCGATCCTGACCGAGCACTTCCCGCGCGAAGAGGACGATATCAACGAGCTGCCCGACAGGCTGATAGAACTGTGAGGCCGGCGTGAGCATGGCGGACGCCGACGCGCCCGAGGTAATCCGCTGGCAGGGCCGGTTCATCACCGCCAAGCAGCGGGGCCGTTGGGAATATGTCGCCCGGGCACGGGGGATCAAGGCGGCGGTGATCCTGGCGCTGGATGGGCCGGCGGACCGACGCGAGATCGTGCTGGCCGAGCAATATCGTGTTCCGCTTGGCCGCCGCGCCCTGGAACTGCCCGCGGGACTGATCGGCGACGGCGCGGGTGAGGTGAACGAGGATGCGCTCGCCTCGGCACAGCGCGAGTTGGAGGAGGAGACGGGCTATCGCGCGCGCGAATGGACCGATCTTGGCGAGTTCTTCTCCTCGCCGGGGATGGTCAGCGAGGGGTTCACCCTGCTGCGCGCCGATGGTCTGGAGAAGGTCGGTCCGGGTGGCGGAGACGCAAGCGAGGACATCACCGTCCACAAGGTGGCGCTGGACGATATCACAGGGTTCGTGGACCAGGCGCGCGAACGCGGTCTGGCGATCGACGTCCGGCTGCTCGTGGTGCTGGGCGCCGGGATGCTGGCCTAAGCGAGCTGTCACGGCAGACGACCCGATGTCAGGCGTCGCGGTCGAACGCCTCCACCACGGGCTGCGGGTGATTGGGGACTAGGATCATCGTATTGCCCTCGACCCGCCAGGATGCGAGGCGCGACAACAGGTTCATCCCCATCACATTGGTCCGGCCGAGCCCCGGGGCAATGATCGCATCCAGACCGCGCGCGGCCACATTGCCGAAGCGCAGTTCGTCGATGGTGGTAAGTTCGGCGGCGATGGGGCCGTTGGCGGTCTGCATCATGATCGGCAGCCCGCCGGCGCGGGGGACCAGGCCGGCAATGGCGGCGGTCTCGTCGGAGACGGCGGTAAGCGTGGCACCGGTATCGACCAGGAAGCGGGCAGGAAAGCCATTGACCGTGGCCGTCAGCCAGAAATGCCCGTCGCGTTCCAGCTGAACCCGCGTCTCGCCGCCCTCGACGACCTGTTCGGGCAGCCCGATCTGCGGCACCGCCATCTCGAAGCGCAGGTCCATTCGGCTGACCTGGACCACGACCAGCAGCAGGATGCCCATCAGGCTGAGCGTGCTGGTGACCCGAAGGAGCCGGCCCAGCATCGGCAGGCTGCGGATCAGCAGGGTGCCCATCAAACCCACGAGCATGGCGGCCACCGCCGCCAGCAGCAATCCCGATTGCGGAACTTCGCCAAAGGAATGAAGCAGATGATCCCAGGCGGTGGGCGGTCGCATATCGCTCATATAGGGAGCGGCCGAACTCATTGCGATGAAGGCGACTGCGACGACGACTGCGGCTGCGGCGGTGGTGCGCCCATAGCAGGCGTGACGGTCAGGCCGCTTGGCCAGTCGAGCAGGCGGGCGGCGGCATGGTAGCTGGATTGCAGGAAATCCATCAGCATGGACGCGGGATCGGACGCCCGGGCGACCAGCGCATAGGGAAGAACGAACTCGCCGAGCTTCTCGTGCCAAACCGCGCCCGTCGGCTCGACCGCCGCTTGCGCAAGCGCGTCCGGCATAGGGTAGGCATAGGAATAGAACGCGGCTTCCTGGAGCGAGCCAGGGCCGCCGAGCCAGAAGCCAGCGCTGATAGCCTCTTGGCTGTAGGCCTCGCGCGTGACGGCATCGGGCAGGTTGGGCACTCCGCCCGGATGCTTGGGCGCCTCACGGCCGGAAAAGCAGGTCACGGCCAGATCGAAGCTGCCCCAGAACAGGTGACTGGGCGAGGACTTTCCCAGATATTGCGCCCGGAAACGGTTGAACACCTCGTCGGCGCGAAGAAAGGCGGCATGGTGATCGCGGGCGGCGTCCGGGTCCCAGTGACGTGGCCTGTGATCCTGATCGAACGCGATCGCTTCTGCCATCTCGTTGGGCGCGCCATGCAGCGGGGCCGGCAGCCCGGCGCGATGCAGCAGCTCGGTAAGATCGCCATGCAGTTGGGCGATGGTCCGGCCTGCGATGGGCCTGGCCCAACGCGCGCCATTGTCGCAGGCGAGAACGATGTTCCCGTCATGCACGTCGAGCTCGGCGGTGAAGTGGCGCGCACCGCCCCCCTTGTCCCCGCCCGGCATCACTTGCGTGGCGTAACCGCGCGGAGTGATCCGCAAGGCCACGTGCCAGCCGTGATTGACCCAGGGCAGTAGGCGCAGGGGTAGCTTGCCGATGAGTTGCAGGACCAGATGGCAGGTTTCGATGGGCGGCTGCTGGGTGGCGTAGTCGAGCCGTGGCCAGGTCTGCTGCGCGCCGGTCAAGGGGCTTCCCTGGGCGCTGTGGCTTCGACCAGGATCAGCGAGAAACGCTCATCGCTATCGAGCCAGCGTTGGCGCGGTGTCCACCCGCCCGCGAGCAGCAGCATGTTCTGACTGCGGCGGGTAAACTTATGGCTGTTCTCGGTATGAATGGTCTCGCCCGGCGCCATGGCGAAGCTCTGCCCCGACACCTCGAACGCGATCGCCTGCCGGGCAACGATATGCATCTCGATCCGAGCAAAGGTGTCGTCCCAGCGCGCCGCGTGCGTCAGATGCTCGATTGGAATAGTGCCAGAAAGCTCGCGGTTGATCCGGCGAACAAGGTTCAGGTTGAACGCCGCGGTCGTTCCTGCCGCATCATCATAAGCAGCCATCAGCACGGTCTTGTCCTTGACCAGATCCATCCCGATCAGCAGCAGCGATCCCTCGCCCAGCGTCTGTTTCATCGAGCGCAGCAGATCCACCGCACTATCCGGCACCAGATTGCCGATGGTGGAGCCGGGAAAGAAACCCAGCTTGGGAAACCGTGCGACCTGGTCGGGAAGATGGACCCGCCGGGTAAAATCGGCCTCCACCGGATGCACAGGAAGGCCTGGAAACTTCGCCGCCAGATCGGCGGCCGCAGCGCGCAGGAAATCGCCCGCTATGTCCAGTGGGACATAGGCGGCAGGGTCGATCGCGCGCAGAAGCAGCGGGGTCTTGGTCGAAGAACCCGAGCCGAACTCCACCACCGCCTGACCGGGGCCGATCAGCCGCGAAAAATCAGTCGCGCGGGTTTTAAGGATCTGGGTTTCGGCACGCGTGGGATAATATTCGGGTAACTGCGTGATCTGCTCGAACAGCACCGAGCCGGCATCATCGTAGAGCCATCTCGCGGGAACCGCCTTTTGGGCTTGCGACAGGCCGGTGAGCACTTGGCTTCTGAAGTTGCGGTCGACACCCTGGGCGTCGAGATCGACGAGCGCGATTCCCGGATCAGCCATGCGCTCAGATGTCCCGGGCAAGGCGCAGTCCAGTGAACTGCCAGCGCTGGTGCGGATAGAAGAAGTTGCGGTAACTGGGACGCGAATGGCCGCGCATGGTGGCACATGACGATCCCTTCAGCACGAACTGGCCGGACATGAACTTGCCGTTATATTCGCCTACCGCTCCTTCGGCCGGCTTGAAGCGAGGGTAAGGCAGGTAGGCCGAGCGCGTGAATTGCCAGCAGTCGCCGAACAACTGCGCGGTGCCGATGGGCAGCGGCGGGGCGGCCTCGTCGAGCTGGTTGCCGGCCGCAGCGTCGAACCCGGCGGCCTCCTGCCCGCGCGCGATGGCCTCCCACTCGAACTCGGTCGGCAGGCGCAGACCCGCCCAGGTGGCAAAAGCATCAGCCTCGAAATAAGAGATATGCGTCACAGGCCGGTCGGGATCGCACGCCTGCCAGCCCTGGTGCGTGAACTGTTCAGGCCCTCCTGCGCCCTGGCGCCAATAGAGCGGTGCGTCGATCCGGTTCTCGTTGATCCAGCTCCAGCCATCCGCCAGCCACAAGGCGCTGTCGCGATAGCCGCCATCCTCGATGAAGGTCTGCCATTCGCCATTGGTGACCAGGCGGGCGGACAGCGCGAACGGCTCGAGCAGCACGCGGTGGCACGGGCCCTCATTGTCGAACGCAAAGCTTTGGGCCTGATGACCTACGCGGGCAATGCCGCCGGGATGCTCCAGCCAGCGCTCGGGCTGCTTGACTGCGCGGGCCGCATCGCCGGGCCACATCGCCGGGCCAAGCGGGTTGTGGAACAGCGCATGCTTGATATCGGTGAGCAGCAATTCGCCATGCTGCTGCTCATGCGCCAGGCCAAGCGCGATGAGCCCGGAATGCGTGGGATCTTCGAGCAGCGGCGCCATCGCCGCATCGACGTGGGCGCGCCAGTCGAGGATTTCGGCGAGGGTAGGCCGCGAGAGCATCCCCCGCCGGTCCCGGGCAATGCGCGCGCCCTCCGCCTCGTAGTAGGAATTGAACAGGAACGGCCAGTCCTCGCGGTACAGCTGGTAACCCGGCACGTTGTCACGCAGCAGGAACGTCTCAAAAAACCAGCAGGTATGCGCAAGATGCCATTTCGCGGGCGAGGCATCGTCCATGGACTGAAGCGTGGCGTCGGCCTCGTTCAGCGACTGCGCCAGCGCTATGCTGAGCGCCCGGGTCTCGGCATAGTGCTCCGCCATGCCGCGGCCCGGGGCCGGCACTGGGCGGATGCGGGGCTGGGACAAGCTGATCTCCTGGGTTCGCGCTGGCAGGCGGAACCAGTTTGAAGGATCGGTCCCGCAAAGCAAAGCCCCGACTTGGCCGATGTTCCGCTTTCTTTCCGCCGGACTTGGGGCAGGATGGCGCCTCAGGCGGCGACGCGCTGGCGTTCGGTCATCTCCAGATTGAGCATTTCGGCGATCAGAAACGCCAGTTCCAACGCCTGGGCTGCATTGAGCCGCGGGTCGCAATGCGTGTGATAGCGATGGGCAAGACCCGCATCGGTGATAGCCACCGCGCCGCCGGTGCATTCGGTCACGTCCTGCCCGGTCATCTCAACATGCACGCCGCCGGCATGGGTGCCCTCTCCGCGATGAACCGCGAAGAAGCTGCGCACTTCGGCCAGGATGCGATCGAATGGCCGCGTCTTGTAGCCGCTGTCGGACTTGACGACATTGCCGTGCATGGGATCGCACGACCAGACCACCGGATGGCCCTCGCGCGCTACCCTGCTCACCAGTCGCGGCAACCCGGCTTCCACCCTCTCGTGACCGAACCGGGCGATGAGCGTGATCCGCCCGGGCTCGCGCGCGGGATTGAGCTTGTCGAGCAAACCGAGCAGCGCGTCGGGCTCGAGGCTGGGGCCGCATTTCATGCCGATCGGATTGCCGATCCCGCGCAGGAACTCGACATGCGCGCTATCGGCAAACCGCGTGCGGTCGCCCACCCACAGAAAATGCGCCGAGGTGTCGAACCATTCGCCGCTGAGCGAATCCTGCCGCGTCATCGCCTGTTCGTAGGGCAGCAGCAGCGCTTCGTGAGAGGTATAGAAGCTGGCGGTCTTGAGCTGCGGTGTCGAGCCCGGATCGATGCCGCAGGCCTCCATAAAGTCGAGCGCCTCGCCGATCCGGTCGGCGACATCGCGGAACCGGTCGGCCCAAGGCGATCGGCCCATGAAGTCGAGCGTCCACTGGTGCACCTGGCGCAGGTTCGCATAGCCGCCGCCGGCAAAGGCGCGCAGCAGGTTCAGCGTGGCGGCGGCCTGGCTATAGGCGCGCACCATGCGATCGGGATCGTTGCGCCGGGAAGCCGCGTCGAACTCGATCGCGTTGACGTTGTCGCCCAGATAGCTGGGCAGCGTGACGTCGCCTTTCGTCTCGGTCGCCGAGCTTCGTGGCTTGGCGAACTGGCCCGCCATCCGCCCCACCTTCACCACCGGCATCTTCCCGGCAAAGGTCATCACCGCGGCCATCTGCAGGATGACACGGAAGGTATCGCGGATATTGTTGGGGCCGAACTCGGCGAAGCTCTCGGCACAGTCGCCACCCTGGAGGAGAAAGGCCTTGCCCTGCGAGACATCGGCAAGCCGCTGCTTCAGCTGACGTGCCTCGCCGGCGAACACCAGCGGCGGATAGCCGGCGAGCGTGGTCTCGGCGGCGGCCAGCGCGTCCGTATCCTCGTAAACCGGCAGATGCCGCGCCTCGAAGCGCGGATTTCGCCAGCTATCGGGTTGCCAATCCTGAGCCACGTTCAGTTCGTCCCGCCTCTCGACCTTTGTCATGTTGCGCGCTGCGCCGATACAGGCTGCCGAGGCAAGGGGCAAAGGTTACATGGGCAAGGGGGTTGCGGTTGCCTCGTGATGTGCTGGCGGAATGCCTATCGCCGGCCCAGCGCGGTGCCGGTGGCGAACAGCTCGTCCGCCTGCCCCGCTAGCGACGCCGGCAGCACCGCCACCTTGAAGCCGCCGCGACCCGTCAGATAGGTCTGGGCCAAAACCTGCAGTTCGGCGGCGGTGGTTTCGACATAGTCGCGCCACAAGGTGCCAGGTTGAGCTGCCGCGACAATCGCCGGATCGAACGCCCCACCATCGAGCTGGTTGAGCCAGAAGGTGTGACCCGTCTGCGCGCGTGCGAGCATTTGGCGGACCGGCTCGATCACCCTGGCAAGCTCATCGGCGGTCGGACCGGTGGCAGCAAGATCGGCGGCGATCTGTTCGGCCTCGATGAAGAACCCCGGAATATGGACCGGCTGCACCTGTGCGAGAGCCAGGATGGCACCGCCCTTGTCGATATCCTGCGGCCAGTTCGACGCAACGAACGGCGAATAGGCAGCGCCCGCCCGCTCGCGCAAGGCATCGAGCAGCCTGTTGCCGAACACTTGAGCCAGAAGCTCGAGCTTGCGCGCGCGGGCGATATCCTGCGTGCCCCCGCCCGTGGGCCAGGCAATGACCGCGGCGGCCTGATCCTTATCGCCCGAGTGCACGAGCACCTGCGGCGTTTCGCTCGGCGGCGGGAAGGAGATGCGCGGCGCCTCTCCCGCCGCTGCCTGGGCCAAGTCCGGCCGAGGTGGCAGCGCTCCGAAAGTCCGGTCGAGCGCAGAGATCGTGGCGGCAGGATTGATGTCGCCGAACACCGCCACTTCCACCGGCCCCTCGGCCAACACGCGGCTCCACACGTCGCGGAATTGGTCGGGCGATGCGGCTTGCAGCGCTTCAGGTGCAGGCGTGGCGAAGCGCGGGTCCTGGTCGCGCAGCAGCCAGTCCAGATCCCGGTTGACCACGCCGATGGGATTGCTCGCATAGCTCTCGTAGGCCAGCATACCGCTTGCCTTGGCGCGTTCGACAGGTGCCGCATCCCAGCGCGGTTGGGCGAGCTTGGCGGCGAACAGATAGAGCTGATCGGCGACATCCTCTGCCCGGGTCAGCCCCTCGAAGCGGAAACTGCCGTCCTCGACGGCGAAGTCGAAGGACAGCTTGCGGCCCGACGCCAGGCGATCGAGATCGTCCTGATCGAGCGATCCCAGACCCGAATTGATCAGCGCCATCTGGCCAAGCCAGGCATAAGTGCCCTCATCGGGCGCGAACGCCTGCCGGCCGTCGCCGAACCGCACACGCACCGTCACCCGGCCCGGCTCGTTATCGGTTCGCCAGACGAGCGCCCGCACGCCGTTGGCATAGGTCAGCTTGTCGACATCGCGAAAACCCAGCCGTTCGCGCATGATGGCAGGAGCGGGCGTGCCGATCGGCGGCAGGTCGGCAAAGTCGAGCTTGGCCGTCTCCTCGCGCGCTTCGCGAGCTCCGGTTACCGGGGCCAGCAATGCCTGGCGCAACGCCGCGGGATCGGCCTCGCTGAGCTCGGGAACCAGCAGGATCGCGCGGATAACATCGCCATCGAACAGCGCCTTTGTATGCTCCAGGATGGCCTCGGGGGTGAAGCGTGAACGCATCTCGCGGAACACCGAGAGGAAGGTTTCGGGCGCGGCCACCGCCTCACGGATATCAACCGCATTCACCAGATCATCAGCGAGCGAGGAACCGGCCTGGATCTCCGCTTGTCCCACCATGTCGACAAAGGCAATGTCGATCTGCGCGATGGCCTGCGCGATCTCTGCCTCGGAAGGCGGCGTGGCGAGCGCATCGGCGATGGTCGCGCGCACATCGCTCAGCGCGCTTTGCCAGTCCTGGGTAAGCGGAGCGAAGGTAATATAGGTGCCATCGGACGAGCGACTGGGCCTCTCGCGGTTCACACCCGCATAGAGATAATTTCCACCGGCCCGTGCACGGCTCTCCAGCCGTCGATTGATGATCGACAGCGCCACGGTATTGATAAGGATACCGCGGTTATATTCCAGGTTGTCGACTACCTGCTCGAACGGGCGCAGATAGGCGTAAGTGAGCGCACGCGGTTGACCGGGCTCGACGATGACGCGGGTCTCTCCCACCGGCCGGTCCGCAGGCGCGTCGACAGGCGCTACCGGAGCACCGAAATCGGGCTCGGGCGTAGGCTCGCCAGCGACAGTCCAGTCACCGAAATAGCGCTCGACCAGCGTCGCGAGCATCTTGGCGTCGGCGTCCCCCACCAGAACCACCACGGTGTTCTGGGGCCGGTACCAGCGCCTATGAAAGGCCTGGACACCCTGGGCATCGGCATTCTTAAGCGTGGCGACCGGGCCGATGGGGCTGCGTGAGGCGAGTGGCTGGCCGGAAAAGAAAACCTCGCGCGACGCATCGGCAATGCGCAGGCCAACGCCCGCCATGTCACGCCGCTCGGCCAGCACGATCGGCAGTTCGGTGGCGACGTTGTCCGCGCTGAGCGTAGGCTCCTGGATCATGCCGGCGAACAGGCGCACGCTTTCTTCGAGCCGCTGGGGCTGCGCGTTGGGCAGGTCGAGCTTGTAGACAGTCTGGGTCGGGCTGGTCGTGGCATTGGTATCGTGGCCCAGCGAGGCGCCCCAGCGCTGAAAGTGCGGGATCGCCTCGCCATCGCCGAAATAGCGTGACTGGCGGAAGATCAGGTGCTCGATGAGATGAGCGTATCCCTGCTCGTCATCACGCTCATGCAGCGAGCCCGCATCGATGGCGACGCGCATCGACACCTGTCCCGGGGGAACGCCGTTGTTGCGGACCGCATAGCGCACGCCGTTGGGAAGCTCGCCCATCATCCATTCGCGATCGATCGGAATGTCGGTATCGCGATAGATCCACGGATCGTCCGGCTGCGCGTATTGCGGGCCGGCGACCGGCTGTGACGAAGCCGGCGGGAGCGGTGAAATATCTTGCGCGGCAACCGAACCGGCAAAAGGGGGAACCAGCAGAAGCAGGGCAGCGAGCGCGCGCGACAGGGCAGACATGACAGTTGTAATAGGGTTCGATGCCATGAAGCGCCAGTGAATGCAGGCGCAATTGCGGTTGGATATTGGAGCGATCGTTCGCTAAGCAGCCCGCCGCAGCAGTGTCCGGCGACCCTCTCGACCCCCTTTCGCCGTCTTGGGGCGCTTGTCGTGCGGGCCGCTTGGCCCTACATCGCTGCCTATGTTTATCGAGACAGAAGCAACGCCCAATCCTTCGACGATCAAGTTTCTGCCCGGCCGCGAGGTTATGGCGCAAGGAACGCGCGACTTCGCCTCGCCTGAAGAAGCGCAAGCCTCACCACTTGCTCAGGCGCTGTTCGATACCGGCGAGGTTACCGGCGTGTTCTTCGGCCATGACTTCGTCTCGGTCACCGCGGCGCCCGGTGCGGATTGGCCGCGACTGAAGGGCGATGTGGCTGCGGTGCTGCTCGACCACTTCGTGTCCGGCGCACCGCTTTTTGCCGCAGGGGGCGCCGGCGCGATCGCGGTTCCGGGCGAGGAAGACGCAGGCGAGCTCGGCGATGATGAGGGTAGCGAGGATATCGTCGCCCAGATCAAGGATTTGCTGGAAACCCGCGTGCGGCCAGCGGTTGCCGGCGACGGCGGGGACATTCGCTATCGCGGCTTTCGCGAAGGCGTGGTCTATCTTGCCATGCAGGGCGCGTGTTCGGGCTGCCCGAGTTCGACCGCTACGCTCAAGCATGGCATCGAGGGGCTGCTCAAGCACTACGTTCCCGAGGTGCTTGAGGTGCGCGCTGCCTGACCGCGTCGCGGCAGGACACGTTGTTGTCGCAAACACTCTTTTCAGGAATAGAAAGCCCTAGCTCCGCCATGCCGCAAGTCCTGTCCGACACCGCGCTCGACCAGCTCTATCGGGAAGCCAGAAGCTATAATGGTTGGCTCGACGAGGAGGTCAGCGAAAGTCAGATCAAGCAGATCTACGAGCTTGCCAAGATGGGGCCGACCTCGGCCAACCAGCACCCCGGGCGGTTCGTCTGGTGCCGTTCGCAAGCCTCGCGCGACAGGCTGGCGGTGCGTGCGAGCGAGGGCAACAAGGACAAGGTGCGCACTGCGCCCGTCTGTCTGATCATCGGCTATGATCTGGATTTCCACGATGAATTGCCGTGGCTGTTCCCGCACACCGATGCCCGGCCCTGGTTTGCCGACGAGGGCCTGCGGCGCGAGAACGCCATGCGCAATTCCGCGCTTCAAGGTGCCTATGTCATGCTGGCCGCACGCGCATTGGGGCTCGATTGCGGACCGATGTCAGGCTTCGATCAGGACGGCGTGACGCGCGACTTTTTCGCCGATCATCCGCGCTGGCGTGCGGACTGGCTGTGCGCAATCGGTCATGGCGACAAGGCAAGCCTTTTTGCGCGCTCGCCTCGGCCCGATTTCGGCAAGTTCAACCAAGTCCTTTAGCGCGCATTCGAGCAGCATCATGCGCGTGCTGGCCATCGAATGCGCAAGCCCTGCCTGTTCGGTAGCGCTGTTCGATGGCGACGCGCTGATTTCGGGCGCATACGAGCTGATCGGTAGGGGCCACGCCGAACGGCTCGTCCCGCTCATTGCCGACCTGCCCGAGCGAGGCCGCGCCGGGGCGATCTGCGTTTCGCTCGGTCCGGGCAGCTTCACCGGTCTGCGAATCGGTATCGCAGCGGCGCGCGCGCTGGGGCTTGCCTGGAAGGTGCGCGTCACGGGTTATCCGACGCTGGCACTGGTGGCGGCCATGGCGCGCGAACGCCGCGGCGAGCAGGTTGCCGTCAGTGTGGCGATGGAGGGTGGTCATGGCCAATGGTTCGTCGCCAACTTCTCAGCTTGCGGCAGTACCCGAGTGCCAGCCATGTCGCTTTCGCCCGGCGATGCCGTGCTTGCCGCGGTGCATCCGCTGGTCGCCGGCAATGCCGCGAAGGCGTTGGTGAAACTGCGGGGAAGCGGTGCGGCTCTCGATCTCCTGCCCGATGCGCGCTGCGTCGATCTGCTACCGGGCAGCATCTTCAGCCACGATCTGGCACCACTCTACGGCCGCGCGCCCGACGCCGCACCTTCAATCTCCGGCATTGCGGCAGACGCGCTCGCTGATCCAGGCGGGTTGAGGTGAGCCAAGATGCTCGATGACATCATGGCGGTCATGGATCGCGCATTCGATCCAACCTATGGCGAGGCCTGGACCCACACTCAGGTGGCAGAAGCCCTGGCGCTGCCCAACACCTGGTGTCTGCTGGCCGGCCCCGATGGGCGCGCTCCTGTGTCCGGAACGCGAGCGGTGGGCTTTGCCATGTCGCGCGGAGCGGCGGGGGAGGAGGAACTGCTTCTCATCGCGGTCGATCCCGCTTATCGCCGCCGCGGGGTCGGGGCCAGGCTGCTCGAACGCTTCATCGTCACCGCAAGAGAGCGCGATGCGCATCAGCTGGTTCTTGAGGTACGGGAGGGCAACCAAGCCATCCAACTTTACGCTCGATATGGGTTCCATCAGGTCGGCCGTCGCCGAGCTTATTATAAATCCAAGGCCGGAGAACAATTCGATGCGTTGACGCTGTCCCGTGACGATGGAAGCAATAATGGATCGGCGTGACCTTTACTTGTTGATTTCCACGCCAACCCTCTTGTAATTGCAATTTTGCCTTGCCATTCCAGTAAGGTACACCTGCGAGACAGGTGTGATAAATGCTAAGGTCGCCTAAGAAAGAGGAAATGATGGAACAGTCCAATGATGACATGAACGAGATGCTGATTTCGCTCACGTCCGATATCGTTACGGCCCATGTCGCAAACAACAATGTCGACGTCGATACTCTGCCGGCATTGATCGAGAATGTTTATACCGCGCTTTCGGGCTTGGGGACGGAGAAGGTGGTCGAGGAACCTCTCGAGCCTGCAGTGCCGATCCGTCAGTCGGTGAAGCCCGATTATCTGGTGTGCCTGGAAGACGGCAAGAAAATGAAGATGCTCAAGCGGCATCTGATGACCGCCTACGGCATGACGCCCGAGGAATATCGCAATCGCTGGGGTTTGCCCGTCGATTATCCGATGGTTGCTCCCAATTACGCCGAGAAGCGACGCCAGTTGGCCAAGGACATCGGACTTGGTCGCAAGCCCGGGCAGCGTCGCGGGCGCAAGAAGGCAGCTCCCGCCGACGCCGCCTGACGGTTCGACTAGTGCGCAAGGCTGAGTTTCGGTCTCGCGGTTAAGGTTGAAAAAGCGCCCCGTCGGCCTATCATCGGCGGGGCGTTTCGTTCATTTGGGACATTGTTCATTTGGGACATCGTTCATTACGGACGGCGCGATAACAAGGTGGATGGATTGCAAAACGGCATCGATCTGGAAGCGCTGTGCGCCGAACGCGGGCTTCGCATCACCGAGCAGCGGCGGGTTATCGCCAAAGTGCTTTCAGACAGCGACGACCATCCCGATGTCGAGCGCCTGCATGCCCGCGCCGCGGCGATCGATCCCAAGATCTCTATCGCCACGGTCTATCGTACGGTGCGCCTGTTCGAAGAAGCGGGCATTCTTGACCGGCACGACTTCGGTGATGGCCGAGCGCGTTACGAGGCGGCGCCCGAAGCGCATCACGATCACCTGATCGATGTCGAGACAGGCAAGGTGGTCGAGTTCGTCGATCCCGAGCTCGAGGCATTGCAGAAGGAAATTGCCGAGAAGCTTGGTTATCGCCTGGTGGACCACCGGATGGAGCTTTACGGCGTCCGGATCGACCGCGAGAACTGACGGCGTTCCTAACCCAGCGCCGTCCATCACCATGTCTGAAATGCCTGCGCTCGGCTGGCGCTGGGTCATAGTAATCGGCCGGATCGGCGCGATAATGCTATGGTTCGGTCTCATCATCGCGCCGCACCTGCTGCTGACGCTCGCCGGACGCCGCCACATCGTGCCGCCTGTCTTCCTGGCAGGAGTGGGACGGCTGGCCGGGCTGGTCGTGACGACACAGCGTCATCGTGCAGTGCGGCCCGTGCTGCTGGTTGCGAACCATGTCAGCTGGCTCGATATCCTTGCCCTGGCCGGAGCGGCGCGTGCCACCTTTGTCGCCAACGACGCATTGCAAAGCCATCCGGCGCTGCACTGGTTGTGCGCGCAGAACGAGACCGTCTTCATCGCGCGCGACCAGCGCGGTACGGTGGCAACGCAGGTCGGCGCGATCGAGGCGGGACTGGGGCGTCATCCGATGGTCATATTTCCCGAAGGCACCACGGGAGACGGGCGACAACTGATGCCGTTCAAGAGCGCCCTGCTTGCTGCTGCGGCGCGCGTGCCGAGCGGCAAGCAGGTCGCCGTCCAACCGGTGGCGCTTCGTTATCGCGACGCGGAACAGATCGCCTGGGTGGGCGATGAGCCGGGCCTCAGCAACGTGATGCGCGTGCTCGCCAGGCCAAGACCTGTCCGGCTGACCATCATCTATCTCGAACCGCTGGGCGGGAAAGATATGGCGGACCGCAAAACCATAGCCCGGGCGGCGCAAGCAGCAATCGACAACGCGCTGGGGCACTGACCGCTCGATCACGGCCGCGTGATCGGTGCACGCGATGCAGCACACGCCGGCACAGGCGGACGGCTTTGCTTTGCCCGCGCCATTGTCCTATTCGCGGGCGCCATGCGGTCCACCACCCTCCCCCGCACCTTCAAGGTGAAGAACTTCGGCTGTCAGATGAACGTCTATGATGGCGAGCGGATGGCCGATCTGCTTGTCGCTGAAGGCCTCTCGCCCGCCGCCGAAGGATCGCCCGCGGACCTCGTCGTGCTAAACACCTGTCACATCCGCGAGAAGGCGGCGGAAAAGGTGTTCTCGGATATCGGCCGGCTGCGGCGGGACGACGGATCGCAGCCGATGATCGCCGTGGCCGGGTGCGTGGCGCAGGCCGAAGCCGACGAAATCTTCACCCGCGCGCCGGCGGTGGGCGTCATCGTCGGTCCGCAAGCTTATCACCGCTTGCCGGCGCTGATCGCCCGTGCGGCACAAGGCGAACGGGCGCTCGATACTGAGATGCCCGAGGACGACAAGTTCACCGCCCTACCCAAACGCCGCCGGGCCGCCCCCTCGGCCTTCCTGACAGTGCAGGAGGGATGTGACAAGTTCTGCACCTATTGCGTCGTTCCTTATACCAGGGGAGCCGAGATTTCGCGGCCGTTCGGCGCGCTGGTGGACGAGGCGGGCGAGTTGGCCCAGGCCGGAACGCGCGAGATCACGCTGCTGGGCCAGAACGTCAATGCCTGGAGCGGTGTGGATGCGGCGGGGCGGCCATGCGGGCTGGACGGCTTGGTCCGGGCAATCGCCATGCTGCCGGGCATCGCGCGGATCCGCTACACCACCAGCCATCCGGGCGACGTCACCGATGGTCTCGTCGCCGCGCATGGCGAGGTCGAGAAGCTGATGCCATATCTCCACCTGCCGGTGCAGTCAGGATCGGACCGGATCCTGAAGGCAATGAACCGCAGCCATACCGCGCAGGGCTATATCGCGCTGATCGAACGCTTCCGGGCGGCGCGGCCCGACATCGCCGTCTCGGGCGACTTCATCGTCGGCTTCCCGGGCGAGAGCGAGGCCGATTTCGAGGCGACCCTGTCGCTCATCGAAACAGTGGGCTACGCACATGCCTTCAGCTTCAAGTATTCGCCGCGCCCCGGAACTCCAGCCGCAAGTATGCCCGGCCAGGTCCCGCGCGAGGTGATGGAGGAACGTTTGCGCCGGTTGCAGGAGGCACTTGGACGTAGCCAACTGGCCTTCAACCGGGCGAGTTCGGGCCGGCGTTGCGCGGTGCTGATCGAGCGGTGCGGCAAGCTTGGCGGGCAGTGGCTGGGCAAGTCGCCCTGGCTGCAATCGGTGCTGCTCGACGCGCCGCACCTGAAGGTCGGTGATCTGGTCGAAGTGGAACTGACCGCTGCGGGGCCGAACTCCTTGCGCGCTCGGCTGCTCGAGACGGTGCCTTCCGACGTCAATTGAGCAACCCGCAAGGTAGCATGTGACGCCCGCTGACGGGGGGCAGCTATGCGTCACAAACCCGCTTGCAGGTAAGCGCGCAAGGCGTTTGGTGTCGCAAGCCTGTCGTATGGGTGCCTTTCTCCTGCAAAGCACAAGGTTCACCAACCGCCCCGCCAACAGCAAAAGGGGCATAGCACCATGGTTTCACTTCGCACCGTCACATTCGCAGCGATGTTCGCCGCGCTTCCCGTCACCGCCAATGCTGCCGAGCTGGTGACGCTCGAAGTTGAGTCCGGACCATTGGCCACCCGTCAGCAGACCATCTCCTTCACCCATCCGATCGGCCAGAGCTTCACCGCCTTCAGCCGCTCGATCACTTCGATCGGTTTCGAGTTCGGCACACTCAATCCCGGTGCCGCCAACTCGCCGCTCACATTCTCGCTGTTCCAGGGCGAAACGCTGACCGGCACGCCGCTGTTCACCCAGAGCTTCAGCCTGCCCGAGACCATCGCCTCGCGCGGCGACCGGGCCTTTGTCGATCTCGCGTTGCCCGATGTCGCGGTGACCAACGGCGCCTTCTACACCGCAGTGCTGTCCGCCACCTCCGCCCGAGCGGCGCTGATCGTGGGTCCGGACTTCCGGGTGCAGACCGGCGAGTTCCTGGGCGGAGACGCCTATGCCGGCGGTCGGCTGCTCGCCAGCGGCAATATCTATTCCAACTGCCAGGGCGCGAACAACAATTGCGATGCGAACTTCCGTGTTACCGGCGAGGTGCCCGAACCCTCCACATGGGCGATGATGCTCGTCGGCTTCGGTGCCATCGGCTCGGTGCTGCGCCGCCGCCGCTCCGGTGCGCCTTCACTGCGCGCCGCCTGACTCATGCGCAATGGGAGGCCGCGCCACGGCCGGGCCTCCCGCCATCATCTCCTGTTCTGGCCACCGCCGATGCAACAGGCGCTTTGCCTGCGCGTCTGCCTGTTATAGACCCGCACTGATACGCACGCGGGAGAATGCATGGCACGAAGGTCGCATGAAGCGGATAGGTTTGGTCAAAGCGCAAGCGATCCGCCTGTAGGCGCACTGGCGGCGGGTGGGTCGGCGGTGAGCGGGCACGGCGAGAGGGCGCGGCTCGAGCTGGCGTTCGACGAGCAAGCGGTGCTCAGCGCATTGTTCGGCCAGTTCGACGCCAACCTGGTCCAGATCGAGAACCGGCTCGGCGTTTATATCGGCGCGCGCGGCAACAAGATCCTGATCGAAGGCGCGCCCGACGAAGTGGCGCGCACGCGCGACGTGCTCACCAAGATGCACGAGCGACTGCTGACCGGCCAGGAGATGGACGCGGGCACAATCGAGGCGCTCATCGCCATGTCGAGCGAGCCTACGTTGGAAGGCATCATAACCCGCGAGGCCAAGGTGCCGTCGGTCATGATCCGCACGCGGCGCAAGACGATCGTGCCGCGCTCGGCGATGCAGGGCGAATATATGCGCCAACTCGCCAGCCGCGAGGTGATCTTCGCACTCGGGCCGGCAGGCACCGGCAAAACCTATCTGGCGGTGGCGCAGGCGGTCAGCCAGCTCATCACCGGCAGCGTGCAACGCCTGATCCTCTCGCGCCCGGCGGTGGAGGCGGGCGAGCGTCTGGGCTTCCTGCCCGGTGACATGAAGGAGAAGGTCGACCCCTATCTGCGCCCGCTTTACGATGCGCTCTACGATTGCATGCCGCCCGAGCAGGTCGATCGGCGCATCGCCTCGGGCGAGATCGAGATCGCGCCCATCGCCTTCATGCGCGGCCGCACGCTGGCCGATGCCTTCGTCATTTTGGACGAGGCGCAGAACACCACGCGCGAACAGATGAAGATGTTCCTGACCCGCTTCGGCCAGAACAGCCGCATGGTGGTGTGCGGCGATCCCAAGCAGATCGACATCCTCGGCGGCGCGGCACAAAGCGGGCTGCACGACGCAGTGGCCCGATGCGAGGGCATCGAGGGGATCGGGGTGACTCGCTTCACCGTGGCCGACGTGGTGCGCCACCCGATCGTCGGGCGCATTGTGGAAGCATACGAGGGCGACGGCAGCTAGCGACCCCATTGCGGACATTGGTCAATTCAGAAGAAGCGGCCGTCCTGCAGGTAAATCGCATCCACGACGGAAAACACCTGCTCGGCCAGAGGCGTGCCAATCACATCGCGTCGTGCCAAGACTGTAGCGGCCAGGTCTGGATCGCTGAACCTTCCGCCCGCATCGATGACCGTGAGAGAAGGCGTACCGTCTTCAAGTTGACGATGAACCATTGCGACGCCAAACCGATCGCTCGCACCAGTGCCGTCGCCCCATTTGCCGAGAACCAGGTCGAGATTGGCTCCCGGTATGCTGAGATGTCCTACCGTCCAGTGCATCCAGTATGCGGCCACTGTTGGGCCGCCCTGCTGATGAACCATGCCCCAGACGCGGCGGCTTTCGTTGCCACAACAGTCACAATGACCGCCGGTCTCGCCCATCGCTTCAAATGCGAAAGCAGTGGGCTCGGCTTGGTTTGTCATGTCCTCCGGCATAATTTCGTCGACGTCGGGTTTCCACCCAAAAGCTGCCCTACCGAACCCGCTAACGCAAACCACATCCGACCGTTATAGGGCCAAGCCATGAAGCCGGACATCAGGATCGAGGAGCCGTGGACCGGGGCTGGCCGGGAAGAGCTGATCGAGCGCGCCGTAGCCGCTGCCCGTACGGTCGCGCCCGAACTCGCCGACCCGCGCCTCTGCGCCAGCCTGCTGTTCACTTCGGACGCCGAGGTGCACGCGCTCAATCGCGAGTGGCGGGGCAAGAACAAGCCGACCAACGTGCTCTCTTTCCCCATGCTCTCCCGCGAGGAACTGCTCATGCTCGCGCCGGGCGGTCCGCCGGTGATGCTTGGCGACATCGCGCTTGCCCACGAAACGTGCGCGCGCGAGGCGGAAGAAAAGGGCATTTCGCTCGAGCATCATGTCGCGCATCTGATCGTCCACGGGCTGCTCCATTTGGCCGGTTACGATCATGAAACCGGCGATGAGGATGCCGCGGCGATGGAGGCGCTCGAGATACAAGCGCTTGCACTGATGGGGGTTTGCGACCCATATGGCTGAGCGGGGCAGCTAGGGCCCCGGGCAATGTTCAAGGACGCAGCAGCTTCGGCTATGCCCGACACGACGAAAAACGGCGATTCCCAGCTGGGAGACGCAGACAGTAACGGCGGCCTTTGGGGTGCCTTCCGGCGATTGTTCGAGGAAGAGGGCGACACCTCGCTACGCGAACGTCTCGAGGAGGCGATCGACGAGCACGAGGTCAATGGCGAGGATCCGGCCGAGCAGCATGCCAAGGGCGACCTGTCTTCGGTCGAGCGCACGATGCTGCGCAACCTGCTGCATTTCAGCGACCACGACGCCGACTCGGTGGCCATTCCGCGCGGCGAGATTATTGCCATCAACGCAGAAGCCGGCTGGGAAGAGCTGATCGCCTTGTTCGCCGAACACGGGGTCAGCCGGGTCCCGGTCTATCGCGAAAGCCTCGATGACATCATCGGGATGATGCATATCAAGGATGTCTTCGTTCATGTCGCGCAAGGCTGGCAGACCGGCGAGCGGCGCGCGCCCGACGACTGGACCAGTCTGATGCGCCAGCCGCTCTATGTGCCGCAGGCAAGAAGCGCCCTCGATGTGCTGGCGGACATGCGCACCAGCCGCACGCACCTGGCTATCGTGGTCGACGAGTTCTCGGGCACCGACGGCATCATCACCATCGAGGACCTGGTTGAGGAGATCGTTGGCGAGATCGAGGACGAGCATGACGAGGCGCCCGTCGCACTGATCAAGCAGGTGGATGAGGGTGTTTGGGAAGCCGATGCGCGCGCCGAACTTGACGATGTGGCGCTATTCGTCGCTGATCAGCGCATTGCCGAAGTGGAGGAGGCGGTCGACACGCTTGGTGGTCTGGCCTTCGTGCTGGCCGAAGGCGTGCCCAAGCCGGGCGCAATCCTGCTCCATCCAAGCGGATGGCGGATAGAAGTGGTGGCGGGCAACGATACGCACGTCACCCGGTTGCGGTTGCATCTTCCCCAGACGCCCGCGAACGATGGGACTGCTGTTTAAGCGACGCACTTCGATCGGGCTTGGTTGGATCGACAGGTTTGCCTGCTGATTGATCGTCTGGTTGCAGCTCAACAGATGCCAGTTCGATTACACGAGCGACAAGAGTTGCTTTAGGTTAAGTTCTGTTTCGGTGCGATAGGTTAGCGCTCGACAGGGCGGCGCCATCAGCCGACAAGCGCCGGACAATGCGCCCGCTTCCCCCCTTGCGTGCCCTCGAGGCGTTCGTGCGCGTCGTGCGGCTGGGTTCGGCGCGCGCGGCGGCCACCGAGCTTGGCCTCAGCCCCTCGGCGCTGTCACGTAGGATAACGAGCCTGGAAGAGTTCACCGGTCGCAAGCTGTTCTCCCGCTCCGGCCTGACGATGCAGCTCACCGACGAGGGGCGCACCTTTCACGACGCGGTGGCCCCGCTGCTCGACGCGCTCGCGGTGGCGGTGGAGACCCAGTCCGAAAAGGTGGAGACCCAGCGACTGCGGCTTGGCGTCATGCCGCTATTCGGAACGCAGCGCCTGTTCCCCAAGCTGCCCGATCTGCGGGCTCGTCACCCGAGGCTTCATATTGACATCGACACAGGCCCGCATCTGGTCGACCGTGTCGGCGATACGCTGGACGGTGCGATCACGCTCCTGACTCAGCCGGCGGACGGGTTGCGCGGCATCCAGCTCGATGAGAACATGGTTCATGCGATCTGCTCGGTTGGGCTGGCCGAGGAGTTGGGCCCCGACCCCGATGCCGAGGCGTTGGCGCGCCAGACCTACCTGGTTCACACCGACATGCCGCTCGGCTTCGATGCATGGAAGGCGGCGCACGGGCTGACCGGGATCAGCCCGGCTGCGGTCGACCACTACGATTCGGGGCAGCTGATCCTCGAAGCCGCGGCACAGGGCCTGGGCGTGGCGGTGATGCATGACGACCATCTGCGGCGCAACAACGACGCCCGGCTTGTGCGCCTGACGCACAAGGAGGTCGCCAGCCCCTATTCCTATTGGTTCGTCTGCCGCCCGGTCGATCTGGACAGCCGACCGCTACGGCTGTTCCACGACTGGCTAGTCGAGGCGCATCTGTAGCGCTCGGCCCCTCGTCCCCGGCGCTCCCCATGAAACAAGCGCCGGGTTCTGCCTAAATAGCCGGCGTTTTAAGACACGCTCGCCTTGACGATGCGACCGGGCTCGGCGGGCGGCTCGCCGGTGGGCAGCGCGTCGACATGCTCCATTCCGCTCGTAACCTCGCCCCACACCGTATATTGCCGGTCGAGAAAACGGGCATCGTCGAAGCAGATGAAGAACTGCGAATTGGCGCTGTCGGGATCGTTGGTGCGCGCCATCGAACAGGTGCCGCGCTTGTGCGCGGTGTCGCTGAACTCGGCCTTCAGATCGTCTTTCTTGCTGCCGCTCATGCCGGTGCCGGTGGGATCGCCGCCTTGCGCCATGAAGCCGGGGATCACCCGGTGAAACACGACATCGTCATAAAACCCCTCGCCGACCAGTTCGGTGATCCGCGCGACATGGTTGGGCGCCAGGTCGGGCCGCAGCTTGATGACAACATCGCCGGTATTGCCGCCACCGGTATCGAGCGTGAGCGTAAGCGTGTCTTGGGCCATCATCGGGTCTCCTATCATGAGTTCGCTTGCTGGCTATAGGCGGGTCGGCACCATTGTCACCCGTGCGCCGCATCGCCGGCGCGCCGCTTGCTTTTGGACCGGGGGCGAATAGACGCAAGGGCCGATGGCCGAGACCGATCTCGAGATGCGCGAGAACGCTCCTTCCGCTGCCGGCGAGGGAGACGAGTTCGACGAGGAGAACCGGCTGCGGCCGCAATTCGTCGATGATGTGCGCGAGGCGCTCGATACCGGCGATGAGGCGCGCGCCTATGCGCTGATCGAACCGCTCCACCCCGCCGATGTCGCTGATCTGCTCGAGCTGCTCGACGAGAACGAGCGCCGCACGGCCGCCGCTGCCATCACCGACCTGATGACCGGCGAGGTGATCGCCGAACTCAATGACTATGTGCGCGAGGCCATGGTCGAGGCGCTGCCCGCCGCCGCCGTGGCGCAAATCGCCGATCAGCTCGATACCGACGATGCGGTCCAGCTGATCGAGGACCTGTCGCTTGCCGACCAGCGCGCGATCCTGGCGCAGATGGAGCCCGAGGGTCGACTGGCGGTTGAAAAGGCGCTCAGCTATCCCGAGGAAACCGCTGGCCGGCTGATGCAGCGCGAGCTGGTGGCGGTGCCTGAGACAATGAATGTCGGCGATCTCATCGACTATCTTCGGGTGAACGATGAGCTGACCACCGAGTTCTGGGAAGTGTTCGTCGTCGACCATCGCCACCACCCGGTCGGCACGTGCCACCTGTCGTGGATCCTGCGTTGCCCGCGTCATATTCCGCTGACCGACGTGATGAAGCGCGAGCAGACGCTCATCCCCGTCACCATGGACCAGGAGGAAGTGGCGCTTCAGTTCCAGAAATACGCGCTGATTTCGGCTGCGGTGGTCGATGAGAGCGGCCGACTGGTGGGCCAGCTGACGGTGGATGACATTGTCCACGTCATCTCGCAGGAGGCGGGCGAGGATGCGCTGCTGATGTCCGGCGCGGGCGAAGGCGACATCAACGAGCCAATCCGCGATGCCTATTTCGCCCGCGTGCGCTGGCTGGTAGCCAATTTAGGCACCGCGCTGATCGCCAGCTTCATCATCGCCTTCTTCGACAGTGCGATCAACCAGCTGGTGGCGCTTGCCATCCTGATGCCCATCGTGCCCTCGCTGGGTGGCAATGCGGGCACGCAGACCATGGCGGTCACGGTCCGCGCCATCGCCATGAACCAGCTTACCCGCTCCAATACCAAGCGCATCTTGTGGCGCGAGTTCAGGGTCGCCTTCCTGAACGGGGCCACCGTGGCGCTGGTGATCGGGGTGGGTGTGGCGCTGGTCTACGAGCCCCTTCTTGGCGCGGTGATCGCCGCGGCGATGATGGTCAACATCCTCACCGCCGGGCTTGCCGGCGTGGTGGTTCCGGTGATGTTCGAGCGATTGAAACAGGATCCGGCGGTGGCCTCGAGCGTGTTCGTCACGATGATCACCGATTCGATGGGATTCTTCGCCTTCCTGGCGCTGGCCGTGGCGGTGGGCCTGGTGGGATGATCGCAATGATGTTGCGTTCTGGCGAACGTGACCTTGCCGCTGGCAAACCGCCGCCAAGCTCCCCAAATCGGCCGGAATGCCGCTCCACCTGACCAAGATCGCCTATGGCGCCAAGACCTATCTCGATCTCGAGCGCTGGTATGACGGGCGCGAGCAGGTCCCCATCCATACCCGATACCGACCCACCCGGCATGACGAGTGCATCGGCGGTTCGCTTTATTGGATTCTTGACCATGCGCTGGTGGCTCGCTCGAGCATCTTGGGCTTCACCCAGCAGGCCGATGGTCGCTGGTGGATCAACCTCGAGCCGCGCCTCATCCGCGTTCAGCCCCTGGCAAAGCGAGCCCATCAGGGGTGGCGCTACCTGAAGCCGGGGCAAGCGCCGCGTGATCTGGAGGAAGGCGAGGCCGCGGGCGACGCGATCCCGGGGCGAATGCTGAGGAAGCTCTCCCAGCTGGGGCTGGTGTGAGCTTGGTCACCGGAAACTAGGCAAAGTTCCATTTGCACACCCGAAGATGTGTAGGGCCCCCGAAGTTGAACGGGGCGGACGGCGGCGCAGACCGGGCGGCTCAGCGCCGCCGCATCTATATCATGCGTAGCTGAGCGAAGCGCCGGAAGGGCGCCGCCGGCGCAGCACCGAGCCCACGGCGCCAAAACCGATCAGCATCATCGCCCAGGTTGCGGGTTCCGGAATTGCCGCATTGGTGAAATCGGTGGTCGCGGTGATGGTTGTCTCGGGCAAGGATTCAAAACCGTAGCCGATCAGTTGCTGGTTATTGGTAAAGGCGAAACCATAGAAGTTCTGCCCCCCCGAGGTCACGCGAAGGCCGAGGAAGTTGTCGCCATTGGAGAACCTGGCGAAGGTAGTTTCGGGAAACGAGCTGTAGAAACCGAACGCTTCGGGCGGCGGACCGTAGCGGACCGTACCCCGATTGGTGAAAGAGACCGATGGACGAACAGCGCCGAAGATCGGCGGCGTCGCCGTGACCGCCGCGTCCGCCGAGGTGCTTACGCCGAGGATCTCGCCGAACCCGGTAAAGGGCCGCGCGGTGAAGTCGAAGCAGCCGCCCTGGTAGCAGAACCCGAACGGATCTTGCTGCACGTTCTGATCGACCAGACGAAGCATCGGCGCCGCATCGGCTGGCATGGCAACCATTCCGGCAAGCATGCTGAGCCCGGCAAGTCCAAGCCCTGAATTATGTTTGAACAGAGCAATCATTGTCTTCATCTCCGTTTGTCGTCGAGTAAGAACTGAGTGTAATTTTCCCAAATGAGCAACCCGGCGTCAACCCGATATATTTAGCAACTATTGTATTTATTTATTAGTTCGGGTCATCCGAATGCCTCGAGTGAACGTATGGCTCCGCCCATCACGATTCTCGCCCGTCACGATACCCGGCAGCCCTTTAACCGGCGTCGTCGCCTATTTGACATTGTTGTTCGCCTTAGCACGGCGCGCGGAAGTCTTGTGCTGATAGGCGACGCGGCGGAGATGGATCGTACAACCGGAACCGGCAACGTCCGGTTGTCGTTGATTGGGAGAAAGGAAGTGTAAAATGCCCGAACGCCAGTCCCGCCACCCTGACAATGAACTGATCGATTCCCTACAGGATGGCGCAACGCCTTCGCAACAGGGCCGCAGCGGCGGCGAGGTCAGCCGCAAGGTCGGCACCCGAGCCGAACTCAATCGCGCGACTGATCCTGATGACCACGAACGCGCGCTCGGCAGCGACAACCCGGCGCAGGATGCCCAGAAGGGCGAAAAGACGCGCGCCGCCATTCAGGACGAGCGCCAAGACTGATCGACATGTTATGAGGCGGGTCGCGATAACCGACGATATCCGCCGGTTGGTGCGGGTTATCCACCCTGTCCGCCAAACTAGTCGACGAAGTCCGCAGCAACCACCAGCTCAAGGTGGTTCCACTTGGGAATGGCGATAGGTGTCATCGGGACCATGAAACGCATGCCCCCCGATCGTTCGATCTCGATAATATCGCCGGCGCCGTAATTCTCGATCCCGACCACTTGGCCAATCTTTTCGCCGAGGTCGGACACCGCGTCCAATCCGATCAGGTCGGCGTGATAATATTCCCCTTCAGGGAGCGGCGGCAAGGACGCGCGCGGAACCGTGAGCAGCGTTCCGCGATGCGCTTCGGCTGCGCTGCGATCGGTAAGTTCGGCGAACCGCGTAATCGCGCCGCCCTTGTTGTCGGTGCGGATGCTCGTGAGGGTGAGCGCCCCCTCGTTGAAACTTTTGTGCGCCCTCAGCGAGGCGAGGTCCTCGCCGAACAGCTTGAGGCGGACCTCCCCCGTCACACCGTGCGCCCCGGCAATGGCGGCAAGCGTGACGGGGCGGTCCTGCATGGCGGCAGGGCTCAGCCCTTCGCCGCCTCTGCGGCGGTTTCCCCTGCCTCGGCGGCGGCGCCTTCCTCTTCCTTTTCGGCTGAGGCGGGCACGGCAGGCTCATCGCTGCTGACCGTATCATCCGAAGGCGCTTGGGTCTCGGCAACCTGCGCGGAATCGGCATCCGCATCCTGGGCAGCGGGGTCTTCGGCGGCGCTGGTCTGGGGTTCGGGAGCCACGTCCGCTGCGCCCTCGGCGGGGGCTTGCGTGCTTTCGCCCTCGATCGGAGCCACATCCCCTGCTTCGCCCTTGGGGGTGGCGACATTGGCCTCGGCTTCGCCCGCCTCGGCAGCATCGATAGGCTCGGGGGACGGCTGCTCGGCCTGCGCCACCTGAGGTTCGGCAGCGTCGTCCAGCTCGGCGATTTCATCCGCGACTGGGGCTGCCTTGGCCTCCTCCTGCGCGGCCTTGGCGGCTTCCTCCGCCTCGGCAGCCTTGGCCGCACGCTCTTCCGCGCGCTCCTTGGCCTTCTCACCCGGTTCGGCCTTCTTGGGATTGGACCGCGCCACCCGTTCCTTGATTCCCGCGCTGTCGAGGAACCGCGACACCCGGTCCGAGGCAATCGCCCCGACGCCTAGCCAGTAGCGCGCCCGGTCTTCGTCGAGCTTCACCCGCAAAGGATCATCCTTTGCCAGCAACGGGTTGTAAGTTCCTATTTGCTCGAGATATTTTCCATCGCGGGGCGAACGGCTGTCGGCCGCCACGATACGATAATATGGCCGCTTCTTCGCGCCGCCGCGCGAAAGCCGAAGTGCTATTGCCATGAATTGAAACCTTTCCGCATTATCCAACTGAAATCATTTGTTTCGTAGAAGCTTTTCGAGGTCCGGCGGAAGACCGGTGGGGCCTCCACCGGGACCGGCAAGCGCGCCGCCCCCACCCGGCAGGCCGGGCATGGCACCGCCACCCCCGCCGCCGAGCATCGCGCCCAGTCCCTTCAGCCCGCCCATCTTCTTAATCTGCTTCATGGCTCGGCCCATTTCCTGGTGCATCTTCAACAGCTTGTTTATGTCCTGAACGCTGGTGCCCGATCCCGCAGCAACCCGCTTCTTGCGCTTGGCGTTCAGCAGCTCGGGCCGCGCACGCTCCTTCCCGGTCATCGAACCGATCATCGCATCCATGTGCACCAGCACCTTGTCGTCCACGCCGGACGCGGCCATCGCCTGCTTGGCCTTCTTCATTCCCGGCAGCATCCCGGCCAGCATCCCCAGCCCACCCATCTTCTGCATCTGCGAAAGCTGACTGCGCAGGTCGTTCATGTCGAACTTGCCCTTGAGCATGCGCTCGGCGAGCCGGTCCGCCTCCTCGCGGTCGATCGTCTCGGCGGCCTTTTCCACCAGCGACACGACGTCGCCCATGCCCAGGATGCGGTCGGCGACGCGCGCGGGATGAAAGCGTTCGATCGCATCGAGCTTCTCGCCCGTGCCGGCGAACTTGATCGGCTTGCCGGTCACCGCGCGCATGGACAGCGCCGCACCGCCGCGAGCATCGCCATCCATTCGCGTAAGGACAACGCCGGTCAGCGGCACCTCGTCGGTGAAGCTGCGCGCGACATTGACCGCGTCTTGGCCGGTCAGCGCATCGACCACCAGCAACACCTCGGCGGGTGTGGAGACCGAGGCGACGGCCTTCATCTCGGCCATCAGCGCTTCGTCGACATGCAGGCGCCCGGCGGTATCGAGCAGCAGGACATCGATATTCTGCAACCGTGCGGCCTCGAGCGCGCGGCGGGCGATATCGACCGGCTGCTGACCAAGCATGATGGGCAAGGTGGCGACGCCCGCCTGTTCGCCCAGCACCTTGAGCTGTTCCTGCGCCGCAGGTCGCTGCACGTCGAGCGAGGCCATCATCGGCTTCTTGCCCTGCTTGTCCTTGAGCAGCTTGGCGATCTTTGCAGTGCTGGTGGTCTTGCCCGAGCCCTGGAGGCCAACCATCATCACCACCGCTGGTGGCTTAACCGCAAGATCGAGCGGCGCTGCATCGCCCGCGCCCTCCTCGGCCCCGCCCAGCATGGTAACGAGCTCGTCATTGACGATCTTGACCACCTGCTGGCCGGGGGTGACCGAGCGCAGCACCTCGGCACCAACCGCCTTTTCGGTCACGCGGGCAATGAAATCGCGCGCCACGGCAAGCGCCACATCGGCCTCGAGCAGCGCAATGCGCACCTCGCGCATGGCCTCGCGCACGTCACCCTCGGACAGCGCACCGCGACCACGCAAGCGGTCAAAAACGCCGTTCAGCCGGTCGGACAGGGTCTCGAACATACTTCGCGCAACTCCAACTCGACCCACTTCATGCAAGAAAGCACCGGCGGACGAAACCTCGTCGGCCAGCGGACACTTGCACGAACACCCGAACGAAAGCCGCCGGGCGGGTCATCTTCGACGGATGGTGGAGCCTAGCGGGATCGAACCGCTGACCTCTACAATGCCATTGTAGCGCTCTCCCAGCTGAGCTAAGGCCCCGAGCCATTCCGCGACAGGTCTGGGAACCGGCCGCCCCCCATGGGAGGGCCGCCCGTTTATGAGCGCGCCCAGGTTTTCGCAAGGGAAAAACCCTGTGATCGCTGCTGGGCCCGCCAGTCCGGTCTGGCTCGGATTTATCAGGTCAGTGGAATGGCCGAGCCCCAGCAGACAGCGAAGGATCGCCGCTTACAACCGCACGATCCTGCCGGCGCTAGGTATCCTCCTCGTCGTCATCGTCCGACTGGTTGACGCCCAGGTCGTCATCGCCGCCAAGATCGACATCGTTGTCGGGCGAATCCGTATCCTCGTCGATATCCTCGAGCTCGTTATCCGCCAGATCGCTATCGGCCTGCTCGGGCTCTTTCTTCTTCTTCTCTTCCTCGAACGGGATCGGCTGCTTGGACTTGAGCACCGGTTCGGGTGTCCACTGGTTGCCGCATTCGATGCACACGACAGGATTGTCCTTGCCCAGATCGTAGAACCGTGTCCCGCATTTGGGGCAGGTCCGCTTGGCGCCCCATTCCGGCTTGACCATGTCTTGGCATATCCTTCTCGGCCCGCGCGAATTTTGAGCACGGACGGTGGTTCGAGTTCGCTTCGGGGGCGGCCCTTCGAGCATTCACGCGCCAAGCGCAAGGCCCCGATCGCCCGCGGGTCGGGAACGAGGCGGTGCCTTGCCACGCGCCCCTGCCGCTGTCAAAACCGCCGCCCGTCGCCACTGGCTCCCCCCGGTACAGGATCGCCCTTGCCCGCCGCCAACCCCGATCCTGTGCCATTCGGACCTGCCGTGGCCCCGCTCAGGGGTAGGATCCGCGTGCCCGGAGACAAGTCGATCAGCCATCGCGCGCTGATGCTTGGAGCTTGCGCGTTGGGCGAGACGCGCATTTCCGGTTTGCTGGAGGGTGAGGACGTGCTCGCCACCGCCACCGCGCTTGAGGCGATGGGCGCCACCATCGATCGGCAGGGCGCGGGCGAGTGGCGGGTCCACGGTGTGGGTACCGGTGGATTGCTGCAACCGGCTACCGCGCTCGACCTAGGCAATTCGGGAACCTCGGCGCGGCTCCTGATGGGGCTTATCGCCAGCCATGCGATCACCGCCACGCTGACCGGCGATGCCAGCCTTTCGCGCCGGCCGATGGGGCGGGTGATCGAGCCCTTATCGCTGATGGGGGCCGACTTTGACGCCAGCCCCGGAGCGCGGCTTCCACTAACGATGCGCGGGCTTGTGCCTGCGGTGCCCATAACCTGGCGCGCAACCGTCGCCAGCGCGCAGGTGAAGAGCGCGGTGCTGCTGGCCGGGCTCAACACCGCCGGCACCACGCGGGTGATCGAGCCGGTGCCTACCCGCGATCATACCGAGCGGATGCTCGCCGCCTTCGGAGCGCAGGTGACGATCGGGGAGGATGACGGTGCGCGGGTGGTGTCGCTCGCAGGGGAGGCCGACCTCAAGGCGCAGCCGATCGAGGTGCCGGGCGACCCGTCATCGGCTGCCTTTTTCATCGTCGCCGCGTTGCTGGTACCGGGTAGCGACCTGATAATAGAGAATGTCGGGATGAACCCCACACGCACTGGCCTTATCACCGTGCTGCGCCAGATGGGCGCTTATATCGAAGCGCAGGAGTTGCGTGATGTCGGCGGTGAGCCGGTGGCCGATCTGCGCGTCAGACATTCGTCGCTCAGCGGGATAGATGTCGATCCGTTGCACGTGCCGGCCATGATCGACGAGTTCCCGACGCTGTTTGTCACCGCTTGCCTCGCCTCGGGGCGCACGGTGACGCGCGGGCTTGGCGAGTTGCGGGTGAAGGAGAGCGACCGCCTCGCCACGATGGCCCAGGCGCTTTTGCTGGCAGGAGCTCGCCTGGAGGAGCGCGAGGACGGGTTAGTGATCGAGGGCAGCAGCGGCGATCCGCTCCCCGGCACGCCGCCCGGAGCTGTGGTCGCCTCCAGGCTCGACCATCGCATCTGCATGGCCATGGCGGTTGCGGGGCTCGCCAGTCGCACGGGCGTGCAGGTGGGCGACATGACCCCCGTCGCCACCAGCTTCCCCGGTTTTACCGACCTGCTCGAACAGGCGATGCGCTAGTGCCGCCGCCCGATGCCGCGACCTTGGTTGGCTTTGTCGGGATGGCCTGCATCGTCTCCGCCTATTTCTACCTGACGGCCAGCAAGGCGCCCAACCCCTTCGTGCTGCACGGAACCAACCTGGCGGGCGCGGCGCTGCTCACGGTCTCGCTGCTGGTCCACACCAACTGGCCCAGCCTGGTGCTCGAAGCGTTCTGGTCGGGGATTGCGCTATGGGGCCTGGCGAAGGCCTGGCGCGCAAGGTCGGAGCGGGCAAAATCAGGACCGGCGAAATCGGGACCGGCACGGTGATCGTTGCGGTCGATGGACCCACCGCCAGCGGCAAGGGAACCATCGCCCGCGCGATCGCGGACCATTTCGGGCTGCCGCATCTGGACACCGGACTGCTCTATCGCGCGGTCGGCTTCCAGGTCTTGCAACTAGGCGGCGACCCCAACGAACCGGTCGCCGCGCTCGCCGCCTGCGAGTTTCCCGAGGCGCTGCTCGGCGAACCTGAACTGCGCAACGAGGCGATAGGAGCGCTGGCGAGCCGTGTCTCGATCCATCCCGCGGTCCGCCATGCGCTCTACAAGCGACAGCGCAGCTTCGCGCTGCAGCCGTCGGGTGCCGTGCTCGACGGGCGGGACATCGGCACGGTGATCGCTCCCGAGGCGCAGGTGAAACTGTTCGTCACCGCCAGTCTCGCCGCACGTGCGCACCGGCGCTGGTCCGAAATGCGCGCGCGCGGAGACATGCGCGCCCTAGACGAGGTGGAACGCGATATCGAACGGCGCGACCGGCGCGACGCGACACGCAAGGATGCGCCGTTGCGCACCGCTCCTGATGCACTGGTCCTCGACACCACCGAGATGGATCGCCAACGGGCCATCGCCAAGGCCATCGCCGTGGTCGAGCAGCATGGACGGGGTGAATAGCTAAAGTCCCAGCGCGAGAATCCTACTGGTCGCAAACCCCCTTTCGCTTGCCTTGCGCGGGTGACGGGACTATGTGCGCGCCCGTCCAGCAGGCAGTTGCGGCGAAAGAGGGCAGCGTGGGTCGAGCCAGATCCGCGCCACCTTCTTGTTCGCATCTGACTGGGGGATGCCGCTTCGGGCAGCCGGCTCGTCGCGGCGTATCGGCCAACAAAGACCGGCGGAAACAACCGCCTGGCCGGAAAAAGTTTAGATCAGGACAAGCACTTATATGGCATCGAGCGCCACTCAGAACCCCACCCGCGACGATTTTGCCGCCCTTTTGGATGAACAGCTGGGCGGAGCCGAGGGCGGCTTCGAGGGCCGGGTCGTCAAGGGCACCGTAACCGCGATCGAGAACGGCATGGCGGTGATCGACGTGGGGCTCAAGAGCGAGGGCCGCATTTCGCTGCGCGAGTTCATGCGCGGCGAGGACATGCGGGGCGAGGACGGGCACGGGCTCGAGGTCGGCTCCGAGGTCGAGGTGTTCGTCGACCGGGTCGAGAATGCCGAGGGCGAGGCGATGCTCAGCCGCGACCGCGCCCGCCGCGAAGCTGCATGGGACAAGCTGGAAAGCGAGTTCGGCGAGGGCAAGCGGGTCGAAGGGCGCATCTTCGGACGGGTGAAGGGCGGCTTTACCGTCGATCTGGATGGCGCGGTCGCCTTCCTGCCCGGCAGCCAGGTGGATATCCGCCCGGTGCGCGATGTCACCCCGCTGATGGACATGCCTCAGCCCTTCCAGATCCTCAAGATGGACCGTCGGCGCGGCAATATCGTCGTCTCGCGCCGGGCGGTGCTCGAGGAAACCCGCGCAGAACAGCGCTCCGAGCTGATCGACCAGCTCGATGAGGGTCAGGTGATCGACGGGGTGGTGAAGAACGTCACCGACTACGGCGCATTCGTCGATCTGGGCGGCATCGACGGCCTGCTTCATGTTACCGACATGAGCTACAAACGGGTCAATCACCCCAGCGAGGTGATCAATATCGGCGACACGGTCAGTGTCCAGATCATCCGCATCAATGCCGACACCCAGCGCATCTCGCTGGGCATGAAGCAGCTCGAAAGCGATCCCTGGGAGGGCGTCGGCGCCAAGTATCCGGTGGGCATCAAGGTGTCCGGCCAAGTCACCAACATCACCGAATATGGCGCCTTCGTCGAGCTCGAAGCGGGCATCGAGGGCCTGGTCCACGTCTCCGAGATGAGCTGGACCAAGAAGAACGTCCATCCGGGCAAGATCGTCTCCACCTCGCAGGAAGTCGAGGTGATGGTGCTCGAGGTCGACAGCGAGAAACGGCGCGTGTCGCTCGGGCTCAAGCAGGCGCAGCGCAATCCGTGGGAGGAGTTCGCCGAAGCCAACCCGGTCGGCACGAAGGTGACGGGCGAGGTCAAGAACGCGACCGAGTTCGGCCTGTTCGTCGGGCTGCCCGGCGATGTCGACGGAATGGTTCACATGTCGGACATTGCCTGGGGCATTTCGGGCGAGGACGCGCTGGCGCTGCACCGCAAGGGCGAAGAGGTGGAAGCCGTGGTGCTCGATGTCGATATCGAGAAGGAGCGCATTTCGCTGGGCATGAAGCAGCTCGAGCGCGGCGCGCCTGCCGAGGGCGGCGTGGCGGCATCGGGTTCGCTCAAGCGCGGCGACGTGATGACGGTCAGCGTTCTGGAAGTGCGCGATGGCGGGCTGGAAGTGCAGGCGGGCGATGACGGGGCGACAGGCTTCATCAAGCGTTCGGACCTGGGCCGCGATCGCGACGAGCAGCGGCCCGATCGCTTCCAGGTCGGGCAGAAGCTCGATGCGATGGTGACCGGTTTCGATCGCTCGAAGAAGCCCAACTTCTCGATCAAGGCGCGCCAGATTTCCGAGGAGAAGCAGGCGGTCGAGCAGTATGGCTCTTCCGATTCGGGCGCCTCGCTCGGCGATATCCTGGGTGAAGCGCTGAAGAAGTCGGACGACTGATCGGCCTGATTGACCAGCGCTTAGGGTCGCGGAAAATAGCCGCAGGAGGAAGGCTCGCCTCTCGCCCGGGGCGGCGGGCCTTTCTTACCGGGCCGCCGGCGTGTAAGGCGCGCTCATGCAAGCGCATTGGTGGCGACCCGATATGTCGGGCGACCCGATATGTCGCTTTGCGCGCATAAGAACGAGTTGAGATGACCGTCACCATCCATCAGTTTGCCTGCCTGTCGGACAATTACGGCTTCCTGCTGCATGACGAGGTCAGCGGCGAGACCGCGTGCATCGACACTCCGGATGCCGAAGAATATCTGGCGCAGGCCGAAGCTCTTGGCTGGCGGATCACGCAGATATGGAACACGCACTGGCACCCCGATCACGCGGGCGGCAACGAAGCGATCAAGGCGGCCGCCGAGCAAAGATGGGGCGCCTGCCGGGTGAGCGCGCCACTGGCCGATGCCGAGCGGATCGCCGGTGTCGACCGGACGCTGCGCGACGGGGACGTGGTCGAGCTGGGCGAGGTGCCGGCAAGGGTGATCGATGTCGGCGGCCACACGATGGGCCATATCGCCTATCATCTGCCAACCGAGCGGATCGCATTTGTCGGCGATGCCCTGTTCGCGCTTGGCTGCGGGCGGATGTTCGAGGGCACCGCGCCGCAATTCTGGGACAGCCTGTCACGGCTGAAGCGCCTGCCGGCGGAAACCATGCTCTATTGCGCGCACGAATACACCGCAGCCAATGCCCGGTTCGCGCTGCACGCCGATCCCCAGAACGAGGCGCTGCTCGCCTATACCGCCGAGATTGGCGAACGACGCGCGGCGGACCGGCCCACGGTGCCCTTCCCGCTCGAGCGCGAGCTTGCGACCAACCCGTTCCTGCGCGCCGATGACCCCAACATCCAGGCACGCTGGGGCGGAAGCGTTGCGCATGAGACCTTTGCGTCGCTGCGAAGGGCGAAGGACCAGTTCTGACAGGCGCACGGCAGTTCGTCGCGGTGGGACCTTGCAGGACATGAAATGACCGCTGGTCTGTTTGCCTGGAAGCAAATTCAAAACCCTTAGAAACCCGCAGCCCGGAGCGCTTGCCGCCAATTGAGCACGCGCCTACTTGCACACCGATGAGCACTCCCGATCCTGCCTTGCGCTCGCGGCTGGCCCGGGCACGCTTTCGCGCCTGGCATCGCGGAACATGCGAGGCCGACTATATGATCGGCGGCTTCTTCGACCGGTATCACGCAAGCTGGAGCGAGCCGGAACTCATCTGGTTCGAGGCCTTGCTCGAGCATGAGGACGTCGATGCGATGGCCTTCGCGCTGGGCACGCGCGAACCACCTGGCGAGCTTGCCGGACCCCTGCTCGAAGCACTGCGCAAGCTCGATTATGTGACGCTCTGACCGCTTGCGGCGAACGGGCCGGCTGCCTAGCTACTCCTTCACACTTCGCACCACGCTCCCATCCCTCATCGGGACGGGCCATGTTCGCATGTCCGGAACACCCTTTGGTCACAAGGCTTGAAGCCCCATATGCCTGACCTCACCGCCATCCTGAAGGCGCGCGATGCGCTGACGCTGTCGTCGGTTGCGCGCGGCAGTCAGCCACTGGTGATGGCCGACCTGGCGCGTGTGGCTGGGCATGCGCGGCGCGGCGCGCGCGCGGTGTTCATCGCTCCGGACGAGCAGGCGATGCGCGCGGTGACCGATGCCGCGCGCTGGTTCGCGCCCGACCTGCAGGTGATCGAGTTTCCGGCCTGGGATTGTCTTCCCTATGATCGTGCCAGCCCCGCGTTGACGGTGAGTGCGCGGCGCCTGTCGGCGCTGCATCAATTGCAGGCGGGGGCTAGCGCGGGGGCCGGCGCGCAGCTTCTGGTCACCACCATCAACGCCGTGCTGCAGCGAGTTCTGACGCCCTTCCGCATCCGCGAGGCGGTGCGCGAGCTGAAGCCGGGGATGGAGATCGGCCGCGAAAGCCTCGTCGCCCTGCTTCGGCGGCAAGGCTATTCGCGCACCGACACGGTTGTCGATACCGGCGAATTCGCGGTTCGCGGCGCTATCTTCGACATCTTTCCCGCAGGTTTGGAACAGGGGCTGCGGCTCGACTTTTTCGGTGACGAACTCGAAAGCCTGCGCCTGTTCGACCCTGCGACACAAAGGACGACCTCGGCCATCGAGGGTCACCTGTTGCTTCCCGCCAGCGAGGCGCTGATTGATGAGGAGACCACCCGCCGCTTCCGCACCCGTTACCGCGAGATGTTCGGTGCGCATGCCACCCAGGACCCGCTCTATCAGGCGGTGAGCGAGGGGCGCCGGCTTGCCGGGATGGATCACTGGCTGCCATTGTTCGAGGATAAACTCGCCAGCCTGTTCGATCATCTGGCCAAGGACGACCTAGTAGTGATCGACGCGGCGGCGCTCCAGGCGGCGGAGGATCGGCATACCGATATCGGCGATTATTACCGGCAGCGAGCGGAGACGACGGGCCCGAAGGCCGCAGGCTCCTATCGCCCGCTCGACCCGCAGGCGCTTTATTTGTCGGCCGAGGAATTTGCCCAGGCACGAACCGCCTTGCCCGTCCACCGCGCGGTGATCTTCGCCGAGCCCGAGAGCGCGACCAGCATCGACTTCGGCTTTCGTTCGGCCCGCGACTTCGCTCCGGAGCGCTCGCAGGGCAGCAATGTTTACGATGCGGCGGCGAAGCATTTCAAAGCGCTGGGCAAGGCGGGCAAGCGTCCGCTGCTGGCCGCTTACTCGCAAGGTTCACGCGCGCGCATCGTCTCCATCCTGGAGGAAGCTGGGCTTTCCATCAAAACCGCCGCCAGCTGGCAGGAAGCACTGGGCACGTCGGCCCCCAAGTCGTCGGGTGCCGCTCCTGTCGCCATGGTCCTTCCTTTCGATACCGGGTTCGCCAATGACGAGCTCGAACTGGTCACCGAGCAGGACCTGCTGGGCGATCGCCTCGTGCGCCGACGCAAGCGGCGCAAGGATTCTGACGCCTTCCTTGCTGAACTACAGGCGCTTGGTCGGGGCGATCTGGTCGTCCATCTCGACCACGGCATCGGTCGCTATCTGGGGCTCGAGCCGATCACCGTGGGCAAGAGCCAGCACGATTGCGTGGCGCTGGAATATGCAGGCGGGGACAAGCTCTACATCCCGGTCGAGAATATCGATGTGCTCAGCCGCTACGGTTCCTCCGAGGAAGGCGCGAGCCTCGACCGGCTGGGCGGCGAGGCATGGCAGAAGCGCCGTGCGCGGCTGAAGGAACGCATCCGCGAGATCGCCGGCGAGCTCATGCACACCGCTGCGGCTCGCGCCGTGCGCCAGGCCGATGTGCTGGAGCCCGAGGAGAGCGCCTATCGCCAGTTCCTCGATCGCTTCGGTTGGGAAGAAACCGACGATCAGGAACAGGCCATTGCCGATGTTCTCGGCGACCTTGCCACGGGCAGGCCGATGGACCGGCTGATCTGCGGCGATGTGGGTTTCGGCAAGACCGAGGTTGCCCTGCGCGCCGCTTTCGTCGCGGCGATGGGCGGCAGCCAGGTGGCGATGGTTGCCCCCACCACGCTGCTTGCCCGCCAGCATTATCAAAGCTTCAACGAGCGTTTCGCCGGGTTTCCGCTGAAGATCGGCCGGCTTTCCCGCCTGGTCCCGGCCAAGGAGATGAAGGAGACGCGCGACGCTCTTGCCGATGGCACGATGGATATCGTCATCGGCACGCATGCGATCCTGTCGAAGTCGACCCGGTTCAACAATCTCGGGCTGGTGGTCGTCGACGAGGAGCAGCGCTTCGGCGTGACGCACAAGGAACGGCTCAAGCAGCTACGCGCCGATGTCCACGTCCTCACGCTGACCGCCACCCCCATCCCCCGCACCTTGCAGATGGCGATGACCGGGCTGCGCGAGCTTTCCACCATCCAGACCCCGCCCGTCGATCGGCTGGCGGTGCGCACCTACGTGATGGAGTGGGACGACATGGTGATGCGCGAGGCGCTGCTGCGCGAGCATCATCGCGGTGGCCAGTCTTTCCTCGTCGTGCCCCGCATTGCAGACATGGAACCGCTCGAAAAATGGCTTCGCCAGAACGTGCCCGAGGTCAAGTTCGTCACCGCGCATGGCCAGATGAGCCCGACCGAGGTGGAGGAGCGGATGGGCGCCTTTTACGAGCGGCGCTACGATGTGCTGCTGTCCACCACCATCGTCGAGAGCGGGCTCGATATCCCCTCGGCCAACACCATCATAATACACCGCGCGGACCGTTTTGGGCTGGCCCAGCTCTATCAGCTGCGCGGCCGCGTGGGCCGGGCCAAGCTGCGCGCCTATGCCTATCTGACCACACAAAAGGATAGCGGCCTCTCTGAGGTGGCGGAAAAACGGCTGAAAGTGCTGAGCGACCTCGATTCGCTCGGCGCCGGCTTCCAACTGGCCAGTCACGATCTCGATATCCGCGGTGCGGGCAACCTGCTGGGGGACGAGCAATCGGGCCATATCAAGGAGGTGGGGTTCGAACTCTACCAGTCCATGCTCGAGGATGCGATTCTGGCGGCCAAGGCGGGCGAGGCGGGCATAAGCGCTGAGCGCGAGGGCCTATCACCGCAGATAACCGTGGATGCGGCGATCATGATCCCAGACGATTACGTCCCCGACCTGGCGGTGCGCATGGCGCTTTATCGCCGGCTCAACGACTGCAGCGACAAGGCCGAGATAGAAGAGCTGGCCGCCGAGATGATCGACCGGTTCGGCGAACTTCCCGAACCCACCGCCAACCTTATCAAGCTGATCGAGATCAAGCACCAGGCGATCGAGGCGTGCGTTGCCAAGGTGGACGTCGGCGGGCGCGGCACGCTGGTCACCTTTCACAAGGATGATTTCCCCGATCCTGAAGGCCTCATCGCCTATGTCGAACGGCTGAAAGGCACCGCGCGCCTGCGACCCGACAACAAGCTGGTCATCCAGCGCATCTGGAACGATCCGCAAAGCCGCCTCAACGGCCTGCTCCAGCTCACCAAGGGCCTGGCGGGCATCGTCCGTAAAGCAGGAGAAAAGATGGCGGCATAATGCTTGCTAGTCCCTGGTAAACCGAATACTTGGCGGCACTCGAAACGTCAAGTACGGGCGGTGTGGTATGAAACACGTATTAAGTTATCTTTTCGGGGCACTGGTGATGATGAGCGCTGTCTCGCCAGTCATGGCGGCGCCGACGATCCTCCAAATCGGGGAATATGAAGGTCTGGATCCCCTGGCGGCAGAGCTCGAGCCAGAAAACGAAGGGCCACTTGCCTTTATTGGATACAAGCATGACCCGGGTCCTGGCCGTTATGAATATTATCTTACGAAGACAACCCCTATATTACCAGCTGAAATGATAGTTTTTTCTGAAATACGTTATAATTTTGTCTGTCCGGAAGATTACCCGGACAACTGGTGCGGTGGCAATAACTACTATAAGCGCTATCCCTTTAAAAGGGTCGGACCATATAATTTTAAGGCAGATGTTTTTGTACAACCGAGACGGCTAGTACATTATTGGTACTCTGCTATCTATTATGATGTTTGTTGTGAGCCAATTATTCAGTTTCAAGCAAGGACAGCCGGTACCTACACATTGTCAATCGCCGAGGTTCCTGAGCCCGATACCTGGCTTCTCATGTTGACCGGCTTTGGAGCGGTCGGGACAATGCTGCGCCGGCGTCCGCGTCGCTTCGCACAATCTCCAGCCTGACCGCATCGTATCTTTACCATGACCTGGGGTCGGACCGGAGCCCGGCCAATTCAGGTCATCGCGAAGCTGCGGGCGAAGGCTTCCGCCGACATCGGCTCGGCACCCAGGAAACCCTGCCAGCGAGTGCATCCCTCTGCGCGCACCACGGATAATTGCGCCTCGCTCTCGATCCCCTCGGCCACAACTTCGAGGTCATACGTCTCGGCGATTGCCACTAGCCCGCGCAGCACCGTGGCATCGCGGGGATTGTCGGCAATCTCCGTCACCATGCTGCGATCGAGCTTGAGCGCCGCGAGCGGAAGCGCTTTCAAGTAACGAAAATTGCAATAGCCGGCGCCGAAGTCGTCGAGCGCCACCTTTACCCCAAGCCGGGTCAACTGGCGAAGCTGGCCGGCCGCATGCTCCAGATCAACGAGCGGCGCGTGCTCGGTGATCTCGAGCGTCAGCCGCGTGGACGCAAGCCCGCTTCGTTCGAGCTCCGCCAGGATCATCGCTGCAAACCCCGCACCCGCCAGATCATCCGGAGTGACATTGAGAGCAAGGCCGAACCTTGCCGGCCAGGCACGCGCTTCCATCATTCCCCGCGCACGCATGCGCAACGAAAGCGCAGGCGCCAGTCCCGCCTCGCTCGCCAGCGCGATCAGGTCCGTCGGGTCGATTGCCCCCAAATCCTCGTGCCGCCAACGGGCCAGCGCCTCGGCGCCGACGATGGTGTTGTCGACGCAGGCGAAGAGTGGTTGATAAACCACATCAATCGCATCGCGCTCGATGGCGGTGGTCAGGTCGGCGATGAGCCGGGCGCGGCTTGCACCGACGAGTTTTCGAATGTCCATGTTGCCAAGACCCCTGCCCGATCGCTTGCACGAACACATCGACTTCGCACAAGCGCGTTGCAAATCGGCACGCCGCTCCATAACCTTTCCCGCGATGAACAAGGCGAGCCCCTTGCCAATCGGCGATGCGCAAACGCACACCGCCTACGAGCGGATCGCCCTGGTCGCATCGCCGGTTGCCGCTGCAGTCGAGGCTTCGCTCGCGTTGCAGGCCGCGCGCGACTGGGTACCGCTTGCCGAGGCCGATGCCGTCGTGGTGCTGGGCGGCGATGGCTTCATGCTCGACACGCTGCATGCTATCCTGGATACCGGCCGTCAGATACCCGCCTATGGCTTCAACCTGGGCACCGTCGGCTTTCTGATGAACCGCTACGATGGGTGTGAGCGCCTGGCCCAGCGTCTGGCACAGGCCAAACCGATTGCCGTGGCCCCACTGCGGATGGAGGCGATAACACGCAGCGGCGAGCGCGCTACGTCTTGCGCGATCAACGAGGTGTCGCTGCTGCGCGAGACCCGTCAGACGGCCAAGATCGAGGTGAGCGTGGGCAACCGCGTCCGGATCGGCGAGCTGGCGTGCGACGGGGTGCTGCTGGCGACGCCGGTCGGCTCCACCGCCTATAATCTCTCGGCGCACGGTCCCATCCTGCCGCTCGATTCACGCATGCTCGCATTGACGCCCATCTCGCCGTTTAGACCACGTCGCTGGCGCGGGGCCATCCTGCCCGAGCGTAGCAGGGTAAGCTTCAGGGTGCTCGAACCGGACAAGCGGCCCGTCGCCGCGGTGGCCGATCAGAAGGAGGTGCGCGATATCGCCGAGGTCCATATCGAGATCGCGCGCGACAAGGAGCTGGTGCTGTTGTTCGATCCAGGCCATGCGCTGGACGAGCGTATCGTTGCCGAACAGTTTATCGTATGAGCTCGCCGCTGCGCGGAGCCGGATCGCGCGAGGCTTGCCAAATAACAGCGCCGATCATATACGCGCCTTGCCCGCAAGGGTCGCTCCCCGATAGCTCAGCGGTAGAGCATTCGACTGTTAATCGAATGGCCGTAGGTTCGAATCCTACTCGGGGAGCCATTTTCTCTCGAGAATAGACTTGAAACCAGTAAGTTGCGCCTAACGGGTCCTGTTGGTTCCCACACTAGTTACCTAGTTTAGTGCCGGACAGCGGTGAATGTGGGCGATCAGTCGCTGGTGGCCGAAAGGGCCGGGCAAGAGGGTATCCGGCGGCGGCAGGTTGGCCTCGATCGTGCGGAAGGTCACGCCGGCTCGGGCAGCCGCTCGATGTCGAGCGCTTCTGCCTGCGCCGCAGCGCGCGCCAGATCATGATTGGCCTGCATTCGGACCAGCGTCGCGGCATCGATCCCGAACGCCTTCTCGAGCCGCACCGCCATTTCGGGCGACAGCGCCGCCTTGCCATTGACCAGATTGTTCAGCGGCGGGCGCGACACGCGCAGATGCACCGCGGTCGCCGAAATGCTCATGCAATACGGCTCGAGCACATTACGCCTCACCCACGGCCCCGGATGCAGCGCCAGCGAGGGATGGACCTTAATTGCCATGATAATCCTCCAAATCCATGTCGGCGATCGTGCTTTGCGGGGTGAGCGCGAAGGTCAGCCGCCAGTTCTTCGTCACGGTCATCGCGAACCGGCCCCGGCGATTGCCTTGCAGCGCGTGGAAGCCGAAATTGGGCGCCGTGCGCAGCGCCTCGCCATCGGGCGCCGCGTTCAAAAAGGCGATCATGTCGGCCAGACGGTCGGGCTCGGCTATCCGCCGATCGCCCTTCTCGACGAACCGCTTCAATCCCTTGTGCCTGATATTGTCGATGTCCACCCAAGTGTAATGCCACGCGTTACAGACATTGGCAAGCGAAATGTAATGCGACGCGGCACAATTCTGCGGTCGCGGCTTCCGGGCAGTCGCGCGCCACCCGCCCGCCATCGTCCCACTTGGCGACGTAAACCGCCTGGCCCGCGGCGAGCTGCGCGCACGACGGGTTGCGCCGGTCAAAAGACTAAAGCCGTCCCCTTTTCGCCGGCCAGGACGCATGCGATCGAATCGAGATCATCGCTCAGACGCGCGCCGGATTGCCGCCCCGCTCATGCCTGTGCCCTCCGCTTGGCGGGTTGCTCTGAGCCAGTGGCCATGGCTCGCGAGCCCTGATCGTCGTCGCGGCTGAACGGCGCCGATGCTATCCCGCACTTCGGGAATACGAGCGCGCTGCCGCCCATCGCGCCACGGCCGGCCATCGCCAACGTGTCGAGCAGATCGGCGAGCTCCTCGTCTTTGACGCCTCCGCCATCTTGATCCTGCTGGCGCAAAAGCTGCGCCACCGTGCCCATTGATCTCAACAGCATGGCCAAATGCATCTCAGCATATTCCGAAATTGCGTAGTGCGTCTCTTCGGCGGGATCAAACCGGCCAGTGGATCGATCGGGGTGGAGTGCGCTAGGTGCTTGGGTAGCTTCGGTCATGGTCTCTCCATGGTCTGAGTTAGACCCGGGAGGGAAGTTGCAGCTTCCCCTCGGGTTGCTTACTTGGTATCAGCTAAGCATGACGCGGTCAATACCTGATACCAGCTCGCCCTATGGTCGCCGTCCTGGACAGCCTGGCCAGCAAGTAATGGTCCGCTTGCAACCTGATCAGCTTGCCGAGTTGGACGCCTGGATTGCCACGCAACCCGATGCGCCGTCACGACCCGAAGCGATCCGGCGCATTCTCAAGGCAATCGTTTAGGACAGACACGCCGGACGCGGCGGGATAGGTCATGGCGCCGGGCTCAGGCTTGTAGTCCAGCGCCGGCGTCGTGAGCAGGGTCAGCTTGGAAGCGGGCGCCCTGGCGAGCTTGATATCCTCATCTACCGACCAGCCCAAGGCTCGCAGTTCGCGCAGCGCGGCATCGCGTGCCTCAGGTAACCGCAAACCACGCGGACCGGGTATGATGATCAGCAGTCGGTCGGCCGCCAAGCGCTTGATCGCGCGGCAAACGCGACTGCGGTTGCTGCTGAGTTTGGCAGCGATCTCACCATAGGACGGGCTCGCGCCCATCGCGGCCCAATAGTCCTGCACGAACCTGAGCACCAACAAACGGAAGCTTACTATTTCTGGTACGAGCTTGAGATCATCATCCGTCGAGCCCGTCATTCGTTCATCGCAAGTACGCGGTTCATGAACGGAAAATAACGGAACAATCCTTCAATTTCCACGAATTCTGAAGGCGGGCTCACAGCTCAATCAAGGCGGAGACACCCTCCGCCGCGGTCGCGGAGAAGCACGGATTTCTGCGGGTTCTAAGAGGCCGATTTCGGCCGATACCCCCGGAATTCGGTTCCGTACCCCCATCGCTCGCCAGGGATAGGCCCGTTGCGCGGGCGGCGGGGAGGTCACAAAGGCTCTCCCCGCCATCCTTCGGCTGTCGCCTAGATCAGGCGGCAACCTCCTGAACCCGGATCGCTCTGGGATCGAGTACGCCCCCGCCGACGCGCTTTGTTGCGTAGAACAGGACATAGGGCTTCGAGGTGTAGGGATCCCGAAGGATGCGCACTCCGATGCGATCATTGATCAGATAACCGCGGGAGAAGTCTCCGAACGCGACTGGATAGGTGCCCGCTGCCACGTTCGGCATGTTTTCGTCGATCTCGACCGGCCTGCCGAGCAATGTTGCTGGCTGATCGAGCGTCAGGCCCTCGCGCCAGATGTAGGTCTTATCGCCGTCCTTCATCTTCGCCACTTGGGCGGCGGTGGTACTGTTCATCACCCATGTGGCGTTCTGGCGATAGGGAGGCGGCAATCCATACTTCAGATCCACCAGGCCGTCCGGCGTCAGCTCGCTCGCCGCTCCACTTGGACTGGCTGAAAGATTGCCGCCGGGATGAGCCCCAGGCGCAGCGGCCGTGATTACCGTCCCGCTTTCATCGAGGATCGCAGCGGAAGCCGCGCCGCCGGGAAGGTATTGGAGGAAACCCATCGGCTTATTCACCCCGTCGCCGGCGACGAAGGCGATTCCTTCCTGCCGACTGAATTCCTCGCCTAGCTCGGTCCCGATCCATTCCTCGAAATTGAGCATTGCGTCATCGATCAGGCGCTGCGTTGCCGCCGGCATTGCGAAAATTTCGCCGGTCGGGAAGGTAAGCGGCATCAGGGATGCGCTCGTTGTGGTCGGCCGGTTCGCCGTCTCACCGACCCAGCCTGATCCCCATTGCTCGCTGTTCCAGAGCGTCGAGTAGCCATTGACACCCGTGGTCACCACCTGGGCCAACCGGCGCATGGGCGACAGGTGCCGCTGCGCTTTGCGAACCTCTCGGTCCCATTCGACGGGCGCAAGATAGCCGCCGGCGCTGTTGTCGCCCTCGCTCATGGCAGCGCGGATTGCCGCGCGATCGCCGTGAGCGTTCGCCTCGGTAAGCACCGCTTCGGCATCGACCGCGCCGCGCCGTGCGTAGGAGGCGAACGTTTTGCGGTATTCCGGGTCCACCTGCTGCCCGTCGCTGGCGCCAGTTCCATTCAGCTTGGCGAATGCGCCGGCCTTGGCCTGATCATCCAGGGCGGCCTCGATTTCGTCATGGCGCGCGTCATACTTCGCTTTGAAGGCCTCGAAGGCGCTTGCCAGCGCGGCGGTAGGATCGAGCGCTTGTGCGCGCACGTCGATCAGCCCGCGGGCGGAATGTAGGGTATTCGTTTTCATCATCGCATCTCCAGTCTGCTTTGGCGGGACTGGCACGGCCGGGCTGGCGTTAAACCGGTTTACGCCAACAATCGTCCTATGTGCGGAGGTGCTTTCGGTATCGTTCGGCCAAGGTCGGCACGATTTTCGCAAGGATTGCTCGATCCTCGGCCGCCCACTGCCGTTCCGCCAGGCGCTGGCCGCCTCTTGCTTCCATCCGTTGTATCCGCTCGAGCTGGATCAATCGGGCGGTGTCGATTTCGGGGTCTGTGGCGAGCACCTCGATCGGCGACGGGGCCAATGGGGCCAGCAGCGCCAAGATGCGTTCCCCAGGGTCCATATCAATATGGTTCATCGCCTCGATCGCTACCTTGCTGGCGAGGCGCGCGGCGCGCTGCGCAATCGAGCCCTTATCACCGGCAGCTGCCAGCACGGCCACACGCTCTGCATCGGGCCGTCCTGGCCGGGCCATGGCATAAACCGCCACGAGGCCGTCGCGCCGGGGAACGATCAACGCTTGGGCTCAAGAGCGATGACGTCGAACGACGCTAGGAGCGCGCGGATCATCGGACGGCGCTGCGATCGGGGAATGTCCGCCTTGGCAAAGGCCAGGTCCAAATCTCGCACGTCAAGCGGGCGGCTGATCGCGTCCAAAGCGATGAGGGTCGCATCCCTGGCAGCGGGGTCCAACCGCGAGATGAGGTCGGCGGGGCTCATTCCGCCTGCGCACGCTCGAGCAGCTGGCGCTCCATCAAATCCGCGGCCGATCGGAGCCATTCGATTGCTTCGGCTGCGCTCATGCCCGCCCGCTGCGCCAAATCGTGCGAAGCGTAAACCGCGCCAAGCGCCACATCGATCGGCTCGCGATCGGGAAAGCGGTCAACGAGGCGGCGGATTGGACCGCGCACGGCTTCAATGGTTTCAAGGCCGGCGGGGATCTTCGGATCATGTTGCGGCAAGTTCCATCTCCTTTGGTTGGGCACGGCGCTTCGCTTTCCAGCGTGCACGCTGCGCGCGCAACTGGCAGCGCGACGTGCAAAAACGCTTTGCGGGGACGCCCTGGCGAGGCGCGCGCGCGAGAATGATCGCCGCGCCGCACCGTTCGCAGGCGGACCTGAATGGCGCATCATCCTGGAAAGGGTGGGGGGTCAAAAATACCTCGCAGTGCACATGGAGGGTGGGCGCCGGTCATGGCGAGCGACCGATTTAAACTTTCGACGGGGGGGAGGCCGTTTCGCCTGGCTTTCACCGATTTCATCGAGCTGCGGCCGGTTAGCGCGGTCGGCGCCCAAATAATTCTGGGCTATCATGCCGCCTGCTCGATCTTCCAGGCGACCGGAACGGGGCGTCCCACCACTTTGGCAGCTGCAAGGCTCAGCTCCCGTCCGTATTTTTCTTCAATATAGCTGCTTATGAACGATGATGGTGCCACGGCTATGAGCTGATCTTTGCCGACCTCGAACCGACAACGCGTGAGCCAAGTTAGGTAAGCTGGCTCGCCAATTGCCTCGGTCATTGTCGATCGAAGCGCAGCGGCCTGCACCCCCTCCCCTTCCGTCTTGCAGCTTGGACCAGTTGCCTCCCGCGTCGACCGCCGAGAGCGAGGGTTAAGGGGGGAATACCTCAACCCAGTCTTGGCGGCTCGAAGCGGCGCGTCTGCCAACTGAACGATCCTCGCGCACCACGATGCTTCCGGGTTGCCAACGTGCCCTCTTGAAAGCAGCCATGCCATGTGCCCTGCTGCTTGCGCATCGTAGGCACCCGGCGGCCACTGCTCGGCGACAGTGCGGATGGCAGCAGGTAGCTCGCCGATCGGGGGCGGGGTCCATGCCTGGCCTTGCCCCTCTCCAACATCATGCAGCGCAGCTCCCGTTTTTCCGCCCGGCTCGACCGGGGCGCCCAAAAGGATTCGGGTTCCTTTCTGGTTCTCTTCTGGTTCGGTCCCACGTGGTGGGGGGGTGACCCCCACGTGGTGGGGGGGTCGGTCCCACGTGGTGGGGGGGGTAGGGTCTCACCTGATGGGGGGGTAGGCAATCTACACCCCCCCATGTGGTGGGGGGGTCAAGGTCGAATTCAGGCTGCGCGGCCGGCTCACACTCGAGCTGCAGCGCTGCGCGCCATTCGCTCGCCGCATCACGTTCGGTACTTCGGAAATTCCCGTCGCGCAGGTGCGCCATCATGGCACTGCGATCGAACGGCTCGAGCTCGGACAATCCGAGCGGGTGCATGAGGTACAAGGGCACCTTGCCCGATCGCCGCCAGACCGAAATCATGCCCGCGCGCTCGAGCGCGCTGCGCGCATCGGCAACGGCGTTTGGCGATAGACCGGATATCTCGGCCAAGAGCGCGTGAGCTGGCCATGCCAGCCGCGTTCTGTCTTTCGCCTTGTCCGCCAGCAGGCACAGGATGAAGCGCGCGGGCGTACGTATCCCGCCAGCTCGGCAGGCGGCGATTGCCTCACCCAGAATGATCACTCCCATCAGACAAGCCGCTTCTGGGGCTGTGCGAGGCGCCAGGCGGTTGCGTTGGAGGCCGGGCTAAGCGCATCAGCCAAGCAGATAGTCCCTCTTCCACTGCTCGATATCAGACGCGCGCCAGCGTACCGTGCGGGCACCGATGAACCGAACCGGCTTTGGAAACGTGCCCTTGCCCATCCGATCGTAGATCGCTGATCGCTTCAATCCGACGAGCAGCTCGACCTGGTCGCGGGGAAGGAGATGATCGCTCACCGGCTCCCCCCTTTTTAAGCGGCACCAACTTCGATCAGGCGGCGAAGGCTGGCGGCGGGGATAACAGTGCGCTTACCAATCTTGCGGGCCTCGAGCTCCCCTTCCTTTATCAGGCCATAGATGCGGGTCTTGCAAAGCGACGAGACGCGGCTGGCGTCAGCAACGCTGTAGGCCAGGGGCTCAAGATGGTCGGGTTCGGTGGTCAATTTTGCCTCCATTCAATAACGAACGGCGGCATACATGGAGGCGCGCAGACGAATTGTCCGCCCGAAACCATCGGAAACCATCGGAAACCGGTTGCGCAGAACCTCAATCGCGAGCGCGATTACCGAGCCGGTCAACTACGGCGCGAGCTGCGGCCTTGGCTTGAGTATCGCCCATTTCAATGTCTTGGCTCTCCATCAGACGGTCGAGAACGTTCCTGCTAATGCGCGCTATGGCGCCTGGACCATTGGCAGCCTCGGGATGCTCGAGCAAATAGGCGGCCAGCTCCGCGCAGAATGCTGGCCAGGCTTCACTTGGCGGGCGCCCTCCTTTTCGGCTTGGCTTAGGCAGCGAGGCAGCTGGCGTGGACGTCGCCATGAAGGCGCGCACCGCTTCCGCGCATGGAAGTTCGCCCAAGGCGAATTCGACGCCCGTCGCGACACCCCCCGCGCCGCGATCCCAAAAGAATTGGCCCGTCGCCCAGTTGACCGGATACGGACCAGGTCGGCAAAAATCCCAGAACACAGCCGGTAGAACACATGGGCCGGAAAAGACGCGTTGGTCTGGAACATCGAGGTGATCTTCCAGCGCCCCGGATGCAACTGCCTCCCGATTGAAGGATATGCCTTTCTCATCATGTTCTTTGATGAACCGCTGGCGATCCGCGGCGAACCCTTCATCCAAGTTGAAATCACAAGCGTTGCACCTCGCCCTTATCCGGCCAATCTCAAGCCATGCGAAAATCTGTTCGGCAGCTTCCTTCCGCCCCTCCTGGAAGTCCCAGGCCAGCCGTCGTGACAACTCATCGCCACAGACCATGTAAGCAATGCCCGCAGGAACCCATGCTTCAACCTCTCCATGAGGGTGCCAAAAAGACCGCGACTCTTCCACAATCCGCTCTCCGTTGGCGGCTCCGATGGTAATGATGGGGCAGCGGGTCGGAGTGTCCCGCGTTCGGCTGGCCGGCCTAGCCCCACCAAGGGCACTATCGATCGCAGGTCCGTGTGAAGGGCTGCTCAAGCGGTTTTCCTTCCGCCTGCGATCGGCAGGACATTGGCAACGATGCCCGAAAGCGACGGCGCGACGAACCGACCCCACCCGTCCATCAGAGCACGGCGCATGTCGCGCAGATCGCTACGCAGATAGGCTTGCTCGGTGGCGGTCCCGATGCGATGCGCCAGGGCCATTTCCGCCACCATCGCGGGAATTGTGGGCATCAGCTCGGCCGCCCAATCGCGAAATGCGCTGCGAAAGCCGTGAACCGTCTCGGCCCGGCCTGCCAAACGCATGATCTTGGTCAGCGCCATGTCGGACAACGGCCTGCCCCGCCGGGCGCCCGGAAAAACCAGGCCGACACGAATTGTCTTGTCGGGCGCCATGCGATCCAGGACTGCAATCGCCGCGGGGGACAGGGTCACAACATGAGCCGTGCCCATCTTCATCGCGCCGGCGGGTCGCGTCCACGTGCGCGCCTCCAGGTCAATCTGCCCCCACGTCGCGGTCCTTACCTCGCCCGATCGCGCGGCGGTGAGGATGGCGAATAGCAACGCCATTCGGCTGGCCGCCGGCGGGAGCTCGAGCTGCGCGGCGATGAAGCCGGGCAGCTGGTCGAACGGCATGGCTGCGAAGTTTTCGCCGCGCGCTTGCTTGGACAGGCCGCTTCGCAGCTCGCGCGCATCGGGAAGAGCATCGGCACGCCAGCCGCGCGCCCTGGCGAAAGCCAGCACCTGCATGATGCGGGCGCGCACCTTGCGCGCGATCACGGGCTTTTCCTGCCAGATCGGCGCAAGGGCAAGGATGATATCGGCCGCGCCGATTGCGTCCACCCGCATCGCGCCCAGCTTGGGCACGGCATGGGCGGCAAGCGACGATGCGAACGCCTTTGCGGTGCGCTCGGTCCAGCCGTGCGCCAAAGCTTTATGCGAGGCCGCCACAGCTGCAGCGAACGTCGGGACGATGCGGCGCTCGCGATCGCGCTCGGTAATCGGATCGGCGCCGGCCTTCGCCAGCTTGCGCAGCGCGGCCGCTTTCTCGCGCGCCTCGGCAAGCGACAGGGATCGCCGCTGCATCAAAGGCACGTTCGCTAGGGGATCATCGGTTCCGAACGCCAGGCGGCCGGCCTGGTCCAGATCGACCGACCCCAGTCCGATATCGCGCCGCCGGCCATCCGCCTGGACCCGCAATATCCAGGAACGTGCGCCGCTTGGCTTCACCAACAGGTAAAGCCCCTGCCCATCGGAAAAACGTGTCAGCATCGGCCGACCGGTTGAATCGCGAGCAGGCTTGGCGCTGCGAACCTTCATTACGGTGAGCTTGCTCATCGGCGTTCCCACAAAGCGGCATCGCCCGCGTTACCCCAAGCGTTCCCACACTCATATCCGCCTTTGAGCACCCGTCAATGAACGTAGGCAAAAATGTGCTGCGTAAATCACGGACGCTCCACATCTTTCTGCAGCATCAGCGATCAAGAATAATCGCGCGTTCTAATCCTACTCGGGGAGCCATTTTCCACTTCGCCGCAGTTCGCCCGCGACCGGAAAAGCCTCCAAACCCTAGGAAAACCGCCCCGCTAGTGCCCGCCCGTGCCGGTGCCATTCGCCCCGTTTCGCGCTAACGGTGGGGGAAGGAATGGGGGAACGCTCCATACCATAACTTTTAGGCAGGAAGTCCGAATCTCATGGGCAAGCTGACACAGGCGCATATCCGGGCAGCGATCAATACACCGGGCCGCTATCACGATGGTGACGGGTTAGTGCTGTATGTGCGGGAATCCGGCAAGGCGAGCTGGGTTGCGCGGGTGCAGAGCGAAGGGACGCGGCGCGAATTTGGACTGGGCAGCCTGCGCGCTGTGGGGCTGGCCGATGCGCGCGAAAAAGCGGGGCTGGTGAAGGCGGCACTGGTTGCCGGGCGCGATCCGCACTTGGCGCTCAAACCGCCCAAGGAATTGACGCGCACCTTCCGGGACGCGGCGCTGGCCTTTCTGGAGGCCAAGGCAGCCGATGCGAAAATCTCCGATGCCAAGCGCAAACAGAACCTTTCACAGCTAAAGGCCTATGCCTTCCCTACCCTTGGCAAGTTGCAAGTGCAGAGCATCGATGCCGACGCCATTGCCGCCTGCATTCGCCCGATTTGGACAAAAAAGCCGGAAACCGCCCGCAAGGTGCGCAGCCTGATAATCCGCACGCTGCGCTTTGCCCGGCCCGATGGTGCGCTGTTCATCGGCACGCTTGGCCCTGCCGTGGCAGACCGCCTGCCTGCACAGCCCCGGCGCGGCAACTTCGAAGCGATGCCCTATGCCGATCTGCCCGCGTTCATGGCGCGGCTGGTGGACAAAGGCGGAATGGGCGCACTGGCCTTGCGGCTGACCATTTTGACTGCCGCGCGCAGCGGCGAAGTGCGCGGGGCGACTTGGGCCGAAGTCGATCTGGAGGCGGCTGTCTGGACAGTGCCAGCCGAAAGGATGAAGGCCCGGCGCATTCACCGCGTGCCCCTTTCGCCAGCCGCCGTGGAGTTATTGCGCGAAGCCGCTGCGATCAGGCAGGCGGCAACCGACCTGATTTTTGCGGCTGGCAGCGGCAAGACGCTTAGCGATATGACGCTAACGAAGGTGCTGCGCGATATGAAAGCGCCCTGCACCGTGCACGGCTTTCGCTCGACCTTCCGCGACTGGGCGGCGGAACAGACAAGCCAGCCCGGCGAAGTCGCGGAGGCCGCATTGGCGCATATGGTGCCCAAGGCGGTGGAAGCATCTTACAAGCGCACCGACTTTTTCGACAAGCGGCGCGAACTTATGGATGCATGGGCCGGGTTTGTTGCTGGTGATGGGGGTGCGGAAGTCGTGCAGCTCCGATCAAGCCAATAGACCAGAGCCTATAGACACGACTCCTGCGATTGCGGCAGGCTGCGTTCATGGATGAACGCCAACGGGGGAAAGTTGAGCAGATTATAGCTTTCGAGCTGGACCTTGCCCTGCGCGCTCTTCCCGATGCGCGCGAGAGAGTTTTTGCCGATCATAGTATGAAAGGCATAATCAGAAGCGGCGCGACAATTAAGCGAACTGTGGCCGCGTTTGCCGAGATTGGCGCAAAGCTCATTGCCGACCTTGCTACAAAATGTGCTGCAATCTCCAGAGAACCAGCCGTGCACGGTTTGATGCAATCAGGCTTTGCCGAATTTCTCAACGGTATCGATGAAGCCATGACGCGCGTCATTTACGTTGCGGGGGGAGGAAAAAGTGAAAGCATTACCAAGGCCGCGAACGATCTAGTGGCAAAGGCGAAAGCCGATTTGGTTTCAAGACTGCAAATAACCGGCTTCGAATTTGAGGGGGAATTGCCAGAGGTTGAAGGCGGGCCTCCTCCGCCCAAGGCCGCTGCGACCGTAACCCCGGTCAATGTAGGAGGGAGGCCACTTGCTGCGCATTGGGACAAGATGTGGGCCAGCATCGCGCAGCAACTTTATGCGGGCGACCTAGCGCCAAAAACGCAGGCCAATATCGAACGCGCAATGACAGCTTGGTTAGTCGATCATGGCCATAATGCATCCGAAAATACAATCCGGGGCCGCGCACGAACGCTTTGGCAGGAAATCCAATCGAAAGGGTAGTTTCTGCCCCTTTACGCCCCTTACTGTCCGACAACCCCTTCCAACCCGGCCATGTTCCTACGCAACCGCACGCTCACTGACGGCGGTAATGGACGGCGGCGGTCAATCCTAAGCCGTTCCAGCCCGGCGCAATTCCGCGTCGCGGCAGCGTGAAAGGAACTGCGTTATGGAACCTGTGCTTTGCAGCATTGCCGACGCCGCCCGTAGTCTGGGCATCGGAAAGACGAAAACCTATTCCCTGATTGATCAGGGCCAGCTTGAAACCGTCTCCATTGGAACGCGGCGGCTGGTGAAGGTGGCGAGCATCACGCGGCTGGTGGAAGCCGCTTCGATCAATGAGGCGGCATAGAGATGCGCGCCCCGGAAATGGAAAGCCCCGCCTTGCCGGGCGGGGCCTTCGCTTGGGTGTTCAGCTGTGCGCCGGAACACCTCCCCCTTACCCCAACCGATCCAACCGATCAATGTTTGCCTGAACTGATCGAGAGGCACTTGGGCCGCGAATTTCTTGCCGCACTGGCGGTGGGAGGTGTGGAATGACGGACCTTGCGTTTCATATCCGGCAATTCGTGCCGAGTGCCGAGGGGGTGGAACTGGATCACCGGGCCGCGCTGTTGAAGGCGCGGGACTATGCGGCGGCACTGCGCGGGTAGGTGCTGAGCGAACTGGCCTATGGCCATGCTTGCGATGCCCACGAAATGGCTGGCGAATTTGTCTTTGCCGATGCCCCGCCCGTGCGGCTGGAACTGGCGGTTAAATATTGTCGGCACACGGTGATGGCGGCATTCCTGGCCGATCATCTCCAGAGCGAAGGGAGGGCGCAATGACGAGCCTTCCCGACCTGAAAAACCTGCCCGGCTGGCTTGGCCCTTCGCTGGACGGGGCGGAATTGCTGGACGATGTGCACGGCTTCTATTGCCGCTTTGTCGCCTTCCCTTCGCCCCATGCAGCGGTGGCCTGCACGCTTTGGGCAGCGCACGCCCATGCAATGGAAGCCTTCGAATCCACGCCCCGGCTGGCCTTCCTGTCGCCAGAGCCGGGGAGCGGCAAAAGCCGCGCGCTGGAGATTGCTGAACTGCTGGTGCCGCGCCCGGCAATGGCCGTGAATATGTCGCCTGCCGCGCTGTTCCGTATCATCGGCAGCGAGGAAGGCCTGCCCACGATCCTGTTCGATGAAATCGACACGGTGTTTGGCCCTAAGGCCAAGGACAATGAGGATTTGCGGGGGCTGTTGAATGCGGGCTGGCGGCGCGGGGCGAAAACCTATCGCTGTGCAATGCACGGGCGGAAGGTTGAACTGGAAACCTATGAAGCTTTCAGTGCCGTGGCGCTGGCCGGGCTTGGCAACCTGCCCGATACAATCCTGAGCCGATCGATCATCGTGCGGATGCGTCGCCGCGCACCGGGGGAACGGGTAGAGCCTTATCGCCGCCGGGAGCATTCCCCGGATGGCGCAAGGCTTTGCGAGCGGCTGGCGCAATGGGCAGCCCTGCATATCGAAACGCTGGCCGATGCCCGCCCCGCCATGCCGCACGGGATTGAGGATAGGCCAGCCGATGTGTGGGAGCCGCTGCTGACCATTGCGGACGCTGTGGGCGGGGAATGGCTCACGCTGACGCGCAAGGCCGCTGTGGCGCTTGTAACGGATGCACAGGACACACCTGCCAGCCTTGACACGCGGTTGCTGGCCGATGTGCGGCAAGCCTTCGCCAATCGAGAGCAAATGCCAACGGCGGAACTGCTTGCGGCGCTGAATGCAATGGAGGAAGCGCCATGGGGCGATCTGCGCGGCAAGGCGCTGGAAAGCCGCCAGCTTGCCCGGATGCTGCGCGCCTATGATGTGAAACCAGAAACGATCCGCACGGAGCCATTCTCTGTTCGCTTGCCTCGATTTTTGGTAAAACCGGGTGATCGTTAGCGGCGCAGCTGCAGAACTGGATCCTTCGTAAAGTGCGCTGCCAAAAGACTGGGTGTCGCGCTGCAAACCGCCTTGTCGAAAGCTATGGTGGGCAAGTCATGCTTTCCGGCAACTCTTCGGCCGAAGGTTCCCGGTTGCAAGCCAAGATATCGGCGGTGTCCATATCTTCCTCATTCACCAAACACCAAGGCCCCTCCTGACCAGAACTGGTCGAAAAACTTCTCGCAGACCGGCGCAAATGTCCGACAGCGGCACGCGCGAACACAGCAGCACTCTAGGGCCGGCTCGCGCGTCTAATGTGCCGCCCCGTGACAATGCTTGTATTTGTTGCCCGATCCGCACGGGCACGGGGCGTTGCGGCTGACATTGCGGTCAGCGTAAGGGTCTGCGGTTGCTACCCCGCCCGGGCCGGCCTGCGCCATGACCGAGCCCGCCAGCGCGCCGAACAGCGCTTCGCGCCCGCGCGAGCCATCGGCATCGTCGCTGTTGTCCTCGCCGGTAAGCGGACTGACATGGCCAGTGAGAAACTCGGGCAGATCGGGTAGGCGCGGCGGCGGCGGCGCGGCCGAGCGCATGGTAGCAGTCAGCAGCACCTTGGTGACGTCTTCGCGGATGGTCTCCAGCATACCCTCGAACAGACCGAAGGCTTCGCGCTTATACTCGTTGATCGGTTGCTTTTGTGCATAAGCCCGCAGGAAAATCACCTGCCGCAGCGCATCGAGCGTGGCGAGGTGCTCCTTCCAGTTATAGTCGAGCCGCTCGAGCAACACCTGCTTTTCGATCCGTCGCCAAATATCGGGATCGATCTCGGCCGACTTCGCCGCCAGCCTGTCCTCGCTCTCGCGCTGCAGCCGCTCCTCGACCAGTTCCGGCTCTACCGCCTCCTCCTCGAGCCAGGCGTCGATCGGGGCCTCGAACCCCAGCATGCTCTGAGCCTTGGTCTTGAGCGTCTCGATGTCCCACTGCTCGGGATAGGAGCCGGGCGGGCAGGCGCTGCTGACCAGGGCATTGATCGCATCGCGGCGCATATCGGCGACCACGTCATCCACGCTTTCGGCATCCATGATTTCGGCGCGTTGCTCGTAGACCACCTTGCGCTGATCATTCATCACGTTGTCGTACTCGACGACCTGCTTCCTGACCTCGTAGTTGCGCGCCTCGACCTTTTTCTGGGCGGTCTCGATCGCCTTGCTGAGCCATTTGGAGCCGATCGCCTCGCCATCGGCAAGGTTCGAGTTCATCATCTTGGAAAACAAGGTGTCCGGACCGAAAATGCGCAGCAGGTCGTCTTCTAGACACAAGTAGAAGCGGCTGAGGCCCGGGTCGCCCTGCCGCCCCGAACGGCCGCGCAACTGGTTGTCGATCCGGCGCGATTCGTGCCGCTCGGTGCCCAGCACGAATAGTCCGCCCGCGTCTAGCACCTTGGCCTTCTCCGCCGCGACCTCTTCGCGGATCCGCGCCTGGGCCGCCTCGCGCTCGGGCTCGTCGATATCCTTGAGTTCGGCCTCGATCCGGAACTCTACATTGCCGCCCAGCTGGATGTCGGTGCCGCGCCCGGCCATGTTGGTGGCGATGGTCACCGCCCCGAGCCGTCCCGCCTGCGCCACGATCTGCGCCTCGCTTTCGTGGAATCGGGCGTTGAGCACGTTGTGCTCGACCTTTTCCTGATCGAGAAACTTGCTCAGCAGCTCGGACTTCTCGATCGAGACCGTCCCCACCAGCACCGGCTGGCCGATCTCGTTCTTCTCGCGAATGGCCTTGGCGATGGCGGCGAACTTGTCGGTCGTGTTCTTGTAGAACTCGTCCTGCTCATCCACCCGCATCACCGGCACATTGGTAGGGATTTCCACCACGTTGAGCTTGTAGATATCCCAGAACTCGCTCGCCTCAGTGGCGGCGGTGCCAGTCATGCCGGCAAGCTTGGGATACATGCGGAAATAGTTCTGGAAGGTGATCGAGGCCATGGTCTGGTTCTCGGGCTCGATCTTGACGCCCTCCTTGGCCTCGACCGCCTGATGCAAACCGTTCGACCAGCGTCGCCCGTCCATCATCCGGCCGGTGAACTCATCGATAATGACGACCTTGTCGTCCTTGACGATGTAGTCGGTGTCACGCCGCCGCATCACCACCGCCTGCAGCGCTTGGTTCAAATGATGGACCACCTGAGTATTTTCGACATCATATAGGTTGTCGGTCTCGATCAGCCCGGCCGCCTCAAGCCGTCGCTCGACCTCTTCCGCGCCATCCTCGGTCAGCGAGACGCTGCGGCCCTTTTCATCGGCCTCGTAATATTCAGGCTCCAGTTCCTTCACGATGGCATCGAGCGCGACGTACAGCTCGGACTTGTCTTCGGTGGGGCCGGAGATGATCAGCGGCGTCCTGGCCTCGTCGATCAGGATCGAATCCACCTCATCGACAATAGCGAAGGCGAACGGCCGGTGGACCTGCTGCCCGCGCTCAGACTTCATGTTGTCGCGCAGATAATCGAAACCGAACTCGTTATTGGTCCCGTAGGTGATATCAGCGCCATACGCCTCGCGGCGCAGCGCCTCGGGCAGATTGGGCACGATCACCCCCACGGTCAGGCCGAGGAAATTGTACAGCCGCCCCATCCATTCGGCATCGCGCCGCGCGAGGTAGTCGTTGACCGTGACGACATGCACGCCCTTGCCCGGCAGCGCATTCAGATAGGTGGCGAGCGTTGCCACCAGCGTCTTGCCCTCGCCGGTCTTCATCTCGGCGATCTCGCCGCGGTGAAGCACGATGCCGCCGACCATCTGCACATCAAAATGGCGCATCCCGAGCACGCGTTTGGAAGCCTCGCGCACGGTGGCGAAGGCCTCGGGCAGCAGATCGTCGAGCTTGGCGCCCTCGTCGAGCTTCAGCCGAAACTTGGCGGTCTGCGCCTGCAGCTCCTCGTCCGAGAAATCCGCCAACTGCGGTTCGAGACCATTTATCCGGTCTACGATTTTCTCGAGCGACTTAACATAACGGTCGTTGGCGGAGCCGAACAGCGACTTGGCGATCGCCTGGAACATGGTGAATACCTCGTGGAATGCATGGGATGAGACACCGCACGGGCGTCGAAAAAACGGTCCGATAGGGACCTGGACCTGTGCATACGTGCGACTAGGCCCGGCGATCGCCAACGCCTATTCGTGCGCGCGGTCAGCCTGAAGACGGATCGCAGGGACGATCGTCGAGCGCCCGGCGCGCTGGCAAGGCACAGCGCCATCATTGCGCTGCCCAAGGATTTCGCCATCGAGCTGGATGAGCACCGACCTTCCCGCGCATGACGAGACCTCGGTGCCCTGCATCGCCGCCTCGACCGCCGCGCCGACATGCGCCGCACGCGCCGGCTCGCTTATCGCGGTGAGGCCTGTGACAAGCGCGAGGATAGCGAGGAACTGGCGGATCATCGGCAATGAAGATAGCAAGCAACGCGGCAAAGTCCAAGTCGTGGAAACGACCCCACGCCCTTCAGCAGGCGGACAGGGCTCACCCGATCGATCATCTGCTCCGGTCGCCGGCAGCTTTCGGCACCGGGCCATCGTCCTCACCTTGCCCGTCGATGACATATAAGACCGACGCTTCGTAGGAACCGCGTACCGGTTCCTGATTTGCGTCCATCGCAGGATGGAAACGGGCGTTCGCGGTTACCGCGCCACAAGCCCGCTTGTCGAAAGACGGAACGCCGCTTGAAGCGATTACCTCGCAATGGGCTACCTCACCATAGGGATCAACCATGACCCGAAAGCGCAATCTGCCCTCCAGATCGCTTACAAGTGCACCGGTCGGATAATCTGTTATCCAGCTTCCGGGCGCGGTTTTTGGGAGCGCAGAACGCGGATATTCCATCAATTTCGCGCGATCGTAATTTCCCAGTTCCACATCCGCTCTTAATTGTGCCTCTCTATTTACGACGACTTGTTCAGAAGGTTGCCCACTATTCTCGATCACCACCGTCACGACCGCCACCCCGGCCAGGATTGCGACGATGGCGACGAGCGTATCCTGGCGCATTGTGACTCGCTCATTGTCCTAAGCGCGAATGGTTAACAATCAGCTAACGTAACCCTGGAATTTCTTGCCGCCCCCGCGTTTCGAACATAGGCGAACGCGGCACCATGCACCTTGCGCGCTCTCCCCTTGCCCTGCCCTTCCCCGACATGCCGCCGATCGCGGGCGTGACGCTGCGTGTTGCCCGCGCCGGCTACAAGGACTGGGACCGGACTGACCTTGCCTATATCGAACTGGCCCAAGGCACCGCGCTTGCCGGGCTGTTCACCAGGAGCCTTTGCGCCAGCCACGAGGTGGAGCTTGGCCGCGAACAGGTTAAGGGCGGCAGGGCGCGCGCGCTCGTGGTCAACGCGGGCAATTCCAACGCCTTTACCGGCCGGCGCGGGCGCGAGGCGGTGGAGGCGATCCGTGTCGATGTTGCCGCGCAGCTCGGGTGCGAGCTGGCAGACGTGCTGGTCTCCTCGACCGGCGTCATCGGCGTCCCCCTGCCGTTGGACAAAGCACGCGAAGGGCTCGCAGCAGCCTGCTCCGCTCTTGAGACATCGTGGCAGGAAACCTCTGTAACCATCGGAACAACAGACACCTTTCCTAAAGGCGCTACAGCCACCGCGATGCTCGGCGGAACGCGGGTCACGCTCGCGGGCATCGCCAAGGGAAGCGGCATGATCGCCCCCGACATGGCGACGATGCTAGCCTATGTATTTACCGATGCGGCGGTGGAGCCCGGGTTTCTCCAAACCATGCTCGAGCAAGCGAACAAGACCACATTCGCCAGCATCACCGTGGATGGCGATAGCTCGACCAGCGACACGCTGCTCGCCTTTGCCACGGCAAAAGCGGGCAATGCGCCGCTCGCGTCCTTCGCGGATACCGGGGCCGACGCGTTCGCCGCCGCGTTGCATGACGTGTGTCGTCAGCTGGCGCTGCTTGTCGTGCGCGACGGCGAGGGCGCGCAGAAGCTGATCACCATCTCGGTCACCGGGGCCATGAGCGATGACAGCGCGCGCCGTGTCGGCTTGTCGGTCGCCAACTCGCCGCTGGTCAAGACCGCAATCGCCGGGGAAGACGCCAACTGGGGCCGCGTGGTCATGGCGGTGGGCAAAGCCGGCGAGCCCGCCGACCGCGATCGCCTGTCGATCGGCTTTGGTGGCGTATGGACTGCACGAAACGGCGAACCCGTCGCCGCGCTGGACGAAGCCTCGATCGCCGCGCACCTGAGGGGAGACGAGGTTATGATGGAGATCGACTTGGGTCTGGGCGACGGGCGGGCCAGCGTATGGACCTGCGACCTGACCGCCGGATATATCGCCATCAATGCGGATTACCGCTCGTGAGGCGATGTTCATGAGCGTGATCGACCGCGAAATGCTGGCGCTGATGCGTAGCGTGAACGAACAGGCGATCATGCCGCGCTATAACAACCTGGCGCCAGGCGACATCGAGGACAAGCGCGGGGGCAGCGGCGGGTTCGAAGACCCCGTCACCATCGCCGATCGGGAAGCCGAGGCCATGCTGTTCGAGGGGCTGGCAAAGCTCGATCCCGGGGCGGCGCTCGTCGGCGAGGAGGCGGTCCATGCCGATCCCGCGCTTGCCGATGGACTGAAGGGCGCATGCTGGATCGTCGACCCGATCGACGGAGCGCGCAACTTCGCCAACGGCACCGGCCCGTTCGGCATCATGGTCGCACGCGCGGACGCGGGCGTGGCGGTTTCCGGGTGGATCTTCGACTGCCGCACCGGGCGGCTGTGCGCAGCGCATCGCGGCGAAGGCGCCAGCGTCGACGGCGAGCAGATCGTCGCGCGCAGCACCGGTGAGGTCCCCCCGGTCGCCTCGATCTCGCTGCTGTTCATGGCGCCGGAAAAGGCGCGCGCCCTCAAGACCAGCGTGTTTTCCTATTTCCGCCAGGTCGACATTCCATTCAGCGCCGCCGAACAATATCCGCGCCTGGCGCTGGGCGCGAACGACGTGTCGCTGTTCGAGCGCACGCTGGCCTAAGACCATGCAGCCGGCGCATTGTGGCTTAACGAGGCCGGGGGACGCGCTGCCCGGGCGGATGGCAGCGAATTCCGGGTGGACGAGCCGCACCGCATCGGGCTGATAGCAGCCGCCAGCCCCGCCTTGTTCGATGATCTAGCCAGCCGTATCCCTGTCAAACCAGTTCGCTAGACTCGATAACCTCGGCGATTAAAGAGCGCTTTCGAGCCAGCCCTTGAGCTTGTTCTTGGGCGCAGCGCCGGTCTGCTCGGACACTGGCTGCCCGTCCTTGAACAGCACCAAATAGGGGATCGACTGTACCCCCATCTTGCCCGGCGTGTCGGGGTTTTCCATGATATCCATCTTGGCCACGGTCAGCCGATCGGCCATTTCCTCCGACAATTCCTCCAGCGCCGGCGCGATCATCTTGCACGGGCCGCACCAGTCGGCCCAGAAATCGACCAGCACCGGCTTGTCGGAATCGAGCACATCGGCCTGAAAGCTGTCGTCGGTTACGGTTTTGGTGGCCATGATCATCTCGCTCCTGGAATTGCATGGTTGATTTAAGACGCGTTCGGCAAAGCACAATGAAACGCCCGGCGCCTACCCCTGCCCGGATGTAAACAAGCCTGGCTCATGCGCGGCGAGCACCTCCTGGGGCAGGGCAATCAGTTGCGGAACCTGGGTGTAGAGCACGGCGGCTTCCACCACGCGATCAGGATAGATTGCCGCCAGCGCCGCGGCATAGGCGGACATCTGACGCAGTGTGGCATTGGGAACCTGCTCGAGCCGGGTCGGCGGACGGCGCGCGGTCTTGAAATCGACCACCAGGACACGGCTGCCCGTCACCAGCAGCCGGTCCGCGGTGCCGGAAATGACCTCGCCACCGACCAGCGCGGCAAGCGGAACCTCGGCCAGCGAGGCGGGAGAGAACAGCTCGGCCCAGCCCGGCTCGGTGATCACCGCCAGCGCGCGCTCCAGCATTTCGCGCCGCTCGGCCTGCGAAAAATCGGCTCCGTGGCGCTCTAGCCATTGCCTGGCACGTTCCTCACGCATGGCAGGCTTGATATCGGGCAGCCTCTCGATCAGCGCATGCATCAACACCCCGCGTCTGGCGGCCGATGGGTCATCGCCCGACGAGAATGGCGGGTCGGGCGGGTTTTGCGTTCCCGTTGCGGAAGGCGCGAGTGGGCGCGGGGGTCGCGGTTCGTCACGCGGGGGGCTGGCGGCCCAATCTGGAAGCACGGGGATTGCCGACTGAGCCGGATCGGGCCGGGCGACGGGCGGCGCGCGTGTCCCCCGCTCCACCCGTGCGCCCCAGTTCGGGTCGTCCATCCACGCATCGCCCATCAGCGGCGCCAGACGGGCATACCAGCTATCGAGCGCCGGCTCCTTCTCGCTCGCTCCCAGCGCACCGCCGATGAATAGCGCTTCCTCGGCCCTGGTCATGGCGACATAGAGCAGCCGCCAGTGTTCCTCGCGCTCGGCCTTCTGGGCGTCGGCCGCCGCTTCTGCGATCCGTCCGACCTGGAGCGGCTTGCCCAGATCGGGCAGCGGCACCTTGCGTCCGCCCCCGCCGGGAAGGCGTTCATCCAGTTCGAGACCGCGTGTGTGCCCACTGTCGGGATTGCCCGTCGCATCAGCCAGCACCACGATGGGAGCCTGAAGTCCCTTGGCGCCGTGCACGGTCATAACCCGCACCAGGCTCTCGCCCGGGCCGATCTCGCGTTTCAGCTCGCCCTCGCCCGCATCGAACCAGTCGATGAAGCCGGTCAGCGAGGGCGTGTGCAGCGCGCTATAGGAAAAGGCCGCCGCGACCAGTTCGTCGATGGGATCATTATGGGCTCGCCCCAGCCTGGCGACGAGCTTCTGCCGCCCCCGCCACGGCCCGACCAGCAGCCATTGCAGCAGACTTTCGGGTGGTTCGTAATCGGCGCGGGCAAGCAAGCCGCGCAACTGTTCGGCGACGGCCACGGCATCGCGGTGCGACGACTGGCGCAGGTGATCCCACAGGCGCATCGAGGGCGGACGGGCGCCGTGCTTGAGGAGCTTTTCCTGGCTCCACCCGAAGAGCGGCGAAACCAGCAGGCAGGCAAGCTGAAGATCATCGCCGGGTTGAACCGCAAAGCGCAGGGCCGCTAACAGGTCGCGCACTGACAGCGGCGCGGCGAGCCGGAGCCGGTCGACACCGGCCACCGGCACACCCGCTGCATGCAGCCGGGCATTGATCAGCCCCGCCAGCTCGCGACGCTTGCGCACCAGGATCATGATATCGCCGGGCTCGGCCAGACGGGGCTCGCCTTTGGCCAGCGCAAAGCCGTCGGCCAGCCAGGCCTTGACCTGCCGCGCGATCGCATCGGCCATGACGCGCTCGGGCTGCGAGATGGTCGCCTGTGCCCCTTGCGCCTCATCCTCATTCGCCGCCGTGTCGGCGGCGTCCCCGTCACCATCGCCGGCTTGAGCCGATATCGGACGCCAGAAGGTAACCAGCCCCGGCCGTTCATCGCCCTCATGCTTGTCGGGCGCATCATCGAGGCCAAACCCTTGATGACCAATTGCATCGACCGCCTCGTTGACGAATTCCAGCAGGCTGTGGGCACTGCGATAGGATTTACGAAGGTTCAGATTGACCAGTTCGCGCGCCTCAATTTCGCCGCGCAGCTGACCGGCGGCGGCGGCGTTCTGCTCCATGACGGTCTTGAACCGCTCGCGCGCGGCCTTGAAATGCTCAGGCGAGGTGCCCTGGAAACGGAAGATCGCCTGCTTGGTATCGCCGACCACGAAGATGGTGCGCATCTTGTTGTCGCGCTGGCCCAGCCCGGAGAAGAACTCCTCCGTCAGCGCGTAGATGATGCTCCACTGCGGCTGATTGGTATCCTGCGCCTCATCGATCAGGATATGATCGAACTGCCGGTCCAGCTTGTAGCGGATCCAGCCGCCCAGTTCGGGGATGGAGAGCAGCACGGCCGCGCGACGGATGAGGTCGTCGAAGTCGAGCAGACCCTCGCGACTTTTGGCCTCGTCCCAGGCCAATGCGAAGCGGCGGCCGCATTCCAGCGCCGGGGTGATGATCTCGACAAGCCCGAGCAGCGTGCGCATCTCCAGCACGCAATCGAGGGAGGCGCTCACGCGCGCGATCTGTTCCTCATAGCCAGGATCACGCTTAATTAGGTTCGCCAGTTGCATAGGCTTTCGCGCCGACGTCTCGAACCCGTCCTTTGTGAACAGCTTGCCGCAAAAGCTGTCCAGCGCAGCCACTCGCTCGACCGGCGACATCGCCAGCCACGACCGGATTATTTCCGAACCTGCTTGCCCCGTTTTTGTCTTCCATTGTGCCAGCACCCGGTCGCACGCCTTCAAAGCATCGCAATCGAACACCCCATCCGAGCACAGACGCGCCAGTTCGGCCTCCGGATCATCCGGCAGACCGATCAGCCGCTGGACCCGCTCGCGCATCGGCGGCTGCCAGGCGCCCGGGCCGAACCACATCGCCCGCGCTTCGGCACAGCGCATCAACCAGGCGCGCGCGCGCTGCTCGTCCCAGCGGACCGAAAGCATCTCGAGCGCCTCGATCGCGTGGCTGTCGCCGGTCTCGTGCCAACCGGCGACCAGGTCCGACAGCACGCGGTGCGCCAATATCTCGCGGTCCCGGTCTTCCATCGGCCTGGTGCCGGGAACAAGGTTCGCCTCGGCGGGGAAGGCGGCTAGCAGCCATTGCGCAAAGGCATGGATCGTCTCGATCCGCAGCCCGCCGCCAGGACAATCGAGCACGCTGGCAAACAGCGCCCGGGCGCGTGCCTTGGTGGCGCTATCGGTAGCCGCGCCGATCTTCTCGAGCTCCTTGAACAAAGCGAGGTCATCGAGGCGCACCCAGCCCGCCAGCACCTCGTTCACCCGCGTCGCCATCTCCGCGGCGCCTGCCTTGGTGAAGGTGAGGCACAAGATCTGCTCGGGCCGCACATCGGGTTGCAGCAGCAGCCTGAGGACGCGCGCGGCAAGCACCTGCGTCTTACCCGTCCCCGCCGACGCGGAAAGCCACACGCTATCATCTGGATCGACCGCATGGCGTTGTTCGGATTTCAGGTGATGCACCCTCGCGCCCATCAGTCGGCCCCGGTCCATTCCTCGAGCCGCATCAGATGATCATAGGTGCCATAATTGGGGGCCTTGAGATTGGGACGCGCGGTGAACGGCTCCATGCCCAAGATCCATTTGTCGAGCGCCTGATCGAGAAAGCGCCGAGCTTCGGGAAGAAGTTCATCGGCGGAAAGACCGTGCTGCTGAGATGTGACCGTGACCGCGCTGGCGACATAGCCGAAACCCTGCGGCGCGGTCTTGCATTTGCCCAGCGACCAATATTCGAACACGCTCGGCGTCCCGCTTGCTCCCGAGAACGCTCCTTCCTGCGCCATCAGCGCGAGCGTTCCCAACTGGAGCGCATATCCATCCTTCACCGCCTTGCGTGTGGGGGGCCCGCCGGTCTTGTAGTCGACGATTGCCAGCCCGCCATCGGCCAGCGCATCGATGCGGTCCACCTTGCCATGGATCGTCACCCCGCGAACCTCAATCTCGCCGGCCTGCTCGATTGCCACGGGCTTTCGCGTGAGGTCAGCCTCCAACGTGCCGGCCACCCATTCCAGGGCGCGTTCCAGTCTGGGGCGCCACAAGACGCGGGTGAGCGGATGGGCGTGCATGGCGGCAAGGTGCTGGTCCATCAGCTGCGCCATCGTGCCGCGGCCCCAGTGCCAGTCTTCCAGGATCGAATGCGCCAGACTTCCCCGCCAGGCCGGTGAAGGCGAGGCATCGAGCGGTTCGAGCTCGTTCAGCGCCAGAATCTTCGAGGCATAGAACTGATAGGGGTCGCAAAGCAGCCGATCGAGCCCGGTCACGCTGACCCGGACGCGCCGCAACTCGGGCGAAGGCATGGGCTGCGGGCGCGGATGGGGTGCGACCCTGGGATGCGGGCCGTGCGGAGCGGCGGCGTCGAACGCGCGGGCCAGCTCGATGGTTTGCCTGTCGCGATGTTCCTTCAGCAGGTCCGAGCCCAGCAACGCATGCACCCGCAGCAAGAAACGCGACGGGATGGTCGGACCGGCGGCATCGCGCTGCGAGCGCGACAGCACCACCTCGGGCGCACCCATGGCGCCGGCCAGGTCATGCGCGGCCAGGCCGATGCGAAAATCCGCCCCCGGTATTCCCAGCGCGCGCAGCAATGCAGGCGCGAGCAGCGGATCGGTTGCCGGGCGGGCGGGCCAGCTGCCCTCGCTAAGCCCGGCGCAGATCATCAGGTCCGCCCGGCTGCCCCGCGATTCGAGCAGGCCGTAGATGGCAACCCGCGGATGACCGCCATAGGCCGGGCGCACCGCCACCAAGTCCATCGCCTCGCGCAGCGCCGCGGGCAGCGCATCGATTTCCAGGACGAAGCGCGTCTCGCGCGCGTGCACCGCCAGTTCCTCGACGAAGCGCGACAACGCACGGCCATCCTCGCGTGCCCACAGCATGTCACCGCAAAGTGCTTCGCCCACGCGGGTCACGGCATCGAGCCGGTCGGCGAGCAGCTGCGATGCTTCGAACAACGGCCGCACCGCCTCTTCGAAGCCGTCCCACCAGTCGCGAACCTTGGCGGCATCTGCAATCTCGCCCAGCGGAGCGAGCCCGGGAGCCTTGCGTGGACCACGAAGGCGCCGCTCGAAGGCACGGGCCGCAGTGAGCCAGTCGGCGCGGCCTTCGCCCGCCGCGACCAGCGGATGGATCAGCAACGCCATCAGCGGCACCGGCGCGGCCTCCTTGGCGACAAGTTCGGCGAGCAGCAGAAGCACACGTCCCGCCGACGTTTTGGAAAGCGGCTGTCCGGCCGAATCGTCCGCCGCGATGCCCCAGCGCGCGAGATGGTGAACCACGCGCGCGGCAAGCGCACGGTCGGGTGTCACCACCGCCGCCCGTCTTCCCGCGGTTTCCAGCGCCTCGCGCACCATCAACGCGATAGCCTGTGCCTCCTCCTCGGTGTTGGCGGCCTCGATCATGCGCACCCCGCCCAGCCGACGCCGTTCGGCCGGAAGATCGGCCCACGAACGGCTTGCCTCGGGTGGCAGGAACAGGCTCGAGATCGCCCGGCTGCGCGCCGGCGGGCCTTTGCCGAGGCCAGCGCGATGCCATGCGCGAACCTCGCCACGCGCAATCCCCATGCGGTTGAGCAGCAGCTTGAGGTGATATTGCGGATGGGTCACCGCATCGCCGCGAGCGAAAGGCGTTTGGGCACCCGGCGCGCCCGCCGAACCCAGCTCGTCCCAGACCTCCTCGCTCATTTCCAGATCCAGATCGGGCAGGATCACCGCGCCTGCAGGCAGCCGCGAGATGGCCCGCAGCAGCGCCGCCAGCGCGGGCGCGGCCGAAGTGACCCCGGCGGCAACCACCGGATACGGCGGCGGATCGGCGGACCAATGCGTGGCGGCGTGGCGGAACAGCAGGTTGCGCCTGGTTGCCGCATCCACCTCGCCGCGTTCGCCAAGTTCGGTGCGCCAGGCCTTGAACACATGACGCAGCAGCGAAAGGTTGCGATCCCAGTGCTCGGCCAGCCTGGGCAGCTCGTCGAGGACCAGTTCCGACTGCAGTGCGTCGGGCTCGACCTCCTCGGCAAGCAGCCGGTCGATCACCCGCGCGGTCTCTTGCGCCATGCGCAGCAGCGCGTTCGCGGACGGCGGCTGGTCGCCCTCCTGATGCTGGGCGATGAGCTGGGCGAACCGCAGCCAGCGGCGGACGGGATCGGCGGCGGGCGCAATGGGCGCGGCGAGCGGATCGAACAGCGGACCCAGCGCCTCATCCAGGTCAAGGTCGCCCACCACCACCATGCGCGGCAGCAGCATGCCCTGTCGCAGATCACCCGGCTGAGCTGCCTCACCCGCCTCGCCATGGGGTCCGAACTGGCGGATGAAGGCCTCGCTCACGATGCGCGCCATCCGCCGGCTCGGCAGCAGCAGCGTCAACCGCGCCAGTCCGAAGGACGCATCGCCATAACGCGGCACCAGGCCTGCCACCAACGCATCGGCGAACCCGCGATGCGCGGCGATGGAATAGACTTGCGGTTGTTCGGCGCTCATCGTCCCGGTCCGGTCCGACGCATGGTCGATGCAGGATCAGCCATGAACAAGTGCATGTTCGGTCGGACGGATCGCCGCGGGCGTGCCGATGTCGAACCACTGGCCGGTGAAGGCGAGGCCGTATAGCCGTCCCTCGGCAATGGCCCGGTCCCACAGCAGGTTGGTCGAGAACGGGCCATCGGGAGGATCGCGGAGCAGGCGCTTGGCAACCAGCTGTATCCCGGTAAAGATGTACGGCGCGACCCGGCCCGGCCGGCGGCGTGTCAGGGCGCCCAGCGGGTCCATATGAAAGTCGCCCGATCCGGTGAAGTGATGCGCCGCCTTGTGCGGCACCAGCAGCAACAGCGCATCCATCGCCTCGGGTCGCCAGATCGCCGACATGTCGTGCAGCGCACTGCGCGGACCATCCAGCCAGATCGTATCGCTGTTGAGACAGAAGAACGGATCGGGCAGCAGATGCGCTGCGCGAACCATCCCGCCGCCCGTTTCGAGCAAACGCTCCCGCTCGTTCGATATGGTGACCTTGGGCGCGCCGCGTCCCGCCACATGCGCTTCCAAAGCATCTGCGAGATAGTGGACATTGACCACCGCCCTGCAGATCCCCGCCGCCGCCAGTCGGTCGAGCGCATGGTCGATCAGCGCCTTACCCGCCACCCGCACCAGCGGTTTGGGCTGGCTTGCGGTCAGCGGGCGCATGCGTTTGCCCAGCCCCGCGGCGAGAACCATCGCGGTGTCGCTGGCGAGGGGGGTGGCGGGTGGGGTCATGGCCTAAGTGCGCCGCCGCTCAGGCGGATCGCGTGAGGAATATTGGCGTCGACCCAGCGCGCCACTTCGGCCAGCGCAGGGTGAGCCAGATCGCGTTCCAGCGCCGCCCATACGCGCGGTATCATCGTCAGGTATCGCGGCTTGCCGTCACGCTGCATCAGCCGGCTGAAGATGCCCACGATCTTAGCATTGCGCTGGGCGCCAAGCACCGCGTAATCGGCGCGAAAGAGGGCGTCAGGGACACCCGTCGCCGCCAGGTAGCGCGCGATCATGCGCTCCTCCAGATCGGGTGTTACGTCGCGCCGCGCATCCTGCAACAGCGAGACCAGATCATAGGCCCGGTGACCGATGAGCGCGTCCTGGAAGTCGATCAGCCCCTGCTCGCCTGTGCGCTCGCCACATGGATCGAGCAGCATGATGTTCTCAGCGTGATAGTCGCGTAGCACTGTCACCGAGGGATCCTGCCGCTTGATCACCGGCGCCAGCACATTGCGCCAGGCCGCCTCGAAGCCCGCGATATCGACCTCCAGCCCGTTCATCGGACAGAACCACTGGGTGAACAGCAGCGCCTCGCGCAGGTATGTCGCCATGTCGTAAGGTGCGAACGGCCCGGGCGGTCGCTTGTGCAGCGCGATCAGCGCATCCACCGCGTGCTCATACACCGCCCCCTCGTCTGCGCGATGCTGGTCGAGCCAATCGCGCATCCGGTGCGAACCGAAATCCTCGATCAACACCAGGCCGCATTCGGCAGCCTGCGCATAGATTACCGGCGCACGCATGCCGTTCTCGGCCAACCAGCGCCCGACCTTGAGAAAGGGGCGCGGGTCCTCATGCGGTGGTGGGGCGTCCATCAACATGGCGGTTCGGCCGCCCGCAGCCCGGTCGCGCACCCGGAAGTAGCGGCGAAAGCTCGCGTCACCGGGCAATGCCTCGATCGCCGCCTGGCCCCATCCTGCCGAAGCGAGGAAATCATCGAGCCCGTCTGGGTAAGTGCCGCTCATCACCAGCGGCCTTGCCAATCGGCGCCCGGTTCGACAATCGCCCGCCGCCCGGCTTCGACAGTTTCCAGACTTATCGACAGGCACGCGGGCTCCTGAACAAAGCCGCCGGCGCGCTCGGGCCATTCGGCGATCAGCACCGCCCCACGCCGATAATCGTCAAGACCCAGCTCCGCGGCTTCGCCCGGATGCTCCAGCCGGTAGAAATCGGCATGGACAACAGGCAGCCGCGTGGCTGGGGGGCCATATGTCTCAATGATGGTGAAGGTGGGCGATGGCACCTCGCCGGCATAGCCGCAGCCATTAAGGATAGCGCGCGCGAGCGTGGTCTTGCCCGCGCCGAGCGATCCATTGAGCGCGACGACATCGCCTGGCCTCAGGCGGACCGCGATGCGGGCACCCAAGGCGCTCATCGCAGCAAGATCGGGCAATGAAAGAGCGTGGCGCACCATTGCGGTCAGGCGGGTGTCACCGATGGTTCGTCCCGGCCTATTGCCGCCGGTTCGGGTTCGCGATGGCCGCGGTTCCCATGCACCAGCGCACCCGCCGCGTTGGCTTTTTTATCGTCGCCCTTGCCCGGTGTCACATCGACCCACCAGACCAGCGCCGCCGGTGTCGGGGAGACCAGCCGATGCGCCCGCTGCCCGCTGATCGCGATCCGTCGCGAAGAGGCTTGCGAGGTTACCGTCATGCGGAACGGCGCCGCAGTGCGCACGGTCAGCCCGCTCGCATGTTCCAACGCCTTCAGATCATCCGACCGCAGCCCATGGTCCGTGCCGGTCAGTTCGCTGAGATAGTGCGGCAGGGCATCGAAGCCGAGCCAGGCAGCCAGCCTTTCGGGTCCCTCGATGCCCCCGTCCCCGCGCACCAGCAGAGGCAATGCGGCCGCCTGATCGAGCATCCGCGCCAGCCGCCGGGCCACCGCACGTGCCTCGCGCGCCTGCTCCATCGCCTGACGGGACTTGAGGACGGCGAATGCAGCGGCAAAGGTCCAGGCCGCCATAACGAGGCCGATGAGGACCGTGGCGGTTGCACTGAGTTCCATGACTCGGTCCGCGCTATGCGAGCACGCAGCCTAACGCAACCGGGGCGCGGCACAGGCGCATGGCCCGCCCCGCCCCCCGCGTCGTCAATAGCGGTAGTGCTCGGGCTTGAACGGCCCTTCCACCGGCACGCCGATATAGTCCGCCTGGCGCTTGGAAAGCTGCGTCAATTGCGCGCCCAGCTTGTCCAGATGAAGCGCGGCCACCTTCTCGTCCAGATGCTTGGGCAGGACGTAGACATCCTTGTCGTAGTTGTCCGACTTGGTCCACAGCTCAATCTGGGCGAGCACCTGGTTGGTGAACGAGCAGCTCATCACGAAGCTTGGATGGCCGGTGCCGCACGCCAGGTTTACCAGCCGCCCCTTGGCCAGCACGATGATCTTCTTGCCGTCGGGGAAGGTGACGACATCGGTGCCGGGCTTCAGTTCCTTCCAGTCGTAATTGCCCATCTGGGCGATCTGGATCTCGCTGTCGAAATGGCCGATATTGCACACGATGGCCATGTGCTTCATCGCCTTCATGTGCTCGGCGGTGATGACGTCCTCGTTGCCGGTGGCGGTGACGAAGATGTCGGCGCGCTTCACCGCCTCTTCCATCGTGACGACCTCGTAGCCCTCCATCGTGGCCTGCAGCGCGCAGATGGGGTCGATCTCGGTCACCAGCACGCGCGCCCCGCCCTGGCGCAGCGAGTCGGCCGAACCCTTGCCCACGTCGCCGAAACCCGCGACCACCGCCACCTTGCCCGAGAGCATGACATCGGTCGCTCGGCGGATCGCGTCGACCAGCGATTCGCGGCAACCATACAGGTTGTCGAACTTGGACTTGGTGACGGAATCGTTCACGTTGATCGCCGGGAATGGCAGCTTGCCCTTCTTGGCCAGCGAATAGAGCCGGTGGACCCCGGTGGTGGTCTCTTCGGACACGCCCTTGATGTTGGCGACCGAGGCAGTGAGGTAGCCGGGCCTCTCCTTGACGAACGCCTTGAGCGCGCGCTGGAACTCCACCTCCTCGTCATTGGCCGGCTCGGGCAGTTCCTCGCCCGCCTCCACCCGCGCGCCCCACAGCGCGAACATTGTCGCATCGCCGCCATCATCGAGGATGAGGTTGCACGTCCGGTTCGCGTCATCGGCGCTGGACCAGTCGAAGATGCGCCCGACATAGTCCCAATATTCGGCCAGGCTCTCACCCTTGACCGCGAATACCGGGACTCCCGCTTCGGCAATGGCCGCGGCGGCATGGTCCTGCGTCGAGAAGATGTTGCAGGTCGCCCAGCGCAGCTCGGCACCCAATGCCGCCAGCGTCTCGATCAGCACCGCAGTCTGGATTGTCATGTGCAGCGAGCCGGTGATCCGCGCGCCTTTAAGCGGCTGGGCGGCGCCATATTCCTCGCGCAACGCCATTAGCCCGGGCATCTCGGTCTCGGCGATGGCGATCTCGTCGCGGCCGTAATCCGCAAGGCTCAGGTCCTTGACGATATAATCCTTATCGAGAGCGGCGGTGGCCACGTTCATGCACTCCTTCAGGTTCGGGGATCGGACGCTCGGCCGCCGGTGGCGTGCGAGCGGCCCTTGTTTCGAGGGTCTCGCGCCCGCCCATAAAGCGCCGCGTCGCCCGCGTAAACCCCGCGGCCGCCAGGGCCACGCAAGGGTTGCGCGCTTCGCACGCGGCACTATCACCGCCCAAGCAACAGGAGAAACAACGTCATGCCGATCGCCAAGGGTCAGCCCATTCCCGATGTCGAACTGGTCAAGGTCACCGATGATGGCCCCCAGAAAGTGCGCGCCCGCGAGTTCTTTGCCGGCCGCAAGGTGGCGCTGTTCGCGGTTCCTGGCGCCTATACGCCCACCTGTTCAGCCAAGCACCTGCCTGGCTTTGTCGACAAAGCGGGCGAACTGAAGGCGCGCGGCGTGGACGAGGTTGCCTGCACCTCGGTCAACGACGCTTTCGTCATGGGGAGCTGGAACAAGACGTCCGGTTCCGAGCACATCACCATGCTGGCGGACGGCAACGGCGACTTTGCCGAGGCGCTGGGCCTGTCGGCGGACTTTACCAGCTACAATATGGGCAAGCGCAGCCAGCGTTATTCCATGCTGGTGGATGACGGTATCGTGCGCGAACTCAATGTCGAGGAACCCGGCGATTTCCGCGTCTCGAGCGCCGAGTACCTGCTGAATCAGGTGCCCGCCTAAGGCAGGTTGCGTCAGCTGCGCAGTCGGGGGATGCGCTCTGTCGCTCCCCCTTACTGCGAGGCAGGCCGGAGGAAGACAAGCTCGCTGGGCTCGAAGCCTTCGACCAGCCACACGCGGCGATCGGGGTAGTAGTCGAGCAGGCGCTGGTTGCGTGAGCCCAGATCATGTGCCCACACGATGTCCGCCGTATCGATATCGGCGTCATTTGCGACCATCGTCATCCACAGCCGCGTCTCTTGTCGATCGCCGCGGTAGATCACCAGGTCGCGGCCGGGTAAGGCGCGCAGCCGCTCGGCGATGTTGGTTCGGGCGGTCTGGGTAAAGGTCGCACAACAGGTGCGGGCGAAAGGTTCGGGTTCGGGTTGGGGCGCCTTTGCCAACAGACCCACGATCGGGACGAGCACCATCAGCGCGGCGATACAAGGGAGCAGCCGGGTTAGCACAGGTCCGCTCGGTCGATCACGGAACCGCCATTCGCGTAGGCGAGAGAAGCCGAGCATGATCACGATCAGGAAAAAGCCGAAGCCCGGCGCGAAATATTGGGTCCAGTACCAGCTTACGGTGAGAAAACCGGCAGCAAGAGCAACGGCGCTGAGCAGCAACACGGGCAGGCGACGCGCCTGATACAGGCCAAGCAGGAACGGGATCAGGAATACCGGGCCGACATAGAATGTCAGCAGGCCCTGCGCCTTGGCCATGCTCAGCGAGAGTAGCCCGGAAAGCGAGTCGCGCGACCCATAGCTGAAGCCCTCCCCCCGGTAATATTCCTTTAATTGCCAGGGTATTGCACGGAAAGGCTCGAATGGTTCGAGGAACAGGAAGGCAGGAGTGGCGGCATAGGCCTGGCGATGGTGGGTATAGGGATCGACCAGCATGTCGCCCGTTGCCGCGTCATTATAGGCCAGCATCAGAGCAGCTCCGCAGGCGGTCAGCGCCATGGTCGGCAGCGCCATGCGCAAGACCGGAGCGATGTCGCCGCTGCGCAGGGTGAAGAGCGCTTTGCCCGCGCCGGCAAGAAGGAACGGGGCCGAGAACAGCAGCCCTTCGAACGGGCGTGATATCATCAGGATCGACAGCCCGAGCCCCAGTGCGACGCCATCCCTCCACCGCGGATACCGCATCAACCGGGGATATGCGCCCAGCACCAGCACACCGCCCAGTGCGATCAGACCGCCGCCGTAATAGGAATTGATCCAGCCGCTCAGCAATCCGAAGCGCACCACCACCAGGATGCCGCCGACCAGCGCCATGGCGGGCGAAACCCATCCGCGCAGCATCCACACGGTGGCACCGGCCAGCGCGGCCATCGACAGGAGCACCCCAAGCCAGGGCTCGTTCGCCAGGATCAGCCCGAGGGCCAAGGGCGCCCCGCGTCCCGGAAAATACATCGAGGCATAGGCGGGGTCCTGAATAACATAGACGCTCTCGAAGAACGCAGCGAGCGGGTGTGTAGGGTTGACCAGCCGTCCCAGAACAAAGGTCTCAGCCTGCAGGATGATGCTGAACTCGTCGGGAAAAAAGGGCGCCGGAGGCCCCAGCACCGGCAGCAATGCGGCGCGCAGGACAATCCCTAGCGCGAAAACAGCAGCGATCGAAAGCGCTGGGTTCGCAGCGAGCCGGACTAGTCCCGCTTCCAACCCTGCCAGCGGAACAAACGCACGGCGCGGCCAGAACAGCGCAGCGCATAGGGCAATGGCGACGAAGGCAAGCTCGATCCGGATAAGCGCGGTCGATTCAAGTAATGCGGCTGCCAGCACAACGCCCCAGGGGTCGGCGACACCCGCCCTTTCCGACCATTCGGAACGATGCTCGCCGCCACGCACCCCCTATTGCAGCTTAATGTTTCAGCGCAACATTAGCGTGGCCACGCTGACCGGATGTTGTTCGCCTGTGCCAGAAACGGACGCTTTCCTAACCACCGCTAAGGTTCAGTCTCCCCAGCGCACTTTGGCTCCGAGCATGTCGAAATTATCGACGAAGTTGGGGTGGGCCCGGCGGATGGGATCGGCATCGAGTATCCGCGATTCGCCCTCGATCGAACTGGCGATCATCAGCAGCGCGATGGCCACGCGGATAATGTAGGGGCTGGTCACAGTCGCCGGCACCAGCCGATCCGTACCGAAGGTGATCAGCCGATGCGGATCGCACAGCAGCGTGTGCGCACCGAACAAGGAGAGTTCGGTATGCCAGGTCAGCCCGCCCTCGTAGACCTTGTTCCAGAACATCACCTGCCCCTGCGCCTTGACCCCCAGCGCGATGAAGATGGGCAGCAGATCGGCGGGAATATAGGGCCAAGGCGCCGCTTCCACCTTGGTCGTCAGATGCTGGGTGAAGTTCTCCTGCACCTTGAGCCGCGGCGGCGCGACCAGGCGGGAAAAGCCGTTCGCGTGCTCGATCTGGGCGCCGAACTTCTCGAACGTGCGGTCGATCAGCATGAAATGGTCCGGCCGCCGGTTGCGGACCGAGACATCGCCCCCGGTCACCGCAGCCAGCGCCAGGAAGGTGGCGATTTCGTGATAATCCTCGGCAAACGTGTAGTCCGCTCCGCCAAGGTTGCCATCGGCGCCTTCGATCGCCAGCGTCGAGGTGCCCTTGCCGTCGATCACCGCACCCATCTGTTCCAGAAAGCTGCACAACTCCTGCACATGCGGCTCGCAGGCGGCGTTGACGATCTCCGACCGACCATGCGCGGTCAGCGCCGAGATGACGAAGTTCTCGGTGGTGGTGACCGAGGCATATTCGAGCCACATCCGCGTCGCTTCGGCGCGGTGCTTGTTGCGAAACACCATCTCGCGCCCGCTGCTCGAGGTCTCGGCGCCGAACGCGCGGAACACCGCCACATGCGGGTCGATCTCGCGCGCTCCCAAAGTGCAGCCCTTGACCTCGTGTTCGAGCCGCGCTTCGCCCAGACGCCAGAGCAGCCCGGGGATCATCATGATCGAAGCGCGCATCGCCTGCGGCAGCCGCGCCCGCTCGCCCCCCGCGCCATTAGGGCGGATCGAGGAATGGTCGATCTCGAGCCGATGATCACGCTTGTCCCAGGTGACGCCAGAACCAAGCTCGCCGAAAAAATCCACGATGCGGTGCACATCGGTAATGTCGGGAACGTTGCGCAAGGTGACCGGCGCGTCGGTCAGCAGCGTGGCGCACAGGACGGGAAGCACTGCATTCTTGTTGGCCGAGGGTTCGATGCGTCCGCTCAGCGGACGCCCACCCGTCACGGTAAGCGCACTCATCATTTTCTCCAGCATGGGGGGCAGATCGCGCCTAATATCCCATTAGTTCAAGAACTTCCTGCCGGCTCTTGGGATCGGTTAGAAACACCCCCATCAGCCGACTAGTGACCATCGTGACCCCCGGCGTGCGCACACCCCGCGCGGTCATGCAGGCATGCTCCGCCTCGATCACCACCGCCACACCGTTGGGGCTGAGTGCATCCCAGATGCATTGGGCCACCTCGGCGGTCAAACGCTCCTGGATCTGCAACCGGCGTGCATAGGCGTGCAGCACCCGCGCCAACTTGGAAATGCCGACGACATAATCGGTCGGCAAATAGGCGATTGCCGCCTTGCCGATAATCGGCGCCATATGATGTTCGCAGTGGCTCTGGAAGGGAATGTCCTTCAGCAGCACGATCTCGTCATAGCCACCCACCTCTTCGAAGCGGCGCGACAGGTGGAACGCGGGGTCCTCCTCATAGCCCTGGCAATATTCGCGCCATGCCCGCGCCACGCGCCCCGGCGTATCGAGCAGGCCCTCGCGCGTGGGGTCATCGCCCGCCCAGCGGATGAGCGTGCGCACCGCGTCGATCACCTCATCAGGGACCGCGGGCTTGCCTTGTGCCACGTCCTCGTCCGGGCCCACCAGGCTGCTCACCGACCGGCTTTCTTGAGCAAGCGTTTGCGTTCGATCCCGCGCATCGCGCGCGCCAATACGCTGCCCTTGCGGAAAAGGCCACGTTCGGGGGGCAGGATTTCGAACAGTTCGGGTGGCTCCTCGGGGTCGAGCATCTCGCGGTCAGCCAGCTCCTTTTCAAGATCGCTCAGCGGCTCGGGCTGATAGCGCCTGAACTTGCGCGCTCGGCTTTCGCCCAGCGCGGTGATCATCGCCTGCATCGAGCCATGCGTTTCCAGCAGTTCGGGAACCATGCCCTCCTCGATCCCGCAATGTTCGGCGAGCAGCGAGTGGCGCAGCGCGCGGATCTGCTCCTCGCATGGTTCATTCCCCGGCCGGTCGCAGTCGATGAACACGTCGCACTCGCTATCAAGGCCCATCGAGCGGTTGTTGAAATTGGCCGATCCGATGCGCAGGATGCGGTCATCGAAGATCGATATTTTGGCGTGGACATAGATCGGCGTTTGCCCGGAATAGGGAATGTACATGCGGAAGCGGTCGTGCTTGTCGCACGCGGTCACCGCCTCGAACAGACGCGCGCGCGCCGGGTCCATCGCCTTGCTCTCGATCCAGCCATCGGCCGATAGCGGCTGGATGATAACGATTTCGGGCGGATCATCCTCGCTCAGACGCTCGGCAATGGCTTCGGCAATCGAGCGTGAGGCGAAATACTGGTTTTCGGCATAGATGAAGTGCTTGGCCTGGGCGATCTGCTGAAGGAACAGGATCTCGATCTCGTCGATTTTGGGGTCGTCCTGATAGGCCGCCCTCGTGCGTGCGATACCGATTTCGACATCGGTGAAATGCGCCTCGAGCGAGGGCGGCCAGGCGCTGCGATCGGTGGGGGTGGCAGGCGTCAGCGGCTTGCCGCCCGCGCGCAGCCAGCGCGCCCGGCCCAGCTCCTCAAGTGCGCGGCCGGCATCGCCCTCCATCATCATGGTGATGTCGTGCCAGGGCCCGTGCAATCCGCCGGCGGGCTGCGTGCGCCGCCGGTCGATCTCCAGATGCGCGCGCGTGTCCCAGCGACGCGTGGTCATGTCGATGCCGCCGCACACCGCGAAATCATCGTCGATGATGACGATCTTCTGGTGATGACTGCACCCGGGCGGATGCGTGGTATCGAACTTGAAGTCGATCCGTCGGTGCGGAGCCCAGCGCGCCAAATCGAGCAGCATTGTGCCCCGGCGGGCGAATTTGACGAAGCCGTAGCTCCATTTGAGGATGCGCACTTCCAGCTGCTTGTTGTGCCGCGCCAGCCAGGGGATGAAGCTCCCCAGGCGTGAGGGATAGGTCCGCTTGTAGGCCTTCTCGTACCACCGCCGGCCCTTGCTGAGGTGAATGCGGGTATCAACATCCCAGCCGATCATCAGCACCCGCTCGCGCGCTCGCAACATGGCCTGTTGCATCAGGTCGAAATAGTCCTGGGCGTCGATGACCACCCGCGCGCGGTTGGCCTTTGCGTAACGCCATACCCCCGGCTCGACCGAGGAGTTGTCGAGCTCGGCCGAAGCTTGCTCCTGATCCGCCAAACCGCCCCCCTGCGCACCCGCACCCCCCCCGGGGGTCGGCGCCAATGATCTCATCAACAGGCGCCGCCCCTAGCACCGAAGAACGCTGCCGCACACAGCTTGCGAACATGGGGATGCGGCGGGGCGGGGAAGCGCGGCGTTCAGCCACTTCGTAGCGACAGCTCGCAACTATGGTTCGCAGCGGTTGTTGAAACGAGATGGGATCGCCACGACGATCCGTCCTTTAAAGGATCGTCAGGTCTTCAAGCCTCCGCTTCACAAGCGCCTACGATCCACGCACGCGAACTCCCGCACCCCGGCCGTGCGTCAGCATCAGGCCGCGCGCTGCTCGCCTCGTTCAGCTTCCTCGATCGCCTGACCGGTCTCGATCAACCGATTGATGAACCGCCGGACCGGAGCGAGCATCACCCCGCGCCGGCGGTAGATCACGCCGACCGTGACCTCGTCCCAGATCGGCTGATCCACCATTACCGGAACCAGGTGCGCATAATCCTTCCCCATGCGGATCAGCGCGCGGGGCAGGTAGCTGAGCAACTGGCTGTCCTGCAGCATCGTAGCCATGAAGCTGGAGGACGGCGTGGTGATGACGCACGATGGCAGCGCGTGACCCTGGGCGCGCAGCACCCGGCCGAGCCGATCGCGCTCGCCCTCGGTACCGTCGGGCAGCACCCATTTGTGAGTGGCAAGCTTCTCTACCGACACATTTGGCATGCTTGCCAGCGGGTTGTCCTCACTGGCCACCACCACGATCTGGTCGCGCATGACTATTTCCTGGCGAAACTCGTCGTCCTGGCTGTCCTCGCGGATCGAGCCGACCACCAGGTCCACCTCGCCGCGACGCAGGCTGGCCATCAGGTCATCGCGCAGACCCTGGCGGAAGGTCACCGAGGCGGTGTCGTCCATGGCCACGAAGGCGCGCACCGCCTGGGGAATGACATATTGCATCATCGTGGCGCCCGCGCCCACGCGCACCACGCCCCGGCCGCTGCCCTTCATCTTGCCGATCTCGGTCACCGCGCGATCCATCTCGGCGGCGATGAGCGAGGAATATTGTAGGAACAGCTTGCCGTAGTCGGTCGGCACCACGCCGCCGGGATGACGCTCGAGCAAGGTGACACCAAGCGATTGCTCGAGATTGCGGATGCTCTTGGAAAGCGCGGGCTGGGTCACGTGAAGCCGCTCGGCCGCCTGGCCGAAGCTGGCGCAGCGCACGATCTCGTTGAAATAATGGATTTGCCGCAATTCCACATATGCAAGTGTAGCGGCGGAGCACCGCTTGGCAAGCGGCGCTCAGGTGCCATGCGCGAGTGCGCCCTTCACGAACGCGCCGCCTTGCGCGATGGCCCATTCGCCTTCCTCTATCAGGTGCGCGAACAGCGGCCAGACGTGGATCATGCCCGCCCATTCCTGGAACGTGGCGCAACCGCCGGCCTCGTCGATCGCGTTGCGTAGCCTATCGGAATCGCTGAACAGCACCTCGTCCGCGCCCACCTGGATGAGTGTGGGCGGCAGCCCCGCCATGGCGCCGAACAAGGGCGAGACACGCGGATCGGCGGGATCGGTGCCGGCGCAATAGGTGGCCGCGGTGCCGGGCATCGTGGCCGGATCGACGAACGGGTCGCGCGCGCTGCGTTCTTCTACGGATCGCCCCGAGTGAGTGAGGTCGAGATAGGCCGAGACCAGCCAGAGAGCGGCCGGAACCGCCTTGCCCGCCGCGGACCGGTCCTGCGCCGCCGCCAATGCCAGATTGGCACCCGCGCTGTCGCCACCCAGCACCACCTTGTCCATCGCGATGCCCTGTTCGTCCAGCCAGGCAAGCACGGCGATGGTGTCGTCGCGCGCCGCCGGGAACGTGTGTTCGGGCGCCAGGCGATAATCGGGAAGCAGCACGCGCATCCCAGTCGCCTGGACCAACCGCGCCGCCATCGGCCGGTAACTCGCTGCCGAACCGAGCACGAAAGCGCCGCCATGCAGCCACACCAGCACCTGGTCACGCCGCCCGCCAGGCCGGTCGCACATGAGGGCGGGCAGGTCCGGCGAGATATGCACCTCCTGCGCCTGGAAATCGTCCGGAAGCGCGATCGCGGCCATCTGCGCCTCGAAACCGGCGCGTCGCTGCTCGAGACTCGGCGGCGGACCCTCGCGCCGCGCCAGGAGCGCCATGCGCAGCGCCTCGACCTGTTCAAGCGACATCGCGCGTTCTCCCGTTTTGCGTCTGCGCCATGGCTCTGAGCGCCTGCTTGTCGATCTTGCCCGCGGGCGTAAGCGGCAGCGCCTCCAGCAGATGATAGGCGGCCGGTCGCTTGTAGCGCACCAGCCGTTCCTCCAGATACAAAGCCAAGTTTGCCGGTTGGACCGCCCGGTTCTGGCGCGCGGTCACGAAGGCGACCAGCTGTTCGCCGCGATAGGTGTCGGGCACACCGACACAGGCCGCCGAGGCGACGTCGGGATGGCGCATCAGCGCTTCGTCCACCTCGCGCGGGAAGACGTTATACCCCGAGATCAGCACCATGTCTTTCTTGCGATCGGAAATGAACAGGTGGCCGTCTTCATTCAGATGACCGATATCGCCGGTATGCAGCCAGCCGTCGGCAAGCGTTTGTGCGGTTTCGGACGGCAAAGAGCGATAGCCGCGCATGATCTGCGGACCCCGGGCAAGGATCTCGCCGGTCTCGCCCGGCCCCGCGGCTCCGGCGATCCGCAATTGCGTTCCGGGAAGCGGCGGTCCGACCGAGCCACGCTTGGCGAGCATGCCGGGTCCGAAATAGGTGAGGATGGGACCCGCCTCGCTCTGGCCGTAGCCCTCGTAGATGGGTACCCCGGTCAGCTCCTCCCATCGCTCCAGCGTCTCGCCCGATAGCGGCGCCGAGCCCGAATAGGCGCAGCGCAGCGACCGCGCGTGTTCCCGCCGCAAGCCGTCGAAGGCGACCAGCGAATTGAACACCGTGGGCCCGGCGGGCAGCCGGGTGATGCCATGGGCCGCCAGCGCCTCGGTCACGCGTTCGGGGTGGTAGCGCGGCTGGATCACCAAGGTGCCGGCGGCATAGGCGGCAAGATGCACGCACATCGCGGCGGCGAAGGAATGGAACATGGGCATGACGCACAGCACGCGCTCGTCACCGAAGGTCGTCGGCAGCACCGCCTCGCGCTGGGCGATATTGGCGGCCACCGCACTGTGCGTCAGCTCGACACCCTTGGCGCGCCCGGTCGTCCCACCGGTGAACTGGAGCACCGCCAGCTCGTGAGTTTGTGGCGGTGGCGGAAGGCGAGCGGGGGCGGGTTCCAGCGAAGCGAGAAAGGCTGCGTCCCCGTCCACCGGCACGATGAGCGGATTTCCAGCGATCGTACTCAGGCGGGCGAGCACCGCAGGCATGGCAACGACCGCCGCCGGCGCCGCGTCGGCCAGCATCGGCAGAAGCTCGGCGGCGGTGTAGTTGGGGTTGAGCATCGCCGTGACCCGCCCCGCCCGCTGCACCGCGAACATGGCGACCGCGGCCGAGGCCATGTTGGGCAGGATGATGGCGATGCTGTCGCCGCGCCCTCCCGCCTGCGCCAGCCGCGCCGCCAGCGCTTCGACCGCCGCCAGATACTCTCTGTAGGACAGTACCACGTCATCGGCGATAAGCGCTTCAAAATCAGGCCGCTCAAGCGCTGCCCGTTCGAGCACGGCGATCGTAGTCTCGGGAACCCATATTGCCGAACCGTCCGCCCGTTCGATCGCAAGCGTCACTTGTCCGATACCTCAACCACCAGCGCCATCGCGCTGTCGCCCGCCGCGCAGCCCTGGAACAGCCCCCGCCCACCGCCGCGCAGCGCCAGTTCCTCGACCAGTTCGATCAGTGCGCGCAACCCAGTCGGCGCCTGCGGATGGCCCCATACCAGCGAGCAGCCGAAATTGTTCATCCGTTCGAGCGGAAAACCCGTCTCGCGCGCGAACACGATGTCGTTGACCGCGAAGGGGTTGTGCGACTTCACCGCATCGATCCGGTCGATGCCCAGCCCCGCCGCCTGCAAGGCTCGCTGGCTGGCGGGCACCGGCGCGGCGGGCATGAAGGCGCGCTCGACACGGGCTTCGCCCACGCCGAGCAGCGCCACCTCGACCGGAGCGTCCCGGCAAAGCGCGCGCGCCTTCTCGCGGCTCGCCACCACCAGCCCGGCATTGCCGTCCGCCGGATGGGTCTGCCCCGCATAGGTCACTGTGCCGCCTTCGCGCACCGGCTTGAGCGCGCGCACCTTGGCCTCGTCGGCCGGCTGGACACCCTTGTCGCCGTCCAGCGTCCCGGCCACCTTGGCGAAGCGCGGGTCGGGGATGGCGAAGGGCAGATCCATGAAGCGCCGATGAAACGCCCGGTTGTCCGCCAGCGCATCGCCATATTGCGCCGTGCGTTGCAGCGTGACCGCGTCCTGCTCCTCGCGGCTGATGTCCCACTTCCGCGCGACGTTCTCCGCCGTCTCGACCATGGCGACCTGGGCGAAGGGATCGCCGGCGAAATTGTCCAGCACCCAGTTCTCGGACAACGGCGCGCCTCCCGGAGCCGATGGGCGGGGATAGGCGAGCAGCGGACCGTTCGAGATCCGATCGGCCGTGATCACCAGCACGCTGTCGGACCGCCGCGCAGCGATCTCGCCCGCGGCATGGGCGACACAGCGCGCCGACGTCGCGCAGGCCTGCATGATGCTGGGGCCGGCCAGATGCGGTGCGTCCATCATCCCGCTGACCCAGGGCAGTCCATAGAAACTGCCCTGCTGCGGCACGGTAAAGCCCAGCACGCCGCTGTCTATCGCCGACAGGTCGATCCGGCGCTTTTCCAGCGCCCGCCGCGCGGTCCAGGCGGCGAAGCGCAGTGCGTGCAACTCGGCGAAGGCGCCCTGCCAGCGGACGAACGGCGTGGTCCAGTGAGAGCCATAGGCGATGTAGGCCAGCGGGTCGGCGCGCGCGGCCATCAGATCGGCGCGAGCATGGCGTTATACGGACCCTCTGCGTTGATAAGGTCGATCCGCTTCAACGCGATCCGCCATTCGCCATCCGCCTGTTGCAGGTGATGCAGCACCTGTCCGCCGAACAGCCGCTGATCCGTCTCGAAGCCGCCGCGGTTGCGATATTCGAGCATCAGCTGCGAAGAGAACACCGTCAGCCCGCCATCCTCCGCCGCCTCCCAGGTGATACCCGAGACGATATGCGCGGTGCGCGGCGAAGGCTCGGCGGCGAAGGCGCGCGGATTGGCCAGGCGGTGCGTGCGCGCCTTGAGCACCTGGATGTCGTCATGAACGTGGCTGGGACCCGCCTCGGGCCCCGGCTGCGAGGGGCTTACCGGCATCCAGTAGCGCGCATCGGGCAGGAACAGCGCCACCCATTCCTCGTAGCGCCGCTCATCGAGCAGCCGCGCCTCGTGGTGGATGAACGCCGCGACATCGCCGGTCATGCCCGCCCCATGTAATCGGCCCAGGCGGCGAACTGGTTGCGGATGAAGCCCTCCGATGTGGCGGGCATCCGGGTGAAGCTTTCGCCCCGCTCGCGGTCGTCGGTCAGGCCGCGGCTGACAGGGATCCACTCGCGCTCGCCGAAACCGTTACCCAAGAGGCAGCGCTCGTAGATCTCCAGATCGTCCGAGATCACCGGCGAGGCCGCGCTGTTGGCGCCGGTGCAATATTCCACCGCGTTGCGATAGGTCTCCTCCGGCGCGCCCTTCAGGCGGAAGACGAAGCCGATCATCTCGGTCAGATCGTGCCGGACCGGGCGGATGATGCGCACCGTCTGGTAGCGTGCATGCCAGAAGGACGAAGGGTAGAGCAGCATCAGGTGGCGGTCCACGGAGAGCACTTCGCGCGCCTTGGCCTCACCATGCCGGGCGATGAGCGAGGCGGTATAGGCATCGCCGGTGTCGGGCGTGTAGTTAGCGCCCATATGTCCGCCGATATAACTGTGCCCGCCGGGTGCGGTGACCATGTCGAGGTCCTGGAAGAACTCGATCGGCTTACCGTTCGCCAGCATCATCCCCAGCGTGGGCACCATCGCCCCCGGATCGCCCAGCGAGCCTGCCACCGCCTTGGCCGAGACGACCGAGGCGGAGTGGGCGAAGCCGGGGTGGATCGTGTCGTTGAGGTTCTCGAAGCTCATCTTCCAGTTGGCGCGATAATAGTGGCGCAGCAGGTAGGGTCCGCATTCGAGCTCGCCGCTGGGCGAACGGTCGACCAGATCATCGATCGTGCTCTTCATGTGACCAAGGAAGTCGGACAGCGGACCGGCCTCCCCGCCCGCCAGATTGCCGAACACGAAACCGCGATATTCCTCCACCCGCACCGTCTCGATGGCGTAGTCGCCGGTATCGAGTACGCCGTCGTAGTTGCGCGGCCAGGAGACGAAGCGCACCGTGCCGTCATGGTTGAACATCCAGCCATGATAGGGACATTGATGCCCATGCGGCGCGGAGCCCTTGTCGAACGCGCACAAGGTAGTCCCGCGATGCGTGCAACGGTTGAAGATCGCTCGGATCTCCCCCTCCTTGTCCAGCGTCAGGATAACCGCCTGGGTGCCCATGTGCCGCACGACATAGTCACCCGGCGCGCCGAACTCGCTGCGATGCGCCAGGTAGAGCCAGGCGCGGCCATAGATGCGCTCCATCTCCAGCCTGAAGAGTTCGGGATCGGTATAGACAGACCGGTGCACCGCGTCCGCGCGCACCAGTGCGGCCGGGTTGCTGGCGATATCCTCGCGCACTCGCGTTGCCATTGTTTGGCTCCTTCCTGACCATCAGGCTAAGGGAGGTTGCGCGGCGCGGGGTAATCGCTCGCAGGCGGGCAAGCATGAAATGTGGTTATGGGGCATGGCGTGAAAGGCGCTGTCACCCGGCTGCTCGCCCGCGATAGGCTGGCATAAGCCATCGCGATAAGAGGGGGAGACCTTATGCCGGCATCGCTCGAAGGACTGGAGGCAATACCGGACGACGTTTTCGTCATCGACCCGGTGGTCCACGCGCTCAATCTCGACAAGGCCAACATCGCCTCACGCTACGGCGAGCAGCTGCACCTGATGTCGCACGGGCTTCATCGCCTGCTCAGCCCGCCGCATGCGATATGTCCGCAGCCGCTCTATATGACCGACATGCAACCCGAGACGCTGGTGCGCACCATGTTCGAGGAGACGCGCACCGATCTTATTGCAACGCACACCTTGCGGCTCGACAGCTGGTTCACCGACGGTTTTGCAGCGGAGTGGAAGACCAATGCGATGTGCGCCGCGCACCCGGCGCGCTGCTTGGGCTATGTCGGGCTCGATCCGACCATGGAGCGCGCGGCGGTGCTCGATGATCTCGACCGCCAGCTTACCGACCTGCCGCAGGCGATCGGGGTGAAGCTCTATCCCCACCAGATGAATCCCTATCGCCGCTGGCTCGCCAATGACGACACGGTGATGGCGCTGATCGAGCGGGCCGAGGCGCACGGCCTCAGGTCCATCGCCATTCACAAGGCGCTGCCCAATGGCTCGGTGCCGCTTGCCCCCTACCGCATCGGCGAGGATTTCGAGCAGGCCGCCGACGCCTTTCCAGGTATGGCGTTCGAGATCATTCACTCGGGCATGGCATTCGTGGAAGAGACGGCGATGGCGGTGGGGCGCTTCCCCAATGTCTATGCCAATCTGGAGACCACCACCGCCATGCTGTGGCAGGCGCCCGGCCGGTTCGCGGCGGCGCTGGCGCTGCTGATGCAATGGGGCGGGCCGGAAAAGATCTTCTGGTCGACAGGCTGCACGGTGGTCCATCCGCAACATCTGCTCGAGCTGTTCTGGAACTTCCAATTCAACGAACAGATTGCGGATATGCACGGTTTGCCGCCCATTGGGGACCAGATCAAGCGGCTGATCCTGGGCGAAAACTACGCGCGTGCGATGGGGCTGGATGTGGCATCGTTGCAGGCACAGCAAGCGGGCGATGCGTTCGACCGGCGGCATCGCGAGGCGCTCCGCGCGCCGTGGTCAGTATGGGGGGAGGCGGCGTGACCCCGGCGGCCTCACTGCTCGACCAGCGGATCGCCGAGGCGCTCGACCTGATTCACGACCCGTGCAGCATCGCCGCCGGACGGCCGACCGGGCTGAAAGCGATGGGGTTGGTGCTGGGGTGGAGCATCGAGGGTCGCACACTTCGCGTTACCTTCGCGGTGACCTTTGCCGGGTGCACCATGGCGCCCCATTTTACCCAGGCCGCGCGCGACGCCTTGCTTGCGTTCCCCGAGTTCGATGCGGTCGAGACACGGGTCGACACCGATCATGTGTGGACCCCGCCGGCAACGCTCGAAAACCCGCGAATGACCGGAACGCCGCAGGCCTGGCGCCGGGAACGCCGGGTCGAGGGAACCGCCCCAACCCGTGCCGGCGCGCAGCAATAATGCCTAGTCGGCGCTGAAAAACGCGTCCCACTTGTCGGGTTCCAGGCAGATGTGCCAGCATTCCTTGAGCTTGCCGTCCTCCAGCCGCCAGGTCATCGCCTCCTTGGTTTCCAGCGTCTTGTCCCCCTTGCGCGCGCGCACCTCGGCGATCAGCGTGACGTGATCATCGCTGCCGTAATAGTCGAGCGGATGCGCCCAATAGGCATCGACCGCCTGCTGCAACATGCCGAAATTGCGCAGGATTTCCTCGCGTCCGACAAAATCGCCCGCAAGCACGTTGTTGCCCGGCATATGCCACACCGCATCGGGTGCCATATGCGCGAACATCGCCTCCACATCGCCCTGCTTGAACGCATCATGGGCCGCGTGCAGCCGGTGCGCGTTCGGATGATCGCGGTCGGTCAATGGGCGCATCGGCGGCGCGTCATGCTCGGCCGCCAGCGCGCTCGAATAGCCGGTGCTCACTTGGCGCCACCGGTGACGTTAAGCGTCACGTCGATATTGCCGCGCGTAGCATTGGAATAGGGGCAAACCTGATGCGTCTGCTCGGCCAGCTGCTGCGCTTTTTGCTGCGCCAGTGATGGCACGGCAACGTCCAGCGTTACCGCCAGCTTGAAGCCCGGCCCGGCATCGTTCTGCCCGATCGAGACATGACCGGCCACGGTGCTGCCCGTGACATCGGTCTGGTCCTGCCCGGCAACGAATTGCAGCGCGCCGTGAAAGCACGCGGCATAGCCCGCGGCGAACAACTGCTCGGGGTTGGTGCCGGCGCCATCGCCGCCCATCTCGGACGGCATCGCAAGCTCGAGGGTGAGCTTGCCGTCATCGCTTTCGACATGACCGGCGCGGCCTCCGGTGGCGGTGGCATGGGCGGTATACATGGGCTTCATTGCTAGATCTCCTTTAGTGATTGGGCGACAAATTCGTCATGACGGCGCAGCGGCCGGCCCACCGCCGCCTCGCTCTGGCGCACGTCTTCGGGGGTGGCGGGGCAGCCGTGGCGCTGGGTCACTTCCATCATCACCTGCATGTCATAGGCTAGCCAGTCGTTCAGCTGGGGGATCATGCGACGCATCCGGGCAACGAATGGCGCGATATCGTCGCCACCATAGGTTACCGGACGATCCATAGCCCGGTCCCAGGTTTGCGCCATGCCCGGCCCTGTCAGTTTCTCAGGCCCACACAGCGGCACGACCGGCCCTGCGGAAATTTCGCCCGCGAGCACCCGTGCCGCAGCGCGTGCCACATCGCGCACATCGATGCTCCACACCCCGGCGCTTCCCACCGGCAGAGAATAGACCCCCTGCTCGACCAACGCGGGGAACGCCAGACGATCGTTCTGGATGAAGAAATTGGCTTGCAGAACCGTGTCGCCGGCGCGCTCAAGCACCGCCTGCTTGACCGGGATCTTGGTCGCGAAATGGGGGATTTCGTGCATCGCTTCCAGATTATGGATGGCAAGATAGACGATCCGGCGCACACCGGCGCCGCGAAGGGCCTCGACAGCGGCCACCCCCACTTCGCCCTCGTCCGGGCCCAGCGGCGTGGCCAGGAAGGCCGCATCGAACCCGCGCGCCGCTTCTCTAACTTGGCCCGCGTCGCGCAGGGCCATCGCGACCCCACCGGGGCCGGGGTTGCGCGCCGCCGGCACCGCGTCGTGCCCCATCGCCTGTAGATCGGTCACCACGTACGAGCCGACCTGCCCGGTACCGCCGATCACCAGAATGCGCATGTCACGCCCTCAGAAACGAATGCCCGCGGTGATGCCATATTCGCGCGGACGGCCCAGATAGGTATAGGCCACCCCCTGCGCCGCCAGCGCGTCCTGCCCGAACGTGAAATATTCCTCGTCGGTCAGGTTCTGCACGAAGGCGGCCAGCGTCAGCCGGTCATCGGCATCGGTGAACGACAGCCGGGCGTTGAGGATGCCGTAACCGTCCTGCGATTCGAGCGGCAGGTTGAACGGGCTGAAGAACACGTCGGACTGGAAGCGGTAATCCACCCGCGGCGTGATCAGCCCGCCGGCGAACTCGATATCGTATTGCGCGGCGAGCGAAACCGTCCACTCGGGACTGAAGGGCAGGCGGTTGCCATTGATCGGTCCCACCGCAGCAGGCACGTCCTCGAACTCGCTATCGGTATAGCCCACCGCCGCATCGAGCCGCAGTCCAGCGACGGGGGCCGCGTTAAGCTCCAGCTCGAAGCCCTTGAGCACCGCGTCGCCGGCATTTGCCACCCGGAACTGCACTTCGGGATCGGCGATGGTCTGCTGGATGTCGCTATATTTGGAATAGAAGAGCGTGGCATTGGCACGCAAACGACGGTCGAACAGGTCGGACTTGACGCCGATCTCGTAGGCCTGGTTGGTATCGGGCGCATAGGTGGGCACGGTTGTCTGCGGTGCGATCAGCCGCCCGTTGAACCCGCCAGCACGGAAGCCTTCCGAATAGGAGGCATAGACAAGCAGGTTGGCCGCCGGCTCCCATTCCACGCCAATCTTGGGTGTGAACTTCTGGAAATCCGCCTCGTCGGGCAGGTTGGTGACAATCGGCAAGACGATGCGCTGGCTGAGCAACTCGGGCGGCAGGCCGAAGCCGAACACCGCGCCGGGGCCGACGCCCTGCTGGCGGAAATCGAAGAACTGGTTCGAGACGATCTCCTTATCGTCCCAGGTATACCGCCCGCCCAGTGTCACCGAGAGGGTCTCGAGCACACCGAACCGCCCCTGGCCGAATACGGCATAGGAATTGGTCACCTGATCATTGCCCTGCGACCAGAAGTTGCACGCCGCGCCCGGCGGTGCGGAGGGATCGCCGATGGGCGCGAAGCACAGGTTGAGCACCTGCTGCGCGTCCTCGCGGAAGTAATAGGCGCCCAGCAGATAGTCGAGGCGGCCGCCGAAGGTCTCACCCGACAGCTGCAATTCCTGGCTGAACTGCTCCTGGGTGGTGGTGGTGTTCTGGTCGTACAGGCTGAAGCGCGTGCCATCGGGGTCCGAGGTGGAGAAGCCGTCGAGGTTGCGATAGGCGCTGATCGACTTCAATTGCGCCAGGCCTATGTCCAGCGTCACGGTGCCCGAGAAGCCATAAATCTCGTTGCGCGATTGCGGGCTGTTCGAGGCGAAGACCTGGTAGAAATTATCGGGATCGAACACGTCGTTCTGTGCGGCCGGGGGGAAGAAGGGCGCAGGAACGATCGCGCGCAGAACCGAAGGCGCGGGGTTGGACTTGTCGAGCGAATAGTCGGCGGACAGGTCGACGGTGAGCCGATCGCTCAGGCCAAGCCGCAGCTGCGCACGCCCGCCATGCCGTTCGATCGCGCCGAAGCGCACGCCCGACACCGGGTTGAGGGCAAACCCGTCCTGCTCTCGGGTGAAGCCATAGAGGCGCACCGCGCTGTCATCGCCGATGGGAACGTTCACCCCGCCGTCCAGCTCCACCCGGTCGCGGCTGCCGAAGGTTGCCCGCGCGCTGCCCGAGAACGCGCCCGGATCGGGCTGGCGGGTGACGATATTGATGGCTCCGCCCAGCGTGTTGCGCCCGAACAGCGTGCCCTGCGGTCCGCGCAGCACCTCCACCCGCTCGATATCGCCGCCATCCAGCATCGCGCCCACCGTGCGGCCCAGATAGACCCCGTCGACATACAGGCCCACACCGGGGTCGTTGGTGATGATGAAGTCGAACTGGCCAACGCCGCGCACAAAGAAATTGGCATCGGCCGAACCTTGCGGCCCGGTGGTGGACGTGAGGTTGGGAACCGTCGCCGCCAGATCGTTGATCACCGTTGCGCCCGAAGCCTCGAGCGCCTCGCCGGTCACCGCAGTAATGGCGATCGGCGTGTCCTGCAGCCTGGTCTCGCGCCGCTCGGCGGTGATGATGATGTCGCCGATCGCGCCCTCATAGACCTCGGGGACGTCCTGCGCCGAGCCTGCCGGCCGCTGCACAACCTGCGCGCATACCGGCACCGCAACGCCGGCAAGCATCGTGCCGGCAATCAGCCGCGTCATCATCAGGTTCGACATCGAATGGTTCCTCCGTATCGCGTGCCTGCCGCACGCCTGTTCTGGCGCAACTGTTTCAATCGCGGCACCATGCGCACAGTGAATTTTAGGCTCGCAGCTATGAATAGCGGTTCTGCCGGTGCCGAACTTCTCATCCGGTTATGCGAAATCACTCCTCTTTCATGTCCCGGCCTGTCCCGATTTGGCGCATGTCGAGGCAATTATGCTCATTTTGCCCAGACTAGCACACCGCGTACCTCATCGTAGAACGCTCCATCGCACGCCGGGCGTCACGCGTGACAGGGCCAGCTCCTCCCGTACCACCTCATCTTGCATATCGCCGGTTCGCCAAACGCTGCACCATGCTTGACGGACGCCGCATCCTGGTAACCGGTGCCGCCAGCGGGATAGGTCTTGCCGCCGCGCGTCTGTTCGCAACCTATGGCGCCGACCTGCTGCTGCTCGACCGCGACCCGGCGGTGATGGATCTGGCGGGGGACATACCGGGGGCGCGCACCGTTCGGGCCGATGTGACCCAAGCCGACGCCATCGCCCAGGCGGTCGCGGATTTCGGCACGCTCGACGGCGCGTTCAACAATGCCGGGACCGAGGGGATGGACGGGCGCATGGTCCCGCTGGCCGACTACCCCGACGAGGAGTTTCGCCGCGTCCTTGCGGTCAATACCGAGGGTTTGTGGAACTGCCTCAAGGCCGAACTGCCGCTGATGATCGCGCAGGGCCGGGGCGCTATCGTCAACAATGCCAGCGTCATGGGCTGGCTGGGAGCGAGCGGACAGGCGGCCTATAGCGCTTCCAAACACGCCGTTGTCGGCCTCACCCGGTCAGCCGCGCTGGAAGCTGCTCCCCACGGCGTGCGCATCAACGCCGTGCTGCCCGGAGCGGTCGCCACGCCCATGCTCACCCTACGCGGCTTCATCGCCAATCCGGGGTTTGCCGAAGGGGTGGCGGGCGTCCATCCGCTCGGCCGCATCGCCCAGGCGAGCGAGGTTGCCGAAGCGGCCGCATGGCTATTGTCGGACAAGGCAAGCTTTGTCACCGGCCATTGCCTGGCGGTGGATGGCGGCATGTCGATCCAGTAAGCGGTCGGTCAAAGCGGGTTGCGGGCCTGGTTGGCTCGAACCACACACGAGTGATGTAGCGGATCACCCGATACTGCTGACCACGAAAGACGATTGGCGCGCCCGGAAGGATTCGAACCTCCGGCCCCCAGATTCGTAGTCTGGTGCTCTATCCAGCTGAGCTACGGGCGCGCGGCGAAGCGCAGGCTCTTAAGCATGCGGCCCTGGCTTGGCAAGTGTGCCCTCCCCCGCATCCGTCCCGGCAAACTGCCGCAACAGCGCAGCATCCATCGGAGCGAGCGGATAGCGCGCAGCTTCGTCTGGCAGGAGCCAGGCAATCGCCTGGTTCTGCAAGCCGGTCGGCTGTCCGCGCCATCGGCTCGCCCGGTAAAGCAGCAGGCAAACCGGGGGGCGCCCTGCTTCCTCGGCAAAGCCGGCGGGGCTAAGCTCGTCCGGGTCGATTACGATCGCCAGTTCCTCGGCAATCTCGCGCACCAGCGCCAAGCGCGGAGTTTCGCCCGGTTCCAGCTTGCCGCCGGGGAACTCCCATAAGTCGGCGTGATGTTTGTGCGCCGAACGCTGCTGCAGCAGGACGCGACCTTCGGGATCGACCAGTGCCAGAGCCACTACCGGTACCCAGGCGGGTGAGAGGTCGGATGGCGCCGACACCTTGCTAAGGCTTCGTTAGGAGTTTTGCGCCAAGACGCGGGGGCGCTGCGATTTCATGGAAGGAGATACGAATGATTGCGGGTTCCTTCCTGACGCGGATCGCCCGCGATGATGCCGGCGCCACGGCGGTGGAATATGCCCTGCTCATCGCCCTGATCGCAATCTCGCTGCTTGGTCTTTTCACCTCAATCGGGTCGAACTTTGGAGCAACCTTGGATGCCGCATCAGCGGCAATGAAAAATCCTACACTGGGTTAGGACTTTCTTAAACAACCGGGATTATTGGTTGAAAGACCGGACCACAAGCCTGCGGCTCGGCTACTTGACGAAGACTTGTGAAGGAGAATTCCATGCGTTTCATCAAATCGCTTATGCGCGACGAGGCGGGTGCCACGGCAATCGAGTACGGCCTGATCGCCGCGCTGGTCGCTGTCGCCGCCATCGGCGCGATGCAGAGCCTTGGCGGCGAGCTCACCGATACGTTCAATGCTGTTGATTCGAAGCTCGACAGCGCCAACAAGGCTACGGGTCCAGGAAAAGCAACCGACTAATAGAACTGCCTCGTACAGGTGCGGACGGCGGCCCTGGTCGCCGTCCGCATCCTGATAGCCCACTCTATCTTCCGCGCACGACGATCTTATATTGCTGGCCCGGCACCAGCTGGTCGTTCGCCCCAAGGCCGTTCAGCACCCGGAACCGCGCTTCCTGGCCATTGTCATAGGCCATCCGGCGCGCCAAGGTCGCCACGCTGTCAGCCCTTCCGGCAGTCACCAGATCGATCTGCCGCGGCTCAATCCGTCCTGCCTCGGCCGCGCTCAGCCGTCGCATCGAGCCGAACATCGAATTGAACACCCCCGCCCTTCCCGCCGGCGTCACCGCTGCGAAATGGAACGCCTGATTATTGCCGAACTCGTAGGCGAACACGGTAACGTCGAGCTGTCCCTGCTGACCATTGACCCGCGCGGTTCCATAAGCGGCCGGAAGACCGTTCACCGTGGTGCGCTGCAATTGCTGCGGCGCCAGCGCCTGCTGCTGCCCGCCGATGGCCTGGAACACCTGGCGGATATAGGACTCAAGGTTGCCGCCATACTGGCCCGTCGTCAGCTGCGCCTGCCCCGCGTCGCCGTTGATCGTCACCGCCCGTGTGCCGTTGACCATGTAAAAGCCCTGCGGCGCGGTGAAGGAAAGTTGCAGATCGGGGTGAATGAACTGGCTCCCTTCGATCACGCCTTGCGCAGGGTCATCGCCATAAAGCAGTCCGTCGATCCGGGAGAGAAACGTCTCGCGATTGATAATTCCCGGAACATTGCCCGCCTCGGCCAGGGCATTGCGCACCCGGCTCGCCGGGTCGGGATGGGTCGAGGCCCACTCGGGGATCGTTGCGTCATCGCGGCCCTGCAACTGCGCATCGAGCGCATTTTGCGCCGCAAGGCTGGTTAGCAGCGTCGCCATGGCTCGCGGATCATATCCCGCGCTCTTGAGATACTGGATACCGAGCTCATCAGCCTCGACCTCCTGGCGACGCGTATAGCCAAGCGTCAGCAGCTGCGAGGTCTGCAACAAGCCTCGCGACAAGGTGTTGCCGAGCTCCGAATTGCCCAGCACCGCCCCCGAAACCACCGCGCCCAGAACTCCGAGCAGCTGGTTGCGCTGCGAAGTTTCCTGTCGCCGCGCCGAATGCCGCGCCGCCACATGGCCAACCTCGTGGCCGAGCACCGCGGCCAGCTCGGCCTCGTTGTTCATCAGCGCGACGAGTTGGCGGGTGATATAGATATAACCGCCCGGTACCGCGAAAGCATTGTTGACCGAACTGTTCAGCGTGGTCACCTCGAACGCGTCGCGGGTGGACGCAAGACCGGACTGGACCGCGATATTGTCGCCGATCTGCTCGACATATTGCGCTTGAGGCCCGGTCATCTCGCCACCGAACTCGGCGATGAACTGCGGATGATACTCCGCGCCGAGTTGCGCTTCGGCAGGGGTGATCGGCGCGCCTGTGGCCAGGCCCGAGCCGGGCACGCTGGCGCACCCGCTCAAGGCGATCGCCACCAACGTCAGGGTCAGAACCGGCCGAAGGCGGCGGGGCGGGAGAACTTGCGACATGGGTGCTCCTTGCGGATCATGGGACGAGACAGACCTACAACGTAGCGGGCCAGTGCGTTCAAGGCAAAAATTCTTGCGATCGCGCACAGCTTAGTGCGGCGCCGCCCCGACCGGTTCAGCCGCCGGTATCGATCGCTAGAAAGCGCTCTTCGCGTCGGCGGCGAAGCGTCACCGGGTCGATATGCGCCAATTGTTCGAGTTCGCGATCGATCGCTTCTCCCATCGCCAACGCGGCTCGCTTCTTGTCGCGCTGCGCTCCGCCAATCGGTTCGCGGATGATTCGGTCGATGATCCCCAGCTCGGCCAGGCTTTGCGCCGTCAACCGCATCGCCTCAGCCGCCTGCGGTGCCTTTTCCGCCGTGCGCCACAAAATCGAGGCACATCCTTCGGGAGATATCACCGAATAGACCGCGTGCTCGAACATCAGCACCTTGTCCGCGCTCGCCAGCGCCACCGCGCCGCCCGAGCCCCCCTCGCCCACAATGGCCGCGACCAGCGGCACGCCTATCGCCAGACACGCCTCGGTCGAGCGGGCGATGGCTTCGGCCTGGCCGCGCTCCTCCGCCTCGATCCCGGGAAAGGCGCCCGATGTATCCACCAGCGTCACAACTGGCAGCGCGAACCGGTCGGCCAGCTCCATTAGCCGCACCGCCTTGCGATAGCCCTCGGGCTTTCCCATGCCGAAATTATGCGCGATCCGGGACTTGGTATCATGCCCCTTCTCGTGCCCGATCAGCATGAGCCGGCGGCCACGAAGTGTCGCAAAACCGCCGATAATAGCGCCGTCGTCACCATAGCGCCGGTCGCCGCCGAGTGGCAAGAAATCCTCGAATGCGAGCGCGACATAATCTTTGAAATGGGGCCGGTCCGGATGACGGGCGACCTGCGTCTTCTGCCAGGGGGTCAGGTTCTGATAGGTCTTGGCGAGCAGATCCGCGCTCTTGGCCTCGAGCCGCTGCAGATCGTCCGAGATGTCGATCGCCCCTTCGCCGCTCGCCGCCGCCCGCAACTCGGCGAGTTTGGTTTCGAGCTCGGCGACGGGTTTCTCGAAATCGAGGTAGGAAATCATCGTGCGCATCCGCTAACCGCCATGGCGGGGGCGAGCAAGTGGGGCGCCAAGCTTCAAGGCCAGCGGATGACGCTCGTTCACCAGCGCCACCAGTCGCGCGGCATCGACATGGGTGTAGATCTGGGTGGTGGCGATATCGGCATGACCCAGCAGCGTTTGCAGCACGCGCAGGTCCGCGCCACCTTCCAGAAGGTGCGTGGCGAATGCGTGCCGCAGGACATGCGGACTGACACGCCGCGGATCGATATTGGAGCGACCCGCCAGCTCCTTCACCAGCTGATAGAGCCGGATCCGCGTCAGATGCTTGCCGCGCGACGGGAACAGCCAGACAGAGCCAGTCTGCCGCACCTCGACCCAGCCCGTCAGAGCCTCCCGAGCGCGACCGGAAATCGGAACCATGCGTGCCTTGCCACCCTTGCCGGTGATGTTCAGCAGCGGCGCGTCGCGCGGCATCGCGGCCAACGGCAATGAGACGAGTTCGGTCGCGCGAAGACCCGAGCCATAGAGCAGCTCGAGCAGCGCGAGCATCCGCACCGCGCCCGGCGCATCGGACAAAACCTCGAGCTCGGCGCGCTCGAACAGCGCGGCGATATCGGCGTGTGACAGGATACGGGGCAGCGGCCTGGTCGCGCGGGGCCGCGCCAGCACGGGGGTGGGATCATCCTCGCGCATGCCTTCGTCGAGGAGGAAACCGTAGAACTGGCGCAGTGCCGACGCCTTGCGCGCAACGGTGGCAGGAGCAAGATCGCTCCACGCATGATTGAGCCGGCTGAGAGCCTGGCAATCGGCCGTCGCCAAGTCATCGATGAGCCGCTCGCTGCTCTCGAGGTCTCGGCGATAGGCGGCGAGCGTGTTGGCCGCAGCGCCTCGTTCGACGGCAAGCATCTCCAGGAACTCGTCCACCGCCTTGCTGATATTGCCCCCCGCTTGCTGGCCCCGCTGACCCCGTCACCCAGGCTCGCCCCATCGACCCCTTCAGGCGCGCGCGACCGCCTCTGCCGCAATCATGCGTGCCTCGGCCTCGAACCCGGCGCGATCGAGCGCGCGGACGATATGATAGAGATGCCGCGCGGTCATCGCCGACCACTCTCCCCCTGCATTCCGACCCCTGCGAGCAAGGCGACGAGCGCGCCGTTGCGCAGATTGCCCGCACGTTCGATCCGTACGCTCCAGGGCGAGCGGCGTGTCAGGTCGAGACCAAGCTCATCGCCGACATCGCTTGCGGTGCCCGGTTCGATACGACCCAGACCCGCCAATCCGGCCAGCAGGAAGCGCGTCTTGCGCCGCTCGTCGCTGGCATCGTCCTCGCGAAAGGTCTCGAGTGCATCGCGCGACACCTCGCCCGCAGCGGAAGGCTGGGCGAACAGCAGCAGCGCCCAGGACAAGCTGCCCTCGTTCGCCAGCGGTGCCCAGCGAAGCGCATTGCGATCGAGGCCGGCGGTCAGCATCGAGGTGATCAGCCCGGGCGCTGCATCGGCCATGGTCTCGCTCACCGGCAGGCGCGCGGCAGCATAGGCCGTGAGCACCTGCCGGCCATAGTCCGGCCCCGCTCCCGTCCCGCCCCACAGCGCATTCATCGCCGACATGCGCGCGGTGGGGTCGGCGGCGACATAGGCGGCGCGCAGGCTGCGCGCGGTCTCGCCCACCGGCCCGTCGGTCTCGCCGGCAAAGGCCTGGGAATACAGATCGACCGCCATCGAAGCTGAGAGCACGCCGCGCCGGGCCGCCCGGTCGGCCGCGGCCGCGCGCTCGATGAGCGGAACCGCGGGGATCAGCGCATCGGACATGTCATAGCCCGCCCCCGCATTGGCGCGCAACGCTTCGGGCAGCTCGACACCCAGCGCCCGGGCGAGCGAATGGCGCCAGGGGGTAAGTTCGCCGACATCGTCCCACTCGATATTGACCGCGCGCCCGCCCTCGCCCGCCGCCCCGGCGAAGCGCTGCGCCAGGAGGACGTCGATCGCCGGTGCCTCGCCGGTGCCCAGCGCCCGGTCCAGACGCCGCTGCGCCCCCCGCTCGTCGCCGGCATAGGCATCGCAGATCGCCTGCATCATTTCCCACTGCACATCGCTGCGCAAGTCGCCGCGCACCTGGGCGATGGGACACAGGCCCAGAAGGTCGCCGGTGTTGAGGTAAGCGGAGAAGGCGGCATCGGCGAGCGGGCGGTTGTAATTCGACGAATCGACGTCCTGCACCAGACCGCGCGCCGCCATGCCCTCGCCCATCCGATCGAGCAGCGAGGCGCGATAGGCGACGAACGCCGCCGGATCCATGCCGCGCGGCGCATCGAGCCGGCTGGCCAGCGCGCGTCTAAGCAGGATGTGACCCCAGCGCGAGACCATCGGTCCGCGGTTCGCGCGCATGGCCGCGAAGACCAGCGCCGGCGGCTGCCCGGCCAGCGAACCTGCGGGAAAGCCGCCTTCGGCCTGGGAGATAAGCCCGACACGGCGCACCGCGCGGCGGGCGGCGGGCGGAATGTCGAATTCCGGCTGCAATCCCAACACCCGGTCGAGCTGGTCGTTATCCATCGCCTCGAGCTCGGCGAGAGTGGGAAAGTTGGGCGGCAGATCGAGCCCGTCGGACCGCGTGCCAGCAGCAGGCGGGGGAGGATCCGGACGACTGGCCCGCGTATCGCTGGGCAGTTGCTGGACGACCGGCGAGGAGGTCTGCGCGGGAGGGGGCCGGTCTGGCCGTGGGCTCGGCGCAGGCGTGGGTTGAGGCCGGGGAGTTGGTGTAGGTGGCGCTGGAGTAGGCGCCGGAGCCGGAGCGGGGTTCTCGAACACCGGCGGCAGAAGCGATTCGGGCGCGGCCAAGGCCAGCGTCGAACACACCAGCAAAGCCGTGCTGCCAAGCACCCAGCGCATTTTCACGAAGCATTCTCCGGCAAAGCGACCGGTTGGACGATAAGACGCGGTTCCTCTCGTCCGCCGTCGAGCCAGACGAAGAACAACAGCACGAGAAGGATCGCTAAAATCCCCCAGCGCAGATTGCGCAGCCTCATCGCCACTTGCCCGTTCGTCTCCAAGATGATCCCATGCACGTTGCACCTGGCGGTAGCGCAATTATAGCGCAATCAGCAATGGACAACGCCGCCTCCCCGCAACCCCGCCGGTCAACACCTGCCGCTTCTTCGCCAGATAATCGACCCGACGGCGATGAAACGGTACGGATCGACCGGACGATCGCTGGCCTGCGCAAGCGGCTCGATCGGCCGATTGTGCTGGTGGGAATGATGGGCTCGGGCAAATCCACCATCGGACGCAGGCTCGCCAAGCGACTGGAACTGGGCTTCGTCGATGCCGATGACGAGATCGCCGCAGCTGCCCGCATGTCGATCGCGGACATTTTCGAGACCTACGGCGAAGAGGGTTTCAGGGATGGCGAGCGACGGGTCATCGCCCGGCTGCTCCAGTCCGACGAAGGCGTGATCGCCACCGGCGGCGGCGCATTCGTCGAGCCGGAAACGCGCACGATGATTCTCGAGCAGGCGGTCGCGATCTGGCTCGACAGCGATATTGATACCCTGGTCGAACGCGTCAGCCGCAAGGATAACCGGCCACTGCTTCAGGGCAGGAACCCACGCGAAGTGCTCGAACAATTGCTGGCCGAGCGAGGCCCGATCTATGCCCGGGCACCGATCAGGGTGGTGAGCGACAACGGATCGATGACGCGGATGGTGGCGCGGATCATAGAGGCGCTTGGCGCATGGGGGTGATCAAGGTCGCGCTGGATGGTCGCGGCTACGAAGTCCACGTGGGTGCCGGGTTGCTCGATGATGTCGGCGATCTGGCGGTATCGTTCATCGAGCCTTATGCACGCGGCCGGCGGCTGGTCCCGGTTATCGCCGATGGCAACGCGATGCGTTTTCATGGCGATCGGCTTGCCCGGTCGTTGGCTGGACAGGGGTGCACGATCTCCTGGTATCGGGTCGAACCGGGGGAGCAGGCGAAGAGCTGGGCCGAGCTCGAACGTCTGATCGATTGGTTGCTCGAGCGCGGCATCGGCCGGTCCGACACGATTTTCGCGCTTGGCGGCGGGGTGACGGGCGACCTCGTCGGGTTCGCGGCCGCCATTCTCAAGCGGGGCTGCCGCTTCGTCCAGCTGCCCACCACCCTGCTGGCGCAAGTGGACAGTTCGGTGGGCGGCAAGACGGCGATCAACACGCGTGTGGGCAAGAACCTGGTCGGCGCGTTTCATCAGCCCGCGCTCGTTCTCGCTGATCTCACCACGCTCGACACGCTCCCCCCGCGCCAGATGCGAGCCGGCTATGCCGAGGTGCTCAAATACGGTTTGCTGGGCGATGCAGCGTTCTTCGCCTGGTGCGAGACGAACGGCGGCGCGGTGATCGCCGGGGAACGCAACGCCCAAAGCCATGCGGTGGCGACCAGCATCGCCGCCAAAGCGCGGATCGTCGCCCTGGACGAGCGCGAGACGAGCGGACAGCGTGCGCTGCTCAACCTGGGCCATACATTCGGTCATGCGTTGGAAGCGCAGACCGGCTTTGGCGACCGGCTGCTGCATGGCGAGGCGGTTGCCCTGGGAATGGTGCTGGCCGCGCGCTACTCGGCCCGGCTCGGACGGCTCGAGCACGCCGATGCCGGACGGGTGCAAGCCGCGGTCGCCAGTGCCGGTCTGCCGAGCGAGATCGCCGCGCTGGGTCTGGGGTGCGATGGCGACGCGCTGACTGCCCATATGGTGCATGACAAGAAGGCTTCGGGCGGGACGGTGCCCTTCATCCTGCTCGATGCGATCGGTGAAGCGAGCATGGTGCAAGGTATCGACATGGCGGACATTGCCGCGTTTCTGGGCGAACAACTGCAGGCCGGTTAGTCGCTCCGTTCGTTGGGTGCGACAAACGAGCCCAATGCCGTGCAGTCCTGTGCCGCGCCGCTGGAAATGACACTGAGCTGTCCGTCCGATTCAAGCACCACTGCGGTTATTTCCTCGATCTTGCCATGACCGTCCTTGCGAATTGCGGCGACAACCTCGTCATGCGTGATCCGCTCACCGGCCATGGCATCCTCGAGGAACTTGCCGTCCCTGAGCAAAACGCGCGCATCCGACCGGATCAGTCTCTTGAACCACCTGATCCGCAGCGAGGCGAAGGACACCAGCCATTGCAGCCCGGCCAGGGCCACGAACGCGGTCACCCCTTCGGCAATCGACAGCTCCTTGGTCAGCATGATCGAGGCCAGCGTCGAGCCGAGCGCCACGGTGACCACCAGGTCGAAGATGTTGAGCTTGGCGAGCGACCGCTTGCCGGCAAAGCGCAGGATGACGATCACCGCGACATAGATCGCCAGCGTGCTCAGCGCCACGCGTCCTATATCTGACCAGCCATCGAACCACATGGTGTGCCTACGCTCGGGTAGGGGTTCGGTGCCGCGACCCGCACGAACTGCGGTCGCCAGCGCCAAGGCCGACACCCCGCGTCGACGGCATCCTCTGGACCCTGACAAGCGCGCTCAGGTCTTGCGAACCAGCCCTGCGGCGGCACCCAGCGTGGCGCCGACCCCCGCGCCGATCACCGGCACCACCATGCCCGCCGCCGCGCCCATCGCCGCGCAGGCGGCCACCGACCGGCCCCGTTCGGTCTTCAATCCGCGCCGCGCCAGCTTGGCCCCCTGTTCAAGTGCCCGTCCGCCCTGACGCGCCACCGCCTTGGCGTCGCGCAATGCGGCGCGGCGCTTCTCGGCCGCGGTCAGTGGCAGCAACCGCGTGCCACATTCGTGACAGAAGCGGTCGGTCGGCCTTGTCTGCGTGTTGCATTCGGTGCAGGTCATGCGCCGCAATATCCCGCACCGCGCCGATTTGCGCAAGCTTTGCGCGCCACCGCCATCAGCGAAGCAGCACCAGCTCCTCGGCCATCGTGGGGTGAATGGCGATGGTGGCGTCGAAATCGGCCTTGTTCAGCCCTGCCTTCACCGCGACCGCGGCTGCCTGCATGATCTCGGGGGCATCCGGGCCGATCATGTGCATACCCACGATCCGCTCCTGCTCGCCCTCGCACACCATCTTGTACAGCGCGCGCTCGTTCCGGCCCGCGACCACGTTCTTCATCGCCCTGAAATCGCTCGAATAGACCTTGACCGAACCCAGCTTGTTGCGCGCCTCGCCCTCGGTCATGCCGACCGAGGCGATCGGCGGATGGCTGAACACCGCGCTGGGGATGCAGTCGTAGGACACGGCGCTCGGCTTGTCGCCGAACACGGTATCCGCAAAGGCCTGCCCCTCGCGAATGGCGACGGGCGTCAGTTGCACGCGGTCGGTCACATCGCCCACCGCATAGATATGCTCAGCGGTGGTGCGACTGAACCGGTCCACCTTGACCGCGCCGCGTTCGCCGAGCGCCACTCCCGCCGTCTCCAGCCCGAGCCCATCGGTACTCGGCACCCGTCCGGTAGCGAACATCACGCAGTCCACCTCGATGTCGTCATGCCCGGTCATGGATACGCGCAGACACCCCTCATCGGTCTTCTCGATACCGCGGAACTCCGCGTGAAAGCGGAAGTCGATGCCCTTCGTCACGCTGATTTGCAGCAGCCGGTCGACAACGCTGCGATCATAGGAGCGCAGGATGGTGTCGGTCCGGTTGATGATGGTCACCTTCGCGCCGAACTCGTTGAAGATCCCGGCGAACTCGTTGGCGATGTAGCCCCCGCCCGCGATCAGGATGCGCCGGGGCACCGCGTCGAGATGGAACGCCTCGTTGCTGGTGATGCCAAGCTCATGACCATCGCAGTCGGGCACATGCGGCTGCGCACCGGTGGCGATCAGGATATGGCGCACGGTGAGCTGGGTTCCGTCCGCCAGGCGGATGTCGTGTGGCCCGGTCAGCGTGGCGCGCTGGTCAAAAATGGTGACATCATGGTTTTCCAGCGTCTGACGATAGACGCCGTTCAGCCGGTCGACATCCGCCAGCACATTGTCGCGCAAGGACTTCCAGTCGAAGCGGCATTCGCCAAGCGACCAGCCGAACGCCTTGGCATCCTGGATATCCTCGGCGAAATGCGCGCCATAGACCAGCATTTTCTTGGGCACGCAGCCGCGGATGACGCAGGTGCCGCCGACCCGGTATTCCTCGGCCAGCGCCACCTTCGCGCCGTGCGAGGCAGCAACGCGGCTCGCCCGCACCCCGCCCGATCCGCCGCCGATGGTGAACAGGTCATAGTCGAACTCGGCCATGGTTTGGGGGCTTTCGTGCGCGGGTCAGGGCAGGCGGAAGGCCGCCATATGGAAGCGGCGGTGCGCTTTGCCAACTACGAGCGCGGCAACCGCCGAGCGGGTGGTTGGCAATCAGGCCCGCAGGCCGTCCAGCCCGGCGGCTTCGAGCAGCGCCTGGGTGCTGGGATCGAAGCGCACATCGCCGGCCTCGATCTGGCGGGCGATGTCCTTGCCTAATTCCACGCCGAACTGGTCGAACGGATTGATCGCCAGCAACACCGCCTGCGCGAAGGTGCGGTGCTCGTGAAAGGCGATCAGCGCGCCCAATGCAGCGGGATTAAGGTCATCGAGCAGGATGGTGGTCGACGGGCGATCCCCGGGATAGGCACGCGCGGGATCATCGCTCGGCTTGCCGGCCATCAGCGCGGCTCCCTGTGCCAGGCAGTTCATCAGCAGGATGCGGTGATGTTCGGGATCGAGCGCATCACCGGGCGCGATGCTGGCGACGAAATCCACCGGCACCAGATGCGTGCCCTGGTGGAGTAGCTGGAACACCGCGTGCTGCGCGTCCGTGCCCACCCCGCCCCAGGTGATCGGTGCGGTGGGCGCCACGGGCTCGCCGTCCAGCGTGACCCGCTTGCCGTTCGATTCCATTTCCAGCTGCTGAAGATAGGCGGGCAGCAGCCGCAGCCGCTCGTCATAGGCGAAGACCGCGCGTGTCTGGCATCCGCGGGCTTGCGTATAATAAAGGTCGGCGAAGGCGGCGAGCAGTGGGATGTTGGCGCGCGCGTCGCAGTCGCGGAAATGCTCGTCCACCTCGGCCGCCCCGGCGAGCAGTGCTTCGAAGCCCGGCCAGCCGATTGCCATGGCAATGGGAAAGCCGATCGAGGACCAGAGCGAATAGCGCCCGCCCACGCTTTCTGCGAAGGGCAGGATGCGGGTTTCGTCCACGCCCCATTCCACCGCCTTTTCAGGGCTGGCGGTGAGCGCGATTACCCGTCCGGCGGGATCGGCGACATTGTTCTCGCCAAGCCAGTTCAGCGCGCTTGCGGCGTTGGTCATGGTCTCGATGGTGGTGAAGGTCTTGGATGCAACCGCGATCCAGGTGGTCGCCGGGTCGCAAGCGGCGAACGCCTCTTCCAGCGCCACTCCATCGACATTCGAGACGACATGGACATCGACCACGGGATCGGTGCGGGCAAGCGCATCCACCGCCAGCGCGGGTCCCAACGCGGAGCCGCCGATGCCGACATGGATCAGATGACGTATCTCGCCCAGCTCGCCTGCATGGAACGCCTCGACCATCAGCTGCATCCGGTGACGCAACGCGGATGCTTCCTCGACCGAGGCGTCCTTGCCCACGCCGCGCAGCGCCGTGTGCTCGGCCGCTCTTCCCTCGGTGGGGTTGACCACTTCGCCCGCGAACAACCGGCGGCGCATCTCGGCAAAGCCGGCGGCATCGGCAAGTCGCTCGAAGCCGTCCAGCAAATCATCGCTCAGATGCGTCTTGGAGAAGTCGAACCTTATCTCGCCGCCCGTATCGAGCACCAGGCACCGGGTGAGCTTCCGGGTCCGCGCCGGGTCGGCATCGAACAATTCGCTCAGGCGCCGTGCCGGGATCTTCGCCAAATCCTGCCAAACGTCCTTGCACGTCATGTTCTTACCCCCGGTGGTCTGCGTCATGCGACCTGCCGCTAGGCGCGCGACATGCGGTTGCAAAGGCCAAACGGGGGCACCCAGGCCAGGCCGGGCCGGCGCCATCGGCCTTGACGCGACGCACGCACTCGCCAACACGCAGCCGCGATGCAAGAGCCCGTCTCCGCCTCCCGCCCGGCCCCGGCGACCACCGACAAGAGCGAGGAAAGCTGGGGCAGCTTCGCGTGGTTCTGCATCAAGCTGGTGCTGGTGGTGCTGGTCTTCCGCAGCTTCGTGCTAACCAGCTTCAATATCCCGTCCGAATCGATGATGCCGCGGCTGCTGGTGGGCGACTATCTGTTCGCGGCCAAATGGCCCTACGGCTATTCGCGCCATTCGCTGCCCTTCGACCTGCCGCTCATTCCCGGGCGTATCCTGGCCGACCACCCCGAACGCGGCGACATCGTCATCTTCAAGCATCCGATCGACAATTCGGACTATATCAAGCGCGTGATCGGTCTTCCGGGCGACCGGGTGCAGCTTGTTTCGGGGGTGGTCCATCTGAACGGCGAGCCGCTGACCACCGAACGGGTCGCCGACTTCGTTATGCCGCTGGCTCCCGGCGACAATTGCGCCCTGCCCCGGTTCCGCCAGACCCCCGGCGACGGGCGTGCCGCCTGTGTCTACCCGCGCTTTCGCGAGACGCTTCCGGACGGCGAGAGCTACCAGGTGCTCGACCTCGACCAGCGCCCGTCCGATACCACGCCGCCCATCATCGTGCCCGAGGACCGGTTGCTGCTTCTGGGCGACAATCGCGACAACTCGCTCGACAGCCGCTTCCTTGCCGAGCCGGGGCGCGGCATCGGGCTGGTCCCGCAGGAGAACCTGGTCGGCCGGGCCAGTTTCATCTTCTTCTCAACCGATGGTTCGGCCGAACTGCTCAAGCCGTGGACCTGGCTGTCGGCAACGCGCTGGGAGCGGATCGGCCGGGCGATATGACCAGGCTGGACGGATCCGCGCGCGCCTGGCTGGAGGAGCAGGGCTTTGCCGTGCACGACGACCCATTGTGGCGCGAGGCGCTGACGCATGGCAGCCTGGGGGAAGCGCGCGACTATCAGCGGCTCGAGTTCCTTGGCGACCGGGTGCTGGGCCTGGTGATCGCGCAATGGCTTCATGCCAATGACCCGGGGACAGAGGGCGTGCTCGCCCAGCGCCAGAATGCGCTGGTCAGCCGCCAGACCTGCGCCGAGCGGGCCCGGGCGGCGGGGCTTGCGCCCTTCATCCGCCTGGGCAAGCAGGCGCATGGCGACGGCGCGGCCGATAGCGCCAACGTGCTGGGCGACGTGATGGAGGCGCTTATCGGCGCCAGTTTCCTCGAGAGCGGGCTCGGTCCGACGCGCGACCTGGTCCTGCGCTTGTGGGCGCCGCTGCTCGAAAGCCCCGCCGGCCGGGCCAAACATCCCAAGAGCGCGCTGCAGGAATGGGCGGCGCAGCACCGTCGCAAGCCGCCCGAATATGAAGTCGTCGAGGTTGCTGGGCCCGATCACGCCCGTCGTTTCACCGTGCGCGTCTGGGTCAACCATGTCGGCGAGGCGCTGGGCGAGGCGCCCGCAAAACAGGACGCCGAGACCGAGGCGGCGCGCCTCTTTCTCGAGCGCCACGTCTGACCCGCCGCGATGAGCCGCGTTTCCTACAAGGCCGCGCCCCGCTACCACCCGACCCGCCGCTCGTACAATCACACTGCCCATATGTATTTCATCAACAAGCCATGACCCCCCCCAACCCCCATTGCGGTCTTGCCGCGGTCATCGGCGCGCCCAATGCGGGCAAGTCCATGCTGGTGAATGCACTCGTCGGGCAGAAGGTGGCGATCACCAGTGCCAAGCCGCAGACCACGCGCGCCCGGCTGCTGGGCATCGCGCTTCTCGACCAGACACAGATCATCCTGGTCGACACCCCCGGTATCTTCGCGCCGCGTCGTCAGCTGGACCGGGCCATGGTCAGCGCGGCGTGGGAGGGTGCGCGCGCCGCCGATGCGGTGCTGCTGGTGGTGGACCCGGTCAAGCAGCGCCGTCACGAACTCGAACCTTTGCTCGAGGCACTGGCCGACCGGTCCGAGACCAAGCTGCTGGTGCTCAACAAGGTCGATGCCGGTCCCAAGGAACCGCTGCTGACGCTCGCGCAGGAGCTAGCTGAAAGGATGGATTTTGCGGAGATCTTCTTCGTCTCCGCGCTCACCGGTGAGGGGGTACCCGAACTCAAGGCGCGGCTGGCCGGATTGATGCCGCAAGGTCCCTGGCACTATCCCGAGGACCAGGTCTCCGATGCGTCCGAACGCCTGCTCGCTTGCGAGGTCACCCGCGAACAGCTCTACCGCCAGCTGCACGAGGAATTGCCTTACGACAGTGCGGTGCGGCCCGAAAGCTACACCAGGCGCAAGGATGGCAGCGTCGAGATCCGCCAGCAGATCGTGGTGGCACGCGACAGCCAGAAGGCCATCGTGCTGGGCAAGGGCGGCAGCCGCATCCGGGCGATCGGCGAAGCAGCGCGCAGGGAACTGGGCACCATGCTCGGCCACAAGGTGCACCTGTTCCTGCACGTGAAGGTGGACGAAAGCTGGGCCGAAAAGCGCGACTTCTACGAGGACTTGGGGTTGGAGTGGGTGCGGTGAGACGCAAGACCACTAAACCAGTTGCCGCCGAGTTTGCGGGTCCCGATGGAACCTATCGCGTGAAATTCGCGGCCGACGGCGATTGGGGTGGACTATTGCGAGTCGAGTTTGATGACGAGGTGCAATGGTGGCCAGTTGACCTCATTGAAGAGGATTCAGAAGGCCGAATCGCCTTGTCCGGCTTTGCCGACCCACTCGATCGATGAGGCGATACCTACTGGTCCGTCTTTGAACCTCACGCTTTGCCAAAGCTCATCACGTACTGGGGCGATAGGGTGATCATGCGCGTCGACAAGCCCGTCTGACCTAGCGCTTCTTCAAAATCTCGATCTTGTTCTTCTTGGCGAAATCCTTGGTCGATTCTTCGCTGCGGTTCAGAGCCTTGGCGATCTCGCGCAGGCCCTTGCCCTTGGCCGCGAGGGTGCGCAGCTGGCCCGCTTCCTCGGCTTTCCATGGTTGCTTGTGCCGCTCGAAAACCTCCTTGCCCATCAGCTTGCCTTGACCTTGGCACCGGCCTTCTTGGTGGCCGGAGTCTTGGCCGCTGCCTTCTTCGGTGCCGCCTTCTTGGCAGGCGCCTTCTTGCGCGTGCCCTTCCCCTTGGCCGGCGCCTTGGCCGCGCGCTCGTCGATCAGCGCGATGGCCTGTTCCTCGCTCAGCTCTTCGGGCTTGATGTCCTTGGGAATGGTCGCGTTGGTCGTTCCATCGGTCACGTATGGACCGTAGCGACCGGGCATCACCTTCATCTCGCCGCCGCTCGTGGGATGAGCGCCGAATGCCTTCACCGGCTCGGCCTTCGACCGCCCCCGCCCCTTGCGCTGCGCCGCATCGGCCAGCGCGGAAACCGCCGCGTTCATGCCGATTTCGAATACTTCCGACGTCGACGACAGGTTGGCGTATTTACCGTCATGTCTGAGATATGGTCCGTAACGCCCTATACTCGCGTCGATTTCCTTGCCGGTCTCGGGATGAGACCCGATCGTGCGGGGCAGGCTGAGCAGCTTGAGCGCCCATTCCAGATCGAAGTCCTCCAGATCGGCGGGGATCGAGGCGCGCTTGGCATCCTTTCCTTCGCCCAACTGAACATAGGCTCCGAAGCGTCCGGTCTTGCGCTCCACGGGCAAACCGCTTTCGGGATCGGTGCCGAGTACCGCATCATCCGAACCATCCTCCTCGCCCGGCTGACCGAATCGCCGGCGGAAATTGCATTCGGGATAGTTCGAGCATCCGATGAATGCGCCGAACTTGCCGCCGCGCAGCGACAACCGCCCGGGCACGCGGTCTTCGGCGATACAGCGTTGGCAGACACGCGGGTCGCCGCCATCGGCGCGCGGGGGAAACAAATAGTCGGACAGGAACTCATCTAGCGCCTCGGTGACTTCCGATGGCAGCCGTTCCATGACCTCGTCGCTCTTGGGCTTGAAGTCGCGCCAGAAAGCCTCGAGCAGCGCCTTCCACTGTGCTCGCCCGCCCGAGACATCGTCGAGCTCCTCTTCCATCGCCGCAGTAAAGTCATAGGCGACATAGCGGGCGAAGAACCGCTCGAGAAAGGCTGTCAGGAGGCGGCCCGAATCCTCTGCAAAGAAACGGTTTTTCTCCATCCGGACATAGGCTCTGTCGCGCAGGGTCTGGATGGTGGACGCGTAGGTGGACGGGCGACCGATACCCAGCTCCTCGAGCCGCTTGACCAGGCTGGCTTCGGCAAACCGGGCCGGAGGCTGGGTGAAGTGCTGGTTGGCCTCGACGCCGTGCTTGTGCGGGCAATCGCCCTGTCGCATGACCGGCAGCAGGTCGCCGTCCTCGTCATCGTCCTTCTGGTCGAAGCTCTCCTCGTAAACCGCCAGAAAGCCCGGGAACTTGACCACCTGACCGGTCGCCCGCAATTCATGGCGTCCGGTCGGCTCGCGCAGGGAGATACTGGTCCGCTCGAGCAGGGCGGTGGCCATCTGGCTTGCCATCGCCCGCTTGTAGATCAGGTCATAGAGCTTGCCCTCATCGCCCGAGCCGGCGCGGTCGCGGGCGAAATCGGTCGGCCTGATGGCCTCGTGCGCCTCCTGGGCGTTCTTCGCTTTCGTGCTGTAGTGGCGCGGCTTTTCCGGAAGATAGCCGCCGTCGAAGCGCTCGGCGATGGCCTTTCTGGCGTCCGAGATGGCCGAGCCGTCCATCTGCACGCCGTCGGTGCGCATATAGGTGATCGCGCCCGCTTCGTAGAGCGACTGGGCGCATCGCATCGCATGGCTGGCCGAGAAGCCGAGCTTGCGCGCCGCCTCCTGTTGCAGCGTCGAGGTGGTGAACGGGGGCGCGGGGTTGCGTTTCAGGGGCCGTGTCTCGACCTCTTCGACGGTAAAGCGCGCATCCTCGATCGCTTGCCGCGCCGCTTGCGCCGTGGCCTGGTCCCCGATCGTCAGCCGCTCAATCTTCGCGCCGTCATACTGCACGAGCCGTGCGTCGAAGCGCTTCCCGTCATGCTCCATCCGCGCCAGGACGGACCAGTATTCTTGGGCGACAAAGGCCTCGATCTCGCGTTCGCGCTCGACGATAAGACGCAGGGCAACGGATTGGACCCGCCCCGCGCTCTTCGCGCCGGGCAGCTTGCGCCACAGGACGGGCGACAAGGTAAAGCCGAACAGATAGTCGAGCGCACGGCGCGCCAGATAGGCGTCGATCAGGTCGCCATCGAGGGTGCGCGGAGCCTGCATCGCCTGGGTCACCGCCTGCTTGGTGATGGCGTTGAAGGTCACCCGCTCGACATCGCCCGGCAAGGCCTTGCGGCGCTTGAGCAGTTCGAGCACATGCCAGGAGATCGCCTCCCCCTCACGGTCGGGGTCGGTTGCCAGGATCAGCCGATCGGCCTGTTTGGCGGCATCGGAAATGGTCTTGACCTGGTCACGGTTGCGCTTGTCGGCATAGACCTCCCAGTCCATCGCGAAGTCCTCGTCGGGTCGCACCGAGCCGTCCTTGGGCGGCAGATCGCGGACATGGCCGTAGGAAGCGAGGACCTTGAAGCCCGGCCCAAGATATTTCTCGATGGTGCGGGCCTTGGCCGGCGATTCGACAATGACGAGCTGCATAATGGACCAACGTTACCCTTACATGTGTGCGTACGCGCGAGGGTGCTGGCCAACCTGAGCCTTCGTCAAGATGGTCCGTGCACCAGGTTCGAGCAAAAAGATTACGGAGAAATCAGCGACACCTTGTTGCCCGCATGGCGAGCGAGCAGTCCGGCCAGCTCGAGTTCGAGCAAGGCGAGCTGAACCGATCCCGCGCTCGCACCGGACTGACGGATAAGCTCGTCGATGGTGATGGGAACGGGGGCGAGCAGCGAGCGGATGTCGGCGGCCGGCTTGTCGGCGATATCGGCTGGCGTCCACTGTTCAGCGGCCAGATCGCGCACCTGAAGCGCTGTGCCGCCGAAACCGCCGAGCAGCTCGATGACTTCTTCGGGGGATTGCACCAGCGCCGCTCCCTCCCGGATGAGCTTGTTGCAGCCATGCGCGCGCGGCTCGAGCGGCGAGCCCGGGATGGCCATGACTTCGCGACCCGCCTCGCCTGCCAGCCGGGCCGTGATCAGCGAGCCCGACTTGAGCGCAGCCTCGATCACCAGCGTCCCGCTCGCCAGCCCGGCGATGATCCGGTTGCGGCGCGGGAAATGGCTGCCCTGTGGACGGGCTCCGGTCGGCTGCTCGGCAACCAACAGCGCGTCGCGCGCGATCCGCTCCTGGAGCGCTGCGTGTTCGGTTGGATAGGCAATGTCGATACCACTGGCGATGACGCCGATGGTACCAGGAAGCGCGCTCTCATGCGCGGCCGCGTCGATCCCCCGGGCGAGGCCCGACACGACGATATAGCCCGCTCCCGCGAGCGCTGCGGAGAACTCGCGCGCCAGTTTGACCGCCGCGGCCGAGGCATTGCGCGCCCCGACCAGCGCAACGCAAGGTCGCATCGCCAGCGCCAGATCGCCGCGTATCACGAGGATGGGCGGCGCGCCGATGATCCGCGCTAGCAGCGGCGGGTATTCGGGCGAATCGTGGAACAGGTAACGCGCGCCGCTCGCCCTGGTGGCGCTGATCTCCCGGTCTACTGCCTCACGCTTCGCCGGTCGATAAGTGCGCCCGGAGGTAGACCCCAGATCAGGCAAGGCGTCGAGCGCACGACCGGCATCGCCGAACCGGCGCAGCAGCTGGTAGTAACTGACCGGTCCGATATTCGGGCTGCGCAGCAGGCGAATACGGTTATGCGCTTCGCTTTGCGACAAGGCCGGACGTGCGGGAGCGATGCCGGTCATTGGCGGGTGCCGACAACCGGTTCGGTTCCCGCAATCAGCCGCGAGATGTTGGCGCGATGCAGGAACACGACGAACGCGGCCAGGAGCGCGAGCACCGGCACCAGATGGGTGTAGCCCAGCAAGGCAGCGGCAACGGGAGCGGCGCACACCGCGCTCATCCCCGCCAGCGAGCTGATCCGCACTGCCGCCAGCATGCCCAGCCAGACAAGCGCATAGGCCAAACCGATCCCCCAAGCGAGACCCAGGCACACCCCGGCATGGGTCGCCACCCCCTTCCCACCCCGGAACCCCAACCATACCGGAAGGCAATGGCCGACCACCGCGCCCAGCGCGGCCAATGGTACTTGCGCCCAGATGGCCTGGGGGAAGGAGCCGCCACCCCCGAACAATTCGCGCGCCAGGGCAACTGCGAGAAATCCCTTCGCTAGATCGAGCAGCAAGGTTGCCGCGGCGAGCCCCTTGCTTCCGGTTCGAAGCACATTGGTGGCGCCGATATTGCCCGAACCAATCTGGCGGATATCGCCCTTGCCGGCGACGCGGGCGAGCAGCAGGCCAAAGGGTATCGAGCCGATTGTGTAGCCCATCACCAGCGCCAGCACATGATCGAGCATCATCGTCGTTGGTCCAAAGCTTGTCGTCGTACTGCCATATCCTGTAGCGCGTCGATTGCAGGAAAACCCGCACTCCGACAAGCGCGGGGGGTCTCAACTGTCAGGACCGATATGCCGTCTCCGCCGCCCAACTCGCCGATCTCGCCCATCCTGCTGTTCGATTCGGGGTTCGGCGGCCTGACGGTGCTGACCGAACTACGCAAGCTGCTGCCCGATGCGGCGGTGGTCTATGCCGCCGATCTTGCGGGCCTGCCCTATGGCGAGAAGAGCGAGGCCGAGATCGCTGCACGGGTGGCCGGGCTACTCGGGCGGATGACCGAGCGCTTCTCGCCCCGCCTGGCCTGCATCGCGTGCAATACCGCCTCCACGATTGCGCTGAGCATGGTGCGCGAGGTGCTCTCCATTCCGATCGTTGGTACGGTGCCGGCGATCAAACCGGCAGCGGCAATGACGCGTACCGGAACCATCGGCCTGCTCGGAACCGCGGCCACTGTCCGGCAACGTTATATCGACGATCTGGAAGCGCGGTTCGCGCAAGGCAAGCGGCTGCTTCGTTACGCAAGTCCTGCCCTGGTGCATGCGGCCGAGGCCAAGCTGCGCGGGCACGGAGTGGACCCAAGCCTGATCGCGCAAGCGGTGGCTGGGCTGCGCACGCAGGATGGCGGCGACATGATCGACGTGGTCGTCCTTGCCTGCACGCATTTCCCGCTGCTTGCCGATGAGCTTGGAGCAGCCTTCGGACCGGGCGTGACACTCATCGATGGGGCCGCCGGCATTGCTCGCCGCATCGTTTCGCTAATCGATGGGCAGGATGTCGATTCCCAAACCTCGGTGGCGGTAGTGACGGGCGGGCGGGATCGGCTCGATGAGCCGGCAAACGCCTTTGCCAGGCACGGTATTGTGCGGCTCGAGCATCTCTGACGGGGCAAGCCGTCGTCGCGCGGCACAACCTCGTTAAATTTTGGATAGATTAGTCGGAACGGTTGCAAGAACGCATCATTGTTGGAGTGATGCGGCCTTTAGAGCCGCTTGATCCATGAGGAGTTACCAGATGGCGGAAATCCCCGTTGAAAAAAAATCAGGATTGGGCTGGCTTTTGATATTGCTTGCCCTGCTCCTGCTCGCGCTACTCGCGTGGCTGCTATTGAGCGGCGATGACGACGAGGTCGAGCCGGTGGTTGCCGAGCCCGTTGCGGAAGCACCCTTGCTTCCTGCCGCCGGTGCATTGGTGGTCGGTGAGAACATTGATCTTGACGGGGTCGAGGTCACCGAGCTCGCTGGCGACACGGCATTCTACATCGATCATGAGGGCCAGCGCGTCCCCGTGTTCTTCGATGAGGTTCCCACACCCGGCACGCCTACCGAGGGCCAGTTGGACATCAACCAGGGCTCTATCCTGAATATCGATGGCGAAGTCCGTGCAGCGACCGATACCCTGCCCGAAGGCGCGGATCCATCGATCCTTGGCACATCGCAGAACTACATTTTCGCAAATGACATCGAGATCGTCCGATAAAACGATTTTACAGATATGAAATCAAAGGAGTTAAATCATGCGTCATGACACCCGATACGAGAAGCTCGATACGCTCGACAACTACGAGCTTGAGCATTCTTCGCAGGACATTCGCGGCCGCCCGTTGGTGAGTGCGACCGGTGAGAAGTATGGCATCATCGAAGACCTGCTGGTGGATCGCGATCATAATCGTGTGGCCGCGGTTCGTCTTAACGATGGCCGTGTGACCCCCGTGGAGCCGCTCGAAATCCATGACAACGCCGTCGTCTATGGCGAAGCGGCTGTTGCTCATGCCGAGGCTGGTGTGGCGCAGGGCCATGTGGTTGAGGAAGAGGTTGTTCCCATCGTCGAGGAGCGCGTCGCAATCGGCAAGCGTGTTGCCGATCGTGGTCACACTATCAACGTGCGTACCCGGGTGGTCTCGGAGCGCGTGGCGGAAGACGTGCATCTGCGCGATGAGGACGTGACCGTCCAACGTCGCAAGGTGAACGAGCGGGTTCCGACCGACCAGGCCGAGGCCCTTCTCAAGGGCGATCGCACCGTCACCATGACCGAGCGTGACGAGGAAGCGGTCGTCGCCAAGGACGCGGTCGTCACCGATGAGGTCGTGGTCCGCAAGACCGCCGGCGACCGGGTGGAGCGCGTCGAGGAAACCGTTCGCAAGACCCAGGTCGATATCGACGAGGGCAAGCCTACGCGTCGCACCTGACAACGCGTTAGTTTGATCAGACAACACATGGTGCGGGCCGGGCTTCAACAAGCTCGGCCCGTTCCGCGCCAGCGACAGGATCGGCCCGATGAATACAAGTGACAAAGAGATACCGCGCGGTAAGATCGTCGAAGAGGAAGTCCTGCCGATCGTCGAAGAGCGTGTCCGGCTGGAAAAGCGGGTTCGCGAGGGGCGTACGGTTACTGTCCGCACGCGCCCGATCCACGAGACGGTGGTGCTGTCTGAGCCGGTGGTCAAGGAGCGGGTGACGATCGAACGCGTTCCGGTCGGTCAGGTGATCGACGAGGTTCCGCAAGTTCGTGAGGATGGCGACCTGACGGTGATCCCCGTAGTCGAGGAACGCGTCAGGGTGGTGGTCGAACTGGTGCTTACCGAGGAGATCCACATGCGGCGCACCCGCGAGGAAACGGTCTCGACCCACGAGGTGGAACGCCGCCGCACGGAAATCGATATCGGAGAATGATACCAGCCTTGGCGGGCGGGGTTCGCCCGGCGGATCCCCCTTATAGTTTCACCAGAAGGCGATAACGCCGTTTCGTCGCGATCAGTCGCCAAATCGGCGACGAACGAATATTGCGTCTGTATATCTAGCGCAGACTAACGACATTATCGCTGGCGCGCCGCTCGGTCCGCCTGCCGGTGTAGAGGCTGGCCATAGGCTCGTCCGCCACGTTTACCGCCTCAGCCATGCCGAAGCCGTTGAACCGCGTCTTCATGGCCGCCCCATAGGCGCCCAGCATACCGATCTCGATATAGTCGCCCGCGGCGATATCGGCCGGAAGCAGGAAAGGCCCCTTCATATAGTCGGCATCATCGCAGGTTGGGCCGTAGAAGGCGAACTCGACGGGGGGGCGTGAGAAGCCCTCGCCAAGTGATTGCACCGGAAAGCGCCAGTCCACATGCGCGGCATCGAACAGCGCGCCATAAGCGCCGTCGTTTATATAAAGCTCCTCGCCGCGCCGCTTCTCCACCTTGACGATGACGCTAGAATATTCCGCACACAGCGCACGGCCCGGTTCGGCCCACAGTTCCGCCGAATAGGAGATCGGCAGCGCCTCGAAATAGCGGTGGATCAGCGCGAAGTAGTCCTCCAGCGGCGGCGGCTCCATTCCGGGATAGGAGCTGGGAAATCCCCCACCGACGTCGATGATGTCGACCGTTACCGCGGCTTCGGCGATCGCCGCGCGCACGCGCTCGAGCGCCTGGACATAGGCAAACGGCGTCATTGCCTGGCTGCCGACGTGGAAACAGATGCCAAGTCCGTCGCAATGCTGGCGCGTCGCCTGCAATAGGGGCGGCGCGTCGGCCAGGTCGATGCCGAACTTGGCCGCCAGACTGAGCTCGGAATGTTCGGACGAAACGCGCAGCCGCACCAGCAGGTCGAGGTCCGCCGCGGGGATGCCGTCGTTCGCGGTTGCCTCGACGATCTTGGCCAGTTCCTCGTGCGTGTCCAGACTGAAGGTGCGCACACCGTGCTGATGATAGGCCTCGGCAATGGCGCTGGCGGTCTTGACCGGGTGCATGAAACACAAGGTCGCTTCGGGAAGAAGATCACGCACCAGCCGCACCTCGGCAATCGAGGCGACGTCGAAATGGGTCACGCCCGCGTCCCATAAGAGCTGCAAGAGTTCGGGCGAGGGATTGGCCTTCACCGCATACATCGAGGTGCCCGGAAACTTCTCGATAAAGAAGCGGGCAGCGCGCGTGGCGGCGTGCGGGCGATTGCAGATGACCGGCTCGTCCGGCGCGAGCGCGCGGACTACTGATCGTGCGTCGGGGAAATGGTGCAACTCAAGGGACCTCCGGGCGTATCGTCAGACAGGCTGCCTTGCGGTTGGAAGTCCCCATGGGGCAGCGGGATGCGCGCATATATTCGCGCACTGGTGAATGGCAAGTTAAAATCGCCGGCCCTTCCCCAGCGATCCTCCGCACACGCCTCACCCCTTATCAAACAGGCGCGCCCACCGGCGATTGGGACGCTTTTCCCACGCCTTGCGATGCCAAGCATCGGACGCCAGCAACGGCAGCACGGAGCCCGCCTCGGCGAACACCATCTGCTCGAGCGCCACGTCCACCTTGCCCCAGCTTGCCGCCTCCTTCAGCGTGGATGACGAGCACGCCCCGTCGCGCACATCCGCCACGGTAAGCTGGACCGCATATTTGTGCATCTCGACATCCTCGTGCCCGAGGATCTCGGCACAGACCACGGTGTCTTGAACGAAATTCTTGGGCACCCCACCGCCGATCATCAGCAGGCCGCTCGCTCCGGCTTCGATCTTGATCTGCGTCAGTTCGCGGAAATCCGCGATGGCATCGAGCATCATGTAGGGCTCGCCCGCCTTCATCCGCTCGACCTGGTGCTTGACCAGGCCAAAGCCGGCGGAGCTGTCGACAAAGGCGGGGCAGAAGATGGGCACATCGTGCTCGTAGGCGAGCTTGACCAGGCTGTTCTCTTTCTTGCCGTGCTCGACAAGATACTTGCCCATCGCGCGAATGAATTCGCGTGAGGAATAGCCGCGCGGTTCCAGACTGTCGGCAATCTTGCCGATGGTGAAGTCGCAGTCCTGCAGCTGCTCCTCGTCGATATAGGTATCGTAAATCCGGTCGATATAGAGTGAGCGCAAGGTCATGTCGTCCGGCACTTCGAGCGCCTGGTAATGCTTGTGCCCAAGCCCTTCGAAGAAATCCATGTCGACGATGGTGGCGCCGGTTGCCACCACGCAATCGACCATGTTCGAGCGCACCAGCTCGGCATAGGCATCCATGCACCCGCCCGCGCTGGTCGATCCCGCGATGACGAGGAATATGGTGCAATCAGGGTCCTCGAGCATCTGATTATAGATGCGCGTGGCCCGGGACAGGTCGCGGCTGGTGAAGCTCATCTTGCCCATCGCCTCGACGATGGGCCGCGCGTCGAACTCACGGATATCGATATGCTCGACGCAGGTCGACAACAGCTCCGCCTTGCGGTTGGTCATGGCAGGCGTGTCGTTCTGGCCGGCATCGTTCATGAAATAAGCTCCTCGTCCAATGCTCGGCCAACGGCGCCTTGCACGCGCAGGTTCCCCGCGAGCGGGGCCGCTGCCCGCGTTATCGGCTGGCAGTGCGTGGGCAAGGCGCATAACGCGGCCTTGATGACGCAAACCGGGGAAAGCCGCGTTCCGACGCACGAGGGGGCAAAGCGCGCCGCCGGCAAGATCGGGCGTATCCTGCCGCCGACCCCGCTGCTGCCGTTGGAGATCGGCGGGGCCGGTGTGTGGCTCAAGGCCGAGAGCCTGCAACCGGTCGGCTCGTTCAAGATCCGCGGCGCATGGCATCGGCTGAGTGACCTTTCGGCGGAAGAACTCGCGCGCGGCGTGGTCGCGGTTTCGAGCGGCAACCATGCACAGGGCGTGGCCTGGGCGGCAAAGCGACTAGCAATAGCGGCGCGCATCGTCATGCCGCACGATGCGCCGCCGGTAAAACGCGAGCGCACGCTGGAGCTTGGCGCCACGATCATCGGCTATGACCGGATGAGCGAAGACCGAGAGGCCATCGCCCGCAAGCTGGCGGACGACACCGGCGCGGCCTATGTGCACGCCTATGCCGACCCCTGGGTGATCGAGGGCCAGGGAAGCGCGGGGATCGAGATCACCGGGCAGCTGGGGCGCCAGCCTTCGCGCATTCTTGCCTGTTGCGGCGGCGGCGGGCTGTCGGCCGGGCTGGCGCTTGCATGTCCCGAGAGCAAGATCATTCCCGTCGAGCCTGAAGGGTGGGACGATGTCTGCCGTTCGCTTGCCAGCGGCACGATCGAGCAGGTGGGCCTCGATCCGCCTCAAACCGCCTGCGATGCGTTGCAGACCTTCGCCACCCGGCCGATCAATTTCGCGATCCTGAAAGAGCGCTGCACACGAAGCCTAACGGTGAGCGAGGCGCAGATTCGAGCTGCGCAACGCCTCGCCTTCACGCGCGCCAGGCTGGTGCTCGAACCCGGGGGGGCGGTGGCACTGGCCGCAGCGCTCGCCAACGAGGCGCTGCTCGACCCGAACACGGTCATTATGCTGACCGGCGGCAATGTCGATCCGCAGGCCTTTGCCCGCGTGCTCGAGGAGGCCTGACCGCGTTCGTCTGCGAGTGCCGCACCGTCAAAACTTGTCAGCCCGATGCCTGATGCATGAAGGCGCAATTTGTTATCGGATCAGATCACCGCCAGCCAGCCGCGCATGATGCGCAATCCCGAATGTCCAATTTCCACAAACGCCGCTGCTCAGCCTTGCACGCGCTCGATCCCACTTAGACTGTCCACGAACTTCTCCGTCCAGTCCTGAACGTTTTCCTCGCGCACGGTGGTAATGCATTTTTCCCAACGCTCGCGCCGCTCGTCGCGCGACATGTCCAGCGCCAATTGGATGTTATACGCCACATCGTCGGGGCTGTGCGGGTTGACCAACAGCGCATCATCAAGCTGGAGCGCGGCTCCGGCGAAGCGCGAGAGGATCAGCACGCCCGGATCTTGCGGATCCTGCGCGGCGATGTATTCCTTGGCGACCAGGTTCATCCCGTCCCTCAGCGGCGTGACCAGCCCAATCTTGGCAGCCCGGTAGAAGCCAAACAGTTCCTCCTGCGAGTAGCCGCGATTAACATAGCGGATCGGCACCACGTCCACTTCCGAGCGGGCGCCGTTGATCTGCCCGGTCTTCTGCTCCAGCTCGGTGCGGATCTCCTGGTAGGAATCAATATCCGCCCGGCTCGGAGGGGCGATCTGGATATAGACCAGCTCGCGGACCCGCTCGGGGTTCTGATCGAAGAACCGGCCGATGCCGTCGATCCGTTCGGGCAGACCCTTGGAATAGTCGAGCCGGTCGACACCCAACATCGCGGTCCTGTGGCGCGTGCTGGCAAGCAGCCGTTGCTCGGCCTGCTTGGCGATGATGGTGTCGCCCTTGGCCATGAAGAACTCGTAATCGATGCCGATGGGGAAGGCCTTGGCGATGGTGGTGCGCCCATCGAAGGTGATGCGCCCGGTCTCCTCATCCACTTCGGCGCCCAGTTCCTTGCGGCAATAATGGGTGAAGCTTTCGAGCCATTCCTCGGTCTGGAAGCCGACCACATCGTAGTGCAGCATCGCCATGACCATGCGCTCATGGTAGGGAAGCGAGACGAACAGGCGCACCGGTGGCCAGGGCGTGTGGAGAAAAAAGCCGATCCGGTTGGTCAGTCCGCGCGAGCGCAGCCGCTCGCCCAGCGGGATCAGGTGATAGTCGTGCACCCACACGATGTCGTCGTCTTCGATCAGCGGCAGGACCGAGGCGGCAAAGCGCTCGTTCACCCGCTCGTAGCCCCGACCGAATTCGCGTTCATATTCGGTCAGGTCGATCCGGTAATGAAACAGCGGCCACAGCGTGGAATTGGCATAGCCGTTGTAATATTCCTCGACGTCCTGGTGCTCGAGATCGATCGTGGCCGTGGTAACACCATCGTCCGAGCGGCGCACGCTGATGTCACCTGTGAACTCGGAGATTTCCTGGCCCGACCAGCCGAACCAGATCCCGCCATTCTGCTTGAGCGCCGCACTGAGCGCGCCCGCAAGACCGCCCTGCGCCCCGGTGGCACCGCGCGCCTGCGGCACCGCGACCCGGTTGGAAATGACGATCAGCCTGCTCATGATGGCCTTCCTTCTTGCGCAATACCTTGGCCTTCGTGCGCAATACCCTGGCCATCGTACGCAACGCTCCGGTCCAGACGCCCGGACACCGGCGCGCGGCGCATTGCATCGATGCTGCCGACGCGGCGCGACCGGCCTGTTTCTTGAGCGAACGGGGTTAAGGGAAGTTCCCCGACGGACCTGGCGAGCGCGATTGCTCAGCGCTCGCGATACCGGGTCCGCTCATAGTCCAAGCCAGGCATGGACGGCCGCGGGATCGGGTAACCGATAGCGCGCGCCTGTGTCGCTTCGTTCGCCTACCAGAATGCCCAGCCCGCCCAGCGCGTTTGCTGCGGCGATGCCGTCCTCATCGGTGATGTCGTCACCCACGAAAACAGGTCGGCGCTGGGCGAAAGGCGTGTCCTGCATGAAGGCCCGTACCGCCCCGCCCTTGTCCGCACCCGGACGAACCAGCTCGATCACGAACTTGCCCTGCTTCACCTCGAACCCATGTTGCCCGGCAAGCTGCTCGGCGAAAGCGAGCGCCTGTTGCGCCGCATCGGGGTTCGGCCGGGTATGCAGCGCGCCGCCATGTGGCTTTTTCTCAAACCTCAGATTATTGTCGGAGGCAAATTCGGCGAGGCGCTCTTCGACCTCGCGCGTCATCTTAGAGGGCGCTTCGCCCAAGGCACGGCCATCGGCGTGGAACCGGTCGATCCCGTGTGACCCGGCGCGAGCTACGTGAAGCGGCCCGCAATGTCGCTCCAGATCGACCAGCGCGCGCCCGCTCACCAGTGCCAGCGCGCCATCGAGGGTAGTGGCAAGTGTTTCGATCCGCGCGACAAGAACGGGGGGCACGATGATGCCATCGGGCGTGTCGGCAAGCTCGACCAGCGTCCCGTCGAAATCAAGGAACAGCGCGATCGGTTGCGCTGCCCGAAGGGTCTTTAAGGGCGGAGGAGGCGGCAAAAGCGCGTCGGTTTGCATCGTCGGGCTGCCTGACCCATCGGGCTTTGGCGGTCAAACGAAAGCGGTGGCGGCACTTGCGACAGTTGTCACGCCCGGGCGAAGCGCGCACCTGATGCGCCATGGATCGGACTAAGACCATGTCGCAGCTACAAGCCGCCTCGCTCATGGCGCGCCATATCGTCGCGCTGACGAACCACGACAGGCCCCCGCCATTCGTTGGTCTCAACGGGGCTCAGGGTGCGGGCAAGTCGACCATCGCCAGGCTCGTCACCGATGAACTGGCCGCGCATCACGGGATACACGGGATCGTGCTCGCGCTCGATGATTTCTACCTTTCTAACTCTGTTCGCCTAGAGCTTGCCCGATCCATCCATCCGCTTTGCGCCACCCGCGGCGTACCCGGCACGCACGACACGGCGCTGCTTTCTCACATCCTCGACCGGCTTGTCGCCGCGCAAGACCGAACCCGAACGCCGATCCCAAGGTTCGACAAGCTCGCCGATGATCTGGTCGCGCAGGAGCAATGGCCGGTCTTCGAAGGGCGGCCGGACTTCATTCTCCTCGAAGGATGGTGTGTCGGCATCGAGCGGGGTGATCTTTCCGCCTGGTCAGGTCCGATGAACACATTGGAGGCCGGTCATGATCCTGACGGCAAATGGCACGCCTGGTCCCGCGCCGCGCTTGCCGATTATGAGCCGATCTGGTCGCGAATGAACGGAATGATCTCGGTCGAAGTGCCGGGCTGGCAATCGGTCATCGAGTCCCGGTTCGAACAGGAGCGCGGGCTGGAGAGGGATACGGGTCTCCGGGGAATGGACCGCGCGGCGATCGAACGGTTCGTCGCGCATTACGAACGCATCACGCGCGCCGGCTGGATCGCAATGCGTCGCCGCGCCGATCAGCTATGGCATCGCGATGGGGCGTTTCGCTACCGATTGATGGCTCAGCGTGCGCCTAGGTGAGACCCGAACGAGCGGTCAGGCAGCAATCTTGCGTGTGCTGGCCATATGGATCGCGTCGATGGCCTCGGCAAGCGCAGCATCGAATTCGCTATCGGACATCGATGCACGCAATTCCTCAAGCAGCGCCCGGCTGAAGCTGGCGATCATGCCCTCGTTCTTGGCCAGCTCGGCGCAGGCTTCCTCGCGCGAATAACCGCCCGAAAGCGCGACCACCTTGAGCACGCGCGGATGCTGGGTCACCGCACGATAGAACCCGGGCGCAACCGGGATCGACAGCTTGAGCATCACCTGCCTGCCTTCGTCCAGCGCATCCAACCCCTTGAGCAGTTCCTCGCGCAAGATCGCCTCGCCGTCCGCGCGGTCCGACGCCTTGAGCGAATATTCGGGCTCGAGAATGGGCATTAATCCCGCCGCCAATACCTCTTCCCCGATCTCGAACTGCTGCGCCACCAGCCTGGCAATCCCCCGGCGGTCGGCGGAATTGATGACCGAGCGCTCCTTGGTGCCGAACACGCCCAGCCCTTTGGCCCTGCGTAGCGTATCAGCCAGACCGGGAATGGGCTTCATCAGTTGCACACCGTGCGCCTCATCCTCCAGCCCCTTGTCGATCTTGAGGAACGGCACGATGCGTTTGGCGACCAGCGCGTGGGGCACGGGTTGGCCATCCACCTCGCCGTCCATCGTCTTTTCGAACAGGATCGCACCCAGAACCTTGTCGCCGTTGAAGGCGGGTGAGCGGATGATCCGGCAGCGCATCTCGTGGATGCGGGCAAACATCTCATCATCGCCCGACCATGCCTTGTCGTCCACGCCATAGGCGCGCAGCGCCTTGGGAGTGGAGCCGCCCGATTGGTCGAGCGCGGCGATAAAGCCGTCGCCCCGAGCGATGCGGGAGGTCATTTGGTCATGATTCATGATGCTGCCTGCCTGTCGATTCGTGATGGGTGTTCGCGTGCCCGGCGCCCTAGCGCACGCCGTCCCGCTCGACAATTGCAAGGGTTAATGCCGCCTTGGCGAGTTTTGATCATGCTCATTCACCGGGCGAGCAGCAGAGCAGACGAAGCGGACAGAGCTCGTCAACGGCCCTGCATGTCGTGGCTTTCACCCGGGATCGCAACTTCGAGCCCGTCGAACGCGGCGCCAAGCACGATCTGGCACGAGAGCCGGCTGGTCGGACGCACATCGGCCGCCAGATCGAGCATGTCTTCCTCTTCCTCGCTGGTTTGCGGTAAGCGGGCGAACCAATCGCGCGCCACGATGACGTGGCAGGTCGAGCAGGCCATCTGCCCCTCGCACGTGCCCTCAAGCGGCAGACCCGCCGCCTGTCCAACCGACAGCAGCGTGTCGCCCTCGGTGGCCGGGACCTCTAGCCTGGACCCATCCCGCGCGGTGAAGACGACCTCGATGCCCATTCCCCCAAGGTTGCGGTGCTGCCCAATGCCAAACGCGACAGCACGGTCATTGCTGCAATGCAGCATCATGGATCGCGTCGCAGGCTTTGGCAAGCTCGCCTTCGCCGGTGTAGCGGCCGAAGCCCAGCCGCAGCGAACTGTTCGCTTGTTCGCGGGTCAGACCCAGGGCGCCGAGCACGTGGCTAGGACGACCCGATCCGCTGGCGCAGGCGGAGCCTGTTGAGAAGGCGATATTGCGCAGTTGCGACAGCAGGCGCGGGGCGTCGATCCCTGGCTTGCGGATGTTGAGATTGCCGCGCCAGCGCATCGTGTCGCTGCCGTTCAGCGTCCAGTCCGCCAGCCTGCCCCGCGCGATCTGCCACAGCGCTTCGACATGCTGTGCATCCTGAATCATGCGCGACATTGCAAGCTCGGCCGCCGCCCCCATCCCGGCGCACAGGGCCGGGCTGAGCGTGCCCGAGCGCAGTCCCGCTTCCTGCCCGCCCCCAGTGGAGGTGGAGAGCAGTTCCAAGCCATCGCGCACCCACAGCGCGCCTACGCCCTTGGGTCCATGAAACTTGTGGGCGGAGATGGCGATGAGGTCTGCCTCGCCCAGACGCATCCGACCAGCGGCCTGAACCGCGTCGCACAGGTAAAGCGCGCCCATGCTGCGGGCCCGTCGGAAAAAGGAATCGGTGTTCTGAATAGTGCCGATCTCGTTGTTCACCTGCATCACGCCGACAAGCCGGGTGGCTGGTGGCAACTCCATATCGGTGTCGGCAATCCCCTGATTATCCACCGGTATTTCCACAGCTTTGTCTGCCAGCGCAAAGGCGGTGTCGCGCACCGCGGCATGCTCGATCGCCGAGACCGCGATGGGTCGGCGATCGCCCGGCGGCGCACAACCCCGCATCGCCAGGTTGATTGCTTCGCTGGCCCCAGACGTGAAGATTACCCGGCCGCTGGGGGGAAACAGCGCCGCCACCTGTTCGCGCGCCACTTCGACCGCGGCGGCCGCCAGCCGGCCCATCTTGTGCGGGCTGTGCGGATTGCCGAACGCCTCGCTGTCCGGCCCGCCTAGCCAGCGCAGCATCGCCTCGCGCGCTTCGGGCGCGAGTGGAGTGGTAGCCTGGTAATCGAGGTAGATCATGGGCCCCGCCTATGCCGCCTCGACCGGGGCAAGGCTGGCCCATGCGCTGACGAACGCATCGAGCTCGGCAGGTGTGGTGGACCAGCCCAGGCTGACGCGGATGGTCCGCCTGGCCTCGTCCTCGCCTAGGCCGAAGGTGGCAAGCACGCGGCTGGGCTTGAGCGATCCCGACGAACAGGCGCTGCCCGCCGAGACGGCAAAGCCCATCGCATCGAGCCGGATGAGCTGCGCCTGCGCGCTCATCGCCGGATGGGTGAGCGCCAAGATATACGAAACTTGCGCCCCGGGACGCACAACCTTGCCTGATTGCGATAGTCTTTGGGCGAATTCGCGGCGTTGCTGGTCGCTCGTCGCCCAGCTTGCGCACTCCCCCGCCTCGAGCGCAGCGGCAAACCCCAGTGCCGCGGGCAGGTTCTCGGTGCCCGCCCGATAGCCGCGCTCATGCCCGCCGACCGCTTCCAGCATCCCGAAATCGCGCACCAGCAGCGCGCCGATGCCGACCGGCCCGCCAAGCTTGTGTGCCGAAACCACCGCCATATCCGCATCGGGCAGGGCAAGCTTGCCGGCGCTCTGCGAGCAATCGGCGAGTAGCAGACCGCCACGGTTGCGAACCCGGCGGCCAAGGTCCGCGCCGTCATTAGGCAACAAGATCGTGCCGGTTTCGGAATTGACCTGTTGCACAGCCACGATTGCGGGCGGACCCGGCGAGAGCAAACGCTCCAGTTCCTCGTGGTCGGGGACGCCGTCGGTGACGGGCAATACCTGTGCGTCGGGTGCCGCTCGTGTCACCGCATCATGTTCCGCCGCCGAGACGATCCGCCGGGCAGCCCTTCCCCCGCCAATGCGCGCCTGGCTGAGGCCGATCGCCAGCGCCTCGCTCGCCCCGCCGGTGAAGATGAGTTCGCCTTGCCACCCCAGCGATGCCTTGATCCGGGCACGCGCATCCTCCAGCGCGGCGCGCGCGCGCCGACCCTCACCATGCGGGCTGGAAGGATTGGCCCACATCGCCAGTCCGTGCTGCATCGCTTCATGCGCTTGTGGCCGCAGCGGCGAAGTAGCCGCATGATCAAGATAAATGCGCTGGCTCATCTCAGAATTGCGAAACCGCAGCTTTGCCCTATATAGCCGCCCAATTCCGGGGCCAATTCCCGCTCCGGTCAGCCTTATACCCGCAAGAGCGAAACCATACCATGCCGTCCGTCATCTTTCCCGGCCCCGAAGGCCGCCTCGAAGGCCGTTTCTCCCCCGCCCCGCGTCCGCGCGCCCCGGTGGCGATGATCCTGCACCCGCACAGCCAGGGCGGCGGCACGATGAACGACCGGATCGTCCAGCGCCTGTACAAGACCTTCGTGGACCGCGGCTTTGCCACCTTGCGCTTTAATTTCCGCGGCGTGGGACGCTCGCAGGGCAGCTTCGACAATGGCATCGGCGAATTGTCCGACGCCGCCAGTGCGCTCGACTGGGTGCAGCAGGTCCATGTCGAAGCGCAGACGACCTGGGTGGCGGGCGTCAGCTTCGGCGCGCTCATCGGGATGCAGTTGTTGATGCGCCGGCCCGAAATCCGTGGGTTCATCTCCATCGCGCCGCCCGCCAACATGTATGATTTCACTTTCCTTGCGCCTTGTCCGGCGAGCGGGATCTTCATTCAGGGAACCGCGGACACCGTGGTCCAGCCGTTGAGCGTCCAGAAGCTGGTGGAAAAACTGCGCACGCAAAAGCACATCACCATTCATCACGACGAAATTTCGCGGGCCAACCATTTTTTCGAGAACGAAACCGAAGAACTGATGGGATCGGTCGACCGCTACCTCGACTTCCGCCTCGATCCTTCCTGCCCGATCACCTGAGCGGGGGATCACTGACGCGCCTGGTCGAGCGGCGCGTCGCCATGCTCGTCGGGCACGGTCCAGATCGCGATGTTACCCAGCAGGATCAGCGCCAGCACCGCCATCATCGCCGCCTGCCGCCGCGCCCCGCGACGCCATAGCAGGACCGCGCCTGTAACAAGCGCGGCAAGGCCCAGCATGACCAGCGAAAGGACCAGATCGAGCATCGCAGGCATGAGCATTCGGGTAGCGACACCGGCTTGTCCAGCACATGCGGACCCGCCTGGGCTTCAGATGCGTTGGATGCCCGAGGCAATCTGATTGTTTCGCGTGAGAAGGAAATGACATGGGTGTTTTTGCATCATTCAAGGAAGCGATTTTTGGCAAGGATGATGACGAGGCGCGCGTTCCCAGTGGGGGAACGGCCGCGCGACCTGCGGGAACCACCGGCACTGCGCGTGCACCCAGCACCGGGAAGACCACGATCCGCGACGCCCGCGCCAAACCGATCAGCGAGGTGGACGTTGAGAAGCGGCTCGACGGGATGAACGGTGCGGACAAGCTCAACTGGCGCAGCTCGATCGTCGATCTGATGAAGCTTATCGGCATCGATCCCGACTACGCAAACCGCAAGGAACTGGCGGGCGAGATGGGTCGCAGCGATTACGAAGGGTCGGCCGAGGACAATATCTGGCTGCACAAGCGGGTGATGAGCGAGCTGGCCAAGGCCGGCGGCAAGGTGCCCGCCTCGCTTCGCGAATAAGCGCAGCCTTGTGACCATCCCCGCCGCGCGTTTGACAGCGGCGGGGGACGCGATATTCCTTTGCGGATGACACGTTCGCACAACTTTCAACTCAGCCGCCGCCAGACGCTCGCCGGATTGGGCGGCGTCGGCACGCTCGCCATGCTTCCTGCCTGCGCCGCCACGGGGGTCCGCCCCGCCGGCGTCACTGCGGGTCCAGCGCAGGACCTGCTCGAGCGGATCGCCTTCAACCTTCTCGCGCACGAGCCGGAGCGCGCAACGGGGCTTGGCGTCGATACCGGCGAGCATGCGGGGTTACGGACGCGGCTCGAGGATCAGTCCCCCGCCGGCCAGACAGCCTATGCCGCCACGCTGGCCGCCGATCTGCAGGCGGTGCGCGCCTTCCCCCGCGATGGGCTTGACGCGGGCACGCGCACCAGCTTCGAGGTGGTCGAGAGCGCCTATGAAAACGCGCTCGCCGGTTTTGCCCAGCCTTATGGCGATGTCGCGGTGGGCAGCTGGCGCAACGCGCCTTACGTCGTGATCCAGAACGTGGGCTCCTATATCGACATCCCCCGGTTTCTGGGGTCCGAGCATCCGGTGCGCGATGCATATGATGCCGAGGCTTATCTGGCGCGATTGGCGCAGATGCCCGAGGTGCTCGATGGCGAACTGGCCCGTATCATGGCCGCGCGCCAGATGGACGTGGTGCCGCCCGACTTCCTGCTCGACAAGGCGATTTCGCAGATGGAAGCCTCGATCGTGGATGCCCGCTCTGGCGGCCAGCTTGTGGCATCGCTGGTCGAGCGAACCCGCGAGCAGGACATTCCGGGTGACTGGCAACGCCGTGCAGCCGAAATCGTCACCGGTCCCATCGGTAACGCGCTGGAACGCCAGCTTGCGGAATTGAGACGCGAGCGGGCGGTCGCCGATAGCGATCCCGGCATGTGGTCGCAGCCGGGCGGTCCCGAGTGGTATGACTGGGCCTCGCGCGCCAGCACCACCACCACGCTGACACCCGACGAGATCCACCGGATGGGTCTAGCCGAACTTGCCGATATCCATTCCCGGATGGACCCGATCCTGCGATCGATCGGCTACACCAACGGTTCGGTGGGCGAGCGGATGACCGCGCTGGCCGAGGACGAGCGCTTCATGTTCGCCCCGGGCGATACGGGCCGGGCGGAGATCATGACCTTCATCGACGAGCGGATCGACTGGATCCGGGCGCAGATGCCGCGCGCCTTCAACACGCTGGTCGAGGCCGATCTGGAAGTCCGCCGCCTGCCGCCGGCCGAGGAACCCGGCGCACCCGCGGCCTATGGTGGCGCCGGTTCGAAGGACGGGACGATCCCGGGCAAGATGTGGATCAACCTGCGCACCACCGACCTGCATCGGCGCTTCGACCTGCCCACGCTGGTCCATCACGAGACCATCCCCGGCCATGTCTGGCAGGGCGAATATGCCAATGCCCTGCCCCTGATCCGCTCGATCCTGGCGTTCAATTCCTATTCGGAAGGCTGGGCGCTTTATGCAGAGCAGCTCGCCGATGAGCTTGGTGCCTATGACGACAACCCCGTCTGGCGGCTGGGTTATCTGCAGGATCAGGCGTTTCGCGCGTGCCGGCTGGTGGTCGATACCGGGCTGCACTACAAGCGCTGGAGCCGCGAACAGGCGATCCGCTTCTTCATGGAAGAGAACGGCAACAAGCGCGAGCAGATAGAGAGCGAGGTCGACCGCTACTGTTCCTGGCCCGCGCAGGCGCTGGGCTACAAGGTGGGTCACAGCGAAGTGGTCCGCCTGCGCGAGACGGAGCGCGGTGCACTGGGAGGGCGCTTCGATGTGAAGGCGTTCAACGATGCGGTGGTTCTGGGCGGCAACGTCCCGCTCGACGTGCTGGCGGCGATCGTGGAGCGCTATGTGGCGGACGTGCGCGGTTGAAAGCGGCCTGACGAAGCGGGCAGGACCAACAAGAGGGGCCAGCGCGCTCTGATATAAATGGGGGAGAATCGCAATAAAACATATCAGCCGCCTGTTCGTCGTGCTCGCCGCACTGCTTGCGCTCGTCACCGCGATTTCGCTGATACCAAGCGATTTCTGGTTTATCCGAGCGCTGGACACCATTCGCCAACCGCTCGTCTTCGTGGGCATGGCGCTCATGGTGCTGGCGTTGATCTTCGGGGGCGGGCGCCGCTGGCTCGCGGCAGCCCTATCGGCGCTGGTCGTGGTGCTCAATCTGTCGCGGGTGTACCCTTACCTGTTCTTCGCCGAGCCGCAGGTGGCCCTTGCGGAGCCGATCGACGGCAGCTGCTTTTCCGCGCTGGCAGTGAATGTAAAGGTGAAGAATAAGGATTATGCCGGCATCCTGCGGCAGATTGAGCGTGTTGATCCGGATGTGTTGCTGCTGATGGAAACGGACGAGGTTTGGGTGCGCGAATTGCGACCGGCGCTCGCGGCCTATCCCCATGTCAATTCGCATCCGCAGGCCGAAGCCTTCGGCATGGTCTTTGCAACCAGGCTACCGGTCGTCAAATCGCGCATGGTCGAGAACACCCATCGCGACACGCCGACCTTATATGCGACACTGAGGGCGCCGGACGCCGGGCTGTTCGAATTCATCGGGCTGCATCCCAAGCCGCCCCTGCCCGGCTGGGATACCGAAAAGCGCGACCGCAATATCATCAATGCCGGAACACAGACGCCCGATCGCCTGCCCGACGCCGTCGTGATGGGCGATTTCAACGACGTGCCCTGGTCGCGCACCGTTACCCGCTTCCGCGAGGCGAGCGACTGGCGCGACCCGCGGATCGGGCGCGGCACCTATCCCACCTTCCCGGCCGACTACCTGTGGCTTGGCTGGCCGCTCGACCAACTGATGGTGAAGGGCGGGATCGGCATCCGCAGCTTCCGGGTCATGCCCGACAACGGATCGGATCACCGAGCGATGCTGGGTGAGTTCTGCCTCGATCAAACGCCCGCCGGGTCGCCGTCCGGCAGCTGACTTGCGGTCGATAGATCGCACGGCAGGCGTCAGGCCATGGCGTACCGGATCGGAGCTAGGCGGGCGGCATAGACCGCCGAGGCGTCAGCAGGGTCCGAGGGGCAATTTCGCGCCACGCTCAATTTAGGCAACCAAGCGAGCGCCGTCGCTGCAATGGAATTGAAGGGCGGGCAATATCGCCACCCGCCGCCTGATCGGCCCGAAGCGTTCGAGGCCACAGGCATGGTCAATCTCGCGACCCGAACGAAGGCGCGCTCCTGCCGTGGCTTACGCCGCCTGTGGCGCGGCCTGGCGTACGCCTTCATCGACATGCGCCTCGAACTGGGCGAAGTTGTCGACGAAGCGCTTCATCAGCTGGTGCGCGGTCGTGTCGTAGGCGTCCTTGTCGGCCCAGGTCTGGCGTGGGTCGAGAATGGTCTGGTCGATCCCGGCTTGCTCAAGCGCGCGGATCGAAACCGGCACTTCGAAGCCGAAATTGGGGTCCGTGCGGAACTCAGCTTCATCCAGCGATCCGTCGAGCGCGGCATTGAGCAGCGCGCGCGTTGCCTTGAGGGGCATCCGCTTCCCGACGCCGTATTTCCCGCCCGTCCAGCCGGTATTAAGCAACCAGCACTGCGCGTTGCCCTGCGCGATCCGCTTCTTGAGCAGGTCTCCATAGATGCTGGGATGACGGGGCATGAAAGCGGCGCCAAAGCAGGTCGAGAAGGTCACCTCGGGCTCGGTCACGCCGATCTCGGTCCCCGCTACCTTGGCGGTATAACCCGACAGGAAGTGATACATCGCCTGATCGGGTGTCAGCCGGGCGATGGGCGGGAGCACACCGAAGGCATCGGCGGTGAGCATCACCACGTTGGCTGGCGGCGGTCCAAGGTTGTCGTCTGAGGTATTAGGGATGAAGTCTATGGGATAAGCGCCGCGCGAATTCTCCGCCAGGCTCGCATCGTCGAAATCGAGCTCGCGGGTGGCAGGGTCCATCACCACGTTCTCCAGTACGGTGCCGAAACGGCGGGTGGTGGCGTAGATCTCGGGCTCGCCTTCGGGCGACAGGCGGATCATCTTGGCATAGCATCCGCCCTCGAAATTGAACACCGCGGTGTCCGACCAGCCGTGCTCATCGTCGCCGATCAAGGTGCGGCTGGCATCAGCCGAAAGCGTGGTCTTGCCGGTGCCCGACAGGCCGAAGAAAATGGCGCTCTTGCCATCCGCGCCGATATTGGCCGAACAGTGCATCGGCATGACGCCGCTCTCGGGCAGCAGGTAGTTGAGGATGCCGAACACGCTCTTCTTCATTTCGCCGGCATAGGCGGTCCCGCCGATCAGGATGAGCTTTTCGGTGAGGTTCACCGCCACCACCGTCTCGGAGCGACAGCCGTGACGCTGGGGATCGGCAACGAAGCTGGGCAGGTCGATGATGGTGTAGTCAGGCTCGAACCCCTTGAGTTCCTCGACACCGGGACGCACCAGCAGCGTGCGGATGAACAGGTTGTGCCAGGCTAGCTCGTTGATTACCCGCACCTTGACCCGGTGCTCGGGCTGCGAACCGCCGAACAGGTCGGCCACATAGAGCACGTCCTTCTGCTCCAGCGCCTGCATGAAATCAGCCTTGAGGGCGGCGAACTGGGCGGAGCTGATCTCCTTGTTGACCTCGCCCCACCAGACCGTGTCCTCGGTGGTCTGGTCGCGCACGATGAACTTGTCCTTGGCGCTGCGACCGGTGTGATGGCCGGTCTCGACAACCAACGGGCCATGCGCGGCCAGGCGCCCCTCACCATCGGCCACCGCCTGTTCGACCAGCGCGGCGCTCCCCAAATTGGCACGGATCTGCGCACCGGTCATGATGCCTTGCGCGGACAGGGGGACGTCCAGGGACCGAGATTTGGCGGTCTGGGACACGGCTGGCTGGGACACGGCGGACTGGGACACGGGGGGGCTCCTTGTCGAAGGTACGCATCGAGAACGCATCGCGAGGCGTCTAGTTCATATACTTGTCGCATAAAGCGCGGGCCAATGCGCGTCAATTTGTGCGCGCCGTTCGATTCCAAGGGTTTGCGAAGCAGCTTAGCGGCGGGGCTTTGGGGATGGCTGCACGTTGCACTGCGGCGTGGTAGGGATTAGTCCGGAGCTGCGGATAATGACAAGTCAGATGCATCGAACCGGTGGGCAACCCGAGACGTCGTCGGCCATGGAGCTGGGCGACCGCGCGTCGGCGACACGCGGTCAGCAGCGTTCGATCGCGCTGGTGGATGACGACCGCAACATTCTGGCCACCTTGTCGATCGCGCTCCAGGCCGAAGGCTACGCCACCCGCGTCTATTCCGATGGCGAGACCGCGCTCGCAGCCCTCATCTCCAACCCGCCCGACCTGGCGGTGTTCGACATCAAGATGCCGCGCATGGACGGCATGGAACTGCTCGCTCGGCTGCGGGCCAGCTCGCAGCTTCCGGTGATCTTCCTCACCAGCAAGGACGAGGAGGAGGACGAGGAGGCGGGCCTGGCCATGGGGGCGGACGACTACATCGCCAAGCCGTTCAGCCAGCGCTTGCTGCTGGCGCGGATCAGAGCCATCCTTCGCCGATCCGGACCGGTGCCCGAGGAAGGCGGACCGGGTGAGCATGGGCCGCATGGGGCAAGCGGAAAGGCCAGCGAAGCGCCCGCCGGTCCCAGCTTCGAGCGCGGGCGGCTGGCGATGGACCCGGCGCGTCATCAGGTCACCTGGAGCGGGGCGCCGGTGTCGCTGACGGTGACCGAATTCCTGATCCTGGAGGCGCTCGCCCAGCGCCCGGGGGTGATCAAGAGCCGCAACCAGCTGATGGATGCTGCCTATCCCGATGACGTGTTCGTTGATGATCGCACGGTGGACAGCCACATCAAGCGGCTACGGCGCAAATTCCGTCTGGTCGATCCCGAGTTCGGCGCGATCACCACGCTTTACGGCGCCGGGTATAGTTTGTCCGATGACTAGCTCGATGGCGTCTGGTCCATTCGAACGACCAAGAGATGGCTGAAGGCGTGCTGGGGGCGGACGCGGTTGCCAGGACCTCGTCCGGTCCGGTAACCACGTCCGGCCCGGTCGATGGCACAGCGCCGACCGGCAACGACCGCCCGCATGAGCCGCCTGGCGAAGCTACGAAGGTCGAGCCGGGCCTGGCCGTGACAAATGCCGCCACGCTTGAGTCAGCGCGCGCGACCGGACCGCTTGAGCGCCTCGCCTTTCCGCTGCGATCCTCGCTTACCGCGCGCATCCTGGCGGTCAACCTCATCCCGCTGCTGGTGATGGCCGGCAGCCTGTTCTTCCTCGATTCCTATCGCCGCCAGCTGCTTGCCGAGCGGTTCCAGCTCGCGCGGATCGAGGCGCAGATCACCGCTGAGGCACTCGCCGGCGCGACGAGCGAACGCCAGGAAGCGCTGCTGATGCAGATCGGCAAGGAGCAGCGCATGCGGCTGCGGATGTATGATCCGCAAGGGACGCTGCTGGCCGACAGTTTCGCGCTTGCCGAGCCCTCCTTCACTTTCGACGATCCGGTGACCGAGCCGTTCAGCGAAGATCTGGCGCGCTGGACCGACCGGGCGGTCAACCTGCTGGTGGGCGCGCCTTCGCCCCCGGCTTTTGTCGAACCGCCGGCGGAGGAAGGCGCGCGCGGCTGGCCCGAGCTGGTCCGCGCCCGCCAGCAGGGATTGTCGCAGATCGAGCTGCGCCGCGCGCCTGACCGTACCCCGGTGATCACCGCCGCCGCGCCCGTCGGCCTTGATGGCGCAACGCTGCTCACCACGCGCAACGCCACCGACATCACCGAGGCCGTGCGTGCGGCGCGCTCCTCGCTGATGACCATCCTGGCGATCGCATTGGCGATGTCGATCGTGCTGTCGCTTTATCTTGCGCGCACCATCATCGAGCCATTGCGCCGGCTGGTGCGCGCCGCGGTGCGGGTCCGGCTGGGGCGCGAACGCGAGGTGGAGGTGCCGCGCATGGCCGAGCGGGCGGACGAGATCGGCGTGCTCGCGCGTGCGGTGTCGGACATGACCGCTGCGTTGCGCGAACGGATCGACGGGGTGGAAAGCTTCGCTGCCGATGTGGCGCACGAGATCAAGAACCCGCTCGCCTCACTCAGAAGCGCCATGGAATCACTTCCGCGCGTGAGCGATCCGGAACTGCGCCAGCAGCTGGTCGCCATCGCCGGCCACGATGTTCGCCGCATCGACCGGCTGGTCAGCGAAATATCGGAAGCCAGCCGCGTCGATGCCGAGATCAGCCGCGCCACCTTCGAAGCGGTCGACCTGGCCGCTCTGTTCGAGAACGTGGTCGAGACCCGCGCCAGCCGCGGCGGCAATCGCGACTGCCGGATGCAGGTGCTGCGCCATGGCAAGCCGCTGGTGGTGATGGGGCTGGCGATCCGGCTTGAGCGGATTGCCGAGAACCTCATCGACAACGCGATATCCTTCTCTCCGCCGGGCGACACGGTCTCGATAGATATATCGCGTGAGGAAGACCGGATCATCGCCCGGGTTATCGACGAAGGTCCGGGGATCGCACCTGAAGAACGCGACAAGGTGTTTCGGCGCTTCCACTCGGTGCGCCCTGAAGAGGACGAGTTCGGCAATCATTCGGGCCTCGGACTGGCGATCGCGCGCACCATTGCCGAGGCGCATGACGGCACGCTGGTGGTCGCGGACCGACCCGATGGCGGGGCCGGCGCATGCCTGGTGCTCGACCTTCCCGCCGCCTGAGCCCGGCATGGTCCGACGGACAATAACCTTCGCGACCTGCCCCTTATCGGAACATGCCGCCGCCCTCCCCCTTCACAAGCCGGGCGTTAGCGCGCACATCACCGCTAATGGCCAGTCCGATGCATGATGACCATGTCGCCGCCCGGCAGCGGATCCTGTTCGTCACCGGCATGCTGGGCGCAGGCAAGACCAGCGTTCTCAACGAACTGGAGGATCTGGGCTGGGAAGCGATCGACAATTTCCCCATCCGCCTCATCGGTCGGCTGATCGGAGGAGACCCGGAACCCGGCGAACCCGACGCACCACAGACGGTTCATCCGCTCGCCATCGGCTTTGATTGCCGCACGCGCGACTTCGTACCCGACCGGGTCATCGCCGAGCTCGACCGCCTTGCCGAGCGACCGGATCTGGCGGTGTCGACCTTGTTTCTCGATTGCGCGGGGCACGAATTGCAGCGCCGCTTCGAGGAAACGCGGCGGCGCCATATCCTGGCGCAGGAGATGCCGGTGACCACGGGGATTGCCGCCGAGCGCGAACTCATCGCCGAGCTGCGCGAGCGTGCCGATATGCTCATCGACACCACGCATTTCTCGGTCAATGAGCTCAAGCAGACCATCCGCTCGCGCTTCGTTGCCGATGCCACCAGCGCGATGACGGTGACCATCACCAGCTTCGGTTATGCGCGCGGGATGCCGCCCGCCGCTGACCTGGTGTTCGACATGCGCTACCTCGACAACCCGCACTGGGACCCGGTACTGCGCCCGTTGACCGGGCTGGATGCGGTGGTCGGCATGCATATCGGCAACGATCCTGCGTACCAGGCAACTTACGGCAAGATCCTCGCATTATTACGCGAATTGCTGCCCCTCTATGCGCGGCAGGGCAAAAGCTATGTCAACATTGCGCTGGGCTGCACCGGGGGCAGGCACCGCTCGGTGTTCGTCGCCGAACAGATCGGGCGGGACTTGCGCGACACAGGGTTTTCGCCCACCATTCTGCATCGCAATCTGACATCCCGCAGCGCCGATATGATCGAGGCTTCGCAAGCGAACGAGATGGCGCGCCGTTTGGCCAACCAACCCGGCAAGTCCCCCGCACCCGGCCCTGCGCACGCCCCGAAGGCGCAAGAGTCGGGCGACGCCGAAGGCGCAAGGCAGCGCGAAAACCTGCCATGATCGGCATCATTCTCGTGACCCATGGAGCGCTCGCGAAGGAATTCGTGCGGGCGATGGAGCATGTCGTCGGTGCGCAGGAGGACATCGCCACGGTGTGCATCGGTCCCAATGACGACATGGAGGCGCGCCGGGAAGAGATCGCCGAGGCCATTCGCCAGGTCGACAGCGGATTGGGCGCGGTGATCCTGACCGACCTGTTCGGCGGCACTCCGTCCAACCTGGCGATCTCGCTGCTCGAGCGTGGTCGGACCGAGGTGGTCGCCGGGATCAACCTGCCCATGCTCATCCGCCTTGCCGGCGCGCGCAAGGACATGCCGGTCGGCGCCGCGGCCGCTGCCGCGCGTGATGCCGGGCGCAATTACATCACCATCGCCAGCGAGTTCCTGGGCCAGGACGCATAACGCCAAGGCGAAGTTTCGAAGGGAGAGGGGCGCTGGCGCAAGAAGCGAACAGCTGCATCGAGGTCATCAACAAGCGCGGTCTGCATGCCCGCGCGAGCGCCAAGCTGGTGGCGCTGGTGGCACAGATGGACGGCACCGAGGTCACCGTGACTAAGGATGCGCAGGTGGCAGGCGGCGGTTCGATCCTCGACCTCATGATGCTGGGCGCCGGGCGCGGAGACACCGTGGAGCTAAGCGTTACCGGATCGCAGGCGGACGAGCGGCTGGCGCAGATCACGGCGCTTTTTGCCAGCGGGTTCGGAGAAGAGTGAGCGCGTTGGCCCCGTGCGGATCTCTGGCCTGCACGCGGGTGATCGTCGTGCCGCCTTCAGGCAGTGGGGCGGGCAACGGGACGATCGGTTCGCACGACGCCCCTGTTGACTCCCTCTCACGTCGGACTTGATGCGCCGGACCATTACCGGGTTCTCGAACCCGCTCGTCAAATCGCTAAGATCGCTGCGTGACAAGAAGTGTCGCCGGCGTGAGCAACGCTTCCTGGCCGAGGGGCTGCGCCTGCTCACCGATGCGCTGAACGCCGGACATGTGCCGCAGATGCTGGTCCTGACCCCGGCGCGCGAGCCCCATCCGCTGCTCGGCGCGCTGGAGGAGGCGGTCACAGCACGCGGCGGCGAGGTGATCGAGACCAGCGCCGAGATCCTTTCGCGCATCACCGGGAAGGCCAATCCGCAGACCGTGCTGGGGGTATTTGCTGAGTTCGATACCGCTCTGGAGCGTCTGGACAGACGCGCAGCTCCCATCTGGCTGGTGGCACAGGCGCTGCGCGATCCCGGAAACTTGGGAACAATGCTGCGGACAGGCGACGCGGTGGGTGCGGGCGGTCTGATCCTGCTCGATGAGTGCGCCGATCCATTTTCGGCCGAAGCCGTGCGGGCAAGCATGGGCGCGGTGTTCACCATTGCCATTGCCCATGCCGGCAGCGAAGATTTCATCCGCTGGCTGCGGATGGAGTGCGGGCAACTCGTCGCGGCGTCCCTGCGTGAAGGAGCTGGCTCCTATCGCGGCGCGCCTTACGCTGACCCCTGCTTCATCCTGGTAGGCAACGAATCGCAGGGGCTGCCGGGGGAATTGGAGGCGCAATGCGATCTGGCGGTCACCATGCCCATGCTGGGTGCGGCCGACAGTCTCAACGCGGCGGTCGCGGTCGCGGTGCTGGCCTACGAGGCGCGTGCCATGCTGGATCGGCGGACCGGGGGCGAAAGCTGATCCCTGCCCCACGCCGGACCGCCCGCTTGCAACGGCATAAACGGCGTCAGGCGGCGAGCCGGGTGGCGCGCGCGCACAGGCCGATCGTCACCGGCATCAGCGAGGCGGCACCCAACAGCGCACTAACCGCGGCCGGATGCTCGATCATCCGCATCACCTGCTGCGCCAGGACGATGGGCCGGTCCAGCCGACGCGCCAGGTTCGCCTGGAAGCGCTGCGGGTCCTCGCCTGTCAGCAGCGAGCGGGCCGCGGCGAACCCGCCGGCAAGCGCAAGCGAGATGCCCTCCCCCGCCAGCGAAGCGATGACCCCGGCCTGATCGCCCACCCGGTGGATCGCCGGTCCGGACCCTGCGCGAAGTCGCCAGCCATAGGGAACGCGCGCCACCGCGCCGCACTGCGTTACCCAAGCCGCGTCATCCAGCCGCGAGGCGAGCGCGGGTGACTGACGCACGAGCGCTTCGAGCACCGCCTCGATGCTCTTGCCCGCAGCATCGAAACGACTTTGGCGAACCGCTAGGCACAGATTGGCGACATTGCCCTCCTGCAACGCCAGTCCGGCATAGCCGCCATCGAACGCGTACAGCTCGATCCGCCCCGCAAGCCGCCGGGTCAGCGCGGCCGATGCGCCAAGCTTCCAGCGCAGCCCCACCACCGGGTCCGGGCCAATATCGCCACGCGCGATGCCGGGCACATCATGTTTGCCCGAGGCCAGCACCACCCGCTCGGCGGCAATCTCGGCCCCGTCGGCAAGCCGCGCGCCGGTGGGCGAAAGGCAGCGCACCCGTACCCCCCGACAGATGATCGCCCCAAGATCCGCCGCGTGTTCCAGCAATGCACGATCGAGCGTGCCGCGCGACAATGACGCGGCCGGTGCCGGCAGGTATGCGCCAACCTCGCGTCCCTTGGCGAATAATACGACCCTTGTGATGGGATGTGCGCCCAATGCAATGGCCGAGACACCCAGCCGTTCGAGCCGGGCAAGCGCGGTCCAGCTGAGAAATCCGCCGCACAGGTGATCGGCGGGTTCGCGTTCGCGCTCAAGCAGAAGCGGCCGTTCGCCCGCCCTGGCAAGACCAATCGCGGTTGCCGCTCCTGCCGGCCCACCGCCGACGATCAGGATCGACGGCTGACGCACAGGCGAAACGGAAACCATCGCTCGATTGCCGCGCCGCTCACACCGGCATCGGCCAGCAGGCCGTGCCAGTCATTGGGTCGGAAGGCGCGCGCGATCGACAACGTGCCATCCTCGCGCACAATCCGGTGCCAACGCATCCCCCGGGCCAGCAGCGGATAGCCCAGATGTGCGAGCCGGTGCCGGTGGAGGTCGTTGATGAACCATCCGCCGCGCGCCTCGCGCTCCATGAATTGCAGGAAACCGATAAGCTCGTCATCATCCATGTGATGGGCGACCAGGCTCGAGACAACGGCATCCCAGCCCTGCCCCTTAAGCGAGCGGTAGTCACCGGCAAGATAGCGTATCGACAGCGAGGCGGGAGTGGCCTCGCGGGCGATCGCCGCCGAACGGGGGTTGCAGTCGATCCCCACCAGCTCGGCCTCGACGCCGCGCCCCTGCGCCCACCGGCCGATGCGGCGCAGCATGTCGCCATGGCCAAAGCCCACATCGAGGACCCGCAGGCGCCTGGCGGGACGGGCGATTTTGCTCAGAAAGGCCAGCGTAGGCCGGGCCGCCAATGTCCAGTGATTGACCCGGGCGAGATCGGCAAGGACCGCGCGATATTCTGCGTCAGGCAGATCGAGTTGATCCATTTGCTCGTCGGCCCGCGAACGCTCCGCCAGGCCTGGCGAGGTTGCCGAGGCCGACGCCTTGCCGGTCTCCGTCACCGTCCCCGAAACCATTTTCGTCACCGGGCCATCCGGTAGCGCAGGCCCTCAGCCGCGAGCCCTGGTCCGAACGCCAGCGCAATACCGTTCTCGCGACTGCCGCCCTCATCAAGGATACGGGCCAGCACGAACATCAGCGTCGCCGAACTCATATTGCCGCATTCGCGCAGCACGTCGCGCGAATGAGCCAACGCGTGTTCGGGCAGGTCGAAGCCGCGTTCGACCGCATCGAGCACGGTGCGCCCGCCCGCATGAACCGCCCAGCTATCGACCTTGCTCGCCTCACCGATGCTGCCCGCAAACGCCCCGTCCGCGATCGCCTCGGCGATGCGTGCGGGAACGGCGCCCGACAAGGTCATCGCAAAACCGGTATCGCCGATGGTCCAGCCGATCAGCTCGTCGCTTTGCGGCAGCGCGGCGGAAAAGCCTTCGGTGATCTCGATCCCGCGTGGCTCGGCTGAAACGAGCGCGGCCGCGGTTCCGTCGCCGAACAGTAGCATGGTCAGCAGCTGGTCGACCCGGCGATCGGATTGCAGGTGCAAGGTGCACAATTCCGTGGTCAGCACCAGCACCCGCGCGTCGGGTTCGGAGCGGACGATATGGCGCGCGGTGCGCAGCGCCACCACCGCGGCATAGCAGCCCATAAAGCCGATCAGCGTGCGTTCGAGCGATGGCGAAAGACCCAGCCTGCCGGCAATGATCTGGTCGATCCCTGGGGCAACGAAGCCGGTGCAACTGGCGACCACCAGATGCGTGACATCGCCCAGCGAACCAAGCTCCGCCACCGCCTCAAGGCACAGCTCGGGCGCCTCTTTGTGGTAGACCGCCATGCGCCGCGAGGTCGCGGGCATGATGCCGCCGTCATAAAAGGCCCCTGGTCCGGTCTGATCGCTGCCCGGCGCGGGCGGCAGCACCGACCACCGCTGCTCGATCCCCGAGCGTTGCGCCATCCTACGAAACAGCGCCCGCTCGCGTTCGCATTCGACCTGCTTCTGCGCCCAGGAAAGAAAGGTCTGGTGCGCCTCGTGTGGCGGCAGCGCGGTGCCGATCGAGTTCACGAAAGCGGAATGCATCGATGGCGTCCTTGTCGCGCGGACGTGACCATCGGCCCGCCGCCGCAACCCTTACGCATGTCGATGATGCCTGCATAGTGGGGCCAATCTCAGGTTCCAGCGCCTTGGGCGTGATCATGCGCATCCTGCTGTGGAGGATAGAGCGCCTTGGTGAAATACAGGCCATGGGGCGGGGCATTGAGCCCCAAAGCTGCCCGGTCCCTTGCCTCTAGCGCCTGCGCGATGCGCCGTTCGCTCCATTGGCCCAGCCCCACCAGCACCAGCGTGCCGACCATCGAGCGCACCTGATGATGCAGGAAACTGCGCGCCGCCGCCTCGATAATGACTTGTTCGCCTTCACGGCTTACCGTCAGCCGGTCGAGTGTCTTGACCGCGCTTCTTGCCTGGCAATGCCTTGAGCGAAAGGTGGTGAAATCGTGCTCGCCGACGAGGCTTTGTGCCGCGCGGTGCATGGCCGGTGCATCGAGCGGTCCGACGACATGCCATTCGCGCCCCCGGGTCAGCGCCAGCGGCGCGCGGCGGTTGCGGATGAGGTAGCAGTAGCGTCTTCCGATACACGAGAAGCGCGCATGCCAGTCGCCGGGAACCACGCGGCAACAGGTGATGGCCACGGGCGCCGGGCGCAGCACCGCGTTGAGCGCCTCTTTCAGGCGGAAAGCGGTGATGCTCTTTTGGATATCGACATGCGAGACCATCGCCAGCGCATGGACGCCGCTGTCGGTGCGGCCGGCGCTTTGCAGCGTCGCCGTCTCACCGGTGATCTGGTGGACCGCGTCCTCGATCGCCTGCTGCACGCTGGCGCCGTGCCGTTGCCGTTGCAGGCCCATGAACGGGGCGCCGTCATATTCGATGGTGAGCGAAAAGCGCGTCTTCGCGGGCGCCCCCGCTGCATCGCCCGGCTCCGCAATCACCCCAGATGGGTTCCGGCGATAGCCGGGCGACCGCGCAGGAACTCGTCTGTGTCCATCACCGGCCGCCCCGCGCGCTGCACCCGCACGGGGCGCAGTGCGGCATTGCCGCAGGCGATGGTGAAGGCATCGTCGAGCACCGTTCCCGCCGCCCCGTTGACCCCGATGACATGCGCCTCGAGCACCTTCACCCGCTCGCCATCCAGTGCTAGCCACGCGCCCGGCGAAGGGGCGAAGGCGCGCACTTCGCGCTCCAGTCGCTCAGCGGGCTTGGCAAAGTCGAGCCGCGCCTCGGCCTTGTCGATCTTAGGCGCGTGCGTGGCTTCGTGATCGGGCTGCGGCTCGGGTCGTAATTCGTGCAGCCGGGCGATGGTCTCGACCATCAGCGCCGCGCCCATGGTCGCCAGTTCCTCGTGCAACTCGCCGGCGGTCTTCCTGTCCAGCGGCGTGCGCCCGGAAAGCAGCATGGGTCCGGTGTCCAGCCCCTCCTCCATGCGCATGATGGTCACCCCGGTCATCGTATCATCCGCCAGGATCGCGCGCTGAATGGGCGCCGCCCCCCGCCAGCGCGGCAGCAGCGAGGCGTGGACGTTGAGACAGCCATGCGCTGGCCAGTCGAGCACCGCGCGCGGCAAGATCAGTCCATAGGCCGCCACCACGACCAGCTCGGCGGGCAGTTCGAGTAGCCGCGCCTGGGCGGCAAGATCCTTGAGGCTGTCTGGGTGACGAACCTCGACCCCCAGCGCCTCGGCCGCGTCATGCACCGCGGAGCGCTGCGCGCGCTTGCCCCGCCCCGCCGGGCGCGCAGGCTGGGTATAGGCAGCGAGAACCTCGTGCCCGCTCGCCACCAGCGCCTCGAGCGTCGGCACCGCGAAGCCGGGTGTGCCCAAGAATACCAGCCGCATCGCCCGCGCGCATCCCCTTCCGGCCAGCCTTTGCACTCGCCGACACGCCGCCCTATCTGGCGCGTCATGGCATCGCAAGAGATCGAGGCGCTGGCCGCTGTCCTGGCCCGGTTGCCGGGTCTGGGACCGCGTTCGGCAAGGCGGGCGGTGCTCTGGCTGGTCAAGCGCCGCGATACCGCACTGGTCGAGTTCAACGCAGCACTGAAGGCGGTGCAGGACACGCTGGTGGAATGTGCGCGATGCGGCAATGTCGACACGCGCGACCCGTGCGGCATCTGCGCCGATCCCCGCCGCGACCCGCGCCAGCTATGCGTGGTGGAGGATGTTGCCGATCTGTGGGCGCTCGATCGTGCACGCCTGTTCCCGGGGCTCTATCACGTGCTCGGCGGCCAGCTGTCGGCGCTCGACGGGATCGGCCCCGATGACCTCGCCATCGATGCGCTGGTATCCCGGGTGGCGGGCGGCGCAATCGACGAGGTGGTGCTGGCGATGAATGCCACGCTCGAAGGCCAGACTACCGCGCATTACATCGCCGAGCGGCTCGAGGCCCACCCCGTGCGGATCACCCAGCTAGCCCACGGGCTGCCGGTCGGCGGCGAGCTGGATTATCTGGATGAAGGAACATTGGCCCAAGCGCTACGCGCGCGTCGTCCGATGGGCTAGCATCGCGCGCGACTTGCCGACCTGTAGCGAAGGACTTATCTTGTCGCCATGGCCATTCATGAGATCATCGAGGCGCCAGATCCGCGCCTGAAGACTGTTTCCAAGCCCGTCGAGCGGTTCGATGAGGAGCTTGCCGCGCTTGTCGAGGACATGTTCGAGACCATGTACGATGCCAGCGGAATAGGGCTAGCGGCGATCCAGATCGGCGTGCCGCTGCGCGTGCTGGTGATCGACCTGCAGGAGCCCGACCCCGACGCCGAACCAATCGCATGCAGCGGCAATCATAGCGCTGATGGTCATGGCGATCACGGGGATGCAGGCGAGCCGCACAGCCATCAGCCGGTGAAGAACGAGCCGCGGGTGTTCGTCAACCCCGAGATCATCGACCCCGATCCTCTTACCAGTTCCTATCAGGAAGGGTGCCTGTCCGTCCCCGACATCTTCGCCGATGTCGACCGCCCCCGGGCGTGCCGCGTTCGCTGGCAGGATCTGGACGGCAACCTGCACGAGGAAGCGATGGAAGGGCTGCTCGCCACCTGCATCCAGCACGAGATGGACCATCTCGAGGGCATCCTGTTCATCGACCACCTCTCTCGCCTGAAGCGGTCCATGGCGCTTAAGAAGCTGAAAAAACTGCGCCAGGCGGCTTGAACCGGCCATGCTCAACGGTCCGTGCTGAACTGCCCTTGCTAGACCGCTCGCGTACCGGAGCGTCATGCGCGGCTGGCTGAGCAAAGTCTGGCGTCAGACGCAGTCCTACGGCACTTGGCAGCGCAGCGAATACCGCGCCTCTATGGATTGGCTTAACCTGTTCTTCGGTGCGATCACCGGAGTGGCGTTCTCAGGCCTCGGCTCGCTGCTGATAGAGGATTATTTCGCGCTCCTGGTCATTACCGCGCTCCTCGTGGCCCTAATCCTTACCTTGTCCAACACCCGCCGGCGGCTCATGGCGCTGCTTAATCTTCTGCTGGGCCTAGCCGGCTACTGGTATCTGTGTATCCACGAGGAGGCGTTCGGCGAGTTGCCGCAAACCGTATTTCCCACCCTCCTGGTTTGGGCGCTGATGGCCGTCCTCTACGAGTTCACTCCGCGCGAGAAGGCCGAGCCCGGTTGAGGCTCGCTCACGCTTGGGGTTCAGCTCGTCAACGGCGCGGACTGCTTAACAGCAGCAAACCCGCAAGGCCGACGGCGCCGATAGTCGCCAGGGCGGTGACCGGGTACCTGTTCGCGGCGGTGAAAGTGCTGAAATGTCGGCCATGCTGTAGCCCTTCGACCCGGGGCTCATCGCCGACGGGTTCCTCCAAATTGCCTGCCTTGCGCCCGACCGGTTGGTCGCGATCGATCAGCATACCCGACATCTGGATCGCCACTCGGTCGAACAGCGAGGGAAGCATTGACGCCCCCAGCACCTGCATCTTGCCCGCGCCGCCCACGGTAACCGAGCGGCGCTGGTGCTGTGCCGCATCGAGAATGGCGCGCGCAACCGCATCTGGCGCGTAGAGCGGTCGCGGCAATCTGGCCTCGAAGCCGGTCAGGTTGCGGCCGTGCTGGGGAAACGGCGTGCCGATCGCAGCGGGTTTGATCAGCGTAACCGATACGGGTGCTTCGGCCATCATCAGCTCGATCCTAAGCGAATCGGTAAACCCTTTTATCGCGTGCTTGGTTGCCGTGTAGGCGCCGATGATCGGGCTTGGCATGTCGCTGTTGATCGAGCCCAAATTGATCAGCGCGCCGCCGCCGGGCCGGTCCCGCAGATACCGAACCGCCACCATGGATCCATAGACCAGACCCCAGTAATTGATCTCGAACAATTGCCGATGGTCCTCGATCGGCATCTCCATCAGTTCTGCATACATTCCCACGCCGGCATTGTTGACCCAAGTGTCGTAGCCGCCGAAGCGGGCGATCGTCTCCTGGGACAGGCGTTCGACCTGGTCGCGGTCGACCACATCGGTCACGCAATATTCCGCCGTGCCACCCTCATCGCGGATATCGGCACAAGCCTGTTTCAGCGCCTCCTCGTCGCGCGCGGCCAGCATGACGCGGGCACCCTCCTGCGCCGCCATGCGTGCCGACGACAGGCCATTCCCAGAAGTGGCGCCGGTGATGACAATCGCCTGTTGGAACAAGGGCTTGAGACGGATGGACATTGGTTTCTCCTCGCGAGCTGGCACGCGCTGCGGTTATCCCGCTCCAACCGCCAGAGCCGGGATTGGGTCCGCGTCTCGCCCTGGATCAAAGCCCAAGTATCACCCGGTCCTGCCCATGTGTGCCAACGCCTTGCCGCAGTCCTCCAGCGTCTCGCGGCACATGCGCTCGCAGCGCCGGCAATGCGCGCTATCATGCCGTGCGCATTCCTGCGCGCAGGCTTCCAACGCCACGCAGGCCGCCTCGAGCATGGCCTTGATGGTGGCAACATTGCCTGCGGTCCTTCGCGCGCCCACCTTGTAAAGCGCGGTGCAGATGTCCGAGGTGTCCGAACACAGCCGGATGCAGGCGCGCATGTCGCTATCCTCGGCCGAACAGGCATCGGCGCATGAATTGGTGATCGCCGCGCAATACATCGCATGGCGCACCGCCGCGCCCAGCTCATCAGTATAATCCGCCCCAACCTGCGGATGGTCCTTGATCATTTCGATGACAGACATGGCACTGGTTCTCCATTGGTTCAGATGGTTGAGCGAACAGGACCCGCCGATGGTTCCGGCGCGGAACCCGCTTCGCTTACCTTGCGTATTTCTGTGCGCGACGGTTTGCTGACCATAGTGACCCGCGCTCGCTTCGACACAGGAGACTTTTTTGGACGAGACAATCGAAACCTGGTTCAACAGCCCTGAACGTTTGCAGAGTGTGGCGGTCGGCGCGGTGGTGTTCTACCTGATCATCGTCATCATGACGCGGCTGACGGGCAAGCGCACCACCGGCCAGATGAACAATTTCGACTGGCTGGTGACGGTGGCGGTCGGCAGCCTGGCCGCCTCTGGCATCCTGCTGCGCGATGTCAGCATCGCCGATGCCGCGCTGGCGATCATCATCATCTTCGCGCTTCAGTGGCTGACGACTTGGCTGGTTCTTAGAAGCCCTCTTATCTGCCGGCTCATCAAGCCCAAGCCGCGTCTCCTGCTCGACCAGGGGGAGATGCTGAAGGACGCGATGAGAAAGGAACGGATCAGCGAAGCCGAACTCTACACCGCCATGCGCGAACAGGGGCTGGTCGACCTGGAGGAAGCGAGCTGGGTGATCCTGGAAAACAACGGCAAGATGACGGTCATAAAGCGGCGGGATGGCAAGCTCGAAGATGCGAAAATTATGGAAAACGTGGAGCACGAGCGAGCCTGACGCGTGTTACGGATCGCGCATTTCGGGGGTTTCGTCGTTCGAGCGGCTTGTAGGATAGCGGCGCGGCGGTAAGCTTTGCCCTTCATTCCTAGGCCAACGGAGCCCGCGCTGCCAATGGACCCGCTGCTTGCAATCGTCATCATCGCCGCATTGCTGCTCGGGGCGGCGCTGGGCTTCTGGCTGGGCGGGCGACCGGTGGGCGAATGGCGCGAGCGGCATGCTTCGCGGGACACCGAGGCGCGAGAGCTCGAGGCCAAGTTCCTGCGCACCTTTGCCGAGCTCGAGGCAGCGCGCGAACGCGCCGAACGGGTGGTCAGCTTGGAAAAGGACCTGTTCGACATCCGCGCCGAACGCGATCGTCATGCCACGGACCTTGCCACGCATAAGGCCAATGCGGCCAATTTCGACGAACAGAAGCGGTTGCTGGTGGAGGCGCGCGAGGAATTGCTTACCCAGTTCAAGGCGGCAGGGGGCGAAGTGCTGGGCCGCGCGCAGGAGGAGTTTCTAAAGAGCGCCGCCGAGCGCTTCGGCAATGCCGAAAAGGCCAACAAGGAGGCGGTCGCCGGTCTGCTGGCTCCGGTAAGCGAACGGCTTAAGAGCTACGAGGACCAGGTTGCGGCGCTGGAAAAGGCGCGGGTGGATGGCTTTGGTCAGCTGAGCGGACTGATCCACGCGATGCGCGAGGGCCAGGAAGAGGTGCGACGCGAGGCGGCGCGGCTCGGCAATTCGCTGACCAACGCGCCCAAGGCCCGCGGTCGATGGGGCGAGCGCGCGTTGCAGAACGTGCTCGAGCAATGCGGGCTTGCGGAACATACCGATTTCAAGCTCGAACAGTCGATGGAAACCGAAGGCGGGCGGTTGCGGCCTGATGCCATCGTTCGCGTGCCCGGACAGAAGAAGCTGGTGATCGATGCCAAGGTGTCGCTCAACGCCTACCAGGCGGCATTCGAGGCGGATGACGATGCGGAGCGCAAGCGCCAGCTCGACGCGCATGCCAAATCGATGCGCAATCACGTCCAGACCTTGGGTTCGAAAAGCTATCAGGACCAGTTCGACGATGCGCCCGATTATGTGGTGATGTTCGTCCCCGGCGAGCATTTCGTCGCGGCCGCGCTCGAACATGATCCGCAATTGTGGGACTTCGCCTTCGAGAAGCGTGTGCTGCTGGCCACCCCGACCAACCTGGTTGCCATCGCGCGCACCGTGGCGCAGGTCTGGCGGCAGGATCGCATGGCGTCCGAAGCCAAGGAGATCGGCCGGATGGGGGGTGAGCTTTATGGCCGGCTGGAAACCGCCGCGCAGCATCTCAAGCGCATGGGTGGCGGGCTGGAAACCGCGGTCAACAACTACAACAAGTTCGTCGGCAGCTTCGAGCGCAACGTGCTGTCATCAGGCCGCCGCCTGGCCGAGAAGGGGATCGAGGTGGGCAAGCGCGAGATCGACGAGGTGCCGCTGGTTGAAAGCGCGCCGCGCTACACCGCTGCCGACCTCGCGCCGGACGCTGCCGAACCGGCGCTGTCCGCCGAGCCCGCGCGGCTTGTCTGAGCCGATGGCTGCACGGCGGCAAGCAGTCTTGCGAGGGCGCCTTGCCCTGTCCAGCGTGGCCCTTGCGGCGGCGCTTGCTGCGTGCAGCCAGGAAGCGGCGCCGTCGGAGGAATTGGAAGACGCAGCCAATACGGTGGTCGCGGCGGTGGAGGGTGCGGACAACGGCGATGCCGCAGGTCCCTATGCTCCACGCGACGACTGCTCGTCCCTGCCCGGCGGCGCGTCCTTCCTGGCCACGCTCGACAGGGCGATAGCGCAGCGCGACACCGATGCGCTGGTCACGCTTGCCGCCGATGACATTGTGCTTGGCGCCCCGGATCAGAACGCGCCTGGCGGGACCGCGATGCTCCGTCGCCGGCTCGCTGAAGCCGATGGCGCATTGTGGCGCGAACTCTCGCGGATCGGCGCGATGGGCTGCGCGGTTGGCGCGGCCGGTGGCATGACCCGCCCCTGGTTCGCCGAGCAGATCGCCGCGGATGCATCACCGGCATTGGCGGTCATCACCGGGAGCAATATCCCGTTTCTCGAACAGCCACGCGCCGACGGACCGGTGATCGCGCGGCTTTCCTGGGAAGCGGTGGAACTCGTCCCCGAAGATGACCAGACGCGCGAATATTTCCGCGTGCGGCTTGCCGATGACGACGCGGATGCGCTCGACGAAGTGCCACCCCGGATCGGCGGAGAGCCTGCCGAAGGCTATGTCGCGGCCAAGGACCTGCGGCTGGCAAAGGCAACGAGCTTGAGCGCCACCAGCCGCAACGGGCGCTGGCGGATCGTCCGCATCGGTGGGCTGCAATAGGTAGGGTGGGCGACGTTCGTTTGGCGAATGCCGGACAATCTACGCTTTACTAAACCCTCAGGGCTGCGCGCCGCCCTCCCCTGCCGGTGCTTCGCGCAGACCGGGGCGAACGGCGATGCTGCCATCGCCATCCATTCTCATCTCGACCGGACGGCCGCCAAGATCCACCTCGACGCTGGCGCCATCCTCCTCGAGACGCAGCCTTGCTCCTTCGCCAAGCTCGATCGGGCCGGCGGGCAATCCCGGAATTTTTGAAGGTGGCTCGGCGATCGGCGCAGTATCGGCCTCAGCCCGGGGCGCAGACCGCGGGGTGACGGGGGCGGACAGCGCCTCGTTCATGAAATCGCGCCAGATGCGGGCGGGCAGGCCACCGCCCGTAACGCCATCGAGCGGCGAATTGTCGTCGTTGCCGATCCACACGCCTACGACCAGCCGATTATCTCCCGAGCCTGCATAGCCCACGAACAAGGCATCGCGAAAATCCTGCGTCGTGCCGGTCTTGCCGAAATTTGGCCCACGCAGCATCGCCGCCCGGCCGGTCCCGCGATTGATCGCCGCACGCAGCATCCGCTCGATGGCGGCATGGTCGCTCGACGAGACCGTGCTATGGCCGCCCCAGAGCCAGTCAAACCAGCCCTCGCGCTTGCCGACAAAGGCGCTGGGGACGACGGGAAAGGCGTTGCCGGCGACGCCTGCATAGGCGGCGGTAAGCTCCATCAGCGTCATGGTCGAGGTGCCCAAGGACAGGCTGGGATCGCCCTCCGGCAGCGGCGCGCTCATTCCCAGATCGCGCGCGGTGGCAATCACTACGTCGGAGCCGATCTCGCCCTGCAACCGCACCGCAGCGACGTTGCTCGAGCTGGCGAAGGCCTGCTCCAGCGTCATGGTGTCCGAATAGCGCGCGCCTGCATTGCGCGGCCGGTATGCACCTGTCTCGATCGGACGATTGGAGATGGTATCCCCCGGCTCCCAACCCTCTCGCAGTGCCGCCAGATAGACGAACAGCTTGAAAGTGGAGCCCGGCTGCCGGCGCGCCTGCGTGGCGCGGTTGAACACGCTGGCCGAATAATCCCGCCCGCCGATCATCGCCACCACTTCACCCGACGGCCGCATCGCGACAAGAGCAACCTGCGCGCTGCCCAGTGGAGCGCGCGCGACCACCCGCCGCGCCGCTGCCTGAAGCCGCGAGTCGAGCGTGGTGGTGAGCGACAACCGCGCATAGCCCAGCTCGGACAAGGCGCGCGCCTGGGGCAGCGCCCAATCGGCGAAATAGGTGCCCGCGGGGAGGTCCGGCTGCGCTCGCACATCAAGCGCTGGTGCAGGCATGGCGCGCGCCTGGTCCTCGCTCAACATGCCCGCGGCAACCATCGCGCCGAGCACGGTGCGCATCCGCGCCTCGGCCAGCGGATAGGCCCGCGTCGGGGCATAGCGCGACGGAGCCTGGAGCAGGCCAGCCAGCATCGCCGCCTGCTCGGGCTTCAGCTTTTCGGGATGGCGGTGGAAATAGTGCAGGCTGGCGGCGCGCAGGCCATAGGTGTTGTCGCCGAAATAGGCGTTGGAGAGATAGCGACCCAGGATCTCGTCCTTGGTCAACCAGGCCTCGAGCCAGAACGCGATCAGCGCTTCTCGCAGCTTCCTCGTCAGGCTCTGCTCGGGTGTCAGGAAGGTGAACTTGGCCAGCTGCTGGGTGATCGTCGAGCCGCCCTGCGTGCGCCCGGTCATCACGTTGCTGAGCGCGGCCCGGGCGATACCGCGCGGGTCGATCCCCCAGTGACTATAGAAGCGCCGGTCCTCGATCGCCAGGAACGGCTCGATCACATGCGCGGGCAGTTCGGCGACCTCGACCGGCTCATCGACAATCGCACCGTTGCGTGCGATCGGCGTTCCATCCGAGGCGAGCAGCGTGATCTCGGGCGGAGCGATCGGTTGCAGCGACTTGTTAAGCGGCGCGGTGACCGCCAGCCAGCCGACCAGCAGGATGAAAGCGAGCAGCAGGCCGGCGACGATGCGGCCGGCCCACCATAGCTTGCCCCGGACGGGCTCCTCGACCCGTGTAAAGCCGGGATCGTAATAGTTATCGTCATGGCCGGGATCATCGCGCTCGTCGTAAAGCGGCGACCATGGGGCTTGCTCCATCAGCCAGTCGGGCGTGTTCTCGCTTACCCGCGCGGTACGGCCTTCACGGCGATCGGAACGGGCGAACCACATCGGCGCCTAACATAGCGCATCCGTGCCGGTAACGGCGAGCCCTCTTGCATCACCGTGCACAAGGGTAAAGCGATCGGTCCCCGGCTATAACCCGGCGATACATCTTGCCCTGACTGGAAAAACATGGTTAACGCCCCCACAACGAAAAAATGACCGGGTCGCATCGTATAAATTCCTCCTAAGGAGAACACGATGCATTACTTACGCGCTGCGGCCTTGGCTGCTGTCATCTCGTCAGGTGCGCTCGCCGCATCGGCACAGGCTGCCGAAATGATCGGCTTCAACACTTTCAAGAACACCGATGTCGCCACCTTCGGCATCGGCTATCTGCGCAATGTCGGTACCGGTTCGCTCAACGTCAGCGGGTTGAGCGGTACAGTCAGGAGCGCCTATCTCTATTGGCACGGGCCGACAAATTCGACCGATCCGCTGGCCAACGCATCGGTCAGCTTTGGCGGAAGTTCGATCACCGGCACCAATATCGGCTTTTCGGACGACAATTTCTGGGGTTTGGCAAACAGCCAGGCCTACCGGGCAGATGTCACAAGCCTGATCACCGGCAACGGCAGCTACGCCCTGTCGGATTTCTTCAAGCCCAACGCTAACCCCAACCTTAACCCCATCGCCAACATCAACGGTGCCTCGCTGTTCGTGTTCTTCGACGATGGCGACGCCACGAACAACCAGGACGTCGTGCTGTTCAATGGCAATGACGCCAATTTTGCAAACGCGTTCGATGCGGACAACTGGAATGCGACGTTGAACGGGATCGACTATTCGAGCGGTTCCGCCTCGCTCACCTTGCATGTCAGCGACGGCCAGGCGTTCTCCCCAACCGATGACGGTACTCTCACCCTGAATGGAACCACGCTCGGCAGCGGCGGCCTCTTCCAGGGCGACGATGTCCAGTTCGGCGACGGCAACTTCCCGGCAAACGGCGCGCTGTGGGATATCGAAACCTATGACATCACCAGCATTCTTACGCCTGGAAACAACAACCTCAGCCTATCGCTTGGCCAAAGGACCGACGCGCTTAGCCTGATCGTCGCCCAGTTCAACCTTCCGGTCGGCTCCGCCCCGCCGGTCGGCCCGGGCGTCCCCGTCATTCCGGAACCGGCAACCTGGGCGATGCTCTTGCTTGGTTTCGGCGCGATCGGGGGCTCGATGCGGCGGTCCCGCTCGCAGCGCACGCGCATCGCTTATGGCTGACCGACCAATTCGCTGAAACTGCGGCCCCCGCCCGCTTCGGCCGGCGGGGGTTTGCTTTGCCCGGCTCAGCGCTTCGCCACCGCACTCTCCGGCAGATCGACCCCGAACACGCGCTGATAATACTCGGCCACCAGCATGCGCTCGGCCTCGTCGCACTTGTTGAGGAAGGTCAGTCGGAAGGCGAGCGCGATGTCGCCGAAAATCTCCGCGTTCTGGGCCCAGGTGATGACCGTTCGCGGGCTCATCACGGTGGAGATATCGCCGTTGATGAAGCCCTGCCGGCTCAATTCGGCGACACGGATCATGTCGGCGACCACCTTCTTGTCGAGCGTGGTCTTGGAGGCGACGATCTCGCGCTCGGTCTTTTCCGGCAAGTAGTTCAGTCCGACGACGATGTTCCAGCGGTCCATCTGCCCCTGATTGATCGCCTGGGTGCCGTGATAGAGCCCGCTGGTATCACCCAGCCCCACGGTGTTCGCGGTGGCGAACAGGCGGAACCACGGGTTGGGGCGGATCACCCGGTTCTGATCGAGCAGGGTGAGCTTGCCCGACTGCTCGAGCACCCGCTGGATGACGAACATCACGTCGGGACGGCCGGCATCATATTCGTCGAACACCAGCGCCACGGGGTGCTGCAGCGCCCAGGGCAGCAGGCCCTCGCGAAACTCGGTGACCTGTAATCCGTCGCGCAACACGATGGCATCGCGGCCAACCAAATCGATCCGGCTGATATGGGCGTCCAGGTTGATGCGGATGCAGGGCCAGTTGAGCCGCGCGGCGACCTGCTCGATATGGGTGGACTTGCCGGTGCCGTGATAACCGGTGATCATCACCCGCCGGTCGTGCGCGAAGCCGGCAAGAATGGCGAGCGTGGTATCAGGGTCGAAGACGTAGCTCTCGTCGATATCGGGAACCCGTTCGTCCGCGTTCGAAAAGGCCGGCACGGTGATGTCGGTGTCGATGCCGAACACCTCGCGCACCGCCACCTTGCGATCGGGTTCGGTCATGACGGTGCCGTCCTGGGCTGTGCTGGTCATCTCGTTCATCGCCGGCGCAGGTAGACGGGCACCAAGGGCGCTGCAACCGTCAAAGCCATTTGCAAATGTTCGGGAAAGTCGGTCGCTTGGTTGAGGGTAGCGCGATACTCGGACCAGGGTCATACCGACAAACGGCCGGCAGCGTGAAATCCAGGGGGTTGCGGGCATGGCGTGGGCGGCCTGCCTCTGCGCGCCTACCGGACTATTCCCATATCCCGATTTCCGAGCCGACCAAGTTATCCACGGGGATACCAACGCTCGCAAACGGACAAGCTTGCTCCCATATCCTTGTTATCATGGCCAGCTCCTCCCCCCTGCCCGATCCCGCTGCGCTGGTACGACGCCAGCTTATCCGCCACGTGCGCTCGGTGTTCAACGATACCGATAGCGGCGAGAAGCCGGTGCCCCCGTCCGACGATGCCTATTTCGAGCGCGATACGCCCATCCGCATGGTCCATGCCGACCTGGTAGGCATGATGGTGGGCGGCATATCGGCGCTGCTGCTGCAGATGCTGCATCCCCATGCGCTGCACGGCGTGCTCGACCATTCGCGCTTTCGTGCCGACATGCACGGCCGGCTGCGACGCACCGCGCGCTTCATCGCGGTGACCACCTATGGCGAGAGGTCCGAGGCCGACAAGGCGATCGACCGGGTCAACGCCATCCATGCGCATGTGAAAGGCACCATGCCCGACGGCACGCCCTATTCGGCGCAGGATCCGCGCGTGCTCGCCTGGGTGCATGTGACTGAGGCGATGTGTTTCCTGGGGGCTTATCTGCGCTATGTCCGTCCCTCCATGCCGGCTGCCGAGCAGGACGAGTATTACCGCCAGTTCGCGCTGGTCCCCCGCCGGCTTGGTGCCGATCCTGTTCCCGAAAACCGGGCCGAGGCAGCCGCGATCTTTGCTGAGATGCGCGGCGACCTGGCGGCGGGGGAAGAAACGTTGGCCATTGCCCGGCTGATCATCGACAGCCGTCCGCAAGGCGTCGTCGGTTCGGTGCAAAAGGCCATTGCCACCGCCTCTGTCGACATGCTTCCGCCCTTCGCGCGCACCATGCTGGCGCTCGAGCGTCCGCGGCTCACCACCTCGCTGCCGGCGAGGCTGGCGACTCGCTCGCTGGGACAGACCTTGCGCTGGGCATTCCGTCAGCGCGGCTATCGCCAGCCGGCCTAGTGGAATCCGGGGACGCGGCGCAGCAGCTGGTAGGCCTCCACTACACGGGCGAGGCGGCCCTCCTGACTGCGATCCCCCCCATTGCGATCGGGATGATAGCGGCGCACCAGTTCCGAATAGCGCCGCCGCAACGCCTGGCGGTCGGCACCGGGAGAAAGCCCGAGCGCGCCTAGCGCTTCGCGTTCGCGCGGAGTGAAACGGTCATGCTGCTGTTCCTGCCGGTCCCTGGCCCGCCGGCGAATGCCGTCCGCCCGCGCGCCAATGGCATCGAGCGGATCGGCAAAGTCAGACCAGCGCGGCAATCCGTCCGCTCCGATATCGGGTCGGAACACACGGCTCTGGCTTTCCCAGCCGGCGACGGGGGACTGCGCGGCAAGTATCTCGTCCGCGCTCATTCCGGCGAACCAGTCATACCCTGCGTTGAACTCGCGCACATGCGAAAGGCAGAACCAGCGCCAGTCGCCCGGGCCATCGAAGCCCGACCCGCGCCCGCCCGGCGCACGAAACTCGCCCCTCTCGCGGCAGCCCGGCGCCTCGCAGATACGGCCGCTATCCTCGCATCTGCCGTGAAACTTCTCGCGCCGCATCGGTTTGCAAATGGGGCCTGGTCCCCCACATGCAAAGCCCGAGGTTTGTGAGGTTGAAAATGGCTGGCGACATGCAGCACGAAATCGAAAGTCGGCTCAAGGACACCTTCGTCCCAACGCGCCTCGAGGTCGTCAATGACAGCGACCGGCATTATGGTCATGCGGGTGATGACGGCACCGGGCAATCGCATTTCACCGTCCTGATCGAAAGCGCTTCCTTTCGCGGCCGGACGCGGCTGGAGCGCCAGCGCCTGGTCAATGCGGCGCTGGGCGACATTCCCGGCGAGCGAGTGCACGCGTTGGCGATCCGCGCCTATGCGCCGGGCGAAGCGGCCTAAGCCAGGGTGCCGCAATGAGCATCGCGCGTTGAGCATCACCTGGTGAGCATCGCCTTGTGGTATTGGCCGACGATCCCCGGTCGCGGCGAGTTCGTCCGCCTGTTCATGGAGGCGGGCGGCATCGATTATGACGACATGACGCGCGAACAAGGCGCCGAAGCGCTGCTCGACGATCTGGAGCAGCGCAGCCGGGAACGTGGCATTGCCCCTTTCGCCCCGCCCTATATCGTCGATGGCGAAGTGGTGATCGGCCAGACCGCGCATATCTTGGCGTATCTGACCGACCGCGACGGGCTGGGATCGGGCGACCTCGCCACCGACTTAGCGCTGATCCAGCTCCAGCTCGACATCACCGATCTGGTGGCTGAGGTGCATGCGGTCCATCATCCGGTGGCGGCGGGCAAATATTATCATGAGCAGCTCGACGCCGCGTTCGAGCGTGCACCCGACTTCCGGGCCAACCGCCTGCCCAAGTTCTACGCCCATTTCGAGGCGGCGCTCGGCGCGCACGAGGGCCCCTTCGTGCTGGGGGACCAGTGGACCCATGTCGACACCTCGCTCTACCAGGTCATGGAGGGGATCGATTACGCCTTTCCCGCGATGGCCCGGCGGATCGACGAGACCTACCCAAACCTGCAGGCGTTGCAGGGCGCGGCACCCGATATTGCCGGCGTGGCCGATTATCTGGTGAGCGACCGGCGGATCGCGTTCAACGAGGACGGCATCTTCCGCCACTATCCCGAGCTCGACGAGGATTGATCGGCATTCCAGCCGGCGATTTCTTGCTGCCAACCCCCGCTGCCAGGAACACCTCCATGCCCATCCTCAAGACCATCACCCCCGTCACGCATGATCTTGGTGGCTTCCAGGTGCGTCGCGCGGTGCCCAGCAAGGAGGCGCGCATGGTGGGGCCGTTCGTGTTCATCGACCAGTTCGGCCCGGCAACGCTGGCAATCGGCGAGGGGATGGACGTGCGTCCGCACCCGCATATCAACCTCGCCACCGTGACCTGGCTGTTCGATGGCGCGATCGAGCACCGCGACAGCCTGGGCACCGCGTCCACCATCCGCCCGGGCACCGTCAACCTGATGACCGCGGGGAGCGGCATAGTCCATTCCGAGCGCACCCCCGCCGATGAGCGGGCCAAAGGCGCGGCGCTGTACGGGATGCAGACCTGGCTGGCACTGCCCGAAGCGAAGGAGGAGATCGCGCCCGCATTTGAGGCCATTGGTGACCTGCCCATGCTCGAGGACAGCAATGTGAAGGCGCGGGTCATCATGGGAACGTTGTGGGGCAAGACCGCGCCCACCACTTGCCACGCAGAAACGATCTATGCCGAGATCGTGCTTGCGAAGGGCGGTCTCGTCCCGATCGAGAAGGATGCCGATGAGCGCGCGATCATGCTGGTCGCCGGCGAAGCCTCGCTCGATGGCGAGCAGCTCATCCCCTATACGCTCTACGTGCTCAAGCCCGGCAAGCCGCTGATGCTGGGTTCGCTCGATGGCGGCCGGGTGATGCTGATGGGTGGGGAGCCTTTCCCCGAAAAGCGGCACGTGTGGTGGAACTTCGTCAGTTCGCGGCGCGAGCGGATCGAGCAGGCGAAGGAGGACTGGCGCGAACGCCGTTTCTCCACCATCCCCGGCGATGATGAGGAGTTCATTCCGCTGCCCGACAAACCCAAGACGGTCAGCTATCCCTGACCTGTCATCGCCAGGTCACCGTGGAGGTGCAAGGTGGCTCGATGAAACAGGATCGTGACGTAACCAAGGCCTATTCGCGGGACGAGAACATTGCCAAGCTCGAGCGGCTGCTGACGGCGATGAAGGGCGGCGAACCGCTGCGCATCCAGGTGGCGGGGCATCGTTTCACCGTTCCTGCCGATGCCGAATTTTCGATCGAGCCTGAGGTGGAAGGCGGCGATCACGAGCTCGAATTCCAGTTTCGTTGGTCCGAAGGCTAAACCCGGGGCGAAACAGCTAATGCCAAATTGAAGCGCCGGGGTCGTAATCGTGCCGCCCCTTGCTGCCGCATTGCGTCGCCCGCCCCCGCCCCCTACACCGCCCGCGCGATGACCCAGCCCGCTCCGATGCTCACCTTCGCCGTGCCCAAGGGGCGGATCCTGAAAGAGGCGTTGCCGGTGATGGCGCGTGCCGGCCTGGTTCCCGAACCTTCGTTCCATGACGATGCCGAACGATCGCTGAGCTTTGTCACGCAAGGTGGCGGGGTGCGGATCATTCGGGTGCGTGCGTTCGACGTCGCCACCTTCGTGGCCTTCGGCGCGGCGCAGGCGGGCATCGTGGGCTCGGACGTGATCGAGGAGTTCGACTACTCCGAACTATACGCCCCGGTCGACCTTAACATCGGCCATTGCCGCCTATCGGTCGCCGAGCTCGCGACCAGGGGCGCCGGCCCGTTGCACAATGAGAGCCATGCCCGGGTGGCGACGAAGTATCCCGCCATCACCCGGCGCTGGTTCGCGCGCCAGGGCGTGCAGGCGGAATGCGTGAAGCTGAACGGGGCAATGGAACTGGCGCCCGCGCTGGGGTTGAGCGGGCGCATTGTCGATCTGGTCGATACCGGAGCCACTCTGGCGCAGAACGGGCTGGTGGAAAGCGCGGTCATCATGCCGATCTCGGCGCGGCTCATCGTCAATCGCGCAGCGCTCAAGACCGATATGCGCGTTGCCGAACTGGTCGAGCGGTTCCGCGCGCTGGCCGAGCGGCGACGCGCCGCCTGATGCTGTGGCTGTCATCGAGCGAGCCCGAGTTCGGCCCGCGCTTTTCCCGTCTGGTCGCCGATCGGCGCGAGAGCGAAGAGAGCGTGTCCGATACGGTGCGCGCCATCCTGAATGATGTGAGGGAACGCGGCGATGCGGCGCTGGCCGATTATACCTCGCGCTTCGACCGGCACGCGCTGGTGGACGATAGCGATTGGCGCGTGCCTGCTGCAGACTGCGCGGCGGCCTTCGAGCGTCTGAAGCCGCGGGTGCGCGAGGCGCTCGAACTGGCGGCCGCGCGGATCGAGGCCTACCACCAGGCGCAGCGGCCGCAGGACCGCGACTATCGCGACGAGACCGGCGCCCGCCTGGGTGCGCGCTGGACTGCGGTGGAGGCTGCGGGGCTCTATGTTCCGGGCGGCCGTGCGGCCTATCCGTCCTCGCTGCTGATGAACGCCATTCCCGCCCGCGTCGCCGGGGTGGAGCGTCTGGTAGTGGTCAGCCCGGCGCCGGGCGGCGAAACCAATCCGCTGGTGCTGGCCGCCGCGCATCTTGCCGGGATCGAAGAATTCTGGCGCATCGGCGGAGCGCAGGCGATCGGCGCGCTGGCCTATGGCACCGACCGGATTGCGCCTGTCGATGTAGTGACCGGGCCGGGCAACAGCTATGTCGCGGAGGCCAAGCGCCAGCTCTTCGGCGTGGTGGGTATCGACATGATGGCGGGTCCAAGCGAAATTCTGGTCATTGCCGATGGCAGGGCGGATCCCCAATGGATCGCTGCCGATCTGCTGAGCCAGGCCGAGCACGACCCCGCCGCGCAAGCGATCCTCATCACCGATGATAACCGTTTCGCGCGGGCGGTGGCAGACGCGGTGGACCGGCAGATTAATCACCTCGCCACTGCCGACACCGCGCAGGATAGCTGGGACACGCATGGCGTCATCATTCTGGTCGACAATCTGGCCGACGAGGCGCCGCCGCTGGCCAACCGGCTGGCGGCCGAGCACGTGGCGCTGGCGCTCGATGATCCGGAACCCATGTTCGCCCGCATCCGCCATGCCGGCAGCGTGTTCCTTGGCCGGCTCACGCCCGAGGCGGTGGGGGACTATGTCGCCGGGCCCAACCACGTGTTGCCCACCGGTCGCCGGGCGCGCTTTGCCAGCGGCCTGTCGGTGCTCAATTTTATGAAGCGGACGAGTTTCCTGTCGCTCGATCGCGGCGCGCTCGAGACGATCGGTCCGGCGGCAATGGTGCTGGCCGAGATCGAGGGCTTGCCCGCGCATGCCCGTTCGGTCGGGGTGCGCCTGACATGAGCACCACGCCGTCGTGACCGCCCCCGCCCGCTCGCGCGCGCGTTCGGCCGCCCGCCTTGCCGCGGTCCAGGCGCTCTATCAGCGGCAGATGGAAGCCGTGCCGACCGTGCGCTTGATCGATGAGTTCCATCAGCACCGGCTGGGTCGCGAGATCGAGGATGCGCAATATGCGGACGCCGATACCGCCTTTTTCGACGATCTTGTCGCTGGCGCTATCGCCCGGGCAGAGGAGATTGACGCGCTTCTCGAGGAGCGGCTTGCCCAGGGCTGGTCGCTCGCCCGGCTCGACCGGACCATGCTCCAGATCCTGCGCGCAGGCACCTACGAGTTGCTCGCCCGAGCCGATGTGCCCGTAGCCAGCGTGATCAGCGAATATCTCGATATTGCCCATGCCTTCTTCGAGCCGCGCGAGGCCCGGTTCGTCAACGGCGTGCTCGATGCGGTGGCCAAGGCGGTGCGGCGATGATCACCCGCCGGTAGCGCGCCATGGACGAGCTGGGTTTCATCCAGGCGCTGCGCGGTCTTGCGCGTGAGCCCGAGGCGCGGGGTCTGGCAGACGATGCGGCGGTGCTCGAGATTGGCGGCGAGGCGCTGGTCATCACCCATGACACCATGGTGGAAGGCGTGCATTTCCTTGCCGGCCAGGACCCGGCCGATGTCGCGTTCAAGCTGGCAGCGGTCAATGTGAGTGATCTGGCCGCCAAGGGGGCGCGGCCGATGGGAGCGCTTCTGAGCTACACCTTGTCCGACTGGAACGCGCGCTTTCTAGACGGTCTGGGCGAAGCGATGGGTCATTTCGAATTCGGCCTGTGGGGCGGTGACACTGTATCGGGCGCGGGACGGCGGGTGTTCGGCCTGACCCTAATCGGCCGGGCCCAGCACCGCCCGGTGCCCGCGCGTTCGGGGGCCTATCCCGGCGAGGGCCTGTTCGTCAGCGGACCGCTTGGCGCCGCGATGCTGGGGTTCGAAGCCTTGCGCGACGGAACCGGGGCGGACTCGAGCGCCTATCGCCGACCGCAGGTGGATATCGACATTGGCATTCGTGTCGCCGGTATGTCGAAAGCGGTGATGGACATATCGGACGGCCTCCTGCTCGATGCGTTGCGTATGGCCCGGGCGAGTGAGGTTTCGCTGGCGATCGACAGCCGCGCCGTGCCCATTGCCGTGCCCGAGCAGCGCCGACTAAAGGCGCTGACCTGGGGCGATGACTATCGGCTATTGTTCACCTTGCCCGAACAAAGCGCGCATCTGTTGCCCTTCGCGACGATGATCGGCCGCGTCGAACCGCTCGGCTATGCTGCGTTGTTCGTCGACGGCGAGCCGGTGGTGAACCCGCAAGGTCTGGGCTTCTGCCATAGCTGATATGGGGCGGCGCTGGACCCGGGAAAAGGTTCTTGCGCGCCCGAACTTGTCGCTTGCCCCGCCCCACGCGGCCCCTTAAGCCCTGCCGCTTCGTGCCGGATCACACGAGGGTTCGGCGCAAACAGGGAGGAATGCAAACGCCATGGAGCTCATCGCAATCGCCATCGTGCTGGGGCTTGTGGCGGTTGTCTACGGGTTTCTCACCGCCCGCCAGGTGGTGGGCGCGGATGCCGGCAATGCGCGGATGCAGGAGATCGCCGGCGCTATCCAGGAGGGCGCGCAGGCTTACCTGTCTAGGCAATATACCACCATTTCCATCGTCGGGGTGATCGTGGCGATCATCGTCGGCGCATTCCTGGGCCTTATTCCCGCAATCGGCTTCGTGCTCGGAGCGGTGCTTTCGGGAGCCGCCGGTTTTATCGGCATGATCATCTCGGTGCGCGCCAATGTCCGTACCGCTGCGGCGGCGCAGGTCGGGCTGCAGCAAGGGTTGACGCTGGCTTTTCGCGCAGGCGCGATCACCGGGATGCTGGTTGCCGGGCTGGCGCTGCTGGCGATCTCGGTGTTCTTCGCCGTGCTGACCGGCGTTGTCGGTCACGCGGCCAACAGCCGGGAAGTGATCGACGGACTGGTCGGCCTTGCCTTCGGTGCCTCGCTGATCTCGATCTTTGCCAGGCTCGGCGGCGGCATCTTCACCAAGGCGGCGGATGTCGGCGCGGATCTGGTCGGCAAGGTGGAAGCCGGCATTCCCGAGGACGACCCGCGCAACCCCGCGGTCATCGCCGACAATGTGGGCGACAACGTGGGCGACTGCGCGGGCATGGCCGCCGATCTGTTCGAGACCTATGTGGTCACCGTGGGTGCCACCATGGTGCTGACAGCGCTGCTGTTCACCGGGCTTGGCGACATGCTGATGCCGCTGATGACGCTGCCGCTGCTGATCGGCGGGGTGTGCATCGTCACCTCCATCATCGGCACCTATTTCGTGCGCCTGGGTGGCGGCACCAATATCATGGGCGCGATGTACAAGGGTTTCCTGGTCACCGCGATCCTGGCGGTGCCGGCGATCTGGCTGGCGATGCAGGTGGCGCTGGGCGACATGAACCTGCTGATCGGCGCAGTTCAGCTCGATCCCAATATCCAGAACCTCGACCCCACCGCGTCGTTGGCCGAGGAAGGCACCGCCGCGCAGCTTGTCGCCTTCACCGGCTGGGACCTGTTCTGGTGCGCGATGCTGGGCCTGGTCATTACCGGGCTCATCATCTGGATCACCGAATATTATACCGGCACCAATTACCGCCCGGTGCGCTCGATCGCCAAGTCCAGCGAGACGGGTCATGGCACTAATGTCATCCAGGGCCTGGCGATCAGCCTGGAAGCGACCGCGCTGCCCACCCTCGTGATCGTGGCGGGCATCATCATTGCCTTCCAGCTCGCTGGGCTGATGGGCATTGCCTATGCCGCGACCGCCATGCTTGCGCTCGCCGGGATGGTGGTGGCGCTCGATGCCTATGGTCCTGTCACCGACAATGCCGGCGGCATCGCCGAGATGGCCGGGCTTGATGATGCGGTGCGCGAGAAGACCGATGCACTGGACGCGGTGGGCAACACCACCAAGGCGGTAACCAAGGGTTATGCGATCGGATCGGCGGGGCTGGCCGCGCTGGTGCTGTTCGCTGCCTACACGACCGATCTGGCAGAATTTTTCCCCGGGCTCGATGTCGATTTCAGCCTCGAGAACCCCTATGTCATCGTCGGTCTACTGCTCGGCGCGCTGCTGCCATATCTGTTCGGCGCGATGGGGATGACCGCGGTGGGCCGCGCGGCGGGCGACGTGGTGAAGGACGTGCGCGACCAGTTCGCCAAGGATCCCGGCATCATGGCGGGCACCTCGCGCCCCGACTATGCGCGCACGGTGGACCTGGTCACCAAGGCGGCGATCAAGGAGATGATCGTCCCCTCGCTGCTCCCGGTGCTAGCGCCGATCGTGGTCTATTTCACCATCACCGCGGTGGCGGGCCAGGTGAACGGCTTTGCCGCGCTGGGTGCGCTACTGCTGGGCGTGATCGTTGGCGGGCTGTTCGTGGCGCTGTCGATGACCAGCGGCGGCGGGGCCTGGGACAATGCCAAGAAGTATATCGAGGATGGCCATCACGGCGGTAAGGGGTCCGAGGCGCACAAGGCGGCAGTGACCGGTGACACGGTGGGCGATCCTTACAAGGACACCGCCGGACCGGCCGTGAACCCGATGATCAAGATCACCAATATCGTCGCGCTGCTGCTGCTCGCGGCATTGGCGGGGCACTAGACCCGAGCGCCGGGCCGCGCGGGCTGGTTGACCTGGCGTGGAGCCTTGCGCATGGCGCGCGGCGATGAACCCGGTTGCACCACCGCTCCTGACGCCTGAGCAACTGGTCGCGGACCTGGTGCTGCTGCTCGATCTCGAGCCGGCCGGGGGCGACCGGTTCATCGGTCGGCAAAAACCCGATGGTACGGGCCGCGTGTTCGGTGGCCAGGCCATCGCGCAGGCATTTGGTGCGGCACGGCGAACCGTTGCCGCGGATCGCCACGCCCACTCGCTGCACGCCTATTTCCTGCGCGCGGGATCGGATGACCTGCCGATCGATCTCAAGGTGGAGCGCGATTTCGACGGCGGCAGCTTTTCCAACCGAAGGGTGATCGCAAGCCAGCGCGGCCAGCCCATCCTCAACTTGGCCGCCTCGTTCCAGCGCACGCAGTCGGGCTTCTCGCACCAGGCGGACGCGATGCCGCGGGTTCCCCCGCCAGAGGATCTGAAACCCGATAGCGAGGTGGCGCGCGAGGTGGCTGAGCAACTTGCCCCCGGCCCGGTGCGTCAACTGCTATTGCGTCCCCAGCCGGTCGATCTGCGCCCGGTCGCAACACCGCCCTGGCTTGAGCAGGAACCACGCGCGCCGCTCGCCCAGGCCTGGTTCCGCACCGTGGCATCGCTGCCCGACGACATGGCGGTTCACCGTGCGGTGCTGGCCTATATCAGCGATTTCCAGGTTCTCGCCACCGCCATGCTGCCCCATGGGCTGAGCCTGGCGCGGGGCAATATCCGCTCCGCCAGCCTCGACCACGCCTTGTGGTTCCATGACGACTTTCGCGTCGACGACTGGCTGCTTTACACCACCGATGCGCCATGGAGCGGCGGCGCGCGGGGCTTTGGCCGCGGGCAGATTTTCACGCGCGACGGACGGCTGGTGGCGAGTGTGGCACAAGAAGGAATGCTGCGCCCGGTATCATAAGGTATCGTAGCAGGCTGACGGGGCTTTCAGGCACGGCGAAAGGTGCCGGCGTGTCGGTCTTATAACTCGAGACGAGTCCCGGGAGATCTGCAAGGCGTCACCAGCGCCAGGGCCGGTGACGCCTTGCATCACGCCTTAGGCGTAGCTTACCGTAAGCTTGGTGCGACGCCGCGCCGCGCGGGCGGTTGCACCCACGAAGGCAAAACCGATCAGCATCATCGCCCATGTGGCGGGCTCGGGAATGGCTTGTGCCACCTCGGATATAACCAGCGTGCTGCGGCCCGTAGCCAAGCCGGTGAACTGGAAGGTTCCGGTCTGGAAAACAGGGCTACCATCGACGAACGAGAACACGTCGGTCCCGCCGAACTGGGTGAACGGCAGCCCGGCGCCGGTGATGTTGAGCGCTGCAAGAATATTTCCCGAGCCGAAATTGACGTTCGCGGTTCTTTCCATTCCGTTGAAAGTGCCGGCAACGTTGTTGAAAAAGATCTGGCTTCCGCCCAGGATAGGCTGCGAATTCACCCGATCGGGGACGACAGGGTTGCTCTGCAGCGTGAAGGTTGCGCTACGCGATCCGCTCAGTTCGAAAAGCAATGTCGCAGCCGACGCCGGCGTGGCGGCGACGATGGCGGCAGCAGCGGCGCTGGCGGCAAGGAGAAATCGTGATTTCATGGTTCAAGTGTCCCTGGATGGCTTGATCAGGAGATTGATCATTAGGTATTACGGGTATTGATCCGTTTTGGATGCAAACGCAATGACCAGACCGCCTGTTAACTCCCCGAAAATAGTATCTGATCCGCTTTGGAACAGTTTGTCGTCGCACAAGCCTAGAACCAAGCCTATCTGATGAATAGAGCAGAAGTATCATTAGGCTTAAGCGCTTTCTTGCTGATTGCTTAAGGCGGATCCTAAAGCACAACCGCTCAGCCCCTTGTATGGTAGAAATCGTAGACTTGGCGGGCAACCGCCTCGCTTACACCGGGGACGCGCTTGAGATCGTCGAGCGCGGCAGCGCGAACCTTGCCAGCGGTGCCGAAGTGAAGCAGCAGCGCGCGCTTTCTTGCCGGGCCAATCCCCGGAATCTCGTCCAGCGGCGAGGCGCTGATTGCCCGGCTGCGCTTGGCCCGGTGCGCGCCGATCGCGAAGCGATGCGCCTCATCGCGTAGCCGCTGAAGATAGAACAGCACGGGTGAGTTGGGCGGCAGGATCTTCTCGCGCCCGTCCGGAAAATGGAACACTTCGCGCCCCTCGCGCCCATGATGCGGACCCTTGGCAATGCCGACGAACGGCACCTCCTCGATACCCAGCTCCTCCAGCGTGTCGCGTGCCGACGCCACCTGCCCCTTGCCGCCGTCGATCAGCACCAGGTCGGGCCATGAACCGCTCGTCCCGTCCGGGTCCTCCTCCATGACACGAGCGAAGCGGCGCGAGAGCATTTCGCGCATCATGGCAAGATCATCATCGCTTTGTGCCGAGCGGATATTGAACTTGCGATACTGGTTCTTGAGAAAGCCTTCGGGACCCGCCACGATCATCGCGCCGACCGCCTTGGTCCCCTGGATATGGCTGTTGTCATAGACCTCGATCCGCGCGGGCACGTCGGCAAGTTCGAAGAAGTCGGTCAGCTCGCGCATGATCCGCGCCTGCGTCCCGGTCTCCGCCAGCCGTCGGTCGAGCGCTTCGGTCGCGTTGCGGCTCGCCTGTTCGAGAAGCCGCCGCCGGTCGCCGCGCTGCGGCACGCTGATCTCCACGCGCCGGCCGGCCAACTCGCAAAATGCCTGTTCGAGAAGTTCGCGCTCGGGCAGCTCGCGATCGACAAGAATAGTGCGCGGCGGCGGAACTTCCTCGTAGAACTGGGCCAGCACCTTGGCCAGCACCTCCTCCTTCTCCAGCTCGGCGGTGTGCGAGGGGAAGAAGGCGCGGTGCCCCCAGTTCTGCCCGCCGCGCACGAAAAAACCCTGGATGGCGATGTGCCCGCCCTTGGCCGCGAGCGCGAAGACGTCGGCATCGCCCAACGCGCTCGCGTTGACAGCCTGCGTTCCCTGGATGAAGGTCGCCGCGCGCAACCGGTCGCGCAGCATCGCAGCGGTCTCGAAATCGAGGTCCTGCGAGGCCTTGGCCATCTGCGTCTCTATCTTGGCCTGTACCGCGCCCGATCTACCGCCCAGGAAATCGCGTGCCTCGGCGATCAGCTCGTCATACCCGGCCTTGTCGATCCGGCCCACGCATGGCGCCGAGCAGCGCTTGATCTGGTACAGCAGGCACGGCCGGTCGCGCCGTGAGAAGAAGCTGTCGGTGCACGAGCGCAGCAGGAACAGCTTCTGGAGCGCATTGATCGTGGTGTTGACCGAACCCGCGCTGGCGAAGGGGCCGTAATAATCGCCCGGCGCCCGCCTCGCACCGCGATGCTTCATGATACGGGGAAAATCATGGCCCGCTCGCAGCAGGATGAAGGGGAAGCTCTTGTCGTCGCGCAGCAGCACGTTGAACGGCGGGCGGAACCGCTTAATGAACTGCGCCTCGAGCAGCAGCGCCTCGGCCTCGCTATTGGTGGTGACGATCTCCATTGCCCTGGTTTGCGACACCATCCGCTGCAGCCGGCTCGAAAGCGCCTTGACCTGCGCGTAGTTGGCCACCCTGGCCTTGAGTGCGCGCGCCTTGCCGACATAAAGCACTTCGCCACGCGCATCGACCATGCGGTAGACGCCCGGGTCGGGTTTGAGCGTGCGCACCGTCTGACGGATGGCGGCAAGGCCCGCTTCCAGATCGGGTTGGGCAAAGCGCACCGTGTCCGTAGCGCGCTCCTCGAGGAAACGCGCAGAGCCTCGCGGGTCGTTCGGAGATCCTGCCTTGGTCCGGGACATACGGGGGCGAAGATAGGGGCTTGGCGAGCGATCGGCAAAGGTCGTGAATGTGACACTAATTTGCTGCCAAATTGTCATCCCGTTGATTAACCGCGTCTGCCCTTTTACTTACATCCCATTCGTGTAGGGCAGAAATTCCGCAACACGACCCTGCGGCATATTCAGGAGAGAAAGATCATGAGCGCACACGAACATCATGGGATGAAGCCGCTTCAGGGCATCGCCAAATTCTGTCGCCTTGGTCACGAAGATGCTGGGCATCAGCGCGAGGATCGCTTCGGGCGAATGTTTCCGCGTTTGGCGCCCGCCTATACGCCGCCGCATCTTTTGCAGGAAGTGGGCCGCAGGAACGGACCGATGGACGGCAAGTCCGCCAGCGACCGCACCGATAGCGTGTCTGTCGGCATGGTGTTCTTCGGCCAGTTCGTCGACCACGACATCACGCTGGATGCATCGACCAGTTTCAACACGGTGGTTAGTCGGCCAGGCGAGATCGCCAATGTGAGAACGCCCACCCTCGATCTCGATTCGATCTACGGCACCGGACCCGAAGCGCAGCCCTACCTGTACCAGCATGACGGCCCCTTCGCCGGGGCAAAGCTGCTGACAGGTGCCGATAATCCTAGCCAGGCCGGCTTGGCGGCGGATGACCTGCTGCGCGCACCCAGCGGCCGGGCAATAATCGGCGACCCTCGCAATGATGAGAACCGGGTGATCAGCCAGCTCCATCTGGCGATCATCCGTTTCCACAACCACGTTTGCGACACGCTCCACGCCGAGGACGGGCTCGCCGGCAGCGCGCTTTACGAGCATGCCCGCCGTCAGACGAGCTGGCACTACCAGTGGGCGTTGGTGAACGACTTCCTTGTAGCCATGTGCGGACGCCCGGTGGTTGAGCGAATCCTGGGTTGCGGGCGGCAGCACTATTGTTCGCGCACGCCCTTCATCCCGGTCGAATTCGCGGTCGCGGCCTATCGGTTCGGCCATTCGATGATCCCGATGAAGGTGCAGGTAAAAAATGGGAGCGACGCTCTCGAGCTGTTCGGCATAGTGCTCGGTCATGGTTTCAGCGCGTTGACGGACCCCGCCGGCGTGGTCGACATGAACGAGCTGTTCGACACGCCTGCCGGCGCGCATGTCACGAGGGCACAGAAGCTTGACACCAAGCTTGCCGGCGACCTGCTGCAGCTGCCCTTCGTCCAGCCGCCGGGAGAAGCATCACTGGCAACGCGCAACTTGCTGCGCGGCAACACCTTCCTGCTGCCCGGCGGCGAGAAGGTGGCCGAGGCCATCGGCTGCGACACCAACGTCATCGCCAAGGTAACCCAGAAGGTCGCATCGCTGGGGACCGGCCTGTCGGAGCACGGTATTCCCCTGTGGCTGTACATCCTGGCCGAGGCCGAGGTAATCGGCCGCGCCGAACCCGATGGCAGCAGCAAGGAAGGCGAGGGGCTGGGACCTGTAGGAGCAACCATCGTCGCCGAAACCATCATCGGCCTGCTCGAGCTGGACGATCACTCCTACCTGGGAGCCAACCGCAACTGGGGACCACGGCCGACCTGGGATACGTTGGGCAAGATCGTCACCGCCGGGTGACGAGGGTCGGCGATCTGGCGGATAGCCTAGAACAGCTTGCGCAGCTCGATCTCGAAGGTCCGGCCAAGCGGATCAATCAGAAAAGGCTGGTAGCGCAGCGGCGTCATACCCGTTGAATCAATAACTTGCTGGCGGGTGTCAAAAATGTTCTCGACATCAAGCGAGATGCGCACATCGTCCAGAAAGGGGAAGCGCTCGACCGCGCTTTCCTGGCGACCCATGTCGACGAACACCCGCCAGTCGAGCGTGAAAAGATCACCGAAGAACAGGTCGGTGCTGCCGGGAAGCTCGCCGCCCTCAATGCGCGAGGAGCCGACATAGCGGGCGTTGAGGAACGAGCCAAAACCCTTGTAGAACGTGCCGACCAGCGCATCGGCGCGGTGACGCGATTGGCCACCACCGGCAAGCGCGTCGCCGTTCAGCAGATCGAGCAGAGGTCCGCCCGGCGCAACCAGCACCTTGTTGTCAAGCTCGAGCGTGTAGCTGATATTAGCGAACCAGCGACCCGCCCCGCCCGGGCCGCGTCCCATTATGCCGGCGATGCCGCGGCCACCGCCCCGGGCAGAGGGGCGCGACGCGCTGCCGCCCCGATCCGTGCTCGCAGGTGGAGGATCGGCGGCGGGCGCGCCCACTTGGGCCGGCTCGGCATTGCACACGCCCAGACGCACCTGTTCCACGCGCACGGGATCCGGTTCGCCCCCTTCGCCAAGCTGGGCCACCATTGCCGGCGGCAGCGAGACCGCGCTGCCATCCGGCGCGCTGACCGCTTCGCCTCGCGCCAGTTGCAGAGCCACCTCGGCTCCGTTCTCTCCGCAAAGGAGTTGGCGCAGGGCGGCGAAGCGCGCAGGCTCGAAACGGGCGGAAGGCGCACCCGTTGCGGTAACGGGTCCGCCACCGCTGGCCATGGCCGAAGGTTCGCCGCGCCGCCCGCCCCCGCGTTCAGTACCCGCGCCAGCGCCATCCGCGTCGCGCCCGATTTGTCCCCCCAGATTGATCCCCAGCTGAAGCCGCTCGACATCCTGGCGCGCAAAGCTGACCGGTCGCTCGTCGATCCGTACCAGTTGGCCCTCGCCGTCACGAACGACACGCGCCGGAAAAGCCGCCTCGATCGCAGGCGTGAGCAGAGGAAAACCAGCTGCCACGTCATCCGAACGGTTGCGGATATAGTCGAGCGAGATGGTCGCCTGATCGAACAGGTTGGCCTGCCATACCAGGCCCACTTTCCAGTCACGCTGGCGCTGAGCCGGCAGCCCAAGATTGCCGCCGCCTACGAGAGTAACCAGCGTGGTCTCGCCGGTCGCGAAGTCGAACGCCGGCACGTTGGGTGTGGCGATCTCAGCCTCGCCGAGCTGGCCAAGGCTCGGCGCGCTGTCGCGGGTGATATAGGACAAGGTGGCGGTCAGCCGTTCGGTCAGCCCCCAGGTAAGGCTTGCCGAAGTGTCCGTCAGCGTGCCGAAGTCCGACAGGTGATCGAGCCCCACGGCAAGATTGAGGTCGATATCGCCCAGCTCGGCAAGCACATCGTCGCTGCGGCCTGCAAGTGGTATGCCGATATTGACCCCGGCGGTCAGCGCGCCGCGGACCAGTGCGGTCTCGCCGCCCAGCCGCCGTGTGTCCTGGCTGGCGATCCGGTTCCAGTCGTAGCCTGCATCGAGCGTGAGCGACACATCGCCCGCCGGCAGGGAAACGGGCTTGCCGCGCATGGTGACAAGCGCGGCAACGCTAGTGGTCTTCGTGTTGGCGGTATCGCGTCCGGCATCGGTGAACGGACCGAGCGATGCATCGAGCGCGAGCGTGCCGACAGCGGCGGCGGCCTGCAGCGCGGCGGTCTCAAGCCGGCGGTCGATCCGGCTGCTTGCATCGACGAGCCGGGCATCGGCGGTGGCGGTCAGTGTCCAGTCGTCCACCGGGGCGTTGAGCGCAGTCCCCAGCGCGGTAGTCTGGACGCGGCTGTCGAGCGCAAGCGGGCCTTGCGCATTCACGCTTCGCAGCACGCTGGCGCCCGCGGGATCGGTCAATCGGACGGTATCCAGACCCAGCAGGCGGCGGACTTCGCTGCGCTCGTGCGTGGCATTGAGGCTAAGCGATGAGCCGGGCCGGGCAAGCTGGCGCGACCAGTTGGCAGTACCCTCCAACCCGGACGAATTGCCGATAAGGCTACGGAAGCGTGCAGGATCGGGGTCGCTCGCCAGGCTCGGCGCGTCGCTTTGGACGATTCCACGCTCGGCCTGGGTCAGCAGGCTGGTGGTCTCGAACTCGAGATTGACGTTGAGCCGGGAGGGGCCATCGATGCTCAGATATGTCGCCTCGATCTCCTGGGTCGAGGAGCCACCGTCCCACGGCTGGAGATGTTCCAGCTCCACTTCGCGGCTGGCGAAATTGTCCTTCAGGATGAAGTTCACTACCCGCTGGTCGGGCGAGAACCCGTAACTTTGCGCCACCTCTTCGGGCAGCACCTCGACCCGCTCGATCGCCTCGGGCGGATAGGACCGCAGCTCGCGAAAGGACGAGATGCGCGCGCCATTGACCAGGATCACCGGGAAGCCCCCGCCACCGCCTCGCCCGCGCGCCGAGGTAATCTGGGGAGCAAGCTGCTGGAGCAGTTCGGCGATGGACCCCGCACCATAGGCGGCGATTTCCTCTTCGCCCAGCTCGAGCAGCGGCGGCTGCGGTGCCTCGACCGCGCCGACCAGGCGGCGACCGAACACGATGATCGTGTCCTCCGTCGTCTCGGGAGATGGCGGTGGACCCGCTTCCGGCAAGTCCACCTCCTGGGCCAGCGCCGACGCGGCGGGCCAGATCGCCAGCATGCTCGCGATTGCGGCAACACAGGTGTGAGCGGTAGGCAAGGCTCGATCGTCCCTGGTGACGGGCACCCGGCCCCGCGTCGATCCTGCCTATGTTGGCTTTTGTTAACGGGGGCAATACCGCGCGCGGCCGGCCGGACCAAGCGCGCTTGTGCTATCATGAGACCCGGTTCGCCGTGGCTTTCCTTTTGCCCCGCCCGCGGCTAAAGCGCCGCGCCGGGATAGGCCCGAAGCACGAAGCACCAAAGGACTGAGATTGGCGAAGGAAGAACTTCTCGAAATGCGCGGGAAGGTGGTCGAGCTGCTGCCCAATGCCATGTTCCGGGTGGAGCTCGAGAACGGCCATGAAGTGCTCGGTCATACAGCGGGCCGGATGCGCAAGAACCGTATTCGGGTGCTGGTGGGCGACGAAGTGCTGTGCGAGCTGACGCCCTATGATCTGACCAAGGCGCGGATCACCTATCGCTTCATGCCCGGCCGGAGCGGCCCGGGGCCGCAATAGCGCCTGGCGTCCCGGCACGGGGCAACCGGGTGGGGGCGCGATGCCCTCGCTGATCCTCGCTTCGGCCAGTCCGCGGCGGCGCGAATTGTTGGCGAGGCTGGGTGTCCATCCCGAACGCATCATTGCGCCTGACATCGACGAGACGCCCACGCCCGGCGAGCTGCCCCGGCTCTATGCGCAGCGCATGGCGCGCGAAAAGGCGTGCGCGGCATACGCAAGCCACGCCGCAGGCGCTGCGCATGTGCTGGCGGGCGACACGGTGGTGGCGGTGGGTCGGCGTATTCTTCCCAAGACCGAGGACGAGGCCGATGCGCGCCGCTGCCTGGGTTTGCTATCGGGCCGGCGTCACCGCGTGTTCTCGGCAATCACCCTGATGGCGCCGGACGGCACCTTGCGCGAACGCCTGGGCGAGACAGCGGTGCGGATGAAACGTCTGTCGAGCGAAGAGATCGAAGCCTATCTTACGTGCGGTGAGTGGCGGGGCAAGGCCGGCGGCTATGCCATCCAGGGGCGCGCCGAGGCCCTCATACCTTGGTTTCAGGGCAGCTATTCCGGCATTGTCGGCTTGCCCTTGTTCGAAACGCGCGCGCTGCTCGTGGCGGCAGGGTTTCGCGCGCTTTAGCATGGCGCAGTGGTACATCGAGAACGGGATCGCAGAGGCCCGTGCGATCAGATGCGATGCCGGCGAGATTGCCGAGGCGCGTGTCGGCTGGCCGCACGAGCTTGGGGCGGGAACGATCACCGAAGCCCAGTTGGTCTCGCGCCGCCGTGGTTCGTCGCGCGGGGTCGCCCGGTGCGCAGACGGGACGCAGGCGTTGGTCGAGCGGCTGCCGACGGATGCGAGCGAGGGCGCGGCGATCCGTTTGCGGATCACCCGGCCGGCAATGTCCGAAGCGGGCCGGGCCAAGCTTGCGCGCGCGCGGCCGAGCAAGGAAGCGCCGCGCCCTGCCCCCGGTCTTGCCGAGCAGCTCGTTCAGAACGGCCATGAGGTTCGCGAGGTCAGACGGTTTCCCGAAGGCGACTGGAACGCGCTGATGGCCGAGGCCTTTTCCCGCGAGGTGTCGTTTCCTGGCGGGACGCTGGTGCTCAGCCCTACCCCGGCGATGACGCTGATCGACATCGACGGCGAGGAGGAGCCCTACAGGCTAGGGCTTGCGGCATGCCCGGCGGTGGCACATGTGTTGCGCAGGTTCGATATCGGCGGCTCGATAGGGATCGATTTTCCGACACTGGCCGAGAAGCGCGAACGACAGGCGCTCGATGCGGCACTGGCAAGCGAACTGGCGGGATGGCCGCACGAGCGCACGGCGATGAACGGCTTCGGCTTTGTCCAGCTGGTCGCCCGGCTCGAGCGACCCTCGCTGCTGCACCGCGCTGCCTTCACCCCTACCGCCGCCGCGGCGCGCTTGTTGCTCCGCCGGGCGGAGATGCTAGCAGGCGCGGGGACGATCCTGCTGCTGGCCAACCCCGCGCTCGCACCGCAGCTCGATGCCGCGCGCTTGAGCGAAGTTTCCCGGCGGACAGGACGTGAAGTGCGTCTGGAGCTCGATGCGGGTCTTGCGATCGAGGCACCCCAGGCCCAGTTCGTCGAATCATGACCGATCCTGCCAACCGCGCATCCTCGCGCCCCTGCCCGATCTGCCGCCGGTCCGCCGCTCCGCTGACCGCCCCCTTCTGCTCGCCGCGCTGCCGCGACCGCGACCTGGCGCGTTGGTTCAGCGATGGCTACAGCGTGCCCGGCCCTCCCGCCAGCACCGACGACTTACTCGATGGTCAGTAACCTCCTTGACAAGCGGCGGGCCGCCCCTTGCCAAGCGCGCGCCGCTTCGTCATAGGGCGGCGCTACTTCGCTCGCCGGTCCTTTCGGATCGCGGCCGCAGCGATGCCCGGGTAGCTCAGTGGTAGAGCAGACGACTGAAAATCGTCGTGTCGGTGGTTCGACTCCGCCCCTGGGCACCATTCCGCTCGCGCCGGCTGTCCTTCGCACGACACCGCGTTGGAGCACCTTTGGGGCCTGACCGAAGGCGGAACCGCCGCGCGCACCTGCGCTTATGAAAGCAGGTATCCGCTAATCTAACAAAGGGCACATCTCATGGCGCGCATTCTGGTCCTCTATTATTCCTCCTATGGTCATGTTGCCGAATTGGCCGAGGCTGTCGCACGGGGGGTGAGCGAATCGGGGCACCAGTGCGATATCCGTCACGTTCCCGAGACAGCGCCGCCCGAGGTCGCCGAGAAGGCCGGCTTTCGCAAAATGGACGGGCATGACCAGATCGAGGGACCGGACGCGCTCGGCTCGTATGACGGCATCATTGTGGGTACGCCGACGCGCTATGGTCGCATGTCGAGCCAGATGGCGGCGTTCTGGGACCAGACGGGCGGGTTGTGGATGCAGGACACGCTGGTGGGCAAGGTAGGCGCAGCCTTCACCTCCACCGCCTCGCAGCATGGCGGACAGGAGACAACGCTGCTCTCGGTGCTGACCAACCTGCTGCACATGGGGTGCACCATTGTCGGGCTGGACTACGGCTTCAAGGCACAGATGGGTGTGGATGAGGTGAAGGGCGGCGCGCCTTACGGAGCGACGACGCTGGCCGCGGGCGATGGTTCGCGGCGTCCGTCGCAGGTGGAGCTCGACGGGGCCGCCTATCTCGGTCGCCGCGTAACGCAGACGGCGGCCAAGCTGCACGATTGACGGTTTCTGTCGGGCAAGGGGGTTGTCAGGCTTGAGGGGGCGGTGTCACGGCCGGGCGCGTGTTCAGGCAATTGATTTCAGGCAACGGGGCTTTCCAGCATCCGGATGGTCCGCGCCTCGGCATCGAGTTCGGCCTCGCAGCCCAGCGGCACGCTCAACTGTCCTTCGATATGGCCGATATCCGCCCCCGTTACCACCGGCACGCCGAGCGACGCGAGGTGGTGGCGCTGCAAATCGGCAATGGTGAAACCCGCATAATCGAACACCTGCGCGGTGCAGCCCGTGCAGCTGCCGAAGACCACGCCCGCGACCCTGTCCAGAATGCCTGCGAGCGAGAGCTGGGTGAGCATCCGGTCGATCCGGTATTCCGCTTCGCCCACGTCTTCCAGCACCAGGATGGCTCCTGCCAAGTCAGGCATGAACGGCGTGCCCAAAAGCGTCGTCAGCACGGTGAGATTGCCGCCCATCAGCCGCCCGCGTGCGGTTCCGCCGACCAGCGTCGCGCCGCCGGTCTCAAGCACCGGCCGCTCGCCGGCAAAGGCCAGCCGCCACAAGCTGTCCCAGCTTCTTTGCGGCCAGCTCGACGCGGCATTGGCCCCGTGTATGGTGGGAAAGCCCGCGCGCGCGGCAAAGGCCAGATGAAGCGCGGTGACGTCTGAAAAGCCGATCAGCAGCTTGGGATTGGCGGCGATGGTCCGCCAGTCAAGCAGCGGCAAGATGCGCGCGCTTCCCCAGCCGCCACGCACAGCGAACACCGCGCGCACATCGTCATCGGCATACATCGCGTTGAGGTCGGCGGCGCGCTGGTGGTCGTCGCCGGCAAGATAGCCATACCGCGCCGCAACATGCGCACCGAACCGCGGGACCAGGCCCATGCCGGCGACGGTTGCCGCCACCGCCGCCATTGCCTCGGGACCTTCCGAATAGCCCGCCGGCTCGACCAGCCCCACCGTATCGTCCTGTTGCAACCGTGGCGGCTTGCGCCTGGTTTGCGCGGCGAGCGGCGAACTCGCGGCAATAGCTGCGGCGGTTATCGCGGCCCGGATGATCTGTCGCCTGTCCAGCATCATGTCGCCTTAGCAAACTCGCGCGATCGAGCCAGCAGGGGCTGGCACGCGTTGCAGAACGATCAGAACGCGGTGGTTAGCGCGATCCGGGCCGTGCGGCCCAGCGCGTGCGCGGTGAGTGGATCGTAGTTCTGGTCCAGGCGCGCGAACGGGGGTGCCTCATCCAGCACATTGAGCAGTGCCAGCGTCAGCGTAAGACCATGTCCCGCCTGCCAGCGCCCGATCGCATCGAAGGTGCTGAAAGCGCCGATCCGCTCGCCACGCTTCACCGCTATGCCCGCAAGCGTCGCGTTGTTGGGGGTGAACAGCTCGCTCCGTTGATCGGTGTATGACCCGACATGGCCGGCTTGCAACCGCAATGCGTGCCTGCCCGCCTGTGCTTCCACCCATGCGCGCCCCTTGAGCCGTGGCAGCGGATAGGCGGTGGTCTGGAAGTTGAGCTTGCCCGCCGCATCAAAGGCGGGCTGGACGAGCACCCCCTCCACCAGCGTGTCGGCCACCTTGTATTCCAGGACATAGCTGGCCTCTACGCCGGTGCGAAAATCCATGCCGCCCGCGGTGCGCCAGTCGTAGCGAGCGCCCAGATCGACCCCGCTGGTGGTGATGTCGGCCGAATTGAAGGCGAAGGTGGCCAGCCGCTGGACATTGGCCGCGCCGCAACTGCCGCCGGCGAAATTAAACCGCGCTTCGAGCGCCGCGAAAGCCGGGTTGCCGCAATTGGCTCTGCCGTTCGCGCCGAACAGCGCCTGGACGATGCCGCTGACCGGCTCGGCCTCGATCGCCCCGGTAAGATGCGTGCGCCACAGGTCCAGGTTCGCGGTCAGACCGGAACGATCGAGCGTGAGCCCCGCGTTCCAGCTGGTGGCACGTTCGGGTGACAGTTCGGGATCAGCAAGGAGATCGACCGCGCGGAACGCACCGCCAATGAAGGTCAGGACCACCAGATCGGCGCCGGTATTCTGTGGCGGAGGTGCACGAAAGGTCGTGCCTACCCCGCTGCGAAAGGTCAGTCCCCGGGCCACTTCGTAACGTGCGCGCAATTGCGGATCGAAGGTAGCGCCGGTGCCCGCCCCGTAGTGCTCGTATCGCGCAGCCAATTGTAGCGAGAGGCGCCTTGTCACCGGCGCCTGCAATTCGCCGAACACCGCTGCGACGTCGGAAGAGGCCGAAACGTCGCGTCCCGCACCGATGAAGCCGAGCGCGCCGGTCTGCGGATCACAGGTGGGCGCACCGCCAAGCACCGAACCCGGACAGGGGAACTGATCGATATCGGTTCCCCCCTGGTAGGTCCGCGCGTAGTTGTCGCGCCGATACTGCGCGCCGATCGCGAATTGCAGTTCTCCGCCAGTCATCTCGATGCCGCTTCCGCCCGCAAAAACAAGATCGGCGACGAACAGACGGGTGCTCGCGGTGCGTTCCCACACGTTGTAGAAATGGTCGATCGTGGCGAGCTCGTTCACCAGCCCAGTGCCCGGTGCGCTGGACAGGCCAAGCGGATTGCCCGCGCCCGCATAATTGGGATTGCCCTCCCCCGTGATCGCATCTGCCTCGATCGCGGTGGAGAACGGATTGAAAAAGGTGCACCCTTGCGTCCCGGCAACGGTCGCAAGCTGCTCGGCCGAAAGCCCGGCGCGCGAAGCTGGCGAGGCGAAGCGACAGTCCGGTCCGCCAAACCCCGCTAACGCGTTCTGGAACAGGTCGACAAAGGCGTCGCCCACCTCGAACCGGCGAAAATAGCTCGACCAGGTGAGACCCGCGGTCAGGGCGAGGCCATCGTCCAGTTCGTGAACGATCTCCCCGGTCAACTGGGCGCTCTGCGAAGTGCGGTCGAGTGCGGCGGTGCGGCGATCATTGTCGAACAGCGGATTGCCGCCGACAAGGAACGGCCGGAAGCGCACCGGAAAAGCCAGCGCGGCCTGGGCAGGCGCACCCGACGCGTCGAGCGCGCAGCCTGCCGCCTCGCCGAACCGCGCGCAATAATCGGCCAACGCCGGAGCATAGGCGGGAATGGTGAACAGTCCCGTTCCGCCGAAAGCCGCGCTGGCCGAGGGAGCGATCGTGGGCAGGAAGCTGGGCGAGGTGTTGAGCACCGTATCGGTATGTCCTGCCAGCGCGGTAACGCGAAAGCGGGTGGCGGAAGAGAGGTCAATCTCGACATCGCCGATCAGCTGGATACGGTCCTCGGGTTCGATGAGGTTCGAGAAGGCCAGAAAATTGGTGAAGCACAGGTCGCTCGTCGAACCGGGCAGCGATCGGAAACCGCCGGCCGCCTCGCACCCTTCGTCGGCAGTGAATGCAAGGCCGTTCAACCTTCCGTCGAAATCGAAATTGCCTGGATTTCCACCACCCGACCAGCCGCCCTGCGGGTTCTGCGCATAAGGCAGCAGCGTTGCCTGGCGCTCGCTCGGCCGCAATTCGCTGCGATGCTGCCAGCCGGCCGAGAACAGCAGGCGCGCCGCCCCCGATTGTCCGCCCCAGGAGAGCGCAGTGCTCCAGTCCCCATCGGACCCATCGATAAACCGGTAATCCGCCGATGCGACAAAGCCCTTCTGCGCCTCGCGGGTGACGAAGTTCACCACGCCTGCCACCGCATCCGAACCATAGGTCGCCGCCGCGCCGTCCTTGAGGATCTCGATCCGGTCGAGCGCGCCGACGGGCATGAGATTGATATCCACCAGCGGCACGTTTCCCGAGACCGACTGCGCGATCCGACGGCCATTGAGCAACACCAGCGTGCGCTGCGGACCCAGACCGCGCAGGTTAATGCTGGCCGACCCTTGATTGAACTGGCTGCGCCCGTCGAAAGGCGCCGAGTCTCCCAACACCCCGGCCGAGGCGGGGAGCGAGCGAACCAGATCGAGCAGTGATGGTGCGCCGGCGCGCTCCAGATCGCGTGCGGTAATCACATCGACAGGCAAAGTGCCGCGGTCCGCTTCCACGCCCAGCAGCGTGCCCGTGACCACGATGGTGTCGGCGGGAAGTTCATCTCCAGCGACGAGCAGCTGCGATTGTTCGCTATCCGCCTCGAGCGTTGTCTCCTGCGCCAGTACCGGTGCCGCGCTCATCGCCCAAGAGGCAACCGTCAGCGCGACGATCTTGCCAGTCCGCTTGTCCGGCAGCGTCGTTCTTCCGATCATCGCCCGCATCGGCGCGCCGTTAGGCGAGCGCGCTGCCCTGCGTCAATCATGCGACCGCCACCGCCGAGCCGCCCGATTGCCAGCCTCCGCCAGGCAGTATATAGCTGCCGCCTTGCGCCCCGGTCCTCGCGCGACACGGCTCGACCCTAGGTCCCGTGTCCCCGCGCCCCGGGGCGATCGCATTTGCGAACGGGCGACCAGCCGGTACGCCGTCGAACGAGGAAGCCTGCGCATGACCCGCCGCCGCCAGATCTACGAAGGCAAGGCAAAGATCCTTTACGAGGGTCCCGAACCCGGCACCATCATCCAATATTTCAAGGACGACGCCACCGCCTTCAACGCACAGAAGAAAGGCACGATCAACGGCAAGGGCGTCATCAACAACCGTATTTCCGAGCATGTCTTCCTCAAGCTGGGCCATATCGGCATCCCCACCCATTTCATCCGCCGGCTCAATATGCGCGAGCAGCTCGTGCGCCAGGTGGAGATCATTCCGCTCGAGGTGGTGGTGCGCAATGTCGCTGCGGGTTCGTTGTCGAAGCGCCTGGGGATCGAAGAGGGCGAGCAACTGCCGCACACGTTGATCGAATATTGCCTCAAGGCCGATGAACTGGGCGATCCGCTGGTGGCCGAGGAACATATCGCATGTTTTAACTGGGCCGGGCACGAGGAGATGCAGGACATCGCCTCCATGGCAATCCGGATCAATGATTTCATGAGCGGCATGTTCGCCGCGATCGGTATCCGTCTTATCGACTTCAAACTCGAGTTCGGGCGTTTGTGGGAGGATGATTATAGTCGCATCATCCTGGCCGACGAGATCAGCCCCGACAGCTGCCGTCTGTGGGACGCCACCAGCGGGGAAAAGCTCGACAAGGACCGCTTCCGCCGTGATCTGGGCGGCGAGGAACAGGCCTATCAGGAGGTTGCCCGCCGTTTGGGGCTGCTTCAGGGCGAGGACGATACCGGGCCGGGCGAAGTGCTCGACATGAGCGCGCATCGCTCACGCCTGCGTCAAGGTCCGGCCAAGGGGAAGAAATAGGCGTCGATTTTGCTGTCGCACCGGCGGTGAATGGTGACCGGGCAGACAACTCGCGGCATTGCGCTAACAGCGCGGCAACAGGCGTTGACCGGTGCGAACAGAAAGCTGCGCGAAGGATTCGCACCGCTACCCCCGGCATGGATACAGTCCTACATACCCGATAGCGGCGCTAATGCATCGCCATCCGTTCGCTGAGTATCGCGGCGACCTTGTCAGTAATCTCACGCACCGAAAACGGCTTGGCGATGAAATGGGCGGCGGCAAGTTCCAGTTCGTCGCGCAGCTGGCCCTCGGCATAGCCGGACATGAACAGCACCGGCAGGTTCGGGGCGCGCTTGCGGAGCGCGCGCGCCATCGCCGGTCCGTCGATCCCGGGCATCACAACGTCGCTTATGAGGATATCGAACGGCCCGGAACTATCGAAGGCGCTTAGCCCATCCTCTCCGTCCGACGCGCTCACCACCCGGTAACCGGCGCGCACCAGCGCTCGCTCGGCAACGCGCCGAACCATGTCCTCGTCCTCGACCAGCAGAACCCTGGCACCGGTCGATGCGCGGTCATCCGCTTTTGCCGGGACCCGCGCAGCGCCCATGGCCTCGAGCCGCAGCCGCTCGATCTCCTCGGGGGTTGCCTGATGCGCAGGCAGGAATACCAGAAACCTTGCTCCGCGAGGTTCGCCCCCCTCACCGGGAATGTTTTCCGCAAAGATGAAGCCGCCCGACTGCTTGACGATGCCATAGACCGTTGACAAGCCGAGCCCGGTGCCCTTGCCCACCTCCTTGGTGGTGAAGAAGGGCTCGAAAATCTTGCCGAGCAGAGCACGCGGGATGCCTCCGCCGTCGTCCTCGATCTCCAGTACGCTATAATCGCCTTCGGGAATGAAATCATTGCCCAGGCTACGGATCGCTTCCCGCCGCATCGGCCGCACGGTAAGCGTCAGAGTGCCGCTCGCCTGCTCGCCGCGACGCTCGCGGATGGCATCGCGGGCATTGACGGCAAGGTTCATGACCACTTGCTCGACCTGACGCTTGTCGGCCCGCACCGGCCACGAGCCGGGCTCTTCGCGAACATCGAGCGCCACGCGCGCACCGAGTAACCGGCCGAGCAGATCGGTCATGCCGGCGATCACCGCCGGTAGCGCGATGGTCTCAGGCTCGAGCGTCTGTTGGCGAGAGAAGGCGAGCAACTGGCGCGTGAGGCTTGCCGCCCGGTTCGAGTTCTCCTTGATCTCCTCGATGTCCTGATGATCTTCCTCGCCCGGCGCGTGCCGCTCGAGCATGAGATCGCAGGTGCCGATGATCGCGGTTAGCAAGTTGTTGAAATCATGCGCCACGCCGCCCGCAAGCTGACCCACTGCCTGCATCTTGGTCTGCTGTGCGACCTCCCGCTTGAGCCGGTTCTCCTCGGTCATGTCAGCTAGGGTGATAAGCACCGCCACCTTACCCGCCCCGCGCACGCCGACCAGACCGAGCATAATGGGCTCTTCGGGACTTTGGGCAAGCCGGACCGTCAGATCGGTGCTGGACTCGTTCCCGAAAGCATGACGGCGCACCGCATCGGCGAGCACCGGCTTGTCTTCGCGCAGGACCAGGTCAGAGGGGTAGACCGGCAAACGCTCCGCCTCGTCAGTTCGGGCAATGCCGGAAGCGCGGCGAAAGGCGGGGTTGGCGAAAAGCAGACGCCCATCGCGGCCGGCCGCGGCAAGACCGAAGGGAATGTGCTCGACAAGCCTTGCGATCAGCATGCGCGGCGCATTCGCCGGATCATTTTCACACTGTTGAATCAGACCGCTATCGAACATCATGACGAGGCGGTCGGGCGCGCCGGGTCCAGCCGTGTCGCTTGCGCGGTCCGAAAGCGGCACATCGATATGAGCGCGGGTATCGTCCTTCGATAGATCGGGAGAGAAACGCAGCAATCCTGCTTCATCCGGCTGTGTCGGAAGCTGCGGGCACGCCCCGGTCGTCAGATCGCTCTGCGCCCCTTCGCATAGACGGTCGGCAGACGCGTTGCTGGCTACGAGCAATCCTTCCGAACCGACAAGACCAACTGCGATGCCTGCATTCCCGAGCACCTGGCCGACAGGACCGGCGATGACCCGCGCCAGCTCGCCGGCCGGGTCTTGCGAGCCGGTTTCGGCGAAATGCCAGGCCAAGCGCGCCTCGCCGCTGCCGATGGTTCGGACATGCACGCGCCAATTCCGTCCGGCGTAAGCGATGGCCGTCGCTCCGCCCGATCCGTCACGCCAAGCCATGCGCGCCTGCTGTGCGAGCGCCTCGCCGGCATCTGGGTCGAGCTCGAGCCGGGTGGGTGGCGATCCGCCAAAGCTGTGCGTGTAGGCTTCGCTTGCGCATACCAGGCGATTGGCACGATCGGTAACCGCCGTGGCCAGCCCCGCCTGATCGGCGACGGTAAGGACGGAGGACCAGTCCTCAGCCGGTTCCGGCGCGCTTTCATCCGCCCCGCCCGCTGCCGGCCGCATCCGCGCTCCAACAACGCCTGAAAGCGCAAGAACAACAAGACCACCGCCAAAGGCGAGCGTCAGAGTGAGGTTGGCGGTGATCAGCAACATCGCCGCGATGCTCGCTATCATGGCGAGCGCTAGGGCGATAACCAGCTTGTGCCCATCACCCCTTCGTGTGTCGGAAGCCGCGTGCAATCGGGGCACTGTCATCGTGGGGCTACTCGGCAGGATCGAGCGCTGGCCGACGTGTGGCCCGCTTGTTCCATCGGCGCGCCACGAGCACCCGCCAGGCGAGCTTGGCCGCAAGGTAACCCAGGCTCGCGCTGCCGAGCGAAAGCAGGACGAAGCCGAACGCGGTAGCCCCGGCAACCTCAAGGAACCAGCCGAACCCACCGACCAGGCTGCCATCGACCGTCATCAGCCGGCCGAGCATTGCATCGACCAGAACAAAATGACCCAGCCGGTTGGCGATGTAGAACCAGAACGGCAGGGTGAAGGGGTTGGTGACGAAGGTGACCAGCGCCGCCAATGGCATATTGGCGCGAAACGGCAGCGCGAGAAAGGCCGCGACGAAGATCTGACCCAGCGGGATGATGAAGCCGGCAAACAACCCCAGCGCCACGCCACGCGGCACCGACCGGCGGGTGAAACGCCATAGCTCGGAATGGCCGAACCGGTGTGCGATAGGCGCAAGCCAGCGACTGCGCTCCATATCCGCGCGAGTCGGCATTCTGGCCGTCAGCCAACTGGTCTTGCGCTTCGCCATCCGCGCCCGGTCCCTTGCATCTTTTCGCGCCTGCGGAAAGGCCGCTATAGACCGCCAACGGCAAACGATCGCTTAACGAGAAAGCCTCGCCGCACCTGCCGCTTCGCGCTTTCCCGATCAGCCCCGCTCGCGCAGCAGCCGAGCTTTGTCGCGCTGCCAGTCGCGGTCCTTGATGAGCTGGCGCTTGTCATGCGCCTGTCGCCCCTTGGCTAGCGCGAGTTCGATCTTCGCCCGGCCGCGCGCGTTGAAATAGACGCATAGCGGCACCAGCGTCATCCCCTTGCGTTCCACCGCCCCCATCAGCCGACCGATCTCGCGCTCGTGAAGGAGCAGTTTGCGCGGCCGTTTGGGTTCATGATTGAAGCGGTTGCCATGGCTGAACTCGGGGATGTTGGCGTTCACCAGCCAGCACTCGCCATTCTCGACATGGGCATAGCTCTCGGCGATCGAGCCCTCCCCCTGGCGCAGCGATTTGACCTCGGTTCCCGCGAGCGCGATGCCCGCCTCGAAGGTTTCATCGATCGCATATTCGAACCGGGCGCGCCGGTTTTCTGCGACGACCTTGTGCTTGTCGAAGGTGGCGGGTTTGGGGCGGGCCATGAGGCGGGGCATGTAGGGTGGATCCGCGACCAACGAAAGGGGGTTGAGCGACGACGCTAATCGGGTACGCTAGGCCTACTCTCCTTTACCCGAGCGCCGAGATTGTACAGGTCCGAATCATCCAATGCGCACTGCGCAACATCATCGACCATTCTTAATTTTGTACTGAAAGACTGCACCGCATTTATTGCGGTGACGGAAAGTAAGCGATCCGCTGGCTCGAGAAGGTCGGCAAAGAACATTTGGATCGCAAACTCTAGGTCGGTGAACGCAGAAATCCCTTTCCCAACAGCTTGGTGCAGTGGGCTAAGTTCCGCTAACTAGATGGGCTTTGTTTCAGTCATTGTCCCACGCCCCCCCCCATTGCCGCATCGACCGCCTCCCTAGCCGCCTCGCTGCATTCGGCGAGGGGAAGGCGAACATCGGGAGCAAACCAGGCGTGTAGCCTGGAGAGCGCATATTTGGTTGGTGCGGGGCTGGCATCGGCGAACAGCGCGCGATGCAGCGGATAGAGCCGCTGGTTCAGTTCACGCGCCCCGGCGAAGTCGCCCGCCGCCGCCGCGGCATGGAATTGCGCGCACAAATTCGGAGCGACATTGGCGGTGACCGAGATGCAGCCGACCTGACCCAGCGCATAGCCGGCCAGCATCAGCGGATCATCCCCCGAAAGCTGGCAGAACGCATCGCCCAGCGCCATGCGCTGCGTGACCACGCGCGTAAGGTCGCCGCTCGCATCCTTCAGCCCGACGATCTTGCCGGGAAAACGGCGCACCAGTTCGATGATGGTTTCAGGCAGGATGTCGGTCACCGTGCGCCCTGGCACGTTGTAAAGCACGATCGGCAGGTCGCATCGTTCGGCCAGATAGGAGAAATGCGCCAGCAGCCCCGCCTGGCTCGGGCGGTTGTAATAGGGCGCAACGAGCAGCACCGCGTCGGCCCCGGCGGCCTGCGCCTCGCGGATATGCCATAATGCGGTCTTGGTATCGTTGCTTCCCGCGCCCGCGATCACCGGCACCCTGCCGGCGGCGGTCTGCGCACACACCGCGATAACCTGGTGATGCTCGTCATTGTCGAGCGTCGCCGATTCGCCCGTGGTGCCGCACGGAACCAGCGCCGAGGAGCCGCAATCGATCTGCCAGGTGACGAACTGACGATAAGCATCCTCGTCGAACGCGCCGTCCTTGAACGGCGTCGCCAGCGCCGGTATCGAGCCCTGAAACATTCACCGCCCCCGAAATCTGATCGCCGGGAGCGCAGGCTACCATGTCCGTGGTCCGTCGCTCGAAGGCTGGTCATTCACCGCCTGATAAGGAGCCTGTCGCCATCATGTCCAGCATGCTGAGCCAAGCCATTCCCGCCGCCGTCCTTGCTGCGATGTCCTTCCTGCCCGCCCCGTTCGCCGCTGCGCAGGGCAACTGGCAGGCTGAAGCGGGTGATTGGGATGCGGCACGCGCGGCGTTGGCAGCGCAGGGTCCGGGACAGATGGCGCCGCAGATCGCGCGCTGGGAGCAGCTCGTGGCGACGCCCGATCTGTCTTTCTCCGATTACGCCACCTTCCTGCTGCGCAATCCCGGCTTCCCCCAGTCCGATCGACTGCGCAGATATGCAGAGGCGAGGTTGCGTGCCGAATTCGTGCCCGCATCCCAGCTGGCGGCCTTCTTCGATAGCTACGAACCACTGACCAATTTCGCCCGCGCGCATTACGCGCTAGCCCTGGATACGCAGCCTGCGCGGGCACGAGCGATGGCCCGCGATGCCTGGATAGGCGGCGAGATGAGCGATACCGCCGAAGCGGCGATCCTGGCGCGGCATGGTGCGAGCTTCACCGCAGCCGATCACGATGCGCGGATGGATGCTCTGCTATGGCAACGCGAGCCCGATGCGGCACGCCGGCAGCTGGCTCGGGTATCGCCCGAGAAGCTGGCGGTTTTCCTGGCCCGGCTGGCGATTTTGGAGGGGGGCGATGGCGCCGTCGCCAATCCGCTCGCACTGAGCGATGCGGGTTACTTGTTCAATCGCAGTCGCGAATTGCGGCTCGAAGGGCGGCCGCAAGAAGCGGTAGCGCTGATGACGAACCGGCCCCCGCTCGAGGCACTGCCGTTCGACGAGACCGCGTGGGTCGAAGAGCAGCTGAACGTCGCGCAGCTGGCCGACGCGCGGCGCGCTGCGGGAATCGCGGCCAAGCTCGATGAGGCGTTCGAGCCGGGCGAGGACATCTCCACCAAGGCCTTCAAACTGCGCGACGATTATACATCGCTTGCCTGGCTGGGAGGCACCAAAGCGCTGTGGAAACTGGGCGACGGCAACCGTGCCGCACCTCTGTTCTATCGCTACGGCGCGGCGGCGCGTACGCCGCAGACACGCTCGAAGGGCTTTTTCTGGGCTGGCCATGCAGCGGCACGCGCGGGCGACACCAGCGAGGCGGCGCGCTATTACGAGATGGCGGCGCAATATCCCGAGCGGTTCTATGGCCAGCTCGCGCTCGCCCGCCTGGGGCGCACGATGCCGTCTTTCAAGCGGACACCAGCGCTGTCGATCTCGGCTGAAGAGCGCGCCGAATTCACCGCCGCTCCGCTGACGGCGGCGGTGCGCGAAGTGGCGCGCGATGCGCCCTGGTCGACGGGTATCCGTTTCTATCGGGCGATTGCGGACGAGGCCGAGACCGGGGGCGAGCATCTGCTGGTGGCCGAGCTTGCCCGCGACATCGGCCGGCGTGACCTTGCCGTCAATCTTGCCGAAGCCGCCATGGCCAAAGGCCACGGTGGTTTCACGCGGATCGGCTTCCCCCGCCTGGAGACCCCGCGCGGAACCGACTGGACGATGGTGCACGCGATCGCCCGGCAGGAAAGCCAATTCGCCCAGAACGCGATCAGTCATGCAGGCGCGCGTGGGTTAATGCAGCTGATGCCCGCCACCGCTCGCGAGGAGGCACAGAAGGCGGGGCTGGGCTTCAGCACCAACGCGCTGATCGATGATGCCGGCTACAACATGCAGCTTGGATCGAACCACATCGAACGTCTGATCGCACGTTACGATGGCAGCTATCCGCTCGCTTTCGCGGCCTATAATGCGGGGCCGGGCAACGTGAACCGCTGGCTGCGCGAGAACGGCGATCCGCGCTCGGGCGCGATCAGCTGGCTGGACTGGATCGAGCGGATCCCGTTCTTCGAAACCAAGAACTATGTGCACCGCGTGATCGAGAATGCGGTGACTTACGAGCATCTCTATCCCGAACAGGCGCCCTTCGGCCAGCCGCGCACGATCGACGACTTTTTGCGCTGACCGAATTCGACCGGGTTTGGCTCAGAGCGGGTTTGGCGTTGTCCGGCCCAGTCGAGGTTGAGTCCATCAGGCGGCGCGTGCGATATTCGTGCCAGTGTCAACCGGAGATGCGGCACCTGTTGCGCTGGCCCCGGGGGACTGTTCCAGGTTGATGTCGGGGGCAGGCAGCGCGGCGAGCTGCGGTTTGGCGAAATAGTAGCCCTGCATGTAACGCACGCCCAGTTCGCGAAGGACCATTGCCTCCCCCTCGGTCTCGATCCCCTCGGCGATGACGAGGCGGTCAAGATCGATGCACATCGCCAGCAGGGCCTTGACGATATGCCGGCGCGGCACGTTGGCATCGATGCCGCGGATAAGATCCATGTCGAGCTTGACGATATCGGTCGCAAGTTCGGCAAGCAGGTTCAGGCCGGAAAAACCGGCACCAAAATCATCGATCGCAGTCTGGAAGCCGAAGGTTCGGTAAGCATCGATGATGGTGCGCGTGTGCGCCTGATCGATCCGCTCGTTCTCGGTAAATTCGAAGATCAGCCGGTCGAGGGGCATGCCAACCTCGCGCGCGGTCTCCAGCGTCAGGCGGATGCAGGCGGCGGGTGAGTAGACCGCATTGGGCATGAAGTTGATCGACAGCTTCGCGCCGGTATCGAGCAAACCCAACTGGGCCGCCTCGCGGATGGCGGTGACGCGGCAGGCTTGATCGAAAGCATAGAGCAGGTCGTCGGTAACCTGCGAGAGCACGTGCCCTGCACCCTCCCCATTGGGGCCGCGGACAAGTGCTTCGTAAGCAAAGACAGACCCTGTCGTCATGTCCAGAATTGGCTGGAATGCGGTTCTGATCGCAAACGGCAGCTTCGTCCCATCACGGCAGGCAGTACATTTGGTCATCATGCGAGCTCCTTTCGCGAAAGGGAGCTAGCGCAAGGGGGTTAACAAGCGGCAAATGGGCTGCGAAGTTTTACCAGCCGCGATGTAAAAAGCGATGTCCGCTACATCCCATAGCTGACCGCCAGCAGGATGCTCAACGTGACCACCATGATGACCACCAGCGGCACGCCGGTGCGCAGATAGTCGCCGAAGGTGTAGTTGCCCTCGGCCATGATAAGCATGTTGGTCTGGTAGGCGATGGGCGTGGCATAGCACAGGTTGCAGCCGAACAGGACGGCCAGAATCATCGGCTCCTGTGGTAAGCCGAGCTGTGTGGCGATGGAGAACGCGATCGGCGTACCCACGGTGGCGGCGGTGGCGTTGGACGCGAAGTTGGTCAGCGCCGTGACGAACAACATGATCGCCGCGAGCACGCCGGCTGCCGGCAGATGCTGCAACCCGATCGCCAAGGCTTCGCCGAGCCATCCGGCGGCGCCCGAATCGAGCACCGCCCGGCCGATGGCGATACTTGCCGCCACGAGCACGATGACCTTGCCCGAAAGCGCCCTTCCCACCCGGTCGAACTTGACGCAACCGGTGACAAACATAAGGATCGCGCCCGCCAGCGCGGAAATGGCGATCGGCAGCTTGAACATGGTGAAGCCGTCCAGCCCCGGTATGGGAATGCCCAGCGACGCCGAACCAACTGCGCCGAACATGATGAGCGCCGAAAGCACCGCCTTGGAATGGCGCGGCATCACCTTGGCGCCTTCGAGCTGCAGCAGACTGTCGCCCTGCGCGAACTCCTCAAGCGCGTCGGGCACTCCCATGACAAGCAGCACATCGCCCTCTATCAGCCGCAGCATCCGCCGATCCGCGGGGAGCTGGGCGTGACCCAGCAACCGGTCGGGCTTGTAGACCCCCAGCACCGCAACACCGTACAGATCGGCGATGCCCGAACTGGCCAATGTCCGCCCGGCAATACGCGAATCGGCGGTGACCACCATTTCGACCACCTGGATGTCCTTGCTTTGGGAACGCGAACTGCCGCGGATCTTCTCGAGCACCCAGGCAGGCGCGATCTGCCCCTTGAGTTGCCGCATCGCATCATCAAGCGCAGTCGGCGTGCCCGATACCAGCAGTCGCTGACCTTCCACGAAAGCGCCCGCCGGTCGTTCCTCGAAACGAAAGTCCTTGGGCAACCGGGGCGCGGCCTCATCCATCGTCCGTCCGACAAGCTCGCTCTGGGCAGGAATGCCCATCCGAGCGAAAAAACGGCGCTCGGCAAGCAGCGTGCCGGGCGTGTTGTCACCCAACAGTCGCGGCATCACCAGCCACAGATAGGGAAAGGCCACGACGGCAGCAGCCAGAACGATCGGCGTATAATGGAACACGCCCATCTCGGGCATACCCAGATCGCGGGCGATGGATACGACGAGCAGGTTTGTCGAAGTGCCGATGGTGGTGGCCATGCCCCCAATCAGCACTGCGGCATTGAGCGGGATCAGTGTCTTGGACGCCGGCATGGCGCCGCGCTGGGCGAGCGCCACGAAGATGGGAAGCAAGAGCACCAGCACTGGCGTGTCGTTGACGACCATCGACAGCGAAAAGGCGATCAGCAGCGACACCGCCAGGCCGAGCTGCAGATTGACCTTCCACACCCGCTCGAGCAGCCGCGCGGCGGGTTCGAGCGCGCCGGTAACAACTAGGCCCCGGCCCATGATCATCAGCGAGCAGATGGTGATCAGCGCATAATGGCCAAACCCCGAGAAGGCGATCGTCAGGCCATCGGTGGGCTGTGTCCGAGGCAGCGGGAAGAAATACAGGCCCACCGCAATCACCGCGATGACCATCAGCGAGACGATCTCGGTCGACAGTTGGCCACGCGCGAAGGCAACGAACATCACCACCGTGAGGATCATCGCGGCCAGCGCGTGGAAGGAGGGCGGCTCGATCATCACAGGCCGGCCCCTGATAGGGAAGCCGCAGGCCGCTGTCGCGCACAATAGCGGTGAGGATCCGCAAGCGCGGCGGGTCAGCTGTGCCCGCTGGCACGCAGGACGTCCTGCCGGTCGCGCGCATCGAGCAGCGCCGATCCGGAAGCACGGCCCTGAACGATCCATGAGACTGCGAAGGCTGTCATCGCGACCGCTTCCATCCAGAACACCAGCCCGCATTCCTGAGTCCAGCGCAAATCGATCACCCCGGCCAGGCCGATCGCCCCCATCGCGCCAAGAATGGCAACGCCACTCGCCCGGTAGATCGCATTGCGGCGGCGTTTGGCTGGATTTGCAACGCTACTGCCATTCGCCCGTTGATGCGGTTCGAGTTTGGTAAAGACGAACAAGCAGAAGAACGCCAAGGTCAGGAAAAGGACGGCCGCGGCAACGAGGTGAAAGAGCGGGCTTGCCGCCTCGAGCCAGCCGGGCGGCGCGCATTGCGGCCCCGTCAATGCACCGACCCGCTCGCGGCACAGCTCCTGCCATCCGCGATGTGGGAACAGGGCAAGAAGTAGCGCGCAGATGCCGGCAATCGACGCCAGCCGAGCCACTTTGGGGTGCCAGCCGCGATAGGCGAGCAACAGCGCACCGATGAAGACGATCGCTCCGGTGTATAGTTCGCCGAGCATAAATGGCTCATAATGGTAAGCACTTATCGACGGGCGCACACGGCCAAGCGCAAGCCCGCCAAGCCCCAAAATTACGGGCAATCCCAGCGCGACATAGCCAACCAGTGAGGCCAGGCGGCGCTGGTCGAACCGCAGTTTGGGATTGCGCGCATAAGGGTACGAGGCGGCGGCCTGGTAGCGATCGGCTCCGATTTCGAGCGGCGATTCCATAACCGGGTCTCCTCGTTCGACATCGGAGCCGTGCCGGGGTTCGGGCTAGCTCTTGCGCGTTGGTCAGCCTGGCCAGCCGCAGCTGTTCCGAACGGCGCCATATCGCCATCATTTGGCAGACCACAAAGGCGATGGTGCCCCCGGCCGGACTCGAACCGGCACTTCCGAAGAAACTCGATTTTGAGTCGAGCGCGTCTACCAATTCCACCACGGGGGCCCGCGAGCGGCAGCATGAGCGCCCGGTAGCGGCGCCAAGCCATCGGTTCAAGCGGCGGCCCGGGTCAATTCTTGAGCGCCCCGGCGATCAGCTTGTGCAGCCGCGAATGCAGCGGATCATTGCCGGCGATCACCTCTTCGTCGCAAACGGGAAGCGAACGCCCCCGGTAGTCGGTGACAAAGCCGCCCGCCTCGCGCACCAAGAGGCAGCCCGCAGCAGTGTCCCAGGGCGATAGCGCGCTTTCCCAGAAACCGTCGAACCGCCCTGCCGCGACCCAGGCAAGATCGAGCGAGGCGGCACCGAAACGCCGGATCCCCGCCACCTGCGGGCCGAGCACGCCGAACACCCTTGCCCATTCGGCGAAATCCCCGTGGCCCTGATAGGGCGTGCCCGTGGCGATCAGCGCGTCGGCGAGCTGACGCCGCCCCGAGACCCTTAGCCGGGCATCCTGCAGCCAGGCGCCACGCGTTTTCTCGGCCCAGAAGGTCTCGTCGGTGATCGGCTGATAGATCAGCCCGGCCACCACCTCACCCCAGCCACTGCCGGGCTTGGGCTCCTGGACCGCGATCGACACCGCGAAATGCGGGATGGCATGCAGGAAATTGCTGGTCCCATCGAGCGGATCGACAATCCAGCGCGGACGTGTCGGATCGCCTTCGATGATGCCTGCCTCCTCCAGCACGAAGCCCCAGTCGGGCCTGGCATGAAGCAGTTCGTCATAAATCGTGCGCTCGGCCTGGCGGTCTGCGCGGCTGACAAAGTCGGACGGACCCTTGCGCGAGACTTGGAGCTGTTCGACCTCGCCGAAATCCCGGCGCAACTTGCCCCCCGCCTTGCGCGCGGCCTTTTCCATGACGCGGATGAGACCGGTGACGATCGCCATGTCAGAGCGGGCGGCGCGTATCGAGCGACGGCTTGCGCATCGGCCTGCCCTACCCCGCCTTGCTCACATAGGTGCGCTCGTAGACATCGACCACGATCCGCGTGCCGCTTTCGATATGCGGCGGCACCATCACGCGCACGCCGTTCTCCAGCATCGCCGGCTTGTAGCTCGACGACGCGGTCTGGCCCTTGATCACCGCATCGGCCTCGACGATCACCGCCTCGACCTGCTCGGGCAGCGCCACGCTGATCGGCTTTTCGTCCCATAGCTCGAGCGTGACATCCATGCCGTCTTCCAGAAACTCGGCCGCGTCGCCAAGAAGATCACGCGGTAGATTGATCTGCTCGTATGTCTCTTTGTCCATGAAGACAAGCATATCGCTCTCGGCATAGAGATACTGGAAGTCCTGCGTATCCAGCCGAACCTTCTCCACCGTATCGGCGGAGCGAAAGCGCACGTTGGTCTTGCGCCCGTCCTGCAGGTTCTTCATCTCGACCTGCATATAGGCCCCGCCCTTGCCAGGCTGGGTATGCTGGATCTTGGCCACCTTCCAGATACCGCCTTCATATTCGAGAATATTACCGGGGCGGATGTCAACACCGGAGATTTTCATGCGCAGCAGGCTTTCATTTGAGGTCGGACAGATGGCACAGAATAGCGAGCGCCCTAGACCGGCTTCGGGAAGTGGGCAACCGGGGGGCCTGACGGGCAGCGGCGCCAGCTGACGATTTTGCAGGGTTAATCTTTTTGTAACCCTCGGGCAGCTATGGAACCTCGATGAGACGCGCCTTCTTCAACGCGCTTGCTGCGCTGGGTCTTGCGGTGCTTTCCTTCGCAGCGCTGCCCGCGGTGGCACAGGGTCCGATCGGTACGCTGGCGCGCGGTGCCTATGTCTGCGAGCTGCCCGGCGATGCGCAGGGGAACGCGGGCGTTGTCCAGGAGGATCGCAGCTTCACCGTCCTCAATGCCTCACGCTACCGGTCTTCGGGCGGTGGGGGCACATATCTCCGCCGCGAAGCCGTTGTCGAGATAACCACCGGGCCGCTGGCCGGAGATCGCTTCGCCGTCGTTTCGGAGCGGTTTTTGCGTTTGATGGAGGGAGAGAAGCCCGGACGAATGCGCTGTGTGAGGCGCTGACGGGGACGTGTTGTCCCGTAATCAAGGCCCAAGAACGACCTTCGAAAGTAGCCTGAGCAGACGACCGACACGTTAGATCGCCACGAGCCCGGTGCCACGAACCAGGCATTGGTGTGCCGCCGGGACTATTTCTGCTTCAGCAAAGGATAGGGGTTAAGCGCGGTTGCAGGCTCCCACCATTGCGCGTCGGGCGCGGTACGCAAAATGGCGAAATGCAGATGCGGTTCTTCCGGATCGGCGCGGCCTGTCGAGCCCACCGTCCCCAATCGCTGGCCGCGCCTGACCTTCTGCCCCTCGGTCAGCCCGGGTGCATATTCGGCGAGATGGGCATAGTAATAGATCGTCTCGCGATCATTCGAGCGGACATAAACGGAATTCCCACCCACAGCGCTTTCGAACAGGCGCTCGATCACCCCCGGCGCCGCTGCAACCACGCTGGTGCCAGCAGGTGCCATGATGTCGAGCGCTTCGTGAAGCCGGCTGCCGCCACCGCGTTCGTCGCTGAAACTGTCGACGAGATCATCGGGGCGCACGTTCAGAACGGGCACGATAAGTTGCACCACCTCGCGACGCGCCGGGGGAAGAACATCGCGCGCCGGCGGAGCAGGTTCGATCGGCGGGCTCGCCGTCGCGCCGTCATCCTTGGTTTCCTGTGGGTTCGTGCTGTCATCGGCGGGGGTGGCGGACGCGCCCGTCCGATCGATCCCCTCGCTTCCCATCCCCACATACATCGTGCCGAAAACGATCCAGGCCGCCGATGTAATCGTGGCGCTGGCAACGATGGTCAGCGCCCGGTCCGCCCAGTTCACGCTCGCTGACCTCGTCCGGCGGTCACCGATCGGAAATCCGGTAGAATCCTTACTCTTAAGCCCCGGACTACCCTGCCGCCAATGCGCTGCCGGTCTCCTGGCACCAACGAGCCGCCTCGCGCATTTTCGAGCCTGACAGATCTTTGCGGCTTCCCGGCGACTTGCTTCGGCCCGTCCGGCAGCAACCCGGGCAGCCCACCCTTGCCCCAGGTAGCAGCTGTTTTCGCAGCATCCTGATTGATCCAACCGGCCCCCGCCGCGAAACCGGTTCTGCATGGCATCGGAAGCCGGACAAAGCTCCGGATCAATCCCTCAGCTGGTTGGATAATCATATGCACACGGCGGATGATACCCTATTTGCGGGGTTTCGCCATCACTTCGGCGAAGGCGCGTACCGCCGCCGCCTCGTCTTCGCTGCCCCAGATGGCGTTGCTGGCGGCAATGAAATCCGCCCCCGCATCAATCAACGAACCTGCGTTCGACGCGGTTATTCCACCGATCGCGACGCAGGGAAGCTCGAACAATCCGCTCCACCATTTAAGGATTGCCGGGTCAGCGCGACGTTCGCTGGATTTGGTGGCGCTGGGGAAGAATGCGCCGAAGGCCACGTAATCCGCGCCGCTGTCGCCCGCTTCCATCGCCAGGTGCCTGCTCGCATGGCAGGTGACACCGATCTGCGCGTCGTGCCCCAACGCCTCGCGCGCGGTGCGGGGGTCGCCATCATCCTGGCCCAGATGAACCCCGTCCGCTCCGATGCGCCGGGCAAGCGCCACGTTGTCATTGACAAAAAACGCCACTTCATGTGCGGCACAGATTTCCTGCAGCGGGCCGGCCAGCCGCGCTGCCTCATGCTGGTCGACGCCCTTCACGCGAAACTGGAACGCAGCAACCGGACCCCCGGTCAACGCGCGTTCGAGACGCTGGGGGAAGGCGCCTGAGACATCGACTGGCGAGATCAGATAGAGCTGGCAGGCGGGCGAAGCGATGGTCATGATCGGCTAGCCACCTAGTCACTCGATGCTTGCAGGCCAAGCCTTGCCGCGACGATTCCGGACGGTCCGCCCTAGCGCATAATAATCACGCGCGCCTGGCTCGCTTTCCCGTAAGACCGACACCGCCCCCACCCTCCCTGACCTACATGGCAAGGCGCTTGACCCCCATTGTTTATGCTGCAAAGCGCGGTGCCTCGCAGCGTCCCCGGGGCGCGGCGCAGCAGGGGAACGAGCATCGTGGCACAGCCCTTACGCAAGGGTATCATCCTGGCGGGCGGCTCGGGGACACGTCTTTACCCGCTGACCAGGGGCGTCTCCAAGCAGCTGATGCCGGTCTACGACAAGCCGATGATCTACTATCCGCTAAGCACCCTCATGCTTGCCGGGATCCGCGATATCCTTGTCATTACCACGCCGCATGATGCCGAACAGTTCGAGCGGGTTCTGGGCGACGGCTCGGCGTTCGGAACGGCGATATCCTATGCTGTCCAGCCAAGCCCCGATGGCCTGGCGCAGGCTTATCATATTGGTGCCGATTTTCTTGGCGGAGCGCACAGCGCGCTCGTTCTAGGGGATAACATCTTCTACGGCCACGGTCTGCCCGAACTGCTGGGTGACGCCAGCGCACGAAAAAGCGGTGCCAGCGTCTTTGCTTACCGGGTGAACGATCCGCACGCCTATGGCGTGGTTGCCTTCGATGAGCAGGGGTTGGCCACGTCGATCGAGGAAAAGCCTGTCTCCCCCAAATCGAATTACGCGGTAACCGGCCTATATTTCTACGATGATACCGTGGTCGAGCGCGCGCGCAGCCTGAAGCCATCGGCGCGCGGAGAACTCGAGATCACCGACCTGAACCGGCTTTACATGAATGAGGGTGACCTCAACGTTTCCATCATGGGTCGCGGTTTTGCCTGGCTCGACACCGGCACGCACGGCTCGCTGCTCGATGCGGGCACTTATGTGCGCATCACCGAGGAGCGGCAGGGCCTCAAAATCTGCTGTCCCGAAGAGATCGCCTGGCGTCAGCGATTCATCGACGATGAGGGCCTGGCGAGGATCGCCGAGCCGCTGCGCAAGTCGGGATACGGCGAATATCTGATGCAATTGCTCGAGAACGGGTAAGGCTCGGTGAATATCGTCGAATGCGCCATACCCGGTCCGCTGATCATCGAGCCAGCCGTGTTCGGCGATGAGCGCGGGTTTTTTCTGGAAAGCTGGAACGCCCGCACCTTCGCGCAGAATGGGCTCGACCTCGATTTCGTTCAGGACAACCACTCGCGCTCGCAAAAGGGCGTGTTGCGCGGTCTGCATTTTCAGAACCCGGGTGCGCAAGGCAAGCTGGTGCGAGTTACGCGAGGGGCGGTTTTCGACGTTGCGCTGGACCTGCGCCGCTCGTCGCCCCATTTCGGCCGTTGGGCATCGGTGACGCTTTCTGCGCAGAACAAGCGCTTGTTCTGGGTCCCCGAGGGTTTTGCCCATGGTTTCCTCACGCTCGAGGACGATACCGACTTTCTCTACAAGTGCACCGCGCCCTATGCGCCCGAAAACGAGCATACGCTTGCCTGGGACGATCCCGACCTGGCCATCGCATGGCCGATTGCCGGCATGGACGTGCAATTGTCGCCCAAGGACCGCGACGGCGTGTCGCTCGAAGCCGTCAAGGCCTATACGTGAAGGCGATTGTTACCGGGGCTTCGGGACAAGTGGGCGCGGCACTGGTCGCCTTGGTGCCGGCCGATATCACCCTTGTAGCGCTGGATCGGTCCGCGCTCGACCTGGCCGATTACGAGGCTGTGCAAGCGCGCATTCGTGCCGAGGCGCCCGATCTGGTGATTAACGCCGCTGCCTACACCGCCGTGGACCGCGCCGAAAGCGAAGAGAAGGCGGCGATGGCGATCAACGCGGGCGCGGTGGAGGCGATAGTCGCAGTATTGGACGAGACAGGCGGCAGGCTCGTCCATGTCTCGACCGATTTCGTGTTCGATGGCCGTTCGTCGAGGCCATACCGGCCCGGCGATGAGTCCGCGCCGCTGTCGGCTTATGGCCGCAGCAAGGCTGCGGGAGAACAGGCGCTACGTTCTCAGGACCTGCTGGTCCGCACCTCATGGGTATACGCTGCGGTCGGAACCAATTTCGTTCGCACGATGCTGCGGCTGATACGCGAACGAGACGAACTGCGGGTTGTTGTTGATCAGATCGGTTCACCGACTTGGGCGCACGGGCTTGCCCGAACGCTCTGGGCGCTAACCGGAGCGGAGGCCTCGGGCATTTTTCACCATGCTGATTCGGGGGTCGCCAGTTGGTATGACTTCGCGGTCGCAATTCAGGAAGAGGCCTTCACGTTGGGGCTGATCGCAAAGACCGTGCCGATCCATCCGATCGGCTCATCCGACTACCCCACCCCCGCCGCCCGGCCGGCTTTTTCTCTGCTGGACTGCTCGAAAACGCGGGACCTTTTGGAAGACGGTCACATGCATTGGCGCGAGAACCTGCGGCGGATGCTCGAGGAGGTCACGGGTGACTGATCTGCTGGTCACCGGAGGCGCGGGTTTTATCGGCGGCAATTTCGTTCACTATTGGTCGGCGAACCATCCAGACGACACGATCACCGTGCTTGATTGCCTGACCTATGCCGGCAACCGTTCCACTTTGGCCGGCGCCGAGCGAACCGATCTGGTTGTCGGAAATATAGGGGACACCGATCTCGTCGAGCGGTTGCTCCGAGAGCGCGAGCTGACGACCATCGTTCACTTCGCTGCCGAAAGCCATGTCGATCGCTCGATCACCGGGCCCGATGCCTTTATCGAAACCAACATCCTTGGAACCAACAGCTTACTCAAGGCGGCGCGCAAGGTGTGGCTGGAAGGCAGCGGCAGGCCACATCGCTTTCATCATATCTCTACCGATGAGGTGTTCGGCTCGCTCGCCCCCGACGATCCGGCATTCAGTGAAACCACCCCTTACGCGCCAAACTCGCCCTATTCCGCCTCTAAGGCCGCGTCCGACCATCTGGTGCGCGCCTATCATCATACGTTCGGCCTGGAAGTCACGACCAGCAATTGCTCGAACAATTACGGTCCCTACCAATATCCTGAAAAGCTGATCCCGCTGTTCCTGCTCAACGCATTGTCCGGTCGCGATCTGCCGATCTACGGCGACGGAATGAACGTGCGCGATTGGCTGCATGTCGAGGATCACTGTCGGGGTATCGAGGCTTGCCTGTCGCGCGGGCGGCCGGGAGAGACCTATAACATCGGCGGGGGGGAGGAGTTGCCCAACCTGACGGTGATCGACCGCATCTGTGTGGAGGTCGACCGAGTGTTCGCCGAACAACCGGACCTGGCGGAACGCTTTCCTGAGGCGCCCGCGGCCGGAGGTGAACCGACTGCTGAACTCAAGACCTTCGTCGAGGACAGGAAGGGCCACGATCGCCGCTATGCGATCGACGAGACCAAGGCGCGCGCGGAACTGGGTTACCACCCCCATCATGATTTCACCGGGGGCCTTTCCGATACATTGGCTTGGTATCTGGACAATGAAGCTTGGTGGAAACCGCTTGTGCAACGTTGAAAAATTCGGTCAGTAAGCGGGAGAATCTGCCGTTTGCTTTTCCCGCTTACTGACCACTGAATATTCACCGGAACCAGGTGCCGAACCGATTGATCTCCGGCAGCGTTGCTACTCTACGTCCACTTGTTCCCCGAGATGTCCGTTACACCCGGGCTGGACGTAATCTTGAAGAACTTGTTGCTACTTCCTCGATTTATCCCAGCGGGATCATTCCACTGTGTGGCGTCGCCGACCAGGAACACCTGCGGTTGCGTTCCGGTAATGCCGGCGCCAAGCGTACCGATCCCTAGACTGCCATTGGTGAGCTCGGTAAATTTTGCCACCTGTGCCGGATCGGTAACCCGCTCGGTCGTATTGAGCCACAACCCTCCAAGCTCGATCGCCGTACTGCCGACCATATATTTTTGCCCCACGTTGCGGCTCCAGTGCACTTCCTTGCCCGAGCCTCCACTCCAGCTATTGCCTGCTCCAATCGCCGAATTGCCGTTGAGTCTGAGCTTGAAGCCGCTCGCTGCCGAAGGGTCGCTGAGGTCCCAATCAGCCCGAATGCTGTAAGCAGTGCCGACTGTCAGCGGAGTGGTGATCAGCTGAGCAACGATCCCGCCGGTCGTATCGCGCAGCTGGATCCGCAGCGCGGTGTTCCCGGAAAATGTCAGGCGGATAGGAGGGTTGCCGCCGAGCGTACCGAAAAATGTTCCCGGAGTGCTGGTCAGCAACTTGAAGTGCGAGATCCACAGTGTTCCCTGAGCTGAATTTGCGCCAAGCTTCTGCCCCGACGAAACAACTTCGTAGCGGTCAGACGAGGCGAACTTCACCACCGGATAGGACGCGTTGTCTCCGCCGATGCTGGGCGTGATGTTGTCGGCTTCCATGGGGGGTGAGATAGCCGCCAACTCGACCCCATCGACGCTGCGCGCCCGGTCAGACGGCGGCGGCGCATACGCCACGGTAACCGACTGGTTGCGAGTAACCTTTTGCGTAAGCAATAGGCCTATCACGTTGCGCCATATTCCTGCCAGGGTGAAGGGAACGACGGCTCCATCTACCCGTACGGTAAATGCATTTGCGGACGGAACGCGGGTCATGTCGAAGGCCTTGTCTGACACCAGCCGCAATACGCTGCCCGGATACGGGTCGCTGCTCGTCGGACTGGCGGTTCCCGACGGACTGCCATTGACGAAAGCCGTGACCCGGGGCGGATCCACAATTGCGGGCCGATAACTTTCTGACATCGCGCTATGGAAGCGCGAGGGTGCGTTTGTCCCTAGCCCGGCTTGAACCGACAGTCGTTGTACAACCTCATGATGCCAGTAAGATGCAAGGAAATAATCGAATACTGGCGGATTGTTCCAGAGAGGTCCTTCCGCGCCTGCGGTCAGCCGAACAGCCAACACTGCACCGAAGACGTAGCTGCCTGTAATATCCCGATAGACCTCTGTCCAGTTGGAGCCGCCCGCGCCCCATTCGTTGCCGCCGATCATCCATGGCTCGAAGCGTGAAAGCGGCCTGTCGGGATAGCCAGGGGTTGTGCCGGCGATCTGCTTGGTCGCCTCGACCTGGCCGGCGGTGATGGTCAGAACTTGGATATCCTCGGTCCAGGCTGCATTGTTCTGGGCCGCGGCACGCATCCATGTAGGGCAATCTAGACCCAACGCGGCACAGGTCATGACCAAAGCGGCACGCTTCCACGCATTGCCTCCACCATTGGTCAGACCGATCCCGCCCTCATCGGCGCGTGAGGCCGCATCGATGGCCAGTTGCGCCACGAGCAGCAGCAGCTCGAGCTTCTGCTCGCCCGGGATTGCCAGGTGAAGGTAGAGCAGCGCGTTAGTAACATTGTCGCCGATCTCGCGGCCGTAAACATCGTGATTGTTTTTGGGCGAGAGGTTTTTCGCGTCAATCGAATTGGGAACGGCAAGCTGGAACAGCCTGCTCATGCGGCTCAGCACGGTACCGATCGGCGGTGCATCTCCAGGGATCGGAAGATTGCGGAAGACCGACAAATCCAGCGACCTCTTGTTGAATGGCGAACTCTTGTCGGACCCTGCTATACCAGGTCGCATGTCACCGCCTGCCGGCAACGTATCCACCACCGTCAGCACCGCCAGATCGGTCAGCATCGCCGCTCCATAAGGATCGACTTCGGCCTTCTTGACCGCACTAACTGCCTTGACCACGCTGCCGGTGGTCAGGACGAGAGGCTGCCCGGTATTTCCCGGATCGACATTGAGCGCATCGACATAAGGGGGAAGCGTGTTGCCGTTCTTTCCCGGCGGCAGGTCGCTCTTTTCGATCCCGTCCCAGCCCTGGATATGGCCCGTGCCCGCGGCAAGCCCGCTATTACCCGACTTGCTGCCACCAACTTGGCTGCGGTTTCCTGCATTCAAGACAGCGCCATGGACCTGCCGACCGGTATAAGCAAAATTGTCGGCGAACTGACCGTCGATCGTCTCACCGCCAGGTGTGATCGAGATAATGGTGACCGGGCCTTCTACCGCCCAGTCACCATTTGCATAGCGAGCTACGGGACGGGGTTCGGAAAAATTCCAGGTGATCCCATACTGGCTAACGCTCGAGGCGATGCCCGATTGTGTCTGTCCGACGTCCACCGGGCGCGACAGGACCAACCCACCACCCGAACCCTTGCTATGCAACGGGGGGATCGGCTCGCCCACGGCGCCATATCGCAGCACCGAAGGTGCCAGGTTGGTAAGCAGTTCACCTTGCGCAGTGAAATCGCCCTCTTGGTCGTTGACGTAAAGCGAGGTCTCGTTGCCGCCGATCGTCGTATTGCTTACGTTATTGAGGCCAACCAGGCTTGCAGGTGCTGCCTGTTGCTCGTGAATATGGTTCTCGACGATCGGCGTTGAGGCGGGGTTTGCACCCCAGGCGAGAAAGGCGAACGAATTATTCCCGATTAAGCAGCCGGGGCCGGAGGTGAAAGAACGATCCGTCCTTAAGGTCATGCCTTGGGTAGACAGCGTGTTATGCACCATCAGCACATGATTATGCGCTCCGTCCAAGCACGAGCTCACGGGCGGCTCGCTCCCCACCGGTCGCACGTTCTGGACTGCGTTGTTGGCAATAAGAAGATCGTGTCTCGCACCCTGACCTTCCAGATCAAAGCTTCGCCCTGCCATGTCGATGGCGGCATTCCCCCAAACCACCAGGTTCTGCGCGTCCCCGGAAACGCGCCATAGCGAGGACTTGACCCCAATATGCGTGACAAGGTTGAGTGTGGTGCCCTTGATATTGCGGGCACCGAAGGGGCTGGCTGCGGTGCCCGACAAACCCAGCCAGGTTGCCGCTCGCGTCCAGCTGGTATCGACTGCCGTTGCAGAAATTCCCGGCAATGTCTTCAGCCAAGCGACAAGATTTGCCAGCGAGTAATTCGTATTGGCCGTATAAGCGGCATCAGAGTTCTGCAGGGTGAAGTTGCGGTCCGGGTTCCCGGCGACCCGAACGGTCACCAAACGCGTCGCGGCTCCCGGCTCTCCAGCCAGTTCAATCGTAGCGCTCGCCGCTGTGCCCTCGTAGCGTACGTCAAGAGCGGGAACGTCGCGCGCCAACGTCCGATCGCTGCGCAAACTGGTGCTGGTGTTGCCTATAACTGCAGGACAAGCTGCATAAAGATCACCATAACCGCCGATCGCGTTCGTGCCGCGCACTAGTTTGGCATTGGCAAAGGTGTCGCTTGAATCGTACGAAACGCATTCGGTATACCAGGCGCCCGCCGGCACTGTTCCAACCACGGGCCTCAGCGCACCACGCCAGGTCGCACTTGGACCGGCGGAATTTATAATGGTGCAACCGTCCAGCCAATGCGACCTCGTGCTCCCGTTCTCACTGTGAATATGTGAGATGAACCGCATGTCGATCGAGAGGTTGCTTCCCTTGAAGCGCAGTCCGCCATAACGACTGCGCAACGCTGCCGCAGCATCCCCTGAGTAGCTGGGCTTGGCGATGCGCACGTCAGGAACAGCGGCGGTAATCGTGCAATAGCCGGTCCCTTCATAGGGTTGGCCGGTATCAGCAATGTCGTATTCGCTGGCTTCGACAATGGTGATCAATGGATTGGCCAAGCCTGTTGTCCGGCAATGCGAGAGTGCCTGACCAACAGTTTGGAAATTGGCATCTGCGGTCGACGCCACGGTAAAGCGCCCGTCATGGACACTCGCCTGTGGACTGAACTGAAATGGTCCGATCACCCGTGCCGCAAGTGTCTTATCGCGGGGTTTCGCTTTAAAGAAGACTTGTCCATGACCGTTGCGGCCGTCGTGACGCAAGAGAGCCCACCAGCCGAAATAGGTCCGATACGTTCCATTCGCATCGGCAAAAGTCTGGAATGAGGGTGCTGCAATGGTCCGGCTCATTCCTTCGAAATGCACCTCGACACCCTCAAGACCCATATTTGCAAGAAGGCTGCCTTCCTCGTTCGCTCCGCCCATCACACCGACAAGCAATTCGTCCGAAAAGAACTGGTTGGGGGGCACGATAAGCTGCAGGATCGACTTCGGACCGGTTCTTGGCGGGTCGATCGGCACGGCATCGAAGCCGCTACCCGGCTGACCGGTCCACGCTGGAGCAGGCGAGACCACCGGGAGCGTTGCGCTTGCACCTAGGGCTATGAAGCGCGCATTGCTTTGATGCGAACCGAAGCCGAAGCCGAAGCGGGGCATTAGGCCAGACCCACGAGCTCGCGCGCCGTCGTTCCGGTCGCCTTTACTGCTCGTATGCGCACATCGAGTATGGCGCCCGCCGGCAGGTTGCGGAACGTGACGGGATCGTCACCACGCACCGGCGTCAGCGTCACGTCACCCGCTTCGCCGACATAGAGCGCCTTGGTGGCGCGCGGCAGATCGACGCTATCGTCAGGTTGCACGACAAAACAGGTTTCAGCAGGCGTCATCGGGTTCTCGACCGAATGGCGGTAGGCATCTTCGAACATTAGCACACTCCTATCGGAACAGGACAAGAACATGCCGCTATCATCGTAATAAGGTGTAGGAAACATTTTCGTAAGCTAGGGACATCAGGTACAGGCATTAATCATCTTTAGACCTGCTCGTTAGCTCTTCGCTGCAACGACAACAGACCCATCTTGATTGGGATCGAGCAAACCTGTCCGCACTCCGCGTGAGAGGGACGTAAATCCGTGCGGATCAGTTGTGTTGGATTATCGATAGTGCGATCTAAAATGTTGGAATACGCACCTGATCCATATTAGAAACGATCGGCGGGTGACTAGGACCTCTTTTACGTTTTAAATCGCAGTCTCGGACGCACGCCGGACCGTGTCTTTCCGAGTCGCGTAGCCCCGGCCATCATCTGGCCGAACGTAACCCCCACTCCGATGAGCATAGCCTGCCAGATGCTGATTGCTTCGTATAGATGGACAGCCAAACCACCAATAGCCAGCGCAATTAAGGTATAGCAGAGCGCGTAGGCAGCACGTTGGTCGAGCGGATAAGGAGACCAAGCCCCGCGCAAACCAGTTGCAGCCGCTGCCAGAACAGCCGCAGCAATAGCAAGCATGGTCGGGTATCCGTATCGCAACCCAAACACGAGCCACTGCGCATCCACCGAAGCCGTATGCATCCATCCTGGCCTGACATATGGTCGAACTCCGATACCGAATAAAGGGTTACGGTTCAGGTCAGCTCCACCATATTCCCATATCAGTAGTCGAAAGTAGCCAGTCTGCGGCGTCAAGGTAAGATTACGAATGATAAATTTCAAGGCCCCATTACCAGAGAAGACCTCGATAAAGAGTAACACGAAAAGGGTTCCAGCTATGAAGGCGGGAAACACCGGAAGGCCCGATTTGTGATGAATATAATTCACAATCATGAGCCCAGTGATTACAATAAAAACAAGGTAACCAGTAGAGCTAAGCGAAAAGAAAAAGCCAGAAATTCCTATAATACCAAGCAATCGCAATCCAGGCTTCTGTACGAGATACCAAATAAATGCCGTGAAGGAAGACAAGAATACCCCGGCAAGTATCGGGTGTCCGAACGGACCCTCGGCGCGCATCATCCCCATTCGAACTTCATTCTGATAACCGTCACCCAGCTCGTTGGGCGGAACATACCCGGTCAAGCTGAGGAAGAACGGCCGATAAAACGCTTGATGCGAAAGCGCTTCGATTGCAACGATCAAAGAGCAGAACAGCAGTGCCGGTATGACTGCGATAGAGATACTCCGCAAATCTGCGCTAGTACGAATACTCGCTCTGCCGATAAAATAGGCCAAGCCCATATTCATTGCATCCGACAGCGCAGCTACAAACCCGGTCGCGAACCCCTCGGTTATCGTAAATGCCACCAGCATCCAAGCCATCGCGAAAAGAATGAACATATCGATGAACGAAATCGTCATACGATGCCTGCCAGCATAATATATAGCCAGAGGTAACATGAGAACTAGTATAATTCGGTAAGGAGCGAACTCGATATTAAAAAGCTCTATCGTTAGCTCTTGCGGCAATAGGAACGAGTAAATTAGCACCACGGCGGGCACGATACGGCCTGATGATGAGCTAGATACCGTCTGAGTGGTAGAGCCACTAGGGCGGGCAGATAGCCCGGATCTATAGATATTCGCCATATAGTCCGAACCTTCATGCTACCAAATGATAGTTAATAAACAACCTAATAACACGAAACGAACACCTCCAGCCGCACTATTATGATCGAGCTATAACTAATATAAAATTATCACCGAAGGATTGTAAGTATTAGCTGAGCGTAAGCGCTGACAACACCCGTCATCTATCACGTGAGTTATACGCATAATACGATTGTTCCGCTCTGTAGCTTTCCCCAGCTTCCAAAGCCCGGAACTTGGTCAAGATCAACCCAACAATGTTTGCATTCATATCGTCGAGACGACGCAACGCTATTCGCGCTTTGCTCAACTGGGCTCTGTTCGCTTCGATAACGAATGCGATAGCGTCCGCATTGCGCGACAGAAGCGGTGCGTCGGCAATACCCATAACCGGCGCACTATCGAGGATCATGACATCGTATTGACTGCGATATCGCTCAATAAACTCCGCAATTAGGCCGGAGGACAGGATTTCTACGGGATCTTCAGGACTTTCCTCACCCATTGGCAATACATCAAGATATTCATTACCAACTGCAAGCAATGCACGCTCGAGTGGAACACGAGAATACAATACGTCTATCACGCCAACTTTCGGTCGAGCTTCGCCGAACATGCGAGCTAATCCGGGGCGTCGGAGGTCTAGATCAACGAGCAGCACCTTTCGACCCGTCGCCGCGTATTTGCGCGCCAACGCCACGACCGACGTCGTCTTGCCCTCACCCGCTTCACTACTCGTCACCTGTATTACCGGATGCTCCTTGCGGACGGCATGATCCAGCGTTGCGCGGATCGAGGCATAAGCTTCACTTATCGGACTGAATGGGTCTTCGATCTCGTCGGGAATTTCTTCAGTCACGTAAGGCGTACGACCCAATGCTAGCAGCCCCAGCTTATTTTCCATTCCCTCCGCAGTGCGCAATCGGTCGTCGAACGTCTCGCGCAAAACCGCGATGCCGGTTGCGATACCCGCCCCCAATAAAAACGAGATGATGAGGTTCAACAGAATGTTGGGGGAGGAGGGCTGTCCCGGGACCATAGCCCGGTCGAGCACAGTCACATTTCCCGACTGCAAATTCGCAGCCGAAGATATTTCATTGTACCGGTTTAACAGTATAGCGAGCTGATTGCGAAGCGCCGCTGCGTCGCGGTCGATTATGTTATATTCAACGCGGCGATCCTGCTCATCAAGCGTCTCTTGAGATACACGTTCAAGCTCAGTGCTCAAGGCCTGCTCCTGACGAAGAGCAATCTGATAATTGTCGCGAATGGCGTTCTTGATGTCCTGGCTCGCCTCGGCAACCTGCTGATCGATCTCATCGACCTGAGCCCGGATTTGCCGTAGTTGCGGGAAATCATCGCGGTAACGCTCCTGAAGCTGCGACAATTGCGCTTCGAGATCGTTCTGACGGGCGCGCAAACCAAGGATCACCGCATTTTGTTGCACGACCGGCAACTGGGTTGCGGGAACGTTCGCGACTGCACGCCACTGGGTTTCGGCGGCAATCCTGTTCGCTCGCGCCTGCGTGTAAGTCCCGCTTACCGCCGCCAGGTTCGAAACAGAAACAACGGAAGTCTGCGCTGGCCCGGCTTGGTTATTGGGATCAAACGGCGCCGGTGCAATAACTGGATCGGCAACGATCTCATTTTCGCGAGCGTAAGCAAGAGCTTGCCGCTCAGCTTCGACAAGGCGTCCGCGCACGTCCTGGATTTGCTCCTCAAGATAGTTGAGCGCAAAACTGTTCGTTCCGGTTGCGAGCCGGGCGGTTCCGTCCATGAATGCATCAACATATCCGTTTGCGATCCGGGCTGCGAGCACTGGATCGCCCATCTCGATCTGCACTACGACGGTATCGCTATCCAATGGCGTGTAGATATCCGCAACATCGCTCAGGACGGACGCAGCAATTTGCCGCCGCATTTCCTCGGTCCCGCGATCAAGAGGTCCATCGAAATTACCTTCCAACAGCGTCGGATTGTCCTGCAGGCCCAGTTCATCAACCACTCGCAAAGCCATGTTTCGGCTTCCAAGCAGACTTACGACCGATCGCTGGTAGGCGTTTAGCGCGTTCGCCGGAACGGACGGATCCGTCACCTCCTGTCCCGGAATCAATTCGGGACTACCTGCCTCAACCTGCATAATCGCCGCAGCCTGGTACAGCGGCGGTTGGAGCAAGGTGAACAAAAGGCCTGCAAGGAATACGAGCGCTGTAACCCCGATGAGGATCAGCCGTTGACGCCAAAGAAAGGCACGGACAGCGGCCAGGCTGAACATGCCCCCTGACCCTTGAGCGGGGGGAGCCGGTTCGCTTGCGACCGCGCCCTGTGGCCGATCAGCATCATAGAATTCGCCCGTGGAGGCCATGGAAAACGCCGCTCCTAAACTATCGAACGCAAGGCATCAAAACCTGCGAAACCAACCAAACACGGGGACTGTCTGCAGAGCATCCTGCCAGAATTGCGACAGATTGCTAAGCCCTACGACAATGCGGTCGCCCGGCTCGAGCACGGGATCCATCATCGTTCCAGACTGCATGGCCACGTAATCGAACTTGGCAATTGCGATCCCTTCAGGCGTTTGACGAAACACCGCAATGTCCTTGGGATCGGCAATGCGCAGCGGTCCGTTCGCAAGGGCAATTGCACCGGAAAGCCTCGTGCCAGGAATGAAGTTATAAAGACCTGGAGCGCCTACCGAACCTTCGACCGTCACCAGGTGCGAACCATATTGCACGACATTGACGGTAACTTCGGCGAACCGGAGAAAGCGTTCATTGAGCATTTGCTCGATCTGCGACTCAACCTGACCCGCCGTCATTCCGGCAACCTGCATAGGTCCGAGCAATGGGACAGAGATACTACCAGCCGCGGAGACAGGTACTTGATTGAGACTGAGGTCAGGCTCCTGAAAAACAACCATACTGATGACGTCATTGGGCCGAAGCTCATAGCTCGTGCTAGGAAAAACATTGTAACTTGCTTGACCCAGCGGAACCACAGGCCGTGTGACCGCAGGTCCAGCTTCGGAGTCCGGCCCCCCATAACCATAGCACCCGCCTAGCACGAGTAAGGCGAGGAGAACACATACCTGCCCGAGCGTGCCCGAGATCTGCTTCATCATGGCTGAAAACCAATTATCAACACGCCGTTCCCCCTCGTGGCCCGGCGGTCCATACCCGCGCATAGGCATTGCTTCAAGCGCTCGGTCATCGTCAAGCATCTGACAGACCCCGATAGCAAGGATCGACCGATCATCAGCCCTCGCGTTCCCTATTGCTCCTAGAATCTTGTTTTCAAAGGAGTGCGGTCAATGCAGCCGTGACAAACCAGAATCGCTTCTGCGCCCGAGCAAACCAAACTTATACGTCGCAGAACCAGATCAGGACGCCTAACGTCGCCTGCACTCCAGTTACAATGATGCCAATCTATAAAGATCGCGTTAACGCACACCGGACGGTCGTATCGAGCCGCTTCGATGATGCTTCGCGGCTTCGTTTTCACCGTTTATTAACGCAATTATATGACAAGCTTCCTAGATGGCGAGAGTTGAACATATGGACATCAGCCGCTCACCCTCGCTTGCTGCTCGTCCGGCGAGCAAAACAAGGCGATTGGCGGAGCAAACAGGTTCGCCAATTAACGCATTATGGCGTTCGGTGGCCTCGCTGTGCATGGCGGCTGGGGGGCTTCCGCTCATGGCTGGTTTGTTCGCGGCACCTTGGTTTCGAAAGTTCGACAGCTGGTACCATTGGGCACCCCGGCTTGATCTGCTCAATAATTTCATCCCGATTTGGGTTTGCTTGGTCGCGCTGGGCCTGTGCATCTTACTCGTGTGCCGAAGCCCCTTCAGAGCAATGCGCTGGGTGGCAAGCATCTTATTTGCGGCTGGTGCTGTCCCGATCGTAACAGAGTTCGCCGGGTCACCCGCGCGAGCGGAATATTCGGCAGCAGCGCAACATGGTAAAAACCTCAGACTGATCCAGTTCAACGCGCTCAATTCCAACTCCGACCCCGATGCCGTACTCGCGCTTGTCTTCGAGCATGATGCCGATTTCATCCTAGTTCAGGAACCGGAGCGTTTCCAAAAACTCGAACCTCTTTTCTCGTCGCGCTATCCTTTTCGAACCCCCTGCCCCAATGACCGGTGCAAGGCAGTCATCTATGCGCAGCAACCGCCACTCGATTCGAAATACGATGTCCTGCTGGAAGATCAGCCACGCGCAGTAAGTCGTCTTGGGATTGCCAGAATGACAATTCGCGGTCCCGATGGAAACCCGCTCGAGATCCTCGCGACCCATATGCGATGGCCTTATCCTGTCGGCATCGCACGGCAACAAAGGATAGCGCTACTAGAATATGTGCAGGCGCTCGATGAGACGCGTACAATTCTGGCAGGAGATTTCAATCTTACGCCGTGGACGTTCGAAATGCGCGCCTTCGATGAGGATATGGGTGCAATGCATCGGGTGACGCGGGGCTTGTTCACCTTCCCCGTCCCGTTCAGCATCTCTGATCCGCCGGTGCCGCTGCCGGTATTGCCGATCGACCACGTCTACGTTGGATCGCGCTGGCTTCCGGTAAAGGTCGATCTCGCACCCGCGTCAGGTTCCGATCATTTTCCGATCATAGTGGAACTCGCAATGGACCGGGTTTGATACGACAGGAACGCTGGTCGTTTGAGATGCGAAACCAGATCGCTTCTAGCAGCGTTTATCGGGTTTCCACGCAGGCCGGAGCTGCTCTTAAACCACGACGATAGAAGCGAGGGCCCAATCGGCCCGGTGTTCGCTCAAACATTTGGTAGCGGAGGAGGGACTCGAACCCCCGACACGCGGATTATGATTCCGCTGCTCTAACCGGCTGAGCTACTCCGCCCCATAACGCAGCACCGAACATTCGAAAGGCGCGGCGGCAAGGCGCGCGCATCTACGATTGCCGCCAGAGCCGGTCAACCGCGAAACCGCCATGTCTTGATGAACTCCCAAGGCCCCCCTCGATAGGCGCTAAGCGAAAGCCCGGCAAAGGCGAAATCGCGTGGCTTAATCTGTGGGCCAAGCTCTGCCTGCAACGCTTTGGCAGCTTCGATCGAAACCTTGTTCTGGATCGTCGCATGAAGCCGCGGACGGTGTTCGTCCTGCGGCGTAAGCAGGCCGTGAAATCGCTTCGCCAATTCGTCGCGCAATTCCAACAGCCCCGGGCTCGAAATGGCAAGCGCCGTGCCCTTACCCAACTTCATCAACCCTTCCAAACGCGCCGCAACGGGCGCAGTCCGTCCGGTTATCCGCGCACACCATTCGTGGAGTTCGCCTTCGCATGATGGCGGCAATGCGTGAAACAACGTCACGTGCGCAGCGAGATGATTGCGCTCGGGTGGAAAGTGCTCGCGGCGAAGAGCGTTTGCCCATGCCTGAAGCTCGGCTGGCATCTCCGCGATCAAGATCAACGGCGCAGCGGCGCGGACGTTGCTTTTTTCGGACAATGCGCTCACATCTCGCCCCGGGCGCGACGGATCTCGCGCCACTGGCGCACGTTCGCATTGTGCTCGCGCAGAGTGCGCGCGAAGATGTGCCCCCCTGTCCCATCGGCGACGTAAAACAGCGCATCGGTATTGGCCGGATCGAGCACCGCCTCGATGCTTTCGCGTCCCGGATTGGTGATCGGCCCGGGTGGCAGGCCGGCAACCGCTCGGGTATTATAGGGGTTCAAACTGTCGAGCTCCGAGCGGCGGATCATTCGTCCGAGCGGCCGCCCGCGGGTGATCGGATAAATCGTCGTCGCATCGGCATCGAGCCGCATTCCCGTCCGCAGTCGGTTGGACATGACGCCCGCAATCATCCCCCGCTCCCTGGCAAGGCCGGTCTCCTTCTCCACGATCGATGCCAGGATCAACGCTTCTTCCGGACTGTTCACTACCGTGTCGGGCGAACGCGCGGCCCAGGTGCGCGCCAGGGTCTCATCCATCGTCGTCTGCATCCGCGCAAGCACGTCTGCCCGTGCCTCTCCACGTTCGAAATCATAGGTTTGCGGCAGGATTGAGCCCTCTTCGGGAACCGCGACATCGCCAGTCAGCAGCGGCTGGTCCATCAGTCGCTCGTGTACCAGCACCGAGGGCATTCCTTCGGGAATAGTGATAAAGCGGCGCACCACCTCGCCATTTTGCAATGCTGACAGGATGCCCGCTTCACTCAGTCCAGCGGAAAGCGCGAACTCGCCCGCCTGGATCGGCGCGCTGCTACCGAAAATCCGCGACCGCGCCAGGAAGAAGCCAGCTGCGTTGACATGGCCGGTTTCCTCGAGCCGCTCGGCAACATCGGTCAAGCTCGCACCTTGCGGCACGATAAAGACCGCGTCCTCCTCGATCTCGGACCCGCCATACCAGCCCCAGGCGAGCCAGCCAGCAACGGCCAAGCCGGCGAGCAACAAGGCCGCAACGAAGCAGCCGAGCCCGCGCATCCTAGCTGACCTGCTTCAGCACCAGGCTGGCATTGGTTCCGCCGAAGCCGAAGCTGTTGTTGAGCACCGCACGCACTTCGCGCCGCTTTGCCTTGAGGGGAACAAGATCGACCCCCTCGCAGCCATCCGACGGGTGTTCCAGATTGAGCGTTGGCGGCACGATCTGGTCGCGCATGGCAAGGATGCAAAAAATGCTTTCTACCGCGCCCGCCCCGCCCAGAAGGTGGCCGGTTGCCGATTTGGTCGAGCTCATCGACATGGTGGTAACGGCATCCCCGAACAGCCGGCGAACCGCGCCCAATTCGAGTTCGTCACCCAGTGGTGTCGAGGTGCCATGGGCGTTGATATAGTCGATCTCGGCAGGCTCAACTCCCGCCTTTCTGAGCGCCATCGCCATCGCCCGGAACGCGCCCGAACCCTCCGGATGCGGCGCGGTGACGTGATAGGCGTCCCCCGACAGACCATAGCCGGTCACCTCTGCAAAAATCTGCGCACCCCGCGCGCGGGCATGCTCCAACTCCTCGAGCACCACCACGCCCGCGCCCTCGCCCATGACGAAGCCGTCGCGCTCGACATCATAGGGCCGGCTCGCGCGTTCGGGTTGGTCATTGAACTTGGTGCTGAGCGCGCGCGCCTGGGCAAAGCCGGCAATGCCGATGGGGCAGATCGTTGCCTCGGCGCCGCCTGCCACCATGATATCGGCATCATCGTCGCGGATCATGCGCGCGGCATCACCGATCGAATGGGCACCGGTCGAGCAGGCCGTCACGACCGCATGATTGGGTCCGAGCAGGCTATATCGAATCGAGACCTGGCCCGAGACCAGGTTGATCAGCCGGCCATGAACGAAATGGGGCGAAACACGGCTGGGACCGCGTGCGTCGAGCACCAAAGATTCTTTTTCGATCCCCGGCAGCCCGCCGATGCCCGCGCCGATCGAGCAGCCCGCGCGTTCGCGCATCGCCTGCTCCATTTGCGTGAGGCCTGCATGTTCGAGCGCCTGTCCAGCGGCGTCGATGCCGTACACGATGAACGGGTCGACCTGGCGCTGGATCTTGGGATCGACCCGTTTGTCGGGGTCGAACCCCCATTCGTGGGCAGCCGGCTTGACCTCGCAGGCGATGCGGCATTTGTAATCCGAGGCGTCGAAGCGGGTGATCGGCCCGGCACCGCTTCTCCCGGCGATAAGATTGGTCCAGCAGGTCTCGACATCCGCCCCCAGAGGGGTGACGAGGCCCATTCCGGTTACGACCACACGACGCATCATACTCTCCGAAAAGCGGACCGTATCAAAACGGTTCCGCTATGGAAGAAGGCCCAGCCTTGCACCGGCCGGGCCTTCCTGTCGCCCTTGCCTCGAACGGCAGGCTAGCGCGGGACCTTCGGCATCGCCTCAGTTGGCATGTTCCTCGATATACTTGTTGGCATCGCCCACGGTGTTGATCTTCTCCGCTGCATCATCGGGGATCTCGACGCCGAACTCCTCCTCGAAGGCCATGACGAGCTCGACGATATCGAGACTGTCCGCGCCGAGATCGTCGATGAAGCTCGCGTCGGGCGCAACCTTGTCCTCCTCGACACCCAGATGCTCGACGACGATCTTCTTAACGCGCTCGGCGATATCGCTCATGCTGTTAGCCTTTCTCGAGGCGGCCGTTGGCCGTGTCGTCTGAGCCCCTAATGAACGAGCCAAGGACTGGCAAGGCCGAACGGGCGGGTTATGCCGCGGTCGTTTAGCCGCTGCCGCCAGCTAGCTCAGTGCGCGTCTTTTGTGCCTCGCTAGCCTCATCGGCGATGGTCTTGGCAGTGCCGGCGAGGCGGATGCCCAGTTCTTTCAGCTGCTTGTCGTCAACGACGGAAGGGGCGCCCATCATCAGGTCCTGCGCGCGCTGATTCATCGGAAAGGCGATGACCTCGCGAATATTGGGCTCGTCGGCGAGCAGCATGACGATGCGGTCGATCCCGGGTGCCGAGCCTCCATGCGGCGGCGCGCCAAGCTTGAAAGCCTCGATCATCCCTGAGAAATTGGCATCGACATCGGCGCGCGAATAGCCGGCGATCTCGAACGCCTTGTACATGATCTCGGGCCGATGATTTCTGATCGCGCCGGAAGACAGTTCATAGCCATTGCACACGATATCATATTGCCAGGCCAGAACCTCGAGCGGGTCCTGCGTCTCGAGCGCCTCCATCTCGCCTTGCGGCATGGAAAAGGGGTTATGGCTGAAATCGATGCGCTTGTGGTCCTCGTCCCATTCGAACATTGGGAAGTCGACGATCCAGCAGAAGCGGAAGGCGTTCTGCTCGATCAGATCCAGCTGCTCGCCCACCCGCATCCGCGCGGCGCCTGCGAGCTTGGCCGCCTCCTTCTCCTTGCCTGCGGCGAAGAACAGCCCGTCGCCCGGCTTCAAGCCACACTCATGTAGAAGCAAACCCTGTTGAGCTAGCGTCAAATGTCGAGCGATCGGGCCCTTGAGAAACTGAAAACCGGGGTTCTCTTTGCCCTGTAAAGCGTCCTCGATCGCCTGATGCAAACTCGCTGGGCAATCATTCGATATGATTACCTTACCATTTTCGACTGCAACGAATTTCCACCACTCTTCATTTTGCGAAACCGGATTCACATATCCCAATCCCGCATGTCCTTGGCTCCGTGCCCAGTCGTTCATGTCGTCGAAGAACTTGCGGCTCTTGTCGCCGGTGCCGGGCGCCGGGATGGCGCGGACCACTCCGCCCTCGCCCACGATCCGCTCGAAGATACCGAACCCCGACTTCTCGAAATGGTGCGAGACATCGCTGACAAGTACCGGATTTCGCAGGTCCGGCTTGTCCGAACCGTAGCGCAGCATCGCGTCGGCATAGGGAATCCGGCGGAACGGGGCAGCATCCACTTCGCGCCCGGCGGCGAATTCTTCGAACACCCCGCCGAGCACCGTCTCGAGGGCGGCGAACACATCATCCTGCGTTACGAAGCTCATTTCCAAGTCGAGCTGGTAGAACTCGGGGCTGCGGTCGGCGCGCAGGTCCTCGTCGCGAAAACAGGGTGCGATCTGGAAATAGCGGTCGAACCCGGCAACCATCAGCAACTGCTTGAACATCTGCGGTGCCTGTGGAAGCGCGTAGAAGCGTCCAGGGTGCAGCCGGCTGGGGACCAGGTAATCACGCGCACCCTCCGGCGAGGATGCTCCAAGGATCGGGGTCTGGAACTCGGTGAAGCCCAGCTCCACCATCCGCCGCCTGATGCTGGCGATGACGTTCGAGCGCAGCACCATATTAGCGTGCATCGTCTCGCGCCGCAGGTCGATGAAGCGGTATTTGAGCCTGATATCTTCAGGATACTCCGCCTCTCCCGCCACCGGCAGCGGCAGTTCTTCAGCCCGGCTCTGCACGGTAACGGAGCGCGCAAACACCTCGATCTTGCCCGTCGGCAGCTGGTCGTTGACCGTCTCGGACGAGCGCGCTTTCACCTCGCCGTCCACCGTCGCCACGCTCTCCAGTCGCAGCTGCTCGAGCGATGCGAGCGCCGGGGAATCGCTGTCCGCAACAACCTGAGTTATCCCGTAATGATCGCGCAGGTCGATGAACAGCACGCCGCCATGATCGCGCTTGCGGTGCACCCAGCCCGACAGCCGCACCGCCTTCCCGACATCGCCCTGGTCCAGGGCAGCACAATTGTGGGTACGATAGGCGTGCATCGCTGACTCTTTCATGATCTATCGGCTATGAGCTTTGCGCCGGCTGGCGCTAGCAGGAAATGGTGCCGGCTGGCGCTAACAGGAAATGGCGGGGCGCTTGTCAAGCTCGGACCGAGCCGGCGTGAATGACCGATCCACTGCGGGGCGTACTAGAAAAACGACGATGAAACACCACCAGCTTATCACCAAGAGCGACGACCTGGCCGACCTTTGCGTCCGTCTCGCCCGGTCCGACTTCGTGTGTGTCGACACAGAGTTCATGCGCGAGAACACCTTCTACCCGCAGCTGTGCCTGGTGCAGCTGGGCAATGCGGAAGAAGCTGCGGCAATCGACCCGTTGGCACCCGGGATCGAGCTTGCCCCCATGCTTAATCTGCTCACCGCCAACGAAGACGTGCTCAAGGTGTTTCACGCTGGCGGTCAGGATGTCGAGATCGTCTATAACCTTACCGGCCGCACCCCGCAGCCAATCTTCGATACGCAGGTAGCGATGATGGCGGTGAGCCAGTCGGAGCAGATCGGCTATGCCAACCTGGTCGAGAGCTGGCTGGGCAAGACGATCGACAAGGGGGCTCGGTTTACCGACTGGAGCCGACGACCGCTGACCGAACGGCAGATCGAATATGCCATCGGCGATGTCACCTATCTTGCGCGGATCTTTCCCAAGCTTCTCGAGCGGCTGGTCAAGACCGGGCGCGGCCACTGGCTCGATGCGGAAATGGAGAAGCTCGCCGATCCAAAGCACTACGCAAACGATCACGCCACCGCCTGGAAGCGCATCCGGCCGCCCAGCCGCAACGCCTTGGTGCTCGGCCGGCTCAAGGCGCTGGCCGCTTGGCGTGAGACCGAGGCCCAGGACAAGGACATCCCCCGCGGCCGGATCATCCGCGATGAGACGCTAGCCGATCTCGCCAGCCAGCCGCCCAAGGCGCAGGAAGACCTGGCCAAGGTACGCGGGCTGTCGCAGGCCTGGCGCGACAATGATATCGGCCGGCGCCTGATGAAAACGCTGCGCGAAGCGAGCGAACTTCCGGCTAATGAAATGCCCGACAAGCCCAAGCGCGGCGCGCCGCTTGGCCGCGAGGGCGCACTGGTCGCCGATCTGCTCAAGCTGCTGCTCAAGATTCGCACGCGCGAGATCGATGTCGCTCCGCGCCTGCTTACCCGGTCGGATGAGCTGGAAGCCCTGGCCGCAGGTGCGCGCGATCTAGAGGTGTTGCAGGGCTGGCGCTACGAAGTGTTCGGACGAGACGCGCTCGACCTGGTCGAGGGCAAGCTCGCCTTCGCGGTGGAACGCGGCCGGCTCAAGATGACTCATGTCGACGAGGTTTCGCGCCAGGCAGCTGAGTAGGAGACGCCCGCCCTCCTGAGGTCACGCCGAAACCCCGCGCAGCCGTCTGGCGAGGCAGCATGCGATTTCTTCGACAACCCCCGGGCAAACCGGTAGACCGCAAGCGATGTCCACATATCTGCCGACCATCAAGCAGCTGCAATATCTCGCATCACTGCACGAGCACGGGCATTTCGGCCGCGCGGCGGAGGCCAGCTTCGTTTCCCAATCAACGCTTTCCGCTGGGATCCGCGAGCTTGAATCGCTGCTCGGGGTTACGTTGGTCGAGCGCAATCGCAGGGTCGTGCGGTTCACGCCGTTGGGCGAACAAGTGGTCGCCAAGGCGCATCGGCTGCTGCGCGAGGCCGAGGAGCTGTCGGACTTGGTTCGCGCCGCCGGCCAGCCGCTGGTCGGCGAGCTTCGCATCAGCGCCATTCCCACGATCGCCCCGTTCATGCTGCCGCGCATCCTCCCCCGGCTGAGGCGAGAGCGTCCGCAACTTAAGCTGTTCTTACGAGAAGAAACCACCAGCGACGCTCTAGAATCGCTCAATGCCGGCCGCGCCGATTGCGTGTTGCTGGCGCTGCCCTTCGTTACCGGAGACGTCGAAAGCGAGACGATCTACGAGGACCGGCTCTATGTCGCTTTCCCGCAAGGCGAGCCCGGCAATCTGCCCGACCTCATCCCGCCTTCCATGATCGACCAGAGAAAGCTGCTTCTGCTCCAGGATGGCCACTGCCTGAAGGAGCACGCCCTGGCTGCCTGCAATCGCCCGGACCTGCGCGGTGCGGCGACAATGATCGCCACCTCGCTGCATACGCTCGTGCAGATGGTTGACAACCATCTGGGGATGACCATGCTGCCTGAAATGGCGCTTCAGGCGGGGATCCTGAAGGATACGAGCGTCGATGCCCGCCCGCTCAAGGGAGCCAAGACCGCCCGCGAGATCGCCTTGGTATGGCGGCCCAACAGCCCGCGCGCCGATGAGTTCAGGTTGTTCGCCGAGGAATTACGGGTCGGCTGAAAAGCTGCAAGCGGTCCGCTGGTTCCATAGCAAGACGTGCGGCGGTAGCCGGCTGCCTACCTTAGTTCGGCGCGCAGCTGCGTTCGCCGGCCTTTGATCTCCTGGATTTCGCGCTCGGCCCGCTCGATGTCGCGCTCGGTCCGGGTCATATCGGACTGCTCCTTTTCAAGCTTCTTCTGTGCCGAATCCAGCGCCCGCCGGGCTTCCGCGACATCGGACAGATCATCGCTCATTTCGTTACGAAGCTCGATTAGTCGTTTGTCCAGCTTCTGCGCTTCCGAGTTCATCTTCGACCATTCGCGACGATCCTTGTCGCCAAGTCCGTGAGGCGCGGTCACCACAATCTGCGGCTGCACGGTTTGCGCCAGAACCGGCGCGGCGAACAGGAAAACAGGTACAATTGAGAACAGGGCAAACTTGCGCATCGTTTGGAAAAGCCTTTTCGTCGGGATTGGGGAAAGGATTGCAGTCTAGCACAAGGCGCACCCAAGGGCCAATCGAGGCCTCTCAAGCTCTCACTGTTCCGACACGCCCTTCAGTCCATGTGCTCGAACCCGACGCAGATAGTCCCATCCCGTCACCAGTGTCAGGACCGCGGCGGCTCATAGCGAGATGAAGCCGGTAAGATGGATCCATCCGTATCGCCCTGGTGTGGCAGCCGAAGAGCGCGCACGCTGGTGAGTTCGCGTTGTTCGCCGGGGGGTACAGGCGAGCCGAGGCAGTGCTCGGATTCGCGAGGTCAAACCCTTGTTGCGATGAGACTCACTCGTCTGGGGTCACCACGAAGCCCAAGACATCATCGATAAAGAAGATGCCCCCATCGTTGCGGAACCAGAGTTCGGAAGGCAGTTCGGGAAGCCCCGTGAGTTCGATCTCAACCGATCGCCCGCCAGCCACGACTATCGCCTTGCGCGTTTCGGGATTGATCGTGAGGAGCACGTTGATCGGCACGCCGTCCGGCGCCTGGGCAAGTTCACGACCATTGACCAGAAGCCGACGGGGAGCGTCACCCTGCGTTGTGCCCACTACTCTAATAAGAACTTCGTTCGTGCGAGTGAAAGCGGTAATGTCGCCCGTTCCTGTAATGGTGAAGTTGTAGGCATAGTTGCCATCCGGAAGCCCGCTCCTGGTAGGGCGAAAGCCTATGATCGGTCCACCATCGGTGCTGGTCGCACGGAATTCGAGATGCCTCCCCGACTCCGCCGTCCGGCTGGTCACGAAAACGTCGCTGGGGTCGCCGAAATACATGAAGCTGTCACCCGCAGGAGCTCCCCGCAAACCGGGTTCGCCGGTAAGCATCTCGCCTTCCTCATAGTTCTCGAAATCGGCCTTAAGGAACGTCGTAGTCGTGCAACCGGCGAGCAGGGCCAGCGGGGCTACGCACGAAATTATCCATGAAACGCAACGCATATCGCAAGGCCTCTTTCCGAGCTCAAATCGAAAGCGCAGCGAACATCCGGTTCAACGATAAAAAATATGAACTTCGCTGCGTTACAACGATAGTTTCTAAGACCGGTTCTACCAAAAGTGTTTACTACAGATCCATGTGATGGGCGAATGGATTTTTTCGATCGCACCTTCGTCCCCGCGCGAACATCGAATTAGATTGATTCACGAACGGTACGATGCGTCAGTCCATGTGCTTGAGCCCGACGCGCAGATAGTCCCATCCCGTCACCAGTGTCAGGACTGCGGCGGCCCATAGCGAGATGAGGCCGGTGAGGTGGATCCATCCGTAATCGGGAAGCCCCTGGCCAAGGATCAGCGCGCCCAGCGCCACCAGCTGGAAGGTCGTCTTCCATTTTGCCAGTTTGGAAACCGGCATCGAAACCTGCAATCCGCCCAGAAACTCGCGCAGACCCGATACCGCGATCTCGCGGATCAGGATTATGAGCCCTGCCACCACATGAATATCGCCCACATATGGCCCGGTCAGCACGCCCTGCGCCGACAGCACCAGGATAACCGAGGCGACCATGATCTTGTCGGCGATGGGATCGAGAAACACGCCCAGCTTCGACACCGTTCCGCTCGAGCGCGCCAGAAGCCCGTCGAAATAATCGGTGATCCCCATCGCGCAATACAGGACGAAGGCAATCAGGTAGCCTGCCTCCCATCCCGGCCACCACAAGAGCGCAGCCAGCAAGGGGATCGCTAGAATGCGCGACAGGGTGAGGATATTGGGTAGCGAAAGCATGGGCGCACCGCCTAGCCCCTAATCGCCCGGCGCAAAAGCGCTCTTCGCTTGACCGGCGGCCTCGTCTACAGGCCATGGCTTCGTCCTTGCCGATCCTGCGAGCGTGTTATCACCCCTCGATGTCTCTAGCCCTCACCCTACTGCAACGCCGCCGCTTCGCGCCGCTCTTCGCGACGCAGCTGCTCAATGCGTTCAACGACAATCTCTACAAGGCCGCCGTACTGCTATTCGGCGTCTATCATGTCTACGATTCCGCCGAGGCCGAGGCGGCCTTCAGCGCGGTGGTATCCGCGGTTTTTATTCTACCGTTCTTTCTGTTGTCCGCGCTCGCCGGGCAGCTTGCCGATATGCGCGACAAGGCAATGATCATTCGCTGCGTGAAGATGGCCGAAATCTTCATCATGCTGGTTGGCGCAAGCGGCTTGTTCCTTGTCTGGCAGGGCCTTCACGTGGAAAGTGTCGCCATCCCGGTGCTGCTGCTCGCGGTGTTTGCCATGGGCATCCATTCCACCTTCATCGGCCCCATCAAATACGCCATCCTGCCCCAGCATCTGGGACGCGGAGAAGTGCTCTCCGGAACCAGTCTGGTCGAGGCGGGGACTTACCTTGCGATCCTGGGGGGAACGCTGCTCGCTGGCTTTATCGCGGTGGAAGCGGCCGCTTGTATCGTGTTGGTTCTGGCGGTGGTGGGCTATTTCACTGCGCGCCAAGTTCCGCCGGCTCCCCCGTTCGAAGAGGACCAGAAAATCGACTTCAACCTGCTGCGCGCCTCGATAGTGCTGGTCCGCGACACCATGCGCAACAACGAGATCTATTTTGCTATCCTGGCAATCAGCTTCTTCTGGACCATCGGCGCCATCCTGTTCATCCAGTTCCCACCGCTGGCGAAGAACGTGTTCATGGCGCGCGACGAGGTGGCAAGCGTGCTGCTGGTGATATTCTCGGTGGGCGTGGCCATCGGCGCAGTGGTCATCAACGCGCTTCTGAAGGGCGAGGTATCGGCTCGCTATTCACCGGTGGCGGTCGTCATGATGGGCGTGTTCATCGGCGGTTTGTTTCTGGTATGCCGCTTGTGGGAAGCAAGTGTGCCCCCGGGCGAGCTTATGGGAATTGCGCAGTTCCTTGCCCAACCGCTCGCGCCGCTGGTTCTGGCCAACGTGTTAATCATCGCGGTGTTTGGCGGCATGTTCGTGGTTCCGCTCTACGCGTTCCTTACGACCAAGGTGGAACCGGGTCGCGCTGCGCGCACAGTGGCGGCCAACAACATCGTTAATGCCGGCGCCATGGTAGTTGGCTCGGTGTTCGCCGGCGCTTTGAGCTCTTTCGGGATTGCGCTTGCCGACCAGGTCTTGCTGAGCGCGCTGATGTGCGTGGTCTCGGCCTGGCTGGGGGTGAAGCTGCATCGCGAGGAGAAAATGGCGCTTGTGCCGGCGCAGTAGCGGCCACCCGCTTTCAGGACAGGAACGCCATCGCGGCAAGGAAAAACGCGGTGAAGCTCAAGAGAAAATCCTTGGTATCGCTTACCCCGCCTACGTCTCGAACCGTGCCTGGCGATACGAGCATTGCCGGTGGCGAAAATCGCCGGAGCATCGGGTGGCGGGCAGCTTCGTTGGTTAAGACAAGGCGACGGCGCATGGCCGCGTTCTAGCGCAAGCTTAACCATATTGTCCGCATGTGCCATTCACCCGTGCCGGGATGAAACAGCCGGCGCTCGGCAACACATCCATGGACGAAAAAAGGGGCCGCGAAGCGACCCCCCTTGTTCGGTGGTGCGAAAGCCGGACTAGACCTTGTTACCCATCTTGCCCTTCACATCGCCCTTGACGTTCTGCGCTTCACCCTTGCGTTCTTGCGCATGACCTTCACCGCGCGTCTTGGCATCGCCAGACTGCTGCTTTGCCTTACCAGCCAATTCGTTCGCCATTCCCTTAGCTTTGTCTTTCATCTCACCCATGATCACCATCCTTTTCTCGAACATGCTTATAAACTAACAACGGTTAGATGGTCGCTTCGGTTCCACGACTAGCGCTCGGACATGGCTAGTATGTAGTTCCATTCGTTGCGCTCGATCGCGGCTACCGAAAGACGAGAGAGCCGCACCAGTTCGATCGCCTCAAGGACAGGTTCGGCCTTGATCGCCGTCAGCGTAACGGGCTTGGCCAGTGTCCGGATCGGCGATACCTCGACAGCGGCCCACTTGCCCTCCTCGTCGCCCGGATCGGCAAGGCGCGCGCATGTCACACGGACGATGCCGACGATCTGTTTGCCCGTCACCGAATGGTAGAAGAACGCCTCGTCGCCCACCTCCATCGCGCGCAGGTTGTTGGCCGCGCGGTGATTGCGCACCCCGTCCCACACGGTCTTGCCTTCGCGCACCAGATCCTCCCAGCCATAGGAGGCAGGCTCGGACTTTATCAACCAGTTGCGCATTTCGTACCCTGTCCTTCCTGGTTCGTGTGGCCGGCGGTGAGTTGCCCGTCAGCTTGCGGTGCGGCGCCCGCCCCTTTACCAGCCCGGCGATGCGTGTCGAATTCGTCAAAATGCATGGGCTGGGCAATGATTTCGTCGTGCTCGATGCGCGCCGCAAGCCGCTTCCCCCGCTCACTCGCGACATTGCCCATGCGCTGGCGGACCGGCATTTGGGGATCGGCTGCGATCAGCTCATTTGGCTCGAGCCTTCCGACAAAGGCGACTTCGCCATGCGAATCTACAATCCCGATGGCAACGAGGCGCAGGCTTGCGGCAATGCCACACGCGCGGTGGCGCTGCTACACGACCGGCCGGCGGTAATCGAGACCGCCGCCGGGTTGCTCGAGACACGCCCGGCCGAAGGCGGCATTGCGGTCGACATGGGCTGCCCCAGCTTCGATTGGGAGGCGATCCCGCTTGCCTATCCGATCGATACGCTGGCCATGCCCGTCGCTTGGGATGAACTCAGCCAGCCGGTCGCGGTCAATGTGGGCAATCCGCATGTGGTGTTCTTCGTCGCCGATTCCGACGCAGTGATGCTCGAGGTGCTCGGCCCGCGGATCGAGCAGGACCCCATTTTCCCCGACAAGGTTAACGTGAATGTAGCGACGGTGGAAGACCGTGCGACGATCCGGCTGCGTGTATGGGAGCGGGGGGCCGGGGCAACGCGCGCCTGTGGCACGGGCGCCTGCGCCACCGCAGTCGCCGCAATGCGCAAGGGACTGACGGGTCGCACGGTGGAGGTGTTCATGCCCGGCGGTGCACTCACCATCATTTGGCAGGACGATCAACGCCTCACCATGACCGGTCCTGCCGAGGAGAGCTTTCGCGGCTCGTTCGACTGGCAGAGTTACGCATGACATCCGGCGCACAGGTCGTGACGCTGGGCTGCCGGCTCAACATCGCCGAGAGCGAACGGATCGCGGCGCTGCTTCACGGTCAGGACGACGTGGTGGTGGTCAATTCCTGCGCCGTCACCGCCGAGGCGCTGCGTCACACGCGCCAGGCAATCAGGCGCGCCAGGCGTCAGGCTCCGGGCGCTCGGCTTCTGGTCACCGGCTGTGCGGTTGAGACCGATCGCGCCGCGCTTGCCGCCTTGCCTGAGGTGGATGGTCTGGTCGCGAACGAGGCCAAGCTCGATCCGCGAGCCTGGAACGCGCCGGCCCGTCCGTCCGGTATCGCCCCGCGCACACGCACCTGCGCGTTTCTTGCCGTGCAGAACGGCTGCGATCATTCCTGCACCTTCTGCATCATTCCCCGGGGGCGCGGACGGAGCCGCTCGTTACCCATTGATGCGGTGCTGCAAGACGCACGGCACGCGATCCAGCGCGGTGCGCAGGAGCTGGTGCTGACCGGGGTGGACCTGACCTCGTGGGGTCAGGACCTTGCCCCCGGCAGGCGATTAGGGTCGTTGGTCGAAGCCATCCTCGATGCCTTTCCGCAGCTTCCCCGGTTGCGGCTATCCTCGCTCGACGGGATCGAGATCGACGCGTTGCTGTTCGACCTTATCACGCAGGAGAAGCGGGTGATGCCGCATGTTCACCTCTCACTCCAGCACGGCGCCGACTTGATCTTGAAGCGGATGAAGCGCCGCCATCTGCGTCGCGACGCGGTCCGGCTGGTCGAGCGACTGCGCGCGCGCCGCCCCGAGATCGCGCTGGGTGCCGATCTCATCGCCGGCTTCCCTACCGAAACGAAGACGCATCACCAGGCTAATCTCTCGCTCATCGAAGAGCTCGAAATCGTGCATGGTCATGTCTTCCCATTCTCCCCCCGCCCCGGCACGCCCGCGGAGCTGATGCAACAGATACCGCCGGCACGGGTGAAGGAGCGCGCGGCCGAGCTGCGCGGTGCGGTGGCGGACCGACACCGTCACTGGCAGGAGGGATTGCTGGGTCGTCCGCTCCGGGTTCTGGCCGAACGCGGGGGAACCGGGCGCTCGGCCCAGTTCGCGCGCATCGCCGTGCCCCCCGGGACGCCGCCCGACGCCATCGTCACCCTGACCCCCACGCGGATAGAAAACGGGCTGCTCGGGTGAGCGAGCCGGAAGCCACAACGCCGGGCTCGAGCTGGTCGGACCGGCTGCTGGGTGGGTTTCGCAAGACCTCGGAGCGGTTGTCGGACAATCTCGCGGGCATCGCCGGCACCGCCAAACTCGACGAGGCCACACTCGACGAGGTCGAGGACGCGCTGGTAATGACCGACCTGGGCCCTGCCGCCGCCGGCCGTATCCGCGCCCGGCTGGCCGAGCGGCGCTTCGGCCTCAGCATAACGGGGCGCGAGCTGAAGGAGGCAGTGGCGGACGAGATCGCCGCCATTTTGCGCCCCGTGGCGGTCCCGCTCGAGATCACCGCCTTCCCCCGGCCGCAGGTGATCCTGGTCATCGGCGTCAATGGCAGCGGCAAGACCACCACCATCGCCAAGCTCGGCCATCTGTTCCAGGAAGAGGATTACGGCGTGATGCTGGCGGCCGGCGATACATTCCGCGCCGCCGCGATCGGCCAGCTGAAGATCTGGGCCGAGCGGATCGGCGCGCCCATCGTCACCGGACCGCAAGGCGGCGACCCGGCCTCCATCGTGTTCGATGCGGTCAAGCTGGCCACCGACACCGGGATCGACGCGCTCGTCGTCGACACCGCGGGGCGGCTCCAGAACAAGCGCGAATTGATGGACGAACTGGCCAAGATCCGCCGCGTGCTCGGCCGACTGAACCCCGAAGCACCGCACGACGTGGTGCTGGTGCTCGATGCTACCAACGGCCAGAACGCGCTCTCGCAGATCGACGTGTTCCGCGAAGTCGCCGGCGTGACCGGGCTCATCATGACCAAGCTCGACGGCACCGCCAGGGGGGGCGTGCTGGTGGCCGCAGCCGAACAATACGGTCTGCCGATCCATGCGATCGGAGTGGGCGAGCAAGTAGACGACCTGCGCCCGTTCGACCCCGACCTGGTCGCGCGCATCATCGCCGGCGTCGCCTGAGACATGGGGTGCCGACGCGCTGCTGCGCCGCTTGATGAAAGCCTTCGCTCCCGCTGCCCCGGGTGGCCCGCCCCGCAGGGCCGCGCCCGATGACAGCACGACAGCATCCGTCACCCGTCAAGCGCAAGTCGGGATGGATCAGCCTGCTGGTCGATTACGCGCCGCTGCTGATCTTCTTCCTCACTTACCGTGCTTACGCTCCCGCCGGCGACGACCCGATCGGCGAGATAGGCGCGGTGATCCGTGGAACGGGCGCCTTCATCGTGGCGGCACTGGTCGCGCTCGCGGTCTCGAAATGGCGGCTGGGCAAGGTCTCCCCTATGCTCTGGCTCTCGACCGTGCTTATCGTGGGCTTCGGCGCGCTGACCATCTTCTTCGCCGACCCGCTCTTCGTCCAACTCAAGCCGACGATCATCTATCTCGCTTTCGGCGCGCTGCTGCTTGGCGGATGGTGGCGCGGCAAGGCGCTGCTCAAAATCTTACTCGAAGCTGCCTTCGAAGGACTGACCGACGAAGGTTGGCTCAGGCTCAGCCGCAACTGGGGTTTGTTCTTCCTCGCGCTCGCTGCGCTCAACGAGGGTTTGCGCTGGTATCTGGATTTTGGCGACTGGCTGGCGGCAAAACTGTGGGTCTTCATGCCACTCAGCTTTGCGTTCACCTTCACCCAACTGCCGATGATGCTGCGCCACGGCCTGTCGCTGGATGACAAAGACAAGGTCATCCACAACCCGCCGCCGGACTAGAACAACTTCGGTTAGCGGGCAGCCCACGAGGCGGGAGCGTTGGTACGAGCCTCTGCTCCGGCGCCCCCGGTGGCTCGGCTTTCGGTCAGTTCGCCAAAGCGCCCCCTTGTCTGCGCTAACCGTCTCGAACCGCGCAATCCGCCACCGACCGCGACAAAGCCGATCAGCAACATCGCCCAGCTGGAAGGCTCGGGGATGGCGGCGAAGGTTGCTGTCTGAGCCACTGAAAAGCTCTGGCCCGGGCTGAGTGTGCGGCGCCATTGGAACGCGAACGCGTTGTCGCCCGGCGTGGAGGGAAACGGAACGCCCAGACCAGGCGTGTTGGACAAGGTCGTCGGTCCGTCCTGATCGATGAAAAACTGCAAGTACGGCGTTACAAAATTTGTGATCTGATAACGGTCGGGATTGCCCGTCACCTCACTGGTGATCTGGAACGGCACGCTGCTGCTCGTCGTAACAATCCGCCCCGGGTCGGTCAGTGCCGCTTGATCCGCCTGGTTACGAGGATTGAAATTGATATCATAATCGGAATAGTCGAACAGATTCAGATCGATAGCTTGGCCGGTAAGATTGGTAATCACCACCGATTTGGTGAGCACCGAACTGCCGCTTCCGACGGGTCCGCCCAGAATGTTCCAGCCGAGCGTCGCCGACAGGCTATCATTGGCAAAGGCGAAACTCACGTTGTCGGCACCGTTCTGCAAAACAGTCGGTGCGCCCAGCGCATTGAAAAAATTCGACTCCGGGCCGCCTGCGCCAACGCGGAAAAAATAGTTCGACAGGAATAGATTGTCAGGCGGAATGGCGTCGCTCAGCGCGTCCCTATCGATCCGCCAGACGGTCGCGCCGTTCCGCTGATCGACGCGCAAGGTGCTGTTGCCATTTTCCAATGTGTAGCTTTGCGCTGGAGCCGAGGCGTTCCAGCCTACCGCGACAATTGCCAAAGCCGTTATCAATTTGCGCATAAACTTCCCCAATGAGCATCGCGGTCGCTACAACGGTATATCATCCCATTAACAGCGCAAATTGACGACGGCTAAATCTCCACCTGGCTGCCCAGTTCCACCACACGGTTCGTCGGCAGGCGGAAGAACTCCATCGGGGTGGCGGCATTGCGCATCATCCAGGAAAACAGCTTCTCGCGCCACACCGCCATGCCAGGCTTGTCGGCGGTCAGCAGCGTCTGGCGCGAGAGGAAGAAACTGGTTTTCATCATGTCGAACGGTCCGCCGCATGTCACGCGGCTCCTCAGCGCCGCGGCAACGTCGGTTTCCTCCATGAAGCCGTAGTGCAGGATCACCCGGAAAAAGCCGCCGCCCACCTCGATAATCTCGTACCGCTCGGCTTCCTCGATATAGGGCACATCGGCAATCTGCACGGTCAGCACGATCACCCGCTCGTGCAGCACCTTGTTGTGCTTGATATTGTGCAGCAGCGCCGAGGGCGTTCCGCTGGCACCCGAGTTCATGAAGATGGCGGTTCCGGGAACCTCGGCAGTGGATTTGCGCGCCGACTTGGCGAAGATATCGAGCGGCAGCGTCACCTCCGCCATCCGCTCGCGCATCAGCCGCCGGCCCTTCGCCCACGTCGTCAGCAGGGTGAAGGCGATGGCGCCGATCAGCAGCGGAAACCAGCCACCTTCGGGCACCTTGATCAGATTGGCGGCGAAATAGGCGCCGTCGACGATGAGAAACAGCAGCACCACCGGTGCCGCGGTCCACCAGCGCCATTTCCATACGCTGACCAGCAGCACCGCCATCAATAGCGTGTCGATGGTCACGGCGCCCGTCACCGCAATGCCGTATGCCGCAGCCAGGTTGGAGGAATTGCGGAAGGTGAGCACCAGGATGATCACCGCAACCATCAACGCCCAATTGATCGCCGGGATATAGATCTGCCCCTCGTGCCGATCGCTCGTATGGCGCACCGAGAGCCGTGGGACAAAACCCAGCTGGATCGCTTGGTGGGTGATCGAAAACGCGCCCGAGATCACCGCCTGGCTGGCGACGAAAGTGGCCATGGTGGCCAGGATGACGAGTGGCAGGCGCAGCATTTCGGGGGCAAGCATGAAGAACGGGTTGAGGATGGCTTCCTCCGCCGCCGCATCGCCAAGCCCGATAATCATCGCCCCCTGGCCGAAATAGTTGAGCAGCAGACAGGGCATGACGAAGCCGAACCAAGACAACCGCATCGGTCCGCGACCGAAATGGCCCATGTCCGAATAAAGCGCCTCCGCACCGGTCACCGCCAGCACCACCGTTCCCAAAGCGAGGAAGGCAAACCAGCCATCAGTTACGAAGAACATCACCGCGTAATAGGGGTTGATCGCCGCCAGGATGGTCGGCGTCTGGACAATCTGGATCGTCCCGAGCACGGCGATGACGGTGAAATAGACCATCATCACGGGCGCGAACAATGCCCCCACCTTGGCTGTCCCGCGTCGCTGGAGCAGGAACAAGCCGATGAGCAGCGCCAACGCGATGGGAATGACGAAGCGCGACAGGCCGGGATCGACCACCGTCAACCCTTCCACCGCGGACAGAACCGAGATGGCAGGAGTGATCATCGAATCGCCATAGAACAGCGAGGTTGCAGCCACGCCCAGCATCACCGCCAGCCAACCGCTTCCGCGTCCCTTGATATGGCGCGAGATCAGCGCCACCAGCGCCAGGCTGCCGCCCTGCCCTTTGTTGTCGGCGCTCATCAGAATGATGACGTACTGAAGCGAGACCACCAGAGTCATCGACCACAGGATGAGGCTGACCACGCCCAGGATATGCAGGTCGTCGATCGGTAGAGGATGCGTGCCGCGAAATGTTTCGCGAAAGGCGTAGATCGGGCTGGTCCCGATATCGCCGAAAACCACGCCCACCGCGCCTGCCGCCAGCTTGAGCTTGGCCGTATCGTGTCCGGGTGCGCCGGCTCCGGCAGCGGTGCTCATCGGGCCTCGTACCCCTGCAGAACCATGCGCACCATAGAACCCGGCCGCCCCTAGCAGCGCCCCGTCATGCCCGCAACGCCTGGACGCGGTGCGTTCAGGGTGCTTGCGCCGGGGAGGCCGTTGCGGCCTGATCGGGAGCGCCGAGCGTCAGCAGCAAGGTGTCGAGCCGTTCCAGCCGCGCGGCGACCATCGCGCGCGCATCATCGCGCGGTACGGCCCCGGTGTTCGGTCCTAGTTCGCCCCCCGTAGCCTCGCCCGGCATCGAGCCGGCCAGCGTGCGCTGCCACACCTCGCGCCCTTCGAGCAGCTTGCCCTCGCGGATCAGCGCCAGACCCAGGAAATAGCCGGGCGCGGGACTGAGCGGCGCGGCCTGTGCGGCACTGCGAAAGGCGTGGAGCGCGGCGGGTGACAGCGTTCCATCGGCATGTTCGACCAGCGCATTGCCTAGCGCGATCCACGCCTCGGCATCCTGCGGGTTTTCCTCCACCGCGCCGCGAAGCAGGGTGGCAGCGGTGTCATATTGCCCCTGCCGGGCGAAGGCATCGGCGATCAGCAGCGCATCGTTGGAAGAGCGCGTGCGTGAGGGGATGAGCTGGTGGCGCTCTTCCACCGTTGCCCACTCGCTGGCCTGGCCTATCCCCTCGTCCGATCGCGGCGAAGCGGGCAGGTCCGGGCGGGCTTGAAGCGCATAGCCAGCCAAACCGAGTGACAGGGCAGCCAGCATGACGGTCCACGACCGGCGCTCGAGGCCGAAGACGAACGCGGCGATGGCAAAAGCCACCAGAGCCATGACAATGGCGATCACCCAGCTCACGATCCGCCTTCCCCGGCGCTCTCTCGTGAACCGCTCAGCCGGCGGCGGATGATCAGCCCGCCGATCATCAGCAGCAGCACTGGGACCGCAAAGAGGGGCCAGGTGCGGCTCGTCACCTGCGGGGCATAGCTGACGTAATCGCCATAGCGCGCGATCAGCCAGCGGCGCACCTCCTCGGGGTCCTCACCCGCCGCGATCCGGCTCCTCACCTGATGCCGCATGTCGCCCGCCATGGTGGCATCGGAATCGGCAATCGACTGGCTCTGACAGGTCAAGCAGCGCAAGGTATGCATCAGCTCGCTCGCCTGGGCCTCGAGCACCGGATCATCGAGCTGGCGATAAGCATAAGGAGCGGGTGGAAGCGTGTCCTGCGCGCTCGCGGGGACCGGCAATGTCATCGCTGCGAAAATTGCCACGCTCACCGCCAGCGAAGGAATACGGCGCGGGCTCAAGAGGATGCTCCGACGCGGGCACGGCGCAACTCATCCATCAGCAGCGGCACATCGCGATCCATGATCGGACCGATATGCTGATGAGTGATCACGCCGCGACCATCGATCACAAAAGTCTCTGGCACCCCGGCCGAGCCGAGCTCGAGCTGCACCGCGCTGATCTCATCAGAGCCGATCCGGGTGAACGGGTTGCCATACATCTGGAGGAACATCGCCACATCCTCGGGCCGATCACGAATCGCCACCGCGACGATCTCGGCGCCTTGCCGGCGCAATGTCTCGAGCTGCGGCGCCTCGGCCCGGCACGGAATGCACCAACTGGCGAAGATGTTAAGCAGCCGCGGTTCGCCATCGGCAAGCTCAGCGGAGGCCAAGCCCGGAACCCCGGGTGCAGCGGCCGGCAAGTCGAAGCGGGGCAGCTGCTCACCGACCAGCGCGCTTTCGACGAACTCGGACTTGGGCCGGTTCAGCTGAAGCGCGAACAGCGCGAACAGCGCCAGCGCCAGCGCAACGATGAGCCATAGGCTCCAGCGCAACCGGGCAAGGTTCACGCCAGCGCTTCTTCGGCTTCGCCCTGTCGCCGCCTGTCTCGCCCTTTGTCACGCCGCCCGTCACGCCTCTGCGCAAACCGCCGGCTCGCCTCGCGCCGCCGCACGTCCCCCGTCACCCGGCCGACAAGCGAGAGCGCGCCGCCCAAGGCGATCAATATCCCGCCATACCAGATGAAGGTGACAAAGGGCTTCCACCACAAGCGCAGTTGCCAGCGACCATCCGTGCCCTCCTCGCCAAGCGCGACATATAGCTGACCGTTCCACCTTGTAAGCAGCGCCACCTCGCTGGTCGGCTGCTGCGGAGACCAGTACTGGCGCGCTTGGGGCTCGGCAGGACGAACAGGGCCGGACTGGTAAGAGACACCAAGATCGGCTTGCATCGCGGTCCAGTTGGGACCGGCGACCGGAGCCACGCTCCGCAACTGCGCATCCCACGGCCCAACCGAAACCACATCGCCCAAACTCGCCGCAACCAGCCGCTCCTGCTGGAAGGCACTATCTGCCGACATGCCGAACACCGCCACCGCCATGCCGAAATGCGCGACCACCATGCCCCAAGTCGGCAATGGCAGACGCGCCAGATTGCGACCTCTGAGCAGCAGCAGGCTGCCCACCGCCACCGCTCCAGCAAGCGCAATGCCCAGAAGTGGAAGCAAACCGATATCGGTCACCAGCCAAGTGCCCACCAGCAGCACCAGCGCTACGGCACCCACCACCAGCACCGGAGCACGCACCCGGGCAAACCCGTCCTCGCGCCAGCGCAGCAACGGTCCCACGGCCAGCACCGCCAGCATGGGCAGAAAGAAGAACGCACCCACGGGGTTGAAATAAGGTGGCCCCACCGACACGCGCACATCGAAAGCTTCGGTGACCAGCGGATAGAGCGTTCCCAGCAGCACCACCCCCAGGATTGCCGAGAGCGCGACATTGTTGATCACCAGCGCGCCCTCGCGGCTCATCGGCGAGAACCGCTCACCTTCCGCCACGCTGCCGGCGCGGAGGGCAAAAACCACCAACGCGCCGCCGATATACAGGATCAGCAATGCCAGGATGAAGCTGCCGCGTTGGGGATCGACCGCGAAGGCATGCACGCTGGTGAGGATGCCCGAGCGAACCAGGAACGTGCCGACCATGCTCATCGAGAAGGCAACCACGCCCAGCATGATGGTCCACGCCCTCAACGCATCGCGCGCCGCCAGCACGCTGGCCGAATGGAGCAGCGCGGTTGCCGCCAGCCAGGGCATGAGCGAGGCGTTCTCGACCGGGTCCCAGAACCACCAGCCGCCCCAGCCCAACTCGTAATAGGCCCAGTAACTGCCGGCGGTGATGCCCAGCGTAAGGAACACCCAGGCGCCCAGAACCCAGGGCCGCATCACCCGCGCGAAATCGGGCGTCACCTGCCGGGTGATGAGCGCTCCCACCGCGAAGCTGAAGGCCACCGACAGGCCGACATAGCCGAAATAGAGCGTCGGCGGATGCAGCGCGAGGCCGACATCCTGGAGCAGCGGGTTCAGACCGTTGCCCTCGATGGGTGCGGGATCGAGCCGGGCGAAGGGGTTGGAAGAGAACAGCAGGAAGGCATAAAAGCCCAGCGCCACGAAGCTCTGCGCACCCAGCGTCGCCAGCATGGTGTTCTCAGGCAGCCGGCGCTCGATAGCGGCAATGAGCCCGCCCGAAAGCGCCATTACCGTCACCCACAGCAGCATCGAACCCTCGTGGTTGCCCCACGCGCCCGTCAGCCGGTAAAGCAGCGGCTTGTCGCTGTGCGAATTGGCAGCAACCAGTTCGACCGACAGATCGGTTACCGCGAACACTTGAAGCAACGCGACAAAGGCGATCGCACACAACGCCGCCTGAACCACCGCGGCGGGGCGCACCAGCGCGGCGATTGTCCTACCGTCGCCGCGCATCCCCAGCACGCTCGCCAGCAGTTGCAGCGCCGACAGGGCGGCGGCCAGCCATAGCGCGGCAAGGCCCAGTTCGGCGATCATGGCCTACCGGCTTTGACGGAATGTTGCGCAACTCTCACTCGGTCGTCTCCGCCACCAGGCCCCGAGCGGCGGCCATGTCCATGTCCTCGAGTTCGCGCGGCATGTAGTTCTCGTCGTGCTTGGCGAGCAGGTTGTTGGCGACGAACACGCCGTCCCTCGCCAGCGAGCCTTCCGCCACCACGCCCGAACCCTCAACGAACAAGTCGGGCACGATCCCGGTGAAGCGGACCGGCACTCTGGCAACACCGTCATTGACGATGAAGCGCACCGTCACGCCGTCCGCCATGGTGGCGAGCGAGCCTGTCTCGACCATCCCGCCCAGCCGCACCGCACGATCAGGGGGCGGCGGGCTGGCGGCGATATCAGCGGGCACATAGAAATAGCTCGCCTGGCTGCGCAGTCCCCATGCCGCGAGCAGCCCCGCGCCAATCAGTGCGATGAGCGCAATAGTCGCCAGCACCAGCCGCTGATGCTTGGGCTTCATCACCGCGCTCATGGACGCCGCATCCGCTCACGCCGTCGCTCAGCCGCGCGCATTGCCAGCCAGGCCCAGGCGGACAGACCCAGCGTGCCAGCCAGAGTTATGCCATAGGCAGCGTAAACGAAGACCCACTGATCGAGCGCCTCGCGCGCCAGTTCGGGGGCCGCCATCAGGCCGTCTCGCTAACTTCGCGCAGGGGCATTTCAGCTGCCGGGACGGCGCGGCGCCGCAGGCGTGCCTCCGCCTGGATATCCGCCAGCAGCGTCCGCATCCGCGCCAGCACGATACCGCCGAACAGCAGCGAGAAACCCAGCGTTGCCGCCAGCAGGGGCCACAGGAACACCGGGTCGATCGCCGACTGACCGACCGAGATGCTGGGCGGCTGGTGAAGCGAGTTCCACCATACGACCGACCGGTTGATGATCGGCACATTGATCGCGCCGACCAGACCGAAAATCGCCAGAATGCGGCTCGACCCACCCTCGCGAGTGACCGATTGAGACAGCGCGATATAGGCAAGATAGAGGAACAGCAGCACCAGCATGGAGGTCAGCCGTCCGTCCCACACCCACCAGGTTCCCCAGGTCGGCCGACCCCAGATCGAGCCGGTCGCAAGGCAGATGAAAGTGAACACCGCACCCGGTACCGCCGCCGCGCGCGCCGCCAGCGTTGCCAGCGGATGGCGCCAGACCAGCTCGACCAGGCTGGCGATGGCGATGGTCGTCCATCCCCCCATGCCCAGCCAGGCGGCCGGAACATGAACAAACAGGATCCGCACCGTCTCGCCCATCAGCCGATCGGGCGGCACGGCAATGAGGCCCCAGATAAGCGCCGCCACGGTCAGCACAAGCCCGGCGATGAGCAGCACTGGGGTCAGCCAGCGGGCGATCCTGAGGAAGCGGGCGGGGTTGGCGTAAGCGTGCATGGTTTGTAAGGCGCTAAGCGTTTCCCCCTTCTGGCAAATCACCGACGCCGCGGCAAGGATAACCCGGTGTTGCCGCGCAACGAACCGCCGATTTTCCTACCGACGCCGTCAACTTAGCAGCCGTTGCGTCTGAGACCGCACCCTTGCTTGGCAGATCGTCCTCCGATTAAGACCGTGCCGCGCCTATCGCAGACCCGCAATTTAGGAACGTTTGTGCGGTATTTCCGCCTTATCCGCGCCCGATCAGCACCTGCGCCATGCGGTCGGCGACCACATCGGCGCTTTTGCCGGTAGCTGCGCTTTCCTGCCAGACCTGGCGTAGCCGATCGGGGATTTGTGCGATCCGCCGTCTCACTTCGTCAAGATCGCACGGCTGGTCGTGTTGTCGAGCCAGATATTCCAGGCTCACATTGATGATGCCGCCCGCGTTGATGACATAGTCGGGCGCATAGAGAATATCGCGAGCTGCCAGCAGCCGACCGTGCTCGCCGCGCGCGAGCTGGTTGTTCGCCCCGCCCGCGACGATGGCGCAATCGAGCCGGGCGATGCCCTCCTCATCGAGAATTGCGCCTAGCGCATTGGGACTGAACACATCGCAGGGCAAGCCCATAATGCCATCGACCGGCGCAACCTGAGCCCCAATCTCGCCCGCCAGCGCCCCGACCCGCTTGCTGTCGACATCGGCCAGCGTCAGTTTTGCGCCGTCCTTGGCCAGCAAACGGGCTAACCCCCCACCCACGCTGCCACACCCTTGAACGGCAATGCGCACGCCGTCGATGCTATCGCGCCCTAGCTTGACCGACACAGCCGCCCTGATGCCGTGATGAATACCCATGGCGGTGAACGGGCCGGGATCGCCGCCGATCTCGCCGGCTCCTGCGGGAAGGCCACAGACATGCGCGGTGCGCCGGCTTATCGCCACCATGTCCGCCTCGCTTGCCCCCACGTCCTCGGCGGTCACATAGCGGCCGCCAAGCGCCTCAATCGCATCGCCGAACGCGGCGAGCATCTCAGGCGTCTTGCGAACGGCACCCTGCTTGTTCGCATCGAGCAGCACCACCGCCTTGCCGCCGCCCATCGGCAAGCCGGCCATGGCGTTCTTGTAGCTCATTCCGCGCGACAGGCGCAGCGCATCGCGCATCGCGGCGGAGGGGTCGGCGTAATGGAGGAACCGCGTGCCCCCCGCAGCAGGTCCCAGATGCGTCGAATGCAGCGCGATGATGGCGGTCAGGCCCGCGGCTTCGTCATGAACCAGTTCCACCAGTTCATGCGCATCGTAATCGGCCTGGGTCCAGAACGCGTGCAACGTGCCACTGCCTTTGTGAAACATGCATCAAACCGGGCAAGGCCTGGAATGGGGCGATCGACGGGGCTTGAACCCGCGACCTCCGGTACCACAAACCGGCGCTCTAACCAGCTGAGCTACGATCGCCATATGCCAGGCACGAATGCCGGAGCGCGCGGCTGTAGGACGCCAGGACGTCCGGTCAAGCCGCCATCAGACCTGTCGGGCGCGCATTGCCCGATCAGGCGGTCGGATGAAAGCAAAACATGGCGTATGCGTGGCTGGGCGCAATGAACTTGCCGATGCGGACTGAACGCTTGCCTGCCGCCGCCGCCGCTTTATCACAAGCCGGATCATGGCGATGCCGGGCGAAACGACTGCTGAAACCCTGTTCGCCTACGGGGGCGTCAGGCGCTTCCCCTCTGCCAGGCTGACATTGTTTGATCGGCCGGGCTTCCTGGAGCCCGAGCATTGCGCGCAGCTTATCGCGCTCGTCGATGCAAAACGCCGGCCTTCCACTATCGCCGATCCCAATGGCGACGCGCAATTCCGCACCAGCGAGACGTGCGACCTGGACCCGGGCGAACCGGCGGTGCGCGAACTGGAGGCGCGGCTTCTGGCTTTGAACGCGATCGACCCCGCGCACGGCGAGCCTGCGCAGGGACAGCGCTATGCGCCGGGCCAGGAGTTCAAGCCACATACTGACTATTTCGAGCCCGCCGGCGCCGACTTCGCCCGATATTGCTCGGTCGCAGGGCAACGCACCTGGACCTTCATGATCTATCTGAACGATGTCGAGGCGGGCGGCGCGACCCGGTTCAAGGTGGTCGGCAAGACCTTCCAGGCGCAGACCGGAAAGCTGCTATGCTGGGACAATCACCGGCCCGACGGCTCGCTCAACGCCGCGACGCTTCATCACGGGATGAAAGTGAGGAAAGGCGTCAAATACGTGATAACCAAATGGTATCGCGAGCGCCCCTGGACCTAGTCGACAAGGCACGAAAAGGGCGGGGTAATTGGGGATATGGCATGACAGGACTTGCGCAGAAGGATATTTTGCCCGCCACGCTTTACGAGAAAAGCCTGGCAGTCGGAGCGATGATCCTCTTCGCTCTGGTGGCGGCGGCGCTGATCCGTGGGCGCGGCGAGTGGGCGGTGCTCGATCCGCTCGTCTGGGCCCACCTCGCCACCGTGCTGACCCCGCTGGCGCTCACCCCGGTCCAGCTGCTGCGCCGACATGGCGACCGGATGCATCGCGTGCTCGGATGGATCTGAGCGGTGAGCCTCTTCGCTACCGCGGCGCTCTCGTTCGGGATCCGTGGCATCAACGCAGGCGATCTCAGCTTCATCCACGTCTTCTCGGTGGTGACGATCGTCTTCGTGCCGCTCCTAGTCCTCGCCGCGCGCAGGCACCGGATTGCCCGCCACCGCCGCACAGTTCGTGGCCTCGTCACCGGCGCGCTGCTGACCGCAGGCTATTTCACGCTACTGCCGAGCCGCGATCTCGGCGGCTGGCTTTGGGGCTGAGGGAGCCCCTGCTCACTTCTTCTTGAGGCTAAGTCCGCCGAAGCGCTTATTGAACTGCGCGACGCGGCCACCCTGCTCGAGCTGACGCTGGCCGCCCGTCCAGGCGGGGTGGCTCGTGGGGTCGATGTCCAGCGTCATCACATCGCCCTCGCTGCCCCAGGTCGAGCGGGTCTGGAACTCGGTGCCATCGGTCATCTTGACCGTGATCATGTGATAGTCGGGGTGGGTTTCAGCCTTCATCGCGCATGGTCCTTGATGCATGGGGCCGGTACCGACCGGCCGGGCAATTCGGAGGGAGGGGCGCCGCTTAGCGCCGCCGCCGCGCCAAGGCAAGCGGACCGCTGCGCGCTAGGCGGAACCGGCCGCAGGCGATGGCGCGTCGCCGATCATCGCGGTGAAGCGCGTTTCGCAGGTCACCGTGCCATCCACGCTGGCCTTGCCCGCGAACCGGCACACGCGCGCACGCTGCTGGACAAACTCGGCTTCCAGCTGGAGCAGGCAGCCCGGTTCCACCGGCGAGCGGAACTTGGCTTCCTCGATTGCCACGAAATAGACCAGCTTGCCGCTTCCCGCGAGCTCCAGCGTCTCGACCGCCAAGATGCCCGCCGCCTGCGCCAACGCCTCGATCTGGAGCACGCCGGGCATGATCGGCCGGCCGGGGAAATGGCCTTGGAAGAACGCCTCGTTGAAGCTCACTGCCTTGATCGCGCGTATCGCCTCGCCCCGCTTCAGCTCGGCGACTCGGTCCACCAGCAGCATGGGATAGCGGTGCGGCAGCGCCTGCAGGATGCGCGCGATATCGCATTCAGGACCCGCCTGCTGGTCGCTCACGAAGCGCCCCGTACCCGCCTGCTGGTCGCTCACGAAGCGCCCCGTACCCGCCCGCTCAACTGGCGACAGCTCAACGTCCCTCGACCGGCTGCTGCTGTCCGGCTGCACCTTGCTGCTGCTGCTGCTGGATCGCCGACAACAACAAGAGTTGCTGGATCTGCTGATAGAGCTGGACCGCGGCCTGCGTCGGCTGAAAGTTCTCAGGCGGAACGATTTGCACCGAGGGAACGCGCGCATTGAGCGCCTGGGTCACCGACTGCGTGACGTCGGCGGTCTCGGGGGCATAGACCAGCGCTTCGGGCGCGATCATCAGCTGAATACCGCGATCCGAGATCACCTGTTGCACCGCGGCGGCATATTGCTGCGCCACCTGGCTCACCACGAATACGCGCGCGCGCTGGATCGGCGCCTGGATCTGGGCGATCTGCTGGTCGAGCTGCTGCACCTGGGTAACGGTGGCCTGCGGTGCGGCATTGGCCTCTGTCTCGGACAGCTGCCCGTCCTGATTGGTGTCGAGCTGCTGGACGATCTGCTGGCGCTGCTGCTGTGTCTGTTCGAGCGACTGGCGCTGCGCCTCATACTGGGTGGAGATTTGCTGGAAGCCGGTCTGCAACGCCTGTGTCCCGGCCACCGCCACCGAAGTGTCGGCGGTGGCAATGCCGTTCACTTGCGCCACCACCGGAGAGGTCACCGCCAGCAGCGAAGCGGCAGCCGACAGCGCAAGTGCCGTTCTGGTTATGTTGGTCATCAGAATTGGGTTCCTACATTGAAGGTGATGGTCTTGGACTCGTCGCCTCGTTCCTTGAGCAGCGCATAGGCGACGTCGATACGAAACGGACCGAACGGCGAGTTCCAGTTGACCCCGAAACCCACCGCGACACGCGGCTTAGGCGTATCGCCGTAGAACTCTTCCACGAACGGGCGCAACTGTTGACCATTAGGCACGTTCTGCGGATTGGTAAGACATGCCGGCGGGTTGGGATTGACCGGATTGGTGACGATGGACGTTTCGCTGGCAACGCATTGTCCTGCGTCATTCGCCGCGGCCATATCCACCTGGGTGAACAGCGGCTGGCCATCACTGTTGCGATCGGCGATGAACAGCCCGTCGGGCAGCGCGCTTTCCACCAGCACCGGACGTTCGACACCGAACACCGAGCCGACATCGAGGAAGATCGACGGACGCAGGCCAAGCTCGCGAACGCTCGAACCCAGCGGGATCTCGACCTCGGCCCGGCCGAGATAATAGTACTTGCCCCCCAGCGCATCGTCCTGGTTCTCGTCAGCATCGAGCGGCAGCAGCGGACGCGTGCCGTCCTCGCCGGGCACATCGTAGAACCGGCGCACCACGCGCGGACCCACACCGCGGATGTCGAACCCGCGGAACTGCGGCTCGCCCAGGAAGAAGCGGTCGGTCAGCAGCACATTGTCCACCCCCGCTCCGCGATCGTTGAAGCCCTGGATGATGCCGCCCTCGCCCGCCAGCGAGAACACGAAGCCTGCGCCAATTTCCCAATACTTACGGGCATTTGCGCGCAGCCGTCCGTAACGCACGTCACCGCCCAGACCGGCGAACTCCACACCCAGCGAGATAAGCTCGCCGCGCGTCGGCCGCACGCCGCTGTTGAGCGTGTTGTAGACCGCCGACAATCCCAGGATCGAGGACGTGCGCCGCCCCAGTGCCTCGCACAGGTAGCGCCCGGCGAGCAGCGGTTCGCAGGCCGCCTCCCCGTCGCCGTCGAAATCGGCGAAGAACTGGTTCTCGTCGATGGTGATCTCATCGATGTTGAAGGTGTAGCGGCCGAGCAGCGAGATATATTCGGTCAGTGGCACACCCACTCTGAGACTGCCACCGATCGTCTGCTGCTCGAAGGTGGCCCGGTCGCGGTCGAAGAAGCCGTTATTGTAGTCTTGAACGTATATGTCGACCCCGGCCGAGATGTTGCGATCGAACAGGTAAGGCTCGGTAAAGCTGATCCGCCCCGAGCGTGAGAAGCGCGAATAATTGGCTGAAAGCCCGATCGTCTGGCCACGCCCGCGAAAATTGTTCTGGCGGATCGAGCCCTGGAAGATGAAGCTCTCCAGGCTGGAGAACCCGGCTGACAGCGACAATTCCCCGGTCGGCTCCTCCTGGACGTTGGCCTGCAGGATGATGCGGTCAGGAGCGCTGCCCTCGACCTGCTCGATCTCGAAGTTCTCCTGGAAATAACCCAGCGACCGGATCCGGGCGGTGGATCGCTGCACCTGGAGCGAATTGAACGCATCGCCCTCTGCCTGGCGGAACTCGCGCCGGATTACCTTGTCCTGCGTCAGCGTGTTGCCGTTGATATCGATCGATTCGATATAGACGCGCGGCGCCTCGGTGATGGTGAAGGTGATGCCCAGCGTGCGCTCATCGCGGTCGACATCATATTGCGGCCGCACGTCGGCAAAGGCGTAGCCGAACGTGCCAGCGGTCTCGGTCAGCTGTTCGATCGTGTCATCGACCAGCTGCGCATTGTACCAGTCGCCGGCATCAACGGGGATGGCATTGGTCAGGAACTCGCTGTCGAAGTCCCGCAGCTGGCTTTCCACCAGCACATCGCCGAACCGATAGCGCTCGCCCTCCTCGAGCACGTAGGTGATGATGAAGTCGCGCTTGTCGGGGGTCAGTTCGGCCACCGCCGAGACCACGCGGAAATCGGCATAGCCTTCGGTCAGATAGAACTGCCGCAGTTTCTGCTGGTCGAAGGCGAGCCGGTCGGGATCGTAGCTGGTGTTGGAGGAAAGGAAGGAGAACAGTCCGCCGGTGGTCTTGGTGACCATCTCGCCCCGCAGCTCGCCATCGGAGAACACCCCGTTGCCAATGATGTTGATCTGGCGCACCTTGGAGCGCGGCCCCTCGGTGATCTCGAACACCACATCGACCCGGTTCTGGTCAAGCATGACCATCTGCGGCTCGACGCTGGCGGCAAAGCGGCCCTGGCGCTTGTAGAGCTCGATGATCCGGGCGACATCGGCGCGGACCTTGGATCGGGTGAAGATCTGGCGCGGGGCAAGCTTGATCTCGGGCAGGATCTTGTCGTCATCGATCCGGTCATTGCCCTCCAGGATGATCCGGTTGATGATCGGATTTTCTTCCACCTCGACAATGATATTGCCGCCCTCGTTGCGGATGGAAAAGTCGGCGAACAGCTCGGTGGCGGCAAGATCGCGCAGCGCTTGGTCGGCAGCCTCGGCGGTATAAATGTCGCCTGGTCTGAGGCGAATATAGGAGACGATTGTCTCGGGTTCGAGCCGCTGGGCTCCGGAGACCGCGATGGTGCGGACCTCTTCGCCCTCGGGTGTGGCCGGGGTGGACGCGGGCTGATCCTCGTCACTCGGCGTGAGCGTGTCATCCGCCGCAACGTCCTCTTCCTGAACCAGGTTGCCTTGCACCGGAATATCCGGAGAGGATGGTTCGATCGCGGAAGCCTCGGGCGCGGGCTGGTCCGGCAAGGCCGGGTCGGATGCCGTCCGGTCCTGTCCGATCTGGTCCTGTCCGATCTGGTCCTGCCCGATCTGGTCCTGCCCGGCTTGATCCTGAGCGGCTTGATCCTGGCCGAACCGATCCTGTGCCGTGGCGGCCAGCGGCGTTCCGGCCAGCATCGTGCATCCCAAGAGCGCCGCGACGTACCGCGAGACTCCGCCCGACCCGACCCTAGAACCCATTCACCCGTCCAATCCTGCCGTCCCGCGCTGCAAAAGCGCCTCCAGCCTGAACGGAAACTGACCCCCGGGGTCCGCTGGCTGGGCTTGATGCGGGAAAGCGGCCCCCTTGCCCGATGCGCAAGGGGCAATCAAGCATGCGCGGGGCGCTAGTGACGCGGTCCGGCGCGGATTTTCCCCAGCTGGACGACAGAACCGGACGACAGACGGCAAGGGCGGCGCGGTCAGCCGAAGACAGGCAGCGCGACGATGTCGTTGATCGTGACGAACACCATCAGCGCCAGCACCAACGCCATGCCCGTGCGAAAGGCCCATTCCTGGCTTCTGGCGCTGGCGGGTTTGCGCCGCACTGCCTCGGCCGCGTAGAATGCCAGGTGACCGCCATCGAGCGCGGGGATCGGCAACAGGTTGATGAACGCCAGGTTGATCGAGATGAAGGCCACGAACTCGATGAACGGCAAAGGCCCCAGCGACAGGCGCTCTCCCGAATATTGCGCGATCTTGATCGGCCCGCCCAGCTCCTTGACCGAGCGCTCGCCGGTGATGATCTGCCCCAGACCGGTGATCATCAGATCAATGAGGTCGATGCTCGCCTTGGCCCCATAGGCGACAGCCTCGAGCGGTCCCAAAGTCTCGAACACGCGCGCGTTGGAGGCGACACCGATCCGCCCGATGCGAGCGATATTACCGAAGCGGTCCTCCATCTCGATATCCGCGATCTTCAGGTCGACCTCGCCGACCCGGTCGCCGCGTTCGTAGACCACTTCGATCATGCGCCCGGGGAACGGCAGCACCCGGGCGGCAACCTGCTCAAACTCTTCGATCGGCGCGCCGTCGATAGCGATGATCCGGTCGCCCAGTTCCAATCCAGCGACTTGTGCCGGCGAATCTTCGGAAAAAGCCTCGATGACGGGGGGCGTGACCGGCTTGCCATAGGCCATGGCGAAACCGGCAAAAATGACGACGGCGACGATCAGGTTGGTCGCCGGCCCTGCGAACACGATCGCCGCGCGTTGCCACAGCGGCTTGGCCTGGAAGGTGCGATTGCGCTCGTCGTCGGGCAGGGCAAGCCATTCCTCGCTCGGCTGGCTTGCCGGGTTCATGTCGCCGGCAAACTGGACATAGCCGCCCAGTGGCAGCGCAGAGATGCGCCAGCGGGTGTCGCGGCTATCGGTCCAGCCGGCGAGCTCCTTGCCGAAACCGATCGAGAAGGCATCCGCCTTAACCCCGAACATCCGGCCGGCAAGGTAGTGACCAAGTTCGTGGACGGTAACCAGCGGACCCAGCAGCAGCAGGAAACCTGCAATCATCATCCACATCGGCACATCGGGAAGCATTTAGACAAGCTCCAGCATGGCGGCGGCCCGCACGCGCGCCTCCCGGTCGATCTCGAGCACATCCTCGAGCGAACCTGGCGGCGCGGGCGGCGCTTCATCGAGCAAATGCGCGACAATGTGCGAAATTTCGGTAAACGCGATTTTACCATCGAGAAAAGCGGCCACCGCCACCTCGTTGGCGGCGTTGAGCACCGCAGGAGCCGCCCCGCCCGCCTCGGCGGCGTTGCGCGCCAGCCTGGTGGCGGGAAAGGCCTCTTCGTCGGGCTCGAAGAAGGTGAGTTCGCCGAGCTTGGGCAGATCGAGCGGCGCGCACGGTCCGGCCATGCGCCCCGGCCAGGCAAGGCACGAGGCGATGGGCACGCGCATGTCCGTCGGGCCGAGTTGCGCCAGCGTCGAGCCGTCGCGATACTCCACCATCGAGTGGATCACGCTTTGCGGATGGACGACGATGCGGATGCGATCGAGGCCGACCGGGAACAGGTGATGCGCCTCGATCAGCTCGAGTCCCTTGTTGAACATGGTCGCCGAATCGATGCTGATCTTGGCACCCATGCTCCAGTTGGGGTGCTTGAGCGCTTGCTCGGGTCGCACGCCGGCAAGCTCCTCGCGGCTCCAGGTGCGCAACGGCCCCCCGCTCGCGGTGAGCGTGATGCTGGCGACATCGTCCAGCTCATTGCCCGCAAGGCACTGGAAGATGGCGTTGTGCTCCGAATCAGTGGGCAGCAGCGCCGCACCGCTTGCTGCGACCGCCGACATGAGGATCTTGCCCGCCGAGACCAGCGCCTCCTTGTTGGCCAGCGCCACGATCTTGCCTTGCTCAATCGCCGCCATCGTCGGCGCAAGCCCCGCACAGCCGACGATAGCGGCCACGGTAAGGTCCGCCCCCAGCCGTGCCGCGTCGCACAACGCCTGGGCCCCGCCCGCCGGTTCGATGCCGCTTCCAGCCAATGCAGCGGCAAGTTCAGGCAGGCAGCTTTCGTCCCCCACCACCGCCATTTCAGCGTCGAACTCGCGCGCCAGAGCCGCAAGTTCGACCGCGCTGCAGTTGGCGGTAAGCGCGCGCACCTGCCACCGGTCGTGCTCGCGGCGGACCAGATCGAGCGTCGAGCTGCCGATCGAGCCGGTCGCGCCCAGGATGGTGATCGAACGGGTCACGTCGTGCTGCCGAACGGAAACGGCAGGAACAGGCTGACGAAGGCCACCGGAATAAGCCCGTCCACCCGGTCGAACACGCCGCCATGGCCGGGAATGAGCCCCGAGCTGTCCTTCATCCGCGCCTTGCGCTTGAGCCAGCTTTCGAAAAAGTCGCCCGCCTGCGCCACGACCGCGAGGAAGGCGGCGCTCAGTGTCACCATGACCAGCCGGGGTGCGGTCCAGTACCCTTGGGAGGGCAGCAGATTGTCGAAGAGCAGCACGGTGACCAGGCTCCACGCCACCGCCACCAGCGCACCGCCCGCCAGGCCCGCCCAGGTCTTGGACGGGCTGATGCGCGGGGCAATCTTGGGACCGCCGATCGCGCGGCCGAAGAAATAAGCGCCGGTATCGGTGAAGATCACCACCCCCACGATGGCGATGACCGACATGATGCCCAGTATATCCGCCATGCGTGCCCCGTCCGCCGCCCACATGCCCCGTGCTTCGCTCAGCAGAATACCTGCCTGCGCCATGTAGACCGCACCAAGGACCAGCGCCGGAAGACGCACATAGAGGCGCTGCGTCGCGCGCCAGATAAGGCGAACGAACTCGCCAAAGCACACAAAACCGACGACCAGCACGAAGATCTGCCAGCTGACCGGGCTCGCCCACAGCGCGCCGCCGGCCAGCGCCAGCATGACCACCGCCGATGCCGCGCGCTTGGGCAGGTCGCCCGTGCGCACCGCCAGCGGAACCGGAACCACGCGGCGGGCATAGCGGCGGACCCGGTCGCGCTTGCGCTCGCGTTCGCGAACAGTATCAGCGTCCGCCATAGCGCCGCTCGCGTCCCTGATAGGCCTCAAGCGCCTCGATCAAATGTCCGGGCTCGAAGTCGGGCCACAACACGTCTGTGAACCACAATTCGGCATAAGCCGCCTGCCACAGCAGGAAGTTCGACAGCCGCATTTCGCCGCTGGTACGCACCAGCAGATCGAGCGGCGGCAGATCAGCCGTGTCGAGCTGGGCGGTAATGGCCTCGGGCGTGATCTCACCGTGCACTGCCGCCCGTGCCGCCGCCCGCGCAATTTCGCCTTGTGACCCGTAATTGAGAGCCACCGCAAGGATCCTGCGCCCCTGGGCAGTGCGTTCGAGCGCATCATCGATCATGGCCACGATATCGGCCTCGAGCGCGCGATAGTCGCCGATGATCTTGAGCTTCACGCCATTGGCGATGAATTCAGGCAGGTCGCTGCGAATAAAGGTACGCATCAGGCTCATGAGGTGCGTGATTTCGTCCTGCGGGCGCTTCCAGTTCTCTGACGAGAAAGCGTAGAGCGTCAGGCAGTCGAGCCCCGTCGCGCCCAGTGCGCGGACAAGGTTGCGCAGCGCTTCTACCCCGCGCCGGTGTCCCATCGCCAGCGGCAGGTGACGCCGGCGGGCCCAGCGGCCATTGCCATCCATGATGATGGCCGCATGGCGCGCGCCATAGAACCCGGACGGCGCGTCTTGCTCGTCAGTCCCATTAACCGCAGCGCGCGCGGGCGACTTCGCGGCCCGGGCCGACGCGCGCAACGAGGCAACGCCCGGGATCACTGCTGGAGGATTTCCTTCTCCTTGGCCTGCGTCACCTTGTCGACCTCCTCGACATGGCTGTCGGTAAGCGTCTGGACCTCCTCCTCGAGCCGCTTCCTCTCGTCCTCGGAGATATCCTTCTTGCGCTCGTCCTCCTTGAGCATCTCCATCCCGTCGCGGCGCACGTTGCGGATGGCGACCTTGGCCTTCTCGGCATAGCTCGCAGCCAGCTTGGCGAGCTCGCGGCGGCGCTCCTCGGTCAGGTCGGGAAGCGGCAGGCGGATGGTCTGTCCATCATTCATGGGATTGAGCCCCAGATTGGACTTGGCGATGCCCTTCTCCACCGCGCCCACATTGGCCTTCTCCCACACCTGCACGCTCAGCATGCGTGGCTCGGGGGCGGAAACCGTGGCGACCTGGTTCAGCGGCATGAGCGAGCCGTAGACCTCCACCTGGACCGGATCGAGCAGCGCGGTGTTCGCCCGCCCGGTCCTCAGCCCTGAAAGGTCCCCCTTGAGGCTGTCCACCGCCCCGGCCATCCGGCGTTCGAGATCGGTCTTGTCGTATTTAGCCATTGGTCATTCGCCCCTTACGATCGTTTGTACGCCATCACCTGCCAGCACGCGTGCCACATTGCCCTGCTCGCGGATCGAAAAAACCACGATGGGGATGGCGTTTTCGCGCGCCAGCGCCACGGCAGTGGCATCCATCACCTTGAGATCATCCGACAGCACCTGACTATAAGTGATTGTCCGATAATGGTTTGCTCCGCTGTGCTGCTTAGGGTCCCGGTCATACACGCCATCCACGCTGGTGCCCTTGAGAATGGCATTGCAGCTCATCTCGGCGGCCCGCAGGGCGGCGCCGGTATCGGTCGTGAAATAGGGGTTGCCGGTACCCGCGGCGAAGATGACCACCCGCCCCTTCTGCAAATGGCGCACCGCGCGGCGACGGATATAGCTTTCGCATACCGCGGGCATGGGAATAGCCGATTGAACGCGCGTTTCGACACCCTGCCGCTCGAGCGCGTTCTGCATGGCCAGCGCGTTGATCACCGTGGCCAGCATGCCCATGTTGTCGCCCGTTGCCCGGTCGAGCCCGCCGGCAGCGCCTGCGATACCGCGGAAGATGTTGCCCCCGCCGATCACCAGGCAAATCTCAAGCCCGGTATCCTTGGCCGCTTTCACCTCGCCAGCAAGCCGCGCAACGGTGACCGGGTCGATCCCGAAGGCGGCATCGCCCATCAGCACCTCACCCGACAGCTTGAGCAGAATGCGCTTGAGATCGGGCAACAGCATTTATCGAAGGCACCTATCCCCGCGTGATTGCCGCGGCCTTATCCTGCCGCCCCGCCGGTGCCAAGGGGCGCGGCGCAGCCGGCTGGTAAGCGCCTGCCCTTTGCGGACAGGCACTTACCGAACCGGTATGATACATTCCATGCCTGCCGGTGGCGAGTGCGCTGAGAGTCGGTAATGCGCTTCAGCCAAGCGCGCTCCGCTTCCGCCCTGAGCCTACCCGCTAGACTGAGCAGCGCGCCCGTGTCAGCCCTTGACCGCCGCGGCGACCTCGGCGGCGAAGTCGCTCTCTTCCTTCTCGATCCCCTCACCAAGTTGGTAACGGACATAATCGGTGATCGTGATCTCGGCGCCTGCATCCTTACCGGCCTTGGCCACTACGTCGGCAATCGGCGTCTTGTTATCGATGACGAACAACTGGCTCAGCAAGGCATTGTCCTTGGCGAATTTCTTGACCGCCCCCTCGACCATCTTTTCCTGCACTTCGGCGGGCTTGCCGCTCTCGGCGGCCTTCTCGCGGGCGATACCGCGCTCGCGCTCGAGCAGTTCGGGATCGAGCCCGTCGGCATTGAGGGCCAGCGGGAAGGCAGCGGCAATGTGCATCGCCAGCTGGCGCCCGAGCGGCTCAAGCACGTCCGCTCCCGCCGTGCTTTCCAGCGCTACCAGAACGCCGATCTTGCCCAAGTTGGGGGCCAGCGCATTATGCACGTAAGGCACGACAACGCCGCGCTTTACCTCGACCGACTGCATCCGCCGGATCTGCTGATTCTCGCCGATCTTGGCGATAATCTCGACCAGCTTCTCACCCACGGTCGTGCCGCCGGGAAAAGCGGTTTGCTTGAGCGTCTCGACATCATCGGCATCGAGTGTCAGCGCAATCTCGGTCACCTGGCGCACGAAGCCCTGGAACTGCTCGTTCTTAGCGACGAAATCGGTCTCGGAATTGACCTCCACCGCCACCCCGCGCGTCTGTGCGACGGCAACGCCGACCAGTCCCTCGGCTGCGGTCCGGCTCGACTTCTTCTGCGCGGCGGCAAGGCCCCTGGCGCGCAGCAGATCAACGGCGGTCTCGATCTCGCCCTTCGCCTCGGTCAGTGCCTTGGAGCAGTCCATCATGCCCGCTCCGGTGCGCTCGCGCAGGGTCTTTACGTCGGCTGCGGTAAAAGCTGCCATTTTTCTCGATCCTCTTGAAACACGCGCCAGCCCGTGGCTCGACGGGCCGACGCGCCATAGTCGCGCTATATGACAGGCAGCTTATGCCGCTGCCGGCTCAGCGTCGGTTTCCTGGGTGGCCGGTCCGGTCCCGCCCTCTTGCGGAGGCTGCTCCATCGATCCGATATCGACGCCTGCCTCGGCAATTTGCTCGCCCTGACCACGGGTTGCCGCCTGGCCCACCGCATCGCAGTACAGCCGCACCGCGCGCGCGGCATCGTCATTGCCCGGAACCGGGAACGCGATGCCCGCCGGATCGACATTGGTGTCGAGCACCGCCACCACCGGAATGCCGAGCACGCCCGCCTCCTTGATCGCGAGCTCTTCCTTGTTGGCGTCAATCACGAACATGACATCGGGCGTGCCGCCCATGTCGCGAATGCCGCCGAGCGACAATTCCAGCTTGTCGCGCTCGCGGGTCAGCTGGAGCGTCTCCTTCTTGGTCAGCCCGGACATGTCCCCCGACAGCTGTTCCTCGAGCGTCTTCAACCGCTTGATCGACTGCGAGATCGTCTTCCAGTTGGTCAGCATTCCACCAAGCCAACGATGATTGACGAAATGCTGGCCCGAGCGCCGCGCGGCTTCAGCGATGGGTTCCTGCGCCTGCCGCTTGGTGCCCACAAACAGCACCTTGCCGCCAGCGCGCACCGTATCCTGGATGAACTCCAGCGCCCGCGCCATCAGCGGCACGGTCTGCGACAGGTCGATGATGTGAACGCCGTTGCGCGCGCCGAAGATATACGGCTTCATGCGCGGGTTCCAGCGGTGCGTCTGGTGGCCGAAATGCGATCCGGCCTCGATCAATTGCTGCATGGTGACGGTGGGTACCGCCATAGAAAATTCCTTTCCGGTTGGTCCTCTGGAAGGCGGGAACCGCTCGGCCTGGCGAACAGGCTCACGGCACCGGGATGAGATGCCTTCCATGTGAATTTGCCCATGCCGCCGGTGACGTTGTCGCCACCGGCCCACTGGGCAGCCGCGCCCTTAGCCGGACCCAGCCGATTTATCCAGCCCTATTGCCCAGCGGCGGTTGGCCGTCTTCAATATGGCTTGACGGACTAGAACATAACCAGAACAATGGCTGTTGATAGCGGCCGTTCTGAAGGTGATTCTCATGGCGATGATATTGTTCTTCAGCGTATTGGCAGCGCTTACCCTTGCCTGTCTGTCGATCATCCGCGCGTCGGTTCGCCGTGGCCTGGCCTATGTCATGGATGCGCGTGGCGACCCCGGGGAAAGGCGCAGCGTGAGTCCAGCCTTTAGTTCGCGATCCTTTCGCCGCGCTTGGCATTGCGCCGCTTGAACTGGGCGAAGCGGATCGGGCCGAGCGGCATCAGGAAGAGATAGATCAGCGATACGATCGCCAGCGTCCACCAGGGCTCTGTCAGCAAGGCTGCGAATACCAGTCCGGTCATCGCGATTGCGGGAAGGCGCAGCGGCGTGCGCGGTCGGATCGACTTCCAGCTCAATGTCGGCAGGTCCGAAATCATCAGCACCGCGATGATGACGGTCCACAACGCGATGAGGATCGGGGTGCGCAAAAGCTCCTCGCCTGTCGCCAGCCACAGATATATCGGCAGGAAGGCAAGGCCCGCGCCCACGGGGGCAGGCACGCCGGTAAGGAAGCCGGCCGCCTTGCGAAGTTGATCCTCGACATCGATCTGGGCGTTGAACCGCGCCAGTCGCAGGGCGCAACAAATGGCGAAGGCAAGCGCGGCGAACCAGCCGACCCGCGGCAGATCGTCGAGCGACCATAGGAACAACACCAGCGCCGGAGCCATGCCGAAGCTGAGCGAATCGGCCAAGCTGTCGAGCTCGGCACCAAAGCGCGACTGGGCGCGCAACAGCCGCGCGATCCGTCCGTCGATCCCGTCGAGAAAGCCCGCCAGGATTATAGCGAAAACCGCGCGCTCGAAATCGCCCACGATGGCAAAACGAATGCCGGTCAGCCCCGCACATAAGGCCGCCGCGGTGATGGCGTTGGGAATCAGCGCGCGCAGGGAAAGGCCGCGGCCAGCCCGGCCTGCACGCACCAGTTCGTCGTCGCTGGCCTTGGGCCCCAGCCGGCGGCTCAGCGGCTCGTCGGGCTCATCGGCGTGGCGCGGTTGCCCATCGGCCCCATCGGCATGGCCCGAAGGCCCATCGGTCATTGACGCACGCCTTCCAGCACCGTTGCGCGGCCGATTTCCGCGATAATGGTTTCGCCGGCTATGGCTTTTTGCCCCGGAAGCACCAGCGGATCGGTCCCCGGCGGCAGGTAGATATCAACCCTGCTGCCAAACCTAATCAGACCAACGCGTTGGCCTGCGGCAAGTGCCTCGCCGGGTTTGACAAAGGTGACGATCCGGCGCGCGACAAGCCCGGCGATTTGGGTGAAGCCGACCCTGGTACCGTCGGCCCGCTCGATCAGCATGTGCTGACGCTCGTTGTCCTCGCTCGCCTTGTCGAGCTCGGCATTGACGAAGGCGCCGGGGATATAGGCGATGCGCTGCACCGTGCCGCCGATAGGGGCGCGGTTGATATGGACGTCGAACACCGACATGAAGATTGAGACGCGCGTTACCGGCCCCTCGCCCAGCCCCCGGCCGCCAAGCCCTTCGCGCCCAGGCTCGTCGCTGCGCAACTCGGGTGGCGGCGGCACCTGCTCGATCAGCGAGACCATCCCGTCGGCAGGCGAGATGATCGCCGCCTCGCCCTGGGGCACCACCCGCTCGGGATCGCGGAAAAAGGCGAGGATGCCGCCCGCCAAAGCCAGCAGCGGCCAGCCGATGATCTCCCAGTCGAGCACCATCAGCACAACCAGCGCCACCGCCGCAGCGATCAGCGCGAACTTGCGCCCTTCAGGGTGGATCGCCGGCCAAGACCACCGCGCAACCCCGCGGCCCCTGTTGTCTTGCAACTCACCGGCCATGCCCGTTACCTAGGGGCTCGCAGCGCGCTGGGCAAGCGGCGGGCTGTCGCCCAATGGTGGATTGCCGGGCGGCGGGAAGGTGGTGGACAGGGCTGGATTCGAACCAGCGTACGCTTGCGCGGGCAGATTTACAGTCTGCTGCCTTTAACCACTCGGCCACCTGTCCATCCGGGGTGCCATGAGCAGTGCGGCAAGCAAGGCCGGTGCCCAAAAAGGAACGCACACACGCAGCCTTCCCGGTCGGGAGGGGCGCAATGGCGAAGCGGTGCTTGCCTGTCAATGCTGGCGCTGGCAGGGCGCAGGTCGGCTAGAGCCGGTTCGGGCACCGGCGGGGATAAGGCAATGGCACGAAGCGGCGAGAAGAAGGGCCTTCGCGGACGTGCCGGGCGGATGCGCGGAGGGCGCGGCTCGGGCCGGGCGCGAAGCGGCGCGGTGCGGCTATGGGGGCGGCACGCGGTGGAAGCGGCGCTGACCAACCCGGTGCGCGTCCATCGCAAGCTGTGGGCCACGCCCGAGGGCATCGCTTCGCTGAGCGGCGAGTTGCCGGCCGACTTTCCGCTCGAACATGCAGGGCCCGATGATCTTGCCCGGCTGGTCGCGCGCGATGCGCCGCACCAGGGGCTGGTGCTCGAATGCGATCCGCTCGACGACATTGCGCTTCCCGACATGCTCGATGAGGCGCGCGGCCAGCCATTGGTGGTGCTCGATCAGGTGACCGATCCGCACAATGTCGGCGCTATCATGCGCTCCGCGGCAGCTTTCGGAGCGGCGGCGATTATCACTCAGGACCGCCACGCTCCGTCCGAGGGCGGCGTGCTGGGCAAGGCTGCCTCCGGCGCGCTCGAGACGGTGCCCTGGATCAGGGTTGTCAACCTGGCCCGCGCGCTGGAGGAAATCGCCGAACATGGCTACTGGCGGATCGGGCTCGATGGCGAAGCGGAGCAGGAGTTGGCCCAGGCGTTGCCAGCAGGGCCGGTGGCACTGGTGCTTGGAGCGGAAGGAGAAGGCATGCGCGCCAATATCACCGCGCATTGCGACGCGCTGGCCCGATTGCCCATCGAGGGCGCGATCGAAAGCCTCAATGTCTCGAACGCTGCTGCGGTAGCGCTCTATGCTGTCAAGGCGCGCATCGACTAATCTGTTCAGGACTATACGCCTGCCGAACAAGGAAGGGGCCGCCCCGCATTGCCCGCGAGGCGACCCTTGCATGGCCGGCGTTTTTTGCGACCTAGCGTAGCCGAACGCTCAGTTGACCGCGTCTTTGAGCGCCTTGCCCGCCTTGAACTTGGGCTGAGTCGAAGCCTTGATCGTCATCGGCTCGCCGGTGCGAGGGTTGCGACCGGTCGAGGCCTTGCGCTTGGCGACCGAGAAGGTGCCAAAGTTGACCAGGCGCACCTCGTCCCCCTTCTTCAGCGCGTCCGAAATGGTGTCGAACACGCCTTCGACCGCCTTGGAGGCATCGTTGCGGGACAGACCGCTGGTTTCCGCGACCGCGCCGATCAGATCATTCTTGTTCATGCAGGATTTCCCCCTCACTCGAGTTTGCCATGGCCCTAAGATGGTTCACGACGATTCCCTGAATTGAGCGGGAAAGTTTTCCGCTGTCAAAGCCTATCCCCGACGAGCAAGGTGTTTTTGCGCAGATTGCACGAGGGGATGGACCGCGCAGTCAACTCACGACCTGGTTGTCCGATCAAACTTCCTAGAAAGCCTCGCCCACCCTTTCAGTAGGGCGACGCACCCGGCTAATGCGCCATCCCGCCCGGCTCGGCGAGACCGACTTGAGAGACCTGGCTGGGCGGTTGACTAGCGAGATCATCCGCCTCGGTCCACTCGATCGCCGAAGGAAGCGATACCAGCGCCGCCTCGAGCACCTGATCGATATGCGACACGGGGATGATCTCCAGCCGATCCTTCACATTCGCCGGGATTTCAGCAAGATCCTTCACATTCTCCTCGGGGATCAGCACGGTGGAGATGCCGCCCCGCAAGGCCGCAAGCAGCTTCTCCTTGAGCCCGCCGATCGCCAGCACGCGGCCCCGCAAGGTCACCTCGCCGGTCATTGCCACATCGGGCCGCACCGCCTTTCCGGTCAACGTGGAGATGATCGAGGTGACCACGCCTACGCCCGCGCTTGGCCCATCCTTAGGCACCGCGCCTTCGGGCAGGTGGATATGGACGTTCTTGCGCTGGAAAATGCTGGGCTTGATGCCATAGGCAGGCGCCCGCGCCTTCACGAAGCTGAAGGCGGCCGCGATGCTCTCGTTCATCACCTCGCCCAGCTTGCCCGTGGTTTTGACCTCGCCCTTGCCCGGCGTGGTGACGCTTTCGATGGTCAGCAACTGGCCGCCCACCTCGGTCCAGGCAAGCCCCATCACCGCGCCGATCTGCGGCTCCTCATCGCTCATGTCGTGACGGAACTTTCGCACACCGGCGAACTCACCCAGGTTCTCGGGCGTCACCTCGACGGCCTGAGTCTTCTTCTCCAGGATGCGGCGCAGCGACTTGCGGCACAAGTTGGCGATCTCGCGTTCCAGCGTCCTCACCCCCGCCTCGCGCGTGTAATAGCGGATCAGATCGCGCAGGGCGTCCTCGCTGAGCGTGAACTCACCTTCCTTGAGGCCATGCGCCTCGATCTGCTTGGCGATCAGGTGGCGCTGGGCGATCTCGACCTTCTCATCCTCGGTATAGCCCTCCAGCCGGATGATCTCCATCCGGTCGAGCAACGGCTGCGGCAGATTCAGGGTATTGGCGGTGGTGACGAACATGATGTCCGAGAGATCAAGGTCGAGCTCGAGATAATGGTCTTGGAACTTGCCGTTCTGTTCAGGATCGAGCACCTCGAGCAGTGCCGAGGCCGGATCGCCGCGGAAATCCTGTCCCAACTTGTCGATCTCATCGAGCAGGAACAGGGGATTGGATGCGCCGGCTTTGCGCAGGTTCTGCACGATCTTGCCCGGAAGCGAGCCGATATAGGTGCGGCGATGGCCACGGATCTCCGCCTCGTCGCGCACTCCGCCGAGCGACTGGCGAACGAACTCGCGCCCCGTCGCCCGGGCGATCGACTTGCCCAGGCTGGTCTTGCCCACGCCAGGCGGGCCGACCAGACACAGGATCGGGCCCTTTAGCTTGTTGGTGCGCGCCTGGACCGCGAGATATTCGACGATCCGATCCTTCACCTTGTCGAGCGCATAGTGATCCTCGTCGAGCACGCTCTGCGCCTTGGCGATGTCCTTCTTGAGCTTGGATTTCTTGGCCCAGGGCAGGCCTAGCAGCACGTCAAGATAGTTGCGCACCACGGTCGCTTCAGCGCTCATCGGCTGCATGGACTTGAGCTTCTTAAGCTCGGAATTGGCCTTCGCCTTCGCCTCTTCCGACAGGCCGAGCGTGTCGATCTTCTTCTGCAGTTCGGCGAGTTCGTCACCGCCGCCTTCCTCACCACCAAGCTCGGTCTGGATCGCCTTCAATTGTTCGTTAAGGTAGTATTCGCGCTGGGTCTTTTCCATCTGGCGCTTGACCCGGCCACGGATCTTGCGCTCGACCTTGATCACCGAAAGCTCGGCCTCCATCGCCTGATAGACCAGCTCCAGTCGCTTGGCGGCATTGACCTCGGTAAGGAGCGCCTGCTTGTCGGCCACCTTGACCGCAAGATTGGCGGCAATGGCATCGGCCAGAGGACCGGCCTCCTCGATCTCGCCCAGCTCCTCGGCAATCCCGTCAGGCAGCTTCTTGTTGGCGCGCGCATAGTCACCGAACTGGTCGATCGTAGTGCGCATCAGCGCGGCGACTTCGGCCCCTTCGGCCTCGCCCTCGATGACCTCGTCGACCTGTGCGAGCACATAGTCGCCGCTGGCGCGCAGTTCGCCCAGCCTTGCGCGCGCGCCGCCCTCGACCAGCACGCGCACCGTGGCATCGGGCAGCTTGAGCATCTGCAGTACCTGGGCGACCACCCCTACATCGAACAGATCGTCCGCTGCGGGATCGTCGGTTGCGGGATCCTTTTGTGCGAGAAGGAAGATGTCCTTGTCACCTTCCATCGCCGCTTCGAGCGCTGCGACCGATTTGTCCCGCCCCACGAAGAGCGGAACCACCATTCCGGGAAATACGACGATGTCTCGCAAGGGCAGCAACGGATAGGCATTCATGTCGTGCAAGTTCCAATCATATGGTCGGCTCCCGAAGGGCCTGGCGGTGACGGGATCGATATGGGCGACGGCAGTGCTTGGCGCAATGCCATGAGCCTTGGTTAGGCATCATCCGCAATGCTACCGACGCCCGTGCGAAACCTGAGACCTTGCGCAGCGACAAGACCGCGCGGGTCAGTGGTTGTTGTAGACAACCGTAAACCTGTCCAACGCTTTGGTCGGTTCTTTATCCGCCCCCTTCGGCGGCTCCCAACGTCAATATTTGAGGACGGCCGCACAGGCGAGATGGCTGAACACCAGCGGATGGTCCGTGCGGGTCGCCCGGCAGTTCTCGGCCCTGCCATTTGTTCCCACCAGGATTGCAAGCCCGACCGACACCGGGCGGTGGTCATCGGCCAACTAGGACACCGGATAGTGCTGCGATACTCTCTCGGCCCAGTCTCCGAAATTCCGGCGCTGCGGCGGACGGTCGTTTTTGTCGCGAGGCACAAGATCGATTCCGAACGCGGTATAGTTCTCCCCGACGCAGCCGCGTAACGCCTCGAACGGAAGGTGAAGCGGACCTGTCTGAAGGACGATATTCTGCATAAACCCATCAGCAATGAACAAGCCCGTGATCTCCTGCTCGCGCTTGACCTGCGCTTCTTCGTCAGGGAACGGCCCCGATCTTTTCGCTGGCTCCGATCGAGGTAGTGAACGCGAACCCGTTGCCCAGAAATGAGCTGGTATCGCGCGTGCTGTCAGATGCGCGCTCGATATTCACAAATCCATGCGACGACGCATCGGGAAGGAAGGCGACCGTGATATCGCCCGGCTCTGCGGTCATTTGCTCGCTGACAACCGAGATGCGGTAATTGTAATTGAAGGTCACGGCGGCGAACTGCGAGGTCACCTCGGCCTGGTCGTTGCCGAACCTGCGTTCGAGAAAGCAGGTGCTGCCCGTGGTCTCTATCCACCATGGGCTGGACCCGGCCAGCTCGACCGGCCCGTTGTCCGCTGACGGCTGAGCCTGCGCGGCGGCGGACAGCCCGATCGCGCTCAGTGCCAGCCACCGCCCCAGGCCAGGACGGAACCGGCGGCGCCAGTTTGCCACCCCGGGCAGGGCGCCCATCCCTCAACCCATACCCGGCAGGTTCAAACCGGGGGGCAGGCCCATTCCGGATTGCACCTTCTGCATTTCCTCGTTCGCCGCGTGATCGGCCTTTGTGCGCGCGTCGTTGAAGGCGGCGGTAACCAGGTCCTCGAGCATCTGCTTGTCATCGGGCACGATCAGGCTGTCGTCGATCGACACGGACAGGATCCGCCCCTTCGCCGTGCAGCGGATCTTGACAAGCCCGCCGCCGGCCGAACCCTCGACCTCGAGCGCATCGAGCTTTTCCTGCACCTCGTTCATCTGCTTGCCGATCGTCTGCGCGGCTTCCTGCGCGGCCTTAAGCATCTCTTCCATCGATTGCATTGGCGTAAGTCCTTACCTGCTGAAGTTCTGATTGCGCCTTACCCGATCGCCAGCATCCTCGTCGAGCAGTTCCGCACCGGGAAACGCGGCAAGTGCAGCTTCGACCAGCGGGTTTTCGCGGATCGAACGTGCCTCCTCATGCCGCACCTTAGCATCCTGCGCGGCGAGCGTGGGCGCGCCCTCCCCGGCCCCGCGCTCGACTTGCCAGCGCCGATCGGTGAGCTTGCGTAGGGCGGAGCGCAATGCGGGGCACAGGTCTTCATCGAAGCCCGGCTCGGTGCGGTAGACCAGCCGCCCGGGAGCAAGTTCGATCACCCGCACCTGCATCCGCAGCTTGCTGGCCAGATGCATCGCGCCATCCTCATCGATCCGCGCGACAAGAGAACGCCAGTTGTGCGCCGAGCCGCTGCTATCATGTGCTGTGGAATTGGCGGGCGCTATGGAACCTGCGGGCGCGTCCGATCCAGCAGCGGATACGCCATTCGCCGACAACTGGGCCAGCTGGCGCGCGAGCTGTCCAGGGTCAGGCAGGTCGGCGGCATGAAGCACGCGCAGCAACGCCATTTGCGCCGCCACCAAAGGATCGGGCGCCACGCGCACTTCTTCATAACCCTTGAGCAGCAATTGCCACAGCCGGTGGACCTCGGCGGGACTGATCGCGCCAACCCAACGCGCGAGTGCCTCGTCCGCTTCGGTCGGCCCGGCGTCCGCCGCCCCTCGTCCCAGCTGAGCCAACGCGATCAAGTGTGCGTGCTGCATCATGGCACGCAGCAACATGGCGGGCTCAACGCCCAGCGCATATTGCTGCTCGACCGCATCGAGCATGGCATCCGGATCGGCCTCGATCAGGCTGGCGAACAGCGCCCGCTCGGCGTTCTTGTCGGCCAGCCCCAGCATTTCGCGCACGCGCCGCGCGGTAACCACCGGGTGCGCATCGCCTCCCTGGCCGCCCGCATCCTCAAGATCGGCATGCGCGATCGCTTGGTCGAGGATGGACAGGCCATCACGCACCGAACCCTCGGCCGCCGCCGCGATCAATGCCAGCGCCTCGGGCTCGGCATCGACTCCCTCTACACGGCAGATCGACGCGTAATGCTGTTCGAGCAGCTCGCGCGACACACGCCGCAGGTCGAAGCGCTGGGTGCGGCTGAGCACGGTGACCGGCAGCTTCTCCACCTCGGTGGTGGCGAACAGGAACTTGACGTGGCCGGGCGGCTCCTCGAGCGTTTTGAGCAGCGCATTGAACGCCGGTTTCGACATCATGTGCACTTCGTCGATGATGTAGATCTTGTAGCGCGCGCTGACCGCTGCATAGCGAACCGCATCGGTCATGGCCCGCACATCGTCGATGCCATTGTGGCTCGCCGCATCCATCTCGATGACGTCGATATGCCGGCCCTCGGCAATGGCCCGGCACGGCTCGCACACACCGCATGGGTCGATCGTCGGCCCGCCTTCGCCATCGGGACCGATGCAGTTCAGCGCCTTGGCGATGAGCCGCGCAGTGCTGGTCTTGCCCACCCCGCGCACGCCCGTCATCAGGAACGCATGCGCCAGCCGGTCGCGGGCGATCGCGTTGGCGAGCGTTCGTACCATCGGCTCCTGGCCGATCAGTTGGGTGAATGTCTGCGGCCGATACTTGCGCGCCAGCACACGATAGCGCTGTTCGGACGCCGGTTGGCTTTGCGCCGCAGACACGTCTTGCGTCTGCGCGCGACTATCCTGCTCCTTATCCGCCAATTTATCTGCCGATGCTGGTGCAGGCGACGGCGGGGGCGCAGGCTTCTGCGCATCGCTTGGCGGATCGAACAGCGCTTCCTGCCCAGCCGCCGCGAGCGCGGCAGCATCGGTCTCCTCGACGTCGACTTCGGAGGGAAACATGTCGCGCGGCGGGTTCATGAACCAAGCTTAATAGCTCGGGCGCGGCTTGTCGAAAGCTAAAGCGAAGCGCTCTGTCGGGCCGGGTCACCAACACCAGCAACCGCCTCAAAATGCGAGAAAGGAGCCGGGCGACCCGCCGCCATCTACCTGGGCTGCTTCCTTCCGGACCTGACCCGGTGAGCAAACGCAAACGCCCACCCGACTCCCGCGCGCGATATGGCGGGGCCGCTTGTGGAATGCAAGCTAACGGAAATTGTCCGCATAGGCCTGCAGCTTGAGCTTCTTTGGCGGAACCTTGTGGACCAGCGCGGAGATGCCGTATTTCTGGGCATAGGCGGTCGCCTCTTCGCAGCTGGGGAAGGTAAGCTGGACTTGCTGGCGCGTATCGCCGCTACCCGCCCATCCCATCAGCGGATCGGGTCGCTTCGCCTCGGCCGGGACGAAGTCGAGGATCCATTCGTCGGTCAGCGCCTTGCCGGACTGCATGGCGCTCTTGGAGCGCTTGTAGATACGAGCCTGCATGGTCCTGTCTTGGACCGGAACTGGGCTTCAGATCAAGCGGTGGTTACCGGGTTAGAGCATCCGCCGCTCAATAGGCGCGCGCAATGGCGAAATGGGCCGCCTCGACCATGGCATCGCGCGCCCGGCCGGGCGGGAAGATCGACAAGGCATCGCATGCCCGCTGGGCGAAATGGCGCGCCCTTTCCCGTGTATCGTCGAGCGCATCATGACGCATAATCAGCCTGATCGCCCGCGCAAGGTCCTCGTCACTCGTCGAGAAACCGGCGATCGCATCTTTCCAGAAACGCCGCTCCGCATCGGAGCCGCGGGCATAGGCCAGAATGACCGGAAGCGTCATCTTGCCCTCGCGAAAATCGTCGCCCCTGTCCTTGCCCATGCTGCGCGCGTCCGAGCCGTAATCGATCGCATCGTCGACCAACTGAAAGGCGATGCCCAGGTTGCGGCCATAATCATCAAGCGCGCGCTCCTCGATCTCACCACATTCGGCCACCACCGCCGCGATACGGCTGGCGGCGGCGAACAACGCCGCGGTCTTGGAGCCGATGATGTCGAGATAGCGCTCCTCACTGGTCTCGATCTTGCGCTGGGATACCAGCTGGTCGACCTCACCCTGCGCAATGATCGCGCTGGCCGAAGATAGAATCTTAAGCACCTTGAGGCTGCCATCCTCCACCATCAGTTCGAAGGCGCGCGCGAACAGGAAGTCGCCCACCAGCACGGTGGCGGGATTGCCGAACACGATATTGGCCGCGTCTCGCCCGCGCCGCATCTCCGATCCATCGACCACGTCATCGTGCAGCAAGGTGGCGGTGTGGATGAACTCGACCGCGGCGGCGAGCTTGTGGTGGCGCGTTCCCTGATATCCGGCAAGCTCGGCGCCCGCGAGCGTGAGCATCGGTCGCATTCGCTTGCCGCCCCCGGCGATGAGATGGCCCGCTAGCGCGGGAATTAGCGGTATCTCGCTCTGCATGCGCTGCAGAATGACCTGATTGACCGAGTTCATCGCCGTGGCGGTGAGCGATAGAATAGCCGACAGCGTGGGTGCAGGCGCCGCCGGACCGCGCGGGAAGGAAAGGATCTCGGCGCTCATCGCGCACGCTATTTGGATATGCGCGCGCGCCTTGGCAAGCGCGCGATTGCTGCTAGCACGCGGCGATGGCCAGTTCCAAGACCGCGCCGCCCGGTGCCGATGCCGCCGCCAACTCTGCTCCGGAATTGTCCGATCCGCGGGGCTCGACAGGCCCGGTTCCAAACGGTGCTTCCACCGATTTAACGCTGGAACATTATCGTCGCTCGATCGACAATATCGATGCCGCGCTCGTCCACATGCTGGCCGAACGGTTCCGCATCACGCAAGCGGTTGGCTCGCACAAGAAACGACTGGGACTGCCCCCCGCCGATCCGACACGCGAACGCCAGCAGGTCATGCGAATGCGTCGGGTGGCCGCCGAAGCTGGGCTCGATCCGGTTTTCAGCGAGAAATTCCTTCGGTTCGTGATCGCCGAAGTTATCCGCCATCACCAACGCGCCGACGACGATCCGGACACGGGCGCCGCTGCGGTCTGAAGCACGCGTTTCCGGGCTTGCCCGGAGCGCTTTCGCCCGTGCCCTTACGCGGCATGAGTGCGCTCAGTCGCTCGCCCGGCCATCGGCCATCTCCGCCAGTGCGAGCCAGCGGTCTTCCGCCTGGCTTTTCTCCTCGCGCACCATCGCCAACGCCGTGCTGATCCGGGTGAACCGATCCGGTTCGCTATTGTAAAGCGCCGGGTCCAGCAGGGCCTGCTCACCGCGCGCTATCAAGGTGTCGAGTTCCTCGATGCGGCCAGGCAGGATTTCCAGGTCGCGCTGATCGTTGTAAGTGAGCCGCGTGGGCGCAGCGCTCGCTGACTGGGCCGCCCGCGCCGCCGTGTCATTGCCCGGACCAGCCGACGAAGGCGCTGCAGTCCCCCGCGCGCTGGTGTCAGCCCCCACCGGCAGCCGGCTGCGCTTGGCCTCCCAATCGGCGTAACCGCCGACCACGATATCGACCGATCCCGAACCATCGAGCCCCAGCGTCACGGTCACCGTCCGGTCGAGAAAATCGCGGTCATGGCTGACGATAAGGACGGTGCCTTCGTAATCCGCAATCACCTCTTGCAACAGGTCGAGCGTTTGAAGATCGAGATCATTGGTCGGCTCGTCGAGCACCAGCAGGTTCGACGGACGGGCGAATTCGCGAGCGAGCAACAGGCGCGAGCGCTCGCCGCCCGAGAAGGTGCCGATTTTCGCATCGGCCAGCTTGGGATCGAACAGGAAGTCCTTCAAATAAGCCTGCACGTGCTTGCGCACGCCGCGCACGTCGATCCAGTCGCCGCCTTCTGCCAGCACCTCGCGCACCGTCTTTTCCGGCGCGAGCAGACTGCGTTGCTGATCGATCATCACGCCCGAAAGCGTCTTGGCCCGCGCCACCGAGCCCCGGTCCGGTTCCACTTCGCCCGTCAGCAGCTTGAGCAGCGTCGTCTTGCCGGCACCATTGGAACCCACGATCCCGATCCGGTCGCCGCGCTGGATACGCAACGAGAAATCGCGGATGATAGCCCGCCCATCATACTGCTTGCAGACCTCTTCGGCGACGATCACCGATTTGGTTTTTACGTCGTCGGTCGCCAGCTTGAGCCGGGCGGTGCCGGCGGGCGCAATCATCGCCGCACGCTGCGCGCGCATGTCGAATAGCTTCTCCAGCCGCCCCTGGTTGCGCTTGCGCCTTGCTGTCACGCCGCGCTCGAGCCAGTGCGCCTCGAGCTTGAGCTTGGCATCGAGCTTTTCGGCGGCGCGCGCTTCTTCGGCGACAACCTGTTCTTCCCAAGCATCGTATCCGCCGAAGCCCACCTCCTTGCGCCTAAGCGTCCCGCGTTCGAGCCAAAGCGTCGCGTTCGTCAACCGGGTCAGGAAGGTGCGGTCATGACTGATGGCGATGAACGCGCCCTTGTAGCGCGCGAGCCAGTTTTCCAGCCAGTCGATTGCCGCCAGGTCGAGATGATTGGTCGGCTCGTCCATCAACAGGAGGTCGGGTGCCTGTGCCAACGCCCGCGCGATGGCCGCACGTCGTCGTTCACCGCCACTAGCGCTGCTCGCATCACGCGAAAGATCGATGCCGAGCTGGTCGGCGATGGCCGCGACCTCGTGGTGTTCGGGGGCAGTATCCCCCTGGATTGCGAAATCCATCAACGTGGCGCAGCCCCGGTAATCGGGCTCCTGTTCGAGCATCACCACATTGGTTCCAGGCTTTGCGTTTCGCCTGCCCCGGTCAGGTTCGAGCCGGTCGGCGATGAGGCGGAACAGCGTCGTCTTGCCCGCCCCGTTGCGCCCGATCAGCGCCAGCCGGTCGCGTGGACCGATATGCAGATCCAGATCGGTAAACAGCCAACCGCCGCCTTGTTGCAAGGCCAGTTGCTCCAGGCTGAGGATGGGCGGTTCGGCCATGACCGGGCGAGATAGGCCGCGCCCCCGTGCCGGGCAAGCACCGCGCCCTGAAACAGGTGCCGCGTCGCGCCCCCAAGGCGTTCACCCCTTCGCAATCATCGAAACCGGTATTACTGGCGGTTCGAAGGAGAACTCACATGGTCCGTCACGCACTCGCCGCCGCCACGCTGCTCGCGTTGCCACTCGCCGTCCCGGTACATGCCGTCGAAATCACCCATGTCGCGCAAGGCCCGGTGATTGAGTTTGCAGTAAGTGAGAGCGTCGAGGTCACGCCCGACATCGCGCGCATCTCCGCCGGCGTCACCACCGAGGCACTAAGCGCAACCGATGCCGCACGGCAGAACGCAACGGCGATGCGCGCGGTGGTCGATGCGCTGCGCGAAATCGGCATCGCCGAGCGTGATATCCAGACCTCGCGGATTACCCTGTCACCGCGCTATGACTACGAGCAAACCAGCCGACGCCAGGAGTTTCGCGGCTATCAGGCGAGCAACCGGGTGTCGGTGCGCCTGCGCGAGATCGAGCGCGTATCGAGCGTGCTCGACGCGCTGATCGAGGCCGGCGCGACCGATCTTTCAGGACCTGATTGGTCGATCCAGGACCCCGTGCCGCATCAGATACAAGCGCGCGCCCAGGCTATGCGCAGCGCTGCCGAACGCGCGCGCGAAATGGCGGCGCTTGCCGGCTATAATAACGCGCGGCTTCTGCAGGTAAGCGAAGGGTTGGCGTTCGATCGGCCGGTTCCCATGGCACCGATGCGCATGATGGAGACCGCCAGCGATACCGCCCCGCCCGTCGTACCGGGGGAGGTGGAAACGGGTGTCACACTTCAGCTCACCTATGAGCTGGTCAATTGATCCGGCCGCTGGCGCAGGTGACTGCGGTCAGAACATTCACAATGTGTTCAATGCATGGTAGATAGGCCCTCTGTCATGCACCGCCTTCTAGTCTCGTTCACCGCACTCGCCCTTGTCGCTGGTGCCTTGCCATCCAGCCCCGTGACGGCAGCGCAGCGTGAGCAGGATCGCGGTGACCAGCAAAGTGCGCGCGAGGCGATGCAGGCGGGGCGGACGATGCGTATCGAGGAGATCGAGCGGCGCACCATTCGCCGGATGGGTGAGGCGGAATATCTGGGTCACGCCCAGTATGACCGTGCGGCGCAGGCCTACCGGCTCAAGTTCATCGAAGACGGGCGCGTGATCTGGGTGGATGTCGACGCGCGCACCGCTGCAGTTTTGCGCATTTCGCGCTGATATTGCACTGCATTGCGGGGACCACGCATCGGCCTCGCTTGACGTGATTGCCGCAACCGCGCAAATCCGCCTGAGATATCGCAAGAGGGGAGAGTCGATGCGGATCCTTATCGTCGAGGACGAGCCGACGCTTGGCTCCCAGCTCAAGACCACGCTCGAGCAGAACGGCTATGCGGTCGATCTTTCGACCGATGGTGAGGATGGTCATTTCCTGGGCCTTACCGAGGATTATGATGCTGCGATCCTTGATCTGGGATTGCCTGAGATCGACGGGCTCACGGTCCTGGGCATGTGGCGCAAGGAGGAGCGAAAGTTTCCCGTCCTGGTGCTGACCGCCCGCGACTCGTGGTCAGACAAGGTTGCAGGGCTTGACGCGGGCGCAGACGATTATCTGGCCAAACCGTTCCAGACCGAGGAGCTGATCGCGCGTTTGCGGGCCCTGATCCGGCGCGCCTCGGGCAATGCTTCGTCCGAACTCTCGGCCGGCGAAGTGCGGCTCGATACTCGCTCGGGCCGCGTGACCCGCGCCGGCGAGCCGGTCAAGCTGACCGCGCAGGAATACAAGCTGTTGTCCTATCTGATGCATCACAAGGGCAAGGTGGTCAGTCGCACCGAATTGATCGAGCATATTTACGATCAGGACTTCGATCGCGATTCCAATACGATAGAAGTGTTTGTCACCCGTATTCGCAAGAAGCTGGGGGCCGATGTCATCACCACCATCCGTGGCCTTGGATACAGCCTCGACGACCCCGCCGACGATCCGCGCGGATAGGTCTCCCGTCGCGACCGCAGGAGCGCGCCTGAGCTCTTCGAGGCGTGGCAATGGTTCGGCACGGGCTGGACTAGAGCCGGGCGATCGCGCCGCGCCGCGTCCGGAAATGCGCACCGGCAGCCTCGCGCGGCGCATGCTGCTCTTTGCCGCGGGGTGGATCTGTATCCTGCTGTTGGTGGGTGGTGCCGCGCTTGACCGCACGCTGGCCGGTTTGCTGACCCGGCAGTTCGACGAACAGCTCGAATATTTGCAGAACGCGATGATCGCATCGGCCGAGATTGATCCGATGGGCGAGGTGCGCTTCAACTTCGCGCTCGGCGACCAGCGTTTCCTCGAGCCGGGCAGCGGGCTTTACTGGCAGGTCAGCGGCGAGGGTTTCGAGGATTATCCTTCACGCTCCTTATGGGACCGAACGCTGGACATTCCGCCCGGCATCGATGCGCGCGAGCCGGTTTTTTATGATTCGCTCCAGGTACCCGGCGAAGAACTGCGCATTGCTCAGCGTACGGTGAGCCTGCCGGGGAGCGATACCAACTGGCAATTCGTGGTCGCCGAATCGCGGGTCGAGCTCAAGCAGCAGATCGCCCGTATCCGCGCGATCCTCTACTGGAGCTTTGCGGTGCTTGGGATCGGCCTGTTCGTTATGGCCATGCTGCAAACCTGGTATGGCCTGGGTCCGCTCAGACGGATCAGGAAGGCGATCCGGCGGATCAGGACCACTGGCACCAACCGGGTGGTCGATCCGCTGCCGCGTGAGGTTCAGCCATTGGTGGATGAACTGAACGCCCTGCTCGCGCATTCCGACCGCCAGGCCACCGAGGCGCGCACCCACGCCGGCAATCTGGCCCACGCGCTCAAGACACCGCTTACCGTGGTAACCAATGCGGCCAATGCGTCGGCTCCGGAACTTGCCGAAACGGTTCTGCGCGAGGCGGCGGTGATGCGCCGGCAAGTCGACCATCACCTGGCGCGGGCGCGGGCACTGGGGCGCAGGGTTTCGGGCATGTCGCGCGCCGACTTACGAGCGAGCGCCGAGGCGGTCGAGCGGGCGGTAAGCCGACTTCATCCGCAGGTGCGCCTCGATATCGCCGGCTCGAACACCACCGAGGTGGCAATCGAGCGGCAGGATCTAGAGGAAATCCTGGGCAACCTAGTTGAGAATGCCGCGAAATATGGCGGTGGAAGCGTTTTCGTGACCGTCGATGCCGAGCCGGATGCATCGGAATGCGCGATCTGGATTGAAGATGACGGCGAGGGCATTCCCGTCGCCGAACGCGAGGCAATATTCGACCGCGGCGCACGGCTCGACACGGGCAAACCCGGCACCGGGCTGGGTCTGGCGATCGTGCGCGATGTGGTCGAAATCTATGGCGGATCGGTGGAGCTGGACGAGAGCGAAGACCTTGGCGGACTGCTGGTCACGATACGCCTGCCGCGCTGCGAGCCCGTCGTCCAGTAGACGCCATCCGGGCTTGCACCAATGCCGCCGGTTGTCCGGGCGGGGCGTTACTGGATTCGGTAGTAGTCGGCCACCCGGTCGAGCGCGAGCTTGAGCACCAGCTTGCCGCTTCGTGCTGGCCATTGCAGCGCCTTTTCCGCGATCGGAAGCGTCTCGCCGGCACAAACTACTCGCCACAAGATGTCGCTCAGTCCCTTGCCCGCCTGCCTGGTTGCGGCATCGAACCGAGCGCGCGCGGCGATCCGGCCTTCGCCTTGCGATAGCCCGGGATCTCCGGTGGTCCTGATCCGCACCGGGTCCCACCGCATGGTCACGCTCGGGCCAAGCTGCGCGCGCTCCCAGTCATCGCGCAGTCGTTCGCCCGCCTCGAACAGCCGGTCTTCAAGGTGACCATGGGCATGAAGCCAGCTAAGCGGCGATTCGGCGAGGTTCACCGTCACGCTGCGTCCCCCGCTTCGTGCGCGCCCGGTCCGGCGTGGCCCCTCGCTTGTCAGCTCGCGCTCGACCAATTCTCGCTTCATCGTGACACTCCCTTTTGATCGATGGGTGGACCGCCTTGCCAAACCGTCACGAATGTAGGAAAGCATAAAAACCATAAAGGTTAAGCCGGGAGCTTCACGATGATCAATCGGATCCGCGATATCCGCAAGCAGAAGGCAGTGACGCTGGCCGATGTGGCGAAGGCATGCGAGCCGCCTACCACGGCGCAGACGATTGGTCGGCTCGAGACCGGAACGCGCAGTCTTTCGTTGGACTGGATGAACCGGATCGGTGCAGCGCTGGGGGTCGATCCGCAGCTGCTGGTTCGGGGCGCACAAACCGAACCGGCGCTGGTCTTGGCGCGTCTGACCGATGCGGGGGCAGAAGCGCTGACCAAGCCGCGCGATGCCATCTTGCCGACGGAGCTCACCGGCGGCGGGCCGGCGGGAACATCGCTGGTGTGCGTCGAGGTAGAAGTGGCGCAGGGTGAATATCGCATCGGCGACCAATTATGGATGCGCCGGATCGCACCCGAAGAAGCGCCGAGATATATCAACCGCGATGTGCTGGCCCCGCGCGCCGGTGGCCGCTTCGCCTTTGGCCGGCTGATCGATCGACAGGGAACGCGCGTCGGCCTTTTGCCCACGGCGCAGGGCAGGCGTCAGATCGTCATCGACAAACCAGCCTGGCTCGCAGTTGCCGAAATGCTTGTGCGGCGACTTTAGCCAACGACCGAAAGGCCAGCCGGGCCAGGGGCGGCCGTTCGCGTCAAACCTGGCCGCGCGCCTTGCGCTCCTGCTGGTCGGCGACGCTTTCGGTCGGCACGAAACTGTTCGAACTCACTCCCAGCCAGATCAGGATCGGCGCGGCCATGTAAACCGACGAATAGGTGCCGATGAAAATGCCCAGTACGATCGCGGCTGTCAGCCCGAACAGGCTCTCGGGCCCGAACAACAGCAACGGAACCAGCGCAACCAGCAAAGTCAGCGAGGTCATAATCGTGCGCGCCAAGGTCTCATTGACCGAAAGGTCAAGCAACTCGGCCATCGGCATGCGTCTGAACTTCTTCAGGTTCTCGCGGATACGATCATAGACCACAATGGTGTCGTTAAGCGAATAGCCGATTATCGCCAGGATCGCGGCGACGATCTGCAGGCTGAACTCCAGCTGGAACAGTGCGAACATGCCCATGGTGAGCGAGACGTCATGCAATAGCGCGAACAGTGCGCCCACGCCGAACTGCCATTCGAAGCGCACCCAGATATAGATCGAGATCGCCAGCATGGCCGCGAGCAGCGCGTAGAGCGCCTTAGTCCTGAATTCCTCGGCGACCTTGCCCGAGACGGTATCGTTCCCATCCTGGCGGACGCTGGGATAGTCGCCCTGGATCTGCGCGATAACGCGGTTGCCGATCTGGGTCGCCCCGCCCGGCCGGTCCTCAGCCCCCTCTGGCAGTCGAACGCGGATCGAGACCTGGTTGGCCTCGCCGAAGCGCTGGATCACCGGTTCGCCATAGCCGAGCGCGCCGATGCTTTCGCGCAGTTCGGCTATCGGGGCCTCGGCACGTTGCTCGAAGGTGACGCGCACTTCCTGCCCGCCGGCAAAATCCACGCCGAAATTGAGCCCTTGAGTAAATACCAGTCCCCAGCTTACCGCGATCAGCAACAAGCTGACGACGAAGAACGGCACCCGCCATTTGAGAAACTTGATGTTGGTATCAGCCGGAACGAGCTTGAGGAGGCGCATTTTTGTGAGTCTCCTAGCTCAAATCTGAATTTCGCTCGGTCGCGCGCTACGCAACCAGCCCGCGACCCACATGCGAGTGAGCGTCACGGCTGTGAATACCGAGGTGAACAGGCCGATGATCAGGACCACCGCGAAACCACGGATCGGACCCGAACCGAACACGAACAGCAGCACCCCGGCGATGAAGTTGGTGACATTGGCGTCATAGATGGCACGCGATGCCTCGCGGTAGCCGTTCTCGATCGCCGCGACCACCCGCCGGCCCTTTTTGCGCTCCTCGCGGATGCGCTCGTAGATCAGCACGTTGGCGTCCACCGCGGCACCGATCGTCAGAACGAACCCGGCAATGCCCGGAAGCGTGAGGGTGGTGTTCATCACCGCCATAATGCCCAGGATCATCAGCACATTGATGAACAACGCGCCGGTGGCGTACAGCCCGAAGCGGCCATAAACCGAGATCATCAAGCCGATCACCAGCAACGAGCCGACGGCCATCGCCAACGTGCCGGCGCGGATCGAATCGGCGCCCAAGTCCGGGCCGACAGTGCGCTCCTCGATCACCGTCAGATCGACCGGCAACGCGCCCGACCGCAGCGATATGGCCAGCTGGTTGGCGCTTTCGGTGGTGAAACTGCCGGAGATCTGCGCGGTGCCGCCAAGGATCGGCTCGTTGATATTGGGCGCCGAAAGCACTTCTTCATCGAGGATGATGGCGAAGGGGCGGTTGACGTTCTCGGTCGTCAGATCGGCAAACCGGCGGGCGCCTTGCGAATCGAAGGTGATGTTGACCACCGCCTCGTTTGTCTGCGGATCGACGGTGCCTTGAGCGTTGGTCAGCATATCGCCCCGTATCCCGCCCAACCGGCGGACAGCGAGTGCGCTGCCGGCAAAATCGCTTCCCGGCGCACCAGGCACAATCTCGCTTCCGGGGGGGGCGATGCCTTGCTCGATATCGGCCGGCAGCGCGGAAGTGTCGACAAGCTTGAACTCGAGCTCAGCGGTCTGGCCCAGCAAGGCCTTGAGCGCCTCGGGGTCATCGAGACCGGGAACCTGGACGACGATGCGTTCCTCGCCCTGGCGGATAATGGTGGGCTCGCGCGTGCCCAGCGCATCGATACGCCTGCGCACCACTTCGGTGGCGCTGTCCATGGCCTGTGCAACCGCAAGATCGAGCCCAGCCTCGGTCTGCCGGAGGACAACGCGTCCACCCGCATCACCGATTGTCCAGTCGCGCTGCCCGGTCAGCCCCGCGCCCTGCGTAAGCGGCTCGAGCACATCGCGCGCCGCATCGGCCTGTGCCGGATCGTCAAGCAGCAGGGAAAGCCGACCGGTACTGGCTGAGACGTCGCCATATTCAATGCCCGCCTCGTCGAGCGCATCGCGCGCGGCTTCCTCCATCACTTCGAGCCGCTGACCGGCCACCTGCGATGGATCGGCTTCGAGCAGAATATGGCTGCCGCCGGCCAGATCGAGCCCAAGGTTAATTTCGGGATCGGGCAATGCGCCTGGCCATGCCCCGCCACCAAGCGAAACCAACGAAGGCAACGCGGCCACTGCAAAGATTGCCGTCACGGCCCATAGAAAGATGCGCTTCCAGCGCGGGAAATCGAGCATCGCGTCGCCCCGTGGCCGAAGGCTCAGTCGTTCGCCGGCTTGCTGCCGGACAGCAGCACGTCGCCGATTGTCGCCTTGACGGTCTTCACGCGCACATTCTGCGCAATCTCGACCTCGGCATATTCATCATCCACCTTGACGACCTTGCCCACGATACCGCCGGCGGTGACGACCTGGTCGCCACGCTTGATCGCCGCAATCTTGGTCTGATGCTCCTTCTGCCGCTTCATCTGCGGCCGTATGATGAGGAACCAGAAGATCGCGATCATGCCGACGATCGGCAGGAACTGAACCCAGCCCGGAGGTGCTCCGGCAACCCCGGCGGCAAGAATATCAAGCATGAGGATGGCTCATAAAAATATGCAGCGAGCAGACCATTGCCGAGACAAGCAAGTAAGCCACCTCGGTTCGTGGGCTGGAGCGCCTAGCAGCAATGCAACAGGCTGGCAATCGGGCCGCGAATGGCGGCGGGGCGGGGTTTCTTCGTGATCGCCGTATTGCTTGCCTCCGATTGGCGTGGTGCCTATAGGCCCACCTCCACTGGCTTCGGGACGTAGCGCAGCCTGGTAGCGCATCACACTGGGGGTGTGGGGGTCGCAGGTTCGAATCCTGTCGTCCCGACCAGTGGTTTTCCCCGTCTGATTGCTGACCGGGCCAAACCGACAAACGGATTGTGCTTTCCTACACGAACCATAATGGTTCACGCGGTCCGCCGTTTTTGTTGAACGGAAGGTCCCCCGTCTCATGGCACTGACTAATCTTCTTGGTCCGCTCAGTTCGATCATCGACAAGGTGCTGCCGGACAAGGCCGCGCGCGACCGGGCCAAGCTCGAGTTGCTGCGGCTCGAGGGCACCCATCATCTGGAGGAGATCGAAGCGCGCATCTCGGCGATCATCGCCGAAGCCAATTCGAGCGATCCGTGGACCAGCCGAGCGCGTCCCAGCTTCCTCTATGTGATGTACGTGATGCTGCTGTTCGCCATTCCAATGGGTGTGCTTTCGGCCTTCGACCCGGCCGTGGCGACCAATATCAGCCGCGGAATGACCGCCTACCTCAACGGCCTGCCCGAACCGCTCTACGTGCTGTTCGGAACCGGTTACCTTGGCTACACCGCAGCGCGCCAGTGGGGCAAGGTGAAGGCAATGGAGCAATAAGCATATTTGAGGGGTGCGAGCCGGCGCGCCGCCGGCCCTGCGCCGCAACCCAATAGAACAGCGAGGCGTTACGAGCGGTTGTGGGAGAGCCATTCTTCACAAGGGGGCCCTACCCAAGCTGGACGCCAGACTTTGCGCGGCGCGCGCATTCCGCCTATCCGACGGCCACGAAGCAACCTTTGCAATACAGGCGCAATCATGGCCGATACGATTTTCGTCCTCAACGGGCCCAACCTCAACCTGCTTGGTAGACGCGAACCAGAGATTTACGGGTCCGATACGCTCGATGACATCGCCGAGCGGCTCGAAGCGCGCGCGAGCGATTTGGGCGTTGCGGTCGACATGCGCCAGTCCAACCACGAAGGGCATCTGGTCGACTGGCTGCACGAGGCGCAGGGCGGCGGGGCGCGAGCGGTGATCCTCAATGCGGGCGCCCTCACTCACACCAGTATCGCGCTTTATGACGCCATCCGCGCGATCGGGGTGCCGGTGATCGAGGTTCATCTTTCCAACCCGCACGCGCGCGAGGCCTATCGGCACAAGAGCTATGTCGCGATGGCAGCGCGCGCGACCATTACCGGTCTGGGAGCGCATGGCTACGAACTGGCGCTGGAAGCTACGGCGAAGATGTAGGACCGGTTGGTGCAAGCATCTTGGTGTGCGGGGTGCCGTGCTTGCCATGCCAGCGCGCACGACGCATAGGCGCGGGCTGTTTGGCGGGGTTACGGGGGACCATCGATGGCCGATGAAAACGAGGAGGGCCCGTCCGAAGTGATGCGGGTGGACGGGCGGCTGGTGCGCGAACTGGCCGAACTGCTGAACGAGACGGGTCTGACCGAGATCGAAGTCCGCGATGGTGAGCGAAAGATCCGCGTCTCGCGAAACCTAGCGGCGGCAAGCGCAGCGTTCGTTGCACCTGGTGCAGAACGAGGGCCCGCCGCACCCTTTTCGGACTCTGACGACCAAAACGACGATATCGCTCCACCGCTCGCAGGTGCCCCGGCGAATGCGCTCAGAAGCCCGATGGTGGGAACCGCCTACCTCACTCCCGAACCCGGAGCCGAGCCCTTTGTCACCAAAGGTCAGAAGGTGAACGCAGGCGACACCTTGCTCATCGTCGAGGCGATGAAGGTGATGAACCCGATAACCGCAACCAGCGATGGGGTCATCGAGGCGATCCTGGTGGAAAACGCGCAGCCGGTCGAATTCGATCAGCCGCTTATCGTGCTTATCTGATGGCGATAAGCCGGCTTCTGATTGCCAATCGCGGCGAGATCGCGCTGCGTATCCACCGCGCGGCGCACGAGATGGGGATCGAGACCGTAGCGGTCCACTCCACTGCCGATGCCGAGGCGATGCATGTGCGGCTTGCCGATCATGCAGTCTGTATCGGCCCGCCGCCCGCGGCCGAAAGCTACCTCAACCAGGCCGCGATCATCTCGGCAGCCGAGATCACCGGTGCCGATGCGATCCATCCTGGTTACGGCTTCCTGTCGGAAAACGCCCAGTTCGCTGAAATCGTCGAGGCGCACGACATCGTCTGGATTGGCCCCAAGCCCGAGCATATTCGCCAGATGGGTGACAAGGTGGAGGCCAAGCGCAGCGCGGCGGCGCTGGGCCTGCCACTGGTTCCGGGCAGCGACGGCGCGGTCGAGGATATGGACGAGATGCGCCGACTGGCGGGCGAGATCGGCTATCCGGTGCTGATCAAGGCGGCCGCGGGCGGCGGCGGGCGCGGAATGAAAGTGATCCCGGGGCCGGACCAGCTCGAATCACTTGCCCGCCAAGCGCGCAGCGAGGCGGCAGCGGCATTCGGCGATGACCGGATGTATCTGGAAAAATATCTCGGTAATCCGCGCCATATCGAGTTTCAGATCTTCGGCGACGGACGCGGCAACGCGGTGCATCTGGGCGAGCGCGACTGTTCGCTCCAGCGGCGTCACCAAAAGATGCTCGAAGAGGCGCCGTCTCCCGTCATCACACCCGACGAGCGCGCGCGGATGGGATCGCTGGTGGCTGACGCGATGGCCGCGATGGGTTATCGCGGCGCAGGGACCATCGAGTTTTTGTGGGAGAATGGCGAATTCTTCTTCATCGAGATGAATACGCGGCTCCAGGTCGAGCACCCCGTTACCGAAATGGTTACCGGTATCGACCTGGTGCGCGAGCAGGTCCGCATCGCCGAGGGCAAGGCGCTGTCCTGTTCGCAGAACGATATCAGCATATCGGGCCATGCGATCGAATGCCGGATCAACGCCGAGGACCCGTTTACCTTTGTCCCAAGCCCGGGCGAAGTCACCGCCTATCACGCTGCAGGGGGGATGCATGTGCGCGTGGATAGCGGGCTCTATGCCGGTTACACCATCCCGCCTTATTACGATTCCATGATCGCCAAGCTCATCGTCTATGGTCGCTCACGCGAGCGTTGCATGATGCGGTTGCGCCGGGCGCTCGAGGAGATGGTCATCGAAGGGGTCAAGACTTCGATCCCCCTGCATAGCGAACTGCTGCGCCAGCCGGCGATCCTCAACGGCGACTACTCGATCAAATGGCTGGAAGATTGGCTGGCCGAACGGGAGACCTAGCCGCGCTGTGGCCGATGCAGCTGCGCTTCCATGAAGCTAATGCAACCTTGCCCGAATGGCAGGTTCGTCGCAGGAAGCTGCTGATATTGCAAAAACATTACCGTTGACGCGGGAGCGTTCGCGATGGATCATCCTCCCACACGACTCGAGACCGCTCCAGCCGGGGCGGCCCAATCCCAGTACGCTTGAAGGCCGCCGGTCTTTGATTTCGGAGATGAGTCGATGATCACCAGGAAAATTGCCGCGCTGGCCGCATTCGCCCTTACCCTTACCCCCGTCGCGGTACAGGCGCAGAGCGGGTGCTGGTATCCCAACGAAGCGCGCGCGGCGCAATTGCTGCACCTGAACACCAACCTTATGGTGAATGCGTTGCAGTGCCGTGAGGTCGCTCCGGTCGCGCTCGACACCTACAACGGGTTCGTCGAGCGTCAGATCGACATGTTGCGCGCGCACCATGCGATCCTGCAGCAGCGCTTCGAGCGGGAACATGGTGCTTCGGAGCGCGGGCGCGACGCCTATCGCCAGTACCGGGTGTCGACCGCCAATGGTTATGCCGCCCAGCCGGCCATGCGCGATATTGCCGCGTGCGAGCGAAACACCTCGCTGGCCATGGTCGCTTCGGACATGTCGCGCGACCAGTTGCTAATGCTGGCAGCGTCGATGGCCGACGCACCGACGAGCGGGACCTGCCGTCCGTCTGGATACAGTTTCGATGCCGGCGTATCGGCTGGATCCGCGCCAACCGCGCGCGCGAGCATCGCCGATCCATGGGAACAGCTCGATGCACCGCGTTCCGATGGTGCTGACCTAGCAATACCCGCCGCGCCACCCGCGCCCCCGCCAGCGCCCGCCCCCGCGCAAAGAGCAACAGATCCCGTCACCGCCACGCGCCCTCCGGCGGAACAGATGCCCGCACCCGCGCTTCAATCGCCCGAACCGTCTCCCGCGGTCGCTGCTTCCCAGCGGGCGCCCGCGTCTTCTTCCGATGCGGCGCTCAAATCGGCAGTCGCTGCGCTTCAGGCGGCAACCACCGCGCTCGAGGCGGCCTTGGACGACCGGAGCTCGGCTGGAGACCCCGCAACGTAATAACCGGCACCCCGCCGGGGCATTCGCCCACCGCGAAAGCCGTCAGGCCGCCGGATCGATCGGGACGCCGGGCAGGTGCTTGGCGGTGCGAATGGTCAGCGAGGTCTTGACCGAGGCCACGTTGGGCGCAGTCGTCAGTTCGCTGGTGAGAAATTCCTGAAAACTTTGCAAATCACGGCTGACGATCTTCAGGATGAAGTCGATCTCACCATTGAGCATGTGGCACTCGCGCACCTCGGCCAATGTTGCGACGTGCTCTTCGAAAGCCCGCAAGTCCTGCTCGGCTTGGCTTCGCAGGCTGACCATGGCGAATACGGTAATGGCAAAGCCCAGCTTGGCACCATCGAGCTTGGCATGGTAGCCGCGGATGATGCCGCGTTCCTCCAGCGCGCGCACCCGGCGCAAGCATGGAGGTGCCGTCAGTCCGACCCGGCGAGCCAGATCGACATTGGTCACCCGTCCTTCGGCCTGCAGTTCGGCCAGCAATTGTCGGTCGATATGGTCCAGCATGGTCATCCGCGTGCGCTCGTGGTGCGCTGTGATGTTCGCCCAAGGTCCTTCTCCCGTATTTCGGGGAAAGCGGCGAGACATTTGATAACACAGAGGCATAAGGCAAGATGACCGGGTGGGCAATGCCGGCGCAGGATGCGGGCGGGGGGGGGTGCCGTTGGTCCGGACATCATTTCGCGCCCCGCGGCAAACTTGCCAGCGAACTCCCGCCCGGCTACCGGCGAGATCGTGCAGCGGATTGGACGGGGACAGGGCCTGTAGCTCAGCGGTTAGAGCTGGCCGCTCATAACGGCTAGGTCGCGGGTTCGAATCCTGCCGGGCCCACCAGTCCGACGATCATCCGCCACAAAGGGGTCGGGGAGTGGCGCAGCCCGGTAGCGCGTCTGCTTTGGGAGCAGAGGGTCGCAGGTTCGAATCCTGTCTCCCCGACCAAAATCCGATTTCAGGCAATCCCATTCTGTGTCGTTTTGTCTCGTTTTACTAAGATAAAACAACGATTTAGAGAATGATCTTTGCCTCATGCGGGCTCATCATGTCCCGTGCGAGCCGTTGGTAGCGTTGGTATTCTGGTTGGTTTTTGTCACCGGAATCGCTACAATACCAACATGCTGACCGATACCGCAGTTCGCGCCCTCAAAGCCGGTGTCCGTCCGATCAAGAAGTCGGACGGTGGCGGTCTGTTTATTTTTGTGACGCCCGGAGGGAGCAAACTCTGGCGTCTCGCTTATCGATTCCACGGCAAGCAGAAACTCCTTTCCGGCGGCCCCTACCCATTCGTCAAACTTGCAGACGCCCGAAAATGGCGTGACGAGGCTAAGCTGCACCTTCTCGCGGGCCGCGACCCAAGCGCGGTGCGCAAGGCCAGCAAGCGCAGGGCGAAGGAAGACAGCAGCAACACTTTCGAGATCGTTGCTCGGGAGTGGCTGGAGGCTCGCCGGTGCGCTTGGTCACCCAGATACGCTCGAATTATCGAGACACGGCTTCGCGAGGACATTTTCTGCGATCTGGGAGCTGTCGCGATTACCGAGATCGACCCGCCTATGCTCCTCGCCGCGCTGCGCAAGATCGAGGCACGCGGATCGATCGAGATGGCCCACCGCGTACGCAACTATTGTAGCGAGGTTTTCCGCTTCGCCATCGCGATGGAGAAATGCCGTAGCGATCCGAGCCGGGACATCGGCCCCGCCATGAAGAAGCCGCCGCCGGTGAAGCACATGGCGAAGATCGAGGCTAAAGACCTGCCCGCCTTCTTCGCGCGGCTCAATCAGGATCAGGGCGAACCGATGAGCCACCTGGCGCTGCGCCTGACCATCCAAACGATGGTTCGCACGCAGGAAACGCGGTTTGCGGAATGGAGTGAGTTCGAGGGGCTGGATACCGCGAGCCCACTGTGGCGCATTCCCGCGCAGCGGATGAAGATGCGTAGCGAACACCTGGTGCCGCTCTCGCCTCAGACGGTGGAGCTGTTGAAGGAGGTTGAGGACGCCAATCCATTCCGCGCCGCAGGCAACGAGCGGCTGGGCAAGTTCCTCTTTCCCGTTGCCAGCAGCAAGACTTGCACGATCAGCGAAAACCGGATGCTCGACATCATGTATCGCATCGGCTTGCGCGGAAAGGCCACGGTCCACGGTTTTCGCGGCCTCGCCAGCACCGTCCTCAATGAGTCGGGCCTGTTCGAGCCGGACTGGATCGAAGTGCAGCTCGCCCATGTCCCGCGAGGGGTGCGCGCCGCCTACAATTCAGCGCGCTACCTCAATCAGCGCAAGGACATGATGCGCTGGTGGTCGGATTATCTGGCGAAGGCCGAGCAAGCCGGACTGACCGCCGGCGGTCACCCGTGAGCCTGAGCGCCTTCGCCAGTCATTCGGCTGACCCGCCCATAGCTTGCGGGATCGGCAATCCAGCCATTGATGGCGGATTCGTGCCAGCCCGCGCCGTGGACGCTGATCCTCACCTGCGGCGGGAACGTGCCTTCGGCGATCTTGCGATACAGCGTCGAGCGGGACAGGCCGGTGCGGTCGAGCACGGTTTTGAGGCGGATGATTTTTTCGGTGTTGGACATGGGATGCACTTTCATTCCTTGACTGTCATTGGCTCCCCATGAGCCGAGAATTGGCGAGGCCGATGGGCCGCGCAAGAGCCTTTCCGGGTTCGTCGAGCGCAAACGCGCGCAAGGCGGCGCAGGGCAGCGAACGGCTATGGATGACTAGGGAAGAGTGCGGCCGACGGCGGACGGCGGGACTTGGCGGTTCCGGGTGGGAGTAAAATTCGGTGACGCAGCCGAAATTGCCTCGCCTGTCGCAATATCGGCCCTAACGCGCGCAGAACTGCGGCGACCGAGGACGCATTCTGCGCAAGCGAAAGTGTTTTATCGGCTGCGATTCGGGTTTGCAGACAGCGTGGCGGATAGCCCGCGAAGCGAAGCTTTCGAAATCGGCGTTCGGCGTCACTTGACGCCGAACACTATCACGGATAGGAGGGGCCATGAAGATTCGGAACGTGATCCACAAAGGGTTGCGGAGATTCATCAAGGATGACGACGCCAGCGGGTTGCAGCCCGCCGTCGTCGTCAAAGTGCAGCGCATCGTCTCCTTTCTCCAGGACATGGAGCAGGAGGACGAGCTTCGCACGGTGCAGAGCTGGAAAGCGCACATGCTGACCGGCGACCGCAAGGGAACGTGGAGCCTGTCCGTCACGCGGAACTGGCGAATAACGTTTCGGATCGACCGCGAGGAAATCGAGATCATCGACCTCGATTATGAAGATTATCATTAGGAACTGGCACTAGGAGCTGGATATGAGCGCAATCGCAGGCATCCGCATGAAGAACCCGGCGCATCCGGGCGGCTTCGTGAAGTCCGAGATTATCGAGCCGCTGGGCCTCTCGGTGACGGCGGCGGCGCAGGTGCTGGGCGTCACCCGCGCGACGCTATCGACCCTGCTCAACGAGCATTCGCAGCTTTCGTCCGAAATGGCGCTGCGGATAGAAAAGGCGTTCGGCGTTTCGATGGACACGCTGATGCGTATGCAGAACAGCTACGACATCGCGCAGGCACGAAAGCGCGAGGGGGAGATCAGCGTTGCGCCGTTCAAGGGTCGGCCCGGCGATGCTCGTCCGTCCGCAGCATATTGAGACGCAGGCAGCCCTCAATGGCCGCAGCGTAAGTATGCCGCAAACTTTCAAAGCATTTCCCGTAATAGATTTGTTCGCAGGTCCGGGCGGACTTGGCGAAGGCTTTGCTTCATTAGTGGGAGCGGGCGGTGAGCAGCGTTTTGAAAGTGTTGCCGCAATTGAACAGGATGGACCTTCCTACCAAACTCTGCTTCTCCGTCATTTCCTCCGTAAGTTTCCTAATCGGGAATTTCCCGACGCCTATTATAGATATCTGAGACGTGAGATTCGGAGGGAAGAGCTTTACGCGCGGCACCCGACTGAAATCGCCAAGGCGCGGCGAAGCGCATTGAAGATTTCCCTAGGCCCTGAAAATCACGCCTTGGTGCAGAACATCATTGAGGAGAGGTTGTCGGGCTCATTCCGCTGGGCGCTTGTTGGAGGCCCGCCTTGCCAAGCCTATTCCCTTGTCGGTCGTTCAAAGATGATGGGGAGGCCCAATTTTGAGCAAGACGAACGCCACTTCCTTTACCTTGAATACTTGAAAATCATTGTCGACCACCAGCCGCCTGTCTTTGTGATGGAGAACGTCAAGGGGCTTCTCTCTGCGAAGATTGGTGGAAAGCCGATCATAAATCGGATCGTCGGCGACTTGGCCAGTCCCAAACAGGCTGTCGGCAACAAGGCCAACGGACTCCGCTACAAGCTTTATTCTCTGTCTGAGGATGAAAAGCCCGGTGAAGAGGTCGATCCGCGGCTGTTCCTAGTGCGGGCCGAGGAATTTGGCGTGCCTCAGGCGCGGCACCGGATGTTTATCGTCGGCATCCGCAGCGACCTGGACATCCGGCCAGGACGCCTCCGCCCTTGTTCGCCGCCGACCTTGCGCCAGACCATTGGGGGTCTGCCATCTCTACGCAGCACCCTCTCAAAAGAGGACAGCGTTCAGCGCTGGCGCGACGAGATTGCCAAGCTTTCTTCCTCGGAGATCGGACGCCAGCTTAACGGTTCTGGTTACACGCGCGGCATCGTGCGCGGAATTGAGCACCATACAGCGGCAGGCACCGGAATTCCGATGCTCAGCTCGTCAAACGTGTATCTCAACGGCGAGACCGGCAAGCATCCCACGCTTCGTCATTTGCACGATCCGAGACTGGATGTGCTTACCTCCCACGAAGCAAGGGGCCACATGGCTTCCGACCTGCGACGCTACCTTTATGCGTCGATTTTCGCCGACGTGACCGGCAGAACCCCAAAATTGTCTGACTTTCCCCAATCGCTGCTGCCCGCTCATCAAAACGTTGAGCTTGGTCGCACAGGCAAGATGTTTTCAGATCGGTTTCGTGTTCAACTCCCCGACAAGGTTTCCACCACGATCACTTCCCATATCTCGAAAGACGGCCACTATTTCATTCACTATGACCCCGCCCAGTGCCGCAGTCTGACTGTCCGCGAGGCCGCGCGCCTCCAAACTTTTCCCGACAACTACTTCTTCGAGGGGCCGCGAACTGAGCAATACCATCAGGTTGGCAATGCGGTTCCCCCGTATCTCGCTGCACAGATTGCCGAAATCATCGCCGAGGTTCTCGACGCAGTGCCGGATTCCGTATGATGGTGGACTTGCTCACTGCCGAACGACGCAGTTGGAATATGTCGCGCATACGCAGCCGAGACACTCGGCCCGAACGGGCGTTGCGATCGTTACTTCACCGCGCGGGATTCCGATTCCGGCTGCATGATCGATCGCTCCCTGGAACCCCTGACATTGTGATGAAGAAGCATAGAGCCGTCATACTGGTTCACGGGTGCTACTGGCATCGCCATGAGGGGTGCAGAAACGCTACCACGCCGTCCACGCGAACCGATTTCTGGCAGGCAAAGTTTGCAGCGACCGTCGTTCGTGATGAGCGGAATCTTGATGCTCTGACCAGACTCGGTTGGCAGCCAATCGTGGTCTGGGAGTGCGACCTGAATAGGCGCCCCGACGATGTGGTGGCCGAAATCAAGAAAAAGCTGAGGGAGGCGTAATGGCGCGCGACCACCACCTGCCGCCGAGTGCCGCATGCCTGTCGGCGTCTATGCGCGACCTTGGTTATTCCCTCGAAACGGCCATCGCCGATATTGTGGACAACAGCATCTCCGCGAACGCGACATCCATCGAGATCGTGTGCAATCTGACAGGCGCAGTGCCGTCGCTGGCCATCATCGACAACGGATGGGGCATGAGTGGCGAAGAGATTGTCGAGGCGATGCGGCATGGCGCGGTCAACCCTAGGCAGGAACGCGGACCAAAGGACTTGGGCAGGTTCGGCCTGGGCTTGAAGACCGCTTCATTCTCACAGTGCCGAACGCTGACTGTCGCAAGCGCCAAGGACGGTAATCACAGCGGAGCCGTCTGGAGCCTCGACCGCATCGACGCGCTGGATGACTGGATGCTGTCCATTCTGGACGACGACGATCTTGCCGCGATTGGCTTTAATGACCGGCTCGGCCAGCACGGCTCGGTTGTTATCTGGACCGACCTCGATCGACTCTTTGAAGATGAAACCGGCTCCCGCCGAGATGAGATCGTCAACGAAAAGCTCGGCATCGTGGAGCGCCATCTGTCGCTCGTCTTTCATCGTTTCCTTGCCGGGGAGGTGAAAGGCCGGAAGAAGATCACCATCACCATGAACGGCCACCCGGTTTCACCGTTTGACCCGTTCTGCCGCAAAAACACGGCGACCCAGATACTGCCGGAAGAGGTTGTGTATGTCGGCAATGTCGCGGTGCAGATGCAGCCGTTCATCCTGCCGCACCACAGCCGGCTGAGCGCCAGCGAATACGACTTTTACCAAAGTCGCAGCGACTTCATCTCAAATCAGGGAGCCTACATCTACCGCAACGGACGCCTCATGGCATGGGGTGACTGGTTCCGTCTTATACCGAAAGGTGAGGCGACCAAGCTCGCCAGGGTGCAGATCGACTTCCCCAACAGTCTCGATGAATCGTGGACGATCGACATCAAGAAGTCACGCGCCCGGCCGCCGCACCCGGTTCGGGAGCGGCTGCGCCAGATCATCGCGCAGATCAGCGGACGCAGCACGACCGTTCACCGCGGGCGCGGACAAAGGCTCTTTGAAGAGACTGCTGCACCGCTCTGGGAGCGCTTCGCAGATCACGCCGGCATCAGATTTGCGGTCAACGCGCGGCATCCCCTGATTGATTCTCTTCGCACCAAGTTGGCGCGCGACGATGCCCGCAGCCTCAATCTGATCCTCGATTCCGTTGCTGCGTCGCTGCCGGTGGAAATGATTTACTCGGATTACTCCACCAGCCCGCGGCAGGTCGATCAGTCAGCCGGGAATGAAAATGATGCGATGGCAAGACTGAAAAGCCTTCATGCGGCCCTCTATGGGGACGGCGCGGGCGATCCCGAGGCGTTCATGCAAATCGTAAAATCCACTCGTCTGTTCCAAGGGCAGATGGATGTTGCTGAAAAATATGTGAAAGAGGTCTTTGCATGAGCCAAACGCAGAACGAAAAAGACAAGGGCTTCATCGCAACCCTCATTACGGCCTTCGGCGACCGCGACGAGCCGCCGACCCGCGTTGAAATTGAAGCGAAGGCCGTCATGCTCGCCCCGATCCTCGGGTTCGACGGCGATCTTGAAAACGTCGTCGCCGTTGCGGAGACCGTCATTCCATCTCGGATGAGCGCCGGCGTCTCACTTGTCGATCCGGAAGCCACCCACGATCAGGAATGGATTCATAAACGCGAGATCAAGCCGATATACGCCGACGCCTATGGTGATTTTTTGCGATCCGAGGGCTGGAAGCCAACGGTCGTCAACACGCTCCTGAACGACGACGGGGCCAAAATTCTCGGCCTATTGCAGGATCCCACTGATGAGGGAGCTTGGAACCGGCGAGGCATCGTCATCGGTCATGTTCAATCCGGCAAAACCGCCAACTATCTCGGTGTGGTCGCTAAAGCGGCCGACGCCGGATACAAGTTCATCATCGTCATCGCGGGCATTCATAACAACCTGCGGAAACAGACGCAGCGCCGAGTGGACGAGGGTTTCATCGGCCGGTCGAGCGACCCGGCAAACCGCGTGCCGGTCGGGGTCGGCCTCGACAAAGACTATCCGAACCCGGTCACGCTGACCAACATCAACATGGATTTCAACAAGCAGACGGCCGACAAGAGCGGTGCCGAACTGAACGATTTCAGGAAGCCGGTCATCATTGTCATTAAAAAGAACGTGAAGACCCTGGAGGTTCTGCACACTTGGCTGCGCGACTTGAACGCAAAGGGAGCCGATCGTATTCGTGACGTTCCGATGCTCGTGATTGATGACGAGGCCGACAACGCTTCCATCAATACGAACAAACCGGACATCAACCCCACGGCGACGAACACATGGATCAGGAAGATCCTGCGTCTTTTTACCAAGTCATGCTACGTCGGCTACACCGCAACGCCCTTTGCCAACATCTTTATCGACCCAGATGCGTTTGACAAGGACGCCTATGAGGAGCTGTTTCCCAAGGACTTCATTTATTCGCTCGATGCGCCGACCACCTACTTCGGTCCCGACAAGGTTTTCCTCGACGAGAAAAGCAGCGAACGCATCCTGAGGCCGATCCTCGACTGCGAGGATTATCTGCCGCTCACCCATAAAAACGGCACACCGGTCGCTGAGCTGCCCCCTAGCCTTTATCGTGCGCTCGACCAGTTCATCGTCGCGCGGGCTGTTCGTAACCTCCGAAAGCAGGAGCGGAAGCACTGCTCTATGCTAATCAACATATCGAGGTTCGTATCGGTCCAGAGGGAGGTGAAAGGTTTCATCGGCCTCCGGCTGGACAAGATCAAAGACGCGGTGAAAGCGAATTACATGATGGCAGAAGAGATTTCTGCCAAGAACCAGTATATGGCGCGGCTACGCGCTGCGTTCGATGATGAGTTTTCAGATTGCGGGTTTGAATGGACGAAAGTGAAGGAAGCCCTGTGGGGCGTCTTCGATCACCTCCGAACCTATGTCGTCAACAGCAAGACCACCGACGATCCGCTTGATTACGAAAAATACGAGCGTGAGGGCGTCGGGCTGACCGCTGTGGCGATCGGCGGCCTGAGCCTGTCCCGAGGGCTGACCATTGAGGGTCTCACTGTCAGCTACATGTATCGCAACACGCGCATGTATGACACCCTGATGCAGATGGGCCGATGGTTCGGCTATCGACCAAACTTCGAGGATGTATGCCGCGTCTATCTCTCTAGAGATTCGATAAACTGGTATAAACATATTGCGCTCGCGGCCGACGAACTGCGTCAGCAGATAAGGCGTATGCGCAACGTGGGTCTGAGCCCGAAAGACTTCGGCCTCTACGTTCAGTCCCATCCCGACAGTCTGCTGATTACCGCCGCGAACAAGATGCGCAGCGGCGAGAAAATTACTCTCAAGCAGAATTACACCGGCAAGCTGATCGAGAGTTTCCTTCTGCCGCTGGACGCCCAGACTAATGACGCGAACAGCAATCTCATTGCCAGATCCTGGGCCGACCGCTTCGGGGGCGCCGAACTGCAAAAGACTGACAAAGGCTGGTTCCTGCCGGATGTCGAGTGCAACAAAATCGAGGAATTTCTGGCTGCGTTCAAGTCGCACAAGGATGCCGTGCGGCAGAAGGCGCTTGCCATCGACTATCTTAACGCGATTTCGGACAAATTTCCGAAGGGCGATGTTCTGCTGATTTCGGTTGGACCCGGCGACCCCGACAATCACATTCTTGGTCCGCAGGAGCGCACCGCCGCTGACGCCACAGCGGAGAGGTGGCAGATTTCCGGATACCGCGTTGCCAGTCGCGGCGATGAAAAGCTCGGATTAAGTGCGGAACACCAGGCGGCCGCCGAACGGCTCGCTACCGAAGATGCTAAGAGCAAGTCGAAGAAGCCTTCCGACTTCCACTACCGCCTGGTCCGCGACAAGCCGTTGCTCATGGTCCACGTTCTGGAGCCGACCAATAGCGAACCCTTCGAAGGATTGCGTGTTCCTGCCTGGGGTCTGAGCTATCCGGACGGACAATATGGAACGGCCATCGAGGTTGTCGCCAACCGGGTCTGGGTAGAGCAGATGTATGGCTCGTTAGATGACGATCCCGATGACGATGGGGACTACGATGACGAGTAAACCGTCCCCCTGGGACAGTGTTCCCACCCCGGCAATGGACTATACGGTCGTTCGCGTTCCCGACATGAAAGGGGTTCCGATCTACTGGGGCCGCGACAGGTCGGCACAATGCCTCCTCATCGTGGAACTGACCGGCGATCACACCGAACAGCTTCGCTCGGATGGTGTGACGCTGAACGGTATCGGAACTGATATGCGGCTAGGTGAACGACCGGGCCAGCAGCGCTTCGTTCTGACCCTCTCCCGGCATGTCGATACCGATTTGTTCCAGGGGCTTTGCGGGACGCTGATCGAAAGCCTCAGGGAAGTTGATGAATCAGCCACTGCATTGGGCGTTGCGCTGGCGCACCTGAAGCGGTGGAAAGCATTTCTGTCCGGGCGCAGGACCACTCTTTCGCCCGAGCAGGTGCGGGGACTTTTCGCTGAACTTCAGATGATGCGTTCGCTCTATGCCGCCCGAATGACGCCCCCGATGGCAGCCGACGCTTGGTGCGGTGCCGATCGAGTGCAGCAGGACTTCATCTTCGGTGACATGGCGGTCGAGGTTAAATCGCTTTCCGGACGCGAGCGAAACACCGTCCGTATTTCATCGGAAGACCAGCTCGAAAGCCTGACCTCCAGCCTGTATCTGGCGGTCTACCGTCTCAGCGAAATGCCGGAGTTGGGACAGTCGATTTCGCTCAACGACCTCGTGGGGCAGATTGAGACTGACCTTGCGGACGCGCAGGCGCTGGAAGAATTTTCCCGCAAGCTGTCGGCCTACGGCTACGCGCCATTGCGCGACTACGACAGCCCGCGCTTTGGCGTCAGCGATTTGAAAACTTACCTTGTTGTGGAAGGTTTTCCGCGCCTTGTCAGGTCTGGCGTCCCGAACGGGATAGCCCGCCTTTCCTACGACATTGAACTGGAAACGATCCGTCCGTTTGAATGCAGCACCAGCGACATATTGAAGGGGGCCTGATTGGAAACGTCAGCCGCAGAGTTCTTTCATGATTTTCGTCAGGAAACGCTCGCGGGCGCGGAAGCCAGCAGCAGTTTCCAGCTCGCCTCTTTCATGGACGCGGTTGCGACCGAGCTTGTTGAAACGGGTTTCGTAGAAGGATTCGAGTTCTGCCACTACCGCGCTCAGCGCGGATTGCGCGTTGACGGCTACTGGTTCAACGATGAGGGTGCGCTGGATCTATTTGTGGCCGACTTCGACTGCCGCAGCGAACTTGCAACGCTGACGCGCACCGACGTTGATGCCGCTTTCAAACGCCTCGCCAGTTTTTTCGAGGCGAGCGCGGCAAAGGGTCTGTCGAAGGAACTGGAGATCACGTCGCCGGAATACGGTCTGTCCCGTCAGATCGCCGATCGCAAGGGGAGCATCCGCCAGCTCAATCTTATCTTGGTATCGGAACGCGCCATCAGCGACCGCATCCAGAACCTTCCCGAAGGTGAAGTCTCCGGCGTTCCGACCAGCTACCACATATGGGATATTTCCCGACTCCAGCGTCAGCGCAGCTCCCGCAGCCACAAGGAAGCGCTCGATCTCGATTTCGTCGGTATGTTCGGGTCCGGCATTTCGTGCCTGCCAGCCCATCTCGGGTCCGATACCTACCAGTCCTATCTGATCGTCATGCCGGCCGATGTGCTGTCCGGCCTCTACGAAAAGTATGGTGCCCGGCTGCTAGAGCAGAACGTCCGAACCTTCCTTCAGGCGCGCGGCAAGGTAAACCAGGGCATTCGCACCACGATCCTTACCGAGCCAAGCATGTTCTTCGCCTATAACAACGGCATCACCGCCACCGCGCAGAGCGTGGAAGTGGAGGAAACAAGCGCCGGCCTGAAAATTACCCGCATCCTAGACTTACAGATCGTGAATGGCGGGCAGACGACGGCCTCGCTCTTCCACACCCGCCGCAAAGACAAGGCCAGCCTCGCAAACATCTTCGTCCAGATGAAGCTGTCCGTGATCGACAGCGACGAGAGCGAAAAGGTTGTACCCCGCATCTCGGAATATGCGAACACCCAGAACCGGGTAAATGCGGCCGACTTTTTCTCAAACCATCCGTTTCACGTCCGCCTAGAGGAATCTTCCCGGCGCATCTGGGCACCAGCGCAGCAGGGCGCGCAGCGCGAAACCAAGTGGTTTTATGAACGTGCGCGCGGGCAGTATGCGGATGCTCATGCCAAGCTGACACCGGGCGAGCAGCGGCGGTTCAAGGCTGAGAATCCAAAGCCGCAGATGTTCACCAAGACCGACCTTGCCAAGTTTGAAAACACATGGGACGAGCATCCGAAATGGGTCAATCTCGGTGCGCAGAAAAACTTCGCAAAATACGCGCACCGTATCGGCAAGGAATGGGAGAAGGGTTCGGACGGCTTCAACGAGTTCTATTTCCGCCGTGCTGTTGCGCGGGGCGTTATATTCCGCGTGGCCGAGAAGCTGGTTTCGTCGCAACCGTGGTATAACGGCGGCTACCGCGCAAACATCGTGGCCTACAGCCTCGCTGTTCTCAGCGAGATTACGAAGCGCCACAAAAAGAGCGTCGACTTCCAGCGCGTCTGGAATGCTCAGGGCATCAACAGCACCTTAGAGCAGGCCTTGACGATCATCGCCAAGGCCGTGAACGACGACATCACAAAACCCGCTCAAGGCATCTCGAACATTTCCGAGTGGTGCAAGAAGGACGCCTGCTGGACTCGCATCGAAGCTGAAATCGCAACGATGGAAACAGAATTGCCGGACGAGTTCTGGAACGAACTGGTCTCGGCCGATGAAGCTGCCAGCGAGGCGAAATCCGCGAAAAAGACCCAAAAGATCGACAACGGTATCGACGCCCAGCGCAAGGTAATCAGCATCCCGGCTTCCGAGTGGCGAAAGATTCAGCACTCGCTATCGGCGAAGCGTCTGCTGACTCCCAAAGAGCAGGGTATTCTCAACATCGCCGTGCAAATGCCGTCGAAAATCCCGACCGAGAAGCAGTGCGGTGTTCTGCTTGAGACTATCGAGAAGGCGCGTGCCGAAGGCATTTCCATCCCCTGACCGGACCAATAAGTCAGTCGGCAGCACTCCACATATCCTCGAAGCAAATTGTTTTTCCCTCGATTTCAAATGAATACCGGAGAGGTCTGCGCGGCTCGATGCGTGACCGCTCCGCAAAGATTCTCTTATGAATCTCTGAGAAAACCCGTTCGGCCGGACCCACTTCGTAGCGCAGCCGAACAAACTGATTCCAGTTGCAGGCTGCGATTTTTTCATTGGTGAGCGCAAACCCGTAGCTGGTGAACCGCGCATTGGACCTTCCTATCGCGAACGTCCTCACTTCGGTAGGAACTGCCCCTTTCGGAAGTTTCAGCTTGAGAGATCGGCACAGCTCAACCTCGCCAAACTCCTCAATCCAAGCATCCACTTGGTTGGCCCACACGCTAACCCGTTCGACGAAATTCTTGGCCTTGCTCCTTATGGTCCGCAGCCGGTTTGAGCCGAAGTCCTGCCATTTGAGCTGAAACAGACCAAGCTCGCCCGTTGTCATATCCAACACGGCCGCATCAATGTCGGTCACGAGGTTCCCGCCCCTCTTCAGACGTGTGGGAACTTCGACAATCTGATACCGGGTGCCCTCGAACAGAGCGTAAAGTTCCGACATCATCCATTGCTCTCTCGGCTGCCTAATCAATTGAGCAGTTGCCGGGCGGCGAAATTCGCTGAGCATTCTGATTGCCGCAAATGGATTGCGGAAAATACTGCTGACCGGCGCAAGCCAGTAGCCCTCGGAAATTTCCAGCAGCATAGGCATGAAGGGTGCCGGCTCAGCCCCGAAATATCCTGCATCGTGGCGAGTCACCACGATTGCGCGCAGAGCGCTTTCGACCCGATCCGCATCTATTCCAGTGAACGAGGAAATCGAGTCGACGAGTTCGTTCGGCCGCTTCCAGATCGTCAGGCTCATGCAGTAGTTTATGTTTGAGAGATGCTTGCTTCCCACACCGACAAACCAGATGTGCTTCAGATAAAAGCTGGCAAGCATCATCACTACGGCGGCCACGTCCCCTCCGTTCAGTTCGTCTCCCTGCACGTCAGGATGGATTCCGGCTTCAGCCCGCCATTCCAAGGCTCGCTGGCCTATCAGCTGAATGAAATGTCCATCGAGTCTGGGATCGGCATCGTATCCGACCATTGTGCCGCGACCCGTCTCGAACGGGAAAACCAACGTCGCAACGAGATCATCGACTTCGGCTGCGGTCAGTGACCCTGTGGCTTGTGCCTGCGCGTCTCCGTTCAACGCTTTTTCAAGCGCTTCGCCTTCAAGCTGGTCAAGGAAGTGGTCGCTGTCGTCCCTGACCATGAATTTAAGGCTGAGACCATTCTCAGTCTCGCTGCCCGTCAGGAAACCATGGAGCGCCATATCGGCGGCCTTCTGAAGGACTGCGCACTTGCCGAAAGCATGAAGCAACGATCGGACATGTGAGCGAGTGGTGGCCGTGCTCTCCTGGATTGGAATCCCCACCGTTTTTGGAAGCCTAGGCAACGCATAGTGAAGCAGCGGATTCCAGCCCCGACTCATGACGTCGAACGCCGGATAAGGAAGATGGTGGCTTTCGTCCTCGCTAGAACCGATCAATACGTTCTCATAGTCGATGACGCGGGCGGCCTCGATGACGATTGCCGCGCAGAGCATGTCGTCAAAGTCGTCGAGCCGGGTATGAATCGCAGACAATTGTGACCGCGCCATTTGCGCGAGCATCTCGCTGAGGATGTCACTTGGAATTGTCATCTCACCAGAATTTAATCAGGAATGATGATTGATGGCTAGCGCTGCCCTTCGGGCGACCCGCTCTATTCGCTTGCGCGGACCGGGCCTGTAGTCTTGGCCCATTCGGGTGACGATCGGGAGCGGGGGATGATGAGCGGGAGGGGTTGAGGACGCGCTCTGTCCCGCGCTTCGCGCTCCTAAGGGCGCGGATTGCTTGTTCTAACCCGCTGGCGCTCTCGCCTCTCTTCTTGCCGGATGAGCGCCGGGCGCGCGCTCGCTTCGACGGCGGCGCTGCGCTTCGCGCAACTGCCTTGTCGCTCGCTCGGCTTGCCGGCACGCCATCCGTCTGCGTCGCGCCGTGCGAGGGCGCCGTTGTTGGTGATCCGCTGCGCTTCTCTGTGAGCGCCTGACCGGCGCTGTTGCCTGTTGGTTGGAGCGCCAAGGGCTTTGCCCTCTCGTTTCCTAAACCGAAATAGACGCCTCCGTGTGGCGGTCGCTGCGCGCCCGCTGGCCCGCGCCAGAGCATCGATTTCGGTTTTCCCTCCCCCTCCCATCCTCGCCGGAAGGCAGGCCGCATGCCGCAGGCAGTGCGGCTTTCAGCCGAAGGAAGGGTTGATATGACCGATTTGCTTTTGCAAGTATCGCGCTTGCGGAGCGGAGTGCCGCGACGATTATCTGCGTCAGGTGGCGCACGAGAACGGTTTGCCGCTGGCCTGTGTTCGCAGGATTGCCGACCGGCTTGGTGAGCGCGAGGATTTCGGGGCGCTTGTTCTGATTTGCGAGGAGCGCCACGCGCGGAGCCTCAATCGAAGCCGAGTGCAATGAGCGCCCGTAAGCGCGAGCGCATCGCGGTGAGCGAGCCCAATCAGATAATGTTCGCGGGCGTGAAACCCGTCAGCCTTGGAGAGCGCCTGTCATGGGCCGCGCAACAGCCTATGCAGCCCAAGGCGACGCAACGCCCGCTCGACATTGGATTCTGGAACCCGATGCGCGACCAGTTGGAGATGTTTTGATATTGGCGGGGTGATGCCGATACATGGCATCGCCTTCACGTTTCGCTTTCAGGCTCAAATGCCCGCTTGCCCTTGCGCTTCCACAGCAGGAGCGCCTGTTCACGTTCCTCGCCGCCCAGTTTGGCGGCGACGGTGAGGAATGCGCCGTAGAGCGTGGCGCGGTCATCGTCGGTGAGTTCGACCAGTCCGGCCTTCACCACCAGGCCGCCCAGCTCGATCAGTTGCCGGGTGCGTTCGCGCCGCTTGACTTGCCATTCGCGCATGTCGGTTCGTGCCTTTCGTGCCTCAAGCCGATGCCGCATCGCTTTCAGCCGCGCGAGCGCCGCCCGGCTGGCGTTCAGTTCCTTCGCCGCGCTTGCGCGCCGTGCCTTGAAAGAAGGCCGCGCCGCGCTTGCGCCAGCTCTCCTTTCGCGCGGCGTCGCCGTTCCCAGTGATATCAAGCAAGGCACCCGCGAGCGTTTCCGCATCAATGGCGTCGGCTCCGGTGGCAATAACGAGTTCGCCAAGTTGAAGAACGCGGCGTTCTTTGAGTTGCCGGGCTTTGTCGGCAAGTGCTTTCAGTTCCGAATCGATATCACGGGGTTTGCGCATCGTCTGTCTCCATCGAGAGGTGATGCGCCGATCATAATATCGCGCCGCGCCATATGCTTTAGAGTCGTCGAGACAGTCTGGAACCACCTAGTCCCGAGCAGGATTTTATCATGGGAGGGCGCGCTTATACGTCGTGCCGACGCCGCCTGAGTGGCGTAAATGGATTGCCGTCATGGCGATCTTCCACCTCTCGGTCAAAGTCATCAGCCGCGCCAGCGGACGCAGCGCGGTCGCGGCCTCGGCCTATCGCGCCGCCGAACGACTGCACGACGAGCGTCTAGACCGTGACCATGACTTCACCAACAAGGATGGGGTCGTTCATTCCGAGGTGATGCTGCCGGAAGGCGCGCCCGAGGAATTCGCCGACCGCGAAAAGCTCTGGAACGCGGTCGAAGCCGCCGAGAAGCGCAAGGACGCGCAGCTTGCGCGCGAGGTCGAGTTCGCCATTCCACGCGAGCTGAACAAGCAGCAGGGCATCGAGTTGGCGCGCGAGTTCGTCGAAGCCGAGTTCGTCGAAAAAGGCATGATCGCCGATCTCAATGTCCACTGGGATTTGGGCGCCGACGGCAATCCGAAGCCCCACGCTCATGTCATGCTGACCATGCGCGAAGTCGGGAAGGACGGCTTCGGCGCGAAGGTGCGCGACTGGAACAAGGCCGAGCTGGTCGCGCGGTGGCGCGAGCGCTGGGCCGAACATGTCAACCAGCGCCTGGCCGAACTCGACGTCGACGCGCGCATCGATCACCGCAGCCTGGAGGCGCAAGGCATTGCGCTCGAACCGCAGGACAAGATCGGCCCCGCCGCATCGCGCATCTGCGGGCGCGGACTTGAGGCCGACCGCATCGAAGAACACCGCGCTATCGCGCAGCGCAATGGCGAGCGCATCATCGCCAATCCGACTGTCGCGCTCGACGCGATCACCCACCAGCAGGCCACGTTCACGACCCGCGACCTTGCCATGTTCGTGCACCGGCACAGCGATGGAAAAGGGCAGTTCGATGCGGCCCTGAGCGCCGTTCGGGGATCGCCCGATTTGATCGCGTTGGGCAAGGACGGACGCGGCGAACAGCGGTTCACTTCGCGCCAGATGATCAAGACAGAACAGCGGTTGCAGCGCGCATCGCAATTGATGGCGGAGCGCGAGCGCCATCTCGTTGGCGAACGGGGACAGGCGAGCGCGTTGGCCCGCGCCGAAGAGCGCAGGCTGTTGCTATCGGGCGAGCAACGAACGGCGTTCGAGCATGTCACAGACGGGAGCGGCCTCAGCATTGTCGTCGGCTATGCCGGGACGGGCAAGAGCGCGATGCTTGGTGTTGCGCGCGAGGCTTGGGAAAGAGCGGGCTACACCGTTCGCGGCGCGGCGCTGTCCGGTATTGCCGCCGAAGGATTGGAGCATGGTTCGGGCATTGTGTCGCGCACCATCGCCAGCCTTGAGCATCAATGGAGCGTGGGCCGCGAGCAACTGGTTTCGCGCGACGTGCTCGTCATCGACGAGGCGGGGATGGTCGGCACGCGCCAGATGGAGCGCGTGCTTGTCGCGGCCGTCCACGCAGGCGCGAAAGTGGTCTTGGTGGGCGACCCGCAGCAGCTTCAGGCCATCGAGGCCGGAGCGGCGTTTCGCGCCATCCATGAACGGCATGGCGGGGTCGAGATCAGCGAAGTGCGCCGCCAGCATGACGGCTGGCAACAGGACGCCACCCGGCACCTTGCCACCGGGCGCACCGGCCAAGCCATTCACGCCTATGACGAACGCGGCATGGTCCATCCCGCCGCGACGCGGGAGGCCGCGCGCGGTGCGCTGATCGAGTGCTGGGATCGCGACCGGCAAGCCAGCCCCGGCGATACGCGGATCATCCTCACCCACACCAATGACGAGGTGCGCGAACTCAACGAAGCGGCGCGCGGGCGGATGCGTGACACCGGCGAGATTGGCAACGACGTGCCGATCAGAGCGGAGCGCGGCGAGCGGCAGTTTGCCAGTGGCGACCGCATCCTGTTTCTGCGCAACGAACGCGGGCTTGCAGTCAAGAACGGCACGCTCGGCACCGTCGAGCAGGTGACGCCGCAGCGCATGGCCGTGCGCACGGACGATGGCCGCAGCGTCGCCTTCGACACTAGGGATTATGCGCACATCGATCACGGCTACGCCGCAACGATCCACAAGGCGCAGGGCATGACGGTGGACCGGTCGCATGTGCTCGCCACGCCGGGCATGGACACCCACGGAGCCTATGTCGCGATGTCTCGCCACCGCGACGGCGTTGCCTTGCATTATGGCCGCGACGACTTCGCCGATCAGTCGAAACTTGTCCGCACGTTGAGCCGGGAACGCGGCAAGGACATGGCAAGCGACTACAGCCCGGAGCAGCAATTCGCCGACCGGCGCGGTATCACCTTCCGCGAGCGTATCGTCGCGATCGCGCGACAGTTGCCGGAGCGGGCGAAGTCGATCTTTGCCAGCTTCCGCCCGCAGGCGCACAAGCTCGAAGCATTGCCCGCCGAGCAGACAGGACGTTCCGATCAGCGGCGCGCGGTCGAACGCTATGCGCGCGCCACCGCCGACCTCGGGCAGATGCGCGAGCAGGGCTTGCCGGTTCTGCCGCATCAGCAAGAGGCTCTGGTGAAGGCCGCGAAGGCGCTCGACGCCATCCGGCCCCATGCCGCCGCCGACCTCGCCAGCGCCTTGCAGCGCCAGCCCGCGCTTATCCGCGAGGCGTCCGATGGTCGCAGCCAGGGCGCGATGCGCGCCATGCAGCTTGAAGCGGATATCCGCATTGACCCTGCCAAGCGCGCCGACCGCTTTGTCAATGACTGGCAGCGGCTGAGCCAACAGCGGGAAGGCGCGATCAAATCGCACGATCCGGATCGCACGAGTGTCGTCACCGGCAGCATGGGCACGATGGCCAAGGCGCTGGAGCGCGACCCGCAGGTCGAGTCCTTGCTGCGCGCGCGGAAGATCGAGCTTGGCCTTGGCCCCGACCGCAGCGGCGGCATCGCACACCAACTGAGCGAACAACTCGGTCGCGGACGCACCCGCGACATCGGCATCAGCATGTGAAGGAGACAAGTGATGGAACCGACCGATATCGATGAAGTTCAACTGGACCTAGAAGCAGACGCTAGCACCGAAACTAGGGCCGAGGTTCAAACCGCAGTCAGCCCTGACCGAGGGGTCCAGAGCGACCCGGCCACCGCAGCCTTTGCGCGGCTTGAGAGCGAAATGGCGTTGATGCGTCGCGCGGTCGAACATCTTGCCGCCGAGCGCGCCGATATCGTCATTCCCGACTACGAAGCGACGTTGGCGGAAATGAGCAAACGGCTAGGCGCTATTCGGGGCAGCATCGACGATATCGCCGAACACCCGGCCATGCAGGTGACGCCCGACAGTTTTGGCAGGCGGATCGAGGCCGCAGCGGAGGCAGCGCGGCGCGGCGATCAAGGCCGGATCAACGACGCACAAAGGGAGCTGCGGCAAGCGACGCAGGACATGCGGGCTGTCACATCGCAAGCCCGCACGAGCGCTGACCAACGCCGAAGAATGCTTCAAGCAGTAGGCGGCGGTGCGCTCGCCGGTATCCTTCTTTGGTCGTTCTTCCCCGGCACCATCGCCCGCGCCGCGCCGGAGAACTGGCATTGGCCTGAGCGTATGGCGCGGCATGTGCTTGGGGATCGGACCATCATCGATGCTGGTATTCACCTGATCCGCTCCCAAAACCCGAAGGCTTGGGAGGACATCGCCTATACGGCGAAGATTTCGGATGCCAATGCCGATGCCATTGAAGACTGCAAGGGCAAGGCAGATAGGGCCGGACGGCCGGTCGATTGCGTGCTTCGGATAGGCAGCTAGAATGCGCCGAAATCCGACTTGATTCTACCAACAGGAATCCTGTGCATCATAGCAAAAATTCATGTTGGTATCGCAGTGGGTAGATGGTGACGAGCGGCGCTTGATTTCCTGTTGTTTTTCAACAGGCTGGAGAGGCTTCTGGGATCCTGTCTCCCCGACCAGTTTGTTACGGTGTCGACCTCGGGGGCCCTACCGGTGATGCATCCAAGTGAAGCACGACGCCCGTCCAAATCACTCTCCGCATACCCTGAAACGGCAGCTAAAGCGCCGATAGGATAGGGCTTTTAGGATAGGGCTTTTTTACTGCGGTATGCTGAATAGGTTATGTTTTTGTTCCCGAATGCGTAAGTATGATCCGGTGACGAAGCCAAGATGTTGCGTCACGAGCATGCGCATTTCAATCGGTGAGAACGGTCATTTGCTTCAAAGCATATTTATCACAAATATTTGTACAGATTTTCTCACTTCCGCAGCCAGTCTCTTCGATAACTACTGATCGAGTGGCTTTGTCGCCATAACGAACAACCCCGAATGGCCGAGGCGACACGCACCTTTCGTTTTCATCACGAAGGTCGCTCTCATTAAAGTAAATTCCCGACGAGCCATGGGTTCGAGAAACAAATCCCTCTACCACAGCATGGCGTCCAACATGAGCGTTAACGTCATCGTAATCGGCGATAATATGACCGTTGGTTTTTCCTGTCGCCGTAGCGCAGCTCATGAGGAGAGCGGCGGCTAGACAAAGGACTACACTTCTCTCCCTCATGGCATACTCCTTTGCATCGACTTCAGACTCGTATTTATAGGCCTTCTCTCGATTCTGTTTACGGAACCTGAGATCACTCCAACACGAGCTTGCCCCCCGGAGACTTCGATAACGATCGTTCTTCCCTGGTGGGTGATATAGTTCGGCAGCCCGGCCTGAAGGGTCGCGTCGCCATCATCTGGACCGGGATTGGCCCCATCAGTTCCGGGTCCGCGGAATAAGCCTGTTTGACTCTCGCTCGCGTCTACATTCTCCGGATGGGAGTGACCGAAGGCATCAGGACCTTTAGGTTCGGAACGTTGGAATTCGACCGTTGCCAGATCGCCTCGGTCAACTGGCGTTCCTTCTGGAGAAACGCTGGACCCATCGACGCGGAAACCCCGCTCCGCATCATTCACCGCGTAATTTGGAGCCAGCGGCAGAGACTGCCGCATCAGCCTCTGGCGTTGAAACAATGTTCTGGCCGGTGTCAGCATTACTTTCTTCGAAATTTGAAGCACCATAGCATGCGCCCGACAGCCCTTGACCACCCATATCGCTACAACCCTGCATCCACGTCGGGTCCACCAGATTGACCGAATTGTTCCCTACGTAGGCGTACATGTTCATGCCGTCGCCGTATCCGATGGGGTCGGTCTGCATGAATCGGCCATGGGTGGGCGAGACCATGCGGGCCTTGCAGTAGGACATGCTCAGTTCGGCCATCCAGGCCTGGCCGCTAGACTGGAACCGGCCGGTATTGGTCGTCGGTCCGGGAATGCCGTATTGTCCGCTTCGCGGTCGTCTGCGATTCCGTCGTAGCTGTTGATGTTGGTGACGTTGCCATTGGCATCGGTGGTGTCGATGATCGAGCCGCGCTCGTCGGCGTGAAGATAGCGCCGCCCGCTGTTGGCGGGCGAGCCGCCCTCGAACCAGACCAATGCGTCATAGCCTGCACCCGGACCGTGCAGATAGCGCCTGAGCAGCCCCCCTCAACCTAGTTCGAACAGGCCGGCGGCGCCCATTCCGCCGGCGACGCACATCGAGACCACCACGTAGCGCGCCCCGCGTCGTCGACCTTCGATCAGCGCGTGGCCGGTGAGCCGGCTGCCTGTCATCCCGAACGGGTGGCCAATGGCGATGGCCCCGCCGTTGACGTTGAGCTTGTCGGGGTCGATGCCCAGCTTGCGCTGGCAATAGAGCGCCTGGCTGGCGAACGCCTCGTTGATCTCGAACAGGTCGATGTCATCGATCTTCAGCCCCGCGCGCGCGAGCAGCTTGGGGATGGCGAACACCGGGCCGATGCCCATCTCGTCCGCGCCGCAGCCGGCGACCTGGAACCCGCGATAAACCCCCATCACCGGCAGCCCTTCCCTCTGCGCGCTCACAAGGTCCATCACCACTTGCGCAGAAGCACCGTCGGACAGCTGGCTTGCATTGCCCGCGGTGACATGACGCCCCTCGGCAATTTCGAGCCCGCCCTTGAACACCGGCTTGAGCGCGGCCAGCGCTTCATACGTGGTGCCCGGACGCACGCCTTCATCGGCGCCAAGCGTCACCTGTTCCCGGCCCGTCTCCTCGCCCTGCTTGTCGAGCAGCAGGCGGTTGACGGTAATCGGCACGATCTCGTCGTCGAACAGGCCCTGCGCCTGTGCCGCGGCGGCGCGCTGCTGGCTGGCGACGGCGAAGCGGTCCTGATCCTCGCGGCTGACCCCATAGCGCTCGGCGACGATCTCGGCGGTCTCGATCATTGCCATGTAGGCGGTGGGATCGGCAACCTTGATGAATTCGGAGCGGTTGCGGAACTGGGGCGCATGGCGGTTGATGGTTAGCGAGATGCTCTCCATTCCGCCCGCCACCGCGCCGTCGATCTCGTCGCACATGATCGCCCGCGCGGCGATCGCGATGGCGTTCAGGCCCGAGGAGCATTTGCGGTCGAGCGTCATGCCAGCGGTCGTGTCGGGCAGCACCGAGCCATGCACGCTAAGCCGGCCCAGGTTGTAGCTCTGCGTGTTCCACTGGTTGCCCACGCCAAACGTGACATCATCGACCCGGGCCGGATCGATCCCCGCCCGCTCAATCGCGGCATTGATCACGTGGGCCGACAGCACCGGCGCCTCTGTGTCGTTGAACGCACCGCGATAGGCCTTGCCCACCGCCGTGCGCGCGGTGGAGATGATGGCAGCCTCACGCATCGCATAGTCTCCGGTATCCCTGTGCCTGCTCGAACCGCAAGCCGACCCGCGCGTCAATCGCGATGTCGGGCCAGAACACAAGTATCGGGCGCAATCGCCGTGATCGCGAGCATGCGCGACTTAACCGAAGCACTTAAAACAGTAAGAAAATAGGATCGGGACACATTGGTGGTTCGGGACGTTGGATCACACAGCAACGACCTCATCCTAGGAGAAGATCATGGCCAAGGCGCCCACAACAGGCGGATCGGCAAACCAGACCGACCAAGTTCGCAATGAGCTTGCAGGCGATGCCGAGCGTTTGAAGGACACCGCGACACACAAGGCGGAAGAGAAGGCGAGGGAAGGCAAGCAGCAGGTCAGGAAGACCGCTGAAGCAACCACTTCCGCCATGCAGACGGCAGCGGACGAATTGCGCAAGGATGACAACGCGCCCGAATGGCTCGCCAATGCGGTTTCGAGCGCGGCGCGGCAGCTTGGCGAACTGGCCGAGCAGCTTAACGACACCAGTCCGCGCGAAATGGTTCAAACGACCAGCAGGTTCGCGCGAGACCATCCTGGCTCGTTCTTGACGGCGTCGGCCGCGCTGGGGTTCGCTGCCGCGCGTGTGCTTCGAGCAGGCGCTGACTACAAGAGCGAGCATGATCAGGGCGGCTCTTCCTATGATGGCCAATCGAACGCCCGATATGCCGCCGGCTCGACCGGAACCTATAGCCAGCGACCCTCCGGTATTTCGGGTGCTGGCGCGAGTACGACGGGCACTGCCAGAAAGCCTGTCTCGACCACCACGTCTACGACCACGACCACGGGTCGCACAGGCTACGGAGACACGGTATGAGCGACGCCCCGAACGATATTGGCGTTACGCCGATTGATGGGGTTGCCCGAACCGAGGGCGTGACCCGCACCGCCACAAGCAAGGACGACAATGTCGTCGACCTGATCGGTCAGCTGACTAGCCAGTCGGCTCACCTTGCGCAGGAGCAATTGGCGCTGGTCCAGGCCGAAATGCGCGAGGCGGCTAGCGATATCAAGCAGGCGGTCGCCGGTTTGCTGAGTGCCGCGGTGCTCGGCATTGCCGGCCTGGGCGTCACCCTGATGGGAATTGCCTACCTGATCGGAGATGCCATCGACGACCGCGATCTGGCAACCTTACTGGTTGGTCTGGCTGTCCTCTTGATCGCAGGCATCCTTTACGCGTCGGCACGCAAGAAGATGGATACCAGCCATCTCAAGCCTAGCCGCAGCATCGAAACCGCAGAACGCACGCCGGCAGCGGCGCGCGGCGACCTTACTCACACCGGAGCAGCACGATGAGCACCACCGATACCCGCGACCCCGATCAGATCCAGCGTGAAATACACCGCACCCAGAACGAGATGAGCGCAACGGTCGACCGGCTCGGCGACCAGTTTTCGTTCCGCAACCTGGTGAACTCGCTGCTCGACAAGGCCGATGACAGCGACGTGGATGCACGCACGATGCTGGACACCGCGCAACGAAATCCATTGGCGTTGGCGATGATCTCGATCGGCGGTATTTGGCTCGTAAGCGAGCGCGACGCGCGCATTTCCAGCTTCACTTCAGGCAGCAATGAGGACGGCGGCCGCATCCGTCGTTATGACAGCTCGTTCGATCATGATCCCGATCATCGCGGCTATATCGACCACATGACGCGCTTCGAGCGGCGCAGCGATGAGGACGAGCCGAGCTATCTGCGCCGGCGCGACGAGCATCGCGGCACATACCTGATGGTCGAGCGCAATCACGACGAGGATCACACCTCCTATCGCGAACGGCTCGATCAGGCGAGCGAGCGCATGCGCGAGCGACGCGACAGCTTTGCCGAAAGTGCTCGCCAACGGCGCGACCAGCTATCGCAGGCGGGATCACAGGGCGCGAGGCGCGTCGAGCAGGCCTATGAACAGAACCCATTGCTGGGCGGGCTCGCCGCGGCATTCGTGGGAGCAATCGCCGCCTCGGTCATCCCTGCGAGCCGCACCGAGCGCGAATATCTCGGCCCTCAGGGCGCACAGGCGCTCGACATGGCCGGCGAGAAGGCACGCGAACTCGGCGAAGAAGCACGCGAGCAAAAGGACAAGCTGGTCGACAAGGCCGACCGCAAGCTCGATGATGCGGCCGACAAGCAAACCGCCACTTCGAGCGCGCAAAAGCGACTTTAGATCGCGCTGCACCCATATTACCAAAAGGGGGTCGCCTATTGGGGCGGCCCCCTTTTCTTGTTGGTATCACAAAGATGACTAAAACCGGGATCCGGTGAATCCCCTCGCTCAATCCTTCGTAAGGGAACCTGCAACATCACAGCCAGTCGGAGCGCTTTCGCAGCACGGCCTCGCGAAACGGCAGGGCGTCGTTAGCGATCAATCGAGAAGAGAAGCACCGCGACCGGCGGTTGAGGGCTCGAGAGGCAATGCCCGATTCCGGGTGAGGGGCCACCAGCCGCGATGCTCACTCGATATGACGCGCCGCCCGGCCTGGCGACAGATGGACCTTGTGCCGTGAACCCTAGCCAGCCAGCGCACCCGCTAGGGTAAGCCGACGGCTAGTCAGATGCCCGCTTCCACAGCCAGCCGGATCATGTCGGCAGCACTGCGCACGCCCAGTTTTTCCATCGCCAATGCGCGGTGCATCTTCACCGTCTTTTCCGCCAGCCCCAACTCATAAGCAATCTGCTTGTTGCGCAGGCCCCGTGCCACCAGGCTTAGGACTTCGAACTGGCGCGGCGACAAGGCGCGCACGGCTTCAGCCGCCCTGGCCTGACGCCGCGGACTGGGTCCCTGCCCGTTCTCCGGCAGCTCGACTTGACTGCCCAGGAAATAGCGCAGTTCCTCTTCGTCGTCGGGAGCATAGATGGGCGCAACCATCACCGCGTTGCGGAAGGGCGTGCCATCCTTCTTGTAATTGAGCAGCTCCACCAGCACCGGCTTGCGCTCCTCGATACCCTCGCGCATCTTGGCGGTGAGCCAATCCTCGGTCCCCTCGCCCGCAAGAAACCGGCAGTTGCGGCCCAGGATCTCCGGCCGCGAATATCCGGTCAGCTCCATAAACGCCTGATTGCAAGCAATGATCGGATTGTCGGGCATGCGCGGGTTGGTGATGACCGAGGCAAGCGGGCTGCCTTCAATGAAGTCGAGCACCCAAGGCTCGGGGTTCAGGCCGATCACGTCGTTCCGGGCGGCAACCGTCGTTGTCGAAGCGTGCATGTCCATAGCGCTTGTCAATATGGGGAAAGCCGGCGCGCAAGTCCAGTCATGCCCAAGCGCCTTGCCGCACCCGTTCGCTCCGCCTATCTCGCGGCCCGACCCCTTAACGAGTGTTTGAAACCAGCAGGAGCGCCCGATGGCTGCCCAATACGCCTATGTCATGAAGGACATGACCAAGACCTTCCCCGGCGCGCCCAAGCCCGTGCTGGCGAATATCAACCTGCAATTCTACCAGGGCGCCAAGATCGGCATCGTCGGCCCCAATGGCGTGGGCAAATCGACGTTGATGAAGATCATGGCGGGGATCGACACCGATTTCACTGGTGAGGCCTGGCCGGGCGAGAACATCACCGTAGGCTATCTGGAGCAGGAGCCCGAACTCGATACCTCCAAGACCGTGCTCGAGAATGTAAAGGACGGCGCCCGCGAGACCGCCGACATGGTCGACCGGTTCAACGCCATCAGCGCCGAGATGGGCGATCCCAAGGACGACACCGACTTCGACGCGCTGATGGAGGAAATGGGCACGCTGCAGGAGAAGATCGACGCGGTGGATGGCTGGACGCTCGACAATCAGCTCGAGATTGCGATGGAGGCACTGCGCTGCCCCCCACCCGACGCCGCGGTCGACAACCTGTCCGGTGGCGAAAAGCGGCGCGTGGCACTCACCCGCCTGCTGATCCAGAAGCCCGGCATCCTGCTGCTGGATGAGCCGACCAACCATCTCGATGCCGAAAGCGTCCAGTGGCTGGAGAACCACCTCAAGGAATATGCCGGCGCGGTCCTGATGATCACCCACGACCGCTATTTCCTAGACAATGTGGTCGAGTGGATCCTCGAACTCGATCGCGGCAAGTATTTCCCCTACGAGGGCAACTACTCGACCTATCTGGAGAAGAAGGCCAAGCGCCTGTCGCAGGAAGAGCGCGAGGAGACAGGCCGACAGCGTGCGCTGACCCGCGAGCTGGAATGGATCCGGCAGACCCCCGCCGCGCGGCAGACCAAGTCCAAGGCGCGCATCCGCAAGTTCGAACATCTGCAGGAGGCGCAGGCGGACCGGCGGCCGGGCAAGGCGCAGATCGTTATCCAGGTTCCTGAGCGGTTGGGCGGCAAGGTGATCGAGGCGAACGCCATCTCCAAGGCCTATGGCGACAAGCTGTTGTTTGAGAACCTGTCCTTCATGCTGCCGCCGGGCGGTATCGTGGGCGTGATCGGTCCCAATGGCGCGGGCAAGTCCACGTTGTTCAAGATCATTACCGGTAAGGAAGAGCCCGACGAGGGCAAGGTGGACATCGGCGAGACCGTGCATCTGGGCTTCGTCGACCAGAGCCGCGACCATCTGGATGCAGCGAAAAATGTCTGGGAAGAGGTGTCGGACGGGCACGACTACATGAAGGTGAACGGCCACGACATGTCGACGCGCGCCTATGTCGGCGCGTTCAATTTCAAGGGTGCCGACCAGCAGAAGAATGTGGGCAAGTTGTCGGGTGGCGAGCGCAACCGCGTTCATATCGCCAAGATGCTCAAGGAGGGCGGCAACGTGCTGTTGCTGGACGAGCCGACCAATGACCTCGACGTTGAGACGCTGGCGGCACTCGAAGATGCGATCGAGAACTTCGCCGGTTGCGCGGTGGTGATCAGCCATGACCGCTTCTTCCTCGATCGACTGGCGACGCATATCCTGGCTTTCGAGGGCGACAGCCATGTCGAATGGTTCGAGGGCAACTTCGCGGCGTACGAGGAGGACCGGCGCCGACGGCTGGGCGATGCGGCCGATCGACCGACCAAGCTGGCTTACAAAAAGCTGACCCGCGCCTGAGCGTGCGGCGGGCGGACTAGGGCGTCACCCAGCGCGCGTCGGACCTGGTGATGATGGCGCGGCGGTGGCCCTCATGCGCCAGGTGGAGCCAGTCCACCTCGATCAGCTCGATGATCAGCACGGCGAAATTGGGCCGCGCCGGTGCGACCTGCTCGGCGCTGGGCTCGATCCCCTCGGCCCAATCGGGCAACCCCGAGGCCGGGCCCGTTGCCGTTACTCCGGGTCCTTCGCCGAGATAGCATCGCCGCGCCAGGTTGCTCGCCTTATCCCAGGCCTCGTCCGCCACCGGACCTTCCTGTTCGGTCCGCGCAACTCCGCGACAGCGCAGCTGGATCTTGGCGGGCTGGTCGTAGAACAACACGCCGACCCGCGGGTCGGCCACGATCGCCTCGCATTTGGGTGCGCGCGAATCGGTGTTGAGCGCCAATTCCCATCGCTCAGCATGGAACGCGCGCAGCACCATGATCCGGATGGCGGCGTCGGCGGTGGCGATAGAAGGCAAATGCATAGGCGAGCGCCGATTGCGAACGCCGCGCCGCAGACGGCAGGCAATGTCAGCGCGCACCTGGTCGAGCGTTTCGATCACGGGGCGCAGACTGGGGCTTTGCACCCTGCCCCGCAAGCCGGGCGATATTCCGTTCAGGATCGACGTTGGTTCACTTAACGGAAATCCTGCTTCGATTACCAGGACGCCGCGGCTCGATGATCGTGCCGGCTTGGCAAGGAAGGTGACATGATGCGTCTGGCTGGACTGCTGCGCAAGAGCGGAGGCGTTGCCCTGGGTCTGATAATGACCGCCTGGAGCGCCCCGCAAGCCGCTGCGCAAGCAGAGCGCATGATGGTCGACCCCGACCAGATCGAAAGCCGCGAGGCGGGCCAGAACCGGCGTAGCCATGCGCGTGAGGCGAACGAGAGCTATGCCGGGGCGCGAAGGCAACCCGTCCAGTTCCGCCAGGCCGAGCGACAGGAGCAGCGTGCGTATCGGGTCGAACGGCAGGCGCAGGCTGCCGACATGCGCGAGGCCCGCCGGGCTGCGCGCGTCGAACCTGCTGCCCAGCGCGACGTGGTTGTCGACCGGCCGGATGTTCCCGGTGTCCGCGTCGAACGTGGCGGGAACGAGCGAGCCGCCGCTCGCGCAAGGGCGGAAATCGAGCGCAACGCACGCGCCCATCGAGGCGGGGGTCCCATGCCCGAAGATTGGCACGGACTGCGCACCGAGCAGAACGAGAACAGCCGGCAATGGCGCGACCAGCGGCGCGAAGCCGCCCGCGAATTGCGCGAGGATCGGCGCGAGTTGCGGGAAGAGCGACGGGAAAACCTGCGCGATGGCGACGATCGGCGCGATGCCTGGCGGGGGGACCGGCGCGAAACGCGCGAGAACCGCCGCGACTGGCGCGAGGATCGCCGGGACGAGCGCCGTGACTGGCGAGACGAACGACGCGAAGATCGCCGCGATTGGCGAGATGAGCGACGCCGGGACGAAGCGCGCGAGGACCGCCGCGATTGGCGCGAGGATCGCCGCGAATGGCGACAGGATCGACGCGACTACCACGAGAATCGACGCGATTACCGCGAGGCGCAGCGCGATTATCGTGAGCAGCGCCGCTGGGATCGCCGCGCATGGCGCAACGACCGACGCTACGACTGGCATCGCCATCGCTATGCCAATCGCTCGGTATTTCGCCTGGGGGCTTATTATTCCCCCTACCGCAGCCATGCCTATCGCCGGTTCGGCATAGGCACGCGGATCAGCTCGCTGTTCTTCGGCTCGCGCTACTGGATCTCCGACCCGTGGCGTTATCGGCTGCCGGCGGTCTACGGGCCCTATCGCTGGGTGCGCTATTATGACGATGTGCTTCTGGTCGACACCTATTCGGGCGACGTGGTGGACGTGATCTACGACTTCTTCTGGTAGTATGGCGCAAACGCCCGCCGCGAACCTCTTGCGGCGGCGGGGCGGGAATGGAATATCGGCGTCATGGCAACCAGCGCGCCCGCCCCGTCCATCGTCGATCAGGCCGGTCTCGAACGGCTTGGCCGCACCGTGCGCGAGCGCCTGGGTGCCAACCGGGCGGTCTATCGCTTTCCCGAAGAACGGGTGGAATTATGGGCGATGGGCGATTTCCTTGGCATTGAAGAATGCGCCCGGATGATTGCGCTGATCGACGATTGCGCGCAGCCTTCCACAGTCTACGACCTCGATTACAATTCGGGCTATCGCACCTCCTATTCGGGCGATGTCGATCATGCCGACCCCCTGGTGCGCAAGATCAACCGGAAGATCGACGATCTGCTTGGCATCGAGCCCGGCTGGGGCGAACCGATTCAGGGCCAGCGCTACGCTCCCGGGCAGGAGTTCCAGCCGCATTGCGACTGGTTCCATTATGATACCAGCTACTGGCGGATCGAAATGCCGCGCGGCGGCCAGCGCAGCTACACCGCGATGATATTCCTCAACGAGGTCGAGGAAGGCGGCAACACCGAATTTACTGATCTGGGCATGGTTATTACCCCCAAGCCCGGAGCGCTGCTCACCTGGAACAATGCTGATCCCAAGGGCGTCCCCAACGAGGCAACGATTCATGCTGGCCGACCGGTGGTGCGCGGGGTCAAGTACATCCTGACCAAATGGTACCGCACGAGGCAATGGCCCTGAGCTTCAGATCCGGTTTGCAGGCTCCCGCGTTAGAGCGAGCGCTTCGGCGACCAGGCGGCGGGTGTCCGCGATGCCATAAAGCGCGATGAAGCTGCCCATCCGCGGACCTTGGTTGGAGCCAAGCAGCGTCTCGTAAAGTGCGCGAAACCAGTCGCGCAAGGTCTCGAACCCCAGCTCCTGGTCCTTGCCGATCTCGTAGACCAGCGTCTGGATGTCCTCGACCGAGGTATCGGCGGGAAGGCGTGCGAGTTCGGTATCCAGCCGGCCGAGTGCTGCGGCTTCATGCGGTTCGGGTGCGCGGCGTTGCAATGTGGGTGCGATGAAGTCGCGATTATACGCCAGCGCCTTGCCGACTAGCGTGTCGAGCGCAGGGTTCCTGGCGGGATCGGCATCGGCAAGGTAATTGCCCAGATACGCCCAGACCTGTTCGCGCGTGGCATTGGCGCCCAGCACACCCACCAGGTTGAGCAGCAGACCATAGGTTACCGGCAGATCATCCCCTGCCGCCGACAATTGCCCCTCGGCATTGAGCAGGTGCCACACCGGATTGCCCAATCGCTTGTCGAGCTCCTGCCCGGGGATCGCAGCGCGGAACTGCCAGTAATCATCCACCGCGCGCGGGATCACGCCGGTGTGGAGCTGCTTGGCGCTCTTGGGATTGGCGAAAATGTAGAACGCGAGACTGTCCTCGCTGCCATAGGTCAGCCATTCCTCGATCGTGAGGCCATTGCCCTTCGACTTGGAAATCTTCTCGCCGCGCGCATCCAGGAACAGCTCGTAGATCAACCCCTCGGGCTTGCGTCCGCCAAGCGCCTCGACGATGCGCCCCGACTGGATCACGCTATCAGTCAGGTCCTTACCGCACATTTCGTAATCGACGCCCAGCTCGCGCCAGCGCATTGCCCAGTCCACCTTCCATTGCAACTTCGCGCGGCCACCCAGCACGCACTGCTCGACCATGCGTCCGCCGTCCTCAAAGCGCACGACGCCCGCCTCGGGATCGATCACCTCGACCGGCACCTGGAGGACGACGCCGCTCGTCTCGCTGATCGGCAGGACGGGCGAATAGGTCTGCCGCCGCTCCTCGCGCAAGGTCGGCAGCATGATATCGAGAATGGCCTGAAAATTGCGCAGCACCGCGCGCAAGCCGTCGTCGAACGCGCCCGAATTGTAGCGGTCGCTCGCGGCGACAAATTCATATTCGAAGCCGAACCGATCGAGAAACTCGCGCAGCTTGGCGTTGTTATGATGGGCAAAGCTCTGGTGGGTGCCGAACGGATCGGGGATGCGGCTGAGCGGCTGGCCCAGATGCTCAGCCAGCATCTGAGGCTGCGGAATATTATCGGGAACCTTGCGCAGACCGTCCATATCGTCACTGAAGGCGACCAGCCGGGTCATCGCCGGTTCGCCGTCCCGCGCGGCGACGATCTCATACGCCTTCTGCACCAGCTTGGTTCTTAGAACCTCTTGGAACGTACCGATATGCGGCAGGCCGGACGGGCCGTAACCGGTCTCGAATATCACCGCGGCCGGTTGTCCCTCGGCATCGCATTTGCCTTCGGGGAAGCGGCGAACAAGCTTCATCGCTTCGCGGAACGGCCACGCCTTGGATTGGCGAGCGGCGGCAACAAGGGCATCATCGATCACGGGCATGGCGTGGGCTTTCGCCCAGCCGGGGCTTATCCGCAAGGCCGGGAGTTGCGCGTTCGTAAACATGATACCAGCGCCGCGCGGTTCCCAGGCGGCCCCTTGCCTAGACCCGTCACGCTTGCCATCAACGCAGCAGCCTGCCGGAGCCAAGTGAATTGAACTATCTAGAACCGATCCGCGATCAGGTCAGCGCCATGCTTGTCGGGTTCCTCGCGCTGCTTCCCAACCTGGCGATCGCGCTGGTCGTGCTGCTTGCCACCTGGGTGATCTCGAAATTTGCCCTCTCCATCGCCGAGCGGGTGGTGGGTTCGACCAAAATGCGCGCCAGTCTCAAGCAACTGGCGGCAACCGTGGTCAAGCTGCTGATCTGGATCGTCGGGCTGATGATCGCCGCGGCCATCATTTTCCCCGGCTTCACTCCGGCAGGCATGATCGCGGGGCTGGGCATTGGCGCGGTGGCGGTGGGCTTTGCCTTCCAGGACATTTTCGAGAACTTCTTCGCCGGCATCCTGATCATGCTGCGCGAGAAGATGCGGATTGGCGATGTGATCGAATGCGAGGGCATTATCGGCCGGGTCGAGCATATCACCTTGCGCGAGACACATGTGCGCTCGCTGTCGAACGAGCTCACGGTCGTGCCCAATTCGCTGCTGTTCAAGAACCCGGTCAGGATCCTCACCGATCAGACGTTGCGCCGGCACGAGGTCATCGTGGGGGTGAGCTATGACACCGATTTGGACGAGGCTGCCGGAGTGATCCGCCGCGCGCTCGAAGCGCTGGATGGGATCGATCAGGACAAGGGCATCGAAATTTACGCGCAGGCGTTCAATTCCTCCTCGATGGACTACCTCGTGCGCTGGTGGGCCGGATCGACCCCGAAGGAAGGTTGGACGGCAACCGATCTGGTCATCCGCACGATCAAACGCGCGCTGGACGAGGCCGACATCGAGATCCCGTTCCCCTATATAACCCACACCTTCAAGGAACCGCTGACCATCACCCGGCCGGCAGCGGCGGATGAGACGGGAACCGGCGCAAGCTGACGAGCGACCTGGTAAACGGGTCGCCAGGTTTGCCTTTCGTTCTCCCCGCCGATATCTCCAAACGGACCGTGTCGCCCGTCCCCACCACCCCTGTCGATCCCGAACATGTCGATCCCGAACATGGCGTCCTCGAACTTGCCATGCCCGCGCTTCACGCCAGCCATTCGGGCATCTGGCTTGCCGACAGGACGGGTGCGGTGCGCGAGGTTTCGCGCAGCATGGCGATCAACGCGGCGGCCGACACACCGCTGCTGCTGATCAATGCGCCGCTCGTGGGCACCCGGCTGGGCTATCCCGAACTGTCGGGGCTGGACCTGCTCGAAGCCTTCGCTTTCCTCCGCCCGGCGCAGTTCTGCGTGCCCACGCCTCGCGGCCTTGCCCATGCGCTGGGGCTTGGCGAACCGCAAGGGGACCAGACAGTGCCTGCTCTTTTGCGCCGGGCGGCAGGTGCGTTGCTGGCGCTCTGTGGAAGCGCCGCCTGGCCCGAACGCGAGGGAGCCTGGAGCGCGCTGCAGTCGCTCGCCCGCTTGCGATGGCCATGGGCCGGAATGCTGGCTCCTCGCATCGCGCAGCCAGCGCGTGCGGAAAAGTGGCTGTTTTCCCGCCTGCCGCAGTGGGAGGAGGCACCTGAACGCCCACAGCCCGCACAGGTGATGCTCGACGAGGACGGCGTCGAACAGCGGCTCGAGCGGTTGACCGGAACGAACGCCGAGCAGCGGAGCGGTCAGCGCGCCTATGCCCGGGCCGCGGCGCGCATCTTCGCCCCCCGTGCCGAGCGCGGCGTTCCCGCCATGCTGCTGGCGCAGGCGGGCACGGGTATCGGCAAGACGCTGGGCTATCTGGCTCCCGCCTCGCTATGGGCCGAACAGGCGGACGGAACCGTATGGGTTAGCACCTATACCAAGAACCTGCAGCGCCAGCTGCGCCGCGAAAGCGCGCGTGCATGGCCTGTGCAAAGAGGCGACGGAAGCCGCGCGGTGGTGGTGCGCAAGGGGCGCGAAAACTACCTGTGCCTGCTCAATCTGGAGGACGCGCTGCAAGGCGGTTTCGGGGGCCGCCCCGCCATCCTGGCGCAGCTCGTGGCGCGCTGGGCGGCCTATAGCGATGGCGGCGACATGATCGGCGGTGATCTGCCCGGCTGGCTGGGCACGCTGTTTCCCCCGCGCGCCATCCGCTCGCTTACGGACCAGCGCGGTGAATGTGTCTACGCCGGCTGTCCGCATTATCGCAAATGCTTCATCGAACATGCCGCGCATGCCAGTTCTCATGCCGATCTGGTTATCGCCAACCATGCGCTGGTGATGGTCCACGCGGCTCGCGGGCGCGATGCCGCCGCCCGCCCCACGCGGATCGTGTTCGATGAGGGGCACCATGTCTTCGATGCCGCCGACAGCACTTTTGCTGCCGCCTTCACCGGTCGCGAGGCGATCGAGCTCAAGCGCTGGATCACCGGACCCGAACGTGCGGGCCGGGGACGGCGGCGGGGGCTGGCAGCGCGGTTGGCCGATGTCGCCAGCTATGACGAGGAAGGCGGGCGGGCCATCGCGGCGGCGATCGAAGCTGCCCACGCCCTGCCGGCGGAGGGGTGGCTCCCGCGTCTGGCTGAAGGGCAACCCGCCGGCACTATCGAAGCGCTCCTCGCAGCCGTCCGCTCGCTCGCCTATGCGCGCGACGAGAACGGCCTTGATGCAGGCTACGGACTGGAAACCGAAGCCGCGCAACTGAGTGGTGATTTCGTCGAGCTGGCGGCGGATGCGGCATCGGCGCTGGCGGCAATCCGCCTGCCGCTGATCCGCCTGGGCGGGCGGCTGGAAAAGCTGGTCGCCCAGCCGCCCGACTGGCTCGATGGCCCGGGCCGTGCGCGGGTCGAGGGGGCGCGGCATTCGCTCGCTTGGCGGATCGAGACGTTGGGGGCATGGGAAGCGCTGGCAGGTGCGATGGGCGGTCCGGCGGACCCCGAGTTTATCGACTGGCTGGCCGTGGAGCGCAACGAGACGCGCGAGTTCGATGTCGGCCTGCATCGCCGGTTCCTCGATCCGATGAGACCGTTCGCCAAGCTGGTTCTCGAGCCCGCGCATGGGGTAATGCTGACCAGCGCCACCTTGTGTCCGGGCGGTGATGCCGAGGCGCCCAAATGGCAGACGGCGATCGACCATTCGGGCGCTGCGCATCTTGCCGCCCCACCGGTGCTGTTCTCGGCAGGCAGTCCGTTCGATTACGCGGCTAGAGCCAAGGTGCTGATCGTCACCGATGTTAAGAAGGGCGACCTGGCGGGCCTTGCCGCGGCCTATGCCCGGATCATCGAGGTGTCGGGTGGCGGGGTGCTCGGCCTGTTCACCGCTACGCGCCGCCTGCGCGCGGTACATGGCCGTATCGCAGACCGGCTCGCACGTGCCGGCCTGCCGCTCTATGCCCAGCATGTCGATCCGATCGATACTGGCACGCTGACCGATATCTTCCGCGACGATCCCGCGGCCTCGCTGCTCGGCACCGATGCGCTTCGCGACGGGATCGACGTGCCGGGACGGAGCCTGCGCTGCGTGGTGCTCGAACAGGTCCCCTGGCCGCGCCCCACCATCGTGCACCGGGCGCGCCGGGCTGCGAATGGCGGCGCCGAGTATGACGATGCCATCGTTCGCGCGCGGTTGGCGCAAGGCTTCGGCCGGCTCATCCGCGGCCGCGACGACCGCGGCCATTTCATCGTCCTCTCGCCCGCTTTTCCATCGCGGCTGATCGATGCCTTTCCGGCCGGCACCCCCGTCAGCCGGGTGAGCCTCGATGAGGCTTTACTTGCGCTCGCATCGGGTGTTTCAGACAGTGACGCGGGTCCGGATAGGGCGCATCAGCAGCAAGGGGGTGAGCCCGGATGACGAGATCGGCACGATCAGCGAGCGCGGCGGCGCGTTGCCCTTCGCATAGGGGCAGGTGCCGGCAATGAAGACGCTGGGACTCCTGCGCCACGCCAAGTCCGACGGGGACGACATGGCCCTGCGCGACTTCGAGCGCGGCCTCAATGAGCGCGGACGCAGGGGCGCGGCGCTGATGGGGCGTCATATCAAGCAGCACGGCGTTGCCTTTGATGTCATTCTCGCCAGTCCCGCCGAAAGGGTCCGACGTACGCTAGCAGCCAGTGGCCTCGAGGTGCCGGTGCATTGGGAGGAGGCGGCTTACCTGGCCGACGCCGACGCGCTGATGGCGCTTGCCGCAAAGATTCCGGACGATCCTTCCTCGCTGCTCATCGTGGGGCATAATCCCGGTTTGCAGGAGCTGGTTCTCGCGCTTAGCGGTTCGCGAGAGGATGACGGCGCGGCAGGTCTGCTCGACGAGGTGGCGATCAAATATCCGACCGCCAGTTTCGCCGTGATGGAGCTTGCGATCGATTGGTGGGATGCCATCGCCCCTGATTGCGGTCGCTTGGCCCACTTCGCCAGGCCACGCGACCTGGACCCCGAACTGGGGCCGGAAACAAGCGGCTGAACGAGCGGCTGAACGAACTTGGTGGTTTGACCGAACCCAATCACCGGGCCTGGCTCAAGCGGTTTCGAGCGCCGAAGCCAACCGAGCCCTGATTGCCTTTAACCGCGGCACAACCTCCGCCTCGATCTTCGTGCTGGATCCATCGGGCGTTGCCTTGGGCGGGGGCGCGACCGATGTCGTTCCCGTACCGATCGCCAGGCGCGCGCCCTTGATCGTGTAACCCTGCTGGTTCACTAGATTGTCGATGCGAACAAGCAAAGCCACGTCCTGCGGCCTATAATAGCGTCGCCCGCCGCTGCGTTGCATGGGCCGCAACATGGGGAAATGCTTCTCCCAATAGCGCAGCACATGCGTCTTCACGCGGAGCGCACTGGCCACCTCGCCGATAGTGCGCAGCGCGCCGGTGTCCTTACCGTCATCGAACAAAGTGGGCGTGCCGTCCACGGTATCTGCTGAGAATTTGCCGGTCACCCCGCGTGCGTCACCTGGTCCTTGAGCTTCTGGCTGGCACGAAAGGTAAGAACGCGCCGCGGGGTGATGGCAACCTCCACCCCGGTTTTGGGATTGCGCCCCACCCGCTCGCTCTTGTCTCGCAGGATGAAGCTGCCGAACCCCGAAATCTTGACGTTCTCGCCATCACTGAGTGAATCGCACATCTTGGCCAGGATCTCCTCGACCAATCCGAGGCTTTCCGCGCGTGAAAGCCCCAACTTACGATTGATTGTCTCTGCCAAATCGGCGCGCGTCAACGTGCCGATGGAGCGCATCATGTCCATGCAATTGCCCCCTTTTCTGTGCTTCAGCGACCATTGCGAACATGCCCGAAAGGCTGTTTTGTGGCAAGAGCATGAACGAGAAAAAACCAATAAATATTTAGATGCGGATCAAACTGGCACCCCAAGTAAATCCGCCCCCCATCGCCTCGAGCAGGACGAGATCGCCCGCCCGAATGCGCCCGTCGCGGCGGGCGGTGTCCAGCGCCAGCGGCACCGAAGCGGCAGAGGTGTTGGCATGGCGATCCAGCGTCACCACCACCTTGTCGAACGGCAGACCCAGCTTCTTCGCGGTTGCTTCCAAAATGCGCAGATTGGCCTGATGCGGCACGATCCAGTCGATTTGATCCGCCGCGATCCCTGCCTGGTCCATTACCTCGCCCAGCACCTCGGCAAGATTGACCACCGCGTGCCGGAACACCTCGCGCCCCTTCATCCTGAGCTTGCCTACGGTGCCGGTAGTGGAAGGCCCGCCATCGACGAACAGCAGCTGGTTGTGCTCGCCATCAGCATGAAGCCGCGAGGCGAGGATGCCTGGACCATCCTCGTTGCAGGCCTCATTGCCGGCCTCACTGCCGGCCCCGCTGCCGCCCTCCCCGCCGCGTTTGCCATCGTTCTCCTCAGCCGCCAGCACGAGCGCGCCGGCCCCATCTCCAAACAATACGCAGGTGGCGCGGTCCTCCCAATCGAGGATGCGGCTGAAAGTTTCCGCGCCGATAACCAGCGCGCGGTGCGCCATCCCGGTGCGCAGCAGCGCATCGGCGGTGGAAAGCGCATAGAGAAAGCCTGAACACACCGCCCCCACATCGAAAGCGGGAAAGCCGCGGCCGCCAAGCCGGTGCTGGACCAGCGTGGCGGTGGCGGGGAAGGTCTGGTCGGGCGTGGCCGTGGCAAGCACGATAAGGTCGATGTCGCCGATGCCGAGCCCCGCATCCGCCAGCGCGGCGCGCGCCGCCTCGGTCGCCAGGCTGGCGGTTGTCTCCCCCTCGCCGGCGATATGGCGCTGGGTTATTCCCGTTCGCTCGCGGATCCATTCGTCGCTGGTGTCGACCTGCTGCGCCAGTTCCTTATTGGTGAGGATGCGACGCGGCAGTGCTGCGCCCGTGCCCTTGAGAACCGAACGGATCACCTGTGCGTTTCCGACGCCGCCCTGCCGTTGCCGGAACCGCTATCGTCCATCATCGGCGTTTTGCTGCTTAATTCGCCGATGCCGTCAGCGATGCGCTCGGTCAGGCCCGCCTCCAGCAGCCGCGCGGTTACCGCCACGGCGTGCGCCACGCCTTGGACACTGGCGCTGCCATGCGATTTCACCACCACTCCGTTCAGGCCCAGAAAAACCGCCCCATTGTGATTGTTGGGGTCGAGCTGGTGACGCAGCAATTCGGTCGCCGGCTTGGAAATCAGAAAACCGACCTTGGAGCGCAGCGATGAACGGAAAGCGTTCTTGAGCAGGTCGGTGACGAACCGCGCCGAGCCTTCGATGGCCTTGAGCGCAATATTGCCCGAGAAACCATCGGTCACCACCACATCGACATCGCCACGGTTGATCTTGTCCGCCTCGACATAGCCATCAAAACTGAGCGCCAGCCCGCTTGCAGAACGCAACGTAGCGGCGGCTTCCTGCAGAAGCTCGGTGCCCTTGGTTTCCTCGGTGCCGATATTGAGCAGCCGGACCCGTGGCTGCGGCCGGGCGAACGCGATCCGCGCATAAGCCGCGCCCATGATGGCGAACTGCACCAGATTGCGCGCGTCGCATTCGGTATTGGCGCCCAGGTCGAGCATGACGACGTCATTCTCACCCAAGGTGGGCATCAGCGCGGCAAGCGCCGGCCGGTCTATCCCGGGCATCGTCCGCAACGAAAGCTTGGCGATTGCCATCAACGCACCGGTGTTGCCCGCGCTTACCGCGGCCCCGGCATCGCCCGCCTTCACCGCCAGGATCGCCTGACCCATCGAGGTGGTCTTGGCACGGCGCAGCGCCTGCGTGGGCTTCTCCGCGCCGGTGACTACGTCATCGCAATGCAGGATCTCGGATGCGCCGGCCATATTGGGGTGGCTGCCAAGCGCCTCCCTTATGCGCGGCTCGTCACCCACCAGCAGAAACTTGAACCGCTCATGACGCCGGCGGGCCAGTGCAGCACCCGAGACCATCACCCGCACGCCCTCATCGCCGCCCATCGCGTCAATGGCGATACGCGGCAGGCTCATCGCAGCTTGGCTCCCCGGATCGATATGCGGCTCAGGCGCTCTTGAGCTCGAGGATCATCCGGCCATTATAATAGCCGCAATGCGGACACAGGTTGTGCGGCCGCTTCAACTCGCCGCAGTTGGAGCACTCGTGAAACGCCTCGACCCGAAGCGAATCGTGCGCGCGGCGGTTGCCACGGCGATGCGGCGAAGTTTTTCTTTTGGGGACAGCCATTGCGGCACCTGTTCCTTGGGTTAGTCGTCTTGCTCGGGTCGTATGGGAGCCGCCCTAGGCATTGCCCGGTCTCCACGCAAGCGCGGGCACCGTGCAGCCGGGTGTGCGGCGAAGCGGCGCGCTATAGCCTATTGGCCCATGCTTGCAAGCCGATCGCGCCTGCCGGGGCCGAAGGCGGCGTTGCACGGATCATCGTTTGGCCTATCGAACGCCCGGTTCGAGTGCAATTCGTGCCGCCGGCGGCAAGGAAAGATCCTATGTTCGACATTCCCATCACCCTGATCACCGCCGCTTTGGCCGGGCTGCTCAATATCTGGCTGGCGGTGCGCTGTTCCCAGGTCCGCATCCGCGACAAGGTATCGCATGGCGATGGCGGCAATGGCCTACTTGCCCGACGGATGCGTGCCCATGCCAATTTCATCGAGAACGCGCCGCTCGTCCTGCTGCTGATCTTGGCGATCGAGGCGAGCCAGAACCCGCGTGGGATCGGCGAGTTGCTGCTGGGTATCGCCGGACTGGCCTTCATCGCCGCGCGTGCTGCACGCCCTGGGAATGGAGGCAGACCGGCCGCATCCCGCGCGCATCGCCGGCAGCATGACCAGCCTGGTGGTCATGGCCGCACTCTCGATCGCCGCGCTGCTCGCCGGGTTGGACGTGATCTAACGCGCGCCCGCGAGCGCCGCATCGCCCACGAACGGGTTCGACCGACGCTCCTCGCCGAACGTGCCGGTGGGGCCATGACCGGGGACGAAGGTGATGTCATCGCCCAGCGGCCACAGCTTGTCGGTTATCGCGTCGATCAGGTCCTGATGATTGCCCATCGGAAAGTCGGTCCGGCCGATCGACCCGGCGAACAGCACATCGCCGACGAAAGCAAACCGGGTGGGTTTGTGAACGAACACCACATGTCCAGGCGTATGTCCGGGGCAATGCAGCACATCGAGCACGATCTCGCCAAAGCTCACCGTATCGCCATCGACAAGCCAGCGCGTCGGCTCGAACACCTTGGTCTCGATACCGAAGCGCGGGCCATCCTCCTCGAGCCGAGCGATCCAGAACCGGTCATCCTCGTGCGGACCCTCGACGGGCAACGCCAGTTCGGCGGCCAGCATTCCGGCCTGTCCGCAATGATCGGCATGGCCATGCGTCAGGAGGATTTTCTCCAGCGTCACCCCCGCCTTGGCCACCCCCGCCTTGAGCTTGGCGAGCTCGCCGCCGGGATCGATCAGCGCGCCTTTCATGGTCGCGGTGCACCAGACGAGCGAACAATTCTGCTGGAACGGGGTCACCGGCAGGATCGCGGCGCGAAGGGGGGTTTCGGGCATCAGGGAAAGGTGGCGTTTGCAGCGGCGGATGACAAGGCGCGGAAGGCGGGTTTCGACCCCGAAGGCAGTCACAGCAATCCTTGGAAGGCGATCTCCAAAAATTGCCCCTTGATGTTGACGTTACGTCAACCGGCATAAGGTGCGGATGAATGATTCGCTGTCAATCGATGACGTGGTGCGCCGGACTGGCTTGACCTCTCGCGCCCTGCGTTTTTACGAGGCGCGTGGGTTGATATCGCCGCCGCGAACGCATTCTGGTCGTCGGTGGTTCGGGCCGATTGAACTGGAGCGTATTCATCAGATTGTCGCGCTCAAAAAGGCGGGGCTTAGCCTTGGTGACATCAAGCGAGTGTTTGACCGCAAACCTGTCGATCTGGCCGCTCTGCTAAGCGCCCAGCGCATTCGGCTTGCCGAACAGGCGGCAGAAGTCACCAGTGCAATCACCCTCATCGATTCCGCACTGTCCCGCATCGGCCGAAGCGAGCCGCTTCGATGCCGCGACGTTGTGCTAGCTCATTCGTGATGGAGATAATGTCATGACCGACCAAGCACAGGCCTGGAAGACTGTTGTCGACAAATACTATACGCCGGAACAGCAGGCTGGATGGCAAGAGCATATGGCTGATGCGCCGGAATTCTGGCAGCAGGGCTATATTGAAAAATGGAAGGAATTAAGCGGTCGCATCGAAGCTTCGCTTCCGCTTGATCCTGCAAGTGATGAAGCACTGGCGTTCGTTCAGGAATGGTTCGGGCTTCTCGAACCGTTCAGCCGTAACGCAACCCCCAAAATGTGGGCGGGATCGACGCGCTTGTATGAAAATATGACCGAGTTGGAAAGCACGGTCGATCCGGGTTTCTCGAAACGGGTATGGGATTTCATAAGCCTCGCCGCGTCCGTCGCCAAAAATGCCGGCAGGGACGTTGGGCCGCTTCCTAAATGGATGCAAACTCCTCGATCCTAAAAACCACTACCAAGACCGTCCGCTACCGTAGTTCGGCCCTACGGAGCGGACTGTCGCGAAACAAACCAATAGCGGTCACCGCTACAGCCGTCCGCTCTTCCACACCACGCGGCCGATGATCTCCATATCCTCTCCCTCGACCGCCAGCGGCGGATAGGCGAGGTTCTGGCTGAGCAACGAATAGCGTCCCGCGCCTTGGGAGGCCACGCGCTTCACTACCAGGTGCTCGTCGAGGCGCACAACATAGATGCCATCGCGAAACGGACGGTCGCGCTCATCGACCAGTACTTCGTCGCCATCGCGCAGCAGCGGCTCCATCGAATCACCCATCACGCGCAACGCCGACAGATGCGCGGGCTCGAAACCCTGTTCGCGCAACCAGCGGCGCGAGAAGCGCATCGCGTCGAACGCAGCCTCGGCAGCCGCCAATGTGCCGGGTCCCGCGGAGACGTGCACCGCCCGGCGGGGGATTTCAGCCCATTCTCCCGCAGCCGCGATGTAGGAAATATCCTCCGGCGCCCCCAATCCACTTTCCGCGATCTCGAAATATTGCGCGAGCCTGCGCCGGTCGTCCTCCTCCAGCTTCCGAGGGCTGCCCTTGGTAATATATTGCTGGAGATAGCTGGAGTTTCGCCCAAGCATGCGCGACAGGGCCGCTAGGCTTACCCCGCGTTCCTGCGCCAACGCAGCGAGCCTGTCACGCGGATCCATCGGCGATTTCCCTGAAATAAAGCATGGCGCCGTCCTACACGTAGGATTTTTCCTAGACAAGTAGGAAATCGCGGTCCAACATTTGTTTAGTCGAGTCGATCCGAATCGGCTGGGGATAAAATAGAGGGGACTGCTTCATGCTCATTCGCAAGATCGAAATCTTCCTGCGCCGCCACGAAATGGCCGCCACCAAATTCGGCCGCTTGGCCACGCACGACCCGCGCTTCGTGCTCGATCTTAGAAACGGACGCACACCCCGGGATGGTACCGCAGCCCGGGTAGAACATTTCATGAACATTTATGATGGAGAGACCAATGCACTCTGAGCTCGTCGCCGCTGCGCCCGCCGCCAAGACCCGCCGCGCCCCCGGCCAGCGGCTGGCCGAAGCCCTGATCGTGCTTGGCGGGGGCAAGTGCCGGATTACGCGCCAATCGGAACAGAACTGGGCCAGCATCACCTTCGCCGGCACGCGGCATACCTTCGACGTGGTGTTCGAGGGGGAAGCCGCGATCGAGATCGGCGAGGATTTCATCGCCGCGCTACCCGAGCACCAGTTCTCTGTGCGTGGCCAACTGGTCGCCGATGCCGAGGTCACCAAGGTGGATCACCGCGCCGCACCGCCGCTGATGAAGATCACCTGCGAATTGCTGCTGATCGACGAAGGGTGAACCTTCAGGCGGGCTCGCTCATCTAAGACCGACGTCCGATGGGCTGGAGAGCTGAGGCAAGATAGTGGCTGTAGCAAGGTGCGCGCCCTTTACGGCGGGGGGCGCGACCCTGGTCGCGATGCCCCGCCGGCGAACAGGGGCCGATCGCTGAAGGGGCGGCAGCCCCTATTGGTCAGTCGCGATGGTCGATCGCCATGACGCGGCAGCGCCTCATCGCTTCCATTCCCAACCCAGCGGGTCCCCGTCCATCACTTCGACCGCGTGCTCGGCGAGCTCTTGGCGGACGGCATCGGCGGCTGCATAGTCCTTCTCGGCCCGCGCCTGTCGACGGCGGTCCAAAGCCGCCTCTATCGCCGCATCGGCGATGGTCGCGGCGCAAGGGCGCAGTCGCAGGTCCTTGCGCGTAAGACCGCCCAGGTTCAGCCCCAGCACCGTGTCCATCGCCGCCATCGCGCCCGACTTGGCGCGGCGGTCGATCGCCTTGCTTGCCAGCATCTCCTCAAGCACGGTCAGCGCGACGCAGGTGTTGCAATCATCGCTCAGCGCCTCGTCGAAGCGCGTGACGAACGGCTGAACCGCGCCGCCGAGCGCGGCGTGCGCCCGGTCCAGTGTCCAATCTTCTTCAATGCCGGGCGCGGGCACGTCCGTGTCAGCGGTCAGCCGTTCGGTCGCCATCACCAACCGTTTTAGCCGCGTCAACGCCGCCTCGAGTGCTTCCCAGGAAAACTCGAGCTCGCTGCGGTAATGCGCCTGCAGGCACATAAGGCGATAGGCGAGAGGGTGGTAGCCCCGGTCCGTCAGAAGCTTGAGGCGCAGGAAGTCGCCTGACGACTTGCTCATCTTCCCCGTTCGATCGACGAGGAAATTGTTGTGCATCCAGATCCGCGCGCCCGAATTGACCGGATCGGTTAGCAAGCCGATGTCTCCCTCACAGCCGCAGAATGCCTGATTCTGCGCAATCTCGTTGGGGTGGTGGATTTCGCGGTGATCGATCCCGCCGGTGTGGATGTCGAACGGGAAGCCCAGCAACTTCCTGCTCATCACCGAACATTCCAGATGCCACCCCGGCGCGCCGCGACCCCATGGCGAATCCCATTCCATCTGCCGCGTCTCCCCCGGCGGCGTGGTGCGCCAGATGGCGAAGTCGGCCGCGTTGCGCTTGCCCGCCACCGCCTCGATCCGGCCTTCTCCCTCGTCGGTCACCGCCCGCGCCAATCGGCCGTAATCAGGCACGGTGAAAACGTCGAAATACAGTCCGCCTTCGAGCGTGTAGCAATGCCGCTCGGCGATATCCTGCGCGAACCCGCGCATTTCCTCGACATAATCGCTTGCCACCGGCCAATGCGCGGGCTGGCGGATATTGAGCGCCTTCACATCGTCCATAAACGCGTCGGTATAGTGGCGCGCGATATCCCATATCGACTGCGCGCGTCCTTCGCGGGTTGAGCGTTCCGCCGCCTGCTCCAGCTTGTCCTCGCCCGCATCGGCATCATCGGTGAGATGGCCGACATCGGTAATATTAACCACATGGGTTAGCCGATAGCCTTTCCAGCTAAGCGTGCGTCCGAGCACGTCGGCAAAAACATAAGCGCGCATGTTGCCGATATGCGGGTAATTATAGACCGTCGGCCCGCACGTATAGACCCGCGCCTCGCCGGGATGAATGGGCTCAAACGGCTCTAGCTTGCGAGTTAGCGAATTGAACAGGTTCAGGGGCGGGGTCATGCTTCGCGGTAGGCTATGGTGTATGAGTTTAGACGCAGTGGATCCCACGCGGATTGGGACGAGAGCAGAGATACTTCGCGCTCACCAAGATTGCGCGAGGCGAGATAACCAAATGATTCTATGGTATTTTCAAGTACTCGGATGATCAGCCTCGCCATCCTCACTCCTCCTCGAACAGCCCCGCCAGCTGCTCGATGATCGTTCCTCCCAGCTGTTCGGCGTCCATGATCGTGACCGCGCGGCGGTAGTAGCGGTTGACGTCGTGGCCGATGCCGATCGCCACCAGCTGCACCGGCGAGGCTTTCTCGATCCATTCGATCACCTTGCGCAGATGGCCCTCCAGATAGCCCGCGTGATTGACGCTCAGGGTCGAATCATCCACCGGCGCCCCGTCCGAGATGACCATCAAGATGCGCCGGTCCTCCGCGCGGGCGAGCAGCCGCTGGTGCGCCCACAACAACGCCTCGCCGTCGATATTCTCCTTGAGCAGGCCCTCGCGCATCATCAGCCCCAAACTGCGACGCGCGCGGCGCATGGGCTCGTCGGCCTTCTTGTAGATGATGTGTCGCACATCGTTCAGTCGGCCGGGAGATGCAGGCTTGCCCGAAGATAACCAATGCTCGCGCGATCGCCCGCCCTTCCACGCGCGGGTGGTGAAGCCGAGGATCTCTACCTTGACGCCGCAGCGCTCCAGGGTCCGCGCAAGGATATCGGCGCTGATCGCGGCGATCGATATGGGCCGTCCGCGCATCGAACCCGAATTGTCGATCAGCAGGGTGACGACGGTGTCCTTGAACTCCTGCTCGCGCTCGATCTTGTAGCTCAGCGAATGGCCCGGCGAAACCACCACCCGGGCAAGCCGCGCGGCATCGAGCAGCCCTTCTTCCTGGTCGAAATCCCACGCCCGGTTCTGCTGCGCCATCAGCCGCCGCTGCAGCCGGTTGGCGAGCCGCGTGACGATGCCCGCAAGCCCCGACAACTGGCTGTCCAGATAGGCTCGCAGCCGGTCGAGTTCGTCCGCATCGCATAGCGCGCTGGCTTCGATTACCTCGTCGAATTCCTGTGTATAAACGGCGTAGTCGAAGCTTTCGGGCAGCTCCTGCCAGGGCGCGTTGCGGCGCTGGGGCAGCATGGTCTCTTCACCGGTATCGGCTAGCTCGCCTTCGCCCGGCGCCTCGTCCTCGCCCTCTCCCTCATCATCCTCGGACCCGCTGTCACCTTCCTTGCTATCGGCGAGCTCGGGACGCTGCGCATCGGGCTGCGGCTGCTCGGTCTCATCGGTACCGTCCTCCTCCTCGCCGTCTTCCTCGTCCTGGTCCGGCGGGTCCTCGGGAACATCCTCGGGTTCGGCCGGAACCAGATCGAGACGCCGCAGCAGATCGAGCGCCAGCGCCTGGAACGCGCGTTGATCCTCGAGCCTGCCGGCAAGGTGCTCGAGCTCCCCACCGACGCGCTCCTCGATATGACCGCGCACCAGATTCACAGCATCGGTCGCCGCCGCCGGAACAGGTGCGCCGGTCAATCGCTCGCGCAAAAGCAAAGCAAGCGCGCTGTCCAGAGGAACGTCATCGGCAATGCGCGCGCGCGAGATCGGATCGGCACGGCTGGCTAGATCGGCCATCGCCGCAAGGTTGGCACGTGTGCCCGCCAGGCCGTTTGCGCCTATCGCTTCGTATCGTACCTGTTCGATCGCATCGTAGCAGGTGCGTGCATCGGCTTCGGCGGGCAGCCCGGCGCGATGCAAGGCTGCGTCGTGGTGCCGCATCTTCAGCGCGAAGCTGTCGGCAAACCCGCGCGCCTCGCCGGCCTGGCTTTCCGGCAGCGAGCGGGCGGGCACCGGCACGCGCAGGTTCTTGCCCAGCAGCGCTGGCGCATCGGCGGTGAAGGCGACCTCGGCCTCGGCATCGCGGCCAATGGCGCGCGCTGCCCCGGTCAGGGCCTGCTTGAAGCGATCGAGAGGCGTATCATCGGACATTGCGCGTGCGCCGCCCGATCTAATGGGTCTGCGTCAGGGTGCAATGGCGCCTTGACCCCCCGCGCGGGGAAGAACCGGCGCGACAACGTTCCCGAGCCGGTTTGCTCAGGACGCGGCGGGTTCCAGACCCGCGCTACCTTCGCGCCTGCGTCCGCGCAACGTCATCCCAAGAGCGGCAAAGCCCATCAGCATCATCACCCAAGTCGAAGGCTCGGGGATCGCCGGGGTCACGGTGGGCGGCGGGGTTGGCGTGGGCGTTTCACCCGGCCCCGAGGGGTTCGTCGGCGGCGGGGTCGGCGTAGGCGTGGTCCCGGTCGGAGGCGTGGTCGGCGTCGGCGTCGGCGTCGATCCGGTCGGCGGCGGAGTGGGCGTAGGCGTCTCGGCGACACCGCCGGGGTTCCCGATGATCGCCGGCGTTCCTATGCCGCCTCCGCCGCTGCCTACCGCACCCAGAAGCAGCGGCAGACCGGCGAGGCCGCCCAGAACGAAGAGCCCCAGCAGCTTGTCGTCAGCACCGGCCACGACAAGGCTCGACGCTTCGGGAACGACGGGCGTGAAAGCCAGCGGCTCGACCGGCACCAGTACCGGCTCCGGCGGGGCGAGAACCACGATCCGGTCGGCGAAGCGTACGTCGTCCGCAGCGTTCTGCGCATTGGTTGCAGCCCGCATCACATCCTCGAACGAATCGGCAATTCGGCCACTTTGCAGACCCCCGGCGTGCACCGGCAGCGCCAGCGAGGCCAAGACCGAGCCCAAAAGGAAGGTTGACTTTTTCATTCCGACTGCTCCTGCCAAGCGGCGCCCGGGGCCCGCTGGCTTGTTGATGTTTGCCTGCACCAAATTGCACGTTTGATCTAAGAACGGCTCAATGGGCGCTAAAGGTCCTATTTCCAACGTAAAGTGGTTGCCATGTCCAGGTTTGGGACAACCATCCGAATCGACTGCGACGTACGATCAAAGCTAGCCGCAAGGTGGTTAGCGTAGGATTAAGGAAATCCCCGCCGGGCAACAAAACATTACCATGTCATGCTAAATATTGCGTTGTCAGGCGCTTGCCGCACCACGCGATTGGTCCCTAAGCCCGGCAATAAATGAACCGCGTCCGACTCATCGTCCTCAATGTAGCCCTTGGTCCACTTGACTATCGTGTCCCGGCGGACATGCAGGTGGCAACCGGTTCGGTCGTCGCTGCGCCGCTGGGACCGCGACAGATCATTGGTATCGTCTGGGAAGCCGAGCGCCTGCCCGGCGAGCCGGTGGAGGATGCGCGGTTGCGCCCGCTGGCCGAGGTGCTGCCGGTGCCGCCCATCGCCGCAAGGCTGCGTCGTCTGATCGAATGGACGGCCGACTACTACTGCGCGCCGCTAGCCGCGGTGGCGCGGATGGTGCTGGCGAGCGGTGGCGCATTGCGTGGGCCGGCGAAGGTGACCGAGTACCGTCTGAGTGGCGGCCTGCCCGAACGCATGACGCCGCAGCGTGAACGCGCGATCGCCGCGCTCGAAGGCGAACAGGCGACGATCCGCGAACTCTCGGCCATCGCGCGGGTCAGCGAGGGTGTGCTGCGCGGCCTGGTCGCCCAGGGCGTGCTCGAGCCCGTGCTGGTCGATTGCGATCGAGCCTATCACCGTGCCGATCCGCACTACGCTCCCCCGGTGCTCAATGATGCGCAAGCCAAGGTCGCAGCAGCGCTCGTCACCGCGGTCGAAGAGCGCCGCTTTGCCCCCATCCTGCTCGATGGGGTTACCGGATCGGGCAAGACGGAAACCTATTTCGAGGCCATCGCCGCGGCCTTGAAGGCCGGGCGCCAGGTGCTGGTCCTGCTGCCCGAGATCGCGCTGACCGAAGCATTCCTGGGCCGCTTCGCCCAGCGCTTCGGCGCGCCGCCCGTGATCTGGCACTCCTCGATCCGCTCGACCGAGCGACGCCGGGCCTGGCGCGCGGTGGCGGCGGGAGACGCACAAGTCGTGGTCGGCGCGCGTTCGGCGCTGTTCCTGCCTTACGCCCGGCTGGGGTTGATCGTAGTCGACGAGGCGCATGAAATCAGTTTCAAGCAGGACGAGGGGGTGCGCTACAACGCCCGCGACGTGGCGGTGATGCGTGCCCGGTTCGAGGAAGTGCCGGTCATCCTCGCCAGTGCGACCCCGGCGCTCGAAAGCCTGCACATGGCCGATATCGGCACCTATCAACGGCTGGTCCTGCCAAGCCGCTACGGGGCGGCCGAACTGCCCGCGATCGACCTTGTCGACCTGACGAACGAGAAGCCGCCGCCGGGCCGTTGGCTTGCCCCCCGCCTTGCCGAGGGAATGGCGCAACGCCTCGAGCGCGGCGAGCAGTCCCTCTTGTTCCTGAACCGCAGGGGTTACGCACCGCTCACCTTATGTCGGCATTGCGGATACAGGTTCCAGTGTCCCAATTGCAGCGCCTGGCTGGTCGAGCATCGATTGTCGCAGCGGCTGTCCTGCCATCACTGCGGGCATGAGACCCGCGTTCCGGAGACCTGTCCCGAGTGCGGCGAGGCCGAGGCGCTGGTCGCCTGCGGCCCGGGTGTCGAGCGGATCGCAGATGAGGTAAGCGAGATCCTACCTGACGCGCGCGTGGCGCTGGCCACCTCCGACACGCTTGGCACCCCCGACAGGGCCGCCGCCTTCATCGCCGCGGCGCAGACGCGGTCGATCGACGTCATCATCGGCACCCAGCTGGTTACCAAAGGTTTCCACTTTCCCGAACTGACGCTGGTTGGCGTGGTCGATGCCGATCTGGGGCTCGAGGGTGGCGATCTGCGTGCCGCCGAACGCACCTGGCAGCAGATAGCGCAGGCTGCTGGGCGTGCCGGGCGGGGCGACAAGCCGGGCTCTGTGCTAATCCAGACGCGTCATCCCGACGCGCCCGTTATCGCCGCGCTGGCCGCCAACGACCGCGATGCCTTCACCAACGCCGAGACCGAGGCGCGCCGCCGCGCCGGTGCGCCGCCCTTCGGTCGCTGGGCGGCGATCATCGTCTCCAGCGAGGACGAGAACGAGGCGCGCGAGGCTGCCCGCCGCATTGGCGCCACTCGTCCGGAGCAGCCCGATCTGGCGATCTACGGCCCCGCGCCCGCACCGATGGCACTGCTGCGCGGCCGCTATCGCCATCGCCTGCTGGTCAACGCCAAGCGCAGCGCCAGCCTGCAGGATACGCTTCGCGCCTGGCTCGCCGAAGTGCCGTTGGCGCGCGGCGTGCGGGTGGGGATCGACATCGACCCTTACAGCTTCGTCTGACCCTCGTGCCCCCTCGATCCCCCCCCCGGGGGCGGGCCTTCGCTCAGCGGTCGGGCTCCAGCGATGCATCTGCGCCCAGCCGCCGATAGAAGCAGCTCTGCGCTCCGGTGTGACAGGCGGGTCCGGCCGGCTCGACCAGCAGCAGCAGCGCGTCGCGGTCGCAATCGATCCGGATGTCGCGCACCTTGAGCACGTTTCCCGAAGTTTCCCCCTTCTTCCACAGGCGCGACCGGCTGCGCGAATGGAAATGAGCAAGCCCGGTCCGGCGCGTGGCGGCAAGCGCTTCGGCGTCCATCCAGGCCAGCATCAGCACCTGGTTCGTCGCGACATCCTGCGCCACGGCGACGACAAGGCCGCGCGCATCGTACGCAGGCATGATGCGCAGGCTGTCGGCGTCAGGATGGTCCATCGGGTCTCCGCAGCGTCACACGACACGCCTTGTTGCAAACTCAACACAGACCCTAACCCAAATACCGTCATCGGACCAAAAGCGTTTTCCCAAATGCCCCGGTGATGGAATGGGTGCGCCTGCGCGGCCGAACGAGCCGCCTTCATTTCGGGCCGCTGGTCAAGGGATGGGGGGCTGGAAATATGGGGAATGGGGGTTCCTCGTGTTTCCGGAAGCATGAGGGTGAGGACTGCCTGCGCCACGGGGGGTGGTGCGCAGGCAGTCCCCCATCGCCTCAGCCGGGTTCACGCGAGCCGAGGCTCCACTTTGGCCCCGGGCTCATCCACCCTGGCAAAACAGGCGACATGAATGCGCTGCGTTCCGGCTGCCTCGAGCGCTGCGATACACGCCCGGCTGGTCGCGCCGCTAGTGACCACGTCATCGACCAGCAGCACATTGGCGCCGCGAACCGCTTTCGCGCGCGCGTTATTCATTGCGATCGCCCCGGCAAGCAGCGCGTCACGTTCGTCCCGCTTGGCTCTGCTCATCGACAGCGATCGGGTGTTGCGCTGGCGCACCAAAGCATCCACGCAAACCGGCTGACCGCGCATCCGTCCGATCTGACCGGCGATAAGCGCCGCCTGGTTGAAGCCGCGTTGCCACAACCGCCAGCGGTGGAGCGGCACGGGAACCACCAGCCAGTCACCGGACAACGGCGGAAGCTGAGCCACGATCGCCTCGGCCAGCAGCTTGGCCAGCGCGATCCTGCGTCCGTGCTTGAAGCTCAGGACCAGGCGCTTGGCGGTCGGAGTATAGGCGGTCGCGGCGGTAAAACCGGGCGGAACCGATGTCGGCGGCTCGATCCCCTCGGCGCATGCTTCGCACAGGCCCTGTTTGGGATCGACACCATCGCCGCATAGCGGGCAGCGCGGCGGATAGATGAGATCGACCAGCGGGGCGAAGACTTGCATCGGCATGACCGCGCGCGATGCTGCATGGCTTTTGCGCGCGCGGCAAGGCGCTTGCGGCCCGGCGTCTGCGGCGGCAGGGTTCCGGCGATGGCCCACTCGCCTTCCGCACCAATCATCTTCGACCAACAGCGGCGACTCGCCGTTCGCGCCAGGATGCGGCGGTTGCAGCACCGACCCGGTGCGGCGCGTTTCGTCATGGACGACATGGTGGCAGACATCATCGAACGGCTGAATTTCCTGCGCGCACAACCCACGCGTGCACTGGTCATCGGCGATTGGACAGGCGAACTGGCGGACCATCTTATGACGCGCGGCAGCACGGTCGAGCGTGCAGATTTGCTACCCAACCCCCACCCACGCGATCCTGGCCAGACGGGCGCGGGAGAACAGCCGATCGACGAGGAACGCCCGTTCGTCGGCGGCGGTTTTGACCTGGTCGTCAGCCTGGGCCTGCTCGACACGGTGAACGACCTGCCCGGCGCGCTTGTCCACCTGCATCGCGCCCTGTCGCCCGGTGGTCGGGCCATCGCCAGCTTCATGGGCGCAGGCAGCCTTCCCGCCATGCGTGCAGCGATGCGGGTGGCGGATGGCGAGAGGCAGGCGGCGCGGATCCATCCGATGGTGGATGTGCGGGCGGGCGCCGAACTGATCCAGCGCGCCGGCTGGGCCGATCCGGTGGTGGATGGTCACGCGCTTAGAGTGCGCTACCGATCCTTCGCGCAGGAACTAGCGGATCTGCGCGCGCAAGGGATGAGCAATGTCCTGGCAACGCGCGCCCCTGTGCTGAACCGCGATGCGCTGCGGCGTGCCGCGCAGGCGTTTGCGGAGAGGGCGGATGAGGACGGCCGGATCGTGGAGACCTTCGAGATCATCACGCTGAGTGGGCGGCGCGGCGGGTAGAGCGGCGGGCAGCGGGGCGATAAGGCAGGTGGGCGGGCCTGAGCCCTACCCTGAAGACCGCGCGGCCAGCGAGGCCTGGGCCGCCGCCAATCGCGCGATAGGCACGCGGTACGGCGAGGCGCTGACGTAATCGAGCCCGATCCGCTCGCAGAAGGCGATGCTGGCCGGATCGCCGCCATGTTCGCCGCAGATCCCCAGCTTGATCTCGGGCTGCGCCGCCCGCCCGCGCTCGACGGCCATTTCGACCAGTTGCCCCACACCATCGACATCCAGGCTGACAAAGGGATCGCGCGGATAGATGCCCTTCTCGACATAAACCGACAGGAAGCGCGCAGCATCGTCCCGGCTCACCCCAAGCGCGGTCTGCGTCAGGTCATTGGTGCCGAAGGAGAAGAACCGCGCTTCCTCAGCGATCTCGCCCGCCATCAGCGCGGCGCGGGGCAGTTCGATCATCGTGCCCACCAAGTACTCGATGGTCCGACCCTGCTCGGCGAACACGGTCTGCGCGGTGCGATCGATCAATTGGCGCAGGATCGCCAGTTCGCGCCTGGTGGCAACAAGCGGGATCATCACCTCGGGAACGACGGGCCCGGTTGAATTCTGGCCCCCCTCCGAGGAGACCGTGCAAGCCGCCTCGAAGATGGCGCGTGCCTGCATCTCGTAGATCTCGGGGAAGGTTATGCCCAGCCGGCATCCCCGATGGCCCAGCATGGGATTGAACTCGTGCAGCTCGTTCGCCCGCCGCTTGAGCGTATCGCTCGGCACGCCGGTGGCCTGCGACAGCTCGTCGAACTCCTCGTCGGTCGAGGGCATGAATTCGTGCAGCGGGGGATCGAGCAGGCGGATGGTGCATGGCAGCCCGGCCATGGTGCGGAAGATCTCGGCGAAGTCACCGCGCTGCTCGGGCAGCAGCTTGGCCAGCGCGCGGCGACGGCCGGGCTCGTCCTCGGCCAGGATCATCTCGCGCACCGCGCTGATCCGCCCGGCATCGAAGAACATGTGCTCGGTGCGGGTGAGACCGATACCTTCGGCTCCGAAGGCCAGCGCCATGCGGCAATCAGCCGGAGTCTCGGCATTGGTCCGCACGCGCATTCGCCGATGTTTGTCGGCCCATTCCATCAGCGTGCCGAAATCGCCGGCCAGCTCAGGTTCGATGGTGCGCACCTCGCCCGCCATCACCTCGCCCGTCGCCCCGTCCAGCGTGAGGACATCGCCCTCGGCGAAGTCGCGCCCCCCGATCCTGAGCGTGCGCTGGGCAAGCTGGATGGCGATCGCGCTGGCACCCGAGACGCACGGCCGTCCCATCCCGCGCGCCACCACCGCCGCGTGGCTGGTCATCCCGCCGCGCGCGGTAAGAATGCCGCGCGCCGCGTGCATCCCGTGGATATCTTCCGGACTGGTCTCCACGCGAACCAGGATCACCGCCTCGCCCGAACTCGCCCATTTCTCCGCCTTGTCCGAATCGAGCGCGATCCGGCCCGAGGCGGCACCGGGCGAGGCCGGCAGCGCCCGGGTCAGCACATCGCGCGGCGCATCGGGATCGAGCGTGGGGTGAAGCAGCTGGTCGAGCGCCATCGGGTCGATCCGGCGGATAGCGGTTTCCTCGTCGATCAGCCCCTCGCCGACCATGTCCACCGCCATCTTGAGCGCCGCCTTGGCGGTGCGCTTGCCGGTGCGCGTCTGCAGCATCCACAGCTTGCCACGCTCCACGGTGAACTCGATATCCTGCATATCGGCATAATGCTGCTCGAGCAGATCGAAGGTGCGCGCCAGCTCGGCGAAGGCCTCGGGCATGGCCTCCTCCATGCTCGGCCGATCCGCCGCCGCCCCTTCGCGCTGGCTGCGCGTGAGATATTGCGGCGTGCGGATCCCCGCCACCACATCCTCGCCCTGGGCATTGGCCAGCCATTCGCCGTAATGCGCCTTCTCGCCGGTGGATGGATCGCGCGTGAAGGCGACCCCGGTGGCGCTGGTTTCGCCCATATTGCCGAACACCATCGCCTGGACGTTGACCGCGGTGCCCCAGCTGCCCGAGATGTCATTGAGCCGGCGATAGACCTTGGCCCGCTCGCTATCCCAGGAATCGAACACCGCGGCGATCGCGCCCCATAGCTGTTCGTCCGGATCCTGCGGGAACGGCTGGCCAAGCTCGCGCGCGACGATGGCGATATATTCCTCGGCCAACGCCTGCCAGTCCGCCGCATTCATCTCGGTATCGGCCAGATAGGCTGCGTCCTCCTTGGCGATCTCCAGCGCCTCTTCGAACAGCCCGTGGTCGATGCCCAGCACCACGTCGCCATACATCTGGATGAAGCGGCGGTAGGAATCCCAGGCGAAGCGTTCGTCACCGCTGACCCTGGCAAGCCCGCGCACGGTCTGGTCGTTGAGACCCAGGTTCAGCACGGTATCCATCATCCCCGGCATCGAGACGCGCGCGCCCGAGCGCACCGAGACCAGCAGCGGGTCCGCTTCGTCGCCGAACCGCTTGCCCGCCACCTGCTCGATATGGGCAAGCGCCTTGGTCACATCGCTACGCAGGCCCTGCGAGAAGCCGGGTTCGCCCCCGTCCGCCTTGGCAGCCAGATAGCGCAGACATTCCTCGGTGGTGATGGTGAAGCCGGGCGGAACGGGCAGGCCGATCCCCGCCATCTCGGCCAGGTTGGCACCCTTGCCGCCAAGCAGGCCCTTGTCCCGGGCGCGCGGGTCCTCGTTGCGGACCTGTCCGCCGAACGTGAAAACCGATTGCGTCATTCGCCCCCCGCCTGCTTTATCACCCGGGCTGTTGCACACCCCTCGCGCTTTTCACAAGGCCGCGCTGTCGGCGGCGGGCGAATGGCGGCAACGTCATACGACGACGGTCAGCCCTCGATCTGCGAGAAATCCGCTACCTGATGAACCGCGTCACGGAACCGGGCAAGCATCTCGAGCCGGGCGCGGCGCTTGTCGGCATCATCATCGTTCACCGTAACCTCGTCGAAGAACCGGTCGATGGGGCCGCGCAAGTTGGCGAGCGCCTCCATCGCGGCTTCGAATTCCTCGGCGGCGACCGCGGCGGCAGCCTCGGGCTCAGCCTTGTCGAGCGCGTCCTCCAGCGCCAGTTCCGCCGGTTCGCGCTCGTAGTTCGCAGCCTGCTTCTCGGCCATCCGCGCGCGCAGCGCCGGACCGAGGTCCGGGTCGTCGACCAGCGCCAGCGGGTCCTCCTCCCCGGTCCGCGCGATCTCGCCCCTAGCGCCGTGCCAGTCCTCCTTCTTGAGGATATTGGCCGCGCGCTTGTAGGCGGCGAGCAGGTTCGCGCCGTCCTCGGTCTCGACGAAATTCTGCAACGCCTTCACCCGGGCAAGAAGCCGCACGAGGTCATCTTCGTTCCCGAGCGCGAATACCGCATCAATGAGGTCGTGGCGCACGCCGGCTTCGCGCTGCTGGACCTTGAGGCGCTCGGCGAGGAAGATCGGCAGCGAGTTGAAGACACCGTGTTGGCCGGCAATGTGGCGGTTATATTCTGCTTCGGGACTGTCTGAGGAAAGCATCCGCCCCGTGTGGCCGTAAAGCGCCCGTGCTATCGCTTCAGGTAACTCCAATCGAACCGCATTTGACACAAGAAGGTCTAGTAAGCCGATTGCCGCACGTCGGAGGGCAAACGGATCCTTCGATCCGGTCGGCTTCTCGTTGATCAGGTAAAAGCCAACCAACGTATCCAGCTTATCCGCCAGCGATACCGCCAGCGTGACCGGCGCGGTCGGCACCTCGTCGCCCTGGCCGACCGGCTTGTAGTGGTAGCGGATGGCGTCGGCGACGGCATCGGGGAGGCCTTCGGCGCGGGCATAGTAGCCGCCCATCACGCCCTGCAATTCCGGGAACTCGCCGACCATCTCGGTGACGAGATCGGCCTTGGCGAGGCGGGCGGCCTGTTCGGCGAGGTTGGCGAGCTCCTCCCTCGTCACCCCGGCGGAAGCCGGGGTCCCGCTTCCCTTCAGGGTCATCTTCGAAGAAGCGGGACCTCGGATCAAGTCCGGGGAGACGGTCGTGGCTCCCCGAGTAGGATTCGAACCCACGATGCCCTCTTCCACCAGCCAGCGCGCCAGCTTGGCGACCCGCTCGACCTTGTCGGCCATGGTGCCCACCTTCTCGTGGAAGGTGATCCGCTCCAGCCCCTCGGCGTGCTGCTCGAGCGTCTTCCTGCGGTCCTGCTGCCAGAAGAAGCGCGCGTCGGCCAGGCGGGCGGCGAGCACCTTGCGATTGCCTTCGATAATGCCTGCCCCGCCGTCCGTCGGCTCGATATTGGCGGTGCACACGAAGGCGTTGGCCAGCGTGCCGTCCGTCCTTTCGCACACGAAATATTTTTGGTTGACCCGCGCGGTCAGCCGAATGACCTCGGGCGGAACTTCGAGCAATGCTTCGTCGAACCGTCCGAGCAGCGGCACGGGCCATTCAGTCAGACCGGCGTTCTCCGCGACCAGCCCCTCGTCCTCGACCAGCGTCAGACCTGCACCCTGTACCGCCGCGCGCGCGCCATCGCGAATCAGCGCCTCGCGCTCGGCATGGTCGACGATGACATGGCAGGCGCGCAGCCTGGCGGCATAATCATGCGCGCCGCCGATGGTGATTGCGCCGGGGTGATGGAAGCGGTGGCCGGTGGTGGTCGCCGCGCTGCGCACTGTGGCGATCTCGCATTCGACCAGCTCCTCGCCGAGGATGGCGACGATGCCGGACAGCGGCCTCACCCAGCGCATGCTTTGGGTGCTGATCGAGCTCTCGCCCCAGCGCATCGACTTGGGCCAGGAGAAATCGCGGATGATCGCAAGGATTGCGTCTGCCAACACATCGCGCATTGCCCGCCCCGGGGTCTCGGCCAGCGCGAACCAGGTTGCCCGGCCCTTCACCTCGCGCTGCTTTAACGCCTCGCGCGCAACGCCCGCCTTGCGGCAGAACCCCTCCACCGCGGCGTCCGGCGCGCCCACGGGAGGGCCCTTGGTCTCCTCGACACGCGACCTGGTCGCCTGGGGCAGGCCATATGCGATCAGCGCGAGCCGGCGGGGCGTCGACCATATGGTGGTCCGCCCTGGCTCGATCCCCGCCGCCGCCATCTCCCGGCGAAACAGGCGCTCGAGATCGGCCCGCGCGCTCGCCTGCATCCGCGCCGGGATCTCTTCGCACCGCAATTCGAGAAGGAAATCAGCCATCTAGGCCAGCCGCGCCGTGGTCATGGTGTCCACCCCGGGAACTGCTCGGTCCAGCCGACCTGCTCCTTGGTGACATGCGCTTCACACGCGCCGCGCGCCAGATCACGCACGCGGGCCATGAAGCTAGCGCGCTCGGGCACGCTTAGCACGCCGCGCGCCTGGAGCAGGTTGAACACATGGCTGGCCTCCACCGCCTGTTCGTAAGCGGCGATCGGCAGGCCGGCGGCCAGCGCATGGCGGCACTCGGTTTCGGCGCGCGCGAACAGCTCGAGCAGGCCATCGGTATCGGCCACCTCGAAGTTCCAAGCAGACATCTGCCGCTCGTTTTCCAGGAACACCTCGCCATAGGAAACGCCGGCACCATTGAAGTCGAGATTGTAGACGCTGTCGACACCCTGGATATACATCGCCAGACGCTCCAACCCGTAGGTCAGTTCGCCCGAGACCGGTTTGCAGTCGAAGCCGCCCATTTGCTGGAAATAGGTGAACTGGGTCACCTCCATCCCGTCGCACCACACTTCCCAGCCCAGCCCCCAAGCGCCCAGCGTGGGGCTCTCCCAGTCATCCTCGACGAAGCGGATATCGTGGCGCAGCGGGTTAATGCCGATCGCCTCCAGGCTCCCCAGATAGAGCGCCTGCAGATCGGGCGGCGAAGGTTTGAGGATCACCTGGTACTGGTAATAATGCTGCAGGCGATTGGGGTTCTCGCCGTAGCGCCCGTCGGTGGGCCGGCGGCACGGCTGGACAAAAGCCGCTCGCCACGGCTGGGGTCCAAGCGCGCGCAAGGTGGTGGCGGTGTGGAATGTGCCCGCGCCCATGCGCATGTCGTAGGGCTGGAGGATAAGACAGCCTTGTTCGGCCCAATAGGCGTGCAGCGTCAGGATCATGTCCTGAAAGCTCCTCGCCGGACCGCGTTCTGGTGCCCCTAATGCCATGCGAGGCGGCTTTGGCGGATGGCCCGGCGGGGGTCAATGCAAGCTATTCGTGGCGCAAGGAGCAAGCAGGGGTGGCTTTTTGTAAGGTACGCTTGACATAGTCAGTCAATCGCGATATATGGTCAAGCATACCTGACATGAAGTAAGGACAGCGTGACCAGGGAATACCGATGCTCGACCATATCTGTAGTGTTTTCGCCTGCAGCGCTGCCCGTTCGGCGACAGCACGCAAGCATGAGCGCTTCGCACAAAGACTGCTCGTCGGCGTCCTGCTCTACTAAGGCTCGCAGCTGAACTGAAGGCCGCTCAAAGCTCGACAGACTTCAACACGACCAAGGAAACTCCTCATGCGCCTCGATCTCTTGGAAAGACCTCTATGGCCGCTGATCATCCTGGGCACTTTGCTGCTGCTCGCCAGCTTCGGGCTCGGCGCCATTATTGCGCGGATCGCCGACATAGCGGGGCCTTGATCCTGCGTGATGAACCGGCTGAAGGTGCTGCGCGCCGAGCGCGACTGGAGCCAGGCCGAGCTGGCCATGCGGCTCGACGTCTCGCGGCAGGCGGTCAACGCGATCGAGACCGGCAAGCACGACCCGTCGCTGCCGCTCGCCTTCCGCATCGCCCGCTTGTTCGAAATGCGTATCGAGGAGGTTTTCGATGATGGACATGAATAAGTCCAGGCGCCTGCTGGCGAACAAGCTCAACCGCGCCGTGCTGCTGTTCACCACCGCCGGCTGCGATGGCGCGGTGCGCGCCTGCCTGCCGCTCGCCTGAGGAACGAAGATAATGGCTTTATCGGATGAACCACGGTCCGAAGGCAAAGCGACCCGTGCGCTCGGCCCGCTCGCGCGGATGGTGCTGATCGGAACGCTGGTGGTGCTGAGCATGTTCGCGCTGGGCGCGCTGACCGGGATGGCGGTGCGGATCTTCGAGGAAGGCGATATCAGCACACGGCAGGTGCTCCCCGGTGGACCGGCGGTGGCGACGATCGCCGCGTCGCTGTGGGTATCGAACGGCTGCGACGGGCGACCCGCGATGAGCCGATGCCGGCGAGCGTGCGCAAATCAAACCGGCTGCTGTGGATCTCGCTCTTCCTGGCCGGGGCGCTCGGCATGTTCATGGCGCTCGGCAGCGACCTGGGCGGCTCTGACTTCGACCTCACCAGCAACCAGCCGATCTCACCGACTATCGCCGCCATCGTCGTCGCGGTCTGGCTGGTGACGCTTCCCGTGCTGACGGTGCGCTTCTACCGAACGATCGACGAGCACGCGCTCGAGGCCTACAAATTCGGCGCGCTGACCGCCCTTCACCTGTTCTTCATCGCCGCGCCTGTTTGGTGGTTCGGATGGCGCGGCGGCTTTCTTCCGGCGCCCGACATGATGCTTTTGTACGTCGTGCTGACGGCCGCGTGGTGCGTGGCCTGGGGCTGGCGCCGCTATCGTTGAAGGACATCCGAACCACCTCTATCAACCCACCAAGAAGTAAAGGAATGAACTGATGACATTGAAGCTCTACGCATCCACCGCCCTCGCCGCCCTGTCGCTCGCTCTGCCCGGCACGCTCGCCGCGCAGGAGGCGGTGAGCACCGACACCATGCCCGCCGACGCCACAGCGGGTCCGGCGCTGTGGCTGGTGGAGGACGAGGATACCAGCATCTATCTGTTCGGCACGGTCCATGTTCTTCCAGCTGATATCGAGTGGATGGATGGGCGGATCGAGAACGCCTTTGCTTCGGCCGACCAGCTGGTGTTCGAGATCGACATGGACGATGCCGCCAAGGTGCAGCAGGTGGTGATGGAGAAATCCGCGCTCACTGGTGACCAGACGCTGCGCGAACTGATGAACGAGGAAGACCGTGCGCAATACGAAGCCGCGCTCGCAGGCTTCGGCATGCCGCCCGCCGCGTTTGACCGGTTCGAGCCGTGGATGGCGGCGATGACGCTGTCGGTCCTGCCGCTGGTACAGGCCGGCTACAACCCCGAGAGCGGCGTGGAGACGGTGCTCAAGGCTCAGGCCGAGGGTAAGGAACGCGCCGCGCTGGAGACCATCGAGCAGCAGATCGGCCTGTTCGACACCATGCCGATGGACGCGCAGCTTACCTATCTGGACGAGACGGTCGAGGTCATCCCCGAAGCCGCCGCCATGGTGGATGAGATGGTCGGCCATTGGCTGAAGGGCGATGCGGTCAGCCTTGCCCACTTGATGAACGAGGCGATGGACGATCCTGCGCTTTACAAGCTGCTGCTGACCGATCGCAACGCCAACTGGGCCGAGTGGATCGACCAGCGCATGGAGCAGCCGGGCACGGTGTTCGTTGCGGTTGGCGCGGGTCATCTGGCAGGCGAGGACAGCGTGCAGGAGTTGCTCGAGGACCGGCAGATGGAGGTCACGCGCATCTGGCGCTAGGCGCGATGCAACCCTGGCTAGCGGCGGTGCTTGTCACCGCCGCCGCCTGGCTTGCCGCCTGCGACCGGGTCGACTGGGTCACCCAAAACGACTGGCCGCCCCCCGCGCCCGCCTTATGGGAGGTGCGCAAAGAAGAGCGGACGGTCGCCTACCTTTTCGGTACCATCCATGCGCTTCCCCCCGGGCTCAACTGGCGAAGCGCAGCGCTCGAGCGCGCGCTTGCGCGTTCCGGAGTGCTGGTGGTGGAGATCGCCCGGCTCAGCGACGCATCGGGCCGCGCAACGGCGTTCGACGCGCTCTCTCACACGGCGGACCTGCCTCCGCTCCCCCGCCGGGTACCGCCCGCCTCCGCTCCCCAGATAGCCGCGCTGCTCGATCGCGCCGGGATGGAGGCGGGCGACTTTACCGACACCGAGACCTGGGCGGCGGCGCTGGTCCTGGCTTCGGCGACACGGACGGGCGACAGTGCTGCCGGGGTGGACCGCGCCCTCATCGACGAGGCGGACAATGTGTTCGGCCTGGAAAGCCATGCCGATCAATTCGCGCGTTTCGATGCCCTGTCGCAAGGGGCTCAGGGCCAGCTTCTGCTTGGGGTGGCGGGCGATGCCGGTACGGATCCCGCGCCGCGGGTCGAGGCCTGGCTTACCGGCGACCTGGCCGCATTGGAGCAGCTGGCGATGGCTCCTATCTCGGCCAGTCCCGAACTCACCGCTGCGCTGGTCACCCGGCCCAACCAGGTTTGGCTGGCTCGCATCGTGGCGCTTATCGAGCAAGACCGCACTCCGTTCGTGGCGGTGGGTGCTGGTCACATGATCGGCCCGGGTGGTCTGCCGGCGCTGCTTTCGCGACGCGGCTACCAGGTGCGCCGACCGGACCAGGACAGGCGTCAGGCGCGCGCCGCGCATCCGCCCGTCCGGCTTGCATCGCGCCCCTCCCCCCGCTAAGCGCCCCACCTTCCCCCATGGTCATCCCTGGAGGCGTGGCGGGGAAGTTCTAATCACGTGAACCCGAAAGGCTTAGTCTTATGAGCGATGCTCTGACCCTGCCGGCCGAGGCGCGCGAGCGGGCGGGCAAGGGAGCCTCCCGTGCATTGCGTCGCGAGGGCCGGACCCCCGCCGTCATCTATGGCGGCAAGGAGGAACCCACCTCCATCCATATCGAGGAGCGGGTGCTGCGCCGCCAGCTCGGCACCGGGCACTTCATGAATTCGGTCGTCGAGATCGAGCTTGCCGGAAAGACGCTGCGCACCTTGCCCAAGGACGTGGCCCTCGATCCGGTGACCGATCGACCGCTGCATGTCGATTTCTTCCGCCTGGCCAAGGGCGCGCGAATAGAGGTGGCGGTGCCGGTGGTGTTCACCAACGAGGAAGCCAGCCCGGGCTTGAAGAAGGGCGGCGTGCTCAACGTGGTGCGTCACGAACTAGAGCTGGTCTGCCCGGCCGACGCCATCCCATCCCAAATCAGCATCGATGTCACCGGGCTCGAGGTGGGCGATGCGATCCACATCAGCCGGCTGACCTTGCCCGAGGGTGCCGAGAGCGCCATCACCGACCGCGATTTCACCATCGCCACCATTGTCGCACCGAGCGCGCTTCGTAGGTCCGAGAGCGAGCAGACGGGCGAGGACATGGAGCCGGGCGAAACCGCCGCGACCGAGCAGGGCCCCGACGCGGACGCTGCCCAAGAGCAGGAAGAGAAATCCGAAGACTGACCTCGCTTCATATTCGTCATTACCAGCGCGCCGGCCCCTTTCGAGGTGGCCGGCGCTTTGCTTTCGGGGCGGCGCTCGCCTAGGCCTTGCGCGATGCAGCTATGGGTCGGCCTTGGCAATCCTGGTCCGCGCTATGCGCTGCACCGGCACAATGTCGGTTTCATGGCCGCCGACGTCATTGCCGACATGCATGAATTCGGCCCGGTGCAGAAGAAGTTTGCCGGCTGGTTGCAGGAAGGGCGGATCGGCGCAGGGGCGGGTTCGATCAAGGTGCTGCTGCTCAAGCCCGCCACCTTCATGAACGAAAGCGGCATGGCGGTTGGCGAGGCGATGCGCTTCTACAAGCTGGGCATCGACAGCCTCACCGTGTTTCATGACGAGCTCGATCTGGCACCGTTCAGGATCAGAGTGAAGCGCGGCGGCGGCACCGCCGGGCATAACGGCCTGCGCTCGATCGATCGGCATCTCGGGAGCGATTTTCGGCGCGTGCGGATCGGCATCGGCCACCCCGGTCACAAGGACCGCGTAACCGGCCATGTGCTGGGAAATTACGCGAAGGCCGAGTACGACCTGCTCAGCGACATGCTGGCCGCGCTCGGCGCCGGGGCCGCCCGGCTCGCCGCGGGTGATGATGCACGCTTCACAAGCGATTTCGCGCTGCGCATGCAGGGGTGAACTGCGGGGCTGGAATTGGATTGCTTGCGACTGCCTGGTTTCGTCCGAAAGGAGGGCGTTTTCCCGGCTGCCTCTTTACTGTTTATAGGATATCTGGAAACTCTTTAAACCGATGGTCCGGAACCGCAGATCGGAGATTGGTTCAATGACGGCATTCCGTCCTCGTGCCCTGGCTTGTTCCATGCTCGTCGCCGTTCTGACAAGCTCTGGCGCGGCAGCACAAAGCACCATTCCGGTACCGGCACTCGATCCTTATACCACGTCGATTGAATTCGGCCGTCAGAATGCTCAAACCATCAGAGACGACGAAGGCGAAAGTCCCACACCGCCGGTGTTCGACGGCTCTGCGTTTGCCGTGAGCCTCGCCTCGACATTGGGCCAGTCTGGCGGCGGACGCACGCGCGCCGAGATCGACACGTCATTCAAGAACGATCAAAGCCGCACGCGTCAAAACCTGCGCTCTTTTGTGGCCAGGACACCCAACGTCGAGGCGCGCGCCGATATTGAGCGCATCATTGCCGCTCGACCAGCCCTGATACAGGACATCCGGCAGTCAATCGAGCCATACGGGCTGGGCTCGCATGATGTTGCAGATGCCTACGCCTTTTGGTGGATTAACGCCTGGCTGGTTGCGAACAAAAAGGACGAGGACCCGAGCCCAGAAACTATCGCTATTGTCGAACGCCAGGTTCGCAATGCCCTTGCGTCATCGCCTGGTTTTGCCATGACCGTCGATGCTGATCGTCAGGAATATGCCGAAGCTCTCCTGGTGCAAGGAACCTTGCTGTCGTCCACGTTCGAGCAATGGAAGGCCGACCCCAACATGCTCGATCAACTCGCGGAAGCGGCGCGCAAAGGCGCAATCGCAAGTGGCGTGGATCTTTCTTTGATGACCCTAACACGCGACGGTTTTGTCCCGCGCGAGAAAGCTGATGCATCGTAAAGCCAAACCAATGGCGCTAATATAGAATTCAGTTGTGCCTTCGACATTAGGATCGGGAGCCCAAAAAGGGGTCGCATAACGGGTCTTGGGGTCATAAACCGCCAATCGCCGGCTGACCCGAACCTAGCATTCCTAGTCGCCCCCGCCTATCCGAGCCATCACATCGGATCAGGGAGCAAACATGGGTTTCAGATGCGGAATTGTCGGCCTGCCCAATGTGGGCAAATCGACGTTGTTCAATGCGTTGACGCAGACGCAGGCGGCGCAGGCGGCGAATTATCCGTTCTGCACCATCGAGCCCAATATCGGTCAGGTCGCGGTGCCCGATCCGCGGCTGGAACGCATCGCCGCCATCGCCAAGAGCGCCAAGGTGGTTCCCACGCAGCTAGCCTTTGTCGATATTGCCGGCCTGGTGCGCGGCGCAAGCAAGGGCGAAGGGCTGGGCAACCAGTTCCTTGGCCATATCCGCGAGGTCGATGCCATCGTCCACGTGCTGCGCTGTTTCGAGGATGACGATATCCAGCATGTCGACAACAGGATCGACCCCATCGCCGATGCCGAGGTGGTGGAGACAGAACTGATGCTGGCGGACCTCGAAAGCCTGGAAAAGCGCGTCCCGGCGGCGCAGAAACGGGCGACCGGGGGCGACAAGGAAGCCAGGCTCGCCGCTACCGTCCTGGGTCAGGCGCTGGCATTGCTGCGCGAGGGGCGACCTGCCCGGCTGGTCGAACCCCAGAGCGAGGATGAAGCGCGGGTGTTCGCCCAGGCCCAGCTCTTGACCGCCAAGCCCGTGCTCTATGTCTGCAATGTGAGCGAGGCGGACGCGGCCACGGGCAATGCGCTGAGCTCGAAGGTGTTCGACAAGGCGGCCGGCGAGGGCGCGGAGGCGGTGGTGGTCTCAGCGGCGATCGAGGCCGAGCTGGTCGCCATGTCGCCGGAGGAACGCACCGAATATCTCGCCGAACTGGGCCTCGAGGAGACCGGCCTTACCCGGGTGATCCGCGCCGGCTATGCGCTGCTCGGCCTCAAGACCTTCTTTACCGCCGGTCCGAAAGAGGCGCGCGCCTGGACGGTGGAAACAGACGCGAAGGCACCCCAGGCGGCAGGCGCGATCCATTCGGATTTCGAACGTGGCTTCATCCGCGCAGAAACCATCGCCTTTGATGATTACCTTGCTCTGGGAGGCGAGACCGGCGCGCGCGAGGCGGGGCGGCTGCGGCAGGAAGGCAAGGACTATACCGTGGCCGATGGCGACGTGCTGTTGTTCAAGTTCAACGTCTAGGAAGCGCCAGTCAGGCTAGCCGAGATCAAGGACGCGCCTACCGTCAGACATGTTGGCGCCCAAGCTGCCTTAACGCATCATGTTATAGCGCAAAAAGGCGGGGGGCGCGGTCCTACCGGACACGCGCCCCCGCCCCACTTTATTCCGCCCGCATCAGCCGCCTTGTGCCGGCATCGCGGTCTGCCCGCGCGACTGGGTGTAGAGCGACCACATCTGCGCGATCGGAGCACGCTGGCCACCCACCTGTTCGAAATTGCCCTGCGCCTCGGCAAACTTGCCCTGCTTGGCCTGGGCGATGCCTATCCTGGTGAGCATCTCGTCGCGGTCGGGGTGGCCCTTGTCGAGCGCCAGCTGATACATCGCCTCGGCCTGTGCGAAATCATCGAGCGAGAATAGCACATCGCCCGCTTCGGAAGCATAGCGCGGATCGCTCTGCGAATTCGCCTCGCGGATCATCGTGGGGGCGTTGCTCCTGTCCTGCGGCGCACGCTGATCGACGATCGACTTGACCTCAGTGTAGTAGGTATCGCCGGTGTCGAACTGCCCCGCGGCAAGACCCGATGCGAGCACGTCGCTCACCTCGTTCGACATGACCCGAGGGTCCGCCGCTTCGATATAGGTGACGAACTCGGCGCGCTGCGACAACGTGCCCGTCTCACGCATAAGGCGCAGAAGATCGAGCTGCTGTTGCGGGGTGAACTCCTTCAACTGATACAGGATCTGCAGCGAATTCATCCAGTTGCGCTCGGTCGGGTAGCTCACGAGCAGCTCGTTAGAGATACGCAGCGCCTGATCGGCCTGTTCGTCGTCATAGGCGCTCTGCAATGCGCGCAGCAGCCACCGCTCGGGAACCTGCTGCCCCGCCGCGCGACGCTTTTCCGACTCCTGCGTGACATAGGCAATGCCACCCGCATTGTCGCCGCCGGCAAAATAGCTCTCTGCGATGAGGCCGGGGATATCGGCGTCGGGCGCGGAGTAGCCTGCCGCCTGCGCCGCCTCCAGTGAAGCGCGCGCGGCGGTGTAGTCCTTCGCATTGAAGGCCCGTCCGGCGATGGAATAATGGATCTGGCCCAACCGTTCGGGCTCCACCCTGCCGCTGGCGACCATCACTTCCAGCCCGTGGCGCTGCAGCTGCTCGTCGCTCGCCTTGGTGCCCGCGGCAAGGATCAGGTTGCCCGCGGCAAACTGATCGTCGGGTGTCTGGGCGGCCGACAGCAGGCCAGGGAACTGACCGCGCAGCGTGGCGATATCCGCGCTGTCCGCGTTCACCGCATCGGCAAGGGGCTGATAGACGGCGACAAAGTCTTGCGAATAATCGCGCTTGATCTCGTCCTGCGCCGCTGCCGGAACCGCGGTCAACGCCGTTCCGGTGATCGCAACGGCGGTCATCGCCGCGCCTGCCGCCAGTGCCCAGATCAGCTTGTCCCGCGCCGAGCGGCGCGCCGAATTCAAAGATCGAAACATCGAACATCATCTCCATGTGCGCCCTAGCCGTAGCCGGAAGAGCGCTGATTGCTCCTCGTGACAATGCGCGAGTGGGTGAATTGGCACCCTATTGGTCGCGCGCTGAACCGCAATTTAACGTCGCGCATGGTCCTGGTCGGCATCCGCACGGCTTCTGTGATGTGGAAAACGGTGGCAAATCCCCTGCCCTCCAGGCACGCAAGCTGGCCTCTGGCCCCTGCTTGCCCTAGGTTGATCCAGGGTCTTTGATCCCCAACAGCAGCGAAAGCCCCCCACCTCCCGTGAGCGATGACACCCTGACCCTGTCCGATCCGGCCGAACCGGACCCCTTCCAGCGCATCGATATCGTCGAGGAGATGAAGGCCAGCTACCTCGATTACGCGATGAGCGTAATCGTGGCGCGCGCGCTGCCCGATGTGCGCGACGGCCTCAAGCCCGTTCACCGGCGCATCCTCTACGCCAGCCAGGAAGGCGGTTTCGTCGCCGGGCGGCCTTATCGCAAGAGCGCCAAAATCGTCGGCGACGTGATGGGCAATTACCATCCGCACGGCGACAGCGCGATCTATGATGCGCTCGCCCGTATGACCCAGTCTTGGTCGATGCGTGTCCCGCTGATCGACGGGCAGGGCAATTTCGGTTCGATGGATCCCGATCCGCCCGCCTCGATGCGCTATACCGAGGCGCGCCTGGCGCGGGTTGCCGTCACGCTGATGGAGGACCTGGACAAGGACACCGTCGACTTCGCCGACAATTACGACGGCTCGCGCTCGGAGCCCACGGTGCTGCCGGCGCGCTTCCCCAACCTCTTGGTCAACGGCGCGGGCGGCATCGCGGTGGGCATGGCGACCAACATCCCGCCGCACAATCTGGGCGAGGTGATCGATGCGTGCCTTGCTTTCATCGACGATCCCGCAATCAGTGACGAGGGGCTGCACCAGATCATTCCCGGGCCCGATTTTCCGACAGGGCCACTCATCCTGGGCCAGGCGGGCGCACGGGCGGCCTACACCACCGGGCGCGGCTCAATCCTCATGCGCGCGCGGCATGAGATCGAGACCGGCCGGGGCGACCGCCAGTCGATCGTGCTCACCGCCATCCCCTACCAGGTCGGCAAATCGGGGCTTGTCGAACGCATCGCCGAGGCGGCCAAGGAACGCCGCATAGAGGGCGTCGCCGACATTCGCGACGAATCGAGCCGCGAGGGCGTGCGGGTGGTCATCGACCTGAAGCGCGATGCCACCCCGGAAGTCGTGCTCAATCAGCTCTGGCGGCATACCCCCGCACAGGCGAGCTTCCCCGCCAACATGCTCGCCATCCGCGGCGGCCGACCCGAAACGCTGTCTTTACGCGATATCATCGCCGCCTTCGTCGCCTTCCGCGAACAGGTCATCACCAGACGCACCAAGTTCGAGCTCAACCGCGCGCGCGAACGGGCCCATGTGCTGCTCGGCCTGGTGGTCGCGGTGTCCAACATGGACGAGGTGGTGGCGATGATCCGCACCTCGCCCAACCCCGCCGAGGCCCGCCGCCGGCTGCTCGAGCGGGCCTGGCCGATCGGCGAGATCGCGCAATATATCGCGCTGGTCGAGGCGATCGAGCCCAGCGCCAGCGAGGAGGGCGGCACCTACACCCTGTCCGAGCGGCAGGTGAAGGCCATTCTGGACCTCAGGCTCCATCGCCTCACGGCGCTGGGCCGCGACGAGATCGGCGATGAGCTGAAGGAATTGGCCGAGCATATCGGCGAATATCTCGCCATCCTGGCCGACCGCGCACGGCTCTATGCGGTGATGCGCGACGAGCTTGCCGCGGTGCGCGAGGCCTATGCTACGCCCCGCCTGACCGAGATCGCGCCGGCCTGGGACGGGCTGGAGGACGAGGATCTGATCGAGCGCGACGACATGGTCGTTACCGTCACGCTGGGCGGCTATATCAAGCGCACCGCGCTCTCCACCTTCCGCGCCCAGCATCGCGGCGGCAAGGGCCGCGCGGGCATGGCGACCAAGGACGAGGATGCGGTAATCGAGTTGTTCGTCACCTCGACGCACAACCCGGTGCTGTTCTTCACCAACCTGGGCCGGGTGTACCGGCTCAAGGTATGGAAGCTGCCATTGGGCGCCGCGCAGACCAAGGGCCGGCCCATGGTCAACCTCCTGCCGCTGGAAGAGGGCGAGCTGGTCACCAACGTGCTGCCTTTGCCCGAGGACGAGAGCGAATGGGAAGCGCTGGGGATCATGTTCGCCACCGCGCAGGGAATGGTCCGGCGCAATTCGATGGATGCCTTCACCAACATCCCCACCGGCGGCAAATATGCGATGGGTTTCATCGATGGCAACGAGGACCGGCTGATCGGCGTAAAGCTGCTCTCCGAAACACAGGACGTCTTCCTCGCCAGCAACGCCGGCAAGGCAATCCGCTTTGCCGCCGCCGATGCGCGCGAGACCAAGAGCCGCACGGGGATCGGCGTGCGCGGCATGGCCCTGAAGGGCAAGACCGAGGTGGTCTCGCTCGCGGTGCTCGATGCAAGCGATGCCTCCGTGGAGGAACGCGAGGCTTACTTGCGCGCCGCGCGCTGGAAGGACAGCCCGGCCGAGCCTGAGCTATCGCCCGAACGCATGGCCGAGCTGGAGGCGGGTGAGGAGTTCATCATCACCATTACCGGCAATGGCTATGGTAAGATCTCCTCGGCCTATGAATATCGCGCCATCGGACGTGGCGGCCAGGGGCTGGCTAATATCGGCGCCCCCGAAAGCGATCCTTCGAGGAACGGACCAGTCGTCGCCAGCTTCCCCATCCGCCATGGCGACCAGCTGATGCTGGTGACCGACCGGGCCAAGCTCATCCGCATGGATGTCGAACTGCGCCACCTGGTCGAGAACGGCGAGGACGGGCGGGGCCTAAGGATCATCGGGCGCACCAGCGCGGGCGTCCGGCTGTTCGATGTCGGCACCGACGAGCACGTGGTGGCCGCGGTGCGCATCGATGAGGAAGCCGCACCCGAGAACGAGGCCGAGGAGCTGGTGGTGGAAGAAATGCTCGGCCGTGACGCAGACGTCACCCAGCCCAAGCCCACGATCGACCGCGACGAAGCGCTGGACGAGGAATAACGCCCGCCAAGCCTCCGCTGCGTATAAGGGCGTTAACCCCTTTGAAACTTCGCGGCGATAACAAGGGGGTGTGAACGAGCGAACATGAGAGCGATCCTTCTCCTGCTGGCCTTGATCGCGCCTTTCGGCTCGGCGAGCGCGCAGCATCCCTTGGTCGCGGAAAAGCTTGAGACCTGGAACGCCGCCGCCCCGGTGTTGGACCGCACCGTTCTGGAAGCGCAAATCCGCAACAAGGCGCTCGAGATCCATGGCGCGGACGGCGGCTGCGGCGGTTCCAGGATCGAGATCGATGCGGTCACCCCGGCGACGGCTGACCGGAATACATTCAACGCCGTCGTTCGCGGCACGATGCGCAACGCCTGGTTCGTGACGGCGCGGATGCCAGGGTGCGACGATGCCCCCGTGCGGTTCATGGTGATGCAAGCCGCGGACGCAAGCCTGCGCACGATCAGGGTCAACCGAGGAACGTCCCACGCCTGGGAATCGCTGATCGGCGATACGCTTCCTCTGGTGCAGCTCAGTGCAATGGCAACCCTGGCCCGAGAAGGGACCGATTGCAGCGGTGAGCGCGCGGTGCTGGGGGTGACGCGGATCGCATCGGAAGAACCGGGTCTTGGCGATGAGACTTTCGGCATCCGCTACGAAGGACGCTGGAGCGAGATCCGGCCGATCGAAATTTGTGGCAGGAGGATCGAGTTCTCGGTCGACTTTACCGCCGATGGTGATGGCGGCGCCCATATTCATATTCCGGGGGAGCAGATACGGATCACTTCCTGATCGGTGCTGGGAGACCGACTCCTGACCGGCGCTAGGTGAACGCGCAAACGCCGGAAAAACGGTTTCTCCTGCCCGCCCAGCCGTAGCCGTGACCCCGCCGCCCGGCGATCGGGCGGCAGCGTCGACGGACATGGCCCTATCTCAGGCGAAGGTGAGGTTCGCCTTCGCGCCGCGCTTCGACCGCCGAACTGCCGCGCCCACCGCACCGAAGCCAAGCAGCATCATCATCCATGTGGCGGGCTCGGGTATCGCGGCCGGGCCGGCGGCGGCAAGCTGCCGGGCGATCACGGCGTAGCCCTCCTCGGTCGGGTGGACGTTGCCGATGGGCGCAAGCCCGTTGTCGAACTGCGAATAGGGCGGCGGCGTGACGTCGCCGTTGCCCACCTCGTCGATAAAGGTCAGCTCCGCCTCACGCCCGACGAACGGCGTGGCGGTGTCGACATAGATGCCGTTGTAGCGCACGGCGAAATCCTTGATGATGGCGTTCAGCTGCGGTCCGCCGGCGGCGAAGATGGGCGTAGCGGGATTGGGCGTCGCATTGTCATCGGCGGGAAAGGGGTTGTAGTAATTGAGCAGATACAGGTCGGCCGCCGGCGCAACCTCGCGAATTTGCGCCAGCACGGCGCCGTAGGTGTCGCGATAGCGGTCCAGCGTGGGTCCGAGCGCGGCCAGCGCCGCATCGGGCGGAAGCGCGGACAGCGCCGCGAGCTCGTTGAACCCCAAGGTGATCGAGATCGTGCTGATCGTATCGCCCGCGCTCTTCACCTCGGCCGCGCGTTGCCGGAACATTTCGCTCTGGGTCATCGGGGTCGGACCCGAATAGTTGGTGTTCTGAAGCGCCAGCGGCAGGTCGCCGCGGCCGACCACCGGCGGGGTCCGCCCGAAGCCGGTGAAGAAGCTGGAGGAGGTCTCCCCGTCGATCGCCAGATTGATGACGTTCACCGGGTTGCCCGAGCGCGCGGCGAGCGCGGTGGCGAAGTCGTCCACATAGCCCCTGACACCGTCGGAGGGAATATATCGCAGGTCAGTTTCTCCGAACGTTAACGAATCGCCCAGCGCGATGTAGGTCGCGGCCGAAACAGGACTTGAAAGACCGACCGACGCCGCAATGACAATCGCGGCAAACTGATTACGCATGGGATCATCCTTTACGCTGACGCAGAATTGACGAAACAGACCGCGGTGTGCCTGCCAGGACCGCTAACGAGGCCTCGTCCGGTGCAAACAGGCACCAAAGAGATAAGTGCCCAACTTTCTGATTATAGACGAAATAATTTAGGTTTCGCCTGTCACCGGGTCATTCGGAGCCGGCGGAACCGGTTGGGCGAATGCCAGAATTAGGGATGGCGCGAACACCCTCGGCGGCGGTCCCTATCGGCCTCGCGAACGTGTCACCCTCCGCAACCGCCGATAGGTCCGAAAAGTGATGTTTTTGCCGTCGCTTCGGTGGATCGCCAGCACTATGGTTGCAGTCCGATCTGCGTCTTGCCAGAGCTCCCGGAGCACGAATGATGGTGTCACCTTTTGCCCGAAGCATCGTGTGTTTGTGCTTGATGGCGAGCCTTTCCGCGGCGCCATCCCCTGCTTCCGCCCAACCCGACGTGTCCGGATCGAACCCGAACCAGGCCGAGATCATCTATGTCGAAGGTGGCGCAGTAGGCCTCGTTCCCCCGTCCTCGATGCGCCCTGCCGACGCCTTTGCCGGCTTCGTCGATGAAACGACCGGCGCGTCGATCATCATCACCGAGTTCCCGGCCGAAGCTTACCAGCAGCTCGGCTCGGCATTCAGTGCGGACACGCCCTTGCCCAACGGGCTCTCGCTAACAGGAGAACCTATGCCGGTAACGCTGGGCGACGGGTCGCCCGCGACGCTTTTCCAGGGAACCCAGGTTGCGCCGCAGGGCACCTATGCCAAATGGATCCTGATCGCAGGGGGGACCGATTTGACCGCGCTGGTTACCGCCCAGGTTCCTGTCGAAGATGCAGCGGCCCTCGAGCCGGAGATCCGCCGCGCGCTGACATCTCTCACCTTTCGCGCCCAGGCCGGGGCCGAGGCCGGTCTTGCCGCGCTGCCCTTTGTGATCGGGGACCGGGCGGGCTTCCGGCTGGTCCGCACGCTCTCGGGGGCGGGTGCCATCTTCACCGATGGTCCGCTGGACGTGGATCCCGAGGGCGCCCAGCCGCTGGCGTTGGTTGTCTCCTCGCTTGACGAGCAGCTCTATCCGGATCGCGCGGCTGCCGCCCGCAGGTTCCTTCTCTCCCTTGCCGGCATGACGGACCTTGCCATCACCAGCGAACAGGCGGGCACCGGCACCTACCGTATCATCGCCACGGCCATGCAATCGGGCCGTCCCGTCACCCTGGTCCAGCACGCGCATTTCGCCCCCGACGGAGGATATTTGCGCATCGTTTGCATCGCCTCGCGCTCGTTCGAACTTGTCGAGCGCTGCGATCGTCTCGCCGGCTCCACCCGTTTCCGGCGCTAAGCTAGCGAGCGCGCACCACGCGAAGATCGGGATCGCGCTTGGCGAGGGTCTGGATCACTCCGGTGGCGATCAGGAACAGTCCCAGGAACTGGATCGGCCAAGCGAGGATGGCGGGCCATTCGCTGCCACCCAGTGGTCCGGTCTCGGCGACCAGCAACAGGTGGGACGCGGCCACGAGCATGGCACCCGCTCCGGTCTTGAGGCGCGGAAAGGTGCTGGCCCAGGCGCTCGCCGCCATTGCCCCCAGCGCGGCGGTGTAGACCAGCACCTCGAACGCCTGCCCGCGCTCGTGGGGCAGCAGCCAGCCTGCCAGTGGCACCATGATCAGCGTCGGGCCCACGATCCAGCTGTCTGCCTTCTCGAGCGGCGCACGGCGGTGGCGCACGAACACGCTCGTCGCCATCGCATGGGCGAGCAGCCACAACAGCGCGCCCACCGCCCGGTCGAACTCCAGGCCCATGTCGCCCGCCGCCGCCGCACCCAGCGCCCAGCCCATCGCCCGCGCGTCGTCCCCCGAATGGCGGCGCAAGCAATAGGCGGCGAGAAAACCCGCCGCCGCGCCCTTCAGGGGGACCAGCCACAGCTCGGGTAGCGACCCTGCGCGCAGGTAATAGAAGGCCAGCGCCGCGACGATGGCGGCAAGCAGATAGGGTCGTTTCTGGGCTAGCGCGCGCCGGGGCATGGTGCGCCTTGCCTTGACGGCGCGCGCCCGGGTGCGCAAGCCCGCGATGATGGCGCACCAGGTCCATATCATCGGCGGCGGGCTCGCGGGCTGCGAGGCGGCCTGGCAGCTCGCCCGGCGCGGTTTCCGCGTAAAGCTCTCGGAGATGCGAGGCGCCGGCGGCGGAGAAGGTACCGCCGCGCATCATACCACCCGGCTGGCCGAGCTGGTCTGCTCCAACTCCTTCCGCTCGGATGATGACGAGAAGAACGCGGTCGGCCAGCTTCATCACGAGATGCGCATGATGGGTTCGCTGATCATGCAGGCGGGCGAGGCGGCGCGGGTGCCCGCGGGCTCGGCCTTCGCGGTCGATCGCGAGGCGTTCGCCGCCAATGTCGAGAACATGCTCGAAGCGCATCCCAACGTGACCGTCACCCGGGAGCGGATCGACCGGTTGCCCGAGGGCGGCCCGGTCATCATCGCCACCGGGCCGCTGACGGGAAGCGCGCTGGCCCAGAGCATTGCCCAGGTCACCGGCACCGACAGGCTGCATTTCTTCGATGCCATCGCCCCCATCATCCATCGCGATTCGGTGGACATGGAGGTCTGCTGGATGCAGTCGCGCTGGAACAAGGGCGAGAGCGAGGACGACCGCGCGGCCTATATCAACTGCCCGATGGACAAGGCCCAGTACCTTGCCTTCCACCAGGCGCTGATCGACGGCGAGAAGACCAGCTTCAAGCAATGGGAGGCGAACACCCCCTATTTCGATGGCTGCATGCCGATCGAGGTAATGGCCGAGCGCGGCGTCGAAACCCTGCGCTACGGACCGATGAAGGGCGTGGGGCTGGATGATCCAACCACCGCCTGCGAGGAGTTTCCGCAGGGCCGCTGGCCCTATGCGGTGGTTCAGCTACGCCAGGACAATACGCTGGGCACGCTGTGGAACATGGTCGGCTTCCAGACCAAGCTGAAGCATGGCGAACAGGTGCGCATCTTCCGCACCATTCCCGGGCTCGCGGGCGCCGAGTTCGCCCGGCTGGGCGGGCTGCACCGCAACACCTTCATCAATTCCCCGCTGCTGCTCGACCGGGAGTTGCGGCTGAAGAGTGCGCCCTTCGTCCGCTTTGCCGGGCAGATCACCGGGTGCGAGGGCTATGTCGAAAGCGCGGCGATCGGCCTTCTTGCAGGGATGATGGCGGCGGCCGAACTGGCGGGCGAAAACTGGACCGCGCCGCCCGCGACCACGGCGTCGGGCGCGCTGCTCGCCCATATCACCGGAGATGCGGCGGCCGATGCGTTCCAGCCGATGAACGTCAATTTCGGCCTGTTTCCACCACTGCACGAGGTCCCCAAGAAGCAGCGCAAACAGGCCTATACCAGCCGCGCCAAGACCGATCTTGCCGCCTGGCTCGACAGTCGTGAACGCGAGACGCTGGCGGCCTGACACGCGTCGAGCCTGCGGCGACGTGCGGTTCGCCGATATCGCATTTTACTTGCGAATACGACCCGCCCGGGAAGTTTGCGACCGGACCCTCGCCCGCACTCCACCGAACCGAGCGCTACCTACTGCCCCCCGCCCGGGCGCGATCTTGCGTCCGGTTATAGGCGATCTGCTCTTCCATCCTCACCTGCCCGTCGCCATCCCGGTCCATCTCGGAAAAGCGGGTGGCGGTGGTGACCGCCCATTCCTCGAAGGTGAGCAGGTTGTTGCCGTCCTTGTCGAGCTTGCGGAAGGCGTTGGTGCGCGTGGCCAACATCTCGTTGCGCGTGATGCGCCCGTCGCGGTTGCGATCGAAGCGGAAGAAGCGGCGCTGCTCGCGCGTGATCTCGTCCGATTCGGGCGGGGCGGGGCCACGCAAGCCCGCGACGTCGGCACTGGGCAGCGCATCGGGATCGACGGCGGGTCCGGCAACGGGCAGCTCGGGCGGCGGGGCGGCTTCCTCCACCTGCGCCCGGCCCTGCAGCCAGAACAGACCGATCGCAAGCATCGCCAACGCTCCGAAGGCGCCCAGAAGCATCCGGTTCATTGCCATATGTCCCAGTTTAACACATGTTCGATCCTAGCGTCCCGCAAGACCGATCCGCAAGGCCAAGATTGCCGCGCCAGGTCCATCGAGCGCCTCGCCGCTGCCGCGTCGCACCGCGCGCAATGCCAACCCGCGCAGCACGGCCAGCGGTCGCAGCCCGCGCGGCAGAGGGGTGAGCCCGGTATGGTGCGCCAGTGCCAGCCTTCGTGCCAGCTCGGCTTCCGCTCCCGCGCTCAGATGCAGCGCGAGGTCGGCCAGCGCCCAGCCGCGCGCCGTATGGCCGGCGTCATCCGCACCAGACCCATCGCCGATCCGGTCCGCCAGCACCTGCCAGCCCGCCGCACGCCCGTCGGCAAAGGCCAGCATCGCGGGTTCCGACAGGGTCTCGGCAAGCAGCGCTTCCCAGCCATCGACCAGCCCGACCAGCGCGCCCGCGTTACGCCAGCCGGCAAGCCGGGCGAGCAGCGGCTCACCGCCAGGCCAATGCGCCGGCTCCTCGCGCAACCGGTCGCGCCACCAGGCAAGCTTCAACTGGGCGATCAGCGGCTCGCTGCGTTGGCGCAGGATATCGGCCAGCCGGGTATCGAGCGCGAGCAGCGTCAGCGTATCGGCGCGGGCGGAGCCGGGGGCGTAGGACAGCGCCAGACGCTGGACCAAGGGCAGGCCCTCGACCAGATCGCCCGGCGCGGCCTCAGTCGCGATAGCAGACCTTCTTCGCCGCGGAGACGATGCGGGCGGTATCGATCAGCGCCAGCTTCTCCAGGTTCGCCGCGTAAGGTAGCGGAACGTCCTGGTTGGTGACCCGCAACACCGGCGCATCAAGATCGTCGAACCCCTCTTCCATGCACAGCGCGATAATTTCCGAGGCGATCGAGCAGGTGGGCCAGGCTTCCTCGGCGATGATCAACCGGTTGGTCTTGGCGAGGCTGGCAAGCACGCTCTCGCGATCGAGCGGGCGCAAGGTGCGAAGGTCGATCACCTCGGCCCCGATGCCCTCCTCGGCCAGCTTGTCCGCCGCCTCCAGCGCCAGGCCCACGCCGATCGAATAGGAGACGATGGTCACGTCGTTGCCCTCGCGCATGATCCGCGCCTGGCCGATGGGGAGCACGTAGTCCTCGATCTCGGGCACCTCGAAGCTGCGTCCGTAGACCAGCTCGTTCTCGAGGAAGACCACCGGGTCCTCGGTGCGGATCGCGGCTTTCAGCAGTCCCCTGCAATCGGCCGCATCATAGGGCGAGATGACGATGAGCCCGGGGACGCTGGCGTACCAGGGCGCGAAGTTCTGCGAGTGCTGCGCCGCCACCCGGCTGGCCGCGCCGTTGGGTCCGCGAAACACCACCGGGCAGCGCATCTGGCCGCCCGACATATAGTTGGTCTTGGCGGCGGAATTGATGATGTGGTCGATCGCCTGCATGGCGAAGTTGAAGGTCATGAACTCGACCACCGGACGAAGGCCCCCCATCGCCGCGCCGGTGCCGATGCCGGCAAAGCCGTATTCGGTGATCGGCGTGTCGATCACCCGGCGCGCGCCGAACTCCTCGAGTAACCCTTGCGTCACCTTGTAGGCCCCCTGGTATTCGGCCACCTCCTCGCCCATCACGAAGACCCGCTCGTCGCGGCGCATCTCCTCGGCCATGGCATCGCGCAACGCCTCGCGCACGGTGAGCTTGGTCATCGCGGTGTCCTCGGGGACGGCGGGATCGGCGGCGCGCACGGCAGGCTTCGGCTGGGTGATCTCGGCCTCGGAAGGCTCGCGGCCGACATCCTTGCCTTCGCCCGGCACATCCTCGATGCGGCTCGTCGCCTTGCTCTCCACCGGCGCGGCACCATCCGCGGGCGGCGCCTCGATCTCGCCTGTATCCTCGCCCTCGCCGGCAAGCATGGCGATCACCGTGCCCACCTTGACCCCCTCGGCGCCCTCCTCGACCAGGATCTTGCCGACCGTCCCCTCGTCGTTGCTCTCGAACTCCATCGTCGCCTTGTCGGTCTCGATCTCGGCGAGGATATCGCCCGCCGACACGGTATCGCCCTCCTTGACCAGCCAGCGCGCCAGCGTGCCCTCCTCCATGGTGGGCGACAGGGCGGGCATCTTGAGCTCGATCGCCATGGCTCAGTAGCTCTCCACCAGCACGTCGGTGTAAAGCTCGGCCGGCTCGGGTTCGGGCGAGCTTTCGGCAAAGTCGGCGGCTTCGGCGACGCGGGCGCGGATGTCCTTGTCGATCTCCTTCAGTCGCTCCTCGCCGACGTCGCGGCGGGTAAGTTCGGCTTTGGCCAGCTCGATCGGGTCCGATTTCTCGCGCACGCCCTGGACTTCCTCGCGCGTGCGATACTTGGCGGGGTCGGACATGGAATGGCCGCGATAGCGATAGGTGTTCAATTCCATCAGCACCGGCCCGTTGCCCTCGCGGACATGCGCGAAGGCCACCTCGGCGGCGGCGCGCACCTCGAGCACGTCCATGCCGTTCACGTCCATGCCGGGGATGCGAAAGGCGGTGCCGCGACGATGGAACTCGGTCTGGGCGCTGGAGCGCTTGACCGAAGTGCCCATCGCGTACTGGTTGTTCTCGATCACGAACACGATCGGCAGGCCCCACAAGGCGGCCATGTTGAAGGTCTCGTAGACCTGACCCTGGTTGGCCGCGCCATCGCCGAAATAGGCCAGGCACAGGCCGCCATCATCGCGATATTTGTGCGCCAGGGCCAGTCCGCCGCCAAGCGCCACCTGCGCGCCCACGATGCCATGCCCGCCGTAAAACTTGTGCTCGGTAGAGAACATGTGCATCGAGCCGCCCTTGCCCTTGGAGATGCCCGCTGCGCGCCCCGTGAGCTCGGCCATGATCAAACGCGGCTCGATCCCGTAGGCCAGCATGTGGCCATGATCTCGGTAGCCGGTGATGACCGAATCCTTCTCGTGGTCGAGCGCCGATTGCAGCCCGATCGCCACCGCCTCCTGGCCGATGTAGAGGTGGCAGAACCCGCCGATCAGGCCGAGGCCATAAAGCTGCCCCGCCTTCTCCTCGAACCGGCGGATGAGCAGCATCCGCTCGTAGAAGGCGATCAGCTCGTCCTCGCTCGCCTCGTAGCGACGCGCGCCTTCGAACCGCTGCTGCAGGGTGCGAAGCGCGAAGTCCTCGTCACTGGTGGCATCGGCGCCTGCATCGCTGCCCGGGCCGGCCTTGTCGGAACCGCTGCGCCCGCCGCCGTTTGACTTGTCGCGGATTGCACGGTCACCTGTCGCACGGTCATTGGCCGAAGCGCGGCGGCGTCCTTCGCCTTGCGCGCCCCCTGCTCCTGCCTTCGATGGGGATGGCTTGGCCAAGGGTCCGATCCTTTCCAGCTGCCGGTTGGCGGACAGCGCTTGTCAGGGGGCGCCTATAGGCAAAGACCGGCGTCCATGGCAACGCCTGCCAAAGGGCGCCTACGCACAAGAAATTACGTGCCACGCTATGTCGGTCGCCCGTCCCGGACATAGCAGCTTCGCAGATGGCCCAACTAGCGATCCTTAGCCTGGCGAACCTGGCCAGGCGAACGTGGATTACCGAACCTGGCCGTCGCCAAGCTCGATGACATATTCGTCCGGATGCGCCACGTTGAGATTGCGCCGCACCAGCTCCGCCGCCAGATCGGGGTCGACCGCATTGGGGTCGAGGCGCTCGTTGAGATTGGCGAACTCGTCGCGCTGTTCCTCAAGCTCGGCAATCTGCGCCTGGCGCTCCTCGAGCAGCGCGGTGGTCTCACCCCATTCGATCAGCCCGTAAGGTCCGGCCAGCGCCAGTGCGCCAAGACCCAGCAGCACGCTGAGCGCTCCTGCCTGGACCAGCTTCTCGCGATCGAACATTCCCGGGCCTTTCGCGGCTTTACCTCGTGCATTGGACTTTGGCGTGAATCATAGTCCGGCACGCCTGGCAAGCAGCTTCTCCTTGTTCGCCGCACAGGCAAGGCCTGCATCTGCACGCAAGAGGGCTTTTCGCATCGGCGCGGTTCACCTAGCGTGCACGCTCTTAAAAGACCGATGACAAGGACTGCCCGCCGTGGATGACCCTCTTCCCAAGCCCAAGACCTATGACGGACCGGCGGGGGGCTGGGGATCACTAAGAGGAATCGCCCGCACCGAGATCAAGGAGCGGGCCGGCCCCGGCGCACTTGCCACCTTGCGCGAGCAGAACAAGCCCGGCGGCACCATGTGCAGCTCGTGCGCCTGGGTCAAACCGCCGGAACCGCATTTGCTCGAGTTCTGCGAGAACGGCGCCAAGGCCACCTTGTGGGACCTGACCACGCGCCGCTGCACGCCCGAGTTCTTCGCCCGACACACCGTGTCGGAGCTATCCACCTGGGACGGTCACGCGCTCGAATTGCAGGGCCGCCTGACACATCCCATGCGCTATGAAGCCGCGACCGATCGCTATCTGCCGACCAGCTGGGACGAGGCCTATGCCGCCATCACCGCCAGGCTGAACGCGCTCGATCCCAAGGCGGTCACCTTTTATACCAGCGGCAAGGCGGCGCTCGAGCCGTCCTATCTGTTCGCCCTGTTCGCCCGGGCCTACGGGCACAACAACCTGCCCGACAGTTCGAACATGTGTCATGAAACCACCTCGGTGGGGCTGAAGAAGGTGATTGGCTCGCCCGTTGGCACGTGCACTCTGGAAGACCTCAAGCATTGCGACGCCATCTTCCATCTGGGGCAGAACCCGGGGACCAACTCGCCGCGCCTGCTGCGTCCGCTCAAGGAGGCAGTCGATCGCGGTTGCAAGATCGTGGTGTTCAACCCGTTGCGCGAGAAGGGCCTGATCGAGTTCGCCGATCCGCAGGACCCGGTGGCGATGACCTTCGGCGCGGCGACCAGAATGAACCACCTCTATCTCCAGGTGCGCCCGGGTGGCGATATCGCCGCGCTGATGGGGGTGGCCAAGCGCGTGGTGGAACTGGATACACAGGCCCAGGCACAGGGCGGCGCGCGCAAGCTCGACCAGGCCTTCATCGACGAGCATACCATCGGCTTCGATGCGTTTCTCGCCAAGCTCGCGGACACCTCATGGTCCGAGATCGAGCATCATTCGGGGCTTACCCGGTCCGAGATGGAGCAGGCGGGGGATATCTACGCCGCGGCGGATAATGTCATCGGCATCTACGGCATGGGGCTTACCCAGCACGTCAACGGCTCGCAGGCGATCGGGCTATTGGTCAACCTGCTGTTGATGAACGGCAATATCGGCCGGCGCGGCGCAGGCTGCTCGCCCATCCGCGGCCACTCCAACGTGCAGGGCCAGCGCACCGTGGGCGTCACCGAGAAGGTGGAGCTGGCCCCGGTCGAGAAATATCGCGAATTGTTCGACCTGGAGACACCGAGCGAGGACGGGCACAACACCGTCGCCTTCGTCGAGGCGCTGCTTGACGGGCGCAACAAGGGCTTTGTCGGCCTTGGCGGCAACCTGGCGATGGCCATTCCCGACCACGTCCGCGCGCACAAGGCTTGGCGCGAGATGGACCTGACAGTCCATGTCGCCACCAAGCTGAACGCCACGCACTGCATGCCGGGGAAACACGCTTGGCTGCTGCCCTGCCTGGTGCGGGCCGAGATGGATATGCAGGCGAGCGGCAACCAGCAGGTCAGCATGGAGGACAGTTTCAGCCATATCCACGGCTCGATCGGGCGGCGCGATCCGGCAAGTGAACATCTCGCCAGCGAGACCGCCATCGTCTGCCAGCTGGCCAAGGCCACGCTGCCCGCGCATCCCAAGCTATGCTGGGACGACTGGCAGGCCGACTACAGCCGTATCCGCGAGCTGATCGCGCGCACCTGGCCCGATGAGTTCCACGACATGAACTCGCGGATGAACCAGCCGGGCGGCTTTTATCGCGGCAATGGGGCGCATGACCGGGTGTGGAAGACCGCCAGCGGCAAGGCCGAGTTCACCGATCCCGACACGCTCGATGGGTGCGGCATCGGCCAGGCCGAGGGGCGCTTCCACCTCGTCACCTTGCGCTCCAACGATCAGTTCAACACCACGATCTATGGCCACTCGGACCGGTTGCGCGGGCTGGAAGGCAACCGGATGATCGTGCTGATGCGGCCCGACGAGATGGTGGCCCGGTGCCTTCGCGAAGGCGACCTGGTGCGGCTGGAGACCGATAACGATGGCCGCGACCAGGAGTATCGCGCGGTCGGCGGACTGGCGGTGGTGCCCTATGATCTGCCGCGCGGAACGCTCGCCGGCTATTTCCCCGAACTCAATCCGCTGGTGCCGCTATGGTATCATGACAAGCTCTCGCAGACACCGGCAAGCAAGGGGGTGCCGGTCCGCATCGTCGCCGACTAGATCAGGCCGGGCGGGCGTTTGATGCGCTCGCTCGCTCGCTCGGCGATGTGTCGTAGCGGATGATGCAGCGGGGCGCACCACCGCTCCGCCGCCAGCCCCGCCCCATAGCCATAGCGCGCGGCGCGGGTCGCCTGGCCCGGGGTCATTGCCACTGCACCCTCGTAGTCCGCATTGCCATCGCGCAATGGGTCATCCAGCGGACCGGGCGCAAGATCCAGAAAGCGCCACAAACGGACCAGCTCGCGCTCCGCATCGGCGACCAGGTCCTCGTAGCGCAGCACCGCCGCGCAGTGGAGGAACTCAAGGTCGCCGAAGGCCAGGTCGTAGGCATCGAGCGCATAGTCGATAAGCTGCTCCGCCGGCCGGTCCGACCACTTGGCCAGCGCCGCCGCCATCGCCTCGGGATGACGCAATATCAGCACGAAATGCGCCATCGGAAACAGCTGCTGATAAAGCCGCGTCCGCACCAGATTGCCCGGCGATTTGTCCAGCCACCAGCGCGCCCCGGGCGCGAACCACGGCGTCCAGTCGGCGAGCAGCCGGTCACGCACCGCCAGCGTGTCGAACCGGCATCCTTCGATGAGATGCTGGGCCGGATCGGTCGCATAGTGACCGGGCACGCCGTCGCGCGCGGTATGCGGGATGGCGCCTTGCAGATAGACCCCCTCGTTCTCGGGCACTGGCGCATCGGTGATAGAAGAGATCGCTGGGTGCCGGGCGATGAGCCGCGCGACCAGACTGGTCCCGGTGCGGTGAAGCCCACTCACGAAGACAAAGCGCGGTCCGCCGCGCCATCGCTGGGCCCGCCCGCCGCCCTCTCCCGTCATCGACACCCTGCCCAAGCCGCTGGCCGTTCGGCGCCGAATGGAACGGGCGTGGTGGGGCGGCGTTGAGATCGCTCATGCGAATTGCCGTCATCGCCCATGTCCGCTTCCCCATCGCCGAGCCATATCGCGGGGGGATGGAAGCCCACACGGCGCTGCTTAGCAAGGCATTGCGCGGCGCCGGGCACGAGGTCACCTTGTTTGCCGCGCAGGGCAGCGATGATCCGGCGCTCGAGCCGATCTGCCCCGCGCCCTACGAAGACGTTCTGCCCTGGGAGCAGTGGCGCGGAAGCGAGGAGCTTGACGCCTATCAGTGCACCGCCTTCGCTCGCGCCTGGCGGTTGATCGCCGACGGGGCGTTCGACATCGTGCACAACAATTCGCTGTTTCCCGAGCTTATCTCCTGGGCGGCACGGCAAGGCGTGCCGATGGTCACCTCGCAGCATGTCCCGCCGTTCGGCCGGATGGCGCAAGCGGTGGCGGGCATCGCCGGAGTGAGCCATGCGCAGGTGACGCTGCCCTCGGCCAGCCAGACGGCCTCGTGGTTCGCCATCCCCCCCGCCAATCTGGCGGTGGTGCATAACGGGATCGACTGTGAGGCCTGGCGACCGCTCGCATCCGCGCGGCGCGAACGGTTTGTCTGGTCGGGGCGCATCACGCCCAACAAGGGGCTGCGAGAGGCGGTGGCGGCGGTTCGGCTGGCAGGCGCGCCGCTCGATATCATCGGACCGGTCGAAGACGCCGGCTATTTCGCCCGGCATGTCGAGCCTTTCCTCGATGACCAGGTGCACTATCTTGGGTTTCTCTCGGGCACCGCGCTTCGTCACGCGGTGGCTGATGCGCGCGGGGCGCTGGTTACACCGATGTGGGAGGAGCCCTTCGGTCTGGTCGCGGCCGAGGCGCTGGCCAGCGGCATCCCGGTGCTGGCCTTCGATCGCGGGGCGATGCGCGAGGTGATCGGGGATTGCGGCATCGTGGTTCCGGCGGGCGACATTGCCGCGCTGGCCGCCGCCATCCCGGCGATCGGGGGAATATCGCCGGACGCCTGCCGATCGCGGGCTTTGCGGTTGTTCTCGGTGGACGCCATGATTGCCGGCTACGAGGCGCGCTACAGTGCCGCGCTGGCCGCCGCGCCCTCGCCAGGCCTTGCTAGACGACCCATGCCCGCCGACTGCGAGGCCCTGGCTTCGAGCGCCTCGAGCACCCGCGCGCTGCTGGCATAGGGTTCGCGCTCCTGCTGCCTGGTCAGCGTCAGGTCAGCCTCGTCCGGCGCGCGCAGCACCCGCCAGCCATCGCCATCGCGCTTGAGCAGACCCATCAGCACGAAGGCGCGCAGCCAGTGCTGCATCGTGGGCTCACCCCATTTGTCGCGAAACCGCAATGCATTCGCGAGCACACTTTCCAAGTGATGCACGGGCGGCATGTGATGGGCATGATACTGGTGATAGGCTTTGGCCCCGCGCACCCACCAGAGCGGCAGACCACAGGCCACCAACGTGCGGCCGAAATCGGTGTCCTCGCCGCCATAGCCCCGGTAGCCCTCGTCGAACCCGCCCGAGCTTGCGAAGTCGTCCGCGCCGATGGCGAAATTGAGCGACCAGAAACAGCGATAGTCGCGGCACGGCGCAACCTCGGCCAAGGGCGGACCGGCGCGTTCGCTATGCCGCACCGCGACCACTTCGAACCGCGCGAAGTCCACCCCGGACGTGGTCGCACCTTGCGGCAGATAGCCGACCTCGCCCATCAGCACGCCGCGCCGGCCGGCAATGCGCAACGCATAGTCGCCGACCAGTTCGGGATGGGGGATGCAATCGACATCGAGGAAGATGAGCAGGTCGCCGACGGCGCTGCGGGCGGCGGCATTGCGCGCTTCGGCCAGCCTGATGCCGCCACCGCCGAGCACGATCTGACGTATCGGAAACGGCACGGTGGGAAGGTCGTAAGGCGCGTCGCCCAGCACCGCCACCACCAGCTCGGCCGGCGGGGTCCTCGCCATCGCCAGACCGGTGACAAGATTGACAAGATGCGCGTGGCGCCCGCTCGCCAGGGTGCAGGCCGAGATGATCATGCCCGCTGCGTCTCACTTTGGGTCTCGTCGGCGACGGGGTGAGCTACGGCACCGCTGCCCGCCCAGATATGGTCGGCCAACCCGTCGAGCCAGGCCGCCGCCCGGACGGCCGCGTCGGCATCCACGAGCTTGCGCTGTGCCGACAGGTCCAGCCGCGCCGCCGCCGCCCACAGCGCCGCCCACGCGCCTGCATGCGAGGGCCAGGTGAGCGACACCGCGGCAAGCCCGGCATCGCCCAGCGCCTGCGCCTTGCGGTTCTGCTCGTCGAAATAGCGCCACTCGGGCACCACCACCCAGGGCCGGCCGGCGGCGGCGACCATGTGGACGGTGGTGTTGCCGCAGCTCGAGACGACGCGATCGGCAGCGGCGATCCACACCTCCGGCGCATCAACCCAGCCCTTGTGCGACAGGTTTGCAGGCGGTGTCTCGTGCCATTCGCTGGCGATGGTGCCGATGGTGATCCAGTGCGCCTGCGGCTCGGCTCTGGCACCGACGGTCAGCGGCGCGGTGGGCGTTCCCCGGCCCCCGCCGCCTGCGACAACCAGCACGATGTCATGCGCCGGATCGAGCCCCAGCCGCGCCCGGGCGGTGTCCTGGTCCACACGCGCCGCCGGATCGAGGGAGATACCGATGCCGGGCGCGTAATGCGTCTTGTCGCGCATCCAGGACGCACGCTCGGGCTGCTCCAAGGAGCGCGCATAGGGAGCCAGCAGACCTACCGCGCTCAGATATGACGACATATGCCCCGCATCGCCCCTGACGCCATGCTGGAGCACCGCCACGTGGGGCACCGAGGCGATCCGCGCCAGCTGACCCAGTTCAGCCGAGACATCGGTGACGAACAAGGCCGCATCGGCGCGCTCGAACCAGTCGGCAATGCTGGCGACCGCACGCCTGATGCCGCGCCAGCCGAGCGGCGCGCAATGCAGGTGTTCAGGCGTGGGATGCGCCGCCATGCGCACCGGTTCAGCGCCGGTCGGCTCGAACAGCGAGGGGATGGTGACCACCTCGACGCGCGGATCGAGCGGCGGAAAGACGTCAGGCTTGGCGCAAAAAAAGGTAACCGGGCGGCGATCGACCAGCTCGGCGGAAAGCGCCGCCACCCGCTCGGCATGACCGCGCCCCTGGTGGTGAACGAAGAACCCGACAGGCCGCTTGCTTGTCATGCCGCCAGCCGACCGACGGCACGGCGGCGAGCAGGTGCGACACCGTGGCGCAACAATCCCTCGACCACGCCGAGCCCATGGTGCCGGCGCGCGAGGCGGATATGCGCCCGGCCCGCCAGATCGGCGATCTCGTCCGCATGATTGCCCACCATGATCCCCCCGCCGCAGGTCTCGAGCATATCGCGATCGTTACCGCTGTCACCGGCGGCGAACACCATGTCCGGCGCGATCCCCAGCCGCCGCGCGACATGCTGCACCGCCGCCCCCTTGCCCGCGCGAGCGGGCAGCACGTCCAGCAGATGGGAATGGCTGAGGATTACCCGCGCCGCCAGCCCCGCCGCTGCGAAACGTTGGCGCACCGTGTCGGCAAGCGCGGCGTCACTGGCGAAGAAGGACAGCTTCCAGCGCCGCTGCTCGACATCGGGCTGCGGGACCAGGCCGTCGATCGCACCGAGCACCTCCGCCACCTGCAAGACATCCCAGCCCTGCTCGATATGCTCGGCAAAATCGGTGTCGAGCGCCAATTCGCCATGACCGGGGTCGCCGTGACCGGGGTCGCCATCACCGGGAAGATAGATCTCGCTGCCCACCGAGGTGATCCAGATATCGGGATTGGGCAGCCGCCACTCGCGCATCACTCGCCGGGCCTCGGTGATCGAACGCCCGGTCGCCGCGCAGAACGCCAGCTGCGGACTTCGCTCGCGCAACCGGGTAAAGGCGCGCACACCGGCGTGACAGCCGGTCAGTGTGCCATCAACATCGCTGGCCAGGAGCCGGGTCGCCGCGGCGCGCTGCATAACCGCCGCAGGCGCGCGTCTGCGATTCACGATCTCGCGCGCGAGCGAGACAAACCCGTTGGCATAGCGCGTCCAGCTCATGGCCGGAATTCGCGCGCGGGCGTTGGCGGCGGCCTGCCGCCATGCCCCCCGGTCGAACACCAGGCCGGCAATCGCCGTCCCGATCGCCTCGGTATCGAGCGGATCGACCAGCCGGCCATGACCCAGCTCGGCGATGATATCGGTGGGACCGCCATTGCGCGTGGCCACAACCGGCAGGCCATGCGCCGCCGCCTCAATCAGCGTCAGCCCGTAGGGCTCGGTCAGCGCCGGATTGACGAACACCCCGCCGCTATCGCGCGCCAACGCATAAAGCCCGCGCACCTCTTCCTGCGTATGGCGCGGCGGGTAGGCCACCTGACCGTGCAGCCCATGCCGGTCGATCCGCTCGATAAGGTCGAACAGCACCTGCCGCTGCTCCTCCTCGCCCTCGGCCAGCGAATGGCGCAAGCCCGCGATCAGGACAAGGTTGGTCCGCCTGCGCAGATCGGCATGGCGGGCGAAGGCCTCGACCAGCCCGGCCAGGTTCTTCTTGGCCACCGGCCGGGCGATGGCGAGGATGCAAGGCCGCTCGGGATGCCGCAGGAACGGACGCACCAGCGCGCGTGCGGAGGCGATCGCATCCGCCGATGCCGGGGTCAGCGCGATGCCGGGACGAAGCCGGTGGATCCGCCCGATCCGCGCGCCGGGATAGCACGACAGTTGCCGCTCGCACTCGTCGCGCGAGGAGGCGATGATCGCATCCGCCGCGCCGATCGCCCGGCCCTCCTCGGCGATCCGCCGCTCCAATTCGACGCTGGCGGTCCCCATGGCCTGACGCTTGTCGATTCCCAGCGAGTGCGCGGTGTAGATGAATGGAATGCCGAGCGCGTCACGGATGCGCTGCGCGATATCGGCGGCATCGGCGAAATGGGCGTGGATCAGGTCCGGCAGCCGCCGCCGAGCGCGAAGGTCGGCCAGCAGCGCGCGGGTAAAGTCGGCGCGGTCCGCCGCCAGCGCCTCCTTCGCCAGATAGGCGCGATTGCCGCTGTCGACACGGGTGATGAACAGTTTTGGGCCGAGCAATTCGCTCGCCATCGCATGTTCGCGGCCCAGATGGGGCGCATCGAACAACCGGGTGACGATCTCTGCCTGCGACACGGCGTCCGATTGCGCCAGCGCGCTCATCTCCCCCAGCACATAGCCAATGTGGCCGCCGGTATCCTCGGTGATGCCATAGCGAACCGGCTCGCCCTTGAGGCAGCCACCAAGCGCTAGCGAGATGATATGCAAACAAATCCCCCACGGTCATCCGCCCAATTCGAACCCTGCGGGCGGCGGTTTTGTTCCCTTCTTGATCTATATCAAACTTGCCCCGATTATCGGCTGACAGCTCGCGGCCAGCCGTTGCCTTGAGCTTGAAAAGCTGGACGCCTCTATGCCCCGGTAATCACTTGCACCAGACTTGTCAGACCGCACCCTTCCGCGATATCCGCGCCATCGAAATGACCGCTCTCCCAGTCCCGCTCGTCATATTGGCTCACATAAGCACCGGAGCCAGCCTTGCCTGAGGTGCTGCTGGCGGACTGGCTCGGCACGCCGGTGTGGTTCTGGATGGCGTTCCTAGCCATCGTCATCATTCTCACCGCGTTCGACCTCGGCGTGCTGCACAAGGAGGATCGCGAGCTCGGCATTGCCGAAAGCCTCAAGCTGTCCGCCTTCTATATCGGCATCGCGCTGCTGTTCGGTCTGTGGGTATGGTTCGAGCGCGGCCAGACCGACGCGGTTCTGTACTATACCGGGTTCTTCCTGGAGAAGGCGCTGTCGATCGACAATGTCTTCGTCATCAGCCTGATCTTCAGCTACTTCGCCATCCCGCGCAAATACCAGTATCGCGCACTATTATGGGGCATCATGGCGGTGATCGTGCTGCGCGGTCTGATGATCGCTGGTGGCGCGGCCATTCTCGCGGAAGCCTATTGGGTGCTTTATCTGTTCGCCGCGTTCCTGGTCTTCACCGGCATAAAGATGTTCTTCGCCGGTGATGAGGAGATGGATATCGGCAACAACCCTGCGGTGCGCTGGATCAGCCGCCACATGCGGGTGACGCCGGACCTGCACGGCCAGCGCTTCTTCGTGCGCATGCCGCACCCCAAGACGGGGCGCATGGTGCGCGCGGCGACCCCGCTGTTGCTGGCGCTGGTGGTGATCAACCTGGCTGATCTGGTGTTCGCGCTCGACAGCGTACCGGCAATTTTCGCCATCACCACCGACACGTTCATCGTCTACACCTCCAACATCTTCGCCATCCTGGGTTTGCGCGCGCTCTATTTTGCGTTGTCGGCGATGATCCACCGGTTCCACTATCTCAAATATGCGCTGGCCGCGGTGCTGGTGTTCATCGGCAGCAAGATCTTCGTCTCCGACTTCCTCATGGGGGGCGAGAAGTTTCCCGCCTGGGTCAGCCTTGGCGTCACCTTCGCATTGATCGCGGGCGGGGTTATCTATTCGCTCTGGAAAACCGGAGGAGAGCCGGAAAAGAACTGGCCCGCTGCGCCGTGACGGCGTTCGTCCAAACGAGAACTAGAAGGATGGAACGAGAAGCGGACGGCAGGCGTTTGCCGCATCACGGGGGAGCCAGTTTCTCGGCCTGTTTCCGTGTAACTTGTTCGCACATGGCCGCAAAAGCGATCTGCGGACCTACCTGACTGAGGAGAAGCTGAAGTGAAGATCGGAAAACTCGCGCTGGTTCTTGGGGTCGCGACGATAACCCCCGCATGTGCGATGACGCAAACTGCCGACCAGACCCGCCCGATGAGCGCTTCGCAGGCCTCCTATGATGGGATGCAGACGGGCCAGAACTGCATCACCGAGCAGGAGGTCGTCGCCGCCCAGCAAGCCTGGGGCAACGGCATCGTCCAGATCGGCCGGGTGTTCCAGCAAGGCGGTGATTATCGCCAGGCGGCGATCGATCATATCGAACGCTTCTATGCCTACGATGTAAGTTCCGTCCTCTTCAAGCCCACGCTGGCGTCGGTCAAGCAGTTCCGCCCGACCTTCGAAGGCGCGCTTTCCTATTTCGTGGGCGGCAACGCGTCATATGCCGAGGACAAGGGCTTCGCGATCACGCCGTGGACCAACGTGCGCTGGCAGAATGCAGGCATCACCAACAACACCTGCAACATGGCGGTCGCGATGGGCAATTATTTCTTCACCCCCGCCGCCGGCGGTGCCGATACGAAGGTCGAATACACGATCGGATATATCAGGGACGACGCGGGCGATCTTCGCATGGCCGTCCATATGTCGACGCTCCCCTACAACCCGACCTGATTACGCTGCCTGAATGCCCGGCCTACGCGGCCTGACGGGACCCCTTATACCGGCCGGCCTCCATGCGGATGCCGGTCGGTTTGCTTTGTGGAAGTTGCTATGATCCGCCGGCTTGCCGCTGCGCTGCTACTGGCCCTGCCCGCCCCGGCCCTAGCGTCGGACGACGCGTTCGAATTGTGGTTCTACCCGTCGGTCGCGGTAAATCTCGACGAAGACACCGCGGTGGAGCTGCAAACCTCGCAGCGCTTTCGCTCGTCGGCGGATGGCCGGATCGACACCTATCTGGCGCGCGCATGGCTCTACCAGGCGCTCGACGAGCAATTCGTCATCGGCGGTGCACTCGAGCGCCGGGTCAATGACGGTGCACGCAACGAGACGCGCCTGCTGCAGGACCTGACGGGCAGGCATGGCATTTGGCGGACGCGCATCAGGTTCGAGCAGCGGTTTGTCGATAATGCCGACCGAATGGGGCTGCGCGTTCGGCCCCGCCTGGGCATCAAGTTGCCCCTCGGCTACCAAACCCCGCTTTCCTTCGGTGCCGATGCCGAACTGTTCGTCACTCTTCGCAGCAACGCTATCGGCGGCGATGAGGGGCTAACCGGCCTGCGCACCACCACGGGCATCACCTACCAGGCAAGCGAAATGTTGAGCCTGGGCGTCGCCTATCTGCGCCAACAGGATTTCGAGGACGACGGCCCCGACCAGATCGGACATGCCCCGCTAATCACCATCGATCTGACATTCTGAACGACGGAGGCAATCCCACGCGACACCTCGCCAGGATACACCCAATAACCACGACCCAAGGTCCGCAAGCGCAACCGCGCGCCGTAGCCCGACCGTAGCGCAGCACAGGCAACAGCCCGCAAGGAACAGCCCGGAAATCACGCAACCCGGACCCAAGGTCCGCAAGCACAACCGCGCGCCCGCAGCGGCCCCGCAGTAACGCGAAGGGAACAGCCGCGAGGATCAGCCAAAAGCTGGTGCGCCCGACAGGATTCGAACCTGTGGCCCCCGGATTAGGAATCCGATGCTCTATCCTGCTGAGCTACGGGCGCGCCGGTGCCTGCCTTAAGGATTTGCGCCGATCAGAGCAATCGGATGGCGGCATCGCCAACGCCCCTTTCGAAGAACACGCGCTCAGTGCACCTCATCGGGCGGCGCCAAGGCGAAAGGCAGCACGGCGATGGTGATGCCTTCTTCGGCCAGATCGCGCGCTTCTTCGGCGCTGGCCTGGCCGTGGATGGTCTCCTCGGGTCGCTCGCCATAATGGATGGCGCGCGAGGTTTCGGCGAAATCGCGGCCAACGAAGCGTGACTTGCTCAGCATCTTGACCTGCGCTGCGGCCGCGCGGGCCAGTGCCTTGGCAAACGCGGGTGGCATCGCTCGCGCGGGTGCCGGCTGGCCCTGCGCCGCATCCGCTTTTGCCGGCACTTCGCCAACGTCCCCTTCGCCCGGCGTCGGCAGCGGAGGTCGCACACCATCGCTTCCCTTGCGCGGCACCGCAGGCGCCATCGGTGCCTTGGTGACCTTCGCCGAGCCGCAACTGGGGCAAGCGACCAGTCCTGCTTCCTGCTGCCGGGAATAGTCGCCCGACGAGCCGAACCAGCCTTCGAAGCGGTGGCCGGCTTCGCAATCGAGGTCGTAGACGATCATTGCGCGGCTAACTGGGAAATCGCGCGGCGATTGGCAAGGCTGGGCAACTGGCGGCGCACGTCTTCGATACGCGCCAGGTCAAGGTCGGCGAAACCCAGCCCCGCTTCCTTGCCCCCCATGTCGAGCAGCACCTCGCCCCACGGGTCGACAACCAGCGAATAGCCATAGGTGCGACGTCCGTCCTCATGCTCGCCGACCTGGGCCGCAGCGATAACAAAGGCACTCGCCTCCACCGCTCTCGCGCGCACCAGCAGATGCCAGTGGGCCTTGCCGGTGGGCACGGTGAAGGCGGCGGGAATGGCGATGGCATCGCAAGGCCCCCGCCCCAGCGCATCGAACAGCGCAGGGAAGCGGATATCATAGCAGATCGTGAGGCCAAGCCGGCCCAGCGGCGTATCGGGCACCCACACCACCTGTTCGCCCGGCAAATAGGCCGCCGATTCGCGCCACGCCTCGCCATCTGCAAGCGCGACATCGAACATGTGGATCTTGTCGTACCGCGCCGCCACCGTGCCATCGGGTGCGATGAGCAGCGAGCGATTGGCCCGCATCCCATCCGCCCGCGCCACCGGAAGGCCCAGCGCCAGCCATAGCCCCTCGGCGCGCACCGCCCGGCGTAGCTGCGCCACCATCTCGTCTTCTGCGCACACATGAGGCGCGGACCGCTCGCGGTCACGGTCGAGCAGCAGCGCCATTTCCGGGGTGAACAGCATCTGCGCCCCGCCCGCGCGCGCCTGCGCCAGACCATCGCGGATCGCTGCCATATTGGCCGCGGGGTCGATGCCCGAGGTCATCTGCAACACTGCGATCCGCGTCATGACAGCCGTCAGAGCCCGAGCATGGCGTCGAGCTTGCCCGCCCGGTCGAGCGCATGCAGCTCGTCCGATCCGCCGATCGCCAGGTCATCGATGAAGATCTGCGGCACGGTGCGCGCATCGGGCTTTCTCGCCAGCATCTCCTCGCGCTTCTCGCCGCCCCAGGTGATGTCGTATTCGGTGTAATCCACGCCCTTCGCCGACAGCAGCCGCTTGGCGCGCGAACAATAGCCGCACAGCATCTTGGTATAGATCTCTACCTTCATGTTGCGCTCGTCCTGTCCTTTTTCTGCGGTTCGAATCTCTTGAAGCACGGTGGGCATGAACCCATGTTTGCCCTGTCGTGGCGTGCTCAATGGCGCCGCTGACCGAGGGGATGCCGATACCGGGTCCCCGGGATGCTTCAAGTTGCTCATAAGAGGATTTGTTTTGCTATGACCCGTTTTGATTTCACCCCCTATCGCCGTTCCACCGTGGGCTTCGACCGCCTGTTCGACCTGCTCGAAAACAATGCGCGCAGCAGCGGCGGCGACAACTACCCCCCGTTCAATATCGAGCGCCGCGGCGAAGACGAATACCGCATCACCCTGGCGGTGGCGGGCTTCCGCGACAAGGACCTTGATATCACCGCGCAGCAGAACCTGCTGGTGGTCGAGGGCCGCAAGCGCGAGGAAGAGGGCGCGGGCGACATGCTGCATGTCGGCATTGCCAATCGCGGCTTCGAGCGGCGCTTCGAGCTGGCTGATTTCGTGCGCGTTGCCAATGCCGATCTGGCCGACGGCCTGCTGGTGATCGACCTGGTGCGCGAGGTTCCCGATGCCATGCGGCCCAAGAAGATCGCCATCGGTGGCAAGCCGCTCGAGGCGGTCGATGGTGAGGGCGGCAATGCGCTGGAAGAGGACACGCGCGCCCAAGCGGCGTAGTTTCCGCGCAAGTTCCGCATGGTCTGATCCATAACAGTGGGGCGGCGCCCAAGGGTGCCGCCCCCGTTTCGCATGGCTGCACTATCGCTCAGAACAATCGCGACTGCCTGATCGCCGCGGCAATGAAGTCGGCGAACAGCGGATGCGGGTCGAACGGCTTGCTTTTCAATTCGGGATGGAACTGGACGCCCACGAACCACGGGTGTTCGGGCCGCTCGACGATCTCGGGCAGCAGGCCATCGGGCGACATTCCGCTGAACACCAGCCCGCCCTTCTCCAGCGCCTCGCGATAGGCAGCGTTGACCTCGTAGCGATGGCGGTGCCGCTCGGAAACATGCGTCCGGCCGCCATAGATCGCCGCCACATGACTATTGCCCGCCAGCACCGCGTCATAGGCGCCAAGCCGCATCGTGCCGCCAAGATCGCCCGCCGCGCAGCGCTGTTCCAGCCCCTCCTTGCCCATCCATTCGGTGATGATGCCCACCACCGGCGCGCCCGTCTCGCCGAACTCGCTGGAGGAAGCCCCGGTAATCCCTGCGGTGTTCCTGGCCGCCTCGATACAGGCCATCTGCATTCCCAGGCAGATGCCGAAGAAGGGCACCTGCCGCTCGCGCGCGAACCGCACCGAGGCGATCTTGCCTTCCGAACCGCGCGTGCCGAAGCCGCCGGGCACCAGGATGGCGTGCAGCGGCTCCAGCCTGGCGGCGACCTCGTCATGATCGTGCTCGAACATCTCGGCATCGATCCAGCGGATATTGACCTTGACCTTGTGCGCCATGCCGCCATGGGTCAGCGCTTCGGACAGCGACTTGTAGGCATCGCGCAGCCCGACATACTTGCCGATCACGCCGATGGTCACCTCGCCCTCGGGATGGCGGTGGCGCTCGACGATGTCGCGCCATACCTCCAGCGCGGGCGCGGGGGCGGCGTCCAGCAGATCGAAATGGCGCAGCACCTCGGCATCGAGCCCCTCGGCGTGATATTGCAGCGGCACCTCGTAGATGCTGGCGGCATCAAGCGCCTGGATCACCGCTTCCTTGCGCACGTTGCAGAACAGCGCGATCTTGGCCCGTTCGGTGGCGGGAAGCGGATGTTCGGTGCGGCACAGCAGCAGGTCGGGTTGCACGCCCAGGCTGGTGAGCTCGCGCACCGAGTGCTGGGTGGGCTTGGTCTTCAGCTCGCCCGCCGCCTGGATATAGGGCACCAGCGTCACGTGGATCACCGCGGTCTGCGCCGGTCCCAGCTCGTTCCGCAGCTGCCGGATCGCCTCGATGAAGGGCAGGCTCTCGATATCGCCCACCGTTCCGCCCACCTCGCACAGCACGAAGTCCAGGTCATCGGTATCGGCCAGCGCGAAGGCCTTGATGGCGTCGGTGACATGCGGGATCACCTGCACCGTGGCGCCCAGATAGTCGCCGCGCCGCTCACGCGCGATGATGTCGCGATAGACCCTGCCCGAGGTGATATTGTCCGACTGCCGCGCCGAGACACCGGTGAAGCGCTCGTAATGGCCAAGGTCCAGATCGGTCTCGGCACCGTCGTCGGTCACGTAGACCTCGCCGTGCTGGTAGGGGCTCATCGTGCCGGGATCGACATTGAGATAGGGGTCGAACTTGCGGATGCGCACGCTGTAGCCGCGCGCCTGGAGCAATGCGCCCAGGCTGGCCGCCATCAGCCCCTTGCCCAATGATGAGACCACGCCGCCGGTGATGAAGATGAACCGCGTCATGGGGCTCACGCCTTAGGCATGTGCGCGGATTCGGGGCAAGCGGTGCATCAGCCTTTTTGCCCGAGGGCGCATCGGCTTTGTGCCCGGCGGCGCATGGGCTTTTTGCCCGGGGCGCGCTCGATGCCTTGGCTTACTAGGGTTTGAGCGCCGTCTGTTTGCCCGGCGAACTCAGTCGCGGGTAAGCAGGAGTGCTCGGACCTGTATCAGCGGGCGACGTCGGCCAGCGGATCATCGCCCCTATCGGGCACCGGGCTTACAGGTGGCGCGCCGTCGAGCCCTGTATCGCCGGGAACCAGCGGCTCCGGCTCGGGTGATGCGGCCGGGGCCAGCGGATCGATCCGATCGGGCGTCACCGACCGATCGAGCGTGTCGTCGATCTCGGCAGTCGAGGTCACATCCACCGCCATCGCCGCCAGCACGATCGACAGGCCGACGAACAGCACCGCCAGCCACTTGGTGGTCCGCGTCAGGAAATCGGCCGCCCCGCGTGCCGACATCAGGCCACCGGGACTGCCGCCGCCGCCAACGCCCAGCCCGCCGCCCTCCGAGCGCTGCATCAGCACCACGCCCACCAGCGCCGCCGCGACAATGCCCTGGATGATGGTAAGGAACAGGAACAGGCCCATGATCAGATATCGTGCTTTCCGTCTATCGTTTGCCGAACTTTCGCCGGACGATGCGCCATCTAATGCGCTGCCCGGCCCGAGACAAGCCGCAGCTCAGCCATCATCCCCGCCGGCAGCCGCGGCAATGATGCCCAGGAAGCTCTCGGCCTGCAGGCTGGCTCCGCCGACCAATGCGCCGCCCACCTCGCTCACCGCCAGGATTTCGCCGGCATTGTCGGGATTGACCGATCCGCCGTAAAGGATGCGCACGTCCGCGCCCTGTTTGCCATAAGCCTGGCCGAGCCCGGCGCGCAGCGAGGCGTGGATCTCGCCGATCTCGGCCAGCGACGGCGTGCGCCCGCTGCCGATCGCCCAGACCGGCTCATAGGCAATGGTGATCCGCTCGCCGAGGCGTTCGCCCACCTTGTCCTCGGCAGGCAGACACGCGGCAAGCTGACCGCCGACCACCGCCTCGGCCTCTCCCGCAGCGCGTTGGTCATCGCTTTCGCCCAGGCAGATGATCACGTTCATTCCCGCCGCCAGCACCGCTTCGGCCTTCCCCCGCACGACACCATTGCTCTCACCATAGGCCGCCCGGCGTTCCGAGTGGCCCACGATGGTAAAGCCGGCGCCCGCGTCCTTGACCATCGCCGCCGAGACATCGCCGGTATGCGCGCCCGCTTCCTCGACATGGCAATCCTGCGCCCCCACCGCGATCAGCGAGGCTTCCTTGCGCACCGCGTGGATCAGCGTGAATGGCGGGGCCAGCGCCACCTCCACCTTCAGCAGCCGCTCGGCCGCCCGGTCGATAGCGCGGGCTTCGGACAGCATTGCCCTGGTGCCATGCATTTTCCAGTTGCCGACGATATAGGGGCGCCTGGCCATGTGCGTTCCTTGCTGCATTGATGAACTATGCCGGCGCCCGCCCTCGGGCGGGCGGACAGCCGGGCAAAGTGGCCCAGCGCGCTAGGCCCCCGCATCAAACTTGTCAAAAGCCAAAACCGCGCGGCGCTCCCACCTACCGGCTGACCCGCCAGGACCAGGTCGGAACGGGGAAGCCCCGGCCCGCCTGTTGCGGCGCCGCGATAGCCGGGATAAGGGCGTTGGCCGGTAGCGGCGATCGGGCCCGCGTGCCGATCCAATCCACACAGGGCAGGTCTGCCAGCGATGATCACCTTCTTCCGCAACTTCTTCAAGTCGAAGATCGGCATCGCGATCACGCTGGCCTTCCTGGCGATCGTGGCGCTCGCCTTCGCCAGCATGGATGTGGCTAATACCACCGTTTTCGGCGGGGTGGCCGGCGGTGACCGGGTGGCGGTGGTGGGCGACAGGCGGATCGATACCGCCGAGCTGTCCTCCAACATCACCAGCGCGCTCGAGCAGGCCCGCCAGCAGGACCCCGCGCTCACCATGGAGGCCTTCGTCGCCGCGGGTGGGGCGGCCGATGTGTTCGACCGCATGCTCGCGCGGGTCGCGCTGGCCGAGTTCGGCCGCGAACATGGTCTGCGGGCCGGCAAGCGCCTCGTCGACAGCGAGATCCGCCAGATTTCCGCCTTCAACGACGCCACCGGCAGGTTCAGCGCCCAGGCCTATCAGGCTGCCTTGCGTCAACAGGGTCTGAGCGACCGGATCGTGCGCGAGGATCTCGCTATGGGTCTGTTCGCCAGGCAGGTGGTCTCGCCCATCGCGCTGGGCACCGCCATGCCGCGCACGATTGCGCGACGGTATGCGCAGCTGTTGCGCGAGACGCGAAACGGCGCGATCGGCCTGGTCCCCAGCAGCGCCTTTCTGCCCGCCGCCGCGCCCAGCGCGCAGCAGCTCGAGGCCTATTACCGCGCCAACCGCGCGCGCTACGTGCTGCCCGAAAGGCGCGTCATCCGCTATGCCGCGTTCGGCGAAGATGCGCTGAGCGGTCTCAACCCGCCCACCGCCGCCCAGGTCGCCGCGCGCTATCGACGCGATGCCGGCCAATATGCAGCGCGCGAGGACCGCGCGTTCACCCAGGTTATCGTGCCCAGCGAAGGCGCGGCGCGCCAGCTCGCCCAGACAGCGGGCGGTGGGACGACGCTGGAAGCGGCCGCGCGGGCACAGGGCTTTTCCACCGCCGGCATCGCCGCGCTGGACCGCGAAACGCTCGCTGGACAGGCTTCGGCGGCGGTTGCCAGAAATGCCTTTGCCGCTCCGCGCGGGTCCATCGCCGAACCCGCGCGCGGCCCGCTTGGGTGGTATGTGCTGCGTGTGGATGCGATCGAAGGCCGCCCGGCGACAACGCTTGCTCAGGCGCGCGATGACATCGTCCAGGCGCTTGCCGCCGAGCAGCGCACCGCCGCACTGGGCGACCTGGCGGCACGCGTTGAGGAACGGCTCGATGATCGCGCCAGCCTGTCGCAGATCGTCCGCGAGCTTGGTCTGGAACTGACCACCACGCCGCCCATCACCGCCGCCGGCCAGGTCTACGGCACTGGCGAAAGCACGCCCGAAGTCCTCGAACCCGCGCTCGATACCGCTTTCGACATGGATGAGGGCGAACCGCAGATCGCCGCGCTCGAACAGGGCGCCCGGTTCCTGCTGTTCGAGGTGACCGACATCACCAGCGCCGCCGCCGCGCCGCTCGCCGAGATCCGCGAAGGCGTGGTCGATCAGTGGCGCCGCGACCAGGGCTTTGCCGCCGCCCGTGAGGCCGCGCGGCGCATCGAGCGCCGGGTGGCGCGCGGGGCCGACCTTGCCAGCGCGATGCGCGCCGAGCAAACCGCCCTGCCACCGGTGGAAAACATACGCCTGGGGCGCGAACAGCTTGCCGAACTCGGTCAACTGCCCGCACCGCTCGCGCTGCTGTTCTCGATGGCCGAAGGCTCGGTCAAGCGGCTGCCCGATGCGGGCAACGAGGGCTGGTTCGTGGTTTCGTTGAGCGACATCGTCACCCCCGAGCTTGCGCCCAGCGACCCGATCATCGGCGCCACGCTGAGCCAGTTCGAGGGCGTGCTGGGCGATGAATATGTCGCGCAATTCATCGCCGCGGTGCGCCAGCAGGTCGGTGTCGAGCGCAACGAGCCCGCCTATCAGGCGGTGGTCGCCGATCTTGCCGGCGGCCGGTGATCGCCGGCGGTCCGCTACCTGGCGCGTGATCGTCTCGCCGCGATGGTTTCAGTAAGCGACGAAGCCCCGCACCAGGCTTTGCAAGGCGCGGGGCAAGCGCTCGCGTCTTTGAAGGCAGGCAATCCGGCGATCCTCTGGCGTGAGATCGTGGGCGACATGCTCACCGCGGTGGGCGCGGCGGCCAGGCTGATGCAGCCGGGGCGTGGCGATTTCCTTCTCGAATCGGTCGAGGGCGGCGAGACGCGTGGGCGCTACAGCCTGGTGGGGCTCGACCCCGATCTGGTGTTCCGCGCCTCGGGTAAATTAAGCGCCATCAACCGTGCCTGGCGTCATGACCGGACCGCCTTTGCCCTGCTGCCGGGCGACGGCCTGTCCGAACTGCGCCATCTGGTGCGCGAATGCCAGGTTGCGGTCCCGGCCGGCCTGCCGCCCGCGCTGGCCTTGCTGGTCGGCTATCTGGGCTATGAAACCATCGGGCTGGTCGAACATGTGCCCGGCCTGCAGGCCAACGCGCTCGGCCTTCCTGATATGCTGTTCGTCCGCCCGACGCTTGTGCTGGTGTTCGACAACGTGACCGACACCCTGGTGCTGCTCACCCCCCTATGGCCTGGGGAGACACACCCCGAACAGGCGATCGCTCTGGCCAGCCGGCGGATCGGCGAGGCGCTCGACCTGCTGGCGGGTCCCGCCCCGTCACCCGTGGAAGAGGCCCCATCTGCCGATGGCGCTCCGTCTCCCGAGCTGAAGTCGGTGCTCGAACCGGGCGCCTATCGCGACATGGTGCTGGCGGGGAAGGAGCATATTGCGGCCGGGGACATTTTTCAGGTGGTGCTGGCGCAGCGCTTCACCAGCCGCTTCCCGCTGCCGCCATTCGCGCTTTACCGGGCATTGCGGCGGGTCAATCCCTCGCCGTTCCTCTACTTCCTCGACCTGCCCGAGTTCGCGCTGGTCGGCTCCAGTCCCGAGATCCTGGTCCGGGTCCGTCATGCGCCCGGCGACCCAAACGACGCCGACGGCATGGACGAAAAGAATACGCGCGAGGTCACCATCCGCCCGATCGCCGGCACCCGTCCGCGTGGCGCCGGTCCGGCCGAGGATCTGGCGAACGAGGCGAATCTGCTGGCCGATCCCAAGGAGCGGGCGGAGCACCTCATGCTGCTCGATCTGGGGCGCAATGATATCGGCCGGGTAGCGGCGCCAGGCAGCGTGGCGGTGCGCCAGAGCTTCGCCATCGAGCGCTACAGCCACGTGATGCACATCGTCAGCACGGTGACCGGCAGGCTCGCCGAGGGCCGCGATGCGCTTGATGCGCTGTTCGCTGGCTTTCCCGCGGGCACCGTGTCGGGCGCACCCAAGCTCAGCGCCTGCCAAATCATCGCCGAGCTCGAACCCGAGGGGCGCGGGCCCTATGCCGGCGGGATCGGCTATTTCGCACCCGATGGCAGCTTCGATTCGTGCATCCTGCTGCGCACCGCGGTGGTGAAGGACGGCGTGATGAATGTCACCGCGGGCGCGGGGATCGTCGCCGACAGCGATCCCGACGCCGAGGCGCGCGAATGCCGGGCCAAGGCCGCCGCACTGCTGGCCGCCGCACGCGAGGCGATCCGGGTGGCGCAGGAGGCGGCAACCGGCACGCCGACGGGGGCCATGGCGGGCCGAGCCTTTCCAGCCGGTCCAGCCGGCCAATGAACGCTTGATCCGCTCCGCGAACCCGGCGAATGCAAGCTCGATGAGCGGTTCCATCCTCGTGATCGACAATTACGACAGCTTCACCTTCAACCTGGTCCACCAGCTGATGGACCTGGGCGCGCGGGTGAAGGTGGTGCGCAATGACGCGGTGAGCGTGGAGCAGGCGATGGAAGCGGGCGCGGACGGCTTCCTGATCTCGCCCGGACCCTCCGACCCCGACGGCGCGGGGATCAGCCTGGCGCTGGTGGCCGCCTGTGCCCGCGAGCAGCGCCCGCTGTTGGGCGTGTGTCTGGGCCATCAGGCGATCGGCCAGCATTTCGGCGGCCGCGTGAGGCGGGGCGGGCTGATGCACGGCAAGACCAGCGCGATCACGCATGACGGCAGCGGAGTGTTCCGCGGCCTGCCCTCCCCCTTCGAGGCGACGCGCTATCATTCGCTGGTGGTGGACCGGGTCCCCGCCAGCCTCATCGTCAACGCGACCAGCGAAACCCCGGGGATCGCCGGCCGCTGCGTGATGGGCCTGCGCCACCGCGAGCTGCCGATCCACGGCGTCCAGTTCCATCCCGAGAGCATCGCCACCCAGCACGGGCATGACCTGCTGGCCAATTTCCTCGCCTTGTGCGCCCGCCCCGCCATGGCTGCCTGATGCGCTTGCCCGCCACCGAGCAACCGCTGACCCGCGAAGAGGCGCACGCGGCCTTTGGCGCCATGCTCGACGGCGAATGGACAGATGAGCAAATCGCGCGCTTTCTGATTGCGCTGACCGAACGCGGCGAGACCGCGGGCGAGATTGCGGGTGCTGCCGAGGCCATGCGCGAGCGGGTGATCGCGGTGGCCGCTCCGCCCGAGGCGGTCGACGTGTGCGGCACCGGAGGGGATGGGCATCACACGCTCAACGTCTCGACCGCGGTGTCGCTGGTGGTCGCGGCCTGCGGCGTGCCCGTCGCCAAGCACGGCAACCGCGCGGCAAGCTCGAAGGCGGGCGCGGCCGATACGCTCGAGGCGCTGGGCCTCGACATGGCGGCGGCCGGCCGCACCGCCGAGGCGACCTTGCGCGAGATCGGCATCTGCTTCCTGTTCGCGCAGAACCATCATCCGGCCATGCGGCGCATCCAGCCGATCAGGAAACAGATCGGCCGGCGCACCATCTTCAACCTGATGGGGCCGCTGGCCAATCCGGCGCGCGTCTCGCGCCAGCTGATCGGCATTGCCCGGCCCGCCTATGTGCCGATCTATGCCGATGCCATGGCCCAGCTGGGCACGCAAAGCTCGATGATCGTCTCGGGCGACGAGGGCCTCGACGAGCTCAGCCTGGCAGGCGGGAGCGAGGTTGCCCGCATTTCCGGCGGCGAAGTGCGCATGATCCGCGTCGATGGCGACATGGCGGGCCTGCCGCATGCCCCGATCGAGGCGATCAGGGGTGGCGATGCGGTGCATAACGCGGCGGCCTTGCGCGCATTGCTGACAGGAACGCCCGGGCCTTATCGCGACGCGGTGCTGCTCAACGCCGCCGGCGCGCTGATCGTGGCCGGCACGGTCAGCGAATGGCGCGAGGGGGCCGAACTCGCCCTCCGGGCGATCGACAGTGGCGATGCGCGCAAGCTGCTCGATCGCTGGATTGACGCGGCCCGATGAACACCCAGCTTGCCGCCGGGCCCTGCCTGCCGGGTCGGATTCATGGTCGGTCCGGACGGCGCGGAGATCACAGGTCATGATGGGCCCACGCGCCTCTTGAGCAGGCTTGCCGATATCTGCGCCGTCAAGCGCGAGGAGGTTGCCGGTCGCAAGACCCGCACCAGCCTCGACGCGCTCGACCGCCAGGCGCGTCAGGCCAGTGCATCGCGCGGGTTTCGCCGGGCGCTGGAAGACGGTGCGGCATCGGGCATGGCGCTGATCGCGGAAATCAAGAAAGCTTCCCCCTCCAAGGGCCTGATCCGCAACGACTTCCACCCGGCCCACCATGCGCTGGCCTATCAGCACGGCGGTGCAACCTGCCTGTCGGTCCTGACCGATGCGCCGCATTTCCAGGGTCACGAGGACCACCTGCGGCAAGCGCGCGCCGCCTGCTCGCTGCCGGTGCTGCGCAAGGATTTCACGCTCGATCCCTGGCAGGTCGCCGAGGCCCGCGCGATCGGCGCCGATGCCGTGCTGCTCATCGTCGCCGCGCTGGAGGACGACCAGATGCGCGAGCTGGAAGCGGCTGCGAGCGAGCGCGGAATGGACGTGCTGGTCGAGGTGCACGACGAGGCGCAGATGGAACGCGCGAGCGCCCTCCAGACACGCCTTGTCGGGATCAACAACCGCGATCTGGCCGCCTTCACCACCGATCTGGCGACCACCTGTCGCCTTGCCCCGCTCGCTCCCCCCGGCGCGCTGCTGGTCAGCGAAAGCGGCATCGCCACCCAGGCCGATTGCGCCCGCCTCGCCAAGGTCGGAGTGCGGGCGTTGCTGGTCGGAGAAAGCCTGATGCGTGAACCGGACATCGAAGCCGCGACGCGCCGGCTGCTGGGGGCCTGAGGCGATGCATGTCGATCATGCACCCGGTGCCCCGCCCGCGCCCCGGATCGAGTTCGCCGATTTTCTCAAGGTCGATATCCGCGTCGGCACGATCTGCGAGGCGCGCCCGTTTCCCGAAGCGAGAAAGCCCTCGATCATCCTGCTCATCGATTTCGGCCCCGGCATCGGCCGCAAGAAAAGCGCGGCCCAGATCACCGCCAATCATAGCTGCGACGAGCTGGTCGGCCGGCAGGTGCTGGCAGTGGTCAACTTCGCGCCGCGCCAGATCGGGCCGGTCATGAGCGAGGTGCTGACGCTGGGCCTGCCCGATTCCGGGGGCGAGGTCGTGCTGTGCGCTCCTGCCCTTCCCGTCCCCGATGGCGGGCGGCTGTTCTAGCCGACGCGACCACCATGACCGGCCTGACCCATCTCGACGAAACCGGCGCCGCTCGGATGGTGGACGTGGGCGGCAAGGCGCCAACCGCGCGCTCGGCCACCGCCACGGGCGTTATCCGCATGTCCGCCGCGGCGCTGGCGGCCGTGCGCGAGGGCAGCGGTCCAAAGGGCGATGTGCTCGCCGCCGCGCGCATTGCCGGGATCATGGCCGCCAAGCGCACGGGCGATCTCATCCCGCTGTGTCATCCGCTCGCGCTCGATGCGGTGACCCTGGATTTTTCGTTCGAAAGCAATGGCATAGGAGTTACCGCGCGGGTCTCGCTCAACGGCCGCACCGGGGTGGAGATGGAGGCGATGACCGCGGTTTCGATCGCGCTGCTGACTATCTACGACATGGCCAAGGCGCTCGACAAGGGCATGGTGATCGAGGGCATCCGGCTGGTGGAGAAGACCGGCGGCAAGAGCGGCCCCTGGCGGGCGGCCAGCAGCGCCGGGTGAGCCTGCCGCCGCCGATCCCGCTGGCAGAGGCGCAGGCACGGCTGCTGGCGATGGCCAAGCCGCTGGGCAGTGAGACGCTCGATGTCGCGCAGGCGGCGGGGCGCTTTGTCGCCGGCCAGCCAATCGCCCGCCGCAGCCAGCCCGCCGCCGACCTGTCAGCGATGGATGGCTATGCGATGCGCGCGGACGAGCATGCCGGGCCATGGCGGATCGTCGGCGAAAGCGCGGCTGGGCGGCCTTTTTCGGGTCAGTTGGGAACGGGCGAAGCGGTGCGCATCTCCACCGGCGCGATGCTGCCCAAGGGTGCGGGCACGATCCTCATCCAGGAGAACGCCATTCTCGAGGGCGATTGGTTGCGCGCGACCGGCGAAGCGAGCGCGCGCCATATCCGCCGCGCGGGTTTCGACTTCCGCACCGGCGATCCGCTGCTCGAAGCAGGCGCCCTGCTGACCCCGGCGCGCCTCGCGCTGCTGCTGACCGGTGGGATTTCACGCGTCGAGGTTGGCCGATGCCCTTCGATCGCGGTGCTCGACAGCGGCGACGAATTGTCCGCCGATCCCGCTCTATGCGAGCGTCACCAGACGCCTGCGAGCAATGGTGCGATGTTGGCGGCGATGGCGGGGCCCCTTGTTTCGAAAACCGCCAGGATCGGCCCGGTGCCCGACCGGATGGAGGCGCTGCTTGCCGCGCTCGAGGAAGGCGCAGCCGCCGACGTGCTCGTCACCAGCGGTGGCGCCTCGGTGGGCGATCACGACTTCATCCGCCCCGCCCTGCAGCGCTGGGGAGCGACAATCGACTTCTGGCGCATCGCCATCAAGCCGGGCAAGCCGCTGCTGGTGGCACGGCGCGGGCGCCAGATCGTCCTCGGCCTGCCGGGCAATCCGGTCTCGGCCTTCGTCACCTCCTTCCTGTTCATGCTACCGCTGCTTCGCTGGCTGGGCGGGAGTAGCGCGCCGCTTCCCACGCCGCTGACGGTCATGCTGCATGAACCACTCCCGGCAACCGGAAGCCGTGCTGTTTTTATTCGGGCGCGTATCGTGGCGGGCGGTGTCTCGCCGCTTGATGAACAGGACAGCAGCGCGCTGATGGCGTTGTCGTGGGCTGATTGCCTGATCTGCCGGCCGCCGCATGCCCCTACCGTCGATCCGGGCTCGACGGTGGAGGTCCTCCCGCTGACCTGATCCATGACGGGTTGACGGATGTTGGAAAGTTGCCTAGCTGTTCCGCGATTGTTCCACGTGGAACATTTGTAATCGGGGGTGAGAGGCCGATGTTAACCGTCAAGCAGCACGAGTTGCTGCTCTATATTCAGAACCGCCTGGAAGATTGCGGTATCTCGCCATCCTTCGAGGAGATGAAGGATGCGCTCGACCTGAAGAGCAAGTCGGGTGTGCACCGATTGATTTCGGCGCTCGAGGAGCGAGGCTTCATCCGGCGGTTGCCTAACCGGGCGCGGGCGCTTGAAGTGGTTCGTCGCCCAGATAGCCTGGCGGGTGCGGGCGGCAAGGCTGCTCCCCCGCGTGAGATCGCGGGCCGAACCAGCGCCCCGCCTGCGCCCCCGCGTCCGGCGAACGACACCGTTGAGGTTCCCCTGCATGGCCGCATTGCCGCCGGCATGCCCATCGAGGCGCTGGAAGACAGCCGCATGCTCCCCATACCCGCGGCGCTGCTTGGCGCGGGCGACCATTACGCGCTCGAGGTTTCGGGCGATTCGATGATCGAGGCGGGCATTCTGGATGGCGACTATGCGCTGATCTGCCGCGCCGACACCGCGCGCGATGGCGATATCGTGGTGGCGCTGGTTCGCGGTGAGGAGGCAACGCTCAAATACCTGCGGCGCGACAGTGGCCGGATCAGGCTCGACCCCGCCAACGCCTCCTACCCGGCGCAGACCTACGAAGTGAACGAGGTCCAAGTGCAAGGCAAGCTCGCCGGCCTGCTGCGCCGCTACAACTGATCTTCGGGGCGGCGGCTGCCATCTTGGTAGCGCGGAAGCCGTGTGCGCGGATCGGCTTGCAGCGCGGTTATATGCGGCGCAAGCCTTGCGCTATGCACCCCTCTGCGGCCGGGTTGAGCGGATGGATTTGCAGGTCGGCGGCGCAAGTGGCGATCCACTTATTCCAGCAATCGCGGCGGGATCAAACGCAAGACTGTCGGTTCGGGATCAGATCCCCCTCCAGCGCCCGATTTCACTTGCCCACCCACGGCACCCCGAACTCTAGCGATACGGCGGACCGTCGGCTCGCTCGCTGCGCCACCAGCCATGTGCGCCTTGGCTGTCGGCGACGGTCTGGTAGCGCGACTTCGCCAGGTTGATCGCCAGCCCGCCGGTCTCGCGCAGCATGCGGCGGTCCGCCTTGAGCCAGCGCGGCTCGCAGGTGCGCGGCAGGCCCCGGTCCGAGACCACGATATCGGCCGCCGCGCACGCCTCTTCGAGCACGTCGTAAGGCACATATTCGTTCGAGCGGCTCATCAGCACGTTCCAGTCGCGCCCGCCGCGCCGGAGCGTCATCGAGCAGAAATCGGCGCTGCAGCGCGCGCCCGGCCAGTCGGCCAGCGCCATCGGCTCGGTTGAAATCCCGGCCAGCTCGGTAAGATTGTCGCGGGTGAAGTCCGAGCGCGAGACACGCAGCACCAACAGCCGCTCGCCCTCACCGGTGATCGCCACATGCCGCCCGTCGCCTGAAATCAGCAGGTCGGGCACCGGGGTCGCCAGCAGCATGATCGTGGCCACCCCGACGGGGACGAAGCCCAGCAGCCGTTCGCGCCCGCGCCACAGCGCCAGCCACAGCCCGCCCGCCACGAATAGCGCGAAGGTGACATCGCTCATCTGCGGCATCAGCCGGACCGCGCCCGGCTGGCCGGCGGTGAAGTGGGCGATCCACAGCATCAGATCGAGGCTCTTGCCCGCCAGCCACCACACCGGCGCACCCAGGCCCAGCAGATCCAGCAACAGCGCCAGGGCTATCGCCGGCATGGTGACGAAGGTGGTCAGCGGAATGGCCACCACATTGGCAAGCGCGCCGTAGAGCCCCGAGCGGTGGAAATGGAACAGCACGATGGGCGTGAGCGAAATCTCGATGACAATGCCGGTCGCCAGCAGCATGACCATCGAGCGCCACACGCGCATCCACCATGCTTCCTCGCGCGAGCGCAGATAGGCGCGCACCGGGCTCGAGCCGCTCAGCGCGACGATGGCGATCACCGCGGCAAAGCTCATCTGGAAGCTGGGGCCGATGAGCGATTCGGGCCACAGCAACAGCACCGCGAAGGCGGCCACCGCGACCATTCGCAGCGACAGCGGCTCGCGTCCAAGCGCCAGCGCGATCAGCACCAGCATTGCGCCAAGGCAACTGCGCACCGTGGGCACCTCGGCGCCGGTGAGCAGGGTATAGCCGATGCCGGCAAGCGCGGCGATCGCGGCGGCGACCACGGGCAGCCGCGCATTGAGAGCGAGCCAGGGCCACAATGCGAGCAGGCGGATGGCGATGAGATAGGCCGCGGCGACCAACGCGCTGACATGCAGCCCGCTGATCGAGAGCAGGTGATAGAGCCCCGAATTTCGCATCGCCTCGTCGTCGGCAACGGCGATGGCGCCGCGATCGCCGCTGGCATAGGCGGCCGCGATGGTGCCCGCCGATCCGCCGAGCTGCGAGCGGACATGGGTGGACAACGAGCGCTGGAGCGATGCCAGCAGCGAGCCGTCGCCGCGCGCCACGTCCACCAGTTCCACCTCGCCCTGGACGCTCCCGGTGGCGGCATAGCCCTGGAAGTAGGCGGCGCGGGCAAAGTCGTATGATCCCGGAAGCATCGGCGGTGCGGGCGGCATGAGGCGGGCAGTGAGACGCAACACCGCGCCCTCGGTCATTTCGGCGCGGTCCTGCTCGAGCGGCAGGTTGACGCGCACCTTGATCGGCTCGGCGGTGTCGGGGTGACGCGTCGCCAGGACCAGCCGAACGCGGTCCTCGGCCGGCTGGTCGATGCGCTCGAGGATGCGGCCGGTCAGTTCCGCCGACATCGGTCGCTCGATCGCGGGCGCGCCGACCATTTCGGAGCGCAGCCAGATCGCCGCCACTCCGGCCGCCGCCAGCAGGCCGATCACCACCGCCGCGGTGGTCAGCCTAGCGCGCGCCGCCTCGCCCTTCCACAGGGCCAGCGCGCCCAGCGCCAAAACCGCGCAGAACGCCATCATGGCGATCCATTCCGCCGGCCCGTCGAGCGCGAACCAGCAGGTGATGCCGCCGCCAAAGGCGATCGTCAGCCACGGCCCGCGATCGAACCCCGCGCGGCCCAGAAAGGCCTCCATGCCATCGGCCATGCTGGACAAGCGCGAGCGCATTCGCCATTGCGGACGCTGCGCTGCAGCATCGCCCCCATAGGCGCCCGGGGGCATCTCGGGCTCGAGGCGCGTTGCCATAACGGGACAGAACAGGACATCAAACGGGTGGTGAAGGCAAGCGAAAGCGACACGCGAGCAGCGCCGGGCCGCCCCGTCGTGACGCGGTTCGCGCCTTCGCCCACGGGTTTCCTGCATATCGGCAACGCGCGCACCGGCCTGTTCAGCTGGCTCTATGCGCGCCACCATGCCGGCCGCGCTCTCTTGAGGATCGAGGATACCGACAGCGCCCGCTCGACCGAGCCGGCGATCGCCGCCATCCTCGACGGGCTGGCATGGCTGGGTCTCGATTTCGACGGCGAGGTTGTCTACCAGTCGCAGCGCGCCGCGCGTCATGCCGAGGTGGCGCACAAGCTTTTGGCAGCGGGACGGGCCTATAAGTGCTTCGCCACGCCTGAGGAACTGGCCCAGATGCGCGACGAGCAGCGCGCCGCCCGCCAGCCGCTGCGCTACGATGGGCGCTGGCGCGAGGCCGATCCCGCCGACGCGCCTGCCGATGCCCCTTTCACCATCCGCATCCGCGCGCCCGACCGGGGCGAGACGGTGATCGAGGATGCGGTCCAGGGCCGCGTCACCGTCGCCAATGGCGAGCTCGATGATTTCATCCTGCTGCGCGCAGACGGCTCACCCACCTACATGCTGGCGGTGGTGGTGGACGACGCGGACATGGGCGTCACCCACGTCATCCGCGGCGATGATCACTTCAACAACGCCTTCCGCCAGCTGGCAGTGATCCGCGCCATGAACGGTTTCGCAGATGGGCAGGGGCTGGAAGAGGGTTGGGACGAGCCGGTCTATGCGCATGTCCCGCTGATCCACGGGGCCGACGGCGCCAAGCTGTCCAAGCGGCACGGCGCACTGGGGGTGGATGCCTATCGCGACGAGCTCGGCATTCTTCCCGAGGCGCTGTTCAATTACCTGCTGCGGCTGGGCTGGAGCCATGGCGACCGCGAGGAGATTACCCGGGACGAGGCAATCGCGCTGTTCGACCTTGCCGGTGTGGGCAAGAGCCCGTCGCGCTTCGACTTGAAGAAGCTTCTCCATTTGAACGGCCACTATATCCGCCAGGCGGATGACCGGCGGCTGGCCGAGCTGGTCGCGCCGCGCATCGGTCCGCAGGCGGACAGCGCGCTGCTGGCGGAGGCCATGCCCGTGCTCAAGCCGCGCGCGCGCGATCTGGGCGAGCTTGCCGAAGGGGCCGCGTTCCTGTTCGAGACGCGCCCGCTGGCGCTGACCGAACCCGCCCGCGCGCTGCTCGATGACGAGGGGCGCGAGCGTCTGGGCCGGGTCGCCGAGCGGCTGGAAGAACAGCGCGACTGGAGTCTCGAGCCGCTCGAGGCCGGTCTCAAGGCGCTGGCCGACGAACTCGGCCTGAGCCTGGGCAAGCTCGCGCAGCCGCTGCGCGCTGCGCTGACCGGTCGCACCACCAGCCCGGGCATCTTCGACGTGCTCGTGCTTCTGGGCCGCGACGAGAGCCTGACGCGGATCAACGACCAAATAATGCGGGCCGATCAGCCCGTCGCGCAAGTCCAGCGCACCTGAACGAAGGAGACGAAACCTTGGTGGACAATCAAGCGCAGCTGACGATCGGTGGCGAGACCGCCGACTACCCGGTGCTCGAGGGAACCTGCGGCCCTGATGTGGTCGATATCCGCAAGCTTTACGAATCGACGGGCAAGTTCACCTTCGATCCGGGCTACAAGTCCACCGCCAGCTGCGAAAGCGCGCTCACCTTCATCGATGGCGAGGAAGGCGTGCTGCTGCACCGGGGTTACCCGATCGGCCAGCTGGCCGAGCATTCCAGCTTCATGGAGGTCTCGCACCTGCTGCTGAACGGCGAGCTGCCGTCCAAGGAGGAGCTCGACCACTTCACCTACACGATCACCCGCCACACGATGCTGCACGACCAGCTGCGCCAGTTCTACCAGGGGTTCCGGCGCGACGCGCACCCCATGGCGATCATGTGCGGCGTGGTCGGCGCGCTGTCGGCGTTCTATCACGATTCGACCGATATCTCCGATCCCGAGCACCGGATGATCTCGAGCCACCGGCTGCTCGCCAAGATGCCCACCATTGCCGCCTGGGCATTCAAATACGCGATCGGCCAACCCTTCATGCAGCCGCTCAACTCGTTGAGCTACACGGGCAATTTCCTGCGCATGACCTTCGGCGTTCCGGCCGAGGAATATGAGGTGGTGCCAGCCGTGGAGAAGGCGCTCGACCGCATTTTCATCCTGCATGCCGATCACGAGCAGAACGCGTCCACCTCCACCGTCCGGTTGGCGGGCTCGTCGGGGGCCAATCCGTTCGCCTGCATCGCCGCGGGCATCGCCTGCCTGTGGGGACCGGCGCATGGCGGGGCCAATGAGGCCGCGCTCAACATGCTGCGCGAGATCGGCACGCCCGAGCGCATCGGCCATTACATCGAGCGCGCCAAGGACAAGAACGACCCGTTCCGGCTGATGGGTTTCGGACACCGGGTCTACAAGAACTACGACCCGCGCGCCGCGGTGATGCAGAAGACCGTGCGCGAGGTGTTCGATGCGCTGGGGGTCAAGGATCCGGTCTTCGAGACCGCGCTGGCGCTGGAGGAGATGGCGCTGAACGATGATTACTTCGTCGAGAAGAAGCTCTTTCCCAACGTGGACTTCTATTCGGGCGTAATCCTCTCGGCGATCGGCTTTCCGACCACTATGTTCACCGCGCTGTTCGCGCTGGCCCGCACGGTGGGCTGGGTGGCGCAGTGGAACGAGATGATCTCCGACCCCGGCCAGGTGATCGGCCGCCCGCGCCAGCTCTATACCGGACCCACCGCACGCGATTACGTGCCCATCGACCAGCGCTGAGCAGCCGGGCGCGAGGCTGGCCGGGCGCGCGGCGAGCGTATCAGGCGGACAACCCGTGGGCGGGCGTGCTCGTCGCCAGCTTGCAGGTCTAGCGCTGCTGCCTTGGGTAGAGCGCGAGGCCAAGGGCGACCACCGCCCAGAGCATCAGCGCCGGCTCGAACACCCCCGCCAGCGCGGCGATGGCGAGAACCAGCGCGCCCGCCGCGCGGTCACTCGCCAGCCTGCGCCAGCGCCCGCCCCCGCCCATGCCGGTCAGCGCCACCAGCAGCACCACGGGCGGGAACAGGCGGCGAACCCACTCGCCGTCGAGCGCCAGCACGGTGCACAGCAAAAGCGCGCCATCGGGAAGCAGGTACGTCCAGCGATCGCCCCGGACCCGCTCGAACGGCATGCGGCGCAGCTCGGCCAGCATGGAAGCGAGATGGAGCGGAACGAGCGCCAGCGCGAACAGCACCAGCCCGGTCGTGACCCAGCCGCGCCAGCTGATCAGCACGATCGCTGCCAGCAGCAGCAGCACTGCCGCAAGCCTCAGCAACGCAGGCGCGTGACGGCGTCCTGTCAGCGGGTTGGCGACATGCGGCAGGATCAACCCGGCCAGCCGCGCCGCGCTCCCCCGCCCGGGTGCGCGGCCGACTATCGCAGGCAGCCGCGCGTTTTCCAACGCCGACGCCTCGTCCGCATCGGTCAGCCACGCCCAGTCCCCGCGCGCCAGCAGCGCCGGGTCCAGCAGGTGCAGCGCCGCGCCCTCCTGCAGCGCGATCCTGAGCAATGCGCTGTGCGGATCGGCGTCCTCGGGCAATTGCTCGAGCCGGTCGACCAGAGTGCCGGGCATGACCAGCGCGCCGGCCCAGGTGTGCTGCCGGTCGATCCGCTCGAACCGGCGCGCCGCATCGTGATCGGCGGGAAAGGCGAGCACCGTCGACCCCTTGCCCAGCTCGGCCAGCGCTTCGGGCGCGCCGGGTATGACTTCGGGCTGAAGCACCAGCAGCTCGTCGCGCCAATCGACCAACGGCACCAGCGCATGTGCCGATGCGATGCTCGCATGCGCCAGTCCCGCGTCCGCCGCAGCCTCGCGCAACAGGCGTGCGTCCTCGGCAGCGCCGTCACCAAAGGCGATCATCCGCACGGCGCCCGCCGCCCGCGCGAAGTCGAACTGGCGCAGCACCAGCGAGCGCCCGCCGACCTGCGGCGCGGGCGCGGCCCCGCGCTCTCCCGTGGCGATCAGCGCAACGCGCGGCGCTCCCGCTGGCCAGGTCACTCCCATGCCGTCCCTGCTAGGATGGCCTGTCGCCCCTGCCAACCACCGGGTGCGCCACCATCCGGTTGCAAAGCCGCGCAGGGCAGGGTTTAACCCCCAGCACCAAGCTTTACGGGCAGGTTCGGTGCGGACCTTGGCGAAGCGGCAGCCGCGCGGACGGCACGGGGGGATGTGGCAATGAGCGTGGACAAGCGACCAATCGAGCGACCGGCCCCGCGCGATCGCGCCCGGCCGTCTCCTTCGCGCAGCGCGCGCCGGCGTTCACGCTCGCGCGAGCCGGCAAGCCGCAACGGTGTGCTTCCGCTGCTTGCCGCCATCGCCATTGCCGCCTGGACCATCGTCTTTGTCACCTCGGTCGGTGACGCGGGCGAGGAATGGTGGATGCTTGTCGCCATCTGGTCGATGCCGGTGCTGCTGGTGCTCGGCCTGTGGCTGCTGGCGCTGCGCTATATCGGCGGAGAGGGCGCGCGACTTGCCGAGATCGCCCGCGCCTTGTCGGACGGACCCGCCTCGCTCGACGATCGGCTGGCATCGATCAACCGCGAACTCGCCGCCACGCGCGACATGTTCGCCGAGCACCCGCGCGAATGGGAGGCGTTCGGCAACCTGGGAAGCCTGGGGAGCGAGATGCCCGCGCTGGCCGCTTCGGCGGATAATATCGTCGCCCGGATCGACGAGGCAGGCGCGCGCGCCGGGACCAGGCTGGAAGAGGTGTCGCGCGGCTTCGAGCGATTGGCGCAGGCGGGCGATGCGTCGAGCGGCCGGTTGCAGACGCTGCTGGGCGACCTGACCGGCACGCTCGAGAAGCTCGAACGCTCCACCGCCGATCTCGACAAGACCGCCGAGGAGCGACTGGGACATCTGCGGCTGCAATCCGAGCGCTTCCGGGCCGAACTCGAGGCGCGCGAGGCGGATAACCTGTCCGCCATCCGGCGCCGTGCCGACGAGCTCGCCAAGGCGCTCAGCAAGGAGGATATCGCCATGCGCAACCGCGCGGGCCAGGCGGCGGACGAGCTGCAGACCCGGGTCAAGACGATCCGCGACGAGAGCCTGCGGCTGTCGGGCGAACTCGAGCGGATCCAGGCCGATGCGCTGCGTGGCTGGGACAAGGCGGTGGCGGGGATCGAGACGCGGATGAAGGAGACCGTGGGCAAGGTGGTCGAGGTGGACGAGGCGGCGATGGACAATGCGCGCGCGCGGCTGGAAGCGCTGCATGCCGAGGCCGAGCGGATCGACGAGGCGGCGGCCGGGCGACTGGCGGCCTTCGAGACGCAGATTGCCGAGAAGCGCGATGCGGCGAACCGCGATCAGGTCGCCGCGCTCGACGGGCTGGCGGGCGAGCTCGATGCGTTCGATGCGCAGCTGGATGAGCGCCGCCGCGCGCAACTGACGCGGCTGGAAGAGCTGGGGGAGCGCAGCCGCGACCTTGCCAAGGGCATGTCGGGGATCGACCGGCAATTGTCGCACCATGTCGAGCAATGCGAGGCCGCTTCGGACGCGCTGGGCAGCTTCGCCGGCGATCTTTCCACCCGGCTCGCCGAAAGCCGCGACCATCTCGAGCATAGCGGCCAGGCGATGCGCGACATGACCGAGGCCAGCGAGCGCTTCTTCACGATGATCCGCCAGAGCGCCGAGGTCACCTCCGCTGCCATCCCCACCGCGCTCGACAATGCCGGCGACAAGCTCGCCGCGTTCGAGGACCAGGCGCGCTCGCTTGGCCAGACCATCGCCGCCACCGAAGCCAAGAGCGCGGCGCTGGTCGATCATCTGAAGAAGGCGCAGACCGGCATTCCGGTATCGTCCGAGACGCTGGACGCGCTAGGCGCCAAGCTCGAGCGGCTGAGCGCGCAGACCGATACGCTGGCCGAGCGGACCAGGTCCGAGCTGGCCGGCGCGATGGCGGAGCTGGAAAGCAGCACGCAGGGTGTTGCGGCGCGGCTGCGCGAAGGACAGGAGCGCGCGCTGAGGGATTTTGCCACCGATTTCGGCGAGCGCAGCCTGGCGGCGATCGACCAGGGGCTGACCGAGAAAGCCAGGACCGCCATCACCGAGCTGGAACGCGCGGCCGAGCACAGCGCGGGAGCCGGACGGGCCACCATCGAGCAGCTGACCTCGCTGATTGGCGGGCTGGAAGAGAAGATCGGTCATTTGGAAACGCGGATCGCCAAGGGGCGCGAGGAAGTGGCTAAGGAGCCGACCAAGGATTTCTCGATCGAGATGACCAAGCTGATCGAGAAGATGAACTCCGCCTCGCTCGACATCACCAAGTTCTTCGCCGCCGACGTGCCCGATACTGCGTGGCAGGCCTATATGCGCGGCGATTACGGGGTCTTCACGCGCAAGGCGGTCAAGTTGATCCCCAGCCAGCAGGCCGAGCGGGTCTATCAGTTCTATCGCCAGGACGATGAGTTCAAGGGGCTGGTCAATCGCTACATCCACGATTTCGAATCGATGCTGCGCGTGGTGCTGGCAACGCGCAACGGTCATGCGCTGGCGGTGACTTTGCTATCTTCCGACATCGGCAAGCTGTATGTCGCGCTGGCCCAGGCGACCGAGCGGCTGCGCGAGTGAGGCGGTGGGTCGGTGTTAGGGCGCCGCTCAGTTCTCCCAGTTGGGCGGCTTGCCCAGCAGGTTGAGGTCATCCACGGTGATCCAGCCATTGAGGTAATTGGCGATATACAGCGCGCAGCAGACCGCCGCGAGCACGCTTGCGCGCAGGGCGAGCCGGCCGGGTCTGAAATCCACCGGCGCGCTGTCGGCCTGGCCGGGCACCTTCTCCACCCCCGCCTCGTCATGCGTGCGCACGCCGAACGGCAGCAGCACGAAGGCGCACATCACCCAGAACAGCGCGTAGATCGCCAGGATGGAGGTCCACTTCATGCGCGGCGGGTTTCCCCGGCCAGCGCGGGCGGCAGGACGATCATGGTCTGCGGCTTCTTGCCCGACCAGCGCTGTGCCGCCCGCCGCGCGGCCAGCCGCATCGCCTCCGACAACGCCGCCTTGTCGCGCGCGCCGCCCTTCAGCTTGGCGACTGCGGCCTCGACATCGCGTTCGGCCTCGGCGACGAATTCGTCGTAATCCTCATCGAGCGGCAGGCCCATGCCCTGCACCTGCGCCCGGCCGCGATCATCGAGCGCGACAAGGATCACCCCGTCGCGCGCCAGCCGGCGGCGGGCGTTGATCGCCTCGCCATCGCCCGGTATCAGGATGTCGCCATCGAGCACCAGCCGACCCGAGGGCACCTTGGCGATGACCCCCGGCTCGCCCGGCGCGAGGCGGACGATATCGCCATTGGCCTGGAACACCGCTCGCCCAATGCCGCTGGCCCGCCCCAGCCGCACCTGCTCGCGCATGTGGCGCACCTCGCCGTGCACGGGGACCAGGATCCGGGGTCGCAGCCAGGAATAGAGCGCTTCCAGCTCGGGGCGCCCGGGATGGCCCGAGACATGGATCTCGCTCTGCCGGTCGGTCACCATCACGATGCCGCGCATGGCGAGCTGGTTCTGGATGCGGCCGATGGCGATCTCGTTGCCCGGGATCTGGCGGCTGGAGAACAGCACCACATCGCCTTCGGTGAGCGAGATGGGGTGATTGTCATCCGCCATCCGGGCCAGCGCGGCACGCGGTTCGCCCTGGCCGCCCGTTGCCAGCACCATCACCTCGCCCCGGGGAAGCCGCATGGCGCTGTCGAAATCCACCGTATCGGGAAAATCCTCCAGATACCCATTGTCCTTGGCCACCTCGATGATCCTGTCGAGCGAGCGCCCGGCGACCACCAGCCGGCGTCCGGTTTCCTCGGCCACCGCCCCCAGCGTCTGCAGCCGGGCGACATTGGAGGCAAAGGTGGTCACCACCACCCGGCGGCCCTCCTGGCGTGCCACCTCGGCCAGCAACCCGCGATAGACCGCGCCTTCCGATCCCGAGGCGTGCGGATTGAACACATTGGTCGAATCGCACACCAGCGCCAGCACGCCCTCGTCCCCGATCTCGGCCAGCTCCTCCTCGGTAGCCGGCGTGCCGATCAGCGGCTCCTCGTCCAGCTTCCAGTCGCCGGTATGGAACACCCTTCCATGCGGCGTGTCGATGACCAGCGCATTGCCCTCGGCGATGGAATGGGCGAGCGGAATATAGGTGATCTGGAACGGCCCCAGGGTTAGCGTGCCGTGATCCTCCTCGATGATGTTGAGCTGAACCTCCCCAACCAGCCCGGCCTCCTGGAGCTTGCGGCGGATGAGATCGGCGGTGAACGGGGTGGCATAGAGGGGCACGCCCAGGTCGGCGGCGAAGTAGGGGATGGCGCCGATATGGTCCTCATGCGCGTGGGTGAGGACGATACCCAGAAGATCGTCTGCGCGTTCCTCGATGAACTCCAGGTCGGCGAACAGCAATTCGGTGCCCGGATATTCGTTGGCTCCAAAGCTCATCCCCAGGTCCACCATCAGCCATTTGCCCAGGCATCCGTAGAGGTTGACGTTCATGCCAATCTCGCCCGAACCGCCCAGCGCCAGGAACAAAAGCTCGTCCTGCGGGGTGAAGTCGCGCTTCATATCAGGTTCTCGCGGCGGGCGAGGAGGGCCAGGCCATCGAGCGTCAAGTCAGGGTCCACATGGTCGAAAATCTCCGTTTGCTTGTCGAACAGCAGCGCCAGGCCGCCGGTGGCGATGACGCGCGCGGGCCGGCCGATCTCGGCCCTGAGGCGCGCGACCAGTCCCTCGATCATGGCCACATAGCCCCAGAACACGCCGATCTGCATCTGGTCTTCGGTATTGCGACCGACGACGCTTCTGGTGCGCGGCACCTCGATGGCGATGCGCGGCAGCTTGGCCGCCTGGCTGACCAGCGCATCGAGCGACAGGTTGATCCCGGGCGCGATGATGCCGCCCTTGTAGGCGCCGTTGAAGTCGATCACGTCGAAGGTGGTGGCGGTGCCGAAGTCGATGACGATGAGATCGCCGGGATAGGATCGGTGCGCGGCGAGCGCGTTCAACGCCCGGTCGGCACCGAGCGAGCGGGGCTCGTCGACATCGATCTCGAACCCCCAGCCCGCCTCGCCCTCGCCGGCGAAGACCGGTTCGAGGGCGAAATATTTCTGCGCCAGGACAACGAAATTGTGCCGCGCGCGAGGGACCACGCTGGCCACGATCATGGCGGTTATGTCGGCCTTAATGAAACCTTCGATCTGCATCAGCTGGAACAGCCACACCGCGTATTCGTCGGCGGTGCGGCGCGGATCGGTGGCGACGCGCCAGCGCGCGGCGATGCGCGGCTTGTCCCCGGCCTTGTCTGGGTCAGCTTTGAACAGCGCGACGACCACATTGCTGTTGCCGATATCCACCCCCAGCAGCATCAGCCGTGCCCCCCGCTATCGCGTGTCGGAGCGGCACCGGCCTCGACATCGCCTGCGCGAATGATGCGCCTGGCACCGTCCGCCATGGTCAGCCTCAACGCACCGTCGGGTTCGATCCCGGCGAAACTTCCGGCGATCCGCGTGCCCGTCTCATCATGCACGGTGAGCGACGTGCCCAGCGGATGGGCGACGTGCATCCAGCGCTTGATGAACGCCGTCGCCCCATATCGCCGCCAGCGCGCGAGCTCGAAGGCGAAGGCATCGGCCAGCGCGTGCGCGAAGGTTGCGGGGTCGGGCGCGGGAACGAACTCGCCCAGATGCGCGGTCCGCCGCCCCGCGATCTCGGGCGCCGAGGCAAGGTTGACACCCACCCCCGCCACCACGCAGTCGCCCGTGCGTTCGAGCAGCACGCCGGTCAGCTTGCGGCCGTCAAGCGTGACGTCATTGGACCATTTGACCATTAGCGCGGCGGGCGCAGGTTCGGGTAGGAACTCGCGGATTGCCTCATAGACCGCAACCCCGGTGACCAGCGTCAGCGTGGTTGCGGGCGGATCGCCGGGTTCGAGCCGGACCAGTGTCGAGCCGGCGAAATTGCCCGCCTGGCCCACCCACTGCCTGCCCTGCCTGCCCCGCCCCGCCGTCTGATGCGCGGCAATCAGCCAGCTGCCCTCGCCCCGCTTGCGGCCCGAATTGAGGTCGGCGACCAGGTCGGCATTGGTGGACCCCGTTTCATGGACGAAGCGGAGCTCTTGGGACACCGAGCCGGGCGTCACACGACGAACAGGGCGGCGGCGGCGCGGTCGGCGACAAGGCTGAGCCAGCCGGTGGCCAGGAAGCCCAGCGGCGAGATGATCAGCGCCGAGATCGCCAGCAGCGCCCAGTTGGCCCGATCGGCGCGCGCGCGCACGATGTCCGCCGGCGCGTCGAAGAACATGACCTTGATGATCTTGATGTAGTAATAAGCGCCGATGACGCTGGCCGCGATGCCGATCAGCGCCAGCGCCACCAGATCGGCCTCCACCGCCGCCTGGAATACCACCAGCTTGGCCCAGAATCCCAGGAACGGCGGAATGCCGGCCAGGCTGAACATGAGCGCCAGCAGGCACCATGCTATCAGCGGGCGGGTGGTCGACAGGCCCGCCAGATCGGACAGCCGCTCGACCGGCACGCCGTCGGCATCGCGCATCATCAGCACCGCCACGAAACTGCCCAGCGTCATCACCACATAGACCACCAAGTAGGCGAGCATGGCGCCCGTCCCGGCCACGGTTCCGGTCGCCAGGCCGATCACGATGAAGCCGACATTGTTGATTGAGGAATAGGCGAGCAGGCGCTTGACGTTCTCCTGCCCGATCGCGCCCAGCGCGCCGACCACGATGGACGCGAGCGCGGTGAACACCACGATCTGGCGCCAGGCATCGAGCTGGCTGCCGAACGCCTCGATCATGACCCGTGCGGTCAGCGCGATGGCCGCCACCTTGGGGGCGCTGGCGAAGAAAGCGGTGACCGGGGTGGGGGCGCCCTCGTAGACATCGGGGGTCCACATGTGGAACGGCACCGCGCTGATCTTGAAGGCCAGCCCCGCCAGCACGAAGACCAGCCCGAACAGCGCACCGGTCGACATGCCGGCCTCCAGCGCCAGCGAGATACCCAGGAAACTGGTGGACCCGGTGAACCCGTAGACCAAGCTCATCCCGAACAGCAGGATACCGCTGGCAAGCGCGCCGAGCACGAAATACTTGAGCCCCGCCTCGGCCGAGCGCGTATCGTCGCGCAGGAACGCGGCCAGCACATAGGCCGAGAGCGATTGCAGCTCCAGGCCGATATAGAGCGTCATCAGGTCGGCAGCCGAGACCATGATGCTCATGCCCACGGCGCTGAACAAGATGAGCACCGCATATTCGCCGCGCAGGGCATTGGCGCGGCGGAAGAAGCCGGGCGCGATGACCAGCGCGGCGATGCTGGCGGCGTAGATCACCAGCTTGGCGAAACCGGCGAAGGCATCGGCGCGCACCAGACCGAGGAACGCCAGCCTGTCGAGCCCCACCTCGGCGCCCGCGACGCTGGGCACCGACAGGGCGAAGGCGCCGCCCAGCGCCACCGCAGCGGCGATGGTGATGCCGCGCGCCGCCCCGTCGCCCAGGAAGGCGGTGGCAAGCAGCAGCGCCAGCCCGCTGAGGACGAGCGCGATCTCGGGGGCGATCAGCGCCAGCGAATGGCCAAGGTCGATCACTGCGCGCTCTCGGGGACGGGGGGCGGCCCGGTCCGGCGCGAGGCTTCGATCATCGGCTCGCCGCTCATCGCGCGCACCGTGTCATCGGGCCGAGCAAGGACGAACTGCGCATCGCCTGCCGGAGCGGCGCGGGCGACGCGTGTCTCGAGCATGGCGATATCGGCACGCATGGGGGCAAGGAAACTCTCGGGATAGACGCCCATCCACAGCACCCCCGCGGCAAGCGGCGCCAGCAGGGCCAGCTCGCGGCGGTTGAGGTCGGGCAACAGGGCCGCATCCTCGTTGCGCTGCGGGCCGAAGGCGACCCCGCGAAACAGGCCCAGCATATAGGCCGCGCCCAGGATAATCCCCAGCGCCAGCACGAAGGTGGCCCAGCTCGACACCTGGTAGACCCCGGCCAGGCTGAGGAACTCGGCAACGAAACCACTGGTCCCGGGAAGCCCGATCGAGGCCATGGTGAACAACAGGAACATCCCGGCATAGACCGGCATGTTGGTCGACAGCCCGCCGTAGCGTGCGATCTCGCGGGTGTGCAGCCGGTCGTAGATGATGCCCACGCACAGGAACAGCGCGCCCGAGACCAGCCCGTGCGAAAGCATCATCACCATCGCGCCTTCCAAGCCCTGGACATTGAAGGCGAACAGCCCGGCGGAGACGATGGCCATGTGGGCGACGCTGGAATAGGCGATCAGCTTCTTCATGTCGTGCTGGACCAGCGCAATGAGGCTGGTGATGACCACCGCCGCCATCGACAGGCCGAACACCAGCCACATGAACTGGGCGCTGGCATCGGGGAACATCGGCAGGGAGAAGCGGATGAAGCCGTAGCCGCCCATCTTGAGCAGCACGCCCGCCAGGATGATCGAGCCCGCGGTGGGCGCCTGGACATGCGCATCGGGCAGCCAGGTATGCACCGGCCACATCGGCATCTTGACCGCGAAACTGGCGAAAAAGGCCAGCCACAGCCAGGTCTGCGCGGCGATCGGAAAGTCGGCCGCCATCAGCGCGGGGATGTAGCTGGTTCCGGCGGTGAAGATCATCCACAACATGGCGATGAGCATCAGCACCGAGCCGAGCAGCGTATAGAGGAAGAACTTGTAGGCGGCGTAGATCCGGTTCGATCCGCCCCAGATGCCGATGATCAGATACATCGGGATAAGCCCGGCTTCGAAGAAGATGTAGAACAGCAGCAGGTCCTGCGCCATGAACACGCCCAGCATGAGCGTCTCCATCAGCAGGAAGGCCGCCATGTATTCGTTGACACGGGCTTGGATCGCCGACCAGCTGGCCCCGATACAGATCGGCATCAGGAATACGCTCAAAACGATCAGCATCAGCGCGATGCCGTCGATCCCGAGCGCCCAGGAGAAGCCGGCGAACAGTTCCGCGCGCTCAGTGAACTGCCATTGCGCGCCGCCCACCTCATAGCTGGCCCACAAAACCAATCCCAGCACCAGGTTGGCCAGCGTGGCGGCGAGCGCGACCATGCGCGCGGTGGGAGCGGAGACGAACAGGCAGGCAATGGCGCCCGCCAGCGGCACCAGCAGCAGAAGCGAGAGGATGGGAATGCCGCCCATCAGGCCAGCGCCCAGCTTGCCAGACCCACCAGACCCAGCAGCATGATGAGCGCGTAGGAGGTCAGGTATCCCGACTGGACGCGCTGAGCCAGCACCGAGCCGCGCCCCACCAGGAAGGCGGCGCCGTCGGGTCCGAACCGGTCGATGATGCCGACATCGCCGCGCTGCCACAACACCCGGCCCAGCGCATGCGCGGGGCGCACGAAGATGCGGTCATACAGCTCGTCGAAATACCACTTGTTGAACACGAAGCGATAGATCGGCCCCAGTGCGGCGGCCACCTTGCCGGGCACTTGTGGGCGCAGCATGTAGGCGAAGATCGCCGTCAGGAGGCCCAGCACCATGGCGATGGTGGCGGCGTATTTCACCAAGACCGGCACCTCGTGCATCGCATGGATCAGTTCGCCGTCATAGGCGAGCGAGCGGTTCCAGAACGCGGCCTCCTCGATGAACGCATGGTGGAATACCTGGCCGGCCGCCAGCGCGCCAAGCGACAGCAGCACCAGCGGCACCAACATCATCCAGCCGCTCTCGTGCGGGTGATAGCCGGCGGTTCCCTCGCGGTCCTCCGGCGCTGGGACGTCATGCGCGATGGTGTCGCCCGCATGCTCCTGGCGCGCGGGATTGTGCGCCTGCGGACCATGCGCGGGATCGTCATGCGCATGATCGACCGCGTGGCGCACATGCTCGCTTCCAGCCCAGCGCGGGCGGCCCCAGAAAGTGAGGAACATTAGTCGCCACGAATAGAAGCTGGTCAGCAGCGCCGCGATCACGCCGAGCCAGAAGGCGAGGTTCGAGAACGGCGCGTTGGCGGCGTAGGCCACTTCGAGGATGGCATCCTTCGACCAGAACCCGGCGAAGCCGACGCCCAACGGATAGAAGCCCACCCCGGTGATCGCCAGCGTGCCGATCAGCATGGTCCAGAAAGTGACGGGGATGGCTTTTCGCAGGCCCCCGTAATGGCGCATGTCCTGCTCGTGATGCATCGCGTGGATCACCGAGCCGGCGCCCAGGAACAGCAGCGCCTTGAAGAAGGCGTGGGTGAACAGGTGGAACATGGCCGCGCCATAGGCGCCCACCCCGGCGGCGAAGAACATGTAGCCCAGCTGGGAACAGGTGGAATAGGCGATCACCCGCTTGATGTCCCACTGGGTGGTGCCGATGGTGGCGGCAAAGAAGCAGGTGGCAGCGCCCACCACGGTCACCACGGCAAGCGCCACGGGCGCGGCCTCGAACATGGGCGACAGCCGGCACACCATGAACACGCCCGCGGTCACCATGGTGGCGGCGTGGATCAGCGCGGAGACCGGTGTCGGCCCTTCCATCGCATCGGGCAGCCAGGTGTGCAGGCCCAGCTGCGCCGACTTGCCCATCGCCCCGATGAACAGCAACAGGGCCAGGATGGTCATGGTGTCGAGCCGCATCCCCAGGAAGGACATGGTCGATCCGGCCATCGCCGGCGCCGCCTCGAGAATGGCGGGAATGCTGGTGGTGCCGAACACCAGGAAGGTGCCGAAGATGCCGAGCATGAAGCCAAGGTCGCCCACCCGGTTGACCACGAAGGCCTTGATGGCGGCGGCATTGGCACTGGGTTTCTTGTACCAGAACCCAATCAGCAGGTAGCTCGCCAGCCCCACGCCTTCCCAGCCGAAGAACATCTGCACCAGGTTGTCGGCGGTCACCAGCATCAGCATGGCGAAGGTGAACAGCGACAGATAGGCGAAGAAGCGCGGCTGGTCGGGGTCCTCCTCCATGTAGCCCCAGGAATAGAGATGGACCAGCGCCGAGACCGACGTGATGACCACCAGCATCACCGCGGTCAGCGTATCGACGCGCAGCGCCCAGTCAAAGGCGAGGTCGCCCGAGCGCACCCATTGCAGCACCGGCTCGACCCATCCGCCCGCATAATCGCCGGTCAGGAAATTGATGAAGATCGGCCAGCTGAGCGCGCACGAGACGAACAGCGCGCCGGTGGTCACCAGCTTGGCGGCGGTATTGCCGATCATCCGGTTGCCCAGCCCGGCGATGATCGCCGCGACCAGTGGCAGGAACACGATGATTTTGATCATCGCTGTGCGCCTAGCCCTTCATCCGGTTGGCATCATCGACCGCGATGGTGCCCCGGCCGCGGAAATAGACGACCAGGATCGCCAGCCCGATCGCCGCTTCGCCCGCCGCCACGGTCAGCACGAACATGGCGAATATCTGCCCCGTGAGATCGCCCAGAAAGGCGGAAAAGGCGACCAGGTTGATGTTTACGCTGAGCAGGATCAGCTCGATCGCCATCAGGATGACGATGATGTTCTTGCGGTTGAGGAAGATCCCCAGCACGCCGAGCACGAACAATATCGAGCTGACCACCAGATAGTGCTCGATACCGATCACAGCTCCACGCCCTCGCCCACCTGCGGCCGGGTTAGCACCGTGGCCTTCTTCGGATCGCGCGCCACCTGGCGGCCGATGTTCTGGTGCCCGCGCCGGGTGCGCGGCGCGCGATGGGTCAGCACGATGGCCCCGATCATCGCCACCAGCAGCACGATGCCGGCCAGCTCGAACAGGAAGATATAGCGGCCATAGAGCAGCACGCCGATATTCTCGATATTGCTTTCGGTAACGATCGGCGCGCCGCTGCCATCGGGCGTGCCCAGCACCATGGTGCCCGCCTGCCAGGCGCCGATCCCCAGCACCAGTTCGGCGAGAAGGACCAGCGCCACCGCGATGCCGAGCGGGAAGTTCGCGACGAACCCGGCGCGCAGTTCGGCGAAGTCGATGTCGAGCATCATCACCACGAACAGGAACAGCACCGCGACCGCGCCGACATAGACGATCACCAGCAGCATGGCGATGAACTCGGCACCGACCAGCACCATGAGGCCGGCGGCGTTGAAGAAGGCCAGGATCAGCCACAGCACCGAATGCACCGGGTTGCGCGCCAGGATGGTGAACGCGCCCGCGGCCAGCATCAGTGCGGCGAACATATAGAAGGCGAAGGCCTGGATCACTGGATTGTTCGCTGCTTCTCGTCACTCCGACCGGGGGCCGGATTGTTGCCGATGGTGGCCGCCTAGCGGTAGGGCGCGTCGGCTTCAAGGTTCGCGGCGATGGCGCGTTCCCATTTGTCCCCGTTGGCCAGCAGCTTGGCCTTGTCGTAGAGCAGCTCCTCGCGCGTCTCGGTGGAATATTCGAAGTTCGGCCCCTCGACGATCGCATCCACCGGGCACGCCTCCTGGCAAAAGCCGCAATAGATGCACTTGGTCATGTCAATATCGTAGCGCGTGGTCCGCCGCGAGCCATCGGTGCGCGGCTCGCTTTCGATGGTGATCGCCTGCGCCGGGCACACCGCCTCGCACAACTTGCACGCGATGCACCGCTCCTCGCCATTGGGATAGCGCCTGAGCACATGCTCGCCGCGAAAGCGCGGGGAGAGCGGGTTCTTCTCGAACGGGTAGTTGATCGTCACTTTGGGCTTGAAGAAGTACTTGAGCGTGAGGGCATGCGCCTTCACGATCTCCCACAGGGTGAAGGATTTAATGAGTTGGGCGATGGTCATGAATGTCTCGTCATCGTCCCCATCGCGACCGATACGGCGATATTGGGATTATCGGGATTGGGTATGGCGGTCTGCTTCGTCGGATGGATCACCATGTCCATGTCCTCCATCGGGATGGCTCCGAGAAGCACCTGGTTGCCGAAGACCAAAGCTCCGGTGACGCATCCTCGCCCCTGCGTCTCGACCCGCACCGGACTGACATAAGATACGAGTTTCCGGCTGCCGTCGGCCAGCACGACCTCACGCTCGTACCGCTTCTCCAGCTTGAGTTGCATGGCGATATGCTCGGGAATGCACAGGTTCTGCAAACCGGTATCGACCAGCGCGTTCGCATCCAATTCCTCGATGTCGGCGCGCGCATCGTTGTAAAGGCGTAGCGTGATGTTCACGATACCCATCACCCATACCTCGTCAGCATCAGCCAGCCCGAGATGAGCACGATGAACACCAGGCTCAAGGGCAGGAACACCTTCCAGCCCAGCCGCATGAGCTGGTCGTAGCGGTAGCGCGGGACGGTCGCCATCACCCAGCTGAACAGGAAGAAGAAGAAGAAGGTCTTGAGCAGGAACCAGACGATGCCCGGCACCGCGTAGAGCGGCTCCCAGTTGAACGGGGGCAGCCAGCCGCCGAAGAACAAGAGTGCATTGAGCGCGCACATCAGCAGGATGTTGGCGTATTCGCCCAGCCAGAACATGGCAAAGCTCATGCTGGAATATTCGGTCTGGTAGCCGGCCACCAGTTCGCTCTCCGCCTCGGTCAGGTCGAACGGCACGCGCTGCGTTTCGGCAAGGCACGAGATGAAGAACACCACCCAGATCGGGAACAGCAGCGGGTGGACGACATGGGCGTTGATGATGCCGAACCCGAAGCCCAGCTGCGCCAGCACGATGCCATTGAGGTTGAAGGTGCCGGCGAACAGCACCACGCAAACCAGGATGAAGCCGATCGAGACCTCGTAGGAAATCATCTGAGCAGACGCGCGCATCGCACTGAAAAACGGGTATTTCGAGTTCGACGCCCAGCCCGCCATCACCACACCGTAAACGCTCAATGAGCTGATCGCCAGGATGTAGAGCAGGCCCACGTTGATGTCGGCCAGCACCATCGTGGGGCTGAACGGGATCACCGCCCAGGCCGCCAGCGCCACCGTGAAGGTGACGATGGGCGCGATGATGAAGATGCCCTTGTTCGCGGCCGAGGGGATGATGGTTTCCTGCAGGAACACCTTCAGCGCATCGGCGAAGGATTGCAGCAACCCGAACGGGCCGACCACGTTGGGGCCGCGCCGCAGGTTGATCGCCGCCCAAACCTTGCGGTCGACATAGATGACATAGGCCACCGCCAGCATCAGCGGAAAGGCGATGAGCAACGCGCCCGCCACGATGCCGACGAACACCGACCATTCGTAGTTCAGCCCCACCGTTTGGTTGAAGAACGCGGTCATTATGCGGGTCCTTCCGCTGCCGGTGAGCGAGGTGCCGTGCGCATCACTCGGCCGCCTCCGCCAACGCATCGCCATGCACCAGTTCGGCCGAACAGCGCTGCATCACCAGACTGCCACGGGCGATGGGATTGGTGAGGTAGAAATCGGCGATCGGATAGCGGATCGACCCGGCGGGCGAAGTGCCTTGCGGCGCTGTAGGAAGCGCGCCCATGTCGGCCAGGCCCTCTTCGCCCAGCGCGGGCACCTCGGTGATCATCGCGGCGCGCAGCTGGTCGAACGTATCGAACCCGACCGAGACACCCAGCGCATCGGCCAGCGCGCGCAGGATCGACCAGTCCTCGCGCGCATCGCCGGGGGCGAACACCGCCTTGTCGGCGAACTGCACGCGGCCCTCGGTGTTGACGTAGGTTCCCGCCTTCTCGGTATAGGCGCTCGCGGGCAGGATGATATCGGCCGCGGCCGCTCCCTTGTCGCCATGGTGGCCGATATAAACCTTGAGCGCGCCTTCGAAGCGGGAGAAATCCACCTCGTCCGCGCCCAGCGCCAAGAGCAGTTTGGGCCGCACCTCGATCAGTTCGGCGATGCCGCGTGGCCGGGCGAAGCCGAGCATCAGCGCGCCCATCCGCGCGGCAGCGGTGTGCAGCACGTTGAACCCGTTCCAATCATCACGGACCATCCCGAAGCGCTCGGCCAGCCGCAAGGCCGCGCCATGCCCGCCTGCTGCCAGCCCGCCCGCACCGATGATCAGCGCCGGCCGCTCCGCCTGCTCGAATGCCTCGACCACCTCGTCGGGGAGCTCGTGCAGCACCGACAGATCATCGCTGAGGAAGCGGGCCGGATAGGTCGTGTCCCACTCCGGACCCACCAGGAACACCTTGGCGCCCAGCTTGGCGGCCTTCCTCAGCCGCACGTTGACCAGCGGCGCTTCCCAGCGGACGTGGCTGCCGATGACCAGCACCGCATCGGCCTGTTCGATCCCCTCGAAGGTGGAATTGAACGCCGCGCCGGCCAGGTTGATGTCGTAGTCCATCCCCGTCTGCCGGCTTTCGACCAGGTCCGATCCCAGCGCGTGCAGCAACCGCTTGGCCGCGAACATGGTCTCGCAATCGAGCATGTCGCCCGCCACCGCCGCCACGCTGCTGCCCGCATCAACGCTGCGGATCAGCGCGAACGCCTCGTTCCAGCTCGACTGGACCAACCGGCCCCCGCCTTGACCATCGGCGCGCCGCACCCACACCTTGTCGAGCCGCCGGCGCACGAGGCCATCGACCTGGTAGCGCGCCTTGTCGCTGATCCATTCCTCGTTCACCGCGTCGTTTACCCGCGGTAGAACGCGCATCACTTCGCGGCCGCGCGAATGGACCGAGATGTTCGAACCCACCCCATCCGAGACATCGATCGACAGCGTGCGCTTCAGTTCCCAGGGCCGTGCCTCGTAGGCATAAGGCCCGCTGGTGAGCGCGCCTACCGGGCACAGGTCGATGACGTTGGCGGAGAGCTCGTGCCTGGCCGCCTGCTCGAGATAGGTGGTGATCTGCATGTCCTCGCCGCGATACAGCGCGCCGATCTCGTCCACCCCCGCGACCTCTTCCGAAAAGCGGACGCAGCGGGTGCAGTGGATGCACCGAGTCATGATCGTCTTGATCAGCGGCCCCATGTATTTCTCGGTCACCGCGCGCTTGTTTTCATGATAGCGCGAGGCGCCGCGACCATAATACATCGCCTGGTCCTGCAGGTCGCACTCGCCGCCCTGGTCGCAGATCGGGCAGTCGAGCGGGTGGTTGATCAGCAGGAACTCCATCACCCCCTCGCGCGCGGTCTTCACCATCAGGCTGTCGGTGCGGATCTCCTGGCCCTCGGTCGCGGGCAGCGCGCAGGATGCCTGCGGCTTGGGCGGCCCGGGCTTCACTTCGACTAGGCACATCCGGCAATTGCCCGCGATCGACAGCCGCTCATGATAGCAGAACCGCGGGATCTCCTTGCCCGCAAGCTCGCACGCCTGGAGCACGGTGGCACCATCGGGGACTTCGATTTCCTGACCGTCTACGGTGACTTTGGGCATATCAGTGTTCCGTGTCTTGCAGGCCAAGGCGGGTCTCGATGCGATCTACACGCTTCTTAAGGTCAGACATATCCGCCTGTATGGAGTAAACCGAGGTAATCAGCCCGCGCATGTGGTCTTCGAGCGAAGACATCCGGGCGTCGACCGAGTGCAGCTCACGCTTGATGCCCGCAACGTCGGCTTGGATGCCCTTGAGGATCTCCAGCATCAGATCGGCGCGTTCGTCTGTCATAGCACAACCGCCGCAAGCTCGCACGCCTGCAGCACGGTGGCGCCGTCAGAGACATCGATCTGAGTGCCGTTAACGGTTACCTTGGGCATATTCGCTCTATTTCAATCAATGTGTGGACTCAAGGTCGGTCAATCGACCAAGATCATCAATTTGCTGGCAGGATTGCTCAAGCGTCGCGGGTTGCGCGCTACGCTCGGGCGCGACGCGCAAACCCTTCCGGAACAGCTACAAAGCTTTCGTCCGCATAGACGAATTCGCTGCGATGGACCACCGCGTCGCCGTCCTCGGTGCGGCGCACGATATCGTACCGGAACGGCCTTCCATCAAGGCTTTCGACGCAGCGCAGCGTCAGGACGGATGGCCGCGGAACGATCGTCGTATCAGCCTTGGCACGTCGCAAGGTGCTGGCGATGCGCCGCCAGTTCGGATCCCGGCGCTCGCGCTCAACGTCCTGTGCGGGCGAGCAGAGCGCCATCAAACGCTGAACGGCCAGCACCGTCGGATCATCGGGGCGGGTATTCCATTCGATCCTCGCACCGGCGTTTACGGCTTCGACTGCTGCAGGTGCCGAATTTATCGCGCATTGACCCCATTCTCTGCTTCCGGTCTGCGCGTAAGCCGCCGAAGGCTCGGAAGCCGAGGCGGCGACTGGAATGGCGATCAACGCTCCCAGAATAGTCAGCAGACCCCTCCGGCGGTTCCGCTCGCTCGTTCGCCGAGAAACAGCATTTTTCACCGCGTCGCTCTCCCTAAATCGGCCACAACCGGCCCCGTCGGATGGCCTACAAACCTTGAAGGAAGATAGTCGCTCATGATTGCGCCTTCCGCAGTTCCTCGGCCTGGTCCAGCGTCCGGTACAGCCCGAACGCCATGATCGAGCGCAAGGAACCGGCGTCGAACCGGGCCTCGAAGCCTTCGGCAAGGCACGGGCCGAGTGCTGGAACCAGCGCGTTGATCGCGGCGGCCTCCCGGTCGGTGTCGGGCTCGGTTTCGACCAGGTTCCAGATCAGGTCCGCCCGTGCCTCGGCAACGCACATGCCGAGCGCTTCGCTGGCGTTGCGCGGGACCAGGCCGGGCCACTGCCAGTCCTGCCTCGTCAGCGCCGCGATGGCCTGGCGGTCCTTCTCGTCGAACCGATCATCCACCAGCCATTCGGCGAACGCGCCCACGGTCACCATCGGGTCATAGCCGATCCGCACGCTGCCAAGGTTGGAGAAGCAGTCTTCCCGGCGCGCGTCATGGAAGGTGTGCTCGGGAACGACATCGCCCACCGCCTCGACCTGCTCGGCGCTGTCGTAGGCCTGGTCCAGCACCTTGCCCGCCTGCGCCCGGTTGAGCGAGGCGGTGCAGCGCAGGAACACGTTCACCGCCGCACGCGCGGATGCGTTGTGACGCGGATGGTGCTCGCCCGACAGGCCCCGCGCCGAGCGATCGATGCGCGATCCGATCGGCGGATCGGCCAGCGCCGCGCCGGACGAGCACGCGATCAGGCCGCCCGCCACCAGCGCCAGACACCGCCTCACTCCGCCGCCTCCATCATCGCCGCGCCATTCGTCCGTTCCACTATCCGCCGCTCCAGTTCGGGGCGGAAGTGGCGGATCAGGCCCTGGATCGGCCAGGCCGCCGCATCGCCCAGCGCGCAGATGGTGTGGCCTTCGACCTGCTTGGTCACCTCGTACAGCATGTCGATCTCCTCGAGCGCCGCCTCGCCCTCGCGCAGCCGCTCCATTACCCGCCACATCCAGCCGGTGCCCTCGCGGCACGGGGTACACTGGCCGCAGCTCTCGTGCTTGTAGAAATAGGAGATGCGGCTGATCGCGCGCACGATGTCGGTTGACCTGTCCATCACGATGACCGCCGCGGTGCCCAGCCCCGAGCCCAGTTCCTTCAGCCCGTCGAAATCCATCGGCGCATCGATGATCTGGGCAGCGGGAACCAGCGGCACCGAGGAACCGCCCGGGATGACCGCGAGCAGATTGTCCCATCCCCCGCGAATGCCGCCTGCATGACGCTCGATCAGCTCGCGGAAGGGGATGCCCATCTCCTCCTCGACCACGCAGGGCCGATCGACATGGCCCGAGATCTGGAACAGCTTGGTGCCCTGGTTCTTGTCGCGGCCGAACCCTGCGAACCACGCCCCGCCGCGACGCATGATGGTGGGCACCACCGCGATCGATTCGACGTTGTTCACCGTGGTCGGGCAGCCATACAGCCCGGCCCCGGCGGGGAACGGGGGCTTGAGGCGCGGCTGGCCCTTCTTGCCCTCCAGGCTCTCGATCATGGCCGTCTCTTCGCCGCAGATATAGGCGCCCGCGCCGCGATGGACGAAGACGTCGAAATCATAGCCCGAACCGCAGGCATTGCGGCCGATCAGCCCGGCGGCATAGGCCTCGTCGACGGCGGCGAACAGCACCTCGGCCTCGCGGATATATTCGCCGCGGATATAGATATAGGCGGCGCGCGCGCGCATGGCGTAGCCGGCGATGAGCGCCCCCTCGATCAGCTTGTGCGGATCGTGGCGCAGGATCTCGCGGTCCTTGCAGCTTCCCGGCTCGCTCTCGTCGGCATTGACCACCAGGAAGCTGGGCCGCGCGTTGCCCTGCTGATCGCGTGGCGGTTCCTTGGGCATGAACGACCACTTCATGCCGGTGGGAAAGCCCGCCCCGCCGCGGCCGCGCAGGCCGCTCGCCTTGACCTCGTCGATGATGGCGTCCTGGCCGCGCGAGAGGATCGCGCCGGTCTCATCCCAGTCGCCTCGCTGGCGTGCGGCATCGAGCCGCCAGTCCTGGTAGCCGTAGAGATTGGTGAAGATACGGTCCTTGTCGGCGAGCATCAGTAAGGGTCCTGGGGATCAGATCGCGAAGAGCCTGCGCCCGGCCGGAACCGCAATAGCAGATAGGCGACCACGCCGACGACCCCGCCGATGATCCCGGGCCACCAGCTGACTTTATCCGCGGCCGGATCGAGCGCCAGGCCCAGCATCAGACCGGCGAGCACCCCGGCGATCGGCAGCGAGCGCAGCACCTCGAGGCGCATCAGCCCATCACTCTGAACACGACCACCGCCGCCACCACCAGAATGGCGACCAGCACCACCGTCTTGACCAGACCCGTGAGCAGCTTCCACGCCAGGAACACCAGCAGCAGCACGATGAGGATGGGGACCAGCATCTCCATCACTTGGGCTTGCGCTGTCGGCGCGAATACAGCGCGATGGCGAACCCGATGGCGAACAGGGCCAGCGCGGTCAGCCCCTCCCCCGTGACCAGCGCAACCACGCCCCACACGATGATCGCCACGCCGACGGCAAACAGGATCTTGGCGTTCATGACCATTGGCTCCGGTAATCGTGATTGGCGTCGACCATCTCCTTAAGCGTGGTCGGTCCGCCCAGCGGTTCGGATGTATGGCGCCCGGGTTCGTGCGTGCCCTCCTCGGGAGTGCCGCCTGCCGCCAGCGTATCTAGCACCAGTTCGAACCGCTCGCGCGTCAGGTCCTCGTAATTGGCATCGTTGATCTGAGCCATTGGAGCGGTGGCGCAATTGCCCATGCATTCCACCTCGGTCAGCGTCCACATGCCGTTGGCGGAGGTCTGGCCCTTGCGCATCCCTTTCTCGCGGCACAGCGCGAACAATTCGTCCGATCCGCGCAGCATGCAAGGCGTCGTGCCGCAGATCTGGACGTGGAACTGGCCTACGGGCGCGATATTGTACATCATGTAGAAGGTCGCCACCTCGAGCACGCGGATCACCGGCATGTCGAGCTCGCGCGCGACGAACTCGATCACCGGCAGCGGCAGCCACCCTTGCGTGTTCTCCGCCTCGCCGACCTGGTCTTGCGCCAGGTACAAAAGCGGCATCACCGCACTGCGCTGCCGCCCCTCGGGATAGCGCGCGATGATCTTCTTCGCCTCGGCCGCGTTGGCCTCGGTCCAGGCGAAGGAGCCGTAGCGCGCGCGCAGCTCGGGCGTATCGGGAGCGGGGGCGCGTTCAGCCATCTTTCTGATGCAATCCGAAAGGCACGCCAGTGGGATCCGTGCACAGACCGAATTGTCCGAAGCCCTCTTCGGACTCGACCTGGATGTTCGCCGTGCCGCCCAGGTTGCGGACGCGCTTAGCGTGCTTCTCGAGGTCGTCTATGGCGAAGAACACGATCATGGACGGTGACGGATCATCCGGGTGCACACCGATCTTGAAGCCATTATCCTCGAACCAGCCGTTTCCGGCGTCGTCCATCTTATTAAAACGCCAGCCCAATAGTTCGGCAAAGAACGCACCCGTTCGCCCGGACCCATCGCCGCTGCCGATCTCGATGTAGGATATGGCATCGTGCATCGATTTGCTCACCAGTCGCACTCCTTGAACATCGCGTCGATCGCACCCCGGACCGCAGTCGCGTCGGGCAGCATGTAACCAGAGCAAAATCTCCTCGTCATCGCTCGCATCAGCCGTGCTCCGTCAGATCGAGGCGGCGTTCCACACGCCCCAAACGCTCGTCGAACCGGTCCATCCGGCGGTTCAATCCGCCGAGCGACATCAGGATGCTACCGAGATGTTCTACGGTGGTCGTCACCCTCGCCTTCAGGTCAGACACATCGAAACGCATTTCGGTAATGTCCGACTGGATCTTCTGCAGCACCGAGTAGATCAGTTCGTTGGTCACCTCATCGGGCACCGGCAAATCCTTCCGAAACTGCCCTAGCAATTAGCACTGCGAACTTCACCAGCCGCACTCGCCGAACACCGCGCCAAGCGTCTTCATGCCTCGATCAGTCCAAGGCGGGTTTCGATCCGGTCCAGGCGATGCTCGATCCGGTCTATGCGCTTGTTCGTTGCCGCAGCAGCTGCTTCGAGCGACGCGATCCGTCCGGACATGCTGGCGACAGCTTCTTCGACGAAGGTCAGCCTCGTCTTCACTTCGCCGAACTCGATCTGCAAATGCGACAATTGCGCCTGCATCTTTTGCAGCACCGAATAAATCAGCTCGTTGGTCACCTCATCGGGCACGACCGGCTCCTTCCGCTTGCCGCTTAGCACGCCATGGCGAGAAACTCACCGGTCGCACTCGCCAAACACCGCGTCGATCGCGCCCAGGATGGCGGCGGCGTCGGGCAGCATATGGCCGCGGCACATCATGTCCATGGCCTGCAGGTGGCTAAACATGGTCGGGCGGATCTTGCAGCGATAGGGCTTGTTCGAGCCGTCCGACACCAGATAGACGCCGAACTCGCCCTTGGGGCTCTCGGTGGCGACATAGACCTCGCCCGCGGGCACGTGGAAGCCCTCGGTGTAGAGCTTGAAGTGATGGATGAGCGCTTCCATCGACTGCTTCATCTCGGCGCGCTTGGGGGGCACCACCTTGCGATCTTCCGAGGCGAATGGACCGCCCGGCATCTCGGCCAGGCACTGCTTGATGATGCGGCGCGACTGGCGGATTTCGGCCACCCGCACGCAGAGACGGTCGTAGCAGTCGCCATTGGTGCCCACCGGAACCTCGAAGTCCATCCGGTCGTAAACGTCGTAGGGCTGCGCCTTGCGCAGGTCCCACGCGACCCCCGAAGCGCGGATCATCGGGCCCGAGAACCCCCAGGCGATGGCATCGTCGCGACCGACCACCGCAATATCGACATTGCGCTGCTTGAAGATGCGGTTGTCGAGCACCAAGCTCATCGCGTCATCGAACAATTCGATCATCCGCCCGTCGAGCCAGTCGCCGATATCGGCCAAGAGCTTGAGCGGCACGTCCTGGTGCACGCCCCCCGGGCGGAAATAGGCGCTGTGCATCCGCGCGCCCGAGGCCCGCTCGAAGAAGTTCATGCAATCCTCGCGGATCTCGAACAGCCACAGGTTGGGCGTCATGGCGCCCACGTCCATGACATGCGCACCAATATTGAGCAGGTGATTGGAAATGCGCGTCAGCTCGGCGAACAACACGCGCAAGTACTGCCCGCGGATCGGCACTTCGATATTGAGCAGCTTCTCGATCGCCAGAACATAGGAATGCTCCATGCACATCGGCGAGCAGTAATCGAGCCGGTCGAAATAAGGCAGCGCCTGGAGATAGGTCTTATATTCGATCAGCTTCTCGGTGCCGCGATGCAGCAGCCCGACATGCGGATCGACCCGCTCGATGATCTCGCCGTCAAGCTCCATCACCATGCGCAGCACGCCATGCGCAGCCGGGTGCTGCGGGCCGAAATTGATCGTGTAGTTGCTGATCGTCTCGTCACTGGTGGTGGGAGACTGCTCCAGCGTCAGACCGATGCTCATGGATTCAACTTCCTGAGATGGGGCTTCCTGTGGCGGGATGGACCGGGGGTGCTGGTCATGGCCGCTTCTCGCCTGGTCGGTTCGAACTGGGCTCGTCCTGACCGGGCTTGTCGATCTCGGTCGCCCCCTTGGTGTCGCGCGCGCTTTCCTCTCGCGGAGCGCGTGCGGGCCGGTCCTCGGTGGGATCAGGCGCGCCGGGCTTGTCGATCCCGGTTTCGACCGGCACCGGCTCCGCAGTCCCCTGGCCCGCAACCGTGCTTGCACCGCTCGCGGGCGCGACATGTTCGGCCGCCTTGGCATCGGTGCGCGCGCCGGCGCCCGTCTGCGATGCGCGCTCGGTCACCTTGGGCTCGTCGACTGGCGGGGAGACCGGATTGGTCGCCGCCTTCTCATCACCCGGCAGCACGTAGTCCGCGCCCTCCCAGGGCGAGGTGAAATCGAACTTGCGCAAATCCTGCGCCAGCTCGACCGGCTCGTAGATCACCCGCTTCTCCTCCTCCGAATAGCGGACCTCGGTATAGCCGGTGAGCGGGAAGTCCTTGCGGAAGGGATGCCCCTCGAAGCCGTAGTCGGTGAGGATGCGGCGCAGATCGGTATTGCCGTTGAACAGCACCCCGAACATGTCGAACACCTCGCGCTCGAGCCAGCCGGCATTGGGCCACAACGTGGTGACGGTGGGCACCGGCGTCGCCTCGTCGGTGGTCAGCCGCACCATCACCCGATGGTTCCTGGTCAAGCTGAGCAACATGTAAACCAGCTCGAAGCGCTCGGGCCGGCTCGGATAATCGATCCCGGCGATCTCCATGAGCTGCTGATAGTCGTGCTCGTCCCGCAGGCGTCGCAGCACATCCTCGATCGCCTCGCGCCGAACGCGCAGGAACAGCTCGCCATGCTCCTCATGCGCCTCGACCAACATGTCGCCGAGCGCGGCAGGAAGCGTGTCGCGATAGCCTTCGTGCGAGGCGTAGCGGGGGGCGGAGTGGAGGACGGTCATCGCGATCCTACCGCTCGATCGTCCCCACGCGCCTGATCTTGCGCTGCAGTTGCATCACGCCATAGAGCAGCGCCTCGGCGGTAGGCGGGCAGCCGGGGACGTAGATATCGACCGGCACGATCCGGTCGCAACCGCGCACCACCGAATAGCTGTAGTGATAATAGCCCCCGCCATTGGCGCAGCTGCCCATGGAGATGACATAGCGCGGGCTCGACATCTGGTCGTAGACCTTGCGCAGTGCGGGCGCCATCTTGTTGCACAAGGTGCCCGCCACGATCATCACGTCGGACTGGCGCGGAGACGCGCGCGGCGCCACACCGAAGCGCTCCATGTCGTAACGCGGCATGTTGACGTGGATCATCTCCACCGCGCAGCAGGCCAGCCCGAAGGTCATCCACCATAGCGAGCCGGTGCGTGCCCACTGGAACAGCTCCTCGGTGCTGGTGACCAGGAAGCCCTTGTCCTGCGTTTCGGTCTGCAGCGCATGGAAATAATCGGCATCGGGTGCCAGCACCTGACCGCCCCTGGCCGCGGGCGCACGCAGATTGGCCGTTCCCACGACGGCCGGGTCCGCGCCGTCGGCGTAAGGCGGATAGAGCGCGGGCTCGTGCCGCTCGTTCTTCGGCGTCACTCCCAATCGAGCGCTCCCTTCTTCCACTCATAGGCCAGGCCGATCGCCAGGATGGACAGGAACACCATCATCGAGCCCCAGCCAAGCCAGCCGGTGATGTCCAGGCTCACCGCCCAGGGGAACAGGAAGGCGGCTTCCAGATCAAAGATGATGAAGCTGATCGCCACCAGATAGAAACGCACGTCGAACTGGCTCCTCGCATCGTCGAAGGCGGGAAAGCCGCACTCATATTCCGACAGCTTGCTGGCGTCGGGCTGATGCGCGCCGGTGAGCCGCGAGATGCCCATCGGCAGGAACACGAACGCCGCCGACAATCCCAGCGCGATGGCCAGGAAGATGAGGATCGGCAGATATTGCGTCAGATCGACCAATGGAGACTCGCGATGCGGCGGCTGGAGGGCTGTCGGCGAACTAGGGACTGGCCCGGAATAGGGCAAGGGGAACGGCGGAACGAAATGCGAAACCTGACCCGCTTTCCAGGCCCGCATCGCCGGCCTATGAAGCGGCGGCGGGCGATCGATCCGCGGGGGGCTAGCTCAATGACCACAACGTTCTATCGGTTCGCATTCGCCGCGGCGATCTGCATTCCGTCCGCCGCTGTCGCGCAGAACGTCACCGCCGATCACGAGCGCATTGCCGAGGTGCTGCGCGATGCCGGCTACCGCGCCACGATCGAGGGCGATATTTCAGCCGAGCGCTACGTCGCCAGCGGCACCAGCGGCATCGGGTTCACCATCAGCTTTTTCGACTGCAACAAGGGGGGTGCCGACTGCAAGACGGTAATGTTCTCGGCCTGGTCCGAGGATGAAACGCCGCCCTCCTTCGAGGAAATGAACCAGTTCAACATGTGCCAGCGCTGGGGTCGCGCCTATATCGACGAGGAGGGTGATCCGACGATCGAGATGGACCTCGATCTCGAGGATGGCGGCCTTTCGCCCGAGCTGTTCATCGACAATGTCGAATATTTCGACGTTGCCCTTCGCCAGTTCCAGACGTTCCTTGCGAGCAATGTCGTACCGACGCAATAGCTGCCGGCAGCGTTGTGCGCGAGGTCCGGACTTTCTAGATAGAATTATCCAGCGGCCCTCCATGACATCGAAAGGAGCATCATGCCCAGCTTCAACCAAGCCGATCCTGTCGTCATCTTGTCCTATGCCCGCACCCCTATGGGCGCGATGCAGGGGGCGTTGTCGGGTGCCAGCGCCACCGAACTCGGCGCCACCGCGGTCAAGGCCGCGATCGAACGCGCGGGCGTGGCGGGCGAGGATGTCGACCGGGTCTATATGGGCTGCGTGCTTCCCGCTGGGCTGGGACAGGCACCCGCGCGCCAGGCGGCGCTCAAGGCCGGGTTGCCCACCAGCGCGCAGGCGACCACGGTCAACAAGGTGTGCGGCAGCGGAATGCAGACCGTCATCATGGGCGCCGAGGCTTTGGCCAGCGGCACCGCCGAAATGGTCGTTGCGGGTGGCATGGAGAGCATGACCAACGCGCCCTACCTGCTCAAGAAGCATCGCTCGGGCGCGCGGATAGGGCATGACACCGCCTATGACCACATGTTCCTCGACGGCCTGGAAGACGCCTACGAAGAGGGGCGTGCGATGGGAACTTTTGCGCAAGACATGGCCGACAAGTATCAGCTCACCCGCCAGGAGATGGACGACTATTCGATCGAATCGCTTGCCCGCGCGAACAAAGCGATCGAGAGCGGTGCCTTCGCCGAGGAGATCGTGCCCGTCACCATCACCGAGCGCCGGGGCGAGACCTTCATCGATACCGACGAGGCGCCGGGTAAGGGCAAGCCCGACAAGATCCCATCGCTCAAGCCCGCCTTCGCCAAGGACGGCACCATCACCGCGGCCACCTCCTCCTCGATCTCGGACGGCGCCGCTGCGGTCATCCTGACCCGGCGAAGCGTTGCTGACGACAAGGGCCTGTCACCGGTCGCCACCATCATCGGCACCGCAGCGCATGCCCAGGCGCCCGAGGAGTTCACCATCGCTCCTGTCGGCGCCATCCAGAAGCTGCTCGACCAGTGCGGTTGGAGCGTCGATGATGTCGATTTGTGGGAGGTCAACGAGGCCTTTGCCTGCGTCACCATGTTCGCCATGCGCGACATCGGCATCGCGCACGACAGGATCAACGTCAATGGCGGCGGCACCGCGCTCGGTCACCCGATCGGCGCTTCGGGCACGCGGATCATCGTCACGCTGCTCGCGGCGCTCAGGGCGGCAGGCAAGAAGCGCGGCGTGGCGAGCCTGTGCATCGGCGGCGGCGAGGCGACCGCGGTGGCGCTCGAACTGGTGTGATCGGCAGGTCAGATGGGGTGAAAGGGGGGCGTGAGGGCGTCTTTCGTGGCCGGTCATGCCCCAGGTGTCACCGTGTCGCCGGGGATCCTGCCCCGTATGCGACGGGCGGCTAGGCCGCGTCCTCGCCCCAGATGCGCGCGGCTTGCACCCAACCGCTGCGCCCAGCAATGTCGATCTCGCACCAGCCGCGCTCGCACCGTCCGAGCTTGCCGATGACGCCAGGCTGCGCGCGCCAGCGCAGCGGGGAGCCGGCGGTCGGCTCGGCCCGGATCGCCGCCAGCCCTTCGCCGGTGACGATGGCGCCGCGTTCGCGCGAAAGCAGGCGCCCGACCATCCAGCCTTGCGTTCCGTCCGGATCGCGCACCAGTCGCCAGCCCTGCATCACCCGCACCACCCGCAACGGCAGCCCTGGTCGGCGGTAGATCCACTCGACCGGATAGGCCGGCCCGGGGCCGACCCGCATATTGACCCGCTCGGCGCTGATCGTGGCCCAGTAAGGCACGTCGCGAGCCTGCGAGGCGACCGGCGGCACAATAAACGCAACCAGAACGGCGGCAAGCATGATCGGAATGGCAGGGCGCATGACAGGTTCATCTTAAGCCGCGATCGGGCGGGATCGCAATCCACGACAGCTGTTAGCACCATGCAGGAAAGGATCCGGGCCGCGCTATCCGTTATTGGTCGCTAAAGCGCGAATTGACCCAAAATGGAACTATTTGCGCTAGGCGAACCGCATCAATTTGGGTAAGCCCATCGGCACGCATCCACTGGAGTGTCCGATGAACAAAGCGATCGCCGCGCTGTCCCTCATGGGACTGGCCACTGCCCACTCCGCCTCCGCAGCCGCCCAGTCGGTCTCCTTCCCCGAGCGCGTCGTCAGCCCGGTCGACGAGAGCGAGAGGCTTGCCGGGTCGGGCATCTTCGCCGTGCTGCTCGCGGTAGCCGCGGGCGTGGGCATCATCCTCCTCGTGGAGGAAGAGGAAGACGACCTGCCCGAGAGTCCGTAACTCAACCGGCGGGCATCCGGACTCTGGTCGCACCAAGCGGTGCGTGGCTGCCCGCGCTCCTTCCGATACGGGGGAAGGCGGGTGACACCTTTTGACGAGATCCAGGCCTACCAAGCTCGACGCGGACACAGCACGTTCGTTCGACGCACGCTCATTCGACACACGTTCGTTTGACGCACGGCCGTTTGCCGTGATCAGTCACCGGTAAGAATGCGGTCGACCAGCTGCTTCACCGTGGGCGTGAAATTGTTCGAATAGAACGGGTCCTGGCGGAAGCGATAGGCCGAATGGCCGGCGAACATCAGATTCTCCTCCACCGGTCCGTCATGCGCAATGTCCTGAAGCGTCTTCTGGATACAGAAGCTGCGCGGGTCCACCGAGCGTCCGGTGGAAAAGCTGTCGTGATCCTTCCACGCGGAAAAGGCACAATGTGACAGGCAGCCCATGCAATCCGCCTGGTCCTGGCGGATCTGCACGCGGCTTTCTGGCGTGACGAAGACCACCGTGTCGTCGGGGGTCTTGAGCGCCTCGGCGAAACCCGCGGCAACCCAGCCCTGAGCCCGCCGGCGATCCTTGGGCGTCACCCAGAAATTCTTGCCGCGCACGCCCACATCGAGCTGCACCGTATGTTCGCCCGCCTCGATCCGCGAATAGGGGATCTGCCGCTCGGAACGGGTGATCAGGTCGCGCAGAAAATCGTTCCTGACAGCCGAGGAGTAAAACCCCGTCGGACTGAAGCGGTGGAGCAGCACATCGCCCGGCTCGAGCTCGCGCAACGCATCCTTCCAGCCTTGCGGGATCGGGCTTTCATGGGTCAGCAGCGGCCGAGTGCCGAACTGAAAGGCGATCCGCCCAAGTTCGGGATTGTCGATCCATTCGTCCCATTCGCGCAGGTACCAGACCCCGCCCGCCATCACGATGGGCACCTCGTCGGCAATGCCCTCGGCGCGCATCGTGTCGCGCACCGCCTTGACACGGGGGAACGGATCCTCGGGCTTTTGGGGGTCCTCGGCGTTGGACAGACCGTTATGTCCGCCCGCCAGCCACGGATCCTCATAGACCACCGCCGCCATCAGCTCGGAGACCTTGTGATAGGCGCGCTTCCACAGCGCCCGAAAGGCGCGCGCCGAACTGATTATCGGCAGGTAATGCACATTGTGCCGTGCGGCGATCTCGGACAGACGATAGGGCATTCCCGCGCCGCAGGTCACGCCGTCTACCAGCCCGCGGGTGCGCTCGAGCACGCCCTCAAGCACGGTCTGCGCCCCGCCCATTTCCCACAACACGTTGATATTGATCGCGCCCCGCATGCCATTGGGACCGCTGGCGATGTCATAAGCGCGGCGCACCTGCTCGACCGCGCCGTCGATGGCGTAGCGGATCAGCTCCTGGTGCCGTTCGGCGCGGGTCAGCGCATCATAGACCTGCGGCACGATCTTGCCGTCGGCATCATAGCTGTCAGCATTGACCGCGCTGATCGTGCCGATTCCCCCGGCCGCCGCCCAGGCGCCCGAACTTGCATGATTGGTGGCGGAAACGCCCTTGCCCCCCTCGATCAGCGGCCAGACCTCGCGGCCGCCGTAAGTGATCTGGCTCAACCCCTTGAATGCCATCGGTTTCCTTTATACAACTGGGCGAGCGGAGGGCGGCTCAGTTCGGCGCGTCCGCCTGATCGGGCGCGCTGCACGGATCGATCTCGTCCGGCTCCGGACGCGGACCAGCAGCTTCGAACTGGGCGAAATAGCCCGCGATCTCCGGTTTACGCACAAATTCGGTAAGGCGGAAGCCCACCGCGTCGAATTCGCAGAAAAGCAGCTGCGGGTCGATGCCGTGCTGGTCGGTCGGCCGGTCGGTATCGACCACGATCACCCTGCCGCCATTCTTCAGCGCGGGGTACATCCGCCACAAGAAGGCATAGGGCTCGGCCACTTCGTGATACATGTGGACCAGGAATATCCGGTCGAAGCTGGCCGGCGGCAGGCGCGGGTCGTCCTCGGCACCAAGCGCGATCGAGACATTGTCGAGCCGCTCGCGCTCCACCCTGCTGCCGAGCCGGCGCAGCGCATCCTCGTCGATATCCTGCGCCAGCACCCGGCCCTCATGACCCACCCGGTCGGCCAGCCGTACGGTATAATACCCCTCGCCCGCGCCGATATCGGCCACCGTCATGCCTGGGCGGATCTCGGCCAGGTCCATCACCCGTTGCGCCTCGCTGCGGTCGTCGCGGATTTCCTCGGTGGAAAAGGCGTTGCTGCCGATGTCAGACACCGGACGATAGGGGCTCGGAAACTCTAGCGCGCTGGATGAGCGGGCTTGATCCTGCGCTGCATCGCACGCACTGGCGGACAACAGCATGAGGCCAATCAACGCGGGGCGCAATATCACCTACGCACAGCCCAGCCGCGGCGAGCGCGAAGGCGTGAATTGTCCGGACACCGCCGTCCTTCTCCAGCCGGGCTGCTCATCTCAATCGACATCCTCGACCTCCAGCGCCTCGCCCGTCACTCGCTGGGCAAGCGCGGCGGCAATAAAGGCGTCGAGCTCGCCATCGAGCACGTCGCTGGGCGCGGTGGACGTGACCCCGGTGCGCAGGTCCTTGACCAGCTGGTAGGGCTGCAGCACGTAGGAGCGGATCTGGTGCCCCCAGCCGATCTCGGTCTTTTCCTGGTATTCGCCCGCCGCCACCGCCTCACGCATGGCCATCTCGCGCTCGTAGAGACGCGCCTTGAGCATGTTCATCGCGGTGGCGCGGTTCTTGTGCTGCGAACGGTCGTTCTGGCTGGCAACCACGATGCCGGTGGGAAGATGGGTGATCCGCACCGCGGAATCGGTGGTGTTGATATGCTGCCCGCCCGCCCCGCTGGCCCGGTAGGTGTCGATCCTCAAGTCCCCCTCATTGACCTCGATCTCGATATTGTCGTCGATAACCGGATACACCCAAACGCTGCTGAACGAGGTGTGGCGCCTGGCTGAACTGTCATAGGGGCTGATCCGCACCAGCCGGTGAACACCGCTCTCGGTCTTGGCATAGCCATAGGCGTTCTCGCCCTTGATGAGCAGCGTCGCCGATTTGATCCCCGCCTGCTCGCCGGCCTGATATTCCACCGTCTCCACCTTGAACCCGCGCCGCTCGGCCCAGCGGGCATACATCCGCAGCAGCATTTCGGCCCAGTCCTGGCTCTCGGTGCCCCCTGCTCCGGCATGGATCTCGACATAGCTGTCATTGGCGTCCACCTCGCCTGCGAGCAGCGCCTGGACCTTGTCCGCATCGGCGCGTTCGGCCAACTTGTGAAGGCTGGCCAGCCCCTCGGCGACCACCGCCTCGTCGCCTTCCGCCTCGCCCAGTTCGATGAACTCGACCGCGTCGGCCTGTTCGGCGCCGATCTCGTTGACCGTGCCGATCGCGCTTTCCAACCGCCGGCGCTCGCGCATCACTTCCTCGGCCGCCTTGGCATCGTCCCACAATCCGGGGTCCTCGACACGGGCGTTCAGTTCGTCGAGCCGGCGCACCGCACGCTCCCAGTCGAGCGAGCGCCGCACCAACGCCAGCGCCGCCTCGATCCGTTCGATATAGGCCTGCCCTTCGGCACGCATGGATCAGCTCTCCGTCACAGTGCCCAGCGCGGCACCCGTCAAAGCGCTGCGTCTAGCGAAGCGCGTGCGCAAGGGGAAGCATGAGCGCGGACCATGCAAAGCCCCGGCCCTCCGCGCTGGGTCTAGAAATCAAGTGGGGCCGACAAACAAGGTGGGGCCGACCGATCAATAAAGGCCGCCTTGTTCCTCGACGAAATCATTGCGCTGCCCCTCGCTGGCACGTCGCGCGGTTGTCGAGGCCTGCCCCGCCCGCTCCGCACGCCGCAACTGGGCGAGGATATATTCGCGCATCTGCCCCACCTCGTCGCGGCGCTGGCGACGGGGCGGCTCGGTATCGGGCTTGAACGCTTCCCAGATCACCGGCGAGAGCGGCTCTTCGCTGGGCCAGGCATCGAACACGCGGCGCCCGGTACGCCGGTCCACGCGCACCATGCGCACGCCTTCGGGCGCGAGGAACGGGCGATCCACCCACCGCTCGCGCGATTGCTCGACCAGTTCCTTGAAGATGGGCGCGGCGGTGTTTCCGCCCTGGATCCAGCCTCCCAGATTGCGCGGCTGATCGAAGCCCAGATAGACCCCGGCGACCAGATCGGGCGATCCGCCAACGAACCAGGCGTTGGTCGGTCCCGAGGAAGTGCCGGTCTTGCCGAACAGAGTAAGGTCGAGATCACGCAGTCTGGTCGCGGTGCCGCGCTGGACCACGCCCTCGAGCATGTGGATCACCTGATAGGCGGTCCGGGCGTCCATCACCTGCCGCCCGCGCGGACCGAAGCGCGGCATGCGCGCACCATCCCACTCGGCCATGTTGCACCCTGTACATTCGCGCCCGTCGGCGCGCCAGATCACCTTGCCGCTGCGGTCCTGCACATAGTCGATGACGCTGGGCACATTCATCCGCCCGTGATTGACCAGCGCCGAATAGGCATTGACCATCTTGAGCACGGTGGTGTCGCCCGCGCCCAATGCATAGGCGGGATATTGCTCGTAATCGCCGATCGCCAGGTCGGAGAAGGTCTTAGTGACCTGGTCCATGCCCGCATCCATGGCGATATGGATGGTCATCAGGTTCTTCGACTGCTCGAGCCCGTAGCGCATCGGATATTCGCCGCCACCGCGCGAGCCGCCGAAATTGGTGAAGCATTTCTCACCCAGATTGGCGCCCTGGTAATAGCAGAACTGGCGATCGGGGACGAGCGTTGCCGGGGTCATCCCGTGCTCGAGGCCGGCGGCATAGACGAAGGGCTTGATGGTCGAGCCGGGCTGGCGCAGCGCCTGCGTCGCCCGGTTAAAATCGCCCAGGCGCGGATCGAACCCGCCCTGCATCGCCAGCACGCGGCCGGTATTGGGGTTTTGGACCACCAATCCGCCCGAGACGTCGGGGACGCTGCGCACCCGCCAGCCCTTAGCGGCGGGCGAGGCAGCGATGACATCGCCCGCCTTCAGCGCATCGGGCAGGCCCGAAAGTGGCTCTTCCGCACCATCGGCAAAGCCGATCCGCGCATCGGACCCGGTCCGCGTGGTCACCACGCCCACCCGCCAGTCGCGGTAGTTGATCGAAATGTAGGAGCTGGCCAGCTGCCCCTGCCACGAGCCGTCATCCAGGTCGATCGTGGCAATCGGACCGGTCCATCCGCGATCCCCATGGTAGCGCAGCAGGCCCTGACGCAACGCGGTCTGCGCGGCGCCTTGCAGTTCGGTGTCGAGCGAGGTGCGCACCCACAACCCGCCGGCATATACCGAATGCGGCCCATCCTCCGCCTGCTCGCCGAACCGCGCGATCAGCTGGCGACGCACCTCCTCCAGGAAATAGCCCGCATCTGCCGAGCGCGTCTCTCCGCGCTGCGCCACCAGTCCGAGCGGCTGGCGTTGCGCCGCCGCCATCTCGGCCTCGTCGATATGGTCGTTATCCGCCATTTCGGCCAGGATCCAGTTGCGCCGCTCGATCGCCTGATCGAAGTTCTGCGGCCGACTATAGCGCTCGGGCGCCTGCGGCAACGTGGCCAGATACGCCATCTCGTGCAGCGCCAGATCACCGACATCCTTGTCGAAATAGGCGCGCGCCGCCGCCTGAACGCCATAGGACCGGCGCCCGAGCGGGATTTCGTTCAGATAGAGCGTGATGATCTCGCGCTTGGACAGCACATCCTCGATCCGCCGTGCAAGGATGATCTCCTTCAGCTTGCGGGTAACCGAATATTCGTTGCCGACGAGGATGTTCTTGGCGACCTGCTGGGTGATGGTGGAGCCGCCCACCGCCCGCTCGTCCGAGCCCAGCTTGCTGACATAGTCGATCACCGCCCCGGTGAAGCCGCCCAGATCAACACCGCCATGCGTCCAGAAGGTCTTGTCCTCGGCCGAGGTATAGGCGTTGATCAGCTGCGGCGGCAGATCCTTGAACTGAAGCTGCACGCGGCGCTCGCGGGCGTAGGTATGGACGATGTCGCCATCGATCCCGCGCACCACGGTGGGCAGCGGCGGCTCGTAATCGACGAGCATCTCGGCATCGGGCAGGTTGCGCGCCAGCAACACCCAGCCGACCACGAGGCCGATCAGCGCCAGCACGGCGAGCACCGTGCCCCAGCGCAGCCAGCGGTGCCGCGCGAAGCTGGACCCGATCCCGGCGAATGCGCCCCCGGCGGCGCGGCGGGCACGGATGGCAAAGGGATCGGCGGCGGAATCGACGACGGGATCGGTGGAAACGCTCATTGCCCTCTCCCCTAGCACGGGCCCCGTGCCGACTGCCAGACCGATCATCGTCTTTGCACGAAGCGGGTGGGGCGCTGCTGTTGGTCGGCGCCGATGACAATGGTTCCAGGTCAGCTTGGGGAAGTCGATTGCATTGCCAATTCGCTCGATGGACGGTGTCACCACGCAACATGGTTGCGGCAGCTTGCCGCCGATGCTAGCAAGCGCGCCGCCTCGCCTTGTTTCCCATAGGCGCGGGCAAAACCGCGGCCCGGCACCCTGCCCGCCGACGGTTCTTCGACAGGTTGATGCCCCGATGCCAAGCCAGAGTCCCATCGTCGAGCCGCAATCCCCTTGGGGACGCGCGGCCGAGGGGACGGCTCTCGCGCAGCGCTTTGCTCTGCGCCTTGGCACGGCGGCAATAACAATCGGCGCCGCTGCCCCATTGGCGGGCAGTGCGCGTCATTCCTTCGCCCGTCCGGTCGGCCTCGTGCCGCAGGCGGGCATATCACAAACACAACGGCATGGCCGGAAACCCGGCAACCCCGGCTCCGCGAGCCATGCCCGGAGAAATATTCATGGCCACCCGTATGTTGATCGACGCGCGCCACCCGGAAGAGACCCGAGTGGCGGTGCTGGCAGGAAACCGCATTGAGGAATTCGATTTCGAATCTGCCGAACACAAGCAGATCAAGGGCAATATTTATCTGGCCAAGGTCACCCGGGTAGAGCCATCGCTACAGGCCGCGTTCGTCGATTTCGGCGGCGGGCGGCACGGGTTCCTCGCATTCGGTGAGATCCACCCCGACTACTACCAGATCCCCGCCGCCGACCGCGCTGCCCTGCTCGCCGAGGACCAGGCCGCCGCCGATGAGGAGGCCGCGCTGCGCGAGCAGGAGGATGACGAAGGGAGCTCCCCGGGCCGCGACTACTCGGACGAGGAGGACGAGGACGAGGACGATCAGGCCGATGGGTTGGTCGAGATCGACACCAGCGAAAAGGACGAGGTCTCGGTCATCGAGGACGGGCGCCTTGAGGATGACGGGGACAGCGACGAGGACGACGATAGCGGCGAAGACGATGATGCCGACCCGTCCGAGGACGGCGACGACGAACTGGGCGATGACGACGACGGGACGGACGCGTCGGGCGATGATCGCGGCGGGCGTGGCGGACGGCGGCGCGGACGCCGTCAAGGGCGGGGTCAGAACGGGGGTCGGTCGGGCGGTGACCGGAACGAGGGCGGCGACAACGGCAATTCGGACAACCGTGGACGTGGCAACGGTGGCCAGGGTGGCGGCAGCCGGGCCAAGGAGATCGACGATGTGCGCGCGCGCCGCCAGGCGCTCCGCCGTCGCTACAAGATCCAGGACGTCATCCAGCGCCGCCAGGTGCTGCTGGTCCAGGTGGTCAAGGAGGAGCGCGGCAACAAGGGCGCCGCGCTGACCACCTATCTCAGCCTTGCCGGCCGCTATTGCGTGCTGATGCCCAATTCCACGTCTGGTGGCGGGATCAGCCGCAAGATCTCGGGCGGACAGGATCGCAAGCGCTTGAAGCAGATCGTCGATGATCTGGCTCTGCCGCGCTCGATGGGCTTGATCGTGCGCACCGCCGGGCTGGAGCGCAACAAGACCGAGATCAAGCGCGATTTCGACTATCTCGCCCGGCTGTGGGACGAGATCCGCGAACAGACGCTGGCTTCCAGCGCACCATCCGTCATCCATTCGGACAACGACCTCATCAAGCGCGCCATCCGCGACATCTACACGCGCGAGATCGAGGAGGTGGTGGTCGAGGGACCCGAGGGCTTCCGCGCCGCCAAGGAGTTCATGAAGCTCTTAATGCCCAGCCACGCGCGCCGGGTGAAGCAATATGCCGATCCGGTGCCGCTGTTTCAGCGCTACGGCGCGGAAGACCAGCTTTCGGCGATGTACGAGCCCGTCGTTCAGCTCAAGTCGGGCGGCTATCTGGTGATCAACCCGACAGAAGCGCTGGTCTCGATCGACATCAACTCGGGCCGGTCGACCCGCGAGCACGGGATCGAGCAGACCGCGCTCTCCACCAACCTGGAAGCGGCGCGCGAGATCGCCCGCCAGCTGCGGCTGCGCGACATGGCCGGGCTGGTGGTGATCGACTTCATCGACATGGAGCAGAACTCATCCAACCGGAAGGTGGAGAAGGCGGTCAAGGAAGCGCTCAAGAACGACCGGGCGCGCATCCAGGTCGGCCGGATCTCGGGCTTCGGCCTGATGGAGATGAGCCGCCAGCGCCTCAGGACCGGCGTGCTCGAGGCGTCCACCCGGCAATGCCCGCATTGTGACGGCACGGGTCTGGTGCGCACCGCCTCTTCCGCCGGGCTGGCGGCGCTGCGCCTGATCGAGGATGAGGCGGCCAAGGGCAAGGGCTCGCTCATCACGCTCTATGCTTCGCGCGAGGCGGCGATCTATCTGCTCAACGCCAAGCGCGCCGATCTGGCCGAGATCGAGGCGCGCTATCATGTCGCGGTGGAAGTGGTCCCGGACGGCGAGAACGAGGGCGCCAAGATGCGCATCGCCTCCAGCGGACCCAGGCCGCTCGAGGCCCCGCGCTTCGAGATGCTCGCCGAGGACGAGGACGACGAACCCGCCGATATCGCCGAGGATGAGGACGAGGACGACGAGGAGAGCGCGGCCGACCAAGGCGGCGGCGACGAGGACCGGCAGGGCTCCGGTCAATCCCGGCGCACTCGCGAGCACTCCGAGGACGACGAGGGCGGCGATGGCGAACGCAAGAAGCGCCGCCGCCGCCGCCGTGGAGGCCGCGGCCGCAACCGGAGCCGCGACAACGAAGGCGATAGCGCGGGCGACGGGGACGGCGGGGACGGCGATGCCCGTGACGAGCAGTCCGGTTCGCGGAATGAACCTGACGATGACCAGGCGAGCAGCGATGCGTCTGCTGCACCGGCCGAACAGGGCGGCGATGCCACCGGCGATGGGGATGAGGCAAAACCCGCGCGCCGGCGCCGCTCGAGCCGACGCCGCGAACCCGTAGCCGATGCGGCTACACGGGCGGACGCCGATACGCCTGGGGAGGCCGACACGCAGGGCGAGGCACAGGCGGAAGCCAAATCCGATGAACAGGGCGATCAGCCGCCGCCGCCCCGCCCACGTCGACGCAAAGCCGCAGCCCGGTCGTCGGGCACCGATGAAGCCGCGTCGGATGCGGCCGGCCAGAACGAAGCTGGCCAAGCGGGCGAGCAGGATCCGACGAGCGCGACGAGCGATGAGCAGCAATCCGCGCCGGCCAAACCACGCGGCCGCCGGCGCAAGTCCGAAGCGGACTCGGACGAGGCAAGCTCCGAGCAAACCGAACCCGCGCCTTCGCCGGCAAAGCGCCCGAGCAAGCCCGCTCCTGCGCGGCGCGGCCGGGCCAAGGCGGACCCTGCGGACGAGGATGCAAGCGCAGACAGTACGTCCAAGAGTGCCGCTTCTGCGTCCAAACGTCGGCCGAAGGAGCAGGCGATGGTGAGCGAACCGGCCGGGTCCGCATCCGACGACCGCACTTCATCCGCGAGCGACGGTGGCGATGGCGATGATGCCGCACCCCCGCGACGTGGCTGGTGGCAGCGCACCTTCGGCGCATGATCCTCGACCCTAGGCAGGAACTGGCAAAGCGACGTCACCCAGCCGTGCTGGCTAAGTAGCAATGGGCACAGTCTCACACACAGCGTTGGTCGCCCCGCATCTGTCCCGGGACGGCCACCTGCGGCCCGAGACCGCGCCATCAATACGGCAGGCGTTCCCCGTCCCACGAGACCAGCTCGCCGCTGCGTTCGGGTGTCAATGTGTCGATCACCGCCAGCAGGTTCTCGGCCGTCCGGCGCGGTTCGCTCAGCTGACCTTCCGGCAGGTTGCGCTGGAACGGGCGTGACAAGGCGGTGTCGACCGTGCCCGGATGCAGCGCCACCGCCACCGCCTGGCGATGCGTGCGCGCCAGTTCGATGGCGATGGTCTTTATTGCCATATTGAGCGCCGCCTTGCTCATGCGGTAGGAATGCCAGCCGCCGATCCGGTTGTCGCCGATCGAGCCCACCTTGGCGGACAGGGCCGCGAAGATGCTTCGCTGGTCGCGCGCAAACAGTGGCAGCATGTGCTTGGCGATGAGCGCCGGCCCGATGGTGTTGATGCCGAACATCCGGGCCATGGTCTCCGGATCGAGCATGCGCAGGCCGCGCTCGGGGCCGGCGCCGCCGGGCAGCGTGAGCACGCCGGTCGCCACGATCACCAGCGAGGGCGGATCGCCCGCCATCCCGGCAGCGGCGGCGGCGATGCTGGCCTCATCGGCAAGGTCGAACCGGAAATCCGTGATCCCCGGTCCCGCCGGTCCGCTCCCCGAGCGCGATCCCGCCGCTACCCGCACCCCGCGCTCCGCCAGCGCCGCGCACAGCGCGCCGCCGATCCCGCCGGAAGCCCCGAACACCGCCGCGCTGCCGCCACTATCGCCGCCGCCGTTTGCCATTGTCCACCCGCTCCCCGATCTACCGTGCTCGTTTCGCCTGCCGGCAACTTGGCCCTAGCGAACATCGCACGACATCTGCACCGCGGACCTTGGCCCGCGCTTGTGTGCGCGGGCATCATCGCTAGATAGACCTGCGACGCAACGAACGGGAAACTTGTCGGAACATGGCCACCTTCACCCTCCCCCGGAACAGCCGGATCAATACCAAGGGCAAGGTCCACAAGGCGCCGGATGGCGGACGCACGCGGCGCTTCAAGATCTATCGCTATGACCCCGAAAGCGGCGCGAACCCGCGCTATGACAGCTTCGAGATCGACCTCGATGCAACCGGCCCGATGGTGCTCGACGCGCTGTTCAAGATCAAGAACGAGATCGACCCCACACTCACCTTCCGCCGCTCGTGCCGCGAGGGCATCTGCGGTTCGTGCTCGATGAACATGAATGGGCGCAACGGCCTGGCCTGCACCACCGCGATCGACGACCTGAAGGGCGAGATCCGCATCACCCCGCTGCCGCATATGGACGTGGTGAAGGACCTGGTGCCCGACTTCAGCCTGTTCTTCGCCCAATATGCCTCGATCCGCCCGTGGCTGCAATCGGCCTCCAGCACGCCCAGCGGCAAGGAGCGACTGCAGACCCCCGATCAGCGCGAGAAGCTCGACGGCTTGTACGAGTGCATCTTGTGCGCCTGCTGCTCGAGCGGGTGCCCGTCCTATTGGTGGAACTCGGACAAGTTCCTGGGTCCGGCCATCCTGCTGCAGGCCTATCGCTGGATCGCCGACAGCCGCGACGAGATGACCGGCGAGCGGCTCGACCAGCTGGAGGACCCGTTCCGCCTCTATCGCTGTCACACCATCATGAACTGCGCCAATGTGTGCCCCAAGGGGCTCAACCCCGCCAAGGCCATTGCCGAGACCAAGAAGATGATGGTCGAACGCCAGCTCTGACGACGCGTGCCCGGTCTGACGCGTTTCATTCACGAGCCCGACCCCGCCAATCCGGGCTGGCATCGCTGGGATGTGGAGGACCAGGCGCGGTTCAATCACCGCGTGATGGGCGCGATGCTGTTGCGCACCGAAGCGTCGGGCTTTGTCCGGTTGCGGATGGACCCGGCGATCGCTCACGCCAATATCCTGGGCACATTGCATGGCGGGGCCATCCTGGCGCTGATCGACATCGCCCTGTTCGCCACGGTCCATGTCACCAGCCCGGATGATGCGATGGGCGCGGTCACGCTCGATCTGGACTGCCGGTTCATCGGCGCGGGCAATCTCGAGGCGCCGCTCGATGCAGTGACCCAAGTGCTGCGCGAGACGCGGCGCCTGGTGTTCATGCGCGGGCTGATCGAACAGGACGAAACCCTGGTCGCCGCCTACTCCGCCACCATCCGCAAACCCTCGCGCGCATGAGCAAGCTGGTCGCCCGCTACGAGGGGCTGATTGCGAGCGGCGAATTGCGGCCCGATCCCGAGCAGCGCCACGCGGCCGAGGTGCTTGGCCGGGTAGAGACCGAGCTCGAGGGCCAGCGCTCCTCCTCCGGGCTGATCGACCGTCTGCTGCGTCGTCGACCAGAGCGGGTGCGCGGCGCCTATCTGTGGGGCGGCGTGGGGCGTGGCAAGTCCATGCTGATGGACCTGTTTCACACCGGTCTGGCCATCGAGGCCAAGCGCCGCGTGCATTTCCATGCCTTCATGCTCGAGGTCCATGCCAGGCTGCACGCGGTTCGTGCCAAGGAAGCGGGCGATCCGGTGCCCCCGGTGGCCGCCGCGCTGGCCAGGGACGTGCGCTGCCTCGCCTTCGACGAGATGGTGGTGACCAGTTCGGCCGATGCGATGATCATGAGCCGGCTGTTCCGCGCGCTGATCTGCGAGCACGATGTCACCATCATCGCCACCGGCAACCGCCCGCCGGCCGATCTATACAAGGATGGGCTCAACAGGGAGCACTTCGTGCCGTTCATCGAGCTGGTGAAGCACGAGCTCGAGGTGGTCGAGCTCAATGGCCCGGTCGATTACCGACTCGAGCGGATCGGCGGACTTGCCACCTGGCATACGCCGCTGGGTGATGGCGCAACCGCCCGCGTGCGACGCGCGTTCTTCCGCCTGACCGACTTTTCACCCGAGGATGCAGCCCATGTCCCGTCCGCCGAGATCGACGTGAGCGGGGGGCGAAAACTGCATGTTCCCAAGAGCTTGAAGGGCGTTGCCGTGTTCAGTTTCAAGCGCCTGTGCGCCACTGCCCGGGGCGCGGCGGACTACCTGGCAATCGCACGCGCCTATCACACGGTGTTCATCGTCGGCATCCCGCAAATGGACCGCTCGATGCGCAACGAGGCGGCGCGTTTCGTCACCCTGATCGATGGGTTGTACGAATATCGCGTCAAGCTGTTCGCCACCGCCGAGGCCGAGCCCGAAGCGCTCTATCCGGCAGGCGACGGCGCGTTCGAATTCCAGCGCACGGTGAGCCGGCTCATGGAAATGCAAAGCGACGACTATATGGCGCTGGGACACGGGCCGGCCGGCTAGGCCCTTGCCGCGCCCACGCGGTCACACCAGCAACTCGGCCGCCGGCCCGTGGCTGAGGAAGCCTGCGGGACTGGCGCTGGCTCCATAGGCGCCGGTGCTGAACAGCGCGACGATGTCGCCTGGTCCGGCGCGGGGCAGCAGCACCTCGTCGGCCAGCCGGTCGAGCGGCGTGCACAGGCGTCCTACCACGCTCACTTCTTCTTGGGGCTCGACATCGAAGCGGGTGGCGATGGCGACGGGATAATTACGCCGCACCACGGTGCCCAGATTCCCCGAGGCGGCAAGCACATGGTGCAGCCCGCCATCGGTGATGAGGAACACCCGCCCATGGCTCTGTTTGCGCTCGATGATGCGGGTCAGATAGACCCCCGCCTCGCCCACCAGCCATCGACCGAGCTCGATCGCGAAGCGAGTGCCCTGCAACACATCGGGCAGGTTCTCGAACCGCTCCATCAGTGCCGCGCCCACCGCGGTGATATCGAGCGGCTTGTCCTGCGCAAAATAAGGAATGCCGAATCCGCCGCCCATGTTCAGCCGGGGAAGCGGCGCGTCGATCGCGCGGGAAAGCCGTTCCGCCAGATCGATGGTCGAGGCCTGCGCCTCGATCACCGCATGCGCATCGAGCGTCTGGCTGCCGGGATAGACATGCAGGCCGTGCCAGTGCGCGCCCGCGTCGATCATCTCGCGGGCGAGCGCGGGAACACGCCCTTCATCGACCCCGAACGGCTTGGCCCCGCCACCCATCTTCATTCCCGAACCGCGCAGCTCGAAATCGGGATTGACCCTGATCGCGCAATGCGGCGTGCGGCCCAGATGTTCGGCGATCCGCAGCGCGCGGCGCGCCTCGCCTTCCGATTCAAGATTGATCGTTACCCCCGCCCCGATCGCGACGGCAAGTTCGCCGTCATCCTTTCCCGGTCCCGCGAAGCTGACCCTGCTCGGTTCAATCCCGGCTCTGGCCACAATGTCCAGCTCACCACCCGAAGCAATGTCGAAGCCGTCGACCAGTCCTGCCATCAGCTCGAGGAGCGGGGGATAAGGGTTTGCTTTCACGGCATAATGTATCGCGAGGCGGCCGGGCATGGCGGCGCGCAGGTCAGCGACGTGCGTTGTCAGGCGCTCGCGCGAATAGACGAAGAGCGGCGTTCCCCCCGCCTGTTCGGCCAGCGCGCTTGCCGGTCGCCAGCCGATCGCGAGTTCGCCGCCAATCGCGCCAAAGCCGGGCGGAATGGTGCCCGACGGTTTCACGATCCGCCCCGCGCCAGCCTTGCCCGGTCGAGCTTGCCATTGGGCGTCAGCGGCATCGTCCCGATCACGCGGATCGTCGCCGGCTGCATGAAGCCGGGGAGGTCGCGCCGCAGTGCCGTGGTCAGTTGCGCGCTTACCGCAGTTTCATCGAGACCGGCGGCAGGGCGGATCACCAGATAGATCGCCTCGCCCAGCCGTTCGTCCGGCGCGCCGAACGCCGCCGCCTCAGCCGTCAGCCCGGTCGCCAGCGCCGCGCGCTCGATCTCCTCCGGGCTGACCCTGTTGCCCAGCGTCTTGATCATCGCATCGCGCCGTCCGGCGAAATGCAGCAGGCCAGCCGCATCGCGCCGCACCCGGTCGCCCGACCACACCGCCGTGCCGCCATATGCCGAGCCAGGTGGCGCCGGCCGGAAGCGTTCGGCGGTGCGTGACGGATCGTTCCAGTAGCCCTGCGCTACCAGCGGTCCGCAATGAACCAGCTCGCCCTCCTCGCCCACATCCGCCGGCGCACCGTCCGCCCGCAGCACCATGATCTCGGCAAAGGGAATGGCGCGGCCGATCGAGGTGGGATGCGCGTCGATGAGCGCAGGATCAAGCCAGGTGGAGCGGAAAGCCTCGGTCAGCCCGTACATCGCGACCAGGTCGGCTTTGGGGAACCGATTGCGCAAACGCCGCACCAGTGGCTCGGTCAGCGCGCCGCCGCTATTGGTCAGCCGCCGCATCGCCGCGATCGCATCGTCCGGCCAGTCCTGCTCGGCAAGCTGGAGCCAGAGCGGCGGCACCGCGGCCAGCGTGGTCACAAGGTGGCGCGCGCAGGCGCGGATGACGTGGCGCGGCAACAGATAGTCGAGCGCCACCACGCATCCCCCGGCGTGCCAGGCACTCAGCAACTGGTTCTGACCGTAATCGAAGCTCAGCGGCAGCAGCGCCAGGACCACGTCATCGGCGGCGAGCGCCAGGTAATGGGCGACGCTTGCCGCGCCCAGCCACAGGTTGGCGTGGCTCAGCATCACCCCCTTGGGTAGCCCGGTCGAGCCGCTGGTATAGAGGACGGCGCACAGGTCATGGGGGTCCGCGTCGGACGGGCCGAGCCGGAGTGCGCCCGCATGCACACCGTCCCACAGCGCTTCCTCAGTTATTGTTGTGCAGCCGGGCGGGATATCGGCGGAATCAAGACCGGCCAGCCGCGCCTGGTTGGCGACCAGCAGCGCGGCTCCGCTATCGGCGAGCACATGGGCGACCTGCGCGCGCTTCAGCAGCGGATTGACCGGCACGTGGGCCAGGCCCGCGCGCGCGGCGGCGAGCGGCAGCAGACAGGTCGCCTCGCTTTTGCCCGCCCAGCTGGCGACCCGCGCGCCGCGTTCGGGCAGCCGCGCACGCAACCAGCCGGCAAGCAGCGCCACGCGCTCACGCAGCGCGGCGTAATCGAGCACGCACCCGCCATCCTGCGCGCGCGGAACCAGCGCCGGCCGGGCGTCGTCACCACGCAGCACCAAGTGGTCGAGCGGCCGCGGGGCCGGATCGGGGGGACCCGGGATCGCATCGGGCAAGGGGACGGTCATCGCGCCCCTGATGGCGAAAACCCATGGCCCTGGCCAGCGCCCGGTGCATTGCCGCCCCTTGCCTGCTTGCGTCCAGATGCTAGGCACCGCAGCAATGGAACGGGGCATGGCAACGCGGGCGCCGGGCGGGGACGGTATTGACGAGACCGACCGGACACTGCGCAATATCCTGACCGAAACCCTGGCCCTTCCGCCCGAGCAAGTTGCCGCCTTCGATGCCAAGAGCGGCCTGTTCGGTCAGTTGCCCGAGCTCGATTCGATGGCAGTCGCCGGTTTGCTCACCGAGATCGAGGATCGGCTCGGGATCGTCATCGACGATGAGGAGGTTGAGGCCGAAATGCTCGAGACCTATGGCGCGTTGCGCGCCTTTGTCAGGAGCAAACTTGGCTGATCAGGCGTGAGCAGCATGGCTTGTGCTACCAAAGGATCATAAGAACGCGGCGTAAGCCTCTGAAACACATCCTATAAGATCGCTGGGCGTTAACGCCGCCCCGGCCAGGTGTGCCGCCTCGGCATGAAGGTGCACGCCCTCGACCGCGGCCTGCATGGGGTCGCCTCCGTAGGCCAGCCTGCTGGCGATGATGCCTGCGAGCACATCGCCCGTTCCCGCGGTGCTGAGCCAGCTTGTGGCAGGCCGCGTGAACCAGAGCGGTTCGCCAGGCGCGGCGATGACGGTATCGGGGCCCTTGCCGACCACCACCGCATCCAGCGCCTGCGCCAGTGCAGCAAGGCGTGCAGTCTTCTCGGCATCGACCACCCCGAACGTGTCGCAAAGCGCGGCAAGCTCGCCCTCGTGCGGTGTCAGTACCAGCGGCGCGGCGCGTGGGGCGAGCATATCGCGGGTGAGCAGGTGTAGCGCATCGCCATCGCAAATGGTGGGAAGGTCGGCACGCAAGGCCTTGTTCAAGCGCGCTTTGCTGGCTTCGCTGCGACCCAGACCCGGACCGATGAGCAACGCATCGACCCGCTCATCGGCCAGCGCCTGTTCGAGCGGCGCATCATCGACCACCAATTCATCGGGGGTGGCGGGCGAGCGGTGCGGGGCGAACAGCTTGACGTAGCCTGCCCCCGATCGCATCGCCGCACGTGCCGCCAGCGCGCCCGCGCCCGGCATTTCGCCGCCGATCACCGCCAGCAGGCCGCGGGTATATTTGTGCGCATCGGCCGGCGGGGCACGCAACACCGGCTGCTCGGCCAGCCGCGCCGCCCCCGCCACTTCGCCGATGCCAAGTTCGACCAGCCTGCGCTCGCCCATCCGCTGCATCGCCGGCATCAGCCAATGCGCCCGCTTCCATGCACCCAGCGCGACGGTCAGATGATAGCTCGGCAGATGCTCGTTCAGCACCTCCCCGGTGTCGCTTTCCACACCGCTCGGCAGGTCAATCGCTATCCGCCGCTCATGCGCGCTCGCAAGCTGCGATAAAAGCGTGTGCAGATGGGTGGACAAGGGCCGCGTCAGCCCGGTTCCCAGCAGGCAGTCGACCAGCACATGACCGGTGGCATCGGCGACAAGCGTTCCGCCCCACGCCTCGCGCGCCGCACGCGCCGCCTCGCTCGCCGGTTCCAGCGGCGCGACCACCGCCACCGTTAGTCCGCGCATCGCCAGCACGCGGGCGATGACATAGCCATCGCCGCCATTATTGCCCGGACCGCACAGCACGGTGACCGGACGCCCCGCCGCCATCCGCCACACCCACTCCGCCGCCCCGCGCCCAGCGCGTTCCATCAGGTCGGAAACGGTCTCGCCCCGCCCGATCAGCACCTGTTCGGCGGCCCGCATCTGTGCCGCCGTAAGCACCTGACAGGGCGCTTCCACTTAACGTGCTACCTAGCGTGCGGTGGTAATCTGCGAGACGTCGCGCACGGCACCCTTGGCAGCGCTGGTGGTGAGCGCGGCATAAGCCTGGAGCGCGACCGACACTCGCCGTGTGCGGGTCTCGCTGGGCCTGAAACCACCCGGCCCCCGTGCCTCGATCGCCGCCCGGCGCCGCGCCAGTTCGGCCTCCGCCACCTCGAGCGAAATCGTACGCGCGGGAATGTCGATAGCGATCCGGTCGCCCTCCTCGACTAGCGCGATGGTGCCGCCTTCGGCCGCTTCGGGCGAGGCATGGCCGATCGACAACCCCGATGTGCCGCCCGAGAACCGCCCGTCGGTGAGCAGCGCGCAGGCCGCGCCCAGCCCCTTCGATTTGAGGTAGCTGGTGGGATAGAGCATCTCCTGCATCCCGGGACCGCCCTTGGGCCCCTCATAGCGGATCACCACCACGTCGCCCGGCACGATGCGGTCGGCCAGGATTGCCTCGACCGCGCTGTCCTGGCTCTCGAACACCCGCGCGGGGCCGGCGAATACCAGGATGCTGTCATCCACTCCCGCTGTCTTCACGATGCAGCCCTCGCGCGCGATATTGCCGTAGAGCACCGCCAGCCCGCCATCCTGGCTGAAGGCATGCCTACCTGCGCGGATGACACCGGTCTCGCGATCGGTGTCGAGCGCTTCCCAGCGGCGGTCCTGCGAAAAGGCGACCTGGGTGGGCACGCCGCCAGGCGCGGCGCGGTAGAATTCGTGCACCTTGGGATTGGCGGTGAGCGTCACGTCCCAGTCGGCCAGCGCATCGCCCATGGTGGGCGAATGGACGGTGGGCAGCGCGGTGTGCAGCAGCCCCGCCCGGTCGAGCTCGCCCAGAATGGCCATGATCCCGCCCGCGCGGTGGACGTCCTCCATGTGCACATCGGCCTTGGCGGGAGCGACCTTGGAAAGGCACGGCACCCGGCGCGAGAGGCGGTCGATATCGGCCATGGTGAAATCCACCCCCGCCTCGTGCGCCGCGGCGAGCAGGTGGAGCACCGTGTTGGTCGAGCCGCCCATCGCAATATCCAGGCTCATCGCGTTCTCGAATGCCTCGAAGCCGGCGATGGCGCGCGGCAGCACGCTTTCATCATCCTCCTCGTAATGCCGCTTGGCGAGGGCCACGATGAGATGGCCGGCGCGCTCGAACAGCGCGCGCCGGTCGGCATGCGTTGCCAGCACCGATCCGTTGCCCGGCAGCGACAGGCCGAGCGCCTCGGTCAGGCAGTTCATCGAATTGGCGGTGAACATGCCCGAGCACGAGCCGCAGGTCGGGCAGGCTGAGCGCTCGATCTCGAGCACCTCGGCATCGCTCAGGCGCTCGTCGGCGGCGGCGACCATGGCGTCCACCAGATCGAGCGCCACTTCCTTGCCCTTCAGCACTACCTTGCCCGCCTCCATCGGCCCGCCTGAGACGAACACCGCGGGCACGTTCAGCCGCATCGCCGCCATTAGCATGCCGGGCGTGATCTTGTCGCAATTGGAGATGCAGACCATGGCATCGGCACAGTGCGCGTTGACCATGAACTCCACGCTGTCGGCGATTAGGTCGCGGCTGGGGAGCGAATAGAGCATGCCGTCATGCCCCATGGCGATGCCGTCATCCACCGCGATGGTGTTGAATTCCTTGGCCACCCCGCCCGCGGCCTCCACCTCGCGCGCGACCAGCTGACCCAAGTCCTTCAAATGCACATGGCCGGGCACGAACTGGGTGAAGGAATTGACGATGGCGATGATCGGCTTGCCGAAATCCTCGTCCTTCATCCCCGTCGCCCGCCACAACCCCCGCGCCCCTGCCATGTTGCGGCCGTGGGTGGTGGTGCGGGAGCGATAGGCGGGCATAAGCTTGGTCCTGGTGGTGACTGTCAGCAGATGAGGTGCGTGCTCCTAATGCACCCGGCGAAGGGGGATAAGCAAGAAATGCTGTGGCGATGGTGACGGTGGTGCCTGCTGATAATAGAACTTTTGGCGGGAGGCGAGGGCGGAGAACAAGGGTTCTCCGACACTCAAACAAGGTTGTATCTGGTGCGCAGATTGTGCTGAAACGAAGCGCATGGACTGGAAGCTTTTTGCACAATTGCTAGTCACGTTGGTGGTGGCGTTGCTGGGTGGTTGGCTCGGTCATCATTTAGCAGCGCGTCGCGATTTGATGAATGAGCGTCGAAAGTTGCGCGTCTCATATTTGCTTGAAGCATATCGACGCCTTGAAAATGCCAGCAACCGAAGCGAACCCAGCAGGACTTGGCCCCTGATCGAAAGCGCTATTGCCGATATTCAGCTTCTTGGCTCTCCGTCTCAGGTAAACTTAGCCCGAAAGTTTGCGCAGGAAATGGCTCAGCATGGGACCGCTTCGTTGGACCCCTTGGTGAATGACCTGCGCAACACTTTGCGGGAAGAATTAGAGATTCCAAAGGTTCAAGAAACCGTGGTTTACATGCGATATACAGATAGCAACGGCAGGTAACGCGTCGCCAACTTGGTCAAGCGCCGCATCAAGATCGATCGCTATCGCGGCACGATATACGTCGGCGTTTCCACTCGGGTCCCAGCATCCCAAGAACTCGTGATAAAGTACGCAGTTCGCCGTCTCCTGTCCGCGCAAACTTCGCCCATACGAATCCAGCAAAGTATTTGCGGTTGTCGGCAACCGAAAAAGGCCTAGACCGGGTTAGCCGTGCGATGACATGGCGTTGCCAAAAGAGAGGATAGAGCCATGACTAGTATGGGACGCTACGCCTTATCGACGTTGGGTATTGCCGCATTGTGCGTTGGAACCGCCAGCGGTGCCCAGGCGGCGACGACTTTTACCACCACGCTGCTCGGCAGCAACGAGGTTCCGCCGGTGGTCACATCGGGGTTCGGCACCGGACAGCTGATCCTAGCGGACGACATGAACAGTTTCGACGTGCTCATCGAGTTCAGCGACCTGACCGCGAACGCGGTTGCCGGGCATGTGCATTGCTGTTCCTCGGCCGACATGAATTCGGCGGTGGCGATCGGCTTCACTGTCCCCAACGCCACCTCGGGGACGATATCGGGCAGCTACGACCTGACGCTGGCCTCGACCTACAATCCGAGTTTCTTCACCGCTTCGGGCGGCACGGTGGAAGGCGCGCGTTCGGCGTTCCTCACCGGGCTCGACGGCGGCCTCGCTTATTTCAACGTGCACAGCGCGCAATTCCCGTCGGGCGAGATACGCGGCCAACTTAGTGCGATACCCGAGCCGGCGACCTGGGGCATGCTGCTCCTGGGGTTCGGCGCGATTGGGGCCGGCATTCGCCGCACTCGCACCAGAATGTCCGTCTCTTTCGGCTGACAGCCTGGGACAGTATTCCGCAAACCGGGCGGGCCGGGCGGCCTTGCGAGGCATGAAGCCCGTCCGGCATGGAGCCTCGTACCGAGCACTTACGCAAGTGCTTCGCTAACCTCACTGGCGACCTCGGCCAACAATGCCGCCCAGCGCGCCTGACCGCCCGTGTCCGCAATAAGGTCGTTCCTGATCTCGATCGCGCAATAGGGGCGGCCATGGGCTTCGGCATGGCGGTTCATCGTGGCGTTGAGGTCGTGGCCTGAATAGGGCTGGTTGTTGCCCACGATAAGCCCGCGCGCCTCGAACGCGGCAATGGCCAGACGGGCGGCGCGATCATCGCTATTATATAGCAGGCCGACGTGCCACGGTCGCTTGCCCCCCTCGCCACTCGCCAATTTGGGGGTAAAGGAGTGGATCGACAGGATCAGCGACGGGTCCGCCGCCGCCAGCCATTCGCCCAATGCCCTATGATAGGGCCGGTAGAAGCGCTCCAGCCGCGCCTCGCGGTCGGCGCCCGCATTGCCGGGCACGCGGTGGCCGTCGCTCTCCAGCGGGATCAGTCCGGCGGCCTCTTCCTCGCGGTGCAAGTCGATCACCAGCCGGCTCACCTCGCCCAGGAACCCGGCGATCTGGTAGCGTGCCGCCAGCATCTCGACCACGCCCGCCGCGCCGATGTCCCAGGCGATGTGCTTTTGCATCGTCGCGGGCGGCACGCCGAGGTCTATGCCTTCTGGCACTCGATTGGATGCATGGTCGCACACCGCGACGATGCCGCCTGTCTGAACAACGCCTTCGATCCGGAATGCCTGCTCGCCCAACTTCAAACCCCGCTCACCTCAGGTGCCCCGTCATCCGCCACCACCGCGGGTGGCCGCGGCCGATATTGTCGCTCGCACGCGCCAAAGCCTCGTCGCTGGCGAACAGGCCGAAGCAGGTGGCGCCCGAGCCCGACATGCGCGCCAGCGTGGCACCCCAGGCGGCAAGCGCATCGAGAACCGTCTGGATCTCGGTCGCCTTGCCCACCGCCGCAGGTTCCAGATCATTGCGCCCCGCCCGCATGATCGTCGAGGCTGGACCCTCGGGCAACGGGCCATGGTCGATCCCGTCCCAGGCAGCGAACACCGGGCCGGTCGGCATGGCCACGCGCGGGTTGACCAGCAGCACCGGGCTGCCGGCAAGATCGTTCTCGACCCGGTCGAGCTGCGTCCCCGTACCACGCCCGATGGCCATTTCGCTGGTGACGCAGGCGGGGACATCGGCGCCCAGCCGCGCCGCCCGCTCGCGCCAGTCCTCGGGCAGGCCATAAGCCTTACGCACCAGACGGAACAGCGCGCCCGCGTCGGCCGATCCACCGCCCAGCCCCGCGGCTACCGGCAGGTTCTTGTGCAGCATGATAGCCAGCCCCGCCCCCCGGGCGCGCGGAAGGATCGTGAGCGCCTGCGCCACGATATTGGCGAACGGATCATCCAGCGCGCCGGCGAATTCACCGGTCACCTCGAGCGTATCGGTCTTGCGCAGCCGGGCGCTGACCAGATCGCCGTCGTTCAGGAAAGCGAACAGCGTCTCGATCTCGTGATAGCCGTCTTCGTGCCGCCGGCGCACGTGCAGCGCGAGGTTGATCTTGGCGTAGGCGGTCTCGGAAAGCATCGGACGGACGCGCGTGTCAATGCGACGAGATGGACGTGTTATCAAGTCGCAAGATGGCTTGCCGCATCGAACCGCTGAGCCAACCCCTGGATGCCTTCGGGCGCCGGAACGCGCAGTGCACGGGCCATGCACCGGCCATGCACGCGCGGTGCACAAGTCTGCTTGATCGCGCGCGTGCGAACCGCCAATGGCGAGCGCGGAATGTTTCGATGACCGGTCCCCCGCTCGCGGCTCTGGAGAAGGAACTTGCCGGCTATCTGAGCTGGTGGAGCGAAGCGGGCGTCAGCCATGCGCTGTCCGACACCCCGCGCGCGCTGCTTCGCATGGACGAACCGGCACCCAGCGACAAAGATGCGCGTCCGGATACGAGTTCGGGGCCAAGTGCTGCGATCGGCGAAGTTGCGGGCCGCCAGCCGACCATCGGCGGCAATCCGCAAAGCTGGCCGCGCGATCTCGCCGCCTTTCGCGAATGGTGGCTGACCGAACCTTTGCTCGAGCTTGGTGGAACCGGACCGCGCCTGGCTTCTCGCGGAGAGCCGGGTGCGGCGCTGATGGTGCTGGTTCCCATGCCCGAGCCGGGAGACAGGGACAGGCTGCTCGAAGGGCGCGAGGGAACATTCGTGGCCGCCATGCTGTCCGCCATGCGGATCGCGCCCGCCGATACCGTGATCGCCGCCGCGCTTCCCCGGTACATGGCCGCGCCCGACTGGACCGGATTGGCCAAGGCGGGACTGGGCGCGCTGGCCCGTCACCACCTCTCGCTCGCCCGGCCTGCGCGGCTGCTGGTGCTTGGTCACGCCATCCTGCCGCTGCTGGGGCACGGCTCGACGCAAGCGCCGGGCGATGTTCGGGAAACCGCAATGGATACCGGCGCAGGCACGATACAGCTTCCGACGCTGGCAGGCCTGGCACCCGCGCGCCTGCTGGAGAACGCCAGACAACGCGCATCGCTCTGGCGCCGCTGGCTCGCCTGGACACAAGACGATTTCGCAACGCAGGACTAGTGATGCCCGCCCCCTTCCCGTCGATCTCCGATTTCCTAAGCCGGGCGAGCCGCCTCGCCGCGGGCCTTGCTTGCGCCATGCTGGCTGCCCAGGCCACGCCCGCAATGGCCAATGACGCGCGCGAGTATTTCATCGCCCGGGTCAGCGACAGCGCGGTGCCGCGGCTGCTCGACCAGAGCGAGGCGGCCTATTACGACGCGGTGTTCCGTGCGATCGAGACCCAGCAATGGGCGCTTGCCGATGCGCTTCTGGCCGAGCGATCCACAGGCTTGCTGCATGATGTCGCGCGCGCCGAGCTCTATGTTGCCGCAGGCTCGCCGCGCGTCGAATTGCACCAGATCGACCAGTGGCTGGCCACCGGCCGCAACCTGCCTCAGGCAGAACAGCTCAGCCGCCTGGCGCTGACCCGGGGCGCCACCGCCACGCCCGCGCTTCCCGTGCAGCGCGACCTCATTCCGCGCGCGCCGGTGTCCAAACGCCTGCGCCCCCCGTCGGTCAATGACGGCACCATGCCGCCCGAGATCCGCGCCGGGATCCTCGAGCGCATCACCAATGACGATCCGGATGGTGCCCGGGTGCTGCTTGGCGGGGTGGACGCATTGCTCAGCCCCGAGGCGCGCGCCGAATGGCGCCAGCGCGTGGCCTGGAGCTATTATATCGAGAACCAGGACCGCGCCTCCTTCGCTCTGGCGCGCAGCGTGGCGCAGGGCAGCGGCGCGTGGGTGGCGGAAGGCGAGTGGGTGGCGGGGCTGGCGGCCTGGCGACTGGGCGATTGCGCCGGCGCAGGCGAAGGCTTCGAGCGCGCGGCCTATCATGCGATCAACCCCGAACTGCGCGCCGCCGCGCTCTACTGGGCCTCGCGCGCCGCGCAGCGCTGCCGCCGGCCCGATGTCGCCACGCAGCATCTCATCGGCGCGGCGGCAAGCGACGAGACGCTCTACGGCATGCTGGCCGCCGAAAGGCTTGGCCGTGCGCTTCCCGCCCGCCTGGCCGGGGCCGATCTTACGCGCGAGGACTGGCAGCGGATCGGCCGGCACCCAAATATCCGCGTCACCGCCGCGCTGGCGCAGATCGGCCGCGACGTGCTGGCGAGCCAGGTGCTGCTGCATCAGGCGCGGATCGGCGATCCTGGCGAATACGAGACGCTCTCCCGCCTGGCGCGCGAACTGGGCTTTCCGCAGACGCAGCTGTTCATGGCGCATAACGCCCCGCGCGGCGGCAACGCGCACCCGGCTTCTAATTATCCCGCGCCCCGATGGACGCCGGTAACCGGCTGGCGAGTAGACCCCGCGCTCGCCTATGCGCATGCGCTGCAGGAATCGAACTTTCGCGCCTCCGCGGTCAGTCCGGCCGATGCGCGCGGACTGATGCAGATCACCCCCATCACCATCCGCGAGCACGCGCCGCGCCTGGCGATGAATGCGGCCACGGTGGATATCTTCGATCCGGCGACCAACCTCGCCTTCGGCCAGCGCAACCTGGAAATGCTGCGCGACCATTCGGCGACCGGCGGCGCGCTGCCCAAGATCATCGCCGCCTATAATGCTGGGCTCACCCCGGTGACGCGCTGGAACGGCGAGGTCCGCGACCAGGGCGATCCGCTGCTCTATATGGAATCGATCCCCTATTGGGAGACGCGCGAATATGTCGCCGTCGTCACCCGCAATTACTGGATGTACGAGCGCCAGGCGGGCGCGGCCAACTCGGTCACCCGCGTGGCGCTGGCGCAGAACCGCTGGCCCAGCTTTCCCGGCGCCTCGGCGGCGCAGGACAGGGCGTTTATGAGCGGCGCGCGCTGATGGCGATCGACCCGGAACACACCTTTGTCCCCATCGCCATCGCGCTTCTAACCATCTCCGACACTCGTGGGCCGGACGAGGACAGTTCGGGCGACATCCTGGCGCAGCGGATCGAGGGGGCGGGCCACAATCTGGCCGACCGGGCGATCTGCCGGGACGATGCCGCCACCATCATCGGCCGGCTCGAGCCATGGATCGCCGATCCGGCGGTGGACGCTATCATCACCACCGGAGGCACCGGACTGACCGGCCGTGACGTCACCCCCGAAGCGCTCGACCGGTTGAAGGACAGGGATATCCCCGGGTTCGGCGAATTGTTCCGCTGGCTCAGCTATCGCACCATCGGCACCTCCACCATCCAGTCGCGCGCGTGCGCGATCGTGGCGCACGGCACCTATGTCTTCGCGCTTCCCGGCTCGAACGGCGCGGTGAAGGACGGCTGGGACTTGATCCTGGCCGAGCAGCTCGACAGTCGCAATCGCCCGTGCAACTTCGTCGAACTGATGCCGCGCCTGCTCGAAAGCTGACTTCGTTCGCCCCGCCAAATGCGCTTGCGGGTGGTTAGCGTTCCAGTTATGTTCCACGTGGAACAATGGCTGGCGAACCCTCCCCCATCCGTGGCCGCGGTGCGCAGAGCGGAGGCGTGTCAACGCGCTTCGATCTGCCGACCCGAGAAATGGATGGCGAATGGCGCGATCATATCGCCACGCTCGATGGCGAACCCGCGCCGCTCGCCACCACCGTGATCGAGGAACGGCCCACGTCGATCTTGTCGTTCAACCGCTCGCCCGACCTGGGGTTCGATCGGTCGATCAACGCCTACAGGGGATGCGAGCATGGCTGTGTCTATTGCTATGCGCGTCCCACGCACGCCTTTCACGACCTGTCTCCTGGTCTCGATTTCGAGACGCAGCTTTTCGCCAAGCCCGATGCCGCCCGCCTGCTGCGCAAGACGCTGGCACGGCCGGCCTATGTTCCCCGGCCCATCGCCATGGGAACCAACACCGATCCCTACCAGCCGATCGAGAAGCGCTACCGGATCACCCGGGACCTGCTCGAACTGTGCCTGGAGACCCGTCACCCGGTGACGATCACCACCAAGTCCGACCGCGTGCTTGCCGATATCGACCTTATCGACGAGCTGGCCCGGCACGGTCTGGTGGCGGTGGCCATCTCGATCACCTCGCTCGATGCACGGCTGTCGGGCAAGCTCGAGCCGCGTGCGCCCTCACCGGCGAAGCGGCTGGCGGCGCTGCGTCTGCTCGCTGAGGCGGGCGTTCCCACCCATTGCGCCATCTCGCCGGTCATCCCCGCGATCACCGATGAATATCTCGAGGCGATCGTAGCCGAGGCAGCGGCGAACAAGGTGTCCTCGGCAGGCTGGATCGCGCTGCGCCTGCCGCACGAGGTGGCGCCGCTGTTCCGCGAATGGCTGGCGGTGCACTATCCGCAGCGCGCGGGCAAGGTGATGGCGATCGTGCGCGACATGCGCGGCGGGCGTGACAATGATCCCGCCTTCTTCACCCGGATGCGCCCGCAAGGCACCTGGGCCGACCTGTTCGCCGCCCGCTTTGCGCTGGCCTGCCGCCGCGCGGGGCTCTCGAAGCAACGTTTCAGTCTCGATTGCAGCAAATTTCGTCGGCCTTGTGCCGATGGCCAGCTAATTATGTTGTGATAATGCATCAGCCGGAACAGATATGTGCAATGTTGGTCTTTGGCATTGGCATGTCGCGCGGCTTACGGATAACGCCGCGTCTGCATGATTCGCACCTACGCCTTATCATAGGGCGCCTTATTATAGGGGATTAACACATGAGAAAGACCGTTATCGGCATTGCGTCCGCTACGGCGTTCTGCGCTTCGCCAGTACTGGCGGACGATGGCCAGGTCTATGTCGGCCTCGAGGGCGGCGTGATCCTCACCGAGGATCTTGATCTGGACGTCAACGACACCGGCAGCATTGTTCGCATCGACAACAAGGAAGGCTGGGAAGCCGGCGCTTTCGTGGGCTATGACTTTGGTGCCGTGCGCGCTGAACTCGAAGGCTCGTACAAGAATTTCAATATCGACAGCATTGATGGCAACGCGCTCAATATTGGCGTGTTCGACGATGTCTCGGGTTCGGGCGAAGTGTGGGCCGGAATGGTCAACGCGCTGCTCGATTTCGGTGGCAACGACGCGATCGGATTGTCGATCGGCGGCGGCGCCGGTATCGCTAATGTCCGCTTCGAGGACGTTGCGGTGCTCACGACGGGCAACTTTATCGACGACAATGACGCACGCTTTGCCTGGCAGGCGATCGCGCAGATCCGCGGTCCGTTGACCGAGAATGTCGATGCGGGCCTCAAGTACAAGTATTTCAACGTCGACGAGGTCGAGGTTGTCGACGCCGCTGGCCGCACGCATGAGTTCGACTTCAGCTCGCACTCGCTGCTCGGCTCGCTGATTTTCAACTTCGGTGGGGCAGAGCCGGTTGCGCCGCTGCCGCTTCCGCCGGTCACTGCACCGCCGCCCCCGCCGCCCCCGCCGCCTCCGCCGCCGCCTCCGCCGCGCGCGCAGTGCAACACGGGTCCGTATATCGTGTTCTTCGATTGGGATTCGTCCGAGATCACGCCCGAGGCAGCCACCGTGCTCAACTCGGCGATCACCGCCTACGGCAATTGCGGCACCGTGCCGATCATGCTGGCAGGCTATACCGATCGTTCGGGCACCGTGCAGTACAACCTGGGTCTGGCGGCGCGCCGCAACAACTCGGTCCAGCAGTACCTGACCGGCCGCGGTATTCCGTCCACGCGCATCTCGAGCGAAGCATTCGGCGAGGCGAACCCACGCGTTCCCACCGCCGACGGCGTGCGCGAGCTGCAGAACCGCCGTGTCGAGATCACCTACGGGCCCGGATCGGGGATGTAGGGATCGGGGATGTAATCCCGTCCACCCGCAGTTGGCTACAAGAAGGGCCGGGGGAGCAATCCTCCGGCCTTTTTTGTGGGGCGCTGGATTTAATAGCGCTACATTTCGCAAGCGAACCGCAGCTTCCGATCGGGATGCGAGCCCCAAAGCTTCGCCATTCGATCGCGCCAAGTGCGTGAAGATTTTGATTGCATTCGATGACGGCGACACCCGGACATCCGCCGCATGATGCGCTCAATCATCGACCATGAGATGTCGGTCAAAGCCAATCCAGTTGATGGCGAGCAGGTAGCAGCGCGGTTCCATCCCCCCGACCGGTCCCTCTGGTGCAAGCGATCTGACTTGCGCGGTGGACTTGGCCAACTGGTCGATCCGGCACCCGACCATACAGATGCAATCGGACGGGGCGAGCAAGCGGACACATGTTCATTCACCGCGGCAGGCCGGTCGATCCGGCTGGTCAGCTACCGCGCCGCGCCCACCAGTCGCGCTGCCCATCCTGCAACAAGGCCTTCGGGCATTAGGCCGACCCCGCCAGCGTCTAGGCGACCAGCCGCAATTCCGCCCGGGTCTGTGGTTTGAGCGTGACGTCGGAAATGCCCGGCACGGCGGACAGGCGATCGACCAGCTCGCCGCTCAGCGCGAAATCGCGCCCCAGGCGCAGCAATGCATCGCGCTCGTCATCCAGAACCAGCCTCGCCATCACCTCACCATGACCCGCTCGGCCTGGCTCGAGCGCGGCGGCAAGCGCCATCAACGCGGCGCGGCTCGACACGCTGAGCTCCAGCCGCATTCGCGCCTGTCCGGTGACATCGGCCAGCGGACGAGCGCCGCGCACGGTGATGCGCGGCGGCTCTTCGGGCGAGGGCGCATCGAGCTCGACATTGAGCAGCACGCAGGTGCCTTGCGCCGCCCAGTCCTGGAAGCGCTCGACCAGCCCTTCATCGAAGCAGGCGGCGGAGAACTGCCCGGTGGCATCGGAGAGGTCGGCGCGGACGAACTCGCCGCCCTTCCTGGTTCGCCCCTTCGACACGCTCTCCACCAGAGCCGCCATCACCGCGCCCTGCCGGCCCCCGCCTTGGTTTCCGCCCGGCCCCCCGCCCGGCCCCGCCTCCATCAGCGCCGCATGGCTGCGCGCACCATTGGCGGCGGCGACATGGCGGTATTCCTCCAGCGGATGCGCGGCGAAGTAGAAACCGAACGCCTCGCGCTCGGCGGCCATCTGCTGCGCGCGGCTCCACGGCTCAGCATCGGCAAGGCGCACTGCCTGACCCTCCTGGGGCCCGCTTTCGCCAAACAGTCCTGCCTGCCCGCTCGCTCGTTCGCGCGCCTCGGCCTCTGCCAACGCGAGTAGCTGCTCGGCATTGCCGGTAACCAGCGCACGATTGGACTCGAGCGGATCGAATGCGCCGGCCGCGGTCAGGCTCTCGAACTGGCGCCGGTTCATCGCGCCCGACGGTATGCGCGAGAACAGATCCGCCAGGTCGGCGAATTCGCCATGCGCGCGCCGTTCGGCGACCACCGCCTCCATCGCCTTCTCGCCCACATTGCGGATACCTGCCAGCGCATAGCGCACCGCCAGCCCGTCTTCGGTGCGCTCGACGATGAAATCGGCCTCGCTCACATTGATGTCCGGCCCCGCTAGCGCAACGCCCTTGCGCCGCATGTCGTCGACGAACACCGCCAGCTTGTCCGACTGGTGCGTGTCGAAGGCCATCGACGCGGCATAGAACTCTTCTGGATAATGCGTCTTGATCCATGCGGTCTGATAGGACAGCACCGCATAGGCGGCGGCGTGCGACTTGTTGAAGCCGTAGCCTGCGAACTTGTCGATCAAATCGAACAACACCCCCGCTTCGCGCGCGTCGATCCCCGACACCTCGCCGCAGCCCGAGACGAAGCGCGCACGCTGCGCATCCATCTCGGACTGGATCTTCTTGCCCATGGCGCGGCGCAGCAGGTCGGCATCTCCCAGCGAATAGCCGGCGAGCAGCTGGGCGGCCTGCATCACCTGCTCCTGATAGACAAAGATGCCGTAGGTTTCCTCCAGGATCTGCGCCAATTTGGGGTGCGGATATTCGATTCCCGCCTCGCCGTTCTTGCGCCGGCCGAACAGCGGGATGTTGTCCATCGGCCCGGGTCGGTAGAGCGAAACCAGCGCGATGATATCCTCGAACCGGGTCGGCCTGACCGCCGCCAGCGTGCGCCGCATGCCCTCGGATTCGAGCTGGAAGACGCCCACCGTATCGCCGCGCTGGAGCAGCTCGAACACCGCCGGATCGTCCCAAGCCAGCGCATCGAGGTCGATCGAAATGCCGCGCTGGTCGAGCAGATCCAGCGCGCGGCGCAGCACCGAGAGCGTCTTCAGTCCCAGAAAGTCGAACTTGACCAGGCCTGCATCCTCGACATGCTTCATGTCGAACTGGGTGACCGGCATGTCCGAGCGCGGGTCGCGGTAGAGCGGGACCAGCTCGGCAAGCGGCCGGTCGCCGATGACCACGCCCGCCGCGTGCGTCGAGGCGTTGCGCGGGAAGCCCTCGAGCTGCATCGCCAGATCGACCAGGCGCCTGACCTCGGCATCGCCGTCATATTCGCGGCGGAAGTCGGCGGCCCCGTTCAACGCCCGGGCCAGCGTCCACGGGTCGGTCGGATGGTTGGGCACCATCTTGCACAGCCGATCCACCTTCATGTAGCTCATCTGCAAAATGCGGCCGCAATCGCGCAGCACCGCGCGCGCCTTCATCTTGCCGAAGGTGATGATCTGGGCGACCTTGTCGCTGCCATACCGGTTCTGCACATAGCGGATCACTTCGCCACGGCGCGTTTCGCAGAAGTCGATGTCGAAATCGGGCATCGACACGCGTTCGGGATTGAGGAATCGCTCGAACAACAGGCCCAGGCGGATGGGGTCGAGATCGGTGATGGTAAGCGCCCAGGCGACCACCGAGCCGGCGCCCGAACCGCGCCCCGGACCCACGGGTATCCCCCCCCCCTTGGCCCATTTGATGAAGTCGGCAACGATGAGGAAATAGCCGGCAAAGCCCATCCGGGTGATCACGTCGAGCTCGAACTCGAGCCGCTCGCGATAGGCCGCTGCGTCCGTTCCGTCTGACGCCATGACGGCCAGGCGCTGGGCCAGGCCGGCGCGCGCATCCTGCGCCAGCATCAGCGCCTCGCCTTGCGCATCGCCCGCCAGGCTGGGCAGGATGGGTGCACGGCGCGGCGGAGCGAAGGCGCAGCGCTGGGCGATCACCGCGGTGTTGGCGAGCGCTTCGGGCAGGTCGGCGAACAGCTCGGCCATCATCTCGCCCGACTTGACGAAAGCCTGCGCGTTCGAATGGGGCCGGTCTTCGCTTTCGAGCTGCGAGGAATGGGCGATGCACAACATCGCGTCATGCGCCTGGTGCATCTCGGGCTCGGCGAACGAGGCGGGGTTGGTGGCGACCAGCGGCAGGTCCAGCGTATAGGCAAGATCGATCAGTCCCGCTTCGGCCGCGGTCTCGACCGGATCGCCGCGCCGGGCGAGCTCGACATAGAGCCGGCCCGGGAACAGGTGCGCCAGCTCCTGCGCCGCGCTGCGCGCCGCGTCGGCCCGGTTCGCCGCCAGCAGCCGGGTCAGCGCGCCCTCCCCCGCTCCGGTCAACGCGATCAGCCCTTCGGTGCGTCCGGCAAGATCGGCCACCCGGACATGCGGCCCCTGCTCGGGCGGCCGGTCGAGATGCGCGATGCTGACCAGGTGACACAGATTGCGCCAACCGGTCTCGTCCTGGACCAGAAGCGCAAGGGAATCGATCGGCTGATCGGCTCCCTCGCCTTGCCGCGATACGCCGATGAGCGCACCGATGATGGGCTGGATGCGCTTTGCCACACATCCTTGCGCAAAAGCGCTGGCGGCGAACAGCCCGTTGCGATCGGTCAGCGCGATGGCGGGAAACCTGCGCTTCCTGGCAAGGTCGGCAAGGGCCTTGGGATCGATCGCGCCCTCGAGCATCGAATAGCTCGAGAACACGCGCAGGGGAACGAAGGGGGCGGCCATCGGCGTCAGGTTAGGGATTTCGCCCGCCCGGGCAATCGCTCGCAGCTTCGATCCGGCGCGGTTTCAACAGCTATTCGCGTGTCGCCGCTAATCGCGCTGGGCCACGCCTGCTCGGCCGATCTTGCGGCGGGTGTCGCGAATGGCGGTGACGGCGCCATAGGCCACCATCGCGCCCAGCATCAGCCATACCCATGGCGGAATATTGCGTCCGGCGATGGCCAGATAGAGATAGGCGGAGATGAAGCACAAACCGGCACACAGCACGGGCAGCACGATCGGGAGCCCTGCCCTTGCCCGCCGCACCAGCCAACCGATCGAGAGCAGGAAGAAGGGGATCGCGCCCACATAGATCGCCCCGAACACCAGCGGATCGACGCCGTATTCATCGCCCAGCGACAGAAACCACGCCGATGCCGCCTCGATCACGACCCCGGGCTCCGTCCCTGCATCAGCGGAACCTGATCCGGCACCCGGCGATGGCCGTACGCCTCGATGCTAGCGCCGCCCGGGAAAGTCGGCATGCTGGGCCAGCGCCATGATCTCGGGCGTCTCGAGCCGATGATCGCCCGCCTTCTCGATAACGAAGTCGCCGCGTTCGGTTTCGGGCATCGAGGCGATCATCGCCACCATCTGCGCCAGGGTGCCGCGGTGCAAACCTTTCAGCGCATTGAACAACCCATCGCCCTCACTCTTGCGATGGATCACCGCATGATCGTCCCAGGCAACGTCCTGGCTGCCGGTGCGCACCGCCTTATAGGTGCTGGGGTGATGGTCACCTGCCTGGCTGAGGGGGTCGTCCGGCCCGCCTGTCGTGTCGTTGCTCACGCTCTCAAATCTCCTCGGTTCTTGAAACGCCTCATACGGGTACCGGTTTCGCCTCGATCGTCCCGTCCTGCAAGGCGAGCACGCGGTCCAGGCGCGCGGCCAGCCGCTCATTATGTGTGGCGACCAGCGCGGCGCTGCCCTGGCTTCGCACCAGTTCGAGGAATTCGGCCAGCACCTTGTTCGAAGTCGCCTCGTCAAGATTGCCGGTGGGCTCGTCCGCCAGCACCAGCAGCGGTGCATTGGCCAGCGCCCGCGCGACCGCGACCCGCTGCTGCTCGCCGCCCGAAAGCTGGCTGGGACGGTGCTCGAGCCGGTGTTCCAGGCCCAGCGAGCGCAGCAGATGGCGCGCGCGTTCCTCGGCCGCATTGCGCGTCTTGGCCTGGAGAAGCTGCGGCAGGACGACATTCTCGAGCGCGTTGAAGTCGGGCAGCAGATGATGGAACTGGTAGACGAACCCCAGATATTCGCGCCGCATGGTGGTTCGCTCGGCTGCGGACAGCCTGGTGGCATCGCGCCCCGCCAGGTGGATCGAGCCGCCGAAGCCCCCCTCGAGCAGGCCCACCGCCTGGAGCAGCGTCGACTTCCCCGAGCCCGAAGGCCCCAGCAGCGCGACGATCTCGCCCGCCCCGATCGCCAGGTCCACCCCGCGCAACACGTCGATCCTGACGCCCCCCTGCTCGAAGCTGCGGGTGAGCCCGGCAAGCGCGACGATGGGTTCGCCGGCGGCGGGTGCTCGCGGTGTCGGCGGCTCGCTTATGCGGGTCACGCGCCCCTCACTCATAGCGCAGCACCTCGACCGGGTCGGTCCCCGCGGCGCGATAGGCGGGGTAGAGCGTGGCCAGGAACGACAGCCCCATCGCCATTCCCGCGATCCCCAGCACCTCCACCGGGTCCACCCGCGCGGGCAGTTCGGTCAGGAAGCGGACCTGCGGATCCCACAGCACCTGGCCGGTGGTCAGCTCGATCGCGCGCACGATGGGCTGGCGGAACGTCAGCACCAGGAACCCCAGCGCCAGCCCGGCAAAGGTGCCCAGCGCGCCGATCACCGAGCCGGTGGTGACGAAAATCTTGAGCAGGCTTTTGCGCGTCGCGCCCATGGTTCGCATGATGGCGATGTCGCGTGTTTTGGAGCGCACCAGCATCACCAGCGAGGACAGGATATTGAACGCCGCCACCAGCACGATGATGGAGAGCGCGAAGGCCATCGCCACCCGCTCCACCTGCAGCGCCTCAAACAGCGAGGAGTTGATCTGCTGCCAGGTGGTCACCACCGCACGGCCCGAAAGCGCGCGCTCGATCGGCGCCATGATCTCGTCCACCCGGTCGGCATCGGTGGTGGTCACCTCGATCATGCCGATGGCATCGCCGGTCAGGAGCAACGTCTGCGCATCGGGAATGGGCATGACCACATAGCGCTGGTCGAAATCATAGACCCCGATCTCGAAGATCGCCGCCACCTCGTAACCGATCTGGCGCGGCACCGTGCCGAAGGGCGTGGCGCGACCCTGCGGGTTGATGATGGTCAGCGTATCGCCCAGCTGCAGCCCCAGGTTCATCGCCAGCCGCGAGCCAACTGCCACTGTGCCCTCGCGTTGCAGCACCGCGCTTATATCGCCAGCCACCAGGTCATCGGAATAGGCGGCAATATCCTCGGCCGTGTTGCCGCGCAGGAAAATGGCCTCGGCGCGGCCATTGAAGGTTGCCAGCAGCGGCTGCTCGATCAGCGGCGAGGCATCGATGACACCGGGCGTTTCGCGCACCTCGTCCAGCACGTTCTGCCAGTCGGGCAGCCGTCCGCCATAGGCCTGGACGATGGCATGGCCGTTCAATCCAGTGATCCGGTCGAGCAGTTCGGCGCGAAAGCCGTTCATCACGCTCATCACGATCACCAGCATGGCGACCGACAGCATCACCACCCCGATCGAGATCCCGGCAACCAGCGCGATCACCGCCTCGCCGCGCCCGGGCAGCATGTAGCGCTTGGCGACGGTCCATTCGAAAGGGGAGAGCGGCAAGGGGTGCGAACTTTTCGATAAGGCGACAGACGCGGGCTTTAGGGCGGGCGTTCAAATCGCGCAACTGCGGCGAAAATAGAGCGGCGTTTACTCTATCCTAACCAATGTTGCCCTATCCGCTCGGTCATGGACAGCAAAGACTTTCCCGCGCCATCCAAGCGCCTCCCGCCGCCGGCTCGCTGGCGCACCAACCTGATTATTTTTACGCTGGTCGGTTTTGTCGCCATATTGATTGCCGCAATGCTCCTGGGCCAGCAGGCTACTAAGGATCGCGTCAATGCCAATGCATGGACGATCCATACCTACGAAGTGCTCGAGATGACCGCCGACCTGCGCTATGCTGATCTCAGCGCGGTCGTTGCCGAGAAGTCTTATATGCTTACGGGCGAACCGGCGCAGCTGGCGGCCTATTATCGATCGATCGAGGACGCCGATGGGGTCCTGAAGGCGCTAATGCGCAAGGTTTCGGACAATCCGCTCCAGGTCGAGCGCCTAAAAAGGATCGATGCGTTGCTCGAAGCCCATACAGCGCAGGTCGAGTATGGTCTTACGATGTTCGCTCGGGGGCAGCGTGAGGAGGCCATTGCGCACAACACGTCCGAAACCAGTCGCAGGGGGCTCGAACATATCGTCCAGAGCGTCGAGCGGTTCGAAGGGGTGGAGAAAGGGCTTTTGAGCCTGCGGTGGATCGATCGCGAAAGGTTTGCAAGCAATGCGCGGTGGTATGAATATCTTGTCGGGATCGCTGGCGTGGTGCTGCTGGGGGTCGGGGCGTTCGCCGTCCACGCACTTCGTGATCTGCTCGGCAGGTTCCGCCAAGCGCAGATCGAGCTCGAAAGAACCGCGAGCATCGATCACTTGACCGGACTGGTCAATCGGCGCGAGGCGCTCACCGTGCTCAACCGGCAGATCGCCATCAGCCGGCGCTACCAGCGGCCGCTGTCACTGGCGATCGTGGACATCGACCACTTTAAGAAGGTCAATGACACATTCGGCCATCCCGGCGGTGACGAGGTGCTGCGCCGGGTTGCCGAGTTGTCTTCCGAAATCATGCGCGAACATGATCTGGTTGGCCGGCTGGGCGGTGAGGAATTCATCATCGTCCTGCCCGATGCCGACGCCGACGCCGCGATGATCGCCTGCGATCGCCTTCGCAGCACCATTGCCGCAACCGCGCTGCTGCTGGAGACGGGGCAGACCTTGTCGATCACGCTGAGCGCGGGCATCGCGCAGCTGGAACCGGGCGATAACCAGGATGCGCTGCTCGCCAAGGCGGATGACGCGCTGTACCGGGCCAAGGCCGCCGGAAGGGACCGGGTCCTGCTCGCTGCTTGACCCGCTGACCGGTCGGGGGCGCACTAGCTGCTTGGGTTCCGTTCGAGTGGAAATCAGCCCGTCAACCCTTCTCCCTGCAAGACCATAGGCCGATCCGAGGGGATCCGCTTATCGAATGTAGTCGTGCTCGAACCGCGCCTTGAAAGCGGCGAACCCGCCCGCCGCGATCGCGTTGCGCATCGCCGCCATCAGTTGCTGGTAGAACCATATGTTGTGCTGCGTCATCAGCATCGCACCCAGCATCTCGCCCGACCGGACAAGGTGATGCAGATAGGCGCGCGAATATTGCGCGCAGGTGGGACAGGTGCAACGCGGATCGAGCGGCGTCATGTCCTCGGCGAAGCGGGCGTTGCGCAGATTGCGCGGTCCGCTCCAGGTGAACGCCTGTCCATTGCGGCCCGAGCGCGTAGGCAGCACGCAGTCGAACATGTCGACGCCGCGCGCCACCGCGCCGACCAGGTCGTCGGGCTTGCCGACCCCCATCAGATAGCGCGGGCGGTCGGCGGGCAGCTGGTCGCAGGCGAAATCGAGCGTGGCGAACATCGCCTCCTGCCCCTCGCCCACCGCCAGCCCGCCGATCGCATAGCCGGCAAAGCCGATCTGGCGAAGTGCGTCGGCCGAGCGTTGTCGCAACCGCTCATCGAGGGCGCCTTGCTGGATGCCGAACAAGGCCGCGCCGGCCTGCGCGCCTTCAAGCCGGTCGAACGCGATGCGGCTGCGCGCCGCCCAACGCATCGACAGCTCCATGCTCGCCTCGATTTCGCGCATCGGCCGGTGGGCGCGCGGACATTCGTCGAACGCCATCACGATGTCGGCGCCGATCATCCGCTGGATAGCGACCGAGCGTTCGGGCGTAAGCTGGTGCTTGGAGCCATCCAGATGCGAGCGGAAGGTCACCCCCTCCTCATCCAGTTCGCGCAAGTCGGCCAGGCTCATCACCTGGTATCCCCCGCTATCGGTCAGGATAAGGTGCGGCCAGTTCATGAAGCGGTGCAGCCCGCCAAGCCGCGCAAGCCGCTCGGCACCGGGCCGCAACATCAGGTGATAGGTGTTGCAAAGGAGGATGTCGGCACCGGCACGGCGCACATCGCCGGGCATCATCGCCTTTACCGTGGCCGCGGTGCCGACCGGCATGAAGGCCGGTGTGGCGATGGTGCCCCGGGCCATGGTGATAATCCCCGCACGCGCGGCTCCGTCGGTCGCATGCAGGGCAAAGTCGAGCTCGCAATGCATGGCACCGGCGCTAGGCGGGCGCGCCGCCGGTGTCGATGTGTGGCGAGAATCTGTCAGCCGTTCCCACCTGCCGCAAGCCCGCCGGCTCTGTGGGGTATGCTCCCTGCCCGTGCCCGTTCGAGCCGGTCCATCGCAACAGACAAGTTCAAAGCCAAGGCCGGTTGGCACCCGTCAACCAGCATCCGCGAAAGGAGCCTCCCGGCGTTTCCAGACCCGTGGTTTGCTGCCCGGCCCAACCCCTCCGCCACCGGCCGGCCATGCTCGTGCCCCGGCCGAGCTAGGCTCAGAAGTCGTAGATTAGCGTGAACCGGCTCAGCGTGTCGGTCCGTTCGGCGCCGGCGGGCGGGTTGCTGTCATATTCGATCGCATAGCTCAGCCGGGCGCTCAATTCGGCGATGATCTCTGCCTCCAGGCCGGTCACCAGGTTGATCGTGGTGGTATCGCCGCCGATGATCGCCGTCGCCCCGCCGCCGCCCTCAGCAACGAAGTCGCTGTCCTGTGTCAGCTTGATCGTATCGGCGATCTGCCAGTCGAAATCGATCCCTGCCAGCGCGGCGATGCTGCGTTCGGTCCGGTCGTCGGTGGTGATCGTCTGGCGCCAGGCGGGGCCCGCCTTGAGCGAAAGCTGCAGCCCTTCGCGGTCGAGCACCCGGTAGCCCACGCCGCCCGAAACCGCGAGCCGTTGCTCGAACCCGCGAAACTCGTCCTTCTCCCATTGGCCCAGCGCATAGGCGAACAGGCGGGGATTGATCTGATAGCGCGGTTCCCAGGAGAACAGGTACTGCTCGCGCGTGGTCCGTCCTTCGCTGCGCTGGAAATCGGTCCGAGCGCGGATCTTGTGGCTCCAGGCGTCGCCGGACCGATCGAGCTCGAGCGCGATGGTGAGGCCGGCATTCTGCGTGTTGCCGGTGGAGCGAAAGCCGCCGATCTGACCGCGCCCGTCCCACCGCTCGAACAGCCCCTCTTGGCGAACGACGGCACGCTCCTGCGCCTCGCGCACCGTCGCCAGCTGCGCCTGGTGCGCGCGACCTTGGGCAAGTGCTTCATCGATCGCGGACGCCTGGCCGGGATAGGCCGCGCGCGCCGCCTCGACCACCGCATCGAGCTTGCGCGCATCGCCGGTATCCGCCGCTGCCTTGATCATCAGCCGGACGGGTTCGGGCAGGCTCTGCGCATATGCAGGCACTCCGGCACCGGCGAGCAGCGCGGCGGATATCAACCTGACTATGGCCGGGCGAGTTACGGGCTTGGTCACACGCATGATGGCGACCCGCTAACCGCTCAGTCGCGAAGCTTCCAGCCCGTCCTGAAGATCACCGCGATGATCGCCACGCAGGCCACCAGGAAGGCGATGGTCATCGCCAGCGATACGGCGATCGGGAAATCGGAGGTGCCGGTGAAGGTCCAGCGCAAGCCGTTGACCAGATAGACGATGGGGTTGGCCATCGCCACCTGCCGCCACGGCTCGCCTAGCATGTCGAGCGAATAGAACGTGCCGCCCAGGAACGTGAGCGGGGTGAGGAACAGCAGCGGCACGATCTGCAATTTCTCGAACCCGTCCGCCCAGATCCCCAGAATGAAGCCGAACAGCGAAAAAGCGGCCGAAACCAGGATGATGAAACCCACCGCCAGCACCGGGTGGCGGATATCGTAGTCGACGAACAAGGTTGCGGTGGCCAGGATCACTGCTGCCAGGATGAGCGACTTGACCGCCGCCGCGCCCACGAAGCCGATCAGCGTCTCGGCGACACCGACGGGCGCCGAGAGCAGTTCGTAGATGGCCCCCGTAAAGCGCGGCATGTAGATGCCGAAGCTGGCATTGGTGGTGCTCTCGGACAGCAATGTAAGCATCAGCAGGCCCGGGACGATGAAGGCCCCGTAGGAAACGCCGCCGATCTCCTCGATCCGTCCGCCGATGGCCGCCCCGAAAACGATGAAATAGAGCGAGGTGGTGATCACCGGCGAGAGGATGGAGCCGAAGAAGGTGCGGAAGGCCCGCAGCAACTCGTGCTTGAAGATGGCCAGCGCACCGCGAAGGTTCATGCCGCCCGCTCGCTCTGGACGCTGGCGACGGGCGCCGCGCCTGTGGACCGGTCGGTGACCAGCTTGACGAAGATCTCCTCGAGCGAGCTCTCCTTGGCGTCCAGCCCGGTAAAGCCGATGCCCGCGCGCGTCAGGTCCTGCGCCAGTTCGGCGATCTCGCGCTTGCCCGCGCCCGCCCCGTCGCCGCCGCGATAGGCCAGCACGCCGCCCGCTTCCTCCAGCGTGACCGGATAATGGGCCAGCGATGCGGGCACCTCGGTCATCGGCCGGGCCAGGATGAAGCGGGCCTCGGTGGTGCCCAGGCGGCGCATCATCGCGTCCTTGTCGTCGACCAGCAGGATGCGGCCCTTGCTGATCACGCCCACCCGGTCGGCCATTTCCTCGGCCTCCTCGATATAGTGGGTGGTGAGGATGATGGTGACGCCGCGCTCGCGCAGCAGCGCGATCTGGTGCCACATGTCGCGCCGCAATTCGACATCGACGCCCGCGGTCGGCTCGTCGAGAAACAGCAGGTCGGGCTCGTGCGCCAGCGCCTTGGCGATCATCACCCGGCGCTTCATCCCGCCCGACAGTTTCCTTATCTGCTCGTCGCGCTTGTCCCACAAGGTAAGCGACCTCAGCACCTCCTCGATCCGCGCCTCGTTGGGCGGGCAACCGAACATGCCGCGCGAATAGCGAACCTGGCGCTGGACCTTGTCGAACATGTCGAACCCCAGTTCCTGCGGCACCAAGCCGATGCGGCGGCGCGCCTCGCGCCAGTTGCGCGCGGTGTCCAGGCCGAACGCGCGGATCGTCCCCGAGCTTGGTCGCACGAGGCCGCATACAGCGCCGATGAGCGTGGTCTTGCCCGCCCCGTTGGGCCCGAGCAGCGCGAAGATCTCGCCGCGCCTGATGGTCAGGTCGACATCGTCGAGCGCGGTGACGCCGCCCTTGTAGGTCTTGGTGAGACCGCTGATTTCCAGGATAGGGTCGGACATTGCCCGCGCGACATCGGCCGATGGGCCCGCCTTTGCAAGGGGACCTCTAGGCTGGGAGACGAGCATGCGCCGGCAGCGCGGGGGCGGGCTGGGAGCGACGGGGACGGGCGAGCGCTCAGACGCCGGGCAGGAGCAGCGAGGAATCGCCGTAGGAGTAGAACCGGTAATTGGCTTCGATTGCATGGGCATAGGCGGCCTGCATCCGCTCGGTGCCCATCAGCGCGGCGACCAGCATGAACAGCGTCGAGCGCGGCAGGTGAAAGTTGGTCATCAGCCCGTCGATGGCGCGAAAGACATAGCCGGGCGTGATGAAGATCGCGGTGTCGCCCTCGAACGCGCGGATCGTGCCGTCCTCCTCGCCTGCGCTCTCGAGCAGACGCAGCACCGTGGTGCCGACCGCGATCAGCCGGCCGCCCGCCGCCCGCGCCGCATTGAGCCGGGCGGCGGTTTGCTCGTCGATCCGCCCCCATTCGGAATGCATCGCATGATCGGCGGTGTCCTGCGCGGTGACGGGCAGGAACGTGCCCGCGCCGACATGCAAGGTCAGCGTCTCGCAGGTGATACCCGCCGCATCGAGCGCCGAGACCAGCTGGGGGGTGAAGTGGAGCGCGGCGGTGGGCGCGGCGACCGCGCCGTCGCGGGCCGCGAACATCGTCTGGTAATCCTCGCTGTCCGCCGCATCGAGCGGGCGTGCGCGGGCAATGTAAGGAGGCAGCGGCATGGTTCCGGCGCGCGCGAGCAAGGCGTCGACCGGCTCGGCGCCCTCGAAGGTCAGGACGATGCCGCCACCCTCAAGGCGCTGCTCGGCGATGGCCGAGACGTCGGCGGCAAAGGTGATGCGTTCGCCCTCGGCCAGCCGGCGCGCGTTGCGCACGAAGGCGTGCCAGCGCCGCTCGTCCAGCCGCTTGTGCAAGGTGACCCCGACCTGCGCGCCGGCTCCCCCGGTGCGCATCCGCCGTCCTTCGAGCTGGGCGGGAATGACGCGGGTATCGTTGAACACCAGCACATCGCCCGGCCGCAGCAGGCGCGGCAGATCGGCCACGCGCACATCCCCGAACGGCCCGGCGCCCGGCACCAGCAGCATGCGCGCGGAATCGCGCGGGCGCGCCGGACGCAGCGCGATGCGCTCGGTGGGCAAATCGAAATCGAACAGGTCGGTGCGCATCGCCGGCGCCTCTAGCGTGGTTTGCCGCCAGGACCAGCCTTGTCGCGCCGCCACAGGCCCCGCGTGCGCGCCGGTTTCATACGCCCAGCGGGCGCTCACTGGGTCGGCGAATTGCTCAGCATGTCGGCGGTAATCGCACCGGGCGAACCGGGCTGGACGGCGGGCGCGCTGGGGATCGCCTGCGGGCGCTCGTCGGCGGCGATCGAGGCCTGGAGGATGCGCGTGGGCGCGGCCGGCGGCTCGCCGCGCTCGATCGCGTCCACCGCCGCCATGTTGGCGATCACCCGGCCGAAATTGGTGTAGCGCCCGTCGAGCGCCATGCGCGGGTAGAACACGATGAAGAACTGGCTGTTGGCGCTGTCATCATTATTGCCCTCGCGCGCCATCGCCACCGTGCCGCGCACATGCGGCATGGCGTTGAACTCGGCGACCAGGTCGGGCTGCTCGGAGCCGCCCTGCCCGGTCCCGGTGGGGTCGCCGGTCTGCGCCATGAACCCGTCGATCACCCGGTGGAAGATGATGCCGTCGTAAAAGCCCTGGCGCGTCAGTTGCTTGATCCGCTCGACATGCCCCGGCGCCCATTGCGGCATCAGCCTTATCGCCACCCGCTCGCCGGTCGACAGGTCAAGCAGCAGGATGTTCTCGCGGTCGGCCTGAAGGTCGCTGTCCACCGCCAAGGGCATGGCCTCGGCAGTGGCCGCTCCAGCCTGCTGCGCCTGGATCTCGGACGGGGTCCGCGGCTCCTCGTCCTGCGCGCCGGCGCTGGGGGCAAGAACGAGCGCGGCCGAAGCAAGCGCGAGGCGGATCAGGGGAATGGGCATGACGGCGATGGTGGTCCTCGCTGGCGGCAGTGGAAGCGGTAGCGGTGTTGGCGGCGGCGGATAATCGCAGGGCAATGTCGCTTCGATGAATGAAGGTGCGCGCGGAGGCGGGGTCAATCCCCGGCGCGCCGGCCGATCCGCTCGACCCGGGCGACCACCAGATCGCGCACCTCGGGACTGACGAAGGGGGTGATGTCGCCATCGAACATGGCGATTTCCTTGACCAGCTTGGAGGCGATCGGCTGCAACGAGACATCGGCCATCAGGAAGACGGTCTCGATATCGGCGTTGAGCTGCTGGTTCATCCCCGCCATCTGATACTCGTATTCGAAATCGGCCACCGCGCGCAGCCCGCGGATGATGAGATCGGCGCCCTGGCTCTCGGCGAACTGCATCAAGAGCGCGTCGAACCCGGCCACCTCGACATTGCCGATCCGCTGCCGGGCGACCTCGGCGCGCACCATCGCCAGCCGCTCCTCGGGCGTGAACATCGGGTTCTTGGACGGGTTGGTGGTCACCCCGATGACCAGCCGGTCGACCAGCTTGGCCCCACGCCGGATGATATCGGCATGACCCAGCGTGACGGGATCGAAAGTGCCGGGGTAAAGGCCGGTGCGATGCGCCATCAAGTGTCCTCAGCGATCCCGTTCCACGATGAACCGGGCCAGCGCGCGCAGCAGGTCCGCCCCCTCGCCATGGTTCGCCAAATGGCCGACCGCCTGTTCGGCCAGCGCGTGCGCCTGTTCGCGTGCCTTGTCGGCGCCCATCAGCGAGACGAAAGTGGCCTTGCCGGCCTTGGCATCCTTGCGCAACGCCTTGCCCGCGAGCGCCTCGTCGCCCTCGTGGTCGATCAGGTCATCGGCGATCTGGAAAGCAAGGCCGATGTCGCGGGCATAGGCGCGCAAGGGGCCGCGATGATCCTCCGCCAGCTTGCCCAGGATCGCCCCCATCTCCACCGCCGCGCCGAGCAGCGCGCCGGTCTTGAGCTGCTGCAGCCGGGTGACGAAGGGCAGGTCCGCGCTGCCGCTTTCGGGAGCAAGGTCGAGCACCTGGCCGCCCGCCATCCCGTGATGTCCGCTGGCGCCGGCAAGGCAGGCGACGAGTTCGCCGCGCACATGCGCATCGCGCGCGGTCTCGCTGGCGGCGAGAAGCTCGAAGGCCAGCGCGTGAAGCGCATCGCCCGCCAGCACCGCGGTGGCCTCGTCGAACGCCTTGTGCACGGTGGGCTTGCCGTGGCGGGTGTCGTCGTCATCCATGCACGGCAGGTCGTCGTGGATCAGCGAATAGACGTGGATCGCCTCGATCGCGCAGGCTGCCCGCAGCGCGTTGACGCGCGGCACCGCGTGCATCTCGGCCACGCTCACCAGCAGCAGCGGGCGCACCCGCTTGCCACCGCCGATGGCCGCGTAGCGCATCGCTTCCACCAGCCTGGCGCGGGGGTCTTCGGGCACGGGCAGGAAGGCATCAAACGCCTTGTCGATCTCGCGCTGGATACGCTGGAAGGCGCGGCCCAGCAGATCGTCCGCAAGCACCAGGCTCATGTCACGCGGCGCGGCACGAGGTGCGCGAGGCATAGCGCCCGCAACTGGCGGTCAGCGCCCATCGGCGCGCGCCGGTGGGGTCACTGCGGTATCGGGGGTAGCGGCATCGGAGGAGGCAGCGGAGGAAGAGGCAGCGGCGGGGGCCTCGTCATCGGGCTCGTCGAACGGCGCCAGTCCACTCGGCTTGCCATCGGGACCGGTGACGATCCGCTCGATCCGCTCCTGCGCCGCATCGAGCCGTTGCTGGCACAGCCGGCGCAACGCCTCGCCGCGCTCGTAAAGGTCGATCGATTCGGCCAGCGGTACCTCGCCCGTCTCCAGCCGCCGCACCACGTCCTCGAGCGCGCTCAGTGCCTGCTCGAAGCTCAGATCGCCCGGTTCGCCTTGCTGCTGCGCCATCACGCACAAGCATTGGCGGGCGCAATAGCCTCGGTCAACCGCCGGCTCATCGTCATTTACCAAGCGGCGCCGCGCGGCTAACCGCTTGGCGCATGTCCCAGCCCCCTTCCGAACCGGTCACCGCCCAGATCGCCGAGCAGCACGGGCTTTCGGCGGAGGAATACGACCGGGTGCTGCAAGCCCTGGGCCGTGTCCCCAACCTGGTGGAACTGGGTATCTTCTCGGTGATGTGGTCCGAGCATTGCAGCTACAAGTCCTCGCGCCTGCACCTGAAGAAGCTGCCGATCGAGGCACCCTGGGTGATCTGCGGCCCGGGAGAGAATGCGGGCGTGATCGATATTGGGGACGGTCCGGAGGGCACCAGGCTGGCGGCGATCTTCAAGATGGAGAGCCACAACCACCCCTCCTATATCGAGCCCACCCAGGGCGCGGCAACGGGCGTGGGCGGCATCCTGCGCGATGTGTTCACCATGGGTGCGCGGCCGGTGGCCAACCTGAACGCGCTGCGCTTCGGGCGGCCCGATCATCCCAAGATGAAGCATCTGGTGAAGGGCGTGGTCGCGGGGATCGGCGGCTACGGCAACTGCGTGGGCGTGCCTACCGTGGGCGGAGAGACCCAGTTCCACCGTGCCTATGACGGCAACATCCTGGTCAATGCGATGACCGTTGGCATCGCCGGCGCGGACCGCATCTTCTATTCGGCTGCCAGCGGCACGGGCAATCCGATCGTCTATGTCGGATCGAAGACCGGCCGCGACGGGATCCACGGAGCGACCATGGCCAGCGCCGATTTCTCTGATGATATCGAGGACAAGCGGCCCACGGTGCAGGTCGGCGATCCGTTCGTCGAGAAGCTGCTGATCGAGGCGTGCCTGGAACTGATGGCAACCGACGCCATCGTCGCCATCCAGGACATGGGCGCGGCCGGGCTTACCTCGTCCAGCGTGGAAATGGCCTCCAAGGGCGGTGCGGGCATCCGGCTCGACATGGACGCGGTGCCCTGCCGCGAAGAAGGCATGACGCCTTACGAGATGATGCTGTCCGAAAGCCAGGAGCGGATGCTCATGGTGCTGAAGCCCGGCCGCGAGGCTGAGGCGCAGGCTATCTTCGCCAAGTGGGAGCTCGACTTCGCGGTCATCGGCGAGGTCACCGAGCCCGGTCCGACAGGGGGCCGCATGGTGCTCGAATGGCGCGGCGAGACGGTGTGCGACATTCCCCTTGGTCCGCTGGCCGATGCGGCGCCGGTATACGACCGGCCCTCGCTGAGTCGCGAGCAATATAGGGTCTGGGCGCAGGTGAAGCCGCTAGGCGAAGTGCCGCCGAGCTCCGACATCGGCGCGGACCTCCTCAAGCTGATGGCCTCCCCCGACCTCGCCAGCCGGCGCTGGATCTGGGAACAATATGACCGCCAGGTGGGCGCCGACACGCTGCAGACCGGCGGCGACGCGGCGGTGGTCCGCGTCCACGGTACGAACAAGGCGCTGGCGATGACCACCGACTGCACCCCGCGCTACTGCTTCGCCGATCCATACGAAGGCGGCAAGCAGGCGGTGGCGGAGGCGTGGCGCAACCTGTGCGCGGTCGGCGCGCGGCCGCTGGCGATCACCAACTGCCTCAATTTCGGCAACCCGCAACGGCCCGAGATCATGGCGCAATTTGTCGACTGTATCGAAGGCATGGCCAAGGCCTGCCGCGCGCTCGACTTCCCGATCGTCTCCGGAAACGTCTCGCTCTACAACGAGAGCAAGGCCACCGGTGGCGGCTCGGCCATCCTGCCGACGCCGGCGATCGGCGGGGTGGGCCTGCTGGAGGATTACGCGCAGCGCGCTTCGATCGCCTTCAAGGCCGAGGGCGATCGGCTGTGGCTGATCGGCCAGCCGGGCGGGCACCTGGCGCAATCGCTGTGGCTGCGCGAATTGCATGGGCGCGAGGAAGGCCTGCCGCCGCCGGTCGACCTGGCAGCCGAGCGCCGCAACGGAGACTTCGTACGCGCGCTGATCGCTTCGGGCGCGATCAACGCGGCGCATGACATTTCGGATGGCGGCCTGCTCGTCGCGCTGGCGGAGATGGCGCTGGCGGGGGACTTGGGTTGCGATCTGACCGGCCTGCCATGGGAAGGCAGCGATGTCCCCGACCTTGCCGGTTGGATGTTCGGCGAGGACCAGGCGCGCTATCTCGTCACCACGAGCGACCCGGAAGGCTCGGCGCTTGTTGCCCAAGCGGACCGACGCGGCGTGCCGGTCGTTTGTCTTGGGTCTGTCGGCGGCGAACCCATCGCGATCGGCGATGCTTCGCGAACTAGCGGCAATCTCGGCGAAATCGCGCTTGCAGACCTGCGATCAGCCCATGAAAGCTTCTTCCGCGATTGGATGGAGCGTTGATCTCCCGATTCCGCTCATGCTGAGCTTGTCGAAGCACCTCTCCTCGGACCGCGCCACCGACCGGCAGACCGCCCGTCGACCGGCTCAGGGCGAGCGGAGGTTGGCTTGACTGCAACCCACCACCCCTACCCCGCGCTGCCCGACCTGACCGATGCCGAACGTATCGCCCATGCGCGCGCCGCCTTCGAGCGGCTCGCCACGCGCCGCTCGTGCCGCGCCTTCGCGACAACATCGGTCCCGCGTGCGGTCATCGAATATGCGATCCGCGCCGCCGGCACCGCGCCATCGGGCGCCAATCATCAGCCCTGGCATTTCGCCGCCATCTCATCGCCCCATGCCAAGCGCGCCATCCGCGAGGCGGCCGAGGCCGAGGAGCGCGCATTCTATGCCGGGCGCGCGGGCGGCGAGTGGCTGGACGCGCTGGCCGGGCTGGGCACCGATGCCGACAAGCCCTATCTCGAGCACGCGCCCTGGCTCATCGTCGCCTTCGCCCAGCGCAAGGGTGGCATCGCGGAGGACGGCGAGACGCGCAACTACTACGTCACCGAGAGCGTGGGCCTGGCTTGCGGACTGCTCATTGCCGCGCTGCACGAGGCGGGGCTGGCGACGCTGACCCACACCCCCTCGCCGATGGGGTTCCTGCGCCAGATCTGCGGCCGGCCGGCAACCGAAAAGCCGGTGATGATCATCGTCGCGGGTCATCCGGCGTCCGATGCCAGCGTCCCCGCTCACGCGTTGGTGAAAAAGCCGCTCGCCCAGATCGCCAGCTGGCTCTAGTCCGGGTGCCGGGCCGGTCCAGCCGGACGCGTTGGACAGGTATAGGTGTCCCTGGCCCAGAGCGCCGTGTCAGCCCGCGACCCAATCGCGCTGCGGCACATCGAGCAGCTTCAGCATAGAGGTCAGATCGCCGCGATCGATCCACCCGCTCGCCGCCTCGCGCGCCGGGGGCTTGGCGTGCGTGGCGATGCCGTAGTCCGCCGCCGCCAGCATGGGCGCGTCATTCGCCCCGTCGCCCGCGGCCATGACCAGCGCCGCCTCGCCCAACAGCGCCGCCTCTTCGCGCAGCACGCGCTCCTTGACCTGTGCATCGGTCACCGCGCCGGTCAGCGCACCGCTCAGCCGACCACCGATCACCTCGAGCCGGTTGCCCACCACATGATCGAACCCCAGCAAGGCGGCCACCGGGTCGGCGAAGTGGTGGAAACCGCCGGTCACCAGGACGGAGCGACAGCCGCGCTCGCGCAAGGTCGCCACCAGCGTTCGCGCGCCGGGTGCGGGGGTGATCCGCTCGGCCAGGCAGCGCGCGATCGCCTCCTCCTCCAGCCCCGCGAGCAGCGCCACCCGCTCGGCGAGCGCGGCGGTAAAGTCCAGTTCGCCCGCCATCGCGCGCTCGGTGATCGCCGCGATCTGGGGCTTGATCCCGGCATAGTCGGCCAGCTCGTCGATGCATTCCTGGCCGATCATGGTGGAATCCATATCCGACACGAACAGGTCGGGCACCTGTATCGCATCACGCGCGACCAGCACGTCGGAGGGCGCGAAGTGGTGGTCCAGCACCCCCTTCACCGCCCCCAGATCATCGCCCGGCAGTTCAATCTGGAGGACATCGCCGCAATGGTCGAGCATCTGCGCATGGGCAATCGCAAGTCCCCGGTCGTCAAGCGTCGCGGTGGCCGCGTCCAGCGCGGTTTCCAGCCCGTCGGGCTCTGCTATCACCCGGGCGATGAGCACCAGCACTTCTCCCGATCGTCCAAGCGTGGCGCTCATCGCAGGGCCGACCGCCAGCGGCAAGAGCGAACGCGCGGTGGACCTGGCGCTGGCGCTCGAGGCGAGCGGCCGGCGCGCGGTGGTAATCAATTCCGACAGCATGCAGGTCTATGCCGATCTCGCCATCCTTTCGGCGCGCCCGACACCTGCGGAGATGCGCGGAATTGAGCATCGGCTCTATGGCACATGCGACGGCGCCGAGCCGTGTTCGGCCGCCGATTGGGCACGCATGGCGGCGCATGAGATCACGCTCGCCCATGGTGCCGGCGCGGTGCCGATCCTGGTCGGTGGGACGGGGCTTTATATCCGCACGCTCATCGAAGGCATTGCGCCGGTGCCGCCGATCCTGCCCGAAGTGCGCGTCCGGGTGCGGGAGATGGACCTCGCCGTCGCCTACGAGGCGCTGCAACGCGAGGACCCCGCCCTGGCGCGCGCGCTCCACCCGTCGGACCGCGCCCGCATCGCCCGCGCGCTGGAGGTGATCCGCTCGACCAGCCGCTCGCTCCTTCACTGGCAGGCGCGCAACGAGGGCGGTATCGGCGAGGCGATCACGCTCCATCCGCTGGTCGTCATGCCATCGCCGCAAGTGCTCTACCCAAGGTGCGATGCGCGGTTCGAGCGGATGGTGGATCAGGGTGCACGGGACGAAGTGAAAGCCCTGCTGGCGCGCGGTTTGCCGCGCAGCCTGCCGGTGATGCGGGCGATCGGCGTTCCCCAGATCGCCGGCTGGATAGAAGGACGCTGGAGCCGCGACGAGGCTCTCGTCCAGGGCCAGCAGGCAACGCGCAACTATGCCAAGCGACAGCGCACCTGGTTCCGCCGACAGGTTCCGCACTGGCCCGTAATCGGGCTGAATGAGGGAACCGGCACCGAACATCTTGAAACATTATTCGCCAAGACCGGGGTTGACGAGACATATCCTGTCGCGTAGCGCGCCGCCTCGCCATCAGGGAAGCAATCGGGCAAAGGGGCTTTCTTGCGTCCCGGTAACGCAGGTTTAGCGCATGGGGGCATGGCGATGGTCGGGGAAGGACGAGCGGGCATGACCGAACAACGCAGCGGCGCGAACATCCTCATCGAGATGCTGTCGCGAAAAAGCGTCGAGTTCGTGTTCGGCTATCCCGGCGGCGCGGTGCTGCCGATCTACGACGAATTGTTCTCGGACAGCCGGATCCGCCATATCCTGGTGCGACACGAGGCCGGCGCGGCGCATGCGGCCGAGGGCTACGCGCGGGCCACGGGAAAGCCCGGAGTGGTGCTGGTGACCAGCGGCCCCGGCGCCACCAACGCCATCACCGGGATCGCCGATGCCCATATGGATTCCATTCCCCTGGTGGTGATCACCGGGCAGGTGGCGACCAATCTCATCGGCACCGACGCCTTCCAGGAGGCGGACACGGTGGGCCTGACCCGCCACTGCACCAAGCACAACTACCTAGTGAAGGACCCGGCCGAGCTGGCCGCCACGATCGAGGAGGCCTTCACCATCGCCACCACCGGACGCCCCGGGCCGGTGGTGATCGACATCCCCAAGAACGTGCAGGTGACGACCACCGCCATGCCGGCGAGCGACCTGCCGCCCCGCATGCGCTACAATCCGACGCTGGAGGCGGGCAGCGATGCCATTGCCGCCGCGGTCGACATGATCGCGCGCGCCGAGCGGCCGGTGTTCTATACCGGCGGCGGGGTGATCAATTCGGGCCCGCGCGCCTCCCAGCTGCTGCGCGAATTGCAGGCGCTCATCGGCGCGCCTGTCACCTCCACGCTGATGGGCCTGGGCGCCTTCCCTGCCGATCATCCCGACTGGCTGGGAATGCTGGGGATGCACGGCACGCTGGAAGCCAACATGGCGATGAACCGCTGCGACCTGATGGTGAATATCGGCGCGCGGTTCGATGACCGGGTAACCGGGCGGCTGGACGCCTTTTCGCCCGGCTCGAAGAAGATCCACATCGATATCGACCGTTCGAGCATCAACAAGGTGGTGCCCGTGGACCTGGCGCTGCTGGGCGACTGCGCGGCGGTGCTGGAGCAGCTGATCGCCGCCTGGGGGCAACGGCGCAGACCCGAGATCGGCGAGTGGAAGGCGAATATCGCCGGGTGGAAGTCGCGCGATTGCCTGGCCTTCCCCCACCGCAGCGACGCCTTGATGCCGCAGCTCGCGGTCCAGCGGCTCTATGATGCCACCCGTCACCTGGACCCCATCATCACCACCGAGGTGGGCCAGCACCAGATGTGGGCGGCGCAGTATTTCGGCTTCGTGCAGCCCAACAAGTGGCTGACCAGCGGCGGGCTGGGCACGATGGGCTACGGCCTGCCCGCGGCGATCGGCGCGCAGCTGGGCAACCCCGATGCGCTGGTCATCGACATCGCCGGCGAGGCCTCGATCCAGATGAACATCCAGGAGATGGGCACCGCCAGCCAGTATCGCCTGCCGGTCAAGGTGTTCATCCTCAACAACGAATATATGGGCATGGTGCGCCAGTGGCAGGAGCTGACCTACGAGAGCCGCTATTCCAATTCCTATTCCGATTCGCTGCCCGATTTCGTGGCGCTCGCCGAAGCGTATGGCTGGAAGGGCATCCGCATTTCCGAAGAGGCCGGGCTGGATGAGGGCATCACCCAGATGCTGGCGCATGACGGACCGGTGATGGTGGATTGCCAGGTGTCCAAGGACGCCAACTGCTTCCCCATGATCCCCAGCGGCGCGGCGCATACCGAAATGCTGCTTTACGGCGACCAGGTCGCGGGCACGATGACCGATGATGCCAAGGCGCTGGTGTGACGGCGATGGAACCGCGCGCCGCCGAGCGCCATGTGCTGACGCTTGTGGTGGACAACGAGCCGGGCATCCTGGCCAAGATCGCCGGGCTGTTCACCGCGCGCGGCTACAATATCGATTCGCTCACCGTGGCCGATATCTCGCAGGACCATGCGACCAGCCGCATCACCATCGTGACCCAGGGTCCGCCGCCGGTGATCGACCAGATCATCGCCCAGCTCGAGCGGCTGGTGCCGGTGCACAAGGTGGTCGACCTGACCGAGGCCGGGCCGCATGTCGAGCGCGAGCTGGCGCTGGTCAAGGTGGCGGGGCAAGGCGAGGCGCGCGTCGAGGCGCTGCGGCTGGCCGATGTGTTCCGCGCCAAGGTGGTCGATACCACGACCACCAGCTTCGTGTTCGAGATCACCGGGGCGCCCGAAAAGATCGACAGCTTCATCGCGCTGATGGGCGAGCTGGGTCTGATAGAAGTCGCGCGCACGGGCATCGTGGGCATGCTGCGCGGCGGCAGCGGCATTTGAGGCGGGCGGCACCGGCGGACCGGTCTAAGTTCAAGCGAACGAGATTAGCAAGGGAAACATGACGTGAAGGTATTCTACGACACCGATTGCGATCTGAGCTTGATCAAGGAGCGCAAGATCGCGGTCATCGGCTATGGCAGCCAGGGCCATGCGCACGCGCAGAACCTGCGCGACAGCGGGGCTGGCGAGGTGCGCGTGGCGCTGCGCGAAGGTTCGGCTTCGGCTCGGAAAGCCGAGGCGGCGGGCTTTATGGTCATGGCGAATGCCGAGGCCGCCAAATGGGCCGATATCGTCATGGTCCTGGCTCCCGACGAGCACCAGGCGGCGATCTGGGCCAGGGACCTTGCGCCCCACATGAAGGAGGGCGCGGCGCTGGCCTTCGCGCATGGCCTCAACGTGCATTTCGGCCTGATCGAACCGCGCGGCGACCTTGATGTCATCATGATCGCCCCCAAGGGTCCGGGCCATACGGTGCGCAACGAATACCAGCAGGGACGCGGGGTTCCGGCGCTGATCGCGGTGGCGCAGGAAGGCTCGGGCAGCGCTGGCGATCAAAGGGGCAACGGCTTTGCCCAGTCGCTGGCGCTGGCCTATGCGGGCGCGATGGGTGCGGGTCGCTCGGCGATCATCGAGACCACCATCAAGGACGAGTGCGAGACCGATCTGTTCGGCGAGCAGGCGGTGCTGTGCGGCGGGATCAGCCACCTGATCCTGGCCGGGTTCGAGACGTTGGTCGAGGCCGGATATCCTGAGGAGATGGCCTATTTCGAATGTCTGCACGAGACCAAGCTGATCGTCGATCTGCTGTACGAGGGCGGCCTGGCGAACATGCGCTATTCGATCAGCAACACCGCCGAATATGGCGATTATCACACCGGCCCGCGGATCATCACCGATGAGACCAGGGCCGAGATGCGCCGGGTGCTGAGCGACATCCAGCGCGGCAAGTTCGTCCAGCGTTTCGTCACCGACAACCTGGCCGGCAATCCCGAGATGAAGGCCGCGCGCCGGCTGACCCAGGCGCACCCGATCGAGCAGGTGGGCGCCAAGCTGCGCGCGATGATGCCGTGGATCGGTGCCAACAAGCTGGTCGACCGCGAGAAGAACTAGGGCTTCGCCTAGCCGGAGCGTGGTGGACACGGGCGGCAACAATCGTCACACTGCATCTGCGAACGACTTTGGGAGACCTGCCGCGATGAAACCTGCCCGCATCACCTTGGCCGCACTGGGCGGCGCCGCGCTGCTATCGGTCGGCACGCTCGGCGCGCAGCAGGCGCCGCAAGTTCCGGGCGTGATGGACCCGGCCCGTGTGGAGGCCGGGACCTATTCCGCCGACGTGGCGCATTCGCTGATCGGCTGGCGCGTGGATCATCTGGGGTTCAACGATTATTTCGGCATCTTCGGCGATGTCGAGGGCACGCTTTCCATCGATCCCGCCAACCTGTCCGCCGCCTCGGTCGACGTGACCATCCCCATCGCCTCGGTGGTGACGGCAAGCGAGGGGTTGAACGAGCACCTTATGCGCGCGGGCAAGGATGGCGGCGAGCCCGATTTCTTCGGACCCGACCCCCAGCCGGCCCGCTTCGTCTCGACCGGTGTGACGGTGACCGGCACGACCACCGCCAACATCACCGGCAACCTGACGATGAACGGCCAGACCCATCCGGTGACGATCGCCGCCGAGTTCACCGGTGCGGGCGCCAATCCGATGAACGAGGCGCTGACCGTGGGCTTCGAGGGCACCACCACCATCGAGCGCTCGCGCTGGGGGATAGAGGGCTTCGTGCCGATGATCGGCGACGAGGTGGAATTGATGATCACCCTCGCCTTCGAGCGCGATTGAGCCCTGGCGCCCCGGCGCGCCTCCCCCGCCCGCGCGCAGCCGCGCCGCCGTTCGCAAGTTGGATTGTCTGATTTGGATTGCCCGATGATGCACCATACGCCCGCGCCGCTTCGACTACCGCGCCCTTAGGCGGACGCGCCCCCTGCTCACGGCCGGGGGCCGCCTGAGGGCAACGTCATCCCAAAGCTCGAACGGGTCAGCAACGCCTCGCTGCCTCAGCGTATAGGGCTACCACCATGCCGATGATTTCCCAGCCGGATCGCAAGTATAGTCCGTTTCCGCAGGTTCCGCTGCCCGACCGGCAGTGGCCCTCGCGCACGATAACCGCCCCGCCGCGCTGGCTCTCGACCGACCTTCGCGACGGCAACCAGGCCATCGTCGATCCGATGGATGCGCACAAGAAGACGCGCTTCTTCGATCATCTGGTGGCGATCGGTTTCAAGGAGATCGAGATCGGCTTTCCGGCCGCCGGGGATACCGAGTTCGGCTTCATCTCGGGCCTGGTGCGCTCGGGCCGCATTCCGGCCGATGTCAGCGTGCAGGTGCTGACCCAGGCGCGCGCCGACCTGATCGCGCGCAGCTTCGCCAGCCTGGAAGGCGCGCACCGGGCCATCGTCCATCTTTATAACGCGGTCAGCCCGGCCTGGCGCGACATCGTGTTCCGCATGACGCGCGATGAAGTGCGCAAGATCGCCACCGATGGCGCGCGCATGCTGCGCGACGAGGCTGCGAAGCGGCCGGGGACCCAATGGCTGTTCGAATATAGCCCCGAAACCTTCTCCACAGCCGAGCTCGACTTCAGCATCGAGGTGTGCGCGGCGGTAATGGAAGTGCTCGCGCCTACGCCCGAACGGCCGATCATCCTTAACCTGCCCGCCACGGTGGAGGCGGCCACGCCCAATATCTATGCCGACCAGATCGAGTATTTCTGCCGCAACCTGCCGAACCGCGAGGCTGCGGTCATCTCGTTGCACACGCATAATGACCGCGGCACCGGCGTCGCGGCGGCCGAACTGGGACTGATGGCCGGCGCCGACCGGATCGAGGGCTGTCTGTTCGGCAATGGCGAGCGCACGGGCAACTGCTGCCTCGTCACGCTGGCGATGAACCTTTACACGCAAGGCATCGACCCGGGGCTCGACTTCTCGCAGATCGACGAGGTGATCGAGACGGTGGAATATTGCAACGGTATCCCGGTCCACCAGCGACACCCCTATGGCGGCGAGCTGGTGTTCACCGCCTTCTCGGGCAGCCATCAGGACGCGATCAAGAAGGGCTTCGAGGCGCGCGAGAGCCAGAACGACGAGCGCTGGCGGGTGCCCTATCTACCCATCGACCCGGCCGATCTGGGACGCAGCTACGAGGCGGTGATCCGGGTCAATTCGCAAAGCGGCAAGGGCGGTTTCGCCTGGGTGCTCGAAAAGGACCGCGGGCTCAAGCTGCCCAAGCGCCTGCAGGCCGACTTCTCGCGCGCGGTGCAGGCCATGGCCGACACGCTGGGGCGCGAACTGGACGCTCGCGACATCTGGCAGGCCTTTCGCCAGGCCTATTCCATCCAGGCGCCAAACGCCCGCTTCCGCCTGGTCGACTACGAGGTGGGCCAGGCGGGAGACGGCGCGCTGGTGTTCTCGGGCACGATCGAGGTGGATGGCGAGCGCCAGCGCGTCGCCGGGCGCGGCAAGGGCCTGCTCTCGACCGTGCTGGCAACGATGGAAGCGCATTACGGGCTGGAGATCGAGGTGGTCGACTATTCCGAGCATGCGCTTGGCGCGGGCGCCGATGCCAAGGCCGCCGCTTATCTCGAATATTCGGTCCCGGGCGGCGCGAAGGGCTGGGGCGTAGGGATCGACGAGGACGTGGCCGCCGCCAGCGTGCGCGCGGTCCTGAGCGCGGCGAACGGCGCCTCCGCAACCACTGCTCGCAACGGGTGATCAGGCTATCTGGTATCGCGGAGAGCTATTGAGGTCGCCTGTCGCTGCGCCAGTAACCCCAGCTCAGGCGCGCACCGAAACCGATGTGCCGGTTCCCTCCCACAGCACCTCGGCCATGGCGTCAAGCTGGGTGAAATCGACCTCGCGCGCCAGCGGATCGTGCCGGTTGAGCGTCAGCCGCCGGCGTTCGGACAGCAGCCGGCGGCGCAGCGCGCGCTGGATAAGGCCAAGCCGCATCAGCGCCTGATCGAGAGCGATCTCGGGTGCCTTGAGGCGCAGGTCCGACCAGGCAGCCTCGATCTGGCCCAGCCGCTCGGCCACCATCGCATTATAGATCCGGTGCGGCCCACGATGCAGCGGCAGAGCGACACGCACCGCCGCGTTGTCGCACGAGGGCAGCAGCAGGCCGTTCATGCGAAAATCGTCGAACCCCAGGCGCTCGCGGCCGATCGAGGCGAATAACGGACCGAAGGCCCGCTGCACGAGCAGCTGACGCGGCAGCAGGTGATGACGCTGCATTCCCGCCATGTAGGATGGCGTGCCCAGACGGTTGACAGAACGAAAAGGTAGCCTTGCTCGGCGCTTAAGTTCGATCGAGGCGGCCATGGCAGGTTTGCCCTGGCGATTCGTCCCTAGTTTTTCCACACCTTTATTAAGCGCCTGTCGTCACGCGGTTCAAGTCGCAAGACGTCGCCCGATGGGCCGGTAAGCGTTTCCACCTGGTCGAGGGCGCCGTTTTCGACCAGCCAATGCATCAGCCTGAGCGCGGTGCGCGCGCCCTGCTGACGGTCTTCGGCGAGCCTGGGATCGAGCAGCAGCTCCTGCCCGACGAACAGCGATAATCCCTCGCTGATCAGCCCCCCGTCGCCCGTCGGCATCAGCGCGGCCAAGCCCAAGCCCGGAAACGCGCCTCCTTCGATCCACCGTTCCACGCTGGTGCGAAAATAGATAGGCTCGCTCAGCGCCTGCGCGCCGTGCCAGGCCACCGCCACCACTCCGGGCAACCGGGTCAGCCGCGCGGCAAGCAGCGCATGTGCGCGCAACACCGGTAGCATTCCCCGCCCGCCCGCCAGATGAGGCCCGGGAATAAGGCCAATCGGCTCGAGGCCTGCCTGGTCGATGCCGGGCGTCAGGCCAAAGCGATGGCGAACCGTTGGCGCGGGTGCCGCTTGGCGCGGGGCGAGGCCCGACAGATCGAAGGTGAGACCATGGATGACCAGCTCCACCCAGTCCCCCCGCCCGCTGGGGTCGGGCCCGGGTGGCAGGTGCGGTTCCAGACTGACGGCAAAGCGATCATCGGTGGCGAGCTTGCGCAAGGCAGCACGGTCGGGCCGGGCTCCTGCAGCAAATAGCAGCGAGGCAGCCGACATCACTCCGTCCAGCTCAATGTCCTGCACCTCGAAGATCGCCGTGCTCATGCCCTGATCCCCCAATTCTGTGGCGAGAAAGCCCGGCAAGGTCGAGTCTTGCCGCACCATCGTCCCAAAAGCGGGCATAGTTGCGCTTACGAATAGCTGTTGAAGCATTAAGCGCCACTGCTTTTAAGCGCGGGACGGTGTGGCTAGGAACGCAAGATGGAAACTTGTCCTTCGGTTCTGGGTGTCGCGCAATCATTGAGCGGCCGGCGGTGGCGCTGGCGCGGGGGAACGATCGCCAGCCTGGACAGCGCCGGTGCCATGGCCGACGACATCGCCACCCAGCTCATTCTGGCGCGCGGGGTCGAGCGGGGCGAAGTTGCCCGGCACCGCGCGCCCACCTTGCGCGGCTTCCTTCCCGACCCGTCCGATTTCGCCGACATGGACATAGCGGCCGAGCGCATCGCCAAGGCGGTGCTGGCACGCGAAAGCATCACCATCTTCGGCGATTACGATGTCGACGGGGCAACCAGCGCGGCGCTGCTCATCCGCCTGCTGCGCATGCTGGGGCACGATGCGCGCGCCTATATTCCCGACCGCTTGCTCGAGGGGTACGGGCCCAGCGGCGAGGCGCTGGTGCGGCTGGGGGGGGAAGGCGCCAGCCTCATCGTGACGGTCGATTGCGGGGCGATGGCGCATGATGCTTTGGCGCAGGCGCATGCGGCGGGGATCGACGTGATCGTGGTCGACCATCACAAGTGCAGCGCCGAACTTCCCCGCGTCGTCGCCATGGTCAATCCCAACCGGCTGGACGAGGGCGAGACAGGGTTGGCGCATGGCCATCTGGCGGCGGTGGGTGTCGCCTTCCTGCTGGCGGTGGCGGTGGTGCGAACGTTGCGCGGGCGCGGGTTCTTTGCAGAGCGCCCCGAACCCGATCTGCTGGGTCTGCTCGATCTGGTGGCCCTGGGGACGGTTGCCGATGTCGCGGCGCTGCACGGCCTCAACCGCGCCTTCGTGTCGCAAGGGCTCAAGGTGATGGCGCGGCGCGGCAATCGTGGGCTGGCCGCGCTGATCGATGCCAGCCGCCTGGCCCGCACACCGCGCTCGTCCGACCTGGGCTTCGCGCTTGGTCCCCGGATCAATGCGGGCGGCCGGGTGGGCGAGGCGGGACTGGGCGTGCAGCTGCTCATTACCGAGAACGACGGTGAGGCGCAGGCCATCGCCGCACAGCTCTCGATCCTCAACGAGGATCGCCGCGCGATCGAGGCGGAGGTGCAAGAGGCGGCCGAAGCGCAGCTCGCATCGCAACAGGGCCGTGCGGTGAATGTGGTGGCGGGGCGCGGCTGGCATCCCGGAGTGATCGGCATCGTCGCCGGCCGGCTGAAGGAGAAGACCGGGCGACCGGCGATCGTCATCGCGCTTGAAGGCGCGAGCGGGGGCGCGGGTGGGAGCGGGGATACGGGGCAAGGCAAGGGATCGGGTCGCTCGATCACCGGGATCGATCTTGGCGCGGCGGTGATCGGCGCGCGCGAGGCGGGCCTGCTGGTGGCGGGCGGAGGTCATGCGATGGCCGCCGGGCTGACCATCGAAGCCTCGCGCGTCGAGGCCTTCGCCGATTGGCTCGATGCGTTGCTTGCACGCAAGGTCGAACAGGCGAGCGCGGGGCTGACCACGGTGATCGATCTGGCGCTGGCCCCGGGCGGGCTGACCCCGGCGCTGGTCGAGACGATGGAGGCGGCAGGTCCCTTCGGCGTGGGCTGGCCCGGGCCGCGCGTGGCGATCGGTCCGGCGCGGCTGGTCAAGGCCGATGTGGTCGGCACCGGCCATGTCCGGCTGATCGCCAGCGGGGCGGATGGCAGGTCGTTCAAGGCTATCGCCTTTCGCCAGGCCGACAGCGCGATGGGTCAGGCGCTGCTGCATGGCGCACGCGACCGGCGTCTATGGCTGGCGGGCCGGGCCATGCTCGATGACTGGGGCTCGCGGCCCGCCGCCGAGCTTCATCTCGAGGATGCCGCCTGGGCGGATTGACGGCCTTCAGGCAAATGGACATCGCGGGGCAGCGGTGTCGCAGAGGATCCCCCGATGCACGCAAAACCGGCTTCAACTCGGCGCTAGGCCGGATGGGCGACGGCCCACCGCCGTCCCGGTCTTGACCGGCTCGCCTCACCCTCCTAAACGCGCGGCTCGCTCACACCCCGGCCCCTTCGTCTAGCGGTCAGGACGCGGCCCTTTCACGGCTGAAACACGGGTTCGATTCCCGTAGGGGTCACCAGTGTGGCGGATGGTGGAACTCGCGGGCCATGGCCGGCGCCACCGGCAAATGCATGGTGCGGCCCCTTCGTCTAGCGGTCAGGACGCGGCCCTCTCACGGCTGAAACACGGGTTCGATTCCCGTAGGGGTCACCAGCAGAAGCTTCGCGACCTTCCCTGATCGCGCGGCACCCTGACCCGTGCCTTCGAACATTCGTCGGGCGATCCTGCCTGATGCAACCTCGAACCGCCCCCCCAACCTGTGCCAACAATCGGCGCAACCAATCGGCGCTGGCACAATGGGCATCGGGCGATGTAAGCGCGGGCCATGGGCGAGCGGGGCATACCGGCAATCTCCTATGCGCTTGGCGGCGCGGCCAGCATCATTGTCGGCGTGGCGGGGGGCAACATCTGGCCGGCATTGCTGGTCGCCGGATCCTTTGTGCTCGCCTTCTGGCTGGTCCCGCGGCCCGAGCAGCGCACCCCCGCGCCCCCGCCCGCCCAGCCCGCCGCCGGGGGCGTGCAGCTGTCGCGCTCGGGAATGAGCGAGATCATCGAACATTCTGCGCTCCCGGTGCTGATGCTCGATGCCATGCGGATCATCGTTGCCAACGCCGCCGCGCGCGAGGCGATCGGTCCGCATGTCGTGGGGCAGGACGCGCGGCTGGCGCTGCGCCATCCGGTCGCGGTCGATCTGCTGTCGCGCCCGGGTGGCGGAACGGCGATGATCCAGGGGCTGACCGGGCCCAAGTCCTTCTGGCAGATCAGCCGCCAGCAGATCGACGAGCGCTATTGCCTGATCGAGCTGGTCGACCGCACGAGCGAGGCCGATGTCAGCCGCGCGCATACCGATTTCGTCGCCAATGCAAGCCATGAACTGCGCACCCCGCTGGCCTCGATCATCGGCTACATGGAGACGCTGGCGGAAGAGGGCACGGACATCGGTGCCGAGCGCCGGGCGCGGTTCTATGCCACGGTGCTGCGCGAGGCGCGGCGGCTGCAGACGCTGGTCGATGACCTGATGAGCCTGAGCCGTGTGGAGGCGGAGAAGCACGACCAGCCGCGCGACCGGGTGGAACTTGCGCAGCTCGTCCAGCTGGCCTCGCGCGACGGGGCGGGTCCCGAGCGGCTCGACCGGCTCGAGTTCGAGCTGCCCGACGAGTCGGTGAATGTGCGCGGGGATCGCAAGCAATTGGAGCAATTGGTGCGCAATCTGGTCGACAATGCGCTCAAATATGGCCGGCCCGGCAGCCCGGTGACCATCACGCTTGCCGAAAGCCAGCGCGAGATGGCGTTGCTCACGGTGACCGATCGCGGCGAGGGGATCGAGCCCGAGCACCTGCCGCATCTCACCCGCCGCTTCTATCGCACCGACCCGGGACGCAGCCGCGCCGCGGGGGGCACCGGGCTGGGCCTGGCCATCGTCAAGCATATCGTCGAACGCCATCGCGGCCGGCTGGATATCGACAGCACGATGGGCGTGGGAACCCGCGTGCTGGTGCGCCTGCCGCTGGTCCCGCGCGAAGCCCCCGATGCGGCTGGCCCCGAGCGAGCCTCTCGGCATCTCGATGACGCATGACCCGATGGCGCATGTGTCATAATGATGACGCATAGATGGACAACGGAAAACCCGCACCGCCGAGGCGAGAGAAGGCCGACGCGAGAGGGGCGCGGGCGCCGGCACACGGGGAACAAGCGCGGGGGCACTGCGCAGGACCGCCCGCCGCAAGCCCGGCCGAACAGGAGCATAGCTGAATGAACGCCGCGTTTCCCATCCGCCTCGCCATGGCCGCGTGCGCTGCCCTTACCCTGTCGGGATGCGGCGGAGGGGGCGAAGGCACCCGCGACAATGTCTTCGCGGTCGGCTCGTCCACCGTCTTCCCATTCGCCAAGCTGGTCGCCGAGAGCTTCGCGCGCGATCATCCCGCCTATTCCTCGCCGATCATCGAGTCGACCGGCACGGGCGGGGGCATCAACCTGTTTTGCTCGGGGCTGGGCGCCGGCACGCCCGATATCGTCAACGCCTCGCGCCGGATGAAGCCGCACGAGTTCGAAGATTGCCTGGCCAATGGCGTTGAACAGATAACCGAGATTCAGGTCGGGCTCGACGGCATCGCCTTTGCCACCACCAGGGGAGGCATCGATCTCGACCTGACACCGCAGATCGTCTACGAGGCGCTCGCCGCCAGCCCTTATGGCGAGCCGCAGGACGCGCGCACTTGGGCCGATGTCGACCCCTCGCTGCCCGCCATTCCCATCCTGGTCTACGGACCGCCCTCCACCTCCGGCACGCGCGACGCGCTTAACGAGCTGGTGCTGATCCCGGGCTGCGAACAGAACGCCGAGATGGCGGCGCTGAAGGAGAGCGACGAGGAGCGCTTCGATCAGCTGTGCACCGAGGTGCGCAACGATGGCGGCTATGTCAGCCAGGGCGAGCAGGACAACCTCATTGTCCAGAAGATCGAGGGCAATCCCGACGCGGTGGGCATCTTCGGCTATTCCTATCTGGAAGAGAACCTCGATCGGCTCAAGGGTCTGGCGATGAACGGCCAGATGCCCACCTATGAGAATATCTCGGCCTTTCGTTATCCCGGCGCGCGGCCGCTCTACATCTATGTGAAGAAAGCACATCTTGGCGCGATCCAAGGGCTGGACGAGTTTGTCGGTCACTGGGCCGAGATGTGGGGGGAGAATGGCGACCTGGCGCAGATCGGGCTGATCGCCAATCCCGCCGATACAGCCGCACAGGCGCAGCGCGCGGTCGCCGAGTTTCCGGTCCTTACCGCAGCCGATCTCCAACCGCGCCGGTAAGCGGCAATGTCGCCGGTCGTCCTGCTGCTGCTGGCGCTCGGCCTCGGGCTGATCGGCTGGCTTGCCGGACGCGCGCGCGCCGAGGCTTTCCGCACCGCGCTGCCGACCAAGCGGATCGCCGCGCTGCCCGGCTATCATGGCTGGTATGTGGCCTTGTGGATCATCGTCCCGGTTGCGCTGTTCGTGGCCTTGTGGGCTGCGCTGGCGCCCGAACTGGTCATCCGCTCGGTGCTGGCGAGCCCCGCTGCATCCGCGCTTCCCGAGTTCGGAATGCAGCGCCAGACCCTGCTTTCCGAAGCCCGCGCGGTGGCCACCGGGGATGCGCAGGCGGTGTTCAATCCCGCCGCCCAGGCGCTGGTCGAGCCGTTCCGCGCCGCGAGCGTGCGCTACGCCTGGATCGGCACCGCGCTGGCGCTGGTGATCGCGCTGGCCGCGGGGGCCAGCGCCTATCTGCGTGTGCGACCCGACTTGCGAGCCCGCACCCGGGTGGAATGGTTCGTGATGGTGGTGCTGCTGCTGGCCTCGCTCATCGCCATTCTCACCACGCTCGGCATCATGGTCAGCCTGGTGTTCGAGACCGCGCGCTTCTTCGGCATGATTTCGCCCATTGAGTTCCTCACCGGGACCAACTGGCGGCCCGACCCCATGTCCAGCCCCGACAACCCCGATCCCACCCGCTACGGCGCTATTCCGCTGTTCTGGGGCACCATCTTCATCGGCGCCATCATCGCCATGATCGTGGCCATACCGCTGGGCCTGATGAGCGCGATCTACCTGACCCAATATGCGCCGCCGCGTCTCAGGCGCTGGATCAAGCCCGCGCTCGAGGTGCTCGCGGGCGTGCCCACCGTGGTCTATGGCTATTTCGCCGCGCTGACCGTTGCCCCGCTCATCCGCGACCTGGCGCTGGGCGCGGGGGTGGACAACCCGTCAAGCGAAAGCGCACTGGCCGCCGGGCTGGTGATGGGGGTGATGATCATTCCGTTCGTCTCATCGATGGCCGACGATTCCATCGCCGCGGTACCCGGCGCGATGCGCGATGGCTCGCTGGCGATGGGCGCCACCGCCAGCGAGACCATTGCCCGCGTGATGATCCCCGCCGCGCTGCCGGGGATCGTCGCCGGAGTGATGCTGGCGATCAGCCGGGCGATCGGCGAGACGATGATCGTGGTTATGGCGGCATCGACCGCGGCCAATCTCTCGGCCGACCCGCTCGATGCGATGACCACCGTCACCGTCCAGATCGTGGCGCTGCTTACCGGCGAGGGCAGCTTCGATCACCCGGCAACGCTGGCCGCCTTCGCGCTGGGCTTCGTGCTGTTCGTGGTGACGCTGGCGCTCAACTTCATTGCCCTCACCGTGGTCAAGAGGTTCCGCGAGGCCTATGAGTAGCGCCGAAATGCCCGCACCCGCCGCCGCCGCGCCCGCATCGGCCAAGCGCGCACCGACGCGCACCGACGCCTTCGCCAGGCGTCTGGACAAGCGCTACCGGGCGGAGAGACGCTTTCGCGCACTCGGCCTTGGCGCGGTCATCTTCTCGGTCACCGTGCTGGTGATCCTGCTCACCACGATGACGCTGAACGGCTTCGGCGGCTTTCAGCGCGTGGTGGCCAAGGTGGAAGTGGACCTGTCAGGCGCCGCGCTCAGTCTGCCCCCGGTGGTGGGGGACGACAGCGAGGCGGTGGCCGCGCTCGGGCGCCAGGGTCTGCCCGAGATCGTCGCCTTCGCCGCCGAGGATACCTTGGGCGAGGAAGCGGCCGGCCAGATCGGTTCGGAGGGCTGGCGCATCGTCGCGCAGGAGTTGGTCGATCAACCCGAACTGCTGACCACCGGCGGCAGTTTCGCGCTGCCCGTCAGCGACCGGCTGGCCGCTGCCTATGCCGGTGACGGGGCGGCCGAACTGCGCCCGCTGGCGGACCGCCTGAGCGAGGCGGGCATCCTGTACGACACGTTCGACCCCGGTTTCCTGACCCGCTCGGATGCGACCGACCCGCAGATGGTCGGCATCTGGGCGGCGCTCAAGGGCTCCATCCTGACGATGATCGTCACCCTCTCGCTCGCCTTCCCCATCGGCGTGCTGGCGGCGCTCTATCTGGAGGAATATGCGCCGCGCAACCGGCTGACCGACATCATCGAGGTGTCGATCAACAACCTGGCGGCGGTGCCCTCGATCATCTTCGGCCTGCTGGGCCTGGCGGTGTTCCTGGCGCTGTTCCCCAACCTGCGTTCGGCGCCCATCATCGGGGGAATGACGCTGGCGCTGATGACCATGCCCGTCATTGTCATCGCCGGGCGCAACGCCATCGCCGCGGTGCCGCCCTCGATCCGCGACGGGGCGCTGGCGGTGGGGGCCAGCCCGGTGCAGGTGGTGTTCCATCACGTGCTTCCGCTGGCGCTGCCCGGCATTCTCACCGGCACCATTATCGGCATGTCGCGCGCGCTGGGGGAAACCGCACCGCTGCTGCTGATCGGCATGCGCGCATTCGTCGCCACGCCGCCCGACGGCTTCACCGATCCCGCCACCGTGCTGCCGGTCCAGATCTTCCTGTGGTCGGACGAGATCGACCGCGGCTTCGTCGAGCGCACCAGCGCGGCCATTATCGTGCTATTGGCCGTGCTCTTGCTAATGAACGGTCTGGCGATCTATCTGCGCAACAAGTTCGAGAAAAGATGGTGACCGAGCACGCAATCGAAAATCCCATGGCGCATCAGGCGCAGGCGACCGCGCATCTGGAGGTGACGCCCGACACCCCGGCCAAGATGCGCGCGCGCGACATTTCGGTCTATTACGGGACCAAAAAGGCGATCGACGAGGTCTCGATCGACATTCATACCGAGCATGTCACCGCCTTCATCGGGCCGTCGGGCTGCGGCAAGTCCACGTTCCTGCGCGCCTTCAACCGGATGAACGACACCATCGCCTCGGCCCGGGTGGAGGGGTGCATCGAGCTCGATGGCGAAGATATCCACCATTCGAACATGGATGTCGTCCAGCTGCGCGCACGGGTGGGGATGGTGTTTCAAAAGCCCAACCCGTTCCCCAAGTCGGTCTACGAGAACGTGGCTTACGGCCCCAAGATTCACGGGTTAGCGAGCGGCAAGGCCGAGCTCGACGCGGTGGTGGAGGAAAGCTTGCGGCGCGCAGGCCTGTGGGACGAGGTGAAGGACCGGCTGGAGGATTCGGGCACCGCGCTCTCAGGCGGGCAGCAACAGCGGCTGTGCATCGCCCGGGCCATCGCGGTCGATCCCGAGGTCATCCTGATGGACGAGCCGTGTTCCGCGCTCGACCCCATCGCCACCGCCAAGATCGAAGAGCTGATCGACGGGCTGCGTGGCACCTATGCCATCGTCATCGTCACCCATTCCATGCAGCAGGCCGCGCGCGTGTCGCAGCGCACCGCGTTCTTTCACCTGGGCAAGCTGGTGGAATATGGCGAGACCTCGCAGATCTTCACCACTCCGCGCGAGGAGCGGACGAAGGACTACATCACCGGCCGCTACGGTTGATGGTCGCGCATACGGTCAAGGCGTTCGACGAGGACATCACCCGGCTTCGCGGCCTGATCGCCGAGATGGGCGGGCTGGCCGAGCTGGCGGTCAACGAGGCGCTCGAGGCGCTGGTCACCGGCGATGAAGAGTTCGGCATGCGGATCGTCCTGCGCGACAAGAAGCTCGACGCGCTGGAAACCGAGGTGGACGCCATGGCGGTGCGCATGCTGGCCCTGCGCGCACCCATGGCGGACGACCTGCGCGAGATCATCGCCGCGCTCAAGATCAGCGGCATCATCGAGCGGATCGGCGATTATGCCAAGAATATCGCCAAGCGGGTCGGCCGGATCGAGGGGCGCTCGCGGTTCGAGCCGCTCACCCTGCTTCCGGCGATGGGCGAGCTGGCCGGCGAGATGGTCCACGACGTGCTCACCGCCTATGCCGCGCGCGATCCGTTCATGGCCCGCGAGGTGATCGAGCGCGACGCCAAGGTGGACGCGTTCTACGACAGCGTGTTCCGCAACCTGGTCAGCCACATGGTGGAGAACCCGGCGACCATCTCCAGCGCCGCGCAGCTGCTGTTCGTGGCCCGCAACCTGGAGCGCATCGGCGATCATGCCACCAATGTCGCCGAGATGGTCCACTTCGCCGCGACGGGTGCCTATCCCACCGATATCGAGCGATAGGGTTCGCGTCGCCTTGCGCGCGCGCCGGGACAGCCGCCGAACGCGCTGCAACAAAAGCGTCGCAAAGATGTCATAAGGCAGACCGGTCGCGCAGCCCTCTTGCTGTCGCCAAGCCACGGGGGCTTATTCGATGTCCGCACCCAAGCTGCTGCTGGTGGAGGATGATTGTGCCCTCGCCGAGCTGCTCGAATACCGGTTCGAATCGGAAGGCTATGACGTGCGCACCACCGCCGATGGTGACGACGCCATGGTCTATGCCAGCGAGGACCCGCCTGATCTCGTCATCCTCGACTGGATGATAGAGGGCACCACCGGCATCGAGGTGTGTCGCCGCCTGCGCCGCGACAAGGCCACCGCGCATGTCCCCATCATCATGCTGACCGCGCGCGAGGGCGAGGACGACCGGGTACGCGGGCTTGAGACGGGCGCGGACGACTACGTCACCAAGCCTTTCAGCCCGCGCGAGCTATTGGCGCGCGTGTCGGCGGTGCTGCGCCGCGTGCGCCCGGCGCTGGCGGGCGAGACCATCGAGACAGGCGACATCAAGCTCGACCCGGTGGCGCACCGGGTGGAGCGGCGCGGGCGGCAATTGCAGATCGGCCCGACCGAATATCGGCTGCTCAAGTTCTTCATGGAACACCCCCGCCGCGTGTTCAGCCGCAACCAGCTATTGGACGCGGTGTGGGGCACCGGCAGCGAGATCGAGGAACGCACGGTCGACGTCCACATCCGCCGCCTGCGAAAGGCCATCACGCTGGACAACGCGCGCGACCCCATCCGCACGGTAAGGTCAGCGGGGTATGCGTTGGAGCCGGTTTAGAGATTGCTAGGCGAGCATTCACTCCCTCAGTCGCACTCAATTAGGCTGCTTCAATCCAAGACGTCGGTCACGTAACGGATCGCTTTCGAGAGGGGGGCTTTGGAAGATTAGCTCTCCGCTCTTCCTGCTGCGTTTTCCACACCAAATAGCCTTCCTCGTTATCGAGACGAGGATGATGTTCGCTAAAATCTGTCAACTCGTCACAATGACGGCAGTGATGCATTTGTGAAGCATCCTGGAAGTCCATTCCACACATACAGCCGCAGAACGGGCAGCATTCATAGATTTCGAGATCTGCCCAATGCCAGACACCAGCATATTCAGGCAGACCCTTCCGATCATGACTGACAATCTCGAAAACGTCGATATTTCTGGCCACGAAACCGTCTATCCCGGCGCCCTGAAGGTCATTGAAAATGTCCGCCGGTTGCAGGGCAAACCATTCGCCTCCTACGTTTGCGTCGCAGTATTTGCGGTGAAGCTGTTTCTCTTTAATCCGGTCGTCATCTGAGCGAATCCAACCAACGATCTTTAGCTCCTTCGGGTTGCCGGTTTGTAGCTGATGTAGGCGTTGGCGCAGGTCACGCGCCCGGCCAATCTTCATCAACCACTGTCCACGCTCCTCTTGATGAACGAAATATACTGGCATTTCCTACACCCTATCTCGCCGCTACCCTCACATAGGCTCTTTACACCGTCGATCCCCCCGCACCCCGCTTGCCCGTTCATGGCAATGCGGCGCCCGGATGTGTTTTATCAACTAACTGTGCGCGACTCGGCACAAGCGTGCCGCTACCGACAAACCCCGCCAAACCCCCGCGCTGCCTGGTCAAGGTGGAAGTGGTCGGCATGGGCGGTGTTGTAGTCGGGGGAGAGGACGGTGGCGAAAATGTCGCAGGCACCGCCGCGCACGGTGCGCAGGAAGGCCTCCTCGGCCTGCCCCTCGGCCCCCTCTCCGGCCCCCTCTTCAGCGGCACCGTCCCAGCCGGCGAGCACGCTGATGCGGCGGCCGTCGGCAAGGACGAAGGCGGCGATGTCGATGGCGTTGCCCGTCGCGTGCTCACTCCAGCGGCCGCTCTCGCCGCCGCCCACCCGCCGGCAGCTATAGGTGCCCAGATGCTCGATCCGCGCGAGCGGTGAGCCCAGGATCGTTTGCGCGGCGGGCTCGACCGATTGCCGCACCCACAATGCCACACCCGCCGCCACCGGGCAGGTGGTCGCCGGCGAACCCGGGACCAGCGGCGCGTCGGCAAGCATGATCCGGTCGGGCCGCGCGCACGCCCCCTCGCCCGTCGGTGCCAGCGCCTCGAAGGCGATACCGCTGCGCTCGAGCACCGCGCGGCACTGGGCGGGATCGGAGCGCAGCGCGGCCAGCTTGGTCTTGGTCGCCCAGCCCGGCGGGTCGGTCAGGTCGAGCGGCGCCCAGGGATCATGCTGCGGATGGTCGGCCAGCCAGGCGCGCGCGGCAATGAGCAGCGCGGCCAGCATCAGCAGCACGATGATCGCCCGGTCGAGCGCGTGGCCGGATTGGCGGGAGCGCGCCATCGGTCAGTGAAAGTCGCGCGACTTGGGGATGATCCGGGCATCGCGCGGATGGCCACCCTGGATATGCCCGCATTCGCGGTTGCCCGCCGGCGGCGGCTGCCATGGATCGATGGGTGGAGGATCGATCGGCAGCGGGTCCACGCGCGGAGACTCTTCGGACGGGGGTTCCTGGGGCTTGACCTCGGCACGCGAACGCTTGCCGGGCGCGGCATTACCCGATCGCCCGGTATAGGGATCGTCCGTGCCCTCACGCAAATCCTCGCGCGGGCCGAACTTGGCGGGCAGCGGGTTGTTGACATGGTCCGCCCGGGCAACCGGCGACTGGAGCAAGTCGTCCGACAACAGCCGCAACCGGTCGGTCGCATCGGTCATATGCTGGGCGATGACGTGGATCACCTCGTCGTCATATTCGACCCGGCCGCGCACCTCCATCAGTCGCGCGCCCATCACCACGCGGCGGTATTTCTCCTTCAGATGCGGCCAGACGACCAGGTTGATGACGCCGGTCTCGTCCTCCAGCGTGATGAAGCACACCCCCTTGGCGCTGCCCGGACGCTGGCGGATCAGCACCACGCCCGCCACCTGCATCATGGAGCGGAACTTGCGGTCCCTCAGGTCGCAGGCGCGCACGAAGCCGCGCTCGGCCAGCGGTGCGCGCAGGAAGGCGAGCGGATGCGCCTTCAGGCTGAGGCGGGTGGTCTGGTAATCGGTCACCACCTCCTCGCTGAGCGGCATTGCCGGGAGCGCGGTGCGGCTGCGCTCGGCGCCCTCCTCGCGCGCGGCGGCGGCGCGGAACAGCGGCAGGTCGGGCAGCGCGACCAGGCTGCGCGCATCCCACAATGCCTGGCGGCGGGAGAGGCCGAGCGATTGGAAGCAATCGGCGGATGCGAGCCGCTCGATATGACCAGGGCCAAGCCCGGCCCGCTCGCGCAGCGCGGCCACATCGGAGAAGGGCCCGTGCTCGGCACGCGCGGCGATGAGCCTGGCCGCGACATGCTCGGGCAATCCGTCGATCTGCCGCAGACCCAGCCGCAGCGCGAGATGCCGGTCCAGCCTGCCCCCGGTGCCCCGGCGCACCGTCCGCTCGCCGGTTTCCTCGAGCGTGCAGTCCCAGTCCGACAGGTTCACGTCCACCGGCAGCACCGCCACGCCATGCTCCGCCGCATCCCTCACGATCTGGGCGGGGGCATAGAACCCCATCGGTTGCGAATTGAGCAGCGCGCAGCCGAAGGCGGCGGGAAAGTGGCACTTGAGCCAGCTCGAGACATAGACCAGGTGCGCGAAGCTGGCCGCATGGCTTTCGGGAAAGCCGTATTCGCCAAAGCCCCGGATCTGGTTGAAGCAGCGCTGGGCGAAATCGCGGTCGTAGCCGCGGCCCACCATGCGCTCGACCATCATGTCCTGAAGTTCATCGACCATGCCGCGGCTGCGGAAAGTGGCCATCGCCTTCCTCAACCGGTTGGCCTCGATGCTGGAGAACCTGGCCGCATCGAGCGCGATCTTCATCGCCTGCTCCTGGAAGATCGGCACGCCCAGCGTCCGGCCCAGGATGCTCGAGAGCTCATCGGGCGGACCATGTTCGGGGCCGGGCGCGGGGATCACCACCTGCTCCTCGCCGCGCCGGCGCTTCAGGTAGGGGTGGACCATGTCGCCCTGGATGGGTCCCGGCCGCACGATCGCCACCTGGATGACCAGGTCGTAGAACTCGCGCGGGCGTAGCCGGGGCAGCATGTTCATCTGCGCGCGGCTCTCGACCTGGAACACGCCGAGCGAATCGCCCTTGCGCAGCATGGCGTAGGTCTCGGGATCCTCGCGCGGGACGCTGGCCAGGGTCAGCGTGCGATCGTGGTGGTCCTCGAGCAGATCGAGACATTTCCTGATGCAGGTCAGCATGCCCAGCGCCAGCACATCCACCTTGAGGATGCCCAGCGCATCGATGTCGTCCTTGTCCCATTCGATGAAGCTGCGCTCAGGCATGGCGCCATTGCCGATCGGTACGGTCTGGGTCAGCGGGCCGTCGGTCAGGATGAACCCGCCGACATGCTGCGAGAGATGGCGCGGCATGCCGATCATCTGGCTGGTGAGCTTGAGCACGCGCACCAGGTGCGGATCCGCGGTGTCCATGCCGGTCTCGGCGACATGCGCTTCGCCGATCTCCTTGCCCCAGCCGCCCCATACGGTGCGTGCCAGCGCGGCGGTGACATCCTCGGTCAACCCCATCGCCTTGCCCACCTCGCGGATCGCCATGCGCGGGCGGTAATGGATGACCGTGGCGCACAGCCCGGCGCGGTGGCGGCCGTATTTGCGGTAGATGTACTGGATCACCTCCTCGCGTCGCTCGTGCTCGAAATCCACATCGATATCGGGCGGTTCGCGGCGTTCCTCGGAGATGAACCGGTCGAACAGCAGCGCGTGCTTGGCGGGGTCGACGCTGGTTATGCCTAGGCAATAGCACACCGCCGAATTGGCCGCCGAGCCGCGCCCCTGGCACAATATCGGCGGATCGACCGAGCGCGCGTAATCGACGATGTCCTTGATGGTAAGGAAATAGCGCGCCAGATCGAGCTTGGCGATCAGCGCCAGCTCGCGTTCCAGCGTGATGCGCACGGCCTCGGGCAGGCCATCGGGATAGCGCCAGTCCGCGCCCTTCCAGGTCTCCTGAACAAGGAAATCCTGCGGGCATTTACCATTCGGCAGGATTTCGGTGGGATATTCGTATCGCAGCTCATCGAGGCTGAAGGTGCAGGCATCGGCCAGCTCGCGCGTGGCGGTGATGGCATGCGGCCAGCGGGCGAACAGGCGCTGCATCTCGGCCGGCGACTTCAGGTGGCGCTCGGCATTGGCGTGAAGCAGGTGGCCGGCCGCCGCCACCGTGGTCTTATGGCGGATAGCCGTCATCACGTCCTGCAACGGCCGGCGATCGGGCGCATGGTAGAGCACCTCGTTGGTGGCCAGCAGGCGCAGCCCGTTGGCCCGCGCGAGTGCGTCGAGCCGGTCGATCCGGGCGATGTCGCTGCCGCGATAAAGATAGCTCGCTGCTATATGGCGAAGGGTGGAGAGCTGGCGCACGAGGTGGGAGAGGAGGTCGGCGAAGGGGGCAGTGAGGTTTGCCTTCCTCTCTTCGTCAGCCCGGCCACCGAGCCGGGGCCCCGCTTCCCCCCGCCGCGCAGCAGGAAGAATGCGGGACCCCGGATCATGTCCGGGGTGACGAAAAATGGGAAAGGGGACGACATTGCTCTCAACATCGATGGTGAACTCGCGCTCGAGATCGTCGGGTGGCAGCAGGACGAGCCGCACTTCACCCGCGCCTTCGTCCTGCGAACCGGGGCCGGCAAGGTGTTCGGCCAGCATCGCCAGATCGATATCGCACGCGCCCTTGTCCTGCCATTCGCCTTCGAGCGTGGTCATGCGGCCGGCGGAAATCAGCCGGGTGAGCCGGCCATAGGCGGCGCGGGTGGTGGGATAGGCAAGGAACGCGAGCCCTTCGGTGGTCTCGATCCGCGTGCCGATCACTGGGCGCAGCTTGAGCGTGCTGGCTTCGGTATGGACGCGCACCACGCCGGCCATGGAATTGGCATCGGCAATCCCGATTGCGTCATAGCCCAATGCGCGCGCGGTGAGCACCAGGTCCACCGCATCCGAAGCGCCGCGCAGGAAGCTGAAATTGGAGACCAGGCCAAGCTCGACGAACGGCGCGCGTGGCGGCGCGTCGATCAGGTCGGGATCAAGCTCGATCCGGCGCTTGTCGGGTGTAAGTGGAGCGTCGGGCATAGGTTCACCTCCCTCTCACCCTCGTCATTGCGGTGCGGTGCGCAAGCGAAGCTGGCAGCGGCCAATCCCGGCCCCCCGGACGTCAGGCGATCCGCCCGTCGATCGCCGCGCCGCGCTCCTCGCGATGACCATGGCGGGACCGGCGTTCACCCCGCAAGTTCCGCCAGCCGCTCCCTCACCGCGGCAAGGTCGGCATCGAACAGCCGCTGCTGCTCCTCGCGCGCCGCCCCATCGAGCCTGAGCAGGTAGGAGGGATGCGCGGTGACCCACAGCTCGCTGCCATCCTTCAGCGCCAGCGGCTGCCCGCGCGCCTTGGAGATGCTCACCGTCTTGCCGAGCAGGCCGCGCGCGGCCGAGGCGCCCAGCGCAAGCACCAGCTTGGGCTGGACGACCGCGCGCTCGGCCTCGTTCCACCAGCGGCAGATGTCGATCTCCTTGGCGGTGGGTGACTGGTGCAGCCGCCGCTTGCCGCGATTGACATATTTGAAATGCTTGACCGCATTGGTGACGTAGGTCTCGCGCCGGTCGATGCCGGCGCGCGTCAGACCCTGATCGAGCACCTGGCCGGCGGGGCCGACGAAGGGCCGCCCGGTCTGGTCCTCCACATCGCCCGGCTGCTCGCCCACGATCATCAGGGGCGCATCGCGCGGCCCCTCGCCCATCACCGCTTGATTGTCGAGCTCGCCGATCGGGCATTTGCGGCAGGCGTGGATGGCCTTGTCGATCGCCTCGAGCGTCTCGGGCCGCTCATCGAATTCCCCAGGAAACATGGATTTGCCTGTCTCCACCATTCTCGCCTCTCGTGCCTGCGCGCCCGCCACCAGCTCGGGAATGAGCGCGGCCTCGGGCATGTTCTTCCAGTATTTGCGGGGCATTTCCTTCAGCATCGCCCCGACCTTCAAACGCGCGGGATTGAAGATGGATGCGTAATAGCTGCGCCACAGGTCCTCGGTCGGATCACCCGAAGGCGCATCCTCGCGCCGGGCGGGAGGGCCTTCGGACAGCGTGTCGCCGTCCCAGTGCAGCGACCCGGCGGGCGTCAGGATCGACCAGTGCATGTTGGCGAACCGGCGCACGAAGAAACCGGCATTGGCACGCAGGATATGATGCTCGGGCTCGAACCAGGCGATGTAGTGCGCCTCGGGCCCGCCCTCCGCCCCGGGCGCCCCTTGTGTCTCTTGAGCCTCGACCAGTCGGAAGCGGACAAAGGCGCGCATCTTGTGGATATCGCGCCGGACCTGGCGGGCCAGCTCGTCGAGCCGCCGCACATCGGCATCGGCGCGATCCTCCAGCACGCGCGGATTGCGCTGGTGACGCCACAACAGCCGGTAGAGCAGCGCGAAACGCTCGGGCTCCGCATGGCAGATGGCGGATTTGGCCAGCGCAATGAACGGCTTGCTCGCGCGCACCATCGGCGCATCGGCGGGCGGCACGGGCAGACGCGTATCACCGCCCGCATAGTCGCGCGAGGTGAACAGCGAGCCATTGCCACCCGGCCCCACCCAGGCGACCCGGTCGGGCGGAACATCGCACTGGACCAGGCCACGCGCCCGCTCGCGCCAGAACGCGAAATCATCGGGTTCGGGAAGCTGAACGACGTGATAGGCGCCCAGCTTGACGTGCTGGAGCGCGGTCACGCCCCTCCCCCGCCCCTCGAGCCCGGCCGGCAAGACCGCGACAAATCCCGGACGATCACGCGGCGAACAGTTCGAGCTGATCCTGCCGGGGAGCAAGCAAGCTGCGCAGGTCGGCCCGGTCGGTCAGCGCGGTCGGGCGCCAATCGCTGGCCTCGATGAACGGGCGCACCTTGGCGACCGACACCGTCAGCCGTCCGACATCCTCCAGCCGCAGCACCCGGTAGCGGCGCGAGGCGATCAGCGCGTCGACCGCCTTCACCCCCAGTCCCGGCACGCGCAGCAGCGCCTCGCGCGGAGCCTTGTTGACATCGACCGGGAACCGCTCGCGGAACTTCAGCGCCCAGGCGAGCTTGGGATCGATGTCGAGCGGCAGGTTGCCGTCCTCGCCGGTCGCCTGCATCACCTCGCCCGGCGCATAGCCATAGAAGCGCATCAGCCAGTCGGACTGGTAGAGCCGATGCTCGCGGATCAGCGGCGGGCGCTTCAGCGGCAGCACCGCCGAGGCGTCGGGAATGGGCGAGAACGCCGAATAATAGACGCGGCGCAGACGGAAGCTGTCATACAGCCGGCTCGCCTTGCCTACGATATCGGCATCGGTAGCCGCATCGGCGCCGATGATCATCTGGGTCGACTGCCCCGCCGGCGCGAAGCGGGGGGCGTGCTTGAAGCGCTTCTTCTCGTCCTTGGCGAGGGCGATGGCCTGCTTCATCCCGCCCATCGCGCCCTCGATCCGGCGGGCGTCCTTGTCGGGTGCCAGCCGCGTCAGCCCGGCATCGGTTGGCAGTTCGACATTGATCGAGACCCGGTCGGCGTAAAGCCCCGCCTGGTGGACCAGTTCGGGCGCCGCATCGGGAATGGTCTTGAGATGGATATAGCCGCGAAAATCGTGTTCATCGCGCAGCAGCCGGGCCACCTCGACCAGCTGCTCCATCGTGTGGTCGGGGCTTTTGACGATCCCCGAGGACAGGAACAGCCCCTCGATATAATTGCGCCGGTAGAAGGCCAGCGTCAGGTCGACCACCTCGGCCGGAGTGAAGCGCGCGCGGCGCACGTTCGAGCTCTTGCGGTTGATGCAATAGTGGCAATCGAAGATGCAGTGGTTGGTCAGCAGCACCTTCAGCAGCGAGATGCAGCGGCCATCGGGCGCATAGGCGTGGCAGATGCCCATCCCCTCGGTCGAGCCGATGCCCTTGGCGCTGCCCTTGGACGAGCGCTTGGCGGTGCCCGACGAAGCGCAGGACGCGTCGTATTTGGCCGCATCCGCCAGCACTTCCAGCTTCTCGAGAATCGTCGGCTCGGTCATGTCGCTCCTTGTCCGTTCCTTATATGTTCGCCCGGGGGATGCGCAACCCGATTTCCAACACCACGCCCGCCACGGGTCCGCGAGGCAGCCAGTCGGGATGGGGAACGAAACAGTTTTCGCTCGTGTTCCAGGTTTTGCCGCCCTCGTGGGTCTGGATGATCGGGACAAGGCGAGACCGCTCAGGCGCACAGGCCGTGCAGGAACCAGTCGGGCGCGCCGCCGCGGCCATCGCCTGTCAGCCCCGCGCGGTAGATCCAGTAGCGCCGCCCGGCACTATCCTCGATGCGATAATAGTCGCGCAGCCGCGCCGTGCCGCGCTCGCGCCACCATTCGGGCGCGATCCGCTCGGGCCCTTCCACCCGCGCCACATCGTGGATCCGGCCACGCCAGCGGATCTGCCGGGGATGGCCGTCGGGTGTGGCATAGAGCACCGCGATCCGTTCGGGCGTGTCGAGCAGCTTGAGCGGTCTGGCGGGGGTGCCCGTGCCCTCACCGGCAAGCTCAGCGGGTTCGCCCGCGAGCGGCGGCTGCCAGCGCTGAGCCCGTTCGGGAAGATGGCTGGCAAAAGGCACCGGCCGGCGCACCGCCTGCTCGCCCAGGCGCACGATAAGCCGGTCGATGCAGGCGGCAAGCGAGGTGCCGTGTTCCTCCGCCGCCGCCTCCAGATCGCTCTGGGCAAGACCGAGCGGCTCGGTCCAGGTGGCGACAAGGCGGACCATCTCGATCCCGAAGCCCGCATCGAGGCCATCGAGCTTGGCGGCGAACAGACGGCAGATATGGCTTGCATCGCGCGTGGCGGCGGCCAGTTCGAGGCGGCGGGTGAGGACCTCGCCATCCACCCGCCACAAATGCAGCTCGAGCCGGCGCGCGCCTTCGCCCAGCCCTTCGAGCATGCGGGCCATGTCGGCGGCCAGATCGCCCAGCACCGTATCCAGCGGGTCGCGGTGGCGGATGGGCTCCATCAGCCGGCGCTGGACCAGCGGCGCCGCACGCTGGATGACGGGGAGCAGCGGCTCGGGAACGCGCCCGGTCAGTTGGTCGAGCCGGATCAGCGGATTGGCGGCGGGCGAATGACGGTTGCGAAAGCGGCGCTGGAGCGCGTCGCGGCCGATGCCCGACAGATCGCCCAGGCGCTTGAGACCCAGGCGCCTGAGCACGCGCAGCACATCCTCGTCGAGACGCAAGGCGGCCACCGGAAGCGCCGATAGCGCGCGCATGATGTCTCCACCCGCACCCGCGCCACGGATTTTGTCGTCACGGGCCTTGCGGACGCGGATCGCATCATCACGAACGCTCTCTTGCCAGACTGAATCTCGCCGGACTGAATCTTGCCGGAGTGGGTGTTGCCGGATTGGGCTGGATTGGACTCCGCCGCCAGGCATCCCGCCCCGATGCCTGTCGCCCCCAGTCGCATCGCCTCCGCTCGCATCGCCCAGAACGGTGCCGGGGGGTCCGAAATGGGCCAGCGCCCAGGCGGCGCCGGCGGTGGGCGCGATGGCGCAGCGCGCTTCCAGGCCGCCGACCGCCAACCCGTGCCCTTCTCTATGCTTGCTCCCGCCCCAGCCCGCGAACCGCATCGCCACATCATCCACCAGACCTCGCTCGCCGCCGAACAGATGGGCGATACCGGTGATATCGACAATAAGCCCATCGGGCGGATCGAGCGCGGCCCACGGACCCCAGCGCCGGGCCCACAGCGCCAGCCGCTCGAGAAAGGCAAGGTCACCCGCGGGATCGCCCGCCACCGCCTTGATCTGCGGACACAGGGTGCGCGCATCGGCCAGCATCATTCCGGCGGCGGCACCCGCGGCGCGGCCGGCGGCATTGGCGGCACTGATGCGCGGACCATGCGCGGTTTCGGTGATCAGCGCGGTGGGAAGCGCATCCACCCCCTCGCCGGGCGCGCACCCATGCGCATGGCGCCAGCGGTCGAGCGCAAGACGGCACAGCCAGATCGCCATGATCCGGCGGGATGGCGGGGAACGCGGCACGGCACGCCTCAGCGCATCATCGCAAGGCGCATCACGCGCATGACATGCCCCGTTCGCCGCATGGCCCACCGCCGGTCCGCCAGGCATCGCCGGTCCGCCAGGCATCGCCAAGGCGGCGCCGGTGCATCGAAGACGCTCCTCATGCCCGGCCCGCCGCCGGCTCTAATACCGGCACGGCGTCGCTTTGCTCAGGCAGCGTGCCGGCCATATCGAGCCGCCCGTGGTCTCGTGCAGCAGCCAGGCACCGGGCGGATGGCGGCGGGCGCGAAACAGTTCGGCATGCCAGCTTGGCCGACCGGGCGCGGCACGGTTCCACAAGGGCGGCGGCGATGGGGCGGCGGCAACCTGCCAGCGCATCCGCGACGAAGAGAGGTCGGGGCGGGCATCGAGGCGGACCAGGAACAGCGGCACGCCATGCTTCTCGGCCGCCAGGCTGAGGCGCCGCGAGGCGGTGAAATCGAGCGCCCGGGGGTTGCCCGCGATCTCGCCGAGCACGAAGGCCAGGTCACGGCAGCGCACGCCTTCCTCCAGCGCGAACAGCGCATCGGCCGCCTCGCGCGCGGCGACATGGATCAGCCGATGACGCAAGGTCTGCGGCAACCCGGCGCGATAGGGCCGACCTGCAAGACGGATGGCAGCCCTATCCTGCACCCACAGCACGCCGCGCTGCTCGAGCCGGTCGGCCTCGGCTAGATGCAGCCACTCGAGCGCCAGCCCCAGCGCCAGCCCGGCGCCGCTCGCCTCGCTTCCGGCAGCGAACAGCTCGCTATGAAAGGCCTGCTGCCCCATTCCCATCCCCGGCCGCCAATGGCGCGTGCTTCCCGGCGCCTCACCGGTGACTTCATTGGCGGCTTCATTGGCGGCGGCAAGATGGGCAGCCCTGGGCAATGCGGACAGGTCCATTGGACGAATCGACTCCATTTCTCTTCTGTCGTTCTGGTTATGTTCCAACACAGGCCGTCTGGCAATCGCTGTTGCCACCATCCTGATCGCTGCCGGCGGAACCAAGCCGCCCCCGGCCCATTCAAAAACAGCAAAAGGAGACCAAACCGCCATGACCGATACGACCGAACTCAAGGAAATGTTCTGGAAGAGCCTGGCCGACAGCCCGTTTCTCTTCCTTCAGCTCGACGCGGACCCGGCCACGGCGGTGCCGATGACCGCGCAGCTCGACAAGCACGCCGAACACGCGATCTGGTTCTTCACCAAGAAAGATGCCGATCTTGCCGCGGGCGGTCCGGCCACCGCCACCTTCGCCGACAAGAACCACAAGATGTTCGCCCGCTTCAAGGGCCGGCTGGTGGAGGAGCGCAGCCGCGAACGGCTCGACAAGGAATGGAGCACCACGGTTGAAGCCTGGTACAAGGGCGGCAAGCAGGACCCCAACCTGCTGATGCTGCGCATGGACCTCACAGGGCAAGCGGAGATCTGGAACAGCGACCTGGGATTCATCGACAACACCAAGATGCTGCTGGGCTTCGATGTCATCGAGGACGCCAAGCGCGAGCATACCCAAACCACGCTCTGACCCAACTATCCTAATCCTTCGGGCTATAGCCGACGGGGCATCAAGGGCCGCTTCCCACACGGGGCGCGGCCCTTTTTGCCCAAGCTACTACCCTATCCGCCGAGCAGCTGCGGGAAGATACCGACCAGGATGATAGCGGTCAGCGCCACCGGACACAGCCAGCGCACCAGGAAGCGCCATAGGTGATGCAGCGATCCCGACAGGCCGTTCTCCGCGTCGATCAGCCGCCGATCCGCCACCCAGCCGATGAAGATGGCGGTGAGCAGCCCGGCGATCGGCATGGTCAGGCGCGAAGTCAGCGTATCGAGCGCATCGAGCACCCCCTGGCCTTCGAACAGGTGGAAGAAGCCAAGCGGATGAAACCCGGCCAGCGCGCCCGTCGATAGCGCCGACAGCGCGCCCAGCACCGCCGCGCCGAGCGTAATGATGACCACCGCGGTGCGCCGCTTGATGGCGAACGCATCGATCATCCAGGCGCTGGGCGCTTCCATCAGTCCGACCGAACTGGTCAGCGCGGCAAACCCCACCATGGTGAAGAACGCCAGCCCCACCAGCGAGCCGAAGGGCATCTCCTGGAACGCATGCGGCAGGGTCTGGAACATCAGGCCCAGCCCCGCCTCCGGCGCCAGACCCGCGGCAAGCACGATGGGAAACAGGCACAGGCCGGCAATAAGCGCAACCGAAGTGTCGGCAAACGAGATGATGGTCGAAGTGCCCGCCAGATTGGTATCGCGCCCGACATAGGCCCCGTATGTCACCATGGTGGCGGTGGCGAGCGAAAGCGAGAAGAACGCCTGGCCCACCGCGGCCAGCATCACCGGTCCGGTCAGTTTGGTGAAATCGAAGGTGAACAGGTAGGTCACCGTCTCGGTGAAGGCACCGCCGAACGCGGAATAGACCGTGATCGCGATAAGCAGGATGAAGAAAGCGGGCATCAGCCAGACCGCCGCCACCTCGATACCTCCCGATACGCCGCGCAGCACGAAGATCATGGTGACGGCAAGGAAGAGAAGGTTCAGCGCCACGGTGACCGGCCCGTTGGCGATCATCTGCGGGAACAGGTCCTCCACGGTGGCTGCGGGAACACCCTGGAAAGAGCTTCCCACGATGCCTGTATGGAACAGGTCGGCCGCGAAGATGCCGATATAATAGAGCACCCAGCCGCCGATGACGCAGTAGAACGAGAGGATGAGGAAGGCCGACAGCACGCCCAGCCCGGCCACCCATTGCCAGCGCGGGGAAGCGCCCGATTCCTCGGCCACGCGGCGAAAGCTCAGCGGTGCCGCGGCCTGGCCGTGGCGGCCGATCAGCGTCTCGGAGAGCAGGATCGGCAGACCGATGAGGAGGATGCACAGGATATAGAACAGCACGAACGCGCCGCCACCATTGGCGCCCGCCTCGGCGGGGAAGCGAACCAGATTGCCCAGCCCCACCGCCGACCCGATCGCCGCCAGGATGAACGCCGACCTGGACGACCAGCCGTCCTTGCCCCTAGTCGTTGCCGCAACCGCCATGTGCCCCGTCCCCATGCTCCCGTGTCGGCGACAGATGCACTCTGGCGAAGCCTGCGTCGAGGGCTGTTGTCGCACCCCGGTCCGGCGGCTCGCTCCGGTTTTGAGCGCCCCCACACAAATTGTCATGGACCAGCGCTGCCGCTAGAGCGTCGGCCACCCAACCGGCGAGGCGCGCGATGTCCACTCACACTCCCGAACCCGCGAGCGGCGCCGCGCCGGCAGCCACGCGCCGGCCACTGACCGCGCCCGCCATCCGCGCGCGCAAGGACGATGGGCACACCGCCCAGCCCATCGTGGCGCTGACCGCCTATACCGCGCGCATGGCCGAGCTGCTCGATCCGCATTGCGACATTCTGCTGGTCGGCGATTCGCTGGCGCAGGTGATCTATGGGCTGCCCTCCACGCTTCCGGTCACGCTGGAGATGATGGCCGCGCATGGCGCCGCGGTGGTGCGCGGCAGTGCCCGGGCGCTGGTGGTGGTGGACATGCCGTTCGGCAGCTACGAGGCCTCGCCCCAGCACGCATTCGCCAGTGCGGCGATGCTCCTCAAGACCAGCGGCGCGGCGGCGGTGAAGCTGGAAGGCGGCGCGGACATGGCGCCAACGGTAGCGTTCCTCACCGCGCGCGGCATTCCGGTGATGGGCCATGTCGGGCTCACCCCGCAGGCGGTCAACATGCTGGGCGGCTATGGCGCGCGCGGGCGCAGCGATGCCGAAGCGGTCAAGATCACCGGCGATGCGCAAGCGCTTGCCCAGGCGGGCGCGTTCGCCATCGTGGTCGAGGGAGTGGTCGAGCAGGTCGCGATCGCGGTGACGCAGGCGGTCTCCTGCCCGGTCATCGGCATCGGCGCCTCGGCTTCGTGCGACGGCCAGGTGCTGGTCACCGAGGACATGCTGGGGCTGTTCGAGCGCACGCCGCGCTTCGTGCGCCGGTTCGCCGACATGGCGGGGACGGTCTCGCAGGCGGCGAGCGAATATTCAGAGCAGGTGCGCGCGCGCCGCTTTCCCGGCAAGGAACAGCTTTACGCTAGCGATTGACCGATCGGGGTTATGCATTTTCTGCCGAACGGCTCCCCGCCGGACCAGCAACCACAAGGCGAGCTTGCACCAGACGCAATGCCGATACGGTGCACCCTCCCCCGCCGCCAACCTCGCGCTTTGCGCCCGATGGTCCACACCCTATATGCCCGCCCATGACCGATACCGCGCTCATGCCCATCGCCGGACTGATCAATCCCGTTCCGATCGCGCGTGACGGCACGCAAGGCGGCATCACCCCGCGCGCCGACGGGCGGACCGATCTCATCGGTCTTCCGCGCGCCCGCATCGCCGCGCTGTTCGAAGTCGCCGGTCTCGACCCGCGCCAGGCCAGGCTGCGCGCGCGGCAGGTGTTCCACTGGCTCTATCATCGCGGCGCGACCGAGTTTTCGGTCATGACCGATATCGCCAAGACCATGCGGCCCTGGCTCGCGCAACGCTTCGCCATTGGCCGGCCCGAAATCGTCGAGGCGCAGTTGTCGCAGGACGGGACGCGCAAATGGTTGCTGCGCACCACCGACGGCCACGATTACGAGATGGTGTTCATTCCGGACGAGACGCGCGGCACGCTGTGCGTCTCCAGCCAGGTCGGCTGCACGCTCAACTGCCGTTTCTGCCACACCGGCACGATGCGGCTGGTGAGGAACCTGACGCCGGGCGAAATCGTGGGCCAGGTGATGCTGGCGCGCGACGCGCTGGGCGAATGGCCACATGGGTCGATGGCCGGGTTCGAAGCGGCGGACCCGAACTGTGCGGACGGGGATAACGAGGACAGCGATCGTCCCGCCTATACCGCCGATGGTCGCCTGCTCACCAATATCGTCATGATGGGGATGGGCGAGCCCTTATATAATTTCGACCACGTGCGCGACGCGCTGCAACTGGTGATGGATGGCGACGGTCTGGCGTTGTCCAAGCGGCGGATCACGCTGTCGACCAGCGGCGTGGTGCCGATGATGGCGCGCTGCGGCGAGGAGATCGGGGTCAATCTGGCGGTCTCGCTGCATGCGGTGACCAAACAGGTGCGCGACGAGATCGTGCCGCTCAACCGCAAGTTCGGGATCGAGGAGCTGCTCGCCGCCTGCGCCGCCTATCCCGGAGCCTCCAACGCGCGGCGGATCACCTTCGAATATGTCATGCTCGATGGGGTCAACGACAGCGACGAGGATGCGCGCGAACTGGTCCGGCTGCTCAAGGCCTACCGGCTGCCGGCCAAGGTCAACCTGATCCCGTTCAACCCCTGGCCCGGCGCGCCCTATCGCTGCTCCAGCCCCGAACGCGTGCGGCGGTTTTCCGAGCTGGTGTTCGCCGGTGGTATCTCGGCCCCGATCCGCACGCCACGCGGCCGCGACATCGAGGCGGCATGTGGTCAGCTGCGCACGGCCGCGCAAAAGGTCAGCCGGGCCGAGCGCGACCGGGAGGAGGCGGCGGCGGCGGCACCGGTGGGCACGGGGGCGGAACCGGCGGGGGCGGCATGACGGGATCGGACACGGCCACGCCAGTCCCCGCACCCGATAAACTGCACTACACCTATCGCCGAGCGTTCGAAGCGGGCGGGCATAGCGGCGAGGTGGTGGTGCGCTCGGGGCTCAGCGGCAATCATAGCGAATTGCTGATCGACGGAACGCCGGTCGCGCGCGACTTCACCCCGGGAATGGGAATCGAGGGAACGCGCAATCATCACCTGGAAGCCACGCTTGCCGACGGTCGCCGGATCGAGGTGGAGGCGGGCTATATCAACTGGCTGAATATCGGCATCGCGGTGCGGGTTGGTGGCGAGCTGGTCCACCAAAGTCATCCCGGCCGACCGATCGCCATGCCCGAACGCGCGGCAAAGCTGATGGCCTCTTCGGGATCGGCCGAGAATTACGATCCGCAGGCCTGGAACCGCAACCGCATCCCGCTGGCGGTGGATATCGGCCTGGGATTGGCCTTCTACCTCATCGCCACCTGGACCAACCTTACCACCGCGGCGCTTGCCGGGGCGGCGATCGGCCTCGTGCTCTATGTCGTCCAGCGGGTGACCAAGATTGACCTGCTCGGCGGGCTGGCAATGTTCGGCATCGTGCTGATGCTGCTTTCGGCGGGGCTGGCGCTCACCTTCGACAGCGACGAGGCGGTCAAGTATCGCACCTTTGCGCTGGGCGTGGTGACCGGCACGCTGTTCCTTGCCGATGGCGCATTCGGCGGCGAGCGGCTGGGCGCCAGGCTGCCCGCTACCTGCCTTACACCGATATCGACATCGGCCGTCTGGCGATCGGCATGGGAATGCTGGGCATGGTCGCGGCATTCGTCAATCTTGCCGTGGCGCAGCTCGCCAGCACACAGGTGTGGCTGTTCTACACCACCTTTGTCGATTTCATCCTGATTGCCTTCCTGATGCTGGCGGTGCTCAAATATGCGCGCGGCAGTTCCGATCCCGCCAGGCCCATTCGCCGACCGGCCGAGCCTCCGACTCCCTAGCATCCTGCTTCCGGCAAGCTTCGCCGCCGGGAAAATATGACCGCCATCACCACGCACGGTCATATATCGGACAGATCATGCGCTACGAACTGTCATCGGCGCTGGGCTAACGAAGGCCTTTGGCAATCCTGGACTGGGGAATCGGACAAATGAGCGAGAACAGCGTGGTCGTGTATTCGGATGGCGATATCGACACCAACGACATGGGCAACCGGTCGCTGAACAGCCTGATCGCGGAACGCTACTCACGGCGCCAATCGGTGAAGAGCGCGCTGGTCGCCAGTTCCACCGCGTTCCTCGGCACCTCGCTGCTCGCCGCGTGCGGCGATGATGACATGGCCGACCGCGCGGGCAATGTCACCGTGGATGCAGGCGGTGCGGTCTCCACCAGTTCGGGCCGGCTGGTCAGCATAAATGGCGCCCTTCAGGGCAGCGGCACCGTTGCGGTGACGCAAACGGGCGGACCGGCGGTGACGCTGGTGGGCGCGAACACCGCGCAGCCCTCCTTCATTGCTCCCTCGGTCGCCAGCGCCACACCGCTGACCTTCCGCCTCACCGCCACCGGCACCAACGGCAACCAGACCTTCAGCGATGTGAGCGTGACCGTGAACCCGGCGCAGCTGGGCTTTGCCGCCGTCGCCAAGAACAAGAACGACATCGTCACCGTGCCCGATGGCTATTCGGTTACCGTGATGACGCGGCTGGGCGACCCCATCGCCGCCGGTGTGTCCGCCTACAGCAACAACGGGACCGACGCCAATTTCGACCAGCGGATCGGCGACCATGGTGATGCGCTCTATTATTACGGCCTCAATGCATCGGGCGCGCGCGACGACATGAGCAGCACGCGCGGGCTGCTGGTGCAGAACCACGAGAACATCACCGGCACCGTGCTCTACATGCACCCCAATGGCCCCACGGTAGTCAACGGCGCGCGTCCGGCGGCCGAGGCGATCAAGGAGATCGAGGCGCACGGCGTTTCGGTCACCGAATATCGTGATGCCGGCAACCGCAACTGGCAGGTGGTCCAGGCGAGCCCGTTCAACCGCCGCATCACCCCCAACACTCCGGTGGTCTTCAGGGGACCGGTGCGCGGCAGCGCATCGCTGCGCACCGTGGCCGATCCCACCGGCACCGTGGGCACCGGCACCATCAACAATTGCGCCAATGGTCACGCGATGTGGGGCACCTACCTCACCTGCGAGGAGAACTGGGCGTTCTATTTCCGCCGCGACAATTCGGGGCCGGGCACCGACAACAACGAGCGTTCGGAGCGCGAGCTGACCAGCCTGAGGCGCTATGGCGTCAACAGCAATACCGGCAATTACGGCTGGTCCACTGCCGGCACCGACCCCATCTTCCGCCGCTGGGACGCGCGCGCCACCGGTGCCAGCGCGCTCGATGATTATCGCAACGAGCCGTTCAAGTTCGGCTGGGTGGTCGAGTTCGACCCCTATACCCCGGGCAGCGTTCCCCGAAAGCGCACCGCGCTCGGCCGGATGGGCCACGAGGGTGCATGGCTGGGCCGCCTGATCCCCGGTCAGAAGGTGGCGGTCTACATGGGCGATGATTCGCGCGGCGAATATATCTACAAGTTCGTCTCGGATGCCTCATGGGCGGCGGCCGATGCCAATACCGCGGATCGCCTGGCGGTGGGCGACAAGTATCTGGACAGCGGAACGCTTTATGTCGCGCGCTTCGATGCCGATGGCACCGGGCGCTGGCTACCGCTGGTGTTCGGCCAGGTTCCCAGCCGTCCGGCGGTGGGCAGCACGCCTGAATACGCGTTCGAGAGCCAGGCGGATGTGCTCATCAACGCCCGCCTCGCCGCCGACGCGGTGGGCGCCACCCCGATGGACCGGCCCGAATGGACCGGCGTCAATCCGGCGACGGGCGAGATGTATTGCACGCTGACCAACAGCAATGCCACCGCGCGGCCGCTCAACGGCACCAGTGCCTCCAACCCTCGTCACTACAATGATCCCAAGCTGCGTGAGGGCTTCGAGGACAGCGACCCCAACGGCACGCGCGCTCAGGTGGGCAACCCCAACGGCCATATCATCCGCCTGCGCGAAGATGGCGACAACGCGGCGGCAACCTCGTTCCGCTGGGATATCTTCCTGTTCGGTGCGGATTCGCGTCAGGCGGACCCGGTCAACGTGAACTTGTCGAAACTGACCCCGGAGAATGATTTCTCCAGCCCCGACGGCCTGTGGTTCTCGCGCCCGACCAACCCTGCCGGCCAAGGTCCGCGCCCGCTCGCCTGGATCCAGACCGATGACGGCGCCTTCACCGATGTCACCTACAACATGATGCTGGCGGCGCTTCCGGGCCGGGTGGGCGATGGCCGCACCGCCACCATCACCAATACCGGCGTGGACGGAGCGACCGCGCAGCAGACCACGATAGTCGGCGCGGAGGCTACGCCTGCTACGCTGCGGCGCTTCTTGATCGGACCCAACGAATCGGAGATAACCGGCGTTGATTCCACCCCCGATGGACGCACCTTGTTCGTCGGCATCCAGCACCCGGGCGAGGATGTGGCCAGCCCCGATGCACCGACCAGCAACTGGCCGGCCAACCAGGCAGGCCCCGCCCCCGGCGCCCGGCCGCGCTCGGCGGTGATCGCGGTCACCAAGAATGATGGCGGGGTGATCGGCCTGTAAAAGGCTGGCTTCGCTTGCCAAGGAAACGGGGCTCGGGCGACCGGGCCCCGTTGCACGTTCGTCACCCGCTCCCTCGCGCAGAGCCGCGCCGGCCCTCCCTCGCCATGGCGCGGTGGCGGATTAGCCGCTAGTGACCCCGGCGATGGCCCCCCGCGATCACCCGTTCTTCGACATGCATGGCCACGGCTTCGTGCGCGTCGCCACCTCCACCCCACACGTGCGCACCGCCGATGTCGCGGGCAATGTCGCCGGGATCATCGCCGAGGCACGCCGGGCGCACGAGCGCCATGTCGACCTGCTGGTCTATCCCGAATTGTGTATCTCGTCCTACGCGCTCGACGATCTGCACCTGCAGGCCGCGATGCTCGATGCGGTCGAGAACGGGATCGCGCAGATCGCCCAGGCGAGCGCTGACCTGTCGCCCGTGCTGCTGGTGGGCGCGGCGCTGCGCCGGGGCGGCCGGCTGTATAATTGCGCGCTACCCATCGCCGATGGCCGCGTGCTGGGCGCGGTGCCCAAGAGCTTCCTGCCCAATTACCGAGAGTTCTACGAGAAGCGCTGGTTTTCGCATGGCCGCGACATCACCCGCGCGGTGATTGGTGTGAATGGCGAGGAGGTGCCGTTCGGAACCGATCTGCTGTTCGTCTCGACCCGGTTGCCGGGCCTGCGCCTGTTCGTCGAGATCTGCGAGGATTTCTGGGCGCCCGATCCGCCCTCCACGCGCGGCGCACTGGCCGGCGCCACCATCCTCGCCAATCTGTCCGCCTCCAACATCACCATCGGCAAGTCGGACGAGCGCCACATGCTGTGCCGCGCCCAGTCCGCGCGCACGGTGGCGGCCTATGTCTACTCCGCCGCCGGGCATGGCGAGAGCACCACCGACCTTGCCTGGGACGGTCAGGGGATGATTTTCGAGCTTGGCGAATTGCTCGCCGAATCCGAGCGGTTCGTTCGCCAACCCGCCTTGTGCATCGCCGATATCGACACCGACCGCATCCTTGCCGAGCGGATGCGGATGCAGACCTTCGCCGATGCCGCCGATGCGGCGGGCCGACCCGAAAACGATTTCCGCATGATCGCCTTCGATCACTCGCCCAAGCGCGGCGATATCGGGCTGGTGCGCCCCATCCGCCGCTTCCCCTTCGTCCCCAACCGGCCCGACAAGCTGGATGAGGACTGCTACGAGGCGTTCAACATCCAGGTCGACGGCCTGATGCGCCGGCTCGAGTTCACCCGCGCCAAGACCATGGTGATCGGCATTTCGGGCGGGCTCGATTCCACCCATGCGGCGATCATCGCCGCCAAAGTTTGCGACAGGCTCGGCCGGCCCCGCCAGACGATCCGCGGCTATACCATGCCCGGCTTCGGCACGTCGGATCAGACGCGCGCCAATGCCTGGGAATTGATGCGCGCGCTGGGCATCACCGGCGAAGAGATCGACATCAAACCCGCCGCCCGGCTGATGCTGGAGACGATCGGCCATCCCTTCGCCACCGGTGCGACGGCGGATGGCGACGAGGTTCACGATACGACGTTCGAGAACGTCCAGGCGGGGCTCCGCACCGACCACCTGTTCCGTCTGGCGGGTCGGCATGAAGGCCTGGTGATTGGCACCGGCGATCTGTCGGAGCTGGCGCTGGGCTGGTGCACCTATGGCGTGGGCGACCAGATGAGCCATTACGGCGTCAATGCCGGCGTTCCCAAGACGTTGATCCAGCACCTGATCCGCTGGGCCACGCGCACCGACCAGTTCGACCCGCCGACCGACGCGGTGCTCGAAGCCATCCTGTCGACCGAAATCAGCCCCGAACTGGTCCCGGCGGCGGCGGACGGGACGGCCCAGTCGACCGAAGCGATCATCGGGCCTTACGAGCTCAATGATTTCTTCCTCCATCACATCGTCCGCTTCGGCCAGCGCCCTTCCAAGGTGGCGTTCCTTGCCTTCCATGCCTGGCATGACGCTGAAACCGGGCAATGGCCGGCGATGTTTCCGCAAGCCCGCAAAAACGAATACGAGCTGACCGTCATCCGGCATTGGCTGGAGAAATTCCTCGAGCGCTTCTTCGGTTTCAGCCAGTTCAAGCGCAGCGCGCTGCCCAATGGGCCCAAGGTTTCGCCGGGCGGCGCGCTCAGCCCCCGAGGCGACTGGCGCGCGCCGAGCGATGCGGTGGCCGATGTGTGGCTGGCCGAACTGCGCGATCGGGTGCCCGACTAGGAACGCTCGCCACAACCCGGTTCGATAGCAACTGCTTGCCAGCGTCGACCCGTGGCGATCTGCCAAAGATCGGCAAAAAAAAGGCGGCGAAGCCCATTCGCTCCGCCGCCCCCTGTCTCACGCGATTGGCGTCTCGTGCAACCGGACCCGGACGAAGCCGGCCGATCACATCGCGACTTATTCCGCGATCACTTCGTTTCCGTCGACGTCATCGGCCATTTCGCCCATGGCATCGGCGCGTTCGTCGAGCATTTCTTCCTGAACTTCCATGCCGCGCTCATCGGCAAGATCCGCCTGCTCTTCCATGACGTCCTCGGCGGACTCGAGACGCTGCTCGGCCAGCTCTTCCTCGGCACTGTCGGCACAGGCACTCAGCGAGAGCAGCACAGTGGCAGCGGCAACGGCGACAATCTTCTTCATATCACACTCCTTGAGGTTGTGCGCCGCAGCCTCTGCCCTAATCTCGCCACAATGGCAAATGCTTTTGCTAACCTAAGGTAGGCTTGAGCCGGGCAACGCTCCCCGCGCCCCGCCCTGCATCCAAGGTACTTGATACCCGGTCGGCAGAAGTGATGACTTGGCGCAGCGTTTGTGCAACAATGTTTACAATGACCCGGCCCGCCGTCCTCGTCACCGGCGCCGCGCGCAGGATCGGCGCGGCGATTGCACGCCGGTTCGCTCATGCGGGCTGGCACGTGGTGATCCATTGCCGGTTTGCCGACGAAGAAGCCGAAGCGCTGGCCGGCTCGCTGCCATCGGCTGAGACCATCGCCTGCGACTTCGCGGTTCCCGGAGCCGCGACCGAGATGATCGCGGCGCTGGCCGGGCGGCTCGAGGACTGGCGTTGCCTGATCGCCAATGCCGCGGTGTTCCGGCAGGATCTTCCGCTGGCCTTCGATCATGGGGTGGCCGCCGAGGCGATGCAGGTCAACGCCATCGCCCAGGCGGAGCTGGCAAGCGCCTATCTGAAGCACGCTCGTGCGCCATCGGGCCGGCGGCTTCTCGTCCTGACCGATCAGAAGCTCGCCAACCCCAACCCGGATTTCTTCAGCTACACCATGAGCAAGCACGCTGCCGCGGCGATGGTGCCGATGCTGGCGATGGCGGCCGGGGCGAAGGACCGGGTCCACGCACTGGCCCCCGGCGCCATCCTCGCCAGCCATGACCAGAGCGAGGACGAGGCCGAGCATTCGCACAAGCTGAACCTGCTCGGACGGCGCACTTCGCCGGACGAGGTGGCGGCCGCCGCGTTCTTCCTTGCCACCGGTCCGCTGGCGAGCGGGGAGGGCCTGTTCGTCGACTCAGGTCAGCATCTTTTGTCTCAGGACCGCGATGTCATCTATCTCGCGCGCGACGAGCACTGAATGAGCCAACCAGCCCCGACCCGTTCCCATGTGGACACCGGTCCCCAAGAGACCGCCACGCGCTCGCCGGAACCGCGACCCACCGGGCGCCCTCACAGGCACGCGCTGTCCACCCGCATCTGGCACTGGACCAGCGCCGCCTCGCTCATCATCCTGATGATGAGCGGTCTCAACATCTCCAATGCGCATCCGCGGCTGTACTGGGGCGACTGGGGTTTCGCGCCCGAACAGGCCTGGCTCGAAGTGCCGCGCTTTCCCGGTTGGGCGACCATTCCTTCGCATTACAGCCTCGCCGCCGCGCGCGACTGGCATATCCTATTCGCCTGGGTGCTGGCACTGGCGCTCACGGGGTTCATGATCGCGGCGCTCATCAACCGCCACTTCCGGCGCGATATCTTCACCCGCAAGGACGAATGGCAGCCACGCAACGTCTGGGCCGACATCAGACAGCACCTGCGGCTGCGGTTCGATCACGGCTCGGGAAAGTACAATTTCCTTCAGAAGGTGGCCTATGCGCTGGTCATCTTCATCCTCCTGCCGGTGATGATCTTTACCGGCATGGTGATGAGCCCGGGGATGGAGGCGGCGTGGCCGTTGATGACCGAGCTGTTCGGCGGCCGGCAGAGCGCCCGCTCAGTGCATTTCATCTGCGCCTTCGCGCTGACCGGTTTTCTTGCGCTGCATGTCACGCTGGTGCTGCTGGCGGGGCCGGGCCGCCAGATGCGCGCGATGATCACGGGAGGGCGGCTCGATGAGACGGCGTAGCTTGCTTGCAGGCGCGGCAGGGCTCGTCGCGGGCGGCTGTTCGCGGATCGGCGAGAGCGCCCTGTTCGGCGAGGCGGTGGACGCGGCGCAAGGGCTGCACAAGGCGGCGCACCGCTCGCTCGGCATCGCCCGGCCCGCCCTCGCCCCCGAATATGCCCCGGAGGAAGTCTCGCCCTTCTTCCGCGGCAATGGCAGCGTCACCGTGGATACCGACCCCTACAGGGCCAGCCTGGCCAACGGCTTTGCCGACTGGCGGTTGACGGTGAGCGGCCTGGTGGCGCGCCCGCTGTCGCTCTCCATGGCCGATCTGCGCGCCCTGCCCCAGCGCACGCAGGTCACCCGGCATGATTGCGTCGAGGGATGGAGCGCCATCGGCGGCTGGACCGGTCCGCAGCTCTCGGCGATATTGCAGCTGGCGGGCCTATTGCCGGGCGCGCGCTTCATCGTCTTTCGCTGTGCCGACACGCTGGCCGGCGCACACTATTATGAAAGCTGCGACCTGGACGACGCCTTTCACCCGCAGACCATCGTCGCGCATCTGCTGAACGGCGAGCCGCTCCCGGCGAGAAACGGGGCGCCGCTCAGGATGCGGATCGAGCGGCAGCTGGGCTACAAGATGGCCAAGTTCCTGACCGGAATCGAAGTGGTGAGCGATTTTGCGCAGATCGCGGGCGGCGCGGGCGGATACTGGGAGGATCGCGGCTATCAATGGTATGCCGGGATCTGAGCTGGCGGCGCTTCGCCCGACGAACTTTGCCCAAGTCCCCCGCGATCGAGCGACCAGTCGCGACGGTCCACGGCCCCGATCCGATGGTTCCGATCCAATCGCCTCGATCCGCCGCTCCATGACGGGTTCCCGAGCCGCCCGCAGGCGCTGACCGGTGCGCCCGATGCGTAGGACCGGGCGTTTCCCTCCGGCTCCAAACAGCGCTACACCGAGCCGAACGCAATCGAGGGAGACCCGCAATGAGCGAGGCGCCGCAGATCGTCCCGCATCCCGCCGTCCGTCCGGATGGCGGCCAGCCGCGCTGCACGCCGGCGCAATACGCCGAGCTTACCCGGCGCTCGATCGAGGAACCCGACAATTTCTGGCTCGAGCAGGCGGCACAATGGCTTACCTGGAGCAAGGCACCGACCAGGGCGGGCGAATGGTCGTTCGATCCCCCGCGGATCAGCTGGTTCGCGAATGGCGAACTTAACCTTTGTCATAATGCGGTCGACCGGCACCTGGCGCAGCATGGCGATCGCACCGCGCTGATCTTCGAGCCAGACGATCCCGCCACGCCGGGCCGCGTGCTCACCTATCGCCAGCTTCACCGCGAGGTGGTGCGCATGGCCAACGCGCTGCTCCAACTGGGCGTCAGGAAGGGCGACCGGGTCACGCTGTACTTGCCGATGATCCCCGAGGGCGCGTTCGCCATGCTGGCCTGCGCGCGGATCGGGGCGGTTCACTCGGTGGTGTTCGGCGGCTTCTCGCCCGAGGCGCTGGCTGGGCGGATCGAGGCCTGCCAGAGCCGCTTCGTCGTCACCGCCGACGAGGGATTGCGCGGGAGCAAGCGCGTGCCGCTCAAGGCCAATGTCGATGCCGCGCTGGCCGAACCCGATCACGCGACGCCGATGGATGGCGTCCTGGTGATCCGCCACACCGGCGGCGCGGTCACGATGGAGGAGGGGCGCGACCACTGGTTCGACGATCTTGCCGCGGACGAGGATGTCGCGTGCGAACCCATGACGGCGGAAGACCCGCTGTTCATCCTCTACACCTCGGGCTCGACCGGCAAGCCCAAGGGCGTGCTGCACACCACCGGCGGCTACGGGTTGTGGGCGGCGATGACCTTCGCCCTCACCTTCGATCAACAGCCCGGCGAGGTGTTCTGGTGCAGCGCCGATATCGGCTGGGTGACGGGGCACAGCTACGTGGTCTACGGACCGCTGATCAACGCTGCCACCAGCCTGATGTTCGAGGGCGTGCCCAATTACCCCGACCATGGCCGCTTCTGGGATGTGATCGACAAGCATCAGGTGGCGATCTTCTACACCGCGCCCACCGCGATCCGTGCGCTGATGCGCGAGGGCGACGCGCATGTGACCGCGCGCAAGCGCGCCTCGCTGCGGCTGCTGGGCACGGTCGGCGAGCCGATCAATCCCGAAGCGTGGCGCTGGTATCACCGGGTGGTCGGCGACGGGCGTTGCCCCATCGTCGATACCTGGTGGCAGACCGAGACCGGCGGTCACATGATCACCACCTTGCCTTATGCCCACGCCATGAAGCCGGGCAGCGCCGGCCGGCCGTTCCCCGGCGTGGTGCCGCTGCTGGTCGACAATGACGGCAAGGTGCTCGAGGGCGCGGCCTCGGGCAACCTGTGCATCGCGCATAGCTGGCCCGGCCAGGCACGCACGGTCTATGGCGACCATGCGCGGTTCGAAGAGGCCTATTTCACCACCTATCCGGGCAAGTATTTCACCGGCGATGGCTGCCGCCGCGACGAGGACGGCTATTACTGGATCACCGGCCGGGTGGACGACGTGATCAATGTCTCGGGACACCGGATGGGGACGGCCGAGATCGAGAGCGCGCTGGTGCTGCACGCCCGCGTCGCCGAGGCGGCGGTGGTCGGCTATCCGCACGACATCAAGGGCCAGGGCATCTATTGCTATGTGACGCTCAAGGCCGGCGAGGAGGCCGGCAACCAGGGTGGCGGTGAGGGTCGCGATGAGGATGGCGAGAAGGATGACGAGGCGCTGCGGGCGGAACTGACCGCGCATCTGCGGACCGAGATCGGCCCGATCGCCGCGCCCGATCGGCTGCACTTTTCCGACGCGCTGCCCAAGACCCGCTCGGGCAAGATCATGCGGCGCATCTTACGAAAGATCGCCGAAAACGACTATACCTCGCTTGGCGACACGTCGACGCTGGCCGATCCGTCACTGGTCGAACGCCTGATCGAGGGCCGGCAGAACCGCTGATTTTCCCGGCGGTGCCGGTTATCGCCCGCAGCCATCAGCGCGCAGCCTTTATCCGCAAAGGCCATCATCGCGATTGTCCGAAGCGGCTGGAGATCGTGGAACGGGCGAAGCGCATGGCCCCGTTCGGCTTGCCGCCACAGGTCCACTTGGTCGAGGCCAGCCCGGTGCTGCGCGCATGACAGACCGAACGGGCGCCGGAGCGATCAGAGCGCGGCCGCCGAGCGTGGGTTCCGGCGGGGCTCTACAGGCCAGGCTCGATAAGTCGGGCTTGGGCAAAACGGGTACGCGCAGTCTCCGGCGGAACCGTCACGCCCGCCGGCTAGATCGGCGGGTCGCACCACGATTGCCCCCGGCCGTCAGAGCGATGCGCGGGGTATGCTGCGTGACAACGCTTGCCCCTGCGAAGTCGCTTCCTTCATCCAAGGGCCGGTAATTATACAGATGCAGCAGGCGGTCATTGGCGCGCTGGCGTTCCTGCTCGGCCCAGCTCCAGCGGCGATAGCGGCTTACCGTATAACAGGCGCCCGGCCAGAAGCAGACCAGGACCAGCGCGCGGGTGGTCTCGTGCCAGTTCCAGCCGCCATGGATCAGCCACTCCGTCACCTCGTGCAGAACCGCGAAGGAACACGCCGCAAGCACGGCGGCAAGCGATCCGCGCCGGGTCCCCATGAGGACCAGACAGGCAAGATAGATGGCCATTCCGGCATGAACCAGCATCAGGCCGGGCGTCATTCCCAGCTGCGAGGCGATCGTCCCGAGCGCGTCCTGATAGGCGATGGCCAGCTCCATACGACGTGGCTTATCGGCAAAGCCTTAGCATCGGGTTAAAACGTGTGCGCATGACGTGCCCGCCCGTCCGCGCTAGACCCGCACAGTGATCGCGCCCACCCCGCCAGGAGGTCCCACTTCGCCAGGCCCCACCCCGCCAGGGCCCACCCAGCCTGACCCCGCCCAGGCTGAACCCGCCCGGCCTGATCCTGTATCCGGCCCCATATCCGCGCAGCGCGCACCGCTGACCCGCGCCTCGGTCTTCGCGCAGGCCTGGCCGATCATGCTGGGCCAGGCGGCGATCCCGCTTGTGGGCCTGGTCGATGCAACCATCATCGGCCGCACCGGCGATGCCGCCGCACTTGCGGGCGTCGCGTTGGGGGCGAGCGTCATCACGCTGGTATTCTGGAGCTTCGGCTTCCTCAGGATGGGCATGACCGGCCTCACCGCGCAGGCCGATGGGCGGGGCGAGCGCGCCGAGGTGGAAGCGCTGCTGCTGCGCGGCCTGATCATCGGCGGCGCCATCGGTCTGGTGCTGCTCGCTTGCCGCACGCCGCTGACGGACTTGGCTTTCGGCATCCTGGCGGGCGGCGAGGCGGTTACCCAAGAGGCCATGGCCTATGCCGGCGCACGGTTCGCCGGCGCACCCGCCGCGCTGGTCGTCTTCGCCGTCAATGGATGGCTGCTGGGGCTTGGCCGCACCCGCGCCGCGCTGGCCCTCCAGCTGGTGCTCAATTGCGCCAACATCGTGCTCGACATCGCGTTCGTCTGGGGATTGGGACTGTCCGCCTATGGCGTGGGCCTGGGAACCGCGCTGGCCGAATGGCTTGCCGCCATCGCCGGGCTCATCATCGCCGGGCGGGCGGCGGGCGGAGGACTGCGCGCGCTGATCGCCCGTGTGCCCCCCTCGCTCATCTTCGCGCGCGCCGGCCTTGCCAGGCTGTTCGCCGTCAACCGCGACCTGATGATCCGAACCGTGGCGCTGCTCTTCCTGTTCGCCTGGTTCGCCAATGCCGGGGCGCGGCTGGGGGCGACCGAATTGGCGGCAAATCATGTGCTGCTGCAATTCATCAACCTGGCCGCATTCATCCTGGACGCCTTCGCCTTCACCGCCGAATCGCGGGTGGGCAATGCCATCGCCCGCCGCTCGCGACCCGAATTCGACCGGGCGGTGCGGCTGACCGGCGAGTTCTCGCTGGCCGCTGGTGTGCTGCTGGGCGCCCTGTTCCTTGTGGCGGGCGGACCGATGGTCGCGCTCATCACCGCCAGTCCCGAAGTGCGCGCCGAGGCGATGCGCTTCGTGCCCTTTGTCGCCGCCATCCCGCTCGTTGGTATGCCGAGCTGGCTGCTCGACGGCATCTTCATCGGCGCCACACGCGGCGCTGCGCTGCGCAAGGCGGGCGTGGCCGCGACCGTGCTATACCTGGCGCTTGATCTGTCGCTTCGGCCGCTGGGCAATCTGGGCGTGTGGCTCGCGCTTACCGCCAGCTATTTCTTTCGCGCCGGCGGTCTGGCGCTCTATCTGCCCGCCCTCCTGGCCACGCTCGACCAGGTCCCTGCGAGCCCGGCCGGCCGATCCCGCGGTCAAGCGTGAGGCACCATCAGCATCCGACCGGCAGTGCCTGCCGCCAAAAGGGTTGACGCAAGGCTAAGTTTGCGGTGCGTGAGATCGATGGCCCGCCTTATCGCCGCCCTGCTTGCCTTCGCCGCCATCATCGTGGCCGCGCCGGCGTTCGCCGAGGTGCGCGCCCATTTCCATAGCTTCAACGGCTCGGTGCTCGTCGGCCGCTATCCGCATACCTTCGTCGTCTTCGAGGGTGAGCTCGAACGAACGGGCGAGCGGATCGACGAGAACTGGGGCTTTTCCGCACGCCGCAGCTCGCTCGCCGCATTGCGTGGGATGCCGGTGGAGCACATGATGCTGTCCGAAAAGCCGGCGACTATCGGCAGGACCAACCGCCATTTCACGCTGATCCTGAGCGATGAGCAGTTTTACCTGCTGAAGCGCGAGATCGCCGCCTGGCGCGATGCACCCGGCAAGTTCTACGACCTCGACACCAGAAACTGCATCCATTTCATCGGCCGGCTCGCCGAACTGGCCGGGCTCAAGGTGGAATATCCGCCCGACATGCTGCGCAAGCCCAAGGCCTGGCTCAACCACATCACCGCGCTCAATCCGCAGCTGAATGCGGAGCAGGTGCGCTGAGCCGCGACGCGGCGCCCGGCGCTGCGGCCCGGCTTTCATTCGGCAGGCGTCGGTGATAGCGGCCCGCACGCGCGGCTGGAGGCGGTGATGCAGCAGGCCAGGAACACGAACACGGTCGAACGCCTCGGCGCGTTCGAGGTGCCCGTGTTCGCCAGGCGCTTCTCACAAGGCGACGACGGGGACGGGATCGATGCCCGGCTCGCGACCGCAGTGCTGGCCCGCATGCAGCGCGGCTCGGGGGAGATATCGTCCAATGAAGGGGGCGGCTGGCACTCGCCCCGCGACCTGCACACTTGGTCCGAGCCGGTGGTGGCGACCTTCCTCGAGCGGATCGAGCAGATGCTGGCCGCCATCATCCGCGCGACCACTCCCGATGCTCCGGAGCAATTGTTCGACGGCTGGCTGATCTCCGCCTGGGCCAATGTCAACGGCAAGGGCGCGTCGAACCGGTCGCACTCGCATTTCTGGTCGCGGCGCCGCGCGCTGTGGTCGGGGGTTTACTATGTCGACCCGGGATCGGCGGCGGATGGTGAGGACATCTCGGGGCGGACCATCTTCGAGGATCGCGTTCTGGTGCCCCGCCCGCTGCATGGTGGCGGCGCGCCTTTCGCGGCCGAGCTGGCGGTTGTCCCGCGCGCCGGCACGATGGTCATGTTTCCCGCCACGCTCGCCCACCGGGTAGAGCCCTATCGCGGGGAGGCAAAGCGCATCACGCTGGCCTGGAACTTGTATCACCCCGGCTTCGCGATCCCGCTCTATGATGACGAGAGCTTGCTCGCCGGGATCACGCTGCCGGCAAGGTGGACCCGGCTGAAGCCGCTCGCTCGCAGGCTGCCGCTTGTCGGCAAGCGGATTTCGTGGGCGCGCCCGCCGATGGGCGAGGATCTGGCCCGGCCGCTCGAGCAGGTTCTGGACGGCAGTATGGCAGGCCCGCTGCGGCGCGCCGAACCGCCCGTCGCCCCCGCCGCCCCTGTCTCCCCTACCGCCCCTGTCCCCCCTATCGCCCCGGCCTGACGGGCCGCCCCTGCGCCAACCGGTCAAGGAGCTTTCATGTCGCACCAACCCCCGCCGATACGCCGCGTCGTCCTCGCATTCTCGGGCGGGCTCGATACCAGCGTCATCCTCAAATGGCTCCAGGTCGAGCGCGGGCTGGAGGTGGTCACCTTCACCGCCGACCTGGGCCAGGGCGAGGAGCTGGGGCCCGCGCGCCGGGCGGCGCAGGCGATGGGCGTTCCCGATAGCGATATCCATATCGAGGACCTGCGCGAGGAATTCGTGCGCGATTACGTGTTCCCCATGATGCGCGCCAACGCCCGCTACGAGGGCGATTACCTGCTCGGCACCAGCATCGCCCGCCCGCTCATCGCCAAGCGGCTGGTTGAGATCGCGCGCGAAACGGGCGCCGATGCAATCGCGCACGGAGCCACGGGCAAGGGCAACGACCAGGTCCGCTTCGAGCTTTGTGCCTATGCGCTCGACCCCGACATCCGCGTCATCGCCCCCTGGCGCGAATGGGAGCTGGCGAGCCGCAGCGCACTGGTCGAATGGGCGCAAGCGCACCAAATCACCGTGCCGAAGGACAAGCGCGGCGAAAGCCCGTTCTCGACCGATGCCAACCTGCTGCACACCTCCTCCGAGGGCAAGGTGCTCGAGGATCCCTGGGAAGAGGTGCCCGACTACGTCTATTCGCGCACGCTCGATCCACAGGAGGCTCCGGACCAAAGCGAAACCGTCGAGATCGGCTTCGAGCGCGGCGACGGCGTCGCCCTGAACGGCCAGGCGATGAGCCCGGCCACGCTGCTTGCCGCCCTGAACGAGTTGGGGCGTCGGCATGGTATCGGCCGGCTGGACCTGGTGGAGAACCGTTTCGTGGGGATGAAGAGCCGCGGGCTGTACGAGACGCCGGGCGGAACGATCTATGCCGCCGCCCATCGCGGTATCGAGCAGCTGACGCTCGATCGCGGCGCCGCGCATCTCAAGGACGAGCTGATGCCGCGCTATGCCGAGCTGGTCTATAACGGCCTGTGGTTCAGCCCCGAGCGAGCGATGCTGCAGGCCGCGGTCGACCTTAGCCAGGAGAAGGTGGCCGGCACCGTGCGGCTCAGGCTGTACAAGGGCAGTGCCCAGGTCATTGGGCGCAAGTCGGACCAGTCGCTCTATTCCGAGCAGCACGTCACCTTCGAGGATGACGCGGGCGCCTACGACCAGAAGGACGCGGCGGGGTTCATCGCGCTCAACGCATTGCGGCTGAGGCTACTGGCACGGCGGGATCGGAGCGGCGAAGGCTCCTAGCTGGCGACCGCGTGCGGGGTATCGCGACGCGCGACGGGGCAATCGCCAGGCAGACCGGTCGGAATGAAGCGGGCGAATCTCGCTGTTTCCACCAAGCGGGGTAGCCGGCTCCGCTCCAAGTCCCCGTGCGCCAACCCCATTCATACGGTTAAAACTTGATGAATGTTTACGACCACCCGAACCCCTTTCGCGGTGAGCCGCGCCCGGGTGGGTAGACCGCCAATCATGGCAAGTTTAGGGCAGCACCTAGTTTCGTAAGTTACAAAAGGACGGGATCGATGAGCTTCATGACGCGCCTGGCGTTGCCGGGTGGCGCGCTGCTCGCGCTCGCCGGATTGGCCGCTTCAGGCCATGCCGAACAGTTCGACGCCGTCTCGCCCGAAACCGCCGCGCCCGTGGTTCAGACCGACGGTCCGCGCTTCCAGCTGTCCGCCGAGGCAGCGCTGGAGCAGGAGCTTCAATCTTACGAGGTGGCGATTTCGGTTCCCACGGCTGCCGACCTGGCGCTCGACATCGCGGCGGTCGAGCCGGCCGAGGAGCCTGACGCCAAGGCGCTGGGCACGGGTGTCGCCAGCTTCTACGGGCAGCGTTTCGCCGGCCGACCCACCGCCAGTGGCGAGAGGTTCAATCCACAAGCGCTCACCGCCGCCCACCGCACGCTGCCCTTCGGCAGCAAGGTGCGGGTGACCAATGCGGCGAACGGGCGTTCGGTCGTGGTGCGGATCAATGATCGCGGGCCGTTCCACGGCGGCCGCCAGATCGACCTCTCGCGCGGTGCGGCCGAACGGATCGGCCTGGTCTCGCGCGGTCACGGCAAGGTCGAGATGGAGCTGCTCTCCGGCTGATAAGGCCCGGGGGCTGTCGAACGCTCTACCACCAACCGGCCCCCCCGCCCTAACTCAGGTCCGCGCGCGCTTGCGAGCAACGCGCGCCTCGGGCACATCGCCAGGCGGGAGGCCCGGCAATGACCAACACGCTCCATTACGGCGACAACCTGCACGTCCTGCGCGAGCATATCGCGGACCAGAGCGTGGACCTCATCTATCTCGACCCGCCGTTCAACTCGAACGCCAATTACAACATCCTGTTCAAGTCGCCCGAGGGGCAAAGCTCGGAAAGCCAGATCGAGGCGTTCGAGGACACCTGGCACTGGAACGAGAGCGCGGAAGCCGCCTTCGACGAGGTCATGCGCAGCGGCAATACAGACGCCTTCACGCTGCTTCGGGCGATGCGCGACTTCCTGGGCGAGAACGACATGATGGCCTATCTCGCCATGATGGCGGTGCGGCTCTTGGAACTGCACCGGGTGCTCAAGCCGACCGGCTCGCTCTACCTGCACTGCGACCCTACCGCGAGCCATTACCTCAAGCTGCTGCTGGATGGGGTATTTGGGGCAAACCGATTTCAGACCGAGCTAGTTTGGAAACGAACATTCGCACATGGAAATGTCGGCCGCGCATACGGCGACGTAACAGACACGATTTTCTTTTACAGCAAAGGCGACGGATATACTTGGAATCAACAGTTCACACAGGTTCTCGGCGAAAAGCTCGATAAGAAATATCCTAATGTGGATAAAGATGGGCGGCGCTGGCAGTCGGTGACACTTAGAAATCCCGGCGTAAGGCCTAACCTCCATTACCCCTACACCGCATCGAATGGCATTATATATCAGCCACATCCCAATGGGTGGTCCTGCAACCTTGCACGAATGGAGAAATATGATCGAGAGGGCCGACTTCATTATCCCACAAAGGAGCATGGCGCCCTGCGGCTGAGAATGTATGAGGATGAGAGTAAGGGGGAGCGCCTTCAGTCCCTGTGGGCGGACATTCCGCCGTTGTCTGCAAATGCCCAAGAACGCCTCGGCTACCCCACCCAGAAACCCCTCGCCCTGCTCGAGCGCATCATCGCCGCCTCCTCCAACGAGGGCGATGTGGTGCTCGACCCGTTCTGCGGCTGTGGCACCGCGGTCCATGCGGCCGAGAAGCTGGGCCGGCGCTGGATCGGCATCGACGTGACGCATCTCGCCGTCGGTCTCATTGAAAAGCGCATGACCGACGCCTTCCCCGGCATTGAATTCGACGTGAAGGGCCGCCCGCAATCGCTTTCCGCCGCGCTGAACCTTGCGGAGCGCGACAAGCACCAGTTCGAGTTGTGGGCGCTCTCGGTTGTCGACGCGGTGCCGTGGAAGGGCGGGCGCAAGGGCGCAGACACCGGCATCGACGGCATCATCTGGTTCAAGCCCGACGGCAAGCGCACCGAAAAGGCCATCGTCGAGGTCAAGGGCGGCGGCGTCGGGGTCAAGGATATCGGTCGGCTGGCGCAGGTGATGCAACGCGAGGGCGCGCCGCTCGGCGTATTCATTACCGCACAAAATCCGACGCGGGCGATGGAGCGCGATGCCGCCAGCGTTGGCGTGTGGGAGAACGCGCTTACCGGCCGCCGCCACCCGCGCCTCCAGATCATCACGCTGGCCGAGCTGTTCCAGAACAAGCTGCCGGACATCCCCTGGGTCGATGGCAGCATGGTCAAGAAGGCCCGGCGTGAGGACAGGGGCAGGCAGGAGAAGCTGTTGTGACCGACGTTAAGAGTGCCGCACTTAATGCCATTATCGCGGCAGCCGACTTGTGGGATAGGACAGTCGAACGCAACGCCGCCATATCGTCGGATGCGGAACTGGCCGAAGCAGCGCAGCGTCTGTCGGAGCTGATTGGCACCTTCTACCAGCAAGCCGGGCGCGCTTTGCTTGACGAGGGGCGGCTCCACTCCACACGCGAGGAACGCGGCAGGGGGAAGCTGCTTTAGTTGGGTAGCGAGATTTCCACCCGACGATTGAGCGCGCGGCCGGCGGGGTCGTCCTTGCCGTCCGCCGTGGTGTTGGGAGCGATCGGGTCGCGCTCGCCACGCCCGGTCACGGACATGGCGCGCTGGCGCACCCCGACCTGCTCTTGAAGCCAGTCGCGTACCGCCTGCGCCCGGCGCAGCGAAAGGTCGTCATTATGCGCGTCCAACCCCTTGGCATCGGTATGGCCGATTACCTCGATGGCTCCCTGGGGCGCGTCACGAATGATCGAGGCGGCATTGCGCAATGTATCGAGCGCTTCTGCTTTGAGCGCCGCTTCATCGAAGTCGAAAAGCACATCGGCGGGCAGTTCGAGGATGCGCTGCGTTCCCTCGATCCGGCTGCCCAACCCGCTGACCTTGGCTGACAGGTTGGAGGTGGCCGAGCTTAGCCCATTGCCAGCATCGGGGCGCGCGGGCTCCGGCGCTTGAGCCGTAGGGCGGCTCTGGGGCTCGACAGGCGGCGGCGACCCGCTGTCCTGATCACCGCATCCCGCCAGCGCCAGCGCCAGCAGGCCCAACAACACACACGCAAACCGCATCAACGACGGACCGGGATGCCGTCGAACGAGCCCACTTCCGGAATGCCTATGGAAATAGTCTGCGCGCTTGGATCGGGTGCAGCGAACTTGATCCAGGCGACGTCGCCTTCCCCTTTGAGGAACAACCGTTCGTTGCGCGCGCCTTGCAGGGGTGAGGCCAGCCATTGGCCCCCATCATCCTTCAATACGCCGATCCTTTTGGCGGTCGCATCCTCGATGATGCTTATCTCCTCGATGGGCACGCTCTTGTTGGCCCTGCCATTCCTGATGCCGATCTGCACGGTCAGAATATCGCCCGTCACATCCGCTTTTTGCAGATCGACCATGGTTCCGCGCGGTCCGGGCTCGCTCGCGAGGGGAACGATCGCATCGCTGCCGGTGCCATCGGCAGGCGCAGGTGGGCTTGCCGGCTGTGCTGCCACCCGTTCGACCGGCGATCCTTGCGTCTCCGGAACAGGGTCTACCACGTCCCCATCGTCGCTGGCGCTGCAGGCGATAAGCGCCAGTGCGGCGGGCACACCCAGCGCGGCGGCAATGTATGAGACCTTCATTGAGCTCCCTCCTCGGATGGCCAAACCATCTACCAAAGTTTTCCCGGCCATGCCAAATGGGTTTCATTCAACATGGGCCTGATCCCTGTCGAAGCAGCAGACCTTTGTTCCACATGACATTCGGGTGCCAACAAGCCGCAACCTGGCTGCGGGGTTCGACATAATCTTGCCAAAAAGGGAAGCCATCGGGCGCATCATGAAACTGTCAATCGCCTTGCTCGCCGCGATACTCGCGCTCGCCCCCGCTCCGCTGCTCGCCCAGTCGGACGTCAGCCGGGTCAACGACCTGCTGCCGGTAAGGAGGTAAAGGCCTATCGCAATTCGGCCATGATCACCGCCTTTGACACGCGCAACGTGCAGACCCGCGAGGCCGGGCGAATGGTGACCCAGGGGTTCAAGCGCAAATTGTTCCACATCTCGCGCGAAACGGGAATGGACGCGGGCACGCCGGTCTATCACGACACGGGGGACTGGTGGTGCACCGAACGAGACAATTACTATGCGGGCGGCGGGCGGTTCGGCCGGTTATGCCTGCGCGATGCCGATAATGACGGGGCCTTCGAACGGGTGCGGATGGGTCGTGGCCTGCTGATGCGCACGCTGGACCCGCCGGTGGTGCACAGCGAATATCAGGCACGCTCGGAAAGCCAGCCGACAGGCCTGAAGAAGGGGCTGATCTATCGCGGCCGCGATGCGAACAATCTGAAGATCGAATATGTCGAATATATCAGGTCCGAACACAGCCCGGCGGTGTCGCGCATGATCACGGTTCCGTTTTCCGGCAATACCGGCCGGATCGTGGTGGAGGGCGTGACATTCGCGGTCCGCAGAGCGGCGGAAACCTCGATCGACTACACCATCATTGCAGGAACGCTCTAGCCGCGGTCCGTCGCTGTTTACCCGCCCGGCGCGCCCCTTGACACCTGCCGAACATTACCGGAACAGCGGGCAGACATGGCCCTGACCCCCATCACCCGGCATAGGCGCCGCGCATGCTGACCCACATCAAGGTCCGCGGTGCGCGCGAGCACAATCTCAAGGGCGTCGATATCGACCTTCCGCGCGATGCGCTGATCGTCATCACCGGGCTCTCGGGTTCGGGCAAGTCGAGCCTGGCCTTCGACACCATCTATGCCGAGGGGCAGCGGCGCTACGTGGAGAGCCTCTCCGCCTATGCGCGGCAATTCCTCGAGATGATGCAGAAGCCCGATGTCGAGCATATCGACGGGCTCTCGCCGGCCATCTCGATCGAGCAGAAGACCACCAGCCGCAACCCGCGCTCCACCGTCGCCACTGTCACCGAGATCTACGACTACATGCGGCTGCTGTGGGCGCGTGTAGGGGTGCCCTACTCACCCGCCACCGGCCTGCCGATCGAGGCGCAGACCGTCTCCAACATGGTCGACCGGGTGATGGCGCTGCCCGAGGGCACGCGCGCTTTCCTGCTCGCCCCGGTGGTGCGCGGGCGGAAGGGCGAATACCGGCGCGAACTCGCCGAATGGCAGAAGGCGGGCTTCACCCGCGTGCGGATCGATGGCGAGATGCTGGCGATCGAGGAGGCGCCCGCGCTCGACAAGAAGCTGAAGCACGACATCGAGGTGGTGGTCGACCGGCTGGCGATAAAGCCGGGGATCGAGACGCGGCTGGCGGACAGTTTCGAGACCGCACTGAAGCTTGCCGAGGGGCTGGCCTATGTCGATCTCGCCGACACCACGCTGGCCGAGGCGCTGGCCGGGCGGCAGGATGTCCGCGCCGCCGGCATCGGACCCCAGGCGGCGGTGCTCGAGGGCGTGGCGACCGAAGGCGTGGCGACAAGGGGCGGCGCCATGAAGGGCGCGGGCCTGCCCCCCAACCGCATTGTCTTCTCGGAGAAATTCGCCTGTCCGGTCTCCGGCTTCACCATCGAGGAGGTGGAACCGCGGCTGTTCTCGTTCAACGCTCCACAAGGCGCTTGTCCCACTTGCGACGGGCTGGGCGAAAAGCAGCTGTTCGACGAGCAGCTGGTTGTCCCCAACGAGGAATTGAGCCTCAAGAAGGGCGCGATCGTGCCCTGGGCCAAGTCCAACCCGCCCTCGCCCTATTACATGCAGGTCCTCGCCAGCCTCGCCGCCGCCTACGACTTCGACCTGGAGACGCCGTGGAACAAGCTCCAGCCCGCGCAGCGCGACATCATCCTCAACGGCACCAAGGGCAAACGCGTGCCGCTCACCTTCAAGGACGGACGCAAGCAATATACGGTGGAAAAGGCGTTCGAGGGGGTCGTCGGCAACCTCAACCGGCGGCTGATGCAGACCGAGAGCGCCTGGATGCGCGAGGAACTCGCCCGCTACCAGACCGCGCAGCCGTGCGAGACCTGTCACGGCGCGCGGCTCAACGAGAAGGCGCTCAGCGTCAAGATCGCCGGGAGCGACATCGCGCGGCCCGTCCGCCTGTCGGTCTCCGACGCGCTCGCCTTCTTCCGCGCGCTGCCCAGCAAGCTAACCGCCACGCAGAACCAGATCGCCCAGGCCATCCTCAAGGAGATCACCGAGCGGCTGGGCTTTCTCGACAATGTGGGGCTCGACTACCTCAATCTGGACCGCACCAGCGGCACCCTCAGCGGCGGCGAATCGCAGCGCATCCGCCTCGCCAGCCAGATCGGCAGCGGCCTCTCGGGCGTGCTCTACGTGCTCGACGAGCCTTCGATCGGCCTGCACCAGCGCGACAATGACCGGCTGCTCGAGACCCTCAAGCGCCTGCGTGACCTGGGCAACACCGTCATCGTCGTCGAGCATGACGAGGACGCCATCCGCGCCGCCGACCATATCGTCGATCTCGGCCCCGGCGCGGGGGTGCATGGCGGCGAGGTGGTGGCTGAGGGGACCTTGAAGCAGATCCTCAAGGCGAAGAAGTCGCTCACCGCCGACTACCTCACCGGCCGCCGCGCCATCCCCGTCCCCGCCAAGCGCCGCAAGGGCACGGGCAAGAAGCTTACCGTGCATGGCGCCACCGCCAACAACCTCGCCAACGTCACCGCCTCCATCCCGCTCGGCACCTTCTGCTGCATCACCGGCGTCAGCGGCTCGGGCAAGTCCAGCTTCACCATCGACACGCTCTATGCCGGCGCCGCCCGCGCATTGAACGGCGCGCGCATCATCGCCGGCCCGCACGACAAGATCACCGGCCTCGAACATTGCGACAAGGTCATCGAGATCGACCAGTCCCCCATCGGCCGCACCCCGCGCTCCAACCCCGCCACCTATACCGGCGCCTTCACCCAGATCCGCGACTGGTTCGCCGGCCTGCCCGAGAGCGGCGCGCGCGGCTACAAACCGGGGCGCTTCAGCTTCAACGTGAAGGGCGGGCGCTGCGAGGCGTGCCAGGGCGACGGCCTCATCAAGATCGAGATGCACTTCCTGCCCGACGTCTACGTCACCTGCGAGGAATGCCACGGCCGCCGCTACAATCGCGAGACGCTGGAGGTGCGCTTCAAGGGCCTCTCCATCGCCGACGTGCTCGACATGACCATCGAGGATGCCGAGGGCTTCTTCAAGGCCGTCCCCCCCATCCGCGACAAGATGGCCATGCTGAACGAGGTCGGGCTGGGCTATGTCAAGGTGGGCCAGCAGGCGACCACGCTGTCGGGCGGTGAGGCCCAGCGCGTCAAGCTCGCCAAGGAACTCGCCCGCCGCTCCACCGGCCAGACGCTCTACATCCTCGACGAGCCCACCACGGGCCTTCACTTCGAGGACGTGCGCAAACTCCTGGAAGTCCTCCACCGCCTGGTCGACCAGGGCAATTCAGTCGTGGTAATCGAGCACAATCTCGACGTCATCAAGACCGCCGACTGGATCGTGGACTTGGGGCCGGAGGGCGGCGTGCGCGGCGGGGAGATCGTGGCGGAGGGGACGCCGGAGGTGGTAGCGAAGGAAGAGCGGAGTTTTACGGGGGGATATCTCGCGCCGTTGCTCTCGGCCGTCAGGGTGGCCAAGTAGGTCTGCTTACATGGTCTCGGGCCATTCAAATGAATTGAACTTGACTCCGGCCGCACCTTGATACCCGAAGAAGACGGAAGCCGCATCAGGCTGCTTTTGCATCCTCTCTTGCGTTAAAGATATCGCCTTATTGGCGTAATCCAAAAATGATGAGCAGATCTGTCGATCTACGTTCTTAATTGTCTCTATATCATTGCAGAAGGTATAGTGTTGCGTCCATCCCTTGGACATTCCGGAAATTTTCCGCAGGGTCTCTGGAATTGAGAATTCGGTATCGAACTCGCTGGGCTTCTTGCATTGGCGGATTTGCCGCAGCGATCGAGCGGCTACATCTTGCGATCTTCTGACGATACTTTTGCGAGCCTTCGCCGCTGGCCTGATCTTACCGCTACTGAACTCGATCCCGAGATACTCGAATGTCTCTGTTACTGGGCGCGGAATAACCTGAGTTTTTTCTGCGGCAAATGTCATGCCCTTTCCAGCCAGCAGTCGCACCGCTTGCCGGAATCGCGCACTTGCCGCACGCCCGCTAGGCGCCACAATTATAATGTCGTCCACATAACGGATGCAGCTACAATCTTCAGTGTTCAGCGCTCTGTCGAAGTCGGCGAGAACAAGATTTCCGATAAAGGGTGAGAGGCACACCCCTTGGCCGACACCTAAATCTTGATATGGGAAATTATCTTTGTACCGCCAGAGCTTAGCGTGATTGTCTAGATCAACTTCTATGGCCTTCGCAAATAAGCTGAGGAACCGCTTGTCATCTGTAAATCGTGCGATACGACTGACCGCATCGGCTTTGCTTATTCGGGTAAAGAAAGAAGAGATATCAGCGACAATTACATGGGTGCCGCCAGCTTGAATTTCTTGTAGCAGGGCTGCGATTGCAGCTGGTACACCAGAAAGCGGCTGACCTTTTCTCTTCGGAACGCCCCCGAAGCTCAGTGGTTGAAAAGCTTCCGCAGCGATATCGCTATCGCATGCGAGCGCGTTCAAAATACACCGTTGTACTACACGATCATGTGCACGCGGAATTACAATTGGACGTATGTTGCCGGGCTTGTTAGGCTTCTCAATCGCCACGCCGCGCGCAGGCGAGAACACATAGGTCTGATGCTGGATCTTTGATGAAATCGAACGAATGTTCGTCTGTTCAGTCTCGGTGAAATTCGCAATATCATTGACGACATAGGGCGATGAGGATCGTCGTCCGTTTGATTTGATAGTCTGCCAAGCTCGTTGCAGGTTTCCGTGCTTTCGCACGAAAGCAAAGAAATCAGTTGAAGCTACCTCCTTGGGAATGTCTCCGGGCCCCCGCTCTTATCGACCCATCCGACCTGCGCTATCCTCTGCACAAACGGAACGCGTCCCGTTTCCTGCTCGGCCCGGAGTGCTTGCGCCCCCGATAACCGCGCCGCTCTGCTCACTCGCCACACCGATCAGCTCGGCTGACAGAGTAGGCATCGCCAGAGGAGTAAACGCAGATTGTCGATGAAGTCTGTCGCGGTCAATACTACAGTTCACAGGGGCGCGATCTTTCCACATTTTGTAAAGGGGTTGTCTGGGGACTCACTGACGAACCCAGAATTCACACTCACTGTCCTACACCCCCCATCCCCCATAAATAACCCGGTTCGCCGCCACCCACACCACAGGTGAACCATGCCCTACCTCTCCCCGCAATCCACCGCCCTCCCCGCCCCCGCATCCCCCGACACCCCCGCCAACCACTTCACCCGCGAGCGCCAGGTGCGCTTTCTCGAGGCATTGTCGATCACCGGGAATGCCCGCGCGGCCTGTCGCTCGGCCTGCATCGCCCATCAGACCGCCTATCGCACCCGCCGCGCCGACCGGCAATTCGCGCGCGCCTGGGACGTCGCCTGCCTCGCCGCGCGCGTGTCCGTCGAGCAGGTGCTGGCCGATCGGGCGCTGAACGGGGTGGAGGAGGCGGTGTTCTATCATGGCGAGGAGGTCGCCCGCCGCCGCCGCTATGACAGCCGCCTGCTGCTCGCCCATCTCGCCCGGCTCGACCGCGCCGCCACGCGCGCCGATCTGGCCGATCAGGCGCATGATTTCGACCGGGTGCTGACAACCTTCGCCGCGCACGGCACGCTCGTGCCGCCCTGGCCCGGCAATTCAAGCGCCGACGAGCCGGGCGCTCGCCGGCACAATGGCGGCTGTCGCCCGGCGACGATCCGCCACCGCGCCGCCTCCGTCTCCGCTGGCGGTGCCGGTCACGACGATGGCGGAGGGGGCAGCGGGGGCGGCGCATGGGGCGCTCCGGACGGCCTCGCGACGCCGGGTGCGGTGGATAGGGTGATGGACAATCTCCACCGCCTCACCGACGAGGACATTGCCTATCTGCGCCAACGCCTCCACGCCCAGCGCCCCGCCCCGCAAGCCGATAGCGATGACGCCCCGGCATCCGCCACACCGCGCGCCGCCCCCGCCCAGTCCGGTCCCGCCCAATACGGTCCCGCCCCATCCGGTCCCGTCCGGTCCGATCTTGCCCCATCCGAAACCACGTCGTCCCAAACCGCCACGTCCGGATCCGCCCGGTCCGGACCCGCCCCTTGCGCGGCCGCGTCACAGGCCGTGCCGCAAGCCGCGCCGCAAACCGTCTCCTCGGGCACGGCCGGGTCCGCAGCGGCCACAGCCCGCGCCGCGCCGCACGGATCATCCGCGCCCGCCGCCGGCAAGCGCGCAATCTCCGACGGCGAACGCGCCGCCGCCGCGCCCGCCCCGTCCACCGCCCCGGCCCCGTCCACCGCGCCCGCCCCGGACCCGGCCCCGTCCGCCGTATCCAGCGCCTCGCACGCCGCCCCCGCCGCCGGCGCGACATCCACCGGCGCGGCCGATCCGCCCGTTTCGCCGGCCGCCGGGCGCGCGCCGATCCTCGCCCTGCGCCCGGTCACCCGGATCACCGGTTTCCCGGGAGGAGGCAAGTCGATGGCGCGCGAATATCTTCGCGCCGCGCGCTGAGATTTTTTGTCCCGGAACAGTGTCACACCCGTAACACCCCCCCCCGAAACTTCCGGACGGGTCCGCCCCAAACCGCAAAAGCCAACCCGCAAGTCACGCCGCACCTCCCCCCAAGCGCACCACTCCGGCGCGGTGGCCAATCGCCGGGCGCTCGCCTAGGCGGGCATGGTGCACCGCCTGTTCGTCGCCCTCACCCCGCCCGAGCCGGTCCGAGATGCGTTGGTCGATATGATGGAGGCGCTCGATCATGCGCGCTGGGTGGATGAGGAGAACCTGCATCTCACCTTGCGCTTTGTCGGCGAGGTGGAGCGGCGCGGGGCGGATGACCTGGCCGCGGCGCTGTCGCGGGTGCGCTTCGTGCCGTTCGCGGTGACGCTGGCGAGCGTGGGCCACTTCGCCAGGCGAGGCGTGGTGCATGCGCTGCACGCGCGCGTCCTCCCCACGCCGCCGCTGCTGGCCTTGCGCACGCAGGTCGAGCGCGCCGCCATCGCCGCGGGGCAGCCCGCCCGAAACGCGCGCCTTTGTCCCCCACGTCACGCTGGCGCGGGTGGGAGGTCCGCGCGCCACCCGCTCCAGCGCCGCTTTGGGCGACTGGATGGCGCGGCACAATAAGCTTCGGGCGACATGGACCGCCGACCACTTCGCGCTGGTCGAAAGCCATCTGGGCAAGGCGGGGGCGGTATACGAAGAGCGCGTCCGCTATCCAGGCGCACCTGCATGAGCCGGGCGGCCCGCCGGGGGGCGCGAGGAACCAGGGCGAAAGGCGGGAATTCCACCGCATTTCAGCGATCTGCATCCTGCTGCCCTCTTGCGCGGAACATCGCGATGTCGCAGGGTTTGGCTCATGAACCACTTGCCCGGAGTACCCCGATGAATGCGCGTCTCGTGTCCTCGCTTGCCCTTGCCGCCCTGCTTCCCGCCTGCGCCAGCCTGCCGGGCGAACCGATGACCACCGCCGCCGCCCCCCTGGCCGCCGACCAGCGCGTGGCGGACGTCTTCGCCAACCCCAGCCCGCTGCCGTTCGAAGCGCCCGACTTCGCCGCCATCGAGGATACCGACTATCAGCCCGCGATCGAGCAGGGCATCGCCATCAAACTGGGCGAGATCGAGGCGATCGCCGATAGCCGCGAGCCCCCCACCTTCGAGAACACATTGGTGGCGATGGAGCGCACCGGACGTCAGTTCGACCGGGCCAACCTGCCGTTCAGCCAGGAGGTTTCGGCCAATACCAATGACGTACTCGATGCCGCGCAGACCGCGCTTGCCCCGCAGACTGCCGGAATGTGGGACGCGATCTACCTCAACCAGCGGTTGTTCGACCGGATCAAGCAGGTGCACGACAACCGGGCGGCGCTGTCGCTGGCTCCCGAGGACGCGATGCTGCTCGAGACGCGCTATGCCACCTTCGTCAATCGCGGCGCGCTGTTGTCGGATGCGGACAAGGCGGAATTGACGCAGGTCAATGCGCGCCTGTCCGCGCTGGAGACCGAGTTCTCCCAGAAGCTTACCGCCGCCACCAACGAGGCGGCCGTGGTGGTCGATACGCGCGCCGAGCTAGCCGGGCTGAGCGACAGCCAGGTCGCCACCGCCGCAGCCGAGGCGGAGGAGCGCGGGATGCCGGGCCGCTACGTGCTGGCGCTGCAGAACACCACCTCGCAGCCGCTGCTCGCCAGCCTCGACAACCGCGATCTGCGCGAGCGGCTCTACCGCGCCAGCGTCGAGCGCACCTCGCGCGGCGGCGAGAACGACACGCGCGCGATCATCGCCGAGATCATCGCGCTGCGCACGCGCAAGGCCGCGCTGATGGGCGAGCCCGACTATGCCAGCTGGCGGATGTACGACCGGATGGCGGACAAGCCCGTCACCGCCATCAACTTCATGCAGCAGATGGTCCCCGCGCTGGCCGCCACCCAGGCGCGCGAGGCGGCCATGCTGGAGGAACGTATCCGCGCGGATGGTGAGGACTTCACCGTCCAGCCCTGGGACTGGCCGTATTATGCGGAGAAGGTCCGGCAGGAGCGCTACAGTCTGGATGACAATGCGATCAAGCAGTACTTCGTCGTCGATCGGGTATTGGAAGACGGCGTCTTCTTCGCTGCGAACAAGTTGTTCGGGCTGACTTTCCAAAAGCGTGACGACATCCCCACCTATCACCCGCAGATGAGCGTCTATACCGTTTTCGACCACGACGGCAGCGAGCTTGCCCTGTTCTATTTCGACCCTTTCCAGCGGTCGAACAAGCAAGGCGGCGCTTGGATGGGCAATTTCGTCGAGCAGAGCCATCTGCTCGGTGAGAAGCCGGTGATTCACAATTCGCAGAACATCGCCCCGCCGGCAGAGGGGCAGCCGGCGCTGGCGAGCTTCGATGATGTCATCACCATGTTCCACGAGTTCGGTCATGCGCTGCACGGCATCTTCGCCGACCAGCGCTACCCGTCGCTGTCGGGCACCAATACCGCGCGGGACTGGGTGGAATTTCCCAGCCAATTCTATGAAAACTTCGCCACCGTGCCCGAAGTCCTCAACAATTATGCCAAGCACCACCAGACGGGCGAGACCATTCCGGCCGAACTGGTCACCGCGATCGAGCGGGCAGCGGCGTTCAACCAGGGCTACGGGCTTGGCGAGGTGGTCAGCGCGGCGCTGCTCGACATGAACTGGCACGCGCTCGAGCCGGGACAGGCACCGCAGGACATCGCCGCGTTCGAGACCCGCGCGCTCGCCACCCAGGGCCTGCTGACCGACAAGGTGACGCCGCGCTATCTCACGCCCTACTTCCGGCACATCTTCAGCCATGGCTACGAGGCGGGATACTACTCCTATCTGTGGACCGAGATGCTCAGCCACGATGCCTATGCCTGGGTCGAGGAGAACGGGGGGATGAGCCGGCAAATGGGCGACCGCGTGCGCGAGACCTTCATGGGGCAGGGCCATTCGCGGCCCTATCTCGAAATGTATCGGGCGTTCACCGGGCGCGAACCCGAGGTCATGCCCATGCTCGAGGCGCGCGGACTGGTGCCGGGCGATGCCGAACCTGCCGGCGGAGTAGGAGACTTGGGGGTGATGCCGAGCGCCGCGGGAAGTCCGGGGACCTAGCGCGGTAGCGGGTGCGGCGGCGCCATGAGATGAGCGGACGACCGGTTGAGCATGGGTTGTCGCGGGGGTTTGTGGAGGCTGCATGGCGAACGTTCATCGCCCGGTGCAGGGGGCGTCCGCTCCAGCTGGCACGTGTCTAGGGCGGCGCTTGCGCTCTCAGCTTGCCGCGCCATCGCAGCGAATTGCGGTTGAGCTGAGCCAGGTCGGCATCGCCCGTCAGACACGCCTCGCCAAGCGCGAGTGCGCCGCCAAGCAGTTCGTCGTCTGCGTTGCGCCATGCGGGAGCGGCGATGTGTTCGCGCCACGGCCCGCCGACCGCGTTGTCGAGCAGGATGCGCTGGAAGCAGTGATCGAACCGGACAGGCCGACCCCGCGCCGCAGCGGCATCGGGCAGGCGGCGGCGGGTCAGATCGAACCATCGCGGAACGATCGGCTCGTTGACACAAAGCTCGTTGACATGGGGCTTTGGCACATCGGTCATCCGGGCCGGTATATCGCTGGCCGGGCCGTCCCAAGCCATGCGGCCGAAAGGAGGGGCAATCCGGTTATCGAGACTGGCACGCATTAGCGCAGATTGGTCTCATGGCGGGGTTGCATCCTGTCCACCGGGACCATAGGGCGGTCCGCGCACCGGACGCGCTGCCACCTTGCGCGGCCGGTTGCGCATGTCGAACCCGCACGAGGCCTGCCGGTATCTCGTCGTACGAGGAAAGCACGCCATGGCCCGCAAGAAGATCGCCCTCATCGGTGCCGGAATGATCGGCGGGACGCTGGCGCATCTTGCCGCCATGCGCGAGCTGGGCGACATCGTGCTGTTCGACATCGCCGAGGGCCTACCGCAGGGCAAGGCGCTCGACCTGTCGCAATGCGGCCCCGTTGACCGGTTCGATGCCTCGATCATCGGCACCAATGACTATGCCGATATCGCCGGCGCGGACGTGGTCATCGTCACCGCAGGTTCGCCGCGCAAGCCGGGGATGAGCCGCGACGACCTGCTAAGCATCAACCTTAAGGTGATGAAGGCGGTGGGTGAGGGCATCAAGACCAACTGCCCGGATGCCTTCGTCATCTGCATCACCAATCCACTGGACGCGATGGTCTGGGCGCTGCGCGAATTCTCGCAGCTTCCCCATCACATGGTCGTGGGCATGGCGGGCGTGCTCGACAGCGCGCGCTTCGCCACCTTCCTGGCGCAGGAATTCGGCGTATCGGTGCGCGACGTCAACGCCTTCGTGCTGGGCGGTCATGGCGATACCATGGTGCCGGTGACCAGCTACACCACGGTAAGCGGCATCCCGGTGAACGATCTGGCGAAGATCCGCGGGATCGGCGGCGACCGGATCGGTGAGATCGTCAAGCGCACGCGCGGCGGCGGCGGCGAGATCGTCGGCCTGCTCAAGACCGGCAGCGCCTATTATGCGCCGGCCACCAGCGCCATCGCCATGGCCGAAGCGTTCCTTCGCGACCAGAAGCGCATCCTGCCCTGCGCGGCCCATGTTAAGGGCAAGTACGGCGTCGACGGCTTGTATGTCGGTGTGCCGGCGGTGATCGGCGCGGGCGGCATCGAGGACGTGATCGAGATCGAGCTGTCCGACGAGGAGCGGGCCAACCTCAAGCTCTCCACCGACGCGGTCGAGGAGCTGCTCGAGGCATGCCGCGGCATCGACGGCTCGCTTCGCTGAGCTATTGCGGATAAGCTGGGGATATGGCCGAACACAAGCGCATTCTCGACGCCCGATCTTCTCCCGCGGAGTACGACGATGACTTCGCCCTCTGGGCGCGTCAGCAGGCCGAGCTGATGGCCGCTCATCGTTGGGAAGAGATCGATCTGACCAACCTTATCGATGAGGTGGAGAGTTTGGCCAAGCGTGATTTCCGAAAGCTGGTCAGCGCGATCCGAGTCATCCTAACCCATATGCTGAAATGGGATTATCAGCCCGAGTTACGATCGGAGAGCTGGCGCCGCTCGATCCGCGATCACCGCGACCTGGCGCGCGATGTTCTCGGCGACAGTCCGAGCTTTCAAAGTCGCTTGGTCGACGCGATCGCGGCAGCTTACGAAAGCGCGCGTCGCAGGGCAGCGTTCGAGACAACGGTTTTCGAGGGGAATTTTCCCGAGGCCTGCCCCTATGACTGGGAAGCGATCATGAATCGCAAGCACGAGTTCTTTCCGGATCAAACCGTATAATCCTGTCGCGATATTCGCGTACAGCTGTCGGAGCTTCCTCTATGTCCATCCTCGTCGACGCGTCGACCAAGGTCATCACCCAGGGGATGACCGGCGATACCGGCACTTTCCACACGCAGGCGGCGCTCGATTACGGGACGCAGATGGTTGCAGGCGTTACACCGGGGAAGGGCGGGACCACGCATCTGGGGCTGCCGGTGTTCGACACCGTGCGCGAGGCGGCGGGCGAGACCGGCGCCACGGCCAGCGTCATCTACGTGCCGCCGCCCTTCGCCGCGGACTCGATCCTGGAGGCGATCGAGGCACAGATCGAGCTGATCGTCGCCATCACCGAGGGCATTCCGGTGCTCGACATGGTGCGGGTGAAGCGCGCGCTCACAGGTTCCAAGTCGCGGCTGATCGGTCCCAACTGCCCGGGCGTGCTGACGCCGGGCGAGTGCAAGATCGGCATCATGCCGGCCAACATCTTCCAGCAAGGGCAGATCGGCATCGTCAGCCGCTCGGGCACGCTGACCTATGAGGCGGTGCATCAGACCACGATGGTGGGTCTGGGGCAGACGACCGCGGTGGGGATCGGCGGCGATCCGGTCAACGGGACCAATTTCATCGACGTGATCGACCTGTTCCTGTCCGATGATGCGACCAAGGCGATCATCATGATCGGCGAGATCGGCGGCTCGGCCGAGGAGGAGGCGGCCGAGTTCGTCAAGCGCGAGGCGGCGCGCGGGCGGGCCAAGCCGATGGTCGGCTTTATTGCCGGACGCACCGCGCCGCCCGGCCGGCGGATGGGCCATGCGGGCGCCATCGTTGAGGGCGGCAGCGGCGGTGCGGAGGACAAGATCGCGGCGCTGGAGGCGGCCCAGATCCGCGTTTCCCCCTCGCCCAGCGCACTTGGCACCACGCTCGATGCGCTGCTCAAGGAACTGGCCTGAGGCAGGCCCCGTTAAGCTTTTTTCCAGGTCTTTGCGCGAGAGCGGGTCATGAACGACCAACCCCCACCCTTCATTCCCGAGCTGACCGGGCAGGATGGTCCGCAGGATGGTCGGCAGCCAGGCCCGAGCTGGGCGAACCCGCGCTGGCCGTCGACCGGGGATGGCGCTGCGTCCGATGATCTTACCCAGGCGCTCGATCCCACCCAGCTCAAGCTTGCGGTAACCAAGGCCGCGCAAAAGGCTGGCAAGCCGCTCGACGCAGCGGCGATCGAGCGCGCGGCGGAAGATTCGCTTCGCGCCATGCTGCTCATCCGCACATACCGGGTGCGCGGACATCTGGCGGCGAATCTCGATCCGCTGGGCCTGTCGCAGCGCGAACTGCCCGACGATCTGAAGCTGGAATGGCACGGCTTTGTCGGCGAGGCGCTCGATCGCGAGGTCTATATCGGCGATAATATGGGGCTCGACTGGGTCACGCCGCGCCGCCTCGCCGAGATCCTGCAGACCAATTACTGCGGCCATGTCGGCCTGGAATACATGCACATCTCCGATGTCGAGGAGCGGCGCTTCCTGCAGGACCGGCTGGAGGGTCCAGACAAGGTCATCGCGTTCACCCCGGAAGGCAAGCGCGCTATTTTGCAGGCGGTGATCCGCGGCGAGGAATACGAGAAGTTCCTGGGCCGCAAATATGTCGGCACCAAGCGCTTCGGGCTCGATGGCGGCGAATCGATGATCCCGGCGCTCGAGGCGGTGATCAAGTATGGCGGCGCGCTGGGCGTGCGCGAGATCATCTACGGCATGGCGCATCGCGGGCGGCTCAACGTGCTGGCGAATGTCATGGCCAAGCCCTACCGGGTGATCTTCCACGAGTTTTCCGGCGGCAGCGCCAGCCCGGACGATGTCGGCGGCTCGGGCGATGTCAAATATCACCTGGGCACCAGCACCGACCGCGAGTTCGACGGGATCAAGGTGCATATGAGCCTGGTTCCCAACCCGTCGCATCTGGAGGCAGTCAACCCGGTGGTGCTGGGCAAGACGCGCGCGCAACAGGCGATCCGTGACGATCTGACCCAGCACGAGCAGGTGCTGCCCGTGCTGATCCATGGCGATGCCGCATTCGCCGGCCAGGGCATCGTGTGGGAATGCCTAGGCTTTTCGGGCGTGCGCGGCTACAATACCGGCGGCTGCCTGCATTTCGTCATCAACAACCAGATCGGCTTTACCACCAGCCCGCAATTCGCCCGCTCGTCCCCCTACCCCTCGGACGTGGCCAAGGGGGTCCAGGCGCCGATCCTGCATGTCAACGGAGACGATCCCGAGGCGGTGACCTTCGCCTGCAAACTGGCGATCGAATACCGCCAGCGCTTCAAGCGCGACATCGTCATTGACATGTGGTGCTATCGCCGCTTCGGCCACAACGAGGGCGACGAGCCCAGCTTCACCCAGCCGCTGATGTATGACGCCATCTCGCGCCATCCCCGGGTAAGCGATCTTTATTCCAAGCGGTTGCTGGCGGAAGGCGCGGTCGCGGAAGGGTTCGCGAAAGGCGCGCGCGAAGAGTTCGTCCAATTGCTCACCGGCGAGTTCGACAGCGCGGCCAGCTACCGGCCCAACGAGGCGGACTGGTTCGCCGGCCGCTGGTCGGGTCTGCACAAGCCCGCCGACCCGGAGACCGCGCGGCGCAACGTCGCCACCGCCATCGAGCCCAAGCTGTTCGACAGTCTGGGTCGCACGCTGACCGCGGTTCCCGAAGGTCACACCATCCACAAAACGCTTCAGCGGGTGCTCGACGCGAAGAAGAAGATGTTCGCCGATGGCGAGGGTTTCGACTGGGCCACCGCCGAAGCGCTTGCTTTCGGCAGTCTGGTGACCGAAGGGTTCGGAGTGCGCCTGTCCGGGCAGGATTCGGCGCGCGGCACGTTCAGCCAGCGTCATGCCACCTGGATCGACCAGCAGACAGAGGCCAAGTACATCCCGCTCGCCACGCTGCCGCATGGCAAGTTCGAGGTCTATGACAGCCCGCTGTCCGAATTCGGCGTGCTCGGCTTCGAATATGGCTTTGCGCTGGCCGACCCCAAGACGCTAGTGATGTGGGAAGCCCAGTTCGGCGACTTCGCCAATGGCGCGCAGGTCATCATCGACCAGTTCATCGCCGCCGGCGAGGTCAAATGGCTGCGCGCCAATGGGTTGGTGCTGCTGCTCCCGCATGGCTTCGAGGGTCAGGGCCCCGAACATTCCTCCGCCCGGCTCGAGCGCTTCCTCCAGTTGGCGGCGAACGACAATATCCAGGTGTGCAACATCACCACGCCGGCCAACTACTTCCATGTCCTGCGCCGGCAGATGCTGCGCGGGTTCAGGAAGCCGCTCATTATCATGACTCCCAAGTCGCTGCTGCGTCACCCGCGCGCCAGGAGCGATGTGGCAAGGTTCACCGGAGACAGCCAGTTCAAGCGCATCCTGTCGGACGAGACGGCGGTGGCGGACGAGAAGGTGCGGCGGCTGGTGCTGTGCTCGGGCAAGGTGGCCTACGACCTGATGGAAAAGCGTGACCACGAGCGGCTGGAGGACGTCTCCATCGTGCGCATCGAGCAGCTCTATCCGTTCCCGGGCGAACCCTTGGCGGTGCGGCTGCAGCGCATGAGCGCGCTCGAGCAGGTGGCGTGGTGTCAGGAGGAACCCAAGAACAACGGCGCCTGGTTCTTCGCCCGCGAACGGATCGAGGAGGCGCTGATCGCGGCCGGGCACGGCGCGGTGCCGGTCGGCTATGCGGGGCGTGAGGTTGCCGCCTCGCCGGCGACGGGTCTGGCCAAGCGCCATCAGGTGCAGCAGGAGGCGCTGGTCGCGGTGGCGCTGGGTATTGCCAATGGCGGCCGCGTGCCGCCCGCCGGCCCGCCGCCGGTCTAGGGGGACAGACAGAAAATGGGCACGCAGATCAAGGTCCCGCAGCTGGGCGAATCGGTGACCGAGGCAACGCTGGGCGAATGGCTCAAGAAGCCCGGGGACAGCGTGGCGCTGGACGAGCCGGTGGCGAGCCTGGAGACCGACAAGGTGGCGGTCGAGGTTCCCGCCCCCGTTGCCGGGGTGATGGGCGACCATGCCATCGCGGTGGGTGATACGGTGGAAGTGGGCGCGGTCATCGCCTCGATCGAAGAGGGCGAGGGCAAGGCAGCCTCGGGCAGCGCGGATGCCGCAGGCTCCTCGCCGGCCCCCGCTCCCGCTCCGGCCCCCGCCCCCGGCCCGGCCCCGGCATCCGACACGCGGGCGGGGGAGAGCGGCAGCGAGGGGGGAGATACCTCGGTCACGCTGTCACCGGCAGTCCGGCGCGCGGTGCTCGAGCATGGCATCGATCCCTCGCAGGTCAGAGGCACGGGCAAGGACGGCCGCCTGACCAAGGAAGATGTGCTCAGCGCGGCGGAAACCAGGCGCACCGATGCGTCGGCCGCCGATACCGGAACGCCTTCCACCGACGCCGCAGATGCCGCAGCCCCCGCGCCGCACGCGAGCGGCGAGCGGCGCACCGAGCGGGTCAAGATGACGCGGCTGCGCCAGACTATCGCCCGCCGCCTCAAGGCCGCGCAGGACGAGGCGGCGCTGCTAACCACCTTCAACGACTGCGACATGAGCGCGGTCATCGCCGCGCGCGAGGCTTACAAGGACGTGTTCGCCAAGAAGCACGGGATCAAGCTGGGCTTCATGAGCTTCTTCGCCAAGGCCGCCTGCCTGGCGCTCAAGGACGTGCCCGCGGCCAACGCCCAGATTGACGGTGATGAGATCGTCTACCATGATTTCGTCGACATATCGGTGGCGGTCTCGGCGCCCAACGGCCTGGTCGTGCCGGTGGTGCGCAACGCCGATGCGATGAGCTTTGCCCAGATCGAGCAGGCGATCGCCGAGTTCGGGCAGAAAGCGAAGGACGGCACGCTGACGATGGAGGATATGCGCGGCGGCACGTTCACCATCTCCAATGGCGGCGTGTTCGGCTCGCTGATGTCGACGCCCATCATCAATCCGCCGCAATCGGCGGTGTTGGGGCTGCATCGGATCGAGGACCGCCCGGTGGTTCGTGAAGGCGAGGTGGTGGTGCGGCCGATGATGTATCTGGCGCTATCCTACGATCACCGCCTGATAGACGGGCGCGAGGCGGTGACCGCGTTGAAGATCATGAAGGAAGCGATCGAGGATCCGATGCGGCTGCTGATCGATTTGTGATCGCACCTGAGGACAAGAAGCAAGAATGGCTGAGCAAAAATACAACTACGACGTCCTGGTCATCGGCGCGGGTCCGGGAGGCTATGTCGCGGCGATCCGCGCTGCGCAGCTCGGTCTGAAGGTCGCCTGCGCCGAAAGCCGCGAGACACTCGGCGGCACCTGCCTCAATGTCGGGTGCATACCGTCCAAGGCCCTGCTCCACGGGTCCGAACTATTCGAGGAAACCGGCGGCCACCTAGCCAAATGGGGCATCAACCCGGGCAAGGTGGAACTCGACCTGTCGCAGATGATGGCGGAGAAGGACAAGGCGGTCGGCGAACTGACCGGTGGCATCGCGTTCTTGTTCAAGAAGAACAAGGTGACCTGGCTCAAGGGGCGCGCAAGGTTCGAGGGCGCCAACAAGGTCAAGGTCGGTGAGGAGACCGTCACCGCGAAGGATATCGTCATCGCCACCGGCTCCATGGTCACCCCGCTGCCCGGGGTCGAGGTGGACAACGAGCGCGGGATCGTGGTCGATTCGACCGGGGCGCTGAGGCTGGACCGGGTCCCTCAGCACCTGGTGGTGATCGGCGGTGGGGTTATCGGGCTGGAGCTGGGCTCGGTCTGGCGGCGGCTTGGCGCGAAGGTCACCGTGGTCGAATTTTTGGGACAGCTGCTGCCGGGAATGGACGGAGAGGTGCGCAAGGAAGCGGGCAAGCTGTTCGCCAAGCAGGGGATGGAACTCAAGCTCTCGAGCAAGGTCACCGGGGCGCGCGTGGAGGGCGACAAGGCGCTTCTGACGCTCGAGCCCTCGGACGGCGGCGAGGAACAGACGCTGGAGGCCGACGCGGTGCTGGTGTCGATCGGCCGGCGGCCCAATACCAACGGGCTGGGGCTGGAGACCATCGGCCTGTCGGTCAACGAGCGCGGCCAGGTGGAGACTGACCGCGAGTTCCGCACCGGCGTCGCCAGCGTCTGGGCAATCGGCGACGTGATCGCCGGGCCCATGCTGGCTCACAAGGCGGGGGACGAGGGCATTGCCGTGGCCGAGAACATCGCCGGGCAGACGGGCATCGTCAATCACGCGATCATTCCCAACGTCGTCTATACCATGCCCGAGATCGCCGGCGTGGGGATGACCGAGGAAGAAGCGCGCGACAAGGGCATGGAGGTAAAGACCGGCAAGTTTCCGATGATGGCCAACAGCCGCGCCAAGACCAACCGTGATACCGACGGGTTCGTCAAGGTCATAGCCGATGCCAAGAGCGACCGGGTGCTGGGCGTCTGGATGATCAATTCGCTCGCCGGCACCATGATCGCCCAGGCCGCACAGGCGATGGAATTCGGCGCCACCAGCGAGGATATTGCCTATACCTGCCACGCGCACCCGACCCATTCAGAAGCGCTGAAGGAGGCGGCGATGGCGGTCACCGGCAAGCCGATTCACGCCTGAGGTGCTGCTGGCATATGGTCAGAAGCGGCTTGGACGTTCCTCGGTCGAGCCCTCGGTCGACCCCGGACATGGCCCGCCGCAGTTCGCTCGTGTCGGTCCGCAAACCAGGTCCACCGCCGCCAAGGACACGCGGCGCTCGTCGTCGAACGGGAAGACCGGACAATCGGTGTTCGGGAACAAGCTCGGCCGTCACGCCGACACCGCGAGCATCCAACTCACCCGCTCGCTTAATCGCTCGCACCTGGCAATGGCGGAGGGCGCGACATCAAGCACCCTTGCTCATGACGCTATCGCCACGCCAAACGTCGTTTACCAGGTCACCGCGTCAAGCTTCAAACAGGCGGCCGGCCAAACGCCAAGCCGCAAGATGCTTTAGTAGCGCCTTCAGTAGCGCGACGGGCGCTCGCCAGGATACGGACCGCCGGGATATTCGGGCTGCACATCGTCCTCGTAGATATCGTCATAGGCGGGGACGCCCGAGCCGCCTGCACGCTGGTCCGCGCGTGCGCGAGCATAGGTCCGCTCGTCATATTGGGTACCCTCGTCGAATACGGTGCTGCCGGTGCCAGCATCGTAATCGAGCCGGATCTCGCTGATCCGTCCGTCATTGCCGATCCTGCAGCCGAACAGCGCGCCACGCTCGAGTTCGCCCGATACCAGCCACCCGCTCGCATCGCGCGCCGAACCATCGACCGAGGCTACCCGGCCGCGCTCGCGCTCGACCGCATCGACACACATCTGCTCGGCCCGGCTCAGTCCGCGCGGCTCTTCACGCTCGGGGACGCGCGCGCGGACGCGGCGCGGCTCGTCGCGGTTGCTGCTGGCAGCGCTGGCGATGGCGGCGATCCCGCCGAGCACCAGGATCCCGGCGATGACATCCCCCGCATCGACACCGCGATCCCGGTGCCGATGATGCCGGTGGTGGCGGTGATGCCGATAGCGGTGATTCGCAACCTCCAGATCAGCGCTCGCCGAATGGAGGGACGGGGCTGCGGGAACCGGCAAGGGCGCCGCGATGGCCGGCGCGCTGGCGCTGGAGACAAGCGCGACGGCGGCGACCAGCGTGGTCAATTTGCGGTGTTTCATGAGCTTTTGCCCCAATCTGCAAGCGATCCGGCCAAAGGTTGGGCGACCAAGGCTTGCATCAGCCTGAACCGCCCGGCCCGTGCCCGAACTGCGCGCCTAAAGGCCTCGGATGCCGCGAAAATCGAGATCGACCACCCGGCCCCTGCGCACATCGCAGGTAAAGCGGCCCTCGTCCCACCTGTCGCGGCCATAGGACCGGCTACGTTCCTGCACCGCGATACGGCCCTTGACCTCGAACCCGCCGCGCTCGCGATCGACATCGCGAATGTCGAACACCTCGGCGCGGCCGCGCCGCGTGTAACGCTCGGCGACGTCCTCGGCGGCGCGCACGCACATGGCGACCGCATGCTGACGATGGTCCTGGCGCCAACCGCGGCGGTCGTAACGTTCGTGATAGCGGCGATCATTGTAGCGCCGGTCGTTGTAACGACGGTCGTCGTAGCGGCGATCATCGTAGCGGTAATCGTCGTACCGGTCCCGGCGGTCGTCCTTGCGGCTCGCCGCCGCGGCAACCGCCGCGATCCCGCCGATGATCAGTGCGCCTGTCAGAATGTCGCTGCCATCAATCTTGTCGCGGTCGCGGTCACGGTCGCGTGCCACTGCCGGGCTCATCGAGCCGATCGCCATCGCGCCTGCCGCAAACGTCCCCACCACGGCCCTGGTCATGTTGTTCATCGCAGCCTCTCCTCCAATTCGGGGGAGCGAACGGAATTCGTCTGCTCCTCGCATTGGGTCTAGCCGAGTGAGGCTGCTGCGTTACTGAACCCGGCGCTTGGCTATTGTTCATCCTTTCGACGCCGAAGATGAACAAGTTATCGGCTCGGACTGAGCCCAGTCCAGTACGCCAGAAAGCCCATCACATCGGCAGCCTCGGCGATGGCCTTGTCGGTCGGCTTGCCCGATCCGTGACCCGCGCGGGTCTCGATCCGAATAAGCTGCGGCTTTTCGCCTGCTTCGGCGGCCTGGAGCGCGGCGACGTACTTGAAACTATGCCCGGGAACGACGCGGTCGTCGGTATCGGCGGTGGTGACCAATATTGCCGGGTATTGCGCGCCATTCTGAATGTTGTGCAGCGGCGAATAGGCGCGCAGCACGGCAAAGTCTTCGGCGCGGTCGGGATAGCCGTAATCATCGACCCAGTAGCGCCCCGCGGTGAACCGGTCGAAGCGCAGCATGTCCATCACGCCCACCGCGGCATTGCCCGCGGCGAACAGCTCGGGTCGCTGATTGACCACCGCCCCCACCAGCAGCCCGCCATTGGAGCCGCCCTGAATGGCCAGGCCGTCCTGGCTGGCGATACCCTCGGCGACCAGATATTCGCCCGCCGCGATGAAATCGTCAAACACGTTCTGCTTGTTGGTCAGGCGCCCGGCGTCGTGCCACGCCTTGCCATATTCGCCGCCGCCGCGGATATTGGCCACCACATAGGCGCCGCCCGCCTGCACCCAGGCCATGCGGCTGACCGAGTATGCCGGCGTTACCGAGATATTGAACCCGCCATAACCGTAGAGCAGCGTCGGCACGGGCTCGCCGGCCATGGCAACGTCCTTGCGCATGGTCACGAACAGCGGGATGCGGGTGCCGTCCTTCGAGGTGTAGAAGCGTTGCTCGACCACGAAGTCATCGGGATCGAAGGCCAGCTCGGGCCGGGCGATTGCGGTGGTTTCGCCGCTCGATGCGTCCAGGCGGTAGATGGTCGCGGGACGATTGAAGCTGGTGAAGCTGTAGAACGCCTCGGAGTCGTCCGGCTCGCCCGAGAAGCCGCCCAGGCTGCCCAGCCCCGCCAGTTCCACCGTGTCGACAAGTTCGCCTTCGCGCGTGCAGATTTCGGCATGGCCGGCAACATCGCGCAGAGTGGAGACCACCAGCCGGTCGCCGATAAGTGCGGCGCTTTGGATGGGATGCTCGCCCTCGCGCACCAGCTCCTGCCAGCGCGGTTGTGCGACATCCATGTCGATCGACACCACGAGCGAGAGCGGCGCATCCCGGTTGGTGGTGAACCACAGCCGGCCGTCGATGCCATCGACCAGATCCCAGGCATGCTCGAACCCGGTGATGAGTGGGATGGCCTGCCAGTCTTCCGCCCCGGCCCGCGCGAGGTCGATCAAGTGTATCTCGTATCGATCATCCGTGCCGACCGAACTGGTGATCACCGCCCAGCGCCCGTCATGCGTGACCGATGCGACGTGGTTGCGCTCGGAATGATCGGGGGTGGCGAAGACCAGCTGGTCTTCGCTCTGCGGCGTGCCGAGGCGGTGGTAGTATACGGCCTGGTCGAAGTTCAGCGCCTGGAAGTCCTCGCCCTCGCCCGGTTCGGGGAAGCGCGAATAAAGAAAGCCGTCTTCGCCCACCCAGGCAAGATTGGTGAACTTGGCCCAGCGGATCTCCTCGCTCAGATGGTCGCCGGTCGCCACATCCAGAACCCGCAAGGTGCGCCAGTCGCTGCCGCCGTCCTGCACCGCATAAAGCAGCTTGCTGCCATCGGGTGACGGCTGCCATCCGCCAAGCGCGGTGGCATCATCGCCCGACCACTGGTTGGGATCGATGAGCAGCCGTGCCTCATCCGTGAGGCGGTCGCGGACATAGAGCGGGGACTGGTTCTGCAGACCCGAGTTGCGCTCGAAGAAATAGCGCTCGCCGCGCTTTACGGGGGTGGAGAAGCGCTCGAAATCATAGAGCGCGGCGATCCTGTCGCGAAACCAGTCGCGCGCGGGAAGCTGCGTTAGATAGGCGTCGGTCACCGCGTTCTGCCGCGCGACCCAGTCGGCGACCTGCGGATTGACGCGAACATCATCCTCAAGCCAGCGATAGGGATCGGCGATCTGGTCTCCGAACAACGTTTCAACCACCTCGCCGCGGCTGGTCTGGGGATAGGCAGGCGCCGTCATCTGCTGGGTCGTGTTTTGGGTCATGTCCTGGGCAGCGGCCTGGCTGGTGACACAGGCAAGCGCAATGGCGGTGGCAAGGGGAAGACGCATCGAACCTCCGAAGCAGGCGGCAGGGCTTCTGTGTTAGAGCCGCCTGCGACTTGTGAAAAGGGGTCGATGAACAGACGCTTAGGCGTCTTCGTACTCGTCCTCGACCGCCACCGGACCGCTGTCCTGCCCCTTTGCGCTCTCGTCCCGGCCGACCAGTTCGATGATCGCGACCGATGCCGCATCGGAGGCGCGGATGCCCGCCTTGATGATGCGTGTATAACCGCCCGCGCGGTCTGAATAGCGCTCGGCAAGCACCTCGAACAGCTTGCGCTCCTGCGTCTCGTCCAGCATTCGCGCATGCGCCAGCCGGCGGTTGGACAGGCCGCCGCGCTTGGCCAGCGTGATCAGCTTCTCGACATAGGGCCGCAGCTCCTTGGCCTTGGCGGTGGTGGTGAGGATCTGCTCGTGCTTGATGAGCGCTGCCGCCATGTTGCGGAACATGGCCGTGCGATGCTGCGACTTGCGGCCCAGTTTGCGGCCCGAAATACCATGGCGCATGAAATAGTCCTCGTTCGTAAGGGGCCCGTATCAGGTAGCCCGATCCTGGTGGCTGTTAAGGGTCGCCGCCTGTCACCCAAGGCATCGGGTGTCCAGGCTAGCCAAGCAGTTCCTGCTCGAGCCGCTTGGCCATTTCCTCGATATTCTCGGGCGGCCAGCCGGGAATGTCCATCCCCAGGCGCAGACCCATGCTCGAGAGCACTTCCTTGATCTCGTTGAGGCTCTTGCGACCGAAATTGGGCGTACGCAGCATCTCGGCCTCGGTCTTCTGGACCAGATCGCCGATATAGATGATGTTGTCGTTCTTGAGACAATTGGCGCTGCGGACCGACAATTCGAGCTCGTCCACCTTCTTGAGCAGGTAGCGGTTAAGCTGATTGGTATCGGATTCCGTGGGCTCGGCGGCGACACCGATCATCGGGCCGGGTGCCTGCGGGACGCCGTCCTCGAAATGGACGAACAAGGTCAGCTGATCCTGCAGGATACGCGCGGCATAGGCGACCGCATCCTCCGGCGAGATGGTGCCGTCGGTTTCCACCGTGATCGACAGCTTGTCGTAGTCGAGCTCCTGCCCGACCCGCGCGTTCTCCACCTTGTAGCTGACCTGCTTGATGGGCGAATACAACGAATCGACCGGAATAAGACCGATCGGCGCATCGGCCGGCCGGTTGGCCACCGCGGGCACGTAGCCCTTCCCCGTATCGGCGGTGAGCTCCATGTTGAGCGTGGCGCCCTCGTCGAGATGGCAGACGACGTGGCTCTTGTTGAGCACCTCGATATCGCCCGACACCGCGATGTCGCCCGCCTTGACCTCGGCCGGACCGGTGGCGGAGAGCTGGAGCCGCTTGGGGCCTTCGCCCTGCATCCTCAATGCGATCTGCTTCACGTTGAGCACGATGTCGGTCACGTCCTCGCGCACGCCGGCGAGCGAAGAGAATTCGTGCAGCACGTTCTCGATCCGGATCGAGGTGATCGCCGCGCCCTGAAGGCTCGAGAGCAGCACCCGGCGCAGCGCATTGCCCAGCGTCAGGCCATAGCCACGCTCGAGCGGTTCGGCGATGAAGGTGGACTTGCGCCGCTTGTCCCCGCCTTCCTTGACCTCCAGGCCGGTCGGCTTCTTGAGTTCCTGCCAGTTCTTGACGTTCACGGACATGGGCTTCCCCTGATGATCTTTGGACGGCGACGGCCGCGAAGGCGCTGGAGGGCGCCGCGCCCGTTACGAATTGATGCGTTGCAACTCCGCACGCGCCGGAGCGGCAGGCAGGATCGCAATCAGACGCGGCGGCGCTTGGACGGTCTCACGCCATTATGCGGGATGGGCGTGACGTCGCGGATGGATGTGATGGTGAACCCCACTGCCTGCAAGGCCCGTAGCGCCGATTCGCGCCCCGAGCCCGGACCCTTGATCTCCACCTCGAGCGTGCGGACGCCGTGTTCGGCAGCCTTCTTGCCCGCATCATCGGCTGCAACCTGGGCGGCATAGGGGGTCGACTTGCGGCTCCCCTTGAAGCCCATCATGCCTGCCGACGACCAGCTGATGGCATTGCCCTGTGCATCGGTGATGGTGATCATGGTATTGTTGAAGCTGGCGTTGACATGCGCCACGCCGCTGGAAATGTTCTTCTTGTCGCGGCGCCTGACGCGGCCGGGTTCGCGTGCCATGGATAAGATGTCCTGTGCTTGCGGTACGAACGCAGGTGGTGGGAAGGAGGTGGCGCGAGGCGCTACTTTTTCTTGCCGGCGATGGGTTTGGCCTTGCCCTTGCGGGTGCGCGCATTGGTATGCGTACGCTGGCCGCGGACCGGCAGCCCCTTCCTGTGCCTGAGACCACGATAGCAGGCCAGATCCATCAGCCGCTTGATGTTCATCGCGGTGTCGCGCCTCAGATCGCCCTCGACCGAGTGCTCGGCATCGATCGTCTCGCGGATCTGCAGGACTTCCGCATCGGTCAGGTCCTGCACCCGGCGCGCGGGGTCGATCCCGAGCTTGTCGGCGATTGCCCGGGCGGTCGTGTGTCCGATACCATGAATATAGGTCAGCGCGACGATCACGCGCTTGTTGGTGGGGATATTGACCCCGGCAATACGAGCCATTGCTTCTCCATGCTCCACGGAACTCGCAGCGAAAGTCGCGGCAGCCCCATCTCATCGCGTTGTACCATCCGCCCCGCCGGAACCCGGCTGCGGACCGAAATCCGGCAAAGCCGATGGCCCGCCAGGGCGCATCGATGCTGCCGCCTGTCGGGCCGGTTCACTACTGAACGAATGGAACGGGTCAGGTAAGGCGATTCGCCCGGGGCGTCAAGCGCCCAACCGGCGGTTCAAGCGAAATCGTATCCGAACGGGTTTCGGCTTCAAAGATATCGGGGAAACGAGGATGCGCAACCCCCATTCAGGGGCAACTGTCTGACCGGAGGCGCTTTGGTCCATGCAGACCGCCGCCCCCTGCTCAATGTGTGACGAGCGCATGCTCTATCGCGTCGGTCACCTCACCGATCTGTGCCATGCCATCCACCTTGTGGACGATCCCGCGCGCTTCATAGACCGGCAGGATGGGCGCGGTCTTGGCGCGATACTCGGCAAGCCTGGTGCGCACGGTGTCCGCATTGTCGTCCGGCCGGCGCTTGAACGAAGTGGACCCGCACTTGTCGCAAATGCCGGCCTTTTCGGGTCGCTTGAACTGGTCATGATAGCCCTCGCCGCACTCGGCACAGGTAAAGCGCCCCGATATGCGCTCGACCAGCGCCTCTTCCTCGACCTCGATCTCGATGACATGCGATAGATGGCGCTCATGCTTTCCCAGAATGGCGTCGAGCTCCTCCGCTTGGACCGCGGTGCGGGGATAGCCATCGAAGATCGCGCCCACTGCCGAACCCATTGCCGCCAGCTCGGCATCGATCAGCGCCGAGACGATCTCGTCCGAGACCAGTTCGCCGCGTTCCATGATCGCCTTCGCCTTGAGCCCGATCGGCGTTTTGGCGTTGACCGCCGCACGCAGCATGTCGCCGGTCGATAGCTGGCGCATTCCGTGATGCTCGACAAGACGGGCGCTCTGCGTTCCCTTGCCGGCCCCTGGAGGCCCGAGCAATATGATGTTCACCCGCGATCCTTCCCATATGGCCCGCCATGCCTGCACGTTATGCACGGCCAGGGCCAAGCCAGCGCTATCGCATCCGGCCCTTCAACTTCGCCTTCTTGATGAGATCGCCATATTGGTGCGCGAGCAGATGCGACTGGATCTGGCTGATCGTATCCACCGTCACGTTGACCACGATGAGCAGGCTGGTGCCGCCCAGGAATAGGGGCAATCCGGCCTGCGCGATCATGTATTCGGGAATGACGCACACCGCCGTCAGGTAAATCGCGCCGACCACGGTGATCCGCGTCAGCACGTAGTCGAGATAGTCGGAGGTGCGCTTGCCCGGTCGGATACCGGGAATGAACCCGCCGTTCTTCTTGAGGTTCTCCGCGGTATCCTCGGGATTGAACACCACCGCGGTGTAGAAGAACGCGAAGAAGATGATGCCCACGCCATAGAGCAGCATATAGAGCGGCGCGCCGTGCTGCAGATACTGGTTCAGCGTCTGGACCACCGAATAGAACGCGCCGTCGGTCTCGGTCATGTTGCCGGCGAACTGGCTGATCGTCAGCGGCAAGAGCAGCAGCGAGCTGGCGAAGATGGGCGGAATGACGCCCGCGGTATTGAGCTTGAGCGGCAAATGCGAGCGGTCCGCCTGCATCCCGCCGCGTTGTGCCGCGCGCTTGGGATACTGAATTAGCAACCGCCGCTGCGCGCGTTCGAAGAAGCAGATGATAAGGATGAGCGCCACCACCATGAACACCAGGCCGCCGATCACGACGGCGCTGATCGCCCCCGTGCGGCCACCTTCGAACAGGTTGGCGCCGAAGGTGGGAAACTGGGCAACGATGCCCGCCATGATGATCAGCGATACGCCATTACCGATGCCGCGGCTGGTGATCTGTTCGCCCAGCCACAGCAGGAACATGGTTCCGCCGATAAGATTGATCACCGCCACGATGCGGAAGGTCCAGCCCGGATCGACCACCGCCTGCAACCCGCTCTGCGCGCCATAGGCCTCTAGCCCGGCGGCCAGGAACCAGCCCTGGATGGCGCACAGGAACACGGTGCCGTAGCGGGTATATTGGTTCAGCTTCTTGCGCCCGGCCTCACCCTCTTTTTTGAGCGCCATCAGCGGCGGGTGAAACGAAGCTGCCATCTGGATGACGATCGAGGCGGTGATGTAGGGCATGACGCCCAGCGCGATGAGGCTCATCCGCTCGAGCGAGCCGCCCGAGAAGGTGTTGAACAGGTCAAGCACGCCGCCGCGCGTCTGGTCGTACAATGTCTCCAGGATCAGCGGATTGACCCCTGGAAGCGGCACGAAGGACAAGAAGCGAAAGACGATCAGCGCGCCTATCGTGAACCAGATGCGCTGCCTGAGTTCGGTCGCCTGGCCGAAATTGGCGAAGCTGAGCGAACTGGCGATATTGTCGGCGCGTGTTGCCATCTTGAGCGGTCTTCGATCCTCATTAGCGACCGGGCGGCCCCGGCGCGAAGGCGTTTATGTAGGAGGCGACAGCGCGATTGTCGAACCCCCGTTTCTACCGGAAACCCGCATCCGCCGTTTGGCTGGATGCTGGCGCTAGATGCAGAGGTCTCCAAACTGGCGCGGCGCGGCGAACATTTGTCGATGACTTTGAAACCATGCGGTTACCAAGCTGCCCTTCGCCCAATTGCGTCCGATCCTTATGCCTGCGCCTCATCCTCGACCGCTGCTTTGCGAGGCACCGCGACCTCGACCGAGCCCCCGGCCTTCTCCACCGCCTCGAGCGCACCTTTCGATGCACCCGCCACCTTGAAGCTGGCCTTCGTCGAAAACGCGCCCTTCGCCAGCAGCCGCACGCCGTCCTTGCCGCCACGGGCAACGCCGGCGGCCTTGAGCGCCGCATGGTCGATGACGCTCCCGGTATCGAGCTTGCCGGCATCGACCAGGCGCTGGACCTGACCCAGGTTCACCTCGGCGTAATCCTTGGCGAAGGGGTTGTTGAAGCCGCGTTTGGGCAGCCGCATGTGAAGCGGCATCTGCCCGCCCTCGAACCCCTTGATGGCCACGCCCTCACGGCTCTTCTGGCCCTTCTGCCCGCGTCCGGCGGTCTTGCCCTTGCCCGAGCCGATACCCCGGCCAACGCGCATCCGCTCCTTGCGGGCACCGGGATTGTCGCGGATTTCGTTCAGTTTCATGTCTTGCACTCGCTTTCGCTTGTTTCGCGCCGATCCGGAATGGTCTGAGACCTATTCGACCACTTCCACCATATGCGGCAGCTTGGCGATGGCGCCGCGCACTTCGGGGGTGTCCTGGAGTTCGACCACCTTGTGCATCTTGTTGAGGCCCAGTCCTATCAGCATCTGGCGCTGAACGGCGGGGCGCCGGATCGGGCTGCCGATCTGCCTGATTTTGATCGTCTTGCTCTCGGCCATCGATCTACTCCACCACCGCGGCAGCTTCGGCCTCGGCCTCGCTATCATTGCGGCCACCCCGGCCGAGCAGGTCGGCGATCTTCTTGCCACGCCGTTGCGCCACCGACTTGGGGCTGGTCTGCTCGCCCAGCGCATCGAACGTGGCGCGGACCATGTTGTAGGGGTTGGACGTGCCGATCGACTTGGTCACCACGTCCGATACGCCCAGCGATTCGAACACCGCCCGCATCGGACCGCCGGCGATGATCCCCGTACCTGGAGGCGCCGAGCGGACATTGACGCGGCCGGCACCGAAATGGCCCATGCCGTCGTGATGCAGCGTGCGGCCTTCCTTCAAGGGGACGCGGACCATCTTCTTCTTGGCGGCCGCGGTGGCCTTGTTGATCGCCTCGGGCACCTCGCGGGCCTTGCCGTGACCGAAGCCCACGCGCCCCTTGCCATCTCCGACCACGACCAGCGCGGCGAAACCGAAGCGCTTGCCGCCCTTCACCACCTTGGCGACGCGGTTGATATGGACCAGCTTCTCAATCAGCTCCTCGCCGCCATCATCGCCGCCACGGCCACCGCGACGGTCGTCGCGTCCGCGACCGCCGCCCCCGCGTCCCCGGTTGCGATCGCCGCCATCGCGGCCACCGCCGCGCCCGCCCCCGCGTCCATGAGGACCGCGCGGCTCGACCGGATTGCCGCTTTCGGCACTTTGCGCCTCGGCCGCCTGGGTCGGCGCGGTGGTCGGCGTGGGGGTCGAACCGGCGTTGTCGATACGCGGCTCGGGCACCACGCCATGATCGGTCTCGGCCGTCACCGGCTTGTCGGCGTTGGTCTCGTTTTCTGCCATCATCTAGAACTCCAGCCCGCCTTCGCGCGCGGCATCGGCCAGCGCCTTGACGCGGCCATGAAACAGGAAACCGCCGCGGTCGAATACCACGCGGCTGACGCCCGCCTTGCGCGCGGCCTCGGCAATATCCTTGCCAACCTTGGTCGCCGCCTGGACATTGGCGCCCGATCCTTCTGCACCCAGCGTCGATGCAGCCGCCAGCGTCCGGCCAGCCTCATCGTCGATCAGCTGGGCATAGATGTGCTGCCCGGTGCGGTGGACCGACAGGCGGGGCCTATCGCCACCACGCTGGCGCAATGCGGTGCGCACGCGGCGGCGGCGGCGTTCGAAAAGGGACAGCTTGGCCATTACTTCTTCTTCCCTTCCTTGCGGAAGATATACTCACCCTTGTACTTCACACCCTTGCCCTTGTAGGGCTCGGGTTTGCGCCATTCGCGGATTTCGGCAGCGAACTGGCCGACCCGCTGCTTGTCGATGCCGCTGACCTCGATCGTGGTCTGATCGGGAGTCTTGACCTCGACACCCTCGGGCACATCCAGATCGACGTCGTGGCTGTATCCGAGCTGGAGCTTGAGCTTGCGGCCCTGCGCCGAGGCACGATAGCCCACGCCGGCGATCTGCAGCGTCTTGGAAAATCCCTCCGTCACGCCCTCGACCAGGTTGGCGACCAGGGTGCGTTGCATTCCCCAGTGGCTGCGCGCCGCCTTGGTGTCGTTGGCCGGCTCGACGCTGATCGTATCGCCCTCGACCTTGTAGGCGATCAAGTCGGACAGACCCATCGTCAGCGTGCCCTTGGGACCTTTCACGCTCAGCCGCCCGCCATCCAGATTGGCGGTCACGCCGCTGGGAATGGGAACGGGCCTCTTGCCGATGCGGCTCATCAGAACACCTCCGCCAGCACTTCGCCGCCGACATTATGGCTCTTGGCCTCGGCGTCCGAGAGGACACCGCGGGGGGTCGAGACGATGGTAATGCCAAGGCCGTTGCGCACGACCGGCAGTTCGCGGCTGCCCGAATAGATGCGCCGGCCCGGCTTGGACACGCGCGCCACGTGCTTGATCGCCGGCTCGCCTTCGAAATATTTGAGCTCGATGCGCAGCGCCTTGTGCCTGCCGCTCGCATCCTCGCTATACCCGCGGATATAGCCCTCTCGCTGGAGCACTTCGAGCACATTGGCGCGCAGCTTGCTGGCGGGCGAGAGGACCGAGTCCATCTTCGCCTGCTGGCCGTTGCGGATGCGGGTGAGCATATCGCCCAGGGGATCGGTCATCGCCATAGGTTACGTCCTCACCAGCTCGACTTGGTCAGGCCGGGAATCAGGCCCTTGTTGCCCAGGTTCCTGATCTCGATCCGGTTCAGCCCGAACTTGCGGTAATAGCCGCGCGGCCGCCCGGTGGTGGTGCAGCGATTGCGCACCCGCGTAGGGTTGGCGTTGCGCGGAATCTCGGCCAGCTTGAGGCGCGCCATCAGCCGCTCGGTCTCGTCGAGCGACTTGTCGTCGGCCACCGCCTTCAGCTTGGCGTATTTCGCCGCATATTGCTTGACGAGCTTCTTGCGTCGCTCGTTCTTGTTGATCGAACTCAGTTTCGCCATGGACTTAAGTTCCTTAGCCTATCTCTCTATGGGGCGGCCTCACGCCGCCTCCTTCTGTTCGGCTTCTTCGGCCGGGAACGGGAAGCCGAACAGACGCAGCAGCTCGCGCGCCTCTTCGTCGGTCTTCGCCGTGGTGGTGACGATGATGTCCATTCCGCGGACCTTCTCGATCCGGTCGTAGGAAATCTCCGGAAAGACGATCTGCTCCTTCAGCCCCATGGCGTAGTTGCCATGACCGTCGAACGAACGCGGGTTGAGCCCACGAAAGTCGCGGATGCGCGGCATGGCGATGGTGACCAGGCGGTCGAGGAACTCGTACATCCGGTCGCGCCGAAGCGTGACCTTGCAGCCAATCGGCATGCCTTCGCGCAGCTTGAACTGGGCGATCGACTTCTTGGCCTTGGTGATCACCGGCTTCTGCCCGGCGATCAGCTCCATTTCCTCGGCCGCCACCTGGACCTTCTTCTTGTCCTGACTGGCCTCGCCCACGCCCATGTTGAGGACGATCTTCTCCAGCCGGGGGATCTGAAGGTCGTTCGCATAGCCGAACTTGTCCTTCATCGCCTGGGCAATGGTCTCGCGATAGCGCTGCTTGAGGCGCGGGGTGTAATCGTCAGCCATCTATCATCTCCCCCGACTTGACGGCAACGCGCACCTTCTTGCCGTCGCGGTCTTCGAAGCGGACGCGGGTCGGCTTGCCGTCCTTGGGATCGGCCAGCGCCACCTTGGCGATCGCCATGGGTGCCGCGATCCGGTCGATCCCGCCCTGCGGATTGGCCTGGCTGGGCTTGCGGTGGCGGGCCATCACGTTGATGCCATCCACCAGCAGCTTGCCGTCCTTGGGCATGACCTGGGTGACGGTGCCCGTGCGCCCCTTGTCCTTGCCGCTCAGCACCACCACGCTGTCGCCTTTCTTGATCTTGGCCCCGCCCATCACAGCACCTCCGGCGCCAGGCTGATGATCTTCATGAAGCCCTTGCCGCGCAGTTCGCGCACCACCGGTCCGAAGATGCGGGTGCCGATCGGCTCCTCGCTCTTGTTGACCAGCACCGCGGCGTTGGAATCGAAACGGATCACGGTGCCATCGGGGCGGCGCACGTCCTTGCGGGTCCGCACGATCACCGCGCGGTGCACATCGCCCTTCTTGACGCGCGCACGCGGCTGCGCCTCCTTCACCGAGACGACGATGACATCGCCCACGCCCGCGGTGCGCCGCTTCGAGCCGCCCAGCACCTTGATGCACTGGACCCGCTTGGCGCCGCTATTGTCAGCGACCTCCAGCGTCGATTGCATCTGGATCATTGATCCTGTTCCTTCCTAACGGCTTGCCGGAACACATGCCCGGCAGTTCCAAACTAAACTTCTATTCGGCGCGCTGCGTGCCTTCGACCTCGATCTCGGCTTCCACCGCGATCCCCCGGCTGGCGACCATGCGTTCGATCACCTTCCAGCTCTTGTTCTTGGAGATCGGCCGCGTTTCCTCGATCCGCACCTTGTCGCCGACCACGAACTCGTTGGTCTCGTCATGAGCATGATACTTCTTCGAGCGCCGGATGATCTTGCCGTAAAGCGGATGCTTCACGCGCCGCTCGACCAGCACGGTGACGGTCTTGTCGGACTTGTCGGAGGTGACCGTCCCGGTCAGGATACGCTTGGGCATGGTTGTTCCTCAGGCCTGGGCCTTGGCGGCGGCCGATGCCGTCCGCTGGTTCTGGAGCGTCTTGATCCGCGCGATCTTGCGACGCACCTCGCGCACGCGGGCCGGCCGCTCCAGCTGGCCTGTCGCCGCTTGGAACCGCAGGTTGAACGCCTCGCGCTTCAGCTCCACCAGCTGGCCCGAGAGCTGGTCATCGCTCTTGGTCCGCAGATCCTCGATGTCGCTTGTCTTCGCGGCCATCATTCGCCTCCCAGATGGCTGGTATCACCGAGCCGCGCGACCACCTTGGTCTTGATCGGCAGCTTCATCGCCGCGCGCTCGAACGCCTCGGCGGCGAGCGGACCGGGAACGCCATCGAGCTCGAACAGGATACGACCCGGCTTCACCCGTGCCGCCCAGTATTCGACCGCGCCCTTGCCCTTGCCTTGGCGCACCTCGGCTGGCTTCTTGGATACCGGCACATCGGGAAAGATGCGGATCCACAGCCGGCCCTGGCGCTTGATATGGCGCGTGATGGCCCGACGCGCCGCCTCGATCTGGCGCGCGGTGATGCGCTCGGGCTCCATGGCCTTGAGACCATAGGATCCGAAATTGAGCGCAAAGCCGCCCTTGGCCACACCATGGATGCGGCCCTTGAAGGCTTTCCTAAACTTGGTCTTCCTGGGTTGCAGCATCGTCCTATACCCTTAACGCGCAGGCCGGACGCCGGAGGTCTGGGCCTCCATCATCAGCCGGTCATGCGCCATCGGGTCGTGCGCGAAGATCTCGCCCTTGAAGATCCAGCACTTGACCCCGATCACGCCATAAGCGGTAAGCGCCTCGGCCTCGGCATAATCGACATTGGCGCGCAATGTGTGCAACGGAACGCGGCCCTCACGGTACCATTCGACACGCGCGATCTCCGCGCCGCCCAGCCGGCCCGCGCAGGTGATACGGATGCCCTCGGCACCCAGCCGCAGCGCCGACTGCACCGCGCGCTTCATCGCCCGGCGGAACGCGACACGGCGAACCAGCTGGTCGGCAACGCCTTGGGCCACCAGCTTGGCATCGACCTCGGGCTTCCTGATCTCAACGATATTGAGCTTCACCTCGCTCGCGGTCATCGAGGCAAGCTTGGTGCGCAGCTTCTCGATATCGGCGCCCTTCTTGCCGATGATCACGCCTGGCCGGGCGGCATAGATCGAGATCCGGCACAGCTTGGCCGGCCGCTCGATCACCACCTTCGAGATCGCCGCCTGGGGCATCGATTCGATGATGTACTTACGGATCGCGATGTCTTCCTTGAGCAGCTGGCGGTAATCCGCGCCCTCTGCATACCAGCGCGAATCCCAGGTACGGTTGATCTGCAGCCTGAGGCCGATCGGGTTGCTCTTGTGGCCCATTACGCCTCTTCCTCTTGTTCGCGCACGACGATCCTGAGCCTGCTGAAGGGCTTGAGGATCCGCGTCGACTTGCCGCGCCCGCGCGTGGCGAAGCGCTTCATCGTCACCGACTTGCCCACGCTTGCCTCGGCCACCACCAGCGCATCGACATCCAGGTCGTGGTTGTTCTCGGCATTGGCAATCGCGGACGCGAGCACCTTCCTTGCGTCGACCGCCATCGCCCGCTTGGAAAAGGCCAGAATGTTCATCGCCTCCTCGGCCTTGCGTCCGCGGATGAGGCCGGCGACCAGGTTGAGCTTCTGCGCCGAACCCCGGATGGTGGTGCCCACCGCCAGCGCCTCGGTCTCGCCAACGCGGCGGGGGGCTTTCTGCTTGCTCATCAGCGCTTGCCCTTCTTGTCGGCCGCATGGCCGGGAAAGTTGCGCGTGGGCGCGAACTCGCCGAGCTTGTGACCGACCATGTCCTCATTGACCGCGACGGGGATGAACTTCTGGCCGTTATAGACACTGAAGGTCAGCCCCACGAAGTCGGGCAATATGGTCGACCGGCGCGACCAGGTTTTGATCGGCTTGGTGTTGCTGGCCTCTTGCTGCTCCTGCGCCTTCTTCAACAGGTGCAGGTCGACGAACGGGCCTTTCCAGACGGATCGTGCCATGTGCCTTACCTCTTCTTCTTCGCGTGGCGCGACCGGATGATCATCTTGTCCGTCTGCTTGTTGTGCCGGGTGCGTGCGCCCTTGGTCGGCTTGCCCCACGGGGTGACCGGATGGCGGCCGCCGCTGGTCTTGCCCTCGCCGCCGCCATGCGGGTGATCGACCGGGTTCTTGGCCACGCCGCGGGTCAGCGGCTTGCGGCCCATCCAGCGCTTGCGTCCCGCCTTGCCGAAGTTCTGGTTCTGGTTGTCGGGATTGGACACCGCCCCCACCGTGCCCATGCACGCGGCCGGCAGATAGCGCTGCTCGCCCGAGTTCAGCCGCACGATCACCATTCCGCGATCGCGCCCGACCAACTGGACATAAGTGCCCGCCGAACGCGCGATCTGGCCACCCTTGCCCGGCTTCATCTCCACATTGTGGCAGATGGTGCCCACCGGCATGTTGCCCATCGGCATGGCATTGCCCGGCTTGGTATCCACCCGTTCGCCCGCCACCACCTCGTCACCCGGCGCAAGCCGGCTGGGGGCGATGATATAGGCTAGCTCGCCATCCTCGTACTTGACCAGCGCGATGAAGGCGGTGCGGTTGGGATCATATTCGAGCCGCTCCACTTTCGCCGGCATGTCCCACTTGCGCCGCTTGAAATCGACGAGGCGATAGCGCTGCTTGTGGCCGCCGCCCTTGCCGCGGCTGGTGACATGGCCCTTGTTGTTGCGTCCACCGGTCTTGGTCTTGCCCTCGGTCAGGCTCTTGACCGGCGACCCCTTGTGGAGCGCCGACTTGTCGACCAGGATCAGCCCGCGTCTGGCGGGACTGGTGGGGTTGTAGTTCTTCAGTGCCATCGGATCAGCCCACGCCTTCGGTGATGTCGATCGGGTTCTCGCCGTCCTTGAGCGTCACGATCGCCTTCTTGGTGTCGTTGCGCTTGTAGGACTTGCCGCGCCAGCGCTTGGTCTTGCCCTTGACGAGGATGGTGTTGACGCTTTGAACCTTGCGGTCGAACAGCGCTTCCACCGCGTCCTTGATCTGCGGCTTGGACGCATCGCCGGCCACCTTGAAGACCACCGCGTTGTGTTCGGCCAGCAGCGTCGACTTCTCGGTGATATGGGGGGACAGGATAACGTCGTAGTGCCGCGCATCCACTGCTTTCTTGGCCATCAGTCTGCCCCTGCCTGGAGGGCGAAGCGCGCCTCCAGCTTCTCGACCGCGGCACGGGTCAGCACCAGCGTATCGTGGTTGAGGATATCATAGACATTGGCGCCTTGCGCAGGCAGCACGTCGATCCCGGCGAGGTTGCCCGCGGCACGGCGGAACCCATCATCGACCGCTTCGCCGTCGATCACCAGCACCTTGCGTCCGCTCCAGCCATTGGCACCCAGCGTTGCAACCAGCGCCTTGGTCTTGGCCTCTTGCATCGTCAGGTTGTCGACCACGACCAAGCCTTCACCCGACTGATCCATCGCCTTGCTCGAGAGCGCCATGCGAAGCCCCAGGGCGCGGATCTTCTTGTTAAGCGACTGCTCGAACTCGCGCTTGCGGGGGCCGTGCGCCTTGCCACCGCCGATGAAGATGGGCGCCCCGCGATCGCCATGCCGCGCGCCGCCCGAGCCCTTCTGCTTGCCGAACTTCTTGCCCGTGCGCGCCACGTCCGAACGCTCGCGCGCAGGTCGGGCGGTGCCGCGACGGTTCTCGAGCTGCCAGGTGACTACCCGGTGAAGGATGTCGGCGCGCGGCGCGACGCCGAACACCGCATCGGAAAGTTCGATATCGCCAGAGACCCCGGAAACCGCCGAGCCGTCGAGCTGCTGGACCTTAACCTTCACGACCCCGGCTCCTTGTCCTTGTCGGCGGCCGGCTTGTCACCCGCACCGCCGCCATCCTGGCCCCCGGTCTCGCCAGTCGCCGGAGTCGTCTCGTCACCCGCACCGGCCTGCTGCTCCTTGAGCAGCTGCTCCTGCTGCTCGGGATCGACCTCGGGCCGCACCTCGTGCTCGGCCGCAGGCTCAACCATGCCGGCCGGAGCCTCCTCCTGCTCAGGAGCGCCACGCGTCAGATCGAGGACGGCGCCGGGGAACGGCGCATCCTCGGGCAGCGGCAGCTTGACCGCGTCCCGCACCAGCAACCAGCCATTCTTGGAACCCGGAACCGACCCGCGCACGAACAGCAGCCCGCGCGTCGCATCGGTGCGGACGATCTCCAGGTTCTGCTGCGTGCGCTGGCGATCACCCATGTGGCCCGCCATCTTCTTGTTCTTGAACACCTTGCCCGGGTCCTGGCGCTGCCCGGTCGATCCGTGCGAGCGATGCGACAACGACACACCATGCGTTGCCCGCAGGCCACCAAAGTTCCAGCGCTTCATCACGCCGGCAAAGCCCTTGCCCACCGTATGCCCGGTTATGTCCACCTTCTGCCCGGCGACGAAATGCGCGGCCGAGATTTGTGAACCCACGGGCAGGAAGCCCTCGGCATCGGTCAGGCGGAATTCGGCGACCTTCTGCTTCAGCCCCACCTCAGCGCGCGCGAACGCCTCGCGCTGCGGCTTGTTGACATTCTTCTGCTTGGCCTCGCCCGCGCCTACCTGGAGTGCGACATAGCCGTCCCGGTCCTCGGTGCGATGCGCGGTGACCTGGCAGCCCTCGAGCGCAAGCACGGTCACCGGCACATGGCGGCCGTCTTCCTGAAACAGGCGGGTCATCCCGACTTTCTTCGCGATCACGCCGGTGCGCATGACCTTAACTCCTCGCAGAGGCACGAGAGGGATGCCCCCGCGTGCATGTCAGCCCAAGATGTCATGCATCGCCCCGTCCGGGCTGGTTGCCCTCCTAAAAGAGCGAGACGGGGGACGCAGCCCGGCGTAAGCGCCGGCGGTATCCCAAATTTTTCCTCGTCATCCCAGCGAAAGCTGGGACCGCTTCGTAAAGCACGGTCCAACCGGACCGACGAGACCCCGGATCAAATCTGGGGCCAAAGGCAAACCCGCCTAAGCGAGTTTGATCTCGACATTCACACCCGCGGCCAGGTCGAGCTTCATCAGCGCGTCGACCGTCTGGGCGTTGGGCTGCACGATATCCAGCAGCCTCTTATAAGTGCGCACCTCGAACTGCTCGCGCGACTTCTTGTCGACATGCGGTCCGCGGTTCACCGTAAACTTCTCGATCCGCGTCGGCAGCGGAATGGGGCCCCTGATCAGCGCGCCCGTGCGGCGCGCCGTGTCCGCAATCTCGCCGGTGGCCTGATCGAGCACGCGGTGATCGAAGGCCTTCAAGCGAATGCGGATATTCTGAGCGTCCATGTCCTGCTACCGATGCGAAAGAGCCGTGGACGCCCTCACGGCCTCCACAAAAGAAGAGAGCCGCCCCGCCTTCCGGTTACCCGGATCGGGGCGGCCCCTGGAAATCTCTTCACCGACGAGAGCGATTCCTGCCGGCGAAGCGCGCCTATATTACTTGGTGATCTTGCTGACAACCCCCGAACCCACGGTCCGGCCGCCTTCGCGGATAGCGAAGCGCAGGCCTTCGTCCATGGCGATGGGGGCGATCAGCTTGACACCGATCGTCACATTGTCGCCCGGCATCACCATCTCGGTGCCCTCGGGCAGCACAACCTCGCCGGTAACGTCGGTGGTGCGGAAATAGAACTGCGGGCGGTAATTGGCGAAGAACGGCGTGTGTCGGCCGCCCTCGTCCTTCGACAGCACATAGACTTCGGCCGAGAATTCGGTGTGCGGATTGACGGTGCCGGGCTTGGCCAGCACCTGACCGCGCTCCACCGCCTCGCGCGCAACGCCGCGGATCAACGCGCCGATATTGTCGCCCGCCTCGCCGCGATCGAGCAGCTTGCGGAACATTTCCACGCCGGTCACGGTGGTCTTGCTGGTGTCCTTGATACCAACGATTTCCACTTCGTCGCCAACATTGACAATGCCGCTCTCGACACGGCCGGTGACTACGGTGCCCCGACCCGAGATCGAGAACACGTCCTCGATCGGCATCAGGAACGGCTTGTCGACCGGGCGATCGGGCTGTGGGATGTTCTCATCGACCGCGTCCATCAGCTCCTTGATCGAGTTCTCGCCGATCGCCTCGTCGCGGCCTTCGAGCGCAGCCAGCGCCGAACCCTTGACGATGGGGATGTTGTCGCCGTCGAAATCATAGCTCGAGAGCAGTTCGCGCACTTCCAGCTCGACCAGCTCGAGGATCTCCTCGTCGTCGACCTGGTCCACCTTGTTCATGTAGACGACCAGCGCGGGCACGCCCACCTGGCGGGCGAGCAGGATGTGCTCGCGCGTCTGCGGCATGGGGCCGTCAGCGGCATTTACCACCAGGATCGCGCCGTCCATCTGCGCCGCGCCGGTGATCATATTCTTGACGTAGTCGGCGTGGCCCGGGCAGTCGACATGTGCGTAGTGGCGCTTGTCGGTCTCGTACTCGACATGTGCGGTCGAGATGGTGATGCCGCGCTCGCGCTCCTCGGGGGCCTTGTCGATATTGTCGAACGAGACCGGCGCACCCAGCACCTTCGTAATCGCCGCGGTCAGCGTGGTCTTGCCATGATCGACGTGACCGATCGTGCCGATGTTGCAGTGCGGCTTGTTCCGCTGGAATTTTTCCTTAGCCATAATGTCTTCTTACAACCTCGTGTGCTTCGTAACCGAATTTGTGAAAAATCGCGGGCTTTGCGGGGAATCAGGCGAGCCAGCCGCCGATCAGGCGCCCGGCCCTAGACGGATCGCCTGACCTGCGCAAGCGCCTAAGCCAGCTTCTCCTTGACCTCGGCGGCGACGTTGGCCGGCACCTCGTCGTAATGCGAGAACTGCATCGAATATTGCGCGCGCCCTTGCGAGAACGAGCGCAGTTCGTTGACATAGCCGAACATGTTGGCGAGCGGCACATTGGCCTCCACCACCTGCGCGTTGCCTCGGCTGTCGGTTCCCTGGATCTGACCGCGCCGCGAGTTCAAGTCGCCGATGACATCGCCCATGAAGTCCTCGGGCGTCACCACCTCCACCTTCATGATCGGCTCGAGGATCTTGATCCCCGCCTTGGCCGCCGCCTCGCGCATCGCGCCGCGCCCGGTGATCTCGAATGCCAGCGCCGAGCTGTCGACGTCGTGATACTTGCCGTCGATCAGGTGGACCTCGAAATCCACGATGGGGAAGCCGATCAGGTGCCCAGTCAGCGCGGTCTCGCGCATCCCCTTCTCCACCGAGGGGATATATTCGCGCGGGATGTTGCCGCCCTTGATCTCGTCGACGAACACGAAGCCCGAGCCGCGTTCGCCCGGAATGAGCGACACCTTGACCTCGCCGAACTGGCCCGAACCGCCCGACTGCTTCTTGTGGGTGTAGGTCAGGTCCACCGGCCGCGCGAGGTATTCGCGATAGGCCACCTGCGGCGCGCCGACATTGGCCTCAACCTTGAACTCGCGCTTCATCCGGTCGACCAGGATGTCGAGATGGAGCTCGCCCATTCCCTTGATGATGGTCTGGCCCGATTCGTGATCGGTCGAAACGCGGAACGAGGGGTCCTCGGCAGCCAGGCGATTGAGCGCCACGCCCATCTTCTCCTGGTCGGCCTTGGTCTTGGGCTCGACCGAAAGCTCGATGACCGGCTCGGGAAACTCCATGCGTTCCAGAATGATCGGCTTGGCAGGATCGCACAGCGTATCGCCGGTGGTGGTTTCCTTCATGCCCGCAAGCGCGACGATGTCGCCGGCGAACGCCTCGTCGATGTCCTCGCGGCTGTTCGCGTGCATCAGCAGCATCCGGCCGATCTTCTCGCGCTTGTCCTTGACCGAATTCAGCACGCTGCCCTTGGCCAGCTTGCCCGAATAGATACGCGTGAAGGTGAGCGAGCCGACGAACGGATCGTTCATGATCTTGAACGCCAGCGCAGAGAACGGCGCCTCGTCGGACGAGGGGCGGCTGTCCTCCTCGTCGCTGTCGGGCTTGACGCCCTTGATCGCCGGCACGTCGAGCGGGCTGGGCAGATAGTCGACCACCGCGTCCAGCAGCGGCTGCACGCCCTTGTTCTTGAACGCCGAGCCGCAGGTTACCGGAACGAAGGCCTGCGCCAGCGTGCCCTTGCGGATCAGCCGCTTGAGCGTGGCGGCATCGGGCAGTTCGCCCTCGAGATACTTCTCCATGACATCATCGTCCTGCTCGACGACGGTCTCGATCAGCTTCTCGCGGTATTCGGCGACCTTGTCGGCCATGTCGGCAGGCACGTCGACATAGTCGAACTGGGCGCCCAGCCCCTCGTCCTGCCAGACGATGCCGCGATTATTGACCAGGTCGACCAGGCCCTTGAGATCGCTCTCCATGCCGATCGGCAAATAAAGCACCAGCGGCGTTGCACCGAGCCGCTCGACGATGGAATCGACGCAATAATAGAAGTCGGCTCCCGTGCGATCGAGCTTGTTCACAAAGCACATCCGCGGAACCTTGTACTTGTCCGCCTGGCGCCACACCGTCTCGCTCTGGGGTTCCACCCCCGCGACCCCGTCGAACACCGCGATGGCGCCGTCGAGCACACGCAAAGACCGCTCAACCTCGATGGTAAAATCGACATGGCCCGGCGTATCGATGATGTTGATCCGGTGCTTGGGGCCCTCGCCGTCCTCGGCCGACCAGAAGGTGGTCGTCGCCGCCGAGGTGATGGTGATGCCGCGCTCCTGTTCCTGCTCCATCCAGTCCATCGTCGCGGCGCCCTCGTGCACCTCGCCGATCTTGTAGGACTTGCCGGTATAATAGAGGATCCGCTCCGTCGTCGTCGTCTTGCCGGCGTCGATATGCGCCATGATGCCGATATTGCGGTAGCGTTCCAGCGGATAGTCGCGGGCCACGTGTCTCAACTCCTTAGGATGGCCGTCCTAGCTTGGAGCGGCGCTTGGTGATTCTCGTTCAAACGGATTGCGGCCGCGATACCGCCGTGTGCGCTAGCTGTCGACCTTCTCGCTCGAACGCGGCGCAGGATCGCGTATCGCGCGCCGGGCCTTGACCAGTCCGCGACGCACGATGGGTGGAACCAGGTCGTCGATCAGCTCGCGGCCGCGCACCTGCCAGTCGCTCGCATCCCGGCTCCCCGGACGCGCGCGGAACTGGGTGGTGTGGTCGCGCTTGGTATCGTCCCACGTGGCCGTGTAATAATACAGCGCGATCGACTTTCGTGTGCGGCCTTCGGGATGGTTGACCGGGTTGGGATTGCCATGATTGCTGTGCGAGGTGGTGTTGAAAATCACGCAGCGATTCGCCTCGGGCACCACCGAACGCACGCACGCCTTCATGCCCGTGTCCCACAATTCGAGCTGCCCGCCATATTCATCGCGCCAGTCGTCGTTCAGATAGATGAGCACATTGATCCGGCGTTCCAGATCCATCAGCTTGTGATGGTTGAAGTCGGCATGCATCGACAAATGCCCGCCGGTGCTGATCTCGTGAAACCCGCCCCCGAAGAAATAGGGGTCGGGGATCAGCCCTTTGATGCCGGTGATGTTTTCCAAGACCTTAAGGAAGGGACGCGAATTGAAGCTGTAAAACAGGGTGCGGGGCCCCGGCGACAGGTCTTCGGGATTGAACTGGCGCTTTAGCCGCTCCTGCGGACGATCGAACACCGTCTGCTCTTCGCTGCGGCTCTGATCGAACTCGGCGATGCACATGTCGATGATGGGGCGCGGCAGGAAATCTTCGATGACCACGTGCGGGAAGGGCTCGGCGCGATTATACTGCTCGCGAAACTGGGTGCCCGTCTCGCGCACCGCGCTTTGCTCGACCAGTCCGGTGCGAGGGTCCATAGCGTCCAGAAAGGTCATCTCGTCCTCCGTTCGCTTGTCGCGTCGGCACGATTGCAGACTAGTGCTGCGAAGCTGTCACTACCACCGATAATGGCTGAACGCACGGTTCGCATCCGCCATCCGGTGCGTGTCCTCGCGCTTTTTCACCGCGTTGCCCCGGTTGTTGGCCGCATCCATCAGTTCGGCGGACAGCCGCCCCACCATGGTGGTCTCGGCCCGTCCGCGCGCGGCGGAGATCAGCCAGCGCATCGCCAGCGCCTGGGCGCGCTCGGGGCGCACCTCGACCGGCACCTGGTAGGTCGCCCCGCCGACGCGCCGGCTGCGCACTTCCACCGCCGGCTTGATATTCTCGAGCGCGTCGTGAAACACCTGAATGGGGTCCGACTTGGCGCGCGTGTGCACCGTGTCGAGCGCGCCATAGACGATCCGCTCGGCGGTCGACTTCTTGCCGTCATACATCAGGTTGTTCATGAACTTCGACAACACCTCATCCCCGAACTTGGGATCAGGCAGGATTTCGCGCTTCTCGGGACGACGACGACGTGACATCGAAAAAAATTCCTTCTTCTCAAACGGATGCCGGCCCCACCCCCTTCGTCATCCCGGGCTTGATCCGGAATCCAGGAGGCGCGCGCGGCGCCTGAAAACCTAACGGACTGTTGCGAGGGTGAAGGTGGATCCCCGACAAGATCGCTCATGGCGATCTTTCGAGGATGACCTGCCCCCGGGACAGGTCACTTGGGCCGCTTCGCCCCGTATTTGGACCGGCTCTGCTTCCTGTCCTTGACCCCTTGCGTGTCGAGCACGCCGCGCAGCACATGATAGCGCACGCCGGGAAGATCACGCACCCGGCCCCCGCGGATCAGCACCACCGAATGCTCCTGCAGGTTGTGCCCCTCGCCCGGAATATATGCGATGACCTCGCGCTGGTTGGTCAGGCGCACCTTGGCCACCTTGCGCAGCGCCGAGTTCGGCTTCTTGGGCGTCGTCGTATAGACGCGCGTGCAGACGCCGCGCTTCTGCGGGTTCTGCTCCATCGCCGGCACCTTGGACTTGGCCTTGACGGGATCGCGGCCTTTGCGGACCAGCTGATTGATCGTGGGCATTCTCGCTCTTCACCTGCGGTTTGGCGCTTGGCGGCAGCGGGTGAAGGCATGGGATCGCGCGATCATCGGACGGCGGCTGGACAGCCGGGTCGAGGCAATTCGCACGAGCCTGAAACGCTCCACCCGCGCCTTGCAAGCGCCGGGTTACTTTGACGGCTGCCCCTTGGATGATCGGGACGTCACCGGCAATGTTCAGCTCTTATCGTTGCGGCGGCGGTGTAGGGGAATGGCTCAGAAGGGTCAAGAGCGGCGCAGACGCATGGCTCGCGTTCCAGAGGCTCCGATAGATGCTGTTCTATTCCGAGAAAGCTAAGAAATCGCTTTCAGCAAGAATGCGGATTTGCTGCCCTTTTGCTATTAGCTGCTCGGCCTTGCGGTGCTTATTACTCTTGCTCTGCCCGGCAAGCTTCGCGAGGTCTTGATCACCAACTACCAGCAGTGTGGTGTGCTTGGTGACACCGGGTTCGACTGCCGCACCGAGTTCATGTGCCCGATCGGCCGCCATCCTGCGCGGCATACCTAAGGCACCGGTAAACACAATCGTCTCCCCGACCAGCGGGCCATCGCCGTCTCCGGAACGACAAACCGATGTTTCCACGCCGCTCAGCGAGCGTTCAACTCGGGCGAACCAATCTTCGAGCGATATCCCGGTCTCAGCGATTGCCCGCAACAGGATCAAACCGGCTGCGCGGGCGTCCTCTGCGGCATCATGATGGCGGAACGCGATGTCGAACCGTCGGGCCAACGGTGCAAGCCCGAATCCTGTTTGAGCAACTTCAGGAGATGCACGCCGCGCAACTCGAGCTGAATCCAGCCACCGACATGCCAACGGCGAATGGCTGGCTGTGGCACAAGCTTGACTCAACGCCACACGATCGAAGTGCGTGTGGCAAACCGTTACAGACCCCGCAGTGAACGCACTTAGTTCTGCATACCGGTCGGCGAAACACGGCTGCCCGCACACATTTTGCCGATCTATACCGTGTATGCGCACGTTGATTGGGTCGAAGTCGTCGCGGGGATCCACGAGCCAACTAACGTGTTCGACCTCGCGCCCATTATGAAAGCGTACAGCGCCGATTTGGCAGATGCTGCCCATGAAGGCGTTTGCAGTCTCTACGTCGATCGCGATGAAGTCAGCCATTTTTAATCCTCGGCGAGTGTCATGCAATGTACGGCCTAACGCAAAGCCACCCAGCAGTCCAAGGCGGTAAACCGGTATTGAGCTACAAACATATAGATCGGCCTAAGTCGTAGTCGCGATTGCCTAAGAACTTTCCTACACTCCCCACGCCATGCCCCCAAACCGGCATGACCGATCAACCCGCTGCCAGCGACGCGCACAGCCCACCCGCCGGCGAGTTGCGCTGGCAGGATTTTCCCAAGGAGCCGACCGCCGCGCGGCTCGTGCCTACGCGGGCGACGCCGAGGCAGGGGACGAGCGCGGTGGCGTTTCGGGGCGAGGAGCCTGCGGCGGATGATCCGCTGCTCGCCTTCGTGCCCGTCCCGCACGTCCAGCTGCGGCGCAATTCGATCGGTCCCGAGCGGCAGCGCGCGTTCATCGCGCACCTGGCGGCGACGGGGATCGTCAAGCAGGCCGCGCTTCATATCGGGGCGAGCCTGGAGGCGCTCTACAAGCTCAGGAAGCGGCCCGGCGCGGAGGCGTTCGATGCAGCCTGGGACGCGGCGCTCGACCGCGGCTTGGCGCGGCTCGAGGAGGGCGCGCTCGCCCGGGCGATCGAGGGCGAGGAGCGGTTGGTGGTCTCGGGCGGCAAGGTGCTGGGCACCGAGCGGCGACACAACGAGGCGCTCGTCACCTTCTTCCTACGCAATCGGCGGCCCGAGCGCTACGGGGCGCATATCCAACCCGGTCATCCGCTCTACGAGCGCATCCGACGCGAGGTGATGGCCGAGATGCAGCAGCGCTCGCAGCGTAGCGAGGCCGAGGTGATCGCCTCGCTCGACCAGAAGCTCGAGACAATCCGCCTGCGCCAGGAGAATGCGCAGGCGCTGCTGGCGGGAACGGGTCTGGTCGCGCTGACCGACGGCGCGGACCAGGATTAGCGCCGGGCACCCGCTTCAACCGCGAGGTACTCGACCAGCTCACGCATCTTCTTCTGGCGCCATTGCGGGCGGGGCGCGACCAGCCAGTAAGCGCGGCGACATTCCTTCGTCTCGCCCAAAGCCACGAGGCGGCCCTGCGCCAAGGCCTCCTGCGCCAACGGTAGCGGCAGCATTGTGCGGCCGAGGCCGGCGAGCGCGGAGGACAGCGCCTGTCCGCCATTGCCCGCGCTGAGCACGATCTCGGCGCCGTCGGGCGCGGGGAACGCTGGCCAGTCGATCCAGCCGGCGATGGGCGCACCGTCATCCGCCGCCGCCGCCACGGTCGCCATGCGCGGCTCGGTGAGCCGCACGCCTTCCAGTTCGCCCGGGCCCTCGGCCAGCCGGACCGCGCAGTCGAGGTTGGCCTCGGCGAAATCCGCCGTCTCGTCCGCCACGAGATGCAAGCGGACCTGCGGGTTGGCCGTGCGGAACGCAGCAAGCCGCGGTGCCAGCCACTGGGCATAGAATTCGCGCGGACACACGATGGTGTAGTTCGACGATGCCTGGCCTGCCTGCATCGCTTGCACGCTTTCCTCGAACCGAAGGAAACCGTCGCGCAACGGGTCGAGCCCGGCGGCGGCTTCGTCGGTCAGCTCGAGGCCGCGCGGCGTGCGTCGGAACAGGACGATACCCAGCACATCTTCCAGCGCGCGGATCTGCTGGCCCACCGCGGCAGGCGTGACCGCCAGCTCGTCCGCCGCCCGGGTGAAGGAGAGGTGCCGGGCCGCGGCATCGAATACGCGCAGGGCGTTCAGGGGCAGGTGTGTGCGCTTCATCAGATGGCCAGGTGATGCGCCTTATGGGAGGCGCGGGCGGGCGGCAAGCGACGCGCCGTCGCGGCTCGCCGCTCGTCCGCAGCCAGCCTCGTTTTTCACATCCGGCGGGCAGCTTGCATCGTATCAATGGCGGGACTAGGAAACGCGCCATTCGTCGCAGGGCGTGCTGGTGCTTAACCGCCGGGCAATAATCTTATACTAAAGAGTGGCGCGCATGACCGATCCATTGCCGCCTCTTTTGGTCTGTGACCTCACGCAGAGCTATTCGCCCAAGGGCGGGGGCGGGATCACCACCTATTTGGCCGAGAAGCGCCGGTATATCCTGGAAAAGACGCCGCATCGCCTGCTCCAGATCGTTCCCGGGCCTGAGGACAAGGTGGTCGCGGACGGACGGCATACCTGGGTCGAGGTTGGCTCGAAGCCCGTGCGCGGAAGTGCGAACTACCATTTCATCACCCAGACCAGCAAGGTGCGCGCCATTCTGGAGCGCCACCAGCCCGATATTATCGAGTGCCAGTGTCCCTGGCTGCTTCCGTGGACCGCAATCCGCCATCGCCGCGCGCGACCCGAGACCACGCTGGTGGCAGGCTATCACACCGACTTTCCCGATGCGCAGGTGCACCGGGTGGTCGAAGCGATGTGGGGGCCGTTGCAGGCCCGCTTCTGGAGGATGCTGGCGCTGGGTTACGCAGAGATCACCTATCGCGAGTTCGACCGGGTCTATGCGCTTGGTCGCAAGGGGATAGCGACGTTGGCGGCACGCGCGATCGACCGGCTCGACATGCTCGATCTGGGCGTCGACATCGCGCTGTTCAGCCCCGCGCGCCGTGACCCCGCTTTCCGCCGCGAACTGAAGCTTCCCCAAACCATCATCGAGGGTGATGGCCCGCTCCTGGTCTATGCCGGGCGGATCGACACGGAAAAGCGGGCCGACCGACTGGTGGCGATGATGCGCCAGATCGATCCTGAGCTTGGTGCCGCGCTGGTCATGATCGGTCATGGCAAGCTCTACGAGCAGCTGCGCGAAGAAGCCCAGGCCGATGGGCTGCCGATCGCCTTTCCCGGCTACTTCGCCGACCGAACGCAGCTCGCGCGCGCGCTTGCCTCGTGCGACATGTATGTCTCGGCGATGGCCGATGAGACCTTCGGGGTCAGCGTGGTGGAGGCGCAGGCTTGTGGTCTTCCGGTCATCGGGGTCGATAGCGGCGCGATGCCCGAACGCGTGCCGGAGGGGCTCGGCCTCCTGAGCCCAAAGAACGACATCGCGGCGATGGCGGCCAATGTCGCGGCGGTGTGGCGGGGCGAGGTCGGCGACGGCCATCGGGCCATGGCCCGGGCCGCGCGGTTGCACGCGGAAAACCGCTATGACTGGTCGCGCACCTTCGCCCGCCTGTTCGACGAGGTCTATCCCGCTGCGCGCGCGCATACCGCACGCCGTCTTGCCGAGGGCGAGAAGTGGCGGCTGAGCTCCCTGCTCACCGGCCCAGCCGCGCCGCTGCTGGCTTGGGGCGGGGGACACGAGGCCAAGCCCCGCCGAACGACGCGAGCGGGCAAGTCCGCGATCGGCGGGGACCGTTTCGAGATAGGCTGAGCGCCTGTATTGCAGGTGGAAGCGGCGCGAGGGGGGCAGGTTGTCGGCGAAGGTTGTCCAGCCCCGCAGATTCGGAGGGATTTCGCCGATACCTAGCTATCGGGGTGCGGCCTGGCTCATCTTGTGTCGCGGGCTGCCTGCGAAGCGTCCGCTGCCGGGGCCACGCCCCCCATCCCACCGGATGCCGGTCCTGTCGAGCGATCAGAATGGGTTCATGCGCGCTAGCGCTCGCCGCAGATGGCCTAGTTGGGTCGACCGTCTGCGGTGACCCGCAAGCCTTCGCTAGAGCGGCATGCTTTAAACCTGACCCATTTCGTCATGCCGGACTTGATCCGGCATCCCGCTGCCTGTCGCCTACGATTGAAGCTGGACCCCGGATCAAGTCCGGGGTGACGATTTGTATTTCGTGCAAACCGCTCGAATCTCAGCGCCGCGCCCGCTCCTTCGGCCCATCCATCGCTCGTTTGCCGCCACGGCGCAGCATCGTCGCCGCGTCGCCGAGCAGCAACGCCAGGCCCACCGCGACATTCGCGACGACGAGCAGCGCGGCGGTGAGCGCGATGATACTGGCGACCTGCGTGCCATCGTCCAGCACCAGCACGGCGAGGCCGGCGAAGATCAGGTCCTTGTTCGCCACCAGCGGCAAGCGCGAGACCACCTGACGCAGCGCCGCGAGCCACAGCCACCACGAGAACGGCACATCGGGCAGCAGCAGGTGCCACACGATCACCCCGAGCAGCGCGCGAACGACCACCCGCGCGACGTGAACGGCAAAGGCGAAGGCCAGGTCATTCGCTGGAAGGAAGAAGACGCGGCGACGCCAGACCAGCGGCACCAGGCTTAAGCCAAGCACCAGGACGATCGAATAGGCCGCCAGCGCCCCCATCCCGGTCAGCGCATGGGCAACCTGCGGCCCCGCCCAGAACAGCGCGGCGCCGACGAGCACCACGGTGACCGCATTGCCCGCCAGCGCGGACAGGATGGCGACATCCTTGATCGTGCTCAGCAGCGCCTTTGCGCGCTCGCGTGCCCGGCGTCGAGCCCAGGCGAAGAAGGCCCCCTCGCCCAGATAGGCCAGCACGATGTCGTTATAGACCTGCTTGCGGATCAGGGCGAAAAAGCCGGCGACCCCCATGCCGCCCGGGCCGGGGCCCCATAACCGGCGGAAGATGGCGAAGTCGCCCAGCACCGTCGTCAGGTAATAGAGCGCAAAGACGCCCCAGAAGAGCGCGGATGTGGGCAGCAGCGTTACCAGCTCGCGCCATTCCAGCGCAGCGAGTTCGCGTCCCACCGCCACCGCCATCGCCAGCGACAGGCCGACCGATGCAAGGATCGGCCATAATGGCGGCCTTGCCGGACCGGCAGCCATCTGAGGATCGCCTGTTACCGGCTGGCTCGAGGGTTGGCTCGAGACAGGCGCTTCGGCATTCGGTCCCATTCGGCGACCTTCATCGGATGAGGGGATCACGCGCCTGAACGTTCAAAAGCTTGGCGGCGAAGCGAGGTGAGCACCAATGCGTCGGCGCGGTCATATAGCATCGGCACCCTGAATTATCTGCGGAGTGCAGCGCCGCTAATCCCGCCCCTCTGGGACGAAGATCACTTGGACGCAGGGGCCGGCGCAGCCAGGGGGAAGCGGGGGATGGCGACCTCGAACAGCTCGCCGTCCGCCTGGGCAAAGGTGTAGTGCCCCTCCATCGCACCATGATGCGTGGTCAGCTCGCAGCCCGAAACATAGTCATGCGTCGCACCCGAAATGAGTCGCGGCGTCTCGCCGACCACGCCTTCACCATCGACGATATTGACCATTCCGCGCGCATCGGTGATCCGCCAGTGCCGGGTGCGCAGCTGGACGATGTCCTCGCGGTGGTTCTCGATGCGGATGTGGTAGACCCAGAACCAGCGGCCCGCCTCGACCCGCGAATGCTCGGCCATGAAGTTGACCGCGACGCGCACGGTGATGCCGCCGGTCATCGCCGCATGCTGGAACAGAGAGTTCATTGCATCCTGCATGATGCTGGCCAGCCTAGCGCGTTTGTCGGCCCGCTAACAAGGGTTGCCGACATGACGGGGCGCAATTTGTCGACCAAAACGCCGACAGGCGCGGGTCCCGCATCGCGGCCCGAGGTTGCTCGATCCGCAGCGGCCTTTCTCGGTCCAAGCCGCCGCCCTGCATATTCCTCCAGCTCTTCACGCCGTAGATCCCAGCGGGCGGGTGACCTGGTCGAGCGGGCAATGAAGCTGCCAGCATATGCCTTGCGGACGGTGATCGAACAAAACTTCCCCGGCAAGATTATGTCGCGGGACATCGCGGATGAGCTTGGTTCCGAACCCCTCGGAACCCCCGCCGGTCACCGCCGGACCGTTGCTCTCGCGCCACCAGATGGTGAAACCCGTTTTTGCCTCGGCCCCGGTGTCGACCCCAGTCTTGGCAGGGCAGGAGACGGACCAGCCGATGGCGACATGCCCGCCGCCGACCGACAGCGAGCCATATTTGAGCGCGTTGGTAGCCAGTTCGTGGAGCGCCATGCCGATGGTTTCGGCGGCGCGTGGCAGCAGCGACAACTCGGGGCCCTCGATGGTTATCTCCCCCGGCGCCTGTTCGACGAATGCCAGCTGCGCCTCGACCAGTTCGCGCACCGGTACCTGGCGCCACTCGCGCTTGACCAGGATATCCTGATTGACCGCCAGCGAGCGGATGCGGTCCTCGAACCGGTCGAGGAACGCGGCATTGCCGGGTGCGGTTCGCCGCGCGAGCGCCTGCACCGTTCCGAGCAGGTTTTTGGCCCGGTGGTTGACCTCCATCAACAGAAGCCGGATCTGCTCGGCCTGCTCGCGCTCCTCGGTGATGTCGGTATTGGTTCCGAACCAGTATTCCACCTTGTCGCCGCCATCGCGGATCGGCTTGGCACGGCTTAGGAACCAGCGCCACTCGCCCTCGTGGCTGCGCAGCGGGAAGGTGTCCTCCCACTCGTCCCCGCGCGCGATCGAGGCGCGGAAGTGCTCGGTCACCCGGTCGACATGATCGGGGTGGTGGATCTTCTGCCAGCCCCACCCCTCCATCTCATCGAGCGTGCAACCGGTATAATCGTGCCAGCGCTGGTTGTACCAGAAGATGTGACCATCGCCATGCGCGATCCAGGCGAGCTGCGAGATATTGTCCGCCAGCATGCGAAAGTGATGCTCGCTCTCGGCCAGCCGGTGCTGCTGCTCGAGAAAGCGGCGCGCATCGCGAACAACTTCGCCGAACGCGATGACCGCGCCGCCGGCATCGTGCACCGGGCTGATGGTCATCACCACATCGAGCGGTTCGCCGGATTGATTGCACCGCTGGGTAAGGAACTGGCCGACGCGCTCCCCGGCGATCAGCCGCGCGCGCAACGCGGCATCTTCCGCCGGGTCGGGGATGAAAAAGCGCTCCGCCGGGGCGCCGATGATCTCGGTGGCGGACCAGCCGAACAGCTGCTCGGCCGCCATGTTCCAGCCGATCACTACGCCGTCCCTGTCGCGCAGGATCACCGCGTCCTGGCATGAGGCGAAGAAGGCGGGGAGAACCGCCCCGGCAATATCCACGCCGAACCCCGCGCCGCTCACGCCGCTCACCCCGGCGCCCGCAACCCGCGAGTGCCCGCTTGGGAGCGGCGATATGTGCCAAGGCATGGCCGCTGGTCATCCGGCAAGCGACATTGGGCGCGCGGTGGCCACCTGTCGGCGGTGTCGCTCGCGCGCGTCAGCTTCACAGCCCCGAGCTCGTCAGCGCCCGGTCGAGGTCCTCGATCACGTCGGCGACATCCTCAAGCCCGATATTGATCCGCAGCATGCCTTCTGCCACCCCCATCGCGGCGCGCTCCTCCTCGCTCATGTTCGAATGCGTGGTGCTCGCCGGATGACAGATGAGCGACTTTGCATCGCCGATATTGTTCGAGATATCGACCAGTTCGAGCGCATCGAGAACGCCATGCGCCTGCGCCCTGCCGCCCGGCACGATGAAGCTGAAGATGGGTCCGCAGGCATCCATCTGTTTCATCGCGAGCGCATGCTGGGGGTGGCTCGCCAGACCGGGGTGAAGCATCACGCCTCCGGCAGAAAGAATACGCTGTTCGATCGCCTGACCCGCCGCGAGTGCGTTTGCACTCTGGCGATGCGCGCGCAGGTCAAGCGTTTCCAGTCCCTTCAGCACCACCCAGGCGTTGAACGGCGACAGGTTGGGACCGGTATTGCGCTGGAACGGCAGCAGAACCTCGTCGATGAATTCGCGCGAACCGCACACGGCGCCTGCCAGCACGCGCCCCTGGCCCTCCATCAGCTTGGTTGCCGAATAGGCGACCACGTCGGCGCCCCATTCGAGCGGGCGCTGGAGCACCGGCGATGAGAACGCGTTGTCGACCACGCTGGTGATGCCGTGCTCGCGCGCCAGCCCGCAGACGGCCGCCATATCGACGATATCGAGCGTGGGATTGGCCGGGCTCTCGAAGAAGAACACCTTGGTATCGGGCCGGATCGCGGCGGCCCAGGCCTCGTTATCCGCGCTGTCGACAATAGTGGTCGCAATGCCGAAACGCGGCAGCAGCTGGTCGACCAGCCAGCGGCACGAGCCGAACGCCGCGCGTGCCGCAACGCAGTGGTCCCCGGCCGACAGCTGGCACAGCAGCGCGGCGGTCATGGCCGCCATTCCGCTGGCCTGGACGCGGCATGCCTCGGCCCCCTCCATCGCCGCCACCCGCTCCTCGAGCATGGCAACGGTGGGGTTCTGCAGGCGGCTGTAGGTCATCCCGCCCGCCTCGCCGGCAAACCGCGCGGCGGGGGTGGCGGCGTCGTCGTAGCAATAGCCCGAGGTCAGGAACAGCGCTTCGCTGGTCTCGCCATGTTCGGAGCGCCATGTTCCCGCGCGCACCGCACGGGTCTGCGGACGCCAGCGTTCGGTAACGGAGCGGTCGAAGCCGGTGTTCTTCTTCATGGCTGGCGCGGCCTTAGGATGCAGGGGCGAACGGGGCAAGCCGGTCCATTTCTTGGCTGGAACAGGGGACATTTGGTGGCTATTGGCCGGCGATGCACAACATCCTTCTCCGGCTTGCCCTTCTGCTTGGTGTGATGACGCTCCCCAGCGTGGTTGAGGCACAGACGGGCGGCCCGACAAACGATGAGACGAGCACGCTGCCCGGCTTCAGCCTGAAGGTTCCGGACAATGTGCCCGATGGAGTGTTCTCCAATTCGCGGCATACCGAGGTGCTCGCTGCCCAGGTGCTGCTCGATCGCAGCCGCCATTCGCCCGGCGTGATCGACGGGTACATGGGCGGCAATACGCGCCGGGCGATCCGCTTCTATCGCGAGGCGAAAGGCCTCCCCGTCGGCGAGCAGGTCGACGCGGCTTTGATGCGCTCGCTGCTCGATACCCAGGGCGGCGATGTGTTCACGACCTACACCATCACCGACAAAGACCTGGCGGCTGCGTTCGACAAGGTGCCATCATCAATGGAGGCAATGGCCAAGATGGAGCATGTCGGCTGGAGCTCGCCGCTCGAGATGCTGGCCGATCGTTTTCACATGGATCAGCAGTTCCTGACCGCGCTCAATCCGAAAGCCGATTTTGGCAGCGCGGGAACCCGCATAACCGTCATCGCGCGGGGCGATGAGAAGCTGTCGGGGAACGTCGCACGGATCGAGATCCGCAAGGCAGAGAACTCGGTCGTGGTTCTCGGCGCCGACGACACCGTGCTGGCGAGCTATCCGGCGACAATCGGGAGCCGCCAGTTTCCAAGCCCGAGCGGGGCCATGCAGGTCACCTCGGTGGCGCCAGAAGCGAACTACACCTTCACCCCGACCGGGCGCGACTGGGGCCCCGATGACGCGCTCGTCATTCCTCCTGGACCGAACAATCCGGTGGGCGGCATCTGGATCGACCTGTCGAAAGAGGGCTATGGCATCCATGGTTCGCCCGATCCGCAGCTGATCGGCAAGACCGCCAGCCACGGCTGCGTGCGGCTGACCAACTGGGACGCGCAAGAACTCGCAGGAGCGGTATCTGCGGGCGTGGAGGTGAAGTTTCTTTAAGGTTCCCAACCTGCGCGAAGGAGCCAGTACGGGCGTCCTTGTTCGAGTTGAACGGCGGTCGTACGTTTTGCGGCCGTCAGGCGAACGCGATCCGCTAGGGTGGCGGCAACAAGACAGCCCGCGGGCCTAAAGCCGCTCGAGCACCGCATCGCCGATCGCCCGCGTCCCCGCCTCGCCGCCAAGGTCGCGTCCCAGCACGCCATCGCTCAGCACGCGAGCGATAGCGCGCTCGATGGCTTGCGCCTCTTGCTCCCGCCCCAGCGAATGGCGCAGCGCAAGTGCGAGCGAGGCGATCATGGCCAGCGGGTTCGCCACTCCCCTGCCGGCGATATCGGGCGCGCTGCCGTGGACCGGTTCATAGAGGCCGCGCGGGCCGAACGTGCCTTGCTCTTCCCCGAGGGCCGCCGAGGCCATCAGTCCGATCGAACCGGTGCAGGCGGCCGCAAGGTCGGACAGGATGTCGCCGAACAGATTGCCGGTGAGCAAGACATCGAACCGCGCCGGGTCGCGCACCATCTGCATCGCGGCGTTGTCGACATAGACGTGCTCGAGCACGACTTCGGGATAATGGCGGGCGACATCGATCGTCACCTCGCGCCACAGGCGACTGGTCTCGAGCACATTGGCCTTGTCGACGCTGGTCACGCGCCCGCCCCGCCCCGCCGCGGCCTTGAAGGCGACATGCGCGATGCGCGCCACCTCGTCCTGAGCATAGGACATCAGGTCGAAGCCCTGCTGCCGCCCATCGTCGAGCCTGCGGCGAGCCTTCTCGCCGAAATAGACGTCGCCCGTCAGTTCGCGCACGATCAGCATGTCGATGCCCGCCGCCCTGGCCGAGCGCAGCGGTGAGAGATGGGCCAGCGAGGGGTGCAGGACGGCGGGGCGCAGATTGGCGAACAGGCCGAGCGCCTGGCGCAGCCCCAGGATCGCCTGTTCGGGTCGCAGATGCGCGTCGAGCGCGTCACATTCCTCGTCCCCGACCGCGCCGAACAGGATGGCATCGGCAAGGCGGGCCATCTCCAACGTTTCGGGCGGCAGTGGATGCGCGTGCCGGCGATACGCGGCCGCGCCGACATCGCCCTCGAAAATGACCAGGCCGGGGAGCGACAGCGCGTCGAGCACCCGGCGTGCCTCGGCCATCACCTCGGGTCCGATCCCGTCACCGGGGAAACAGGCGATCTTCATTTCGCGCACACGCTCCTCGTCGGCGTCGTAACTGGGCTCGGGGCAGTGCAGCCAGGCGGCCGCAGGATCAAGCCATGCGGGCGAAAAGGTCGCGCAGGCGATGGCGCGCGGCGATGATGTTGGCCCGTCTGTCGGCCAGCAAGTAGCGCTCGAGCAAGGGGGCAAGGTGGTCCATTGCCGCAAGCACCGAGCAAATATCGGCCTGCTGCATCGGCCGTGCCGCCTGCGCGGGTCCGCCATAGCCCAGTTCGCGCAGCACCAACGTCTCGTAGGCGACCAATGCGCCGGCCCACAGCCGGGCCGAGGACGCGTTGCAGATCGCATCGACAAGGCCGCTCAGCGCCTCATAAAGCGGCGCGAAGGGCTGGCGCTCAGGAAGCGCCGCGGCGGTCAGCGTGCAGGCCCAGGAAATGCCCGCGGCGGGCAGCGGCTCGGCGATCCACGGCCCCCTGCTGACGACAAGTTCGGGCCGGGCGAACAGCAGCTGGCTTGCCTGTCGGGCGACGAATTCGACATTGAGCACATTGCCCGGGATGAGCACCGGGCGCAGGTTCCGGCCGCGGCCACCCGCGACATAACCCGCGACGATGCCGTGTTCGCCGGTCAGGAACCGCGCGACCACCGCCGTCTCGCCATGGCGACGCGCCGCCACAAGTATCGCGGGAAGCCGCAGATGCATCGCGGACAATGTGGGAAGACCGGGGATGTGGGGCAAGCCGACGCGCGAGGGGCAACGTCTTGCGCAGGCGATATGGCGTTAAGGGATTGGCGGTCGATTCGGCCTAAATCGAATTCGGGTCGGTATGTTGGCATCGATGGGAGCTAGACAAAGCTCGGGTCATCACCTCGGCACGCAAACGCAGGCCAATATCGAACCCGCGTCTCACAGGCGCATTCGTCCCACGAACCAAATACCTCGGTTGCGCTAGAGAGCCTCGGTCGCCCCGCCTGTGCTGGTATTGGTGACGTCACCGCCGCTGCCCGCCAGCTTCGCCTCCAGCGCGGCCAAGCGCGCCTCGAGCACTTCGCAGCGTTCGCGAGCGATCGCGGCCATGTCGCGCACCGCCTCGAACTCGTCGCGACCGACGAACTCCATCCCGCCCATCGCTTCTTTCAACCGCTCCCGCGCCTGGCCCTGAGCTTCGCGCGCCATGCCGGCAAAAGTGCCCGCCGCCGCGTTGGCGAGCTTCACGAAATCGGCGATCATGGGGTTCTGGCTTTGCATGGATGATCATGTGGGGCGCTGATCAGGCGATGGCAAGCATCGGCAGGGCATTCAGGCTGGAGGGCGCCGCGAACGCCGCCACATCGCGCCCTCCCGATGGCCCATTGTCCTGCAGCAACTGCTAGTTGAGCCCGGTCGCGAAGGCCACCCAGGCAAGGTAGGGCGCCAGGAGCCAGGCTGCGCGCCTGTCGATCCTGGCGAACAGCATGATGGTGACGATGATCGCCAGGTCCAGCGCCACGATCAGCGCCATTGCCCAGCCGATCTGTTCGCCGGCGAAGAACAGCGGCGCCCAGGTGAGATTCAGCGCCAGTTGCACGACGAAAATCGTCAGCACCGGCCAGCGCGCTGACGGGCGTGCGGCAGCCAGGACCATCGCCAGCGCTAGCCCCATCAGGACGTACAGCGCGCTCCATACGATGGGGAAGGCGATTGGCGGTGGGAATAATGCGGGCTTTTCCAGCGATGCGAACCAGCTCTCGTCCTCGCCGAAATCGGCAAGCATTCCGGACGCTCGGCCCAGCAGCAGGATCACAGGCACGGTGACCAGCGCGATCTTGAATATTGTCCCGCGTGAGGCGGGATGCGGTTTGGCTAGCTGCATGAATGGACTTTCGATGACCTGAGGAACGTTTGGCAAAGGCGGCCAGAAATGGATGATGCGGTGGCACCGCCGCCGGCAAGGACGAAGCGCGCCTTATGGTCACCCGCTCGCACCGCGCCGGGCGGCGATGAGGAACTCGGTATTGCCTTCGGTGCCCTTGATGGGGCTGGCGATGATGCCATCGACCTGCCAGCCACCATCGACAAGCCAGGCGGAGACCTCCTCGCACACCCGCGCATGCAGCGCAGGGTCGCGAATAATGCCGCCCTTGCCGACTTCCTCGCGCGCCACTTCGAATTGCGGCTTGATCAACGCCACCAGCGTGCATTGCTCGGCGCCAAGCGAAAGCGGCACTTCGAGAACCTTGGCAAGGCCGATGAAGCTGGCATCGCACACCACCATGGCGGGCGGCATGGCGATCATCTGGCGGGTGAGCGAACGCGCGTTGGTGCGCTCGAGCACGGTGACGCGCGGGTCCTGCCGCAACAGCCAGTCGAGCTGGTTGGTCCCCACATCCACCGCGAACACGTGCGCCGCGCCCCGATGCAGCAGCACTTGGGTGAAGCCGCCGGTGGACGAGCCGATGTCCATCGCCACGAGCCCTGCCGGGTCGAGCGCGAAGTGATCGAGCGCATGGGCAAGCTTGACCCCGCCACGACCGACCCAGGGGTGGTCGCGTCCGCGCAGCGCCAGCGGCGCATCCTCGGCCAGCATCTGACCGGGCTTGGTGACCCGCGTCTCGCCCGAAAACACCAGCCCCGCCATGACCAGCGCCTGGCCACGCGCACGGCTGGGCACGAGCCCGCGCTCGAGCAGCAGCTGATCGACCCGGCGACGGCCGGTCATCGGTTGATTTGCTTGAGTTCGTTCGGACAGGCTTTTCGCATGGCGACAAAGCAGGTAGGCGCTGATCCGACACGTCGCCAGCAGCGATATGGCCCGGATGCGGGTCCAGTTGTTGCGGGGAGCTGGCGCAAAGGTGAAGGAGAACGTGCGGTCATGATCATCCTTTCGCGCTCGTCCCGCCCCGCCCTGGTGTCGGCCTTGATCGTGTTGACGGCGCTTGCCGGTTGCTCGCGCGACAATCAGGATGGCGATGATGCTGTCGCCGACCGACCCGAACCCGTTCTCAGAGGCAACCCGGTGATGACGCAGGCTCCCGACGGCAGCCCCATGACGCCGGGCGAATGGGACATCGGCGAGGATGCGAGCGGCGCGCATGCCCGTTTCGCGGTGCCGGGCAACGAGCCTGTCTTCGCCATGGAATGCGATGCGGTAACCCAGTCGCTGACGCTTTCGCGGGCCGATGCATCCCCGGACGCACAAGCCTACGTATTGGAAGCCAGCGGCCAGCGTGCGCGGGTGGACATGGAGCCGACGAGGGGCGCACTGCCGATGCAGCGCGCGGCGATCAACAAGGAGATGCCGCTCTTTGCCGCTTTCTCCAATCTTGGAACCGTAATCACCGTGACCGGCGATGACGGCGAGACGCTGCGCTTGCCCGGCGCTCCCGGTATTCGCCGCGTGATCGAGGCTTGTTCGCGATGAGCCATTCCCGCACACGCACCGCCCGGCCGTTCGGCACCGTGCGTATCGTCGGAGCGCTGGCTGCGCTGGCACTTGCTGGGGCTTGCGTCCCACGTTCGCCCGAACCCGCCCCATCGCCCGCTGCGCCGGCCGCGCCATCAACGGCCGGGCCGGTGATCAACACGCTTCCCACGCCGACCTATGACAACTGGTTCGACGCGCCGCAAACCCCGGGAGACTGGCGCTATTCGGCCAGCGGTCCGGTGACGCAGGCGACCTTCGCCGCCGCGCCGGGACCGGGGCCGGCCACCATTGTGTGTGATCTGGGCACCCGCCGCATCGGCATCGCCCGGGCGGGGCGAGCGGAATGGCCCGTCCAGATGCGCATCCGCTCGGAAAGCGCCGACCGGCTGGTCACTGCCGAACCGCACGCGAATGGGCTGGTGGCCGAGTTCGCCGCCGACGATCCGATCCTGGATGCCATCGCTTTTTCGAAGGGCCGCTTTGCCATCGAGACCGCCGGGCGCGAGACGCTTTACCTGCCCGCTTATCCCGAGGTTTCGCGCGTGATCGAGGACTGCCGCCGCGGCGCGTTGCGGTAAACGATCGCCCGATATGCGCAGGCTGGTGAAAAAGCCGCAAAAAGCTCTTGCGTTCGGCGCCCACGCGATTCACATATCGCGCAAGGCCAGCGGTGATCGCGGTCTTCGCCCCCCAATGAAACGGCGGGTGTCGGCTCAAAAGCGCGAAAGGAGGTGATCCGATGTCTCATGGTTCAGCAGGGAGGTCGGTTAAGTCCCGCGCGGAGCATTATCGGAACTGATTTTCGCGTTCCGGTAAAGGCTTCGTGGGCGGCAACTTCCGGCCGCTGACCATGCGAAGGGTCGCTGCGCCACAGGGCGCGGCGGCCCTTCTCATTTGTGGCGCGGGCTGTCGGTCTGACCTGTCGCTTCACTTATGATTTGCGGGCCTTGTCCGAACCGGTCGTGATCCCCACCGCCGTCCGGGAGTGCTTGCGGCTCCCGCCCCCTTGCCACCCCCCGGCACGCGCCGTAATCGCTGGCCACAAGGAGAGACGAATGGCCGATGCGCGCGACCTTGCCCTGGGAACCGTTCCACCAGCCGTGAACGCTTCGGGGCTGGATATCGCCCACCGGCCGCATCCTTCGCCAATGCCGGCGGCGAGCCGCGAGCAGGCCATCGCCGATCCTGGTTTCGGCAAGGTGTTCACCGATCACATGATCTCCATCGACTGGTCACCCGAGCGTGGGTGGCACGATGGGACGCTGGGACCACGCCAGCCAATCGCGCTCGATCCGGCAGCCGCGGTGCTGCATTACGCGCAGGAGATCTTCGAGGGGCTCAAGGCCTATCGGCTCGCCGACGGCACGATGGCACTGTTCCGCCCGCACGAGAACGCGCGCCGCTTCAATCATTCGGCGCGCCGGCTTGCCATGCCCGAACTTCCCGAGGAGGCCTTTGTCGAAACGATCCGCCGCATCGTCCTTGCAGATGCTGACTGGTTCCCCAAGGTTGACGGCGGCGCGCTGTACATCCGCCCGTTCATGATCGCGGATGAGGCTTTTCTCGGGGTTCGCCCCGCGCGCCACTACAAGTTCCTGGTGATTCTTTCTCCGGCGGGCAATTACTTTCGCTCGGGCGCTCCGGCGGTGTCGATCTGGGTCTCGGCAGATTACATCCGCGCTGCGGCGGGCGGCACCGGGGCGGCGAAATGTGGCGGAAACTATGCCGCCAGCCTGGTGCCGCAGGCCGAAGCGATCGCCCAAGGCCACGACCAGGTGGTGTTTCTCGATGCGGTGGAACGCAAGTGGATCGAGGAACTGGGCGGGATGAACCTGTTTTTCGCCTTCGACGACGGCTCGCTGCTCACTCCGCCGCTCACCGGCACGATCCTGCCCGGAATTACCCGGGAAAGTCTCATCACCCTGGCGCGCGAGGAAGGACTGGAGGTGCGCGAGCAGCGCTACTCGCTCGAGCAATGGCAGGCCGATGCCCGCTCGGGCCGGCTCGTCGAATGTTTCGCCTGCGGCACCGCGGCGGTGGTGACACCGGTCGGCCGGGTTGCCGGTAACGAGCTGGACTTCAGGATCGGCAATGGCGGCCCCGGATCCGTGATTAGTCGCCTGCGCGATAGGCTGGTCGCCATCCAGCGGGGCACCGCGCCCGATCCGCATGGCTGGTTGATGCGGCTGAGCTGAACCAGCGGCAAGCGGGGTGCCGGCGAAAGGGCGTTTAAGACCCCGTCGGGATGAATCGTCAGAACATCTGCTGGGATCGTCTCGCTGCGGCACCGCGCCCGTGCGCCGATCCGATGCCGAAGCACATCGAGCGGAACAGCCATTGCCTTGTCGCCCGCTGCGCCCTCAGGTCAGCGCATCGGCAAGCGTCCCCCGCTCGATCAGGCGGCGGCCAGCAGGTCCTTTGCCGGTGGGCTTGCCTCGAGCAGTTCGAGCAACCCGCGTTCCTGACGCGCCAGAAAGCGGGTCTTGCGCGGCAGTTTCAGTTCCTTGCGCCAGGCCAACTGGCCATCGACCAGCGCCACCACCGCGGGGTGGACATAGCTTTTTCTCGCGATGGCAGGCGTATTGCCCAACTTGTCCGACACTTCTTCCATCAGCGCCTTAATCGTCAGCACCTGCTTGGAGCGTGCCAACAGCTCGAAGGCCAGCACGCTGGCATGCCAAGTGCGGAAGTTCTTGGCAGTGAAATCCTCGCCCATCGTCTCGCGCAGGTAATTATTGACCTCGCCCGACCCGACATGGTGCACCTTGCCGTCCTCGCCTGGGTACTGGAACAGATGCTGGCCGGGCAGGTCCTGCATCTTGCGCACAAAATGCGCCAGCCGCCGATCGGTGATGGTCACCTCTCGCAGCTTGCCGCTCTTGGCGCGGAACTTGAGCCTGAGCGCGGCGCCCTTCACCTCGGCATGTTCCTGCCGCAAGGTGGTGGCGCCGAAACTGTTATTGGCCTTGGCATAGGCCTCGTTGCCGATCCGCACGATGCCCAGATCGAGAAGCCGCACGATGCTGGCGATAGCATGCTCGCGCGTAACCTTGGACCCGGCTAGGTCTGCCTCGACCCGCTTCCTCACCAGCGGCAGCAACTCTCCGAACACACGCGCGGCATCGAACTTCTCGCTTTCGCGCGCGATGCGGAAATCAGGATGATAGCGATATTGCTTGCGGCCCTTCGCATCCACCCCGGTAGCCAGGATATGGCCGTTATCCGCCGGGCAGAACCACGCCTCCTCATAAGCGGGTGGCAAGCCTACGGCATTGAGCCGGTCGATCTCGTCGCGCTCGGTGATCCGGCTTCCCTTGGCATCATGATACGCCCAGCCGCGCCCTGCGCGCCGGCGCGAGATGCCGGGAAGGTCGTCATCGACATAGATAAGCTTGGAGCCGGTTGTCTTGGCCATCGCGAGAAGAACGTCGCCTGTGCGCGACCGGTTCCGCTACTCACGGGTGCCGGACCGGCGGTCTTTCACGCACCGACGGCACCGCCTTCAATCGAAGGAAGGAGCAGAGCGGGCATTGCCCGCAGCCGCATGGTGCTCCACCTTGTGCCCACGATACCCCGCATCGAATCAGGAGCATCTCCCCATGGCCGATAGCTACAGCCCGCCCGAAGTTTGGACCCCGAACGAGGCGATGGGCGGAACCTTCGGCTCGATCAATCGCCCCACCGCAGGCGCACGCGAGGAGCGCGAGTTGCCTTCCGGCGAGCACCCCTACCAGCTCTATTCGCTGGCCACGCCCAACGGCCAGAAGGCTTCGATCATGCTCGAGGAACTGATCGAGGCGGGTCACGGTCAGGCACAGTACGACGCCTGGCGGATCGATATTTCCAAGGGCGAGCAGTTCGGTTCGGGCTTTGTCGCCATCAATCCCAATTCCAAGATCCCCGCGCTGGTCGATCGCACCGGACCCGAACCTGTCCGGGTTTTCGAAAGCGGCGCCATCCTGCTGCATCTCGCCGACAAGTATGATTGCTTCCTACCCAGTATGGGCGCCGTTCGCGCTGAAGCTTTGAGCTGGCTGTTCTGGCAGATGGGAACCGCGCCTTTCATTGGCGGTGGCTTCGGCCATTTCTATAAATACGCGCCCGAGCGCTGGAAATATCCGATCGACCGATACGCCATGGAGACCAAGCGGATCTTCGCGGTGGCCGACATGCAACTGGCGGACAATGAGTACCTTGCTGGCGACGCCTACACACTGGCCGACATCGCCAATTACCCCTGGTTCAGCGGATTGTGGCACGACCAGGCCTACGAGGGGGCGGCGCGCTTTCTTTCGTTGGAGGAATACGAACATGTCGGTCGCTGGGTAAAGGCGCTCGATGCACGCCCCGGTGTCATCCGCGGCCGGCTGGTAAATAGCGACGCCATGCCCGAACGTCACTCAGCCGGCGACTTCGACAAGGTGGAAGACAGAAGCCTGTTCGAGCCGGTGCGCAACAGCAAGCGCACCTGATCGGGTCAAGCACTGCGGCGCCGCGCGCAGTGCTGCGCAGCGGCGCGCGCTGGCGCCCCTTCACACGTGCTCCTAGGTCGCTATAGAACCCGCGCCGTGCCTGGTGGGGTGTAGCCAAGCGGTAAGGCACCGGTTTTTGGTACCGGCATGCGCAGGTTCGAATCCTGCCACCCCAGCCACGCAAGTACAAATCGAACCGACCCTCGCTCAAACAGGTTCGAACGCGGCATCCTCCACCTTGCCTCCCATCAGCGCTGCCTTGCGTTTCTGAAGCGTATTCTGAGCATCGTCATAGGTCTCACGCGTCACTCTCAGCATACCGTAGAAGATCGCCGCGATCAGTCCGGGGATGGTGGAAAGGACAAAGGCGCCGGCCAAGGCCATCAGCACGGTTTCAGAGACCTCACCGGGGCGCGCCCTGTCGGGAAAGGCGATGATGGTGAGAACCCAGCCGGCGAGCGCGGTTCCGATCGCCTGATCGACGCGGGCGAAAAGCGTGCGGGCGGCGTAGAGAATCCCCTCCTGCCGCAGACCGTATTTCACCTCGTTCTCATCGGCAATGTCGGCAAGCGCGGAGTAAACCGTAGTCGTCATCACGCTGTAAGGGGCATGCTGAAGGACCGAGAACGCGATCAGTATCCACAGCAGGTTGGGAGTATCGGCAGATAGGATGCCCAGATATCCCAGCGACAATGGCAGCGCGGGTCCGATGCAATAGATTGCGACCGCGAACCCGCCCGTCCAGCGTTTGTCGAACCGCTCGTGCAGGCGGGTGACGGCAAAGGCTCCAAACAGATATCCTATGAAGCTTCCGATCGCGAAGAGGCTGATCTGGGTGTTGTCGATCTGCCAGAAGTAGCTTGCCGCATAGAACCACAGGCCCGCACGCACTCCCGTCATCAGTGAAAGGAAGAACATGCCTATAAGGAGGACGATGTAGTTCCTGTTCGAACAGGCCTTCATGAAATCCCGGAAAAATTCGACCGGCCCGAACCTTGGTGTATTGGGTGCCGCCTGTTGCAGGTAAGGAATGAACTTCTTGGTCGAAAGCGCCGAGATCGTACAAAAGAGGATTATGAGCGCGGCGAAGCTGAGCCCGAACTCGTCGTAGCGGGACGGATCGAGCGCGCCGTTGCTGAACTCTTCCGTCGTCCGGAAGAACCAGGCAAACGACAGGACCCAGCCGAGCGTATCGCCGATCCACAGAAAGAAGGTGTTGTACGCCATGACGCTGGATCGGCCCAGATAATCATCCGAAAGCTCGCCCCCCAAGGCCATGTGCGGCGTGTGGTAGAGCGACATGCACTGCAGCAGCGCCACGTTGAAGGTGGTAAGCCAGACCAGCTCCCAGATTTCATCGAGACCATTGGGCGGATTGAAGAGGAGGTAAAAGCAAAGGGCGCCTGGCAGGATCGATGCAAACAGGAAGGGGTGGCGCCGCCCGATCCGCGTCTTGACCCGGTCCGACCACGAGCCGACCAGCGGATCGAACACCGCGTTGACGACCATTCCGATCGCCAGGGCCGTTCCCACGTGCCCGGCTTCCAAGCCCCGTACCTGGTTGTAGAAGATGAGAAGAAAGCTGGCAGTGGTCGTGTAGACGATCGCTTCGGCGGTGCTGCCAAGACCGTATGTCGCCTTGTCCAATGGACGTAGGGGAGGTTTCCCCGGAAGCGTTGCCGACATCTTTTTCTCCACCCGCAATCGCGCCCTTTATGAGCCGCTTGACGCTCGCCTAATGCATCCGCATGCAGAACGCCAGCCGCAGATGAGGTTCGCGATGGAAGCACAGGGACGACTGCTCGAACTGGCGCGAGCGCTCTCGAACGCACGGGCCGAGGACACGGCAGGCATACTGGCCGGTCACTTCGCCGGGCAGGCGGTCCATCGGTTCTCTGCACCGTTCGAGCAAGCGGACACGCCAGAGGCTGCGTCCGAGGTGTTCTGGACGCCGCTGAGGCGGGCGCTTCCCGATTTTTCCATCCAGCCCGCCATCTCGCTTCAGGGCGAGTACGAAGGCTACCGGCATGCCAGCCTGCTGGGGTTCGTGGTGGGGAACTTCATCGAGGACCTGGTCGGCATACCCCACACCGGTAAGCTGGCCACGCTCCGGTTCGCGATGAACGCCGTCTATGATGGCGCGACGGCAATCGCATGCTTCATCATGTTCGATCTGCTCGAGTTGATCCGGCTCGCCGGCTATTTTCCGCTTCGGCCGATGCCCGGATCGCAGATCGAATGGATTTTCCCGACGAGCGATGTCGATGCTGCGGATGGTAAGGAGCACCACGACGCGCTGAAGATCATCCGCAAGATGCAACGCGGGCTGCCCGCCGGACCCGCGGTGGTCGATCGGGCGAGCGCCGCGGCGCATCACAGTCCGCATTGGGCCGCGCGAATGAACTGGTTCGGCCCTGCCGGCATCGGATCGTCGCGAGGAATGGAGGGGTTTCGCGATTCGCACGGCGCTTTGTTTCTGCGCGCCTTCCAGGACCGGTGCGGTATTCCGAGAGCCGAAGAGGGTCCGATCGAAAGGCCGGGGCACTTCTGCGAGATCGGCGATGGCAATCTGGCAATGACCGCTGGCTGGCCGGCAATGAGGGGGCGGCACACGGGATCGCAATGGCTCGGGCTGCCGCCGACCGGCCAAGAGATCGAGATGCGTGTGGCAGATTGGTATCGGTTGGACGAAAAAGGACGCATCACCGACAACTGGGTAATGATGGACATCCCCCATATGCTTGAACAACTGGGTCTGAACGTGTTCGAGGATCTGCCGTTCGCCGCCGATCCGACGCTTTCGCGCCTGCCTTGACGGCGATCTTGCATCCGACTGCACCCCAATGCCTATCGTCCAATGTCCAGCATACCTTCAAGGGCGCCTGGCCGAGGTCTTGTCATCTGACTGCGGTTGCAATATGCCGCTTCGGATATTTGGGAGGGATACATGACCATTTTGGGCCGTCGCATAGTTATGGGATTGATGACGGGGGTTGCGCCGCTGACGCTGGCCATTCCTCAGGCCGCTTTCGCCCAGCAGACCGGCACTCCCAACGCGCTGGAATCTTCGCCGGATGCGCCTGCCCAGACCTCCGGAGTTGACCTTATCGTAGTCACCGCGCAACGGCGCGAAGAGAACCTTCAAGATGTCCCCATCTCCGTCGCGGTTGTCGGCCGCGAAGAGATCAGGAACAAGGATCTCAGCGACATCAGCCGCCTCGAGCAGGTCGTGCCCGGTCTTAGGCTGGCCCGCTCCGGCTCCGCGCAGCGACCGGCGATACGTGGCGTCTATACCGAGGCAGTCGGTCTGAACTCCGACCCGCGTATCGGGTTCTATATCGACGAGATCTATCAGGCCCGGCCCCAGCAGGCGACCGCGGCGCTTGTCGATCTTGCCCGGATCGAGGTGCAGAAGGGTCCTCAGGGCACGCTCTTCGGCCGCAACAGCTATGGCGGCAACATTTCGCTGACCACCGCCGAACCGGTTGATTTCGCGGAAGCCGGTATCGACGTCATCGTCGGCAATTATGATCGTGTCCGCGGCGAAGCCTTCGCCAACGTCCCGCTAGCCGATGGCTTTGCCCTGCGCGTTGCAGGTGCCATCGAGCGCCGGGACGGCTTTCTGGAAAGCGTCGTGACGCCCGATGCCGATCTGCAGGACAAGCACGAGGACTACGTTCGCGGAACGCTGCGCTGGGCACCGCCCGGACTGGAAGATCGGCTGGAGGTCCTGTTGCGGGGCAGCTACTTCGAGCGCGGCGGTGCGGGCTTCAACGCGGTCAACGGCAAGGTGATCGGCGTGGCCGTCGATCCTTCCCTTATAACGCCGCCCGGCGGCAGCCTGGTGTTCAATGGGCAGACCTACACGTTCACCGGCACCGCGCCGGGTCTGGGCGGGTTCAACGGCCTCAACCCGGGCACGGGCACGCTGTTTCCCTTCACCAACGCCTTCCGCGACAATGTTCCCGACATCAATGGCGCGGACGTGGGCGTTCCTGTCCCCGGCGCCTACAAGAACGTCTACGATGCTACACCGTTCGAAGATCTAACTCAGGAGCAGTATAGCGGCGTTATAAACTTCGACCTTACGGACAATATCAGGCTGCGCTCGATAACATCGTACACCAAGTTCGATACGGTGGCCGGTGGCGACGGTGACGGTGCCGCCATTCCGCTGCGCTACTTCGTTGCAGGAACGAACTCGGACGTCTTCACCCAGGAGTTCCAGTTGCAGTCGGCGGACATCGGCAATCCCCTGCAATATACCGTGGGCGCGTTCTATCTGAGCGAGAAGGGGCGCGACGGGAACTCATTCTACTATCTCAACCGCGACTACACCACGGCGACCGCGGCGGCTCGCGGTCTGCCTGTATATTACGGCGGCATCGGCGGTTTTGGCGCCTCCAACGGGTGCCAGTTCAGCTTCACGACCCCGCCCGGATCGTGCAGCCTGAACTTCACGACCGGCAACTTGTTCGATTCGCGCAGTGTCAACGAAGCAGAGACCAAGTCTTATGCCGTCTACGGTCAGGCATCCTACACCTTGTTCGATCAGCTTACCCTGACCCTGGGGGGGCGCTATACGATCGACGAAAAGAAGTACAAAAGCATTGCCCAGTCGCCTGCCGACGGAACCCTATTCGCGGGACAGTTCGCGGCGCAGCAGGGTTTTGCCAACCCGAACAACTATTATGCCGTCAATCCGTTCTTCAGCGATGAATTCAATACAACCTGCGGTGGGTTCACACCTCAGGGTATCTCGACCAACCAGAGCGACGTTCCGGTCGCGATCGTGCCAAATTATTTCGTAACGCTTTGCGGTGAACGCGATTTCGAGTTCTTTACCTGGCGCGCTGCTGTCGATTACGAGATCACCCCGGAAAACATGGTCTACGCCAGCTACAGTAAGGGAGCGCACTCCGGCGGCTTTGGTTCAGGCGCTTTCGCCGCCAACGCAGCGGGCGGGTCGTTCACGACCTTTGATGAGGAAACCGTCGACGCGTTCGAAATCGGATCCAAGAACCAGTTCTTCGACGGGCGCCTCCGGCTCAACATAGCCGCCTTCTATAACAGGTACGAAGATCTTCAGGAGCAGGGAACGCAGGCCATCCAGGTGCAACCGGCGCCCGCTCCACCGCAGAACGTCACGACGATCTTCAACATCGCGGGTCAGGATGCCTATGGCGTCGAGCTCGATCTGGTCGCCGTTCCGGTGCGGGGTCTGACCATCAATGCGGCGGTCAACTACCTGCGGTCGCGCTACGATGAGTTCCCCCGCTTCGCGCCGGCGAACTTCATCTGCTTCTACATCTCCCAGCCTTCTTGCGGCGCCGGAGCATTTCCTCCGACGGCACCTCAGAACTACGGCATAGGCGGCGGATATTTTCCGAACGCGCAAACTAACCCTGAGGATTTTGTGGCAACGGGCATCAACAACTTTAACTTCGCCTATATCCCCACCGATCTGCGCGTTCAGAACACGCCGGACTGGTCCGGGCAATTCGGCGTGGCGTATGAGATCGACCTGGGCGCGGCCGGCATCGTGACGCCGCAGGTCAACACCCAGTGGACAGGCCCCTATCTTCTGTCCCCATCGGCCCCGAACATCGAGCAGGACAGCTTCTTCAAGACCGACGCCCGGATCACCTGGGAATCGGAGGACGGGGTGTACAGCGCGCAGGTGTTCGTCCACAATATCGAGGATGAAGCCACGCTGGGCCGTATAACGGTACGTTCCAATGGCGAGATCCAGGGCACTTATAACGATCCTCGTACCTACGGCGTGCGGGTTGGTTTCCGGTACTAGGCACGCGCAAATACCGGTCCGGTAAGTTCGGGGGACCATTAAAGATTGCTGGACGGTTGTGGCGCGCTCGTTAGGTCGCGCCACAACCGTTTTTTGCGCTCGCTCTGCCCTGCCTCGCCGCTTCGCTCCACCGGGCGATGATCGTCCAAGACTGTATGGCGCTCGCTTGCGAAGCCGCTTGAAGCTGCGCTCGGTCACTGCCCGCGGCAGGATTATGCCTTACTGCGATGCCTTCCTGGCATGGGTCTCGGGCAGCGCGAACCACACCACCGCGCCGATCGCGAAGCCGACCACCGCCAGCGACATCGCGGCGCCAAGACCGAAGGACCCGGCAATCTCGCCGGTCACCAGCGGCGCGGTCATCGAGACGATGCGACCCCAGTTGAAGATCGACATGGCCGAGGAGCGAACCCTGGTAGGATACATCTCCGAGATCCACGGAGCCCAGGCGACCGAGGCGGTCATGGCGAAACCCCAGGCAAAGCCGAACAACGCGAACTGGGTGGGCGTTGTCGCCACGGTGAGATAAAGCAGCACCGCCACGGCAGCGAGCGCGAACCCCACTCCGACGGGTTTGCGACCATAGCGGTCGGCGAACCATCCCCAGAAGAACCCGCCCAGCAACGCGCCCGCAAACTGGGTGGCGACGATGTTACCGATCACCTCGGGCGTGAAGCCCTGATCGTCCTTGAGGAAGGTGGTAGTCCACCCGGCGAAGGCCTGATAGGCGAAAAAGTTGAGCGCAACCAAGGCGAACAACAGCCATGTGTTGCGTCGCAGCACCGGCGAGAAGAGTTCGAGCAAAGGTGGCTTGGTGCTTTTGGGCTCATTCGGATCAGCACCCCAGGCGAGCATTCGGCGGTCGTCCGGGACCAACCACAATATCAGCGGCGAAAGAAGGATCGCGGGAACCGACCCGATAAGCAACAGCACATGCCAGTCGGCGCGTTCGGCAAAAAGGCCATATGCCATGCCCAAAACGATGACCGACAGGTTGTAGGTTCCCTGGCCGACACTGGTGAGCTTGCCGCGAACGCTGCCTGAAAACAGGCCCATGTAGGTGGCGATGAGGACCGGGAAGTTGGCCCCGAGGAACAGGCCGAGCACGAACCTTTGCACGATGAGACCCAGATAGGTCTCCACCAGCACGCCCACCGCTGCCGCCACCGCGGTTCCCAGCACGATTACAAAGAGCACCGGCCGCCTGCCGAAACGGTCGGCCAAGGCACCGAAGGCGACCGCCCCGATCAGCGCCCCGAGGCTTTGCGCGGTATAGGCGGAGCCGGCCTGGGTAAGCGTCAGCCCCAGGTCATCGCGAATCTGCGGGCGTAGAACGTCCACCGTGTTCCACGACCACCCGTAGAAGAACTCGAACACCATCAGCAGCACGAAAGCTGCCGCCCGGCGCGCAAGCGGGATGTCCTCGGCGCGGATGGAGGTTTCCGAGCCTTTCACTGAACCATGCCCGCGGTTATCGCTTGTCCGGCGGATGGGATTTCAGCGACGGCGCCCAGACGGTGCAGGACCAGTTCGGCGAGCACCAGATCCTCTGCAGCGTGCCCGACCGACTTGAAGACGGTGACATCGCAGTCGCCGCCCCACTTTTGTTGCACCGGCGGCTGATTCATTATCGTCACCTCTTCGACAGCGATCACCCCGTCGGCCAGCGGGCCACACAGATCACCCGCCTCCACCAGTGCGCGATCCGTATCCGCGAAAATTCGTGCACGGCGCATCAACGTATTGTCGGCCTCGCGCATATCCGGTCGAAAGCCGCCGACAAGATCGATATGCATCCCAGGCCGCACCCAGTCGCCCAGCACGAGGGGTGTGGAAGATGCGGTGGCACAGGTGACAAGATCGGCCCCGCGCACTGCTTTCTCTCGCGACGGTGCGATTTCAATGGGAACATCGAGATCACAAAGGGAGCGAAGCATCTGGTGCGCGGCCTCCTCCCGCCTTGCCCAGATCATCACCTTCTCGATCGAAAGCGCATCGACGAAGGCTCGTACTTGCGCACGTGCCTGACGCCCGGACCCCATCACGGCAAGCCGCCCCCCGGTCACGCCGATGGTTCGCGCCGCATGGACGGACGCGGCCGCCGTTCTAAGCGCGGTGATCGTATGCGCATCGAGGACCATGGTCACCTCGCCCGTGTCATCGAGCACGAGCAGCTGGCTGACCAACCGATTGCCCGCGCCTCTTTCCACGACGACGACCTTCACGATCGACAGGCCCGAAGCGTTCATGGCCGGCATAGCGAGCAAGGTCTTGCAACCGCCGGCAACATCGCGCTCGGCCACCGCCCGTGGGCCAGCCGTCGTCGCATCGCCGAAGGCGGCTGGGATGACCGACAAGGCGTCCGCGGGCGTCACAAGCTGGGCGATTTCACGGTCGGGAACGATGGGAATGGTCGATCGCATCATGGACCTTAGCAGGAATATTGACTTTGAATTCATAGCTCTTTAGCCGCCGAGAGCAAGTGGAAGCGTCCGTTCACTACTGCACCAGACCCCGCCGGGTCTTGGGCTGGCCAGGAGGCGTAATCGTCGCCTCCTGTCTCGTGCTGCTGGGCGCGTGCGTTGAAGATTTCGCCCCGCCATCGACCGCCATTCCGCCTTTCGAACAGGTGCCGCGTGGCGAGCCGAGCTTCTTTGTCACCAGCGTCGGGCTGGAGGGCGGTAACCTGGGAGGTCTCGCCGGCGCCGATGCCCATTGCCGCAAGCTCGCCAAGGCGGCCGGCTTGGCGGACCGCGACTGGCGCGCCTATCTGAGCACCCAGCAAACCGCGAATGCGCCGGCGATCGACGCCCGCGACCGAATCGGATCAGGACCGTGGTTCAACGTGGAAAATATCAGGATCGCGACAGGATTGGCGCATCTGCACGGTGACACCGCCGAACTCGCGCGCGCGGGCAACCTGGTAAGCCAGGGTTCGGCTTTGACCGAGACCGGCGAGCGCATCGGGGGCAAGGGCGACCCGGTGCTGCGACACGATATCCTGACCGGCTCACGCGCCAACGGAAGAGCGTTCGACAACCGCTACGACCGCGCGTGCCGGAACTGGACCTACTCCGGTGCGCAAGGAAGCGCGCAGATCGGCCACTCCGACCGCGACACGATCGGGCTGAGCATATCGTGGAACTCCGCGCATCAGACCGTTGGCTGTTCGTCCGACGATCTCAAGGTGACGGGGGGCAACGGATTGTTCTACTGCTTTGCCGCCGACCCCGCGCAATTCCTGCCACCTCCGGAAGAGGTCACCGAAGAGTGACCGGCTTCCGAGACGACCGGAAATCCCCGCTCGGATCAGCGATCAGTCGCCGCGACTTCTGCAATGGCGTATTGGTCGGCACCGGCGCCGCGTTATTGCCTGGATGCAGGCCTGCGGAAAATAGCGTGGCCGAACCGATCTCCGCACGACCCGGCTGGGATGGTCCGAGCGGCATCGGCGAGTACCGAGGCGCCAACGGCAACACCTGGCGAACCACGCAAGCCGGCCATGCCATCCGCGATGGCGCGCATTTCGACCAGGACGTCCGAAATATCGGCGAGCATTACGATTTGATCGTCGTGGGCGGAGGCTTCGGCGGACTGGGAGCGCTGCGCGAGTTCGTAAAGGAGCGACCGGACGGCAGGGCGTTGCTGCTCGACAACCAGGAAATTCTCGGTGGTTACGCCAAGGCGAACCAGTTCGAAGTGGACGGTCACATGCTTGCGGGCGCTCAGGCGTCGCTCAATTTCGTCGTGCCCCAGTCCGCGGATGATCGCGGGGGGGAGCTATGGACCGAGCTTGGCCTGCCGTTCGAGTTCGACTTCGCACAGCGCGAGGATGGCGGTCCGCAAACCGTCTTTTCCGCCTCGAGCAGCGGTGCGCTCTATGCCGGCGAGCAAAGCGCCACCACCGGCTACCACTTCGGAAGCCAGGGTTGGGTCTCCGACATGTGGGAGGACAACCTGTCCCGCGCGCCGTTCGATGAGGCTACAAAGCAGAGTCTGCTCGCGTTGCGAGGACGCAAGCGAGCAGGGGTGCCCGAAGGAGACGAGGCGCGCAGGCTGGATTCGCTTACTTTCGAGGAGTTCGCTCGGAACGAACTTGATGCAACTCCCGAGGCCATATCGTTCATCACCACCGGCATGTGTATCACCGGACCGAAGATATCGGCCTATGGAGCGCGCGCGCTTCCGGGTCTGGAGCGCTATCCGGCGGGCAGTCCCGGCGCCGCGTTCTCCGATCGCTTCGTCAGCTTTCCATCGGGTAACACGGTGCTCGCCCGGGGTCTTGCAAAGCTGGTCGCGCCCCAGGCATTCAGCGATGGCGACGCGGGACGGCAGTTCGGCAAGCTCGATCCATCAACGCTCGACCAATCGCCAAACGCGGTCCGCATCCGGTCACGCGCAACGGTGTTCCGGGTGGAGAATGTTCCGGGCAAGCGGGTCGAGGTCGACTATTGGCAGGAAGGATCGCGGCATCGGGTCACCGCCGATGGCGTGGTCGTGACGACCGGCGCGTGGGTCACCAAGCATATTGTCAAGCAGCTGGATGCCGAGCTCGCGACCGCGTTCGCCGCCTACCACTACTCCCCCATTCTGATGGCCAATGTCGCACTGCGAAACTGGCGGTTCCTCGATCGGCTTGGCATCTCGGCGGCCAGGTGGTTCGATGGAACGGGCTTTTATTGCAACGTCCGCAAGCCGATGATCTGGCAGGGCAAGCAGCTTGCTCCTTTCCATCCCGACAAACCGATTGTCATGACCGTCTATATTCCCTTCCCCCGCCCCGACCTGCCCCTCCAGGCGGGGGCCGCTTCGGCCAGGATGGAGCTTTACGACACTCCGTTTGAAACATACGAACGCCGCTTGATCTCTCAGCTGGAGCAGATGTTCTCCAGCGCGGGGTTCGTCGCGGCGCGCGATGTTGCCGGGATTGTGCTGAACCGATGGGGCCATGCCTTCGTCACCCCGCCGCCGGGATTCTTCTTCGGAGAGGGCGCCCTTGCGCCGGTGGACGCGATGGCCGAGAGACACGGCCGGATCGCCTTTGGTCAGAACGGCCTGGAGGACTGGTTCGGAGCGGTCGAGGCTGGCCAGAGAGCCACCCGCTCATTGCTTGCCGATTGACTGCGCAGTCGCCGATGCTAGCAGGCATTGCGGTTGATCGTCGAATGGAGAGCCTCATGCGGTGGGACCAAGATGCGAACGTTCTCTCGCCGGTCGGCAGACCGATAGCGCACCAGCTCGAACAAGGTCCAAGGCGGCAGGAACTGACCGGGTTCGATCCGGTCTACCGCGACATCGTGGACTACATCATTCGCTGCACCCATCGTATCTGGGAAGAGAAGAACGTCGGCCTTTGTCGGACGCATTACGGCGACGACTGCGTGATGCACACCTTGGCAGGTCCTTCGGTGGGGGCCGAGGTGGTGACGCAGAACACCATCAGCGCGCTGTCCAGCTATGCCGACCGGGTTGTCTTGGCCGAGGACGTGATCTGGAGCGAGGACGCGCCGGGCGCGTTCTATAGCTCGCACCGCATCACCAGTCGGGCGACCCATCTTGGTGACGAGCCGATCGTGGGCAACGCGACCATGCGTGGTACCGGCGTATCGACCATCGCCGACTGCAAGGTTGTCGCCAACCGTATCGTTGAGGAATGGCTGGTGCGCGACAACACCACCGCGCTGTGGCAGGTGGGCGCGGACCCTCGCCAGGCGGCGGCCGCGATGGCCGAAGCTGACAAGGAGGGCGATCCGGACCGGCACGGCTGGCGATCGCAGGCCATCGCCGCCGTGCGCAACCAGGCGGATGTTCCGATCCCCCAGGACCACCCGGCCGGCCCGCTGGCGCGCGCCTTGCGCATTGCGCTGGCGGACGATCTCTATGGCGATGCCGCCGCGGTGCTGTCACCCGCCGTCGAGATCCGCTGGCCGTCGCGTCGACATGGCTTCGGACGCGGGTTCTGGGTCGGTTGCCTGATGCAGATCACCGGCGCGCTGCACGACCGCGCCTTCCGCTGCGAACACATCGCCGCGCGTCCGCTGCCGCATGGAGACATAGCCGTCGCGCTGCGCTGGTCGGTTGTCGGCCGGCACGCATCGGCGGGGGTATGGGGGCAGCCGAGCGGACGCGACATCCTTATCATGGTGGTCTCGCACTACCGGCTCCGGGAAGGGCTCGTCATCGAGGATGTAACGGTGTTCGACGAAATGTCGGTACTGAGGCAAACTCTCGGAGGGCTGGGAGCATGAGTGCGCTCGAACGCCTTGAGGAACTAAGTCGCGGAGAGCGGCCTGTCGATTTCGGCCTGCTCGGTACCGCACGGATGTGGTGGTCGGGCGTAGACCGGATGAGCGAGGAGGATATCCTTGCAACCTTCGCTGCCCACCCCTTCCCGCTCGACGAAGATCGTGTTTCGCTTCAGACGCCGACCTGCGCGGCAATCGTCACCCCTGATGGCGCGCTTGTGGCGGATAGTTACCAGGAGCGGATCGGACGGCTCTGGCGTGTTGGTGACGAGATCGAGGTGGCGAGCGAACCGGTCCTCCATGTGGCTTTCGATGTGGACATGAACCAGGACAGGCGGGATCTCGTCCATTTCCGAGCCGAGGATCACCCCGATCTTTCGCGCGAGGCACAAGAGCCGCTGATCTCGCAGGTGAACGCGTTCGTCGAGGCGCAGCGCCAATCGGGTTATCTGCGGTTGCGCGCCTTTGTCGTCAGGGCCTTTGGCGATGGGGAGAAGTGCATCGCCCTGCTCTGCGTTTTCGGTCTGGGCAACGAGCAGAAACGGACCGCCTCGTTCCACTACGCGGTCGTGGTGGCGGGCAGCGCGGTGGACGGTCTGCTGGTGAACGGACGGCCCTTGCCGGCGGATTGGACGCCTCGGCTCTGATTGGTGATCGAACCGCGGGCAAGCCAGGGGAGCAAAGCCTGGACTGTTACCGAGCGCTTTTGCGGTTGGGTCCGGGCCATCCGATCCAATCCCTGTCACATGGTTGTCGAAGGTCCTGATCTTTGGAGAACATCGGGTGAAGCCACCTGCCGCGACGGTCGAAAATTATTCTTGAGACAAAATAGCCGCCGCGAACGTCACATATCTTTCACCGATGCGTAATTGCGCGGTCAAATGTTGCGCCTAGCCGCCCCCCTGTCCTCAGGAGGGTCCGCTCACCATGTTTCGTTCGACCATCATGCTCGCCGCCGGTTCGGCATTGTCGCTCGGTTTCATCAGCCCGGCGCAGGCGCAGACGCCCAGCGGCCCGATCGAGGAAGGCACGCCTCGCGATGCGGCGCTCGACACCATCATCGTGACGGGTTTTCGCGCTTCGGAGCGCGAAGCGATCGAGACCAAGCGGGCGACCTTCAATATCGTGGATGTGGTCTCGGCGGATGATATCGGCCGTTTGCCCGACCAGAACACCGCCGCCGCCCTGCGCCGCATTCCGGGCATTTCGGTCCAGGAAGACCAGGGCGAACCGCGCTTCCCCGTCATCCGGGGCCTGCCCTCGACCTATAACCGCACCCAGATCAACGGCGGCATTGTGGCCTCAGTCAGCAATTCCGACCGCACCGTACCGCTCGATATCGTTCCCTCGACGCTGGCTTCGCGGCTCGAGGTGTTCAAGACCGTTACGCCGGACCTTGATCCCAACGCCATCGCCGGGATCATCAATATCGTGACCCAGAGCGCTTTCGACGCGAACGGCCCGTTCCTTCAGGCGACCGGTGCGCTGACCGCTTACGAGCAGAGCGGCGACATTCGCGGCGAAAAGCTTTCGTGGCGCGCCAATGCCACCGCCGGCGCAACCTTTGGAGCGGACGACCAGTTCGGCATCGTCGCCTCGGCAAGCTACCAGATCCGCGATTCGGACATTCCGCAGGTGGAGACCGCCAATCCCAGCTACCGCGAATACACCGCCGCCGGCACGCCGGTGAACTTGGGCGCAGCGGCTGGCAACGACATCCTCGTTCCGGTCCAGCGGCGGCTTTTCCTCTATAACAATATCCGTGAGCGGACCGGCGGCGCGCTCACGCTCGAATGGCAGGCGGCGGACACGCTCTATATGCGGCTGTTTGGCACCTATAACCGGATGGAGGATGACGAGGTGCGGCACGAGAACCGCATCGAGCAGGTCGGCAATGTGATCGATCAGACACCCACTACCGGCACATTCATATCGGCCCGCAACATCGTCGGCCTAGGCCGCTTTCAGATCAACCGCTCGATCTGGAACGCACAATATAACCTACGCTACGAGCCGAGCGACGCGGTCACCGCCGAGTTCGACGCGCTGTATTCAGGGGCCGAGCTCGACAATCCCGAAAGCACCGAGGACTTCCGCACATCGGCCACCGCGCCATTCGGTTTCGCCTATGATTTCTCGGATTTTTTCCACAGCTTCAACCCGCTCAACCCCGCCGCCACCGCCGATCCGGCGAACTACCGGTTCAATTCGCGCGGGGAATTGCAGCGCACCAGCACCGAGGATGTCTACGAGGCACGCGCGGCATTGACCTGGCGCACCCAGTTCGCGCGGACCGACCTGGCGCTGAAGGCAGGCGGCCTCTATCGCGAGACCGACCGGGTGAACGACCAGGACTTCACCTCTTTCTCCCTGCCCGCGACATCGCCGCTTTCCTATACACTGGCGGATGCGTTCGAGCGGCGACCGGTGGATATCGTGGGCGGCTACACGTTCGACCTTATCGTCAACAGCGCTGGCGCGAACGACTTCTTTGCTGCCAACCGCGACGCATTCACCGGCAATTCCAGCAATGTCACCTCGGACTTCACGGTGAACGAGCGAATCTATGGCGGCTTCGCACAAGGCTCGGCTGAGCTTATGGACTTGCAGGTGATCGCCGGGGTTCGCTTCGAGCGCACCGATGTGGCGAGCACCGCGACGCGCACACTGGCGGGCGTCAACACGCCGGCCGACCGCGAGGGGAGCTATGACAGCTGGCTACCAAGCGTCCATCTGCGCTGGAACGCGGGCGATGATCTGGTGGTGCGTGCTGCCTATACCACCACCATCGGCCGGCCTGATTTCAGCGACATCACGGCGCGCGAATCGATCAGCCTGTCGGCGAATGCCGTGCCCACGCTCAGCCGCGGCAACCCCGGCCTCAGGCCCCGGCGCAGCAATGGTATTGACGCTTCGATCGAGTATTACACGCCCGGCGGCCTGCTGGCGCTGGGCATGTTCTTCAAGGATATCAAGGACGAGATCTTCAATCTGACCACCATCGAGATGCTCGATCTGGGTATTGGCAGGGGCGTGGAGCAGGTCCAGGTGTCGCAGGCGCGCAACGCACAGAGCGCGCTTTTGTTCGGTATCGAGGCGGCCATCCAGCAGACTTTCACCTTCCTGCCCGCCCCGTTTGATGGCTTCGGCGTCAATCTCAACGCCACCTGGGTCCATAGCGACCTGAAAGTCGTGACGCCCGTCGGCCCTCGCGAGCGCGGGTTCGTCCTCCAACCCGAATGGATCGCCAATGCCCAGCTGTTCTACGAGCAGGGACCGTTCCAGGCCCGGGTGGCCTATAACTACATCGGTGAGTTCCTCGAGAACATCAACGGCAACATCCCCGCCGCCGACCAGTTCTGGAAGGAGCGCGGCCAGCTCGATGCTCAGGTTCGCCTGCGCCTGACGCCGCAGATCGAATTGTTCGCTGAAGGAGAGAACCTGACCGACGCGGGCCGCCGCGAACTGACCGGACCGGGGCGCAACCTGCTGCAGGAAGCGGCGCAATATGGCCGCACCTTCTCGGTCGGCGCCTCGGTGGCGCTGTGAAGCGCGCCTTCACCAGGGCGGCGGCGGCACTCGCGCTCATCGCACCGGTGGGTCTGGCCGCGCAGGAGCAGCCTGCGCCGAGCGAAACCCCCGCCGAGCTCGAGCAGCGGCTTCGCGAGCATTATCGCGCCTCGCCCACCATCGCGCCACCGCAGCAATTCGAGGCCCGCGAGATCCGGCGCTGGACCGCGCCCGAAGCGCGCCAGGGCGTGGCGGTGGACGAGCAGCATTTCTATGCGGTGACCAATTCGGTGATCGGCAAATACGACAAGACCAGCGGCCAGCGGGTAGCCGAATGGCTGGGTGATAGCAGGACGATCGCTCATCTGAATTCATGCGTGGTGATCCAAATCGAACTCGTGTGTGCCAACTCCAACTTCCCGCAAGTGCCGATGGCCAGCTCGGTCGAGATGTTCGACCGGGCCACGTTGCGCCATGTGCGCTCGGCTCCGCTGGGCATGGCCTGGGGATCGCTCACCTGGATCGAGCGCCATCAGGGGCAGTGGTGGGCCGGTTTTGCCCATTATGACGACAAGGGCGGAGAGCCCGGACGCGATCACCGCTTCAGCGAGATCGTCACCTTCGATGACGCCTGGCGCCGCACGGGCGGTTACCGCTTCCCCGACAGCGTGCTTGCCCGGTTCGCGCCGACCAGCAATTCTGGCGGCAGTTTCGGTCCGGACGAGTTGCTTTACGTGACCGGCCATGGGGCACAGGAAATCTACGTCCTGCGCGTACCCGAGCAAGGACCTATGCTCGAACATGTCGCCACCATTGCCGCGCCGCTCGAAGGCCAGGCCTGGGCCTGGGACCGTTCGCAGCCGCGTACGATCTATGGCATCACGCGCACCAGTGGCGAGGTGGTGGTGATGGAAATGCCCCGCGTGACGATCGAGTCGCGGTAGAAAGACGGCCTCGAAGGCGCTGGAGAACGGTGTCGATTTTGTGACAATGGCGCCCTTTTCGCGCCAGACCGTCGCGCGCGTTGCGATCTCGCGCGCCGAGCGTCGACCGGTTTTGCCCCGGCGCCGCCGATAATCGGTTCTTTGTCCGCGCCCAAAAAAAACCCTCGTTGCGCTCCCTGATCCCCCTCAAACACGGGCAGGCTCAAACCAACGCGGAGCATCATGAAATGCATCCGCCCCATTATGGGTCAGACACATGATCAACCTGAAAAAACGGCCGTAGCTTGACTTGCAGCTCTTATCATAAGTTGTCGTACTGTATCAAAAAGGGAAGGAATCGAAAGAACCGATTTGCCGATGTTCCGTCTTTCCTTTGATTAGTTATGTGGGTCTGCTTATCGAGGCCTACTAACCTGCATCAAGGGAATATGTCTCGATGAGCTTGGTGAGCGAGCCATTGGTAGGATTGGACATGGGAGCAGATTTCGAACTGGCAGCGCTGGCGAGCCGCTTGTCCTCGGTTGGGCATGTGCTCGATCTCTCTTCGCTGATGGATTGCGTCACCGACACGATGATTATCGATCGCGACCGCGTGATATGCGGGGACGGCGTGGCATCGGACCGGCTTTACCTGCTCGAGGACGGGTTCGCGTTCGATTATTCGCTGCTGGCCGGCGGCAAGCGCCATATCATCGACTTCTACGGTCCCGGGGCAATCTGCAACTGGACCCGGCCCGAGCGGCGCGACCGGCGCGAGAGCATCCTGTTCAAGGCGCGCAGCCGCATCCTTGTTCTGAGCCGCCAGTCGTTCAAGGCGCTGCTGGACGAGCGAGCCGACATCGCCAGAGCGCTCCGCGAGCATGAGATGCGGCGCGCTTTGCGGATATCGCAACGGACCCGGGCGCTGATCTCGCTGCCAGCCAAAGACTGCCTGCGGATCCTGCTGCTCGATGTCGATGACGAACTGCGCCTGACCGCGCAAAACTCCGACTGGCTGCCGCTACCATTGACGCAGGAAGAGATCGGCGACCTTATCGGCGCGACCAGTGTGCATGTCAGCCGCACCATCGCCGCGCTCGAGAGGGGCGGCGAAGTGGCGCGCAGCGGAATGACCTTCCGCCTGTCGGATGCCGATTTGCTGCGCGAACGCATGGCCTATCGGCGCTTCACCGACCTGCTGCCCTGATCGCCTGAACCCGGCTCGGTTCGAGCGAAAATGTGCGGGGCTTGCCCCCTGCGACGGGCATGTTAGGCGCGGCGGCGCGCGGCATGTATGGTCGTGCGGGCAACCGGGTGGGGGAGCACGGCAATGTGCGCTGAAGCAGGATCGCGTCAAGGCACGAGCGACAGGACCAGGCTATTATGAACGGCGCCAAGCTGCTGGTCGACACGCTGGTCCAGCACGGCGTTAGCATGTGCTTCGCCAATCCCGGCACCAGCGAGATGCACTTCCTCGCCGCGCTCGATGATCCGCGGATGCGGAGCGTGCTGTGCCTGTTCGAGGGTGTGGCCACCGGGGCGGCGGATGGCTGGTACCGGATGACCGACACGCCTGCCGCCACACTGCTGCATCTTGGTCCGGGACTGGCGAACGGGTTGGCCAACATCCACAATGCGCGCCGGGCCTCTTCGGGCATGGTCAATATCGTGGGCGAACATTCGCTCGATCACCTGGCGCATGATCCGCCGCTTGCCTCGGATATTGCGGGGCTTGCACGGCCGCTCAGTCACTGGGTGCGCCAGGTCGATTCCCCTACGATGATGGCGACGGATGCCACCGATGCAATCGCGGTTGCCGCCGGCCATCCGGCCAAGATCGCAACGCTTATTTTGCCGGGCGATGTATCGTGGCGCGAGGTGGATGGCCCCGCCGCCGCCGCGCCTCCCGCAGCACTGCCTGTACGAAAGCCACCCAGCGCCGAGCGTGTTGCTGAGGTAGCCAAGGTGCTCAAAAGCGGAGAGCCGACGCTGATCATCCTGGCGGGCAAGTCGACCCGGGGGCGGGCGCTCGAACTGGCGGGCGTCGTCGGCCATGCGACCGGAACGCGGCTTGCCACGCAATTCTTCACCGCGCGCACCGAACGCGGCGCCGGGCGCACGCCGCTCGAGCGCATTCCGTATGCGATCGATCTGGCAATCACCTTTCTCGCGCCCTTCCGCCATCTGGTGACCATTGAGACGAGCGAGCCCGTCGCCTTTTTCAGCTATCCCGACAAGCCCAGCCTGATGAAGGCGCCGGGCACCAAGGTCCATGCTCTGGCCGAGCCGGACGAGAACAGCGAGATGGCGCTGGAAATGCTGATCGACGCGTTGGGCGCGGGGCGGACCGCGCCGCTAGTCCAGCCGCGCGAACAAACGCCGGTTCCGCGTGGGGCCCTCACGCCCGTAAGCATCGCTCATGCCTTAGCCCATGCCATCCCCGAAGGATGCATCGTGGTCGATGAATCGCTGACAACCGGCCGCGAGACGATGGGCTATACGCATGGCGCGCGCCCGCATGACATGATCAACAACATGGGCGGCTCGATCGGCTATGCGACGCCCCTTGCCACCGGGGCGGCGCTGGCCTGCCCGGGACGGCGCGTGTTCTGCATGGTGGGCGATGGCAGCGCGATGTACACGATCCAGTCCTTGTGGACGCAGGCGCGCGAGGCGCTCGATATCACCACCATCATCTTCGCCAACAATTCCTACGCCATTCTCAAGGCCGAGTTCGCCAACATGAAGGCGGGTGAGCCGGGCGAACAGGCGCTGGCGATGATGGATATCGACCGGCCGCGGATCGACTGGCTGGCGATGGCCAAGAGCATGGGCGTACCGGCGCGAGCGGTGGAGGATGTCGAGGCGCTGACCAGGGCGCTGGTGGCAAGCTGCGCGGAACCAGGCCCGCAGCTTATCGAGGTACGGCTTTAGAGGTGGACGAGGATCGGGTGCCGCCGGCATTGGAGGACGGACGTGAAACGCCGCTCACCCGCCAGGGGCGTCACATGTTCGGATAATTCGGCCCGCCGCCGCCCTCGGGGGTCACCCACTCGATGTTCTGATTGGGGTCCTTGATGTCGCAGGTCTTGCAATGGACACAGTTCTGCGCGTTGATGACGAATTTGGGATCCTCTCCCTCCTCGGCCAGCCATTCATAGACCCCGGCCGGGCAATAGCGGGTCGAGGGACCACCATAAACCTCAAGCTCGCTGCGCCGCTGCAGATCGCGGTCCAGCACCTTGAGATGACCCGGCTGGTCCTCGGCATGATTGGTGAAGCTGTAGGCAACGCTGGTTAGCCGGTCGAAGGTGATGACGCCATCGGGCGCCGGGTAATCGATCGGCTTATGGAGATCGGCACGCTCGGTCTGCTCGTGGTCGCGCTTGTGCTTCATCGCCGGCATCGGCAGCTTGAGCGTGCGCAGCCACATGTCGGCCCCCGCCAGAACGGTGCCCAGATCAGCGCCGAACTTGGCGACCAGCGGCTGTGCGTTCTGCGCTTTCTTGAGCTCGGTGGCGATCCAGCTCGATCGCAGGCAAACATCATAATCGGCCAGCTCGCTATTGGCGTGGCCCGAGGCGATGGCCGCCGCGACCGCTTCGGCCGCCAGCATTCCGCTCTTCATCGCCGTATGGCTGCCCTTGATCCGCGGCACATTGACGAAGCCCGCCGCGCAGCCGATCAGCGCGCCGCCGGGAAAGGCGAGGCGCGGCACCGATTGCCAGCCGCCCTCGTTGATCACCCGCGCGCCGTAAGCCACCCGCTTGCCGCCCTCCAGATAGTGGCGCACCGCGGGATGGGTCTTCCAGCGCTGGAACTCCTGGAACGGGCTGACATAGGGGTTCTTGTAATCGAGCGCGGTGACAAAGCCGATCGCCACCTGGCCGCCGGCCTGGTGATAGATAAAACCGCCGCCCCAGGTATCGGTCTCGGACAAGGGCCAACCCTGGGTATGGATCACCCGCCCCGGCTCGTGCCGTTCGGCATCGATGTCCCAAATTTCCTTCGCCCCCAGACCATAGACCTGCGGCGAGCAGCCGGCTTCCAGGTTGAACTGGGCCTTCATCTTCTTGGTGAGGTTGCCGCGCGCGCCTTCGGCGAACAGCGTGTATTTGGCGCGGATCTCCATTCCCGGCTGGAAGTCAGGCTTATGCGATCCGTCCGCCGCCACGCCCATGTCCTGCGTGATGACACCGGCTACCGCGCCATCGTCGTTGAACAGCACCTCCGAAGCGGGGAAACCCGGGAATACCATCACGCCGAGCTCCTCGGCCTGCTCGGCCATCCAGCGTGCGAGACCGGCGAGCGACCCGGTGAAGCATCCCTCGTTCGACATGAAGGGTGGCATCATGAAATGCGGGATCGCGGTCTTGCCGCCGCGCGTGAGCACCCAATGCCAATTGTCGGTCACCTCGACATTGGCCATCGGACAGCCCACGTCGCGCCATTCGGGGATGAGTTCGTCGAGCGCGCGCGGGTCGATGACCGCGCCCGACAGAACATGCGCGCCGATCTCGCTGCCCTTCTCGAGCACCAGCACCTCGAGCGCTTCGTCCAGCTGCTTCAATCTGATCGCCGCCGCCAGCCCCGCGACCCCGCCGCCGATGATGACGACGTCGCACTCCATGCTCTCGCGTTCGATGTCCTGGATCATGATTATGTCTTCCTATCGCGCGCGAGGTTCAAAGGGTCCTACTCGGCCGCCTCATCTAGCGTCTCGCCGGGTGGGGGCATGTTGTGCCCGAGCAGCCTTAGCATGTCGGCGGCGCATTCCACCACATTCGAGCCCGGACCATAGATGCCCTGCACGCCCGCGCGCTTCAAGAACTCGTAGTCCGCCGGCGGGATGACGCCGCCGGCCACCACCTTGATATCGGCGCGGCCTGCGTCCCTCAACTGACCGATCAGCTCGGGGATCAGCGTCTTGTGACCTGCCGCAAGCGAGCTGGCGCCGATGGCATCGACCTCGTTGTCGAGCGCCATGCGCGCGGTCTCCGCGGGCGTCTGGAACAATGGCCCGGACAGCACCTCGAAGCCCATGTCGGCAAAGGCGCTGGCGATGAGATTGGCGCCGCGATCATGCCCGTCCTGGCCCATCTTGGCGACCATCAGCCGAGGTGCGCGGCCGAGCCGCCGGGCCACCGCCTCGACACCCTCGCGCACCTGTTCGTAGCGCGGATCACCTTCATACGCAGCGGCATAGACCCCAGATACCGGGCTGGGCACGGTCTCATAGCGACCGAACGCGGCCTCCAACGCGGCGGAAATCTCGCCGAGCGTGGCATCGGTACGCGCGGCCTCGACCGCCAGGGCCAGCAGATTGCCGGTCCCCCGCGCTCCCTCTACCAGCGCCGCCAGCGCCGCGCGGTAAGCCGCCTCGTCACGCGCACCGCGCACCTGTTCGAGCCGGGCGATCTGCGACCTGCGCACCTCGTGGTTGTCGATATCAAGCGTCTCGACCGACGAATGCTCGTCGAGCCGGTACTTGTTGACGCCGACGATGACATCCTCGCCCTTGTCGACCCGCGCCTGCCGCGCCGCGGCGGCCTGCTCGATCGCCGCCTTGGGCGCACCGCTCGCGACATAGGCGGTCATCCCGCCCGCCTCGTCAACCTCGGCGATCAGCTTCTCCGCCCCCTCGACCAGCTTCGCGGTCAGCGCCTCGACATAGTAGGAGCCGCCGAGAGGGTCGATTACGTTGGTGATCCCCGTCTCCTCGGCCAGCACCAGCTGCGTATTGCGCGCGATCCGGGCGGAGAAATCGGTCGGCAGCGCCAGTGCCTCGTCAAGCGCATTGGTGTGCAGCGACTGGGTTCCGCCCAACACCGCAGCCATGGCCTCGATCGTGGTGCGGATGACGTTGTTGTAAGGGTCCTGCTCCTGCAGCGACACGCCGCTGGTCTGGCAGTGCGTGCGCAGCATCTTCGACTTCTCGGACTGCGCACCCAAGTCCTGCATCACCTTGTACCACAAGGTGCGCGCAGCACGCAGCTTGGCCACTTCCATGAAGAAGTTCATTCCGATGCCGAAAAAGAAGGAGAGGCGCGGCGCAAAATCGTCGAGCGCCAGCCCCGCCTCCATTGCGCGGACCGCATATTCCTTGCCATCGGCGATGGTGAAGGCAAGCTCCTGCACCGCCGTCGCCCCTGCTTCGTGCATGTGATAGCCCGAGATCGAGATCGAGTTGAAGCGCGGCATATGGGCCGAAGTATAGGCAATGATGTCGGAGACGATCCGCATGCTCGGAGCGGGCGGATAGATATAGGTGTTGCGGACCATGAACTCCTTGAGAATGTCGTTCTGGATGGTTCCGCTGAGCTTGTCCTGCGCTACCCCGGCCCGCTCGGCGGCAACGATGTAGAAGGCCAGCACCGGCAGCACCGCGCCGTTCATGGTCATCGAGACGCTCATCTCATCGAGCGGAATCCGGTCGAACAGGATCTCCATGTCGCGCACGGTGTCGATCGCCACGCCCGCCTTGCCGACATCGCCCACCACACGGCTGTGGTCGCTGTCGTAACCGCGATGGGTGGCGAGATCGAAGGCCACCGACAGGCCCTTCTGCCCGGCGGCAAGGTTGCGGCGGTAGAAGGCGTTCGATTCCTCGGCGGTGGAGAAACCCGCATATTGCCGGATCGTCCAGGGCCGCCCGGCATACATCGAGGCATAGGGGCCGCGGGTGAACGGCGCGAAGCCGGGCAGGCCGGGGACGCCTTCGGGAACATCAGCGGCTGTGTAGAGCGGCTGGACATCGAAGCCCTCGGGCGTGTGCCAGGCAAGATCGCGGTCTTTCACTTCCTTGGACGCGGCTTGCTGCCAGTCGGCCGTGGTCGGGCGGTCGGTCATTCCTCGATCCGCCGTTGCCGAGCCTGCTGCGCACCGAAATCGAACAGCCGCTCGAGCGCGTAAAGGCGCTTGTCGAGGTCGGTGGTCATCCTGCTCAGCCCTGCGACGTTATCGCCAAGGTCATCGACATCGTCTTGCAGGTTCGAGACGCGCTCATCCATGATTGCGATGTTCTTTATTGCCCTGAGTGCATCGCCAAGCACGCTCACTCGCAATAACCCTTCTCGCGTAGCATCTGCCTGACCTCCGCATTCACCGCCTGCAGTTTGGCGCTCATTGCATCCATTCTCTCGATCATGCGGGGGAAAGCCGCATTGATCTCGGCGGCCACCATGGCGAGTTCCGCCTCCTGCTCCGCCTCTTCCGCTGCCAGCTTGTCGCCCGCCTGGCGGAAGAACTCGCCGAGCGAGAGTCCGCGCTCCGCCGCCAGCGCATTGAACGCTGCTTTCTTGTCGGGCGGCATGAGGATGGTGACGCGTTCGGTCTGCATGACAGGCTGCTCCTTATCATGCGGTTATAATGTGCTTGTAGGATTTCGGCAAGCGATCGGCTCCATAAAGCCAACGCTTTCAAAACCGAACTCAGCATGCTGAACTCGATTGAACATCCATCGCGCTACCCGCACCATCCGATCGTGAGGAGAATGAACCTTTGAATAAGTTCAGGGTTACGACCGAGGTATGGCGTTGCCTTGTGATATGGTTGATGGCCGAACTTCATCCTTAAATTACACAGCGGAAATTTAATCGGAGCACCGAAATAACGACGGTTGCTGCCGGAAGTTCGAGTGTATCTGGCCTCTGCTCCACGAAGTTCAAAAAGCGTAATTGCATTTCTTCCGCCGTGTCATCGGGTTCGAGACAAATGTTTTGTTCACCAGAGAGAACTGCATTTAGAGTTACCGCGGCATCTGCTATTCCAGTAATGGCCCCCAAACAATATGCAATTGAAAGACGCCCCACTTCATTTGCTTCTGAGGCCTCACAATGAGTGTGCAAATCTTTAGTCGAAAGTATCCTATCGGCCCTGACACCTTCCTTGGGCTTTGATAGGGCCGACCATCCCACCCGTCAGAAGAGCTGCAAATGCAAGTTGCCTAATCCTATGCATCCCATGCTCCCTCACAACGGCAGATTGTCGTGTTTCTTCCAGGGGTTCTCGAGCGTCTTGTTCCGCAGTTTCCGCAACCCCAACGCGATCCGGCGGCGCGTGGAGTGTGGGTAGATCACCTCGTCGATATAGCCTCGGCTCGCCGCCACGAAGGGGTTGGCGAAGCGCTCTTCGTATTCGCGGGTCTTCTCGGCGATCTTCTCCGGGTCGTCGCGCTCGGAACGGAAGATGATCTCCACCGCGCCCTTCGCTCCCATCACCGCGATCTCGGCGGTGGGCCAGGCATAGTTCAAGTCACCGCGAATGTGCTTGGAACTCATCACGTCATAGGCGCCGCCATAGGCCTTGCGGGTGATGACGGTGATCTTGGGCACGGTCGCCTCGGCGAAGGCGAACAGCAGCTTGGCGCCGTGCTTGATGATGCCGTTATGCTCCTGCGCGGTGCCCGGAAGAAAGCCCGGCACGTCGACAAAGGTCACGATGGGAATGGAGAACGCGTCGCAGAAGCGCACGAACCGGGCTGCCTTGCGACTGGCGTTGATGTCGAGCACGCCCGCCAGCACCAGCGGCTGGTTGGCGACGAAACCCACCGGCCGCCCCTCGATCCGCCCGAAGCCGGTGATGACATTGGCACCATGCGCGGGCTGGATCTCGAAGAAGGTGCCCTCATCCACCACCTTCTCGATCAGCTCATGCATGCCGTAAGGCTGGTTGGCGTTGGCCGGGATCAGCGTGTCGAGCGATGCCTCCTCGCGCGTCCAGGGGTCTTGCGTAGGCAACACGGGCAGTTCGGCGCAATTGGACGCGGGCAAAAAGCCCATCAACTCGCGCGTGGCGAGCAGCGCCTCGATATCGTTCTCCAGCGCCAGATCCGCCACATTGGTCTTGGTGGTGTGCGTTACCGCCCCGCCCAGTTCCTCCTGGGTGACCACCTCGTTGGTCACCGTCTTGACCACGTCGGGACCGGTGACGAACATGTAGGAGCTGTCCTTCACCATGAAGATGAAGTCGGTCATCGCCGGCGAATAGACCGCCCCGCCCGCGCATGGCCCCATGATCAGGCTGATCTGAGGAATCACTCCCGAGGCGAGCACGTTGCGCTGGAACACGTCGGCATAGCCTCCGAGCGAGGCGACGCCCTCCTGGATGCGCGCGCCGCCGCTGTCGTTGAGGCCGATAATCGGTGCGCCGACACGCATCGCCATGTCCATCACCTTGCAGATCTTCTCCGCATGGCGTTTGGAAAGCGAGCCGCCGAACACGGTGAAATCCTGGCTGAACACGAACACCAGCCGGCCGTTGATGGTGCCGCTGCCTGTGACCACGCCATCGCCGGGAATGCGGTTTTCCTCCATCCCGAAATCGATGCAGTCGTGCTCGACATAGGTGTCGAGCTCCTCGAACGAGCCTGCATCGAGCAAGACGTCGAGCCGTTCGCGCGCGGTCAGCTTGCCCTTGGCATGCTGGGCGGCAATACGTGCCTCACCGCCGCCTTCATGCGCGGCTTGCCGCCGCCGCTCCAGCTCGGCGATATTGGCGCTCACAGCTTTTCGGTCAGCTCGGGCACCGCGGTGTAGAGATCGGCGACTAGTCCGATATCGGCGACCTGAAAGATGGGCGCATCGGGGTCCTTGTTGATGGCGATGATGGTCTTGGAATCCTTCATCCCCGCCAGATGCTGGATGGCCCCCGATATGCCCACCGCGATATACACCATCGGGGCGACGATTTTGCCCGTCTGGCCGACCTGGTAGTCATTGGGAACATAGCCCGCATCCACCGCCGCGCGGCTGGCACCGATGGCCGCGTGCAGCTTGTCGGCCAGCGGAGTGATGACCTTCTCGAACGTCTCGGCGTCCTTTAGCGCGCGGCCGCCCGAAACGATGATCCCCGCACTGGTGAGCTCGGGCCGCTCGGACTTGGTCGCCTCGATGCCGACATAGCTCGACAGCAGCGCATCGCCCGGTCCGCTGACGCTTTCCACGCTGGCCGATCCGCCTTGCGCTTCGGCCTTCTCGAATGCGGTGGTGCGCACGGTGACCACCAGCTTTTCGTCGGTGCTTTCCACCGTGGCGACTGCGTTGCCGGCATAGATCGGGCGGGTGAAAGTCTTAGGGCCCTCCACCGACAGGATGTCCGAGACCTGCATCACATCGAGCAACGCGGCTACGCGCGGAGCAATGTTCTTGCCGGTAGTGGTGGCCGGCGCCAGGAAGGCATCGTAATCATCCATCAGCCCGGCAATAAGCGGCGCCATGTTCTCCGCCAGCTGATGCTCGTAGGCATCGTCGGCAGCGACCAGCACCTTTTCCACCCCTGCGATCTTGCCAGCCGCATCGGCGGTGGTATCGGCCTCGCCGCCCCCTCCCGCCACCAGCAGATGCACAGGCCCGCCAATCGCGGTAGCAGCAGCGACGGTGGCGAGCGTCGCGTCGGCAACCGCACCACCGGCATGTTCAGCAAGAACCAGAACGCTCATGCGGCAACTCCCATCGACTTGAGTTTGTTGACCAGCGCATCGACATCCTCGACCATCTCGCCCGCCTGGCGAACCGGCGGCTCGCTCACGTTCAGGGTCTTGATCCTGGGCGCGATATCGACATCGAAATCGGCCGGGGTCTTGGTGTCGAGCGGCTTCTTCTTGGCCTTCATGATGTTGGGCAGCGAGGCATAGCGCGGCTCGTTCAGTCGCAGATCGGTGGTGACGATGGCGGGCGTGGTCAGCCTCACCGTCTCGAGGCCGCCATCCACCTCGCGGGTCACGGTAACCTGGTCGCCCTCGATCACCACCTTGCTGGCGAAGGTACCCTGCGGCCGGCCCATCAGCGCTGCCAGCATCTGGCCGGTCTGGTTGGAATCGTCGCTAATCGACTGCTTGCCAAGCATGACGATGCCAGGCTCTTCTTCTTGCGCGATCTTGTGCAGGATCTTGGCGACGGCGAGCGGTTCGACATCGTCCTCGGTTTCCACCAGGATCGCGCGGTCGGCACCCATGGCGAGCGCCGTGCGCAGGGTTTCGGCGGCCTTGGCAGGGCCGATCGAGACGGCCACGATTTCCTCGGCATGGCCCGCTTCCTTGAGCCTGATGGCCTCTTCCACCGCGATCTCGTCGAACGGATTCATGCTCATCTTGACATTGGCGAGGTCCACCCCACAGCCGTCCGCCTTGACGCGTGGCTTGACGTTGTAATCGATCACCCGCTTGACGGGCACCAGGATCTTCATGGCATGGTCCTTCGTGTCATTGCTCTAATTTTCTGCGGTTACCCGCTTTATTCGGCATCCATGCGCGGTTTTGCGAGGCGGGCCTAGGACCTAATTCATCGCAAGGCGCCGACCGCCAGGTCAGCTCATCGTGGGAATGAGGAAAGCATCGTTCGCCTTCCCTTCGATCCCGCCAGTGCCATCAGGCCAGCGCTGCGTCACCTTTTTGGCCTTGGTCCAGAAGCGCACGCCTTCCATTCCGTATTGATCGGCATCGCCAAACCCCGAGCGCTTCCACCCACCGAAGCTGTGATAGGCGACGGGGACGGGGATCGGCACATTGATGCCCACCATGCCTACATTGACCCGGTGCGCGAATTCGCGCGCGGCATGACCGTTGCGGGTGAAGATCGCCACGCCATTGCCATATTGATGCTCGCTGGGCAGGCGCACCGCTTCCTCGAAATCTTTCGCCCGCACGATCTGGAGCACAGGGCCGAAGATCTCCTCTTGATAGGAGGTCATCTGCGGCGTGACATGATCGATCAATGTCGGGCCGACGAAAAAGCCGTTCTCGTGACCCTGGAGCGTGAAGCCGCGGCCGTCGACCACGATCTCGCCGCCCTCCTTCTCGGCGGTGGTGATCCAGTCCTCGATGCGCGTCTTGTGCTCGGGCGTCACGACCGGCCCGTAATGCGCTTCAGGGTCCGAGGAGACGCCGATCCGCAGGGCGTTGATCGCCGGAACCAGCTTCTCGCGCAGCCGCTCGGCCGTTTCTTCGCCAACCGGCACGGCCACGGGAAGCGCCATGCACCGCTCGCCCGCCGAACCGAAGGCGGCCCCGGCAAGATCGTTGACCACCTGGTCGAGATCGGCGTCAGGCATGACGATGCCGTGATTCTTGGCCCCGCCCATCGCCTGCACCCGCTTGCCCGCCGCCACGCCGCGACGATAGACATGGTGCGCGATGTCGGACGAACCGACGAAGCTTACGGCGGCGATATCGGGGTGATCGAGGATGGCATTGACCATCTCCTTGTCGCCATGAACCACCTGGAGCAAACCCTCGGGTGCCCCGGCCTCGGCGAACAATTCGGCAAGGCGCACGGGCACGCTGGGATCGCGTTCGGAGGGTTTCAGGATGAACGCATTGCCGCACGCGGTCGCCATGCCGAACATCCACATGGGGATCATTGCGGGGAAGTTGAACGGGGTGATGCCCGCGCCGATGCCCAGCGGCTGGCGCATCGAATAGACATCGATCCCCGGCCCGGCGCCGCCCGTATATTCGCCTTTCTGCGCATGCGGAATACCGCAGGCGAACTCGATCACCTCAAGCCCGCGTTGCACATCGCCGCGCGCATCATCGACCACCTTGCCATGCTCGCTGGCCAAGAGCTCGGCGAGCTCGGTCATGCTCTCCTCGAGCAACTGGCGAAAGCGGAACATCACCCGGCTGCGCCGTTGCGGATTGGTGGCCGCCCAGCCCGGCTGAGCCTTCTTCGCCGCCGCAACTGCCCTTTCGAGCAACGCCGCATCGCCAAGCGCAACCTCGGCTTGCACTTCGCCGGTGGAGGGGTTCCACACCTTGTGCGTCCGCCCTCCGCGTGATGGCGGGCCACCGACGATGAAATGATCGATTTGGCGCAAGGCTTCCTCCCGCTTGCAGATTTGGACAGGAACCGGCGACCTTGGCAAATGCCACCCGGCGGAACAAGGCGCTTCCTCGCGTTCCTCATCGGATAGATCGCTTGCGTGCCGATCGGGTTCCTGCCCGGCGTCGTCTGCCGCCCTTGTTGCACGACCTACTCAAGCCGGACCGGTGGCCCTTCTGGCCTGAGCGATATTGGCTCTATCCCCTCGTATCATCATCCTCTAATGCGCGCCGCGAAGCCGGCAGCATTGGGCGTGTCCCCTATCATGGTCGAGACCAGCGTCCTGATCCCGGCATATGACGTCGCCCGCTATGTGGGCGCGACGCTCGATTCGCTGCTGCGTCAGTCGGCAAGGGACTTCGAGGTCATCCTCGTCGATGACGGATCGCGCGACCAGACCCTGGCTATCGCGCGCGACTACGAGCAGCGTTTCGCAGCGTCCGGCCGGCCACTTCGCATCGAGACGGGTGAGAACCGCGGCGCGGGTGCCGCCCGCAACAAGGCGATGTCTCTGGCACGCGGCACGTTCTGGTGCTTCGTCGATGCGGATGACCTTCTTCACCCGCACGCACTCGAGACCCTGGCCTTGCATCTGCGCGAGGATCGCTCGGCCGATCTGGTCTTCCCCCAGTGCCGACATGTCGATCCGCATGGCCAACCGACCGGTGTTGTCTCTTCGGTATCGCAGCGCCGGTTTTCCGCAGGCGATCTGCTGGTCGACAATCCCGTCCACACCGGCACCGGGGTCACTATCCGGCGCGAGCGCGCCGAAGCGGCGGGGCTGTTCGATACCAGTCTTCGCGCGTGCATCGATGTGGATTACTGGATCAGGGTGGCTGGCGGCAGGGCCGACAACATTCTGGCGATCGACCAGGTGCTGGTGGATTATCGCACCCGCCCCGGACAGATTACGGCGGACTGGCGGGCGATGCGGCGTGGCTGGGAAGTTGTGGCTGCCAAGGCGCTTGCCGCCGGCCACGCACAAATAGCCGCGCTCGATGCGCGGGCCCATGCGCGCAACGTCCTCATCTGGGCGAGCATGGCCTACAAGAACGGCGAGTACGCGGCCTCCCGCCGGTTGATGGCCGAGTGCTGGCGGATTGATCCTGCGTTCATGGCGGGTGACCGATATGCGCGCCTTCGCAGCGCGGCGGCGGTGGCCAGCCTGCTTCCCGCCCCGCTCCATCGACGCTTGAGGGACTGGTCCAATGGTTGATGGCGCTCCAGGACCCACGGCGGCCAGTGATATGCGAACAGCAGACGACGACGCGGCAGCCATGAGCGTGGCAGTCATCATCCCCGCCTATAATGCGCGCGAATATATTGCCCGGTGCGTCGAAGGGCTGTTCGCCGCCGGTTTCTCTCGCCACGAGATCCTCATCATCGATGATGCATCGACCGATGATACCAGGACAATCGTGCGCGGCTTGGGGGTGGAACCGCTGGCGCTCGAGACCAACCGCGGAGCGGCCGGCGCGCGCAACGCTGGCGCAGGGGCGACCCATGCGGATATCCTGTTCTTCGTCGATGCCGACGTTGTCATCCATCCATGCTCGCGCGAGCGGATCATGCGTTTCTTTCGCGAACGGCCTGACTACGTTGCGGTCTTTGGCGCCTATGATGCCGATCCGGCGGTGGAGACCACGATCAGCCGGTTCCGCAACCTCCTGCATCGCCACGTCCATGTCGAGAACGGCGGCGATGCGGTGACCTTCTGGACCGGGTGCGGTGCCGTTCGCCGGGAGGCGTTCGAGCGGATCGGCGGGTTCGATCCGCAGCAGAGCATGATGGAGGACGTCAAGCTGGGGCTGGAACTCAACGCACGCGGCGAGAAGATCTGGCTCGATCCTGCGATCCAGGGCAAGCACCTTAAGCGCTGGACGCTTACCTCGATGTTCCGCACCGATCTGCTGCACCGCGCCATTCCCTGGGCGCAGCTCTTGCGCACAGGGATGGGCGGCGCATCGAGCAAGGCACTTAACCTCAGCCTGAGCGGCCGATTGTCGGGCGTGGCCATCGCCGGCTCGCTGCTCGCCCTCCCGTTGATCCTTGTTTCGCCAGCGCTTGCGGGCGGCGCGCTGGCGGTTTCTATCGCCCTGCTCGCTTACGCCAACAAGCGCTTCCTGCGCACCTTGTGGCAGGAGCGCGGGATGCTCGAGGCGCTTGCCGCTATTCCGCTGCTATGGCTTCACTATCTTTCTGCCTGTCTGGGATTTGCCTGGGTTCTTCTGACCCCGGCACCGCGCGCTTAGCACCCGGCTTGCCGCCCTTGTCCTTGGGCAGCTCGAATTCCTCATGATAGGAGCGTTCGACATTCACGTCCCACACATCGTGTGAGGCACCCAGAATGTTGCGCGCCGCATACATCGCCGAAAGCATCGAGTGGTCCTGATTGTTGTAGCGATGCAGACCGTTGCGTCCCACGGTCTGGAAGTTCTCGAACTTCTTCAGCCAGCCCGACACGATGTCGAGCGCATCCTTGTACTCGCCGTCATAGACAGGGTACGCCTTGGGCTGGCGGATGATCGCCGCATCGATCACCTCGTCACGCTCGGCCAGACCAAGCACCGCCAGCTCCTCGGTGGCGAGCTTGCGCAGGTCCTCGTCAGACATGGTCCACAAGCCGTCCCCCTCCTGGCAGAAATATTCCATTCCGATCGAGGCGGTGTTGGGATCTGGCAGCATGTGTTTGGACCAGGCGCGGAAGTTCTGGATGCGGCCCACCTTGACCTCGGGCGCGTGGACATAGATCCAGTTGTCGGGGAACGGGTCGGCCCGGTCCAGAATCAGCGTCACGATCAGGAAGTCGCGGTAACGCAACCGGGCCGCGGCATCGCGGATTTCCTGCGGCGGGGGTGGGTCGAACGCGTCGATCAGCTCGGTCAACGCCATGCTGTTGACCACCCAATCCGCCTCGACAACACGCTTCTCGCCGTCCTCGCCGACCACTTCGACGCCCGTCACCCGCATATCGTCGCGAAGAACGCGCACCGCCCTGGTGTTGCAGGTAACGCTGCCGCCGCGTTCGTTGATAAGATCGCGGGTCACTTCCCACATCTGTCCGGGGCCGAGGCGAGGGTATTGGAACTCCTCGATCAGGCTGGCGGTGTCATTGGCGCCCGAAATGGCGTTCCAAACCGCCTTGATAAGCGACAAGTTCTTGATCCGCTGCGCCGCCCAGTCGGCCCGGATATTCTTGGGCGGGATGCCCCAAACCTTCTCGGTATAGCTGCGGAAGAAGTGCATATAGAGCCGGCCGCCGAACCGGTTCTGTACCCATTGCTCGAAACTGTCCTCAACCTTGTGCGGCTTCACCCGCCACTTCATGTAGCTCAGCAAGATACGGCCCGATTCGTAGGCGCCGATGTTGGACAGCGCGTTGAAGATGCGCAGCGGATAATCGAAGAACCGGCCGCGGTAATAGATCCGGCTCTGGCGCGAGACGGTGATGAACTCGTCCTTGAGCACCTCGTGCCACATATCCTCCACCTCGCGCACCTTGGTGAAGAAGCGGTGGCCGCCGATATCGAAGCGATAGCCCTTGTGACTTTCTGTGCGGGCGATGCCGCCCACCAGGTCGCCGCCCTCGAACACGATCGGGCGGTGATCGGGCGAACGCTTCTGAAGTTCATAGGCGGCTGTGAGCCCGGCGGGGCCACCGCCGATAATCACGACATCTTGTGTCTGGGCATCCGACATCAACATTTCCAATCAGCAATATAGGTAAGATCTGAGCGATCCGGGATCGCGGGCGTCGCAGCTCATCAAATGGTGCCGCTACAAGCTTGGGCAACCACCCGTTATAGCTTAGATATAAAACTGGTGTGAAATAGGCTTCAGCCTGCCTTATACCTGTCTCGTTATGGCTCAAACATCGGTAACCAAAACGCTGCTCGACAAGATCGGTTGCACCTCGACCTGATGGGGACGATGTGCGAAATCCATCATCGTGGCGAAACGATGGACAATCATGGACCCGCTTTATGAATTCGGATGACGGGACGAGCAGGTCTATCGCGGGGGCCGGAGGTGCCGGCGCGATCATTATTCCCACCTATAACCGACCCCGCCAGCTCACCCAGTGCCTGGCAGATCTCAACCGGCTCGATGGCGCACCCTGGCCAATTATCGTGGTCGATGATGGCAGCGCGCAGCCGCTCGATGCCGTCTGCGCCCCTTATGCCAATGTCACGCTGATCAGGCAGGACAATGCGGGTCCCGGTGCGGCGCGCAATGCCGGCGCGAAAGCGGCCGAGACGTTCGACCAATTGCTGTTCATCGATGATGATTGCCGCCCCCGGCCGGACTGGGCGAGCAAGCTGGTCGCGGCCCAGGGCGATATGCCGGGCCGGCTGGTCGGCGGGCGGGTCACCAATGCGCTGCCGGACAATGCGTTTTCTGCCGCGAGCCAGTCGCTGCTGACCTTCCTTTATGACTATTACCAGGCGCATGGCAGCGACATGACGTTCTTCACCACCAACAACATGTGTGTTCGGCGAACCGATTTCCTTGCCGCGGGTGGCTTCGATGCCGGGTTTGCCTTCGCCTCCGAAGACCGCGACTTCAGCCTGCGCTGGGCCGCGCGCGGTGGTGAGCTGACCTATAGGCATGATGCGGTGGTGGAACATGCGCATGACCTATCGTTCGCATCGTTCTGGAAACAGCACAGCAGCTATGGTCGCGGCGCTCGCAAGCTCCATCTAACGCTGGACGAGCGGACCGAGGCGCGCCCCCGGCCCGAGGGGCTGGGCTTCTATTTCGGAATGCTCACCCAGCCCTTTCGTGGTGGCGGCCGCCAGCCCTTCGCCGAAGCATTCCTGGTCGGGCTCAGCCAGGTGGCGATGCTCACAGGCTATGCTTCCGCGATCAGAGACGAGCGCAAGACCGGCCGGTGATGCTGGGCAGGGTTCGCCAGGCTGCCATCGACTGGCGAATGCGCGAGCCGCTTCCAGCCGGCGGCAATTACCTCAACGCGTCGGGGCTTGGCCTAGCGTTGCTTGCCGCGATCGTGCTGTGCTGGCCCATGCTGCTGGTCGACGGTCCGCTCTATTATGCCGATACGCTGGCCTACCTGCATCATGGCGAAAAGATCGTCGGGGCTGCAATGGAGCGGCTTTCCCCGGCCCCCGCTCTCGATCCCACGACCAGTGCGATGGCGGCGCAGGCGGGTGGCTCGGGTGCAGCGGATGGGGCGAAGCTGCGTTCGATACCTTATTCGCTCTATGCCTACCTCACTGCGATGACCCCTGCCGGCTTGTGGATCACCTGCGTATTGCAGGCAGCGGCAGTGCTATGGACCTTCCTCGTCCTCGTGCCGAGGCTTGAAGGTCGAATGATCCGCCGCGCGGCGATCGGCTTTGCTGGCGTTGCGGGTCTCACCAGCCTGCCGTGGTTCGTCTCCTACGCCATGCCCGACATTCTGGGCGCCATTCTGCCGGTGTTTTACATTGCCGTGCTCGGACGGACCGACAAGCTGGCCTGGTGGCAGACCACCGCGCTCGTCATCTTAGCCACCGGCGCGGTGCTCTCGCATTACGGCCACCTGCCGCTCGCCGGCGCGCTGGCTCTGCTGGTGATCGGCTGGCGCTGGTTCGAGCGCTCGCTGAAACCCATGACGATCGTGCTGTGTCTGCTGCCGGTCCTGCTGGCGGCGCTCGCCAATTACGGGGCCGGAAGGATCAGCACCGGCGAAGACAGCATCGCTCCCAAGCGCCTGCCGATCCTGCTCGCGCGTTCGCTCGAGGACGGTCCCGCAAGGTGGTATCTGGAAGATGCCTGTCCCACCGCCACCTATGCCATTTGCGATTTGTTCGAGACCATGCCGAACAACATCGGCTCCTTCCTCTGGGCAGAAGACGGCTATGGCAAGGCAACCGATGCCCAGGTCGAAGCGATCAGGCGTGAGGAGAACACCATCCTTCTCGAGGCCTTCCGTCGCTATCCCGTCACTCAGGCGCGCGCGCTATTGGGGAATGCTGCATTGCAGACGGTGGCCGTGGGGACCGGCGAGATGTGGACCTTGCCACCCGGCACCCCACCATTCGACATTGGTGAAGTGGAGCTTGGCGAAGAAGTGATCGATCGCCCGGCACTGCGCATTTTCGATATCGTCATACCACTGGCGACAGGACTTGCCTTTCTTGCGCTGATCCTCGCCTGGTGGCGCGGTCTGCTGGAGCGCGATCAGTTTCTGGCGTTGGCGGTGACCTTCGCCGCGCTGGCCATCAATGCGGCAATCTTCGGCGGCCTGTCCGCACCCGTCGATCGCTACCAGTCGCGCCTCGTCTGGCTGCTGCCCGCGCTGCTGACCGTCTACGCCACCCGCTGGCCGAACCCCAGGCCGCACACACCCGCACCGCACCCGCCCGATCGCAAAGCTGACGCACCGTCGGCGGGAGCGGGGGCGCGCTAGTCCGAGCGGATACGGGCAAGCTGGACTATGGCGGAGAGGGTGGGATTCGAACCCACGGTACCCGTAAGGGCACAACGGTTTTCGAGACCGTCCCGTTCGACCACTCCGGCACCTCTCCGCGAGGGCCCTTTCGGGCGCATGGACCATTCACCGTCGGTCGGGAGGCGCGCGGTTAGCCGACGCGGCGGCCTTTGCCAAGCCTTGCGCGCAAACCTCGAACGCCCGCACGCAAGTTGCTCACGCGAACCCGGCAAAGGCCCGGCGCACCGGTGGGGGACACCGCCCGCCGCCACCTTGTCTCGCCCGCGCTGCCCTTCTATATCGCCGGGCATAATGGACCGCTCAGAATTTTTCTCGCCACAAGCCGGTCGCCGGATCGACACGCCCCGCCATGCCGAGGCGCGCTTTTCCATCGGTGAGGTCGTTCGGCATCGGATGTTCGACTTTCGCGGGGTCATTTTTGATATCGACCCGGTGTTCGCCAATTCGGAGGAATGGTACGAGTCAATTCCCGCCGAGCAACGGCCGAGCAAGGACCAGCCCTTCTATCATCTGCTCGCCGAGAACGAGGATTCGTCCTATGTCGCCTATGTCAGCCAGCAGAACCTGCTGGTGGATGACGATGGTGGGCCGGTCGACCATCCCGGTGTGGCGCAGCTGTTCGATGATTTCGCCGCCGGCAAATACCGACTGCGCCGTGACCTGACGCACTAGATCACGGGGAACGCTCGCGGCGCGCGGCCTAGTTCTTGAGCTTCCACCCGCTTTTCAGCAGCTTGTAGGATAGTATCGCGAGCACAAGGTTCAGCACGCCGACCCCGATGGCGGCACCCAATAGCGCTTCATTGGTATCGCCGATATCGCTTCGCCCCAGGAAGCCGAAGCGGAACCCTGAGATCATGTAGAAGAACGGGTTGGCCCGGCTGATCGCCTGAAAGATGGGCGAGAGGTTGCTGATGACGTAGAAGGTGCCCGACAACAGCGATAGCGGCGCGACGACAAAATTGGTGATCGCGGCATTATGGTCGAACTTCTCGCCCCAGATACTGGCGAGTAGGCCGAGTAGGGCGAGCATGGTCGCGCCCATCAAGCCGAACCATATGATCGCCCATGGATGCGCGGCGGTCAGCGCCACGCCGGGCCATAGCCACATCGCCAGTGCAACCGCCGATCCCACCAGCACGGCGCGCGTGATGGCGGCGGCGATGATACCGGCCATCAGCTCGGCTTCGGACAGCGGCGGCATGAGGAAATCGATGATTGTGCCCTGGATCTTGCCCACCAGAAGCGAGAAACTGGAATTGGCGAAGGCGTTCTGCATCATCCCCATCATGATGAGCCCGGGTGCAACGAAGGTTCCGAAACCAACACCCAGCACTTCGCGACCCGATCGGCCGAGCGCGACGTCGAAGATGATGAGGAACAGCAGCGTGGTGACCGCAGGCGCCCAGATCGTTTGCAGCTGGATCTTGAGAAAGCGGCGCACCTCCTTAATATAAAGGCTCCACAAGCCGATACGGTTCAGCCCTTTCAACTGCGGCTCGCCCATGGGCACGAATTTGCGCGGCGCGTCAATTTTCGCCAAGCTGCCGGGCGTTGCAGCCTGGGCGTTGTGGGGAGCGGGTCCAGGGTTGGGCATGCGTTGTTGCAGCGCGTGGCGGGCTTGATCGGCCATTGTGTGGCGCCTATCGGCCGCCGGCTGCGCTGGCAAGTATGCCGCCGAGACGATCCGGCAATTGAGCAAGGAACGAATGTCGATGAGTTGGACCGAGGAACGGATCGCCACCCTTACCAAGATGTGGGAGACAGGCGCCACCGCCAGTCAGATCGCCGAGGAACTGGGCGGGGTCTCGCGCAATGCGGTGATTGGCAAGGCGCATCGACTGGGGCTCAAGGCGCGCCCGTCCCCGGTCAAGGCGAACGAGAAGAAACCGGTGCAGGAAACGACTAAGAGCGAGCCTGCCGCCGCGCCGGCATCGGCACCGCCACCTGCCCCGCCTGTTGCCGAAGACGCACCGGCAAAGTCCGAGGCGCAATCGCCCGCCGATCCCACGCCTGAGGAACCCGTCGTCGAGGCGAAGGAGACGCCGCGGGTCGTTTCGGTCGGGCCCGGAGGTTTCCTGCGGCAGGGGCCTGGCGACCAGCAGCCTCCCATTCCGCCCGCTCCGCCGCGTCGGCTGGTACCGGCCAAGCCCAGTTCGGACATTGCCGGAAAGACCGGTCTGCTCGACCTGTCCGACCGCGTATGCCGCTGGCCGATGGGTCACCCGGGCGAGCCGGACTTCCATTTCTGCGGGGGCAAGGTCAACCCCGGCTTCCCCTATTGCGTCGACCATTGCGGCCGAGCGTATCAGGCACAGCTGCCCCGCGGTGCGCGGCGCCCCCCACCCCCGCTGCTGTTCGGCGGTCCGCGCGTGCGGTGACGTGAGGCTCGGCCACGCGGTCGCCCAACAGTGATCGTGCCGGAAATGAAAGGGGGCGCGGACCTTCTGGTCTTGCGCCCCTTTTCAAATTGAGGAAGTGTGAGTTCAGGCGAGTGCGAGCCGCGCGCTCTCGTCGTGCCGGCGACGCCGGATCGCGCTGCCGACAAAGCCGAAGCCAAGCAGCATCAGGGCCCAGGTCGAAGGCTCGGGGATGGCTTGCGTTGGCGAAAGCTCGAGCAGCTTGATCTGCGTTGCCAAGGCCGAACCGCCAGGACGATCGCCTGCTGCCCAGCTCTGGGTGATCGAGCCGGCAAGCGAGAAGTCGCCTTGCGCCACGCCTTCGAACAGGCGGATCGCGGTCTGACCATTGCTAGCCGAGAAGCCTGCCAGGATCTGCCCGGTGGTCATCGAATCATTATAAACTAGGTCGGAATAGGTGATGCCGTTAGCGCCGCGGCTGCCTTCGGTGCGGACACGAAATTCGAACGCATTGACCAGCCCCAGCGACGTGCGCGCATCCGAGGCGAGAACATCATTGCCGAACGTGTAGGTGATGATGTTGCCGGTCCGCGTTACCGAGAAGGGCAGCGCTGCATTATTGCCGAAGTCGGCGGTGCTGAATGCGGCGGGGGAAACATTGGTAAGAGCCTGGGTAACGCCGGTTCCTACATCGACAATCGGACGGCCGGTGATGCCATTGGGTAGGTAGTGCGCACGGCGCTGCATGGACTGGCGCAACTGGCCGACCGAGCGTTCGAGTGGGGCAAGCGCCGAACCATTGACAACCGGCTGCCCGCGCGTCGTATCGAGATAGCCGCCCGGCCCTTCGAAATCAACATCGACGCCCGTCGTTCCGATGTCGTTATAGGTCAGCGTGACGACGGCGTGCGCAGGCACGGCCAGAGTGGCAAGCGCAACGGCAAGTACGGAAATCCGGATCATATCGTCCCCCCCTTTTTAGTCAGGACGAACAGTACGATCTCACTCACCCGCTACAATTGCGACATTGTTACTGTCACAAACCAGCGCAGCTTTTAGCGAATTGTTTACCCATCAATTCGGGGGCTCATTGGTGAGGGTCGAAGCATTTGTTGCGAACTTCCCCTGAAGAAACGGTCACCGATGCCTTTAAGCCGTTGGCACACGTCGCCGATAGCCGTTAGACAGGTTCCAAACCCCGTGCCGGAAAACTTCCAGAAAGATCGCGATGTCCATCACCCTTCATACCGCCCTCGTTCCCTCGATGCTGCAGATGCTGGGTGCCGTCCGCGCCTGGCTCGACAGGCCGGAGGTCCTAGACCACGACGAACGCGCGCTTCTGGAAACGCGGCTTGCACCCGACATGCACCCCTTCGCCTATCAGGTGAGGAGCATCGCCACGCATTCGAAGGGTGCCTTCGAAGGTGCCAAGTCGGGCGTGTTCGCTCCCGATATGTCCGAGCCGCCGCAAAGCCTTGCTGGCTTGCGCGAGCAACTGGACAGCGCGACCCGCTACATGAGGGCGCTCGACGAGGACGAGGTCGAAAAGCTGCGCGGCCAGGACATGCGCTTCGAGATCGGCGGACACACCATGCCGTTCGCCACCGAGGACTTCCTGCTCAGCATGAGCCAGCCCAACTTCTATTTCCACACCACCACCAGCTACGCCATCTTGCGCATGCTGGGCGTTCCCGTCGGGAAACGCGACTTCATGGGTAAGGTCAGGGTGAAGCAATCCTGACTTTGGCGCGGCCGGCAAATCCGTAAAATCCGCGGCTGAACCTTACCGCCTGTCGGCCTGCGCTACAGCATCGCTTGCGCGCAGCGCGCTTACGATGCGCGTCAGATGTGCTAGGTCCTGCACTTCGAGATCCACCTCGTAGGTATGGAACGGGTCGTCGCGTTCGATCTGAACCAGACCCAGGACATTGGCGTGCGCGCGCGCGACAATGGTGGCCATTTCGGCCAACGTGCCCGGCCGGTGATAGAGCACCACATGCACCCGGCCGGTCGCCCCATGCGAGCGTTCGCCCCAGGACAGGTCCACCCAATCAGCATCGATGCCGCTCGCCAGTTCGTGGCAATCGATCGTGTGCACCTCGACCCCCTCGTCGCGGCGCTTCAGCCCCACGATACGATCGCCGGGGACCGGATGACAGCACTGCGCCAATGCGAAGCCCACGCCGGCGGTGAGCCCGCGGATCGAGATGGCATAGCCCTGACGCGGCTCGGCCGGCATGTCGGCGGTGCTTCCCGGAACCAGCGCTTCCATCACCTGCTGGTCGGAAAGCTTGGCCGCGCCGATCGCATGCATCAGCTCGTCCTCGTCCTCCATTCCCAGCCGGCCGACCGCCGCCCGGATCGCCTTGCGACCGATCTTGGCCGGAAGACGATCGGCCAGCTCGTCGAACAGCTTGCGTCCGATCGCCGCCACTTCCGACCGGTCACGCGCGCGCACATGGCGGCGGATCGCGGCGCGCGCTTTGCCCGTGACCACGAAGCCCAGCCAATTGAGCTGCGGCTCGGCGGTTGCCCCCTTGATGATCTCCACCACGTCGCCGTTTTCCAACCGGGTGCGCAGCGGCATGTGCCGCGCGTTGATCTTGGCCCCCACCGTATGCGCGCCCAGATCGGTATGGACGGCGAAGGCGAAATCCACCGCGGTGGCGCCCTTGGGCAGCTGGAACAGCGCGCCCTTGGGGGTGAAGGCGAAGATGCGGTCCTGATAGATCGCCAGCCTGGTATGTTCGAGCAGTTCCTCAGGGTCGTGACTGGCATCGACGATCTCGATCAGATCGCGCAGCCAGCTGACCTGCCCGTCCACCTCGCCGCCCTGCTTGTAGGCCCAATGCGCGGCTAGGCCAAAGCCGTTGGTGCGATGCATCTCGCGCGTGCGGACCTGCACCTCCACCCGCATCGAGGTGCCGTAGATGAGCGTGGTATGAAGCGAGCGATAGCCGTTGGTCTTGGGCGTGGAAATGTAGTCCTTGAACCGCCCGGGGACGAACTGCCAGGTCTGGTGCAGCACGCCGAGCACGCGGTAGCAATCCTCCACGCTCTCGGTGAGCACGCAGAATGCCATGATGTCGGTGATCTGCTCGAAGCTGACATGGCGCTCGGCCATCTTGCGCCAGATCGAGAACGGATGTTTCTCGCGGCCCCATACCTCGACGCCGACCCCCGCCTCGACCAGAGCCTGCTTGATCTTGAGCGCGATCGCATCGACCTGCGCGCCCTCCTGACTGCGGATCTGGTCGAGCCGCCCAGTGATGGTGGCATAGGCTTCGGGTTCGAGTTGCTCGAAGGCCAGGAGCTGCATCTCGCGCATATATTCGTACATCCCCACCCGCTCGGCGAGCGGCGCGTAGATATCCATGGTCTCGCGCGCGATCCGGTGGCGCTTGGCGGGCTCCTTGATGAAATGCAGCGTGCGCATGTTGTGCAGGCGATCGGCAAGCTTGACCAGCAGCACGCGCAGATCCTCGCTCATGGCGAGCAGAAACTTCCTCAGGTTCTCCGCCGCGCGCTCGTTCTCGGGCATCTGCTCGATCTTGGAGAGCTTGGTCACCCCGTCGACCAGACGAGCGACCTCGGGCCCGAAAAGCTCGCGGATGTCCTCGATCGTGGCCAGCGTATCTTCCACCGTATCGTGGAGGAGCGCGGTCATGATGGTCTGCTGATCGAGCTTGAGGTCGGTCATCAGCCCGGCGACTTCCACCGGATGGCTGAAATAGGGATCGCCGCTCGCCCGCTTTTGCGAGCCGTGCTTCTGCACGGTGAAGACATAAGCGCGGTTGAGCAGCGCCTCGTCGGCTTCGGGGGCATATTGCTTGACCCGTTCGACAAGCTCGTACTGACGCAGCATGGCTTGTAGATGAGAATGAAACGGGCGTTATTGCAACTTCAAAGCGCACGACGGACGATAGGACGGCAGCATTGGGTGCGCCCGAACGCTTGAGAGATCGATGAGCCGCTATTATAACGCCGGTATGAACAAGACGCTCAAGATCACCAAGATCGGCAACTCGGCGGGCATCATCCTGCCGAAGGAGGTGCTCGAACATCTGGATATCAGCATCGGCGAGGATATTGAGGTGCTCAAGACATCGCGCGGTATCGAACTGGCAGCGCCCGATGAGGCGTTCGATGCGCAAATGAAGGTGGCACGCGAGGTCATGGAGAAGCGCAAGCGGGCCTTGCGCGAACTTGCGAAATAGCCGTGCAATCAGAACCGGTGTGGGTCGCTGTCGAGGTGGCGACAGCCGCGCATCGCGAGCAGCCCGCCGAACATGGCGGGGTTGAAGGCGTGCGCGACCATGGATTGCTAGAGAGCGCGATGATGCGGCCGCAACAGCTCGCGAGCTATGGCACACCTGATATTGCCGCGTTGGCCGCTGGTTATGCCTACGGCATCGCCCGCAATCACCCCTTCATCGATGGCAATAAGCGAACCGCCGCGGTCGTCAGCGAAACGTTTCTGGTACTGAACGGCTATCAATTGAACGCAACCGATGCGGCGGTGGTGGTAGCCTTCCTCGCGCTTGCCGCGGGCGAGCTGTCCGAGGAAGAGCTCGCCGACTGGTTCCGCCAGCGGCTTGTGCCTGCGGTGTGAGCTAGCTGCCCCCGCCGAGCACCTGGTCTACATTGCCGCGGGTAAAGGAATGGTAAAGCGGGCGCGCCTTGGCATAGATGCGCCTGGCGTGCGGCATGCCCCAATCGCCCTGCTCCGCCAGCGCGCGAAACAGCGGCGCGACGAACTTGTTGCGCCCCACGCTCATCAGGAACTGCTCGGCGAGCGGCAACGCCGGCTCGTAGCGATTGCGCAGGGCCGCTTCGAGCCACAGGAACTTGACCTCGTTGTTTCCGGTCCGCGAAAGGCCAAGCGTGCGGTCGAGGCGGGTAAGCTCGTCCGAGGCGATGGTCTGGGGCAGACCGCGCATGAAGCGCATCTTTTCCGCCGTGCTCCAGCCCGACCAGGCGGCAGCGTCCAGCGTGCGATTGTCGCGATAGGCCTCGAGCGCCCGGTCGACGGCCGCGAAAACCGCCGGATCGGGTGTCATGGCGTTGGCGGGCAAGCCCGTGCCGTAAACCCACTCATCGAGCATGAGCGCAGCCTCGAGTTCGCGGTCGCCGCGCACCAGGTTCTGGCGCATATCGGCAAGGAACATCGCCGATGTTGCGGGTTCGAAGGCATGTCGGTCGAACCAGGAACGCAGCCAGGCATCGAACCGGTCGCGGCCAATGATCTGCTCGATCGAATGGAGGAACAGCGCCCCCTTGTCGTAGACAATGGTTGAATCATAGTTCAGCGGATCGAGCGAGGCGGGCGTGCGCAGCGCGGTGATCGGATCATCGCCGCGCGCGCCATCCACCGCTTCCAGCACCGCTGCATGGGATAGCGCCCGCTCCTGTGCGGCGCGGGTCGGGCCGAACACCTCCTCGCTGATCCGGTTCTCGATATAGGAGGTGACGCCCTCGTTGAGCCAGCCATCGCGCCAGCTCGCATAGGTGACCAGATTGCCCGACCAGCTATGCGCGAGTTCGTGCGCGATCAATCCGGTAAGCGAGCGGTCGCCGGCGATGAAAGTGGGGGTGAGAAAGGTCATCACCGGATTTTCCATCCCGCCATAAGGGAAGGCGGGTGGCAGCACGATCATGTCGTAGCGGCCCCAGCGATATTCGCCGTAAAGGTCTTCCGCGGCATCGATCATTGCTTCGGTGTCGGTCAGTTCGGCGGCTGCGGCAGGCAGGATCGCGGGCTCGGCCCACACGCCCGAACGCGGACCCAGCGGTCGGAACGCGATATCGCCGCCGGCAATGGCGATGAGGTATGACGGCACGGTGCGATCCATCGCGAAGCGGAAGGCGCGCCGACCGTCCCCCAGCGGCTCGGGCTCGCCCTGGCGGATGCCGCTCATCACCACCTCGAGCGCCTCGGGCGCAGTAATCCGCGCCTCCCAGGTCTGCCTGATGCCCGGCGAATCCTGCGTCGGGATCCATGACCGGTTGAGGATCTCCTGACCCTGGCTGAGCAGGAAGGGATGCACGCCGCCCGCGGTCTGTTCGGGTGCCAGCCACTGCAGCGCATCGGCCTCGGGAGCGGCGTTATAGGCAATGGTGATGCGCCGGGCGTCGTCGATATCCACGGTAATGGGCTCACCCTTGCCCTCGACCTTGTCGCCCACAGCAAAGGCAAGGACGCGGCCATCGGCGGCGGTGACGCGATCGATCCGCAGGCCGTTCGAATCGAGCACGAGCTCATCGGCTCCCGGCGCCGCGTCGATGTCGAGCGTTGCGGTGCCGGCGACGTTGCGGGTCGCGAAGTCCAGATCGAGATCGAGCGCCACATGGGTCACCCGGGCAACCTGGGGCTGGGCGAAGGTATATTCGTCCACCGCCTCTTGGGTAAGAAGCAGCGGCGCAGGTGCCATATCGCGTTGGGCAAGCGGCTCATTAGCGGTCACACAGCCTACAAGAGCCAGCGGGAAGGCGAGCAGGGCGGACAGGCGCGGGAGCGAAGCATTCATCTGGGTATTATCCTACGGAAGACCTGAACCTTGCCTAAAGCGGGACGTCCGATCAGTCGAGCGCCGAGAACGCCTCGATCCGCGCGATCCGGCCTGAAACCACGAGCTCGTCATCGGGCAGGATCAATGTATCGGGCACGGCGTGAATGAAGTCCTGCCCGGTGCGCTTCACCCCGATCACCGTCACCTCGTAGGACCGGCGGCATTCGCTCGTCACCAGCGGAACGCCGGTGATCCTGGCAGGCGCCCTCAGCCGGGCAATGGCGAACTCGTCGCCGAACGAGATGAAGTCGAGCAACCGCTCGTTGACAAGGTGCGCCACGCGTTCGCCCATCAGCTGTTCGGGCTGGACCACGTGATGCGCGCCGGTGCGCTCCAGGATGCGCGCATGATTGTCGTTGATCGCCTTGGCCCAGATATTGGGGACGCCGATGTCGGAGAGCGCCAGCACGCTGAGCACGCTGGCCTCGATATCGGTGCCGATCCCCACGATGGCCGAGCGGAAATCGGCCGCGCCGAGCCGCCGCAGCGTGTCGACCTCAGTGGTATCGGCCTCGAGCGTCTGCGTCAGGGCGCCGGCATTCAGCCTCACCGCGGCCGGGTCAAGGTCCACCCCCAGCACCTCGTGGCCCATCCGCTCGAGTGTGGCCGCAACCGCGCCACCGAAACGACCCAGGCCGATAACCAGGATCGGGTCTCTCTTGTCAGCCGACAATGGGGTTCTCCTCTGGGTAACGATAAGGCGGGGCGGTAGAGCCGATCGCCAAGGCGGTGGCAGCGGTGATGGTGCCGACCCGGCCGATAAACATCAGCAGCATGATCACCACCAGCCCACTGTCGGGAAGCTGCGCGGTAATGCCGGTGGAAAGACCCACCGTGGCGAAGGCCGAGATGGTTTCGAACAATACGTCGTGCATGGGCAGCGCGGTCACCGCGGTGATTGCCATGGTGGAGCCCAGCACCAGGATCAGCGCGAGCATGGCGATGGTCAGCGCCTGCCGCTCGATCGCATGTCCGAAGCGGCGGCCGAACAACGAGGCATCGCGTCGCTGCAGGATCTCGGACAGCACGATCGCCATCAGCACCAGGAAGGTGGTGATCTTGATACCACCCGCAGTGCCCGCGCTACCGCCACCGATAAACATGAGGATGTAATTGACGACCAGCGTCTCGTCGCGAAAGTCGCCCACATTGAGGCTGTTGAAGCCTGCGGTGCGCGGCATAACCGAATGGAACGCAGCGTTGAGCACCTTGGCGCCAAGCCCCATTGGGCCAAGCGTCCCGGCATTGGTCCATTCCATCGCCAGATGGGCAATGAACCCCACCACCAGCAGTACCAGCGTTCCGACCACGGTAATCTTGGTATGGAGCGACCAGCGTCGCCATGTGATGCCATTGGCCCGCAGGTCCTGCATCACCGGGAAGCCTAGCGCGGTAAGGATGACCGAAAACATGATCGGGACCAGGATAATGGCATCCTCTTGAAAGCCCATCACGCTGTCCGAATAGCTCGAGAAACCGGCGTTGTTGAACGCGCTGACCGCGTGGAAAAGTGCATGCCAGGCAGCCTGGGCCAAACTATGGTCGTGACTGATGAACAGCCGGGTGCACAGGATCAGCGTCACGGCAAGCTCGACCACCACGGTGATCTTGAGCACCAGCCACAGCACCGAGCCCGCGTCCCCCGTATCGAGCCGGCTGCGCTCGACGCGTGTCGCCATCCGGTCGCGAAGACCGAAGCCGCGGCCGATCATGAGCCCAAGCAAGGTCGCCGCCGACATGATGCCAAAACCGCCGACCTGGAACAGCGCCAGGATGACCCACTGACCGAACATCGACCAGTAGACAGGCGTATCCACAACGATCAGTCCGGTCACCGTAACCGCCGAGACCGCGGTGAACAGCGCGGTCATGAGCGGGGCACGAACCCCGTCGGAGGTGGCGACGGGAAGCGAGAGTGCGGCCGCCCCTATGCCGATGAACGCCAGGAACAGCAGCGGAATCAGTCGGACCGGGTCGCGCAAGGAACGCATCGCGCGGCCGATAGGCGATGGCGCGGCTCAGTTCCAGCGCGCCTCGGGCGGCAGGCTCATCAGGATCGCCTCGACATTGCCACCGGTCTTCAGGCCGAACAGCGTTCCGCGATCATAGACCAGGTTGAATTCGGCATAGCGGCCGCGCCATTCGAGCTGGGTCTGCCGGTCCGCCTCGTTCCATGTCGCTCCCATCCGCCGCCGGATAAGCTGTGGATAGACATCGAGGAAAGCCTCGCCGACATCGCGGGTGAAGGCGAAGTGACGCTCGAACTCGGGTTCGTCGCCGCATTCCAGATGGTCATAGAATATCCCCCCTACGCCGCGCGACACCCCGCGATGGGGGATAAAGAAATATTCTTCCGCCCACTTGGAGAACCGGTCGTAATAGGTGGGGTTGTGCGCGGCGCAGGCGGCGCGCAGCCTTGCGTGGAAGGCACCGGTGTCCTCGTCATAGGGGATCGGCGGGTTGAGATCGGCGCCGCCACCGAACCAGGCCTTGCTGGTCGTCAGGAACCGGGTGTTCATATGCACGGCGGGGGCGTGCGGGTTGGCCAGGTGGGCAACCAGGCTGATGCCGGTGGCGGTGAAGCCGGGGTTGCTCTCGTCCGCGCCATTGATGGTGGCGGCGAACTGTGGGGCGAACTCGCCATGCACGGTGGAGACGTTCACCCCCACCTTCTCGAACACCTTGCCTTTCATCACCGCGCGCACCCCGCCCCCGCCGGGTGAGCCGTCCGCGGTTTCGCGGTCCCACGCGGTCCGCTCGAAGCACGCCTGCGAGCCCGCCTCGCGTTCGATTGCCTCGAACTCGGCGCAGATCCGGTCGCGCAGCTCTTCGAACCAGTCGCACGCGCGCTGTGTCTGAGAGGTCCGGTCGGCTTCCACTTCCATGCTCCTTCGAGATTGTGCCGGCCTGCCCACGCGCCGACAGCCAACGCCCGCATTATCTCTGCCGGCCTTACAGCGGCAATGATGCGGATCAATCCTGCTACGCCAGCTTGTCAAAGGAAGGCCGGCACGGCAAGGCGGACCCATGGTTCCCTTTTCGTTCGGTTCGCATGAATTCGTTCTTACCCGTTCGCGCGCGCTCTATTGGCCCTGTGAACAGGCGTTGCTGGTGGCCGATCTGCATTTGGAAAAGGCAAGCGCCTATGCCCCGACAGGCCAGCTCCTGCCGCCTTACGATAGCCGGGAAACGCTCGAGCGCCTGGCCATGACGATCAGGGAAACGGGCGCCCGGCGCGTCTATACGCTGGGCGACAATTTTCACGATTCGCACGGGTTCGCCCGGCTCGAGCCACACGCCGCCGGAATGCTCGCGGCGTTGACCCGCGCGGTCGAATGGGTGTGGATCATCGGCAACCACGACGAGGGGCCGGGCAGAGGCGCGAGCGAGGCCGGTTCGGGGGGTACGCTGGTCGAGGAGATCGAGATCGCGGGACTGGTGCTGCGGCATCGCGCGAAGATGGCGGAACGGCGTCCCGAGCTTTCGGGGCACTTCCATCCAAGGCTTCAGCTGACCATTCACCGCCGCCATATCCGCCGCCCGTGCGCGGTGGTCAGTGCCGACAAGGCGGGAGCCGGCCGAATGATTTTGCCCGCTTTTGGCGCGCTAACCGGCGGAATGGATGCGGCCGATCCGGCGATCCTTGCCGCCATGCAGCCCGCCGCCTCGATCGATGCGGTGCTGCCGGGTGCAGGACGGTTGATCCGCTTTCCGATCTGGCGCGCGGCGGCCTGAGCGGTTTCGTCGCGCACACATACACGCACACATACAGGCGCATCGCACGCCCCCTAGCCGCGGGGCGCGCTTGGCATTATGTACGCGAACGCAACTGAACAGGAGAACACCCCATACCACGTCCACCCCGGCGCATGATGGCGCCCCCGGTCAAGTCCGGCCCCCGCTTCGACGAATTCATCCAGTCCGAAAAGGTTCGCGTCATCGATGACGAGGGCGAGAACCTGGGCGTCATGTACACGCAGGAGGCCATCGAGCAGGCGGCGCAGGCCGGTTTGAACCTGGTCGAGGTGTCGCCCAACGCCGACCCGCCGGTGTGCAAGTTCCTCGACGTCGGCAAGCACCGCTACGAAGCGCAGAAGAAGGCCAATCTGGCGCGCAAGACGCAAAAGACGCAGCAGATCAAGGAGATCAAGATGCGTCCCAACATCGATGATCACGATTATGATGTGAAGATGCGCAGCGTCTACAAGTTCATCGACGAGGGGGACAAGGTGAAGATGACCTTGCGGTTCCGCGGGCGCGAAATGGCGCACCAGCATCTGGGGATGGACCTGCTGAAGCGCGTTCAGGACGATGTGGCCGAGGTTGCCAAGGTAGAGGCCTTCCCCCGCCTTGAGGGCCGGCAGATGCTGATGGTGCTGGCGCCCAAATAGCCGTTTTGGTTGGTCCGGGGCCGAGCCGATGGGAACACTCGGGATGGCAGAAGCGCTCCTGCACTAGCCACAGAATTGCAGGAGCTTGCCCCCATGTCCGACCCCATCGACCGCCCCACCCCCCGCCGCAAACCCAAGCCCGAGGTCACCGCCATCGGCGGACGGGCGCTCAGGCCCTCCACGCTGATGATGGGGCTGGGCTTCGATCCGGTCTTGTCGGAAGGCGCGCTTAAACCGCCGATCTTCCTTACCAGCACCTTCGCCTTCGAGAGTGCCGAGGCGGGCAAGCGTCATTTCGAGAGCCTCACCGGCAAGCGGGCGGGCGATGTCGAGGGGCTGGTCTATTCGCGTTTCAACGGGCCCAACCAGGAGATCCTGGAAGACCGGTTGGCGGTTTGGGACGGAGCCGAGGATGCGCTGGTGTTTTCGAGCGGCATGTCGGCCATCGCCACGCTGCTGCTGGCGTTCTGCAAGCAGGGTGATGTCATCGTCCATTCGGGGCCGCTCTATGCCGCCACCGAAAGCTTCATCGCCAAGATCCTGTCGCGCTACGGCATCGCCTATGTCGATTTTCCGAGCGAGGGCGGCGCGACCGAGCGCAACGCAGCGATCGAGCGTGGCAAGGCGCTAGCCCAGGAGCGCGGCGGCAAGCTGGCGCTCATCTATCTGGAAAGCCCGGCCAATCCCACGAACGCGCTGGTCGATATCGAGGCGGTCGCCGCCAAGCGCGACGCGTTGTTCGGGGAGACGGGCGACAGGCCGCCCATCGCTATCGACAACACCTTTCTGGGCCCGCTCTACAGCACGCCGCTGCAGCATGGCGCGGATATTGTGGTCTATTCGCTGACCAAATATATCGGCGGCCACTCCGATCTGGTGGCGGGGGGCCTATCGGGCGCCAAGAGCTTCATGGATCCGGTGCGTGCGCTCAGGAACACCATCGGCACCATCTGCGATCCCAACACCGCCTGGATGCTGCTGCGCTCGCTTGAAACGGTGGAACTGCGGATGCGCCGCGCGATGGAGAACGCCTGCACCGTCTGCGATTTCCTGAAGGACCACCCCAAGGTGGAAGGCCTGGGCTTTCTGGGTCTGCTCGAAGACGGGCCGAGGAAGGACATTTACGAGCGCCACTGCACCGGGCCGGGCAGCACGTTCTCGCTCTTCGTGCGCGGGGGCGAGGCCGAGGCCTTCCGCTTCCTCAATGCCCTGACCGTGGCCAAGCTCGCGGTCAGCCTGGGCGGCACCGAGACACTGGCCAGCGCGCCCGCGGCCATGACGCATCTGTCGGTGCCCGATGAGCGCAAGCGCGCGCTCGGCATCACCGACAACCTGGTGCGCATCTCGGTCGGTATCGAGGACCCCGACGACCTGATCGCTGATTTCGCGCAGGCACTGGAAGCGGTGTAGCGCGCGGCACGAGTTGGACGAGAAGCCTAACCTGCGGGGTCTGCGCCGCGCAGATCGGTCTCATGTTGCCAGGCCCGCCACCATTCGCCCCAGCGATCGGCCAGTGCCGTGGGCTTGTCGACCAACAATATGAGACCCAGACGATGCGCTTCCTGCTCGAGCAGTTTTTGACGGCGGCGGGTAAGTTCGGCGAGCGTTTCCACGGCCGCGGCACTCGCAAAGGCGGTGGGTTCGGAGCGGATGGTGCGTTCCAGCACGTGGCAATCATGATGATCGCCCAGCAGACCGGTTAATTGCTGTAACATTGCCGCGCGCTGCGTCATTTCATCGGGCTGGATGACACGCAGCAAACGCGTGTGATGCCAGTGGTATTTCAGCTGCTTGCGCCATTCGTGATGCTGCTCACTGTCGCCACCATTCGTGGCCCGCTCCATGGCCTTGCGGGCGCGCTTGTAAATCTTGGTTGTTCCGGGCTCCAGCGCCTTCCAGCCGGTATTATCGAGCGACCAGTTCGCCGCCCGGTCGCGCAGCGCGACCAGGTTCGCACGCGCATCGACGAACCGGGCGTCGAGATCGGCTCCGGTCAGCGCGGCTCGGCGCTGCCGCGTCAAGGCGGCGCGTACCGGCGCTATTTTCCGCCGGCTCACCCGCCCTGTGTAACCCTCCATCACCACGTCATAGGTGTCCTGCAGCACCTTGGCATCGCGGAAGGACCCGATCATCGCGGCGGTCTCGCGAAGAGCAGCGTTCTCGTTGCGATAAGCCAAGAACGAGGGTCTCACGAGGCGGATCAGCCCGCGCAGCTTCTTGCACCGCTTGCGCACGTCATGGACCGCCTGCGGACCCGCATCGCCCTGCGCCTCGAGCGAGGTCAGCGCCCTGTCGAGCTGCTCGCAGGCGATACGCCTGACAGCGTTCTCAACCGAAACGTCACCCTCTGCAAACCTGTAGGCCATGTGACAGTTCGATTACACGACCGGCGTCCTTCCGGCCACCTGCTTTCGCCCTGCGACAAGCGTTGTCGCCCTAGCCGCCCTTCCAGGTGCGGCGTTCTTCGGCGGCGCGCAGCACTTCGTAGGCAAGCTGATAGGACTGGAACGCCCGTGCCGCCTCGGCATCGCCCGGACGCACATCGGGGTGAACCTCCTTGGCCTTTGCTCGCCAGGCCCGCTTGACCTCCTCGAAGCCGGCATCGGCTTCCAGGCTCAGCATCTCCAAAGCACGCATCTCGTCGGCACTGCGGCTGCCATCGCCAGGGCCGGACCAGCCATAATGCTGCGCTTCGGCGTAACCCGAATTGTCGCGCTGTTCGGCCTTGGCCCGCGCCGCCGCCTCTTCCTTGTCGAGCCCGGCGAAATAGTCCCAGCCCTTGTTGTATTCGGCCGCATGAGCCTCGCAGAAATACCAGCGCTCGGGGCTGTTGGGTGACTTAGGCGCCGGACATTCGCCCGGCTCCTCGCAACCATGCCGGTCGCATAGCCGAACGCGGGCCGCCTCGCGCGCGCCTTCATAGCCGCGCCACCGGGGAAAGCCCCAATCGTTCGAGCGACGCTGGTGCGCCATCAGGGAGATACGGATCGGGTCATCGAAGCAAAGCTTATAGGCGGTCGAACCGCGATCCTCAAACAGGCAGTGGCATCCGAAGGGAACAAGCTACCGGTGAAAGCCTACGGCACATCGCCCGCGTTGCCGCGCTTCGCATGCGCACCATCTCGACCGGCATGACCGATCGGAAAAACCTGCGATGAGCGTCCAACTGCGCATTTCCGCGCTGTTCTCAGCTCTGGCGATGACCGCCCTTGCGCTCGCCACCCCGCTTCTGACCGCGTCGGAGGCGCAAGCGAGCACGTTTCTGGACGCCTCCGCTCGCGCTCCGCAATCAGTTTTAACGACCGCAAGTCGAACCTGATCAGTTCATGACCATGGTGACCGAACGACGGTTCTGCTGCCAGGCGCCTTCGTTCGAGCCGGTGGCGGCGGGGCGTTCCTCACCATAGCTGACGGTGTTCAGCCGGTTTGCCGGGATACCCAGACTGACGAGGTAATTCTTCGCGGCGTTGGCCCGCCGTTCGCCCAGCGCCAGGTTGTAGTCGCGCGTGCCGCGTTCGTCGGCATGGCCCTCGATGGTGGCGCGTACGTTGGAATACTGGTTGAGATACTGCGCCTGGCTGCGCAGCGCGGCCTGGTCCCGCGCATCGATACCAAAGTCGTCGGTATCGAAATAGATCGTGTCCTGCCCGGCCATCTGCTGACGGAAATGCGCCGTGGATCCAGGAGTGGAACCGGCCTCGCCAGTGCCCGTGACGCCGGGAGCCGTGGTGGTTGCAGTCGTCGGCGGCGGCGGGGGAAGCTCCTCCGGCGGTTCGCGGCGACATGCGCCCAGCGCAACCGCGCCGGTAAGGACAAGGGTGAGTACCAGACGCTGCATGACGGACATTCCTCCTGTTATTGGCCTGTTGTTGTTGGCCTGTTGTTATCCGGTTGTGACGGGCAGCCTTACGAGAGATTGCGCGATCAGGGAAGCACCGGACCCCATGCAGGGTCTGACGCTCCAAGCGGGGTTTCCAACCGCCGCTCGAAGCCGCCGGTCAGGTCCACCTGCCAGATCGAGGTGCGGCCCGAATTGCGCTCGGTGCGGAAGAACTGGATGATCCGGCCGTTGGGTGCCCATGTCGGCCCCTTGTCGTGCCAGGCATCGGTCAGGCGGCGCATGTTGCGCCCATCGGGCGTCATCACCGCAATGCGAAAGTCGCCGGCGATATGGGTGAATGCGATCTGGTCACCGCGCGGGCTCCATTCAGGCGTGGCCGATCGTCCACCGAAGAAGGTGATCCGCCGCTGGTCCGCTCCGTCCGCGTTCATCACGTAGACCTGCTGCGAGCCCGACCGGTCGCTCTCGAACACGATGCGGCTGCCATCGGGCGAATAGGATCCGCCGACATCGATGCCCGGACTGTCGGTCAGGCGCACCGGAGTGCCCCCGCCGCTCGCCGAAACGCGGTAGATGTCGGTGTTGCCCGCCACCGCCATCGAATAAAGGATATGCCGCCCGTCCGGGCTCCAGCGCGGAGCGAAGGTGGGATTGGCGCTCTGGGTCACCAGTGTCTGCCGGCCGCTGTCGATCTCGTAGACATAGATGCGCGGGTTGCCGTCCGCATAGCTGAGATAGGCGATGCGCGAATAATCGGGCGAATAGCGCGGTGTCAGCGCGGTCGATTGGCCATTGGTAATGAAGCGGTGGTTCGCGCCGTCCGAATCCATGATGGCGAGGCGCTTGACCCGGTTCTCCTTGGGCCCGGTCTCGGCGATATAGGCGATCTTGGAATCGAAGAACGGGCTTTCCCCCGAGAGACGCGAATAGACAAGGTCGGCGCATTTGTGCGCGGCGCGGCGCCAGTCGGTGGGAGCCACCACCCAGCCCTCGCGCACCAGCTGGTTCTGAAGTACTACGTCGTAGAGATAACAGCCCACCGTCAGCCGGCCGTCCTCGTTGGCGCGCACATAGCCGTGAACCAGCATTTCTGCCGAGCGGCCCTGCCAGGTGGACCAGGCGGGCGCGCTGATCTCGGCATAGCCGGGCTGGGGCAGCGCATCGGGGCCGACCGGGCGAAACAGGCCGTTCGAGCGCAGATTGTTATAGACCACGCGCGCCAGCTCCTCGCCCAGCGCGCGCGTACCGCTGGCATTAGCGGGGGTGGACGCATCGCGATCGGTGGCAAAGGCGGGGATGGCGATACCCATGTCCTGCCATTCGGACGTATCGGTGACGGTGACGGCAAGGCCCTGCTCTTCTGCCGGCTTGCTTGGTTGCGAGGAAACCGGCGGGGCGGCGTCGGTCTGCGCAGCGAGTGGCGCTGCGGTGAAGGTCAGGAGGACAAGAGCGGCGAGGCGAAGCAGCATGGGTCTTAGAGCCTTCTGTCGAACCGGGAGTTTACCAGACGCCAGTGTTCATAGAACTGGTCGGGCAGATTGAACGGGGCGGCGGTGCGGACCGCGCGGATGGCGCGTTCGCAATGCAGGTCCTTTTGCGGCGTATTGGAAGGGGTCACACCCGTCTGACTGACGCAGGACGGCGCGCCTTGCAGCGAACCGTTGCGTTCCAGGCGGAAGCGCACGATGGTGACCAGCTGATCGGCATCGACGCCCGATGGCGCCTGCCAGTGCGGTTTCAGCTGCCGCGCGATAGCCGAGTTGAGCGAAGCGGCCTCGCTTGCTCCGAAGGCGGTGGCAGGCGATCCGGCACGCCCTTCGCTATTGCTGCGCCCCTCGAGGAAGTCGGCACCAATCCGGCTGCCACCCGTGCGCTCGCGCGGCGTGGTGGGGGCAGATGCCGCAACAGCGGGAGCGGGTGCTGGCGTTGGCGCCGAAGATGACGGACGCGCGGCGGCGGGACGCGGACGCGGCGTCTCCGTGCGAGGCTGGCGCGTCGGCTCAGGGCGCGGGGCAGCGACCGGAGCGGGTTGCGGCACCTCGCGCGGCACCGTTCGCTCGGCGGGATCGGCCGCGGCGGCAACGGGCGGTGCGGGGACATCAGCCAGCGCGGGCGCATAGCTGGCAGCAGGCTCGGCCGAAGGATCGGGCGCGGTCGATTCCAGGCTTACCTCGTCCGCCAGGCTGACCACCATGCGCTCCGGAGTGACCAGCGCGGCCCGCTCTTCGCCCTGCACCAAGAACAGCGCCGCCAGCGCAATATGGGCCACCAGCGCCACGGTAAGGCCCAGGCGGTCTTCACGCAAAAAGTTGGCGGTCCTGGCCATCCTTTCCCGCCGCTAGGGAGCCGCCGCTGAACTATTGGTGACCAGCGAGATGGAATTGAAGCCGGCCCTGTTCAGCTCACCCATCACCGCCACCACACGGCCATAATCGAGCGCCCGATCAGCCCGCAAGGTAACCAACGGGCGATCAGCAGGCGCGCCCAGCGCGGCCAGCGCATCGGGAAGCGCTCCGGTCTCGACCAGCGCATCATCAATATAGACAAACCCCTGTTCATCGATCGCCACGGTGATCTGGGCGGGATCCTGGTCCAGCTGGGTGGCGCGGCTGTCGGGCAAGTCCACGGGTACCGCGCTTGCCAGCAGCGGCGCGGTGACCATGAAGATGATGAGCAGCACCAGCATGACATCGACAAACGGGGTGACGTTGATATCCGCCATCGGCGCACGGCGGCGCGAGGAGCGGCCTCGGCGGGCGAACTGCTGGACACCCATCGCCATCAACGGGGCTTCCGGTTGCGGCGGCAACCCGAAGCGCATGCCGGCGGAAATCCGAAGCCGCCAACCGCGTGGGGCAACACCGCCCTCACGCCTCCTCCAGCTCGCGGCTGATCTGCGCCTGCACCCGGTCGGCGAACCGCTGGAGGCGCGCCTCGAACCCGCCTACTTGGCCGGAGAAGCGGTTATAGGCGATGACCGCGGGGATCGCGGCGAACAGGCCGATGGCGGTGGCGAAGAGTGCTTCCGAAATACCCGGCGCGACCACCGCCAGCGACGAGTTCTGCTGCTGACCGATGGCAAAAAAGCTGTTCATGATGCCCCACACCGTGCCGAACAGGCCGACGAACGGGGCCACCGCGCCGGTGCTGGCAAGGAAGGTCAGGCGGTCGGCCAGACTGTCCGCCTCCACCGCAACCTGGCCCTCCATGGCCAGTGCCACGCGTCCGCCCGTCGCCAGCCGGTCCTTGATGCCGTGCTTGGTCGAGCGATTGAGTTCCTCCAGACCGGCGGCGGCAACCCTGGCCGAAGGATTGTCGGGCCGTCTGCGCTTGGAAACCAGCGCCTCGGGCTCGTCGGCATCCCAGAACAGTCGCTCGAAGCGGTCCGAGCGGCGCTTCTCGCGCGAAAGCCGCAGCGAGAAAGCGATGATGATCGTCCACGACCACACGCTCGCCAGTACCAGCCCGAGTATGACAAGCTGGACGACGATGTCGGCCATGAGGAACAGCTCGAGCGGATCGAGCCGGGTAGGCGCGTCGGCAAGCGCGGCGGCGGAAAGGATGGCGATGGTCATGATCGAGGCTCGCCCGGCGCGGTGGGCACGCTCAGGGCAGCGAAGCGACGGCGCCAGTCGGCCGGCTGACGGCGCGGGCGTCCATCGCGCGACACAAAGCCGATCCGCAGCGCCCCCTCGGCGACAAGCTCCGAGCCGCGCGTGATAAGCTGCGCCAGACGCACGCTCGCCGCCCCGATCGCCAGCGCCCGGGTCACGACCACCAGCGCATCGCCCAGCCGCGCTGGCGTGCGGTAGGCCAGCGTCAGGTCGGCAACCGCATAGGCTCCCTCGCCCGCCTCCATCGCCGCGCGCTGATCGATGCCGACATGACGCAGCAGGTCGGACCGGGCGCGTTCCATGTAGCGCAGGTGATTGGCGTGGTAGACGATGCCCGTCACGTCGGTATCCTCGATATAGACGCGCACGGGGAAATGATGCGCGCGCTCGATGATGCGGCCCGTAGCAGGTTGCAGGTCATGGTCCATGAACGATCGCGATCGGGGCGGTGGGCAGACAGCGCGGGTCGGTGACGCGCTCAGGAGCTCAGCATCGGACCGAGCGGCCCGCCGCCGACCAGGTGCACGTGCAGGTGCGGCACCTCCTGCCCGCCATGTCCGCCGATATTGGCCAGCAGCCGGTAGCCCGATGCGACAAGCCCTTGTTCGCGCGCGATCTTTCCGACCGCGCGCACCAAACCTGCAATCTCCTCTGTGCTCGCGCGGGCGGAAAAATCGTCCCAGCTGACATAGGCGCCCTTGGGAATGACCAGCACATGGACCGGCGCCTGCGGGGTGATGTCGCGGAAAGCCAATGCCCATTCGTCCTCGTGGACCTTGTCGCACTCGACCTCGCCGCGCAGGATCCGGGCGAAGATATTGTCGTGATCATAAGGTGCGGTCGGATCAACGGCCATCAGCTTGCCCTCGCTGCTTTCTCTTCGAGCCCCGAGACGCCTTCCCGCCGCTCGAGTTCGGTGATCACCTCGGCCAGCGCGATGCCTTTGGCATCGAGCAGCACCAGCAGATGGAACATAAGGTCAGCCGCCTCGCCAACGAGTTCCCCGCGCTCGCCCGCCAGCGCGGCAATGACAGTTTCGACCGCCTCCTCGCCAAGCTTCCTGGCCATCTGCGGCAGGCCCCTGGCATTCAGCCGGGCGACATAGCTGTCACCCGAACCCGCGTTCCGGCGCTCGGCAATGACCGCGGCAAGGCGGGCGAGCATGTCGACAGGCGCATCCATCGGCCAAAGCCATTGGATAAGCCTGCGTTGCGCGTCAAGATCGACCGCCCGGCCTTGCCAGGGACAGTGTGCCTCGCGTTCGGTTCCTTGCGGGAAGCCCGGATGCACGCAAGGCCTGATGCGCCTCGGCGATGGTGTGGGTGCCGAAATGGAAGATCGAGGCGGCGAGCACCGCGCTGGCACCGCCGCGCGTCACGCCTTCCACCAGGTGCGCGAGCGTGCCAACCCCGCCGCTGGCAACCACCGGTACCCGCACTTGGTCGGCAATGGCGCGGGTGAGTTCGCAATCATAACCCTCCTTGGTGCCGTCGCGATCCATCGAGGTGACCAGCAGTTCGCCGGCGCCGAGGTCAGCCAGGCGCGCGGCATGCGCGAGCGCGTCGATACCCGTCGCGCGGCGGCCGCCATGGGTGAAAACCTCCCAGCGCGGCGGTTCCCCCGGTCCGCTGATCCGCCGCGCGTCGATCGAGCCGACGACACACTGGCTGCCCATCTGCGAGGCGATCTCCCCGACCAGCTCCGGCCGCGCCACCGCCGCGGAATTGACCGCCACCTTGTCGGCACCGGCAAGCAGCAGCGCGCGCGCATCCGCTACGCTGCCGACACCCCCGCCCACCGTGACGGGCATGAAGCACACCGCCGCGGTGCGACGCACGATGTCGACCATGGTCGCGCGGCCTTCATGCGTTGCCGAGATGTCGAGGAAGCACAGCTCGTCGGCTCCCGCCGCATCATAGGCGCGCGCCTGTTCGACCGGGTCGCCGGCGTCCACCAGGTCGATGAAATTGACCCCCTTCACCACCCTTCCCTCGGCCACGTCCAGACAGGGGATGACCCGGATGCGCACGCTCACCGGCGCGCTCCCCTGACATCGCCGGACTCGATGACCCGGCGCGGCCGCTTCACGCTGCGGCCGCGATGCGCAGCGCCTGCGCTAAGTCGAGCCGTCCGTCGTAAAGCGCGCGGCCGGTGATGACGCCTTCGATACCCTCGTGCGCATGACCCGCCAGCCGCCTGATATCATCGGCCCCCGCCACACCGCCGCTGGCGATGATCGGCACGGACACCGCGCGGGCAAGCGTCAGCGTGGCCTCGATATTGCACCCTGTAAGCATCCCGTCCCGGCCGATATCGGTGAACAGCAGCGCCGCGACGCCCGCATCCTCGAAGCGGTGGGCAAGTTCGATCGCCGCAATGTCGGAGAGCTCGGCCCATCCGTGCGTCGCCACCATGCCCTCGCGCGCATCCACCGCCACCACGATGTGACCAGGATAGGCGCGGGCCAGCTCGCGCACCAGGTCGGGATTGCGCAAGGCGGCGGTGCCCATCAACACCCGTGCGACACCCAGCGCCAGCCAGCCTTCGGCGGTGGCCCGGTCTCTGATCCCGCCGCCGAGCTGAACCTGCCCGGGAAAAGCCGCGAGCACCGCCTCTATCGCCGCGCGGTTCATTGGGCTTCCGGCGAAACTGGCATCGAGGTCGACCATGTGCAGATGCGTCGCCCCGGCGTCGGCGAAAGCGCGGGCCTGGGCGGCGGGATCGGCGGCGTAGACCGTTGCGCGCGCCATGTCGCCCTCCGCCAGACGGACCACCTCGCCGGCCTTCAGGTCGATTGCGGGGTAGATGATCATGCCAGAGCGCCCTCCCCATCCCAACGCAGAAAGCGGGCCAGCAGTTCGAGCCCGTAGCGCTGGCTTTTTTCCGGATGGAACTGCACCCCGACGATGTTCTCATGCGCCACCGCCGCGACGATAGCGCCGCCATGATCGCTGGCCGCGGCAACGTGACGCTCATCGGCGGGGTGGAATTGGTACGAGTGCAGGAAATAGGCTTCGCCCGGCACGATCAGCCCGGCGGCAGTTCCGCGCCCGGTTGGGGAGACATCGTTCCAGCCCATATGCGGTACCTTGATCGCAGAACTGGCTGGCTCGATCCGGCGAACCTTGCCCGGAATCCAGTCCAGACCCGGCGTATCGCCATGCTCCTTGCCGCGCGTCGCCAGCAACTGCATTCCCACGCAGATGCCCAGAAACGGCGTGCCCTGCCGGCGCACACGCTGTTCGAGCGCATCGACCATCCCCGAAATAGCCCGCAGCTCCCGGGCGCAAGCCGCGAACGAACCGACGCCCGGCAGCACGATGCGGGCGGCATCTTTCACCCGCGCCGGGTCGTCGGTGACCGTAACGCTGTTGGCGCCCGCAGCCATGAGCGCGTTGTGCACCGATTGCAGATTGCCCGCGCCCATGTCCACCAGCGCGACCCGTTCGCTCACCTGGCCCATCTCATCCGGCCCACCTCACCCCGGCCCACCTCACCCGGCGATTATGCCCTTGGTCGAAGGCACTGCCGCACCGCGCCGCGCATCGAGCGCCACCGCCTGGCGAAGGGCGCGCGCGAACCCCTTGAAGATCGCCTCGCAGATGTGATGGTTGTTGAGCCCATAGAGAACCTGCACGTGCAGCGTCAGCCCGGCGGCCTGCGCGAGTGAGTGGAACCAGTGCTCGATCAGCTCGGTGTCCAGCCCGCCGAGTCTCTCCTGGGTAAAGCGCGCCTTCCACACCAGGAACGGCCGGCCCGAGACGTCTAGCGTCACGCGCGCCAGCGTCTCGTCCATCGGCGAATGGGCCTCGCCGTAGCGCCCGATCCCGGCCTTGTTGCCCAGCGCCTGAGACAGCGCCTGGCCCAGTGCCAGCGCGCAGTCCTCGGTCGTATGATGCTGGTCGACATGCAGGTCGCCGGCCACCTCGAGCACGATATCGACCAGCGAATGGCGCGCGACCTGTTCGATCATATGGTCGAGGAAACCGATGCCGGTGGCGATCCGCGCGTCACCCGAGCCGTCCAGATCGACGCTGGCGATGATGCGGGTTTCGCGGGTTTCACGTTCGATACGGGCCTGACGCATGGCGGGCGCTATAGGCTGCGCATGCCGGCACGCAAGCCACCCGCCGGGCCTGGACATCTCTCTTCCAGTCCCGCCAAGCTGGAATGCGCGCGATGCTTTGACGCTTGACCGAACGTGTGAACACCATCACCTGTGCATCCGCCATGAGCGACGACGCGCCCGACAGCCTCATCCCCTACGACGAGATCGTGCAGGAAGCGCTGCGGGCGGTGGTCGGCCGTGTTCTCAGCGAAGTCGAGCGCACCGGCGGCACGCTTCCCGGTACGCACCATTTCTACATTACCTTCAAGACCCATGCCCCCGGCGTCTCCATCCCCGATCACCTGCGCGCTCGGTTCGAGGACGAGATGACCATTGTCTTGCAGAACAAGTTCTGGGACCTGCATGTGGAAGAGGAGCAGTTCGAAGTCGGACTGTCCTTCAGCCAGATGCCTTCGAAACTGGTCATCCCGTTCTCGGCGATCACCGCATTCGTCGATCCGGCGGTGGATTTCGGACTACAGTTTCAGGCGGCGGCAACCGATGTCGAGCCGCAAAAGCATGAGGATGCGCAAAATGATGCGCAGGGCCGAGATGCGCGGGGCCAGAATACGCAAAGTAGGGGCGCGGAACGAGGCGGCGAAGGCGACGTTCAAACGGCGGATGATGGGTCCAACGTGGTCACGGTGGATTTCGGCCGAAAGAAGTAACAGCAATAGGCCGATGGCTCGATGCCGCTGGCGAGAAGCGAGGACAAGTTGGCCAGGTCGAACAAACCGAGCGCTTACCAGGCGAAGCGATCGCGCGGCAGGAAGCGGATCGACAGGTCGGAGGATATTCCCGGTCTCTCGCCCAGCCCCGCGAGCAATCTGGTCATGGCCGATGTCGCCATGCGCATGGGCGCATACCTGGTTCGCCGGGCGGTACAGCGGGGGTTCCTCAAAAGCCGATATGGCAAGGACAATGCCCGCAATATCGTCGAGAACCGCTCATTGGTGCAGACGCTGACTTCGGTAGCCATCGCCCGGTTGGCGACCAGTTCGCTTCCCGGTGCCGCCTTTGTCACGACCGGAATGGCGGCCAAGATCCTGCTGGACCGCAGCCGCGCCCGCCGCTTGGCCCGGGTGGAAGGTGACCGTGAATTGCTCGAGCAGGCGCGCGACGAGTAGACCCCTGTCAGGTGCTACCCTCGTTCGGATCGGGCGGACCGGTTGGCATCGGGGTGGGACGTCACGAAGGACCGGGTCGACGTCCAATAGGACCCGGTTCGCAAAACAAGTAGGTCAGCCTGGCACCAGGCCAGAAGGCTTTTCTAGAACCTATTAGCGCACTATACTGGTCGGGTGGTGTCCGAACCAGGACCGCTGTTTGTCGCACATCATCGCTCGTTCAAGGGCACGGCCGCGGCCCGCTTGATCTTGCCCGGCGCGCGCGGGCATGAATGCATATGGACGATTCGCCCGCGCATGCTCCGCCCTCCGGCAACCTGCCCGTCTCGCCGCTCAAGCGAGATCCGGCGCCATCCGAAATGCCGCGACGTGGGCTGATGCTCATCCTTTCCTCGCCCTCGGGAGCGGGCAAGACCACCATCGCGCGGCGGCTGCTGGCGGCCGAGCAAAATCTCGCCATGTCGATCTCGGTGACGACGCGGCCAATGCGTTCGGACGAACGCGAAGGCCGCGACTATCATTTCACCCATCACGAAGCTTTCGACGCGATGGTCGCAGCCGATGCCTTCCTGGAATGGGCGCAGGTGTTCGGCAATCATTACGGAACGCCGCGCGCGGCGATCCTCGAAGGGCTCGCGGCGGGACAGGACTATCTGTTCGATGTCGATTGGCAGGGCGCGCAGCAATTGTCGCAGGCAGCAGGCGCGGACGTGGTTTCGATCTTCCTGCTGCCGCCTAGCATCGCCGAGCTCGAGCGGCGGCTGAGGGCGCGCGGCACCGATGACGTCGAGGTGATCGCCGCGCGCATGCATCGCGCGCGCAGCGAGATCAGCCATTGGGACGGCTATGGCTATGTGGTCGTCAATCGCGAGATCGATGCCTGCTACGAGAAGGTGAGGACCATCCTTGCCGCCGAGCGAATGCGGCGCTTGCGGCAGATCGGGCTTGCCGCCTTTGCCCGCGAACTGGTCGGACCGGTGGCGTAAGGACACGGCGGACAAGCCCGCTCACGCTCTCCTACAAACCCAGACCCTTCGTTCCGCCGCTAGAATGCCCGCGACCAGCGTAAGGCCCATCCCGCTTCGGTGGGTGCGCTCGCATGGTGACCGGGCTGGCGTCGCGCGAACACGCTGGCGGACGTGCGGCCCGCAAGCATCGCGCCGCTCCAGGACAGCTCGGCGGTCAGTTCGCGGCCTTGCGGCGCAAGCGGAACGTGATGCACGGCGGAGGTGGCGTTCAGCGTCTGGTAATCCCAATGCGACGGCAGGTTGAGATCGAGCGAACCCCCCTCGATACGCAAGGGTTGCGATACGCGCAGCGCCAAGCTGTCACCTGGCGTCAGCGTATCTTGGCGGACCATATCGAGGGCGAAAGCGCTGCTCGTCAGCCGGGTTGTAGGATCGACCAAGCCTCCGGAGCGCGCGCTCGTCTGGCCGTGACGCACTGCCGCACCGATGCTGAACGACGGCGCGACATGCCAGGTGCCGCGAAGATCGAGAAACAGCGTGTCCGCGCCCGCGAGCCCGAACGCCTCGTGCAGGCGGGCGCCGATCAGCGTCTTTTCCTCGGCCAGCCAGGTCAGACCCAGCGACATGTCAACTTGCCCCAGTGCGCGGTCGAGGAAGACGGCATATTCATGCATCTGTCCCGCGGTCTCGCCTTGCCCCAAGCGCAATGCCGGCTGCCAGGCTGCCTCGCTCGCCTGACCGCGCTGCGCGGCGAACGTAACGCCCCAGCCGCCGAAACGGCGAGCCAGCGCAATCCCCATCCCGGGCTCCTGCCAGCCCGACGAACCGTGATCGGGAGCCGTGGCGATTACGAACGCCGGGCCGCCTTCGCCACGCATCAAGCGTCCCACGCTCGCGGTGTCCTGACGCCAGGCGATACCCAGCGTGGCGATGCCAGGCAGATCGAAGGTCGCGTCCGCGGCGAGCAAACCGGCGGGGAGGGTGTCACCGGATGCCAGCGGCGTGTGCACAATATTGCCGGGTCCCGCGCCTTCGGCGAGGGGCGCAACCGCAAAAGCGACTGCGGCGGGGCCGTATCCGGCCGAGAAACCCTGGCTTTGCGAAGCGATGGCGCCGGTAAGCGGCAGCGGCACCGGCGCCGCGGCAAGACCTACTCCAAGGTCGGCATTGAAAGCGCGCGCGAACTTGTCGGTGACCACGGTGGGAAGCGAGACGCGCAGCAACGCATCACCCATCGGGCCCGACGCATTCCCGGTTCCCGTGCCTGGCGTCAACGCAACGGTGGTGCCCGCCAGCGCGGTGGTACCGAGGGGAGCGAATGCGCGCGCCAGATCCAGGATGCCGTTGCCATAGACCGGATCGGGACCGGGCGCACCGGCATCGAACGCGCTCTCGATGAGGATCGCCGCGAGCTGGCGCCCCGTCAGGTGCGGGAATGCCTCGGCAAGCAGCGCCGCCGCGCCCGAAACCTGGGGCGCGGCGAAGCTGGTCCCTGAAAAGGCGCGCGACTGACCGTTGGCATCGACAAACACCTTGCTGCCGGAATAGGAGCAGCAGATCGCCTCACCGCGCGCGGTGATATAGGTCGCAGCGCCCGAGCCGGCGCGGTTGCTGAAGGTGGAGATGCGCCCTTCGGCGTCGATCGAGCCGACCACCAGCACCGAGCCCGCGCCCGCCGCCGCGAGGCGCGAGGTGAAGTCGCTTGCCTGATCGAACCCCTCATTGCCCGCCGCCACGACCACCAGCGTGCCGCGTGCGGTGGCAGAGCGCACCGCGTCGGTCAGCACGGCGGTGGCCGAACCGCCGCCGAGCGAGATATTGACGACCTTGGCGCCATTGTCGGCGGCATAGGAGACCGCCTGGGCCACCGTGCTGTCGAAGAAGGCGCAGGCCGAGCTGCCCGAGCCGCTTTCGCAGCTGCCCGGCTGATCGCTGCGCAGGGCCAGCACGCTTGCGCCCCAAGCCATTCCCAGCACGCCCGCCCCGTCGCGCGCCGCCGCCGCGACCTGGGCAACCCGCGTGCCATGATCGCTGGTGCCCGAAAGCTGACCGCGCGAGGCGAACATGTCGCGCGAGGCCGGCGAGATACGCCCGGCGAGTTCCGGATGGCTGGGGTCGATCCCACTGTCGATCACGGCAATGGTCACGCCCTTGCCGCTATGACCGGCTTGCCAGGCGAGCGCGGCGTTGTGCTGCTGCGGTCCGCCCGACTTGCGAAACTCGTGCGTGTTGTAAGCCGCGGCCACCGGCAGAACGCGCGGGGCTGGCCCGGTCAACACCGGCGCGGCTGAAGGCGCAGGGGTGGGTGCAGGCGCAGGGGTAGGCGCCGGGCTGGGTGCGGGAGTTGGCGCAGGGGCGGCGGCAACCGGTTCGGGGCTGCCCCCGGCCGAGGGCGCGGGAGCTGCCACTACCGGAGGCGGCGGTGCACTGATCGGACCGCCAGTCGATCCGCCTCCACCACCACCGCAACCCGCGAGCGCGAAGGTGAACGCGAGGATACCCACGGAGGACAATTTCTTGTGGCGGAAATGATGACGGACCATTGCAGACGGCTCCTGATCAGGTCGGGTGCGATCTGCATGGTTGGCGAAAATGCCTAAGCACTATTGGACAAACAAAACTAATGGTTCGGTAAGATACTGGTACGTTCAAGATTTCCACGCCAATTCTGCAGCCTTGCTTCGTTAACGTATACTGTTCGTTTACCTTGATTGACCGCTCACACGGCTAAAGGCATCGATCATCGAGGTATGTGGCTGGCTATGTCGATGCCCGGCGCAGCATGCGGGTGAGCGTCATCCGGATGTTGAACTTTTTGTTGGGCCAAGGCTCGATCCTATTGGACGAAGGCAGCGCCAGGCCCAGGTTGCGAATCGGTTCGGCCGTTCGGCTGACGGGTCGATGAACCACGAAGCTTGCTCACGGCAGCAGGCCGGGTTAGCCGGTACAGGAGCAGCCCCGGCTTATGGGCGCACAGGAGTTAGGATGTCGGCCGATCTGGAAAACGCCATCGAACGCGCTTGGAACGACCGGGCCGGCGTCACTCCCGCCAGCACTTCGGTCCGTGAGCCGGTCGAGGCTGCGCTGGAATTGCTCGACAGCGGTCAAGTGCGGGTCGCCGAACCGGATGGCGATGGGCGCTGGCAGGTCAACCAATGGCTGAAGAAGGCGGTCCTGCTGTCTTTCCGGCTCAACGAGAACGCGCTCATCGAGCAGGCGGGCGGCGGCGCGCCGGCGTTCGACAAGGTGGCGTCCAAGTTCGACGGATGGGACGAGGCGCGGTTTCGTGAAGCCGGCTTTCGCGTAGTGCCGGGCGCCATCGCCCGCCGCGGCGCCTTCATCGGTAAGAACGTCGTGCTGATGCCCAGCTTCGTCAATATCGGCGCCTATGTCGGCGAAGGCACGATGATCGACACCTGGGCCACGGTGGGCTCATGCGCGCAGATCGGTGCCAATGTGCATATCAGCGGCGGAGCGGGCATCGGCGGTGTTCTCGAGCCATTGCAGGCCGACCCGGTGATCATCGAGGATGGCGCCTTCATCGGCGCGCGGGCCGAGGTGGCCGAAGGCGTGCGCGTGGGCGAAGGCGCGGTGTTGGCGATGGGTGTATTCCTGGGCGCCTCAACCAAGATCATCGACCGCGCAAGAGGCGAAGTGCATCGCGGGCACGTGCCACCTTATGCGGTGGTGGTGCCCGGGGCGCTGCCTGCAGCGGTCGATCCGGCGGGTTCCGCCAAGCTATCGCCCGCGCTTTCCTGCGCGGTCATCGTCAAGACCGTAGATGCACGAACCCGGGCCAAAACCGGCATTAACGAGCTACTGCGTGACTGATAGCATCGCGCGCACTTAAGGAACGTTAACCCGGCCGGACCGTAAATCTTATCGGGGTTATGCAAATTATTGTAAGGACGAAGACCATGGCGATTGAGGGGGACGAAGTTCACAGGGAGACCGATGAGGCGCGCGGTGGCTCCACGCCGCATATCGTCCGCTGGATCTTGGTCATCAGCACGATCGGCGCGATCGTTCTGCTTTCGGCGGTCTGGATCATCGGCGCGGCGCTGCAAGGTGATCGCGAGAGCGCAGTTACCGCAAGCGCGGTCGAGCGACTGGAACGCGATGATGACGGCGAGGAAACCAACGGCATCCTGAGCGACAACGCCGACCAATTCGGTGACAGCGTCGCGGATGATAACCCTTCTGCGATCCCCAATGATGCAGCGGAGGATGCCCGATGAGCAATGACAACAAGTTTCGCAAGGGCCAGAAGGTCAAGTGGACCTGGGGCAACGGCGAGGGCGAAGGCAAGATCAAGGAGCGTTTCGAACGCGAAGTCGAGCGCACCTTGAAGGGCAGCAAGATTAAGAAGAATGGCAGCGAGGACGACCCGGCCTATCTGATCGAGCAGGATGACGGCGACGAGGTGCTCAAGCTGGGATCCGAACTCAAGGACGGATAAACATGGCGGCCAAATCCAAGGCGCAGCAAAAAGCGGCTGGTGCCGCGCTTTCCGCCAAGCGCGGCGATACCGACATGAGCAATCTGCAAGGCGCCTCCAAGCAGATGGTGGGCTCTATGAGCGAAGAGGAACTCGAGGAGCTTGCCTCCACACCACGCGATAACTTGCCTGATCGCGTCGACGGCGACAACTAGCCCACTTGTTATCGAGCCAGTCCAATAGTCCTTTCCGGGAACGCCCGAAGGGGGCTTTCGCTTTGTAAGGACAGGACAAACATCGTCGAAGGAGTGGCTGGCTAATGGACGACGACGAGAAGGACGAGATCTACAGCGAGTTCGGCGAATGTGTGAACATGGCGCCTAAGGAACTCGAGGAGTGGCTGAAGACCGATAAGTCCCGTTCGGTCGGCGATACCGGTGGTGACGGCGAAAGCACCGGGCACGAGTCAGGCGGGCGCATCGTGGAGATCAAGCGAACCAACAAGGCTGACCTTGATGACGATGACTATGCGCACATGCGCAAGGTCAACGGCTATGTTCACCGCCATCTGGCGCAGGAGCCGTCGGGCGATATCAGCGAAAGCAAGTGGCGCTATTCGCTGATGAACTGGGGCCATGATCCGATGAAGAATTAGGCCGATGAAACAAGAGTATAACCTGGGCCGTTTTGTGCGCGCCCAGGCGGGGATCTATCCGCGAGCGCTGGCCGAATTGCACAAGGGCGAGAAGGTGACCCACTGGATGTGGTTCGTCTTTCCGCAGATGCTGGGGCTTGGCAACAGCCGCAATGCCAGGCTCTTCGCGCTTTCCGGGATCGAAGAGGCACGCGCCTACCGGACGCATGACCTGCTCGGGCCACGCCTGCTCGAAGTCACCGCGGCGATGCTGGACTGGGCGGGACGCAAGAGCGCGCTTGAGATATTGGGCGTTATCGATGCGATGAAGTTTCACTCGTCGATGACACTGTTCGAGCGCGCCTGCCCCGATGAGGGATGCTTCGGCCGCGCGATCGAGCTCTTCCATGGCGCGCGGCGCGACCAAGCCACGCTCGATCGGCTGGATGCGGTCGAGGTTCTTTGACCGATTATTCTCGGCGTCGCGCAGATTCGCGGGTTTCCGCGGGACAAGGGACCGGTCTCGATAGCATCAGTATCCTAGACTGACGACGCGAGCGGCTCCAATCGATCGACCTTGCAGCTATTGGACAAGCGTCTCGATCAGCCGCAGCATTTCGGCCGATGTCTGGTAGGCTTCGGCCGCCCGCATGACGCGCATCATGTTGCCGCTGGCGATCTTCTCGAACGCCTCGCGCGAATGAACGCGCCGCGCCAGTTCGCCGAACAGCAGCGGATTGTCGGCGAAATCCTCCATTCCCTGAGGGCCGGTCGGCATCCCGTCATAATCGCCACCGATGCCGATATGGTCGATCCCTGCGGCCTGTCGGACATGATCGATATGATCCGCCATATCCCCGATCGTGGCAACCGGCGCCGGGTTCTCGTCGTCCCAGGTCGCTATGGCCGCGCTGACCCGCTCGGGCTGACCGACCACCATGACGATGCCACCATTGACCACGAGCCGTGCAAGCACCGCGTCGGGCACGTTGCGCGAATGGCCGTTGATCGCCCGCGCTCCGGAATGGCTGAAGATGACGGGCGCACCCCCCTCGCGCTCGATCAGGTCGAGGGTGTCGTGCATCGTTGCCTCGCTGACATGGCTGAGGTCGACCAGCATGCCCATGCGCATCATCTCGCGCACCACATTCTCCCCAAAATCAGTAAGCCCGTCATGCTCGGGATCGTCGGTGGCGCTGTCCGCCCAAGGCGTGTTGGTCGAAGGTGTGATGGTCATGTAGCGCGCGCCCAGGTCGTACATCTGGCGCAGCACCGCCAGGCTCGAGCCGATCGAATGACCGCCCTCCATGCCGATCAGCGAGGCGATCCGCCCGCGATCCTTTGCCCGCTGCACGCCATCGGCGGTAAGCGCCAGTTCGAGCGTGTCGGAGTTGCGCGCGATAAGCCGCTTGGTCACGTCGATCTGCTCGAGCGTGGCCTGCACCGCCTCGGGTTCGGGCAGGAGCGGCGAGACATAGACCGACCAGAACTGCGCGCCCACCTGCCCCCGCTCCAGCCGCGCAAGATCGGTATGCATGGCCGCGCGTTCCTCATCGGTGGTGTCGGCGAAGTCGAACGCGCCGATCATGTTGCCGAACCGTGCGCGAAGCTGGATGGGCACGTCATTATGCCCGTCCCAGACTGGAGCTGCTTCCAGGGCAGCGGCCGCGAGCTGTCGATCTGAGGCGGAGGGAGTGGCAGCCGCAGCGGCAGCCTGGCCGGACGATGCGAGCTGGGCACTGTCACTTCTCGCGGCGTCCGCGGGACGCAGGTCACCCGCAGGCTCGGGCCGCTCCTGCGCGGCGAGCGGGCTGGTGCCTGCCAGCAGCAGGGGGACAAGGGCGAGCATCGGTCTCATGAAGGGCTTCCTTGGTTGCACCGGGCGGGCCGGGGCTTGGTCTCCAGCTGGTGTGACCCTTGCCGGATCGTTCGGACGGGGCAAGCCCGATGCGGAACGGCGGCCCGCTCGCCCCGTTCAGGCATAGGTTAGGAATTGAACCCGACGCGCAAAGGGAATCGACAATGATGAAAGCAAGCTGGAACAAGGATGTCATCGCGCAGAGCGACAGCACCGTCGAGGTCGAGGGCAACCAGTACTTTCCGCCCGATGACGTCGACATGGCCTACCTTGTCAGCAGCGATACGACCAGCTCCTGCCCGTGGAAGGGGACGGCTCAGTATTATCATGTCGAGGCCAACGGCCAAAGGCTGGACGATGCAGCGTGGTTTTATCCCGAGCCCGAGCAGGCAGCCGACAATATTCGCGGTCATATCGCGTTCTGGAAGGGTCTGGAAGTTTCCAAGGCCTGATCCATTTTCACCTCCCTTTTCCGGTCCGAGGTGACGACCGCAGAGACGATTTACCCCAGGAGCACCCCAACATGCCAACTTCGTCCGCCAGCAAATCCCTTGCCGATATTGCCCGATCGATGCGCGAGATCGATTTCTGCATGCTGGTCAGCCGGGCACAGGATGGTTCGCTCGGCGGGCGTCCGATGTCGAACAATAACCAGGTCGAATATGAAGGGACCAGCTGGTTCTTCACCGATGACGACACGCGGATGACGCAGGATATCGAGCGCGACGCCTCGGTGGGCCTGACTTATCGCACCGCCACCGGGGCCGATGGCCGACCGGGCATGTTCATTCACGTTCAGGGCGAGGCCAAGCTGGTGCGCGACAAGCAGGTCTTTCGCCAACATTGGGTGCCCGATCTGGAACGCTGGTTCGAACAAGGTGTCGATACGCCGGGGCTGATGCTGATCGAGGTAGCGGCTCGCCGCATTCACTATTGGGATGGCGAGGATGAGGGCGAAGTTGCGCTGCCCTCGCCCGCGCCCGCTTGAGCGATCAGGCGACGCACGCCATCGAGACGCTGCTCGAGGCGCGCGGGCCCGATCGCACAATCTGCCCGAGTGAAGCGGCGCGGATGATGGTAGGTGAGGGCGATGATTGGCGGGCGAACATGCCTGCGGTCCACGAGGCGGTGAGTGCCTTGGTTGACGAGGGTCGCGTGCGGCTGAGCTGGAAGGGCGAGGCCAAACAGGAGCCTCAAGGACCTTATCGCATCGCAACGGCCGGATGAGGTTCGGACAACGTCTCCGTTGCCCGGGGATAGCAGGGAGCGCATCACCAAACGCGCGTGCTCCGGTCGATCGGTCCCGCGATGCCTGATGCAAGGGAAACGCCTGCGCGTCGCGGATGGCGCTGGCTTCTTGGATTGGCTTATGGAGCGGCCGGAACGCTGCACCTCACACGCCCAGATCCGTTTCTGGAGATCATGCCGGGATTCGTTCCCCAGCCCGAACTAATCGTAACGCTGACCGGGCTGGCGGAGCTTGCAGGGGCGGCGGCGCTTATCCAACCATGGTCGCGCAGGCTGCGGCGCGTCGGCGGCGCGGGCCTTGCACTATATGCGCTTTGCGTGTGGCCAGCCAATATCAAGCATCTCATGCTTGATATGGCGCAGACAGATGGCGGACTGGGCCTCGCCTATCACATCCCGCGCATGATCGCGCAGCCGGTCATCATCTGGCTGGCGCTATGGGCAAGCGGATGCATCGATTGGCCGTTCAAACGGCAGCCGGCGGAGAGGTAGTCCGCCGGCCTCCCCGCCAAGCGCCATCGAACCGGGCGCATACGATCGCCCGGCCGTCCGGGATCGCTGAGGCAGTGGCCTGCGCCCGGAAGCGCAGGGCCGCCAGCCAAGCCTAGCTCAGATGACGCGATACCGCCGCGGTCATCTTGAACATCGAGATACGCTCCTTGCCGATGACCCCGGCGAGTTTGTCGTCCGCCTCGATCATCCGCTTGTCATCCTCCGCCTGGAGGTTGTGCTTCTTGATATATTCCCAAACCTTGCTCGTCACCTGAGCGCGCGTCATCGGGCCCTTGCCGATAACATCCTCAAGTTCGGACGACAGGGTTACCGGCCTGCTCAGCGCGTTCTTCTTTTCAGCCATCTGCCTACACAGCTCCTCGTTGATAAAACCAAACTGCCGGGAAAAATGTCAATCCTCGGCGGCGAATTCGTCCTCGTCCCACGCTTTGATTGCACGGGTATAAACGCCGCTGACCAGCGCGGCGGCCAGCACGCCTCCTGTCATCGCGGCGAACAGATCTTCGCGGGTTGCACCTGGCGCCAGGTCGAGCGCGCGGTCGAGCGCGAAAAGCTGAAACACGTAAGCATGGGCGCCATCACCCTCGGGCGGCTCGGGTAGCAACCATTCCGAATTGCCATGCGCGTTCTTGCCGGCCTTGGGCGGCGCTTCGCCCTCCAGAATGCGCTCGGCATCGGGTTTGAGACCCCACACCAGCCAATGGCAGAACGGCTCTTCGCCGGGCATATCGGGGTCTTCGACCACGAGCGTGAGCTCGTGTGTGCCTTCGGGCGGGCGGGTCCATTCGAGTGGCGGCGCAACCGCGTCCTCCTCATCGGCAGTGAAGCACGGGTCAAGCGCCATCTGGTCGGCAAAGGCCGGCGATGAGACGGCAAACCCGTTCTTGCCGAATAGCTGGGCCGAAGCGAGCCTGGCAATCGCGAGCTGGGAACGAGCGCCCTGCCCCGCTCGCGCCTCAGGCAGCGCGTTGGCAAGCCAGCCGGGAACCTCCTCACCCATCATCCATCCCCTCGCGCGGCTCTTATGGGACCGCGGCGCGCTCATGCCTGGGGGCCATGCCTTAGCCCCGTGTCGATGCATGAAACCAGCTGAAGGCCAGCCATGAAGGCCAAGGCCGCATCGCCGGGTGCGTGATCGACGCTGGTCTCTTGGCCAACCGCGCTTCGCTTGGCAAGGCTGCCCTGCGCTTGTCCGGCGAAGTTTCCCCCGCTCGGCACCGCGCATCGGCGGCCCTGCAGGCGGACAGGGCACGTGAAATATGTCCGCGCCCGAAACGAGTTGCCGGAGGCAGCGCTCTTCGCTCACCATATATTAAGCCCGGCTGCCCGACAGCGACGCGCTCGTATCATCTGCCGGAACCTTCACATGCCGATCTCACGATTTGCGCTTCTTCTTGGTACTGCCGCAATGCTGTCCGCATGTGGAAGCGGGGGCGGGGGCGGCAGGGACCAGGCGGTCGTACCTAATCCGCGGCCTACCCCCGTCGCCCCGGCTCCCACGCCCGCACCCACCGGCCAGTGCTCCCTTTCCTCGCGGCAGGATTTCGTGTTCAACCAGTTGCAGGAATGGTATCTTTTCCCCGACCTCATCAACCAGAACGTCAACAAGGCCGATTTCACCGATATCGATGACTATGTCGATGCGCTGTTGGCCCCGGCGCGAGCGGCTTCGCGCGACCGGTTCTTCACCTACCTCACGTCGATTTCGGAAGAGAGCGCGTTCATCCGCGAGGGCGAGAGCGCGGGATTCGGCATCCGGTTGGCCTACCGGATCGACGAGCAACAGGTGTTCGTGGTCGAGGCGTTCGAAGGCGCGCCCGCGCTCGCATCCGGGCTCGACCGCGGTACCGAGATCCTCGCCATCAGCTCGCTGGGCAACCCGCCCGTCACCGTGGCCAGCCTCATCGATAGCGGCGGTGTGCGCGCGGTCACCAATGCGCTTGGTCCCTCGACCGCCGGGACGACACGCACCTTGCGCATCCGCGATGGGGCCGGGACGCGCGATGTGACCATCAGCAAGCGGCAATATGCAATCGATCCGGTATCGGACCGCTACGGCGCGCAGGTCATCAATGATAACGGGAAGCTGGTCGGCTATATCAACCTGCGCACATTCATCGACACCGCCCGGCCCGACCTGCTCGCGGCGTTCGACCAGTTCCGCGCGCAAGGCGTGACCGAACTTATCGTGGATTTCCGCTATAATGGCGGCGGTCTGGTTTCCATCGCCGAGCTGATGGGCGACCTGCTTGGCGCCGGGCGCCAGGGACAGGTGTTCAGCTTCACCCAGTTCCGCCCGTCCAAGGCGGACGAGAACGACACTTATTTGTTCAACCCGCGCCAGCAATCGCTCCAGCCGACCAAGATCGCCTTCATCGGCACCGGCGCCACCGCTTCGGCGAGCGAGCTGGTGATCAACGCCATGCAACCATACCTTGGAGACAACATGGCACTGGTCGGCACGGACACTTTCGGCAAGCCGGTCGGGCAGATCGCCATCGACCGGCCGGCGTGCGATGATCGCTTTCGGGTGGTGGCCTTCCGCACGGAGAACGCCAACCGGCAAGGCGACTATTATACGGGTCTTGCTTCCACCATCACCCGCACCTGCGCGGCAACCGACGACTACACCCGCCAGCTGGGCGATGCGCGCGAGGAACTCACCGCCGCCGCGCTTGACTTCCTTGCCGGTCGCTCGTGCACGCCGATCACCGCCGGCACCGCGCGCATCCAGTCGAGCGAGCGTGGTCGGCTGCTGCGCGACGACGGGCGGCAGCTGCTGCGGCGCGAGGGAGGCTCGACGATCGATCGCGAACTGCCCGGTTCCTATTGACGTCGGGCTCACTCCAGGCGCCGCGGCCAGCGCGGCGGGGCAAGCGGGAGGCGCGATTGCGGTAACCGGGTTCGGGTCGTTCCCCGGGGTGCCCGACAATCCCTCGGCACGCATGCTCGAGGCGCTACGATCGATGCCCGAGCTCCTCGGGCAGGAAAGCGGCGTCCACCTAGTCCCGGTTGGTTACGACGCAGCCGAAGAGGCGCTCGAGGCGCTGCTCATGCGGCCGCCTCGGGTGTTGGTGATGACCGGCTACAGCGCGCGGGCAAACGGGCTGCGGCTCGAACTGGGCGCGCATGACCATCGCTCGACCGACCTGGCCGACGCGTTCGGTTTCGTTCCTCGGCCGAGCGATACGCTCCCGAACTGGCTTTGGCAGGACAAGGTCGATCTGGTGGCTGTTGCCGATCGGTTGTCCGAAGCTGGCGCCCCTTGCCAAACCTCGCGCGATGGCGGCGCCTTTGTGTGCAATCATCTCTATTACCAGGCGCTGCGGCGGATCGCGGCGGGAAAGCTCGACACGCGCGCGGTATTCATCCACTTGCCCGCCATATCCGGGACCAAGCTGGCGCAAGAGGCAGCAGGTGCGATGGATGCAGCGACCATGGCACGCGCGGTAGCAATCATCGCCCGGAAGCTGGCGGAGCGTTAGACCTGTTCGGCCAAGCCGATCGCCAACGTCGCCAGTCCCAGGCCAAGCGACAGCGGCCAGCGCAGTGTCAACCACCATTCAGGAACCAGCCCGTGCGCGGCGAGACGTTGATCGACCAGCGGCGAGGCGGCAATGGCAATGCGAGCAACACGAGCGAAGGGCCGGGCCAGGCTAGGCCGAAGATCCATGGCAAATAGAGCGCAAAGGCGATCAGGCTGGGAACTACCGCAACGACTAGGACCCATGTCACGGCGCCGCTGCCCCACCATCATACCCCCATTGGCCATCATTAACTTGCCCGACAACCCCGGACCCGGCGGCAAGGCCCCACCACATTCCGCCCAAAAAAGAGAAAATGACCGCCGCGTAGCCGAACCCTGCAGCGAGCGAGATATAGCGCCATTCCCCGCCGCCGATAAATACGCCGGCAAGGCATGCGAGCGCAGGCGCCAGCCCGGCGAAGCCCAGGATGCGCGCCGCGTTCTTGCCCCGCAAATCCGCCATGGAGTCAGACGGGGCCTTGCGGAACGAAGGGTCGGCGCTCGGTCCAGCCGCAGCCCCGGCGCTCTTCCCCGCCGATCAACAATGTAACGGTGAACGGGTAGGTCCGCGCGCTCATGGTGTCGCTGCACAGGGCCTCGCTCACCGCCATGTCGAAAGTGCGTCCCTCGATCGCGCCGCTGAAGGCCACGCCGCCGAGCCCGGTGAAGCGTTCGACCGACACGCGCGTGCCGGCGGGGTCTTGCGGGGTCCCGTAGACAAGCGCGGTACCCGTGACATGCCCGCCCCAGAACGGTTCGTTGCCGATGAATTCCAGCCGCTCGTTCGCCCCGATGGCGGCGGCAGGTTGCGGCGCTTCAACTCCTTCATCGCTGCCGGTACAGGCGCAAAGGCCAAGCAGCGCGAAGGATGCAAATGCAAGATGGAGTAAGCGCATTTGCCATTCTAACGCCGGGCCCGGGCGAATAGCCAGCGGCTTGTCAGGCGCTGGGCGAGTTGGAACGGACTGTCGTGACGATCCGCCCTGTGGCGATGTTCGTCGATCCGAGCAACCGACACTTTTCCCTCCCGCCTCACGGACAGTCGCACATAGCGGATAAGGGGCAGGATTATGCATTGGTCGCACGCCCTCGGATTTGACGCTGCGCGCAGCCGCGCTAGGTTCGCGCGGTGAAACGCTGGATTGCGATCACCCTTGCCATTGTCCCTGCGGGGCTGGTGATGGGTCTGATGGGCGCGCGAATGGTGGAGCCCGGCTCCATGCGTACCGAGCAGATCGCCGGGCGCGATGCAGCGGAGCGCGGCGCGAACGCACGCGCGGATGAAGGTTCGCCCTTCGCGCTGCCCGATCCCGAGGCGCGTCAGCGAGCGCAGGATCGCTCGCGTGGCCGACCCGACCTGGACTGGGACGAGGAGTTCTGGCCCGAGGATCACATGGGTATCGCAGCGGGACCCTATTCTTACGACAACGACTATTTCGGTCGGCGGAGCCCAGGCGCGGAAGATGATGACGCGCTCGTGCCCCGAACCGGCGACGACGATGCGCGGCTCGTAAGGGAAGCGCGGTCCGCTGCCCGGGCCGCCGATAGCGCCGTCAGCGATGCGGTGCGCGCGCGCCGCTCCGCTGCGCCTTCCGCAGCCCCGCCCGCTTCCCGCGCCGCAGCACCGGGGCTCGGGTCACCTCCCGCTCTGCCCCTTCCCAGCGAACCGCGCACCGCCGACGGCGATCTGCCGGCGATCTGGTAGACCGGCGCGTCATTCGCAGCATATCATGTCGCAGGATGAACTTTCCCCAGCGGTGACACTCGAAGGTGGCTGCCTATGCGGTGCTGTGCAGGTCACCTTGTTCGAGGCGCGCCCCGGGCTCGATATCTGCCACTGCGCGATGTGCCGCAGATGGGGCGGCCCGTTCATCGGCGTGAGCGGCAAGCGTCATGAGGTCTCGGGCGAGGACAACGTCACCGCCTATCGCTCGTCGAACTGGGCGCAGCGAGCATTCTGCAAAACTTGCGGCAGCAACCTGTGGTTCGATTTTCTCCCCGGAAACCATCGCGGCTTTCTTACCGGGCTGTTCGACCTTCCCGCCTCTTTCACGATCCGCGAGCAGATCTTCATCGACCACAAGCCGGAGAACTATGATATCCTGCCCCCCGGCGAGCTGAAGACAGGTGAGCAGGTCATCGCCGAAGCCGAGGCGGCCGGGTTCACCTTCGGCTGACCTTGCTGCTCGGGAGCACGTATACCCGTCACGCGCGGTTCTGGCCGCATCCCGGGATATGGAGCTGCGATCGACCAGCAGGATTGCGACCGCGCGCGCCGCCGATATGCGGGTCTTGCGACGAGCCGCGCCGATCGCGTGATGTTTGTCGGGAACAGGAGGGGGTGGCGGCTTGTCTATTGACAGAGGCGGGTCGCCGCGTTGGCGCCTGCCCAGAATTGTTCGAGGAGATATACCCAATGTCCGCACCCACCAGTCTCAAGGATGTCTATACCGGGGAACTCGCCGACAGCTGGTCGGCCAATGATCAGATGGAAAAGATCGTGCGCAAGATGGCCGATGCCGCTGGCGACAAGACGCTCGCCAAGCGTCTGCAGACCTCGGCCGAGGGCATCAAGAAGCATACCCAGACCATCAAGCAGATCCTCGATGACCTCGGAGCCAAGGAGAAGGAGCATTGCAAGGGCATGGAGGGCCTGGTCGCCGAAGCCAAGAAGCATGCTCTCGATTCCTCGATCAAGGATGAGGACGTGCGCGACGTGCTGATCATCTCGCAATACCAGCGCATGTGCCATTACGGCATCGCAGGGTTCGGCACCGCCAAGGCGCTGGCCGAGGCGCTGGGCATGGACGAGCATGTCTCCAAGCTCGATACGATGGTCGAGGACATTTATGATGCCGACGCCAACATGTCGGACCTCGCCGAGCGCAGCGTCAATCTCAATGCCAAGGAGAAGGCCGCGGCCTGATCGGCATCGTGATATGACCCAACATGAAAAGGGGGCCGGCAGCGATGCTGGCCCCCTTTTCGTTAGGCGGAATTCGTTAAGCGGATGTCTGTCCTCGCTAAAGAAATCAGCTAGGCATCATCACCGCGTCGATCGCATGGAGCACGCCGTTCGACGCGTCGATATCGGTGGCGGTAATCGTGGCGGTGTTCCCCGCCGAATCGGTCAGCACCACATTGTCCCTTTCCACTCGCGCAACCAGCTGCGCGCCGTTGACGGTGGAAATGGTATAGCCACCCTCTCCCGCCAGCTCGATCGCGCCGATCAGCGTCTGTGCATCCATGCGGCCTTCGACGACATGGTAGGTGAGGATCTTGCCCAGCTCGTCGGTTCGGGTCTTGGTCAATGCCTCGAGCCTTCCTGCGGGCAATGCCTCGAACGCAGCGTCGGTCGGAGCAAAGACCGTATACGGCCCATCGTCCGACAAGGTGGTGGTCAGGTCGCCCGCCTGGATTGCCGCGAACAGCGTCCCGAATTCGGGATTGTTTGACGCCAGGTCCACGATGGTGCCCGGAGTGGCGACCGAGCTCGTATCGGCTACCGGTTGGGCGGTCGTCGTCGTCTCGTCGGCGGGCGGCTCGGCGGTTCGTGCACAGGCGGCCAGCCCGAGCGCGGAAGCGATGAGCGAACCCTTGAGCAGAATATTCATAGGCAATCCTTTCCCCTAAGCGTCGTTATGCAAGAGCGACGTCTATTTAAGCTTGTACGTCGCACTGCATAGCTTGGACCTAAGTCGGGGCATAGTAGTGGTTGCGCGCCTGCACGTTTGGTGCCGATCCGCAAGGTTTGTGGCGGAGAACCGCGGCGAACGGTCAGACGGTGGATTTGTCGAGACCGCCTTCGATGATGGGAAGGGTCCACCGTGACCGCTGACGATGAAGTGGCACGAACCCGGCCGGTGTTTAGCCTTCCGCCGAACCGCCCGGCGTGTCGCCCATGCGCGCTTCGGCCAGCCGCCGGTGTTCATCGACGCCGCGCCGCATTTCGCGCGCCTGCAGCTGGAGCGCCTTGTTCGATAGCCTGATCTCTCGTCCCTGCTGGAAGAAACCCAGCACCAGCCACAGGAAGGCGAGCGGGCTCGACACGCCGCCAAGGAAGTCGCCCAGTTCGTTCAGCCTCAGGTCGGCCGGGTTCTGACCCTGCACGAACAGATACACCACCAGCCCGGCGACATAGAGCGCCGACAAGATCATCCCGACGCGCGGCAGGATGCGACGCGAATGTTCGTCGACGATCTCATCCAGCGGTTCGCCGCCTGCCTCGCTGGTCATGATCGCCTCACTATTCCCGGCCAGCCCCGCCGCTCAGCTGGGCGTATCCTTTGCCGCCTCGGCATCGGCCACGTGTTCGGGCAGATAGAGCCGCTCGCCCTTCTCCTGGTAGAGGCGCGACATGCGTTCCATTCCCCGCTCGGCATCCAGGCGTTCTTCGGGCGGCGTCTCGGACTTGATGTTCTCGCTTGCCAGATAGCTGTCGGTATTCTGCTTCGCCGCGAACTCGCGCACCTCCTGGGTGATCTTCATCGAGCAGAACTTGGGGCCGCACATCGAACAGAAATGCGCGGTCTTGGCGCCTTCCGCCGGGAGGGTCTGGTCGTGGAACCGCTCGGCGGTGTCGGGGTCCAGGGAAAGGTTGAACTGGTCGCGCCAGCGGAACTCGAAGCGGGCCTTGGAGAGCGCATCGTCGCGCAGCTGCGCCGCCGGATGACCCTTGGCAAGGTCGGCAGCATGCGCGGCCAACTTGTAGGTGACCACGCCTGTCTTCACATCGTCGCGGTCGGGAAGGCCCAGGTGCTCCTTGGGCGTGACGTAACACAGCATCGCGGTGCCATACCACCCGATCTGCGCCGCGCCGATGCCGCTGGTGATATGGTCATATCCGGGCGCGATATCGGTGACCAGCGGCCCCAGCGTATAGAACGGCGCTTCGCCGCAGGCTTCGAGCTGCTTGTCCATGTTCTCCTCGATCTTGTGCATCGGCACGTGACCAGGCCCCTCGATCATCACCTGCACATCTTGCGCCCAGGCGCGCTTGGTCAATTCGCCCAGCGTGTACAATTCGGCGAACTGGGCCTCGTCATTGGCATCGGCGATGGAGCCGGGGCGCAGCCCGTCGCCCAGCGAATAGGCTATATCGTAGGCAGCGCAGATCTCGCTGATCTCGTCGAAATGTTCGTATAGGAAGCTCTCCTTGTGGTGCGCCAAGCACCATTTGGCCATGATCGAGCCTCCGCGGCTGACGATGCCGGTCACCCGCTTTGCCGTCATCGGAATGTAAGGCAGGCGCACGCCGGCGTGGATGGTGAAATAGTCCACCCCCTGCTCGGCCTGCTCGATCAACGTGTCGCGGAAAATATTCCAAGTCAGGTCCTCGGCCACCCCGCCCACCTTTTCCAGCGCCTGGTAGATCGGAACGGTTCCGATGGGGACAGGCGCATTGCGGATGATCCATTCGCGCGTGTCGTGGATATTGCGCCCGGTGCTGAGGTCCATCACCGTGTCAGCACCCCAGCGGATCGACCACACCATCTTGTCGACCTCGGCAGCGACATCCGATGCCACCGCCGAATTGCCGATATTGGCGTTGATCTTGACCAGGAAATTGCGCCCAATGGCCATCGGCTCGGCTTCGGGGTGATTGACGTTGGAAGGGATGATCGCCCGCCCGCGCGCCACCTCGTCGCGAACGAATTCGGGGGTGACGTGCGCCGGGATCGCGGCACCGAAGCTCTCGCCCTCATGGCCCGCTTTAAGCGCCGTTTCCCGGTCCAGGTTCTCACGCACGGCGACATATTCCATCTCGGGGGTGATGATGCCGCGCCGCGCATAATGCATCTGCGTGATGTTGGCGCCGGCCTTGGCGCGGTAGGGACTGCGAACCACGTTGGGGAACGCGGGAACACCGGCGCTGCGGTCGGGCCCTTTCAGGCCGTTGTCCTCCGGACGGACCTCGCGTGCGACGTAGCTTTCGACATCGCCGCGTCCGAGCTGCCATTCGCGGCGCAGCGGGGCCAGTCCGGTGGCAATGTCGATTGGGGTAGCGGGATCGGTATAGGGGCCGGACGTATCATACACGCGAACCGGTGCTTCGCCCGACGACGGTTCGAGCTCGATCTGCCGCATCGCCACGCGCCGCTCGCCGATATGGATCTTGCGGCTGCCTCGAATGGGGCCGGTGGTGACGCCGATTTCCAGCGGGGAATTGATGTCGGCCATACGCACTTCTCCTCGATCGAAGGAAGGTGCCCTGGCTATGCGACCAGCCCTTCCCTCCGCCCGTGCTAACGGGTTCAGGTTCGACGGGTCGGGCAGCGTGACCTGCCCCTCTCAGCCGCTCACTGGCTCCCCGGGGATGACACGAGCCATAGCCCAGCCGCCGGGCAATCGCAACGGTCGCCGGTGTCTGTCCGTTATACCGGGCCCTGCAGGTAACCGGCTGATTTATAATAGCGGCGCCCTATGTACGTGACGCATTTGGTGGCTCGCGCATTAGGACTTTCTTAACGGCGTCCATTTACCCCTTGGTGAGACAGATCTCGTTCGATCGGCAAGGCTTGGGGTGATGACAATGGTCCGTTTTGGTTCGCTAGATGGTTTCGATCCGACCGGGCCCAATCGCTCACGAAGCCACCCCAAGTCACGCCTTCTCGTACGCGCTGCGATGGTAAGCGCGCTCGCGATTGCCGGGTCGTTCGTCCTCGCAGGTCCCGCGCACGCGGATCGCTGCGTCATCGCGCCGCAGCCGACCAATCCAGCGCCCGCACCCTCGGGTGAGACGGACCGGCTGGCCTGTGGCGCCAACGCGGTTGCCCGGGGGTTCAAGAGCACTGCGGTCGGCGCGTCGAGCCAGGCGGCGGACCGGGCGGTGGCGATCGGTTTCGGCACTTATGCGGTGCTCGAAGCGGTAGCGATCGGCGGCGACAGCAGCGACCCTGATGGAGATGGCGCGATGGCGCTGGGAGCGGGCTCGGTTGCGGTCGGGATCGATGCGCTCGCCGATCGCACCGGCGCGGTCGCGATGGGCGCGGGCAGTTCGGCGAACGGGCTCGACGCGCTGGCCGTGGGGCTGCGCAGCCGGGCCGCCGCTGACAACACCATTGCGCTGGGTGCCCGGTCGCAAGCCTATCAGATACACGGCATCGCCATTGGCGGCGGGGCGCTGTCCAATGGCCGCGGCGCGCTGGCGATCGGTGGCGACAGTCTCGATGTCGACAGCGGCATCAGCGTCACCGTCGCGCAGGCGGTCGCAGCCGATGCAAGCGCGGTGGGCGCCGATGCGTTCGCCAGTGGCGTTGCCGCAAGCGCGTTCGGCGCACAGGCGCGGGCGACGGGCGCGGGATCGCTGGCGCTGGGCGGATATGTCAGCGCTACCAGCGGCGGCGGCGCGCAGGCCAGCGGTCTGCTTAGCGTCGCGGTCGGCGCTCGCAGCCAGGCTGCGCACCGCAACGCCGTCGCGCTTGGCGCGGGCAGCGTCACTCTCGCCGAGAACACGGTGGCCGTCGGTGGTGGGATCGGTCTGGTCGATGTCGACGGCAACGGCGTTATCGACGGCAACGACCGGTTGCTGCGCCGCGTAACCGGGCTTGCCGCGGGGATCGAGGCCAGCGATGCGGTTACGCTCGGTCAACTCGAGGCCGCACTTGCCGCACTCGGACCGATTGAGCCTGCACCCGGCGGCGACATCGCCACGCCCAGTCCGCATCTGGCGATCAACAGCCCCAACGGTCCGGCACTCGCCAATGGCAGCGAGGCGATCGCCGTCGGACCTTTGGCGCAGGCCGACGGCGATGCATCGGTGGCGCTCGGGCTCGATGCCGCCAGCCTCGCTCAGAACGCGCTCGCCGCCGGAACACAGGCGCGCGCCAGCGGCAGCGGCGCTGCGGCGCTTGGGGCCTCATCGATTGCCGCCTCGCGCGGTGCCACCGCCGTTGGCGAGCTGGCGCAGGCATATGGCCCCAATGCGCTCGCACTGGGGTTCAACGCGCTTGTCGCTCCCGGAGACGAGACCGCGGAACCCGAAACCGTCGAGCTGGGGCTCGCGGTCGGTGCCTTCTCGCAAGCGCGTGGCTTGGCGGCTTCGGCCATCGGACCGGGCGCGGTGGCCTGGTCCACCGGTGCTTCAGCCCTGGGGCTCTCCGCAAGAGCACTCACGCCCTATAGTCTGGCGATCGGCTATGCCTCGCTCGCCACAGGCAATGCGATCGCGACCGCCATCGGTACGGAAGCGGTGGCGATGGGCTTCCTCGCTACCGCAATAGGGTTTAACAGCAACGCCTCGGCCTATCGCTCGCTGGCGATCGGAGCGCTCTCGCGGTCGCAGGGCGGCGATTCGTTGGCGCTCGGCTCGCAGGCCGCGGCGTTGGCCGACGACAGCGTGGCCATCGGCCGGGGCACCGCGGCGACGGGCCCTGGCGCGCTCGCGCTTGGCGTGGTCAGTTCCGCCGGCGGGTTCGGCACGACCGCCATTGGCGCAGGTGCGCAGGCAGTATCGGACAGCGCCTCCGCCCTCGGCCATGTCGCCCGGGCCGCCACGCCCTATAGCCTGGCGCTCGGCTACCTCGCGCGGGCCGAGAACGGACCGGCGGCAACCGCCATCGGCGCGCAGGCCCTTGCCACCGGGACCCAGGCGATCGCGATCGGCTTCCAGAGCGATGCTACGGCAACTCGCGCACTGGCAGCGGGAACGCTGGCCAGCGCTCTGGGTAGCGATGCCATCGCAGTGGGCACAGATGCCACCGCTTCGGGGGACGAGGCGGTGGCGATCGGCAACGCGAGCAGCGCCGTTGCCGGTGCGATAGCGCTGGGAACCGGCGCGCGAGGCGATCATCGCAACGCCAGCGCGCTCGGTCATGGCGCCGCAACGACCGCGCAGAACCAGGTCATGCTGGGGGGCAGCGGAAGCTCGGTGTCGCTGGGCGATATCGAAGCCTCCAGTGCCGCGCAGAGCGGGCCTGTCGATGTGGTCACCGTGGACGCGGCGGGAACCATCGGACGGCAGCGCGCGGCGAGTGTTGCCGAGGTTGCCCAGGTCCAGCGCTCGCTCGCTTCGGTGGCCGCTGTCGGACAGCAGCAGCATGACGCGCTGTCGGGAAGGATCGGCGTGCTCGAACTGCAGGTGGGGCAGTTGTTCGACATCGCGCGGGAGGATCGCCAGCAGGTGGACAAGGGGATCGCCGCGGCCTTGGCGCAGACCGACCCGCCGATGCCTTCCGCTCCCGGTCGCACCAGTTTTGCCGGCAAGGCCGCCACATGGCGCGGCGAACAGGCCTTCAGCCTGGGGCTGGCCCACCGGGTCGACACCGACCTTCCCTTTGCGCTGTCGGCCAGCATCGCTCACGCACCGGGAGCAAGCACCGGGGCGACGATAGGTTTCGCCGGCGAGTTCTGACGCGCCTTTCAAGTCCGGGCCGATCCAGAGAGCAGACCCTGCGATAAGCTCACGCTGCTTCCCTTGGCTGGCCTAATCAGCGCATCGCGTCTTGCACGCAGAAAAGCGCTGCGAATCCCGCTGGCCGCCGCCATACGGCCTTGCGGTCCCGATTGCGCTTGTGTGTCCATGCGGTAGAGCAGTCCGACGATGAGCCCTGCGCGCACCGATATCGCCATTGCCGGCGGCGGCCTGTCAGGAGCGCTGATCGCGCTGGCGCTGGCGATGCGCCGGCCCGACAAGCGCGTATTGCTGATTGAGGCGGGTGACAGGATCGGCGGTGACCACCGCTGGAGCTGGTTCGAGACCGACCTTCCGCCGCCGATCCGCGCGCTGATCGAGGGCATCGACATCACCCGCTGGGAGAACGGCTACGAGGTCGCATTTCCCAGCCACTCGCGCCTCCTCGCCACATCCTATCGCTCGATGCAGAGCCGCGACCTTGCCTGGACGCTGGCGCAGCGCCTGCCGCCCGGCACCATCCGCACCCGCGCGCCCGTCGCGTCGCTGGCGGCGGGCAGCGTGACGCTGGAGGATGGCGAACGGATCGAGGCCGGCGCGGTGATCGATTGCCGCGGTCTTGCCGGCTCGCGCCATCTTACCGGCGGCTGGCAGGTGTTCAAGGGCCGCCGTCTGCGTCTTGCCGAGCCGCACGGCGTGCCCCACCCGGTCATCATGGATGCAACGGTGGAGCAGCTTGGCGGCTACCGTTTCGTCTACGTCCTGCCGCTCGGCGAGCGTGAGATATTCTTCGAGGACACCTATTACCAGGATGCGCCGGTGCTCGAGCACGATCTGCTGTCCGAGCGGCTCGACGCCTATGCGCGGGCGAACGACTGGCGCGGGGAGATCGTCGAGGAAGAAGCCGGCGTGTTGCCGGTCATTTCCGGAGGCGACTTTGCCGCATTCCAGGACGAATGGCGCGTTGCCGGGGTGGCGGTGGCAGGCGCGCGCGGCGGGTTCGTCCACCCCCTGACCAGCTACACCCTGCCCTTCGCCGCCGGGATCGCCTTGCAGGTGGCCGCTCATGCCGATCTTCGGGGAGAACGGCTGGCAGCGATGCTCGAGCAGCGGGCAAGCGATCACTGGCGGGCCACCCGCTTCTATCGCCAGCTCGGCGCCATGCTGTTCGATGCCGCCGCGCCATCCGAGCGGCGCGCGGTGTTCGAGCGGTTCTATCGCCTGTCGCCCAAGCTGATCGAACGGTTCTACGCCGGCCGCTCGACACTGGCAGATCGTGCGCGGGTGCTGATCGGCCGCCCGCCGATTCCCATATCGCGTGCTCTGATGGCGCTGTCGCGCACCCAGGCTCCGCTCACTCCTATGGATACAAGGCCTCACTCATGAACCAAGCAGAACGCAGCGCATGCGTCATCGGCGCGGGTTTCGGCGGGCTCGCGCTCGCCATTCGCCTGCAATCCGCCGGCATCGCCACGACAGTGATCGAAGGACGCGACAAGCCGGGCGGGCGCGCCTATGTCTTCGAGCGCGACGGCTTCACCTTCGATGCCGGACCCACCGTGGTTACCGATCCCGACTGCCTGAGCCAGCTATGGCGTTTGTCGGGGCACGACATGGCGGGCGATGTCGAGCTCAAACCGGTGATGCCGTTCTATCGTCTCAACTGGCCCGACGGCACCCAGTTCGACTACTCGAACGATGAGGAGGCACTTCGGGCAGGCATCGCCCGGCTCGATCCGGCTGATGTCGCGGGATACGAGGCATTCCTCGAATATTCGGCCGGGGTCCACCGGGAAGGCTATCTCAAGCTCGGTTCGGTCCCGTTCCTGGATTTTGCCAGCATGATCAAGGCCGCCCCCGCTCTGGCCAAGTATCAGGCCTGGCGCAGCGTCTATTCGGTGGTCTCGAGCTATATCCGCAATGAGAAATTGCGCCAGGCGCTCTCCTTCCACACGCTTCTAGTGGGTGGCAATCCGATGACCACAAGTTCGGTCTACGCGCTCATCCACAAGCTCGAGAAGGATGGCGGCGTGTGGTGGACCAAGGGCGGCACCGGCCAGTTGATCGCCGGGATGGTGGCGCTGTTCGAGCGGCTCGGCGGCACGCTGCGCCTAGATGACCGTGCGGTCCGGATCGAGACCGAGGGGGGCGCCAAAAGCAGACGCGTGACGGGCGTGACCACCGCGAGCGGGTGGCATGGCAATTTCGACGCGGTGGCGAGCAATGCCGACATCATGCATTCCTACCGCGACCTGCTGGGCCGCAACCAGCGCGGCTGGAGCATGGGGAAGAAGCTTGCCCGCAAACGCTTTTCACCCGGGTTGTTCGTCGTCCATTTCGGTTTGAAGGGCGAGTTTCCCGATATCGCCCATCACACCATTTTGTTCGGCCCGCGCTACAAGGAGTTGCTCGACGACATCTACACACGCGGCGAGCTACCGGCGGACTTCTCGATCTACCTGCATCATCCCACCGCCAGCGATCCGGCGATGGCGCCCGAAGGTCACGCGGCGTTCTACGCGCTGGTTCCCGTTTCGCACATGGGCAAGCTCGACATCGACTGGGAGACCGAAGGCCCGCGGTTCGAGCGGCGGGTGCTCGAAGAGATCCGTCGCCGGCTGGTGCCTGATCTGTTCGACCGGCTGGTGACCAGCTTCTCCTACGCCCCGGCCAATTTCGCGCGCGATCTGAACGCCCATCTGGGCAGCGCCTTCAGCCTCGAGCCGGTGCTGACGCAAAGCGCCTATTTCCGCGGCCACAATCGCGACGACGTGCTGAAGAACTTCTACCTCGTAGGCGCAGGCACACATCCCGGCGCGGGCATCCCCGGCGTGGTCGGCAGCGCCAAGGCCACCGCCGGGCTAATGGTGGAGGACTTGGCGGCGTGACCGGGAGGGTGCGGCCATCGCCGACCGGATTTGGCGGACAGGCGCGGATCGATCGTCGCGGCTCGTGCACGGCTTTCATCATCGGCGTAGCCCGCTGAAACGACTGGCAATCTATTGCGGATCGTCGAGCCCGCCGGACACGCGCTATGTCGCGCTTGCCCGTGAGACAGGCCGGTATCTTGCCGGCCGTGGCATCGGCGTGGTCTATGGCGGCGGCAAGGTGGGACTGATGGGGGCGCTGGCGGATGGCGCGCTGGCCGCGGGCGGCGAGGTGATCGGGGTCATCCCTAAGGCGCTGATCGAACGCGAGGTTGCGCATCTGGGCCTCACCCAGCTGCAGGTCGTCGCCACCATGCACGAGCGAAAGCGCATGTTCACCGATTTGTGCGATGGCTTCATCACCCTGCCCGGCGGCGTGGGCACGATGGACGAGTTGTGGGAAGCGCTGAGCTGGGCGCAGCTGGGGTATCACGCTAAACCGGTCGGCCTGCTCAACGCGCTGGGCTTCTATGATGGTCTGGTCGCGTTTTATCGACACATGACGCAGACAGGCTTCATTCGTCCCGCGCATGGCGAATTGCTTGTCGTAGAGGCGAGCATCGAGGCGTTGCTCGCGGCGATGGCGGATAGTGCTCCGCCGCGCACGGTGTTGCAGATGAGCGCGGACGAGTTGTAAGCGACAAGCCATGGGCCGCGCCGCACCAATCGATTACGCCGAGGGCATCGGGCCGCGCGAAGTGCGATGAGCCCGCCGCATCCCGACCACCCGGAGCCGGGTTCGCAGAGACCGTCCGACACTGCGGATGGTCACCTGACCATAGGCGCCCGGTCGCCGGGCACGGGCAGTCCTCCCAAGCGGATCAAACCGCGTCCGCTGGTTTCATCGAGCTTTCTTCGCACTACCCCGCGCCAGGCGGGCGGGGGCCATACGCGCGAGGCTCTGATCAAGGCAGCACGCCGCTCGATTTCCAGGGGTTCGAAGAGCTTCGCCGCCGCCTCGCTGCTGTTCGATCGGCGGACCCGCGAACGTGCCCATCTGCTCTACGCCTGGTGCCGCCGGTGCGATGATATTGCCGATGGACAGGACCATGGCTGGCGCGACACAGTGTTGCCCCCGGCGGGGGAAGGCGCGGCCGCCGACAGAGTGGAAGCGCTGCGCGCCCTCACACGGCGCGCACTCGAACGACAGCCCACGGCCGATCTTGCCTTCGACGCGCTCGGCCAAGTGGCGGCCGAATGTGGCTTGAGCCAGGAAATGACCGACGATGTCATCGACGGTTTCGCGCTCGATGCCGCCGGTTGGCGCCCCCGCACCGAAGCCGACCTGATGCGCTATTGCTATCATGTCGCCGGCGCGGTGGGGGTGATGATGGCGCGCATCATGGGTGTACCCAAGGATGATCACGAACTGCTCGATCGCGCCTGTGACCTGGGGCTCGCTTTCCAGCTCAACAATATCGCGCGTGATATTTCCAGCGATGATGCCGCGGGACGCTGCTATCTGCCGGTCGAATGGCTGGCGGAGGCCGACATTCCCCCCGGGCAGCACATGAAGCCGCGCTTTCGCAAGGCGCTGGTCGGTTTGGCGGCGCGGTTGGTGACGATGGCCCAGGCGCACGAGGCGGCCGCCCGGCTGGGCGCGATGCGGCTCACCTTCCGCCAGCGCTGGGCGGTGCTGGCCGCGGCCAATATCTACGGGGCGATCGGCCGCGAGGTGCGTCAGCAGCGCGAGCTTGCCTGGGACCGGCGCGTGCGGATCGGCGCGACACAAAAGGCCAGGCACATCGCCGGCGCGGCGATCGAGGCAGCCAGGGGCTCTTACCAGCCCGATCCGTGGCCGCGCTGGACGCGGGGTGAACTGATGGTGATGGCACGCATGGCTCAGCCGCCCGCGCCCATCCCCATGACCCCTTTGCGCGAGGAGGAATAGACGATGCTGAACTCGCTGCTGATCGCCAATCGCGGCGAGATCGCCTGTCGCATCATCCGCACCGCGCGCCGCCTGGGAATACGCACGGTGGCGGTCTATTCGGATGCCGACGCGAAGGCGCTGCACGTGCGCCAGGCGGACGAGGCGGTGCATATCGGTCCCTCGCCCGCGGCCGAGAGCTATCTGGTGGGCGAGAAGATCATCGCCGCCGCGCAAGAGACCGGCGTCGAAGCGGTGCATCCGGGCTACGGGTTCCTGTCGGAGAACGCCGATTTCGCGCAGGCCGTGTCCGATGCGGGGTTGATATGGGTCGGACCCTCTCCCGCCAGCATCCGAGCGATGGGGCTGAAGGACCGCGCGAAGGAACTGATGCAGGCCGCCGGTGTGCCGGTGACGCCTGGTTACCTGGGCGAAGACCAGTCTGCCGAGCGGCTCGCGGCGGAGGCCGAGGCGATCGGCTATCCGGTGCTCATCAAGGCGGTTGCAGGCGGCGGCGGCAAGGGAATGCGCAAGGTCGAGGCCGCATCGCAATTCGATGAAATGCTTGCGAGTTCCCGCCGCGAGGCGAAAGCCAGCTTCGGTAATGACCAGGTGCTGCTCGAGAAGTGGATCACCTCGCCGCGCCATATCGAGGTACAGGTGTTCGGCGACACGCATGGCAACATCGTCCACCTGTTCGAGCGCGACTGCTCGCTTCAGCGCCGCCACCAGAAGGTCATCGAGGAAGCGCCCGCCGCCGGCATGGACGAAGCCACGCGCGCGGCGATCTGCGGCGCGGCGGTGCGCGCGGCGCAGGCGGTGGACTATGTCGGCGCGGGCACGGTCGAGTTCATCGCCGATGCCTCCGAGGGTCTCTCCGCCAACCGCATCTTCTTTATGGAAATGAACACCCGCCTCCAGGTCGAGCACCCGGTGACCGAGGAGATCACCGACGTCGACCTGGTGGAATGGCAGCTAAGGGTGGCCAGCGGGGAGGAGTTGCCGCTGCGGCAGGAAGAGATCAGCATTAACGGCCACGCGATTGAGGCGCGGCTCTATGCGGAGGACCCGGCCAAGGGGTTTTTGCCGAGCACGGGGCGCATCGAACAATGGCACATGCCGGAAGATTACGTGCGAATCGAAACGGGTCACATGAAGGGTCTGACTGTCGAGCCGTTTTACGATCCGATGATCGCAAAACTGATCGTCCATGCTGACACGCGGGACAATGCCATTGCCCTTATGACGCAGAAGCTCGAGGGTTTGGCGGTGTGGCCGGTCAAGACCAATGCCGCGTTTCTTTATCGCGCGGTTAGCCATCCGGCGTTCGCCACCGCCGAGCTTACGACCGGCTTCATCGAGCGGCGCGGCGCGGAGCTTATTCCCGGCGACCTGCCTGGTGACAACGTTCTCGCTACCGCCGCAAAGCACCTAGTCGGCGAGTTCGCCGGAGGTCCGATCAGCGCGAGCGGATTTCGTCTGAACCGCGAACCGCAAAGGCATGCCGGCTTGATGGTCGAGGGCGAGCGATGCATAATTTCGGTTCCAGCCGACTGGCCCGAGACCTATTCGTCCTCCGCTGCGCCCGGGGTCGCCTTGGTGACCGAACGTGGCCAGACCTTTGCCATCGGCTTGCATCATCCGCGCGGGTCGGGAGCGGCTTCGCTTGCCGACGGCGCTATCCTCGCCCCCATGCCAGGCAAGGTCATCGCCGTGGACGTGGCGCAAGGCGATAAGGTCGAGGCGGGGCAGAGGTTGCTGATGCTCGAGGCGATGAAAATGGAGCATGCGTTGACCGCGCCGTTCGCTGGCAAGGTGGCTGAATTGCTCGTCAGCGAGGGGGCGCAGGTTCAGGTCGAAACATTGCTCGCGCGGGTGAAGGCGGACGAATAGGCGGCGCTCATCCGCCCAGGTGATCGCGCAATGTGGCTTGCTGCGGCGCGTCCATGTGCAAGCCCAGCTTGCTGCGTCGCCACAGCACATCGCTCGCGGTGTGCGCCCATTCCTCGCGTTGCAGCCAATCGACCTCCGCCTCGCTCAATCCAGCTCCGAAATCACGGCCAAGGTCCTGCTCGCGCGTCGCCGATCCCAGCCACAACGCCGCGTCGAGCCCATAGGCACGGGCAAGGCGCGCAGCGGTTTCGCGGCAGAGGAACGGGTATCGCGCGTGATATTCCTCGACCAACGCCGGCAGCGCATGGCGGGGGAAGTCGCCGCCGGGAAGCGGCTCGCGATGGGTCCAGCGCTCGCGCGATAACGAGCCCAGCCGGCCGGCGAGCTTGTCGACCGCCTCTTCGGCCAGTTTGCGATAGGCGGTCAGCTTGCCGCCATAGACGTCCACCAGCGGCGCTCCTGCCTCCTCGTGCACGATCACCCGGTATCCGCGCGTCGCCGCCTCGGGGCGGCCCGATCCGTCATCGACCAGCGCCCGCACGCCGGCATAGGTATGGACCACGTCGCCGGGACGCACTGCGCGGCGGAAATAGCGGCTCGCGGCAGCGCACAAATAGGCGATTTCGTCTTCGCCAGCCGACACCTTCGCAAGCGGGCCTGTGTGATCGCGGTCGGTGGTGCCGATAAGGGTGAACTCGCGCTCGTAAGGGATGGCGAAACAGATCCGCCCGTCTTCGAGCTGAAAGATATAGGCATAATCATGCGCGAACAGCCGCGGCACGATGATGTGCGAGCCGCGCACCCGGCGGATGCGGTGCGATGCGCGCACGCCCGCAAGCAAGGTGATTTCATGCGCGGCCGGGCCAGCAGCATTGACCAGGGCGCGGGCGTGGAACAGTTTGCCGCCCGCTTCCACGCGCCACGAATGCGCCCCGCGCCGCAGTCCGGTGACAGGCGTTCGGGTGTGGATCGTCGCACCGCGTCGCCGGGCATCCACTGCATTGAGGATCACCAGCCGCGAATCATCAACCCAGCCATCCGAATATTCGAACCCGGCCAAAATTCGCTCATCGATCGCCTCGCCCGCCGGATGGCGCGTCAGGTCGATCGCACGGGCATAAGGAAAGCTGCTGTTACCGCCGAGGCGATCGTAAAGGAACAGACCGGCGCGAAGCATCCAGCCGGGGCGGCCCTTGCCGACCGAGCGCGGGGTGACCGGCAGCACGAAGCGCATCTGCCGCATGAGATGCGGCGCAATTTGCAACAGGATCTCGCGCTCGCGCAAGGCTTCGCGCACCAGGGCGAACTCGCCATGCTCGAGGTAACGCAGGCCCCCGTGAACCAGTTTGGTGGAAGCGCCCGAAGTGCCCCCCGCCAAGTCGCCTGCCTCCAGCAGCACCACGCTTGCCCCGCGTCCCGCCGCATCGCGGGCGATGCCTGCACCCGCGATACCACCACCGATTATCGCCAGGTCGTAGGTGACGCTTGCCCCGGTCAATGTACCTGCGGGACGGAACGATGCGGCGGGCGCAACCTGCGGAACAGGCGCCCCTGTTCGCTATAGAGGACCAGCAGCAAGGCCAGCACGCTGGCGATCAGCAGCGAGAAGGCGAAAGGCCGCGCACTGCCATCATAGGCTTGGCCGATCGCCAGCCCCACGACCGCCGCACCCGCCATGCGGATGAAGGTCTGCACCGAACTGGCGGCGCCCGCGGTGGCGGCAAAGGGCTGCATGGCGATGGAGGAGAAGTTGGCTCCCAGGAAGCCGAGCAAGCCCAGATTGACCGCCATCACCGGCAGGAACCAGGCGAGTTCTCCGGGGTGGACCTGGCTGGCATAGACCTGCACCACGCTCGCCGCGATAAACAGAATGACGCCCGTATGGCTGACACGTCGCGCGCCGAACCGCTCGACGATGCGCGAATTGATAATGCTGGCGAACGCCATCGTTGCAGCGGTGGCGCCGAAGACCAGCGGAAACAGCTCACCAACGCCAAAATGCTCGCCAAGCAGCTGCTGCGCGGAATTGATGTAGCCGAACACCCCGCCGAACAGCAGCGCGCCGCCGATAACATAGCCGATCGCCTGCCGGTCGAAGAGGCCACCGCGCATGTTGCTGAGCACCCGCCGCAAGCGCACATCCTGGCGATGTTCGCGCGCCAGCGTCTCCGGCAGGCGGACATAGACCCACATCGCGGCCATGACCGACAGAGCTGCAAGCGTGAAGAAGATTGCCCGCCAGTTGGCGAACAGCAGCACCCCTTGCCCCAGTGTCGGTGCAAGCACGGGCACGGTGATGAACACCGCTGAGACCAGGCTCATAAGCCGCGCCATCTGGTCGCCCTCGTACTGGTCGCGAATGACCGCCATCGGCACCACCATCAGCCCGGCGGAGAGAAAGCCCTGCACCGCCCTTGCCCCGAGTAACACATCGAAATCGTTGATGAAGACGCATACGACGGACAGGATGGCATAAGAGGCGAGCGCGAACAGCACCAGCGGACGCCGACCGAAGCGATCGGCGTAGACCCCCGGGATCAGGCAGCCGATACCCGAGGCGAGCAGGTAGATGCCGATCACCAACTGGCGCCGGTTGCCTTCGATCGCGCCCAAATCCCGGCCGATCTCGTCGAGCGCGGGCAGCATCACGTCGATGGCGAGCGCGTTAAGGCTCATCACCAGCGCGATCATCATCACGAGTTCGCGACGACCGAGCTCGCGCACCCGGGGAACTGCTGCAGTGGCGGCCATGGCGCGACGTCCTAGCGCCTGTCTCGCATCAAGGGAAAGGCATTTGCATCGGTGCCGTCCGAGCGAATGAAAAGCCGGCGACCGAACACATGAACACAAGAGGAACATTCCAATACCGCGTGATGCGCGTTAAGCGCGTATTCCGATGAAAGAACAAGCGCCCGACATCGTCCCGGACCGCACGGATGGCGGGGAAGCGCCCGCGCCGCGCAAAATCATCCATGTCGACATGGATGCGTTTTTTGCCAGCGTGGAGCAGCGCGATGACCCTTCTCTACGGGGCCGCCCGGTGGCGGTGGGTGGCTCGAGCGGCCGGGGGGTGGTGGCGGCCGCAAGCTACGAGGCGCGGGCGTTCGGCGTGCGCTCGGCAATGCCGTCGGTAACCGCGCGACGAAAATGTCCTGAACTGGTGTTCTGCAAAAGCCGCTTTAATGTCTACCGCGAAGTCTCCGAGCAAATACGTGCGATTTTCCACCGCTATACGCCGCTCGTCGAACCGCTCAGCCTCGACGAAGCCTACCTAGACGTGACGCAGGACATGCTGGGGATCGGTTCGGCGACCCGGATCGCGCAGGAGATCCGCGCGGCTATCCTGGCCGAAACGCGGCTTACCGCGAGCGCGGGCGTCTCGACCAACAAGTTTCTGGCCAAGCTGGCGAGCGATCACAACAAGCCCGATGGCCTATGCGTCATCCGTCCGGGCGAGGGCGCGGCATTCGTCCAAAGTTTGCCGATCCGCAGGTTTCGCGGCGTCGGTCCGCGCGGTGCACAGAAGATGGCGCGACTGAGCATCGCGACCGGCGCCGATCTTGCCGGCAAGCCCATCGAATGGCTCCGCGCCCATTTCGGAAGCTTCGGCGATGCGCTCTATCGTGCCGCACGCGGTATCGACGAGCGACCCGTGCAGACCAGCCGAACGCGCAAGTCGATCGGGGGCGAGCGGACGTTCGAAACCAACATCTCACAACCCGATGAGTTGCTCGAGACGTTGGCGCGCATCATCGACATCGTATGGCAGCGGGTCGAGAACAAACAGGCGCGCGGGCGCACGGTTACGCTGAAGCTCAAGTTCGCCGATTTCCGCCTGGTGACACGCGCGCGCTCGCTCCCGCATCCGCTCGGCACGCGCCAGGCTTTCGCCGATGTCGCGCGCGACCTGCTTGTTGCGCAGCTGCCGCTCGACCGGCCGATCCGATTGATGGGGCTGGCGCTGAGCAATCTCGAGCACGAACCGACCCGGCCTCATGGTGTGTCGGCGCTCCCATTAGACGCGCAAGACCCAGCCGAGCCGCAGCTAACGCTTTTGTAGGTCGTGCCAACCGGGGGTCGCCATCCGCCGGTCCAGTGCTTCCATGCGCGGCCCGACCGTGCCGCTCAGCGGTTGGGGGAACGCGTTCTTTTCGAACATGCGTGCCTCGGCGATCTCACGCCGGTCCGCGCGCGGTTCGCCGACCAGCGTGGCGGTGAAGACATGCGAAATGGCGGTTCCGCCCAGATAGGCTTCCTTAAGCGTTGCCACCCGGCGCAGATCGGCAAGCTTGCAGGATACCTCTTCGCGCATCTCGCGCACCGCCGCCATCATCGGGGTCTCACCGCGGCGTATCCCGCCCCCGGGGAATGCCCAAGCGCGCGGACCATAGGAGTGGCGCACAAGCAGGAAACGCCCGTCGCCATCGCGCGCGATGATGCTGCATCCGGCAAAGGTGCCGCCCATGACCTGTGTCTTTACCCGGAGAAGCGAATAGCCCACCTGCGCAAGGACGCGGTGCACTGGCGCAGGGAGAAGACCTACCAGACTCATGCGGCACTCACGCGGGGATCATGCGCGCCGCTGGTTCACACAAAGCACGTCACCTCGCGTCGGGCGGCGGCGATAAGGCGGGCAACGGGCGTATCGTCCTCTCCACGCGCCGCAGACCCGAGTGTCGCGCGCTTGCCCGCCCCGCGCGCCACGATGAAGAGAATATCGCTATCGACCAGCGCGGGTATCGTCAGCGTGATGCGCTCGAACGGTGCTTCGGGCGGCAGCGGGTCAGGCATTACGCGGCGGATGGACTGCGCGTCGTCGGCGCCCGGATCGCTGGAGGGAAACAGCGAGGCGACATGTCCGTCCTCGCCCATGCCCAGCCACGCGATAGCGAAATGTGGCACCTGCTCCATCAGCGACAACGCCACGACGCGCGCTCCGACGGGCTCGAAGATCGCGCGTATCCGCCCCGTATTGCTGGCGGCGTGATCCTCGGGGACCAGGCGGTCATCGCCCGGCCATACGGTGACGCGGCTCCAGTCCCGCTCGCCGCGCGCTATTTGTTCCATGATCGGGTAAGGGCTCGAACCGCCCGGAACGGTGATAGCGACCGGTGCGCGCGATGCAGCGAGCGCCCGGTCCAGTCGTTCGCCGATCCAGGTAGCGATAGCCGGATCGTCCCAGTCCTCGTTGATCTGAACGCTGGCCAACTAGCAGGCCAATACAGCTGGAAGGCGGTTGCCGAGTTTCAATTCAGCGAGGCCGAGAGGAACCACACCCGTTCTTCGGCCATGTCGGTCCAGTCATCGACCAGGCTGTCGGTGGCGTTGTCGCCGGCCGCTTGGGCGTGACTCTTCACCTCGCGCAGTCGCTCGATCAGTCGGCGGTTGTCATCGCGCAACTCCCCCACCATCCGGTCCGGCTCGAGTGCGGTATTGTCCTGATCGCTAATCTGCGTCGCCTGCGCGACTGAGGCGATCGAGGTCAGCGTCGTGGCATTGTTCTTGCGCACTCGCTCGCCGACCGCATCGATCTGGTCGCGGATCTGCACCGCCTGCTCGTCGAACAATAGGTGAAGGTCGCGAAAGCGAGGCCCGGTTATGTGCCAGTGAAAATTCTTGCACTTCATATAAAGCGCGAAGTGATCGGCCAGCAATCCGTTCAGACCCTCGATCAATGCGGTTCGGGCGTTGTCACCGGTGGATGCCATGGGTCTGTCCCTTTGCTGTTGAATGGTTGGTTCCTCGCCAACGAACGAGCGATCCACCATACGGTTTCGCGCGCGAAACCTTCTCGCTGTAACCGTCTGGTTCGGTTGATCGATCTCTGGAGCGGGCGAAGGGAATCGAACCCTCGTCGTAAGCTTGGGAAGCTTCTGCTCTGCCATTGAGCTACGCCCGCGTCGCGCGCGTCGCCTGCCATATGGGTTACGCCCCGGTCAAATGGAAAAGCCCTGGCGGTCGATCGGCGCAATGAGCCAGTACGCGTCCGGGAGGTAACCGCTGGGACATCAAAATGTTGCCAGACCGGTTAGTTTGGAACATCGGGTCCGATGCCCCGCTGGTTTAATATGAAGCAAACTCGCATTCCCGCCGATCGACCCGACACTGCGTCAGGTGAAGAACCGCATCGAGACCGCGCGACAATACGGCAAAACCTTAGGAAACGCGCCCTGCCGATCGCTGTCGGCCTGGTGATCCCGGCATCCTTGGTGATCGCAGCTCTCGGAGCTCAGAACGATGGTGATCGCGAGGTGAACTTGGGCATGACCATGGCCAGCGTCGAAGCCCGCCCGCTAAGCGCTTTCGAGCGGATTGCCGGAGCGTTTGCGCGCGCGGGACAGGGGTCAGACAAGCGTCAGATTGGCGAGGGCGAGGCAAGCTTTTACGGACATGAATTCGCCGGCAACCCGACCGCGAGCGGGGAGCGCTTCGATCCTGGCGCACTGACGGCTGCGCATCGCACATTGCCTCTGGGCAGCAGGGTGCGTGTGACCAATGCCGATTCCGGCAGAAGCGTCGTGGTGCGCATCAACGACCGCGGTCCGTTTCATGAGGACCGGGTGATCGATCTGTCATTCGCGGCGGCACGTTCGATCGGGCTGATCAGCAGCGGCACCGCCCAGGTCGAACTCGCGCTCCTCGTCTGAGACCAAAAAGGGCCACGCCTTGAGGCGCAGCCCTTTCCGGGAGACGAAGGGGGGTACGCATCCAGGCGCACACCCCCCTTCTTCAGATACTCAGGCCTTCTTCGGATACTGAGACCTTCTTCGGATACTCAGGAAAAGGCGAACTTGGCGCGCGTCCTGTTCCGGCGACGAACCAAGGTGCCCACCGCACCAAAGCCTAGCAGCATCATTCCCCAGGTCGAGGGTTCGGGAACTGCGGCGGTCGTGGGGGCCGCGGAGATGCCGAACAATGCGTTCGGGGTCCTTCCGATAAGGGTCGCCTGACCGGTCTCCAGGTTGACCGTATGGAACCCGTCGATCTCATGGATGTAACCGACACCATCAAAACCAATGTCGAAGCTGGCGCGCGGCCCGACATCACGGCCGAGCGGGCCGACCACGGTCAGCGTCCCGGCATTGTTGGCCTGCATGACCAGCTGGTTGTTGAGCGTATCGACCGCGAACTGCATCGCCGTACCGTGACGATAGGCGTTGCCGGTGACGATCGCGTTCGGCGTGCCGCCCTCGTAGCCCACGTCGGTGAATTGCGACACCTCCCCGGTATCGGGATTGACGACATAATTGTCATCATTGTTGCTCACGACCCGGATCATGTCGACGACTTCGTTGAAGTCGAAGCCGAAATTGGTCCCTTGAAGCATCAGATCACCACCGATGCCGGATGCGACACCCGTCAGCGTGTCGATCGTGTAAAGCCGGTGATCATCACCTAGACCGTAGAGCAGGCCGTTGCTGCCGCGAAAGTCGATCGCGAGGAAGGTGGCGCTGGTGCCGGTGATCGGGCTCGATCTCAGATAGGTGCCCGGGTTGGCGCTATCGAACGCGACGAGATCGTTGAAATCGGTCACCCCGAAGATGGTTGCAGCCTGAGCTGACAGGGGGAATACCAATGCGCTTGCCCCAAGGGCCAATGCGAGCTTCTTCATAATCCGGATCTCCTGACGTTAAATGCCTTATGGCCGCATACCCCATGCAACGGCCCTCATGTTGGTTACGCAGGCGCCGGTCGACCGGCTTCATCATCCGAAAAATAATTTGTTAACCAAGTTTCCACTTAAGTTAGAATAGGTTGATTGTGCTTTCACGAAGGGCGGCCGCGCTGCAAGCTGGCCCGCTGGCAGTGTGCGACAAGCACCTCATCCTGGTTGTAGGCGCGATGGATGAAGGTGACGATGCCCTGCCCGGGGCGCGACCGACTGGCCCGCACCTGCAGCACCTCGGTCTCAATCCGCAACGTATCGCCGATAAAAACGGGCGCGGGGAAACGCACCTCGTCCCACCCCAGATTGGCAACCGCGGTTCCCTGCGTCGTGTCACCGACCGAGACGCCCACCATCAATCCCAGCGTGAAGCAGGAATTGACCAATACACGGCCATATTCGCTGTGTTTCATGAATTCGGCGTCCAGGTGCAGCGGGGCGGGATTATGCGTGAGCGCGCTGGTCATCAGGTTGTCGGTCTCGGTCACGGTGCGACGCAGTGCATGCTGAAACACCTGTCCGACCTTAAATTCCTCGAACCACAACCCCGCCATGGCTTGCCTCTCCTTCGCTGCGGGGGGATAACCTGGCGCAACGGCTCGGGAAAGGTGGAGCGTGTGGTAAGGATGATCATGATTGGGCGGACGGCCTGCCCGCTCCTTCTTTTGGTAGCGGCCTGCGAAAGCCAGGAACCGGCCGGAAATTTAGCGCCCGAACAACTCGCGGATGCGCCGGGCGCGGCCAAGCAATCCGCGGATGCGCCGGTCGCGGCGGCCGGGGACGGCCGTATCCCCGAGGCCATGCAGGGACGATGGGGACTGGTGCCTGCCGATTGCGAGCCCGGTCGCCCTGATGCCAAGGGGTTGCTGGTGATCGATGGCGAGAGCCTCGAATTCTACGAAAGCGTCGCGGAGCTCGGCGATGTGGCCGCTCGCGATGCGCAAGACGTCCGCGCTCGGTTCGCCTTCACCGGCGAAGGCATGGAGTGGACACGCGAGATGGAACTCGCCCTTGAGGACGGGGGCGATACGCTGATGCGGCGCGAGTTCGGCGAAGATGCGATGGACGGTCCACTCGTCTATAGTCGCTGCGAATGAGGAAGGAGATACCGGCAGATGACGATACCAAGGGGATCGATCGCGGCCGCAGCGCTGGCGATCACGGGATGCGGCGCGATGTCCGCTAACGGGCCGGAACCGGAGCGGGTCTTCGGGCCGCCGGACCTTGCGGGGGGATCGAGAGCTTGCGATGCGGCGGCCGCGGAAGGACTGATCGGCGAACGGGCGACGCCCGAGACGGCCCGGCGACTGCTCAAGGCCACCGGCGCGAACGCGTTGCGCTGGGCCCCGCCCCGATCGGCGCTGACGATGGATTACCGCCCCGACAGGCTTACGGTCGAATATGACGACGACATGGTGATCACGCGCTTCACCTGCGGCTGATCCCATCGAGGTTGTGCGTGACAACGGCGAAAGGCGTTGAAGCCAGCCGGTCAGGATGACATGAGCGCAGCCAGCATAAAGGATGCGCATGACAGACCAGTTCCAGCTCACCGACGACCAGCTTGCGATCCAGGAGCTTGCACGCCGTTTCACCGCCGACAACATCACGCCCCATGCCGGCGAATGGGACGAGAACCACATCTTCCCCCTCGACACCATTCGCCTTGCCGCCGAACTGGGATTCGGAGCAATTTATGTCAGCGAAGAGGGCGGCGGGATCGGCCTGGGGCGTATTGAGGCGGCGCTTATCATGGAGGCGATGGCCTATGGCTGCCCGTCGACCAGCGCCTTCATCTCGATCCACAACATGGCTGCCTGGATGCTCGACACCTATGGTTCGGCTGGGCTGAAGGAGCGTTTCCTGCCGGCGATGGTGACGATGGACAAGCTAGGTTCCTATTGCCTGACCGAACCCTCGAGCGGCTCGGATGCCGCCGCGCTCAAGACCAGCGCCCGGCGCGAGGGGGAGGACTACATCGTCAGCGGTGCCAAGCAGTTCATCTCGGGCGCGGGCGAGAACGAGATCTATCTGGTGATGGCGCGCACCGGCGAAGAGGGTCCGGCGGGCATCTCTTGCCTGCTGGTCGAGAAGGAGATGGCCGGAGTGAGCTTCGGCGCGCCCGAGAAGAAGCTTGGCTGGCATTCGCAGCCGACCGCCACGGTCACGCTGGACGAGGTGCGCGTTCCGGTTGCCAACAGGGTGGGTGATGAGGGCGAAGGGTTTCGCATCGCCATGGCCGGGCTGGACGGCGGCAGGCTCAATATTGGTGCGTGTTCGCTCGGCGGCGCGCAGCGGGCGCTCGACGAGGCGATCACCTATACCAAGGAGCGCAAGCAGTTCGGCCGTGCCATTGCCGACTTCCAGAACACCCAGTTCACGCTGGCCGACATGGCGACCGAGCTCGAGGCCGCGCGCGCGCTCCTCTATCTGGCCGCCGCCAAGGTGACGCAGAACGCGCCCGACAAGACGCGTTTTGCCGCAATGGCCAAGCGGTTCGCCACCGATACAGGAAGCGAGGTGGTCGACCAGGCGCTGCAGCTGCATGGCGGCTATGGCTATCTGATGGACTATCCCATCGAGCGGATCTGGCGGGACCTGCGCGTCCACTCGATCCTGGAGGGAACCAACCAGGTGATGCGGCTGATCGTCGGCCGCGATCTGCTGCGCCAGTGATAAAGGGGGATCAGCGATGACGCAGGCGGAACTGGCGACGAGCGAGATTGTCGCCCGGCGGAATGGCGCGGTCGGGCGCCTGACGCTCGAGCGTCCGCGCGCGATCCATGCGCTGACCCGCGAGATGTGCGTCGCCATGAGCAAAGCGCTGCTCGGCTGGCGAGACGATCCGGCGATTAAGGCGGTGGTGCTCGACCATGCCGAGGGCACGCGCGGCTTTTGCGCGGGCGGCGATGTCGCACTGGTGCGCCGCTCGGCGCTCGAGGATGGCGGCAAGACGGGGCGGGCGTTCTTCTTCGACGAATACCGCCTTAACCATCTGCTGTTCACCTATGAAAAACCGGTGGCGGCGTTCATGGACGGGATTACCATGGGTGGCGGCGTGGGCATTGCCATGCCCGCGCGCTACAGGATCGCCAGCGAGAACACCCGCTTCGCCATGCCCGAGGGCGCCATCGGCCTGTTTCCGGATGTCGGCGCGGGGTGGTATTTGCCGCGACTACCGGGCCAGGTGGGCAAGTTCCTTGCACTGACCGGGGCGCGGCTCGACGGTGCGGAATGCCTGTGGGCGGGTATCGCCACGCATTATCTTGCCGCCGACCGGCTCGCCGATGCCAAAGCGCGTATCGCCGCCCAGCCGGAGCGGATTGATCAGGTGCTGAGCGAGCTGAGCACACCGCCCCCGCGTGCGCGCATTGCCGCCAATGCCGAGGCGATCGACCGCTTGTTCGTCTCCGACAAGCTGGAAGAGATCATTTCCGCGCTGGCCGACGATCCCTCGGACTGGGCGGCCAAGGAGCTTGGCGCGCTGTGTTCGAAATGTCCGACCAGCGCCAAGGTGGCGTTGCGACAGATGCGCGAAGGCGCTGGGCTTACCGACTTCGCCGAAGAGATGGTGCGCGAATATCGCATTGCCGCACGCATGATGCTTCGCGCCGATTTTGCCGAAGGCGTTCGCGCGGTGCTGATCGAGAAGGACAATGCGCCCCAGTGGCAACCCGCTTCCCCCGGCAGCGTCGATCGAAGCCTGCTCGACCCCATCTTCGCGCCTTTGCCGGGTGAAGAGGAATGGTCCCCGCTCAACCTTGGGTAGGCTTGAGCCAAGAAAATCTCCGGACATCAACCTATTGCGCAGCGCAACATGGCAGTGCAATCCGCGAAGCTAACATGGTCCGGCTCACCCATCTTCAAAGGCTCGAGGCCGAAAGCATTCATATCATGCGCGAAGTGGTCGCCGAGGCGGCCCGGCCGGTCATGCTGTATTCGGTGGGCAAGGATTCGGCGGTGATGCTGCATTTGGCAAGGAAGGCGTTCTGGCCCGCCTCCCCGCCCTTCCCGCTGCTCCATGTCGATACGACCTGGAAGTTCAGGGCGATGTACGAAGCGCGCGGCAAGGCGGCCGAGGCGGCAGGTATGGAGCTGCTCGTCTGGCGCAATGCCGAGGCAGTGGAACGCGGCATCAACCCGTTCGATCACGGCGCGCTGCATACCGACATGTGGAAGACCCAAGGCCTGCGCCAAGCACTCGACCATCACCAGTTCGACGCGGCATTCGGGGGTGCTCGCCGCGACGAGGAGAAATCGCGCGCGAAGGAACGCATCTTCTCGTTCCGCACCGCAAGCCATGCCTGGGATCCCAGAAACCAGCGGCCCGAGTTGTGGAACTTGTACAATGCGCGGAAGAACAAGGGCGAATCGATCCGCGTGTTCCCGCTCTCCAACTGGACCGAGCTCGACATCTGGCAATATATCATGGCCGAGGGGATCGAGATCGTCCCGCTCTACCTTGCCCAGGAGCGGCCGACCTACGAGCATGAGGGCGGGCTGTTCATGGCCGATGACATCGACCGGCTGGAGCAGGTCATGGGCACGCGTCCCCATATCACCAATCGGCGCGTCCGCTTCCGCACTCTGGGCTGCTTCCCGCTTACAGGCGCGGTAGAGAGCGAGGCCGGAACGATAGAGGAAGTGGTGCGCGAGATGCTTCTGACCACCACCTCGGAGCGGCAGGGGCGCGTGATCGACCGCGATGCGGGTGGGGCGAGCATGGAGAAGAAGAAGCAGGAGGGCTATTTCTGATGCGCCTGACGCGATCCGAAAGACTTCGAGCCGGAGCCTCGGCGGTTGGCTGATCATGGCCAATCCTACCGGGCCGAACCGCTTATCGAGCAGGATATCGCCGCCTATCTCGAGCAGCACCAGAACAAGGAGCTGTTGCGCTTCATCACCTGCGGCAGCGTGGATGATGGCAAGTCGACGCTGATCGGCCGGCTGCTCTATGATTCCAAGCTGATCTTCGAGGACCAGCTCGCCACGCTCGAAGATGATTCGCGGCGCATGGGGACACAGGGCGAGGCGATCGATTTCGCGCTGCTGGTCGATGGCCTTGCAGCCGAGCGCGAACAGGGCATCACCATCGATGTCGCCTATCGCTTTTTCGCCACCGAGAAGCGCAAGTTCATCGTCGCCGATACCCCCGGGCACGAGCAATATACGCGCAACATGGTCACCGGAGCGTCTACCGCCGACCTTGCGGTTATTCTGATCGACGCGCGCAAGGGCGTGCTGGAGCAGACCCGGCGGCACAGCTTCGTTTGCCAGCTCATCGGCATCGGCCATACCGTGCTGGCGGTGAACAAGATGGACCTGGTCGAATACGATCGGTCCACGTTTGACCGGATTGTCGCTGATTACCGTGATTTCGCCCAGGCGATCGGGATCGAGCAGTTCACCGCAATCCCCATTTCCGGCTTCAGGGGAGATCACATCACCCGAGCGCCGTCCGATATGATGCGCTGGTACGAGGGGCCAAGCCTCATCGAGCATCTGGAAACCGTGCCGATCCAGACCATGCTGGCCCAGGAGCAAAGCTTCCGGATGCCGGTGCAATGGGTCAACCGGCCAAGCCATGATTTTCGCGGATTTGCAGGACTTGTCGCAGCGGGCACGGTCGGGCCAAGAGACAAGGTTCGCATCGTTCCTTCGGGCAAGACCGCGACCATCGCCTCGGTCGTCACCATGCCGAGTGCCCGCAATGATGCTGGCGACGCGGCGGACGAGGGCAAGCCGGCCGGGTCGGTCGAGGACAGCGCGGTCAAGGACAAGTCGTTCGGGGATAGGGCGGTCGCGGGCCAGGCCGTCACCCTGACCTTTGCCGAGGAGGTTGATTGCGCGCGCGGCGACGTCATTGCCGCGGCCGAGGACCCACCGCAAAGCGCCGACCAGTTCGAAGCCAACATAGTGTGGATGGGCGAGGCGGACCTCATCCCCGGGCGCGCCTACTGGCTCAAGCTCGCCACCCAGACCGTCAGCGCTTCGGTCGCACAGCCCAAATACGAGATTGATGTGAATTCGCGCGAGCAGCTCGCCACCAAGACCTTGTCGCTCAACGCCATCGGGGTGGCCGAGGTGACCACCGAGCGGGCGATCACCTTGGAGCCTTATTCGACCAGCCGGACGCTGGGCGGGTTCGTTCTGATCGACAAGATCAGCAACGCCACCATGGCGGCGGGAATGATCAACTTCGCACTGCGCCGGGCACAGAATGTCCATTGGCAGCGGGTCGATGTCCGCCCTGCCGAACATGCCGCGATCAAGAACCAGGTGCCGGTTGTGCTATGGTTCACCGGGCTGTCAGGGAGCGGCAAATCGACCATCGCCAACCTGGTGGAGAAGCGGCTTTACCGGATGCGGCGGCACACTTTCCTGCTCGATGGAGACAATGTGCGCCACGGTCTCAACAAGGACCTGGGCTTTACCGAAGCCGACCGGATCGAGAATATCCGCCGGGTGGGCGAGGTCGCCCGGCTGATGCTGGACGCCGGACTGATCGTGCTGACCGCCTTCATCTCGCCGTTCCGCGCCGAGCGGCGCATGGTGCGCAAGATGCTGCCAGAGGGTCGCTTTATCGAAGTTTTCCTCGATACGCCGCTGGACGTGGCCGAGAAGCGCGACGAGAAGGGCCTGTACGCCAAGGCGCGCGCCGGGAAGCTGAAGAATTTCACCGGCATCGATTCACCCTACGAGCCGCCCGAAGAGCCTGAAATCCGCATTGATACCACCGCGATGACGCCCGATGAGGCTGCCGCGCTCATCGTCGACCATCTGCTCGGCGAGGATTGATACTGCTGCCGGCTCCCGGACCCGAGGAGCGCGAGCGCGTGCTGGACGATGCTGAACTTGCCGCCCGGCTGGCAGGATGCGCGGGCCGGCTGCTGCTCGAGTTGCGGTCCGGCGGCCTGTTCGAGGGCATGGCCAACCGGCGCATCCTGTGTGATGCGGGCGACAAGACGGCCAACACCTTCCTGATCGAGGCGCTGCAGGCGCACCGGCCGGGCGACGGACTGCTGTCTGAAGAGGCGCGGGACACGCGCGAGCGCCTTGCCAAATCCCGCGTATGGATCATCGACCCGGTCGATGGAACACGCGAATATGGCGAGGGCCGCGCGGACTGGGCGGTGCATGTCGGACTTGCGGTGGATGGCATTGCGCAGACCGGCGCAGTGGCGCTCCCCGGGCGGATCGATCCAGCCACCGGTCAGGGGCTGGTGTTACGCAGCGACCGGCCCCGCCCCCCGGCGCGGACCGACGGACTGCCGCGACTGGTCGTCAGCCGCTCGCGCCCCGCAGCGGAAGCCACGGCACTGGCGGAGCGGCTTGGCGGCGAACTCGTCGCCATGGGCAGCGCTGGCGCCAAGGCGATGGCGGTGGTGCTGGGCGAGGCGGAAATCTACCTTCACACCGGCGGGCAATATGAGTGGGACAGCTGTGCGCCCGTCGCCGTTGCCCGTGCGCATGGCCTCCACTGCTCGCGTCCCGATGGCCGCCCGCTGCGCTATAATCGCGATAACCCTTACTTGCCCGACCTGCTCATATGCCACCCCGAATGGGCCGTTCGCGTCCTTGCCGAGATCGCTTCGCTTCCGGCGGCGGGATGAGCTTGGGCTCCAGCCCAATATGGTTAACCGCTGTCATATGTGTCGCTACTAGGGGTTCCCGTATCACTTTCGCCAAAAGTAGCGGTAAGGAATATTTCGCAAGATCAAGGTTTTGTGGCGAACGACTAATTCCGTCTCTTTGTAAACCAACGGCTTAGCTAAGTTTCGGGTTTTCAAAGACTCGCACGGCCGTATTCCGTCGCCTGCCCGCCGGAGGGACTCGGCGATGGAGAGTTGGCGGGAGCAGTATCTCGGGATCGAGGCAATTCCCGACACGCTGACCGAGGCGGAGATCAAGTTTTTCTTCCGCCTCGATGCAAACGGCCGTCGCTTCGTTGCGAGCCGCCGCCGGTCCATGACGCGCCTGGGACTGGTCCTGCATATCGGCTTCCTGCGGATGAGCGGCCGGCACCTGCCCGCGCTTAAGCGGGTACCCTCGTCGGTGCTGGCGTACGCAGCCGGCGAGGTTGGCGCGGCGGCGCCGCAGCTCGCGACGCTGCGCGCGATCTACCGGCGGCGCATGACCTTGTTCGAGCATCAGCGCCTCGCTGCGTCGGCGACTGGCTTCCGCGCCGCCGGCGAGGCGCAGTTGAGGATGCTGACAGGCCGAGACTGAACTCGTTCGTGAGCAACTGGTCCGCGCAGCGCGCCGTTGGCTCTACGACCGCTTGATGCTGATCCCCGGCGATCGCAGTCTCGAGCAATTGGCCGCTCGGGCGCAGGAGCATATCCTTGGCAAGCTGAAGGACGCGATCGAGGCGGGCGCCGGCAGCGACACGGCTGCGGGATGGGCTGCGAAGCTAAGCGGCAACGGCCCCGGCGTGGGCGGGGCGCTGCTGGACTGGCTGCGCGCGCCGGTGAAGGGGTTCGGTCCACGCGCGCTGCAGGACATACAGAAGCGAATCGGCGCGCTTCGCAGCCTCGGTGCCGAGCGCATCGTCCTGCCCGAGGTGCCGATTGAACGCATGCGACAGCACGCCGTGCGCATCGCCCGCCGCAAGGCATCGACGCTGCCGCGCCTCGGCGAGCCGCGGCGCACCGTCGAGATCGGCTGCTGGCTGCGGCTCCAGCTGCTCGAGGCCACCGACGCGGTCCTGATGCAGACGGGCCGGAGGATCGGCCATCTGTGGGGCGAGGCTCGTCGCAAGGTCGAAGCACGGGCGCTCGAACAGCTCAATCAATACCGCACCGGCGTCGGCGCGATCATCGGCGCGCTCGACGATCCCGCCCTATCCGACCACGAGTTCCGCGAGAGAGTGTCGCTCGCCGTGCTGCCGCTTCGCTCGGCTCCGGCTGCCCAGGGCAAGGTCCAGGCGATCCGCACGCAAATGGCCGCGACACCCGGACCGTTGCGCCTGCTGCTCAAGCAGGTCGGTGCGCTCGACCTGCAGATTCCGGCCGATCACCCGCTCAAGCTTGCGCTGGCGACCCTCGCAGAAGGCTATCGCGAGCGCGACCCCGGTTTGATGCCGTGGGAGTTGGACCCGTTCCCGCAGGCGCAATCGGCGGTGTTGCAGGCGGCAAGGACGGCCGCGAAGCGTCTGGCGGCCTACAAGGTCGCCACGGCCATGCTGCTGAAACGCTCTCTGCGAAACGGCTCCGTCAGTGCACCGCACAGCGTTCACCACCGCAGCGTGGCCGATCAGCTGATGCCGAGCGCACAATGGCACAAGGCGCGGCCGCAGGCCATGCGGGACAACCGCTGGACGACGTCGATCGATGCCTACCTGCACCGGTTCGGGGAAGCGCTGTCGCTGCTGGCGACGATGCTGGATGAGGCGATCGATGCGGGCGAGTTGAGCATCGCCGACGGTCGGTTCCGCATCCCCAAGCTTGGGGCCGTGCCAAAGGATCCTGCCGTCGACCAGACCCGAACGGCTCTGTTCGCCGTCATTGGTTCGGTGCAGCTGCCGGACGTCATCGTCGCTGTAGATGCCCTTACCCGCTTCTCCTCGGTGCTGCTTGGCCGAGACGCAGCCAGCAAGGAGGAACTCGAGGCGCTCTATGCCGCGCTCCTCGCCATGGGTACCGACAAGACCGCGGCCGAGATGGCGCGGATGGTCGACGGCTTCAGCGACGACCGGATCGAGCTCGCCATGCGGACCGTCGAGGAGGTTGGCCATCTGCGCGGCGCCAGCGACGCCGTGGCGGCGGAGATGCTCGCCCATCCGATCGCCGCCCAGTGGGGCTCGGGCGTCGCTGCCTCGGCCGACATGATGAGCCTCGATGCGACACGGAAACTCTGGCTCGCGCGTATCGAGCCCAGACGGCGCAGGCCCGCGGTCGGCACCTACACCCACGTCAGCGATCAGTGGGCAGTCATCTACGACCAGCCCGTCCTCTTGAACGAGCGGCAGGCCGGCGTCGCCATTGGTCAAGCCGGCGTTCCGCAGGGAAGTACATCGCAACCTCGCGCAAGGCGAGTCCGTCCACCAGCTTCAGCGCGCCATCTTCGCCGGCCGGATCGGGGCGAAGCACGGCCGCAGCCTGCGCGAAGTCGCCGCAATCTCCGGAGCCCTGACGCTGCTGACCAACATCGTCATGGCTTGGAACACCGCGGCGATGCAGGAAGTGGTCGATCGAGAGAATGCGGATCGCTCACGGTCGAGCACCTGACCCACATCGCGCCGGCCGCCTTCCGCCACATCAATATGCAGAGCAAGCTGCACTTTCCTATCGAGCGCTACAATCATCTCGCGGCTCCGGAACGGCGAAAGGCTTGAGAGCGCCTGCGAAAACCTGAATCTTGGCTAAGCTATTGATTCCCCACGAGATGAGATTTAGCATACTGCGGCAAGGCGTTGATCTTGCGAGATCATTCCTTACCGCTACTATTTGCGAAAGTGGTACGGGAACCCCAGGTGCTGCGACTCGCCGTTGATCTTTACGTAGACCTCGTCGAGGTGCCACTTCCACTGCTGGAAGCCTTTCATTCGGCTGATGCGCTGGCACCGCACATCGGCGGCGAACATCGGCCCGAACCTATTCCAGCACAGCCGAACGGTCTCGTGGCAAATGTCGATCCCGCGCTCGAACAGCAGGTCCTCCACGTTCCGCAGGCTCAGAGGAAAGCGGACGTACATCATCACCACTAGCCGGATCACCTCCGGGGACAAGTTGAAGTACCGGAACGGGTTGGCTGGTTTTTTGGGGCGCGACTTTGCAGCGCCCTACCCCCGCCGGCTCATTTTTCAATTAAGTGCGTTTGCTTTGACAGGATCACGCATTCTACTAATCCGTTGCCGCTGGATGTCCGCTGAAACATTGGACCGAACCTGTTCCACCGGAACAGCACCGTCTCATGGCAAACATCGACACCGCGCTCAAATAGCATATCTTTAAGGTTAAGGAGCGACAGCGGAAACCGCACATACATCATCACAAGCCGAATGATCTCCGGTGATGAGTTGAAACGTTTGAATAGGCTAGGCGGTTTGGCTCTCAATTTGTGGCTCATGGCCATTGCTAGCAGCAGGCCAATAAGGCTGCCACGTTAGTCTGACAATACCCGTCGAAAATACCGAGAAGAGCTTCCGACTGGACTTACTCAACTTCGGGAATCACAGGTTCTCGTCCACTCTTAATGACAAAAGACGCCAAGATACCTGCAGGCTCTTTATCGCACGTATTGCGTAGCAACGAATGCAATGCATTTCGTGGCTCATGAAACATGGACCCGGCAGTATGAACAGTCTTTACACCGTCGAGCTCGACTTCAACAGTTCCCGATAACACATATACAAAAAGGTCGGCGTCGTGCCGGTGAGGCATCTGGTCAACCCCACCAGGCACTACATCAAGCCGCAGAACGAGCATTTCGTATCCCTCAAGCTCAGGGTCGCTCATAGCTTGCTGGAAAATGGGGGTTATTAAATACGGGGCATCTTCTGCCTGATCGCTCGAGTCATCATGCGCCAAAACACTCGTTGCAAACAACGCAAACGATAACGCGACACACCCAACTAATCTCATAGCTTTCATTTCACCTTACCCAAATTTGTCAACATTAGCGGTCGCCAAGTAAAAGCCCGGAACCGTCAGCACCTTATACAAATCAGTATTTACAAAAGTCCTAATCAAAGAAACTTTGGTACCAGAGATTCGGCGGGCCGGTCAACCACAAAAGGTAAGGGGGTTTCGGCCGGCGCTTTGCTACGAACCGTCTCGGCATAGTCAGGATTGTTCTCCGTCAGGGAAAAGATAGGCAAGGATGAAACTAATCTCATTCGACGTTGCGCTTTGATTAATCCCGAAAAATGGAGATCATCGGATGACCGAATGGTGGCGTATCCGGTAGTTACTTACCATCTTTGTCTGGTACCGCGATGGTAGCCTTGGGCTTTAATGACATATGTGCGAGTTAGCGGTTCCCAATGACGCAAGCCTGTGCTTTGGCAGATCCGGAGGTAACGATACTAACTTCGCCACCACAACTACCCAGCCGTCTCCGACCGAAAGGTATTACATTTCAACCTAACCTTCACAAAAAGGACATCGAAGCAGTCACCACGGCGAAAGTCGAGCAGAGCTGAACGCTGGCTCTTTTTCTATTTCGGTTTGATGCCGCCACGCACGAAATAGGTGGCAATCAACGCAATCGGGATACCGACGCAGGCAATTTCACCAAACATGATGCTAGCGAACATCCAATCATTCATCACCGGGGTCATGCCATCCCACCGGATCGGCAAAACAACCCAATACATTACCAAATAGATGACTATTCCGAGTAATGTACCAAATACAAACGGATGTTTGCCGATTACTTCAACTCTTCGAAGCACTAATAGGTAACCAGCAGCCATGATTGCAATCATAACATAATGTACGACCGCGCCCAGTAAAATTGCCCACCATCCTCCATCCAAAACACCATCGCCAAAGGGACCGCTGGCAACGAAACGGAATAGCGGCCCAGGAGGATTCCCAAGGAGCCCGTACGCGATAACGGCATTACTCGTGTCAAGAGTTCCAGCTATGATGGTCGCCCACAAAATAGCGTATCTCTCCTGAACGCCAAACGCTTGCATAATACAAATCCTTTCTTATGAAATTGCATCACCTTCTTCAAATATTCTATTATCAGGGATCAATGCCTTAGAAAGGAGTCTATTGGTTATGCTATGCCGGTTGACAACTTGCTCCTGCGACCTCAGAAGATGGTCTATTTGTCTGTCGTCAGAGACTTACATCCACTTGGAAAGAATGCATCGAAGTCGTAGATCAAAGATTTTTGCGGCATTCTATTGAAAATCCTGTGGTTTCACCACGTCAGGTCTGTTCAAGGTTGTTCGAATGCGAACCTTGGCCAAGATAGATCAGTGCTAACAACCCGAACGAGGATATCACCGCAGCGTCGCCCCAGGCGACATGTCCGCCCGGCGTCTGCCACATCTGAAAGGCGGATCCGCCGATAGTGATGAACGACCCGTACCAGGTCATGAAAACCAACCCAGCGCCGATCTTCGCGAACGGGAGACCACGAGCAAATTTCGCTGCGTCGCGAGCCCCGCCAAACAGTCTGAAGCTCCCGTAAAGGCAAAAGACACCCGACAGCAGTTCGCCGGTCATGAGAAAAGCAAGCACGAAACCCGCCATGAATGATGGGAGAGCAGGAAAGAAGTTGTTGGGCATTTTTTCATGCCCCTGCAGTGTAATAACGCCTCTAACAACCTCCACACTGACATCGCTGTTAACGGTGTTTTGAAGAAAGAAGAAAAGAGCCGTCAGTCCGATAAGACCAACGAAAATAGCCCTTAGATAGCGATCAGTGTTTGTCATGAGCATTTACTCTCTACTACTTCTTCGGTTTGCTGAAGGCTCGGTTACTGATCGCTCTGGCACTGATCGCTCTGACACAGGGTCAGCAATGTCAGTTCCGCCATCTGTAGGGCCGTAACCGCCACCGCCTGGTGTCTCGATCGTCAGAACGTCTCCAGATCGAACCTCAGATTGATCCGCAGACGACAGGTGGATTTCCGATCCGTCTGCCCGATCAATCCACGCCTTCCCGACACGCCCGCATCCACCCCCGGCAAGTCCGAATGGCGGAACGATGTGGCGGTTGGCCAAAAGCGAGACGGTCATGGCTTCACGAAAGCGCAGTTTGCGGCGCACACCATCCCCCCCTCGCCATCGCCCCACCCCACCAGATTCCGAGATGATCGAAAACTCCTCAAGCAAGACCGGCACCGATCGTTCGAGAACCTCGGGATCCGTTAAGCGGCTATTGGTCATGTGCGTATGTACAGCTGATGCGCCGTTAAAGCCCGGCCCTGCCCCGGCACCGCCGCAGATCGTCTCGTAATGCTGAAAGCTGTCGGTGCCGAAGGTAATATTGTTCATCGTACCTTGCGCTGCGGCCATTCGGCCCAATGCACCATACAGGCAATCTACGATTGACTGACTCACCTCCACATTGCCTGCCACCACTGCCGTCGGGTACTCCGGATCGAGCATCGAGCCTTCTTCCACGAACGTATTGATCGGGCGCAAACACCCTTCGTTCAGGGGAATATCGACCTCCAGTAACGTCCGGAATACATAAAGTATTGCGGCGTTAGTGATTGATCGGGGGGCGTTATAGTTCGATCTTTGTTTCGGACTCGTCCCCGAAAAACTTAAGTTAGCCTCGCGCCTGGCCCGGTCTATTTGTACACTAAGCGAGATCTGACTTCCATTGTCCAGCTTCACCTCAAACGACCCGCTCGACAGACTGTCGATAGCACGCCGGGTTTGCTCCTCCGCATAATCCTGCAAGTGAGCAGCATAAGCGGCAACAACCACTTCGCCATAGCGCGACAGAAGCTTATGGAGTTCCTGCTTGCCACGTTCATTAGCCGCCACCTGCGCCTTGAGATCGGCCAGATTCTGTTGAGGATCACGCGCGGGAAAGCGAGCTGAACTGAGCAGATCAATGACCGCGTCTTCGCGAATCGAGCCTTCTTCCACAAGATGGAAGTCGCGGATCAGCACACCCTCCTCATCAATATGCTGGCTGGACGAAGGCATTGAGCCCGGGGTCAGTCCGCCGATGTCAGCATGGTGTGCCCGGCTCGCCAGAAAAAAAAGCGGCGCTTCTGCCCCATCAGTAGCGTCGCGTGCAAAGACCGGCGTGATTACGGTAATATCGGGTAGATGCGTTCCGCCAGTGTATGGGTCGTTCAGCATGTAAGCATCTCTCGGTCGCATCGACCCACCGCGCGACTGGATGATATCGCGAACCGAATCGCTCATCGAACCCAGATGAACCGGCACGTGGGCGCATTGGCAATCAGGTTTCCCGATTCATCAAATACTGCGCATGAAAAGTCCAAACGTTCACGAATATTGATTGAACGAGCTGTTTTGGCGAGCGCATCGCCCATTTGCTCCGCCACAGACATGTACGAGTTGTTGAACAGCTCTAGCAGGATTGGATCGAACTCTGTATCGGCTGCTGGTCGAACAGGTTTCGGCCCGCCTGTATTGGACAGGACCAGCTGACCGTCTTCGCTCTGGATGGCTGCCCAGCCCGGTTCGACAACGATAGTTGCTATGTGGTTGGCGATTATGCAG
>CBDBZL010000002.1:0-1897500 GCA_965213545.1 Alteraurantiacibacter sp.
CGCCACCACATACCACGAAGCGCGGCAGGGCCTTCTCGCGGCGCATGGCGAAGGCGCGAAGAATGACCTCCGGGCCGATCCCCGCGGGGTCTCCCAGCGAAACCGCGATCGGTGCCGGCCGCGCGCCGGGCAAGGTCAGTTGTACTCGATCACCGCATCGCGCCGCAGATCGCGCAGATAACGCTGGGCACGCTTGTTGACCCGGTCATCCTCGATCTGCGCCATCAGCTGGTCGAAATTGGGTCCCTGCGTCTCGACCGGATCGTCACGCCCGCACAACATCAGAACGCTCACCCCGTCTTCCAGCGAACCGAAGATGGAGGTGGTCTGGCCGATACTCAGGTCCAGGATCGGCGATTGCAGCGCTTCGGGTAATTGGCGCACCGGGATCTGGTCATTATCGAGCACGGTGGCACCGAGTGCACGCGCCTTCTCGCCGACATCGCCGCAGCCGTTCATGATGTCCACCGCGGCCGCGAACCGCGCGACCTCCCGCTGGGCATCAGCTTCCGGAGTGCCTTGCGCTATCGGAAGCGAGATTTGCTTGAGGCTGAGCACGGCGTCGCGCGGATCGGCCATGCCGATGGCGCGCCGGTCGATCAGCAGCAGGATGGAATAGCCGCCGGGTATCTCAACCGGGCCGACCAGCTGGCCAGGCGCCAGTTCGCGCGCGGCCTCCTCGAGCTGCGGATTTTGCAGCTGCTCCAGCCTGATCCACCCCAGGTCGCCCCCCACTGCGGCGGTCGAGGCTTCAGAATATTGCCGCGCATAGGCAACGAAGCTGCCACCCTCACGCAGCTGCTCGACAATGCGCATCGCCTCGCGCGCTACTTCTTCACGGTTGGTCGACGTGGCGGCCAGGAATATCTCGCCGATCCGGTATTCGGCGGTTCCGCGCGATGCCTGCAGTCGGTCGTAAAGCTCGTTCACCTCGCTGGACGAGACATTGACGAAGGGCTGGACATTGCGGCGCAACAGCCGGTTCCATGCCAGCTCGCCCTGGATCTGACGCTTGAGCGAGGCGGGCGCCGAACCGATCTCCCGCAAATGCGCATCAAGCTCGGTCGGCGTGGTCGCAAAACGCCCCGTCGCCAGCTGGTTATAGGCGGCATCGACCTCTTGCGCGGTCACTTCCATGTCCAGCGCCGCGGCTTCCTGTACCTGGAGCGTCTCGTCGATGAGGTTGCGCAAGATCTGGAGCCGCAAGCGCTGTGCTTCTTCGGCGGGAAGCTCGCCCTCGCTCGCATCGAGGATCAGCGCCAGGCGGTGTTCCACATCGGTGCCGGTGATGACGTTGCCATTGACCCGGGCGGTGACGCGGCGGTTATTGGGATCGGTGTTGCCGAGCATCTCGATCGTGTCGGGCAGATTGAACGCTTCGGTTGCCCCGGTGGAAGATTGACCGGTCTGCTGCGCGCCTGTCGGTGCGGCTATCGCCAGACCCAGGATGGCGGCACAAGCGAGGCCGGGACGGGCTGCAATACGGGGGAAGATCCAATTGGCCACTGCGCACAAAATCCTGTCCAGCGGATGGGAAAGCACTCGGAATAGCGCGTGGCGATTGCCGTTCGGCGGCTGAACCGGGCCTGAGCACCACCTCCCTAGCGCCAATCGCTGGCCGATGCAAAAATCGCAGCAGGCGCGATGCGCCCGCTCGGTCCCTACGCCCCGGCCTATCCGCCCGCAACTACAGACCCAGATTGCGCAGCGCGAAATGCAGGCGGAAGGAGTCTCCGCGCTCGGCATCAGCCAGCTCGACATAATCGCGCCGCCAGGTGACGCCGAACTCCAGGCAGTCGTCCGAATAGGCGATCCCCAGCCGGGTACGCAGCGGTTCGAAGCCATCCGAGGTCAGGCTGGGGTCCTCCTCGCGATCGGTCAGGTTGACGACGGCCGAGCCGAACACCGACCAGAACCGGGTGAACTCCCACCGACCCGCAGCGCGCAGCTCCTCACGGTCCTGCAAGTCCTCGAAGCCGGGATCGATATCGCGATTGAGCCTGAGATAGCCCAGTTCAAGATAGGTCCGGTCCGAGCCCACCGCCGCGTCGATCTCGTTGCGCCGCACCGCGAAATTGTCCTTGTCGAGGCGGAAGCGATGGGTGAACCTGACGAAGTCGCGGTAACGCAGCTCGCTGCGGCCGACATAATCCGAAAACCGGTCGGTCAGCCCGGTGCCGTCGGGAAAAAGCGTGGGCTTGTCGTCGAGCCGATAGGATTGTCCGATCGTGGCCTTGAGCCGCCAGGATGGCAGGTCGCCCCGCCAGTCGACCCCGTAGGTCACCCTGACGCCTTCCTCCACCCGGTCGTAACCGGGGAAGCGGTTGAGCGCGAACAGGTTGGAATCCTCCAGATCGATCGCACGCGCATCCTCGTTGGGGATCGCCAGGTTCTCGATCGGCGGTGTGGCGACCAGCTGGACGCGCGGGGTCAGGATCTGCGTGCCGCCCAGAAGCGAGCCGATGAACGGCCAGCGCACGTCCAGTGCGGCAAGCGCCACCCCGCGCGCCTGCCAGCCTCGTTCGCCGCGATAGGATGGGGTGGGGTTGAGCAGATTGTCGGACGAATGATAGGCATCGGCGCGCACCAGTCCGGTCAGCGTAACTTCCTGGCCCAGCCCGGTGATGCGACGCCAGTCCCATTGTGCTCGGGCAAAGGCGCGCTGCGTGTTCTCGCCTTCGCGCCTGGTGATGGCGAGCGTGTTGCCCTGGATCTCCACCATTCCGCCAAGCAGCTTGTCCTCGATCCGGCGGCGGTAATCGATCACCGGCAAGGCGAGCGGTACCTGGCCCTGTGGCGTGTCCACCAGCAGCGCCTGGGTGGCCCAGCCGGCGATCGAGAGGTAACTGGCGAAGTCGATCCTCTCGGCCCGCACCACCGAGCGCAGCCGGTCCTCGCGGCTGATATCGTAGCGCCTCAGGAACGTGCGGTCGCTGGCCAGCCGGAGCGAACCTTCCAGCGTCCATTTTGGGGTCGGCTGGAATCGCCCGTTTACGAAGATGTAGCCGCGGATGTCCTCCTCGGTGGTGCGCTCGGTCGAGCCCAGCGGAATTCGCGTGCCATGGGTCAGGTAGCCGGTGGCCTGGAACGCGCCATTGCCGGTCAGATGGCGGTATTGGGCCGACGCCATCGGTGCCGCCTCGGTGAACAGATAGGCCGAAAGCGTCAGGTCGCGATGCTCGGCGATGCGCAGGTAATAGCTGTCCGACAGCTCGAAGCCATTGGATGCGGAATAGCCGATACTGGGAACGAAGAAGCCCGTATCAGCGCCGCCATCGGCCCGAAGCGAGAGGCGGGGCAGCGGCAGCACGCGGCGACCGAACAGTTCCAGATGCGCGCCGGTAAAGCGGATGCGGCGACTTTGCGCATCGAAGGTGACGCGCTCGGCGGTGATCCGCCAGCTGGGCGTGCGCGGGCAGCCTTCGCCGTCGGTCACTGCGCAGGTCGAATAGGAAGCACGGGTGACCGCGATGTCGCCGCCCTCTTCCCGCGCCGCCTCCACCGCCGCCAGCCGGCCGCCGGTGCTGAAGACGAGCAGCAGGTTCTCCATCGCGCCGGCCGCCAGTTCCTCGGTCAGCTCCATTCGGTCGGTGAACAGCTGGTTGCCGTCCGCATCGACGAAGCGGATCGCCCCCTCGGCGACGATCTCGCCCGTATCCCTGTTCCAGGTGACATTATCGGCGCGCACCGACTGGTCGCCCGTCCGCAGAACGACGTCCCCCGACAAGGTAACGATATCCTTGGTGCTGTCGTAACTGATGCTGTTGGTGGCGAAATCCACCTCGCGCGCGTCGGTCGGCTGGTCGCCCGGAACATCGCCATCGATCCGGGGAAAACCCTCGGATTGCGGACGGTCGGCGTCGGGCAGGGGGACTTCGACCGCCTCGATCGCGGTGTCAACGCCGGGGGCCGCGCCTTCCTGGGCAAGGGCGGGGGATGCCGCCTGCGCCAGCGCGATCGCCAGCAACGTCCCCCTCACCGACCAGCGCCCACGTCGCACAGCCGACACCGCTCCGATGGCGCCGGGCGGACGCGTGGTCGGTGCCGGTGGCGGCAGATGCGGGCCCGGGCGCATCGCTTGCCTATTGCACTGCCCTTGCCTAACTGCAACGCCGGCCTGGACGAGCGGGCGGAAGCCGGCGCCGGCGCCCTGTTTTTATGACTAAGCGGAGAATTCTGGTGGAGATCATATTCGCCGACAGCGCGAAGCCTACCGAGCATCAGGCCCAGGTTCTGGTGCTGAAGAAGAGCGGACTTCCAAGTGCCCTGCCCGACACCTTGCACGAAGCGGCGATTGCGGGGCGGTTCGAGACCAAGCCCGGCAAGCTGTTCGACGCCTTCGTGCCGCGCGAGGGCACCATGGTGCGCATGGTGCTGGTGGGCGCCGAGGAGGGCAAGGGCGAGAGCAACCCGCTCGAAGCCGCTGGCGGCGCGCTGGCGGCGCGCTATCTCACCGGCGGGGTCAAGGCGCTGGCGATCGATGCCGCGGCGAGCGATCTGTCGGCGGATGATGTTGCCGCGCTCCTCACCGGGCTGACGCTGCGCGGCTGGCGTCACGACCGCTATCGCACCCGGCTGAAGGACGAGCAGAAGGTCTCGCTCGAGCGGGTCATCGTTCATGGCGCGCCCGATGGGTCCGAGACCGCCTGGCAGGCAGCCGAAGCGGTGGTGCGCGGCGTGGCGCTCACTCGCGAGCTGGTGACCGAGCCGCCCAACATCATCTACCCTGAGAGCTTCGTCGAGCGATGCCGCGAGCGGTTCGAGGGCACCGGCGCCCAGATCGAGGTGCTCGACGAGGACCAGATGCGCAACCTGGGAATGGGCGCGCTGCTGGGTGTCAGCCAGGGCTCGGATCGCGAGGCGCGACTGCTGGTCATTCGCTGGAATGGCGGCAAGACGGGCGACAAGCCGAGCGTCTTTGTGGGCAAGGGCGTCACCTTCGATTCGGGCGGCATCTCGATCAAGCCCGGTCCCGGCATGGAAGACATGAAGTGGGACATGGGCGGCGCGGGCGCGGTGGCGGGCGCGATGCTTACAATCGCCTCGCGCAAGGCACCGGCCAACATCATCGGCGTGTGCGGGCTTGTTGAGAACATGCCCGATGGCAAGGCGCAGCGTCCGGGCGATGTCGTCATCACGATGAGCGGGCAAAGCGTGGAAATCCTCAATACCGATGCCGAGGGGCGCCTGGTGCTGTGCGACGCGATCACCTGGGTGCAGCGCAATCTCGATCCTGCGCGGGTGGTCGATCTGGCGACGCTTACCGGGGCCATCATCATCGCGCTGGGTCACGAATATGGCGGATTGTTCAGCAATGACGACACGCTCGCCGAAGCGCTGCTCGCTGCCGGCAAGACCAGCGGCGACAAGCTGTGGCGCCAGCCGATCGGCCCGGCCTACGACAAACTGATCGAATCGCCCATTGCCGACATGAAGAACGTGGGGCCACGCCACGCCGGCTCGATTACCGCGGCCCAGTTCATCCAGCGCTTCGTGGAGGATGGGCTGCCATGGGCGCATTGCGACATCGCCGGAATGGTGTGGGCGGACAAGCCCGGCGCGACATGGGACAAGGGAGCCACCGGCTACGGGGTGCGGTTGATCGACCGGTTCGTGCGCGACAATTGCGAGGGTTGAGCCCGGCCCTTCGTTCATGGCGCGGATGCGGCGCAAGGCGGACCTGCCGATGAAAACCTGCCCCGCCTGCCAGCGCCCCTTCGCCTGGCGCAAGAAGTGGGCACGTGGCTGGCTGCAGGTGGTCTATTGCTCCGAGCGCTGTCGTAGGGCGGGGAAGGGCTGAACAGGCGTTGCGCGTCGACTTCTACCTGCTCGGGAAAAGCCGCGCCGAGACGGTGGTGGCAGCGCTGGTGGCCAAGGCATGTGCCGACGCCGAGCGGATGCTGATCGTCGCTGCCGAGGACGGCGAGCGCCGCGCCTTGTCACAGGCGCTGTGGGAAGCGCGACCCGAGGCATTTCTGGCCAACGGGTTGGCTGATGAGCCGAACGCCGCGCGCCAACCCGTTCTGCTGTCGAGCGAGACACTCGCCCTCAACCAGGCACGGCTGCTATGTCTGGCCGACGGTGAATGGCGCGGGGCGGCAGGCTTCGACCGGGTCTTCTTGTTGGTCCCGGAGGCTGCCTTGGCCGAGGCGCGGCGGCGCTGGAAATTGCTTGGCGAGGATGACGATATCGAGCGCCATTTCTGGAAACAGGACGCGTCTGGACGCTGGCAAGAGGGGGCTTGATGGCAGAGGTGCGGTCCGACCGGATCATCGCCCGGTGAATATGGCTCCTTGACGATCGGGGCATCGGAGGGTGGCACCCTCACGCGCACCCGGACTTGCGCGGACGAAGCGTGGCCGTTAGGCGCCGCGCGGCTCTCCATCTTCCCAACCAAGGTCTTTTCCCATGGCGGTTACGCGCACCTTTTCGATCCTCAAGCCCGATGCCACACGCCGCAATCTCACCGGCGCGGTTACCAAGATGCTCGAGGATGCAGGGCTCAGGGTGGTCGCATCCAAGCGCATCCAAATGACGCGCGAACAGGCTGAAGGCTTCTACGCGGTCCACAAGGAACGCCCGTTCTATGGCGAATTGTGCAGCTTCATGACCAGCGGCCCGGTGGTGGTACAGGTGCTCGAGGGTGAGGACGCGATCAGCCGGAACCGCCAGGTGATGGGAGCGACCAACCCCGCCGATGCCGATGAAGGCACCATCCGCAAGCAATATGCCGAATCGATCGAGGCCAACACTGTCCATGGGTCGGACAGCGAAGAGAACGCGTCCAACGAGATCGCCTTTTTCTTTACCGAGGATGAGATCGTCGGCTGAACCACAATAGCTTGCGCAATGAGTTTAACCTGGCGGAGAAGCTCGGTTCGTATCGCGGTCTGGCGGCAGTGGCCCTGACGCGGTCGCGAACCGCTGTCGCATCGTTCGAAACGCCCGTCCCTGTCGCCTCAGGCGCGCGCGAGGTTGCGATAGAGCGCGGCCTGGCTTTGCGTAACCTTTGCTTGTGCTAGGTCCTGCTCGCGCGTCATCGCCGCCAGGGCTGCGGGTGACAAGGTAAGGCCAAGCCCATCATAAAGCGCGGCGATCTGGGTGCGCCAGTCCGTCCCCAATGCATCGTATGAAACCTCGTGCAACGCGCCGTCAAAGCCGCTCAGCGCCTCGTCCATCCTCGCTTCGCGCAGGACGATCTTGCGCTGGCATTCGGCCTCGATCCAAGCCAGCTCGCTATGATCGGACTGGATCGCCATCTGATTGGCGACGAGGGAGGCGGCGCTCGCGGCAACCTCGGACAGGTCGCGGCGGGTTCGCACCACCAGGGCGTTGGGAAAACGGGCGATGAGCGCGGGGATGTCCTCGGCGAATTGCGGCACTTTCAGCACCCGGCGGCGCTGCGCATTGCCGTGACTGGCGGCGTCGGTGCGCAGGATCCGCTCGAATTCGCGATAGACCGGTGCCGGGTCACGCGCCTCGCTGAACGCGCTGAAGCCCGGAATGCGCCACTGTGCCTCGTAAGCGCAATGGTCGAGCGCCGCGGCCAGCCATCCCAGTTCCTCATCCGCCCGCGCCGCTCCGAACGGATGGATCGCATCGAGCCAAGGATCGAGCTTGCGCGCCACCAGCAGCGACGAGGCCGACCATAGCGGCCTCAGGTCGGGCCATGATCTGCCCGGCGGACAAGGATGCCAGCTGTCGCAAAAGCGCGTCCCAGCATGCGCGGGATCGCTCGCCAACAGCCGATGAATGCGCGTGGTGCCCGAGCGCATCTGCCCCACCACGATGATCGGCGGGGCGATCGGGTGGCTCGCAAGTTCGGGGCGGGCAGCCCACAGCGCGCCGAGCTTGAGGCGGTTGCGGATCGCGCGGACGAGCTGGCCATGCGCCAGCGTCAGGCCGACGGGATTGAGCGCTGCCTCCCCCGCCAGGCTCTGCGTGAGCTTGTCGAGACGAAGGCGGAAGTCGGCGATCTCGGCCTCGCTGCGACCGCCCGCCTCGGCTTCGCGCCCACCACGCGGCCCGGCCTTGCGCCACAGCGTATCGGGGTCGAGAACGGGTCGGGTGGTCAGACCGCTGCGCCAGGACTGCTCGAGCCAGCGGCAGGCCTTGTCGACAAGCGGAGCCCTGGCGAGCGGGTGTGACCGGGGTGGGGTTTCGATGCGCGGCGAACGGGCACCGAAGGGATCGAACATCATTGGGCGATGCGCTCGGCGTCCAGGCTCGATCCAGGCGACCGCCGATCGGATCGTGCTGCCCGGACGAACCCACGCGCGAACCAGAGCGTTACGGCGCGCAGGCATCGTCCGATCAAACCGTTGGGCTTTCCCCGGCCCGCAGGCTTGCCGGCAGTCATGATAGAGCTGGACAAACCCCTCAATCCGATCCGGGCGAAAGCCTGCGCACGGGCAACTCCTGTCAGCCGTGTCGCGGCCTCACGGACCTGCCGCCAGGCCCCTTGCGATCCCGGCGAGAGGGGCTGGACAACCTCGGCGCTGGCCGCAGCGTCCCCTATTCCGGTCACGAACTGCGCGAGCATACGAGGGTAGAGCTGATACTCCGCCATCTGCACCCTTCGACCAAGCGTTTCGGGCGTGTCATCGCGGTGGATCGCGACTGCCATCTGACCCAGAAGCGGACCCTCATCGAGCTCGGGCGTGACGATGTGCACCGAGCATCCCGCCTGGCTGTCACCCGCAGCAAGCGCCCGCGCATGCGTATCGAGCCCGCGATATTTGGGCAGCAACGAGGGATGGGTGTTGACCATCCGTCCGTCCCATTGCGCGACAAAACCGGCGGTGAGAATGCGCATATAGCCGCACAGCGCGACAACCTGAGCGCCGCTTTTCTCCAGCGCGCGCTGGATGATCGCCTCATGTGCCTCGCGCTCCAAGCCCCGGTGCGTTTGGGCGAAGGTGGCGATGCCCTCCGCTTCTGCCAGCGCAAGCCCGGGGGCGGCAGGATCGTTGCTTGCGACCAGGACAATCTCGTAGGGGCAAGCGGGAAGGCGCGAGGCATATAGCAGGGCCGCCATCGTCGTTCCCGTGCCTGACAGAAGGCAGCCGACCTTCGTCCGCTCCATCATGCGACGTCTTCGTTCGAGCACACAGGCCGGTGGTTCCGCACGGTGGCGCACCCAGAGACAGGAAAGCGGGGCGCCCTCGGATTAGGGTTCGCGGCTCCGCGCCGCACACCATCAGACGTCATGCGTCATGCTCGGCGGTCCAGGCTTGCGGGTATCCCCAGGCGCCCGCGCCGCCCCGGATGGTGCATCCGCGCTTTCCGGCGATGATCTTGCCGATGCGGTGCACCTGCTCACCCGCGGCTTCGAGCGCAGTTGTCACCTCCGCGGCCTCGCCGGGTGCGACCGCCAACACCATGCCGATGCCGTTGTTGAAGGTGCGCGCCATTTCCCCGGGCGCAATCGCGCCTTCGCTGGCGAGGAAGGCCATCAGCGGCGGCAAGGTCCATTTGTCAGCGTCGATGACGGCGCGGCAGCCTTCGGGAAGGCTTCGTGGCACGTTCTCGAGCAGCCCGCCGCCGGTGATGTGCGCGAGCGCATCGATCCGCCCTTCGCGCACCAGCGGCAAAAGCGCGCGTATATAGATGCGGGTCGGGGCCATCAGCGCATCGATCAACCGGCAGGACGCATCGAACGGAGCGGGTTCGCCAAGTGCCCACTCGCGATCATGCGCCAGCCTGCGGACCAGCGAAAAGCCGTTGGAATGAATTCCAGAACTGGCCAGGCCAAGCAACAAATGGCCAGGCTCCACCTGCGCGCCGGTCAGTTCCCCGCCGCGCTCGACCGCGCCGACGCAGAAGCCGGCCAAGTCATAATCGCTGCCTGCGTACATTCCGGGCATTTCGGCCGTCTCGCCGCCGATCAATGCGCAGCCTGCATCCCTGCACCCGCGAACAATGCTGGCGACGACCCGTTCGGCGACGGCGTTGTCGAGCTTGGCGCAGGCCAGATAGTCGAGGAAGAACAGCGGTTCGGCGCCCTGCACGACAAGGTCGTTGGCACACATGGCGACCAGGTCGATGCCAACCCCCTCGTGCCGGTCATGCTCGATCGCCAGCTTGAGCTTGGTCCCCACGCCATCATTGGCGGCAACCAGCAGCGGATCGCTATAGCCGGCGGCGCGCGGATCGAAAAACCCGCCGAAGCCGCCGATCCTCGCATCGGCGCCCGGTCGCCTGGTCGATCCTACCAGCGGCGCGATTGTCTTGACGAAGGCATTGCCCGCGCCGATGGAAACGCCCGCCTGTGCATAGGTATAGCCACCGGCCCGCTCCACCGACTTGTCGCCACGATCGCCGCCTCGATTTTCCCCTCGGTTGTCCATGTCACGAAGGCCTTTAGACATTCCCGCTTGGATTTCCACTCGCCAATGGGCAAAAGGCAGCCTGCTTTCTCCCTCATGACGACCGCCCCCCACCCTTTGCCGAACGCCTTGTCGAGATGGCGGCCCATGGCGATAATGCTGGCGGCGGTAGGGCTCGGGTTGCTGGCCGCCGGTGCCGCGCTGGTGGCACAGGTGAGCGGTGAGCGCGGTATCGCTCCGGTCGCGGCAAGCACCGATATCGAAGTCTCGGGGATCAGCGTCAACGTCGTGGGCGACAATCCTCAGGATGCGCGTGAAAAGGGTTGGATCGAGGCCGCGCGTCTGGCCTGGGCCGAGATCGGCGGGCCGCAGATCGGCGATGATCGGCTCGATTCGCTGGTCTCGGCCATCGTGGTCGAACGCGAGCAGCTGGGGCCGCGGCGCTATATCGCAACGCTCGGGGTCATCTTCGATCGCCAGCGGGCGGGGGGACTGCTCGGAGGCGAGGGGGAACGCGCACGTTCGGCGCCCATGCTCACGCTCCCCGTGCTCATCTCGGGCGGCACCGCCACGATGTTCGAGACGCGCAATCCCTGGCAGCGCGCATGGGCCGAGTATCAGGCGGGCGCGAGCGCGGTCGATTATGTCCGGCCCACCGGCGCCGGCGGCGAATCGCTTCTCCTTACCTACGGCCAGGCGGGTCGCCGCTCGCGTCTGTGGTGGAACACCATCCTCGACCAGTACAGCGCGGCCGATGTTATCGTGCCCATTGCTGACTTGCGCTGGGAATGGCCGGGCGGCCCGGTGGAGGGACGGTTCACCGCGCGCTACGGCCCCGACCATCGCTATCTCGCCTCGTTTAGGATGCGCGCGCCCGGGCCCGATCAGCTTCCCCGGATGCTGGCGCTGGCGGTGCGGCGGATGAATGTGCTGTATACAAGGGCGCTGGCGGACGGCACGCTGCGCCCCGATCCCACGCTGGCGATCGGCGATTTCGAGCTCACCCCCCAGGTGCGCGCGATTATCGCCGCAGCCGAACGACGCGAGGCCGACGAGCGGGCCAGGGTGGCGCAGGAGACCGCGCGTCGGCAGGCCGAGGCTGCGCAGGGCGCCGCACAGGCCCCGCCCCAGCAGGCGGTCACTGATACGCCGTCCGCCACCGTGACGACATTCAGCGTGCAGGTGGCAACGCCCGATGCCGCCGCTTTCGACGCCGCGCTCGCCGGCGTGCGCGGTGCGCCGGGGGTGCGCTCGGTCGCCACCGGCAGCTTGGCGGTCGGCGGAACCTCGGTGCTGCGGGTGGGATTTGCCGGTGATGCTGCCGCGCTGGCTGCGGCCTTGCGCTCGGCAGGCTGGCAGGTCAGCGAGGGCGGCAATACGCTGGCGATCTCCCGCTAGGCCCTCGATCATCACGGGCGGTCGTGGTGCCTGGGAGACGGGTCGTTGAACCAGTTCGCGCTGCCCTTGTCGCTTGGCGGCGCTGAACGCAGTCGCATCGTGATAGGCGCGGCTAACCGTCCTGCGATCGACGCGTTGGCTGCGCCCGACACCTGGCCGTTCGGCACCGCCATCCTCACCGGTCCGCCAAGATCGGGCAAATCTATGCTGGGTGCCTGGTTCGCCGGGAATGCCGGATTGAGTGGGAATGGCGGGCCAACCGAGAATGGCTTTGACGCCGCACAATCCCACCGACTTGACGCGCCCGCGCGCATCATCATTGATAATGCCCACCTGATCGAGGAAACCACGCTGTTCCACCGCTGGAACCGAGCGCGCGAACAGGACGCGCACCTGTTGCTCATCGCCGGCGCGGAGCCCTGGCGCATCGCTTTGCCTGATCTTGCGTCCCGTATGGGGGCCGCGCTTCATTTGGAGATCCGCGCGCCCGATGATGCGCTGGCGGCCGAACTCATCCTCGCTCATGCGCATGCACGGGGGCTGATGCTGGGCGAGGGGGCGGCCAATTACCTTGCCGCGCGCAGCGAACGCTCCTTCGCCGGGATCGAAGCGCTGGTCGCGATGATCGATACGCTCAGCCTGGAACGCAAGGCACCGCCCACGCTTGCGATCTGGCGGGCGGCGATCGAAGCCCTATATGGTCCCGACGAGCCGCGCATGATCTAGCTGACTTGAGCACCGAACAGGGCCATGCAGCTTGCCCTGGCGGTGCTTTGATGAAAGAAGGCACGCACCATGTTCGAGCGGCTTGTCGCCTATCTGGACTCGGTCAAGGCCCGTGATCCCGCGCCCCGCTCGCGTTGGGAGGTGCTGCTTTATCCCGGCGTCTGGGCGCTTGGCTTCCACCGCATCGCGCACTGGCTGTTTGTCGGGGACATGGCTTTCCTTGCCCGGCTGATCAACCATCTCGCGCGGTGGCTGACCGGCATCGATATCCATCCCGGCGCGGTGATCGGTCGCAACTTCTTTGTCGACCATGGTTTCACGGTGATCGGCGAGACTGCCGAGATCGGCGATGACGTGACCATTTACCAATGCGTCACGCTGGGCGGCAGCAACCCTGCCAACGGGCTTGGCGGCAAGCGCCATCCCACGGTGCGCGACAAGGCGATCATCGGGTCGGGCGCGCAGATCATCGGCCCCATCGTGGTGGGTGAGAGAGCCCGGGTGGGGGCCAATGCGGTGGTGCTGGACGACGTGCCCGACGGTGCGACGATGATCGGGCTCAAGGCGCGCTCCACGCTGGTGCCGGCCGAGACGTGGCTGAAGGAATTCCTCCCCTACGGCACGCCCTGCACCGACCAGCCATGCGAGCCAGTGGAAGAGGCGGGCGCCGGCGCGCGGATCAGGCAGTTGGAAAGCGAAGTCGCGTCCTTGCGTGCAGAGATGGCCGCACTGCATGCCGCGCTTGTTCTTTCCGACGGCGCCGGCGGCGAAGATGCGGTGCGCAAGGGCGGTACGAAGAACTGATGGCGTCGTCCGAGACCGCGCCTTTCACTAAGCCATTCACCGGGGAGATCCTCGCCTTTCCGCAAACGCGCAAGCCTTTGCAGGTCGGCTTCGAGCGCGCCGAGCTGATGCGTATTCTCGATCTGTACGGCCGCATGGTGGCGGCCGGCGAATGGCGCGACTACGCGATGGATTTCGCCCAGGATCGCGCTGCCTTCGCCGCCTTTCGCCGGTCGTCCGAAGTGCCCGAGGTGCGACTGGAAAAGCGCCCCTCGCTCCGCGGTCGCCAGGGAATGTGGGCGCTGTTCGGCGCGCAGGGGCAGATCCTCAAGCGCGGGCATGAGCTCGCCGGCGTGCTTGCGGTGATCGAGCGACGACTGGTCAAGGCGGTCGAGGGGTAGGGCATCGGCGACAATAGCGGATCGGTATTCGCCCGCCGCCGTAATCTTGCAACGGTCAGGCGGGTGCAGCGCTTCCCCCGAGCCGCTCCAGTGCGTCGACCAACTCGTCAAACCCGTCGATCAGCACATCGCCGCCCAGCTGCGACAGTGCGACGTCGGGATAGCCAAAACTCACCGTCACCACCGGCACCCCGGCATTGCGCGCCGCGCCAACATCATAGGTGGTATCCCCCACCATGGCGAAGCGCGATCCACCCGCTGCGTGAGCACAGCGGCGGATCGTCTCGTCGATCATGTCGGGCGCCGGCTTGGCCCGGTCCCTGCCTAGCGTGTCTCCGCCGATGATCGAGGCGAACCGGCGCGCCATCCCCAGTTCGCCGAGCAGCTTTCGGGCCGGATGTTCCGCCTTGTTGGTCACCACCGCCAAGGTCACTCCGCGCGCCGCCAAATCTTCGAGAGCTTCGAGACATCCTTCGTAATGAATTGTGTTATCAGCAATATGCTCTTCGTAATGCGCGAGTAGAACCTGATAGAGCGCGTCGAATTGACCGGGCGCAAGCGGGCCGCCGGTACGATCGAGCGCGCGTTGCAGCATGACCACCGAACCCCCACCAATCATTTCGCGCGCGCCCTGTTCGGTGACCGGCGGGCGGCCGATCGAACCCAGCGCATGGTTGAGGGCAGGCGTGATGTCCCTGCTCGAATCGACCAGCGTTCCGTCCAGATCGAAGCCGACGATATCGAACGGGAGATCATGCACCCGGGTGCTTGTGCCCGAGCCGTCTGGAAACGGCAACCAAATGATGGCAAGGGCCGCCGCCTATGGATGCTCCCAACCCCCCGTTCGCCGCCGTCATCCTTGCAGCGGGCAAGGGGACGCGCATGATGAGCGCGCTGCCCAAAGTGATGCATGAGATCGCCGGGCGGCCGATGATCGAGCATGTTCTTGGCGCGGTGGCCGAGCTTTCGCCGGCGCGGATGGTGGCGGTGGTGGGCGCAGGACGCGAAGCGCTCAAGGACAGGCTCGGTTCGCAGGTGGCCTTCGCGCTTCAGTCCGAACAGCTTGGAACAGGGCACGCGGTGCGCCAGGCTGAAGCGGCACTCAACGGATTTTCCGGCGATATCCTGGTGCTTTACGGCGACGTGCCGTTCATCCGCGCGGCCACGATGAAGATGATGCTCGAGCGGCTCAACGCGCCCGACATACCGGCCGCAGTGGTGATGGGCTTCGAGCCGGACGACCCGTTGCACTACGGCCGTGTCATCGCTGATGACCAGGGTCGCATCAAGCGCATGGTCGAGCACAAGGATGCGAACGAGGAAGAGCGCGCATGCCGATTGTGCAATTCGGGGGTCATCGCCGCCCGGTCCGCCGACCTGTTTGCGCTGCTCGCGCGTGTAGGCCGCGACAATGAGGGGGGCGAATATTACCTTCCCGATATCGTCAATATCGCCATCGATGATGGCCGCCCCTGCGTGTCCGTGTGCGCACCCGATCCGGCGGAGGTGGCAGGTGTCAACAGCCGCGCCGAACTGGCCGCCGCTGAAGCGCAGTGGCAGGAACATGCGCGCGCCGAGGCCCTAGCTGGGGGTGTGACCATGCGCGCTCCCGAAACGGTGTTCCTGAGCTGGGATACTAGGCTCGGCCAGGACGTCACGATCGAGCCCCATGTGGTCTTCGGCCCGGGCACCAGCGTGGAGGATGGCTGCATCATCCGCGCCTTCTCGCATCTGGAGGGCGCGACGCTGGGCGAGGGTGTGGAGGTGGGTCCGCATGCGCGACTGCGGCCGGGCACGGTGCTGGAAGCCGGGGTCAAGGTGGGCAATTTCGTCGAGATCAAGAACGCGGTGCTCGGCAAGGGCGCCAAGGCGAGCCACCTGTCCTATGTTGGTGATGCCGACGTGGGGGCGGGCGCGAATATCGGCGCGGGCACGATCACCTGCAATTACGACGGCTACTTCAAGCATCGCACCGTTATCGGCGAGCGCGCGTTCATCGGCTCCAACAGCGCGCTGATCGCCCCTGTCAGGATCGGCGCCGATGCCATAGTGGGCGCCGGCAGCGCGGTCAGCCGCGATGTCGCCGATGGCGAGCTGCGAATGGTGCGCGCCGAACAGCTGGTCAAGCCCGGCTGGGCCGACCGCTTTCACGATGCGATGAAGAAGAAGAAGGCGGGCGCGAAGGGCTGAGGCGGCGGCACCATCATCATCGCGCGTTCGACCGCTATCGAACGGCAGAAAACTTTGGGTTGGGAGCGACCGGTGGTGAATGAGACCCGCGCCCATCTCCCCTCGCTCTCCCCACGAATAACAGGTTGGTAAGCAAGACATGTGCGGCATTATCGGCATCGTGGGGCAGGGCGCAGTCGCCGACCGGTTGGTCGACGGGCTCAGGCGCATGGAATATCGCGGCTATGACAGCGCGGGCATCTGCACTCTGCACGACGGCGAGCTGGTCAGACGCCGGGCCGAGGGCAAGCTGGCGAACCTGGTGGTCGAACTGGCGCAAAATCCCGCTCCCGGCGCCACCGGTATCGCGCATACTCGCTGGGCCACGCATGGCGCACCGACCGAGAAGAACGCGCACCCCCATGCGACCGACGAACTGGCGCTGGTGCATAATGGCATTATCGAGAACTTCCGCGAATTGCGCAGCGCGGTCACCGCTCGCGGACGCGCGCTGGAAAGTGAGACCGATAGCGAAGTGGTCGCCCATCTCGTGTCCGAGCGGATCGAGCAGGGGGACGCGCCGCGTGATGCCGTTGCCCATGTGCTGCCACAGCTTCGCGGCGCATTCGCGCTGGCCATCGCCTTTCGTGCGCATCCCAACATGCTGATCGGCGCGCGGCTGGGCTCGCCGCTGGTGGTGGGCTATGGCCCGGAGAACGAGAATGGACGCGAGATGTATCTGGGGTCGGACGCGCTGGCGCTGGCCCCGCTGACCCAGCGCATCGCCTATCTGGAAGAGGGTGATCTGGTCGTCCTCACCCGCGAAGGCGCTACCATTTTCGATGCGGAAGGGAACGAGGCAACGCGCGAAATCCAGTTGTCGGGCGCTTCGGCGGCGGCAATGGAAAAGGGCAATTATCGCCACTTCATGCAAAAGGAGATCTTCGAGCAGCCCACCGTGGTCGCCCAGACGCTGCGCTCCTATCTGCGCCCGGTCGAGAGCAAGGTGGCACTGCCGCAATTCGATTTCGACGTGTCGGCCATCGAGCGAGTGACCATCGTCGCGTGCGGCACGTCCTACTATGCGGGGCTGGTGGCCAAATACTGGTTCGAGCGCTTCGCCCGGGTGCCGGTCGATATCGATTACGCCTCCGAGTTCCGGTATCGCGATCCGGTTCTGGCCGAGGGCGGTCTGGCGCTGTTCATCTCGCAAAGCGGAGAGACGGCGGACACGCTCGCCGCGCTGAGGCATTGCCGGGAGGCGGGGCAAGCGATCGCCGCGGTCGTCAACGTGCCGACCAGCTCGATGGCGCGCGAGGCGGACTTGCTGCTGCCCACGCATGCGGGTCCTGAAATCGGTGTCGCCTCGACCAAGGCGTTCACCTGCCAGCTGGCCGTGCTGGCGGCGCTGGCGGCGCATTTCGCGGTGCGGAAGGGGCGGATGGACAGCGAGGAGGAAGCCGACATCGTGCGTCACCTGCTCGAGGCTCCGGCAGCGCTGAACGCCGCGCTGGACCGCGATGACGAGATCGCCGCTATGGCACACCTGATCGCGCCAGCGCGCGACGTGCTCTATCTGGGTCGCGGTCCGGACTTTCCGCTGGCGCTGGAAGGGGCGCTCAAGCTCAAGGAAATCAGCTATATCCATGCCGAGGGCTATGCCAGCGGCGAGATGAAGCACGGGCCCATCGCGCTGATCGACGACAAGGTTCCGGTGATCGTGCTCGCACCTTCGGGACCGCTGTTCGAGAAAACCGTGTCCAATATGCAGGAAGTTCAGGCGCGCGGCGGGCGGATCGTGCTGGTGTCCGATGCACGCGGCATCGAGCAGGCGGGCGAGGGCACCATGGCCACCATTGCCATGCCGCGTGTGCACGAGCTAATCGCGCCGCTGGTCTATGCGGTTCCCGTGCAGCTCATCGCCTATCATGTCGCCTGCCTGAAAGGGACCGATGTCGATCAACCGCGCAATCTTGCCAAAAGCGTCACCGTGGAGTGAGACTGGCGGGGAGGTGCGAGTGAGCCTCGCAAGTTGGCAGATTGTCACATTGCTGCAGGTTCGACAGGCCGACCCTTGTTAATGGAAGACCCGTTTCACACATCCCGCCCGAGATTATCGACGAGAGCGATATTCTGCGCTGGCAGTTGAAAAAGGTATCGGGCGGATTAACGCGTCGATCTTGCATGAACCAAGGGTGGAAATGCCGGGAGAACTGAAACCTCGGGGTCCCGATCATCTCAAGAGGCGCGATATGATCGCGGCGTTGCCATGGCCGGCTCGCGAAGCGGTCCACCTTGCCAGGCGTCTGCGGTTTGTCGCCAAGCATGGGTCCAAGCTCTGGCGGCGGACCACACAAAATGCGCCGCATCTCAGCCGCAGCGAGCGGGTGCGACATATTCTCGCGGGCTTCGATCCGCTGGAGGCGGACTGGTATCTGCAGGCGCATGGTCATGTGGAGGGCAACGTCTCCAACCTGCATCGCGAGGAATACCTGCGCAACGTGAACGGGGCGTTCGGCCACGTTCTGGACAACAAGCACCTGTTCGCCTTGGTTGCCGAACGTCTGGGCATACCCCACCCCCGCCTGTTCGGCTTTTCGCATAATGGGCGGTGGGGCTGGCTGGACGACGGCCGTGAGGCGCTCGAACGCCAGTTGGCGAGCGGCGGCAAGGCGGTGCTCAAGCCCAGCATGGGCAAGAAAGGTGACGGGATCGTGATCCTGCGCGACATTGCCGAGCTCGATCGACCCGCGCATGGCGACATGATCGTCACGGCATTCGTCGAGCAGCATGACTACGCAGCCTCGATCCACCCCGATAGCCTCAACACCATCCGCATCCTGACCGTGCGACCCGAGCCTGGCGCCGATGCTTTCGTGGCGGCCGCCGTGCACCGGTTCGGCGGGGCGACTACGGGGGCGGTGGACAATTTCAGCGCCGGCGGGGTGGTGGCGCCGGTGGATCTCGAGTCCGGAGAACTGGGCCGCGCAGCCAAGATCGATGCGGGCAATCTTCTTACCTTGCGCGACACGCATCCCGACCATCAGACGCGCATCACCGGTGTTCGGGTGCCGCAATGGGACTCGACGAAAGCGCTGGTGCTCGAGATGTGGAGGATGCTGCCCCAGCTCGATTACGTTGGCTGGGACCTGGCTATCGGCCAGAACGGCCCGGTGGTGATCGAGGGAAACTCGCATCCCAGCCTGCGCTTCTTCCAGCTTCAGGGCACGCTGCTGGACGATCCGCGGATGGTGGCCTTTCTTACATCGCGCCAGATAGCGGTTGCCCGAGGTTCGCGATGACCATGGCCGGTGAAAAGGCGTTTTTCGATCCTGCGAACCGGTCGCGGTTATTGCCGCTCGACAGCCGATCGCGTCGCCGCTGGCCGGGTCTTGCCGCGCTGATCGACCGCTCGAGCGACAGGGTGCTGCGCAATTTCGAAGGTCTGCTACCCGACAGGCAATGCATCGAGCGCCAATACGCCGCTTATGTGGGCGAACCGCTCGACCTCGATAATCCGCGCCTGCTCAGCGAAAAGGTGCAGTGGCTCAAACTCAACGATGCAACGCCGCTTCACACGATCTGCTGCGACAAGATCCGGGCACGGGATTTCGTGCGCGAGCGAGTGGGCGAGCAATATCTGATCCCGGCGCTGCTTATCTCGTCAAGCTCGGATGATCTTGTGCCTGCCAAGGTCACCGCCGAGCGGTTCGCCGCCAAGACCAATCATGACTGGGGCGGGGTGGTGCTGTGTCATGACCGTGACAGTTTCAACTGGGCGGCGGCGCGCGCCAAGCTGGAGCGCCATCTGCGCGCGCCTTTCTGGCGGACATATCGCGAGCGCGCCTACAAGGACATCGAACCCGGTATCATCGTCGAGCAGTTTCTCGAGGGCGCCGACAACGGCCCGCCCGATGATTTCAAGCTGTTCTGTTTTCATGGTCGGCCAGAGCTGATCCAGGTCGTCGGCGGACGCAGCCATGCGCCCACCTGGACGATGTACGACCTTGCCTGGAACAAGCTACCGATCCAGCGCCGGGGCAGGCCCAGCAGCACATCGCCGCATCCCAAACCCGCATCGCTCGATACCATGATCAACGTCGCCACCGCTCTTTCCGAACCGTTCCGTTTCTGCCGTGTTGACCTCTATAATGTCGACGGGCGCGTCTATTTCGGCGAAATCGCATTCTATCCCGAGGCGGGCTATCGGCCGTTCGAGCCGCGCGAGATCGAGGTCGAGCTTGGCGACATGCTGCGCCTCGACTAGCGCTCCGCACCAATGAAGCTGCCGGGAACCGGTCGCCGGATCGCGCCGCTCGCCTGGGCGCGCGTGCTTGCCCGGATGGGGCGTATGGAGTGGCGCAATCGCGGCGGCCTGCCGCGACCGCATCTTTGGCGGCAAGCCCTGTTTTCCGATCGCTCGGGGCTTTATCCGCTCGACCAGTATCATCCTGAGCTGTTTCTCAACGATTGGGAGATCGAAGCGCGGCTGGGCAAGATCAACCCGCGCGAGAGCCTGAACCTGTTCGGCGATAAGCTATTGTTCCACCTGCTGCTCGACCGGCTCGATGTGAATGTGCGGCGTCCGGACCTCGCCGGTCTTGTTATGGGCGACCAATTCATGCCGCTGGGACGCTTCGCCACCTGGGAAGACGCTACGGCCGAACCGCTAATCGCCAAGCCGCCATGCGGAAGCGGGGGACAGGGGGTGATCAAGCTGGCTACAGGTTCGCCCATGCCATGCGCGCCGAGTCTGCTGGTCGAGCGCTGCCTCACGCCGCATTCCTATGCTCGAACCATCTTCCCCGATGCCATCAACACCATCCGCGTGATGACCGCGCGCGACCCTGATAATGGCGAGCCCTTCATTCTGGGAACCGCGCATCGTTTCGGCACGCAGCGCTCGGCACCCACCGACAACCGTAAGAAGGGCGGGCTGGTCAGCGCGATCGACCCAGACACCGGAGCGCTGTCGCCGGCAATAGGGCTGGACAAGCGCAACCGGCGTCGAGTGTATCGACATCACCCGCAATCCGGCAGCGCTATCGCCGGGGTGGTTGTGGCGTATTGGCACGAAGTTCAACAGGCGGCGCTCAGCCTGGCGCGCGCCTTTCCCGCCATGGTTCTGGTTGGATGGGATTTTGCCGTTACGCCCGAGGGGCCGGTGGTGATCGAAGGCAATGCGGCTCTGCCGAACCCCAACCTTATGCAGGCTCATGCGCCGCTCTTGGCGAGACCACGAACGCGACGCTTCTTCGAAGCTTATGGCATAATCACCAAAGAGCGCGCGCGCCGGGCTGCGATGCTGGCTGGCAACTGATCCTTCGTGCTGCCGACGCGCAGTGTGCGGGCCCTGCGTTCAGGGATGCTCGGGATGGGCCTTGCGCTTCTGCAGAAAGTCCTTCGCCGCTTCCAGCATCTGACCATAAAGCAGGTGACCGGTCAGATAGAGCCCCGCAAGCCAGCCCAAGCCTGCAAGCGGCATGGCACAAAGAATGGTCAGCACCGGCCGCATATCAACCACCAGCACGATGGCCGCCGGCCCGCATAACATGGCCAGCGTGACGAGTAGCCCTCGGATGATAATGGCGCGGTAATGGCCGGGGCCGAAATTGCGCCGCGTCCAGAAAGCGATCTGCCCTGCCTTGAAGCCCGAACCTGCCACCATAGCCGCGCAGAATGCTTCCAGCGAAATTGCAGCACCGGCAAAACCCAATCCCAGCCGAACCATCTGTGATTGCAACTGCATGCGCAGATAGAAGGGCAGTTCGTCGATAGCCGTGAAGAAATCCAGGCTCATTTTGCTGATCGGCAGGAACATTCCCAGGCCCGCTAGAATACGCACGGGGGTAACCGCCTCGTCCCATTGATCACCCAGCAGCACGGCGACCAGCGGCTCGGCCAGAACCGCCACCAGCGCGTAGCACGGCCAGCAGATGGCGGTCAGGAAATCAACCTTGGTGATATAGACCGTCTTGCGCGGCGCGCCGTTGGTCAGCGCGGAACTGATGGCCGGGAGAACGACTGGAGCAATGCCCTCCAGCAGCGTGCGGTCGAACATCCGCTGAATGAGCTGGGCCCGATTGAACAGGCCCGTGGGCGCGGCTCCGGCGAGCGCCCCGAGCCCCGAAATCAACGCCAGATCGCTGAAATCGGGTGCCAGTTTGATCGCGGTCAGCCGGCCTCCCACGCCTTGGAACTGGGCCAGTCCCCTCAGCGACGGGCGCGGCCAGACACGCATCTGTGCCCCGCCGATGGTCAGCAACATCACCGTGGCCAGCGCGTGGCTGACCAGCACGCCGACCGCCAGCGCGGGTGCACCCCAGCCCAGCAATGCCAGCCCGATCGCCGTGCAGCCATCGGCCGTGGTCCGCAGCGCGGCAATCCGTGATGGCAGGCGGAAGCTCAGCTTGCGGTGCAACCGCGCCTCGGTGGCTAGCGAGAACGGTTCGAACAGCAGCGCGGCCGCCATCGGCACCAATGCAAGCGCCATGGGCATGGGCATCAGCCAACCGCCGAATAGTGCCGCAGCAGCCAGCATCGCCGTACACGCAGCCGCCGCAATCATGAGCGAGAGACCCGCCGCCCGCGCAAGCGTTTCGCGATCGAGTTCCTCGGGCGCGCGGATCACATAGGCTTGCAAGCCGAAAGCGGTCAGCGTCTTGAACAGGTTGAACGCGCCGAAAGTTATGGCGAAATAGCCGAAATCCTCGGGCGTCAACAGGCGGCCAAGAATGGCGAAGAACGCCGCCATCATGACGATGGATGCAACGCGTGCGCTCAGCATCTGCAGCAACGCGGTGTGCAGGGATGTCGACATCGGCGGGTTCGGCTCGGCGGGTTCGGCTTGGCAATGCTTGGCGAGAGCTTGGGGGGCTTGACGTTCGCGAGCCTCGTAGCAGCTTTGTCGACAAGTGCGAGCGGCTTAGCTCCGCTATGTCCGGGCCTGATGCCACCGCCCCATACCGATACAACGCAGCTTGCCCCAACCCGCGGGTTCAGCGCGAAAGTGAAACACTCAACGCTCGCTAGTGCAAAGCAAGGTTCACACTGCGAGCAAGAGCATGGCTAGTCGATAGGCGCGTTCACCGGGCGCCATCCGCTTTGGCTTGCTGCCGGGCAGCATGCAGCAGCGGCTCGGTATAGCCCGATGGTTGCGCGGTGCCTTCGAGCACCAGCGACAATGCCGCCCGGAAAGCCGGGGAAACGTCGTTTCCGTCAATCAAAGGCATATAGGATGAGTCGCCGGCGTTCTGACGATCGACCACCGCGCCGATGCAGGCGAACGAGGCTTCGATATCTTCACGGCCGACCACCTTATGCAGCAACCAGTTGGCGAGCAGCTGGCTCGAGATGCGCAACGTGGCGCGGTCTTCCATCAGTCCGATATCGTGGATGTCGGGCACCTTGGAACAGCCCACCCCCTGATCGATCCAGCGCACCACATAGCCAAGAATACCCTGCACGTTGGTGTCCAGCTCCTCACGCAATTGGTCGGGCGACCAGTCGCGTTGTGCAGCCAACGGCACTTCGAGAAGCTGGGCCAGCGGTGTCACCGGCTCGTCGGCGCGCGCGGCCTGGCGGGCAGCGACATCGCAGCGGTGATAATGCGTCGCGTGCAGCACCGCGGCAGTGGGTGAGGGAACCCAGGCGGTGCTGGCGCCGCTCATCGGGTGGCCGATCTTCTCGGTCAACATCGCCTGCATCCTGTCGGGTGCGGCCCACATCCCCTTGCCGATCTGCGCGCGTCCGGCAAAGCCGCATTGGAGCCCGATCTGGACGTTGCGAGCCTCATAGGCCTCGATCCAGCGCGCCGTCTTGATCGCCCCCTTTCGCTGCATGGCACCGGCCAGCATTGAGGTGTGGATCTCATCGCCCGTCCGGTCGAGGAACCCGGTATTGATGAAGAACACGCGCTCCTTCACCGCATGAATGCACGCGGCAAGGTTGGCGCTGGTGCGCCGCTCCTCGTCCATCACGCCTACCTTGATCGTGTGGCGCGCCAGGCCGAACATGTCTTCCACTGCGTCGAATACATCGTTGGTGAGGGCGCATTCGGCGGGGCCGTGCATCTTGGGCTTGACGATATAGATCGCGCCCGCCCGGCTGTTGACGAGCTGGCCAAGACGCTGGACGTCGTGCAGCCCGGCGAGGCTGGTGATCACAGCGTCGAGCAGGCCCTCGAAGGCTTCCTCCCCATCAGGCATCAGCACTGCCGGGTTGGTCATCAGATGACCGACATTGCGGACCAGCAGCAGGCTGCGCCCCGGCAGGGTCATCTCGCTGCCGTCGGGAGTGCGATAATACCGATCTGGCGCCATGACGCGGTTCACCGTCTTGCCGCCCTTGACGAAGCGCGCGGTGAGATCACCACGCATCAGGCCCAGCCAGTTGCGATAGGCGGCGACCTTATCTTCGGCATCCACCGCCGCGACCGAGTCCTCAAGATCGACGATGGTGGTAAGCGCGGCTTCGAGCACGACATCGGCGATGCCTGCCGGATCGGCGCGACCGACCGGGTGCGCGCGGTCGATCACAAGCTCGATATGCAGGCCGTTGTTACTCAGGAGGAAGCCCTTGTCGAACCGGCCGACCAGTTGCGAAGCGTCCGCGAGCGGAGGATCGCCCTGTCCATCCCACGCGCTCCATTCGACGCCGGACAGGGGCACCGCGGTGTCCAGAAAAGCCTTGGCCCAGGCGATCACCCGCGCGCCGCGATCCTGGTCATATCCCGATGTTGCGGGGGGTTGTTCGCCGAGCGCGTCGGTTCCGTAAAGCGCGTCGTAGAGGCTTCCCCAGCGCGCATTGACGGCGTTCAGCGCGAAGCGTTCGTTGAGCACCGGCACCACCAGTTGCGGTCCGGCGATGGCGGATATCTCGTTATCGACACCCGCTGTACCAATTTCGAACGCGGCCGGTCCTTCGCCCAGATAGCCGATCTCTTTCAGGAACGCGGCTGGTGCCCCGGTACCGCTTCCTGGATTGTCGCGATGCCACTGATCGATCGCCGCCTGCATCCTCTCGCGCGTTTCCAAAAGCGCGCGGTTGCGGGGGGTGAACTTCGCCAAAAGCTCGGCAAGACCTTGCCAGAAGTGGGCCGGCAAGATCCCGGTGCCGGCGAGGGCCTCGTCCTCGATGAACGCGGCAAGCCGCCAATCCACCTGTAGCCCGGCGCGCCCCACGCGGTCCGTTGTCGTACGCTGGAGCACCGTGGCCTGGTTCATCGTGCGAAACGGCCCATGCGATGGTGCAGGTTGGCCAATTTGCGCGATCTTTCCGGGTCTTCGGTAGCGCGGATAGCGTCGGCAAGCGCCTCGCGGATCAAGCCGAAATCCTCGTTCGAGAACACGGGGCGGGCAAGGGCGGGTTCGGGCATCGATGGTTTCCTTGAATGTTTCGGCAAAATGCGATCAGGCGGCGAACTGGCTCATCGTGTTGGCCGCGCCGCCCGCCTTGAGCGCCGCCTCGCCGGCAAAGGCTTCCTTGTGATCATCGCCCAGGTCCGAGCCGGCCATGTTCTGGTGCCGCACACAGGCGATGCCCTCGCGGATTTCGCGGCGCTGCACATTGGCGACATAGCCCAGCATCCCCTCCTCACCGAAATATTCGCGTGCCAGGTTGTCGGTGCTCAACGCCGCCGTGTGATAGGTCGGCAGCGTGATAAGGTGATGGAACACGCCAGCCCGCGTCGCCGCATCGCGCTGGAACGAGCGGATGCGCGCATCGGCCTCGGCGGCAAGCTCGGTGTCGTCGAACGCGGCGCTCATTAGCTGCGCGCGATCATAGCTTGCAAGGTCGCGGTCTTCGTCGAGCCACGCATCGTAAACGTGCTGGCGAAAGCTCAGCGTCCAGTTGAAACTGGGCGAATTATTATAGACCAGCTTGGCATCGGGGACGACTTCACGGATGCGCTGGACCATGCCCGCGATCTGTTCGACATGCGGCTTCTCGGTCTCGATCCATAACAGGTCGGCCCCGTTCTGAAGCGAGGTGACGCAGTCGAGCACCACCCGGTCCTCACCGGTGCCGGCGCGGAATTGGTAGAGGTTGGACGGCAGCCGCTTGGGCTGGGCGAGCTTGCCGTCGCGGTTGATCAGCACATCACCCGGTTGCCCAGTGCCGGGCACTTCTTCGCAATCGAGGAAGGAATTGTACCGGTCGCCAAGATCGCCGGGCTCACGACTATAGGCAATCTGCTTGGTCAGGCCCGCACCCAGCGAATCAGTGCGCGCGACGATGATGCCATCCGCCACGCCGAGTTCAAGGAAAGCATAGCGCACCGCCCTGATCTTCTGCAGGAAGTCCTCGTGCGGCACGGTGACTTTGCCGTCCTGGTGACCGCACTGCTTCTCGTCCGAGACCTGGTTCTCGATCTGGATCGCACAGGCGCCCGCCTCGATCATCTTTCTGGCGAGCAGATACGTCGCCTCGGCATTGCCGAAACCCGCGTCGATATCGGCGATGATCGGCACGATATGCGTCTGATGCTCATCAATGGCGCGCTCGATCCGCCGGGCCTCGACCTCGTCGCCGGCCGCTTTCGCGCGGTCGAGCTCGCCGAACAGGTCACTAAGCTCGCGCGCGTCGGCTTGGCGCAGAAAGGTATAGAGCTCCTCGATCAGTGCGGGCACGGCGGTCTTCTCGTGCATCGACTGATCGGGCAGCGGCCCGAACTGCGACCGCATTGCCGCGACCATCCAGCCTGACAGATAGAGATAGCGGCCTCTGGTGGAGCCGAAATGCTTCTTCACCGCGATCATCTTCTGCTGGCCGATGAACCCGTGCCAGCAGCCGAGCGACCTAGTGTATGCGGACGGGTCGGCATCATAGGCGGCCATGTCCTCGCGCATGATGCAGGCGGTGGCGCGCGCGATGTCGAGCCCGGTGCGGAACCGGTTTTGCGTGGCCAGGCGGGCGGCGAATTCCGGATCGATCCGCTGTCCCAGAAATCCGCGCTCGCTGGCAAGCTGGGTCTGGCGGCTGATCTCTTCAGTGTAGGTCATCAAAATTGCTCGCGATCTAATTAGTGCTGAGTTCGGTGCGTGCTCGCAGACGTCCGGCCTTGTCGCCAGCGAAGCAAAGTACCATTGTCATACCTTACAATAGAGCCTTGTAACATTGTAAGAATACGACATTGGAGCTTGCTGGATGGCCAAGAAACCCCTTTTCATGGGTCCGAGATTAAAGGCAGTGCGTCGCGAACTTGGTCTGACGCAGGCCAACATGGCCGCCGACCTTGCCGTTTCGCCTTCCTATATCGCGCTTATGGAGCGCAACCAGCGCCCGGTCACGGCCGACATGTTGCTGCGACTGGCGTCCACTTACCGCGTCGATATCGCCAGCCTTGCCGATACCGACAGTGAAGAGGCCACCGCCCGTCTGCAGGTGGCTTTGAAGGATCCGATCTTCGCCGATATCGACTTGCCCGACCTCGATATTGCCGACGTTGCCACTTCCTATCCTGGGATGGCCGAAGCCTTGCTGCGGTTGCACATGGCCTATCGCGAGGAGCAGCTCGTGCTTGCCGAACGGCGCGCGGCGGGGGAGGCAGGGGCGGCACGGCCGGTGGCCGACCCGGTCGCCGAGGCGCGCGCCTTTCTTGCCGCCCGCCGCAACTGCTTCCCCGCACTTGATGACAGCGGGGCCATGCTGGCGGGCAAGCTCGACACCGTGCCCGCGCTCGAGGCGCGTCTCGCCGAGCGACACCAGCTTAGCGTGTCCTATGGCGACAATGCGCTGCTTGGGGGAACGCTGCGTTGGCACGACTACCATCGCCGGCGCATCGTCTTGTCCGAAACCCTCGATTATACCGGACGCCGCTTCCAGCTCGCGCTTCAGCTGGCGATCATGGAGCAGGAGCAGGCGATCACCGAGGAGCTCGAGCATGGCCGGCTTGGAGCCGGAGACACGCGAATGCTCGTTCGCCGCGCGCTGGAAAATTACTGGGCGGCGGCCTTGCTGATGCCTTATGCGCGCTTTGCCGTCTCTGCGGGGGAGCTGGGTTATGACGTGGAGGCGCTCGCCCGCCGTTTCGGGGTGAGTTTCGAGCAAGCAGCGCATCGCCTCACCACGCTCCAGCGTCCGGGCGAGGAGGGCGTGCCGTTTTTCTTCCTGCGCGTGGACCAGGCAGGAAACGTGTCCAAGCGTCTCGATGGGGCGGGCTTCCCCTTCGCGCGAACGGGCGGCGGTTGCCCGCTATGGAACGTGCACCAGGTGTTTTCCCGCCCCGGCCAGGTCGATGCGCAGCTGATCGAACTGCCCGATGGTGAGCGCTTCGTCTCGATCGCGCGAACGGTCAGCGCGGGCGGCGGTACTTACGGCGCGCCGCGAGCGCTGCGCGCGGTGGCGCTGGCCTGTTCGGCGCGCCAGATCGACAAGCTCGCCTATGCGGACCAGCTGCGCGAGGCCGAGCCAACGCCCATCGGGACCACCTGTCGGCTTTGCCATCGCCCACGCTGCCTTGCCCGCTCCATGCCCCCGATCGGACGCGAAGTGCTGCCGACACGCTTTCGCGACCCGGGGTTTCCGTTCGCCTTTTCCGCCGAGTGACCCGCCCCATCCAACCCCCCGACGGGTCAGACAGTGGTTTCGGGCGGGCCATGCAGGCCGACCGCAGCTTCAGGCGCTTGCCATGCGTGCTCCCTGCTTCTCGAGCGCACCGATCAGTGCCTGGCAGAAGGCGGGGATGTCATCGGGCTTGCGACTGGTGATGAGATTGCCGTCGATCACCACCTCTTTGTCGACCACCTCGGCACCGGCATTCTTGAGATCGGTGCGGATCGAGGGCCAGCTGGTCACCTTCCGCCCGCGCACGACGTCGGCCTCGACGAGCAGCCACGGGCCGTGGCAGATCGCCGCCAGCGGCTTATCCGATTGAGCGAACTCGCGCACCAGCCGCACCGCCTTGTCTTGCAATCTCAGCTTGTCCGGATTGATCTGCCCACCGGGAAGGACCAGCGCCACGAAGTCGCTGGCTGAAGCGTCGTCAAGCGTCATGTCGACCGCCACCTCGTCGCCCCAGTCGCCTCCAGACCAGCCCTTGATCGTGCCACCCTTGGGACTGACCACGACGGCCTGGTAGCCTGCTTTTTCAAGGGCTTCCTTGGGCTTGACCAATTCGGACTGCTCGAAACCGTCGGTGGCAAGGATCATCACGCGTTCCATATTCTCTCTCCGAATAGTTGCATGACCCGAAGAACGCCTGTTGAAAGCGGGCCGTTCCCCGCTCGCCCACGAGCCGTGTCGCTGATAGGGCAGCGCGCATGGCGGCGCTTGAAGACCCCGATCAGCACGACCCGATCATCGACACCCCGTTCGATAGCGCGCTGTCCGAGCGCTATCTGGTCTACGCGCTGTCCACCATCACCGCGCGTTCGCTGCCCGACCTGCGCGATGGGCTGAAGCCGGTCCATCGCCGGCTGCTATGGGCGATGCGCCAGATGCGGCTGACGCCCGATAGCGGTTTTAAGAAATCGGCCCGGGTGGTGGGCGATGTGATCGGCAAGTATCATCCGCATGGCGATGTGGCGGTCTATGACGCGATGGTCCGCCTCGCGCAGCCCTTCACCTTGCGCTACCCGCTGGTCGAGGGGCAGGGCAATTTCGGTAATGTGGATGGCGATAACGCCGCCGCCTATCGCTATACCGAATGCCGCCTGACGCCTGTCGCCACCGCGCTGATGGCCGGGCTCGACGAAGGCACGGTGGATTTCGTCCCGACCTATAATGGCGAGGACGAGGAGCCCGAGCTTTTTCCCGGCCCGTTCCCCAACCTGCTGGCCAATGGCGCCGCGGGTATCGCCGTGGGCATGGCCACCAGCATTCCCAGCCATAATGTCGCCGAGGTGATCGACGCCGCGCTCCAATTGCTCGACCGGCCCGAGACTCCGCACGAGCGATTAATGGAACTGATGCCGGGACCCGACTTTGCCACCGGCGGGCTGGTGGTCGATCCTCCCAGGGCCATCGCTTCTGCCTATGAGACGGGTCGCGGAGGCTTTCGCGTGCGCGCCCGCTTTCATGCCGCAGAAGCGAGCGAGGACGCCGATCGCGATGCGGGGATCGAACGGCTGAAGGGCGGCAGCTGGCAGCTGGTCATTTCCGAAGTGCCCTACCAGGTTCCCAAGGGCCGGCTGATCGAGCAGATCGCCACGGTCATCGCCGAGCGCAAGGTGCCCATCCTCGAGGACGTGCGCGACGAATCGGATGAGGCCATCCGCATCGTGCTGGTGCCGCGCAGCCGCAATGTCGACCCCGACCTGATCAAGGAATCGCTTTATAAGCTGACCGACTTGGAGACCCGTTTCAGCCTGAACATGAACGTGCTTGATGCAGGGCCAGGCGGGGCGGGGCGCACGCCCATGGTGATGGGGCTGAGCGAGGTGCTGACGCGCTGGTTGGCAGCGCAGATCGACATCCTGCAACGCCGCGCGCGTCATCGGCTCGGCCGGATCGCCGCACGGCTCGAGCTGGTCGAAGGCTATATCACCGCGTTTCTCAACCTCGACCAGGTGATCGCCATCATCCGCGGTGAGGATGAGCCCAAACCGGTGCTGATGGCCGAGTTCTCGCTAACCGACCGCCAGGCCGAGGCGATCCTCAACATGCGGCTGCGTTCGCTGCGCAAGCTCGAGGAGATGGAGCTGCGCCGCGAGAAGGAGGCACTGCTTGCTGAACGCGACGAGCTGGAGCAGTTGCTCGAGGATCCCAAGCGGCAGAAGCGACGCCTGAAGCGCGATCTGAAGGATGTGCGCAAGACCTATTCGGAGGAGACTGCGATCGGCGCGCGTCGCACCACGATTGCCCAGGCGCGGCCCGATACCACCTTCAGCCTCGAAGCGATGGTGGAGAAGGAGCCGGTGACCGTGATCCTATCCGAGCGCGGCTGGATCAGGGCGGCGCGCGGCCATCTGCCGCTCGGCACCGATGCCCGCGGCGCCGAGTTCAAGTTCAAGGAAGGCGATGGCCCGGCCTTTGCGCTGCACGCGCAAACCACCGACAAGCTGCTGCTGGTGACCGACGATGGCCGGGCGTTCACATTGTCGGCAGACAAGCTGCCCGGCGCGCGCGGCTTCGGCGAGCCGGTGCGCACCATGCTCGACATCGACGCCGGGGCCTCGCCGATGGCGCTGCTGGTGCGCCGGGACGGGGCGCGCGTGCTGCTCGCGGCAAGCAACGGCAAGGGGTTCGTCGCATCGATGGATGATCTGCTTGCCGAGACGCGCAAGGGGCGCCAGGCGGTCAACGTGAAGGGCGACGTGCGTTTGACGGTGGCCAGGCTCATCGCGCCGGCCGACGACCATGTCGCAGTGGTGGGCGATAACCGCAAGCTCGTCGTGTTCGCGCTCGAGGAAGTGCCGCAGATGGCGCGCGGGCAGGGGGTGATGCTCCAGCGCTATCGCGACGGCGGGCTGGCCGATGCGACCACCTTCTGTCTTGAAGAAGGCCTGAGCTGGACGATGGGAGGGGAGACCGGGCGCACGCGCACCGAGACCGGCATTGCGGAGTGGAAGGTGGCCCGCGGTGCGGCGGGACGCCTGCCTCCCACCGGCTTTCCGCGCGACAACCGGTTCTAGCGTTGCGAATTGCTGGATTGCCCTTGTGGACCTACCGGGGGTGGGGGGACGACCTCGCCGACCCCCCGCTTCCATCGATTGCAGTCGCTTCAGGTGTTTTGCGGACAAACCCTGAGAGCAGCATTTTCGTCGGCGTTCATGCCGGCTTCCAGGAACAGCGCGAACACATTGGCGAAGTTCTCTGCGGGTAGGGGCGCGATCTGCTCGACGAGCGTATTGACCATACCGCAGCTGTCCGCATCAAGGTTACCGACGATGCCTGTCGCCAGCGCGTTTCGTCCCAGGTCCAGGAGCGCTGCGTTGTCAGGCAACGGATTGCCGCCGAGCCGCTCGAGCGCCGCGCGCGCAGCCGGCCAGGCGCTTTTTGCATGGGGCGAAAGGCTGCGACCAAGTTCGTCTGCGTTCCGGGCCAGGAAAGTTTGGTCACCGATCTGAGCCGCGCAATGACGGCCGCTATTGGCGATCAGTTCGGGCATCAGGTTGGCGACGACAGCGCGGCTTTCATCACGACTGATGCAACGCGCGTCCTGCGCGATGGCAGTCACGGGCATGGTCAGTGCCGTCACCGCAAGAAGGTATTGAAAGATTTGCATGGAACAGCTCCTCGATAACAAGTAACCGCCTTAAGATGGCTGTCATTGTATTTCGCAATACTGAATAGCCCCCGCAGCTTTGCGCAAGAAAAAGGCCGGGGACACGGATGCCCCCAGCCTAAAGGCGTTTGCGCGGTTGGGGTCAGGAGGCGGGCGCGGCCGTGTTCTGGATAGCCTCGTCGATCTGCGCCTTGCTCGCGCGAACCGTCAGCGCTCCGGTGGCATCCACCGCGAAAGCGTCGCGCCCGAGCGCCATGCGCTGCTCGCCGATTGCCAGCACAACCTCCTCGCCATTGATGCTGTCGACCGTTCCCAGGGGGATCGCGTCCGCGCTCGTCACCGGCGTTCCGGCGACCAGCGTGGCCTCGAGCCGCGCGTCCTGCGCCGCGATCTGCTCGGCATAGGTGGTTTCCAGTTCCGCCTTGGTGAGGTTAAGCGTCAAGCCCGCATCACCGCTGCCGAACGCCTCGCGCGGCAGGGGCACCTGGTGGACCCCGGTATCGACGATGATCGCTCGCTCGGTGACTTGGGCGACTGTGCCGATCGGGTTGCCGTCATTGCCGGTGACGCTGGCCCCGGCGTTGAACGCGGGCTGGGCAGTAGTCGCAGGGACCGGTTCAGCCTGTTGTGCCTGAACGCTGGCGGGAAGCAGAGCAAATACGGCACAAGCAGTAGCGATATTGATGCATTTCATTGGTAGAACAGTCCCTTGTCAAACCTACCGAGTTGGCCATTGATGACGGCCCGGTCCCCCTCTTAAGACGCGTTGCTGAACACAACCAGTCCTGCCGCCAGTGCCGGTCATGGTTTTGCGTGTCATGGCTGGGTGCTTGTCCGGCTGCGCAACGCGGCGGTCAGCTCTTCGTCAGCCAAAACATCGACACGGTCGGTCGAAGGAAAGCCTTCCTCGATCCAGCGCCGCTCGACCGCTTGCAGGATGCGCGAAACTTCCGGCCCGGCGGCGATACCGCGGGCGACCAGCGCCCCGCCCTTGAGGGGAAAGGCCGGTGGTTCCCAAGTATCGAGCGGCGCAAGGTCGCGCCCGGCAAGGAGCAGCGCATCACGCGCGTTGCGCCAGCCGATATGATAGGCAAGGGCGCGTGCATCGGACCCCCCGGCGTCCCGGTTCGCCAATATGGCCAGCCGCTTGCGCGCAGCCACCGACAGACGCAGGCGCGCGGCGACGCCTTCCGCCACAGCCGGATCGGCCGGGAGCAGCGCGGCCAGTCGGCGCATGCTGCAAGGCGGCGTCGCGGTGCGGGTTTCGGCCGCTATCAGGCGTGCGAGTGCATCAAGCCCGGCGGCGCCCGTTTCAGGAAGCACAATGGCCAGAACACCGCGCGTCGCCATGCGTGCCAGCGTGGGGGAGGGGTCCGACAAGGAAAGCAGGCCGAGCAGTTCGCCGGCCACCCGCTCGCGGCTCAAGCCCTTGAGCATCGGCGCGAGGCGGGCACAGGACTCTTCCGCCTCATCGTCGAGCGGCGCACCGCCGGCCCCGAAACGCGCCTGGAAACGATAGTAACGCAGGATACGCAAGTGATCCTCGCGAATGCGCATCTCCGCATCGCCGATAAAGCGCACCCGGCGCGCCGCAAGGTCGGCCAAACCTTCGAAATAGTCGTGCAGGACAAGCGTCGCGGGCTCGGCATAGAGCGCATTGATGGTGAAATCGCGCCGCGCGGCGTCCTCTTGCCAATCATCGGCGAAGGCGACGGTGGCGCGCCGTCCGTCGGTTGTCACATCGCGCCGCAAGGTGGTCACCTCGACATTGCCACCGGGAAGAACCGCGGTCACCGTGCCATGCGCAATGCCCGTCGGCACCGACTTGATGCCCGCCGCCTCCAGCCGTTCCATGACCTTGTCGGGCACAAGCAAGGTGGCGCCATCAACATCCGCGACCTCGCCGCCGATCAGCGTATCGCGCACCGCGCCGCCCACCCAGCGCAGGTTGTCCGCCCCGAGCGCGCGCACGAGCCGTGCCAGATCCTCACGCTGGGTCCACTCGGCCGCGGGCAACACGGCCGGGGTGGTCATGGGCGAACCGCCCGGCGGCGACGGAAGCGAGGCAGGCGGCGGGGCTGGGCCCGCGACACGCGCGGATCAGTTCGCGTCAGGATCATCAGCCAGGGCCAGCTCGTTCCACGCGAGGCGGTGCGACAGATTGCTGATGATGCCTGCGGTGATCCCCCATATCCGGTGCTGGTGCCAGCGGATTTCGATGTAAGGCCGCTCGTGACCGGCGAACATCCCGCGCCGGGGGACATGGTTCGCCTGGTGGAGCACGAAGGCGAGCGGCGCTTCGAACCAGTCGCTGACCTCGCGCGGATCGGGGGTGATGGGCAGATCGGGGGGGATGAGGCCCAGCACCGCGGTGAGGCGAAAGCCCGAACCGGTGACGAAGGCCTGACCCTGGCCGATCACCCGGACCATGCTTGGCGCAATCGCCAGCTCCTCGTGCGCCTCACGCAAGGCCGCCGCCACCGCATCCTCGCCCGGCTCGAGCTTGCCGCCCGGAAAGGCGATCTGGCCAGGATGGGCGGGCATGCTTTCTGGTCGCTGGGTAAGGATGATACCCGGGCGCGGCCGGTCGGTGACGGCAATCAGCACTGCGGCGTCGCGCAGCGTCCGAGGCGCGACGTCGCTGTCATCGCGCAGCCCGATTGTGCCGACATGCGCGCCTTCGTCGAACAGGCGCTTCAACCGATCGAACAGCGTGCTCATTGAGTCACCAGCCCAAAACGGACGCCCTCGCTGATGACAAAGGGGCGGTCGCTATCATTTGCCAGGCCATGCTCGGCAAGCGCCAGCCATGTCGAGCGGTCGAGCCGAGCCTCGCAGCCGTGACGCACTGCGAGATAGGCGGCGGGCTGGTCGGTATCACTTGTCACGCGCAGCTTATGGGCAGGGCCGGCAATGACGAACTCGTCGGTATTGAGGCGGAAGGCAAGCGACGGGCTGCCATCCAGGGCGCCCTCGCGCACCACCATGTCGACCGCGATGAAGGCAGCATCCTCCACCGCCACCAGATGGCGGGTATCGGGCGTGATCAGCGCGTGCTGGCCATCGTCGCCCCGCACCAGCAGCGAGGCGAAGCTGCGGATCATCGCCGGCCGTGTGATCGGTCCGCCATCGTGATACCAGGTGCCATTCGCAGCAATGCGCATCCGGCTGTCCGCCGTTTGCAGGGGCTGCCATTGTTCCACCGGGGGAAGCCGGCGCGCGGCGGCGGCAGCGGCAATCTCTTCGAGCGAAAGCGCGTCAAGACCGGGGGGAACATCGTAGGGCATGGTATACGGATGGCAGAACCGCCTAGCCGCGCCAAGGGCCGAGCATGCCTTCGCGCGGCAATACGGCCGGGTTCGCGGCGCGGGCAAGCAGGCGATGTTGCTCGCCGGGGCCGGGAAGCAGCCAACCGGCGGTATGCGTGGCGGCAAATCCGAACCGGCTATAATATTCAGGATCGCCGATCAGCACCTGCGGGAGCAGGGAAGCACCTGCCCGTGCCCCCGCCGCAAGTGCTGCGTCAAGCGCGGCGAACAATGCCCGGCCAAAGCCCTGACCCTGGCACGCCGGTGCGACGGCGACCGGCCCGATCATCAGCAGCGGGGTGGCCCATCCGCCTGCCTGGATGAGGGCGACGGGCCAGGTCTGAATGGTGCCCGCGAGCGTGTCGTCCTCGCTCAGTACCGCGAAGCTCAGCGCCGGTAGCCACTGCGCCCCCTCGCGCACGCGATAGGCGGTTCTAGCCTGGCGATCGGCACCGAATGCCAGGTCGAGCAGGTCCCCGACCGTCTCCTCAGCGACTTCGGCCAGAGGAACGAGCGTTGCGACAGGCTCGCTCATGGCATCAGGCTGGCGGCCGGGACTGGCGAGGTTGCGCGGATCGGGCTGCGGTGCACGAAGGGCGGCTCGAATGCGGCGCGCAGCTCCGATTTGCGCCTCAACCGCCCGGCTTGGGGGTCAACCGCAACAGCCGGGCGTTCTTGCCGTCCTCGATCACCCACAAGGAACCGTCGCGTCCTTGCGCGATATCACGCAGGCGCTCGGGAAACTCGTAGTGCGAAGTCTCGCTTGCTGAGTTGTTGTCAGGCGCGATGTCGACCCGGCTGATCGAAGTGGCGCGCAGGTTGGCGATCAGCGCGTCGCCACGCCAGTCGGGCCACATCGCTCCTGTATAAAACAAGAAGTCGCCGGGCGCGATGACCGGGGTCCAGTGGATCACCGGCTTGACGAAGCCGTCATCGGCCGTGTGGTTGGGGATCGGTGTGCCGTTGTAATTGTCGCCATAGGACCGCACGGGCCAACCGTAATTGTTGCCCGCGCTCAGCAGATTAAGCTCGTCGCCACCCGCTGGCCCGTGTTCCAGGCCCCATAGTTCGCCGTCCGGATCGAAGGCCAGGCCAAGGATATTGCGCTGGCCGTAGGTCCATATCTGATCGGTCGGCGCGCCGCGTGCTGCGAAGGGGTTGCCCGGCGCAGGCGTGCCGTCGGGCAATAGCCGCACCACGGTACCAAGGTTGTCGCCAAGGTCTTGCGCCGGGTCCTGCTGCATCCGGTCGCCGCTCGAGATGAACAAGTATCGGCCGTCGGGCGAAAATGCGATCCGGTGGCTGAAATGCCCCGCGCTGTCGATTGACCGGCTCTGTTCCCAGATTTGCCGAAGACCCTCGATCCGACAATCGAGGCCGTCGCACATCAGCTGGCCACGGCCCACCACGGCCTTGCGCCCGCCGCGGCCTGCATCCGCCGCCCAGGAGACATAGACCATCGAACTGCGCGCGAAATCGGGGGCGAAGACGAAGTCTCCAAGCCCACCCTGACCGCCATAGGCCACTTGCGGCAACCCGGTGACCGTGCCCATGCGGCCGCTGACGGGATCATACACCTTCATCGTCCCGCCCTTTTCGGTGACGAATAGCCGCCCATCCGCCGGATGGACCGCCAGCGCCCAGGGTTCGGACAGCCTGGCATGGCTGGTCGCAGCGAAGGGTGATGTCGATTGCAGGTTCACCTGCATGCCGGTAGCCACCGCTCCGGTTTGCGTGGGCGTGGTGGCGGCCGGCGTGCTGGTCGCGGCCGAATTGTCCCCCGTCTGGGCGCTGGAGCAGCTTGCGAGGAGGAAGGCGACGGGCGACAAGGCCACCAGGATGGATCGGGTCATGCTGTCTGGAACTCCTTCTCGACATTTCGGTGCCGAACTCGCCTCGCGGCCGCCCGTGGCAGGGGTGGACGAAGCCGGTCGCGGACCGCTGGCCGGACCGGTTGTGGCCGCCGCCGTCCTGCTGTGCAAGCCGCGTCCTGCAGGAATCAACGATTCCAAACGCTTGTCTCGCGATCAGCGTGACGTGGTGGAAGCGCGGATCCGGCGGCGCTGCGCCTTCGGCATCGGCGTGGTCGAGGTGGAGGAGATCGAGCGGCTCAACATCTTCGGCGCCACCATGCTGGCGATGACCTTGGCCATGGCGCGGCTGGCATCCGTGGTAGGATGCGAGGACTTCGCGGTACTGGTCGATGGCAACCTGACGCCAGCCGGACGCTGCGGCCAATGGCGCTGGCCGGCGCGCGCAGTCATCGGTGGCGACCGGCGCGAACCGGCTATCGCCGCGGCCTCTATCCTGGCGAAGACTTGGCGCGACCGGCTGATGACCACTGCCGCGCGCGATCACCCGCATTACGGATGGGAGCGCAACATGGGTTACGGCACGCCCGACCATCTCGCCGCACTCAGGCGCCACGGGCCAAGTCCGCTCCATCGCCGCGGCTTTGCGCCCGTTGCGCAGGCAGATCTGTTCCAGGACAAGCCTGGAGTCGGACCGGGCTACTGGGCTCGTACCGGTCGGGCACGCGCCCCCGCTTAACCGCCAGATAAGCTTGGCGAGAGACGAGGCGTGACGTTTCCCAAGACCGGATCCCCCGCCGCGGTCGGTTGAAACCGGCGCGAAGCTGCGTAAGAGAAGCGCCGCGGTCCCGTTCGGGCGCTTCACGCCGCTATCCAGGAGAATCATGATGTTCGCTCGCGCTGCCGTCGCGCTTCGGGATTTCCTGAAGCAGGAGAGTGCCGGCGGTATCGTCTTGATGATCGCCGCCGCGCTCGCACTCATCCTAGCGAACAGCTTCGTCGCATCATACTACCAGGGCGCTTTGGCGACCCCCATCGACGTCACCGTCGGCGGCCAGGGGGTTGAGAAATCGGCGCTGCTGTGGATCAATGATGGGCTGATGGCGCTGTTCTTCCTGCTCGTCGGGCTCGAAGTGAAGCGCGAAGTGCTGACCGGGCAATTGTCGAGCTGGCGCCAGGCTTCGCTGCCGATGTTCGCTGCAATCGGCGGGATGGCGCTTCCCGCGCTGGTGTTCGTGGGCGTCAACCTAGGCTCGCCCGAAAACCTCCGCGGCTGGGCAATCCCTGCGGCCACCGACATCGCCTTTGCGCTGGGTGTTCTGGCGCTTATCGGCAAGCGGGCACCCGTGGCGCTCAAGTCGCTGCTGCTGGCGATCGCAGTCATCGACGATATCGGCGCCATCGCCATTATCGCGATCTTCTATACGCCCGGCGTCGATGTCGGTGCGCTTGGCGCTGCCGCGGTGCTGCTCGGTATCCTCTTCGTCGTCGGCCGTTTCCGAGTGGGATCAGCCATTCCGTACGTCGTGTTCGGCATCGCGCTTTGGTATTTCGTGCTGAAATCGGGCGTCCACGCAACGCTTGCGGGGGTTGCTCTGGCAATGACCATCCCGCTCAATGACCGGCGCGGCAATTCCGTTCTCGAGCATATGGAACATGCGCTCCACCCCTGGGTGGCGTTCCTCGTGGTACCGGTCTTTGCGCTCGCCAATGCCGGGGTGGTGTTCGAGGGGATGGAGGCCAGCGCCTTGCTCGAACCGCTGCCGCTCGGCATCGCGCTCGGTCTGCTTGTCGGCAAGCAACTCGGCATTTTCGGGTTTGCCTGGCTGGCGGTGAAACTGGGCATTTCGAGTCTGCCGCGCGGTATCGGATGGATGCAGATCTGGGGCTTGTCGCTGATCGCGGCGATCGGCTTCACGATGAGCCTGTTCATCGGCAACCTTGCCTTTGCCACCCCCGAACAGATCAACGCGGTCAAGCTGGGCGTGCTGTCGGGCTCGCTGGTGGCTGCCATTGCCGGGGTTATCATCCTGATGCAGGCTCGGCGCGGGTGACTATCGAGATAGCGCTGGCGATCCTTGGCGGGCTAATCGGCCTGGGGATCGGCGGCGAACTGCTGGTGCGCGGGGCGGTCGGCATCGCCACCCGGCTGAGTCTGTCGGGCGTCGTCACCGGCGTGGTCATCATCGGATCAGCCACTTCGATGCCCGAACTTGTCGCCAGCCTGCAGGCGGCGATGCTGGGCTCCCCCGAAATTGCCTGGGGCAATATTGCCGGGTCGAACATATCGAACGTCCTGCTCATCCTGGGCTGCACCGCGCTGGTCACGCCCTTCGCCCTGTCCGGCGCCGGTCGGCGTGATGCGGCGATCGGTTTGGCAGCCGCCGTTCTGTTGTGGGTAATTGCCGGCCTGGGTCTTGCCTCCCCCTGGATCGGTGCGGGCCTGCTGGCGCTGACGATCGCCTATTTCATCTGGCGGATACGCCATCCGGGCGCCCGCGACGCGGAGGACGACGTCGAGCAGGGCAACAAGGTCAACCTTCCGCTTTCCATCGTGCTGCTTGCAGGCGGTGTGGGCGCGCTGATCATCGGTGCGCAATGGCTTGTCTCGGGCGCGATCGATCTGGCGCGGGTGGCAGGCCTTAGCGAAACGGTCATCGGCCTGACCGTGGTCGCCATCGGCACCTCGCTGCCCGAGCTTGGCGCCAGTCTCGTTGCTGCCTTGCGCGGACGGCCGGGGATGGCGCTGGGCAATGTTGCCGGCTCCAACATCTACAACTTGTTGCTCATCGGCGGAGTGACGATGGCGGTGTCGCCCGTTGCCATTCCGGGCGATCTGCTCGATCTGGAGTGGCCGGTCATGGTGCTGGCCGGCGGCCTCCTGCTTGTCCTGTGTCGCTATGTAAGCCGTCTCAGCCGAGGAATAGGGGCACTGATGGTCGGCTTGTTCGCTGCCAATACGGCGCTGCTGTTATTGTTGGGGCAAGCCTGAGTCGTCTTGGCCACACGCCTCATCTGGCGTGAATATGGGGGCGGGAACGCGACATCTTGTGTCGGCGCCCAATCTGCTAGCCTGCGGACCACGGTGCCTGTCAGACCCGCACATATTTTCGACTTGACCTCCATTACGGGCCGACTCACCCTGTGGATAAACGGGGGGACGAATATGGGAAACATTGTCAGCTTGCGCAGGCGGGCGGGCGCGGTCTCGCCGGCGACGTTGCCGAACGGGGTGGGGGCGCAGCTGCCGCTTTCAACCATCCTGCCCGGTGACTGCATCGCCGCCATGCGCGCGCTCCCCGACAACTGCGTCGATCTGGTCTTCGCCGATCCCCCTTACAATCTGCAACTGAGCGGCGAACTCTCTCGGCCCGACGGCAGCCGCGTCGACGGGGTGACCGATGATTGGGACCGGTTCGACAATTTCGGCCAGTATGATGCCTTTACAAAGGCTTGGCTCAAGCAATGCAGACGAGTTCTCAAGCCCGACGGGGCGCTTTGGGTGATCGGGTCCTACCACAATATCTATCGCGTGGGCGCCTTGATGCAGGACCTGGGCTTCTGGGTTCTAAATGATATTGTCTGGCGCAAATCCAATCCCATGCCGAATTTCCGCGGAACCCGCTTCACCAACGCGCATGAAACGCTGATCTGGGCCAGCATGGGCGAGAAGGCGCGCTATCACTTCAATTATCGGGCCATGAAGTCGCTGAACGACGAACTGCAGATGCGCAGCGACTGGCTGATCCCGGTATGCGGCGGGTCGGAGCGGTTGAAGCAGGACGGAACCAAGGCCCATCCGACGCAAAAGCCCGAGGCGTTGCTCTATCGGGTGCTGCTTGCCACCAGCGAGGTGGGCGATGTGATCCTCGACCCCTTTTTCGGTACCGGAACCACCGGCGCGGTGGCCAAGCGGCTGGGGCGCGAATGGATCGGCTGCGAACAGCATGGCGCCTATCGTGCGCTGGCCGAACGGCGGATCGCCGCCGCGCTGCCGCTCGACGAGCGCGCGCTCGCCACGATGCAGAGCCGGCGCGCACAGCCGCGAGTTGCATTGGGCGTGCTGGTGGAGGCCGGGATGATCGCTCCAGGAACCTGGCTGTTCGATGGTAAGCGCCGTTGGCGAGCGCAACTGCGCGCGGATGGATCGCTCGAAAGCGGCCGGGAAGAAGGGTCGATCCATTCGGTCGGCAAGGCGTTGCAGGGGGCCCCCAGCTGCAACGGGTGGACCTTCTGGCACTTCGAGGATGCCGGCTGCGTCAAGCCGCTCGATGCGCTGCGCCAGCTCTACCTGATCGCGATCGAGGAATGAGGCTCGTGCGTCGCACAATCCATCACCCAGCGCCGAAGCCCACCGGATGACGCAGCAGGTCTATATCCAGCCGCTGACCTTCGCCCCCTCATCGCAGGCCGTGGCGGGCGACGCGCTGCGGCTCGCCAGCGGACTGGTGCATGCGCGCGAGTTCGCGGTGATTACGCGCCGCGACGGGGTGGTCGTGAGCCGCGAGATCGTCACCCCGGCAACCATTGCTGGTGCGCTTGCACACTTGCCACGCGAGCTTGCTGTCGAGGGCGAACGGCAATTCGGCAACCTTTCGCTCGCCCATCCGCCGCTCGAATGCGGAGCGCGCGTCGTCCGGCTCGACCAGCCCCAAGTCATGGGGATCCTCAATGTGACACCGGACTCGTTCTCGGACGGCGGCCGCTTCCTTGATGATCCCGAGGCCGCCGGCGAGCACGCCGCGGCGATGCTGGAGGCGGGTGCGGCCATCGTCGATATCGGCGGCGAAAGCACGCGACCCGGAGCAGCCGCGACCTGGGAAGGCGATGAACTTGCGCGCGTGGTGCCGGTTATCGAGCGGGTCGTGGCGATGGGCGCTGCGGTCAGCGTCGATACAAGGCGTACCGCGGTCATGAGGGCTGCGTTGGCCGCTGGGGCGCATGTCCTGAACGATGTCTCGGCCTTGCGCTACGAGCCTTCGAGCCTAACGCTGGCCGCAGCCAGCACACGGCCAGTGGTGCTGATGCATTCGCCCGGGTCCGGCGATGATCCGCATGGCGGCGCGAGCTATGATAATGTGTTGTTCGATGTGTTCGACTGGCTGGGCGCCGCGATCGAACGGGCGGTTGCGGGCGGCGTGGCGCGCCAACACATCATTGCCGATCCGGGGATCGGCTTCGGCAAGTCGGTGGCAGATAACCTGGCGCTGATGAACGGTCTTGCGCTTTTTCACGCGCTCGGCGTGCCGCTGCTTGTCGGAGCCAGCCGCAAGCGGATGATCGGGGCCTTGTCGCGCGAGGCTTCGGCTCATGAGCGACTTGGCGGCTCGCTGGCGCTCGCTTGCACCGCAATGCGCGCCGGCGTCCAGCTAATCCGCGTCCATGATGTTGCCCAGACCGTTCAATTGCGCGACGTATGGCGCGGACTGACCGATGCTGCGCTGGTGGATTTCAGCGCAATCGCGGGAGACTGACGGCTCGTCCTTGTCCCGGTTCGACGGTCATGCACACCGCAAAGCGGCGGCTTGGTGCCTCAGCAACGATCTTCCGGAAAGTGGATAGAGTTGCTCACCGCGCGAAGTGCCGGGTCGCTTTCCAAGTGACCATCGGAAAAGCGACGTGCCAGCAGCAATGTTCGTTCGCCAACCGGATGAAAGGAATAGACAACGCCAGTCGTCGCATTACCCGAGGCTACCCCGAAACCCGTGCAATCGCCAAGCTGGATACGTACGATTTTCGACCTGTTGCCGTCGGTTTCGGCAAATTCCGCGCGATAATATGCAAGCGGGCGCTCGAGCATCGCCATTGCTAGCCCGTCCTCCTTATCGGCAGTGCAGGTCTCGCTGTCCGGCATTTCATAGCGGCATCGCTTCTCCCCAAGAGAAGCTGTCCTTTCGATGGGGATGAGTTTGGTGGCCCAAACCTGCTTATCGTAACCCGGCGGGAGGGAAAGCTCAATCTCGGTCAACGTGAGCTGTTCCGGCGCAAAGCCGTAGGTTACCGGACCGATGCTGCCGATGGTCGGCGCATCGGGGACAGCGCTGGCAAGAAGCGCGGATCGAGCATTGCCCGGCTCCTCGGCCCGAGGGACATTCGTCTCGCCACAGCCTGATAGCACAGCGAGCAATATCAGCGGAATAAGGTGCCAAAACTGACTCATGTTAATCAAGCGAAGCCAAGCCCCGACGGTTCCAGCTTTTCTGCAGCGCTGGAAAAAAGCCTGTGCGGTGTGCTCAACCTCCACCACCGATCCGCATCACCCAGGCGCGCGTATTTTACACCGTTGATCCGTCAGCCCGCCTTGTCGATTCCCAGTTCGCCCAGCTTTCGGTACAGAGTCGATCGGCCGATCCCCAGACGACGCGCGACCTCGGACATGCGTCCGCGATAATGACCGATCGCCAGGCGAATGACGTCTCCCTCGATATCGGCAAGCTGGCGCACGTGCTCGTCGGTAGAATATATCTCGACCCCGCCGCCGCGCGGCTGAACGGGAACATTGCCCGCAATCCCGGCCACGATCTCGGCGATCTGGGGAAATTCGCGTTCGGTCAGCGCGTCGCCATCACAGAATACGGCCGCGCGAAACAGCACCGCCTGAAGCTGGCGGACATTGCCCGGCCAGTCGAACGCGCTCAGAAGCTGCAACGCGCCTTCCGTGATGCCGAGATGGCGCAGGCCGGGTTGTTGGCCGATCCGCGAGAGGAAGTGCTGCGACAGCGCGCGGATGTCCCCGTTTCGTTCCCTGAGCGAGGGAACCATGATCCGCGTGCCCGCGACCAGTTCGAACAGTTCAGCACGGAAGTGCCCGGCGGCAACCAGGTCATCCAGCGGCAGGTTGCTGGCCGACAAAATGCGCACATCCACCCGGAAACTGTGGGTCGCGCCGATCGGTCTGACGCGGCCCGTCGCCAGGGCCTCGCTCACCCGGTCTTGCAACTCGAGCGTCAGGCGGTCGATCTCGTCGAGCACCAGCGTGCCCCCGTCGCAATGCTGAAGCGCGCCGATCTTGCTTTCGAACGCCCCGGCAAAGGCGCCTTTCTCATGTCCAAACAGCGCCGATTCGAGCGTGCTGGCCGCCATTCCGGCGATATTGATCATTCGCAGCGGCGCCTTTGCGCGAGGCGAGGCCGAATGCATGGCGCGCACGAGCATTTCCTTGCCGGTGCCGCTCTCCCCTTCGATCAGGATATTGCCATGACCGCGGGCCGCCTTGGCCGCCTTGGCAAGCGCCGCGCGAAAGGCTGGCGCAGTTCCGACCATGGCACTGAAGTCGAGGACCGCCGACATCTTTTCGGACAGCGGGACAAGCTCGTCATTGGGCGTATCGCGGGCCTGCGTCACGCTGAGCGCCTGGATCAGCCTCTCGGGCGCGACGGGCTTGACCAGGTAGTCCGACGCGCCCGCCCGCATTGCCTCGACGGCGAGTTGCGGACTGGTGCTGGACGTGAGAACCAGCAACGGCAGCGCAGGACGTGCCTCTTTCAGCCGAGCGAGCAGATCGACCGTTTCGTCTCCCACAACGCTGCGATCGAGCAGCACCGTCGACACCTGCCTGCCTTCGCGCGTGTCGAGCGCGGCCAGCGCCGCCTCGGCATCGCTCACGCCGACCAGTCGCCATCCCTCCCGCGAACACAACGCGCCGATAAGCCGGTTCAATGACGCATCATCCGCGATCAGCAGCAGGGTGCGTGTATCAGATTTGACCATCCGAAGCGTCCGATTCTGCGATATTCCGGGCGTTGATTAGCAGCGGCTGGTAAAGAGCCGGTTAAGGCTGGGCTTGAGCGGCGTGGCTGCCGGCGATATGCGCACCGCCAAACCTGTTCTTGCATCCGACCTTCGAAAGGCTCATCACCAATGGCACCGCAAAATCCGATGAAGAAGGCCGAGAAGACCTATGGAAATTTCATCGGTGCGCTCAAATGGGTCGTTCCGCTTATTGCTGCGATCGTCCTGTTCGTGGTCCTGATCATCGCTCCTTGACCCGCCCCGACGACCAATCGCCCGACGGCGCGACCAAGCGCATTGCCATTCTTGCAGAGCGCGAGCCTGGCGAACGGCGGGTTGCCGTATCGCCCGAAACCGCCGGCAAGTTCGCCAAGCTGGGTGCGCATGTCGCGATCGAGCGCGGGGCAGGCATGGCCGCCGCCATTCCCGATGCGGCGTATGAAGAGGCGGGCGCGACGCTGGGCTCGGCAAGCGAGACGATCGCGGGTGCCGACATCGTGCTTGGCGTGCGCCCGCCCGATCCTTCGCTGCTCGTCGGCGCCAGGCCGGGGGCCATGGTTGCCGCGATGTTCGATCCGTTCGCTCGTGGCGCCCGGGTGCATGCCTATGCCGAAGCCGGGTTCGAGGCGCTGGCCATGGAACTGATGCCGCGGATCACGCGCGCGCAGTCGATGGATGTGCTCTCCAGCCAGGCCAATCTCGCCGGATACAAGGCGGTTCTGGCAGCCGCTGACACTTATGGCCGCGCGTTCCCGATGATGATGACCGCAGCGGGCACGGTGTCCGCCGCGCGCCTGTTCGTGATGGGTGTGGGGGTCGCCGGACTGCAGGCGATTGCCACCGCGCGGCGGCTGGGGGCACAGGTATCCGCCACCGACGTGCGGTCCGCCACCCGCGAACAGATCATGTCGCTGGGCGCCAAGCCGATCTTCGTCGAGGAGGTCGCCGGCATCGAGGGCGAGGGCACGGGCGGCTATGCGACCGAAATGAGCGAGGAATACAAACGCGCCCAGGCCGCACTGGTATCCTCGCATATCGCCAAGCAGGATATCGTCATCACCACCGCGCTTATTCCCGGCAGGCCCGCTCCAAGACTGGTGAGCGACGAACAGGTCGCCTCGATGCGCCCGGGAAGCGTCATCTTCGACCTAGCGGTGGCGCAGGGCGGCAATGTCGAGGGCTCGGCGCCGGACGAAACGGTGGAACGCCACGGGGTGACCATCATCGGCTATGCCAACACGCCCGCGCATCTGGCAGCCGACGCCTCGGCGCTTTATGCGCGCAACCTGTTCAATTTTTTCAACGCCTTCTGGGACGCAGGCGAGGGCGGTCCGGTGCTCGACGAGGAGATCGGCAATGCGGTTCGCTTGACCCGAGGCGGGGCGGTGGTGAACGAGAAGGTGAGGGGGTAGGCGTGACGGGACTTGGGAACACGACGGCCGCGTCCTCGGGCTCGGGCCGTTGAGATGAGCTTCATCGCCATCCTGTCGATCTTCGTGCTGGCCTGTTTCGTGGGCTATTATGTTGTCTGGTCGGTTACGCCTGCACTGCACACGCCGCTGATGGCGGTGACCAACGCTATCTCCTCGGTGATCATCGTCGGTGCGCTCATCGCCGCGGCCGAGGCGGGGAGCGATGCGGCCAAATGGCTGGGCCTGGTTGGCGTGGCGATGGCCAGCGTCAATATCTTTGGTGGCTTCGCAGTGACCGAGCGCATGCTGGCGATGTACAGGAAGAAGGAGAAGCCCGCGCTTCCAGCCAAGAAGGACGCGGCATGACAGCCTGGCGCGACCATTCTTCGCAGCAGGCTGGACCGCACGGCAGCACGAGCGGCATCGGTCGCCGCGGCTCGGTCGTGGCCTTTGCCGCCGCGACTTTCGCCTGGGCAACCCCCGCGGTCGCCGCCACTCCCGCCGTCCAGATGCCCGCTTGGGTCGGCTTCGCCTACCTTGTCGCAGGCGTGTTCTTCATCCTGGCGCTGCGTGGTCTGTCGTCGCCCTCGACCAGCAGGGCGGGCAACCGCTTCGGCATGATCGGAATGCTGATCGCGGTGGTGACCACCTTGGTCACGCACGATCTAGCCAATATAATCGAGATCGCGGTGGCGATCATCATCGGAGGGCTGATCGGCTTCACCATCGCTCGGCGCATTGCGATGACCGCGATGCCGCAGCTGGTGGCTGGTTTTCACTCGCTGGTCGGCATGGCGGCGGTGCTCGTCGGCTTGGCCGCCTGGCTCAATCCGGGCGCGTTCGGCATCCTGGGCCTGGACGGCAATATCCTGACCGTCAGCCGGATCGAGCTGGGGCTGGGTATCGCCATCGGCGCGATCACCTTCTCGGGCAGCGTCATCGCCTTTCTCAAGCTGAATGGTACAATGTCGGGCTCGCCGATCCTGCTGCCCGCGCGCCACATCATCAATTTCGGCGTGCTGGGGACCATCATCACGCTCATCGCCATCTATGCGCTGAGCCAGGCGGCGGGGCCGGGCGAGGGGCTGGCGATCATCCTGATTACGGTGCTCGCCTTCATCATCGGCTTCCTGCTGATCATTCCGATCGGCGGGGCGGACATGCCGGTCGTCGTCTCGATGCTGAACAGCTACTCGGGCTGGGCGGCCGCGGCGATGGGCTTCACGCTGGGAAATACGGCAATGATCATCACCGGCGCGCTGGTCGGCGCTTCGGGGGCTATCCTGTCCTACATCATGTGCCGGGCGATGAACCGCTCGTTCGTATCGGTCATCGCCGGCGGGTTCGGCGCGGATGCGACGGCGGGAGCGGCAGGCGGGACGGGCGAGCAGCGGCCCTACAAACAGGGCAGCGCCGAGGACGCGGCGTTCATGCTCAAGCAGGCCGAGAGCGTCATCATCATCCCCGGCTACGGCATGGCGGTGGCGCAGGCGCAGCACGCTCTGCGCGAGATGGGCGACCTGCTCGAGGCCGAGGGCGTCAGCGTCAAATACGCGATCCACCCGGTCGCCGGTCGCATGCCCGGTCACATGAACGTGCTACTCGCCGAAGCCAGCGTCGACTATGACAAGGTGTTCGAGCTCGAGGACATCAATTCCGAGTTCGCCCAGGCCGACGTCGCCTTCATCATCGGGGCCAATGACGTGGTCAATCCGGCCGCCAAGACCGACAAGGGCTCGCCGATCTACGGCATGCCGGTGTTCGATGTCGACAAGGCCAAGACGGTGATGTTCATCAAGCGCTCGATGGGCGGGGTGGGCTATGCCGGGGTCGACAACGACGTGTTCTACATGGACCAGACCATGATGCTCCTCGCCGACGCCAAGAAGATGGTCGAGGAAATCAACAAGTCGCTGGGTGATTAGGATGAAGCGCCTGTCGGCAATCGTAGCGCTAATGATGCTGGGTGGATGCGCGCAGCAGATCGCCCAAAGCCGGGTCCAGGCGGCGCTGGTCGATGCCGGGTTGAGCGAGCGCACCGCCGATTGCATGGCCGGGCGGATGACCGAGCGGCTCACCATCAGCCAGTTGCGCAAGCTCGAAGAACTCAAGCGGCCTGCCCAGAGCGTGCGCGAAGCATCGCTGGCTGACTATCTCGACCGCGTGCGACGCGTGGGCGATGCCGAAGTGGTGTCGGTGACCGCCAGTTCGGCGGCGCTCTGCCGAACCGGGCTCGCGCGATAGATAGGGGCGGCGTCGTCAAGCTCCAAGCGGCCGCTACTTAGCGTTGCATTGGCGCAAGTGGTCGAACGTCAGGTGCGGACCAGCTGTTGCTGGATGCGCCCGTGAGAAAGCGCGTCGCTGGGTCCCACCGCGGCATTGCGAGCGCCGAGCACGCACCGGTCACGATGGCTCCATGGCCGCAAGAATGACCAGCACCTTACCCCAAACCGCCATCCGAAAGATCGATTACGGAGTGGGTCCGGCCCTCCCGAGCGTATGGTTCTCCGGTGTTCGTAGTGTGTTCCCGTTGTCCGTCCGCCATCCGCCCCCTAGCAGGACCGCCATGCCGCGCGCCCCCTACGCCGCCCATCCCGCTCACTCGCGGGGACGGGAGTTCGCGCTCGACAACAGCGGATCGCGGGGCTTGCGCACCGCCTTTCAACGCGATCGCGACCGGATCATCCATTCGATCGCGTTCCGTCGCCTCGCAGGCAAGACGCAGGTGTTCATCGCCCCTGACGGCGATCACTTCCGCGTCCGCCTGACACACAGCCTCGAGGTCGCTCAGATTGGCCGGGTCATCGCCCGCGAACTGGGTCTGGACGAGGATCTTACCGAGACGTTGTGCCTGGCGCACGACATCGGCCATCCGCCCTTCGGCCATGCGGGAGAGGACGCGCTCGATACCGCATTGCGCGAGCATGGCGGTTTCGATCACAACGAGCATGCGTTGCGGGTGCTGATGCGGTTGGAGCGCGCCTATCCACACCATCCCGGGCTCAACCTGAGTTGGGAGGTGCTGGAGGGTTTGGCCAAGCATAATGGCCCCGTCGCCGCGCCGGGCTGGGCGCTGGGCGAACTGGACGCGGCCTTCGCGCTCGACCTGGACCGGCAACCCTCGCTGGAGGCGCAAGTGGCGGCGGTGGCGGATGACATCGCCTACGACAATCATGATATCGACGATGGGCTGCGGGCCGGTTACCTGGCGCTCGATGACCTTCTTACCCTGGACTTTCTTGCCGATGATTGGCGCCGGACCGAACGGCGGCTGCCGCATGCATCGCTCGAAGCGCGTCTGCGCGAACTGGTCCGGGACCAGATCGGGGCGATGGTTGCCGATCTGCTCGAGACGACGCGGGCCACGCTTGCGGGCGTCACCTCCATCGACGAAGTGCGCGGCACCCGGCAGCCAACCATTCGCTTTTCCGAGCCCATGGCGGCACGGGAACGCGCGTTGAAGGCGTTCCTCTATGATCGGCTCTATCATCACCCCCGCCAGCGCCGGACGGCGGAAAAGGCGCGCGGCGTGATTGCAGGCCTGTTCGCGGCATATGCCGCCAGGCCCGAGCTGATGCCGGCAAGCTGGGTCGCCGACCTGCCGCGGACACAGCCTGCCGCCGCCCGCCATATTGCCGACTACATTGCCGGGATGACCGATCGCTACGCGATGGATCGCCAGGCCGAATTGGTCGGACCGGTTCCCCAAGGCTTGTCGCATGTCTGAACCTCGGCGAGCGCTCGTGCTTGGTGCGACGGGACTGGTCGGAGGGCTGGTGCTCGACCGGGACGCGCGGGTCGATGGCTGGCGCTTCACCGGGCTCGCCCGCCGCGCTGCTGCCCAGCCCCGGGGGGATGCGCAGGTGATTGTCGCGCCTGTCCCGAACTGGCCGAACGCTATCGGCAAGCTCGCCCCCCATGCGGTCATCTGCGCCCTTGGCACGACCTGGCGCAAGGCCGGGCGGCGCAGATCAGCGTTCCGCGCCGTGGATCACGACCTCGTCCTGTTCTGCGCGCAGGCGGCGCGCGCGGCAGGCACCAGCCACTTCATCCACGTCTCCGCGGTGGGCGCCCATACGAATTCGGTTGTGTTTTATCTGCGGGTCAAGGGAGAGACCGAGGCCGAACTGGCGAGGCGCAGGTTCACTCGGCTCGACATCCTGCGCCCGGGCTTGCTCAAAGGTTCGCGCAAGAATGATCTGCGGTTGGGCGAAAGCCTCGCTGGCCTTGTCAGCCCGCTGTTCGACCGGGTGTTGCGTGGCAAGCTGGCAGATTACCGGTCGCTTGCTGCCATCGACGTTGCATCCGCGGCACTGACGCTCGTAGACCAGACCGCGCCCGGGCGCTTCGTTCATCGAGGTCGGGCGATCCGAAACCTGTCGCGCCAATTGGACGGCCCGACATGAAACGCGAAGCACCCGCCGCTGCGCGCAACTTCCAGCCTATTGCACAGGTCCTTGCCGAAGAGCTTCCCCCGCAAGGAATGGCCTTGGAGGTGGCCAGCGGGACCGGGGAACATATCACCGGGTTCGCGCGGCTTTTTCCGCATATCGAGTGGCAGCCGAGCGACCGCGATCCTGCCGCGCTTGCATCGATCAGCGCGTGGCGCGACGAGCTCGTGACTGCGGGTGTGGCCGGCAACTTGCGCGAGCCGGTGCGGCTCGATGTGTGCGAGGATACCTGGCCCGGTGGCATGTTCGACGCGATCCTGGCGATCAACATGGTCCATATCAGCCCGCCGGAAGCGGCCCGGGCCTTGTTTGCCAATGCCCGTCCCCGGCTGGCGAACGACGCGCCTTTGATCCTTTACGGTCCGTTTTTCGAGCAAGATGTCGTGGCCGCACCCTCTAACGTCGCATTCGATGACAGCCTCAAGGCGCGTAATCGAGCGTGGGGATTGCGTCAGGTCGACTGGATCGATAAGCTAGCGCACAACGAGGGGTTGGGCCGCACAAGACGCACAGCGATGCCGGCCAACAATCTTATCCTGGTTTACCGCCGACTAGGCTAATCCGTCGATCGAGGATAGGCTTGGGGGCCCCCTGGATCAACAGATCTATCGCTTCGATTGGAGCTGAAATGGGTCGGTGCTGTAAGGCTCCTTGACCGGGTCCGAGCCAACACACTTGGGCAAATCGCTCGCGCTATACCTTCGAGGGGGCCCCGTCGCGTAGTGGTCGATCCTGTCTTGCATCCTTATCAAGATGTCGGACCTTCGACATGAGATGCTAACCCCCGGCCGGCGCGCACGCGCCGCTCGAGCCTGACAGATCGTCGAATGACCCGCGCAATCTCCGTTCCTGCCGCCCTCCTGTTTGCAAGCGACGCCATCCTAATAGCGGCGTCGGGGGTCATCTTGGCCCTAATCGCCGCGCTGGCATTACTGGCTGACCGCAGGCGCGCGCGGCGGCGCGATGCCGATGCTGTCGGCTGGATGCCATGGACGTTGATATTCTTGCTTTGCGCCTTTGCAGCGTTCGGCTTGATAACATTGGCGATCAAGGGCTGGGCAACTGGTTAATGCGAACAACGTTGCAGTGGATCGAACGAACAAGCAACGCCCTCCAGACAACTCGCACCGATGCGAAATAGTGCTGGGAGGCGCTTTACAGACAGGCTTCTAGATAGGTTTGATCGAAGCCGAATTGCCGGGCCTTTTCCAGGGTGTAAGGTCTCAGTCCGGCATTGCGATACTCGCCGATTATCCGCCCGTCCTGATCCTCGTCGAGATATTCGAAAGCGAACAGTTCTTGGGTGACGATGACGTCCCCCTCCATCCCCACGACCTCGGTGATGCTGGTGGTGCGTCGTGAGCCGTCACGAAGGCGCTTGACCTGGACGATGAGATCGATGCTCTCGGCAATCTGCTTGCTGATCGCTTCCTTGGGGATCTTGATGTCGCCCATGAGAATCATGTTCTCCATCCGGCCCAGTGCTTCGCGCGGGGAGTTTGCGTGAAGCGTGCACATCGAGCCGTCGTGACCGGTGTTCATCGCCGCGAGCAGATCGAAGGCTTCCGAACCGCGGATTTCGCCCAGGATGATGCGGTCGGGACGCATGCGCAAGGCGTTCTTCACGAGGTCACCGATCGAGATCGCACCCTGCCCCTCAAGGTTGGGCGGGCGAGTCTCGAGCGGTAGCCAGTGTGGTTGCTGAAGCCGCAGCTCGGCCGCATCCTCGATGGTGATCACCCGCTCACCCGGGTCGATCATTTTCGACATCGCGTTGAGCATGGTGGTCTTGCCTGAACCCGTACCGCCGGAAATGACCACATTCATCCGGCACGCACCTGCAATCTTGAGCGCGGTGCACATTCGATCGTTCATCGAGCTGAAGCCCTTCAGCATGTCGAGCGTGATCGGCCTGTCGGAGAACTTACGGATCGAGATGGCGGTGCCGCGCAAGGATAGCGGGGGAACGATGACGTTGACGCGACTGCCGTCCTTGAGGCGGGCATCGGCCAGCGGGGTCGTCTGGTCGACCCGGCGGCCGACCTGGTTCACGATCCGCTGGGCGATCTGGAACAGGTGCTGCTCGTCGCGAAAGCGGACCGAAGCGATCTGGAGCCGGCCGCCCTTCTCGATATAGGTCTGGTCGGGGCCGTTGACCATGATGTCCGAAACCTCCGGGTCGCCGAGCAGCTCCTCGAGCGGGCCGAAGCCCAGAAGTTCGTCGATCAGCACCTTTTCCAGAGCGAACTGCTCGCGCCTATTCAGCGTGATCTTGAGCGAGGCGAGCACCTCTAAGATGATCGGCCGGAATTCCTCCGAGAGTTCATCCTTGCCCAGCGTGGCGGCGGCTTCGGGATCGACTCGCTCCAGCAGGCGCGGCAACACCTGCTCCTTGATCCGGTGAACCGCGGCCTCGAACCCCTGCGGCGCACCGGATGGCTGGTTGAGCGCAGCCGCGCGATCCGCGAGGCGGGCCAGCGGGTCTGCTGGGATCGCTGGATCGGCCGATGGCTCGGGCAAAGGTGCAGGCAAGTTGGCCGCGGGCCTGGGGGTCATGTTGCCGAATTGGGGGCCGGCACGCATCGGTGCCGCGGATCCGAAGCTGGCACGCGCCTCAGGCGCCGTGTCGCCAAGACCGGTCTTGCGCCCGAATGCGGTCATCTGCGACCTTTCCCTTCAATCCGCCATGTCAATTGCCGGCGCCGTGTATATTCAAGGCGGGCTGTCCCGCGACGAACCAGTGCCTAGAGCAAATGGCTTAACGAGCGGTAAACCTCGTGAGCTCTTGGGGATTTGGCAGCCCGCGACCATGGAACGCGTGTCGCCCTCGCAGGTTGAGAACGCGAGCATCATGGGGAAGAGATCATGCCGGTTTGGCGTTGGATTGGAGCAGGTTTGGGCACGGCGATCGCGGGCGGCGCGGTTGCCTATTACGCGAAGGAACGCGCAGCGGAGAAGCCCCAGTTCGATACGTTGCGCGAGGATGGATCATTCACCTTGCGCAGCTATGAGCCCATGCTGGTCGCGGAAGTGACGATGACCGGAAGCCGCCACAATACGCAGACGCGCGGGTTCCAGCGGCTGGCCGACTACATATTCGCCAAGAACAGGCCGGGCGAAAGGATCACGATGACCGCGCCTGTGTTCCAGGATCGACCCGACAAGGCGCCAAGCGAGGGGCAGGTGGGACAGTGGCGCGTGCGATTTGTCATGCCGCGCGAGTATAGCCGCGCCACGCTGCCGCCGGCGCCGTCCGACATCAGCATCGACGAGGTTGCGGGAAGGCGGATGGCGGCGGTGCGATTCTCGGGCTCGGCCGATGGCGAGCAGCTGCGCGAGCAGGCGGAGGAACTGCGGCGCTGGATCGTGCGCCAGGGTCTGCAAGCCACTGGCGAAGCGGAATATGCGTTCTACAATTCGCCCTTTGTGCCGCCTTTCCTGCGGCGCAACGAGGTTCTCATTCCGGTGGCGAGCTGACCCCTGAATCGACTCGCTACTCGTCGATATGCTCGGCAAGGATCGTAAGGCCGGTCTCGCTCACTTCGGCAAAACCTCCGCGAACGGCGATGGTTTCGGGCGCCGCGCCGGCGGTGCGAAAAATCTGGACGGAGCCGTCACGAATGGTCGACATGAACGGCGCATGGCCTTCGAGCACGCCGAATTCGCCTTCGGTGCCCGGGACGACAACCATGTGCACCTCGTCCGAGCGGACCAGGCGGGCGGGGGTGACCAGTTCGAATTGCAACGGCATGGGATCAGGGTTCCTCGGATCGTGATGCGCTCTTAGCGCTGGCCAAACGGGTGTCCAGTTCAAGCGCCAGGATCAGCGCGATGGCGCCGCCGATCGCGTAGCCGAGCGCGGTCAGGAGCTGCTCCCAGATCATCCGCGCGATGATGGTCTGCCCGGCGACCAGCGGCATCAGTGCGATGGCGACGGCGCTGATGACGAACAGCGGCAGGATGTGCTTGCGCTTCCCACGCAGGATCTGAACGTGGCAGGCGAAGTTGATCGCCACGAAGGGGAAGGCGAGCGCGTAGAGCCAGAGCGGCTGCTGTGGCTGGCCGAAGATATGGCCGGTGAGCGCATCGAATTGCAGCTCGAACTCCTGCCACGGCTCGCGCCGCCAGCGATGGATGTCGAAGGCGGAGATGAGGAGGAAGGTTACGATGCCGAGCTGGGTGATGCGCTTCAGGGGGCGGCCGGCTGGACGATCGTTAGGCGTGGCCATGGCCGCTATCTTTGATCTGATTCAAGGATTGGCCTCACGCATCGGGTTACCACAGTGGTTGCCCCACCAGCCTCATGTTAAGACGTCAGTCCTCTTCGATCGGATGGCGCGGCCCCTCACTTCGAACGAAGGAAATCGGTGTAAGCGTTGGGACGAAAGGAACGGAGAATAGGATTCGAGAGGTTACGCTGTTAGCATCTTCTTTTGATAGCTGACCGGTTGCTCCAACACCAGCTACCTTAATCCCGCCTTCTCCGCTTTGGCCACGGCATTCACTAGCGGTTATTGCCACGTCGAACTGAAGCTGCCGAACGGTCTCCGCTCTTGTCAAACCGTCAGGATCTGATGGGGCAATTACACCAGATTGGTAGTCACTTCTGCACAGCTCCTGCTGTGCATCACTAATGCCATACATGACATCGATCAGAGACTGTCGAATAAATTCCCTCAACTCCATCCTTCAGACTCCAACCAAGCGTACATTTTAGTTTCTGTAAGACTATGCCTCATCCGCCATCCGCTGTGCCTTGGCCTTAGCCTGTTCGATCCCGCCGACCATGTAGAATGCGCCTTCGGGCAGGTGGTCGTATTCGCCTTCCACCACCGCCTTGAAACTGGCGACGGTATCCTCGAGCGGTACGAACTCGCCCGGGATGTTGGTGAACACCTCGGCGACGTGGAACGGCTGCGAGAGGAACTTCTGGATCTTGCGCGCGCGGGCGACCGTCAGCTTGTCCTCCTCCGACAGCTCATCCATTCCCAGAATGGCGATGATGTCCTGGAGCGACTTGTACTTCTGCAAGGTCTCCTGCACACGGCGCGCGACCCGGTAATGCTCCTCGCCGACCACGCGAGGCTCGAGCACGCGGCTAGTCGAATCAAGCGGGTCGACCGCGGGGTAGATGCCCAGTTCGGAAATCGCCCGGCTGAGCGTAGTGGTCGCATCAAGGTGGGCGAAGGAGGTGGCAGGCGCCGGATCAGTGAGATCGTCCGCGGGGACGTAGATCGCCTGAACCGAGGTGATCGAGCCCTTGTTGGTGGAGGTGATGCGCTCCTGCAGGTTGCCCATGTCGGTCGCCAGCGTGGGCTGGTAGCCCACCGCCGAGGGAATGCGCCCGAGCAACGCCGACACTTCCGAACCAGCCTGGGTAAAGCGGAAGATGTTGTCGATGAAGAACAGCACGTCCTGCCCTTCCTCGTCGCGGAAATACTCGGCCATCGTCAGTCCCGACAGCGCCACGCGGGCACGGGCGCCGGGCGGCTCGTTCATCTGGCCGAACACCAGCGCCACCTTGGACCCCTCGGCAATCGCCTCGCCCGCCTCGTTCTTGGCGATGACGCCGGCATCAAGGAACTCGTGATAGAGGTCGTTGCCCTCGCGGGTGCGCTCGCCCACTCCGGCGAACACGCTGACGCCGCCATGGCCCTTGGCGATGTTGTTGATCAGTTCCTGGATCAGCACGGTTTTGCCCACGCCCGCGCCGCCGAACAGGCCGATCTTGCCGCCGCGTGCATAGGGAGCGAGGAGGTCGATGACCTTGATGCCGGTGACGAGGATCGCCGCCTCGGTCGACTGGTCGACGAACAGCGGTGCTTCGGCATGGATCGGCGCAGTCAGCTCGGCACCGATGGGGCCACGCTCGTCGATCGGCTGGCCGATGACGTTCATGATCCGCCCCAGCGTCATCGGGCCCACGGGAACGGTGATCTGGCTGCCGGTGTTGCGCACACTCTGCCCGCGCACCAGCCCGTCGGTACCGTCCATGGCGATGGTGCGCACCGTGTTCTCGCCCAGATGCTGCGCGACTTCAAGGACCAGTGTCTTGTCACGATTGGTGGTCTCGAGCGCCGTCAGGATCGCCGGCAGCTCGCCTTCGAACGCGACGTCGACCACCGCGCCGATGACTTGGCTGATGGTGCCTTCGCCCGAGATATTGGGGGTGAATGTGGGGGTGGCGGTTTCGTATGCGGTGGCCATTATGATTCCTTAGCCTTCACTGCGGTTCGCAGTGGTTGGGTATGTCGATTAGAACGAATGTGCCGCCGTCCGCGGCAATGACGGTCTGCTGAGGAACGCCCTCCAGGTCGCCGTCTCGCAGCCTGTAATTGCAAGCAAACTCGGTTGGTTCGTCAGTTGCGCGGCATTCGGCATCGTGAACAACAGGCCGTCCGGCACACACGGAGAGCGCTCGCTGCACCTCCGCAGCGCCTGGCACGTCGGCCGACGCTTCGGTCAGCGAAGCGCACGCAGTGAGCGCCAAGAGAGCAAAGGCGAACGAATGCCTCACAGCGCCTCCGCCCCGGCGATGATATCGATCAGCTCGGTGGTGATCGCCGCCTGGCGGGTGCGATTGTACTGGATGGTCATGACAGCACGCATATTCCGTCGCGCTTGATGTCCGCATGCAGCCGGTCCGGTGCGAGGTCCAGCTCGCCGGGCCAACTCACCGCGCCCAGCACTACTTCGGCTTCAGCAAACCTGGCGGGATCGCGCAGATGCGCGAATACACCGTGAAAGGCGCTCGACGTAAAGCGAACTTCCCCCACGAGCCCATCGCGGAAGCGCACGCGCAATTCGTGATCGCCGATTACCTGGCAGGCGGTCACCCGCCACGGCATCTTTGAGTCCCGCAACGGCGGCATCACCTCAGCGGCGCAATCCGCTCGGGTGGAATGTTGCGGCTGGCCAGACCCCACGCCGCCAACAGCTCTTCCTGATGTTCTTGCATCCATTCAAGCACCATAGCCTTCGCCCGCTTGGGAAGCGAGCCTTCGTGAACCCGGATTTTCCTTATGTCGATCTGCGCTTCATGCTCGCCATAGCGCGCATGGAAGTGTGGCGGCGGATGATCGAACCAATAGATCTGGATGACTATACCGTAAAATATACTGTGCGTTGGTATTCACCTCAGAGCGCCTCCGCCCCGGCGATGATCTCGATCAGCTCGGTGGTGATCGCCGCCTGGCGCGAGCGGTTGTACTGGATGGTGAGCTTGTCGATCAGATCGCCCGCATTGCGCGTGGCGTTGTCCATCGCGGTCATCGAGGCGCCCTGTTCGCTGGCCTCGCGCTCGAGCAGCGCGGCGAACAGCTGGGTGCGCACGTAGCGCGGCAGCAGTTCGGCGAGAATCGCCTCCTCGTCGGGCTCGTATTCGACCACCGCACCGCCGGTCTCGGGGGCGGTTTCGGTCGGAGCGGGGACGGGGAGCAGTTGCTGGACCACCGGTTCCTGCACCAGTGCCGACTTGAACACCGGGTAGATGAGATGCGCGATATCGAAACCGCCCGCCTCGAACATCGAGATCAATTGGGTGGCAATGGCCTCGGCCTCGTCATAACCGGGATTGCGCACGCCGCTGGTGTCATAATGTTCGCCCATATTGCCGGCGAAATCGCGTTTGATCGGCGCACGGCCCTTCTTGCCCACCAGGTAGAAGGTCACGTCCTTGCCCTCGGCGATCAGCGCACGCGCCTTGGCCTTGGCCGCCTTGACGATATTGGCGTTGAGCCCACCGCATAGGCCCTTGTCGGTGTTGACCACCACCAGCAGATGGCGCTGGTCCTGTCCCGTGCCACGCAGCAGCAGCGGTGCATTGTCCTGCCCGGCGATCTTGCCCGCGAGCGAGCCCATCACGCTGGCCAGCCGCGTCGCATAAGGCCGCGCCTCCTCCGCCCGCGCCTGCGCGCGCCTGAGCTTGGCCGCAGCGACCATCTGCTTGGCCTTGGTAATCTTCTGGGTCGATTTGACCGAGTTGATCCGGCCCTTGAGTTCTTTCAGGCTGGCCATGCGACTGCCTTATGCGAACTGCTTGCCGAAGGTCTCGAGCGCGGCGTTCAGCTGATCGCGGGTCGAATCCTCGAACTTTTGCGTCGTGCGGATTTCCTCGAGGATGCCCGGATGTTCGGAGCGGATGAAGCTGAGCATGGCGCTTTCATATTCGGTCACCCGGTCCACCGCCACCGCGTCGAGATAGCCGTTGGTGCCGGCGAAGATCGACACCACCTGCTCCTCGAACGGCATCGGGCTGAACTGCGGCTGCTTCAAAAGCTCAGTCAGCCGCGCGCCGCGGTTGAGGAGGCGCTGGGTGGCGGCATCGAGGTCCGAGCCGAACTGGGCGAAGGCGGCCATCTCACGATACTGCGCTAGCTCCAGCTTGATCGAGCCCGCCACCTTCTTCATCGCCTTGGTCTGCGCCGCGCCGCCCACGCGCGACACCGACAGACCCACGTTGATCGCCGGGCGGATGCCCTGATAGAACAGCCCGGTCTCGAGGAAGATCTGCCCGTCGGTGATCGAGATCACGTTGGTCGGGATATAGGCGGACACATCGCCCGCCTGCGTCTCGATGATCGGCAACGCGGTCAGCGAGCCTCCGCCATTGTCCTCGTTCATCTTGGCCGCGCGTTCGAGCAGGCGGCTGTGGAGGTAGAACACGTCGCCGGGATAGGCCTCGCGGCCCGGGGGACGGCGCAGCAGCAGGCTCATCTGGCGATAGGCCACCGCCTGCTTGGACAAATCGTCATAGACGATGACCGCGTGCATCCCGTTGTCACGGAAGAATTCGCCCATCGCGCAGCCGGTATAAGGCGCCAGATACTGCAACGGCGCGGGCTCCGATGCCGTGGCGGCCACCACGATGGTATATTCCATCGCGCCGTTCTCTTCCAGTTGCCGGACAATCTGCGCCACGGTCGATCGCTTCTGACCGACCGCGACATAGATACAATAGAGCTTCCGTTTCTCGTCGTCGCCCGAATTGATGCCCTTCTGGTTGATGAAAGCATCGATAGCGACCGCGCTCTTGCCGGTCTGGCGGTCGCCAATGATGAGCTCGCGCTGGCCGCGGCCGATGGGGACCAGCGCGTCGATCGCCTTCAATCCGGTCTGCACCGGCTCGTGGACGCTGGTGCGCGGGATGATGCCCGGCGCCTTCACCTCGACCAACCGGCGCTCGCTGGTGTCGATCGGCCCCTTGCCATCGATCGGATTGCCCAGCGCGTCTACCACCCGGCCGAGCATGGCGCGGCCCACCGGCACATCGACGATGCGGCCCGTCCGCTTGACCGTGTCGCCTTCGCGAATCTCGGCATCCGAACCGAAGATCACCACGCCGACATTGTCCGCTTCCAGGTTGAGCGCCATGCCCTCCACGCCGCCGGGAAACTCGACCATTTCGCCCGCCTGGACCTGGTCCAGGCCATGGATGCGCGCGATGCCGTCACCGATCGACAGCACCGAACCCACTTCGCTTACCTCGGCTTGGGTACCGAACCCGGCGATCTGGTCCTTGATGACCCGGGAAATTTCTGCGGCACGGATATCCATTTGTTAACCCTTCGGATGATAAATATGCGGCATGGCGGTCAGGCGGCCTTCATCGCCTGGCCGAGCGCGGTCAGCCGGCTGCGGATGGAACCATCGATCCGCCGGGAACCGATGGTGACGACCAGCCCACCGAGCAGTTCGGGATCGACCTTGCTGGTAAGCTTGACCGTGCGTCCCTCGCGGGCGCGCAATCGTTGCTCGAGCGCGGTGATCTGCTCGTCGCTCAACGGATGGGCGGAGACAACTTCCGCGCGCACCTCTCCGCGCTGCGCGGCGGCAATCGTGCCGAATGCACGGATGATCGCCGGAAGCGCGGAAACGCGGCGGTTATGCGCCAGCACGCCAAGGAAGTTGCGCGTCAGCATGTCCAGGCCCAGATGCTCGCCGATTCCCGCCATGACCCGGCCGATCGCCTCGCGGCTGACTTCGGGATTGTCGATAAGGGCACGCAACTCGCGCGATTCGGCCAGCGCCTCGCGCAGCCGATCAAGATCGCCCTCGACCGCCGACACGCTGCCCGCCTCGCTGGCAAGGTCGAACAGGGCCGAAGCATATCGTCCTGCAAGGCTGGCTTGAATACCGGCGGAAAGCTCCACGCGCTCGTATCCTAAATCATTGGGCTGCACCCACAGGAGCGCTGGCAGGCGCCCCGGCAGGTCGGACGCGCGACTAGCATCGAGGGCCAGGCGATGCAAGGCAGCGGCCGGAACCCTCGCGCGATGTTCGGATCACCTTGCCGAAGGAGCGACCGAGGTCGAGACCGGGGGCTGCGCCTCCTCATTGAGGCTGGTGAGCCGGACTGTTGTCGGGCGTATTGGCCGCTGGACCTCTCCGTTCAGCATGATGCGGCGTGTCGGGTACATCCTTACCGACAATTGTCATCGCCGTAGCTGCGTTCGCACCGATGCGCTATCTGCCCGACGGCGCGCAGACATAGATCAGACGCTCGTTCGGCCGATCGGGCAGGCGGGCGAGAAGATCGCTCTGACCGGATAGGAAAGCCTGATCGGGCTCGTCGCCTGTCATCCCGCAGCCTGGCGCCTGGAAGGACGCGCGTACCTCGCGGGCGCTGGTCATGGCTTGCCGGCCCAGCAGATGGCGCTCGATCACGAACTCGCGGGTCGCCGGGTCGAACCGGTTGACCGACACCGCCGCCTCGCTTGCCGGAACGAAAATGCGCGTCCATTCCCCGCCCAGAAGCGCGTATTGCGTGCGATCGTTTACACAGCCGCCCGCGCTCCAGTCGAGCGATAGTTCGGAAACGGGCGCGCCCGTCGCCCGGCTGCGGCCTTGCTCCAGCGTGCAGGTGAAGGAACCTTGCGGCGCCTTTTGGGCCGGTTCGCGCTTGGCGCTTTTGTCGCTTGTGAGCGCTGCCTCGAGCCGGGGTTCGATATCGGCATAGTCCGGCCGGGCGAGCCAGGCCCCCGCCGCCCCGGCAAGCGCCGCGCAGGCCATGACGCCCGTCACCATGTCGGCGGGCAGGTGGAACTGCGATGGAGCGTGTTCCTCGTCGGTCTCCTCCGCCGGTTCGATTGCCGGCTCGACCAAGCCATGGCGGCGCTCCCGAAGTCGCCAGGCAATGCTGCCTGTCGCCAGCGAAGTGAGCGCCAACAGGAATGCAAGCGCCATCAGGTTCTCGCGTTCCGCCATCACCGCGAAGGTGATCTCGCGCCGCGCCTCCTCGCGCGTCAGCGTCGATGAGCGCTCGGCCGCCAGCGCGCGCGCCTGTGCCCTTGCACGTGCGCGTTCTTCTCGCGCCCGCTCGTCCTGCTCGATCTCGGCGAGCGAACGGCAGGCAAGCGTGCTTACCTGCGCAGTGATGTCATTGGCTCGCAGGAAAGGCAGCAATTCACGCGTGGAGATGGCAAAGAAGAACTCCGCATCCGCACCCACGCTGATCGCGCCGAAGGAATTCACCCCCACCACCCGCCCGCATTCGTCGAGCAGCGGCCCCCCGCTCGATCCGCGCGCGATCGGCGCGGTATGCAGGAGCGTGTCGAATTCGCGGCTTGGTCTTCTGCCCGAAAGGAACCCCGTTGCCTTGACCGGTGGCTGGGCGCGGAAGATATCCTCCTGACGCAGCCCCTGCGCGCGATCGACATTCTGCGGATATCCGACCGAAGTCACCACGCCTGCATCGGTGGCCGCGCTGCTGGCGATGGTAAGCGGCGCCAGACGCATGGTCGCGGTGGTGCGGATCAGCGCAAGGTCGTTGCGCTCGCTGGCGGCGATCAACCGGCCGAATACCGCCTCGCCTCCGTCCGAAGGCACGATGCCCAGCGTGAGGGTGGGGTCACCGCGCGCATCGGCAACGACATGGTAATTGGTGACGATCGTCTCCGGCCCCACCGCAAAGCCGGTGCCGTGCGAAAGCGGAATTATGCGCCCGTCCTCGCGGCTGATCACCACCACGCGCACCACGCCGCGCGCCGCAGCATCAATATCGGCGGGCTCGGCGGTGGCAGGAGCGGGCAGCACCAGCGCGGCAAAGAGCAGGATGAGCGCGCGGATCATTGGCGCGCGCTGTCTATGGCGCGCAAGGTTTGATCGCAAGCGGCGGGATGCAAAGGCGAAGCGTGCGGTGCTAGCAAGCCACACCCGCACCATGGAGCACCGACGATGACTGCCACGATAGAAGGTCCCGGGCCTGCACCTGACTCGCCAGTATTCGCAGCGGTTGCCGACGAGGCGCGGCTGGCGCTGCCGAGTACCGCCGACAAGGCGATCCGCCAGGCGTCGGACGATCCCCGGGTCGCCACTCTTCAAGCCCAGAACGCGTCCGCAAGATGAGACTTGGCAGCCGTGACATAAAACTGATGGCGAACCATTCCGAACATTCGGAACCGCCTGAAGCGGAGACTGCCTGGGCGGCGGTGGAACGACGCGACCGCGCATTCGACGGGCGCTTTGTCACCGGCGTGCTGTCGACCGGCATCTATTGCCGCCCGTCCTGCGCGGCCCGGCATCCGGCGCGAACGAACGTGCGCTTCTTCGCCGACGGCGCCGCGGCACGCGTGGCGGGCCTGCGCGCCTGCCTGCGCTGCCGCCCGGACGAGGTGGCGCGCGACGAGGCCGCGGTGCTGATGGCGATCGATACCATCCGGCGCAGCGACGAAGTGCCTGCGCTTGCCGTGCTGGCATCGTTGACGGGATATTCACCCACCCATCTCCAGCGCCTGTTCGCCCGGGCTACCGGCCTATCACCCGCCGCCTATGCCCGCGCGCTGCGCGAGGAGCGGGCACGCGTTGCGCTAACCGGGGCGGGATGCGTTACCGAGGCTATCTACGAAGCGGGTTACCACACGCCCTCGCGGTTCTACGATGAAACACGGGACAAGCTGGGGATGGACCCCGGCGAATGGATGGCGGGGGGCAGGGGGCAGGTGATTCACTTCGCCGAGGTCGAGACGACGCTGGGACCGATGCTGACGGCAGCGACATCGCGCGGCGTATGCTGCCTTGCCTTCTGCGAAACGCGCGCCGACCTTGCCCGCCGCTCCCCGCGCGCTGAACTGATCGAGGCGGGCGAACGGTTCCGGGCGCTGTTCGACGAGGTGGTCGCGGCCGTCGAGCGACCGGGCACGGGGGGCGCGATCCCGCTCGATGTCCAGGGCACCGCTTTCCAGCAGCGCGTCTGGGCGCGGCTACGCGACATCCCGCCGGGCGAGACGATGAGCTATGGCGCACTCGCCGCGGCGCTCGGCAACCCCGGCGCAGCGCGCGCCGTGGGCACGGCGAACGGCGCCAACAACATCGCCGTGCTCATCCCCTGCCACCGCGTGATTGCCGCCGACGGCTCGCTCGGCGGCTACGCCTATGGCCTGGAGATCAAACGCGAATTGCTGCGGCGCGAGGGGAGATAATCCGCTGGCGAATGGCGAATTACGACCTATTCGAGCCGTTCAATCCTTGAGTGGCGTTGCGCCTACCGAGACGACATAGCGCCCAATCGATTTATCGCCTTTTGCAAGGGTAATCTCGGCGCCAAAAAACGGATTGCCTTCAGAAACCTCATCAGCGGCTATCGTGAGCGCGCTCTTTAGGGCCTTTTTCCAAGCTGCGCTCACGTCCTCTGCTTCCAGCTCCCCGGACTGCTCGAAATGCTCGTTGACGATATCAATACGGAAGCCTGCCATGTCAACCCCTAGCCAGCAGCGAGTTCGCTAACCATAACATTTCTTATTCCGTCGCTGCAAAAAGTGGCGTTCGCCTGCTACGCGAAAGCCGACCAACTCAGTCCGAGGTCTCCACCCGCGCCCAGCCTGCCGCGGCCGGTTCGAGCCCGTCCAGAACCGCCTGGGCGCTGGCCAGATAATCGCGCTGTTTCTCCTCCCCCATACGGTCCCAGGTGGCGTAAATGCGGCCGATCCGGTGGTTGTCCTCCAAGAGGTCGCGGTGGCGGTGCATGAAGTGCCAGTAGAGCGGATTGAACGGGCAGGCGCCTTCGCCGGTCTTCTTGTGCGGGGAATAAGCGCATTGGCCGCAATAATCGCTCATCTTGTTGATATAGTTGCCGCTTGCCGCATAGGGCTTGGTGGCAAGCTGGCCGCCATCGGCATAAAGGATCATGGCCGAGACGTTGGGCAGCTCGACCCATTGATAGGCGTCGGCATAGACCACCAGATACCAGTCCTGCACATCACGCGGGTGACATCCGGCAATGAGCGCGAAATTGCCCAGCACCATCAGCCGCTGGATATGATGCGCATGCGCGTTGTCGCGTGTCGAACGCACGCAATCGGCCAGACAACGCATGTCGGTCTCGCCCGTCCAATAGAACTCGGGCAGCGGGCGGGTTGCGCCCAGCGTGTTGGCGCTCTCGAGCGCGGGCATCATGTACCAGTAGAACCCGCGGATATATTCGCGCCAGCCGATGATCTGGCGGATGAAACCCTCCACCGAATTGAGCGGCAGATCGCGCTCGCGAAAGGCACGTTCGGCGCGGCGGCATAGATCGAGCGGATCGAGCAGGCCCAGGTTGAGGCTGGTCGAGAGCAGTGAATGGAACAGGTCATCCTCACCAAAGACCATGGCATCCTGATAAGGACCGAACCTGCCCAGTCGCTCGGCGAAAAAGGCGTCGGCAGCCTCATTCGCCTGCGCCTGCGTCACGGGCCAGGCAAATCCCTCGAGCGAGCCGAAATGCCTCGCGAAACGCTTGCTCACCAGGGCAATTACGTCGCGGGTGATATCATCGGGCGGGAACTTTGGACGGCCGGGCGAGGCTAGGTCGGCAGATGGCGGTTTGCGGTTTTGCCGGTCGTAGTTCCACTGACCGCCAACGGGCTGGTCACCCTCCATCAGCAGCCTGGTCTTGCGGCGCATCTCGCGATAGAAATATTCCATCGTCAGATGATCGCGCCCCTCGGCCCAGTCGCGAAACTCGCCGATCGAGCAGATGAAACGGTCATCGGGATGGATGTGGACGGGGCAGGCAAGCTTGTCGGGCCATTCATCGATCGCCCGCTGCACCCGCCATTCACCCGCTTCCATGACATGGATCTCATGCGGGTCATGCCGCTCGACAGCGCGGAACAATTCGCCGGTGAAGCTGCCCGAATTGTCGGGATCGTCCAACTCAACATAATCCACCGTCCAGCCCTCGTCGCGCATTTCGGCGGCGAAATGGCGCATGGCAGAGAAGATCAACGCGGTCTTTTGCTTGTGGTGTTTGACGTAGGTGGCTTCGTCCCAAACCTCCATCATCAGGATGACGGTGTCTTCGCGCGTCCGATCGCGCAAGCTTGCAAGCGAGCGGCTCAGCTGATCTCCCAGGATGGGAACGAGAACCGGGCGCTTGTCTTGGTCGGCCATTTCAATGGGTCATTTGGGGAACAGCGGAGCAGTTACCGCGCCATCCGCACGCGAGTCAGGACCGCTCGAGGATCTCGTCGAACAGGTTCAGCATGGCCGCCCAGCTCTGGCGATCGGCGCTGGCGTCATAGCCCAGCGCATCTACTGCGGGCGGCTCGGGATTGGTAAACCCGTGCTTGACCCGCGAATAGGAATGGAAATGCCAGTCCGCCTGCGCCCGGTCCATCTCCTGCCAGAAAGCCATCACCTGATCGCGCGGCACCATGGGATCGGCGTCGCCATGACACACCAGAAGCCGGGCGCGGATCGACCCTTGCGCGGCGGGTTCGGGCGTATCGAGCAGACCATGGAAGCTCACCGCGGCGAACAGGTCGGCGCCTGTGCGCGCCAGTTCCAGCGCCGCCTTGCCACCCAGGCAATAGCCGATCGCCGCCACCGGTAGCCCCGATGCATCGGGCTGCGCGACCAGCGCATCAAGCGCCGCCTTGAGGCGTGAGCGGAACACCGCATTGTCCTTGGTGAGCCGTTCCATGTAACCGCCCGCCGCCTCGAAGCTGCCCGGAGTCTCGCCATAGAAATCGGCGACCATGACCAGGTATCCCTCGTCCGCCAGCCGCCGCGCCTTGTCCAGGACCGGGTCAGTGGCGTTCATGAAAGAGGGGAACATCAGCACGGCTGCGCGCGCGGTCTGCGACGGGCGGAACAGCTTGCCGGTCAGCGACGTGCCGGCATCTTCATAGGCGATGTCATTCATTGGGCAGGAAATCCGGAACCGAGAGATAGCGTTCCCCGGTATCGTAATTGAAACCCAGCACGCAAGTGCTTGGCGCCAGCTCGGCAAGCTTGCCGTCGATCGCCGCCAGCGTGGCGCCCGAGCTTATGCCCACCAGCATGCCTTCCTCGCGCGCGGCACGGCGGGCCATCTCCTTCGCCTTGGCTGCATCCACCTTGATCGCGCCGTCGATATCCTTGGTGTGCAGGTTGCCCGGAATGAAACCAGCGCCAATCCCCTGGATGGGATGCGGGCCGGGGGAGCCACCCGAGATGACCGGCGAGAGTTCGGGCTCGACCGCATAGGCCTTCATCTGCGGCCAGTGCTGCTTGAGCACTTGCGCGCAAGCGGTGATATGACCGCCGGTGCCCACCCCGGTAATCAACATGGCGGGAGGATTGTCGCTGAAATCGCTCAGTATCTCCTGCGCCGTGGTTCTTGTGTGAACCTCGATATTGGCCGGGTTGTCGAACTGCTGCGGCATCCAGGCATTCTCGGTCTCGTCCAGCAACTCGGCAGCGCGAGCCAGCGCGCCATTCATTCCGCCCTCCTTGGGCGTCAGGTCGAAGCTGGCGCCATAGGCCAGCATCAACCGCCGACGCTCGAGCGACATTGATTCGGGCATCACCAGGATCAGTTTGTAGCCCTTGACCGCAGCCACCATCGCCAGGCCGATCCCGGTATTGCCGCTGGTGGGTTCGATGATCGTGCCGCCGGGTTTCAGCTCGCCCGAAGCCTCGGCCGCCTCCACCATGGCCAGCGCTATCCGGTCCTTGATCGAGCCGCCCGGGTTGGACCGCTCGCTCTTCACCCACACCTCATGATCGGGGAACATGTTGGCAAGGCGGATGTGCGGCGTGTTGCCGATCGTCTCCAGAATGCTGGCGGCCTTCATACGGGCATCTCCTTTTTGGGATCGTCGTCGGGCAGGTACTTGGAGGTAAAGGTCTTTGCCCGGCGCAGTTCCGGAAACAGCCATGCCCATGTCACGGTGACCACTATGGCACCCGCCCCGCCGAACACAACCGCGCCCACCGCGCCCAGCACGGCGGCGACCAGTCCCGACTGCAATTCGCCAAGCTCGTTAGAGGCGGAGATGGCGAGCCCGGAGATGGCAGAGACCCGTCCGCGCTTGTCATCAGGTGTGTTGAGCTGGATCAGCGATGACCGGATGAACACGGAAACCATGTCCGCCGCGCCAAGCAGGGCGAGCAGGGCCATGCTGAGCCAGAACACCTGTGACAAGGCGAAGGCGATGGTAAAGGCACCGAAGATGATCACCGACCACAACATCTTGACCCCGACATTCTCCTCGAAGGGTCGCACACTGAGGTAGGCGGCAACGACAGCCGCGCCGGCGGCGGGGGCCGCGCGCATGAAGCCCAGGCCTTCGGGACCGACCATCAGGATGTCGCGGGCGAAGACGGGCAGCATCGCGGTGGCGCTGCCGAGCAGCACGGCGAACAGATCGAGCGTGATGCAGCCCAGCAAGAAACGCTCGCGGCGCACGAACACAAAGCCGTCGGCGATCTGGCGAAAACGGTTGCGATGGGCCTCGTCCTGCTTGGCTTTGACCGGCCGTATGGTCGATATGAGCGTGCCCGAGACCACCAGCAGTCCGGCCGAGAGAAAATAGGGGAGAGAATTGGAGCCGGCGAACAGCAGCCCGCCCACCGCGGGGCCGGTGACCGAGCCGATCTGCCAGGCGATCGAGGACAACGCGATCGCGCGGGGCAGCAGGCGGGTGGGTACGATATTGGGCGCAATCGCCGCCAGCGCCGGACCATTGAACACCCGTGCTGAGCCATGCATGGCGGCAAGGCCGAACAAAAGCGGCAGCGTCAGCGCGTCGTTATAGGTCGCCAGACCGATGCTCAGCGCAATGACCGCGTCGATAGCATTGGCGAACAGGACCACGCGGCGCCGGTCGAACAGATCGGCGGCGAGCCCGGCGACCGGAGTAAGAAGCGAGATCGGGATGAATTGCGCCAGGCCCAGCAGGCCCAGCATCAACGAGGCGGTGGGAATATCCATTCCGTAATCGGCCCGCGCGACATCATAGGTCTGGTAGCCGATCAGCACCACCATCGAGAGGGTGGAGGACACCGCCAGATAGCGCGCGAGCCAGAAGCGGCGGTAGTCCGATATCTGGAGGGGAGAGCGCGGCTGCGGCCCGGCGGGCGCGGGGTGCATCGCGGGGGAGGGGCCGGTCACGCCGCGAGCCATGACACCGCCCCCGGCCAAAGCCAAGGTGCTTGGCGCCATCGGGCTTTCGGGGAGGGCGCGCAGAGGGGGGGCGACAATGGCTTTGCCCTCGTGGCGGCCGCCCCGGGGCTTGCGAAGGCGATCTTTACCAAATCGTCAGACTTTGCCCGTAGAGCCTGATCGCGATCGGGGTGGATATGAAGTCATGAGCGCAGGAGCACGTCTTTCCGTCACCGAACTGCGCCATTCGGTGCGCAATCCGCTCGAGCATCGCATGATGGCCGAGCAGAAACAGCGCGGCGAAGTGCCGATCGATCTGGCGAATATCTCCTCATATGGTTTCATGATCGCAAATGCCGACGGGTTCACGCGCGGCTGCCGTGTCGTGCTGCAACTACCAGTTGTCGGGCGGATCGAGGCACATTGCATCTGGACGAGCCGCAACCGCGCCGGCTTCCAGTTCGAACGCATTCTGCGCGCGGATGACTTCGAAGAGCTTCTGAGCAGGCTGCAACCCAATGCCGCATTGCGCCGCCGCGGCTAGCATGCGCAATTATTCTGGCGAGCGATCGTAGCCTTATACCACGCGCACGCGCGCAAATGCCGATTGCGCTCCTACAACATTTCCAGCGAAGCCGATTATCCGGCGCGCAAGATCGCGTGTCGCTTGCGGCCCAGGCTCAGCCGCCGTTCTTCGCCCGGAGATAGTTCCACTAGATAGCCGGGATCGCGCGGCGCCTCATCGTCGATCCGCACCGCACCCTCGGCGATCTTGCGCTTGGCTTCGGCATTGGAGGAGGCAAAGCCGACCGCATGGCAAACCGCCCCCAACCGCATCCCGCCGGGCGGCACCTCCAGCACCGGCAATTGCTCGCCCACGCCGCCCCCGGCGAAGGTTTCGGCAGCCGTACGCGAAGCCGCCTTAGCCGCCTTTCCGCCGCGCACCAATCTGGTTACCTCGTTCGCCAGCGTCTCCTTGGCCGCGTTGATCTCGCGTCCGGCGAGCGTTTCCAACCGGGATATCTCGTCCAGCTCGATATCGGTGAACAGGCGCAGGAACCGGCCCACATCACGGTCATCCACATTGCGCCAATATTGCCAGAAATCATAATCAGGAAGCTGGTCCTCGTTGAGCCAGACCGCGCCGCTCGCGGTCTTGCCCATCTTGGCCCCATCCGCGCGGGTGATGAGCGGGGTGGTCAGGCCGAACAGCTGTGCACCATCCATCCGCCGCCCCAGCTCCACCCCGCTGACGATATTGCCCCACTGGTCCGAACCGCCCATCTGCAGCCGCACGTCGAGAGTTTGCGCCAGGTGGCGGAAATCATAGGCCTGAAGGATCATGTAATTGAATTCCAGGAAGCTCATCGGCTGTTCGCGTTCGAGTCTCAGCCGCACCGAATCGAAGGTAAGCATCCGGTTGACGGTGAAATGGCTGCCCACCTCCTGAAGCAATTCAATATAGCCAAGCGCACGCAGCCAGTCATGATTGTCCACCATCACCGCCTCGCCCGGTCCGTCGCCGAATTGCAAGAGACGCTCGAACACCCGGCGGATCGAGCCGATGTTGCGCGCGATCGTGGCATCATCGAGCATGCGGCGGCTTTCGTCGCGCCCGGACGGGTCGCCGATCCGCGTGGTGCCGCCGCCCATCAGCACCACCGGCCGGTGCCCGGCTTGCTGAAGGCGGCGCAGCATCATGATCTGCACCAGGCTACCCACATGCAGCGAGGGAGCGGTGGCATCGAACCCGATATATCCCGAGATCGGCCGCTCGGCGGCGAGCGAGTCGAGCGCGGCCACATCGGTCGCCTGGTGAATATAGCCGCGCTCCTCGAGCAGGCGCAGAAGGCTCGATCGGTGCTGGCTCATCGCTTGGTTCCCATGGGCCACGCCGGGTAGCATCGCGCCAGGCCGTTGCAAATGGATCCGCCCCCCCTGCCGCTCGTGCCGCATCCCGCGCATCCTGCGCTTCGCGTCCGGTCGATCCGCGCGCGGGTTCGTCATGTGCCGGGCGGCTGGCTTGAACTGCGCTGGCGGATAGAGGGTAGCGCCCGGCTCGTTGCGCCGCCCGCGGCGGGGCGTAACCGCGCCGATGACCTGTGGCGTCATACCTGTTTCGAACTGTTCTGCACGGGCGCGGGACAAGGGAGCTATGCCGAGTTCAACTTCGCCCCGTCCGAATGCTGGGCGGCCTACGACTTTTCCTCCTACCGGCAGGGGATGAAGCCGCGCCCCGTCATGCGGCCACCCGTCATTGCCGCCCGGCGAGGCGGCGATGTGCTCATCCTGGACGTGGCGATGCGGGTTTGCGGTCTTCCCCCGCTGCCCTCACGCATCGGTCTTTGCGCGGTGATCGAGGAGGAGGGGGGCATCATGTCCTACTGGGCGCTCGCGCATGCCGGACCGAAGCCCGACTTCCACCATCCCGGTTGCTTTGCGGCCACACTTGCGCCACCCGAAGCCCCATGAGGTTCGGGATAGACCGGCTGCTTGGTGACCCGGCGCTTCGCCAGCCCCTTGCCGGCCGGCGGATCGCGCTGGTGGCCCACCCCGCCTCGGTCACGGATAATCTCACCCATTCGCTCGATGCGCTGATCGCTGCCGGGATCGACGTCACCGCCGCGCTGGGGCCGCAGCACGGGCTGAAGGGCGACAAGCAGGACAATATGGTCGAGACCGGCGACGAGCGCGATCCGACATACGATATTCCTGTCTATTCGCTCTACGGTGAGGTCCGCCGCCCGAGTGCGGCCATGATGGATTCGGCGGATGTGTTCCTGTTCGATCTGCAGGATCTGGGGTGCCGGATTTACACTTTCGTAACGACTTTGCTCTATCTGCTGGAAGAGGCGGCAAGACGGGGCAAAACAGTCTGGGTGCTCGATCGTCCCAATCCGGCGGGGCGGCCGGTCGAGGGAAGCCCGCTTGTCGCGGGCCAGGAAAGTTTTGTCGGCGCCGCGCCCATGCCCATGCGCCATGGCCTGACGATGGGGGAAATGGGGCACTGGTTCATCCGGCATTTCGGGCTGGATGTCGATTACCGGGTTATTGCGATGGACGGCTGGTCGCCCGGAGAACAGCCCGGCTTCGGCTGGCCCGAGGATCGCGTGTGGATCAATCCCAGCCCCAACGCTGCCGGTCTCAACATGGCGCGCTGTTATGCAGGAACCGTCATGCTCGAAGGCACGACGCTAAGCGAAGGCCGCGGAACGACACGACCGCTCGAGATCCTGTTCGGAGCGCCCGATCTTGAGGCACGCGCGGTCCTGGCGCAGATGGAGCGCTTGGCGCCTCAGTGGCTTGTCGGCTGCGCAATCCGTGAATGCTGGTTCACGCCCACATTTCACAAGCATTCGGGCGCCCTATGCAGCGCGCTGATGGTCCACGCCGAAGGCCGGTTCTACGATCATGCGGCTTCCGGCCATGGCGGCTGCAGGCGCTCGCTTTCAAGGCGATCCGCATGCTCGAGCCCGATTATCCACTATGGCGCGACTTCGCCTATGAATACGAGTTCGAGCGGCTGGCAATCGATGTCATCAATGGCGGGCCGGCGCTGCGCGAGTGGGTGGACGACCCATCCGCCATACCGGCCGACCTCGAGACACTGGCCGCGCGCGACGAGACCGCATGGCGCGAGGAAATGGCCGACGTGCTTTTGTACTGAGCCGGTTGCGCCTATCCGCCCCGGCTCCCGACGGCGGCCAGCATGAACGGCATCACCCTGTTTGAGCGATGGCTGCAAAGCAATCGCGCGTGGAGTTCCCGGTTCGAAATTTCCGGTTCATCACGCCTCGGGATATCACCATGGGCTAACCACACTATCGCCGATCGTTCCCGTTGCGGAAGTAATCCGAAGCGCAAAACCCATTTTATGGACCATAAAAAGCAGCGCATCGGGCACGCGAAACGCCATCGCGCAGCCATGGCCGGCGATCAGGCGTCGATCATCTCGCGGTCGATATTGCCGGCCTGGTTCTGAATGAAATTGAACCGGTGCTCGGGATTGCGACCCATCAGCTGGTCGACCAGTTCGGAAACCGCATGCCGCTGCTCGTGCTCGGTGGGCAGCGTGATGCGCACCAGGCTGCGGCTTTCGGGCGCCATCGTGGTTTCGCGCAGCTGTCCGGGGTTCATCTCCCCCAGCCCCTTGAACCGCGCCACCTCGACCTTGCGGCCCTTGAAAACGCTTGCCTCCAGCTGTGCCCGGTGTGCATCGTCGCGCGCATAATGGCTCTCCTTGCCGGCGGTGAGACGATAGAGCGGGGGCTGGGCGAGATACAGGTGCCCCTGCCGCACCAGTGCAGCCATCTCCTGGAAGAAGAAGGTCATCAGCAAGGTGGCGATATGCGCGCCGTCGACATCGGCGTCGGTCATGATGACGATCCGGTCATAGCGCAGCGTTGCCGGGTCGCAGTCGCGCCGGGTGCCGCATCCCAGCGCCAGGATCAGGTCGGCGATCTCGGAATTGCCGCGGATCTTGTCGGCACTGGCACTGGCGACGTTGAGGATCTTGCCGCGGATCGGCAGGATCGCCTGGGTCTTGCGATCGCGCGCTTGCTTGGCGCTGCCGCCCGCGCTGTCCCCCTCGACGATGAACAGCTCGGTCTCGCCATCGGTTTCACCCGAGCAGTCGGTCAGCTTGCCCGGCAGTCGCAGTCGCTTGCCGCTGGTGGCGGTCTTGCGCTTGATCTCGCGTTCGGCCTTGCGTTTCAGCCGCTCGTCCATGCGCTCCATGACCGCCGCCAGCAGTGTCCGCCCGCGCTCCATGTTGTCGGTCAGGAAATGGTCGAAATGATCGCGCATCGCGGTCTCGACGAGGCGCGCGGCCTCGGGCGAGGTCAGGCGATCCTTGGTCTGGCTCTGAAATTGGGGCTCGCGGACGAACACGCTCAGCATGATCTCGGCGCCCGCGACAACGTCATCGGCCGATAGGTCCTTGGCCTTCTTCTGGCCGGCCAGCTCACCGAACGCGCGCAGGCCCTTGACCAGCGCGGCGCGCGCGCCCTGCTCGTGCGTCCCGCCATCGGGGGTGGGCACGGTGTTGCAATACCAGCTGGTCGCCCCATCCGACCAGAGCGGCCAGGCGATCGCCCATTCCGCACGGCCCGCCTCGTCCGCGAAGTCCTGCCCGCCGGTGAAGGGCTCGGCGGTCACGCATTCGCGCGTTCCCACCTGTTCAGCCAGATGATCGGCCAGGCCGCCGGGAAACTGGAACTGGGCTTCGGTCGGCAGATCGTCGATCGCGAGCGAGGCGGCGCATTTCCAGCGGATCTCCACCCCGGCGAACAGATAGGCCTTGGAGCGGGCCAGCTCGAACAGCCGCCTGGCGCTGAACTTGCGCTCGCCGAAGATGGCCGGATCGGGGACGAAGGCGATGGTGGTGCCGCGCCTGTTGGGAGCAGCGCCCGCGTTGGCGAGCGGTCCCATCGGTTCGCCGCGCGCGAATTGCTGGACGTACAGCTCGCGGCCGCGCGCCACCTCCACGCGCAATTCGCTCGACAGGGCGTTGACCACGCTGACCCCCACGCCGTGGAGGCCGCCGCTGGTGGCATAGGCCTTCCCCGAAAACTTGCCCCCCGAATGGAGCGTGGTCAGGATCACCTCAAGCGTGGACTTGCCGGGAAACTTGGGGTGCTCATCCACCGGGATGCCGCGGCCATTATCGGTGACGATAAGCCGGCCGGCGGTTCCCTCGGGCCCTTCCTCGAGCGTGACCTCGATGCGGCTCGCATGGCCGGCCACCGCCTCGTCCATGGCGTTGTCGATGACTTCAGCGGCAAGGTGGTGAAGCGCCCGGTCGTCGGTTCCGCCGACATACATGCCGGGCCGGCGGCGAACCGGTTCGAGCCCTTCGAGAACCTCGATCGCCGAGGCGTCATAGGCATCGGATGCCTTGTCGACGGGCATCTTGTCGAACAGGTCGTCGCTCATGGCCGCAACCTATAGGACGGCGCGCCGCGGACCTTCAAGCAGGCGTGCGGCGATATCCGCAACCGCCGCGGTGTGTCCTCAGTCGAAGCGAGAGGGTGCCGGACTGACCACGCTGACTGTGCCGGCGCCGATCTGGCGCACCTCCATCGACCGCTCGCCCACCCCGTCGCGGTTGAAGCGGAAAGGCCCGTCGATGCCCAGAAAACCGTCGGGATCGAGCAGTTCTGTCGCCGGGAATCGGTCGCCCGGTCGCCAGTCGCGCGCCACGTTAAGCGCAAGCAGCACCGCATCGTAACCCAGCGTGGCGATGCGCGAGGGTCGCTCGCCGAAGCGCGCCTGGTAGCTGCCGGCGAACTGGCGATAGCGGGTGTCCGAGACGGCCGAATACCATCCGCCGCGAAGCGCCTGGCTGCGCGTCACCTCATCCTCGCCGCTCCATAGTTCGGTGCCCAGCAACACCGGTTGCGAGGCGCCCGCGCGCCGCAGGGCTTCGGCCGCGACAACCGATACCGCGGCCCCATCGGCGATGAGCACCGCGTCGATCCCGCTGCGCCCCGCAAGCCGTGTCGCCGCGCCGGCTACCGCGCTATTGCCACGCTCGTATCGCTCGCTGGCGACCAGCGTCCCGCCGCGCGCCGCCACGACCCGGCTCAGGACATCGAGCGCCCGCTCGCCATATTCGCCGCGCGGGACCAGCGCGCCGAACCGCCGCTCGCCGCGTTCGATGGCGAAACGCACCGTGCGCGCGATCGATTGCTCGGGCACATGCCCCAGCACGAAGGCATCGGGCCGCGCGGCCGAAGTGTCGTTGGAAAAGCTGATGAGGGGGACGTTGGCCGGCCGTGCCTCGGCCAGCACCTGGTCGATCTCGTCGCGCATCAACGGGCCCAGGATCAGCCGGTTGCCCTCGGCCACCGCACGGCGCGCGGCCTGGCGCGCACCGCCCGCGGTGTCGTAGCTGGTGATCCGCAGGTTCTGCGCGTTGGTGTCGAGCAGCGCCATGGTGGTGGCATTGGCGATCGACTGGCCGACCTCGGCATTGTTTCCCGAAAGCGGCACCAGCAACGCCACGCGGTGACGATCCTCGTCGGTGGGCAGCCCGGGTGTCGGGGTGGCAGGGGTATCGCCCGCGTTTGCGGGGGGAGGGGGCGGGGTTCGCTCGGGCGCATCCCGGCCACCGCCAACGCCCGGAATGATCTGGCACGCGGACAGAAACAGGGTCAGAAGAAGGACCGCGAGGCCCCGTCGCACAAGGTTCAACATGCTTGCCGTCTCAGTCCCGCCTGTTCATGGGGCCATGGTGAGCGACATGCCCTCCAGCCCGTTCGGCCAGCCCGGATTCGACGAACCCGAAGCGCTGCCCAGCGGCCTCTATATTGTCGCCACGCCGATTGGCAATCTTGGCGACATCACGCGGCGCGCGGTCGACACGCTGGCTCGTTGCGACGCGATCGCCTGCGAGGATACGCGGGTGACGGGAAAGCTCCTCAAGCATCTGGGGCTGGAAAAGCCGTTATGGCGCTATCACGATCACAGCGCACCCGAGGATCGCGCCCGCCTGGTCGCGGCGATGGCCGAGCGGGCGGTGGCGCTGGTGAGCGATGCGGGGACGCCGCTGGTCTCCGATCCCGGCTTTCGCCTGGTTCGCGAGGCGCGCGCGGCGGGCGTTGCGATCAGCGCGCTGCCCGGTCCGAGCGCTCCGCTTTCCGCGCTGGCCATGTCCGGTCTGCCCAGCGACCGGTTCCTGTTCGCCGGCTTCGTGCCGGTAAAGGACAGCGCGCGGCGGCAGCTGTTCGAGGAACTGGCACCCGTTCGTGCCACGCTGATCTTCTTCGACACCGCGCCGCGCCTTGCCAAGTCGCTGACCCTCATCGCCGAGATGTTTCCCGATCGCGAAGTAGCCGTGGCGCGCGAATTGACCAAGCTCTACGAGGAATGCCGCGCTGGTCCGGCGGCCGAACTGCACGCGCATTATTCAGCCCATCCGCCCAGGGGCGAGATCGTCCTTCTCATCGCCCCGCCATCGGCCCCTCCGCCGGTCAATGAGCGGCACGGCGAGCAAATGCTGCGCGCGCTTCTGGAGACCTCAAAACCCTCGCAAGCCGCCGCCGAGGTCGCCAGGACCACCGGGCTCGACCGCAAGTGGCTTTATGCTCGCGCACTGGAGATAGGGCGGCAGTGAAACGCCAGCTCGCCGAGCAACGGGGACGCCGCGGCGAAGCGCGGGCGGCCGAATGGCTGTTCGCGCAAGGCTGGCAGATCATCGCCAACCGGGTGAAGACCAAGCTGGGCGAGATCGATCTGGTGGCGCGCCAGGAGGGAACGGTGGCCTTCGTCGAAGTAAAGTGGCGCGCGCGCGCAGCCGACCTGGCGACAGCGATCGACGAACACCGCCTTTCCCGGGTCGCCGCCGCGGCGCAAAGCGTGGCGCATCTTTACGCCGCGCCGGGCGAGGACATCCGCATCGATGTGATCCTGCTTGCGCCCAGCACGCCGCCCCGGCACATCGTCAACGCCTGGCAGCCGTGATCATGATGACCTTGCACCCTTTCGTCCCACCCACCCTGAAGCACCGCGCGAAGTGACCCGGTCCCTGCGCGTCGCGGTCCAGATGGACCCTATCCAGACCATTGCCATCGCCGGCGATTCCACCTTCGCGCTGATGCTGGCGGCCCAAGCGCGCGGGCACCGGTTGTGGCATTACGGGGCGGGCGCGCTGGCCTGGCGGAATGGCGCCATCACCGCGCAGGCCTGGCCGGTGCAAGTGCAGCGCGGCAAAGGCGATCACTTCGAGAACGGCGAACCAGCCAACCTCGACCTGGCGCGTGATGTCGACGTGGTTCTCATGCGCCAGGACCCGCCGTTCGACCTTGGCTATATCACCGCTGCACTGCTGCTCGACCGGCTGCGGGACCGCACGCTGGTGATCAACGACCCGCTCAGCGTCATCAACAGCCCCGAAAAGATGTTCGTGCTGGATTACGCGCAGTTCATGCCACCCACGCTGATCACGCGGCAACTTGGTAAGATCCGCGCCTTTCAACGCGAGCATGGCGCGGTGATCATCAAGCCGCTGCACGGCAATGGCGGCAAGGCGATCTTCAAGGTGGACGAGGCGGGAACCAATCTTTCCGCCTTGCTCGAAATCTTCAACCAGACCTGGCCCGAGCCGCATATGGTCCAGCGTTTCCTTCCTGAGGTTGCCGATGGCGACAAGCGGATCGTTCTGGTGGATGGCGAAGTGGCGGGCGCGATCAACCGCAAGCCGGGGGAGGGCGAGTTCCGCTCCAATCTGGCGCAGGGCGGCACTGCCGAGGCGACACAGCTTACCGGCCGCGAACGGGAGATCTGCACAGCGATGGGCCCCGAACTGCGCCGGCGGGGTCTGGTTTTCGTGGGCATCGATGTCATCGGCGGCCAGTGGCTGACCGAGATCAACGTCACCAGCCCCACCGGCATTGTCGCCATAGACGCCTTCAACGGCACCGACACCGCCGGGCTTATATGGGATGCGATCGAGCGCCGGCATCGCGACCAAGGCTGCAAGCGCGCCTCGGCTTGACTTGCCCCAACGGCCATGAAAGGCTCACGGTCTAATCAATGAAGGGAGAGAATAACATGACAATTTAAGAACGAATCGATGATGGCGAGCTGCTTCCGCAAGGCATGAAGGTGGCACAGGACGCTATTTATCTTCCCGAGATCGAGGCGATTGCCAAGACATTGGCGAAATACAACCTCGGTATTTTCATGCCGCATATGCATGAAGAAAGGACCGGACGTTCCATCGACTTGCCCGATGGCATGCAGTCCGTCGAAGATGGCCTTGAGGTTTCCTTCCATAAGGAGGAAGACCTGCAGACCGGTGGCAAGGAATATGTCGATGTCGCGTGGCAATGGATCGACGATGGCGTTCGTCCCAGGATGGGTTGCACATCGCGCTGCGTAAAACAGGGCACGATGCACACCACCGGGCGCACTGCCGAATAGGCGGCCCGTTCCACAGCCGAGACCGCCGACGTCCCGAGCCAACGGCGGTCTTGGCTCGATCTGCACCCCAATCGGTTGCCGCGGCGTTTTGGCGCCATGGATGACGTCATCATCAATGCGATCGAACGGGGCGGTTACGCCGGCATATTCCTGCTGATGGCGCTTGAGAACATCATTCCGCCGATCCCTTCCGAGGTCATCATGGGGATTGGCGGGGTGCTGGTGGCGCGCGGCGCGATGGACTTCTGGCCGCTGCTGCTTGCCGGAACCGCAGGCTCCACCGCCGGCAATCTGGTGCTGTTCTGGCTGGGTCAGAAATACGGCTACAAGCGGCTGCGGCCTTTTGTCGAGCGCTGGGGTCGATGGCTCACGGTGGAATGGGAGCATATCGAGAAGGCGAGCCGGTTCCTGCGCCGGCATGGCCATTGGGTGGTGTTCGTGCTGCGCTTCTCGCCCGTATTGCGTTCGGTCATCTCGCTGCCGGCGGGTCTTGCGCATATGCCGGTATGGAAGTTCGTCGGCTTCACCTTCGCCGGTGCGATGATATGGAACGTGTTGCTCATCAAGGGGGGCGAATGGCTCGGCCGTTGGCTCGCCGAATCTCAGGACATTCTGGGCTGGGCCATCCTGGCGATTGTCGTGCTGACGGTTGCCGGCTATTTGTGGCGACTGGCAACCTGGAAGCCGGGCACTGGATCGAACCAAGCAAGCGGCGGGGCGCGAGAAAAACGTGGACCATAACAGTCAAGCAATAACTACCATCACACAGCGCTGGCGTGATACTCCGGCAGGCTACGGACGCATAAGTCGCTTCTTTCACTGGACCATGGCGGCCCTGTTCGCCTGGCAGTTCACCTCTGCCATCCTACATTTCTTCGCTGACGACACGCCGGTCGAGGAGTTCGTTTTCGCAACCCATTTCGACATTGGGTTCACTCTATGGTGCCTGGTGCTGCTGCGTGGTGGCTGGGGTCTGGCGAACTTGCGCAACCGACCCCATCATGCGGGCCCCAAGGCGCTGAGGCGAGCGGCAACGCTCGGTCATCTGGCGATGTATCTGCTGATGTTCGCCATACCCACTATCGCACTTGTGCGCGCCTATGGCAGCAAGTGGGGACTGACCTTGTTCGGCATGCCGGTGTTTGCGCCGCGCGACCCGGAAATCGAATGGATGCAGGCGCTTGGCGGCGCGCTTCACGGAGAGCTGGGCTGGCTGCTGCTGGCGCTTGTCGCCGGCCATGTGGCGATGGCGCTGTGGCATGGCTATTCGCGGCGCGATGGAACGCTGCAACGCATGTGGCGTGGTGGACCGGGCGCCCGGCGCGCGGTCTAGTCCCCTCGTTCGCGCGGGTGCGCCGCGCGATAGACATCGAGCATGGTGGCGGCATCGACCCGGGTGTAGATCTGGGTCGAGCCCAGGCTTGCATGACCAAGCAACTCCTGCAGCGAGCGCAGGTCCGCGCCGGCGCCGAGCAGGTGGGTGGCAAAGCTGTGGCGCAGCGCATGCGGCGTGGCGCTGGCGGGAAGGCCCATCGCCCGGCGCGCGCGCGCGGTCGCCTGCTGGACCATTCCCTGGTTGAGCGGCCCGCCCTTGGCGCCGCGAAACAACAGGTCATCGCCCGACAGCGGCCAGGGACATGAGGCGGCATATTCGCTCACCGCCGCGCGAACCAAGGGGACCAGCGCTACGACCCGCTGTTTCGCCCCCTTGCCGGTTACCAGCAACGTATCGCCAAGCGGCAGGTCGTCCGCGGTCAGCGACAGCGCTTCGGCGATGCGCAAACCCGCGCCATACATCAGCAGCAGCACCGCCCGGTCGCGCGCGCCGATCCATTCCTCGCCAGCGAACGAGGCCACGGTATCGGCAAGCCCCATCGCATCATCGGGGGTGACGGGACGCGGCAGACCGCGCGACGTTCGCGGTCCCCTGAGGCGCGAGGCAGGGTTGCCTTCCTCGCCCGCCTGGTCGCGAGCGAAAGCAAGGAACGCCCTCAGCGCCGACAATTCGCGCGCCACCGAGGCATTGCCCAGCCCCGTAGCCCGACGCGACGCCAGATGCGCCCGCAATGCGCGCGCGTCGAGCGCAGCCACGGCGGCGAAATCCGCTAGCTCCAGCATCGTGAGAAGCCGCCCGGCAGCCGCGATATAAGCGCGCACGGTGTGGCCGGAACGACGGCGGGCCTGCTCGAGATGATCGCGCCACGCGCCCAGCATGAGAGCGCGTTCGTCATCGCCAACCGCATTCATCCGATGACCAGCCCGGACGGCACCAGTTCGCCCAGGATCGCGTCGAGCACGGGCATTCCGGCGGAAGTGAGACGAACACGGCCGGCTTTCTCCTCGACCAGTCCAAGGTCGCGAGTGAGCGCAAACCGGCGGGGATCGACAAGTTCGGCTTGGGGAATCCCTAAGCGGTCGGACAACCTGGCCAGATCGACCCCCTCGGCCAGTCGCAGGCCCATCAGCAACGCCTCGCTAGCAGCTTCGCCTGGGTCCAGCGGGCGCTCCTCGGCAATCCCATGACCAACCGTTCGCACCGCATCGAGCCAGTTCTCGGGCTTGCGGATGCGCGAAGTGGCAACCCCTCGTCGCCGTCCGTGGGCGCCCGGACCGATGCCGCAATAATCCTCGTAGCGCCAGATCGCCAGATTGTGGCGGCTCTCCTCACCCGGCCTGGCATGATTGCTGACCTCGTAGGCGGGCAGCCCGGCCTGCTCGGTCATCGTCCGGGTCACAGCGAACAATTCGGCCGCCTCGTCATTCTCCATCGGCACAAGTTTGTGTTGCCGCAAGTCCGACGCGAAGCGGGTGCCGGGCTCGATGGTCAGCTGGTAAAGCGACAGGTGACCGGTGCCCAGCGACAGCGCACGGGCCAGTTGCGCCTCCCATTCGTGCGCGGTCTGTCCGGGCAGGGCATAGATGCAATCGAAGCTGACGCGCGCGAACAGTTGCTGCGCGCAAGCTATGACGTGCAGCGCTTCGTCCGAAGAATGACCCCGTCCCAGGAAGGCGAGCGCCTGGTCATCGAAACTTTGCACGCCGATCGACAGACGGTTGATCCCTGCGGCGGCGAAGCCGCGGAAACGGCCGGCTTCGAAGCTGGTGGGATTGGCCTCCAAAGTGATTTCGATATCGGCAGCAAAACCCCAGGCGCGCTCGGCGGCGGCCAGAAGCGCAGCCACCAGTTCGGGCGGCATGAGCGAGGGTGTCCCGCCGCCGAGAAAAATCGTCTCGAGCGCCTCGCCACCGGCACGCTCGGCCTCGAACCGCATGTCGGCGATCAACGCTTCGCGCCAGGCATCGATGTCGATCGCTGTGCGGACATGCGAATTGAAATCGCAATAGGGGCATTTGGAGACGCAGAACGGCCAATGGATATAAAGCGCGGCTGCCATCAGCGCTCTTCATCACATTTTAACCTGCTGGCGCTAGAGATAACTCTTGGTGCTCGAGATGCTTGTTGGATTGGCTAGCTGGCGGCAACCACGACCATCGTTGCTTTTGACCGCCCGAGGCGAGCAGCAGGCCGAACGCGCTATTCCCGTGCCCTCAAGCCAAATGGGCGCTCACCAGCTTGGCGAAGGCCATCGCGCGGTGACTGATCGCCTGCTTGTCCGCCGGGTCCATCTGGGCGAAGGTCATGTCACGTCCTTCAGGCACGAAGACCGGATCGAACCCGAAGCCCATTTCACCGCGCGGCGGCCAGGTCAGCGTCCCGTGGACCTTTCCCTCGTGCACCCGGTGCTCGCCATCGGGCCACACGATGGCCAGCGCGCAGGCGAAGAAGGCATCGCGCGCGGTCTGCGGACCAAGCGCGGCGAGCATGCCCTCGACTTTGCCCATCGCCATGTACCAGTCGCGCCCCGGTTCGCCTTCGAACCACTGACGCTCCGCCCAGTCGGCGGTGGTGACCCCCGGCCGCCCATCCAGCGCCGCCACGCAAAGCCCGCTGTCATCGGCCAGCGCGACCAGTCCCGAGCCTTGCGCCGCTGCCCGCGCCTTGATCAGCGCGTTTTCGGCGAAGCTGTCACCGGTCTCGGCCGGCTCGGGAAGGCCCAGTGCGGACGCGGCGATGCAATCCATACCATGGGGGGCCAGCAGCGCGGAGATCTCCGCGTTCTTCCCCCGGTTATGCGTGGCAAGAACGAGCTTGCCGCCTCGAAGACTTCGTCCGCTCGTCATCCCAAGGTTTCTCGCACCTTCAGTCTCCGAAGCGGTTACGCGCGGACCGCCTGTTCCTGCACAGCGAATATCTTCGTACAACCGATCCGCGCGAGGCGGAGAAGGCGCAACAGCCCCTCCTCGTCATAGGGCGCGCCCTCCGCAGTCGCCTGCGCTTCGGCGATGCGGCCCCCCTCGAGCAGCACGAAATTGGCATCGGCATCGGCGCTCGAATCCTCCTCGTAGTCCAGATCGAGCAGCGGCGTGCCGGCCCGGATCCCGCAAGAGATCGCCGCCACCTTGCCCGTTACGCAATCGGCCGAAACCGTGCCGGCGGCGACCAGCTTGTCCACCGCCAGCCGCAGCGCCACCCAGGCGCCCGAGATGGCCGCCGTGCGTGTGCCGCCATCGGCTTGCAGCACATCGCAATCGAGCGTGATCTGCCGCTCCCCGAGCCGCTCCATATCCATCACCGCGCGCAAGGATCGACCGATAAGCCGTTGGATTTCCTGTGTGCGGCCGCTCTGCTTGCCCTTGGCCGCCTCGCGTGTCCCGCGCGTGTGCGTTGCGCGTGGCAGCATGGAATATTCCGCCGTCACCCATCCCTGGCCCTTGCCGCGCAGGAACGGTGGGACGCGTTCCTCCACGCTCGCGGTGACCAGCACCCGGGTATCCCCGAAGGAGATCAGACACGAGCCCTCGGCATGTTTGGTGAAGCCTGTCTCGATGGTGATGGGGCGCATTTCGTCGGGCGCTCGGCCGGATGGTCGCAAGCGGGATCTCCTGTCTAGCGGGCCCGAAACATGGCGGGCTAAGGCGTGCATAGCCGCTCGCCGGCGGAAGGAAAGGACCGGCTGTCTGGGCACCGCGCGCATGCTTTGGGCTTGGCGCGGCCACGATAGGCACGCATAACCTGTCACCATGGCCTCGCTTCCGGTCACCGAACTGACCGCCCGTGCCCGCGATATCTTCCGCATGGTGGTGGAGGATTATATCACCAGCGGTCATCCGGTGGGATCCAAGACGCTCGCCAGCAGGGGTGAGCTCAACCTGTCGCCGGCCTCGATCCGCTCGGTGCTGAGCGAGTTGGAGGGCCTGGGCCTGCTCACCGCGCCGCACACCAGTGCCGGACGCATGCCCACCGAGACGGGCCTCCGCCTGTTCGTCGACGCGATGATGCAGGTCGCCGAACCCACCGCGGAAGAACGCGCGGCGATCGAGAACCAGCTGGGGCAGGCAGCATCGGACCGCTCGGGGCCGATCGAGCGGGCGCTCGAGATGACCAGCGCGCTGCTGTCCGATCTGTCCGGCGCGGCAGGAATGGTGCTGGTGCCGCAGCGCGAACCGCGCCTTGCACAAATGAGCCTGGTCCCGCTCGATGCTACCCGCGTGCTGGCGGTGCTCGTGGGACAGGACGGCCAGGTCGAGAACCGGATCCTCGACGTGCCCGAGGGAACGCCGGCCTCGGCGCTGCAGGAGGCGAGCAATTACGTCACCGCCAGGCTTGCCGGTCGCACGCTGGCGGAAGCGGTGCGGGCGATCGGCCAGGAGATCAGCGAGGGGCGCGCGGCGCTGGACGAGGCGTCGCAGACCCTGATGCAGCGCGGGCTTGCGGTGTGGAGCGAGGATGCCGCGCGTCGGCCGGTGCTGATCGTGCGCGGCCAGGCCAACCTCATCGATGATGCGGCGCTGGCCGATATCGAGCGGGTCCGCCAGCTGATCGACGCGCTGGAAAGCAAGCAGTCGGTCGCCGAACTGCTCGAGAACGCGCGCGAGGCGGAAGCGACGCGCATTTTCATAGGTGCCGAGAACCGCCTGTTCGCGCTGACCGGTTCGTCGGTCATCACCGCCCCCTATCGCGACCGCGAGGGCAGGGTGGTCGGCGTGCTCGGGGTGATCGGCCCCACGCGGTTGAATTACGCCAGGGTTGTGCCCATGGTGGACTTCACCGCCCGCTCGCTGGGCAAGCTCATAGGCTGACGGATATATGACCGACAATGACAGGCGGCGCGATGAAGCGGCGCAAAGGGAACTCGACGGCGTTCCAGGCAAGTTTCTCGATGACGACTTTCACGAAGGTAACGATTACCCGGAGGACGCGGACGATCGCGAGGATGGCGCGCCAGGCGAGGGCCAGAACGACGATGGGGCGCTCGATGCGTTGCGCGAGGATCTCGAACGGGCGCAGCAGGACGTCCTCTACGCCCGTGCAGAGACGCAGAATGTGCGTCGCCGGATGGAGAAGGACCTGGCTGATGCCAGGGCCTATGCGGCGACCAGTTTTGCCCGCGATGTTCTATCGGTGGCCGACAATCTGAGCCGCGCGGTGGATGCGATCCCTGAGGATCTGCGCGAGGATTCCAAGTTCAAGGGGCTGGTCCAGGGTATCCAGGCAACCCAGCGCGAACTGGAAAAGGTGTTCGCTCAGCATGGCATCACCCGCATCGCCGCCATGGGCATGCCGCTCGACCCCAATCATCACCAGGCGATGATGGAGCTGCCTTCCGCCGACGCCGAGCCGGGGATCGTGGTGCAGGAAATGCAGGCCGGCTACATGATCAAGGACCGGTTGCTGCGCCCGGCAATGGTCGGCGTGGCGCGAAAGCCCAACGCCGGGTGACCAGTGCGCGCGCATGCTCGTTCAACCAGCTTGCAGCGTTGGTATGGGAACGAGGGCCGACCCGATTCGTAATTCCCGCGAAACGGGATAGACGGAGGATTGCCATGAGAAGTCGTATTTTGCTGGCCCCCACCCTAGCGCTGTCGGCGCTTTCGTTGGGCGCGTGTGCCGACAATTACGCTGCCGAAGGCGCCGGGCTTGGCGCTGCGGCGGGTGCGGGCATTGCCGCGATCACCGGTGGTGACGTTGTGGCCGGCGCCGCCGTGGGCGCTGCGGCGGGCGGCGCGGGCGGATATTTCATCGACAAGAACGATGGCTGTGACGGCTATGACCGCAACGGCCGTCTGGACGATGATTGTTACGGCACGCAAGGCTATCCGGTCGATCCGCGCTACTGACCCGATCGCCAATGCCGAACCGGGCGGGAAAGGTGATACGCCTTCCCGCCCCCGTCACCGGTCATAACCCCTGACGAAATACCCGGCTATGACCGGCTGGCTCCCGGAAAGCGGACCAGCGCTTCATAGGCGCTCTTGTCCGCCACGCCTGCCACCATCATTCCGTTGCGCAACAGGAAGGCATGGCGCACGATTTCCGCCTGCTGTTCGATGCCGTAGCGCGTCAGGGGCAGGCCGGGTTTGAGCGCATAATCATAGCGGCACCACGGCATCCTGTTGAGCACCAGATACCATTCGCCCAGCGTCTGCGTCTGCCAAACATGCACCAGTTCATGAATGAACAGGCCTCGCCGCGATAGCGGAGCGCTGGCGAAATCATCGCAATAGGCGTCCGACAGCGGGTGGAAATGCAGGTGGCCGCGCGGCGCCATGGTCACCCGGCGGGGCTGGAAGGCAAACCACTTGCGCCGCCTGATCGTGACCTTAGCGTAGTCGATCGCCTCGCCGAACATGGTCCTTGCCAGCGCGACCTCGCCCGTGGTCAGTGCTCGTTCGCCCCCGACCGGGCAGGCGACCGGGCGGGGCGCTGCCGGGGTGGCGGCAGTCGGCACCGCCAGAGCCGTCAGTCGGCGCCGCCCGAGGCCATGATGGTGGCGGGAAAGCTTACCTTGTCGCCGCTGGAAAAGGTAAGCGTCACCTCGGTTTCGGCGCCCTCCTCGAGCGCCTCGGACAGGTCCATCGCCATGACGTGCAGACCGCCCGGTGCCATCCGCACCTCGCCCCCCGCGGGCACATCGATTGTGTCGACATTGCGCATCCGTGCACGCCCACCCTCGCTCACGGTCTCGTGCAGCATGGTCATCCCGGCCCCGGTGATTGCGGCTGATGCAATGGACAGCGGCGCATCGCCGGCGTTGCGGATGGTGAAATAGACCGCACCCGGATTGCCCGCCACCGCGGGCAGGAACAGCCTGCCATCGCCAACGCTGATGCCTTCGGGCGCATCGGGATCGCTCCAGCTGGCAGCGGTCTCGCCCGTCTCCTCGCCGGCCCCGGGCGCCGGCTGCGCGCCGTCTCTACAGCCGGTCAGAGCCAGGGCGCCGACCGCCAGAATAGTGACGAACGAGGGGTACAGGGGGCGTCTCACGCGAAGCATCTCCGGCATTGGTTGCGGCCCACGCCTCTAGCTGCGCGGTTCCCTTGTGCCAAGCGCGAGCGCCCCTATATCGCGCCGCAATTGAGTTGCTGTCTCGAGCCGCCAAAGGGCTTCTGCCGGAACCGGGGAAGCGAATGCGCGGCGTCCAACAAGTATGGAGCAATAGGAATTATGGCCAAAGTAATCGGTATCGACCTCGGCACCACCAATAGCTGCGTCGCGGTAATGGATGCGGGCAAGCCCAAGGTCATCGAGAACTCGGAAGGCGCGCGCACCACGCCGTCGATCGTCGCCTTCACCAAGGACAGCGAGCGGTTGATCGGCCAGCCGGCCAAGCGCCAGGCGGTGACCAACCCCGACAACACGCTGTTCGCGATCAAGCGCCTGATCGGACGCCGGTTCGAAGACCCCATGACCAAGAAGGACATGGAGCTGGTCCCCTACGACATCGTCAAGGGCAAGAACGGCGATGCCTGGGTCGAGGCGGGCGGGGAGGAATACAGCCCCTCGCAGATCAGCGCCTTCATCCTCCAGAAGATGAAGGAAACCGCCGAGAGCTATCTGGGCGAGACGGTCAGCCAGGCGGTGATCACCGTGCCGGCCTATTTCAACGACGCGCAGCGCCAGGCGACCAAGGACGCTGGTCAGATCGCCGGGCTGGAAGTGCTGCGCATCATCAACGAGCCGACCGCCGCGGCGCTGGCCTACGGGCTCGACAAGCAGGACGGCAAGACCATCGCCGTCTATGATCTTGGCGGCGGCACCTTCGACATATCCATCCTCGAGATCGGCGACGGCGTGTTCGAGGTGAAGTCGACCAATGGCGACACCTTCCTGGGCGGCGAGGATTTCGACCAGGTGATCGTGGAATACCTGGCCGACCAGTTCCACTCCAAAGAAAACATGGACCTGCGCAAGGACAAGCTTGCGCTCCAGCGGCTGAAGGAAGCGGCGGAGAAGGCCAAGATCGAGCTGTCCTCCAGCCAGCAGACCGAGGTCAACCTGCCCTTCATCACCGCGCGGATGGAGGGCGGATCGTCCACCCCGCTGCATCTGGTCGAGACGCTGAGCCGCTCCAAGCTGGAGCAACTGGTCGACGGGCTGGTCCAGCGCACGCTCGAGCCGTGCAAAAAGGCGCTCGCCGATGCGGGGATGGAGAAGGGCGGCGTCGACGAGGTGATCCTGGTCGGCGGCATGACCCGCATGCCCAAGGTGCGCGAAGTGGTCGAGAACTTCTTCGGCAAGAAGCCGCATACCGGCGTCAACCCGGACGAGGTGGTGGCGATGGGCGCGGCGATCCAGGCGGGCGTGCTCCAGGGCGACGTCAAGGATGTGCTGCTGCTCGACGTGACCCCGCTGTCGCTGGGCATCGAGACGCTGGGTGGCATCATGACCCGGATGATCGACCGCAACACCACCATCCCGACCAAGAAGACGCAGGTCTATTCCACCGCCGACGACAACCAGCAGGCGGTGACCATCCGCGTGTTCCAGGGTGAGCGCGAGATGGCCTCGGACAACAAGCTGCTCGGCCAGTTCGACCTAGTCGGAATTCCGTCCGCGCCGCGCGGCGTGCCGCAGATCGAGGTGACCTTCGATATTGACGCCAACGGCATCGTCAATGTCAGCGCCAAGGACAAGGGCACGGGCAAGGAGCAGCAGATCCGCATCCAGGCCTCGGGCGGGCTGAGCGACACCGATATCGACCAGATGGTGCAGGACGCGGAGAAGTTCGCCGAGGAGGACAAGAAGCGCAAGGAAAGCGCCGAGGCCCGCAACATGGCGGACAGTCTGGTCCATGCGACCCAAAAGCAGCTCGACGAGAACGGCGACAAGGTCGATGCCGGCCTCAAGTCCGAGATCGAGGCCGCCATCGCCGAGGTCAAGACCGCGCTCGAGGGCGAGGACGCCGAAGCGATCCGCACCAAGACCGATGCGCTAAGCCAGGCGGCCATGAAGATGGGTCAGGCGATCTACGAGCAGCAGCAGGCCGCCGATGGGGCGACGGCAGGTTCTGGGGCTGCGGGCGATCAGGAGCTGGCAGGCGATCAGCGTCCCGATGAAGACGTGGTCGATGCCGAGTTCTCCGAAGTGGACGAGGGGAACAAGTCCTGATCCGTTGGGGCTGACGACCTGCACGAAGGACGACCTGCACAAAGATAGGGCTCGCCCCCGGTATCGCATCGCGTGCCGGTGGCACCCTGCTTCGGCGGGGCGGGGGATGACATGCCGGTGACCGAGATCGATTTCTACGAACTGCTCGAGGTGTCGCGTCAAGCCGACGACGCCACGCTCAAGTCGTCCTATCGCCGGCTGGCGATGCGCTGGCATCCCGATCGCAACCCAGGCGATGCGGAGGCGGAAGCGCGGTTCAAGGCGATCAGTGCGGCCTATGAATGCCTCAAGGACCCGCAAAAGCGGGCCGCGTATGACCGCTTTGGCCATGCCGCATTCCGCCAGGGCGGGGGGCCTGGTGCGGGCGGGCAGGACTTCGGCGATTTCGGCGATATCTTCGAGACCATCTTCGGCAGCGCGTTCTCGAGCGGCGGCGGCGGCCGGGCCCGCGCGCGTCGCGGGGCGGATTTGCGCTACGACATGGAAGTCACCCTCGAGGATGCCTTCCACGGCAAGGACACCGAGATCGAGGTGGAGGTTTCGCGCCAGTGCGAACCATGCGGTGGCAGCGGCGCAGCGCCGGGCACCTCGACGCGTACCTGCGCTACCTGCCGGGGTATCGGAAAGGTGCGCGCACAGCAGGGCCTGTTCGTCATCGAACGCCCCTGTCCGCATTGCCATGGGCGTGGCCAGGTGCTCGAGCAGCCATGCTTCGATTGCCGGGGCGAGGGCCGGGTGGACAAGCTCGAGCGGCTCGCGGTCCAGGTCCCGCCGGGGGTGGATACGGGCACGCGTATCCGCTTGTCGGGCAAGGGCGAGGCAGGCCCGATGGGCGCGCCGCCGGGCGACCTGTACATCTTCATCCACATCGCCCGGCATTCGGTGTTCGAGCGCGAGGGGACCACGCTGGTCACCCGGGTGCCGCTCAGCTTCACCATCGCGGCGCTTGGCGGGATGGTAGAAATTCCCGGGCTCGACGGTGAGCACAACGCCATCGAGATACCCTCGGGCATTCAGTCGGGCCGCCAGCTCAGGAAGCGCGGTGCGGGAATGCCCGTGCTCCAGGGCCGCGGGCGCGGCGACCTGGTGATCGAAGTGCAGGTCGAGACCCCGACCAAACTCTCGGCCCGCCAGAAGGAGATCCTGCGCGAGTTCCAGGACACCGAGACCGGCGACGAATGCCCCGAAAGCCGGGGCTTCTTCGAGCGGCTGAAGGACGCGTTTTCGGGGTAGCGCTTAGAACGCGCGCTCGACGGTATCTGGATCGTAGCGCGCACACTGACCGGCATAGTGGCCAGACCTACCTGAGATGCTAATTGATCCGGTTACCCGATCGATGCGCAACTTAGGATTGTTGATGAAGTTTACGGCTACTGACCCGGTCATCTCCGTTTCGTTAATTTCGAGGTTCTTGATCTTGAACCAACCATTTTCTCCGCCCCGAAAGGTGGGAAGCATGGTCTGAGGCATGCGAATCTGACCACTATCCGAGGTAACCTAGAGATTGACCTGATCTTCAAAAGGCTCGTTTTGATTCCCGACCACGTTTGCCCAACCGCTTTCACCGGAGCTGTTTGTCGCATAAACTGAGCTACTAGGCCGGCGGTTTGCTGTGCCCTCACCAAGACACACAAGATCGATCCGCTCTTCGTCTGATTGCACATCTTGACCGAAAGTCGGAACCGATAAGACTGCAAGCGAACCAGCAAGTAACGTCTTAAACATGATCTAACTCCGTTATAGATTCCAAACTAGCTGCTACTGCTGGATAAAGCAACGGCAGGTGTGCCGTGCTCTGAGCTTGCGTTCGCCCTCCGTTCCACCTAATTCGCACGCATGGCCAAGCCCAAGCGTCGCTATGTGTGCACCGAATGCGGCTCGGTGGCGAACCGCTGGCAGGGGCAGTGCGCGGATTGCTCGCAGTGGAACACGCTTGTCGAGGATGCGCCCGAGACCGCCTTCGCCGCCAAGCACGATCTGTCGGGCGGCGGGCGGGTGCTGGCGTTCGAGAAGCTCGACACGCCCACCGCGCCGCCGCGCCGCCGGTCGACGGGGCTCGCTGAATTCGACCGGGCGCTGGGTGGGGGCATCGTGCCGGGCTCGGCGATCCTGATGGGGGGCGAGCCGGGGATCGGCAAGTCGACGCTGCTGCTCCAGGCCGCCGCCGCCATCGCGCGCTCCGGGGGCGATGCGGTCTATGTCAGCGGCGAGGAGGCGACGCACCAGGTACGGCTGCGCGCCGCGCGGCTCGGCCTTGCCGATGCGCCGGTGCGCCTGGCCGCCGCCACCTCGGTGCGCGATATCCTCACCACGCTCGGCCGCAGCGAAGCGCCGGCGCTGCTCATCGTCGACTCGATCCAGACAATGCACTCGGACATGATCGAGGGCGCGCCGGGCACCGTCAGCCAGGTGCGCGCCTCGGCGTTCGAGCTGATCCGCTACGCCAAGGAAAGCGGCGTTGCGCTGGTGCTGGTCGGCCATGTCACCAAGGACGGTACCATTGCCGGGCCGCGCGTGCTCGAGCACATGGTCGACGTGGTATTGAGCTTCGAGGGCGAGCGCTCGCACCAGTACCGCATCCTGCGCGCGCTGAAGAACCGCTTCGGGGCGGTCGACGAGATCGGCGTGTTCGCCATGGAAGGGGCGGGGCTGGCCGAGGTGGAGAACCCTTCCGCGCTGTTCCTGTCGGGGCGCGACGAGCCGCTGGCGGGTTCCGCCGTGTTCCCCGCCATCGAGGGCACGCGGCCGGTGCTGGTCGAGATCCAGGCGCTGATCGTGCGGCTGCAGTCGGGCGCCACGCCGCGCCGGGCGGTGGTGGGCTGGGATACCGGCCGGCTGGCGATGCTGCTCGCCGTGCTGGAATCGCGCTGTGGCCTCAATTTCTCGAGCGCCGAGGTCTATCTCAATGTCGCCGGCGGTTATCGGCTGACCGACCCGGCAGCCGACCTTGCGGTGGCCGCCGCGCTGGTCTCGGCCCTGGCTGACCGGCCGCTCCCCTTGCGCTCGGTATGGCTGGGCGAGGTGTCGCTGGCCGGCGAAATCCGTCCCGTCGCGCATATGGCGCTGCGGCTGCGCGAAGCGGCCAAGCTGGGGTTCGACGCCGCCGCGGGACCCGTCGACAAGCCGGGCGATCTGCCCAAGCTGCGCTTTGCGGGCCTCAAGTCGCTGGGCGGCCTCGTTGACCGCGTGATGGCTTCGGCATAACCGGAGCCCCGAGGGCATGACGGGCTTTGATATCTTCGTGGCGGTGTTGGTGGGCGTGAGCGCGGTGGGCGGTTTCGTGCGCGGTTTCGTGCAGGAGGTGCTGTCGCTGAGCGCCTGGCTTCTGGCGATCATCGCCATCTATTTCCTCCATACCGACCTTTCCGCGCTGCTGCTCGGCGTTATCGACAGCGCATCCGCGGCGGCGGTGCTGGCCTTCGCCATCCTGTTGCTGGTGCCCTATGTCGTGATGCGGATCATCGCCGCGCGGGCAGGCAAGCGCTCGCGCAGATCGGTGCTCGGCCCCATCGACCGGGTGCTGGGGTTCGGCTTCGGCGCGATCAAGGGGGTCATCATCGTGGTCATGGCCTTTTCCATGGTGGTGCTGGGATACGACACCGTGTGGGGCGAAGAAGGCCGGCCCGACTGGCTGCGTGAGGCGCGCACCTACGCTTTCGTGAATGCCAGCTCGAAGGAGATGGTCCAGCTGATCCGCGAGCGCCAGCAGGCCTGGTTGGAAGATAAACCGCCCGAAGGAGCGTCGGCATGAGCGGGCACAAACTCTATACGCCCGAGCTGCTCGCGCTGGCGATGGAACTCGCGCACCATCCGCTCGACGATGCGCTGCCGCTGATGGGGGAAGCGCGCTCGGCCGCATGCGGCTCGGTGCTGAGCTTGTGCGCATCGCTCGACCGGGCGGGGCGGATCGACGGACTCGGCTTGCAGGCCCGCACCTGCGCAGTGGGGCAGGCCTCCGCGGCAATCTTCGCCCGCCATGCGCATGGGTGCAAGGCCGACCAGATCGCGCAAGCCGGCCGCATGCTGCGCTATTGGCTGAGCGGCGAACGCGAGCCGCCGGCATGGGGCGATATCGCCATGCTGGAGCCGGCGCGGGGATATGTGGGTAGACACGGGGCCATCCTGCTGCCCTGGCTGGCAGCCGGCTCCGCGCTTTCGACCACCCCTGCGGCGACGAAATAACAAGAAAGCCGGCTGACCGGTTGTCGCCGGACGTGGCGGCGCATATCGCGTTGGCCATAACCATCGCGCATCCCGGGCAAAACTATCCAACGCGCCGCGATGGCGAGAAGGGGGAACGAGGATCATGGTCTCTGTTGCTCAGGCACCCGTCATCCGCGAGCCGAGCGCGCGCGAGGTGCGCCTGGTCATCGCCGCGAGCTCCGCGGGGACGGTGTTCGAGTGGTACGACTTCTTCATCTACGGAACGCTTGCCGCCTTCATCGGTGCGGCGTTCTTTCCGGCCGATAACGAGACGCTGACGATCCTGCTCGTCTGGGCCGGGTTTGCCGTGGGCTTCGGCTTCCGGCCGCTGGGCGCAATGCTGTTCGGCTATCTGGGCGACCGGCTGGGGCGCAAATATACCTTTCTGGTCACGGTGACGCTGATGGGCATCGCCACCGCCGGGGTGGGCCTGGTCCCCAGCGCCGAGACGATCGGCTTTGCGGCGCCCGCTATTGTGCTGCTGCTGCGCATCCTCCAGGGCCTGGCTCTGGGCGGCGAATATGGCGGCGCGGCAATCTATGTCGCCGAGCACGCGCCGCCCGAGAAGCGCGGGCTTTACACCAGCTTCATCCAGGCCAGCGTCGCCGGCGGTTTCGTCCTCAGCCTGGTGGTGGTGCTGATATGCCGCTGGGCCTTCCCCGCCGATACCTTCGCCCAATGGGGCTGGCGCATGCCATTCCTCCTGTCGATCATCCTGCTGGCCATCTCGCTGTGGATGCGGCTCAAGCTGAACGAGAGCCCGGTCTTCCAGGCGATGAAGGAAGCGGGCGAGACCGCCGCCAATCCGTTCACCGAAAGCTTCTCCTATCCCGGCAACAAGAAGCGCATCTTCGTCGCCCTGTTCGGCGTCACCGGCATTTTGACGACGATCTGGTATACCGCCTTCTTCTCGGGATTGTCCTTCCTGCGCGGACCGATGCGGATGGAGGAGACGGTGGTGGAGGTCGTGCTGCTGGCGGCGGGCACGTTGTCGATGGGCTTTTACATCCTGGTCGGCAGGTGGTCGGACAAGGTGGGGCGGCGCAAGCCGATCATCGTGGGGGCCATCGCCACGCTGGCGCTGCTGTTCCCCGTATTTTGGGGAATGGGCGCGCTGGCCAACCCGGGGCTGGCCGAAGCCTCGCGCGCGGCACCGGTCGCGGTTGCCGGACCGGGCTGCGAACATGATCCCTTTGCCGAACGTCAGGCCACGCGCTGCGGCAGGCTGCTCGCCGACCTGACCGCGCTGGGCGTCCCCTACGACCTGGCGCCAAGCGCCACTCTGTCGCTGACCATCGGCCCGGACGTACGCGACCTTGCCGATGCCCGCACACTCGATGCCGCCAGCGCGGCCGATCGTCAGGCGCTTATCGGCGGATGGCTCGAGGAGCGCGGCTATGATTTTGCCCGCCAGCGGCCACCGCTCGCCAATGTGCTGGGTATCATCGGCCTGCTGCTGATAATGGGCGTGCTGTCCGCGCTCACCTACGGATCGGTCGCGGCGTTGCTGGCCGAGATGTTCCCGCCCAAGATCCGCTACTCCTCCATGTCGATCCCCTACCATATCGGGGCGGGCTATCTGGGCGGTTTCTTGCCGCTGATCGCGGGCTATATCGTGGCGCAGACGGGCAACGCCTATGCCGGCCTGTGGTATACCTGGGTGCTGGTCGCCTTCGGGCTGGGGGTGCTGCTCTGGGGTCTGCCGGGAGGACCGCCGCGCGACTTCGCGGATGACCGGCCACGATGAGCATATCGAGCCCGCCGCCCCCGTTGCGGCTGGTCGTGGATAGCGATGCGCTTAGCGCCAACTGGCGCACGCTCGACCGGCTTTCGGGCAGCGCCACCGCCGGCGCGGCGGTTAAGGCCGATGGCTACGGACTGGGGATCGATCCAGTCATGCGCGCGCTTCTGGCCGCCGGCACGCGCGAGTTCTTTGTCGCCCATTGGTGCGAGGTGGCGCCGCTGCTCTCCTATGTCGAGGGCCGGCAGATCTGCGTCCTGCACGGCCCGCTGACGAGCGAAGACGCCGCCTTCGCCCGGCAGACCGGTGCGCGGCCGGTGATCAATTCGCCCCATCAGGCGCGGCTGTGGCTGGAGAGCGGCGGCGGGCCCTGCCATTTGATGGTCGACACCGGCATCAATCGGCTAGGCCTTGCGCCGGGCGAACTGGCCGACCCACTGATCGGCAGGCTCGAGCTTGAAGTGGTCCATTCGCATCTTGCCTCGGCCGACGAGGACAGCGCGCTCAACGCGGTTCAGCTCGCCCGCTTCGGTGAGGTGGTGCGGCTCGGGCTGGCGCCGCGCCATGCGCTGGCGAACAGCGCAGGGATCACGCTGGGGCCGGACTATGCGTTCGATATGACGCGGCCGGGCCTGGCGCTCTATGGCGGGGTTCCGCGGGTGGAACTGGCGGGTCTCATCTCCCAGGTCATCTTCCTAGAAGCCGCGGTGCTGCAAGTGCGTGAGCTCGATGCAGGCGAACCGGTCGGCTATAACGCCACTTTCACCACCCCCCGCTCGATGCGCACGGCAACCATCGCCATCGGCTATGCGGACGGAATCCTGCGCGCCTGGTCGGGCAAGGGCGCTGCGCGGTTCCAAGGCGCCGACCTGCCCTTCATCGGCCGGGTTTCGATGGACATGATCGTGCTCGATGCCAGCGCCGCTCCCCATCTAACGCCGGGTGATCGGGTTCAACTGCCTTATCACTTGCCCGAGGCGGCTCAACGCAGCGGCCTGTCGCAATACGAGCTTCTCACAACACTTGGCCAGCGTTTCGATCGCACCCCAACCCACCAAGGTTAGGTTTGCGATGCTGCACCTGCACATGTATACGCAGATGCAGCATAGGCCAGCAGGGGCGCTTGATGAAAACAGCACGAGAGGGCGACGCCCCCATCATCATCAAGAAATACGCCAATCGGCGCCTCTACAATACCCGCTCCTCCAGCTACATCACGCTGGACGATCTGGCGCGCATGACGCGCGAGGACGCCGATTTCCAGGTGCTCGATGCCAAGACCGGCAACGACATCACCCATGCGATCCTCACCCAGATCATCATGGATGAGGAAGCGCATGGCGAGCAGATGCTCCCTGTCAGCTTCCTTCGCCAGCTTATCAGCATGTATGGTAACCAGATGCAGGCCATGATGCCCCCTTATCTGGAGGCCAGCATGCAGAATTTCCGGGATAACCAGCTCAAACTGCACGAGGCTTTTACCGCAAACTTGGGCAATGACGCGTTTGCGCATCTGGCGCGGACGAACATGGCCATGTTCAAGGCCGCGACCGAGGCGTTTATTCCAACGCCGCCGGCCAGGGCAGGGGCATCGGGGCGCTCAGGGGGGCGCGCCGGGGAGCGTGACGAGATAAGCAAGCTGCGGGCACAAATGGCCGAGATGCAGAAGAAGCTCGACCGTCTGTCGCAATAGCTGGGCGCGCGGCGGCCTCATCCTCTGCTCTCGCCCGATCCGCAGCCGCCTGCCCCTGACTACCATCCCTGAAAGAGGCACGCCCGCCAAATGACCGCCATTCGCCACGCCCTGACCACCACGCGCACGGGCGATTTCGCCGCCTGGTATCAGGAGGTGATCCAGGCCGCCGACATGGCCGAGGAATCGGGTGTGCGCGGTTGCATGGTGATCAAGCCCTGGGGCTATGGGATCTGGGAGCGGATGCAGCGTCTGCTCGATGCGCGGATCAAGGCTGAGGGGCACGACAACTGCTACTTCCCGCTGTTTATCCCGCTCGCCAATTTCGAGCGCGAGGCGGCGCATGTCGAGGGGTTCGCCAAGGAGATGGCGGTGGTGACCCATCACCGGCTGATCGCCGACGGGGCGGGCGGCCTGATCCCCGATCCCGAAGCCAAGCTCGAAGAACCGCTGGTGGTGCGCCCGACATCGGAGACCATCATCGGCGATGCGATGAGCCGCTGGGTACAATCCTGGCGCGACCTGCCGTTGAAGCTCAACCAGTGGGCGAATGTGGTGCGCTGGGAGATGCGCACCCGTATGTTCCTGCGAACCAGCGAGTTCCTGTGGCAGGAAGGCCATACCGCGCATGACAGCCGCGAGGAGGCACGCGAACACACCCTGCGCATGCTCGAGGTCTACCGCGCCTTTGCGGAAGGAGACCTGGCGCTGCCGGTCATCGCCGGCGAGAAACCCGAGAACGAGCGCTTCCCGGGCGCCGAGGAAACCTGGTCGATCGAGGCGATGATGCAGGATGGCAAGGCGCTCCAGGCGGGCACCTCGCATTACCTGGGCACCAATTTCGCCGAGGCGGCCAATATCCGCTATCAGGACCGCGAAGGCAGTCAGCAGCTGTGCCACACCACCAGCTGGGGCGTATCCACGCGCATGGTGGGCGGCATCATCATGGCGCATGGCGATGACGACGGGCTGCGCGTGCCGCCGGCGGTGGCGCCGTGGCAGGTGGTCATCCTGCCAATGCTGCGCGATGCGCCCGAAGATGGTCCCCTGCTCGATTATTGCCAGCGATTGCAGAGGTCTGCCGCGCAGCACAGCGTCATGGGCGAACCGGTCAGGGTGCTGCTGGACACCAAGCCTGGAAAGGCCGCGGCCAAGCGCTGGGACTGGGTTCGCAAGGGCGCGCCCGTCATCATCGAGGTTGGCGCGCGCGATCGGGAGGCGGGCAAAGTCAGCCTGCTGCGACGCGATCGGCTGTGGGACCGGGCCAGCGGCAAACCGGCCTTCGCCGCGCTTGCGCTCGAGCAATGCGCCGATGGGCTGGGGGCGATGCTGGAGGATATCCAAACCACCATGTTCGCCAAGGCCAAGGCGAGGCGCGACAACGCGATAGAGCCCATCGCCAGCCTCGATGCCCTGCAGGAATATTTTGCGCAGGATCGAGCCCCGGGCTGGGCCGAACTGCAATGGTCACGGCCGACGGGCGCCGCGCTCGAAGCCGCGATCGAGATCCTCAAGCAGCACAAGCTGACCTTCCGCAATGTCCCGCGCAATGCACCCCCGGCCGACGCGCGCTGCCTGTTCACCGGCGAACCCGCAGTCGAGCGGATCCTGATCGCGCGCACCTATTGATGCAGGACCAATTGATGCGGAGCGGCGCAAGATAGCCTCGCGCGCCATAGGCCCAGAGCGGAGCGGCCCGGCGCGCCATCGAGCCGCAAAAGTCATCATCATGACAGCCCCGCGCTTGAGTGAACCCACGCCTGCGTCCATATAGAACCCCATGCCGCGCACCGTCGATGGCTTGCCTTCGCGCGAGCAGATCATCGAATTCATCCAGACTGCCGACGGCCCTGCCGGAAAGCGCGAGATTGCGCGCCATTTCGGGCTCAAGGGCCAGGAGCGGATCGCGCTCAGGCGCCTGCTCGCGGACATGGCGGAAGAAGGGCTGATCGACGGACGCAAGAGCGCGTATACCCGCATGGGCGGGGTGCCCAAGGTGACCGTGCTGCGCGTGGTCGATGTCGAGGATGGCGAGGCGTTCGCCATTCCCGATACCTGGCAGCCCGATGATGCCACCGCGCCGCCACGCTTGCGGCTGATCGAACGCAAGAAGGGCGGCGCTTTTGCTCCCGGCGATCGCGTGCTGGCGCGCACAGAGGAGAAGGGGTCCGAGGACCGGCGGACGTGGATCGCCCATCCGATGAAGAAACTGCCCGCGCACGACCAGGCGCTGCTGGGCGTGATCGAGCTGGATGGCGCGGGCAAGGCCTGGCTGGCCCCGGTCGACAAGCGGGTTCGGAGCGCCTCTCCCGTAGCCGACCTCGGCGGTGCGCAGGCAGGCCAGCTGGTGCTTGCCGAACCTGCCGGGCGCTCACCGCGCGCGGGCGTCAAGGTTACCGACGTGCTCGGCGATCCGCTGGCCCCGCGCGCCTTCTCGCTCATCGCCATCCACAAGCACGGCATTCCGCATGTGTTTGCCGAGGAGACGCTGGGCGAGGCGCAGGATGCCGCCCGGCTCGCGCTGAGCGAAGAAACGCGCGAGGACCTGACGCACCTGCCGATCATCGCCATCGACCCATCCGATGCGCGCGATCATGACGACGCGATCTGGGCGGCCGTGCGCGAGGATGGCGGCTTCGATGCGGTGGTCGCCATCGCCGATGTCAGCTTCTATGTGCGCCCCGGCGGCGCGCTCGATCGCGAGGCCAGGAAACGCGGCAACTCGGTCTATTTTCCCGATCGCGTTGTGCCGATGCTGCCCGAAGTGCTGAGCGCCGATGTGTGCTCGCTCAAAGCGGGCGAACGGCGCGCGGCGATGGCCTGCCATATGCGCATCGACAGCAGCGGCAAGGTGACCGACTGGCGCTTCTCTCGCGCCATCGTGCGCATCGGCAAAGTCATCGCCTACGAGGACGCGCAGGCCCGCATCGACGGCGGCGAGGCGGACGAACCGCTGCGCCAGCTATGGGCCGCCTGGCGCCTGCTCGCCGCCGCCCGCACGGCGCGCGATCCGCTCGAGCTGGACCTGCCCGAGCGCCGCGTGATGCTCGATGAGGACGGCCGCATCGCCGAGATTGCCCTCCGCGAACGGCTCGACGCGCACCGGGTGGTCGAGGACTTCATGATCGCCGCCAACGTCGCCGCTGCCAAGGCGCTCGAGAGCAAGGCCAGCCCGCTGGTCTACCGGGTGCACGAATCGCCCACGCGCGAAAAGCTGGTTACGATGCGCGATTATTTCGACTCGATCGGGCGCAAACTGGCGCTGGGGCAGGTGGTGACGCCGGGACTGTTCAACCGGATGATCAAGGACGTCGCCGATCCGCAGGAGAAGGCGCTGGTGATGGAAGCGGTGTTGCGCAGCCAGACGCAGGCCTATTACGGTCCGCGCAATGCCGGTCACTTCGGGCTGGCGCTGGGGTCCTACGCCCACTTTACCTCGCCCATCCGCCGCTATGCCGACCTTCTCGTTCACCGCGCGCTGGTCGATGCCTTCGCGCTCGAACAACCAGCGCCCAAGGGCCGCGATCTGCCGCCCAGGACCGGACTGGCCGAGCGCGACCGAGACGACCTGTCGAAGGTGAGCGATGCCATAAGCATGACCGAACGCCGGGCGATGGAGGCCGAGCGCGACACCATCGACCGGTATGTCGCCGCCTGGCTCGCCGGCCGTGTGGGCGAGACGTTCCAGACGCGGATCACCGGGGTGCGCAAATTCGGCTTCTTCGCCACCATCACTTCTCTGGGCGGCGATGGGCTGGTTCCGGTCTCCTCGCTGGGCCGGGAGTACTTCCGCTACGACGAGGGCGCGCAGGTGTTGGTTGGCGAAGACAGCGGCACCCGGTACGCGGTGGGCGACACGCTCGACCTCAATCTGGCCGAGGCCAATCCCCTGACCGGCGCGCTCAAGTTCGAGGTTCCAGGCAGCGACGGACAGGATGTCGAACCACGCGGCAGCCGTCCCCAGCCGCGCAAGGGCAATCGGCGCGCAGATGGCAAGGGCGGGACCGTGGGCAAAGCCGCGTTCGCGGGCCAGGAATTGAAGGGCAGGCGCGGTCGGCCGGGCAATATCAAGCACCAGGGACGCGGGCGCGGCTCGTCGCGCTAGGAACGCTGTCCGCTCCGCCCGGTTGAGCTAGCAACCACAGGAGAATTCCATGCTCGTTCCCGGACAAAAGGTCCCCGATCTGGCGCTGCCGCTGACCATCCAGGCACGCTTCGAATTGTCCGTGCAGCGGCCCGAAATGTTCACCATGCTGGTCTTCTACCGGGGCAAGCATTGTCCGATCTGCCGCAAATATCTCGAGGAACTGGGCTCCCGGCTGGACGACATCTCGAACGCCGGGCTCAACCCGTTCGCCATCTCGATGGACAATGAAGAGCGCGCGATGGTGGTCGACCGGGACTGGAACACCGGCGATTTGCCGCTGGTCTACGACCTCACCGAAGACCAGGCACGCGAATGGGGCCTGTATATTTCGAGCGCGCGCGACGATAGCGATGAACCCGCCACCCTCAGCGAACCGGGGCTCTTCCTCGTGCGGCCCGACCTGTCACTCTATTTTGCGCAGGTGCAAAGCGCACCGTTCACCCGCCCGTCGATCGGCCAGCTGCTGGAGGCGGTGAAGTATGTGAAGAAGAACGATTACCCACCGCGCGGTCTGGCGACCTGAGGCGATCCGTTCGGCACCAGGCCATCCCCGCGGGCGATCCAACCCTGCGTCGCCACCTAGCGATAACTCGCCGCCATGAACTGGCGCGCGCTCAACTCAGCCGGTCGATAGCCTCGTTGCTCAAGGTTCCGGGCACCACGAAAAGCGGGCAGGGCATCGCTCCGGCATGGGTAGAGAAATGCGCGACCAGCGGCCCGGGCACGTTCTCCGCCGCGGCCAGTACCAGCGCCGCGATCTCGGGATGCTCGCTCAGATATTCGTCGATCACCACGCGTCCCTCGCCGATCCGCACCGAGATCTGCGGCATCGCGCCGCCTTCGCTGATAAGCTCGCCGGCGGCGGAATTGGCGAGCACCTCGGCCCGGTCGCGCGCCTCTTCCTCGATCGTCGCCTGAACACCGCCAAAGGCATTGAACTGCTGCTTGGGAACGATGGCCAACAGGTGCACCCTGCCGCCGGTCTTGGCCGCGCGGCGGGCGGCGTAGCGAAGCGCGACATGCGCCTCGGCGCTTTCATCGATGACCACCAGATAGACGCGCATCGCAGCCTTCTCCCGGCAGCGGGTATCAGGCCAAACCGCAAGCCACGCAAGAACCTTGCTTGCCCCCGCCAAATTGGTCAATGACGGGGGCAGCGCGCGGCGCCCGGGCCGCGCCCCAGAAAGGACGCATTACCGCCCATGCCTATCGCCATCAAGATGCCCGCGCTGTCGCCGACGATGGAGGAGGGCACGCTCGCACGCTGGCTGGTCAAGGTGGGCGACCAGGTCTCGTCGGGCGACATCATGGCCGAGATCGAGACCGACAAGGCGACGATGGAGTTCGAGGCGGTCGACGAGGGTGTCATCGCGCGCATCGAGGTCGAGGAGGGGACCGAGGGGGTCAAGGTCGGCACGGTGATCGCCATGCTCGCCGAGGAAGGCGAAGACGCATCCGACATCGAGCCGCCCGAGGGTGGAACGGCGCCGCCGTCGGCTTCGACGGACCCTGCGCCTGACAAGGAACAGGCGGCCAACGCCATCCGCGAGGAGAAGGTGGCAGGAGAGGAAGCGCGCACCGGGGGCGCCGATCCGGAAGCGGGCGAGGCCGCCGCGCCCGCCGGCCAGGCGCCCGGCGATGTGCCGAACGCTGCCGCGCCCAATTCGGACGGCGACAGGATCATCGCCTCGCCGCTTGCCCGGCGGATCGCCCAGACACGAGGTATCGACCTCGCCGCCATTACCGGCAGTGGCCCGGGCGGGCGGGTGGTCAAGGCGGACCTGGACGATGCGCAGCCCTCTGCCCCCCCAAAGGCCGCCCCGCCGCCCGAGCTGTCCCCTGCGGTCGAACCCAAGATGCAAGCGCAGGATTTCGGCATCCCGCACGAGGAGGAGAAGCTCTCCTCGATGCGCAAGACCATCGCCCGCCGGCTGACCGAGAGCAAGCAGCAGGTCCCGCATATCTACCTGACGGTCGACATCCGCCTCGATGCGCTGCTCAAGCTGCGCGGCGAGCTGAACACCGCGCTCGAGCTCCAGGGCGTTAAGCTCAGCGTCAACGACATGCTGATCAAGGCGCTCGCCAAGTCGCTCATCGCGGTGCCCAAGTGCAACGTGCAATATGCGGGCGACAAGCTGCTCAAGTTCACCCGCGCCGACATCTCAGTGGCAGTGTCGATCCCGGCCGGGCTCATCACGCCGATCATCAAGGATGCTGGCGGCAAGGCGGTGAGCGCCATCTCCACCGAGATGAAGGACTTCGCCGGCCGCGCGCGCGAGGGCAAGCTAGCGCCCGAAGAATACCAGGGCGGCACCGCCAGCCTGTCCAACATGGGCATGTACGGCATCAAGCAGTTCGAGGCGGTCATCAACCCGCCGCAAGGCATGATCATGGCCATCGGCGCGGGCGAGAAGCGGCCCTATGTTGTGGATGACGCCCTAGCGGTGGCAACAGTGATGAGCGCCACGGGCAGCTTCGACCACCGCGCCATCGACGGGGCGGATGGGGCCGAGTTGATGAAGGTGTTCAAGCAATTGTGCGAGGCGCCGCTGGGTCTGGTGGCTTGAGCCGCTTCCAGCGGTCAATCTTCGATCCGGTGGTTCTGGCAGCGTTCGTCACCGTCATCAGCGGCGGCGTCGTGTTCGTTTTGGGAGATTTGCGCGAAGCGGATCGAGCATTCGATTCGCAGTTGTTCGAGGAGCGGCAGGCGAGATGCGACCGGGCTTTTGCCAGCTTGCGAGACGAGAACCTTCATCCTACCTTGCAGGATGGCGAGAGCGAGTGGTTCGAGCGTCAAAGGCGGATCGCCCTTGAGTGTAGCGAAGAGGTTGATCGATGAAGGACATTGGCCTCTTGATTATGGTTATCGGCGCTGTGATCCTGGCCGGTGCTTTGGTCTTGCGCTTTCTTGATCTCAAGGCACGCGAATTGGAGCTGCGCCGCGAGGAACTCGAACTGCGCAAGAAGCGGAACGTCTGATCCCGGTTCGGGTATCGACGAACGGCTGCCCGCCCCAATGCGCATGATTGTCATTGCAATATCCGCGCTCGCTTGCGGCGCGAGTGCAACCGCCGCCGCCGCCGAGCAAATCCCGCTCATCGGTTCCGAAGGCCCGACGGAGGACGCGTGCATCGGCGTTGGCACCATCATCACGCTCGACGAGCACCTGCCCGTCCGCGAGCGGCCCGACCGGTATGCACGCCAGAAGGAAAAGCTGCGGCGCGGGACCCTGGTGTGGATCTGCGAGAAGGGGGTGGGCATCGGTGCGGGCGGGGCGAGCGAGGACTGGCAGGGCATCGTCTATCCTACAGGCGAGTTCCAGGAGCTGGGCGACTGCAAGGTCAGCCGCCCCGTCCTCGTGCCCGAGCCCTATGCCGGCCCGTGCCGCTCGGGCTGGGTGCCGGCGCGCGACCTGCGGCTGGTCGCCGGATGAGGCGCTGTCCTACAGCGCCGCCGCCGGCCTATCGCCGCGCCATGCCGCTCATCGCAAGCTCCGCTCCGCGCGAGCCGCGCATCGCCCTTGCACCGCACCGCTTCGGCCCGCGCTACGCGGTTTTTTCAGGCGAAAGTAGCCATCTGAGATTTCGCTCTCATAACAGTGTAACACCTGTCACTTTCGGCGGTTTTCCAAGGCTTGGCGCAAGCGCATGAACGAGGCGCAGATCCACGCCGGCCTCGACCCGGCGATTCGCGTCGTCGCCATGCCGGCCGATGCCAACGCCTATGGCGACATCTTCGGCGGCTGGCTGATGGGGCTAATGGATTCGGCCGCCGGACTCACCGCCGCACGCCTCTCGCGCGGGCGGGCGGTGACGGTGGCGATGGACGGGCTGGAGTTCCACCAGCCGGTGCATATCGGTGACGAGGTCTCCATCTATACGAGCGTCGAGCAGGTCGGCCGCACCAGCATGACCATTGCCACCGAGGCGTGGCGGCGTGAGCGGCATTCGGAAACGCCGATCAAGGTGACGAGCGCGCGCTTCACCTTTGTGGCGGTGGATGATAGCGGACGGCCGCGACCCGTGAAAGTGCAAGAGGATGGCGATGGCTGAGCAATATGACGTGATCGTGCTGGGTTCGGGGCCGGGCGGCTATGTCGCGGCGATCCGCGCCTCGCAGCTGGGTCTCAAGGTGGCCATCGTCGAGCGCGAACTGCTCGGCGGCATATGCCTCAACTGGGGCTGCATCCCCACCAAGGCGCTGCTGCGCTCGGCCGAAGTGCTCCATACCATGCACAATGCCAAGGATTACGGCCTGTCGGTCGCCGGCAAGATCGAGGCCGATCTGGCGGCGGTGGTCAAGCGCTCGCGCGGGGTGGCCAAGCAGCTCAACCAGGGCGTCACCGGGTTGATGAAGAAGAACAAGATCGCCGTCCACATGGGGGAGGGACGGATGACCGGGCCCACCTCGCTCACGGTCCGCTCGGAAAAGGGTGAGGAGCAGCTTTCCGCCAAGCATGTGATCCTTGCCACCGGAGCACGCGCGCGTGACCTGCCATTCGCCCCCGCCGATGGCAAGCGCGTGTGGACCTATCGCCATGCGATGGTTCCGGACGAGATACCGAGCAAGCTGCTGGTCATCGGCTCGGGCGCGATCGGCATCGAATTCGCCAGCTTCTACAACGACATGGGCGCCGAGGTTACCGTGGTCGAGATGCTCGAGCGGATCGTGCCGGTGGAGGACAAGGACATCTCCGCCTTCCTTGCAAAATCCCTTACCAAGCAAGGGGTTAAGATGCAGACTTCGGCCGGCGTCGAGGATCTGAAGGTGAGCGACAAGAGCGTCACTGCCACGATTAAGGACAAGGCCGGCAAGGTCGAGACGACGCAGTACAGCCATGTCATCGTCGCCATCGGCATCGTGCCCAATACCGAGGGGATCGGCATCGATGAGCTGGTCGAGATGGAGCGGGGCTTCGTCCAGATCGACGCTTTCGGGCGCACCGGGACCAGGGGCCTGTGGGCGATCGGCGACTGCACGCCCGGCCCCTGGCTGGCGCACAAGGCCAGCCACGAGGGTGTTACCGCTGCGGAGGCTATCGCCCGCGAACTGGGCAACGAGCAGGTCCATCCGCACCCGCTCGATCGCAACGCCATTCCGGGCTGCACCTATTGCCATCCCCAGGTCGCCAGCGTGGGCATGACCGAGGCCAAGGCCAAAGAGGCGGGTTACCAGGTCAAGGCAGGCACCTTCCCGTTCATCGGCAATGGCAAGGCGATCGCGCTGGGCGAGGCCGAGGGGATCGTCAAGACGGTGTTCGATGCCAAGACCGGTGAACTGCTCGGCGCGCATATGTGCGGCGCCGAAGTCACCGAGCTGATCCAGGGCTACACCGTGGGCAAGGTGCTCGAGACCACCGAAGCCGAACTGATGCAGACCATCTTCCCGCATCCCACGCTCTCCGAAATGATGCACGAGAGCGTGCTGGCGGCCTATGGCAAGGCCATTCATATCTGATTTTTTCACGACAAGGCGTTCGTGTCGGGAGCCGCTTGCCCAAATCGACGTTTCTCATTCTCACAGGAGAGTGACCATGGAATACGAAATCGAAGAGCGTTTGCGCGGCGAGGAAGACGAGGACAGCGCGCTGGTCCAGGATCACATTGCGCTGCGCAACCAGTCGTCGGTATCGCCGAGCGATTACCCCGACCGCAAGGACCGTGCGCTGCACATCCCCGAGGAAGGCAAGTAAGCGCGGCGAGTTACGCCGCTATTTTCGTGATAAGCACTGTCCATTTTATCGCCAACATGTTCCTCTGAGCGCTAGGACGACTGTCACTACTGGCCCCATCGCAAGAGTGTGATGATCGCCCGTCGTTTTTAACCCATAGAAGCTGCGACGGACGAGTTGCGATACGCGTGCCATATTCTCCAGCTTGCCAGCAAACGCCCGCTTGGTTACCGGCCGGCCTCGATGGGACAGGTGGCAGAGCGGTTGAATGCACCGGTCTTGAAAACCGGCGTGGGTGCAAGCTCACCGTGGGTTCGAATCCCACCCTGTCCGCCAGACCGCCCGTGTCATGGAAAGCGTGCCCGGCCATCGCCGGCATCTCACTGCGCCTACGTGTTCGGCTTGCAATAGGCATTGCACGTGCGATGAGGCACATCATGCGAACCTTCAGATTCGGTCTCATCATGGCCGCCATCTCGTTGCTGGCCCCGGCCGGCGCGCAAACCGCATCCTTCGAGCAATATCTTGCCGAGGTGGCGCGCAAGGCCAATGCTCAGGGCGTCAGCGCGGCAACCATCGAGCGCCGGCTCGGCGGGCTCTCACCGAGCGACCGGGTGTTGTCGCTCGACCGCGAGAATGCACCCTCGGGCGGCGGCGGCAGCAGCACCTTTCCGCCGATGGCGCCTTACCTGGAGCGCCATAACACCGCCGCCCGCATCGCCGGTGGCACGCGCACCTATGCTCGGCTGCGTCCCGTCGCGAGCGAGGTGGAGCGGCGTTACGGCGTTCCCGCGTCCATCGTCATCGCGATCTGGGGACATGAGACCGCCTATGGCGCGGTGATGGGCAATTTCGACCTGACCCAAGCGCTGGCGACGCTGGCCTGGGAAGGGCGGCGGCGCGACCTGTTCGAACGCGAACTCATTGCGCTTCTGAAGATCGCCGACAGCGGGGTTGCCAATCATGCGCTGACGGGCAGCTGGGCGGGCGCGTTCGGCAATCCGCAGTTTCTCCCCAGCATCTATCTGCGTCTGGCGGTGGATGGAGATGGCAACGGGGACAAGGACATCTGGGAATCAGATGTGGACACGCTGCACTCGATCGCCAATTATTTTCGCGACGCCGGGTGGCGACCGGGTCAGCCGTGGGGCGTTCGCGCCTATGTGCCTAACAGCGTTGACCGGACGGCGGTGCAAAGCCCGCTCGCCGCGCCGGTGTGTCCGCGCGTCCATGTCCGTCATAGCCGGTGGTTGACCGTGCGCGAATGGCGCGAGCGCGGGGTCCAACCCCTGGCGCCTATTGCCGATGACGTGCTGGCGACCTTGTTCGAACCCGACGGGCCGGCAGCGCCCGGCTACCTGCTGACGCAGAACTACCGGGTCATCCTGGAATATAACTGCTCGAACTATTACGCGATGAGCGTGGGGCTGCTGGCCGATGCCATCGCTCGCTAACCCGCAACAGGTTTAGCGTGACCTTTTTCGGGCGGGAGATGCTTGGGGCGGCTACGCGCGCACGACGTTATGCCTGTGCGGCCCTGCATGACCGGTTATGGTCTCGCGCTGTGGCAGGGATGGGCGTTGCGCTCATGCTCCTATCGGCCGTTACCTTAGCCAGCGGGGCGCATGGAGCGTCCGCCAGACCCGATCCGACCACGCCTTCCGTTGCCGCTTCGCAGGGCTCTATTCGGGGCACTTGGGACGATGCGCCCGTTCCCGCCGAGATACCCGTAGCGCTGCTGATCGATCTTTCCTCGCGGCAAGTTCTGTTCGCGCGCGAGGCGGGGCGGCGCTTCATGCCCGCATCGGTAACCAAGGCGATGACCGCCTACACCGCCTTCGCGCTGATCAAACAACGCAAGATCGCGCCTACGGACGAGGTGGTCATAAGCCAGGCGCTGGCCGACGAATGGTCGGGCGAGGGCTCCTCGATGTTCCTCGAAGCCGGAGACAGGCCCACGATCGGCCAGCTTATCCTGGGTTCGACCACGGTATCGGGCAATGATGCCACGATGGCGCTGGCTATCGCCACCACCGGCTCGCTGGAGCGCTGGAGCGCGCTGATGAACCGCCATGCCAGCGCGCTGGGAATGCACGAGAGCCATTTCGCCAGTGCCAACGGCTTTCCTGATGGGGGACGCACTTTCACGACCGCGCAGGACCTGGCGCTGCTCGGCGAGGCCTTGGTCACGCAGCATCCCGAACTCTATCGCGAATATTTTGGCCATCGGACCTTCACATGGGGCGGTATCACGCAAAGCAATCACGATCCCATAACGGGCAAGGTGAAGGGCGCCGACGGTCTCAAGACCGGCTATACCAACGAAGCGGGCTACACCTTCCTGGGATCGGCCGAACGCGATGGTCGGCGGCTTATGCTGGTGATCGCGGGCGCGCCAAGCTCGGCGGTCCGCAACAAGGCTGCGCGCGATCTGATCGAATGGGGTTTTGATCGCTTCGCCACCCGGCCCCTGTTCGCCAAGGGAGCCACGCTGGGCGAGGCGCGCGTGCAGAACGGTACCGCGCGCCATGTCGCCCTGCGTGCGCCCGCGTTGATCGCCGCCACCTTCCGGGAGGGCAATAGCGGCGAACCCGCGCTTTCGATCCGTTATCGTGGGCCGATCGAGGCGCCGATCGCGCAAGGCGAGGAGGTCGCCAGCCTGAGGATAGAAATGCCCGGCGTGGCCCCGGTCGACGTCGCGCTGGAAGCCGCCGAACCCGTGGCGCGTGCAGGACCCTGGCAGCGGCTGATGAACGGGCTTGCCGGTCTGTTCGCATGACATCGGACCGACTACCGGGCCGCATTCCGGGCCGCTTTATCACCTTCGAGGGGGGGGAGGGGGGGGGGAAATCGACCCAAACCCAGTTGCTAGGCAAGGCTCTGGCCAAGCGGGGACTGAGCGTGGTGCTGACCCGCGAACCGGGCGGAACCGATGGCGCGGAGGCAATCCGCCGCCTGTTGCTCGATCCCGAAGGCGACGGCTGGAATGCGCGGAGCGAGGCGCTTCTCTTCGCCGCCGCGCGAGCCGACCATGTCGAGCGGCTGATCCGCCCGGCGCTGGAACGCGGCGCATGGGTGATCTGTGATCGCTTCGTCGATTCCTCGCGTGCCTATCAGGGCGGGGAGGGGGGGCTGGCCGATCACGACATCATGGCGCTGCATCACTTGGGCTCATCGGGCCTGCTCCCCGATCTTACCTTGCTGCTTATGGCCGAGGAACGCACGGTAGCGGCGCGGCTCGCAACGCGTGACGAGCTGCAGGGAAGCGACCGGATCGGCAGTCGAACTGCGGCTTTCCATCGCATGGTGGCCCAGCGGTTCGAGCGGCTCGCCACATCCGAGCCCAACCGTTTTCAGCGGATCGAGGCATCGGGTGACCCCCAAGCAGTCCACGAACAGGTGCTGGCGGCGTTGGACACGCGGTGCGACACGCTCCGCAGCACCGGCAGGTCGATGACATGACCGATCCCCCCCTAGCCGAACCCGCCGGCAGCACGAACGACGCCGCCGCGCTGGTGGGGCATGACGCCGCGTGGCGCGCCTGGCGGGCCGGGCTTGCCGGCGAGCGGATGCATCACGCCTGGCTGCTCACGGGCAAGCGCGGGCTGGGCAAGGCGACCTTCGCACGGCAGGCGGCACGCGAACTGGTCGCCGAGCCCGGTATCCGCCAGCCCGGGGCAACGCATGTCGACATCCTCGTTCTCACCCCATTGCCCGCCACACCCGTGGACGAGAAGAAGCGCGATGCGGGCGAACCTTTTCAGCTCAAGCGCAACATCACCGTCGATCAGGTGCGGGCGGTTCGGCGCGATCTGCATACCAGGCCCATGCTCGGCTCCCGGCGGGCGATCATTGTCGATCCAGCGGACGATCTGGAACCAGGAGCAGCCAACGCGCTGCTCAAGAGCCTCGAGGAGCCCCCCGCCGGGACCACCTTCATGCTGGTGGCGCACCGTCCGGGTCGCCTGCTGCCGACCATTCGTTCGCGCTGTCGTACGATCGCCTTCGCGCCGCTCCTGCCGAGCCAGATCGATGCCGTGCTGCGCGAGCATGGCAGTCCGGTGGAACCGCAAGCAAGGGCGGCGGCAGTCGTCGCGGCAGGCGGATCACCGGGGGCCGCGCTGGAGTTCCTGACGCTCGAGATGGGCGGCGTTCACGCGCTGCTCCAGCAAATAGCGGAAGGCGGTGATCGCGACCTGGCGATGCGAGGCGCGCTGGCCGCGGCAATCGGCGCGCGCCCCGACCGCCGCCGGCTTGCCGCGTTGCTCGACCTTGCCGGCGCGGTTCTCGCCTCGCGAATGCGCGAGGTCGAGCTGGGCGCCATCCCCCACCTTGCCGATAAGCATACCGAACTCGTTCGCCTGTCGGCAGAAGCGGCCACGTTCAATTACGATCCGGGTCTGCTGGTGATGCAAATCACCACCTTGCTCGCCCGCGCCGCCCCGAATAGGAACGAGGCGCGATGGCCGACCCCTATTACCTGACGACTGCGATCTACTATCCCAATGGTCGCCCGCATATCGGTCATGCTTATGAGGCCATCGCCACCGACGTGATCGCCCGCTTCCAGCGCCTGCGCGCACGCGAGGTAAGGTTCCAGACCGGAACCGACGAACACGGCCTCAAAATGGCGCAAAAGGCGCGCGAACTGGGCGTCGAGCCACGGGCACTGGCGGATGATATGTCGCGGCATTTCAAAGACTTGTTTGACAGACTTGATGTGTCTTATGACCATTTTCAGCGAACCAGTGCGCCAACGCATCACGATGCAAGCCGCGCGTTGTGGCAAGCGATGGAGGCGCGCGGTGACCTTTATCTCGATCGCTATGAAGGCTGGTATTCGGTCCGCGACGAGGCTTTCTACGACAGCAGCGAGCTGACCACGGGCGATGATGGAGCCAAGCTTTCACCCCAAGGCACGCCCGTAGAATGGACGGCCGAGGAAAGCTGGTTCTTCCGTCTGTCCGCCTACCAGGACAAGCTTCTCGCGCTGTACCGGGATCGACCCGATTTCCTCCAACCGGGATCGCGGATGAACGAGGTCCGCCGCTTCGTCGAAGGCGGACTGCGCGACTTGTCGATCTCGCGCACCAGCTTCGATTGGGGTGTTCGTGTTCCAGGGGCCGAGAACCATGTCATGTACGTATGGGTCGACGCGCTCACCAACTACCTGACGGGTCTGGGCTATCCGGACCAAACCGATGCGATGGCGCGGTTCTGGCCGGCCGATCTGCACGTGATCGGCAAGGACATTGTCCGCTTCCATGCGGTCTACTGGCCAGCCTTCCTGATGAGCGCAGGGCTGCCTCTGCCGCGCGCGGTCTTCGCGCATGGCTTCCTGCTCAATCGCGGACACAAGGAATCAAAGTCGCTCGGCAATGTCACTGATCCGGGTGCGCTCGCCGAACGCTACGGCGTCGATGCCCTGCGCTACTTCCTGCTGCGCGAGTTCAGTTTCGGGCAGGATGGAACCTGGTCCCAAGAGGCAATCGTCAACAGGGCCAATACCGAACTGGCGAACGCATTCGGCAACCTTGTGCAAAGGGTGTTGAGTTTCGTCGCCAAGAATTGCGAGGGAGCGCTAGTGGCCACGGCACCGCCGACATCCGCCGATGCGCAGTTGCAGGAGATTGTCAGGCAGGCCTGCGTTGTCGACCTTCCCGCAGCGTTCGACAGGCTGGCGCTTTCGGTTGGTCTGGAGGCGTGGATGCAAGCGGTGTTCGCCTGCAACGCCTATGTCGACGAGCAGGCACCCTGGGCACTGCGCAAGACCGATCCCGAACGGATGAACCGGGTTCTGGCGGTCTTGTGTGCTTCCATCTACGAATTGACCGTCGCCGTTTCCGCTGTTATTCCAAGGGCTTGCAAGGTCATCCTCGATAATATGTGCATTCCGGAAGACGCTCGCGACTTCGCGGCGCTTGAGACGAATGATCGGCAGGACAGCTTCACCATCAAAGCCCCGAAGCCGGTCTTCCCACGGCTCGAACTGACCGAAGCGGCCGCCTGATGCTGATCGATAGTCATTGTCATCTCAACTACGAAGGCATCGTCGAACGACAGGCCGAAGTGCTTGAGCGGGCGCGCAAGACGGGCGTGGAAGGCTTTCTCAACATCGCGACCAGACGCAGCGAATGGCGCGATGTGGTCGGAACGGCGCAGCGCGAGCACGACGTCTGGGCCACCGTGGGAATTCATCCACACGAGGCAGGCCGTCATGCCGACCTTAATCGCGACACGCTGCTCGAAGCGACTAAGAATCCGCGCGTTATCGGGATTGGCGAGAGCGGTCTCGATTATCTCTACGACCACAGCGAGCGCGCGGTGCAGCGTGACCTGTTCCGCTTGCATATCGCGGTCGCGCGCCAGACCGGCCTGCCGATCATCATCCACACTCGCGATGCCGAAGCCGACACGCTGGAAATCCTGCGCGAAGAGATGGACAAGGGCGAATTTCCGGCCCTGATCCACTGTTTCACTGCATCGCCGGCTTTCGGTCAGAGTGTCTTGGAGCTGGGTTTGACAATATCATTATCGGGTATCGTGACGTTCAAGAAGTCGACGCAACTGCAGGATTTTGTGGGCGAAATTCCGGTCGATCGCTTGCTGGTCGAGACCGACAGCCCGTTTCTGGCGCCGGTGCCGCATCGTGGCCGCACCTGCGAGCCTGCTTATGTGAACGATACCGCGCGCTTCTTGGCTCAGCTTCGTGGTGTAGGGTTTGAGGACCTGGCACGCCAGACCACCAAAAATTTCTTCGCGCTGTTCGGCAAGGCGGTTCGCGCGGGGCCGGGGACCGCGTGAAGCTGATCATGCTCGGCTCGGGCACGTCCACCGGAGTGCCGCGGATCGGCGATGATTGGGGCGAGTGCGATCCGAACAATCCGCGCAACAGGCGCACGCGGGTCTCGATCATCGTGGAAAATGACGAAGGTTCGCGGCTGCTGGTCGATACTTCGCCCGACCTGCGCCAGCAATTCCTGGCGAACAAGATCGATCGGGTCGACGCGGTTTTCTGGACGCATGACCATGCCGATCATTGCCATGGTATCGACGACCTAAGGCCGCTTCGCTTCGGCCGTGCCGCGCCGTTACCAGGCTTTGCCGACGAGCTGACAGCGCGCAGATTGCGCCATCGGTTCGGCTACGTGTTCCAGGGGCAGAACGGCTACCCCTCCATCGTCGAGCTCAATACGCTCGAGCGACTGAGGATCCATGCAGGCTTTGCGGTCGATCATGTCGCGATGCCGCATGGGCCGTCTGTGAGCACAGGCTTTCGCTTCGAAGCAGATGGCAAATCAATAGGTTACGCCACGGACTTCAGTGAAATTCGCGATGATATGGTGGAACTGTTCAATGCAGTCGATATCCTGGTGACAGACTGCTTGCGCCGCGAACCGCATCCCACCCATGCATGTCTTTCGACCGCGCTCGAACTAGCTCAGCGTAGCAACGCAAAGCGCGTAGTGCTCACGCATCTCGACAAGAGCCTGGATTACCAGACGCTTTCGAGCGAAACGCCCGCCGATGTGCTGGTCGGGTATGACGGTCTGGAACTGGCGGCATGAGCGAGACTGCCATCGTATCGCTTATGGCGCTGACAGGATGGCTGGTGCTGGTTGGCGGTGCTTTCCGCGCGCATCAGGTCGGAGCGCGCAAGACGATCGTGATGGCGCTTGCCTGGGGGTCGATATTCCTTGCGGTAGCGCTGGTTTTTACCGTGACGGGCTGACCCGATTAACTGCGACAGATGCAACAGCAATCCCCAGCCGGTGGCGATTATTTTACATAATATATATTATCATTTTGGACGCGATTGGCTTGTCGCCCGTGGTTGATCCTCTCGACAGGCTGCTTTCGATCATGGCCCGGTTGCGTGATCCGGTTGATGGCTGCGAATGGGACATTGCGCAAAGCTTCGCTTCGATCGCGCCCTACACCATCGAGGAGGCTTACGAGGTCGCGGACGCTATCGAACGGAATGATCTTGCTGGCTTATGCGAAGAACTGGGCGATCTACTGCTCCAGGTGGTTTTTCACGCGCGTATTGCCGAGGAAGCCGGTCACTTCGATTTTGCCGATGTTGCGCAAGGTATCAGCGACAAGATGCTCGCGCGGCATCCGCATGTGTTTGGGTCGGACTTGGCCGGCAAGCGATCCGAATGGGAAGATCTGAAAGCGCGCGAACGTGCCGATAGCGGTGCGGCGAGTGCGATGGATAATATCGCCCGCGCGCTGCCGGCGTTGATGCGCGCTGAAAAATTGCAGAAGCGCGCGGCTCGCGATGGTTTCGATTGGCCCGATGCCGAAGGTCCGGCAGCAAAGCTTGCAGAAGAGTCGGAAGAACTGCGCGAGGCCAAATCCGGCGAACGGTTCGAGGAAGCCGGTGATCTGCTTTTCGCCGCGACGAACCTGGTTCGCGCCTACGGTATCGCACCCGAAGATGCCTTACGAGCGGCCAACGACAAGTTCGAGCGACGCTACCGGGCCATGGAATACCGCGCGCGTGGTAGCTTCGCCACGCTGAATCTCGAGCAGCAGGAGGCGCTCTGGGATGAGGTCAAGCGCGACGAACGCGGCAAGGACTGAACGCCTCCCCAGGATCGGCCATTCCCATGATGGACAGCAGTCGCGTCATTGATCCAGCGCAACGTAGCGCCCGAGTTCGCGGCTGGTGAGACGCACGTCGATCCGGCGCATCGGGCCGTGCGACCCCTCCCCCGCCGCGCTTTCGCCCAGCACCTGGCCATGCGCGTGCAGCCAGGCAATGCGCGCCCCATCACTGGCCGGTACCTGGAAGCTGTGCAGGCGGGCATTGCCCATCAGCAACGCACCCAGCCTCTGCGTCAACGCATCCATGCCAAAGCCCGTGATCGCCGATATCGGCAACACCGACGGGTCGGCATCGGCCAAGTCGGTCAATTCATCGCGCTGCTCGGGCGCCACAAGGTCCCACTTGTTCCAGGCCTCCAGCACCGGAATGGCCTGTGCTTCGGCTTCCGCGGCGCCCGTGTTCCCATCATCCGCGCCGCCCTCCGGATCGTCATCGGCGCACCCAAGCACGCCCAGTTCGCGCAGGACCTCGATCACCTGGCGCTTTTGCATTGCTGTTTCCGGATGAGCGATATCGCGCACATGGACGATGACATCCGCAGCGGTGACTTCCTCAAGCGTTGCTCGAAAAGCCGCAATCAGCTGGGTCGGCAGGTCCGAGATGAAACCCACGGTATCGGACAAAATAGCCTTTTCGATACCGGGCAAGGTCACCGCGCGCATGGTGGGGTCCAGCGTGGCGAACAGCAGGTCCTCGGCCATGACCTCGGCGCCCGTCAAGCGATTGAACAAGGTGGACTTTCCGGCATTGGTATAGCCGACCAGCGCAATAATCGGCCACGGCGCGCGGGTGCGTCGCTCGCGATGCAGCGCGCGGGTTCGCCTCACCTCCTCCAGTTCGCGCCGTAGTTTCGCCATGCGGTCGCGGATCAGCCGGCGGTCCGCCTCGATCTGCGTTTCGCCCGGTCCGCCAAGAAAACCGAACCCGCCGCGCTGGCGTTCGAGGTGGGTCCAGCTCCTGACCAGACGGCTTTGCTGGTAATCGAGATGGGCGAGCTCGACTTGCAGACGTCCTTCGGCCGTGGCCGCGCGTTCGCCGAAGATTTCGAGGATCAGTCCGGTGCGATCGATCACCTTGCGGGCTAGTTTCTCTTCCAGATTGCGCTGCTGGATGGCGCTGAGCTGCCCGTCCACCACGACCAGTTCCGCCTCATGCTGCTCGCAGCTTATGCGCAGCTGCTCGATCTGGCCTGCTCCCAGCAAGGTGGAGGCGCGCGGGCTGCGAACATCGATGGCGGTGCTGTGAACCACTATCAGGCCGATCGCCTCGGCAAGGCCGGTTGCTTCGGCCAGTCGCGGCTCGGGCTCGCTACCGGAGCTTGGGTCGCCTGCCGACACACCGCGCATGGCGCGCGACCGGCGGATATTGGGACAGACCACGAGCGCGCGCGCGCCCCGTGTGACTACATTTCCCTCATCCTCGTTCGAAATGTTCAGCTTCTCGAACCTATTCGTCGTTCTCGAAACTATCGTCTTCGAGGTTGTCCTCACCGTCCGCCAAAGTTGCGTCGGCTTCCTCGTCGCCTGCACTGAGGTCGACCGGGCTGGCGGGCTGAATGGTGGAAACCGCGTGTTTGTAAGCCAGCTGGACGTAACCCTCACGCTCGAGCATCACCGAAAACTGGTCATAAGCGGCGATGCGGCCCTGTAGCATGACGCCGTTGACCAGGAACATCGTCACCTGAACCGCCACCTCGCGCACACGGGTGAGGAACACATCCTGCAATACCCGGGCTTTCCGCCCCGCATCGGCCTTGCCCGCCCCGAATTGCGCCGCATCGATCGGCTGGCCAGGCATGATAGTCGAGATGGCGTGCTTGTAGACCAGCTGGGACTGCCCGTCACGGCGCAGAAGGATGGAGAAATTGTCGAACCAGGTCACGATGCCCTGTAGCTTGACCCCCTTGACGAGGAACATGGTGACAGGCGTCTTGTCGCGGCGAAGATGGTTGAGAAACATGTCCTGAAGGTTGCCGCTTGGGACTACCCCGCCCCGACCGTCACCGGGCACGCGCGCCTCTGCAACCGAACGGGTCGATGGGCGCGCGGTCGGGTTGACAGCATCTGTGTCGCGAACAGGTAGCGTCGCGGTAGCCTCAACCGGGTCGTCGGTTGCTGGCATGGCTGCAGAGCTTGGCGGAGCCGGCGCGGGCGATGCCTTGACCCGCGGCTTGGCGGATAATGTCTGCTTGGGCATCTTCAATCGCTCCGTTTCCACCCCTCGCTCGGGCATCGCCATCGGACTGATCCCCGGCTGATAAACCCGCCCCTGCATCAAGAGCGCAGCAATGCGTACCGATCATCCAATTACGCCTGCCGCAATCGCGGTTACTCCGCCCCGTCAGCCCTTTCGGCCGATACACCGCGCTCATTCATACCCAGGAGCTTCAGCTTGCGATGAAGCGCCGAGCGTTCCATTCCGATGAAGCCGGCGGTGCGGGAAATGTTCCCGGAGAAGCGTCGGATCTGGATGCGCAGATATTCCCGCTCGAAGCTTTCGCGAGCCTCTCTGAGCGGGGCCCCCATCATGATCGAGATGCCGTCGCGTTCTTCGGGCGATGCGCCGGTAATCTCCGTGGGCAGCATGTCCGGCTCGATCCGGGCAAGTCTCTCACGCGGGGCCAGGATCACCGTACGCTCGACAACGTTGCGCAACTGGCGGACATTGCCTGGCCAATCGTAAGCCTGCAGCGCCGCCATGGTCTCATCGGCGATGGCGGGCGGTTCGAGCCCTTGTTCGCGCGCATGACGGGTAAAGAACAGTTCGGCCAGCGGGGGAATGTCGTCCCGGCGCGCGGCGAGCGAGGGTATGGTCACCGGGACCACGTTGAGGCGATAATAGAGGTCCTCGCGAAACCTTCGCTCGGTGATCTCGCGCTCGAGGTCGCGCGCGCTGGAGGAGACGACCCGCACATCGACGCCGATCTGCCGGTTGCCACCTGCCCTGAGGAAGCTCTGGTCGATCAACACCCGCAAGATCCGCGCCTGCGTGCTCATCGGCATGTCGGCGACCTCGTCGAGGTAGAGTGTTCCGCCGTCCGCCAGTTCGAGCAGGCCGGTGCGCACCAGATTGCCGTCCGCCTCCTCGCCGAACAGTTCCTGCTCGAACCGCTCGGCGGTGATGCGTGCCGAATTGACCGTGACGAAGGCCTTGTCGGCACGCGCGCTCCAGGCATGCAGCAGACGCGCTGCCACCTCCTTGCCCGACCCCGCCGGACCGCAGATTAGCACCCGGCTGCCCGTGTTGGCGACCCGCTTCAAGGTCGCGCGCACCAGATTGATCGCGCTCGAATTGCCGGTGAACTCCTCTGAAGCGGCGAAACCCTCGCGCAATCGCGCGTTTTCCCGGCGTAGTCGCTGCGTCTCGGTGGCCCGTTCGACCAGCAGCAACAGCCGCTCGGCCTCGAACGGTTTTTCGATGAAATCCATCGCGCCGCGGCTGACCGCCGAAACGGCGGTGTCGATATTGCCGTGACCGGAGAAGATGATCACCGGCAGGTTGGGCTCGCGCGCCTTGATCGCATCGAGCACCTCCAGACCATCCATCGAGCTGCCGTGCAGCCACACGTCGAGCAGGACGAGGCTGGGTCGGCGCTCGTCGATCATGGCCAGTGCCGTTGTGGCATCGCCGGCGGTGCGGCATTGATAGCCCTCGTCGCTCAGGACGCCTGCGACCAGGTCGCGGATATCCTTCTCATCATCGACAACGAGGATTTCTAGCGCCATTGGGAGGTCTCCATTGGGGTTATCGGCATTGATCTACTCGGCCGCCTGTTCGGCGGAGTGAAGGGCAGCCGGGTCGCGGGCGAAGCGCAGGATCGCGCATGCGCCGCCGCCCTCGGCGGGGGCGAAAGCGATCTCGCCGCCGTGTTCCTCGACGATCTTCTTGACGATGGCGAGGCCCAGCCCCGTGCCCTTCTCGCGCGTGGTCACGTAAGGCTCGAGGATGCGCTCGGGCGCGCCGGGCAGGCCGACGCCATTATCGGTGACCAGCACCGTGCAGTGCTCGTCGTCGCACGACAGCGCGATCTGGATACGGCCATGATATTGCGCGTTGCCCTGCCGTGCACGCGCCTCGATCGCCTCGGCGGCGTTCTTGAGCACATTGGTCATCGCCTGACCGAACTGGTGACGGTCGGCGCGGATCGGACCACCCTCGCCCTCGGCAACGAAGCGGTAGGCGATATGCGGGTGGGCCACTTCCTGCAGGAACAGCGCCTGGCGGACTAGTTCCGTCGGGTCCTCGCTGCGGAATATCGGCTTGGGCAGACGCGCGAAGGAAGAAAACTCATCGACCATCTTCCTGAGGTCGCCCACCTGGCGGATGATGGTGCCGGTCAGCTCCTCGAACAGCTCGCCGTCGGTGTCGATCTGCTTCCTGTAACGGCGCTTGAGGCGCTCGGTAGCCAACTGAATGGGGGTGAGCGGGTTCTTGATCTCATGCGCGATCCGCTGCGCGACATCGGACCAGGCGGCCGCGCGCTGGTCGAGCAGCTGACGCGTGATATCCTCGAAGGTGATGACGGTGCCGTCCGCCGCGGGTGCCAGCTTGACCGCCAGGGTCAGTAGTTCGCCGCCCCGGTTGTACTGCACCACGCCGCCGTTCGACCGCTTGCTGACGAGCTGCGCCAGATCGGGCGAGAGTTCATCGAGCGGCCGGCCTACGCTCGCCGCCTGTCCGCCGTCCGCGAACAGGTTCTGCGCCGAGGCATTCATCAGTACGATATTGCCCGCCCGGTCGATCGAGATGATCCCGGCGCGGATCGACTGGAGCACGGTTTCGATAAACACACGCCGTTCGGCAAGCTGGCGATTGGCCCCCACCAGCTGCCCGGTCTGACTCTCGATCTGCGCGGTCATGCGATTGAAGGCGCGGTTGAGCAGACCGATTTCGTCCGGCCCCTGGCGTCCCCCCACCCGCATCGCGTAATTGCCCCCGCCGATTTCGCGCGCGGCGGTGACCAGCTCGGCAAGCGGCTTCACTTGGCGGTCGGCAAAGCGCAGCGCCGCCCACACCGCCAGGCCCACCAGAAACAGCGAAACGCCAAACAGCGCCAAGTTGAAGCGCAGCTGCAGCACGCGGGCGCGCCGGGTGAGCGAATCATAGGACTGGATGACCGAGAGCGCGCGCTGATATTGGGCGAGCGCGTCGATATCCGAATTGCGCGCGATATAGAGGTAAAGCCCTATGTCCCGGTCAAGCGGCGTGACCGCCTCGATCCGCGTGGGGGTGATGATGGCGGCCACGCTTTCGCCGTCCGCGAGCCGCTCGATGGTGCGCGGCTCGACCCGCCGACGCTCCATGTCCTCCTCGGGATCGACAATGGCGATGGTTCGCGCCACCCCGTCCGATCCGGGAGCCAGGATGGCGCTCTCGTTCAGTTCGCGCAGCAGCACCTGCTGGGCGAAATAGAGCTCGAAGCTCGCATCGTTGATCTCGCCCTGCTCCAGATAGGCGCGCAGGTCACCGCTCATGGCGAGCGCATTGTTGCTGATATCGCGCTGGTTGGCGTCGTAATAACCCTGCGCCAGGTCGTTGGCGTTCTCCAGGATGCCGCGCTGATCGTCCGAGAACCAGAATTGCACGCCCGACTGGAACAGGAAACTGGCGAACACCGCCACCAGCAGCGTGGGGATGGCCGCCATCAGCGAGAAGAAGAAGACAAGGTTGACATGCAGCCGCGCGGTGGTTCCCCCGGCGCGGCGGATGGCAAGACGGCGACCGACCAGCACGAGCAATCCCAGCGCCGGAATCAACGTACCGACCAGCAATGCCGCGGCCTGCGCGGAAGGAAGCAGCGACGCGCTGTCCGCTCGTTCGGCGATGGCGAGCCAGGACAATGCCAGCATCGTCACCAACACGATCAGCGCAATCACTTCCAGCCATGCGAACAGGTTCACCCGCCGAGCGGTGACCTGCGTGCGCCGCCACCAGCGCGGCGAGCGGCGTGCCGGGTTGGCGGCGGGGTCGGGGGAAGGCACGGCAGCCACGTTGCAAGGTTACAACGCGAGTGTTGCCGCTTTGCAAGGGGGTTGTGCGAATGATCCACCGCCGCGCCGCGTGCTGTGCGGCGTTCTGTGCATCAGCGACCGCGGGCGAAGACCTCCGGCTGGACGCCCAGTTCATCGCACCGCTTGCGCAAAGTATTGCGGTTGATGCCCAGATGCCGCGCCGCCTGCAGCTGGTTGCCCGAGGTTCGCGCCAGCGCATGTTCGATCAGCGGCCGTTCGAGCACCGCGATCGCCTGCCGATAGACCTGCCCTTCAGCGAAGTTGCTTGCCTCCAGCCAACGGGCGACAGCGCCGCCGATATCGCCTGCCGCTAAGCCGCATCCGCCGGCCATCGCGCGTTCCTCATCGAGCAACGGCGCGAGTTCCTGCGCATCGATCTCCCCCCGGCGTGCGACCAGCGCGGCGCGGATCATCAGATGGCGCAGCTGACGGACATTGCCCGGCCAGGACTGAGCCTCCAGCATGGCGGCGGCATCTTCGCTCAGCGTGCGCCCAGGCAGACCATCGGCGCGGGCAAGCTGCAGGAAATGGCGCGCCAGCGGGGCGATGTCGCCGGGCCGGCCACGCAGGGGCGGAAGGGGGATAGGAACGACATTGAGGCGGTAGAACAGGTCCTCGCGAAACCGCCCGCTGGCGATGAGTTCGGGAAGCCGGCGATTGGTCGCGGCAATGATCCGCACGTCGCAGGCGATCTCCTGTTGCCCACCCACGCGGCGCACACGGCCCGATTGCGACGCGCGCAGTAGCCGGGTCTGCGCCTCGGCAGGCATGTCGCCGATCTCATCCAGAAACAGCGTCCCGCCATGCGCCGCCTCGAACTTGCCGATGCTGCGGGCCAGCGCGCCGGTGAAGGCGCCCTTCTCATGGCCGAACAGCTCGCTTTCGACGAGCTCGCGCGGGATCGCCGCGGTGTTGACCGCGACGAACGGCTTGTCCTTGCGCCGCCCCAGCTGATGGATCGCCTCGGCGACCAGCTCTTTGCCGGTTCCCGATTCGCCGGTGACCAGAACCGTCAGATCATTGTCCAGCACGCGCGCGATCATCCGGAACACGTCCTGCATGGCGGGGCTGCGACCGATCAGCGGCAGGCCTGCGGGAATAGGCATCACCTCCCCTGCGCCGTCCACCGCCTTGTCGGACGACCGCCTGTGCGCGTCGGCGGCCTGTGATGCTGCGCGCACCAGTTCCTCCAGATCGAACGGCTTTGGAAAATATTCGAACGCGCTCGCCCCGGTGGCGCGCACCGCGGTGTCGAGCGTGTTCTGCGCCGAGAGAATGATGACGGGCAAGGCCGGATGCGCCTCGCGCACCCCGCCCAGCGTGGTGATGCCGTCCCCGTCGAGCAGCACCACGTCGGTCAGCATCACATCATAGGAATGATTGGCAAGCAGCGCATCGCGGGTAAGCACGCTGTCGCATCGGTCGACGTGAAAGGCCGCCGCCTTCAGCGCGGTGGTAATGACCGTGGCAATGGCCCGATCATCCTCGACCAGCAGCGCCCTTGGATCCACCGCGCTTACTGTGCCTGCGCCAAATGCAGCCGGAACCGGGTCAGCCCGGCGCGCTCGTCCCGGTCATGCGAGATCCGTGCGTTCATGTCGCGAACCAGCTTGCTGACCAGCGTCAGGCCAAGCCCCTGCCCGCCCGCCCTGCCCGACACGAAGGGCTCGAAGATGGCGCCGGCCAGCTCGGGATCGATACCTGGTCCGTTGTCAATCACCTGAACTTCGATCGGCAGACGCACCGGGCGGCGGTCGAACCGGGCCACCATCGTCACCGGATCTTTGACAAAACGGGTCCGCACCATGATCCGGGGGGCGTTCATGACCGAAACAGCCTTACGGGCATTGTCGATGAGGTTGACTAGCACCTGCACCAGCGCTCCCTCATGCGCATTCACAGCAGGCAGCGACGGGTCGAACTCCTCGATAACCTGGAATGTTGCGCTTCCTGCGGCGGCGTCGAGCGTGGCGACCGCAGCGCGGATGGCAGCGTGCAGATTAACAGGCCCTAGCGGTGCGGCAGGCGCGCGACCCAAATATTGCATCCGGTCGACCAGCGCGGCGATCCGGTCGACCTCCTCCACGATAAGCTTGGTCAGGCGCTCGTCCCCGTCCCCGGGCGAACGCGCCAGGAGCTGTGCCGCACCGCGAATGGCCGCGAGCGGGTTCTTGATCTCGTGGGCCAGCACCGCAGGACCGCGCAGCCCGGTGCGTTCGCCGTTAATGGAACGCTCGCTTGGATAGCCTTGCCCAGCATCGGAAATAGTGATCACCCACCATCCGCAATGGACCGGAACGGGCGAAGCGGTGACATTCGCGCACATTTCGCGTCCGTCGATGGCAATTTCCAGGTCACGCGCCAGGACCGGCGAGTCTTCACTGCCAATCCGCTCGACCAGCCTCGAAAGGCCGAATTCGACCAGCTCGCCGAGCGGACGTCCGACAAGTCGGCCCCGCGAGCGTCCCAGAAGGTTCTCTGCTGCGATATTGACTGCGCGCAGAACGAGTTGCTGATCGACGAGCAACCAGGCGAAGGAAAGACCGTCGATCTGCTCGGCTGCCGATGGGGCATGATCGCCGCGCTGAACTTGCAACCAGGCTTCGTTCGGCTTGAACCGGTCGTTGACCAAAGCTTGCGTCATCGTCTCCGCCGCCGCGTCCGGACATGCGTCAGCGCTGGTCACGCCGCCTGGGCGATACAATGGGGTTCCCAGAACCGGGCAAGCTCGTCCAGCACCCGGTCGCCGTCCTCGATCGTGTTAACGCGGTGACGGAATTCGGCCGAACCATGCATCCCCTTGGTATACCAACCCAAATGCTTGCGTGCGATGCGCACGCCGGCATGGGCTCCGTAATGTTCGAGCATTTCACAATAATGCCCTCTAACGATCTGAAATCGTTCCTCTAGAGAGGGATCGGGACGATGGCCGCCGGTCGCCAGCCAATGCATCACCTGCCCCAGCAACCATGGCCGGCCATAGGCCCCGCGGCCGATCATCAGCCCGTCCGCTCCCGATTGCGTGAGCGCTGTAGCAGCATCGTCGATGGTGCAGATATCCCCGTTGACGATGACCGGAATATCGACCGCCTCCTTTACCCGCCGCACGAAGGACCAATCCGCGTTGCCCTTGTACATCTGGTTGCGCGTGCGGCCGTGAACGGTGATCAGTTGAACGCCCAGGTCCTGCGCCATGCGCGCCAGTTCGGGCGCGTTCAGGCTGGCATGGTCCCAGCCCATCCGCATCTTAACCGTCACCGGAACCCCGACCGCCTTGACCGTCGCCTCGATCAGCCGGCGGGCTAGCGGTACTTCGCGCATCAATGCCGATCCCGCATATTGGCCCACCACCTTGCGGACCGGACAGCCGAAATTGATGTCGATGATGGCTGCGCCGCGTTGTTCGGACAGCTTGGCGGCTTCCGCCATGGAGACAGGATCGCAGCCGACCAGCTGCATCGACACCGGCTCCTCGGCGGCGCCCCAGGCCGATTTTTGCACCGACTGGCGCGTCTCGCGAATGGCCGCCTCGCTGGCAATCATCTCGGTGACGTTGAGACCCGAGCCATAGCGTCGGACCAGCGAGCGGAACGGCCGATCGGTCACCCCGGTCATCGGTGCCAGCACCACGGGCGAGGCGATGCTTACCGCGCCGATCTTGAGCGGCCCGAGCGTCGGCGGAGATGGAAGCGGAGTCATGACATGGGTGTGCTTAAACTTTGGGCAGCGATCTATCGGATTGAAGCAGGTGCGGCAAGCTTGTAGCGCGCGCTTCCTGATGGCCGCCCCTCCAGCCCGCCCCCTGCCCCGCTTCGCCGGTATCATCGTCGCTGCGGGAAAGGGGATGCGCGCAGGGGGCCCGGTCCCCAAACAATTCGCGCTGCATCATGGTGAGCCGGTGGTGCGGCTGGCCGCCCGGCGGCTGGTCGAGGCTGGAGCCGACCCTCTGGTGCTGGTGGTGCCGGAGGGTATGCAGGACCAGGTTCGCATGATGGTGAGCGGATTGAGCCAGGCTTGCGAGCTGGTGGCTGGCGGTGCGAGCCGGCAAGCATCAGTTCGTGCTGGGCTTGAGGCATTGGGGCCGCGTTCGCCCGACCTGGTGCTGATCCATGATGCGGCACGGCCCGATTGTCCGCCCGAGGTTGTCGCGCGGTTGCTCGAAGCGCTCGAGACGCATGCCGCCGCAATCCCTGTGCTCCCGGTGGTCGACTCCATGGTCGAGGCGGAAGGCACCCTTCTAGGACGTTCGGCGTCGCGCCATCGTTTGCGCCGGGTGCAGACGCCGCAGGGCTTCCGCTTCGCTTCGATTCTGGCCGCGCACCGGGCGTGGAGCGACGCAAACGAGGCGGGCGATGACAGCGCGGTGGCGCGTTCGGCGGGCATCGATGTCGCGCTCGTCGCCGGCGACGAACGGCTGGCAAAGCTTACTTTCGCGCAGGATTTCGCCCCTGCTACCGATCGCCCGGCAATGCGCGTGGGGACCGGGTTCGATGTCCATCGCCTGGCGCCCGGCGAGGCGTTATGTCTGTGCGGCGTGCGCATCCAGCATGATCGCGGGCTAGCCGGCCATTCGGATGCCGATGTCGCATTGCACGCGCTGGTCGATGCGCTGCTGGGCGCCTGCGGGGCGGGAGATATCGGGCAGCACTTCCCGCCCTCCGACCCGCAGTGGCGCGGCGCGCGTTCGGCGCGCTTTGTGGAACATGGCGTGATGCTGGCGCGGCAGGCGGGCTACCGGGTGGGCAATATCGACCTGACGATCATCTGCGAAGCACCGCGGATCGGACCGCATCGCGACGAGATGCGTGCCAGCCTTGCTCGCCTGCTCCAAGTGGACCAGGCAGCGGTAAGCGTGAAGGCCACCACGACCGAGGGGCTGGGCTTCACCGGCCGCGGCGAGGGCATCGCGGCGCAGGCGGTGGCGATGTTGATACGCGATGAAACATAGCTTGTTCGATATCGAGCTTGCCGAACTTGCCCGGCAGGTTGTCGAGCACAACCGCGTTGCCGCGCGCCGCATCGCGCTGGCCGAAAGCTGTACCGGCGGCCTTGTCGCAGCCGCGCTGACCGAGGTTCCCGGTTCGTCCGACGTGCTCGAGCGCGCTTTCGTCACCTATTCCAACGCCGCCAAGCGCGAGGACCTGGGCGTGGCGGCAGACATCATCGATAAGTTCGGGGCGGTGTCGATCGCCTGTGTCTTTGCCATGGCACAAGGCGCGCTCGAGCGCAGCGCTGCCGATATCGCAGTGGCGATCAGCGGTATCGCGGGGCCCGGCGGAGGCAGTGCGCTAAAACCGGTGGGGACGGTGGTGTTTGCGCGGGCGAACCGCGGGCAGGAGAGGCCCGAAACGTGGTCGCGCCTGTTCGAGCACGATGCGGCCGAAGCGCAAGCCCGGCGCAGCGCGATCCGTCGTCAGGCGACGCTTTGTGCGCTCGAATTGTTGCTTCCGTAAAGCTGGTCCGCGCGCGCTTCGAAGGCGGCGACCATCTTGCGAAAGGCGCGATCGATGAACTGGCCTGCGAGCGCCTCGAACATCCGGCTCTTGAATGCGAAATCGACGCAGAAGTGGATCTCGCAACCATCATCGGTCGGTTCGAAACGCCAGGAATTGTCCAGATCACGCATCGGCCCGTCGATATAGTGGACATTGAGGTCATGCGGCCGGTTCTTGACCACCTTGCTGGTGAACTTCTCGCGCAGGGCCTTGAAACCGACCAGCATGTCTGCGGTCATCTCATGATCACTGTCGTGGCGCACGCGGGTGGCAATGACCCAGGGAAGGAACTCGGGATACCGGTCGACATCGGCAACCAGGTCGAACATCTGCGCGGGTGTAAAGGGCAGCCGCTTGGTCTCGCGGATCGAGGGCATCAGGCGAGCGCAGCACCGGTTGTCGTGGCCTTGGCGAACCGAGCCTTGCGCGCGCTGCGCATCTGAGCGAAATCCTCGCCTGCATGATAGCTCGAACGGGTCAGGGGACTGGCGGCGACCTGCAGGAAACCCTTGGCGCGCGCGACCTGTCCGAAGGCGTCGAACACCTGCGGAGTGACGAAATCCTCCACCTTCGCATGCCGTGGCGTTGGTTGAAGATACTGGCCCAGCGTCAGGAAATCGACATCGGCGCAGCGCATGTCGTCCATCACCTGATGAACTTCGAGCCGCTGTTCGCCCAGCCCCATCATCATCCCCGATTTGGTGAAGATCAGCGGATCGTGCCGCTTCACCTCTTCGAGCAGGCGCAGCGATGCGTAATAGCGCGCACCGGGTCGGATGGTCGGATACAACCTTGGCACGGTTTCGAGGTTATGGTTATAAACATCCGGCTTTGCGGTACAAATAGCTTCAACCGCAACGCGCATCTTGCTCCGGAAATCGGGGGTGAGAATTTCAATCGTGGTGGTCGGCGTCTCGCGCCGGAGCGCCTCGATCACCGCGACGAACTGGCCTGCCCCGCCATCGGCAAGATCATCCCGGTCGACGCTCGTGATGACGATATGCTCCAGCCCCAGCCGCGCGGCGGCGGCGGCAACATGCGCGGGTTCGAGCGGATCGACCACTCGCGGCATGCCGGTCTTGACGTTGCAGAACGCGCACGCCCTGGTGCAAACATCGCCCAGGATCATCACCGTCGCATGTTTCTTCGACCAGCATTCGCCGATATTGGGGCAGGCCGCTTCCTCGCATACGGTATTGAGCGACAATTCGCGCATCAACGCGCGCGTCTCATGATAGGCCTTGCTGACAGGGGCCTTGACGCGGATCCAGTCCGGCTTCCGGGGACGGGCGGATGGCGAATTGGACGTGCGCGGAGCGGCGGAAAGGTCGGTCATGCGCCATCCATTTAGGCGCGCCACCAGGGCATCGCAAGCCGCGCCTACGTTCGCGAACCGCGCGCTGGCCCCGCTGATTGCCGCCCCTATATTGTTACGCTACCGGGACGCGGCATGACCGATACCGCCATCGCCACCCTGACCTCGCCGGTCATCCTGTTATTCATCCTGGGAGCGCTTGCGGCGGTTGCGCGGTCAGACCTGGCGATCCCCGAGGCTATGGCCAAGGGGATGAGCCTGTATCTTATGGCCGCGATTGGCCTCAAGGGCGGTATCGCGGTTGCGGATTCGGGCTTCGATGGGAACGTGCTTGCCGCGCTGGCCGCGGGGATCGGCACAGGGTTAATCTTCCCGTTCTTCGCCTTCTGGCTGCTCAATGGGTTCGGCCGGCTCGATCGGCTCAACGCCGCTGCGGTCGCGGCGCATTATGGCTCGATCAGCGTGGTGACCTTCGTCACCGCGGTTGAAATCCTCGAGCTTCAGGGCCGCCCTCCCGAAGGCTATATGGTGGCGGTCATGGCGGCGATGGAAAGCCCGGCGATCCTAGCGGGTCTGCTGCTCGCCCGGGGTGGGGGCAATGAAGGCAGCACTGCGCAAGGCGGCGTGCTCCGCGAGGTGCTGTCCAACGCGTCGGTCGTGCTGCTGCTCGGCAGTTTCGCGATCGGCTATGTTGCCGGGCCGGACGGCTATGTTCCCATCGAACCGCTCTTCGGCGCATTGTTCCAGGGAATCCTGTGCCTGTTTCTGCTCGACATGGGGCTGATAGCCGCACGCCGGTTCATGGATGCGCGCGCGGTGACCACGCGCCTGGCGGGCATCGCGCTGTTCCTGCCGCTGGTGCAGGGTGTTGTCGGCACGATGCTGGGTGCGGCGATCGGGCTCGATATCGGCTCCACTGCCGCACTCGGGGTGCTGTGCGCCAGCGCCAGCTATATCGCGGTGCCTGCCGCCATGCGCCTGGCCCTGCCGCAGGCGGACCCGGGGATCTACCTCACCATGTCGCTGTCGATCACCTTCCCGTTCAACATTCTTATCAATATCGGTCTCATCAGCGCGCTCGCCGCGGTGCTGGTCGGACTATAGGAAAAGCCGATGAACGAAGCCGTCGTCAGGAAGCGTATCGAGATACTTGCCGACAGCGCGCTGCTGCGCGTGGTCACCAACGCCATCGATGCCGCGGGCATTACCGGCTGGACGGTGCTGCCGGTCAGCCAAGGCAAGGGGCGCGACGGACGCTGGCGTGAGGAGCGTGTCATGGGGACCGACAAGGTGCTGGTGCTGTCGATCGCCCCGCAGGACAAGGCGACCGCGCTGGCCGAGGAGATCGCCCCGATCCTCTCGAGCCACGGGCTGTTGCTGACGATGTGGGATGTCGAGGTGATCCGAGGCGAACGCTTCGGCTGACCGGCAGCCATGCCCGAGTTCGCCCGACTGCTCGAAGGTTACCGGCGGTTCCGAGCTAGCGCTTGGCCGCAGCAGCGCGCCCGTTTCGAAAAACTCGCCCGCGATGGTCAGGCGCCGCAATTGCTGGTCATCGCCTGCTCGGACAGCCGGGTCGACCCGGCGCAGATATTCGATGTCGATCCGGGCGAGATCTTCGTTATCCGCAATATCGCCGCACTGGTGCCGCCGTTCGAGACCACCCCCGGGCGGCACGGTGTCTCCGCCGCGCTCGAATATGCGGTCGAGTTCCTTAAGGTGCGGCAGATCGTGGTGATGGGCCATGGCAGCTGCGGCGGGTGCGAGACCGCGCTTGCCGGATCGCTGGCGGGCACGCAGCGGGGAGCAGGCGGGTTCATCGCGGACTGGATCGCCTTGCTCGACGTTGCGCGCGAGACGGTGCTTGCGGATCCGGGTGTCGCGGGCGAGGCGGCGGGGCGGGCGATGGAGCTTGCCGCCGTGCGCGTCAGTCTTGCCAATCTGCGCACCTTTCCCGGTATCGCGCGGCGCGAGGCAACAGGCGCGCTGGTGCTGCGCGGAACCTATTTTGCCATTGCCGACGGGGTGCTCGAATTGCTGGACGAGGCCGACGGATGCTTCAGGCCGGTGTGATCTTGCGCCGCTTCGGGCTTCGCGCCAAGGGATCGCCATGCCTGAAGGAAACTTAAGAAACATCGCGCTGCTCATCGATGCTGACAACGTGAGCAGCAGCGGCATCGACCCGGTGCTGACCGTGCTTGCCGAACTGGGCCAGGTGAATATCCGCCGTGCTTACGGAAACTGGTCCAAGCCGGCGCTGTCCGGATGGGACAAGATCAGCCACCGCTATGGGCTTCAGCTCGTTCACCAGACCGATTTTACCCGAGGGAAGAACGCCACCGACATCGCCATGACCATCGATGCCATCGACCTGCTCAACGCGGGCAAGGTGGATGGCTTTGGCATCATGAGCTCGGATAGCGACTTCACCCCGCTGGTGACACGGCTGCGTCAGGACGGGTTGATCGTCTATGGGTTCGGGTCGAACAAGGCGCCCGAGGCTTTCAAGACCGCCTGCACCCGTTTCATCGATGTCGACCAGCTGATCCGCACCGAGGCGGCCGAGGACGAGCGCCCCGCCGGCCAGGTGAACAAGGGCCGCACGGTGGATGACGAGCTTATCGAACTGCTGGGCCGGGCGTGGAAGTCGGCCAATCGCGATGACGGCGGGTTCGCCAAGCTTCAGGAAGTGGGTCAGATCGCCGGCAACCGGTCCAGTTTCGATGTCCGCAATTACGGGTTCAAGCGCTTGTCCGACCTGGTCCGCGCCACGAACGAGAACTTCAAGCTGGAGCGGCGCGAGGATGGCCAGCTTTATGTTCGACGGCTACGCTGAACTAAGCCCTTAACATAGGGCGTAAATTCGCTAGCACTCGGTTTTAGTCGAGCGAGGGGAAATACTGGATATGGTCGACAAGTCACAAAGGTTCACCCAGCTCGTGCGCATCGGGTATTTTTCCCGCGCGGTGCTGTATGGCCTGCTCGGCGTGATCGCGCTGACCAGTGCAGGCAGTATCAGCGAAGGCACCGATGGCGTGATGCAAGCGATCGAGAACTTCCCGGCCGGCACCTTCATGTTGTGGGTGCTGGTGATCGGCCTGTTCGCCTACGCGCTGTTCCGCTTCGCCTCGTTCTTCTTCGATATTGAGAACAATGGCTCGGACGCCAAGGGCTGGGGCAAACGGGTCGGCCATGCCGGAAGCGGTATCGGACACCTGGCGCTTGCCTGGTCGGCATTCCAGATCGCCAATAGCGAGCGCAGCGGTGGTGGCGGCAGCGCCGGCGGGGCGCAGGAGGCGGCCTCGGGCGTGCTCTCGATTACCATGGGTGCCGCGGTGCTCGGCCTGATCGGCGCCGCCTTCCTTGTCGCCGCACTGTTTCAGGCGAAGAAGGGTATAACTGGTGAGTTCATGCAGCGGATCAGCCCCGATGCGCCCGATGCGACCCGCTGGTTGGGCGCGGCTGGGTTCCTGGCGCGCGCTATTGTGTTCGTTGTGATTGGCTGGTCACTGATACAGGCTGGCTGGTTCTCGAGCTCGGCCGAGGTCGAGACCATGGGCGGCGCGCTTGCCTCGCTCGCTGGTCAGGGCTTCTTGTTCACGCTTGTGGCGCTGGGCCTGCTGGCCTTCGGTCTCTTCAGCCTGATCCTGGCGCGTTACAAGATCATCCCCGACATGGGCGAACAGGGCCGCGTGCCCGCCTATCGCGCTTGATAAGGTATTGAATACACGGGGCGCGGCTATAGATCGGGCGACATGGCTAGAGACAATCCCGCTCCCCGCCCCGGCCGCCCCGCCCCGGGGTCAGGCAAGCGCGCACTGCTTTACCGCATGGTGATGGACAAGCATGTCTGCCCCTACGGCATCAAATCCAAGTGGCTGCTTGAGCGAAACGGCTTCGCGGTCGAGGACCATCACCTGACGACGCGCGAGGAAACCGACCGGTTCAAGGCCAAGCATAAGGTCGAGACGACGCCGCAGACCTTTATCGGCGGCAAGCGGATCGGCGGTTACGACGCGCTGGTCGAGCATTTCGGCGGTCATGTCGCTGAGGACGAGGAAACGAGCTATACGCCGGTCATCGCGGTATTCGCCGTGGCGCTCGGTCTTGCCTTTGCACTCAGCACCTGGGCGTTCGGCAACCCGCTCACGGTCCGCGCAGGTGAGTGGTTCGTTGCCTTTTCGATGGCGATGCTGGCGATGCTCAAGCTGCAGGACGTCGAACAGTTCTCGACCATGTTCGTAGGCTACGATCTCCTCGGCCGCCGCTTCGTCCCTTACGCCTATCTCTATCCTTTCCTCGAGGCGACCGCGGCGATCCTGATGGCCGGGCGGATGCTGCCCTGGCTTTCGATTCCCATCGCGCTCACGATCGGCACCGTGGGGGCGGTATCGGTGTTCTATGCCGTCTGGGTGCAGAAGCGCGAGATCAAATGCGCGTGCTTGGGCGGCGGGTCGAACGTGCCGCTGGGCTTCGTCTCGCTGACCGAGAACCTGGCGATGGTGGGTATGGGGCTATGGATGATGCTGCGTCCGGCGGGTCTGTAGCCAGGCGCGGCTCAGGCGCCGCACTGGACCTGACCCGTCCCGCTATAGACCTCGCGGTCCCAGCGATCGAGCAGGCGCACGGAGCCTGAATAGTTCGTCGTCTCCATCGCATCAGATGCGGGCTCCCCCTCCCCCTTGGCCGTTAGCTCGAGCGAATATTCGCGTCCGACATAATGGCCGCGCGTGTCCGCCGGGAGCGCCTGCGCGCCCGGATCGGCGGCGAAGCGCAGTACCTCACCCTCGAGCTTGACGAAAGCGTCCTGCGCGCGCGCGATAACGCGGGGCGTGCCGCTGACGCCCGGTGCATAGGCGCAGCCGAGGCCGAACATCTCATGCTGCTCGATATCGGCGAAGACGATTGGCTCGGGAGTAACCTCGCGCAAGGGCGAGAGCACTCGGTTGGCCTCTTCCACCATGGCGACGTCGCGTCTCGCATCATTCGAGTTTGCATCGGGGTCCGGCTCTTGAGCGCAGCCGCTCAGGAACATGGTCAGTGCGAGCAACGGGCCAAGCACGCGCATCAGTGCCGGCCGAACAGCTTCTCGACATCGCCCATCGACAGCTTGACCCATGTCGGCCGGCCGTGATTGCATTGACCCGAGCGGGGCGTGCTCTCCATCGTGCGGAGCAGCGCATTCATCTCGGCGACCGAGAGCGATCGGCCCGCCCTTACCGAGCCATGACAGGCCATGGTGGCAAGCACGTGATCGATCCGCTCTGTCAGGAGCAAGCCGCTACCATTGGCGGCCAGGTCATCGGCCAGGTCGGACAGCAGCTTCTGGGGAGCGGCATCGGCCAGCATGGCAGGCAGCGCGCGCACCAGCATTGCGGCGGGTCCGAAGCGCTCGATGATGAGGCCGTATCGGCTGAAATGATCCGCTTCGCCTTCCAGACGGTCGCAATCGGTCTCATCGAGCTCGACCACCTCGGGTATCAGCAGGCGCTGGCTTGCGGCCATGCTATCGCCGGTGCCTGCAGATCGCAGACGTTCGAGCACGATCCGCTCGTGCGCAGCATGCTGGTCGATGATGACAAGCCCATCGGCTGCTTCGGCGACGATATAGGTCTGCGCCACCTGCCCCCGGGCGATGCCGAGCGGATAGCGATCCTCGCCGGCAAGCGGCACGGCTTCTTCGGCGCGGCCCTGTGGCGGGTCGAGCGTGCTAGCATCGGCCTCACCCCACACCGCGCGATCTTCGGCCACACGCAGACTCTGCGCGTCGTCATGGTGGCCGGAAAAGATCGAAGCCAGCGCCGGTCTCGATGATGATCGGGTCGGATAGGCGCCAACCGGTTCTGTCTGCCACCGGCTCATCGCGCTGCGATCGGGTGACTGGGCGCTGCGCCTGTCGCCGGTCGAAAGCGCCGCGCGCAATCCCGAAACGATGGCGCCGCGCACGCTTGCGGCATCGCGAAAGCGCACCTCGGTCTTGGCTGGATGGACATTGACGTCCACTTCTCCCGCGGGAAGTTCGAGGAACAGCGCGAGCACCGCATGGCGGTCGCGCGCCAGCATGTCGGCATAGGCACCGCGCACCGCACCGCCGAGCAATCGATCCTTTACCGGCCGGCCGTTCACGAACAGATACTGGTGGTCTGCAACCCCGCGATTATAGGTCGGCAATCCGGCCAGCCCGCGAAGCCTGGCAGTGCCGCGCTCGATGTCGATCGCCACCGAATTGTCCGCCAGATCGCGTCCGATCACCTGCGCGATGCGGGTTTCGGGCGTCTCGCCGGGCTGCAATGCCAGCACCTGCCGGTCGCCATGCCTGAACGTGAAGCCCACCTCCGGCCGCGCCATGGCCAATCGACGAACGATATCGATACAGGCGGCATATTCGCTGCGCGCGGTGCGCAAGAACTTACGCCGCGCGGGCACGCGGGCGAAAAGCTGCTCGACGATGACACGGGTTCCAGGTGGTATCGCCGCCGGGCTCTCCTCGATAAGCGCGCCATGATCGACAATGCGCCGCCAGCCTTCGGCCTGCTCGGCGGGGCGGCTCTCGAGCGTCAGCCGCGCCACGCTGGCGATCGAGGGCAACGCCTCACCGCGAAATCCCAGGCTGGCGACCCGCTCTATCGCCCCTCCCCAGCTGGCATCATCGGGACCAACAAGACTTTCGGGAAGCTTGGACGTGGCATGCCTTTCGAGCGCGAGCGCCATGTCCGAAGGCTCCATCGCACACCCGTCATCGACCACCTCGATGCGCGACAGCCCCCCATCCTCCAGCACGATTACAACCCTCCCGGCACCCGCATCGAGCGCATTCTCGATGATCTCCTTGAGCGCCGAAGCCGGTCGCTCGACCACTTCGCCCGCGGCGATACGGTTGACGAGCGTTTCGGGAAGGCGTCGGATCTGCGGCATGTTCGTCGAAACTCGCGGGCGTGCCTCATTGTGTATTTGCGTGATGGTCGGACGAGGGAAACGAGGTTACCCGCCCGCGCCCATCATGACGAGCCGCAGCGTCGAACATGGTGGGTTTAGCCACACAAATCTTTGGCTTATGGCAGAACTTCGCTGTAAGGGCGCCGCACTTGCCCATCCGGGGCACCCTTAAGGGGGTCGCACGATGCTTGCGATCCGCCCTTCCGCTCACGCAAAAACACAGGGATTTTGAATGAGTTCCTTCTTCTCGCGCTTCCGCTTCGGGTCGCAGAACATGGCTATCGACCTGGGCACGGCGAACACGCTTGTTTATGTGCAGGACCGCGGCATCGTGCTCAACGAGCCATCCGTGGTGGCGATCGAGACGCTGAACGGCATCAAGCGGGTCAAGGCCGTGGGCGATGACGCCAAGTTGATGATGGGCAAGACGCCCGACACGATCGAGGCGATCCGCCCCCTACGCGACGGTGTAATCGCCGATATCGAGATCGCCGAAGCGATGATCAAGCACTTCATCCAGAAGGTGCACGGCAAGAAGACGTTGTTCCGCTATCCCGAAATCGTAATCTGCGTACCCTCGGGCTCGACCAGTGTGGAGCGGCGCGCGATCCGAGATGCGGCGTCCAATGCTGGCGCATCCGAGGTGTTCCTGATCTGGGAGCCGATGGCAGCGGCGATCGGCGCGGACATGCCCGTGACCGAGCCGATCGGCTCGATGGTGGTGGATATCGGCGGCGGCACCACCGAGGTGGCGGTGCTCTCGTTGCGCGGCCTCGCCTACACCACCAGCGTGCGCACCGGCGGCGACAAGATGGACGAGGCGATCATCTCCTATGTCCGCCGGCATCACAACCTGCTCATCGGCGATGCCACCGCCGAGCGGATCAAGAAGGAATACGGCATTGCCATCATGCCCGAGGACGGCATCGGCGAGCCGATCACCATTAAGGGCCGCGACCTCGTTAATGGCGTGCCCAAGGAAATTTCGATCAATCAGGCGCATATCGCCGAGGCGCTGTCCGAGCCGATCGGTGCCATCGTGGAAGGAGTGCGGATTGCGCTTGAGAACACCGCCCCCGAGCTTGCCGCCGATATTGTCGACCAGGGCATCGTGCTGACCGGCGGCGGCTCGCTGATCCATGGTCTGGACGAGCATATCCGGGAAGAAACGGGGCTGCCGGTGTCGATCGCCGAGGACCCGCTCACCTGTGTCGCGCTGGGCACGGGCCGCGCGATGGAGGACCCGGTCTATCGCGGCGTGCTGATGACCGCATGATAACCTGATAGCACAAGAGGGGGGCGGGCATGGCGCCGCCGGCAGGCCGCCGTTCGAGTTCCAACCGCAAGGCGCAGCTGGGTCTGTTCGCCGGCTATGCGATGGCCGTGCTGGGTGCGATGATCGGCGCGGGGCTGTTGCTGATCTCGATCCTGCGCCCCGATGTGTTCTCCGGCGCGCGCAGCATGGCGGCCGATATCGCCTCCCCTGCGGGCGAGGTGGGTGCAGCGAGCCGCATCGGCACGCGATCCTTCCTCGAGGCGATCGCCGGCTATTATCGCGCGGGTAGCCGGAATGCCGAATTGCGGCGCGAGGTGGAGATTGCCCGTGTGCGACTGGCGGAGGCGGAGGCTACGCAGGGCGAGAACCGGCGGCTACGCGCGCTGCTCGGGCTGACAGAAGGCGAAACCCGGCCGGTGACCGTAGCGCGGCTGATCGGCTCCACCTCCACCAGCGCGCGTCGTTTCGCTTATCTTTCGGCCGGTCGTCAGGACGGTGTGCGGGTGGGAATGCCGGTCACATCCCCCATGGGCGTTGTCGGCCGCGTTCTGGAGGCGGGCGCGCGCTCAAGCCGGGTGCTGCTGCTCACCGACAGCGAAAGCATGGTGCCGGTGCGCCGGGCGACCGATGATGTCGTTGCCTTTGCCGAGGGGCGTGCCGATGGCTCGCTGCGCATCCGGCTGATCAACCTGGGCGTCAATCCGCTTGAACTGGGCGACGTGTTCGTCACCTCGGGGGCGGGTGGCCTGTTTCGACCGGGCGTGGCGGTGGGCGTGGTGACCGAACTCACCGATGACGGCGCGATCGCGCAATTGCTAAGCAATCCTGCGGCAACCGATGTCGTCATCGTCGAGCCTATCTGGCAGCGCCCCGCCGTGGAAGCCTTGGCGACCCCGCCCGACGAGGCGCTTCCCGATGAACCGCCGCCCGACAGGTCGTCGCCCGCTGAAACCACGCTCAATGATGCTGGTACACAACAGCCCCGGGCAGCCACGCCGGTCGCAGTGCAGGCGGATGCGGACTGATGGCGAGGATCAACCGACGCACGCGCGGCGGGCCGCTCGGCAGCAAGATCGACCGTGCCCCGTCCACCATCCTGGCGATCGGCCTGCCCTGGGTATCAATCCTGTGTGCCTCGCTGGCGCCTTTCCTGCCGATCATCTCGCCAATGCCGGTGCTGCCCCCGATCGGCTTCATGCTGCTGGTTGCCTGGCGGCTGCTCCGCCCCGGCCTGCTGCCACTCTGGGCGGGAATACCGCTCGGCCTGTTCGACGACCTGTTCTCGGGCCAGCCATTGGGGAGCGCTATCCTGCTGTTCTCGCTTGCATTGCTGATGATAGAGACCATCGAGCTGCGCTTCCCCTGGCGCGGTTTCTGGCAGGACTGGCTGGTCGCCGCGATGCTGCTTGGCATCTATGTGCCGTTCACCGCGTTGGTTTCGGGAGCGACGATCACGTTTCTTCAGTTCCAGGTCATCATACCCCAGCTCTTGCTCTCGATCGTGTTGTTTCCCATTATCGTGCGCATGGTAGCCCTGTTGGACAAAACGCGGTTGCGGCGCATCCGCCGTCTGGCCTGAGATAACGCACGCGGGATGGCCGAATTCACTCAGACTTCGCTCAAACAGACATTCGAGCGGCGCAGCTTTGTCATTGGCGGGCTGTTCGGCTCGGTTGGTCTGCTGCTGGCTGCGCGGATGGGTTATATCGCGGTTGCCGAAAACGAGAAGTGGGAGATGGAGGCGGAGTCTAACCGCGTCAATCTGTCGCTCATCCCGCCGCGCAGGGGCTGGATCCTCGACCGCAACGGCTCGCCGCTCGCCTCCAATCGTGCCGATTTCCGCGTCGATGTCATTCCCGAGCGTGTCGAGAACCCCGAAACGGCCGTGCAGTTGCTCGGCGATCTTCTGGGAATGAACCCCGCCGCGCGCCAGGATCTTGCCGAGCGCATGGCTGCCGGTCCCGATTATCAGCCGGTGCCCGTGGCGAGTGGTCTCGACTATGAGACCTTTGCCGCCATCAGCGTCCGCCTCCCCGAACTGCCTGGAGTCGTCCCCCAGCGCGGTTTTGCACGCTATTATCCGACCGGGCCTTCGGTGGGGCATCTGATCGGCTATGTCGGCGCGGCCAGTCGCGAGGAGTATGAAGAAGAGCGCGGCGAGGACGATGCGGGCGCCCCCTTGCTGCTCACCCCGGGCTTCAAGCTGGGCAAGGACGGGGTGGAGCGGCAGTTCGAGCAGCGCCTGCGCGGCGAGCCGGGTGCGCGCCGGGTGGAGGTGACTGCCTCGGGCCGCATCGTGCGCGAACTCGAGACCCGCGAGGACGTACAGGGCCGCGCGGTGCAACTGACCATCGATGGCCCTCTCCAGGACTATGCCGCGCGCCGGCTGGGTCTGGAATCAGGCTCGGTGGTGGTGATTGACTGTCTGTCGGGCGACCTTCTGTGCATGGCTTCGATGCCCAGCTTCGATCCCAACAGCTTTTCCGACGGGATCGGCCGGGTCGAATACCAGATGCTCAGCGAGAACGAACGCGTGCCGCTGCGCAACAAGGTGCTGCAAGGGCTCTATCCGCCGGGCTCTACGGTCAAGCCGATGGTTTCGATGGCCTTCCTCAAGGCCGGCCTCGATCCTGAAGAGACGGTCAACTGTTCGGGCGGCCTGCGCGTGGGCAACCGGTTTTTCCGCTGCTGGAAACGCGGCGGTCACGGCACGGTCAACATGGCGAAGGGCATTTATCAGTCCTGCGACACCTATTTCTACTACTTCGCCCAGCGGATCGGGATGGATGCCATCGCTCAGATGTGCAAGCGCTGCGGCATGGGCGAAGAGTTCGCTCTGCCCGTCGTCAGCCAATTTTTCGGCACCGTGCCCGACCCGGCCTGGAAGCTGGCCAAGTACGAGCAGGAATGGCAGCCGTTCGACACCGTCAACGCAACCATCGGCCAAGGCTATATGCTGGCCAACCCGCTCCAGCTGGCTGTATCAAGCGCAAGATTGGCGACCGGCTATCATGTCATGCCCAAGCTGCTGCTCAATCAGCCGCGCACGGGCTTCGACAATGTCGAGTTCACGCCCGAACACGTGACCTATGTGCGCCAGGCGATGAGCGATGTCGTCAACGGACCTGGCACCGCGGGGCGCGGACGCCTGCCGCTCGATGATGTGCTGATGGCTGGCAAGACCGGCACCGCGCAGGTGGTCTCGCTGAGCGTATCGGATGGCAAGTCGGGGCCGTGGAAGTACCGCGATCATGGATTGTTCGTCTTCTTCGCTCCGTTCGAAAATCCGCGTTATGCCGGCGCGGTGGTTATCGAGCATGGCGGTGGTTCGGGTGCCGCCTATCCGGTAGCGCGCGATGTGATGACTTATCTGTTCGATCCGCAAAAGGGCCTGGAGGCGCTGCACGCGCTCGAGGAGCAATGGGGTGGAACGGCGAAGCAACGGCTCGAGCGCCGCTACGCCGAATATGCCGCCGCGGCCGGTGTCGATGTGCCGCCGGTGCCCAGCGAACCGATCGAGCTTGCCGCCGCGGTCGATGCCGAAGCGCGTGCCGGCTCGCTGCCGGCATCGGCGGTCACCGGTGCCTTCGCTCCGCGATCCGAACCCACGCCGCGTGCCGAGGACGGTGCGGGCTGATGCGGTCTGTCTGTGATTTGAGACCGCAGAAGGGGTGCGGGTTAACCGTGCCGCATCATGCTCCATTGCTGATCGCGCGGGTCGATCATGCGGATGCGTTGGATGAGGCGGACCACGGATTTGTGACACTTGCTAGGGCGAGCGCTTGGCCGATCTCTGCCAGTTATGGCGGAGGTCTGTCGCGACCTGAAGCCCGTTTCACCAAGCCTTTGTCGCCGCCTCCGGTCAGATAGGTGATAAGCGATAGTGCGCATCGCGGCGGTGATGATACCCGACTCCCTCCTGTGACAGGGCGCATCCTCCCTCGTGTGATATCTAAGCCCTTGCGGACTGCGAACCCCGGCTGATGCGGCTTGCGGCTTCCCTCCCTGCCCCGCTTGCCGGTTTGCCCTGGCGGGTCATCATCCCTCTTACCATGCTGGTTTGCTTCGGCGCGGCGGTCCTTTACTCAGCTGCCGGCGGCTCGCTTACCCCATATGCGACTTCCCACTTGCTGCGATATGGCCTGTTCCTTGGAGCGGCGCTGACGATGTCGTTCCTGCCGCGCGAATGGGTCCAGACCGGTGCCTATCCACTGTACGGCGCGGTTCTGTTGCTGCTGGTGCTGGTTGAGGCGATCGGGGCAATGGGCGGGGGTAGCCAGCGCTGGCTAGAGCTCGGGCCCGTTCGCATTCAGCCGTCCGAACTCATGAAGCCGGGGGTCGTCCTGGTCCTGGCGACATTCTTCCACTCACTCCCCGCCAGCGCGATCCGGTCCTGGCGCGCGCTCGTGCCGCCCGCCGCGATGATCGCGGTGCCGATGTTGCTGGTCCTGCTTCAGCCTGACCTTGGCACTGCGCTTGCGATCGGTTTCGGCGGCGCGATCATGCTGTTTCTTGCCGGTATTCCGACAAGATGGTTCGCGATCGGCGGGGCGTCGCTGCTCGTGCTGGCACCCCTGGCCTTTTTCTTCGGGCTGGAAGACTACCAGCAGCGCCGGGTGACCACCTTCATCGATCCCGAGAGCGATCCGCTTGGTGCCGGTTATCACATCACCCAATCCAAGATCGCGATCGGCTCGGGAGGGCTTGCCGGAAAGGGGTTCGGCGAAGGCTCGCAAAGCCATCTCAATTATCTTCCCGAACCGCATACCGATTTTGTCTTCGCTACCATGGCCGAGGAATGGGGCCTGATCGGCGGACTTCTGGTATTGGTGGTGTTTGCCATCGTCCTGCGCTGGGGACTTACGGTGGCCCGCGAGGCCACCGATCGGTTCGGCCGATTGCTTGCCGGTGGAATGACAGCGACGATATTCTTTTACGCAGCGGTCAACTTGATGATGGTGATGGGGCTCGCGCCAGTGGTCGGCATTCCCCTCCCCTTTATGAGCCACGGCGGATCGTCGATGATGACTAACCTGATCTGCATCGGCTCGTTGATGATGGTGGATCGCTGGAACCGCCAACCCGGCAATACTCGGCGCTGATAGCACCGTCCTTCGTAGGCACGGCTCTTAGCGCGGACTTGCACCGCGCGATGTAATGGCTATGTGACGCTCCTCGCGGATGGCAAGCAACCTCCGCTGGCCGCCCCGCGGCATGGACGCATAGCTCAGTTGGTAGAGCAGCTGACTCTTAATCAGCGGGTCCTTGGTTCGAGCCCAAGTGCGTCCACCATTTGCTACGATAAGATTGGCTGCTCATCTCGATACGGTGGCGGTTACTATTTTGGGCGGTCGCTGATCGTTCCGTGGCCTGATCTTCGCTGTCGATGATCCGCATGGGATCTTTTATGATCCAAGTACCATTTAAACGGGATGAGCTGTAGCGCGATGATCTGGATGAGAAGCGGGCGACGATCAGGATGAGAACTGATTGTCGCGGCTTTTGGCTGATGGCCGGTCTGGTTGACGCTGGCAAGGTCTATGTATCGGTCTGATTGTCGCGGGGCGCCGGTTGCCCGGCAGTTTTGATTGTCGCGTAGGTTGGCGGTCGCCCGGCGCCCTTTTGTCGCTGGACGGCGGTGCGCCGGCGATAGCTCTCGACGTTCATCTCGAAGATGGTGGAGTGGTGGAGTGGTGGACGAGGCGGTCGACGGCGGCGAGCGTCATCGCGGGATCGGGGAAGATCCGGTTCCATTCGCCGAACGGCTGATTGGCGGTGATCAGCGTGGAGCGCTGTTCGTAGCGGGCGCTGATGAGCTCGAAGAGGACCGATGTTTCGGCCTGGTCCTTGGTGACGTAGGCGAGATCATCGAGGATCAGCAGATGATATTTGTCGAGCCGGGCGATGGCGGCCTCGATGCCCAACTCGCGCCGCGCGACCTGGAGCTTCTGGACAAGGTCCGATGTTCTGGCGAACAGCACCCGCCAGCCATTTTCGATGAGCGCCAGGCCGATCGCAGCGGCGAGATGGCTCTTGCCGCCGCCCGGCGGCCCGAACAGGATCAGGTTGGCGCCCTGTTCGAGCCAGCCATCGCCGGCGCAGATCGCCATGACCTGCGCTTTGGAGATCATCGGCACGGCATCGAACGCGAAGCTGTCGAGCGTCTTTCCGGGCGGCAGCTTGGCTTCCTTGAGATGCCGCTCGATGCGCCGCCGGTCGCGTTCGGCGATCTCGTGTTCGGCCAGGGCCGCAAGGAAGCGCGCGGCGGGCCATCCTTGTCGGCGCGCACGGCGATATCGGGCCAGGTCTGCTTGATCGCCGGCAGACGCAGGTCATGCAGGATCAGGGTGAGACGCTGTGCGTCGACCGATCGGTTGCTATCGGTCATGCCGCCACCCCGCCCAGCAGGATGTCGTAACCGGACAGGGGGGCAAGCGTGACCACAACCTCGGGAAGCGTTGCGGGGTCGGGCGCGAAGCGTGTCCGCAGTGCTGCCATGTCCGGCAACCGATTGGCAGCCAGATCGGCAGCGAGGATGCTGGCAAGCTCGGCTTCGCAGGCACGTTCGTGCGCCAGCGCAAGCAGTTCCACCATCATCCGGCACGCGGCCCGTTCGGGTCTCTGCTCGATCAGGCGCTCGAACATCCGGCGATAGGCCTCGCGCGGGAACAGCGCGTCACGATAGATCAGGCCGGCGAGCGCCATCGGCTTGCGTCTGAGCGAGCGGATCACGTGCCGGTAATCGACGACATGACCATGCTTGCCGTTCGCGCCCGCCCGCCCGCGCGGCAGCGTCATCAGCGGCGTTCCGCCCAGCAGCAGGTCGAGCCGATCGTCATACAGCCGGACACGCAGGCGGTGACCGATCAGCCGCGAAGGCACGGTGTAAAACACCTTCCTGAGCGTGAAGCCGCTGGTCGAGGTGACGGTGACGATCGTCTCCTCATAATCGCTGGTTCGCCGGTCGGGCAGCGGCTGAAGACAGGCTTGCTCGGCATCGATCCGTGCGGCATTGCGCCGGTTCTTCGCCGCGATCACCTCGTCGATGAAGCCGCGATAATCGGCAAGGTCGTCAAAGGCCCCAGACCCGCGCATCAGCAATGCATCGCGCATCGTCTTCTTGAGATGACCGTGTGCGCTCTCGATCAATCCGTTCTCGTGCGCGACGCCCCGGTTGTTGCGGCTCGGCTTCATGCCGTAATGTTCGCACAGCGCATCGTAGCGCCAGGTGAGATCGGCGCGGGCATCGGCATCGAGGTTCCGGAACGCCGCTGATAGGCTGTCGCTGCGATGATCGACCGGGCTGCCGCCGAGCGCCCACAACGCATTTTGTAGCCCCTGAGCAAGGGCGATATAGCTCTCGCCGCCCAGGATCACATGGGCATGCTCGAAGCCCGACCAGACCAGGCGGAAGTGGTAGAGCCGGTGATCGAGGGACGTGCCGGCGATCGTGACGCCGAGCTCGGCCATGTCGGTAAAATCCGACAGTCCCATCTTGCCCGGCTCATGGGTCTGGCGGAAGATCACCTCCTGATCCTCGCCGTGAAGCGCGCGCCAGGCACGGATGCGCCGTTCCATCGTCCGTCTGACCCCGAGCCCGAGATCAGCATGGCGCCGCTGCATCTCCTCGAAGATCGCGACCGCGCGCAGGCCCGGCGCTGCCTGCAGCATCGGCACGATCTCGGCGTCGAAGATATCAGCCAAGGGATCGGGCCGCCGCCGACCGCGTGGTGCCGTTTCTTGCGAGGAAAGCTGTGGGTCGCTGGCAAGCCGGTATCCCGTCGCCGTGCTGAACCCGGCCCTGGCCGCCGCTACCGCGACGCCGTCACTCTGTCGCAACTTCATATATAACCTCATCTGATGATCGGTGACGTGACGGCCGGGCATCCAGGGACTTCCTCTCTGAGCGAAGAAGCCCGGGAATACCCGGCCGGCCGGGATCATCAGCGGCAACGCCCCAAAAGGAACGCACCATCGCGCGGGGCTACGACGGCTCCGGGCTACGCCCTGCGCCGCCGCACCCCCGCGCGATCCTCATCCTGATTGTCGCTGCGCTCGCATCCTGATTGTCGCGCTGCACGCACTTCCAATCCATGTAGCCGAACGGAACAAATGATAAGAATTATCCATGCCTGATTACTCACACTACAGCAGTGACGGTCGCAAGTTACGTCATCAAGCATGGCCGACCGACAGTTGAAATGTTGCTCGAGGCTTTCGAGCGCATCGAACCACCTCTACTGCCGGACAGCGAACATCGATAGGTGCACGGAATCCCTTCGCGCAAAGGCCTTCGTCCGCGCATTAGCGGCTTGCTTGTTGATCTCGCTAGTAAGATTTCAGAGCTGGACACCCGCAACAACCATGGTTTTGGCGGTCATGATTGGCGGATTGCCGCGATAGGCGCGATAGTTACGCTTTGAGCGACACCGATTGGCCGCCCGGTGGCTGCGCATCGTTCGTGGAAGATCAGGCGATCAAAGTTATAGCCCAAGTTGGCCAGCGTGAGTTTGCCCTGCGCGCGGGCCAGGCCAATGGTGCGGATGAATAGCCCATAGCGGTTTTTCTGATGCGCAAAGACGTGCTCAACCCTTGCCCGGATTGCTGATTTGGCCGCATTGGCGCGCGCGCGACGTGCTCAGGCATCGGCTTGCCCTTGGGCTTCCGGCGATGGATGCGGCTTGTCAGCATGTTGCGCGATAGCCAGGCTTCGTTCTTCTGACTGCGATAGGCGCTGTCGGCCCAGACATCAGCAGCGGTGTTTGCAGGGTCGATCACGCGGCGCAGCTGACGCCCGTCGCTATCGGCAGCCGAGGTGACGCTGGCTTTGCGGATGAACCCATAGCGCCGATCGATGCTGATATGCGACTTGTAGCCGAACACCAGGGTCGCGATCTGCGGCAGCGGTGTCCCCTCGGGGCGATAGCGGATCTTGCCGCCGACCTTCAAAGTCCAGCGCGCATCGACATCCTTCTGGTGCGCTTTGCTCGGCCTGCTGCGCCAGATCTGCTTTGCCGACTTGCCCGCTTTGATGGCGGCCTTTTCCTCCTCGGTATTGCGTTGCTTGGGAGCAGGAACGAGCGTGGCATCGACGATCTGACCGCCTATAGCCAAGTATCCAGCCTCACGCAATTGCTGCTCGAATGCCTGCATCAGAGCCTCGAGCGTGCCGCTCTCGGTGAGCCGGTTGCGATAGTGGCGGATTGTGTTCTCATCGGGCATTGTGCCGCCCAGATCGAAGCCGAAGAAGCGCATCCAGCTCAAGCGGTCGCGGATCATAAACTCCATGCGCGCATCCGACAAATTATGCTGCGCCTGGAACACCAGCACCTTGAACATCGCGACCGGATCGAAGGGCGGTCGACCGCCCTTTGCGCCGTCGCTGTAGCCAGGCCCGCGGGTCAAAAGTAGCCGAAAGCTTTCGAACTCCACCGTACCAGCCAAAACCTCAAGCGGATCGCCGTCATTGCTCAACCGGTCCAGGTGCTCCGCTAGCGAAAACAGACTGCGTGGGTGCATCGCAACTCTCCATCCAATGCACCGAATGAATCACAATCAGGCGGTCAAAGCGAGGGGTTTTTGCGGGTATCCAGCTGAATTTTTCCCGAGTTAATTGTACATAGATACTTTGTGACCGGGTCTTGCTCGACCACTTGCCAACTGTTGCCGTTTTGCGCTTGCTTAACAGATTCTAGATACCCCGCAGGTGCGACTTATACGAAGATGCGTTTGCATACCTGCGACAGCTACCAGGCTGGCCTTTTCAAGTGTGCCAGCGACCAGCCCCTTAAACTGTCCCGGTGTCCGCATTTGTCCGAGCTCTTACTGTAAGGTATTCAATACGTTTCTTATTGATCGTGCTTTTAACGATCCGGTCGACATATATTCCACGAGTATGGATCGCGTCGGGATCGAGTGTACCCGTTTCGACAATCGCTTCAGCCTCAACAACAGTGACCTTCCCGGCCGTTGCCATAGGAGCGTCCACAGGCCATCTGCACGACCTTATCTAGGTCAGCTTCCTGCAATCCCGGCCTTTCTAAGCTGGTCGGAGCGCCAATCTTCTTCGCGAAGTCCCAGAGTCCTTGGCCAAGTTCCGAGCCCACTATAGGTGTCAGCGGTTGGAGTTCATCGCTTGCCGCAATTTCGTTATAAGCAAGAGTATGCGGGATCAGAACCGTGTGGTTTCGGCATGGGGCATATCAAAAGTACCGCCCAGGATATGGCATAATTTGTGATGAAGCGACATTGCAACCGTACCCAAGCCAGTCCCGCAAAGCCAAGCACGATAAAGCGCCTTCCCGCGCGCGATCATATTATCGGGAGCATCTATGAGTGATGGCAGTGCTTCTAACAGCGCTGCCGCACCATCGATCGCAATCAATGACGATATAGGGTTACGGTCCTTCGCATATAGGGCCTCAATCGCGTGTGCGATTGCGTTCATTCCACTGGCTATGCTGGTCACAAGCGGGAGCTGACGTGAGAGTTGTGGGTCATAGATTACGACTTCCGGGATGACTTCGGGGCTTCGGAGCGTAGTTTTCGCCCCGTCCTCAGTCTGCCCTAGGATCGGAGTAACTTCCGATCCCGAATAAGTAGTCGGAATAGCGATCTGAGGGGCGGCATTACGATACGCGATTGCTTTGCCCAGACCGATGCTCGACCCTCCGCCGATCGCTACAATACAATCCGCATGCATTTCGTCGAAGGCTACAAGGGCTTTGGCAGTAACCCCCACCGGGGTATGCATGGCGGCGCTAGAGAAGATTTTGAGGCGATCTCTATCGAGATGGGTTATCAGGCCCTCTACTTCCGATCTCCTTGTCGTAGTCGTCACGATCAGCGGCCTTTGACAACCCAATCGCTCAATTTCGTCGGGAAGAGACGAAAACGTTACTTGACCGAAAATGATCCTGGCCGGATTAATACCGTATATCATATTCTCAGTCATTACACGCAGTTCTCTTTTGGTTGTAGTTTAGCAATGGTCAGGCCCGACAATAATGTGCAGAGGATCAAGACAGCTAATTCCGCCAGTCGTCGAAAGGACCGCAAGTCTAATCCTAAACTACAATTTTCCAAGCGGTGCGTCATTTAAGCCAGGCATTTACCAGTAAAGATAATGATTGACCTGATAGCTTTTCAGCCAATTTTATAGTGCGGAGATTCAACCAATGTCAATTTGATTGGCGTGGCTAAATAGAGCGTCCAACCGCCTCCAAACCAATTCGGTTCCAATGAGCTCATGATCTTCATTGCGTCAATTTGAAATAGGTCGCCCAAATCGGCCTGACAGCTACAATGGCAAAGCTAAAGTTCAAGGAAATTACTAACCCTGAATTCCACGAAATCGCCTCGCGTAACAGTGTTCATTTCTTTGTCTTCCGCCATTCGCGCTAAATAATCACTTGTGGCGACATTCCCGTCATCATCAAGTATTTCGCAAATGACCGCTGCGGTCTCCGAGCGAGCTATGTTAGCTAAATCAATCGCTGCTTCTTCAACGCCAACTTTGTTGAGAATGCCACCATCCTTTGCTTTCACGGGCCGAATGCGACCGGGGATGACAATATCGCGACTGGAAAATTGCGAGTCAGCGGCAACTCTGATCGTTTGTGCGCGATCCCGTGCGCTAATTCCCGTAGTTACACCCACAGCCGCTTCGATAAGCGGCATAAGGGCCGATTGTTTGCGGCTAGGTCGCATCAGCCCTGCCCCTGTCCCGATCAGGCCCAGCTCGTTACATAGCGTTTCAGTGAGCGCGATACTGACAATACCTTTGCCAAATGTCGCGAGGAAATTTACAGATTCAGCAGAAATACCATGCGCTGGTGTCACGTAGTAACCTATTGAAACCTCAACGAGATCATTCAAAAGGATGATATTTCGACCAGCGCGATAATCATCTATCACCGGCCTTATTGAGCAGCATTCCGGGTCAATAGTGCCCAGCTGCGTGTGAGGTTTTCTCTGAGGCTTCGTGTTCGTCCCGAAACTAAACTTTGAATTTATCGCAGCTTAGAAAAGCTCGACCGGTCAGGCCCGTCAAGCCAGCAATTTCACCCGATATAGGTTAGATTTTGAGGTTGGCGATGTTACATGTCACAATAGTTACACCCGCCCCGGCATAATTTGGAACATCATTTCCCGCTTCTTGTCCAGCAGATGATTGGAGAGCCGCTTCAAGGTCCTGCTGGTTGTCGAAATCGCACTCGACAACCGCAAAGTATGGCGCATCTTCACGATCAGCCTTCAGATCATATCCCACACGCAACGCGCGCAATTTCGGGAATTTCGTAACTATCGGGAGGTGAACACCACTCAAGTGCTCGCGAAATCTATTCTTGTCTTCGGGTTGATGATAGAGGGCAATTAGTCTGTACATTATTTTAGATCCTTCTAAGCCCGTGAAATCTTCACGTCGAGCTTCTTGATGCCTCGCAGTGTATTATTTACTAAGCGCTCCATCTCAACGATCTCAAAGCTCTCTACTCGTTCGATAAGCTCGGCAAAGAGAGCCGAGATTTCCAACCGAGCCAGATTATTCCCGATGCAGATATGTTTGCCATGCCCAAAGCCGAGATGCTCGCCCGCATTTTTACGTTCGATATCAAATTCTTCCGGATTGCCCCAATGCCTCTCGTCTCGATTGGCAGAACCATACAGAACGATAATACGTGAGTCCTTGGGAAGAACCTGACCGTCAATATTACATTGCTCGGTGCAGAAGCGCGAGAATCCCTGGATCGGCGATTCAATTCGCACAATTTCATTGATGGCATTAGGGATCAATTTCGGATTTTCCCTAAGCTTTTTCCACTGATCCGGATTGTTTGCGAACAACCAAACGGCGCTCGAAATTGCAAAAATTGTAGTATCCAAAGATGGCGCCACATAGGAAAGCACCATAAGCTTTGCTTCATCTTCCGAAATCTCGCCAGCATCGGCAGATTGCTGTAAAAGATCTGCCCAACTATCAGGACGCAGTTTGTCCTTTTCGATCGACATGGCGTATTGATACATTTCCTGAAACACACCCTGTGCAGAGCGGGTTCTCTCATTTGGCGGGCCGAAAGAATCGAAATTCGCTGCAGCCCATATAAGCATCCGCTCACGGCCATCTTCAGGAAGACCGACCAGATTCGAAACGATATTGAGAGGCAGATATTGCGCCAGATCGGTCGCTGCATCAAAGGATCCACGATCGACAAGCTGTTCGACAATAGTGCGAGCTTCGCTGGAGATCGCTTCACGCAAGAGACGCAATTGCCTCGGGTTGAGTGGGCGGGACTCAACCCGACGAATTCGTCTGTGCTCCTCCCCGTCGGAGCACAACCCAATACCGCCGGCAAATGCGTGATTGGTGTCATCATTCATCATGACACCTTTGCCAGAAATGAAGACTTCTGGCGTAGCCAGTATCTCCTTCACGTCCCGATAACGGGCAGCAGCGTACATGCCAGCCTTTTCCATATATACTGCGGGCCCGGCATCCCTCAGCTCTTTATAAGCCGAATAAGGATCCAACAAAATACTCTCTGAATAGAGATCAATATCACTTTTCTCAGCTACCATCGTCATCAATACCTCTCCCAATTGCGTGAGATCTTTTTCGAAAAATTCCGAAATCAGAAAGGTTGAATAATATCTTCAACTCCGAACAGCTGCCGTCCATACACATGCGCGGCAAGCTCAGGCAGCACGAAGGCGTGCCGGCTGGCCATTTCACTATCGCGCCATATCCGCTGCATTGGATTGACGTTGGCAAAGCTGGAGGCTCCGTTCACGCTGAGCAAACGGTTGATCGCTTCTCGGCAAAGCTTCGCAGCAGCACCTGTGTCCATTCGCACGCGTGCCCGTGTAAGGACATCCATCTTCTCTCGGCGATCCGCAGCCGCATCGATATCAGCCGCAGCGCGCGCCACCAGCAAATGGGCCTGATCGATTTCACTAACTGCCTGCGCCAATGCAATCTGATGCGCTGGAGCATCGCGGCCTTCGGTAAAGACGGTATAAGCAACCGGCTTGTGGCCAGCCTTTTCTAACGTCCGATCAATAGCGGCACGTCCCAACCCGATCTGAGCGCCAACCAGGATAAGTTCAGCAACCGGTACAAATGATGCGAAGTCGCTCGATTCATCAGATGGATCGCGAAGGTAATCTTCGCTGACCAATTCATCGTACCCGTGGATCCGGTAATCGGGCACAAAAATATCTGCTGCCACCAGAGTATTGCTACCCGACGCCCGCATCCCGGCTACATACCATGTCTGCTTGATCGAAAGGTCGGACATTGGAATGAGCGCTAGCCCAGGGATCGGCGATCCATCAGGATTGTCGCCAATTTTGACACCGAGAACTGCCCAGTCGGCGTGGTTCGAGCCTGAGGCGTAACCCCACTCGCCAGTCACCCGAAGTCCGCCCTCCACTCCGTTGGACGTCCGCTCGCTGATCTGAGGCGGAGTAAAAATTCCACAAACGCGAGCGTTTGGATTATCTCCAAAGACGTCTTGTTGAGCCTTTTCGCTAAACAAAGTGGCGAACCAGGTGCACACGTTCAAAAGCGAGAGCGCCCACGCAGTGCCTCCATCTGCGCGTCCTACTTCACTCGCTGCCTCAAGGAAGGTGCGGAAATTTGATCCTTGACCGCCCAAGCGCTTTGGAATGCACATGTGAAATAGACCGGCATCTTGCATAGCTTGGATGACAGGCTCCGCGACGCGGCGATCATGTTCACTTTCTGTTGCGTGCTTACTAATCAAGGCACGCAGCTCTCTGGCGCGATCCACAATGCTCCCATCTGGCCCCCCCAGATTGCGAATCGCATCGAGTGGTCCCGGCTCGCGGTTGCGTGCACTGGGAGTGGTGGGCGTCTCTAACTTTTGTACTGTGGCCATGACGGAGCATCCTTTCGTGTTTTAATGTCGGCCAAACGCTACTTAATTCAACGCCTGGCTAAAGCCTTTTGCACACGACGTTTGTCGCAAACATTCCCATGCAAGCTCTATGCCAAATCAACCGATTGGGCGGTGATTTTTCGGGGCGCGCTTACTTGTAACGCCCCTTGCGGCCTTGGGGAGCGCACCGATATACCTGGCCGAGCGGCGAATACCGCTAAACACGCGCAGCGAAGGTGATTTTTGTTCGCAGACATGAGTGCCGGTCTATCGCTAAAATCAAGCACCGCTCCCAAAGCAGTAAATTCCGGCCTCAGCCACAACCCAACACGTTAGCAATTGGCAAGCCAGACCGGCCAACTGTAGCCAATAGCATATGCCGATTGGCTGTTTCCAGCCAATCCTGGTGCCTGTTTCGGCTACCCTCAACGCGTCTAGTTAATTCTCCTCACTGAAAACCCGATGCCCTGCGTTTTGGCATGATACTTGCTATAAGGTGCAGGCCAACGGCTGCGGGATACGTGGCGCAATTTGAGGGGATGAGGAAATGAAAATAGTCAAGAATGGGAACAAAATCGGCTTGATGCTCTTACTGTGCGGGGTATCGCATGGAGCGCTCGCGCAGACTACGGACGAAGACGGGCCGACCATAGCGACGCCGAGTTCCGATGTCGCTGACAGTGAACAAGTCAATGATAATATGATTATCGTGACGGCTCAAAAGCGCGAGCAGAACCTTCAAGACGTTCCGATCTCGATTAGTGTCGTCCAATCCGAAGCGTTTCAAGAGCGCGGAATTACGCAACTCAGCGAACTGCCGACTCTGGTTCCTGGTTTCGAGTTTGTCAGGGCACCTGCCCAAACAGTTGGTCTTACTTTCCGGGGCATCGGCCCTCAAGCTGGTAACGTCGCATTCGATAGTTCGATCGGTATGTTCGTCGATGGGGTTTTTCTTGGTAATAATCGTTCCTTCAACCAAACTTTGTTTGATGTAGAGCGCGCGGAGTTCATTAAAGGATCGCAAAGCGCGCTACTCGGAAAGAACTCAACCGTCGGCGCACTTTCGATCGTAAACAGCGCGCCCTCCCAACAATTCGAAGGACGTATAGAAGGCGGTGCCGAGCTGGACGACGGAGGTTTCTATGCCGACGCGATGCTTAACGTTCCGCTGAGCGAAACGTTGGCTCTACGCGTTTCTGGCCGATACTCGGATATGAACGGATACATTCGCAATGTTGCGACGGGTAACAAAGGCCCTGACAACACCGATTGGGGTGTCCGTGCCCAGCTGGCTTACGACGATTCCGACAGGTTCGATTTCAATCTTGCCTATCAGCATACTTACAATCGGCAGATCGGTGTGGCCACACAATGCGTGGCACCCGGCTTTGCGTTTCCTGGTATACCGGGCGCTCCATTCGCCCCAGGCACGCCTATCGAAGCGGTCTGCGGTGATGGTGTCGAGAATGATATAATGGCTGCATTCAGTTCGGACGTCCGACTGTTAGATGGCGATGACTATTACCGAACCCGGCTCGACATCGTTCGCGGTACGATAAACTACGATCTTGGGCCAGTTACGTTGACTTCGATCACCGCAGGGCTCTGGAGCGATACCTACAATTTCGCCGATTTCGACTTCGATGTAAAAGACTTCAACCTGTGGGGTCGTGACGAAGATTATCAGCAGTTCACTCAAGAGATCCGGCTAACTTCGAACGATTCTACAGCTCCGGTTCAATATATTATCGGCGGTTTTTATTCCGATAGTACGTTCAATCTTATTGAAACGCGCATATGGGAAATCCCTGATTTCCCCCCTGTACCGATTCCTGGACTTCCGCCGGCTGGTCAGCTATTTAATGGTAGCTGGGTTAACGACTTTCGCCAGGCCAACGAGACCATCTCAGCGTTTGGACAATTGACTATCGCTCCGGTTGATCGGCTGACCGTCAATATTGGCGCACGATATTCGTACGATACTAAAGAAGTATTTTTTGGACGAACACCAGACTTAAGCAATTTGACGCTATGGAACACGGTCATTCAAGCGCCTTTCCCGTTCCAGGAACTGGATGAGGCTACCGATAGCCTGTTTAGCGGCAGTATTGCAGTCCAATATGAATTCAACCCAGACGTGACCCTATATTCGTCTGTATCACGCAGCGGTAAAGCGGGCGGTTATGGTGAGTTTGCCGGCATCCCTGCCGATCCCGCGCTGCCGCTTCTTAACGGGCTTCCGCAAGGCAATCCAAATCGGGATGCAGCAGTGAAACCTGAACGTGCGACAGCTTACGAAATCGGCGCCAAGATGAATCTTTTCGATGGCGTCCTAGCGCTGGATGTCGCGGCGTTCCTGACCGAGCTTTACAACCTTCAACAGCTGACTTTCACTGGTCAATTCATTGTGACGAACGACCGCGTCCGTCACCAAGGTGCCGAGGCCAATTTTACGATCCGGCCTACAGATAACCTCACGCTTTCTGGGTCCGTAATTTACGCAAAGGTCAGGGACATCGTAAATGACTTGGACAGTGTGAATGCTCCAAGATTGTCTGCAGCTGGCTCTGCCGAGTATGAACTTCCGATCTCGACCGATCTGGCTCTGAAACTGCGTGGCGGGTTCCGGCACCGTAGTTCCAAGTTCAATCAACTTGGCGAAGCTGAGCGTGATGGTCCATTTACGACCGCCAATTTCGGCGCTCGATTAAGCCACAACAACGGATGGTGGCTGAATTTCAATGTCGAGAACGCTTTCAATGCGAAGGGCGCGAACTTCGGTTTCCCTGGAGCCGACCCGTTCATCGTTTCTTTCAAAACGTTAGAACCGCTGCGGCGGGTAACGGTTTCCGCCGGTATCGAATTCTAAGTCAGGTTAGAGGGGATGGTCGAATGCTGTCCCCTCTCTCCTTATTCTTCCACATTGGCAGACAAGAACCATGGGTGCAGCGGGTTGCCTGCTTAACTGCTGGCGACGTCTGCGGCAGGCTCCTGCTCGTAGCAGGTGTAAATGCCGTGACAATCCGCCCTCGCTAGCTTTGCTTGTTCGTCGAATCAACTTTTGAACTAGGAATGGACTAAATCGATGGGCGACTTAGATTTTCTGCTGGCGATGCGGCGGCTAACTACGACCGTTCATGTGGTGACTTGCGGATATGAAGGCCAGAAATACGGGATGACCGCGACCGCCGTTCTGTCGGTTTGCAATGACCCACCCGCGATGCTCACTTGTGTGAACAAATCATCAAGTCTGTTCCAACCCATGACTATGGTGGAGCGGTTCTGCATAAATCTATTGAAAGTAGGGCAACAAGACGTGGCCAGCGCATTCAGCGGCAAGATGAAGGGTGATGAGCGCTTCGAATGCGGTAAATGGTCAGCGAGTAATGAGACACCCTATCTTGTGACTGCTCAAGCGAGTATTTTCTGCGAGACCCGCGAGTTCACAAGTTTTGGAACTCATGGAATATTTATTGGTGAAGTTTGTGATTTAGTGACAGATCGCTCTATCAATCCACTGCTTTACGAAGATGGAAAGTTCGTCGAGTCGAAGGACATCGGTTCCTAACTCTAAATGGTTTAGCGATCTATCATGATTGTGATATTTCGGCGAGAAGAGGATTACAGATGAAATACAATCGGCCCCATGCAACGGCTTCCTTCGGCACCCAAGCGAAAGAGTGGGAGCAAGGAATAGATTATCGCCGGTTACATCAGGAACGACTTGCCCGGGCTCAATCTGCGATACGCAATGCTGGTCTTGGTGCTGTGATCTGCTTTAACTTTGACAATATTAGATATCTTACCGGCACGCATATCGGCGAATGGGCCCGCGATAAGTTCATGCGTTACGCTGTGTGTACGCCGGATTCAGATCCGCTCTTGTGGGATCCGGCGGCACCTGCAAAACGCATTTCATCCCCCTGGATCGCCGATTGCGTAGCCGCGCCCATCTCAACTATGCAGGGGGGACTACCACCTTGGATGAAGATTCAGGATGATTTCGCCCGCCAGATTAAGAAGGCGCTTGCCGATCTGGGCGTTGGCAACGCTCCAATCGGTATCGATGTGATGGAATTACCGATGCTGCGTGCATTGGAAGCAGAAGGCATCGAAATCGTCGATGGTCAACAGGCCATGCTGGATGCGCGTGAGATCAAAACAGCAGATGAGATCGAGCTTTTGAAATTGGCCGCAGCGATGGTCGATGCTGCATACGTTGACATCTCTCGCGCTATCCGTCCAGGCACGCGCGAGAACGAGCTTGTTGCCATTGCCAATCATGAACTTTTCAAAATGGGTTCTGAGCGGGTGGAATGTGTAAACTCTGTGTCCGGCCCACGAGGCCGGCCGCACTCGCACACGTTCTCCGACAGAATCATCCAACCAGGTGACATGGTCTTTCTGGACGTGATGCACTCGTTTAACGGATACCGTACGTGCTACTACCGCACGTTCATCTGCGGCGAGCCAAACAACCATCAAATCGATGCGTATGAAGGCGCTTCAAAATGGATCAGCGATTCCATTGACAAGGTCAAACCTGGCGTCACTATCGATGAAATTGCGCAGGTCTGGCCTGATGCCAGTGAGTTTGGCTATCGTGACGAGGCCGAGGCATTTCTTCTCCAGTATGGCCATGGTATTGGTCTGTCGCTGTGGGAACGTCCGATCATATCGAAACGATATCGCGGCCAGAATACCCCGCTCAAAGAAGGAATGGTCTTCGCACTCGAAACCTGGAAGGGCGCTGCCGATGGCTCCGGTGCGGCGCGAATTGAAGAGGAGGTTGTCGTGACCAAGGATGGCTGCGAAATTATTACGAACTTCCCATCGGATCGGCTAATTTCCTGCGGACTTCCCGGCTGCGAAATCTTTTAAGATAGGACCAGAGATTACCAAAACCTTCGTTCAGATACCCGTCACGATCGTCACTGGCTTTTTGGGCAGCGGCAAGACGAGCCTTATTAACTCAGCCCTCAAGGATCCTGCGCTTGAGAACTCGTTTATCGTCATCAACGAGTTTGGCGAAGTTGGACTTGATCACGCGCTGGTAACCAGCAGTGACGATTCGATCGTAATCCTCGAAAATGGCTGCCTGTGTTGCACGGTGTTCGGCGACCTTATCGGTACATTGAACAACATCTACCACCAGCGTGAAGCGGGCGACATTCCCTACTTCGAGCGGATTATCATCGAAACGTCCGGACTGGCCGACCCAACTTCGCTGGTTCAGGCGTTTTTGTCCGATCCCACGTTGGAAGGACTCTATCGATTGGCGAAGATCGTGACAGTCGTCGACGCTGTAAACTTCGCTGAGACGATTTCCGATCACGACGAAGCCGTGCGACAGGTTGCCCTGGCCGACACGATAATCCTGTCCAAGCGCTCGCTCGTCCGGGATAGTGACGACAGCGATAGTGAAGCGGGCCTCCTCGATCTGATCAAGCGGATGAATTCGACCGCGCAAATTATTGAATATGAAGCGATCGATCATGCAAATCTGTTCAAGTCGCTTGGTGTGTCTCTTGCCGAAGATCGAGATGGGACCCGGGCATGGATCGGTTATGATGAACGCAGGAACGAGGCTTCCGCTTCTGCTAACAAGCATGACCACGGCCATCATCATGCGAGCCACGCACATATTTCGGTGACGTCCTTTTGCTATGAGAAGACCGAGCCGATGCCGATGCGCGCTTTACAGCTGCTCTTGGACGGGATCGAGCGTAACCTTGGAAAAAACCTTCTGCGGTTGAAGGCGGTCGTTACAGTTACAGAGGAAGTCGCCGGCCCAGCAGTAATTCACGGGGTCCAGCATCTACTGCACAACACGATTTGGTTGGACTATTGGCCGTTTGATGATCGCAAGTCGCGCTTCGTATTGATCGTCGCAAATATCGAAGCCAGTGAGATACAAGACATGCTGGAATTGGTGGACAGAGTTGCAATGCGAAGCGCCAAAGCGCAGCTTGAGGCCCATTGATCGGTTTGAGCGCTTTACTCAACTCTGCAGCGCTGATGCTCAGCTGATTGCGCACAGATGGCATTGCCGAACGCATTTTGTGCGAGATCCTATGATACGGTATTTAAGAGATGTTACCTATCTTTAAGTCGATATCTCAGCTGTGATCGCGTGAGTCCGAGTTGTGCCGCTGCTTTTGAAACATTCCCCTCAGAATCCTCTAGCGCCTGATTAATTGCAGCGCGTTCAAGTTGCTCAAGAGTTTTCCCATGAATGGCGGATCGTATGTCGCTATCACATTGCGATAGATGCTGTTCGCCCAACTGGTTTACTACGACTGGTGAAAGAAATTTGTTCGCAAAAGAAGGATCGTTCAATAAATGAAAGCGGTCAATCGGTTCTTCGTCGAGCGTGAGGATTGCAGCGCGCTCGATCATATTCTCCAATTCCCGGACATTACCAGGAAACTCGTATGAAAGAAGAGCGTCTACTGCATCGTTTGTAAAGCCAGACACACGCCGTCCCGATTTCTCGTTGAATCGGGAAAGAAAATATTGGGTAAGGGGAGGAATATCATCCCGCCGCTCCCGTAAAGGTGGTACGCGGATGGGAAATACATTAAGACGATGCAGCAGATCAAGCCGGAAGTTTCCTAGAAAAGCTTCTTCGGCAAGATCGACGTTCGTGGCGCAGATAATTCTTACGTCCGTCGAGCGCTGTCTGGTTTCGCCTACGCGATTGAAAGTACCTTCCTGAAGCACACGCAGCAGCTTCGCTTGCGCCTCTCGACTCAGTGTCCCGATCTCATCCAGAAGCAAGGTCCCACCGTCAGCTGTCTCAAACCACCCCGCGCGAGACTGATTGGCTCCGGTATAGGCTCCCTTTGCAACGCCAAAGAGATCAGGATCGATCAGACTTTCGGGGATCGCTGCGCAATTCACAGAATAGAACGGTTCGTGCGAACGCGCACTTTGCTTGTGCAACGCGCGCGCAAATATCTCCTTGCCGACTCCCGTCTCGCCTTGAAGCAGGACGGTTGTCGATAATGGCGCAACTCGCGCCAACAGGTACCATGCTGACAAGAAACCAGTGGAGACACCGACGACGCCGTCGGCCTGAGTGTCTTTCGGAACTTCGATGCTGCCTTTTGGCGCAAGGTCAATGTGTCTCGTTTTTACAGGGTCTTGCCCGTCGGGCCAGTCCTCCGCTGGCTTCCCAACGATACGGCATTCCGAACCCCCACATGCAACACATGAAGTTTCCCGGAACAAAATCGGGCGCTCCATTAGGGCACTGGTATATCCGGATGCGTAACCCAATTGCATCCAGCAAACAGGCTGAGAGCTTCCACCAAAGCATGCGAGATGCGTTTCTGCTTCAATCGAGTCGCGCCAAATAAGCTCGCTGAAGTAGTGGCCCGTTTCAAGGTCCGCTTCAATTACGACGGGTTCGACGAAAACTTCACCGCGTAAAGAATGAAGCTGCGGCCCGATCAGAAATGCATCGATCTCGGGTTTATCTTGCCGCAGTTTCTGCGCGAGCCGTGCTTCGCTGTTGCCGGAGACATGTCCCATACGAAAGAGCGCCTCGCGAGCTTTACGAGGACCGAGGGCTTCAAAAATTTCGCGGCGTAATGAAGCTTGCCAATCAATCGAGAACAGGGACATGCGCTGATCATCCAGCCATATTCGCCCCTCATCTGGTAGAAATCTTATTCTCGAACTGAGGTCAGCAAAATCGGGAAGGAAGGGATCTTCTCTGTCCCCTTTTGCGTCGCCACCGTTTTTTGTTAGTGAAAAATGAGTAAAGCGAGACATTGCTATCCTAACGACCGATTTTCTCTATCGGTCTGTTATCAGCTCCCGCCTGTGAGGCTGATTTCCCGGCGGTTCCTGTTAGCTGCGTCCCAAGCATCTGACTGCATTATCGATTTACGATATATACCAAGTTGCTAGATACCAAGACACAGGTATTTCAGTTCCATATAATCATCTAAACCATATTTTGAGCCTTCGCGACCAAGTCCCGATTGTTTGATGCCGCCGAACGGTGCCAACTCGGTCGAGACAATTCCGGTATTTATGCCGACCATTCCAGCTTCTATTGCTTCGGCCACACGCCAAACCCGTGCTATATCACGCGAATATAAGTAGCTGGCGAGGCCAAGCTCGCTATCGTTTGCTAGCTCGATTGCTTCTTCCTCTGTGCGAAAGCGGATTACGCCAGCCAGCGGCCCAAACGTTTCCTCGCGCGCAATTTTCATCCCTTGGCCAACTTCGGATATTACGGTCGGCAGGAAATAGCGATCACCAAGCTCGCTGTCTGTACCGCCGACAACCAATTTAGCGCCCTTGTCCAAGGCATCGGACAAGTGTTCCTGCACATCGCTTACCGCCTGCTGGTCTATCATCGCGCCGATATCGGTATCCGGCTCCATTCCATGACCAAGTTTGAGCGCTTTTACACGGGCTGCGAGAGCGGTGACGAACTTGTCATAGACCCCGTCTTGAACATAGAACCTGTTGGTACAGACGCATGTCTGGCCGCCATTGCGAAACTTGGAAACCATGGCACCATCGACAGCTGCTTCGATGTCGGTATCGTCAAACACGATAAACGGAGCATTGCCGCCCAACTCCATAGAGCATTTCTTGATCGTCTTGGCACTTTTGCGAAGCAGCTCTCTGCCAATTTCGGTCGAGCCGGTGAAAGTGATCTTTCTCACGATCGGATTTTCGGTCAACTCGCCCGCTATCTCGCGTGCTGATCCGGGCACTACATTAACTACGCCCTTCGGGATGCCCGCCATTTCGCACAGTTTCGCAATAGCCAGCGCCGAGTAAGGCGTTGCCGATGCCGGTTTGACTATAATCGTGCATCCAGCAGCAAGAGCTGGTGCCAGCTTACGCGTGATCATAGCGATCGGAAAATTCCAGGGAGTGATAGCGCCAACCACGCCAATACTCTGTTTTAAAGTCACTATCCGTTTATCGGCCGCGTGCGACGGTATTACATCACCATATGCGCGCTTACCCTCTTCTGCGAACCATTCGACGAAATTCGCCCCATATGTGATCTCCCCAATCGCTTCCCGCAAAGGTTTGCCCTGTTCGCGGGTCAACAGCTCTCCAAGATCGTCACGATGTTCGATCATGAGGTCATACAGCTTGCGCATTATACGTGAACGTTCACCAGCTGTCAGCGCACGCCATCCGGTCAGCGCCGCATTGGCTGCGGCTATCGCCCGCCGCGTTTCGAACTGGCCCATCTTGGGCACTGTGCCCAATTTCTCGCCGGAACCTGGATCAACGACGTCGATCGTCTGCCCATTATCCGCATCGCACCATTCCCCATCAATGTAGGCTTGCGATCTTAGAAATTCTCTATATGCCAAAGCTATCGTTCCTGCTCTTTCCTGTGCCGCCGATCAATCCTGCATACGAAGCCAGCTGCTTAGACGCATTGTGCCGACAATGGCGCGTTTCTGTAGCAAACCGGACACGTCGACTCTTGCGTAGTGTCCGGCTGCCCTTCGATCTGTCATCTATGTAATTTCGAAGACATTATAAATCGCTCCATCGGGCAGGCGATGCCCATGCGCGATGCTTACAACGCGGTTGAGCCAATCATACTTGGGAGCAGAAGTCTCGAATATCACATTTACGCGCATGTAGTAATCAAGCGGGTTTACGTCTTCGCCCTTTCCAAGCGCTTCGAGCGTTTCCGGGGTGCCATGGCGTATGCCGTTATAAGTCATCCCAATCAGGCAATCATCATCGGTCTTGAGCAGCGTCCGGACATTAATCATCCAAGCGCCGTCCGGCCTGACGACCTGCCAGTCACTACCGCTAGTCATAATCTTGCCGGACAATTTTTCACCCTCGAAATATCCGCCAGGAAGTTCCGCGATCCGGCGATCGGCGGTTGGAGTTTTCCCGAGATCGTAGGGGGCCTTGATATCCAGAAAAAATGTCATAAGCGGCTTCGATCGCAATTCTGTCATTTCTGGCGGAATGATCTCTTTCAGAGATGGTCGTGACATGTTCTTCTCCTTTGAAGCGAGGCCTATTTCTGATCGCTTTTCGCAGTCTTAGTCCCGTCCGCCGCCATGAAGGCCATTACCGACCAGTCAGCGCCGCCATGCCCTGCGGCAATTGCAGAATTAAGGCGATCACGGCACGTTTCCGCATTCGGCAAGGCCAGATTACCTTTCCGGGCAGCGGACAGAGCGAGATTTACATCCTTCAGCCCGGTCGTGGCGGTAAAGCCGGGCTTTTCGAAATAGTCTTCGGCGACAATTAAACCACCGTAAATTTTGAAAGCTGGTGCGCCGAAAAGCCCGTCAGTCAGGATTTCGTTCAGCAATTCCGGCTGCAACTCAAATTTCTGTCCTAACGCAAATGCTTCGCCAAGCGTTTCAATTGTTGCTGCCAGCACGAAATTGTTCGCAATTTTTGCAATCGCCGCCGAAGATGGATTTTTTCCAACAGAATACGTCCGTCGGCCCATCGATTTGAAAAGGGGCTCGCACCACTCGATGCAGTCGGCATTGCCGCCGACGATAATCCCCAATTCTCCCGCCGCCGCCGCAGGCGGGCGGCCTAAAACCGGCGCCGCAACAAAATGCACGCCGTTATCGCAATGAGCGGCATGGAGTTGCTCGATCATGTCAACACTATGCGTCCCCATTGCGACATGCACGGCACCTTCTGGCAAGGCCGATGTCAGCCCATCTTCTCCTAGAGCAATTGCGCTGATTGCGTTGTCATTTTCAAGCATGGAGATAACGACATCAGAAAATTGTGCTGCTTCTCCAACAGTCTCGTTAAGAACCGCCCCTGCTGCAACAAGAGGTTCACATTTCGAACTCGTCCGATTGCAGACGCCCACTTCGTGCCCATCATCAAGCAAACGCATGCCAATGGCGGCACCCATCTTTCCTAAGCCTATAAGACTGCATTTCAAAGCGGGTACTCCTTAAATACGATATCGCGCTGACAGGCTGGTGCGGGCATTACAGCAAACATTGTAGAGGCTCTTCCAACAGAGTTTTAAATTCCGACAGAAATTTTGCCCCTGTAGCGCCATCAACGCTCCTGTGGTCGACCGACAAGGTGCATGACATCATTGTGACCGACTGAACCGTTCTCCATTACGATACGGGGCTGTGCCTGCCCGACTGCAAGAATCGCGCTTTGCGGCGGATTGATTATCGCTGAAAATGACGGGATGCCATACATCCCCAAATTCGAAATTGTGAAATTACCGCCCTGATACTTTTCAGGCTGGAGGCTACCCGCGCGTGCGCGCTCCGCCAGGTCAGCGACTTCAGCCGAAATGGCGCTCAGACCTTTACGATCAGCCTGCCGAACGATCGGTGTGATGAGCCCACCATCGATCGATACTGCTACGCTGATATCAACATCGGTGTACCGCAAAATGGCATCGTTGGTCCAAGTGGAATTTACGTCCGGCACTCGCCTAAGCGCAGCAGCGACAGCTTTGATGATAAAGTCATTTATCGAGATCTTTTGGCCGGCCCCTGCAATCTCGTCATTGATCCGGCTGCGCAGCTCAAGAAGCCGATCAATCTGGCACTCAATATTGAGATAGAAGTGCGGAATCTGCGATTTGGCTTCGACAAGCCTCTTCGCAATCGTGCGGCGCATTTGCGTATTAAGAATTACCTCGTGGGGTCGTGCTATCGAACCAGATATGTCAGCATCATCCACATTTCGCTGTAATGTTTCCGGGCGCGTCGGGTCCTTTTCTTGATGGGCCCGCTCAACATCGACCCTGACTATCCGGCCGTTTGGTCCCGTCCCACTCACGCGTTCAAGTTCGACACTGAGACTGCCAGCGATACGGCGGGCGAGAGGAGAAACTTTGATAGCTGACCTGTTGGCTGACGTGCTGCGCGGTGCCTGATCTGCCTTTGCGCCGATGGGAGAGCGGGCCTGCTGGCTTTCGAGCTGCGCTCTAGATCTTTGATGCTTCCCGTTAAGTCATTTTCAGTTCCGGTCGCCACTTCTGGCGCAATTGGAGAAGCGTCTTCGGAAGCCTTAGGAGCATCGCCATCGCCCTGAAGTTCGGCAATGGGGTCGTTTACCTGAGCGATATCACCTTCATCGACCAAAATCGTGGCCAGAACTCCATCGAGTTCGGCCTCCACTTCCATCACCGCCTTGTCAGTTTCAATCTCGACAAGAACATCACCTTTTGTGATCGGATCACCTGCAGTCTTATGCCATTTGGCAATCTGCCCCTCTTCCATACCCGCAGCTAAAGAGGGCATGATTATTACTTGCGGCATGATCAAACCCTCCAATCAGTCAAGTGGGCAGCCTTTGTCGGACATCGCCTTTCGCAAGCCGTCCCTGATCTCTTCGGGGCCAGCACAAGCAGCACGTTCCAGTACTTTCGATACGCTGGGTGACGCCTCGCCGCCGGTCACTCTCGCAATCGGCTGATCAAGCATATCAAAAAATCGTCGCTGCAGTTCGTCCGAAAGCCAGCCGCCATAAGAGGTCCCGATCGACCCCTCCTCCACGATCACCAGACTTCCGGTACGACTAAGAGACTGTTCGATTGTGGCCCAATCCAAGCCTGCCCGGTCAAGGCTGCGCAGATCAATCACGTCAGCATCAATTCCCAGTTCTTCAACTGCTTCGACAACTTTCGATACCATCGACAGGTAGGTAACTATAGTGAGGTCCGAACCTGATTTGACGACTTTCGCTTTCCCAAGCAGAATATGATAATCGAGATCATCGACGGGAGAGGGACCTTTGCTCGAGTAAAGATCGACATGCTCAATAACCAGAACGGGATCCTTGCATCGCAAAGCGCTGTTCATAAGCCCGACATAGTCATAGGGAGTCGACGGAGCGACAATTCGCCAGCCTACCGAGGTAGCAAACATTCCCGCTGGGTCCATCGAATGCTGAGAACCGTAACCGGTACCCATCGCGACTTTGGTGCGCATAACCAATGGCACGTCGCTGTCCCCGCCGAACATATGACGTGCTTTCGCGATCTGGTTAAAAACCTGATCAGCGGCGACCCACACAAAATCGGGGTACATAAATTCGACAACAGGTTTGAAGCGACCATCTAACGCGACACCGCCGGCTAGTCCGGCAAACGCATTTTCGGAAATCGGAGTTCCCAGAATGCGGTCAGGAAATTTCTCTGCCAGCCCTTTCGTAGCGCCGTTTGTACCACCTTTCAGGCGGTGAACATCTTCGCCCAACACGATTATGCTGTCATCCACGCTCATACGCTGGTTCATGACGCTCGCGACGGAATCAACGAACTTACCATCAACGATTTCGCCGCAATAATCTTCCTGCTCTACATTTTCGATACCATCGAATTCGGACAAATCGCCGCGAATACCGAAATCGCGGAAGTCGGCAACGGGCCAGAGGGATCCGACGATAGTTCTCTTACCATCGACAGTCTCGACCAGATCGCCGATGATATCCGTCAAAAGTGCGTTCGATTGTGTCGTGACCTTTTCGAGTTGCTCTTCGCCGGGTTCGCCTCTGGTCTCCAGCTCTTTAGCGACGCGCAGAAGTGGATCGCGCTCACGCCAAAGCGCCTCCTCTTCTTTTGTACGGTAACCAAAGGCGCTACCTGCAATCGGGCCATTCTGATGAAAAAAGCGATATACGTCGGCTTCGATTATCGTTGGCCCATTGCCAGCGCGCATATGGTCGAGTGCATCGCGAGAAGCGAGATAGACTGCCAGCGGGTCCATCCCGTCAACCTTCCACGACGAAATGCCGAAGGCCAAACCGCGAGATGACAGGCGGGGTTCCGCTGTCGCCTCTTCGACCGACGTCGACACTGCGTATCGGTTGTTTTCAATAAAGAAGCACATCGGCAATTTCCAAGCAGCGGCCAGATTCATAGTCTCGAGGACTGACCCAATATTTACCGCGCCATCGCCGAAATAGGTGAAAACTGCATCACCCGTGCCAGCTCGTTGGTGCGACCAGGCAGCGCCCGCAGCCATGGGGACTCCGCCCCCGACAATTGCATTAGTGCCAAGATTTCCTGATTCCCTCCAACGCAAATGCATCGAGCCGCCACGGCCTTTGCAATAGCCTTGGGCCAGGCCCATGATTTCTGCCAAGGCCATGCGCATAATATCGCGAATTTCCTGCGAGAACTCTTCGCCCGGAACCATTCCGTCTAGGGCTGAGAAGTGAAGCGCCTTTGCCAGAAACTGGTGGTGCGCACGGTGCGAACCGTTGACCTGGTCACTGGAGCGCATCGCGAGGACCGAACCGACTGCACCGCCCTCTTGCCCAATTGCGGAATGTGCCGGTCCGTGAACCAACCCTTCGCCCGCGAGATCAAGCACCCTTTCCTCGAACACACGGATCATCGCCATCGAAGCGAGCATCGTGTTCAGCGTAGCGGGGTCGGCAGCACGCCAAACTTTCGCATTTGTTTGTAGCGAGACCCATGGCGCAGATGGTTCGAGAATTTCGATCTTCGGCATGGCCTGCGGCATCGGTGATTTTCCCTCTCATCCTCACTGTTGGTTGGACGGTTGCCATGACATTGCGAATGTGTCAACTGGTTGTATCCTATATAAGCCATGAGTTGCCATTTTCCGGGATTATAACGGAGTATTGCATCCAATGAGAACAATCACCCCCGCCGGTCTTCCCGGACTAAGAGGCGTCGAACATGTCGGCTTCACTGTCCCTGATCTCGATGAGGCAACCAGGTTCTTTGTTGAAGTGATCGGCTGCGAGTATGCTTATTCGATCGGGCCTATCGAAGGTCGGGATGATTGGATGTCTCGGCATTTGAATGTTCCGGATGATTGCACCGTTAGAGAACTTAGATTCTTCCGGTGTGGATTCGGCCCGAATTTCGAAATCTTCGAGTATGAGGGCGATGGATTGCGGATCACCCCGCCACGGAATTGCGATATCGGCGGCCACCATCTCGCCTTCTACGTTGATGATTTCAAGGAGGCCTTCGACTATCTTGCAAGGGCCGACGGAGTAAAAATCCTAGGCACTCCAACAGTTAGAACGGATGGTCCAAGTGCTGGACAGAGCTGGATATATTTTCTTACGCCCTGGGGAATGCAGCTGGAACTTGTTAGCTTTCCAAGGGGCAAGGGATATGAGGAATCGACCGAGATGCGATTGTGGCATCCAGCATATCCCTCGCGCTGAGCGGTAATCTCTGTAATGGTATTACAATGTTAAACTAATGCCTTGGCCCGAACGGCCTGTGGGGACTGATCATGACCACTAACAACAGCAGGAAGCACGCCGAGCGCGTTACAAACGAAGTGCGAGAACTGATCTTGTCTGGAGATCTACCGGCCGGGCTACGTATCGGTCAGGAGGAACTGGCTTCCCGATTTGGTGTAAGCCGAATCCCCGTCAGAGCAGCACTTACTCGCTTGGAGAACGAGGGCCTCATCACCCTTAAGGCCAATAGCGGTGCTTGGGTAGCAAGGCTCGATTTATCAGAATGCCTGGAAGTTTATATGATCCGTGAACGGTTGGAGCCTCTGGCACTATTACACAGCGTGCCTCACTTTACCGATACCGAAATCGACGAGCTTTCATATCTCGTAGAGCGCATGGCCAAGGGTAACAACCAAGAGGAATTCCTGCGTCTCGACCGCAAGTTTCATCTGCAAACCTACCAAGCCGCCGAGCTTAATTATTTGAAAAAACTCATCGAGAGGTTCTGGAATACTACACAGCACTACCGACGAGCATTCACCGCCCATTTAGGGCAAGAGCGCATTTGGATCATACACGCAGAACACCGTTTGCTAGTCGATGCGATCAGACGCCGAGATGCAGAAGGGGCAGCGCAAATATTGCGAGAGCATATCCGCAGGACTCGCGTCGAACTCGCAGCAAATTCTCAATTATTCCAATAAGAAGATTGGCCGTATGGACGTTGATAAAGTCTTTTGCCTGGTCGTGGGAGCGGGCGCGGTCGGTTTGGCGATTGCACGCGAGCTGGCACAAGCCGGACACCAAGTCATCGTCGCAGAACAGGAAGATAGTTTTGAGATAGGAGTAAGCTCGCGCAGCAGCGAGGTCATTCATTCAGGCATTTACTACCCTGAAGGCTCGTCAAAGGCGTTTCACTGCGGCCAAGGTAGAAAGTTACTTTATCGCTTTTGCAAACAGCGAAATATCCCATTCCAAAAGCTTGGCGAATTGATCCTTGCGACTACCGACGAAGAGGTTGCTTCGCTCGATAGAATTCGGTCGAGAGCGCACAACAACGAAGTGACAAATGTCGATTGGGCGGACGTCCAAGCGGTCAAAAGGGAGCAGCCCGGCCTTTCTGCATTAGCAGCCCTGCGATCACCCTCGACCGGGATACTAAATTCTCAATTTTTCATGGAAGCGTTGCGGAATGACGCGCAGAATGCTGGGGCAATAATTGCGTACCGTACCCATATCTCGGAAGTACAGGTCAATGATATAGGTTTCGAAATTGCCATAGCGGGCGAAGACGGTTGGCGCGTGCATGCAACAAACTTGGTCAATTCGGCTGGGCTCGGGGCAATACCTCTGGCCAAGCAGATTCGGCAGCTCAATTCTCGGCACATCCCAACGGGATATTTGGCCAAGGGAAACTATTTTAGCTTGGCGGAAAAAGCCCCTTTCACCACTCTTATCTATCCCGTTCCCCCGAAGGGTGGGCTTGGCATTCACCTGACGCTGGATATGGGCGGAAGAGCACGCTTTGGGCCCGACGTTGAATGGGTCGATAGAGCCGACTATTCAGTCAATTGCGAGCGCATGGAACTGTTCTATAGATCAATACGACGCTATTGGCCCGACCTGCCCGATAATTCTCTTTTCCCGGAATATGCAGGCATTCGGCCTAAAATCCACGGCCCTGATACGCCAGCCGCAGACTTTCGCATCGATGGCCCCGAACGACACGGGATTTCAGGCCTGGTCAACCTGTTCGGCATCGAATCACCAGGCCTCACTGCAAGCCTGTCGATAGCCACTGAAGTAGCCGCCAAACTCTCCGTTGATTAAAATGAGATCCACATTGAATACAGCTGGCCAAATAAAAAAGACACGAACCAGCATAAATCAGTCGCTACACTAGCCGGCTCCTTCCCAACTGGTGACATTGTATCCTGACGGCGCGTCAATTTAGTTAATGACGATCTAGCACATCCTCCACTTGGTCTCAAAAATTGATACATTGGACCAATCGGCCAAGAGATTGAGCAGGTTCATTTGCGCGGCGCCGGACCAATGTGTCTGCTTGAGCTAGGGGCGCATGAGATGAAGAAGGCTGCCGTTTCAGGATTTCCACTCCGGACGGGGTGCTCTTGGCTAAAAGGAAGGATTCTCGGATACTATTTGTCTCTAGAGTATCCGCAATCGGCATCGGCTTCCAGATTATAGCTGGAGTGCAGTTCTTTCCTTGAAGGGCAGAAAGAAGCGGTTCGAGAAATAGCCTAGCCGTCGTAATTGCAGCAGTGGGGTTGCCGGGAAGCCCGACAATAGAGCAAGTTCCCACGCTGCCGTACCAAACCGGTCTTCCTAGTTTTATCAGAAGATCAGAAAACTCAATCTTCAGCCCGCTATCCGAACAGGAAGTTTTGGCAAAGTCGCTGCGCCCGCGAGAAGCTCCTCCATTAACAACCACAACATCTGAACTTCGGGTTAGCCTGCTTGCCACTTCTTTGAGAACGGACACGTTATCTGGACATCTGACCAGTTCGATCACTCGTGCGCCCCACTCCTGCGCCATGTTCGCAATTGCATCTCCAAGCACATCATTAAAAGCGAAAGGGGACTTATCTTGATGATCAGGGACTACCAATTCGCTCCCTGTAACTAGTATGGAAACAGAGGGCCGCCGAGCTACGACAATATTTGAATAACCAGCTCCGGCAACCGTTGCGATGGTACGAGCGGTGATACGCTCCCCTCTTGAAACTAATAGATCTCCTGGTTCATAATCGACACCCACCTCGCGTATATGCGACTTTGGGTTGTCCGACGATTTCAGAGCAATCTTTTCACCGCGGCGCTCAGCCAACTCTTGGGGAACAATTTGAACTGCGTTCGGTGGTACTGGAGCCCCCGTACCGATCCAAATTGTATGATCAGCATTCAAAAGGTCCGGCGCGCAAGCATACCCTGCTAAGATGTGACCCTTTTCGGCGATCTGAAGAATACATGGCGGTGTCACACCTTTGCAGATCGCGTATCCGTCCATAGCTGACAATCAATATGGCGGGGCATAAGTTGATGTTATAACAGGTTGTGCAAGAATACGGCCGGCTGCCTCCGCCAGCGAAACGGACTCCGTACCTTTCAGCGGAGAAGCTTTCGCCAGCAAAACCATGGCTTGTTCATAGGTGGTACACGCCGCGCAAGTTCTTGCGATCACGCGCGTTCTCCGTCGCTACCTTGCAACGCAATGGCATCAGTGGACAGATCCAAAAAACTGTCATCTCTAGCCAGGCAATATAGACTCAACCCGGAGGTCTTGGCGCGTTCTACCGCAAGCGTGGTAGGCAGTGACACAGTCGCTAAGGCCACACCTCCCGCCCTGACGACCTTTTCGACTATCTCAAATGAGCATCTGGCACTTGAGAGAAAAAGGCCTTCAGCCGGAATCGCTCGCGCTTTAGCAAGCGCGCCGACCAGCTTATCAATGGCATTGTGCCTGCCCACATCCTCGCGTACGAAGAGTATTCCGCCCGAAGGCTCCGCAAATGCGGCGGCATGCGCGGCACCCGTCTGCCGGTTGAGCTGCTGCTGATCGCGCATATTTTTCATGCCGCTGAAAACGGACTGAGGTCTTATCGATTGGTGAGGAGGGACAGCCGGCATGGGCCGTGCAAGAGCCTCCAGATTCTCGATGCCGCATAGGCCGCAGGATGATTGTGCTACGCGCGTCCTGACCCGCTCGCTCAACTGCTCAATCCCCAGTCCAGTCAGATTGGTGCGTACAATATGGCCAAACTCGACCTCGGCAACAGCAATCTCGCGCACATCGGACGGCCGCCGCGCAAGCCCCTCGGTCAGTGCAAAGCCGCGCGCAAAATCCTCAAGGTCAGTCGGCGATGCCATCATTACGGCATAAGACAGACCATTATATTCCAGCGCGATCGGCGTTTCCGGGATCCATTCACGCGTAATGGCGCGGCGCGATCCGTCACGCTCGATTTGAATCACATCAGCCAGCGTCCGATCCACCGGTTTGATTGACTGTGTTGAACTGTGTCGCGCGCGACTGTGAGTCCGGAACATCCCCGCAAGCCAACTGCAACTGCTGCAGGGCCGCCGACGCTGCGGGAGAAAAACCCGCAGCGGCATCCTGCAGCAGTTCAAACGCAGCGGCCTTCATGCGCGGGTCCCAGAAGTGTTCGATGTGATCGGCGGTGGCAGCGATTGCTGCCTCATGGCCGATCGCTTCAAAATTGCGCGGGATCTGGTTAGCCATGCGAACCGTCGATGCGGCAATGCTGCTCATTCGGCGGGCTCCGCAGCAATCCGCCGGGACCGGTCGGACAGTTCGACATACTCTTCCTGCCAATCGGTCGGGCCGTTGCTGGGCATGACCTGCACCGCGGTGACCTTATATTCGGGGCAATTGGTCGCCCAGTCGGAAAATTCGGTGGTCACCACATTGGCCTGCGTCGCGGGATGGTGGAATGTGGTATAGACAACCCCCGGGGCGACACGGTCTGTCACCTTGAGCCGCAGAGTGGTTTCACCGGTGCGGCTGGTGAGGTGGGTCCAGTCGCCATCGTTGAGCCCGCGATTTTCCGCATCGGTCGGATGCATTTCCAGCAGGTCTTCCGGGTGCCATGCGGTGTTGGCCGTGCGTCGGGTCTGCGCCCCAACATTATGATGGCTCAGGATTCGCCCAGTCGTCAGCAGCAGAGGGAAACGCGGGCCGGTCTTTTCGTCCGTAGGTACATAATCGGTTACCACGAACTTGCCCTTTCCGCCCGCAAAGCCGTCCACATGCATCACCGGTGCGCCATCGGGGAACTGTTCGTTGACCGGCCATTGTAGCGAACCGACCTCGTCTAATCTGCCCCACGATACACCGGCAAAGCTGGGTGTCAGCCGGGCGATTTCATTGAGAATTTCAGACGGATGGGTGTAGCTTCGGTCCGCGCCGATGGCGTTGGCGAGGAGTTGAATGACTTCCCAGTCTTCATAGCCAGCGGCCGGTTGCATAAACTTGCGCACCGGCTGGATACGCCGTTCTGCATTGGTGAACGTCCCGTTCTTTTCGAGGAAGGTTGAACCCGGCAGAAAGACCCAGTCGCACCGTTCGCGGATCAAATCCTCGTCCGCCAGCTCCTCGGTCACGATGACATGCGCCATTGCGGTCAGCACGGCGACATTGGTGCCGGGCTGCAATGGCAAATGATGCGCCGCCTCAACGTGCGGCGATTTGACCAGATCGATACGGCGCGGATCGATTACGATCAGCTTTGCACCTTGCCTCAAGCGTTGCTTCATTCGGCTGGCAAAGACCGGGTGCCCGTCAGTCGGGTTGGCACCGATGACAAGGATGACATCGGAGTGCATTACGCTGTCAAAATCCTGCGTGCCTGCACTGGTGCCGAATGTGGTTTTCAGCCCATAACCGGTCGGTGAATGGCAGACGCGAGCGCAGGTATCGACATTGTTTGTCCCGAAGCCTGCGCGGACCAGCTTTTGTACCAGGTAGTTTTCCTCATTGGTGCAGCGGCTGGAGGTGATCCCGCCCAATGCTTGCGCGCCATGCTCGGCCTTGATCGCCTTGAGCCTGCTTGCGGAAAATACCAGCGCCTCGTCCCAGCTCACCTCACGCCACGGCTGATCGATGCTCTCGCGGATCATCGGGCTGGTGATCCGGTCCTGATGGTTGGCTTAGCCCCAGGCAAAGCGGCCTTTCACGCAGGAATGGCCGCGATTGGCCTTGCCGTCTTTCCACGGCACCATCCGCACCAGCTGCTCGCCGCGCATCTCGGCGCGGAAAGTACAGCCTACACCGCAATAGGCACAAGTGGTGACCACGCTGCGTTCCGGCTTGCCGATTTCCTTAACTGATTTTTCCTGCAAGGTCGCCGTCGGACAAGCTTGGACACATGCACCGCAACTGACGCATTCGCTCGACATGAAGTCATCCTGCGCTGTGCCCGCGCTGATCTTCGAAGCAAACCCGCGCCCGTCCATCGTGAGCGCGAAGGTACCCTGCACTTCATCGCATGCGCGAACACAGCGCGAACAGGCGATGCACTTAGATGGATCGAAATCGAAATAGGGGTTGGAGTGGTCGGCCTCCTCGCCAAGATGGTTGGCGCCGTCATACCCGTAACGCACATCGCGCAGGCCCACGGCGGCCGCTTGATCCTGCAATTCGCAATCATTGTTCGCGCTACACGTGAGGCAATCGAGCGGATGGTCGGAGATATAGAGTTCCATCACCCCCCGCCGCAGCTTTTCAATCCGCGGCGTCTGGGTGTGGACGGTCATGCCTTCAGAGACCGGCGTGGTGCAACTGGCGGGCGTTCAGCGCGCACCGTCAATTTCGACCAGGCACAGGCGGCATGATCCGAACGACTTAATGTTGTCGGTCGCGCACAGGCTGGGGATCGAGCCACCACTCTCCGCTGCCGCGCGCATGACGCTGGTCCCGGCAGGCACAGTGACTTCGCGCCCGTCGATAGTCAGCGTTACGCGTTCAGCAGAATTGGACTCTGGCGTCCCGAAATCTTGCTGGCGCTCATAGCTCATGTCGCTTCTCCATCGCCGCGAGGTCGGCAGGCGTGTTGATGTTAGCAGGTTTATGGTCAGAGATCGCTTCGCTCACGCCGATCGCTCGCGCGAACGCAAGCATCGAATGGCGCCCATCGCCTTTCAAAATACGCTCAACTGCCTCACAGGCGGAGACCGGCCAGTGGCCGATCACCGGCTGACTGGCAAAGCAAGCTGGGGCGGGCGACAATTGCTCCAGCAAATCTGCGGGCAAGTCGGCGCTGTCGACACCGCAGGTCAGCACGGATGCAAATCCTTCGCCCCGCGCATGGCGCAGGCCTGCAGCAACTCCGCCAAGCGGCCCGCATCCCGCGCGGGGCCAGTCTGCGATTGTGGCGACCGGGGCATCCTGCCGCCCAGCAACAACCACCGCGTCGCACCACCTGGTCAAGGTATCGACTGCCAGTTTTAACAGGCTGCGTCCGTCAATTTCAGCCAAGGCCTTGTCGCTACCGAACCGGCTCGATTGCCCGCCCGCCAGAACGACCCCGAGGATCACTTGCCGAAATCCTCGGGCCAATGTTTCAGCGCGCTCATCACCGGATAGGGCGTGAAGCCGCCAAGTGCGCAGAGCGACCCAAACTTCATTGTTTCGCATAGATCTTCAAGCAGTCGCACTTCATCGTCCCGGCTACGCGCCGACTTGCGGGCGTTGTGCATTTGCGGCGCGATTTCAATCCTGTCCGGCTCGCGGCCGCCCTCGGTGTCCTTAACCCGGATACGGTCGATGATCTCCGCACCGCGAACCGCCCCGATCCGGCAGGGGGTGCACTTCCCGCAACTTTCCGCCGCGCAGAACTCCATCGCGAAGCGCGCCATCGCGCCCATGTCCGCCGTGTCGTCAAACACCACGATGCCGCCATGACCGATTAGCGCATCTGCCGCAGTATATGCTTCATAGTCGAAGACGATGTCGAACTGATCTGGATGGATGTAAGCACCCAGCGGCCCGCCGACCTGCACCGCTTTGACCGGGCGGCCCGAAGCGGTTCCGCCACCGATATCGTAGATTAACTCGCGCAAGGTGATCGCGAAAGCCGTTTCATATAATCCGCCATGCTTGATATTGCCTGCCAACTGGATCGGCATGGTCCCTTTCGACCGGCCTATTCCCAGCGCATCATAGGCCTTAGCGCCGCCCTCGACGAGGATATGCGCCACAGCTGCCAAGGTTAGCACATTGTTGACCACGGTCGGGCAGCCGAACAGTCCTTCAATCGCGGGGAGCGGCGGCTTGGCGCGCACTTCACCGCGCTTGCCTTCTAAAGAATTGAGCAACGATGTTTCTTCGCCGCAGACATAGGCGCCCGCGCCAACGCGAACTTCGATCTTGAACGGCGCGATCAGCCACGCGCAGTCCGCTATGGCCGCTTCCATTTTGCGGATTGCATCAGGCTATTCGCTTCGCAGATAGATATAGCCTTTCTTCGCGCCAACAGCATGGCCCGCAATCGCCATTCCTTCGATCAAGCAGAAGGGGTCGCCCTCCATCAGCATCCGGTCGGCAAAGGTCCCGCTATCGTCTTCGTCTGCGTTGCAAACGATGTATTTTTGTGTGCCTGGCGCACCGAGAACAGTTCGCCATTTGATACCTGCCGGGAACCCGGCCCCGCCGCGCCCGCGAAGGCCTGAAGCCTGCGCTTCTTCGATTACTTGCTCCGGCGTCAGATTGGTCGCGCGGTGGAAGCCTGCCCAACCGCCATTGGCCTTGTAATCGTCGAAACTGGTCGGCCTGGTCTTGCCAGCCCTTGCAAAGGTCAGCCTTTGCTGGCGTTTCAGAAACGGGTGTTCGTTAATCTTGCCGATAGACAACGTGCTGTTCCCGGCCAGGATTGCATCGACGTCGTGGGCAGTCGCTGGGCCGAACCCCATTCCTTCAATGTCCACCAGCGGTTCAAGCCAGTGCATGCCCCAGCTTGAAACCCGCTGCACGGTAATGCCAGCCTTCTCGAATGTCGCCGCCACCTCGTCTGACCCGCAGGCGCGGGCCAATGCATCATCGGAAATCCGGACAATGGTCATGCGCGTTCTATCACTTTCCTGAGGCGCTCCGCATCAAGCCGCGCGTGCAGCGTATCGCCTACCCTGGCGGCCGGACCAGCGCTGCACAGGCCAAGGCAGTACACGGTTTTGAGCTTCACCATGTCTCCGGCGGCAGCCTCCGCAGCTTCCATCAACGCCTCGACCCCGCGTGCCTTGCACGCTTCGGCGCGGCATATCTGAACTTCTGGCCGGGCATCGCGCTCAGCTGAGAAATCATGATAAAAACTGACCACGCCGTGAACTTCCGCGCGGCTGAGATTGAGCCCTGCCGCAATTACAGTTTCAGCGCCGGCATCGATAAAGCCCAGTTCGGACTGCACATCGTGCAGAATCGGGAGCAGCGCTCCATCGCGCCCCGCATGGCGCGCAATTATGCCTTCAAGTGGGTTCACTTACTTGCACCATTTCCTTAATTGGAACCGACATGTCTGCCAGGATCGCAGGATCTATCCGCCCCGGCCAGCACTAGTTTCTTACTTTGAACATAGTCTTTAATGGCATTGACGCAATCAAGTGCGATGACCCTTCCATCCTTCAGATAGATACAGGAAAAGCTCCGTAGCGAGGGATTGCCGCGCATGATCACAGCATCGTGACCGGTCGAAAGACCGACGGTTTGCAGCTTCAGATCAAACTGGTTGGACCAAAACCACGGCACGGCATCGTAAGGTGCCTCAGCGCCCGTGATCGAACGCGCCGCCGTTACCGCCATGTCGTTGGCAATCTGAACCGATTCCAAACGGATTATCGCCCCTTCCGCGTAGCGATTAGCATGAGCTGCACAGTCACTGATCGCGTAAATATCAGGCAGTGAGGTGCGGCAGTGCCGGTCGACAATCACTCCATTTTCGCTCTTTGCCCCGGCTTCGATCAAGGGTTTGACGGCCGGTATGATACCGATTCCGACGATCACCAGATCCGCTTGCAGAATTTCACCGTTGGCGAGCCTTACGCCCGTCGCCCAACGTTCACCAACTATCGCCTCGACAGTAACGCCAAGCCGAGTATCGACCTTGTTGCGGCGATGTTCGCTTTCGAAAAAACGCGAGAGCTCCTCACCCGCGACACGTGCAAGCACTCGGTCCAGACCCTCCAGCAAAACCACATTCTTGCCAGCATTGGCCAGTACAGCAGCCGCTTCGAGACCGATATAGCCCCCACCAATGATCACGATGCTCTCTGCAGTTTCCGAAGCAGCCTTCATAGCGTCCGCGTCAGACCGAGTTCGAACACCTTGCACTCCGGAAAGTTCAGCACCGGGCAGTGGCAATGTACGCGGACATCCGCCAGTCGCCCAGACCAGCTTGCCATACGAAAAATGGTTGCCCTTGTCAGTGGCTACACTGTGCTTTGCGGGATCGACGCTAAGAACGCGCTCCTCTAGATGCATAGCAATGTTACGGTCCGTCTAGAATTTTCTGGACGGATGAGCAGCCGCTCGTAGGTTTTCTCGCCGGAGAAATATTCTTTCGACAGGGGCGGGCGTTCATAAGGCAAATCAGGCTCGTCACCGATTATGCCAACTGTCCCGTCAAATCCAACCTGCCGCAACGAAATGGCTGCTTGCGCACCACCATGCCCAGCGCCGACGATCAGGACATCATAATTCACCAGTCCAATCTCTTTGCATGCCAAGCCACGTGCTCAGCCATAAATGTCGAGATAAAATAGTAGGAGTGGTCGTATTCGTCCTGCATGCGGATCAATACATCCATTCCCGCTTTATCGCAGGCATTCTGGAGCAATTCGGGACGAAGCTGCACTTCAAGGAAATTGTCCGCCGTTCCTTGATCAATCAGCAAGTGATCGAGCCGCGCACCATCTTCGATAAGCGAGACTGCATCATATTCACGCAATGACGTTCGATTTGCTCCAAGATATCGCGTGAGGGCTTTGTCGCCCCATGGAACCTGCGACGGCGCGACAATCGGGGAAAATGCGCTGACCGACCGGAAGCGACCTGGATTGCGCAATCCAATAGTCAGCGCTCCGTGGCCGCCCATCGAGTGGCCAGTGATGGCCTGGCGGTCCATATCGACAAAAAACTGTCTGCCACGAGTTTGGGCAATTCCAATTCGATGTAACTGCGCATTCGGAAATTCTCAGCCCAGGGTTTCTCGGTCGCATCGACATAAAAGCCCGCACCCTTGCCAAAATCATTTTCGTCTTCGGCATCGGGCACATTTTCGCCGCGGGGCGACGTATCGGGCGCAACAAAGATGATCCCATGTTCCGCGCAAGCAGCACGATACTCGCCTTTCTCAGTGACATTGGCGTGGCTGCAGGTGAGGCCGGAAAGATACTATAAAACAGGCAGCTTCGTGGCCGGTGCGTGATCGGGCACGAAAATGGAGAAGGTCATCTCCGTCTTTGTGGCCGTAGACATTTGTTTGTAAACACCCTGGACGCCGCCATGACTGCTATTAGTGCTGACTCGCTCGATCATCCCCACGGTGCTTCCTTTTGTGCTTGCGACTAGATGAACGTGTAGGCACAGACCTTGTTGCCCGCTGGATCGCGCCGATATCCTGCATAGGCTCCGGGAAGATGGTCGCGGGGCCCTGATGCACCTTCGTCTGTTCCGCCGGCTGCAAGACCGGCTGCGTGGAAGGCATCTACATCGGCAGGGCTAGCAGCAGCGAAGCCAATGGTTACGCCATTGCTGGATGGTGCCTCACCGTTGCCGGGCGTTAATACCAGCAGCGCAGGCTTGTCTTTACCATAGAGCACGCAAGCATCGCCAAATGGCCCAAGATTCTTGACGCCAAGCGCCCCTAGTGCGGCATCGTAAAAGGCGGTCGAAGCCGAAAGGTCGTTCGCGCCAACGCTAGTATGCGAAAAAATGCCGTCGCCAGAAATTACAGTCATATCAATTTCTCCTAATGGTTCGATGAAGTGAAATTAGAACGACGCGACGCCGCGGGGGGATTCTCCCGCGGGCATCAGGTCAAAGCCATTGTTAATCTCGTCCAGAGTCAGGACATGGGTTATCATCGGATCGGTCTGGATTTTGCCGTCCATCTGCCAGTCGACGATCTTGGGCACATGGATTCTGCCCATCGCCTCGCCAAACGCAGTTGATTGCGGGTTCCGGTCCATAGGCGGTCTTAGTCCTCGTCCGCTATTGTGATACGCAATCCATCGAGCTCACTTGAAAACGGTATCTGGCAGGAAAGCCGCGATGACAGATCGCGATGATCGGAGCTTTCGAGAAGATCGTCCTCGTCTTGTGTCACGGGCACGAGCTTGTCAGTCCAGTCTTTCGCAACGTGGATATGGCAAGTAGCGCAAGAACAGCAACCACCGCACAAGGCCAGAAGCTCGTCGACTCCGGCATCTCGAATCGCTTCCATGACCGAAATCCCGTCAGTCGCTTCGATCAGCTGCTCTTCTCCACTCCTAAGGGTAACGTGTATCTGACCCATCAGTGCACCACCACACTGCGGATGCTCTCACCGGCATGCATCAGGTCAAAACCTTTGTTGATCTCGTCCAGCGTCAGGACGTGCGTAATCATCGGGTCGATCTGGATTCTGCCGTCCATATACCAATCGACGATCTTGGGCACGTCGGTACGGCCTTTGGCCCCGCCGAACGCGGTGCCGCGCCAGTTGCGCCCCGTGACCAGTTGGAACGGGCGGGTGGAAATTTCCTTGCCCGCTTCGGCCACGCCGATGATGATGCTGGTGCCCCAGCCCTTGTGGCAGCATTCCAGCGCCTGACGCATGACATCGGTGTTGCCGGTGCAATCGAAGCTGTAATCCGCGCCGCCATCCAGCATGTTGACGAGATGGGCCACGACATCGGACACATCCTTCGGATTTACGAAATCGGTCATCCCGAGCTTGCGGCCCCAATCCTCGCGGTCCGGGTTGATATCCACGCCCACTATGCGGTTCGCACCCGCCATCCTCGCGCCTTGCAGCACGTTGAGGCCGATCCCGCCGAGCCCGAACACCACCACATTGTCGCCAGGCTTGACCTGCGCGGTATTGACCACTGCGCCGACCCCGGTGGTAACCCCGCAGCCGATGTAGCAGCTGGTCTTGAACGGTGCGTCCTCACGAATTTTCGCCACTGCGATTTCCGGCAGGACGGTGAAGTTGGAGAAGGTGGAACAGCCCATGTAATGATGGATTGTCTGGCCTTTGTAACTGAATCGCGATGTGCCGTCGGGCATCAGCCCCTTGCCCTGCGTCTCGCGGATGGCGCTGCACAGGTTGGTCTTGCCGGACAGGCACATTTTGCACTGGCGGCATTCAGGCGTGTACAGCGGGATCACGTGATCGCCGGGCACCATCGAAGTCACGCCTGCACCTACTTCGCGCACAATCCCGGCGCCTTCATGGCCCAGAACGCTGGGGAACAGACCCTCGCTGTCGAGGCCGTCCAGCGTATAGGCATCAGTGTGGCAAATGCCGGTGGCCATAATCTCCACCAGCACCTCGCCCGCCTTGGGGCCTACCAGGTCGAGCTCGACGATTTCGAGCGGTTTCTTGGCCTCGAAGGCGACAGCTGCGCGTGTTTTCATAGGTCCATTCTCTCCGAAAGATCGAATTAAGCATATTGCCATTAAATCACGCGAGAGATGATGCCCTAATGTTGATTTTCTCTATTTCTTTGGGGCAATAATGGAAAAGCGTTGGATCGGGATTGAAGAACTCGTCGCAATCGCAGACGCCGGAAGTTTTGTCGGCGCAGCTCGCCGCTTGAATCGTTCGCCATCTCACATCAGCCGTTCAATCGCTCATATTGAAGAAAGGCTTTCCACCCGACTGTTCCAGCGGACCACGCGCTCGGTCCGATTGACCGAAGTTGGAAAAAGCATGGTTGAGCGATGTCGCCGCATAATCGAAGAGCGAGAAGAGGTTATGACAACCGCCACAACTACTGGTGACATGAGTGGCGAGATCAAGGTGACCTGTTCGATCACATTGGGCGCGATGTTCATCGGGCAAATTGTCAGGGAAAATCTCGTGGAAAACCCGGACCTTTCTTTTCAGCTCGAGTTTTCAAATCGTATAGTCGATCTCGGTGGGGAATCATTCGATCTTGCCATTCGAACGGGTCATCCAACTGATGAACGCGTCGCAGCACGCCAAATCGCGGCGCGGTCCATTGTTACGGTTGCTTCACGCGAATATATCGCTTTGCGCGGCGCTCCAGATCACCCTGATGACCTCAAGCACCATGACTGCCTTGTCGGGACCAGTTCAACTTGGCGATTTCTCGACAAGGAAAGCCAAATTACAATAATCCCCCATGGCCGACTCCGGTGCAACTGTGGGACAAGTGTCGGTAACGCGGCGCTATCGGGATTGGGAATCTGTCAGCTACCCGAATATTACGTCAACGAACACCTGCGAACTGGGCGGCTTTCCATCCTGTTGTCCGGTTTTCGTGCTCCCCCTGAACCCATTTGGGCGGTATCCCCGACACGGAGAATAGGCATTCCGAAAATTCAGAAACTAATCCAAACAATCGAAGAAAAATTCTCAGTCGAACTAGCGTGATCACACAGAAAAAATGAACTAACGGCTGCTGGGATCGGACCATATCAAGATTGACGAAGCACCTAGGCATGCAAAACTTAGGTGCGGACAGTCATATAACCCGTGGTCCGACACGGATTGTCGCGCGCATCTGGATAACCGCCACTGTATAATCATGCAATTGACCGATCGAATGATCACGCTCGCGCTGTAGCGCGATGATCTGGATGAGAAGCGGGCGACGATCAGGATGAGAACTGATTGTCGCGGCTTTTGGCTGATGGCCGGTCTGGTTGACGCTGGCAAGGTCTATGTATCGGTCTGATTGTCGCGGGGCGCCGGTTGCCCGGCAGTTTTGATTGTCGCGTAGGTTGGCGGTCGCCCGGCGCCCTTTTGTCGCTGGACGGCGGTGCGCCGGCGATAGCTCTCGACGTTCATCTCGAAGATGGTGGAGTGGTGGAGTGGTGGACGAGGCGGTCGACGGCGGCGAGCGTCATCGCGGGATCGGGGAAGATCCGGTTCCATTCGCCGAACGGCTGATTGGCGGTGATCAGCGTGGAGCGCTGTTCGTAGCGGGCGCTGATGAGCTCGAAGAGGACCGATGTTTCGGCCTGGTCCTTGGTGACGTAGGCGAGATCATCGAGGATCAGCAGATGATATTTGTCGAGCCGGGCGATGGCGGCCTCGATGCCCAACTCGCGCCGCGCGACCTGGAGCTTCTGGACAAGGTCCGATGTTCTGGCGAACAGCACCCGCCAGCCATTTTCGATGAGCGCCAGGCCGATCGCAGCGGCGAGATGGCTCTTGCCGCCGCCCGGCGGCCCGAACAGGATCAGGTTGGCGCCCTGTTCGAGCCAGCCATCGCCGGCGCAGATCGCCATGACCTGCGCTTTGGAGATCATCGGCACGGCATCGAACGCGAAGCTGTCGAGCGTCTTTCCGGGCGGCAGCTTGGCTTCCTTGAGATGCCGCTCGATGCGCCGCCGGTCGCGTTCGGCGATCTCGTGTTCGGCCAGGGCCGCAAGGAAGCGCGCGGCGGGCCATCCTTGTCGGCGCGCACGGCGATATCGGGCCAGGTCTGCTTGATCGCCGGCAGACGCAGGTCATGCAGGATCAGGGTGAGACGCTGTGCGTCGACCGATCGGTTGCTATCGGTCATGCCGCCACCCCGCCCAGCAGGATGTCGTAACCGGACAGGGGGGCAAGCGTGACCACAACCTCGGGAAGCGTTGCGGGGTCGGGCGCGAAGCGTGTCCGCAGTGCTGCCATGTCCGGCAACCGATTGGCAGCCAGATCGGCAGCGAGGATGCTGGCAAGCTCGGCTTCGCAGGCACGTTCGTGCGCCAGCGCAAGCAGTTCCACCATCATCCGGCACGCGGCCCGTTCGGGTCTCTGCTCGATCAGGCGCTCGAACATCCGGCGATAGGCCTCGCGCGGGAACAGCGCGTCACGATAGATCAGGCCGGCGAGCGCCATCGGCTTGCGTCTGAGCGAGCGGATCACGTGCCGGTAATCGACGACATGACCATGCTTGCCGTTCGCGCCCGCCCGCCCGCGCGGCAGCGTCATCAGCGGCGTTCCGCCCAGCAGCAGGTCGAGCCGATCGTCATACAGCCGGACACGCAGGCGGTGACCGATCAGCCGCGAAGGCACGGTGTAAAACACCTTCCTGAGCGTGAAGCCGCTGGTCGAGGTGACGGTGACGATCGTCTCCTCATAATCGCTGGTTCGCCGGTCGGGCAGCGGCTGAAGACAGGCTTGCTCGGCATCGATCCGTGCGGCATTGCGCCGGTTCTTCGCCGCGATCACCTCGTCGATGAAGCCGCGATAATCGGCAAGGTCGTCAAAGGCCCCAGACCCGCGCATCAGCAATGCATCGCGCATCGTCTTCTTGAGATGACCGTGTGCGCTCTCGATCAATCCGTTCTCGTGCGCGACGCCCCGGTTGTTGCGGCTCGGCTTCATGCCGTAATGTTCGCACAGCGCATCGTAGCGCCAGGTGAGATCGGCGCGGGCATCGGCATCGAGGTTCCGGAACGCCGCTGATAGGCTGTCGCTGCGATGATCGACCGGGCTGCCGCCGAGCGCCCACAACGCATTTTGTAGCCCCTGAGCAAGGGCGATATAGCTCTCGCCGCCCAGGATCACATGGGCATGCTCGAAGCCCGACCAGACCAGGCGGAAGTGGTAGAGCCGGTGATCGAGGGACGTGCCGGCGATCGTGACGCCGAGCTCGGCCATGTCGGTAAAATCCGACAGTCCCATCTTGCCCGGCTCATGGGTCTGGCGGAAGATCACCTCCTGATCCTCGCCGTGAAGCGCGCGCCAGGCACGGATGCGCCGTTCCATCGTCCGTCTGACCCCGAGCCCGAGATCAGCATGGCGCCGCTGCATCTCCTCGAAGATCGCGACCGCGCGCAGGCCCGGCGCTGCCTGCAGCATCGGCACGATCTCGGCGTCGAAGATATCAGCCAAGGGATCGGGCCGCCGCCGACCGCGTGGTGCCGTTTCTTGCGAGGAAAGCTGTGGGTCGCTGGCAAGCCGGTATCCCGTCGCCGTGCTGAACCCGGCCCTGGCCGCCGCTACCGCGACGCCGTCACTCTGTCGCAACTTCATATATAACCTCATCTGATGATCGGTGACGTGACGGCCGGGCATCCAGGGACTTCCTCTCTGAGCGAAGAAGCCCGGGAATACCCGGCCGGCCGGGATCATCAGCGGCAACGCCCCAAAAGGAACGCACCATCGCGCGGGGCTACGACGGCTCCGGGCTACGCCCTGCGCCGCCGCACCCCCGCGCGATCCTCATCCTGATTGTCGCTGCGCTCGCATCCTGATTGTCGCGCTGCATGGGGGCGGTTCTTTGTTGTCGGTGGGACTGCTTAATGCGTAGGGCGAACTTCTGACAAAGCTATAGGCGTGCCATACAAACGGTCTTTTAAAACCAGTGCCCTGGGAGTTTTTGACCGGATCCCGTTGAAGCGGTTCGATACCATCCGTTGGCAATCTTCACGCGCGATAGGTTGGCCGCTGGCGCGTAACATGAGTATTATGATCGGGCCCTTCGACCAATAAAATCTATTTATAAATCTTGGTAATCTACAGACTGTCGTATTTATTACATTTTGCTACGCTGGTAGGAGGCGAGTGCTGCGAAGGCCCATTTAGATCGCGCATTCCGCGAACTAGAAATGCGGATTGCGTGTGCATCACGCGTGGTGCTTCGAGCCAATCGACAAAGCTCCCGCCTATCAAGGGCTGGTATTCGTAGGTGATTTCTACAAACATGACCGCCGAGCCGTTCGGGGCCTTAACCTCCGAACCTGGCGGACCCATGCCTTTAAACCCCGTGCCGGTCGCGCCGGTGCCTTCGGATCCATAAGCTCCGATTGCTTGCCGTTTGCCCATGCATCTTTGCCAGTGAATCCATTGGCCACCACTCGAATTGCGTTCGAGGCTGCTAAGTATCACCCGGCCATCCTCGAAAATATCGAGAGACCCCCCGGATTGAACATCGAGCCCGATAAACAGATCATTGATGTCCTTCTCGTAAACCGTTGAGGATTCGAGCAGATCACTGTCGCCAACCCGAGATGCGTTGTCTGCGAGGGCGCCAGCGGCTTGCCCCAGGCGCATTTGGGTGATTGCCAAATTCGCGAGCTCTATTCCACCAAGCCCGAGGACCAGCAGGAGGGGTGTGACCAGAGCAAACTCGATAACGGTTGCGCCGTGCTGGTTAACCCACAGCGACCGAACGAGCGGAACTTGCCTGGTGTAGGTATCGCTCATTTGCAATAGCTTGTCATTGCCACGCGCTTGCCCTGCGCGTCGAATGGCTGGTTTCGCAATACCGTGCGGCCCCGCAACGTAACTTCGCGTTCCAGACCCGTGAGTGAAGGAATGGGTATGAGCCGGTCGTAAGTAGCAGTTGCGGTTAGAACGACAGCATCGCGAGCGCCTCCGATGCCGTCGCGCCCCCGATCCGCGTCGAGAATTCCGTCACCGTCGATATCCTCGAATGGTTCACCATCGTCGCACTTCCCATTGTTGTTGGTGTCGGTGAACTGTTCCGGGATCCTCGTATCGGAGAAAGTGGCGAAGTTGCGGCGCTGGAGGACTATTGTCGCGCCCGGAATAATTGGTAGCACCGCTTCCTCGAGGCGGGCATCGATCTTGCCGTAGTCTCCCTGGCCGCGCTCGAGCGTGGAATCCCGCGCTGCCTGTTGAAGGGCGCCCTGCAAGAGCGCACTCGCATAGACCTGCTGGCCCAGTACGAACATTCCCATCAGCATGAGAAGAAAAATCGGCGCCACAAGCGCGAATTCCACAGCGGTTACGCCTGCATCACCTGACAGAGGGCGGCGCGATCGAATTGCCAAAGGCATAATCAATTGACCAGCCGAAGCTCGGCGATTGCGCCGGCGATAGCACGGAACCTCTCGGCAAGACCGCCTGCGTCCTTGTCATCGACCACTTCGAAGGCTCGTGTGCTGCCGGACGCACATCCTTTGGTAAACTCGTTTTGGGGAAGACCGAAGGTAACGGTCCAAATAACAATATTCTCGTTTTTTATCCGGTCACAGATCGCCGCCAGCCGCCGGTTGTGAATTGTGGTGAGCGCAGGTTCCCTCCATCCCGAACCGGAAAACCCCGCGAACCGGCCGTCCATATCGTAGTTGCCATATGCTTTGGTAGTGCCTGGGCCTCCGTTCATTACGCCGTCGGTCATGAAAACGATGTGGCGTGAAATCGGATAGCCATTGCTGGCCGTCTGGTTCTCGTCGCCAAATATTCCATTGGGGGAGAGCAAATGTGCCCCCCATATCATGCCGACGTCATGCAGCGTGCCGCCCGCAGGGGTCAGCGATTTGATGTAACTGTCGAAACTCGCATTCCTGGTTTTGCCCGTACGTGGATATTCAGTCAGCTTGCGAGCAGCCGGAGGGCAGCTGAAACCGCGCGTTGAATCATGGGTCCGCGTGATCCAGTTCGCGGCGGAGGGGCGGGTGTAGGTGATCTGCGGCCACATCGGCTTCCACTGCGTTTCGGGCTTTGTTGCCGTAGGTATGAGCCGGAAGTCGAGATCGAGCGCATTTTTGGGTATCGGTGAGAAATTGGTAGTTGCAGCAGTCGCGCGCTCTTCGATGCAGCCTTTCCACACGCTGGTCACATCGGCACCCATTTCACCCGTGGGCAAAGTTACCGACTGTCCGAGCTTGAATTTGGATGTATCGAGCACCTTGGGCGAAAGGAGGTAATGGGAAAAGCCGATCCATGGCGTTTCGGAGACCGATTCGTCAGGTCCCGACTTGGCTATGTTGGCCATGCACGCAGCGCGGACACTGCCATTGGGATAGTACCCCTCTACCAGGGATGCTCCGCTGACGGCGTAGTTCGTGCCATTCCGGGTGAAGGTGCCATTGCGGCTTTGGCATTCGGTGCGCAGAGCGCTCGTCCAGTTCCAACGAAAATGATTTTCGTCGGTCGAATACAGGTTGGTCATATCCAACGGAAGCAGGCGACGGAAGACTGCTTCGCGGGTCTGATAGGTCCAGCTGTCGGCTAGGTAATCAGGGTTCTTTTCTCTCAACAGCGCGCCGACGCGCACGGCGCCGGAGTAGGGCACGATGCCGATGCGGACCCGCCCATCTTCCGGCTTCACGTCGTGAATCTGGTCGTAAAAGGCAAAAACGGCTTCCCGCAGGGCCGACATGCGGCTCGCATTCATCGATCCGGATTGGTCGAGCACCAAGACGACATCGATGTTGGGAAGGTTGAGTTCGGCACTGCAATCGACGCTGACCCGTGTCTCGGACAATCCGAATACCGCCATTAAGGTGAGGGGGAGCGTTACCGAGGCGGAGCCATCGAGACGGGTATCGCTGCCGGGCGCCATGTCGAACACCAGATCGGTCGAGCCGAATTGCCCATCGGAGAAGTTGGCGTCGAAAAAAGCCTCCCCGGTACTGGTGGCATTCGTTGGAACACCGGATTGCATATTGACCGCGCCCGCCATCTCCTTACGCGCCGCCAGCGTTCCGGCATCGCAGGCCTGTTGCAGCCGGCTCTTGACGAGATAGGCACGGCTCATGTCGACAGCGCCGCCCACCATACCGATAAGCGGGATGACCGCGGCCGCGCCGATCAACATGACATTGGCCCTGGTGTCGCGCAACAGGGCGGAAAACAGGCCACGCCCCGCCGATTTCCGGAGACTTCTGCTGCGCTTCACGTTCAAACACCCTTGCTTGCCGACAGGTTGCGTCCTTCCTTTCGCAGGCGGCGGTTAAGAAATGTCTAACGATCGAGGTGGGAGCATGAGGTTCGCCCCTTGATCGAAGCGCTTTATCAGACCTGATGGTACTGCCGATACCAGGCGACGAAGCGGGCCACGCCCTCTTCGATCGGCACATGCGGCTGATAGCCCAATTCCCGGGCAATACAGGCGATGTCGGCATGTGTGCGCGAAGCATCGCCGGGCTGCATCGGGAGCATGTCTAGCCGCGCCCTGCGGCCGAGCGCCTGTTCGAGAATAGTAACCACGTCGCGCACCCGCTCCGTACGACTATTGCCGATATTATAGATCGCGTGCGGAGAGGTGCTTCCCCCGGGCTTGGTGCTGGCGTCATCGATCGGCGGCGCGTCGAGACACGCGGCGACCCCTCGCACGATATCCTCGATATAGGTGAAATCGCGCCAATTGTTTCCGTTATTGAACAATGGCAGCGGCTCTCCGGCAAGTATCTTGGCGGTGAACAGCCACATCATCATATCCGGCCTGCCCCAAGGCCCATAGACGGTAAAGAACCGCAGACCTGTCTGGGCGAGCCGATGAATGTGAGCGTAGGTCTCGCTCATCAATTCGTTCGCCTTCTTGCTGGCGGCATAGAGCGAAAGCGGGCGGTCGGTGCGATGATCTGCGGCTAGGGGAAAAGTCTCGTTGCCGCCATAGACCGAACTGGAACTGGCATAGACGAGGTGAGCGACACCGCGTTTGCGCGCCAGTTCGAGCACGTTGAGATGCCCGAGCACGTTGGCCTCGATACAGGCGGCGGGCGCATCGAGCGAGGCGCGAACCCCAGGCCGCGCTCCAAGGTGAATGATGGCGTCGAAGGCAAGATCGGCAAGCGCATGGTCCAGGCTTTGTCCATCGCGCAGGTCGGCCTGGAGAAAGAGCCAGCGCCGGTCATGCGTCGCATTGATCCGGTCGCGCCGCGCCTTCTTGAGCGCGACCGAATAGTAATCGTCGAAATTGTCGAGCCCGATGACGTCATCACCACGCTCGAGCAGATGGTGCGATACCGCCGCGCCGATGAAGCCTGCCGCTCCGGTTACCAGCACTCGCATGGCGGACGCCCTCCCGATCACTCCTGGCCGTGCTGGAGCGATCGGCGCTGTCGGCCACTACACAGCGACGCTGGACGAGGCTTTGCTGCGGACGTCGTCAGATCCGAGCGAGCGGGGACAGCCTAGGGGCTTTGCGGCTCATCCTCGTCGTCGTCGACAATGACGTATACAACGCCTGCTGCCACGAGCGCGGCGATAATGAAACCAAGACCGCTGCCGACCAGCCCCTCGTTTTCGGCGACCACAGCGGCCTGGCGAACGGGAAGATCGATCGCGGCGGATGCAGATGCTGCTCCTGCCAGAGTGACGCTGCCTGCGGCGGCGAGCGCCAGGAGTTTGGTGCCGATATGCATGTCCAATGCCCTCTCTTGCAATCGATTGCGATCTAGCCGAACATCGCACAAGGTCAATGCCTATCCCTGATCGTCCCGCCGCGTGAACGGCAACCGAATTGTGCCGAGCCCGATGATAGCGAGCCCGTTTGCGCGCATTCCCGCCATTATTTGGCGCAGCGCCGCGACTGGCGTTGTCCTACTCCTGCTCACCCTAGCAGCGTTGCTTGAGCCCATCCCGGCCCAAGCTCAGTCGGGCACCGATTTCGAAGGCCTGTGGCAACAGGACCTGCGTCTTGCCCGCATTGCCGATGGCATGCTCGTGGCCAATCGTGACCTGTGCGCCACGCTGATGCCGGTGACCGGGTTGATTATGCACAGCGCGGATCAGTATGGCAAAGACGTTCCGCCCGGGTTTGCCGGCAGCCCGCTCGCCGTGGCGGGTATCGTTGCCAATTCGCCGGCAGACAATGCAGGGCTGTTGGCCCGCGACAATATTGCGGCGATCGGTGAGCGGCTGGTGGCCGAGCTGCCGCGTGAGCCCGGCTCGATGCGCGACCGGGCATTCGACGAGATCGCAGCTCATGCGCTCGGAACGCCGCTTGCGCTCGATCTCGTCCGTGATGGCCGACCGATCAGCCTGACCGTCCAGCCCCAGACCGGCTGCCGCGCGCTGGTCGAGGTGCTGGCGGCGGACGCAAGGATCGCGCGTTCGGACGGACGCGTGATCCAGTTGAGCCATGGCCTTATTGCTAGCCTGTCCGATGAGAACGTCGCCGCCATCCTGGCGCATGAGCTTGGCCATCTGGTGCTCGAGCACCGGCGACGGCTGGAAGAGGCGGGCGTGGCCAAGGGGTTGTTCGCCGAGTTCGGCACCAACCGAAGGCGCAACCGGCAGGCCGAGGAGGAGGCGGACAGGCTTTCGGTGCACCTACTTGCCAATGCGGGCTATTCTCCGCAAGCCGGACCACGGCTGTGGTTGTCGGCAGCAGGACGCAAGCTCGATGCTGGAATTTTCCGCAGCGCGATCTATCCCTCTCCCAAGCGCCGGGCGGAACTCATGCAGGAGGAAATCGAGCGCTTCCTTCCTGCGGCGGGCCAGCCGAGCACAGCCGCTCATCTTGTCGCCCTGCGCGAGGAACCGATCCGATGATACACTGACCGAACGCTAGGCCTCACCCCGGGCGGCGGCGCTGATATCGATGTAACGGCGAGCGTAATAGGTCAGTGGCGTCGCATTCAGGCGATGCCGCGCCGCGACGAGTTCGCCGATGAAGATCGAATGGGTGCCGAAATCGTGGCAATGCGCGGTTCGGCAGACAAGGCTGGACTGGGCGGTGGCAAGCACCGGAACGCCATTCTGGGCCTGCCAGTCGCCGACCGCGAACCGGTCGGCCCCGGCTTCGGTCATGAACAGCTCGGCCACGTCACGATTGTCCAGACCCAGCACGTTAACGCAGAACATGCGCGCTTCGGCGAGCGGCGCATGGAGCGAGGCTGTGCGGTTGACGCAGACCAGCAACGAAGGCGGCTCGAAGCTCAGCGAGCTGACCGCGGTTGCCAAGATGCCGAACCTTTGTCCCTCATGCTCGGTGGTGACCGCATAGACCGTCGCCGCGACATGCCGCATCGCTGCCTGAAAGGTCTCGAGGAGGTCTGGTTGCGTTTGATCGGTATCGAGCATCAAGCGCTGATGACTTCGGATGGCGGACCGGCGCAAGCGGCAATCGACATTCGGCATGGTATGTGACGACGATGTGTGATCCTGCTTGCAATCACATTTTACTGTGATAGCGGGCGGCAATGAAGACACAGATCACCAGCAAGGTGCGCCAGATTATAGAGACGGGCCGGATGACGCGTGCCGGCCTGGCCCGCGCGGCCGGACTACACGCCAACACCTTGCGCGATTGCACGCTGGCCGAATGGAACCCAACCGCCGAAACGCTCGGCAAGCTCGACACCTACTTGGCCGAGAACGACGAACAGCCGGTGCTGGTGGGCATAGAGACCATCATCGACGAAGCGCGCAACGGCCGGCTGTTCATTCTGGTCGATGATGAGGACCGGGAGAACGAGGGTGACCTGATCATTCCCGCCCAGATGGCCACGCCAAACGCCATCAACTTCATGGCCACGCATGGCCGCGGGCTTATCTGCCTGGCAATGGGCAAGGCGCGTGCCGATGCGCTCAAGCTCGAACCGATGAGCCGGGCGAACAAGGCGCGGCACCAGACCGCTTTCACCGTGGCCATCGAGGCGCGCGAGGGCGTTACCACGGGGATCAGCGCGGCGGACCGGGCGCGGACGATCTCGGTGGCGATCGATGCCGGCAAGGGACCCGATGATATCGTGACCCCGGGCCATGTCTTCCCGCTGGTTGCGCGCGAGGGCGGCGTGCTCGTGCGCGCCGGCCATACCGAGGCGGCGGTGGACATTTCGCGACTTGCCGGGCTCAATCCTTCGGGCGTGATCTGCGAAATCATGAACGAGGACGGGACCATGGCGCGGCTGCCCGATCTGGTCGCCTTCGCTCGCCGGCACGATCTGAAGATCGGCACGATCCGCGACCTTATCGCCTATCGCCGGCGCAATGACCGGCTGGTCGAGCGGCGCGACGAGGCACGCTTCACCAGCGCCTGGGGTGGTGATTGGCGGGCGATCAGTTTCTACAACAAGGCAACCAAGAGCGAGGCGCTGGCGCTGGTCAAGGGCCATATCGATCCCACCCAACCGACGCTTGTGCGAATGCATGTTCTATCGGTGCTCGATGACGCCTTTGCGCGCGAGACCGAGCGGCGCGGGCTGCTCACCGGTGCGATGCAGGCCATCGGCGAGGCGGGCGCCGGGGTCATCGTCGTGCTCAACCGGCCTTCGCGTGATTTCGCATCGGCAGCGGTCCGCTCGCTAAGCAAGGAACACAGCGAGGATGGTGAGAGCGATGTTCCGCCCGAACAGCGCGATTATGGCGTCGGCGCGCAGATCCTGACCGAGTTGGGAGTTCACGACATGGTGTTGCTCACCAACACCCGCCATTCGCTGGTCGGGCTCGATGGCTATGACTTGTCCATCGTCGGTGAGCAGGCGATCGTCGCCTCGGGCGCGCTCTGATGGCGCGCGTGCTGATCGTCGAAGCGCCGTTCTATGCCGAGCTGAGCAGCATGCTGCTGAAGGGCGCGCGCTCGAAGCTCGAGCAAGGCGGTCACGAGGTGGAGACCTTGGCGGTTCCCGGCGCGCTCGAGCTGCCCGGCGCAGTGGCGCTGGCATCGGAAAGCGAGCGCTATGATGCCTTCGTGGCGCTGGGGATCGTGATCCGCGGGGAAACCTATCACTTCGAGATTGTCGCCGGCGAGAGCGCACGCGGATTGATGGCATTGTCGATGGACGGGGTGGCAGTGGGCAATGGCATCCTCACTGTGGAAAACGAGGCCCAGGCCCGCGTTCGCGCGGACCCGCAGCAGAAAGACAAGGGCGGCGAGGCTGCGGCGGCGGCCCTGGCGATGCTATCCCTGCGCGAACGCTTCTGTTGACCGGAATGCGATCCGGAACCGGGCAGACTATGATAGGCAGCAGTGCACGATGAACGGACCGCTGGAATGGATTGCCGCTATCGGCACGATGATCGCCGCCGGGCTGATCGCCGCCGATCTTGGCAGGCGTGCGACCGGATGGGGCTTCGTGTTGTTCTGCGTGGTCGCAATCATCTGGATTATCTCGGGCATGACCTCCGGCGCCATGCCCATCGCCGCGATGAACGCCATCCTGCTGGTCATCAACGCATGGGGCGTATGGCAATATCTGCTTAGCCCGAAAAACCGCAAGGTGATGGAGAAGATGGAAGACGTGCGCGACGAAGTTGAGCACGAGGTCGACGAAGAGATGTCGCACTCGCGCTAGAAGATCCACCAGTCACTTCCGTGCCGTTTCGGGATAAGGGCTGGCAACGGGGTTGTCGGTCGATCATCGCCGTGGAAACGGCGGCGCATGGATCAGCACGCCGACCCTTTCGCCAGTCCCCAGCACCGCCAGGCGAGTAATCTGGCGCAATGCCTGTCCCGGTGCCTGGTCACGCTCGACACGCTCGATGAAGGCGTGGCCGCGGCGCATTTGTCGATGGCCCTCGACCTTCTTAAGCGCAACCGGGGCGTGTGACGGCGGCGCGAACCGGCCGCGCACTCGATCCGAATGGTTCCTGACCTAGCGGCGATCAACCATTGGCGCCAAAGCAGGCCCGCCCGGCGTAACGCGCGCTCGAGCCCAGTTCCTCTTCGATCCGGATCAGCTGGTTATATTTGGCCAATCGATCCGATCGGGCGAGGGAGCCGGTCTTGATCTGCCCGCAATTGGTCGCGACCGCCAGATCGGCGATGGTGGCATCCTCGGTCTCGCCCGAACGATGGCTCATGACGCAGGTATAACCGGCGCGATGCGCCACATCGATGGCTTGCAGGGTCTCGCTCAGCGTGCCGATCTGGTTGACCTTTACCAGCAGCGAATTGGCCAGCCCCGCCTCGATCCCCATCCGCAAGCGCTCGGCATTGGTCACGAACAGATCGTCGCCGACAAGTTGAATACGCTGTTCGCCTTCACGAGGGACCCCGATACGCTCGGTCAGCGCCTTCCAGCCGGCGAAGTCATCTTCCGCCATGCCGTCTTCGATCGAGCGTATCGGATAGGCCCGAGCAAGCTCTGCCAGATAGGCGGCCATCCCCTCGCCATCTAGCGACAGTCCTTCGCCGGCAAGTTCATAACGCCCGTCACGGTAGAATTCGCTGGCCGCGCAATCGAGCGCCAGGACGACATCGTCGCCAGGCGTGAACCCTGCCCGCTCGACCGCGACTATGATGATATCGAGCGCCTCGCGCGTGCTCGCGATCTGTGGCGCGAACCCGCCCTCATCGCCCACCGAAGTGGACAATCCGCGGCTCGACAAGTCCTTCTTCAGCGTGTGGAAAATCTCCGCGCCCCAGCGCACCGCTTCGGCAAGGTCAGGCGCGCCGATGGGCATCACCATGAATTCCTGCACATCGATCGCGTTGTCGGCGTGCTCGCCGCCATTGATGATATTCATCATCGGCACCGGAAGCAGATGCGCACCCACGCCGCCCAGATAGGCGTAGAGCGGCAGGCCGCGCGCGTTGGCCGCCGCCTTGGCCACCGCCAGGCTGACACCCAGGATCGCATTGGCGCCCAAGTTGGCCTTGTTGGCGCTGCCGTCCGCCTCGATCATCGCCAAATCGACGTCGCGCTGGTCTTCGGCATCCATGCCCAGCAACCGGTCGGAAAGATCACCGTTCACCGCCGCGACCGCACGCTGGACGCCCTTACCCATGTAGCGCGCCTGGTCCCCGTCGCGCAGTTCCACCGCCTCGTGGGCGCCGGTCGATGCGCCTGAGGGAACTGCCGCACGGCCGAAATTTCCGTCCTCGAGCAGGACGTCGACCTCGATCGTGGGATTGCCTCGGCTGTCGAGGATTTCGCGCGCATGTATGTCGATGATCGCGGTCATTTCGGGTGCTCCTGGCGGCCGACGGCGTGGGCGGCTGTATGCGGCGGAACTATGGCGTGCAAGCCGCGTTCGGGATGAGGAGCAAGGACAACGGGTGCGTCTCGCCGCCCATTCGCGCGAGCTGCTGGCGCGATGCGCACCAAACCAGGGAAGGGCAAACAAGATGGCCGATCAGACAAGCAATGACAATTCCAATGTGGGAGGCGGCATGCCATCCGCGACCACCCCGCCCGTTCAGCCGGTTCCTGCAACCGATCCTTTGGCGACGAGCATGCCGGCAACCACCGGATCGCGCCCGGTGACGTCCGGTGGCATGGATGATGATCTTGGCGCAACGCCTGAGGGCAGCGAGGCGCGGTCGCGTTTCGATGCCGCGCTTGAAGAGGCCAAGGCGGGTGCGAGTGCGCTGAAGGATGAGGCCTGGATCAGGGCCAATTCGTATCGCGACCAAGCACGCGGGCGAAGCCGAGACCTCAGCGTCGATGCGCGCACGAAGGCGGGCGAGCTGGCGGGCGAAGGCAAGATGAGGGCCAGCGGCGCGCTGCATGGTCTGAGCCAGCTGGTGGACGAGAATGCGGCTCGGATCGATGAGAACTTCGGCCCGCAATATGGTGATTATGCTCGCAATGCCGGTCGTCAGTTGCGCGAAGCCGCCGATGCGCTCGAGCGCAAGAGCGTCGAAGAACTGGGCGACGATGCGCGGGCGTTCGTTCGCGAGCAGCCCGGCACGGCGGTGGGTATTGCCGCGGTGATGGGCTATGTCGTCGCGCGGCTGTTCCGCAAGTAAGATCGGTGAGCGATGGTAAAGACGCGGCGGCCGCTACGCCGGCAAGCGGTCCTGGCAACGTGACGGAGATCCCGGTGCGGCGGCGGGCCCCCACGCCCGTGGAAACAGCTGATCGTGTGCCCGCTGGATCAACCGAGCCCACAGGTGCTACGCGCTCCCTAATCGAGGATCTGGAGCGCCTGGTTGATGATGCGCAGACCTATTTCAATGCTGAACTGACCTATCAGAAGAGCCGGGCAGCGTTCATCTTGGACCGAGTTAAGAAGACGGTTATATTCGCCGTCGCTGCTGGGGTGATCGGCTTTTTGGCAGCGATCGGCCTGACGGTGGGTTTGATCATCGCGCTTACCCCGCTCATCACAGGGTTCGGCGCGACGGCGCTGGTGGTCGGGGTCATGCTTCTTGTCGCTTACCTGCTCATCCGGCGCGCGCTGACCAACTGGCAGGACGTCAGCCGGGTGGCCAAGGATAAGCAACCGCAAGCTGCCAACGATCATTCGGGGGACGGTTCGAATGGATGACGTAACCACCAGGCTCGAGCACGACCGGATGTTGCGTGACACCGCGCGTCAGTCGCTCGATGCCGATCTGAACCGGCTCAAGGGCGAGACCCACGAGCCGGGGGTGAAACAACGTGCGACCGAATCATTTAGTGAGACATCGCGCGCGTTGGGAAGCCAGGCGAGCGACTTTGCCAGTGCCAACCCGCTGCTCGTCGGTGGCATCGCTGCCGGTGTGCTGGCACTCCTCTTTCGCGGTACGCTGTTCGATCTGATCATCGGCCTGTTTTCGGGCAGCGATGAGGAGGACGATGACGATGACCGCCGGCGGTCTGACCGCGTCGATGATGTTTACCAAGCGCATAGCAGACCGGCCGAACGTCGGCGTGCCGCCAAGCGCTCCTGATTCAGACCAGATACTTACCGGAGAACAGCCGATGAACGAGACGACAAGACAGGAGATCAAGGATCGCATAGCGGCGGGGGAGGATGCTTCCGACGAAGCCGGTGGCAGGCGCAACGTGACCGTGGGTGCCGATGGTCTTCCTGCTGCCGAATTGTCGCGCGAGCGTAGCGGGAGCCATGAGGATGATGACGACATCATCGGCTTCATCAAGGACCATCCGCTTACCACAATAGCAGGTGCGCTTGCTGTCGGTGTGCTGATCGCCGGCCTGTTCCCATCGGCCCGCAGCGCCGCCCGGAGTACCGGCGTGCGCGCTTCCGCGCTGGGTGTCGCCGGGACACAGGCTGCGCTTGCGGCACTGGAGCAGGTGTTCGATGGGGCCGAACGGGCCGGGCAGAAAGGTGGCGAAACGATCCGCGACGCCGGCGATACGCTCGGAGATAACGCTCGCGAGGTCCGGCGTCAGGCGCGCTATCAGGCGGATCGACAAAGCGACAACGCGCGGATCGCTGCACGAGACACGGGCAAGGCGTTCAGTCGGACTTTTGGCCGCTTCTTTCGCTGAACGCTAGACTAGGAAACAGCGGGGTCGCAGGGTGACTTACCCGCACCCTGCGTTATCTGATTCTCCGGCCTAAACTGTGCGATCCGAGTAAGACCCTATGGAAAAGCAGCTACTTCATCTGGTGATGGGCGGACGCGTGCAAGATCCGCGTGGCCTGCATTTCAAGAACCTGGATGATGTTCATATCGTGGGCATATATCCCGACTATGAGACGGCGGAAGAGGCCTGGCGCGGCCATGCCCAGCGCACGGTGGACGATGCCGAGATGAAATACGTCATCGTCCATCTGCACAAGCTCTTCGAGCCCCAGCTTGAGGACCTTTCCGACAGATCAGGCAGCTCTTGATCTGACGCGGTTGCCGTCCGGCGCTAAATGAATTGAACTTTGTTGATCACGTAGAAGCGCTCGCCGGACGGTACGGTTACCTCGACCTCGTCCCCCACCTTCTTGCCGATCAACGCACGCGCCAGCGGCGATTCGTAAGAAATGCGCCCCTTCTTGGCATCGGCTTCGGTCAGGCCAACGATCTGGTACTTGACCGACTTGTCATCCTCATCAGCCAAGGTCACCGTGGCGCCGAACTTGATCTGGTCGCCCGACAAACTGGCCGGGTCGATGATCTGCGCCCGGCTGACCCGGTCCTCGAGTTCGGCAATCTGCGCCTCGACCTGACCCTGCCGCTCCTTGGCCGCATGATATTCGGCGTTTTCGGACAGATCGCCATGACCGCGCGCCTCTTCGATCGCATCGACGATCTTGGGACGTTCCTTGCGCAGCACCTTGAGATCGGCAGTGAGCTTTTCGTAGCCCTCGGCGAGCATCGGCACTTTTTCCATCTTGTCCCTGCCTTCCGGTGCCCTGCCCCGTCCCTCGCCGAATGATCCAGGCGAGCCGGTCGGGAAACGGTCAGGCTGGATCGACGATGTCGGGGGAAGCGCTTTGTCGCCTTGCATAATAGTCCTGCAATGAGCGCACTTCAAGTTCGCTTGCGCGCACTGCCAGGATCGTGCGCGCGGCAGCGGCCGAGGCGGCGGCCGTGGTGTAGTAGGGAACTTTCATCCGCACGGCGGAAGCGCGGATCGACTGGCTGTCCTTGTGGCTCTGCCAGCCCTCGGTGGTGTTGAATATAAGAGCGATGTCCCCATCGACGATCCGGTCGACGATGTGCGGACGCCCTTCGGCCACCTTGTTGATCCGCTCAACGGCAACTCCCTCGCCCTCCAGAAAGCGCTGCGTTCCCCCGGTGGCAACGATGCGGAAGCCTCGCTCTGCCAGATCACGGACCGGCTCCAGAAGATGCGGCTTGTCGCCGTCCTTGACCGAGACGAACACCGTGCCTCGCTCGGGAAGATCGGTCCCCGCGGCGATCTGCGACTTGGCAAAGGCGCGCTCGAAATCCTCATCGATCCCCATCACTTCGCCGGTCGACTTCATTTCGGGAGAAAGCACCGGATCGGCTCCCGGAAAGCGCGCGAACGGGAACACCGCTTCCTTGACCGCGACATAATCCATCGCCCGGTCGAGCGGTGGCAAGTCAGCTAGACGTTCTCCTGCCATCACCCGCGCGGCCAGCTTGGCGATCGGCTGGCCGATGGCCTTGGCGACGAAGGGTACCGTGCGGCTGGCGCGCGGATTGACCTCGATCAGATAGACCTGCGGCCCGCCCGCTTCCTCGCGCACCGCGAACTGGACATTCATCAGTCCGCGAACGCCAAGAGCCTTCGCCAGCGCCTCGCTCTGTCGTTCCAGCTCGGCGATGGTGGCGGCGGACAGGCTGTGGGGCGGCAGCGAGCAGGCCGAATCGCCCGAGTGGACCCCCGCCTCCTCGATGTGCTGCATCACGCCTGCAATCACCACCTGCTGGCCATCGCACAGCGCATCGACATCGCACTCGATCGCATCACGCAGATATTGGTCGACCAGCACCGGGCTCGACCCCGACACGTTGACCGCATTGGCGATATAGTCATCGAGCTGGGCTTCTGATTCGACGATCTCCATCGCCCTTCCACCAAGCACGTAAGAGGGACGCAGCAGCACCGGATAGCCGATCCGCCCGGCCACCGCGGCAGCCTCGTCGCGGCTCTTGGCAATCCCGTTGGCAGGCTGGCGCAGGCCGAGCTTGTTGACCAGCGCGGCAAAGCGCTCGCGATCCTCGGCATGATCGATGGCATCGGGACTGGTGCCCAGGATAGGCACGCCCGCCCGCTCGAGCGCTCCGGCAAGCTTGAGCGGCGTCTGCCCGCCGAACTGGACGATCACCCCGACAAGCTCGCCGCTCTCGCGCTCGACGCGCAGGATCTCCAGCACGTCCTCGGCGGTCAACGGTTCGAAATAAAGCCGGTCCGAAGTGTCGTAATCGGTCGAGACGGTTTCGGGATTGCAATTGACCATGATCGTCTCGAAGCCCGCGCCGCCCTCGCCCGAACCCAGGGCGAAACAGGCATGGACGCAGGCATAGTCGAACTCGATCCCTTGCCCGATCCGGTTCGGCCCGCCACCTAGGATGACCACCTTGCGCCGGTCGGTCGGCATGGCCTCGTTCTCCGCCTCACCGAAGCTGGGCGCTTCGTAGGTGGAATACATGTAGGGCGTGATCGCCTCGAACTCGGCGGCGCAGCTGTCGATCCGCTTGAACACCGGCAGCACGCCGAGCTTCTCGCGCAGCTGGCGCACCTCCTGCTCGCTGGTGGCGCCCGCCATCGCGCGCAAGGCGTCATGCAGCAGCCCCGAACGGCGGGCTTGTGTCTCGGCCAGACCGCCGGCCACACCCACCGAGCGCACCGCCAGCGTGGCCAGTCGCTTGTCGGAAAAACCCATCGCCTTGAGCCGGCGCAGTCCATCGGCATCGCCAGGAAGACCATCGGTGGCAATCTGACGCTCCTGCTGAACGATTTGTTTGATATGGCGCAGAAACCACGGGTCGTAATGAGTGATCGCGCCGATCTCCTCGACGCTGAAGCCCTCGCGCATCGCCTGGGCCACGTTGAGCAGCCGGTCCGGCGTCGCGCGCGCGAGCGCGGCGGTGATCTGATCGCGCCCGGCCCCCTCGAGTGCGACCACCCGGTTGAACCCGTCGAGACCCGTCTCCAGCCCGCGCAGCGCCTTTTGCAGCGATTCCTTGAAGTTGCGTCCGATCGCCATGACCTCGCCAACCGACTTCATTGCCGTGGTCAGCTCGGCCTTGGCGCCGCGGAACTTCTCGAAAGCGAAGCGCGGAATCTTGGTCACCACGTAGTCCAGCGTGGGTTCGAAGCTGGCCGGTGTCGCGCCGGTGATTTCGTTGGTGATTTCGTCGAGCGTATAACCGACCGCCAATTTGGCCGCGACCCGGGCGATGGGAAAGCCAGTGGCCTTGGAGGCCAGCGCGGAGGAGCGCGACACGCGCGGGTTCATCTCGATGACGATCAGCCGCCCGGTCTTGGGATCGGATGCGAACTGGACGTTGGAACCCCCTGTTTCCACGCCTATTTCCCGCAGCACGGCAATGCTTGCCGAGCGCATGATCTGGTATTCCTTGTCGGTCAGCGTAAGCGCGGGAGCGACGGTGATCGAATCGCCGGTATGCACCCCCATCGGGTCGACATTCTCGATCGAGCAGACGATGATCGCATTGTCCGCCTGGTCGCGGACCACCTCCATCTCGAACTCCTTCCAGCCGATCAGCGATTCCTCGATCAGCACCTCGCCAGTCGGACTCGCATCGAGTCCGCCTCGCACCACCGCCTCGAACTCGCCGCGGTTATAGGCGACCCCGCCCCCCGTGCCGCCGAGCGTGAAACTGGGGCGGATAATCGCGGGCAGGCCGGTGCGCTCGAGCACCTCGTAGGCCTCCTTCATGTCAAGCGCGGTGCCGCTCTTCGCGCTTTCCAGGCCGATCCGGTCCATCGCCTCGCGAAAGCGCTGGCGGTTCTCCGCCTTGTCGATCGCATCGGCCTTGGCGCCGATCATCTCCACGCCATATTCGGCCAGCACCCCCACCTCGTCGAGCTTGAGCGCACAGTTGAGCGCCGTCTGACCGCCCATCGTGGGCAGCAACGCATCGGGACGCTCCCTGGCGATGATCTTGGTGACGATATCGGGGGTGATCGGCTCGATATAGGTCGCGTCGGCAAACTCGGGATCGGTCATGATCGTGGCCGGGTTGGAATTGACCAGAACAACGCGATAACCCTCCTCTTTCAAAGCCTTGATCGCCTGAGTTCCCGAGTAGTCGAACTCACACGCCTGCCCGATAATGATCGGGCCGGCGCCGATGACGAGGATTGAGAAAATGTCAGTGCGCTTGGGCATTTAGGGCCTAAAACAATGAGAGGTGAAAACACGAGCCGAAGGACCCCAGACGCCGACCGAAGGCTTGTTGGTTGTCCAGATATTCAGAAGCCGGCCCTCATGGATCAGCAAATTGTGAGTCTCAACCACTCCGTTCGAAGGGTAAGCAATTATACAAATTCAGCCTTGGCCATCAAGAACCTGAACGGACGCCCCGTCCTCTTTGGCATCTGTGTATCTACCGCCTGCATCACGGAACATCACATTCGGGTCTGAGCCGTCAGCTCCTGAATAGAAGATCAGACGCCCCCCTGTTATTCCGTCTGTCTGAAAGTCGCTGAACCCGTCATCATCATAAAGCCCCCGGCCCGCAGACGGTCTGCAAACAGCAATTACACGCAATTCTGCACGTGGCGGAAGCCCCGCGGACATCGTTTGGCTGACCATTTCGCTAGTAAACGTCTGATCGATCTCAATTTCGGTTGCCGCTGGATTGGATGCGGCTTCGCATCCACTAACCGCCAGCCCCGCCAAAATCAGTGAGATCTGCCTCACCCCAGCATCCCTAAAAACTTCTCGAACAGGTAGAAACTGTCCTGCGGCCCCGGCGAGGCTTCCGGGTGATACTGCACCCCGAACGCGCGCTTGCCCTTGATAGCGATGCCGCAATTGGTGCCGTCGAAGAGCGAGACGTGGGTCTCCTCGATCCCCTCGGGCAGGCCGATATTGTCGACCGCGAAGCCGTGGTTCATGCTGGTGATCTCGACCACTTCGTTCTCGAGCCGCTTGACCGGGTGGTTGGCGCCGCGGTGGCCCTGGCGCATCTTGGAGGTCTTCGCGCCCGCCGCGATGCCCAGCAGCTGATGGCCCAAGCATATGCCGAAGATCGGCACGTCACGCTCGAGCAGCGCCGTTATCACGGGGACCGCATAGGAAGCGGTGGCGGCCGGGTCGCCCGGACCGTTGGACAGGAACACGCCATCGGGTTCGAGCGAAATGAGCTCGTCGAAGCCGGTCCGCGCCGGAACCACTGTGACCCGCGCGCCGGCTGACACCAGGTTGCGGAAGATATTGTCCTTGCTGCCGTAATCGATCGCCACGACGTGCGGGCGGTCGTGCCCGGGCTTCGCGTCATAGCCCTGCCCCAGCCGCCAGGGTCCGCCCTGCCAGTTCTCGTGCTTGCTTCGCGAGACGCGCTCGGCAAGGTCCATTCCCTCCAGTCCGGGCCATTCGCGCGCACGGGCGACAAGCGCCTCGATATCGAACCGCCCATCGGGGTGATGCGCGATAGCCGCGTTGGGTGCGCCGCGAATGCGTATGCGGCGGGTGAGCGCCCTGGTGTCGACGCCCGACAAGCCGATCTTGCCGGCCTCGTCCATCCATTGCGCCAGTTCGCGCGTGGCGCGGAAACTGGAGTGGCGTGTCACCTCCTCGCGCACGATGCAGCCCAGCGCGCTTTCCACCGCGCTCTCCATGTCTTCAGGATTGGCGCCGACATTGCCGATATGGGGAAAGGTGAAGCACACGATCTGGCAGGCATAGGAGGGGTCGGTCAGCACCTCCTGATAGCCGGTCATGGCGGTGTTGAAGCACACCTCGCCCACATTCTCGCCGGTGGCCCCAAAGCCCTGGCCCCACACGCAGCTGCCATCGGCCAGCACCAGCACGCCCGTTGCCCCTTTTGGCTGGGCAAGCGGGTAGGCGGAAACGGCCATTAACGGGCTCCCGTTGCGAAGTGAACCGGCGATGCGTGCTAAGGCGCGGCGGCTAGACCTCACGGCGTCGGTCGTCAAGCGCGGGCGGATGCGCTTGCCGGGCGCAGCCCGGGCGCGGTAGGACGAACCGGTTGAAACGGTGGACGAGGATCAGACGGTGCTGCGCGAAAACATCCAGAAGGAAACGATCACCGCGATGAAGGCGGGCGACAAGGACCGAGTGGCGGCGCTGTGCCAGATCAGCGCCAAGGTGAAGGATCGCGACATCGAGCAGCGCACGGCGACAGGCGTGATCGAGGACGACGAGCTGGTCAGCGAGGTTCTTCTGAAGATGGCCAAGCAGCGGCGCGAATCGATCACGCTTTACGAGCAGGGCGGACGCGAGGAGCTTGCCGCGAAGGAGCGCGCCGAACTGGCCGTCATCGAGGGCTTCCTGCCGAAGAAGCTGGACGAAGGCGAGACACGCGCCGAGATTGCCGAGGTCAAAGCAGCCTTGGGCGCTTCGGGCATGAAGGATATGGGACGGGTGATGGCCGAGCTCAAGACGCGCCACGGCGCAGCGCTCGAACCCGCGCTTGCCAGCGCGCTGGTCAAGCAAGCGCTTGCGTGATCATCTACCCGTCCGCTTAGGCTTCATGGATTACGCGAACCGACGAGCGTCCGCAATCGTTGGGCTTCGTCCGACGAACCTTTCCAGTTTGAATCCGCAACTCTGCAACGATTTTTTCCTAATCCGCAACACGGCACATAATTCATTCCTGTCATCATTCACGCAAGGCCAGGGTGCGCGTCGGATCCGCCTTCGCGACTTGATCACAGCTTTGCCTGCGTAAAGCGTTGAGCGGGCGGCAACACCTGGTTATCCTCCGGCCATGGCGCTTTCCCCGCAATGGCTGGACGAACTTCGCACGCGCACCTCGCTTTCGGGGCTGATCCAGCGCACCCTCAAGCTCCAACGCGCGGGCAACGAATGGAAGGCCTGCTGTCCGTTCCATAACGAAAATACGCCCAGCTTCACTGTCAACGATGCCAAGCAGTTCTACCACTGCTTCGGCTGCGGCGCGCACGGCGATGCGATCAGCTGGCTGACCGAGCAGCGCGGGCTGGCCTTCATCGATGCGGTCAAGGAACTCGCAGCCGGCGCAGGGATGGACATGCCCGCCCCCGATCCGGCCTTTGCTCGCCGCGAGGAACAGCGCGCCGGGTTGCATGACGTGATGGCGGCCGCGCAGGAGTGGTTCGTCGGCTCGCTTGCCGGACCACGCGGAGCACCGGCTCGTGCCTACCTGGAACAACGCGGGTTCGCCCGGGATAGTATCGAGCGGTTCGGGTTCGGATGGGCGCCCAACGAGCGGGCGGGTTTGCGTCAGGCGCTCGCCCGCTTCGGCGATGACATGCTAGTGGAAGCGGGTCTGCTGATCGCGCTCGATGGCGACGCACATACCGATACGGCGAGCCAGCCCTATGACCGGTTCCGCGGCCGGATCATGCTGCCCATTCACGATCTGCGCGGCCGGATCATCGCATTTGGCGGTCGTATTTTGGAGGCGCAGAGCAAGGCGCCCAAATATCTCAATTCGCCCGACACGCCGCTGTTCGACAAGGGGCGCACGCTTTACAACCTGCACCGGGCCGGTCCGGCAGCGCGCAAGGCCGGGCGGCTGGTGGTGGTGGAAGGCTACATGGATGTCGTCGCGCTATCCGCCGCCGGCATCGAGGAAACGGTCGCGCCGATGGGCACCGCGCTCACCCCCGAGCAACTCGCGCTCGCCTGGCGCATTGCCGACAAGCCGGTGCTGTGCTTCGATGGTGATACGGCCGGCGCGCGTGCGGCCATGCGCGCGGTCGAACGCGCGCTGCCGCTGCTTTTGCCGGGGCGCTCGCTCGACTTCGCGCTGCTGCCGGGAGGGCTCGATCCTGACGACCTCATCCGCCGCGACGGCAAGGAGGCGCTCGAACGCGTTCTAGGCCAACCCCACTCGCTGCTCGACATGATCTGGCGGCACGAACATTCCGCGCATCCGCTTGCGACGCCCGAGGACAAGGCCGGGCTCAAGGCGCGGCTTCTGGCCCATGTCGACATGATTGCGGAACGCGACATTCGCTCGCTTTATCGCCGCGAATTACTCGACCGCTTCTCGGCCTTCGCCTTTCCGCCGCGCACGCGCACCGCGCAAAGCCGATCATTCACCCGCCCCACCCCGCTGGCCCGCCTCCCGGTAGCACGAGCGAGCGAACTGCGCCGGGCGGTGGAGGGGGGTGCGCGGGACCGATTTGCCCATGCGGTGCTATCTGGGCTGGCGCGTCATCCTTCTGAAATCACGCGGCATGCCGAGGCGCTGATCGAGCTTGCCGCGATGCAACCGCATATTGCAGCCAGGATCGATGCCTTGCTTGCACCGGGGCTTGCACCGGGCGAAGAGCTTGAAGCACGAGATCGTTCCCCCATATGCGAGCCCGAGGCTTCGATCGGCGACTTCGGCAGACTGCGCTATTCTTTCCTCGAAGACGGCCATGATGCCCAGGCGCGAACGGACCTGAGCGAAGCGGTGGCGCTGCTTGTCGAGAAGCCGGCGCTTGAGTTGGCGATTGCTTCTGTGACTGCGCGTTTCGAGGATGACCCCGAGGCGGCTTTCAGCGAGCAGCAACGGCTGCGGACCCGGAAGCTGGAAATCGACGCGCGCATCGGGCAACTGGCGCGCAAACGGGTTGCGGTCGCTGATGCGGGATACGACAAGGGCGACCAAGCGTAGTCGTCTCAATACTAACATTTTCTAGCGAGAACGAAACAATCTGATGGCGTCGGAACCCCAGACCAAGGACAGCGAGGATGCTCCCCTTATCGACCTGAACGAAGCGTCGATCAAGAAGCTCATCGCCCGGGCCAAGCGGCGCGGATACCTGACCTATGACGAGTTGAACGAAGCCCTGCCCCAAGGCGAGATGTCGTCCGACCAGATCGAGGACATCCAGGCCGCGATCAACGAGATGGGGATCAACATCGTCGAGAACGACGAGGAGGGGTCAGAGGAAGAAGACGGGAACGCCAAGCCCGACGAGCCCGAGAGCGACAGCGAGGACGGCGAGACGGGCGAGGACCAGAACGTCCCCGAAAAGAAGAAGCCCGCTGCCACCGGCGAGCGCACCGATGATCCGGTGCGGATGTATCTGCGCGAGATGGGCGCGGTGGAGCTGCTCAGCCGCGAAGGCGAGATCGCCATCGCCAAGCGGATCGAGGCCGGGCGCGACATGATGATCATCGGGCTGTGCGAAAGCCCGATCACCTTCCATGCCATCATCCAATGGTCAGAAGCGCTCAATAATGGCGAGATGCAGCTGCGCGAGATCCTCGATCTCGACGCCATGCTTTCCAAGGAGCCTCCCGTCGACAAGATGGAGGAGGACGGCGACGGGGACGGCGAGATTTCCGAGGAAACCGCCGGGCCCAGCTACAAGGAGGAAGAAGAAGAAGAGGAGGAGCCCGAAAGCTCGGAGGACGACAATTCGTCAGAAACCACGTCGCGCCGCCGCGAGGAGGAGGACGAGGAAGACAACACGCTCAGCCTTGCCCAGATGGAAGCCGCGCTCAAGCCCGATGCGCTCGAGCGGTTCGCACGGATCACCGACCTGTTCGGCAAATTCGAGAAGCTCCAGGGCGAGCGGGTGGATACGCTGGCGCGGGGTGACGACTTTCCCAAGACGCGCGAGAAGAGATACGAGGACCTGCGCGAACAGCTGACCGCCGAGGTGGAAAGCGTCCAGTTCCATGCGACCAAGATCGAATATCTGGTCGACAATCTTTACGCCTTTAACCGCCGGCTGACCGCGCTTGGCGGTCAGATGCTGCGCCTTGCCGAACGTCACAAGGTGAAGCGCAGGGATTTCCTCGACAGCTACATGGGCAACGAGCTGGACGATGCCTGGCTGGCCGCGCAGGCGAAGAAGGACAAGAAATGGGCCGCCTTCGCCGAGAAGGAGGCGGACCCGGTCGAGCGGATCAGAGCCGAAATCGCCGATATCGCCGCCGCCACGGGCATGAGCCTTGGCGAGTTCCGCCGCATCGTCAACATGGTGCAGAAGGGCGAGCGTGAGGCGCGGATCGCCAAGAAGGAGATGGTCGAGGCCAACCTGCGGCTGGTTATCTCCATCGCCAAGAAATACACCAATCGGGGCTTGCAATTCCTCGACCTGATCCAGGAAGGCAATATCGGCCTGATGAAGGCGGTCGACAAGTTCGAGTATCGCCGCGGCTACAAGTTCTCGACCTATGCCACGTGGTGGATCAGGCAGGCGATCACCCGCTCCATCGCCGATCAGGCGCGCACCATCCGCATTCCGGTCCATATGATCGAGACGATCAACAAGCTGGTGCGCACCAGCCGTCAGTTCCTGCACGAAAGCGGCCGCGAACCCACGCCTGAGGAAATGGCCGAGCGTCTGTCCATGCCGCTCGAGAAGGTGCGCAAGGTGATGAAGATCGCCAAGGAGCCGATTAGTCTGGAAACGCCGATCGGCGATGAAGAAGATTCGCACCTGGGCGATTTCATCGAGGACAAGAACGCGGTCATCCCGGTCGATGCCGCCATCCAAGCCAATCTCAAGGAGACGGTGACGCGCGTGCTCGCATCGCTCACCCCGCGCGAGGAGCGGGTGCTCAGGATGCGCTTCGGCATTGGCATGAACACCGATCATACGCTGGAGGAAGTGGGTCAGCAATTCTCGGTAACCCGCGAGCGTATTCGCCAGATCGAGGCCAAGGCGTTGCGCAAATTGAAGCACCCCAGCCGCAGCCGTAAGATGCGCTCGTTCCTCGACCAGTAATCCGCTTACCCGCTGGAACGCAGGCGCCGTTCGCAGCCGGCGCGCGGTTAATGCCGTCCGATTGCGACCAGGCTCTTGGGCATTCCGAGGAAACGCTCGGTGCGGATCTGCGCGTTCGGAAAATAGGCTTGTAGCTCAGCTTCGGGCAGCAGCCTGGTATCGTCGAAATACTTCTGCGCATCGACATCGGCAAGCAATTGGAACGGCGAGATGCGCACCACCTTTCGTCCGATGCTGCGCGGCAGCCAATGGACGAAGGGCAGCATGAAATGCAGCTCGAGCGGGAATGCGGGCGATGGCGTTTGCACGACATAGCATCGGCCTACGCGCATCACCTCGCTTGCCAGGTTGGCACGGTTATCGAGCGGCACGTGCTCGATAACCGAGTTGCAGATGACGCAATCGGCTTCGCGATCCTCGACCGGAAGCCGGATACCATCATACATTTCCAGCGTCAGCCAGTCTTCGCTGTGCTTATGGAAAAGCGTGACCGCGTGCTCGTTGAGATTGAAGATGCGAACCGAGCGTGGCTTGAGGATCGAGCCCACCGCCCGCCAGAACGGCAGCGAACCGCCGACATCGATCACCGAGGCGCCCTCGATCTCGGGTACGAGTTCGCGGATGAGGTGCGCGCGCGCCTGGCGAAACTTGTGCTGTTGCGGCCTAACTAGGCGCGACCAAAGGTCTGACATGACGTCCCTCGAGGGCCAAAGCCCCGTACATGTTTGCTGTGACCGATCGGGTCATGCAGGCAAAGCCTGCGGCGGACAACATTTTTCATGTCCAGCGGCCCGTCATGCGCCGACACTGCGTACGCGCTTGTGGAGATCACCGATCGGGCGCGCGATTGCAGGTGGCGCATGACACGGGCTGTGCCTATCACAGCGCCGCCATGAAGATTGCCATAGCCTCCGATCATGCCGCCCTCGAGCTCAAGGACGAGCTGACCAGATGGCTGCGTGAAGCGGGTCATCAGGTGGAGGACCTGGGAAGCCACTCCGCAGCATCGGTCGATTATCCCGACTACGGCTACCTGTTGGCGGAGGCGGTCGGTTCGGGCACGTCCGAGCGCGGGGTCGCCTTGTGCGGTACCGGGATTGGCATATCCATGGCGGTCAACCGCGATGCCCGCGTGCGCTGTGCGCTGGTGAACGAACCGGTCTCGGCTCGGCTCACTCGGCTGCACAATGATGCCAATATCATCGCCATGGGTGCGCGCATGATCGGACCTGAGATTGCCAAGGCCTGTCTCGAGACCTTTCTTGCCACCGATTTTGAGGGGGGGCGTCATCAGCGACGGGTGGACAAGCTGTCCGAACCACCACAGGAGCTCCAGGCATGAGCACCGCTTTCGTCGCCTCGCCGGCAAACCGCGCCGAAGATGCGCGCAGCGATTTGTCCGCTCGCTTCTGGTCCGATGACCTGGCCACCGCCGATCCCGATATCTTCGCCATCATCGGCCGCGAACTCGAACGCCAGCGAGACCGTATCGAGCTGATCGCTTCGGAAAACATCGCCAGCCCCGCGGTGCTCGAGGCCGCGGGCAGCGTATTCACCAACAAATATGCCGAGGGCTATCCCGGCCGCCGCTATTATGGCGGCTGCGAACATGCCGACGAGCTGGAGCGGCTGGCGATCGCACGCGCGACGCAGCTGTTCGGCTGTGCCTTCGCCAATGTCCAGCCCAACTCCGGCTCGCAGATGAACCAGGCGGTGTTCCTGGCGCTACTCTCGCCGGGTGACACCTTCATGGGGCTCGACCTGGCCAGCGGTGGGCATCTGACCCACGGATCGCCGGTCAATATGAGCGGCAAGTGGTTCAACCCCGTGGCTTACGGAGTGCGCCGCGATGATGAGCTGATCGACATGGATCAGGTGGCCGCCAAGGCGCGCGAGCATCATCCCAAGCTTGTCGTGTGCGGTGGCACCGCCTATTCGCGCTACTGGGACTTTGCCGCCTTCCGCGCCATTGCGGACGAGGTAGGAGCGACGCTGCTATGCGACATGAGCCATATCTCGGGCCTGGTCGCGGGCGGCGCGCACCCCTCCCCCTTCCCACATGCGCATATTGTCACCACCACCACCCACAAATCGCTACGCGGCCCCCGTTCGGGAGTGATCCTGTGGAATGACGAGGCGCTGTCCAAGCCGCTCAACATGGCGGTTTTTCCTGGAATGCAGGGCGGTCCGCTGATGCATATCGTGGCTGCCAAGGCGGTGGCTTTCGGCGAGGCGCTGCGGCCTGCGTTCAAGGACTATGCGCATCGCATCGTCGATAATGCCCGGGCGCTGGCGAGCAGCCTGGCCGATGAAGGGTTGCGGATCGTCTCGGGCGGAACCGATAATCACTCGTTGCTGGTCGATCTCACCTCCGCCAATGTCACCGGCAAGGCGGCCGAGGCGGCACTCGACCGGGCGCATCTCACCTGCAACAAGAACGCCATCCCGTTCGATCCGCGCTCGCCTTTCGTCACCTCCGGGATCAGGCTGGGCACCCCGGCAGGCACCACGCGCGGCTTCGGCACGAGCGAGTTCACCGCGATCGGTTCGCTCATCGCGCAGGTCATTCGCGGCGTCGCGCAGGCCGGCGATGAGGGCGATATGAAGATCGAGGCAGCAGTTCGTGACCAGGTCGCCGAGCTATGCGCTGCCTTTCCCGTCTATCCGGAGCGTTGAATCATGACAGATCCCAACCAATCCCCACGCGGTGAGAACCTGTTCGCCGATGCCACTGCCGAGGTGAAGGGCATGGCCAGCCAGGGAATGGCCCATCCATCGACCAAGCCGGTCCTCGTCGGCGGCGCGGTGGGGCTTGTCGCGGGAGCGGTGCTACCCTTCGTCACCTGGCCCCTGGGTCTTGCCGCCGGTGCGGGATGGATGCTCTACAAGCGGCTGCGTCCGTAAGCACTGCACGATGCGTTGCCCGTTTTGCGCGCATGAGGACAGCCAGGTAAAGGATTCGCGCCCCGCCGAGGACAATGGCGCGATCCGCCGGCGACGGCAGTGCAACCATTGCGGCGCGCGTTTCACCACCTTCGAGCGCGTCCAGTTGCGCGAAGTCTGGGTGGTCAAGAGCGACGGAAAACGCGAAGTGTTTGACCGCGCCAAGGTGGAGAACTCGGTCATGCTCGCATGTCGCAAGCGCGGCATCGCCGAAGAGCGGATCGGCCAGCTTGTCTCGGGGATACAGCGCCAGGCGGAAACCGCCGGAGAGAACGAGATCGCCTCCGCCCGGATCGGCGAACTGGTGATGAACGGTCTGAGCCAGCTCGATCCGGTCGCCTATATCCGCTTCGCCTCGGTCTATCGCGACTTTACAGAAGCGCGCGATTTCGAGGAGTTCGCCAGCACCGTGCGCGATATCGCCGATGAGTGAGGCAGACGGGGGCGGACCGGCGATCGTCCTGGTGGCGCCGCAGCTGGGCGAGAATATCGGCAAGGCGGCACGCGCGATGCTCAATTTCGGCCTGTCGGACCTGCGCCTGGTCTCGCCCCGCGACGGCTGGCCCAATCCCGCAGCCACGCCCGCCGCCGCCGGTGCAGACGATGTGCTGGCCCGCGCGCGGGTGTTCGCCTCGGTCAATGACGCGGTGGCCGACTGTTCGCAGGTTTATGCCACCACCGTCAGGAAGCGCGGCGTCACCAAGCCGGTGCTTACCCCGGATCAGGCCGCGCATGCGCTGCGCACCTTGCCGGGGCGCAGCGCGGTGCTGTTCGGGCCAGAACGCTCCGGCCTGGCAACCGATGACGTGGCGCTGGCCCGGGCGATCATCACCGTGCCGGTCAATCCGCATTTCGGCTCGCTCAACCTGGCGCAGGCGGTGATCCTTGTCGCCTACGAGGTCTCCCGCCACCGCGATCTGGCCATGCCTCCCAAGGAGGATCTGCTCCCCCCCGCCCCGCAGGCCGAACTCGATGGCTTCATCTCCCAGCTCGAGGCCATGCTCGCCCCGCTGGGCTATTTCGATCCCCGGGGCCGATCCGAAACCACCCGGCGCACCTTGCGCTCGGTGCTCACCAAGCCGGGCTGGAACCATCTCGAGGTGCGCACGCTGCGAGGCGTGCTCACGACGCTTGCGCGCGAACCGCGACCCTAGGCTCGGGCTTGCTTGACTTCACCCCACGCGCCGCTATCTCGCCCCCTTCGCTGATTGGCTCCGCACCCCGGTGAAGCGGCGGCCGCGCCGGACAGTTTGGTCCGGCGGTGCGAGACCGGGTTCGAAGCGCCGCCGACCGGGTCGCGCCAGCAGATTGGACTACGCAAGATGACCAAGCGCACCAGCGCCAAGCACAAACTCGACCGTCGGATGGGCGAGAACATCTGGGGTCGCCCCAACTCCCCCGTCAACCGCCGTTCCTATGGCCCCGGCCAGCACGGTCAGCGGCGCAAGAGCAAGGTGAGCGACTTCGGCCTCCAGCTTCGCGCTAAGCAGAAGCTGAAGGGCTATTACGGCGACGTCACCGAGAAGCAGTTCCGCCGCACCTATGACGAAGCTAGCCGGATGAAGGGCGACACGGGCCAGAACCTTATCGGCCTGCTCGAGCAGCGGCTCGACATGATCGTCTACCGCGCCAAGTTCGCCCCCACGATCTTCGCAGCGCGCCAAATCGTCAATCATGGCCATATCCGGGTCAATGGCCAGAAGTGCAACATCGCCAGCCGCCGCGTGCTGCCGGGCGATATTGTCAGCCTGGGCGAAAAGGCCAAGGAAATGGCGCTCATTGCCGAGGCGCAGAGCCTGCCCGAGCGCGATATTCCCGACTATGTCGCCCCGGATGGCACCGAGAAGATCACCTTCACCCGCGTTCCCAAGCTGGATGAGGTGCCTTATCCGGTGACGATGGAGCCCAATCTGGTCGTCGAATTCTATTCGCGCTAGCCCGGTCGCTCGCCGGCTGGCGGGTTTACGCTGGAAGCTCGGATTTCGGGCGTACGGTATTCAGCCAGAAACCACGGTTCGCCTTGCGGGGGTCAGCGTGCCGCCGCCAGCCGTGCTTCGACTATCGGCCGCACTTCGAGCTTGGCGCCGATCCGGGCCGCCAGCAGCGCCATGCCGCTGATCTTGCGCTGCACGATCAGCAGCGATGCGGGCGGTATGTGCCAAGCGCCGCGGTCCTCGGCGATGGCCCGCCCATGTTCACTGATCGCGCCCACGAACCTGCGGTCGCCGAAATCGATCGGACCACGGCCGCCGACACGTTCGATGATGATATCGATGATCGTGTCGAGACGCGCCGCATGGCGCTGCGCGGCGGGTTCGGCAATGAACCCCGCTGCCACTGCCGCATCGCGGATCGCGGCCCGGTCTTCAGCCAGCCCGGCCTCGAGCAGCACCTGATAGCGACCGGCAACGTCATCCGAAATCTGCCGTGTCGCGCCGAAATCAAGCAGGATCACCCGGTTGGTGTCCAACTCGAGCCGGTAGTTGGCGAAATTAGGATCGGTCTGCATCAGGCGGAAGTCGAACAACTCGCGCAAAGTCAGGTCGAACAGGCTGGCCATCACCGCATTGCGCGTTTCCAATGGCGCATCGACGATATTTTCGATGGGATTGCCCGGAAGATATTCCATCGCCAGAATTGAACCGGTGGTCAGCGAACGTTCCATACCAGGCACCAGAAAGGCCTGTTCTCCCGCCAGTACCTTGCCGTAACGTTTCAGATAGTCCGCTTCGCGCAGATAGTCGGCTTCTTCGGCAAGCTGGAGCTTGGCTTCTACGAGCAGCGGCGCAATGTCGAGCTCGGGCGGAAGCAGGCCCGATATCTTGAGCAGCATTGCGACATTGTCGACATCGGACTCGATGCTTTCGCGCACCCCGGGATACTGCACCTTGATCGCGAGTTCGCGCCCGTCGCGGTCCTGTGCCAAGTGCACCTGACCGATCGAGGCGGCGGCGAACGGGCGCGGGTTAAACAGACGGAAGCGGCGGCGCCAGTCGCGGCCCCACTCGCGCACCAGGACGTTTTCGAGCTGGCGTGGCGGCATGTGATGCGCTTTTTCACGCAACTGCGCCATGATCTGCGCCAGTTCGCGGGGCAGCATGTCGCCAGCATCGAGCGAGATCATCTGGCCCAGCTTCATCGCCGCTCCGCGCAGGTGCGACAACCGCTCGGCCACCCGGCCCACATTGCCCGGCGTCAGCAGCATGTCGCGCATCTTCGGACGTTCGCCATCGGCCAGCCGGCGCGCACCCTCGGCCAGCATTCCGCCTGCCACCCCGCCCGCCAGCCGACCGAAATGTCCCATGCGTGCGGCCCGCCCGCTCGGCACGGCGCGAGAGCGGCTTTGATTGTCGGTGTCGTCCATCGTGGGGGTATAGGGCCGGATCGCCGCAACTGCGAGCGGGACGAAAGCGGGTGGGACGACGAGCGCCTGCCCCGCCCCCGCCACTCTGGCACGCGCTATCCCCCGCGCAGCATCTGCACTCCCCAGTCCCGCTCGAGCAGGTAGAGCAGCACCCGCGCCGCAGCGCCGCGGCGTCCTTCGAGGCCGCCATCACGCTCGATAAGCAGCCGCGCGTCGTCATGCGCCACGGGGAGCAAGCGCTGGACCTGTTCGAGACTGGCGATGGAGAAGCCCTCGAGCCCCGATTGCCGCGTGCCGAGCAATTCGCCGCCCCCGCGCAGTTCGAGATCCTCTTCGGCCAGGCGAAACCCGTCCTGTGTCTCGCGCATCAGGGCAAGCCGTTTGGCGCCGGTCTCCGACAGCTCGCTGCCACGAAGCAGGACACAGACCGACTTGTCGCTCCCGCGCCCCACGCGCCCGCGCAACTGGTGAAGCTGCGCCAAACCGAAGCGCTCGGCCTGTTCGATGATCATGAGCGTTGCGTTGGGCACATCGACCCCCACTTCGATCACCGTGGTCGCAACCAGCAGCCGCGCCTCGCCCGAGGCAAAGCGCTCCATCGCCGCGTCCTTCGCCTTTGGCGCAAGCTGACCATGAACCAGCGCAACCTGGTCGCCGAAGCGCTCGCGCAGCGCGGCGTAGCGGGCTTCGGCAGCAGCGGTCTCCTCGCTGTCATAGCCGCCCACGGCGTCGCGCACCATCGGGCAAACCCAATAGGCCTGCGCGCCTGCATCGAGCTGCGCGGCCAGCCGGTCGACCATTTCGGCAAGGCGGTCCGCGGCAACCACCACCGTCTCGATCGCCTGCCGACCGGGCGGCAGTTCGTCGAGCCGGCTGACATCCATCTCGCCATATTGGGCAAGCGTCAGCGTGCGCGGGATGGGTGTTGCGGTCATCGCCAGCGTGTGCGGCGTTACGCGGTTCTTGCGGGTCAGCATCAGCCGTTGCCCCACCCCGAACCGATGCTGCTCGTCGATCACCACGAGGCCCAGGTTCCTGTATTCGACGCCTTCCTGGAAAATCGCATGTGTCCCGATCAGGATGTCGATCGAACCATCGAGCAGCCCCATCAGCACGCTCTCGCGCACCCTTCCCTTGTCGCGGCCGGTCAGCAGCGCGACCTCCACCCCGGTCGGTCTAACCAGCCGCTGCAGGGTGGCGAAATGCTGGCGCGCGAGGATTTCGGTGGGTGCCAGCAGGGCGCCTTGCGTGCCCGCCTCCACCGCGATCAGCAGCGCGTTCAGCGCCACCACCGTCTTGCCCGCCCCGACATCGCCCTGGAGCAATCGCAGCATCGGCGACGTCTGCGCCATGTCCCCCTCGATCTCGCCGATTGAGCGTTGCTGCGCGCCGGTGAGGCCGAAAGGCAGGTCCAGCTTGCTCCGCAAGGCCCCGTTGCCACTTAGGGACTGACCGCGGCGTCGGCGCCCCTCCCGGCGCACCAGCTGCAACGCCAGCGCGTTGGCGAGCAGTTCGTCATATGCCAGCCGGTCGCGCGCGAGACAATGCTCGCCCGCATGCGCCTGGGCCAACGCCTCGTGCCAGGCGGGCCACCCGTGCTTGCCGAGCAACCCGGGCTCGATCCATTCGTCCAGTTCGGGCGCGCGGGTGATCGCTTGCGCCGCAAGCCGGGCGATCATCGGCTGCGTCAGCCCCTCGGCCAGCCGATAGACCGGCTCAACCAGGTTGCCCATGGCCTGCGCGCCGTCGGCGGCAACGTGCTCGGGATGAACGATCTGGAGCATCTGGCCATATTGATCGAGCCGCCCGGCAATCCACAGCCGCGCACCGACCGGGAGCGCCTTGCGCGCGGCAAAAGCGGCACGGCCGAAATAGGTCAGCGCACAGGAATTGCCCTTCTCATCCTGCGCCATCACCCGGAACGGCGCGCGCGACGAAGCCGACGCGCGATGCTCGCGAATATCCAGCGGCACGATGATCTGATCGCCCGGCTGCGCCTGGTCGAGGTCGGGTACCGAGCGGCGAGAAACGAAGCGCTCGGGGAGATGATAGGCAATGTCGCGTATGCGGCCGAGGCCAAGCCTGCCGAGCGGCTTGGCGATCTTGGGGCCGACGCCATCGAGGCTGGTCGTCTCGGCAAATAGCGGGTTGAGCACTTCGGGCCACATCGCTTGTGCCCTAGCGCCGAACCGGGTCTCTGCGAAGCGGTGCGCACGGTATCGGGCTGCGCTTCATGTCACGGAACGTGTCGCTTGCCGCTCTGTTCAGGAAGTCGGCGATGTCGACCACCGCTGCGCTCGAGTTAGCTCATGGCCAAATCGGCTGCAGCGAAGCGCCGGGGTAACCGGGTCTGCATTGAAGCCCGCGCCGGTGGGCGATCAGAGCGCGGCGATGGTCCTGTCGGCAAGCCGCCGATCGGCCTCCACATCATGTCGCTCGCGAATCAGCATCGCAGCGGCGGCGGTGGATGCCGAGGCGGCGCGGGCGCGCAATTCATCGATGGCCGCGCGTTCGGCGGCGGCAATCTTGTCCTGCGCCATGCGTTCGCGGCGGCGGATGAGCGCGGCGGTATCCGCTTCGGCCTTGTTGACGATCGCAGCGGCTTCGGCCCGGGCATTGACCAGCATCGCTTCAGCATCTCGTTCGGCGCCGGCGATGCGCTCGGCATATTCGGCGCGCAGTGCTTCTGCCTCGGCGCGCAGCTTCTTCGCCTCGTCGAGCTGTTCGCGAATGGCGGCAATCTGCCGGTCGAGCCCGCCGGCTATCGCCTTGTGTGCCTTGGCGCCGAAGATGGCGATCGCGATGAGCACCGCCATGGCGATTGCAACCCATTGATAGGGCTCCAATCCCAGCAGCGAGGGCTCGATATGCGCACCCGCGCCGCCATGCTCGATGGTGGCCACGCCTGCTTCGACCGGCGACGTAGCGATAACGTCGGGAGCGGAATCAGCCACGCGCCATCACCTGCTGCCCATCACTTGCTGCACGGCCCGGTGCGCAGCATCGCGATCCGCCTGGATCCCGGCCAATCTGCTCGCAATGTCCTGGGCCGCTTCGGTGGCCACCAGCTCGATCTCGCTCGCAGCTTGGCTGCGGGCGGCGGCAATGCGCGCTTCGGCAGCATCTCCCTCCTCATCGAGCCGCGCCTGAACATCCGCCAGCCGAACCTCGCTCTCGGCCTTGGCCGCGTCCTTCGCTTCACCCACCAGCTTCTGCGCCGCCGCACGATTAGCGTTCTCGCGCGTTCGCCACTCCTCCTCTTGGCGGTCGGCTCCCTCGCGCGCGGACTGGGCGGCGAACAGATCATCGGCGATCTGCTTGTCACGCATGCCTACGGTGTCCATTACGCGCGGCACCATTGCGCGTCCGACGACAAGGAACACCGCGCCGAACACCACCAGAAGCCAGAAAATCTGACTGGCATAGGTCTCGGTAAGCTGAGCTATCTGGGGCATCTGGGTCCGCTCAGGCGTGCGCTATCAGACGACGAAAATGAGGATCATCGCCACCACGAAGGCGAGCAGGCCGAGCAGTTCTGCGGCTGCAAAGCCGATGAAGAGGCGTCCCTGCTGGCCGTCCGCCGCACCCGGATTGCGCAGCGCGCTTTCCAGAAACGAGCCGAACACGTTGCCCACACCAATCGCGGCCATGCCCGCACCGATTGCCGCAAGGCCGGCACCGACCAGCTTGGCTGCTTCCATATCCATGACGTAACTCCTTTGAGAAATTGTTAAGACTTAGGTGTCAGTGAAGGTTCTCGGCATCGTTGATATACAGTGAGGAGAGCAAGGCAAACACATAGGCCTGAATACCTGCGACGAGGATCTCCAGCGCGCAAATGCCCACCATCAGAATAAAGCTGGGTACGCCGACCAGCAGGCCGAAGCCCGCGCCTGCGTTCCACCCATCGATGACGAAACTCGAGAGGACCTCGAGCAGCACGTGTCCCGCCATCATCGCGACAAAAAGCCTGAGGCCCAGGCTGAACGGGCGGACCATGAAGCTGATGAACTCAATTGGCGCGATGATCGGGATCATTAGCCAGGGCGTTCCGTGCGGCACAAACAGGCTGAAGAAATGCAATCCGTGCTTCCAGAACCCCACCACAAGCACGATTCCGAAACTGAGGATGGCGAGGACGCCCGTGACAGTGAAGTGGCTGGTGAAGGTGAACGGATGCAGTCCCAACAGGCCCAGCGGCATCAGCCCCAGCATGTTGGCGAACAGGATGAACATGAAGAGCGAGAAGATGTAGGGCACATACTTGCGCCCGGCTTGGCCGACATTGGCTTCCAGCATGTCGTCGATGAAGCCAGTGAAGCTCTCCACCGCCATTTGCCAGCGGCCGGGCACCAGCGCGCGCTTCATGCCGCCGAGCATGAAAATCCACAAAGCCAGCGCCGAGATCATCATCCACAATGCGGAATTGGTGAAGGCGATGTTGAAGCCTGCCAGCTCCCAGCCGTCCGAGCCGAACAGCGGCTCGATGGTGAACTGGTGCATCGGATCGACCTTGGCCGGTGCGACTGCCACGTTATTGCGATCCCGTTCCTGCTTGCCCCGCCTCGCCGGCTTCCCGCCAGGCGGGGTCAATCCGGACGGCGGTTGGAAATACGCCAGATATTCCTGAAAGCGATTACTATTCCTGCGAACAGCATCACCAACAGACCCCAGGGCGAGGTTCCGGCGAACCAGTCAATGGCCCAGCCGATCACCGCGCCACCAAGAGGCCCGCCGATAAGTTCCGCCAGCACTCGGTTGCCCAGCCGGTAATTGCTGTCGGCACCTTGCACCTGCGGCTTGTTGCGCATCTCTTCCCGCTCGTGCGCGGCCGCGAGCCGCTTCTCGAGCGCGTCGATCCGCGCATCCTCACCGATGGGCTCCCGCGCAGGCTTCTTATCGGTCACGCTGCGCTCCTTCGATAGGGTCGCGGGCATGAACAAAAAGGCGCCCGCCAAGGGCAGGCGCGCGTTAGCCGGGGGCTGGAGAACAGTCAACCGGTGCGCTTCGCGGGAGACAATCGCTGCGTCTGGCTCGAGCTATCGGGCGCCCGTCACTTCCTTAACGAGCGGGTATCGCCACCCCCCCCCCCCCCGTGGGCTTCGAGCCCCGCCCCGGCTTGCTTACCCATCGTGCGTGGTCAGAGCCCGGATCACCACGACGAAATAGGGCGTGCAACCGAAGTTGCGGATCATTGAAGCTAATATTTGTCAAACTAATGCGTATGAAGAAGCGGAAGATGAAATGCGACGGACTGATGGTTTCGCATGGTCAATCGATCGACATACGCTTGATCTACGACGCCATTATGGCTCCTTTCACAGGAGATTAAGCCAGTTTTTGTAATTGTTTGACACACTTTGCGGGTCGCGTGTTGCTTCGGCACCGGTCGTCGCTGTAACCCTGGCGGGTCGAGTTTCCAGGAAGGTTGTAGGTCAAGATGAACGCAAGCAGGCATTCGGCCACCGCCTGGCGTCCCGTCCCGGCGACGGATGGCGGGGCGCGGGCTGACCATGCCGCCGAGCCGAGCGGGGTGGCTTATGACAACGCCTCGTTCTCCGCCGGCCTTGCAGCCTTGCGCGCTTTTGCCGCCATCGGCGTGGTGGTTTTCCACGTCTTCCTGTTCGTTCCGCTCGACGAGATTCAGGAGCCGCATGTCGAATATTGGGATCCCAGCGATCCCTCGCTGTTCGCCCAACATCTGTTCCTGGCGCTGTTCAACGGCCGCGGTCTGGTCACCTTGTTCTTCGTCCTGAGCGGTTGCGTGCTGGCCATGTCGCTCAGGAACAGAACATCTTTCGGTCTCGCCGAAATGCCTGGCTATCTGATGCGGCGCGGGTTGCGCCTCTATCCGTTGCTGATCGTCGCCGCCAGCGCCGGGGCGCTGTTGCAGCTGGCGATCGGGACACAGGACCTGCTCTCCGCCTCGCACTGGGCAAATTGGCATTACGCGATCGGCGAGGAGGACCTGGCCTGGGAATGGTTCAAGAATGCCATTGGCCAATCCAACACACTCAACAGCCCTGCCTGGTCGATCCGGGTCGAGCTGATCGCCTCGGCGCTGTTCCCGGTACTGTTCTACCTGTCGCTCGAACCCCTGCGTGCAACTCTGACGCTGCTTGCGCTGGTGCTGGCAATGTTTCTGGTTCCGGGCAGCCTGGGCGATATGCATGTGTTTGCATTCAGCTTCTTTATCGGAGCGCTGGTGCCGCGTTACGGCCAGGCGGCGGTGCGCCGGTTCGGCGCGCACAAGCTTATAATCCGCCGGGTGGCGTTGGTCAGCATCATCCTGATCTTCATGTTCGCCCGCCGCTCGATCGATCCGACATCGCTCGACGCCGCACCGGTGGTGCTTGTCGAATCGCTCTGTTCGGGCGCGATCGTTGCGCTGACGCTATACCGCCCGCCACCGCGTCTGTTTCTGCATCCCGCCATCCAGTGGCTGGGGAAGGTCTCCTATGGTATCTACCTGCTTCACCTCATCGTCCTGTTTGCCTTGGGCCATGCCTTTATGCCCATGACCCCATGGGAGTCGCATGCCCAGGCAGGAATAGCGCTTGTCGGTCTGACCCTTGCCACCACGGCGGTGACCATCGTGTTGGCGTGGATGTCCTACGAGCTGCTGGAGGACCCGCTGCAGCGCCTTGGCCGGACCATCGACCGGCGCCTCTGCAAGATCATGGCCCGGTTGATTTGATCGATGACATTGATCACCACGAACAGATGCGCCTAGTTCCCAGTTCGCCTGGCAGCGTTCCATATCGCGTGAACGGAAACGCCTCAAGCTTGACCGTCATCTCCAGGCCCGGCCGGACGAAGCCGATGTCGCGATTGAGCACCTGCGCTTCCATCTCAAGCTCCCCCCCCCCGAGCACCACCGCTAGGATTGGACCCGCAGGCTTGAGTAATGTAACCTCGGTATAGACCGCCAACTGCTGCACTATAGGTGCGATGTCGACGACGAGGCGCTCGATTGTCAGGTCGGAAAGTGATGTACAGCCGATCACGATATCTGACAGCACCTGGCGGCGGGGACGACCTTTTCGTAGCGAGGTCAGGAACAGCGCTGCCGCAAGCAGGGCCGCGAAGGCGACTGCCTCGATCATCGCCAGCCCCCGCGCAGGTATCGAAGCGCGATTCGCGACCGCGGCGGGGACGGTAGCGGCAAGGTCCTTCGCCATCGTGGCCCGACACTTGCGCCGCCGACGTGTGAAAGGCAATGCACGGGCTGGCAAGGAGGCGCGGATGAGCGAGGAGCGCAACCGGGAGGATCCAGATGCCTGGCGCAGCCGGGTGGCCGAGGAAAGCGCAGCCTATATCGGACCGCCACCTGAGCGGACCGGCACCATAACGGGTTCCAGGACGGGCGGCGCACGTGAGCGCGATCCCAATTTTACCGGTTACGGTCATCGCGAGCGCGTGCGCGCCCGGTTGATCGAGGGCGGTGCTGATGCGCTTGCCGACTACGAGGTGCTCGAATTCATCCTGTTCGGCGGCCAGCGGCGCGGCGATACCAAGCCGCTGGCCAAGGCCCTCATCAAGCGCTTCGGCTCGCTAGCGGGTGTGCTCAATGCCGATCCAACCGCGCTCGCCACGTTGGAAGGTGTCACCACGCAGGCGATCGGTGTGATCAAGATAACCCAGGTTGCGGCCCGGCGGATGGCGCGTGCGGAAATCCGCGAGAAGCCCGTGCTGTCGAGCTGGAACGCTCTGATCGGCTACCTGTCGCTCGACATGGCGCACCTGACGCGCGAACGCGTGCGCGTCCTTTATCTCGATGCAAAGAACCGGCTGGTGAAGGACGAGCATATTTCGGAAGGCACGATCGATGAAGCCAGCGTCCATCCGCGCGAGGTGATCCACCATGCGCTCGATTGCGGTGCCTGCGCGCTGATCCTGGTTCACAATCACCCGTCGGGCAGCCCCGAGCCGAGCCGGGCGGATGTGCAGCTCACGCATCGCATCGCCGAGGCCGGACGGCTGATGGGGATTGCCGTGCATGACCATGTCATCGTGGGCAGCGAGGGCCATGTCTCGCTGCGCGCCAAGGGCCTGATTTGACTGCAAGCTCGGCCAGGCGGACTTGGCGAAAAAAACGTCCGCCCCCGAGCAATACGGGGGCGGACGCGGGTAGATCGAATTAAAGCGCTGCGCTTAGGTGCGCGGTGTCTAGGTCGCCCGGTTGGTGGCGGTGGTGCCGCTGCCATAGTCCTTGACGTCGCCAAGATCGCCGGTGGCAGTGGTGCGCGTGCCGCCGGCCCCACGCGAGCGCTCGGCGTTGTGGCCGCCGTGGCTATACAGAATGTCTTGCGCCGCCGCACGATCGATCCCGCTATTGTTGTCCACCGAAACAAACACGCCGCCCTCGCGGATCCGGTCCGAATAATAGCCAACGTTGTCGTCGCTCACGCCATGGCCCTTGAGTGCCTCGTTGAGCGTGCCCGCGGCAGCGCCTGCCGCAGCGCCTACGGCCGCAGCACCGGGCGCAGCGGCGGCAGCGATCGCACCGGCGGCGGCAAACGGACCCACTCCGGGAATGAGCAGCGCCGCAACGCCGAGACCGGCACCCAGAGCGCCACCGCCTAGGATGCCGCGAAGCAGGTTCTGGTGATCATCGTCATGGACATCGACGTCACCGTCGCCCGTCCTGGTTCCGTCGCCATGTCGGGCGATAACCGAAAGCGAGTTGTCCGACACACCAGCATCGCGCAACGCCGCAATCGCGCGCTGAGCTTCCTGCTGAGTATCGAAAACGGCCGAAGCCACTGTATTGGTCAAGATCAATCTCCTGGATTTGAATGGTATAAGGAGAATAGATCGAGGCGTTCGGCGTTCCGAAGAAACATGTTTCTACCCGCATGTTCGGCGTTTGCACGGCAGACCGGCGCAAAGACCGAAGCGCTCAGCTTATCCCCAGCCCCCAGGTTGCGAACCGGCGCTTGAGCGAGGGCTGGCGAGCCAGGGCTTCCTCGACATCACGCCGGCCATCCTCGTCCCCCATGGCCATCCGCACCAAGCCGCGCAGGTAAAGGCTTTCCGATTGGCCGGGGCTGTCCGAAAGCGCGGCATCGAGATCGCGCAGCGCCTCCTCGTAGCGACCGAGGCGGAAATACCCGAGCGCTCGGCTGTCAAGCACCGGGGGCGACCAGTCGGCACGCTCGACCGCCTTGGTGCAGATCGTTTCGATCTCTTCGGGGCGGAAGTTCCAGGTAGCCTGATACCAACAGCGCGCATTCAGCATCTGCGGGTCACCCGGCCGACGGGCGAGCACGTCCTCGATACGCGAGAGACCCAGTTCCTTGCGGCCTGCGCGAGCCTCGAACTCGCTGATTGCCATGGCCAGCGCGCCGCGTGTTTCGGCATCGGGGTTCTGCTGCTCGAGCAGTTCGATCGCCTGCTCCACCTGCCCCGTCTCACCATAGATCGCAGCCAGTGCGTAGGCGGCATCGAGCGCGGGATTGAGCTCATAGGCCAGCGTGGCATCGGCCAGGGCCTCGTCGAGCCGGTCCATCTCCGCCAGCAGATTGGCCCGCGCGATATGGCCCTGCGCATCGGGTTCCAGCTCGATCACCCGTGACAGGTCGGCCAGCGCGCCTTCGCGATCGAGCGTAACCTGACGAAACCAGGCGCGGGTGCGGAAGACCTGCGCATCGTCGGGCTCCTTCTCGACCAGCCTTGCATAGGCCTGTTCGATTGCGGCAAAGCGGGTGCGATCGGTGCGGCTGGCAGCATCGAAGGCACGTTCGATGGTCGTGGGTGCACGCAGCAACAGCTCGGTCGAACCGAAGCGCGAAGCTTTCGAGCGTTCCTGGGCGATCTGTTCGAACGGCAGCTCACCGCCGGGCCAGCTGGCCGAATCGCTGATGGTAAGCGTGGAGCCATCCAGCTGCGCCCTGCGCGAAAGCTGGATGCCGGCGATCGTCTCGGTGAAGGACTCGCGCCCGTCCAGCTCGAAGCCGTCCGCCTCGTTCGCGGGCTCGGGTAGCAGCACGGTGACCTGGGTCAGCTGCGAATAGGGGCCGGGCAGCGCGACCGGAATGCCCTGCCATGCCTTGCGCGAACGATCGGGGCGAAACTCGAAACTGGCGGTGGGCAGGATGCTGAAGTCGCGCGTGCCGCGCCCGCGTTCCCATGCGAATGAGGAAGGAACCAGACCCGAGGCGTTGAGCGTGACCAGGTTCGAGGTTTCATCGTAGGTAATGCCGGTGTCAAGAATCCACGTCCCCTCCAACTGTCCGCCGACAAAACCATGCACCACGTTCTCGATCTGCTCCTCGTTCGCCTGGCCGATAAGCCCGCGATACTGGCCCGCACCCGCGCCGCTGAGCACCCATTCGCCGGTCCACGGCACCGGCAGGTCGACCCCGCCACGGTGATCGAAGGTAAGCTGCGCGACCTGGTCCCAGCCGCCATTGGCGCGCGGAGTCATCGCCATGAGCGACGAGCCGCCGCTGCGGATGGGCAAGGCGTGATGAAACGGCGGCACGTCGGCAATTTTGTCGGGGACGGCGCCAGTGCCGGTGCCATCGAGCCAATAGTCGCGCCCATCGATAACCGCATGCACGATGACGTGGTCGAAGGCGGCGGCCATCGGCAGCATGTCGGACAGCATGTCGCCCACCTGCGTGGCAACCAGAACCGCCTCCGCCTCGATATCCATTGCCCGCAGCATAGCCAGCAGCAGCAGGCTCTTGGCCTTGCAGTCGCCGAAGCGCGCGTCCCAGGTCTGCGCCGGGGTCTGGGGGATATAATTGCCCCCGTCCATACCGTTCATCTGGTAGGCAATCTCGTCCTGCACCAGCCGAAGCGCGGCTGCCGCACGTTCGAGTTCGCCGTCATGCGTTGCCGCGATCTGCGCGACCTGATCGGCTAGCGGGCTTGCGCGCGCGATGGTCCCCTCGGTCCGGTAGAGCGGCGCCATCACCGCTGCCACTTCGCTCCAGTCCTCGAACGTGCCGACCTGAAGCATCGGCGGCATCTGGTAGCGCACTGGAGCATCGCCGGGCATTTCATCGGCTTCGGGCAGCGGCAGTACGATCGTCAGCCGCTCGTCCGGGCCGGCGGTTTCGTGCACGGCGCGTTCGCTCGCGCCCCTTATCTGCCAGCGCACCTCCTCATCATCGGGCCATGAGACCAGGACGCGCGCCGAAGTCGCCTCGAACGGCGCGGCGGGCAGCATGGCGATCGACTGCACCTCGCGGCCCAGCGCCTGGTCGGCGAGCGTGATGGTGAAGCGTGTGCGCAGCACATCGCCCACCCTCAGCCCCGGAACCGTCAGCGTGGCGGTGCGCTCGCCATCGAGCATGCGCTGTTCGAGCATGGCCTCGCGCCGCAGCACCTCGAACCGCGCACCCTGATCGACCAGGTCGATCTCGGCCCCGTCGCGAATGATCGACACCTGATGCACCGTAAGGTCGCCCTTGTCGGGCATCCAGGCGGCCGAAATGGTGCCCAGCGCCTGCAAGGTCTGTGGATTGTCGATCCGGATCGCGCGGTCGGTGTAGCTGGCAAGCACCCCGCCCTCGATCCGCCGCTGGTCATCGAACAGCACCACCGGCGGTCCGCGCGTGTCGGCGGGCAGCTGCGCCTCCATCACCCAGGCCGGCGGCGGCGCGTAGAGCACCTCCTCGCCGGCAATCGCAGGCGCGCTCCACGCCATTGCCGTGGTGGCCAGGGCGAGCACCGCTACCGAACCGAGTTTGACGTCCATGTGCATATCCCCGGCCGCCTGATCGACAAAGGGGCGGCAATCCCTCGTCCCCGCTTTCACCATGACCAGGGCGCGGATGCAACCGGGCAGACAGGCGATGTACCAGCATGCTTCACTGTTCGAACAACGCAGCCCTTGTCGGGCACGCCAGCAGAACCGCTCGCCAAGCCCGCAGCGTCGGCCTGCTTGCCAAGACCACGGGCCTTGCGTAGCCGCGCCGCATCAGCCGCTTCCGGAGCCCCCATGGTCCCCCGCTACGCCCGTCCCGCCATGACCGCCCTGTGGGAGGCGCAAGCGAAATATCGCATCTGGTTCGAGATCGAGGCGCATGCCACGCACAAGCTCGGCGAACTGGGCGTGGTGCCACCGAGCGCCGCGAAGGCGCTGTGGGACTGGTGGGCGCGCGACCCGGTGATCGACGTCGCCGCGATCGATGCGATCGAGGCGGTGACCCGGCACGATGTCATCGCCTTTCTCACCTGGGTGGCCGATCAGGTGGGGGACGAGGCGCGCTACATGCACCAGGGCATGACCAGTTCGGACGTTCTCGACACCACGCTGGCGATCCAGCTGGCGCGCTCGGCCGATATCCTGCTCGAAGACGTCGACCTGCTGCTCGCCGCGCTCAGACGACGCGCCGAGGAGCATCGCCACACGCCCACGATCGGCCGCAGCCACGGGATCCACGCCGAACCCGTCACCTTCGGCCTCAAGCTGGCGCAAGCCTATGCGGAATTCGCCCGCGGACGCGAACGGCTGATGGCGGCACGGCGCGAGATCGCCACCTGCGCCATATCGGGCGCGGTCGGCACCTTCGCCAATATTGCCCCCGGGGTGGAAGAGCATGTCGCCGAACGGCTGGGCCTGGCCACCGAGCCGATCAGCACCCAGGTCATCCCGCGCGACCGGCATGCGATGTTCTTCGCCACGCTGGGCGTCATCGCCAGCTCGGTCGAACGTCTGGCCATCGAAGTGCGCCACCTCCAGCGCACCGAAGTGCTCGAGGCCGAGGAATATTTCGCTCCCGGCCAGAAGGGCTCATCGGCGATGCCGCACAAGCGCAACCCGGTGCTGACCGAAAACCTCACCGGACTTGCCCGCATGGTGCGCGGCTATGCGCTGCCGGCGATGGAGAACGTGGCACTGTGGCACGAGCGCGACATCTCGCATTCCTCGGTCGAGCGCTTCATCGGTCCCGACGCCTGCATCACGCTCGATTTCGCGCTGCACCGGCTGACCGGGGTGATCGACAAGCTGGTGGTTTACCCCGAGCGGATGATGACCAATCTCGAGCGGATGGGCGGGCTCATCCATTCGCAGCGCGTGCTGCTGGCGCTCACCCAGGCCGGAGCCAGCCGCGAGCAGGCCTATGCGCTGGTGCAAAGGAACGCGATGAAGGTGTGGGAAGCAGGTGGTCGCCTGTCGCTGCTCGATCTGCTTAAACAGGATACCGAAGTAACCTCGCTGCTGTCTGATAGCGAGCTCGAAGCCCAGTTCGATCTGGGCTACCACCTGCGTTATGTCGACCATATCTTCGAGCGGGTGTTTGGCATCTAGCGACCCTCCACGAGGGAAGGTGTTCGAGAGCGTCTTTATTGGCTTCTACCGGGCGCCGGTTGCGGAGTGTACGCCCCTCATGCTTCCTTTTGCCGGGCAACTTGCCTAGGAAAGGCCGGACGACGACGACGGGGGCGGTAAAGCATGGCGATTGTCAGGACCATCATTTGGGTGCTGCTGCTAGTGGGGCTGCTGGTGTTCTCGATCGCCAACTGGCCGCCGATCGTCACCGTACGCATCTGGGAGGGCGTGGTCGTCGACACCCGTATCCCGGCGATCGTGGTGATCGCGTTTCTTATCGGGTTCGTTCCGATGTGGCTCTATCATCGGGCGAACAAGTGGCAGATGAAGCGGCGCATCCACACGCTCGAGGCCAATGCCCGCGTGACCCAAGCCGCTGAAGCCGAAGCTGCGCGCGAAGCAGAGAGGCGGCGAGTGGAGGAGGAGCGGTTGGAGCGTGAACTGCCGCTGGGCACCACCACCGCCCCCCCCGTGTAACCCTGCCGTGCCCGGCGCTGCGATAGAACTACCCTTTTTCAGCCGAGTGCATCGTTCCGCCCATATGTCTTTCGGTGTGCATCGCGAGCTGCTCCCATGAGCAACCCTATCTATCTGGCGCTCGACCTGCCCCGGCTCGAGACGGCCGAGGCTCTTGCCGCAAGCGTGAAGGGCCATGTCGGAGGGTTCAAGCTGGGGCTCGAGTTTTTTTGCGCGCATGGTGCCCATGGCGTGCGGCAGATCGCCAGGCTCGGGCTGCCGATCTTTCTCGATCTAAAGCTGCACGACATTCCCAACACGGTGGCCGGAGCAATACAGGCCATCCGCCCGCTCGAGCCGGCAATGGTCACCGTTCATGCCACAGGCGGGCAGGCGATGATGGAAGAGGCCAAGGCCGCCGCGGGCGAACATACCAAAGTGGTGGCGGTGACCATGCTGACCAGCCTGGAGGCCGGCGATCTTGCTGCTATGGGTGTCGCGGGCAGCCTCGAGACGCAGGTGCTCGGGCTGGCTAAAATCGCCGAACAGGCCGGGTTGGACGGCATCGTCTGTTCCGGTCGCGAGGTCGGCTGCGTGCATCGGCAGTGGAAGGCAGGTTTGCTGGTCGTTCCCGGCTTGCGACCGGCAGGGACGGGCACCGGCGATCAGAAGCGCACGGTCACGCCGCGCGCCGCCCGGGATGCGGGGGCGAGCGTGCTGATCATCGGCCGTCCCATTTCGTGTGCCGCGGACCCGCTCGCCGCAGTCCGTGCGATCGAGGCGACATTATAAGACGGCCGATTGGCCGCGTGCACGTGCGCGGCAGTCGCCAGCTTGGAACATGGAAAGGCCCGGCAGTCATGCGCGAGCCTTTCCTTTCGCTTTAACCCGATAGCGCCCGGCAATCAGGCGCTGACCTCGCGCAGGATCAGCTGTAGCTGACCTTGGTGCGCACCCGGCCTTTCGAACGGATCATCGCGCCTACCGCAAAGAAACCCAGCAGCATCATCGCCCATGTCGCAGGCTCGGGAATCGCCGAGACCGACAATGTTCCATTGGTGGTGTTGAGCACGCTGCCGGTCAGCGCGAAATTGCCCAGATTGAACTTGGGATTGTTGCGCGACCCATCGAACAGCGCAGGTCCCCGGAAGGTGTTCGGACTGAAATTGACCGCTCCGATCTGCAGCGTGCTGAAGAACCCGGTGCCAAAGGAGATATTGGCGACATCGCTCGTTCCATCGGGATCGATGAAAGAGCCGGCGATATTGTTGTAGGTGATGCGCGTCGCGCTGCCGAAGCTCGAGCCGGAGCTGGGGGCGAGTGTGTCGTCGAGCTGAAACGCGAAGCTGCGGCCGTCATCGCCCACAAAATCGAATTGCAGGATCGCCGCATGTGCCGAAGCTGGAACGCCAGCGGAAGCGAGTGCGGCTGTGGCCAGAAGGAGTTTGGATTTCATTGTGTCATCCCCATGACTTTAATATTGCATGTTCGGGTGGCAACGACCTCGCGAACCAACGTTCGGCATGGTTAACGCGCCACTAACAATCATACGTCCGACACCGGCGCCTGGATGAAACGTCGGTGACAAAACTTTATTTAGCGTCGCATTCGTGCGCGAGAAGCACGGATTGCAGGCAGTTATCACATAGACGTATCCCGGAAAGCCGGGCGCAGGTGGGACCTAAGATCGCGCACCCTTCCCCCCTATCACTTGCTCGCCTAGGACGCGCCGCTATGAGCCAGACCTTGGTGAAAATCTGCGGGCTTTCGACCCCCGAAACGATCGATGCGGCGGTTGCGGCCGGCGCCAGCCATGTCGGCCTGGTGCATTATGAGCCCAGCCCGCGTCATCTTTCGCTCGCGCGGGCACGCGAGTTGAAGGAACGACTGCCACGTTCGGTGCGCGCGGTGCTGCTGCTGGTCAACTGTCAGGCCGAGGAGACCGCGCGCGCGATCGATGCGGTGCGACCCGACATCATCCAGTTCCACGGTCGCGAAACGCCCGAATGGCTGGCGGTGCTGCGCGACAACACGATGCTGGAAGTATGGAAGGCGATCGGGGTCAAGGATGCCGGCTCGCTCGAGCGCGCGCGGCGCTACGAGGGCGCGGTCGACCGCTTCATTTTCGATGCTCCGGCCGCGCCGCAGCCCGGCGCGTTACCGGGTGGGAACGGGCTGGCGCTGGATTGGCGATTGCTCAAAGGCTTACGGCCGCAAGCCGATTGGGGGCTCGCCGGCGGATTGACCCCCGGCAATGTCGCCGAGGCGATCCGCGTTACCGGCGCGCCGCTGGTCGATACCTCGTCGGGAGTGGAGACTGCGCCGGGCGTCAAGGACATCGGCAAGATCAAAGCCTTTCTCACCGCGACGCGTGGCTGAACCTTGGCCGTGATCGGCTCCGCTATAGGCGCGCGAACCGGCAGCGCGTCGTAAGCTGTTCAGATCAACCAGCGTGCCGAAGAAGCGTTAATATCTGCAACAATCGCGGCACTCCTGTAAAAACAAAGGTTAACGATCGTCATATACGAGGGCGCGTTCCCGTCCCGCCGATCAAGCCGTCACTGCTGGACAGGGCGGCGCGGCTTTGCCAAGCCCCATGATCCTGTCTGCACCGGAGCCCTCCCGCGATGAGCGCCGCAACGCCCAATTCCTATCGCACCCAACCCGATGAGCGGGGCCATTTCGGTCAGTTCGGCGGCCGCTATGTTGCCGAGACCCTGATGCCGCTGGTGCTTGAGCTCGAGCGCGAATATCGCGCAGCGAAAGCCGACCAGACGTTTCGGCACGAGTTCGATGACCTGCTCGCGCATTATGTCGGCCGCCCGTCGCCGCTCTATCATGCTGAGCGTCTGACCGAACGGCTGCGCGCCGATGCGCCGGGCGGAATGGGGGCGCAGGTCTGGTTCAAGCGCGACGAGTTGAACCATACCGGCGCGCACAAGATCAACAATTGCGTGGGTCAGATCCTGCTTGCCCGGCGCATGGGCAAGACCCGCATCATCGCCGAGACGGGCGCGGGCCAGCATGGCGTTGCCACGGCCACGGTATGTGCGCGCTTCGGTCTGCCCTGCGTCATCTACATGGGCGCGACCGACGTCGCCCGCCAGCAGCCCAATGTCTTTCGCATGAAGCTGCTTGGCGCCGAAGTCGTCCCGGTGATCTCGGGTGCCAAGACGTTGAAAGACGCGATGAACGAGGCGCTGCGCGACTGGGTCGCCAACGTCCATGACACCTTTTATATTATCGGCACGTCGGCCGGTCCGCACCCCTATCCCGAGTTGGTGCGCGACTTCCAGAGTGTGATCGGCACCGAGGCACGCGCGCAAATGCTCGAGCGCACCGGCCGCCTGCCCGATCTGCTGGTGGCGGCGATCGGCGGCGGCTCCAACGCGATCGGCCTGTTCCACCCGTTCCTCGATGATGCCGAAGTGGCGATGCTGGGCGTTGAAGCCGCCGGACATGGCCTCGACAAGCAACATGCCGCCAGCCTGGCAGGCGGCGCTCCCGGCATCCTCCATGGCAACAAGACATATTTGTTACAGGACGATGACGGCCAGATCGCCGAGGCGCATTCGATCAGCGCGGGTCTCGACTATCCCGGTATCGGCCCGGAGCACGCTTGGCTTAAGGAGACGGGCCGCGTGGAATATCTATCGGCGACCGACGAGGAGGCATTGGACGCCTTTCAGCTCCTGTGCCGCACCGAGGGCATCATTCCCGCGCTGGAACCGGCCCATGCGATCGCCGCCATTGTCAGGCGGGCGCGCGAGATGCCGGAGGACGCAATCATCCTGGCCAACCTGTGCGGACGCGGCGACAAGGATATTTTCACGGTTGCGGACGCGCTGGGAGTGGAGATGTGATGAAACATACACGAGATGGCGGAAGCATCGGAGCTGAACCTTCCAACCACTTCCTATTGCGATGACTGAACGCCTGTCCGCTGCCTTCGCCAAACCCCACCCGGCACTCATCTGCTTCGTCACCGCGGGCGATGGCGACACGGCGGCCAATCTCGATGCGCTGATCGCGGGCGGTGCCGACGTGATCGAGCTGGGCATGCCGTTCACCGATCCGATGGCAGACGGGCCGGCGATCCAGGCCGCGAACATCCGCTCGCTCACACATGGAACGCGCACCGCCGATGTGTTCGCTCTGGCCCGTAATTTCCGCGAGCGTCACCCGGGTGTTCCGCTGGTGCTGATGGGCTATGCCAACCCCATGGTTCGCCGCGGGCCCGAATGGTTCGCGAAAGAAGCAAATGCGGCCGGCGTAGACGGAGTGATTTGCGTCGATCTGGCGCCCGAGGAAGACGCCGACCTGGGCCCCGCATTGCGTGCTTCGGGCATTGCTCCGATCCGCTTGGCCACCCCCACCACTGATGATGCCCGTTTGCCAACCGTCCTTAACGGTTCGGAAGGGTTTTTGTACTATGTCTCGGTTCCAGGGATAACCGGCAAGCAGCAGGCGACGGGCGCCAGTATCGAGGAGGCAGTGGTGCGCCTCAAAAGGCAGACAGACCTGCCGGTGGCGGTCGGGTTTGGCGTGCGCACGCCAAGCCAGGCCGAAATCATCGCGCGGGTCGCGGACGGCGTGGTGGTCGGCTCGGCGCTGGTCGAGCTGGTCGGTGAGCATGGCGCTGGGGCACCGCGGCACTTGCACGATATGACGCGCGGTCTTGCCAAGGCGGTTCGAAGCGCGCGAAAAGCCGCCGCATGAGCTGGCTCACCCGTGTTCGCAATTCGCTGCCCTTCGCCCCCAAGCGCGAGCTTCCCGAAAACCTGTGGGTCAAGTGTCCGGGCTGCAATGAGATGCTTTATGCGAAGGAGTATGCGGAAAACCTCACCGTGTGCCCGCGGTGCGATTATCATGGGCGGATCGGCGCGCGCGCGCGGATGGATCAGCTGCTCGATAACGGATACGAGATGCTGCCCGAACCCCAGGTCAAGGATGATCCGCTCAGGTTCCGGGACACCAAACGCTATACCGACCGGCTGCGGCAGGCGCGCGCGGGAAAGCCGCATCGGGACGCATTCCTCGCCGCCAAGGGCGCGATCGAGGCGCACGACGTGGTGCTCGGGGTGCAGGATTTCGCCTTCATGGGCGGCTCGATGGGAATGGCGGTGGGATCAGCCTTGTGCCAGGCGGCCGCGCGTGCGCTCGATGCGCGATGTGCGCTTGTCGTTGTCACCGCCGCCGGGGGCGCGCGGATGCAGGAGGGCATCCTCTCACTAATGCAGATGCCGCGCACCACGGTGATGGTCCGGCGCCTGAGAGAGGCAGGCCTGCCCTACATCGTCGTGCTGTCCGATCCGACCACCGGTGGCGTCACCGCTAGCTATGCGATGCTAGGTGACGTCCAAATCGCCGAGCCGGGCGCATTGATCGGCTTTGCGGGCCAGAGGGTCATTCAAGAGACGATCCGCGAGCAGCTCCCCGAAGGCTTCCAGCGAGCCGAATATCTATTGCAGCATGGAATGCTCGACATGGTCACGCATCGCAAGGATCTGCGCGCCACGTTGGCCCAACTGCTGCATTATCTCCGCCCATCCGAACTCAACGCCAAAGCGGCTTGAGTCGACTACGGGGGACCGGTGCGAGCGCGGCCTTTGTTGTGCGAGGGACTGTCGAGGAAATACGGTAACAGAGCGTGTCGAGGCATGCGCGGGCGTCCGGTGCTAGGACCGGGCCACATCTTGGTTGAATGATGCAAGTTGATTGCAGGACTCTTGTTGGACGCGGTCCCACGACAATGCTCGGGCTCAGGCTCGGACACAAGCATAGTCTTAGATATGTCGAGAGATTACAAATCCGATGGACCGGTATGATCTGTCTTGCCGTAACAATAGGGCGAAAGAACGCGGGTGTTGTTGGAAAGCGTCGAGAGTTGTCATTTGATCGATAAGCAGACGCTGTTTGCCGGTCATTCCCGGACTAACCGTGAGGATGGCCCTACGCATCGCCTGCGCATCCGCCCAATAAGCCAAGCCGACCCGATTGCGCTCCCGTTATCGGAGCCATCCCCGGCGATCGCGGCCGAAACAGTGCACAAAACGACACCAGCACGCTCTAAGGCCGAACCATGAAGGATTTCGCGAGGTCCGACCATCCGGCGGTTCAAGCGCAGCTGGACAGGCTGGCGGCGCTTTCGCTGCCTCAGGGCCGGTTGGGGCTCGATACGATCCACATCCTGCTCGAAAGGCTGGGAAATCCTCATCAAAACCTGGCGCCGACCTTTCATGTCGCGGGCACCAACGGCAAGGGGTCGACCTGCGCGTTCCTGCGCGCGATGCTCGAGGCGCAAGGGTTGCGCGTCCATGTGGCGACCAAGCCACATCTTGTTCGCTATAACGAGCGCATCCGGTTGGCGGGCCACCTGATCGAGGATGACAACCTCGCCACCCTCCTGTCGCAGGCGCTCGATGCGGCGGACGGCCTTGCCCCCAGCTTCTTCGAAGTCACCACCGCCGCGATGTTTCTTGGCTTTGCGCAGCAGCCGGCCGATGCCTGCATCATCGAGGTGGGGCTGGGTGGACGGTTCGATGCGACCAACGTGCTTGAACGTCCCGCCGCCTGCGGCATCGCGTCGCTGGGAATAGACCATGCGCAATTCCTTCTGGTGGAGGAGGAGGGCGCACCCTCACCCACCGCCGATCCGCTGGTTCGCATCGCCTTCGAAAAGGCCGGGATTGCTCGTCCCGGCACGCCTTTGGTTACCCAGGCCTATCGCGCGGCGGTAGAGGACCAGATCGCAGCGAGCGCGGCGGCAGCGGGTGCGCCGCTGATGATGCGTAGCCACGCGTGGTGGGCGGAACGGCATGCAGACATGATCGCCTATCGCGACCGGCATGGCAGCCTGACACTGCCCCTCCCGACGATGCTGGGCCTACATCAGATCGACAACGCCGCGCTGGCGGTCGCGATGCTTCGCCACCAAGACATGTTTATCGTATCGCCCGAGGCAATCGCCGATGGGATCCGGGCGGCACATTGGCCCGCGCGATTGCATCGCCTGGCGCAAGGCCCGCTGGTTGCCCATGCGCCGAGACACGAAATCTGGCTCGATGGCGGGCATAACGAAGATGCCGGGCGGGCGCTCGCACGCCATTTTGCGGCGCTGGGAGAGGGCCGGGTGCATTTGGTCATCGGCATGCTTGCCAGTCGATCACCCGAAGAGTTCATGCGGCCGCTCGTGCCTTACGCCGCCAGCGTGACCGCCGTGCCTATTCCGGGTAGCGACGCCCATGGGTGTTGTTCTTATCCGCCGGGCACGAGGTGGGCATCAGACGTGCCTGAAGCGCTAAGGCTCATTCCAGACGACGGTCTGCCGGTGCTGATCGCCGGCTCGCTCTATCTTGCAGGCGGGGTGCTTAAGGCGAATGGCGAGATACCCGATTAAGGATCACCAGGACATTGGCGATTTGTGCCCGCTGCGCATTTCCTAAGGCTGGACCGGACAGCGCTTGACTTGTTTCGCCTGCAAGCCTCCCCAGATGCCGCTGATGAGTTTCGAGATCATCTTCGCCGTCGTCTGGGCGCTGATCCTTTCGGTCGGTGGCGGTCTGCTGACAAAGATCGACGACTGGTACTACGATCTGCGCAAACCCTCGTGGCAACCGCCTAACTGGCTGTTCGGGCCGGCCTGGACGGTTATTCTCGGGGCTGCGGCATGGGCCTTCGTCCTAAGTTGGCGCGAGGCGGATAGTGCGAGCGGGCAGACACTCTTGATCGTGCTATATCTGGTGAACGGCGTGTTCCATTTCCTGTGGTCGCCGCTGTTCTTCACCGCCAAACGGCCCGACTGGGCACTTGTCGAAGTGCCGTTCCTGTGGGCGTCGGTGCTCGCGCTGTGCATTGGTCTGCGCGAATTCTCGGTCTTCGCCAGCTGGCTGATCGTGCCCTATCTGGTCTGGGTGAGCTTTGCCGCGTTGCTGAACTGGAAGATCGTCCAGCTGAACGGTCCGTTTGGGCGCCGGGTACCGGGCTGAACCGAACTGGCAGGGTCGCTATGTGTTGGCCATCCGCCGATGTTCCGCGCGGTGGCAGTTAGCGCACAAGCAGAGCAGGTCTTCGATGCGCGTTTCGTGTTCTTCCCGCATCTCCGCAAGCGGAATTGTGTGGTGGATTTCGAAGATTCCCTCGACGATCTCGGCGAGATAGACCGCGTACCAGTTTGTCTTACAATGTTCGCAAGCGAGCCGCCCGCCATGCGCGTTACGCACCTGCTTGCGCTTTGCATCAGCCGCGCGAGAGCTGCGTTTGCGTTCAATCCGCAGATGCTCGAGCATCCGTAATTCACCCTCGGCGAAACGTTGTTCCTCGGCGTCGCGTGGTATCGTTCCATAAGCTGGACTGATCGCCTCGTCTTCTGCATGGCTCAATTTCCGGACGGGGTACTGGTTTCTAACGATAAGGAGGTTTTCGCGTCGTTCGACTTTGTAGGCTGCCGTGTATCGGGAGCTGCTCCCCGGCACCCCAAGCAAGAATGTCTCGGCGCCCAAAAGCGAATCTTTCAGCAAGGCAAGGGCGGCTTGAACGGCTGAGCGGTTACTCTTGCTAAAGTGTTCTTCGATCAGGTAGTAATTGAAGGCGGTTATCCGTGATCCTTCCCAGATCGCGTAAGTCGTCTCATTGACGATAGCCACAGGGCCGACGGTTAGGATTTCGACCAGGTGCGAACCCCTCGTATTTGGGCGGACAAGGAGTGCATCCATCAGTTCTACTCCGCTGCCACCGCCGCTTCGCGGGCCTCGGGCGCGACCACGCCGGCTTCGCGCTTTCCCTTTCGCGCCACCCGGATCCATTCGAGCACGCACAGCACCACTGCGACCAGGCCGATCAGCATGGTGAAGACGAACACGTCGTAATAGCCGCGCTCCTCGATCATCTGACCCAGTGCCCCGCGTCCCAGCGTGCCGACCAGCAGCGTGAGCGAGGCGAGCAGCGCATACTGCACCGCCGAATAGCCCTTGGCGACGATGCTCGATAGCCAGGCGATATAGGCCGCGCCGGCGATACCGATGGCAAGGTTCTCACCGCCGATAGTGATCATCAACCGCGCCAGGCGCTCGCTGCCACCGGGAAATTGCAGCACCGCCCAGGTGAAGCCGATCGCGTCGGAGACCGCCTGCATCCGCGCGCCGCCCACCGCGAGATCGGCATAAAGCAGATTGGTCAGCGCGGCCAGCAGCGCCCCCAGGGTCAGCGTGAACATCCGGCCCAGCACGGTGATCATCCATCCTCCCAGCGCCAGACCCAGAACGATGGCGCCCACGCCGAAGAACTTGGAGGCCACCGCCACCTCGTCATTGGTATATTGCAATTCGCCCAGATAGAACGGGTAGGCGAAGGTGCCCCAGATCGCGTCGGTGATGCGATAGGTCAGGACCAGCCCTAGGATCAGCACCAGCGACCAGCCCATCCGCCCAACGAACTCGGTCAAGGGCAGGACGAGGGCACGGTAGAGATGATCGGCGACATGGTTTCGCCCGCCTGCATCGGGTGTCGGATCGCCCGGCTGGATGACATGGCGACCCTCGCGCTGCAGCTTGACCAGCCAGGCGGCGATGAAGGCGGGCAGCACGATGGTGGCCAGAACGATCAATGGTCCATAAGTGCTGATGAAGGCGGTGGGATCGGGTCGCGCTTCGGGGATAGCGGTCATCGAGCGGATCATGAACACCAGCACGGTGCCGATCGCCCAGGCCCACAGCACGCCAACCGCGGTGAGCGCCCAGTTGCGCACGCGCGGCGCCAGTTCGCCCGGCATGTAGAGCGCGCGGCGGTCATCCTCGTTGGCGATCAGGTTGTCGGTCGCCTCCGCGTCGGGAGCGAACAGGCTGGCAAAGCCGATGGCCAGCATGATCGCGCCCATTAGCATATAGGTTTGCGGCCAACCGATCCGCTCGGCAATGATTAGGCCCAGCGCCCCGCCCACCAGCGCGGCCAGGCGAAAGCCCACCTGAGTGACGGTGGAGAGCATGTCGATCGTGGCTTCCTCGTCGGCGATGTCGATGCGCCAAGCATTGATCACGATGTCCTGCGTGGCGCTGGCAAAGGCGCCTATCGCGGCGAGCAGGCTGAACCAGCCGAGCGCGCTTCGCGGATCGAGCAAAGCCAGCACGACCAGGATGATGCCGAGCATTAGCTGCATCGGCGCGATCCACTGCTTGCGCTTGCCGAGCCGCCTGAGGCCGGGAATATCGATCCGGTCCACCAGTGGCGACCAGAGGAACTGGAAGGCATAGGCCAGACCGATGAGCGAGAACACACCCATAGTCTCCAGATCGACCTCGGCTTCGGTCAGCCAGGCATAGAGCGTGCCCAGGAAAAGCGCGAAAGGCAGGCCACTGGCAAAGCCGAACAGCGCCATGTAGGCGGTCTTTCGATTGCCGAGCGCGCGAACGACATCGCGCCAGCCAGGTTTGTCGGAATTCTCCGCAGTGCTCGCCATGCCCGTCTCCTGCCCCAGCCCGGTGCGATGCGCAAATATGCACAGGCGCGCTTTGCGGGGATATTAACTTCCAGCTTGTAGCAGCACGAACGAAGGCGGCGCGCTCAGGTTGGCCGATCGGGCGGGAGCGGTCTATGCGCGGGCGAATGGAAGCCAAGGAACGAGAAGGCCAGCGAATCGCCAAGCTGCTCGCGCGTGCCGGGGTCGCCAGCCGGCGCGAGGTCGAGCAGATGATCGGTGAGGGGCGCGTTGCGTTGCGCGGCAAGGTGGTCGAGACGCCCGCCACGGTGCTGGCGAGCCTGCGAGGGGTGACCGTCGACGGCAAACCGGTCGCGGCCCCCGAACGCACGCGCTTGTTCTGCTTTCACAAACCCGCCGGGCTCATCACCGCCGTGCGCGATCCGGCCGGGCGGCCGACCATCTATGATGCGTTGCGCAACTCGCTTCCCGAGGGCGCCGGGCGGCTCATGCCCGTGGGTCGGCTCGACTTCTCAACCGAGGGCCTGCTGCTGCTGACCAATGACGGTGAGATCAAGCGCCTGCTCGAACTGCCGGCAACGGGCGTGCCGCGAATGTACCGCGCGCGCACCTTCGGCGATGTCAGCCAGGCGCAGCTAGAGGAACTGATCGAAGGGGTTACCATCGAGGGGTTCCGCTATGGCCGGATCGATGCCAATCTCGAACGGCGGACGGGGCGCAACCAGTGGGTCGAGATGACGCTGACCGAAGGTAAGAACCGCGAGGTGCGCCGGGTGCTCGAATATCTCGGCCTTCAGGTCTCGCGCCTAATCCGGGTAGCATACGGGCCCTTCACCATCGCCGGCCTTGCCCGCGGCCAGTCATTCGAGGTGCGGCGGGAGGACTTGCAGCGGTTCCTCAGCGGCTTGCGACAACAGGGCGCCGTCAGGGGACGCGATGGGCCGGAGGGGAGCGGATCTGCGGATGCGTCAGCGAGTAGAGAACAATCCGCGGTCCTGAAGCGGTGATCCCGCACAGGCCCAGTCAGGCGACCGCGCCGGCAACGAGGGGTGATACCCGCGTGGGTGATCGAGCGGAAGCGCACGGTGTTCCGTGACCTTGGATAAGCACACGGATTCAACCAGTCGCATCTAGCTTTGCCCGAACCCACCATCCCTTGTCCTGGCATTCGGTTGCCACAATGCGAACGACCTGGCGACAGAGCGGAGCGCGGGGTCAGCTTCGAATGAACGAGGGTAGTCGATGAGGATCATCGCCGGGGAATGGCGGCGGCGCCAGTTGCGCGCACCACCCGGAGAAGCGACGCGGCCCACTGCGGATCGGGTACGCGAGACATTGTTCGCCATGCTTGCCAGCCGGTTGGGCAGCTTCGAGAACCTGACAGTGGCCGACCTGTTTGCAGGATCGGGTGCGCTCGGGCTCGATGCCCTGTCGCGCGGGGCGGCCTCGTGCCTTTTCGTCGAGGAAGCGCCGGCTGCCGTCGCCGTTTTGAAGGAGAATATCGCCGCGCTGGGTGCAGGGTCGCGCGCGATTGTGCGGGCTCAATCGGCACTGCGCCTCGGGCCGGCGGCCGCTCCGCTCGATCTCGTGCTGCTTGACCCCCCCTACAAGACCAACCTGGGCGCGGTTACGCTCGACCGGCTGGCGCGCCTCGGCTGGTTCGGCCTGGCGTCATGGATCGTCTTGGAGACTGCGCGCGACGACAAACCCGATATTCGCGCATGTGCGCTCGATACGGAGCGCGTCGTCGGTCCATCCCGGCTATCCTTTTACAGGACAGCATCGTCGAATTGAGGTGGTGAGAAGGCAGGACAATCAAACCAGCATTGTTTCGCTCGGCCGATTACACCATGTCATAAAAGAACGGCTGACCTTATTTCAAGGCCAGCCGCTCCATATTTCAGACCGCACCAGGTTTGGCGATCAGCTTATCGCTGCGACCCGCTCATTTCGCGCGGGTTGATGCAATTGTCTTCCAAGCCACCGCGACAGGGGGGATATTCACCTTGGTGTGCCGCGGGTATCTGCTGCACGACCGCATTGCTGACATAATTTACATCGCCGGTCATGGCGCCCGGCCTGGTCATGTTCGTGCCAGTGGTGTTGTTCATCGTGCCCATCGTCTGGCCTGTAGTCCGATTGGTTCCGGCCATTCCAGGCTGCTGGCCCATGGTCTGATTGGTTCCAGTCATCCCCGGCGTCTGGTTCATGCTAGTAGCGCCGGTGGTCCCACGCGCCTGTGCCACCTGGTTGGTGATCGAGGTCCAGGCGGTCTGCTGCTGGGTCGTAGGAAGATTATACACCTGCATCCTCTGGTCATCGGTCAGCATCCAGAAGGCGTTCTGCTGATCGGGCTGGAGGTTCCAGTAATAGGACTGCATGTCGCCATCGAGCCGGTCGTAGTCCGCACGCTGGTCTGTGTTCCAGCTATCATACATGCGGCGCTGATCGGTCGACATCTGCATCGGGGTGGATGTGTTATTTTGCATAGTCGTCATGCGATCGTTCTGCATGGTCGTCGTGCGATCGGTCTGCATCGTCCCGGTCTGCGCCACCGCGCCGGTCGCCAGCATGGTCAGGGCAGCCGCGCCGCCAAGTAAGATGTTCTTCATCGTCGGTCTCCTCGTCATCATTCCACCCCGCAAGGTGATCTAATGTTTGAAAACGCAGCGTTACGCGGTGAGGTTCCATGTTCGCCGAACCCCGCGCCATCCGGCCGCCTTGCACGAACCGCCGCTGTTCCCTAGCTGTTCACTAGTGGATCAGCCCCCCGCCCTTCCTTCCGCTCACCCGCCCGACGAGGCTCCCGCCTGGCTCGCGCGGCTCAATCCGCCGCAGCGCGAGGCGGTGCTGACTACCGAGGGTCCGGTGCTGATGCTGGCGGGCGCGGGCACGGGGAAAACCGCGGCTTTGACGGCCCGGCTGGCCTGGCTGGTGGGAACGCGAAAAGCCTGGCCAAGCGAGATCCTGTGCGTCACTTTCACCAACAAAGCGGCGCGCGAAATGCGCGAGCGCGTCGGCCGGTTGATCGGCGATGCGGTGGAGGGGATGCCGTGGCTCGGAACGTTCCACGCGATCTGCGCCAGAATGCTCCGCAAGCACGCCGAACTGGTGGGTCTTCAATCTAATTACACCATTCTGGACACCGATGATCAGCTGCGGCTGCTCAAGTCGCTGATAATCGAGAGCGAACTTGACGAGAAGCGCTGGCCGGCCCGTCAGCTTGCCGGGCTGATCGACGGCTGGAAGAACCGCGGGCTCAATCCCGGCGATCTCGACCCGGTCGACAACGAGGCCTTCGCCAATGGCATGGGCCAGCGGCTCTACCGCCTCTATCAGGAGCGGCTCGGCGCGCTCAACGCCTGCGATTTCGGCGACCTGATGCTCCACATGCTCAATATCCTGCGCCGTCACGAGGATATTCTCGCGCTCTACCGCAAGCGGTTCAAATATGTCCTGGTGGACGAATATCAGGACACCAACGCCGTCCAGTACTTGTGGCTGCGCCTGCTGGCGCAGGAGCGGCGCAACATCTGCGTTGTCGGCGATGATGACCAGTCGATCTATTCCTGGCGCGGGGCGGAAGTGGCCAATATCCTGCGGTTCGAGAAGGATTTCCCAGGCGCCAAGGTGGTCCGGCTCGAGCAGAATTACCGCTCGACGCCGCAGATATTGGCGACCGCGGGCGGTCTGATCGCAGCCAATTCGCAGCGCCTGGGCAAGACGCTGTGGACCGAGCTGGAAGCCGGCGAGAAGGTGCGCGTGATCGGCGTTTGGGACGGGCCCGAGGAGGCGCGGCGGGTGGGCGAGGAGATCGAGCGGCTCGAGCACGAAGGTGCGGGGCTCGACCAGGTCGCCATCCTCGTGCGTGCGCAATATCAGACGCGCGAGTTCGAGGATCGGTTCATCCAGATCGGCCTCAACTACCGGATCATCGGCGGTTTCAGGTTTTACGAGCGGGCCGAGGTCCGCGATGCGCTGGCATATTTGCGGGTCGTCGCGCAGCCGGCGGACGGGCTGGCATTCGAGCGGATCTACAATCAGCCCAAGCGTGGCCTTGGCGCCAAGACGCTGGAGGCAATGCATCGCCATGCACGGGCCACCGGCCTGCCACTCGCCGCTGCGGCGCTGGAGCTGGTGGACAGCGACGAGCTTCCCGTGCGCGCGCGCAAGACCATCGCCGGGCTTATGACGGGCTTCCTCAACTGGCGCGAACTTGCGGACAAGGTCTCGCCGGCCCAGTTGCTACGCACCGTGCTCGAACAATCGGGCTATGACGCCATGCTCGCCGCCGATCGCTCGGCCGAGGCGGCGGGGCGGGCGGACAACCTGGTCGAGCTTGCCCGGGCGATGGAAGAGTACGAGACGCTCGGCGATTTCCTCGAGCACGTCTCGCTGGTGATGGACAATGACCGCGCCGACGACGGCGAGAAGGTCACCATCATGACCATGCACGCGGCCAAGGGGCTGGAGTTCGATCATGTCTTCCTGCCCGGCTGGGAGGAGGGCGTGTTCCCCTCGCAGCGCGCGCTCGACGAGGGCGGGCTTACCAGCCTGGAGGAAGAGCGGCGCCTGGCCTATGTCGCCATCACCCGCGCCCGGCGCCGCTGCACGATCCTGCACGCCGCGAACCGGCGGATCTATGGCCAGTGGACAAGCTCTATCCCCTCCCGCTTCGTCGAGGAACTGCCCGATGAGCACGTCAGTACCGAGACCACGATGACGGTCGGCGCGTCGCTGTGGCGGGCCAACTGGAGCGAGACCGACGACCCGTTCGCGCATCTCGCCTCCGTCGCGCCCGAACGCGCGGACGCGCGGGGACCGGGCTGGCAGCGCGCGCTGGCGACCGGCTACGAGACCGCCCCCGCCCGAATCCGCGAGAACACCAAAAGCGCCGCCAGCTTCGCGGCCAAACCGCGCGGGGATATCGCGATGGGTGCGCGCGTGTTCCACGACAAGTTCGGTTATGGCGAGGTGGTGGGGCAGGAGGGCAACAAGCTGGAGATCGAGTTCGAAAGCAGCGGCAGGAAGCGGGTGATCGATAGCTTCGTCAGGGTGGTCTGAAGATGACTGCGCGCGCCCATCGCCAGCTCAGATACGGCCGGAATTTGGCTTTCCTAACAATGGTTTAATCTATTTGACGATCGCAGACCTTGCACGCCTTGCCGCTCGCGCGGAACGGGCCGTCGGGATCGATCCTTCCATGGACGAACCTTGTTTGCAGGAGACCACCCATGAGCTTCAACCCCATGACCGAACGCGGCATTCCGCTTGAGCGCCAGCTGCGCAACTGGTCCGAGCTGAACGTCGCGCCATATGATACGCGCGCCGTGCATCCCTACACGCGCTGTCGGACGATCTTCATGAACGGCGTCGAGGTGGAGGCGATCATCAACTCGCACCAGTCCGCTCGGCACACCGCCGATACCGGTATCAAGCAAAAGCTCGCGCTGGTCCGTCGGGTCGAGCAGCAGCAGCAGAAAGCGATCAACTGGCTAATCCCGGGTAACGAGAGCACGATTGCCCGGACCATCGGCTACGAGCAGGTCGCGGTCGATCTGACCGCCTGGCTCGCTCGGAACGAGCCCGAACCTTACCTGAAGAAGGTCTACGACTTCGCGTTGCTCGAGGACTTCGACCATCTGTATCGCTATGCCAATCTCATGGACCTCATGGGGGGGGGCGGAAGGTCGAGGAGATCACCGGCGATCTGACCGAGATCCTGCTGGGCCGGCCGACCATCTTCCAACACCGCGACCCGCATGACGAATTGCGGCGGCCGATGACGCTGACCGCGGCGGACACCCGGTCGGTGATGAACGCCATTTCGATCGTCGCGGCCGAGCAGCAGACGATGAACTTCTAATTGAATGCCGGAAACATCCCCGAAGATCCTCTCGCACGCGGACTTTACCTCGAGATCGCACAGATCGAGGAGGAGCACGTCACACACTACGAGTCGATCCTCGACCCGACCATGGGCTGGCTGACCAACCTGGTGCTGCACGAGTACAACGAGTGCTGGCTTTACTGGTCGTGCATGCAGACCGAGACGGACAACCGGATCAGGGCGCTGTGGGAGCTGCACCTTGGAATGGAGATAGAGCACCTGCGCATCGCCTGTGAGATGCTGGAGCAGGTGGACGGGATCGATCCGCAGAGCTTCCTTCCAGCTGCAGGGTTCTCGGAACCGCTCACCTTCGAGCCGAACAAGGAGTATGTCCGCGACGTGCTGCGACGCACGGTCGACTGGACAGGCTTCGATGCGCAGTTCGTGCCGGTTGACGACCTGCCGCCCGATCATCGCTTCTTCGCCTATCAGAACGTAGTCAACGAGGGCGGCGTGCCGATCGAGCAGGTGATCGAGCGCCGCCGTTCCGAGAAGGGCGATGAGTACCGCTTGGCCACCGACGGCGACCACCCGGTCGAAGCCCTGTGTGAGGATGGGCCGCACGAGAAGCTGGGCTATTATCGCGCCGGCAGGACCTCGGCTCCCTCGCGCGTGCTGGAGGAGGCTTGAGCAATGGCGGGCAAGGTCAAGAACGTCGTCGACAAGGTTACTGACTGCGTTAGCGGCACGGTCGGCAAGATAAGCGCGTCGACCACCACCACAGCGCCGACGGCTTCGTCGAAAGCGCGACCATCGGCGACCTGTACGAGATCGCCGCGGCGCGGGTGGCGCTTTCGCGATCGCGCAATGAACCCGTGCGGGCGATGGCGGCGAAGATGATCGGGGATCACATCACCAGCAAGCACCATCTCGATGCGCCGCTCGAGATGAACGAGACGCGCGGCGTCACCCGGCTGGCGATGAAGCTCGATTCCCGGCGCGAGGGAATGGTCGAGCATCTCGAGAACGCCCCCGATGACGCTTTCGACAGCACCTATCTCGATCAGCAGGTGCTGGCGCATGAGGAGACCGTCTCGCTGATGCGCAGCTACAGCCAGGGTGGCGACAATGCGCAACTGCGCTCCTACGCAAGCGGCACGCTACCGGTGGTCGAGCGGCATCTGGCGAAAATGAAAATAATAAGAGCGCAGCTGTGATCGCGCTGAGCCCGGCCGTGTTCGATAACGCGCCGGGCTCAGTTCGCTCGCGTCGCGGTCCGGCGGTGCGTCAGCCCGCCGAGACGTTGAGGAACCCGGGCATCGGTCCGTTCCACTCGCCCGCGGGGACAGGTTCCTCCCCTTCCCGCTCCTCCCGGCCCCGCCGTGGACGGGGCTGCGCGCGAGTATCGGGGTCGCGACGCTCGGAGACCGGCGGGCGTGCCAGCGCTTCCGGTCGATCGTCCCCCCCGCTGCCTCGGTCCTGATCGCGACGACGCGAGCGATCGGGCCGCGTCTCGGCTTTCCTGGCCTTGGGAGCAGCGACCGGGGGCGCTCCGCCCCCTTCGCCCCACACATATTCCGAAATGCTCAGCCCCGTGAGCTTCTCGACATTGGCCAGCGCTTCTGCATCTTCCGGGGTAACGAAAGTGAAGGCGATCCCCGTCGCGCCCGCGCGCCCGGTACGGCCGATCCGGTGGATATAGTCATCGGGATGCCAGGGCGTGTCGTAGTTGAACACGTGGCTCACGCCCTTGATGTCCAGTCCGCGCGCGGCGACATCGCTTGCCACCAGGATATTGATCTCACCCGCACGGAAGCGCGCCAGTTCGGCCATCCGGCTTTGCTGATCCATGTCGCCATGAATCTCCCCCGAAGCCATTCCATGCTTGCGCAGGTCCTTATTAAGGTCACGCACCGTCGTCTTGCGGTTGGCGAAGATCATCGCGGTGGACACATCGTCGGTCTGCAGCAGATAGCGTAGCGCCTGCTTCTTCTTGCGCGACGACAGCGAGATCTTGGCCTGGACGATGTTCTCGTTGGCGGTTGCCGGGCGCGCGACCTCGATAAGCTTGGGAGCGTTCAGGAAACGATCGGCCAGCTTCTTGATCGGTCCCGGCATCGTGGCGCTGAACAGCAGCGTCTGGCGCGTGGTGGGCAGTTTCTCGCAGATGAACTCAATATCGGGGATGAAGCCCATGTCGAGCATGCGGTCCGCCTCGTCGATGACCAGCAGGTCGCAACCGGTCAGCAGGATCTTGCCGCGCTCGAACAGGTCCATCAGCCGGCCGGGCGTGGCGATAAGGACATCGACACCCTCGTCGAGCGCCTTGACCTGGTCGCCCATCTGCACCCCGCCAATCAGCAGCGCGAGTGTGAGATCATGGTTGGCGCCGTATTTCTCGAAGTTGTCGGCCACCTGCATGGCCAATTCGCGCGTGGGCTCGAGGATAAGTGAGCGCGGCATCCGCGCGCGCCGGCGACCCGAAGCCAGGATGTCGATCATGGGCAGCACAAAGCTGGCGGTCTTGCCGGTGCCCGTCTGGGCCACTGCGATCAGATCCTTCATCATCTGGATCTGCGGGATCGCCTGAGCCTGGATCGGCGTGGGCTCGGTATAGCCGGCAGCCTCGACCGCATGCAGCAGCTTGTCGGATAGGCCGAGATCGGCAAAGGTCATAAGGCGGGCAATGTCCGGATGGGGCAATCGTTGCGCTGGGTGGCACGCTCTGTCGCCCGGCGCGCCTTCAAGGGCGCTCCTGCGACGCTCCACGCCTAGGCAGAGAAGGCTCCGAAAGTCAACAAATCCGGACAGTCGGACATCGCCTAGTCCCGAACCGCGACAAGACTATGCAGGCTCTCGATGCGGCAGGCCATCCCCATGCGCGACTGGACAAGATCGCGCAAGACGCACAGGTCGCCATCCTCGCTGCGCTCGACATAGAACCCGGCATAGAACGCACGCGCATTGCACGCTCGCTCGAGCCGCGCCGACAGAATGCGCCGGTCACGCATGAACAGCAGCAGACGGTTCTGCGCGACAGGCTGCACGGCGCTGATCGTGTCCATGCCCACGCAAGGCTCGTGCTCGACTTCGGCGTAACTTTCGGACCGGGTGCGGCGAGGAAGCGAAGCCAGCATTCGCTCACGCTGCGCCTGGCTGGCGGGGGATACCCGAACAATGATCCGCCGCTCGATGCGGACCTGGTTCTGCGGCTCGTGTCGATGGGCGCGCTCCAGCATGCGCAAGGCCTGGGTGCCCTGCTGGTCATTGCTGAAGCCCAGCTCCGGGCGAGGATGCTTGGGGGAATTGTTGGCGACGGGCGTCACAGGCGAAGCGCTCACTGGCGAGGATTGCTGGACGTCCGAGCTCGACAAGCCCATCCAGGCGGGCAATAGGAGGGCCAGCGGATAGAAGAGGGGCTTCAAAGCATTCATGTCGCGGCAGCCGGGTTAGCGCACGCCTTTGCCAAGACGCCGTGCCCCCGGCTTTAGGTGGGACGATTGAATGGCCGGTGAACCTTGGCCCGCACCCGTCATCCGCCGGCGCCCTTTCAAACCGCGTGCCCTGCTGGCAAGGCGGGCACGATGAAGCCTGATGCCACATCGCCGCAAGGCAGCACGTTCCTCGAAGAGGCGGGCATGATCCTTGGCGCTGGCGGGCTGACGCGCGACCCCGACCTTCTCGACCCATGGCTGACCGATTGGCGCGGCAGGTATGTCGGCCGCGCGTTGGCGATGGCCTCGCCGCGCTCGACACAAGAAGTGGCCTCGCTCGTTGCGCTATGCGCGCGTCACCGGGTTCCCATCGTGCCACAGGGGGGCAATAGCGGCATGTCGGGCGGTGCCACACCCGATGAGAGCGGGGCGGCGATCCTGCTTTCCCTGAGGCGGATGAACCAGGTCCGGCGGTTCGATCATGCCGCGCGCGAGATAACGCTCGAGGCCGGCGTGGTGCTCCAGCAGCTGCACGAGATCGCCGCGCAGGAAGGGCTGCGCTTTCCGCTCACGCTGGGGGGAAAGGGGTCGGCCACGATAGGCGGGCTCATCGCCACCAATGCCGGGGGGACGCAGGTGCTGCGCCACGGCACGATGCGGGCGCAGGTGATGGGCCTTGAGGCGGTGCTCGCCGATGGCGGTGTGCTCGACACCTTGGCACCGCTCAAGAAGGACAATCGTGGTTTCGATGTCAAGCAGCTGATGATCGGCTCGGAAGGCACGCTGGGCATTATCACCGCAGCGACCTTGCGGCTTGTCCCCGCAATGGCCGGGCGGCTCGTGCTGTGGGCGGGGCTTGGCGATATCCATGCCGCGCGTGCCCTGCTGCTTCATACCGAGCACCGCGCGGGCGAGGCGCTCGAGGCGTTCGAGGTGCTCCCAGCAGAATGTCTCGATGCCGTTCTCGCGCATCTGCCGCAGGCTCGCCCCCCACTTGCCAGCCCGCATCGCTGGCACGCGCTTGTCGAGTTGGTATCCCCGCACGCCGGTGAGAGCGAACTCCGATCCCTCGCCGACGAATTGCTCGAGAGCGCGCTTGCCGAGGGTGTCATCCAGGATGCAACGATCGCCGCCAACGAGGCTCAGGCCGAGGCGTTGTGGACCTTGCGTGACGAAATTTCGCCTGCCGAACGGGCGTTGGGGCCCGCGGTGCAGCATGACATCTCGGTTCCGGTCGCACGAATGGCGGATTTCGTCTCGCATGCGATACACGAAGTGGAACAGGCCTTTCCCGGATCGAAGGCGATCGCCTTTGGTCATCTGGGCGATGGCAATGTCCATTTCCACATCCGCGCACCTGTTGGCGTGGATCGCAGCCGCTGGGAGTTGGACGAAAGCAAGGCAATGAGCGCTTTCGTGCACGACCTGGTGAGCGATGCGGGCGGTTCGATCAGTGCCGAGCACGGGATCGGTCAATTGAAGGTGGACGAACTGGCGCGGCTTGCCGACCCGGTGCGGCTCGCGGTGATGCGCAGCATCAAGCATGCGCTCGATCCGCACGGCATCCTCAATCCCGGCAAGCTCGTACCGCTTGCGCCACCCAAGGCCAGCGCCTAGAGCGCCACGCGCCCGGCAAGCCCTTCGCGTCCGGTCCGGTTGGACAGGCACCTGCCAGGGTGGCAATCCGATCAAGCTCCCCCGCGTTCTTTCCTTGGAGACAGCAGACATGGCCAGCGCGCCTCAAGCCAATCTTCCCGTCCTTTACAAGGACATCGTGCCGCTCAACAGCCGCGACCACGGCAAGTGGAGCGCGCGTACGGTGGATCGGGCGCCCTGGGTAGTAGGGCAGCACGCCATCCCGCTGACGGTGGAGGAATTCCCCATGGCGCAGCGCGATTTTCCGATCGTCTTCTCGCAAGGCGACCGGCCGGTTCCGCTGGCGCTGATGGGCCTGAACGAGGGCGTCAACACCTATTTCGATGACGAAGGCAAGCCCGTGGGCGACCCGCGATATGTCCCCGCCTATATACGCCGTTACCCCTTCCTTCTTGCCCGCCTCGACCAGAAATCCGACCAGATGTCGCTGTGCTTCGACCCGACAGCCGATCTGGTCGGCGAGATGGAGGAGGGCAAGCCGCTGTTCGATGGCGAGGGCCAGCCGAGCGAACACACCAAGGCGCTGCTCCAGTTCTGCGAGAAGTTCGAGGAAGCGGGTCAGCGCACGCAGGCCTTTGTCGACGAGGTAATAAAGGCCGAGCTGCTGATGGATGGCGAGGTGTCGATCCAGCGCGCCGAGGAGCCGGACAAGCCTTACGTCTATCGCGGCTTCAAGATGGTCAACCAGGAAAAGCTGCGCGAGGCACGCGGTGACCAATTGCGCAAATGGAACGACAACGGCTTGCTGCCGCTGCTTTTTGCGCACCTATTCTCGCTCGACCTGATGCGGATGGTGTTCGCCCGCCAGCAGCAACAGGGCAAGGGGCCGAACCTGCCAATAGCCGGCGCGTCCCTCCCCGCCGCGGCGAACGGCAATGATGGGGGGCTTCCAGGCTTCGATCCGACCTCCGACAAGCCCTCGGGTTGACGGTCAGAACCCTGTCGGCCGTGAGCGACCTTAGGCCCAAAGCGGTTCCTCAGAGGTCTTTGCGGAAGCTCGCTCGGGCGCGGCGCTGAGTTCGTCCGCCGCGACCGGGTTCGGTATCGATTTGATTGTCCGATAGCGCTTGAAATGACTCCCCGGCGGATTAACTAGGGATCGTCCGGTCGGCGCTCCCCTCATGGCCTGATCGGACAGGTGTGCCACGGCACACCTCCTCCCTGAACCTTGGCCACCTCGCGCTCCATGTGCGGGGTGGCTTTTTTTATCTGCGAACGACGTTCTGTGGGGCCGCGATGCCGGTCTATTCGGCAGCCTCGGCTAGTCCGCAAGAACCGGCTATCTCGGCAGCCAGTCGCTCGACAAGTTCGGTTAGAAGCGCCGCTACCGTTTTCAGCCCTGGCCCGGGCGATCTTAGCGCCGCATCAAGATAGGTCGCGCGGCAAACCTCGATCTGCATCGCGTGGATATCGCTTGCCGGCGAGGCATGTCGGTCGAGCACATAGCCGCCTGCATAGGGACGATTATGCGCCACCGCTCGTCCGGCATCCTTAAGATGATCGATGGCGAACGCGGCTAGGTCGGACGCACACGAGGCGCCGAACCTGTCGCCAATAACGAATTGGGCAGCTTGGTCACGACCCTCACCGCACGCGAGCGGGGGCATGGAGTGCAGGTCGACAAGCAAGGCCGCCCCCCACTGGTCGCGCATCCGGGCGAGCATTTGTGACAGCGCTGCATGATAAGGCCGGTGAACCAGCGCAAGTCGCGTCTCGACCTCTGCGGTGCTGACGGGGGAGCGCCATATTTCGCCCATTCCCGGCAGGCGGCGGGGGATCAGGCCAAGGCCGCCCCGCGCTCGGCCTCCCGCGCCCGCTCCCCGGTCTGCCCTGGCGACGCTTCGCCCGCCGGTGACGGTGGCGGCAGGCCTGCCCTCGACCATGCTCCAGTCCATATCGCCCGGCGACCGGTTGAGATCGATTAGCGCGCGCGGCGCATGGGCGATAAGGAGCGCGGCCCCCGTCCGGTCGGCGAGCTTGGCGGCAAGAAGATCGACGAAGCGGTCCTCGAGCCGCAGAGCGGCCTCGGCTGGATCGCGCATCCGCTGCACAAGGTCGGCAGGATAAGTGCGGCCGGCGTGAGGGACCGCGATCAGCACGGGGATGGGAAAAGACCGCCGGCTGGCGATCTTGAACGCGCACTGGTTGATGGTGCCCGGTATCCGCCCGCCTTGCGACATGTGCGAATCATCAACAGGTGCGGCAGGCGATCTCGACATACGCGCTTGCTGGAACGGTTGCGGCCCTGTGTCAAAGGCTCGGGGTGTCCGAGGCTCAGGCAGATGCCGCCCATGATAGGCATCCGGGTTATGTCCCGTTGCCGGACAGTGGCCGGCAAGCGGGTGGCGAAGTCCGCCGATCGCGTTAGGCGGGGTGGCAAGGCGATCCGCTCGATAAGGAACAAGATCATGATCCGAATATTGCTGGCCGAGGACGATCTCGCCATGCGCACCTATCTGGCCCGTGCGCTGGAAAAGGCGGGCTATTCAGTCGTGGCGGTCGCCAGCGGCACCGATGCCCTGCCGCATCTGCGGACCGAGATTTTCGACCTGCTGGTGTCGGACATCGTCATGCCCGGGATCGATGGCATCGAGCTTGCCAAGAGATGCAATGTGATAAGCCCATCGACCAAGGTGATGTTCATCACCGGCTTTGCGGCAGTGAGCATGCGTGCCCGCAGCGAGACGCCGCAGGCTCGCACCCTGTCCAAGCCGTTTCACCTGCGCGAACTGGTCGGCCAGATCGATCTGATGTTCCACACGGAAGCCGTGGCGAACATGTAAGCGATTGGCGTGGTTGCGGTCTGCCATCCACGCCGATGCGCTGCGCATTCCCCTTGCAACAAATCGGCCACGCAGCTAGGCGCGCGGGCGGCTGGTACCCTTGCCGGGGCCGGCCGTGTAGGTTCCATCCCGACGGGCCTGCACCAAGGTGGGGCGGGCGTATAGCTCAGCGGTAGAGCACTGTGTTGACATCGCAGGGGTCGCAAGTTCGAACCTTGCTACGCCCACCATCAGCAAACCCCGCAGATCGAGCGATTTGCGGGGTTTCGCCACTCACCGCGATTCCGTGATTGCCGAGCCAGCGCACCAAGCACCAAAGTTGAGCCGGTTCTAGATCGATAGGTCCTATGGCATCGTTGTAATAGCAGCCTACAATCGCCGCCCGTAGTGGAGGAAGACCTCCTGGGTTCTGATCGCTACCATGTTTTCTTTAGTCTTTATCGAAGAAAACTACCAGGCGAGCGTCATTATATCAGATATTCGCCATAACGTCTTTGATCATTCTTGGCGCATGATTAGGCACAACGCAGACTTCCCTCATTCCGACCCAAACCTGTCCTTGATAGATCAAATCACTGCCTTGCGCTCGCCGCAGCAATCAGCTGACTTTCGGGCGCTGCGAGCTGCGCGAACCAAAACATTTCATTGGTCCCTCAAGATCGCCGGTAGAAGATGCGGGTGGCCGGGATGGTCATGATCGTGGGCGTGGAGGTGACTATCATCGGCGACGACCCCAATGACGTTCATCGCGCCCAGAGTCACGCCGCGAAGCGCCTGGACCTCGTCGGCGAAGCGCCGCACCTGCTCCGACGACCCGCGAAGGATCATGCTGACGAGCCGATGCTCGTGATCCAGAACCGTATGCATGACCGCGCCGATCAGGTCGTGATGGTCATGCTCCATCGTGGACAACCGGGCTGATAGCTGCTGGTTCTTGCTATTGTAGATGTAGGACAGCACGCCCACCGAGCTGTCACCTGCGCCCCGCTCGGCATAGCGTGTCTCAACGGCCTTGCGCATCAGATCGGCAACGCCCTCCGAGCGGCTTTGATAACCCCGGGCCGCGATCAGATCATCGAACTGATCCGCCAGCGGTTCGTCGATGGAGACTGTTATCCTGCGCATGTCGTGCTCTTATCGTTCCTGGCCATCTTGGCTGCGTAGGATAATTCTGCCGGCCGCGCATCCGCCCCTTGACGGCGCTCGTATGAACCATTGAAGGATCGTTCATACGGTCTTGCTGAAAAGGGGGCAGCCATCGGAACGTTCATGCCTCCGCGAGCGGCGATCTGGAGCATCGCCGCGATAGTCTTCGTCCCAAGCGCCGCGGTCGCGCACGAACCGTCGGAATTGGCCAAGCAGCAAATGGTGCAGGGCGGCTTTGCCGACGTCGCGTGGCTCGGTGCCGAGCACATGCTGACCGGCTACGATCACCTGTTGTTCCTGCTGGGCCTGCTGTTCTTCGTCAGCCGTCCGGCCCAGATCGTCAGCTTCATCACCGCCTTCACCTTCGGCCATGCGCTGGTCCTTCTCGTCGCCACGCCGCTGTCCATCGCCGCCGACCCGCACCTGATTGATGCGCTGATCGCGTTGACGGTAATCTACAAGGCGCTGGAGAACCTTGGCTGGCTGCAGCGCGCCATCGGAACCAACACGCCGCCTTTGTTGCCGATGATCTTCCTCTTCGGCCTGATCCACGGTTTCGGCTTATCGACCAGGTTCCAGCAGATGGCGCTGACCACCGATCCCGACTTCTTCGAGAAGATCATCGCGTTCAATATCGGCGTCGAGCTCGGGCAGATCGTGGCCCTGGCCGCGATGGGCGGGGCGCTCTACCTGTGGCGGCGATCTCGCGGATGGGCCGTTCTCGCGTACGCTACGAACATTCTGCTCGTGATCTGCGGCGCCATTTTGTTCGGCCTGCAGGTGCGGGTCTTATTCGCGCAACCGCCTGCCGATGACGCGCTGGTTTCGGGCCGACTCCTTCCGGCCTGGTCTGTGTTCGCCATCGATCGAGGAGCACATCATGCATCGGTTGTCTAAAGGCATGCTGTTCGCATCGCTGCTTGCGGGATCGGCCGTGCTGCCGGTGCATGATGGCGTTCAGGCGCAGAGCATCGAGGCTCAGGACCGGACGAACTTGCCGGACGATGGTGCGCTCGACCGGATCGTCGTCAAGGGGCAGGCGATCAAGCGGCTCGACACCGTATTCTCGACCACCACGCTCAATGAGGAAGACATCCGCGAATTGCGTGTCACCGAAGTGCAGGAATTGTTCCGTGAGGTACCCGGCATGAACGTGCGCGATTACAATCTCGCCGGTGTCGCCAACCAGATCGTCATCAGGGGGTTCGGCAACGGCGCGCATGGCGGCGACCTTGGCATGGTCATCGACGGTATCCCGCTCAACGAAGCCAACAGCCATGCCGACGGCTATGCCGACGCCAACGTCCTCATCCCGCTCGAGATCGCCGAGATCACGGTCTATCGCGGCCCGGTCTCCGCGCTCTACGGCAATTTCAACCGCGGCGGGCTTGTCGCCTACGAGACGCGAAAGGGCGGAGATTACGCCGAGGCCGACGCCTCGTTCGGCGATTTCGATACGTTCGATGCGCAAGCCGCGCTCGGGCGCGAATGGACATACGGTGAGCTCAACGCAGCGGCGCAATATTTCAGGACCGATGGCTTTCGGCCGCAATCCGATGCCGAACGCTTCACCGTCGCGGGCCGCTACGGCGTCGCGCTTGCCGAACGCTTCGACGCCTCGGTTTCCGCCCGCTATCAGACCGCCGAAGGCCGGTCGGCAGCTTACCTCACCTTCGACCAGTTCGAGGCCGACCCCTACGGTATCGATCAGCGGGTGAAGAATGACGGTTCGCAGAAGGACTTTTTCACCGCGCGCGCCGATTTCGGCTACAGCATTTCCACCGATGCCCGCCTGCTAGGCTATGTCTACAGCACGCAGCAGGATTTCGTGCGCTACTTCACGCGCGGGCCGGCAAACCCGAGCGCGGCATGGCGCCAGCGGGAGGAACGCTATGACCGCGAGGTCTATGGCGGCGGTTTCAGCCTTAACGGCAATACTCAGTTCGCCTCGCGGCGGATCGCCTATGTGCTGGGCGTCGAAGCCTTCACCGAGGATACGCAGTTCCAGTTCTACGAGGACCTTGATTTCAGGCGCCGCGTATCCCCCGCCCAGTTCGACCGCACGTTGACGCTCGACAGCATCTCGGCCTTCGGCCAGGCGGACATGCGCTTGAGCGAGATCCTCGATGTTTCGCTGGGCCTGCGCTACGACCGGTTCACCGGCGAATGCAGCCCCGATGGCGTGGAGATCCCCGGCGGCGCGTGCGGCAAGTTCGAGGCAGTGGATGCGCTTAGCCCGAAGGTCGGTGCGCAGGCCCGGCTGGCGCCTTGGCTGGAGTTGCGCGCCAGCTACTCGCAAGGCTTCGCGCTGCCGGCCGCGCAGGCCAAGTTCGCGACCGGAGCGCAGGGCCTCGACCCTAACACGATCCGCCAATACGAGGTCGGCGCGCGGCTCACCCCGCTCGACCGCTTCGCGCTCGATGTCGCGCTCTACCGGGTCGATTCCTCGAACGAGTTCGCCAGCCCTTCCCCGGGCGAATTCGTCAATCTGGGCGAGACCCGGCGGACCGGGTTCGAGGCGGGCCTCGAATGGCAGCCGGTGGACGCGATCGACCTCCTCGTCGCCTATGCCTATGCGCAATCACAGGTGCAGGACAATCTCGACCCCGCGCTCATCGGCAACCTCGTCACCGGCGTGCCCGATCATACGCTGACGGCGGATGCGCGGGTGCGGCCGTTCGCGGGTCTGACGCTGAACGCGACCTTCCGCCATGTCGGCGAATATGCGACCAACGGCGCCAACACCGTCTTCGCGCCCGATTACAGCACGCTCGACATCGGCGCATCCTACGAGCTGGGCGACCTGCTGCCGGTGCCTGCGCGGATCTATCTCGACATCGAGAATGTCGGGGACGTGGTCTACGCCTCGAGCTTCAATTCGCTGGGATCGATCGCGACGGGCACGCCCCGTTTCATCCAGCTCGGCTTGCAGGTCGGTTTTTGAACAGTGCAGAGGAGAATACCCATGAGACGCAAATTGGCGACAGGCTTCGCGGCGCTCGCTGTGCTGGTCGCAAGCGGCGCGGCCGCGCATACGGCCTGGCTGGTGCGCGAAGGCAGCGGCAATAGCTGGCTGCTGCGCTTCGGCGGGCACGGGGGCGAGCTCGAACAACCCCAGCCCGAGAAGCTGGAATGGGTCCGCGCGTACGACACCGATGGCAAGCGCATCAGGCTGGAGCGGCGTGTTCGAGGCGACGAGGTGCGGGTCGTGACGGCCAGCGAGCCGGCGGTGATCGCGCTGCATTACGACAACGGGATCCATAGCCGCACCGCCACGCCCGGTCCTTCGGTCGAGAAACCGATGAACGAGGTGCGCGGCGCGGTGAGCGCGGTCTCGGCGGTCAAATACGGCAAGACCATCGTCCAATGGGCGCCCGTCGTCACCAGGCGCACGGGCCAGCAGTTCGAGGTCGTGCCGCTCAGCGCCGAGCAGCCCGTGGCCGGTCAGCCGATTCGTGTGCGGGTGCTGCAAGACGGCGGGCCGGTCGCCGGCGTCTCCGTCGGTCACGGCGAGGACACCTCGGACGCGAAGACCGACGCGAACGGCGTGGCGAGCTTCACGCCGCGCGCAGGCTTCAACAAGCTGTGGGCCGGACGAAGGATCGCCCAGAGCGGCAACCCGCGTTTCACCGAGCTTTCCTACGAATACCTGCTGGGCTTCGACGCGAGGTGATGGAAATGAAGATCGCGTTCAAGACGATCCTTGCCCTAATGCTGGCCGCCCTTGCCATGCCGGCCTGGGCGCATGGATTGCTCATCTCCGCTGAAGCGAACGGCAGGGCAATCGAGGGGCGGGTCTATTATTCGGACGGAACGCCGGGAGCGGGCGAATATGTCGAACTCAAGAGCGATGCTGGAGCTGAGAACGCCGCGCAGACGGCCGTCACCGATGCAGAAGGCGGGTTCCGTTTTACAGGAACCAGCGGGCAGAGCTATCGGATCGTCGCACATGGCGAGGAAGGGCATACGACCGAGCTCTCCATTGCGCTCGAGGCAGGCGAAAGAGGCAAGCTGGTCGAGCGCGCGCCGACCGGATCGCAAGCCGAAGGCGATTGGCTTCCGCCCGCCTGGATGCTGATCGGCGGCGTGTTGCTGCTCTCGCTCATTCCCGTGTTCCTCCTGGGCAGGAGGGGAACAGCGACCGACCCCGGGTGACCTTCTCGACCGGATGGTGTCAGATCGACATTGCATCCGCCGGTGAGCACCCGCAGCCGGCGGCGAGCAATCGCAATTCTCGAAGTCGGGCCTCGACTTGCAAAAGGGTTCCAACTCACCGCCTCAATCAAGCCCGGGGGGGCGGCGCCATTCGCGGAGTCCGTCGGTCCCGAAAAAGGGTCACGATGCGCACGCCCCAAGCCGAAAACGCCTGTGCATGCCTGACTTTACTTCGCTATCCGCTTGAAACGTCGTCGTTTCTGCGAGCCGGTCGTCAGCCGTGCCCGAACCAGAGGCGGTCCATCTGCGGCTCGAAGATCCGCGGGTTGAGAGCGCGCGCCTTTTGTGCCGCGGCTTCGGACGCCTGCTGGTCGCCCAGTTCGGCTTCCGCCTCGGAAAGTCGGGCATAGAGCGGCGCGCTGCGCCATCCGGTGGCCTCCGCCATAAGCAACTGTTCGCGCGCGGCTGCCGGTTCCCCGGTAGCGAGCAGCCCTTCGGCGACCAGAATCAGCGCATCGCCATAGGGCCGGGACCGGGCGTTGTCGCGCGCCTGGGCGAGCGCACGATGCGGGTCACCGAAGGCCAGTTCGTTCTCGAACGCATGGGCGATGTAGGCGCCGCGGTTCTGCGCCACGCGCTCGCGCCAGACCGCCGCGGCACGGCGCGACAAGACGCGGCTCTCGGCCTCCTTGCCCTGTTCCAGCAGCAGGAAGGCGGCGGCATCCATCGCCTGCGGATCACCGGTCTCGCGCGCGACCCGCTGGTAGGTGGCCAGGGCGCCGGCGGTGTTGCCCGCCACCGCGTCGGCCTCGCCGACATAGAGCTCGGCCAGCCAGTAGCCGGGGAACAGCGCGTCGGCGCGCACGAACCAGTCGCGCGCCTCGGCGTAATTGCCGCGCACGTTCTCGATCATGCCGATGTGCATCGCATAGGCCGCCATCGAGCGCGGCGTGGGCGTGCCGTCGAGCCGGGCAGCCTCGCCGATCTTGGCCAGCGCCTCGTCGAAGCGGCCCTGCCCGCGCAGCAGGATTGCGCGGCGAACGACGTTGCCGGGTGTCGGCACGATGGCGTCGGCCGCGTCATAGGCCGCTTCAGCACCCGCCATGTCGCCGCGATAGAAGGCGATGTCGCCCCTCAGGCCCAGCGCCTCGGCGCGCGCGGCGGGCCTGGGTGGAACGACGCTGCTGTCTAGGGCGTCCAGATGACGCTCGGCGGCGGCGAGATCATGCATCGCCATCGCCAGCTCGGCCGAGGACAGCATCGGCCCGCTGCCTTGGGGCGCAAGCCGGCGCGCCTCGGCGAGCGCCTGATCGGCTGTCGCCAGCTCGTCGGGTGAGGCGGTCAGCCGGAAGCGGGCGAACATGGCGCGGGCGAAGCTCTCCTGCCGCAGCCACTCGTCAGGCCCCCTCGCCACCCGCTCGCGCCCAAGCTCGAGCTGGACGTCGGCATCGGCAAGCTGTGCCGAGTAATCGGACGGACCGTAGCCTGTATCGGGGAGCGAAACCGCGAGCATCGCCGCTTCGTCCTCGCCTTCGAGCAAGGGTTCGGCGGCGATGTAGGCGAGGATCGCGGCGACGGGTACGCCGAGGAGCAGTGCCCCCCTGCGCCACCCGCTCCCGCGCTTCTCCGCGACGTCCGGCCCCGCTTGTTCAGCCATGATCGCCGATCGCTAGTTCTGAGCCCTAGCGCAGGGAGTGAGCCCGGCGCCGATGAGATCATCAGCCAGCCCGTTGGTGAGGAGGGTCAACTGCTCGGTCAATTCGGGAACGAAGGCGCCCGTCGCGTCGACCCCCGGATTGGCGTCGTTGTAGGGGATCTTCTGGTCCGAGCCGATGAGCGCGGTCGCCACTGCGGGCATACCCATCCGATCGACCCGCGCATAGGCGGTGGGCGCGTCGGTGCGGAAGGTGAAGCCGCTGCCGTCGGAGGGCGCGAGCGCGGGTGAACCCTGGGGCGGCGCAAGGAACGGAAAGCTGTCCCTGAATGGCCGGTCGTTGGCGCGCGGGTTGAGCGGCAGCTGCGCCAGCGCCAGCGGCGAGTGGGTGCCGAGATCGAGGAAGATCACCGCCAACGTCACGTCGATCACCGGATCGGGCAGGCGACGGCCGTTGGGAAAGCCCGAGGCAGCGGCCAAGTTGATCGTCAGCGTATCGGGCACCACCGCGCCTGCCACCGTCGTGCCGCCGGTGCCGGGGATCACCTGGTTGAGGCAGGGGGAGACATTGTAGGTGGTGGTCGGCGGCGGCGCGGGCGCGGTCGGGCTCGGCGCGGGGCCGGGATTGACGATACGGTCGTCATTGTCGTCATCACCGCAGGCCGCGAGGAGACCCAGGGCGAGGATTGCCGGCGCCATCGCAACCGAGCGAAGGGGCCGACGCGCGAATTTCTGTGCGAATTGTGCCATTAGAGTTGCCCTCCAAAGCGGCGGGTCTCGGCCCACACATCGATCGGGTTGTCGCCATTGGCGACGCGCGCGCGTGGCATTGAGATGACCACCGCGGTGATGTTCTGCCCGGCGAAGAAATCGCGGCTCTCCATGAAGCGGAGCATGCCGGTGTCCTTAGATTCCATGAAACCCTGAAGGTCGAAGAAGAACGGGTCGTCGAACAGCCCGGCATGGACCATCACGTCGTTCTGCTGGATCGTGTTCTGCACAGAGCCGACGATCGTTCCCGCGCCCGGAACACCCGTTACCTGAACGCCGAATTCCCCTGCATCAGCACCAGGGCCGAAGCGGATGTTGATCGGGATTTCAGTGCTAGTGCGCGAGCCTGCGTTGGAGATGTTGATCGTGTAGAGCACATCGGGATCGTAGGTCGCCGGCTGGTTGGTAGGAGCGGGACCCGCGAAGGTCAGGATCAGGGTGAACCGCGTATCGTCGTGATAGGCATAGATATCGGCGATGTCGGCTGCGCGATCGGGTGTCTGGTCGACCATCGGGTCGGTGCGTCCGGGCGGGTCGAGGTGGTCGGCCGCGGTGAGGCCAAGCCCCGGCAGTGACAGCGCGGCAGCCCCCGCAAACAGGACCCCTCCCCCCGCGAGCGCAAACTTGGTCTGGGTTTTCACGACGGTCTTGTCTCCCTCACTTATGCCCGATGGCGCTTCGCTACTCCGGCCGAACGGGAAGTTCCCGGTTCATCGAGGGTTTACGAAGCGCCCGGCTGAGCGGATGCAAGCTTGCACGAATTGTCGTGCCGGTCAAAACGCTCGAGCGCGGCGGCGGCAAATTTCTTCACCATTCAATCCGGCAGCCAAGCTAGCTCGTATTGACGAGCGGGGAAGAGCGGTGTCTCTTTCGACAAGACTTCAAGGGAGGAATTAAGAAATGAGGCAGGCTTTCATCGCGCGGCGTATGGTTACGACCGGCGGAGCGTCCGCGCTCGCCTTGTGCGCAGCGCTCCTTATGGCGGGCGCGGCAACCCGCGCCAATGCCGAGGAATGCCTGCTCGACACCAACGAGGACGGCACCGCCACCGCTGGCATCGACACCACCGGTGGCGCGACCTCGACCGATGGCAATGACAGCCTCGCCTGCGGGGCCGGCGCGGCGGCGACGGGCGCCAGGAGCACCGCGGTCGGCAGTGCGGCGAGCGCTCCTGCCGTCGGCGCCATCGCCATCGGCAATGCTGCGAGCGCCAACGGCGTTGACGCACTGGCGATCGGTAGCAACGAGTCCGGGGCGGGTGCCACTGCCACCGGCCCCTCGACCACCGCAGTCGGCGGCGAGAGCGCTGCCACCGGCCCGGGCGCCACCGCTTTCGGCTGGCAGTCGATCGCCGGCGCTGAACGAGCGACCGCGCTCGGCCACCTCGCAACGGCATCCGGCGTGCGTTCTCTGGCCGTCGGTGAGAACGCCGATGCGCAGACCGATCTTTCCACCGCTATCGGCAACGAGTCGATCGCGAACGGCGCTGATGCGCTTGCCCTCGGCGACAGCGCGATGGCGATGGGCCCCTCCACCACCGCATTGGGCGGCGAGAGTGTCGCCAACACTCCGGGCTCGACCGCGCTCGGCTGGCAGGCCCGCGCCACCGGCATGATGGGCACCGCGGTCGGCCACCAGACCACCGCCTCGGGCGCGCAGAGCTTCGCCGGCGGCGAGGATGCCATAGCAAGCGGTAGTAATTCTATCGCCATCGGCAACACCGCCCAGGCGACGGGCGGCGATTCGATCGCCATCGGCGGCAACCGAGACGGCGCGATGGGTTCTTCGACCATCGCTTCGGGCCCTTCGACGACCGTCGTCGGCGGCCAGTCGAGCGCGGTCGGTCCGGGTGCCTCGGCCTTCGGCTGGCGCGCCAATGCCACCGCCGAGCGTGCGACCGCGCTGGGCCATCTCTCGACCGCCAGCGGCGTACGCTCGGTCGCGGTCGGTGAAGGCGCCACTGCTTCGGGCGATGGCGCGGTAGCGATGGGCAACCTGGCGATGGCGGCGGGCACCAATTCGGTCGCCATCGGCAACGGCGCGACCGCGACGGCTGACAACCAGGTGGTTATCGCCGGGCTGGGCGAAAGCACCGCGATGCAGATGGGTCAGGTGTTCTTCGCCACGGTCGATGAGGACGGCACGCTGGGCCGCGGATCGGACGTGCTTGACCTGGCTACCCAGTCCTCGCTCGGCATCACCAACGCCAATGTGGCCGCCAACCAGATTGCCATCCAAGGCAACTCCACCGCGATCACCAATGCCAATGCGCGGATCACCACCAACGCGGCGAATATCACCACGCTCCAGGCGTTGTCCTCCAACAACAGCGCGCGGATCGATTCGCTGTTCCAGATCGCCAACGACCAGGACGAGCGGATCGACCGCGCCAACGAGGGCGTGGCGATGGCGCTGGCGATGGAATCGCCGATGCTGCCTTCTGACACGCGCTTCGCGGTCTCGGGCGGGGTCGGCTATTACGACGACCAGGGCGCGGGCACCGTGGCGGTCTCGGCGCGGGTCGGCACAAACGCCGCGCTCTCGGCAGGCGTTGGCGTTGGCTTCGATAGTGGCGAAGTTGGCGCGCGTGGGGGTTTCCAGATCGCCTGGTGAGGCGCTAGGCAGGCGCGATGTCCGGTCTGCCAACGATAAAAGACTTGCCGGGGCCTCGCGCTCCGGCAGGTCTTGTCTGCCTCGCGCTTGCCTTTTTATCGGCGCCCTCGGCCGCGCAGGACGGTAGGGTGAGCCCTACAGTGCAGGTGCCAACCGCCGTCCAGCCGGTGCCGGGCGAGCTCGAACTTTCAAAGCTGATCTGGTCGACCATTGCCGCGGTAGACCATGCCAACCGCTCGGGGAATTATTCGGTGCTGCGCGACATGGGTTCGCAAGGCTTCCAGATCAACAACAACGCCGCCTCGCTCGCCGGGGTGTTCGCGGGTATCCGGGGCAGCGGGATCGACCTGTCGAACGCGTTGCTGGTGCCGCCGACCTATACCCAGGCTCCGCGCCAGGCGTCGCCCGACGTTTTCGCGGTGAGCGGGATCTTCCAGCTTCGGCCCACCTCGATCAGCTTCAACCTGTTCTTCCAGTGGGAACAGGGCCGCTGGAAACTGCACGGGATCGACATCCAGCCGATCACCATGGTCGAACGAATGCCCGCCCGTTAGGCTGGCCGAGCTTCTTGGCGCAGTGAACCGCGCCGGGTTTATGGGAGGCCCTGACTCCCTAGAGGGTTGAGCCGTCTAAGGCGTGCGCAAGATCTGGCGGCAGCTGCAGCGTGAGCGCTTCGACGTTGCCCGCTGCACGATCGCAAGGCTGATGCGGGCGATCAGCGAACGCTCGGCACCGTACTTCTCGCTGGACGCCTTCGAGCAGGCGCTCCACGACCGTCGACCGATCCGCACCGGCAGTCGCATTCACCACCATGATCGCGGCAGCCAAACGTCTCGATCGGGTACAGCGAGCGCCTTGCCGAAGCTGGCATCGATCGGTTGGTGGGCAGCTTCGGCAGAGCAACGGCAGCGCTTTGGAAAAAGCGGCATCGCACGCGCGGCGAGCGCCGTCAGGGCCTGACTTCGAGCCAGTTGGACAGGTCGCGCCCGATCATCTCCTTGAGCCGATGGATCGATGGGCGATACATGTCGGTCGCTGCAATCCTATCCTTCGCCGAGAGGCGCGGCTTCGCGGCGTCGAGGGCAAAGAATAGCGAATGGCGCACCGCCATCAGCCAGCGCCGCGCGGCGACCGACAGCGCTGGATAAAGCAGCGTGGTAAGGCCGTCTGCTGCCGGCATCAGCCACGTCCGCCGGGCGTAGGCGGTCTCGTTGGAACGGTGCGCAAGATCGAAGGCGAACCCCTGGTCGATGCCGATATGGCGGCAGATATGCGCCAGGCAGCCGGAAAGATCGCTCGCGATATCCTCGAAGAAGACGAGCGCGATCTGCTCGGGCGGAAAATGTTCGAAGAAGATGGCCAGGTTGCTAGCGTAATCTCCCATTGCGAAAATCTCGGGATCACGCAGGAAGGCCATGAAGTTGCGCGATCGGCCCGCTCCCCCCACGGTATAGGGGCCGGCGGTGGCGTAGCGGTAGAGGTAATGCGAGTAGGCGCGGGCGACCGGATCACGCAGGCAGAATATCAGTCGCACCTCCGGATTGGTGCGAGCGATCAGAGGTGCGACTGCGTGCGCGTGGTGCAGGTAATGGGTCGAGCCCTCGCCCGATACCTGGCCGGGCCGCTTGCCCTTGAACAAGGCGAGATATTGCTCGCGCGTATAATCGCCTTGCATAATCGGCCGGCCAAGCGCGGCCGAGGCGAAATAGTGGGGCTCCTTGGGATCGCTGGCGAATACCTTGTCATGCTGCGCGAGGTAGTCGAACAGCGCGGTCGTCGCGCATTTGGGCGCACCGCCGATGATGAAGTCGGGATCCATCACCAGGCGGTATCCGGCCGGGGCACATTGAGGCAAGCACGCTCGTGCCGCTATCAGGAACGATTGACCAAGTTTAGCCTATCGTCAGGACGGCCAAAGCTGCAACTGCGGCGCGGGGGCTGGAGCGAGAAGAAGTGATGCAGGCCGAGGCCGATGCCGCGCCAGGAGCGCTCGAGGATAATGCGGTTCTGCGCGAGCCGCCGTTCTTCATCGTCGGCTCGGGTCGGTCGGGAACCACGCTGATGCGCAGCCTGCTCTCGTCCCATTCACGCCTGGCCGTCACCCCCGAGACGCGTTTCCTCAAGAGCTGCCTTCGCCTCGGCGGGGTTTCGCTTGATGACCAACCGCGCGACTATCGCGAGTTCTGGGCCGCCTATTGCCGGACGCCGCGTTTCGCCGCGCTGGGGGTGACGCCCGGCCATTGCGAGGGCTATTTTCCGCAGGACCGAGACCCCGGCTTTGCCGATATGTTCGCGGCGCTGTTGCGCGCTTTCCTCGATAAAAGCGGGAAGCAGCGGGTTGGCGAGAAGACCCCCAGCCATCTGCATCACGCCGGCTGGCTGTTCGCCCGGTTTCCCCAGGCGCGCATGATCGCCATGCGTCGCGATCCCAGGGCGATGATCGCATCCTTGCTGCAGACCCCTGGCGCAAGAGCGAAGACGATTTATGGCGTGCGGCGAGCGTGCGCCATACCCGGCTCCAGGCGGTGGCTAAGGACGCCCGCCGCTGGGCCTGGGTCAACGGCGATTTGTTGCCCGACCTAGAGCACGACTCGCGGGTGATCGCCGTTCGGTACGAGGATCGGGTGCACGATCCCGAAACTGCCATGCGAGACGTCCGCGCGCATCTTGGCGAGGCGTTCGGACCGGCCATGCTCAGCCCCCGGGCCGAACGCGGGGTCGATCCGGCGGCCGCGGGCATGAACCCTCAGTGGGCGCCATGGCTGCGCCGCCACGAGGCCTCGGCCCGCTCCGAAGTCGCCACCTCCTCGATCGACAAGTGGCACGAGCTTCTCACGGGTCACGAGATCGCGCTGATCGAAGCCATTACCGGCGAGACGATGAGACGGCTAGGATATGACAGCTTCGTCACCACTCCGGCGGAGCAACGCCGCGCGCAAGCTTTGGCATTGCTTGCCGAGACCGCCTGCCAGGCCGAGCTCGCGCTGCGCAAGGCGGTGCGCCGGGTGATCGGACCGGCCGGGGAAGCTCGGTCGCGTGCCGGGCCCGCCAGGTCTTGACCGGCGGTGCGACCCGCATTGGAACTCCGCATCAGCTCATCTTGTCGCGCAACTGGCTCAACAATTGGGTCAGCTGCGGGCGATGTCTGAACCTTTGGCGAAGCCATGCGCGCAGGTGAGAGATGATCCGGAAGGACTAGCGACGGCGCCAGTTGTCGTAGCTGTATTGCGCTTCATAGCGGCGTCTGACCAGCTCTGCCGGCTCCCGACCCGCCAAGAGAGCGGCCGCGACTTCCTCGACGCATCGCGCCGACCGTTCGGGGGACGCGAGATCCCGGCTGAAGCGATCGTCGATGAGGTATGCGCCGTAAAGGTCGATCTCGAGAAACCCCTTGGCTCGGGCAATGGCGGCGAAGTTCCGGTTAAGCGTCTGGCGCAGGACAATAAGCGGCGCGGATGGCCCCGCCACCAGCATGGCCGCGTGAAAGGCCGACCCTTCGAGGCCCGCGACGACGCGCGCATCGGCGAGCACGTCGAGTTGCGCGCAGACCTCAAGCTTTTCGGGATACACGACCTGACAGCCGTTTTCTCTCAGCACCGCCTCCAGCCGCCCTTCCTGTGGAGCGCACCGGTCAGGCGCGGCATACCCGCGCGACAGCCAAACCTTGACACCTGCCGCATAGCTTGCCGCGCATCCGATCGCCGGCTGATATCGCCCCAGGTAGGCAATATGGCGCGGATGGGCCTGCCCCTGAATGCGAAAGCCGGGATCGGGCACGAGCAACTCGCGCACTTTGGTAGGCCGGTCGAGAAAGACCATGGGAGCTGTGACCTCGAGCATGTCGAGGATCTCGCGCTGCCAGTCTTCGACCGGCCCGCCGGTAAGCCAGACCACCGGAGTCGAATCGCCCGGCGGCAAGGCCCACAGACGTGCGAGCGTCTCGAGGATGAAATGCCCGAAGTGATGAAAAAAGTAGCCCCCGAACAGGCAAGTCCCCTCGACGACGGGCAAGTTGCTTACGTCGAGCCCGGAAATATCAGGAACGCTCGTAATCTGGCCGTCGCGCCAGGTGCGCGTCAGGAAGGCGCTTTCGACAGGGCACCACTCGGCATCGAACACCGCGCCCTCGATATCGCGATAGACGCTGCGGCTCGTGGCCGGAACGAGCAGAGCATCGGTAACATGGTGGATGCCGAGCGGGACACCGGCGTCGATCAGGCCGTTGCCGGTCGGGCGATTGAGCTCGCGGGCGGAACGTGCCCGGCGCAAGTCGTCGCGCAGCCGCCGCGGCTCGAGCCTGGACGAGCCGCCGTGAAGCTGGCGCAACAAGCCGCTTTGTCCTTGCGTTATCATTTGCCGGGGAAGCGCTGGCAGCGTAGCGGGCAATTGCCAATGGAATGTTTCTACCCGACCGAGGATAGCTCGGTGCAAGCGAATAACCTAACCCGCAGCGCCTCCTGCCGCCATGCCGTGCGGCATTTATCCGGCGCGTGGACGGCGATGCGCGCGTCCGGCATGAAGTGAGCTAAGATCGCACCGATGGACGCCCCTTCGATCAGCATCGTGATCCCGAGCTATAATCGGCCCGAGCGGCTTGCCCGGTGCCTTGCCTCCCTTTCGCGTCAGGCAGGCGGGCCTTACGAGACGATCGTGGTGGATGACGGCAGCCCGCAACCTCTGGCGGACATATGTGCGGCGGCGGGCTCTTGGGTGCGATACGTCCGGCAGGACAATGCCGGGCCGGCCGCGGCACGCAACACCGGTGCGCGCACCGCCTCGGGCGAGTTCCTGTGCTTTACCGACGATGATTGCCTCCCCCATCCCGGCTGGGCGCGGGCGCTGCTCGGCGCGCAGGTGGCAGATAGCAGGGCGCTGGTCGGTGGCCGGGTGGAGAACGCCTTTCCCGACAACCTCTTCGCCGAGACGAGCCAGTCCATCTCCGACTGGCTATACCACTGGCATGAGCGCTCGGGAACGAGCGAGCGCTTCTTCACCAGCAACAATATCGGATGCGCCAAACAGGCCTTCCTTGCCATTAACGGCTTTGACGAGAGTTTCCCCCTGGCGGCCGGAGAGGACCGCGATTTTGGCATGCGTTGGGCGCGTGAGGCAGGTCCGCTCGTTTTCGCGCCCGATGCGGTGGTGGGCCATGCCCATTGGCTGGCCCTCGACAGTTTTTGGCGGCAACATTCGAACTACGGGCGCGGGGCGCGCTCCCTGCACGGACAAGCGCCGCCATCCAACGTGCCCAGAAGCCGGTTCCAGGCGCTGTCCTTCTATGCCGGGCTTATGTTCCATCCTATGATGCGCAAGGATTTGAGCCACGGCCGACGCGCCGCGGTTACCGTGCTGACTTGCCTCAGCCAGGTCGCGATCGCCAAGGGCTATCTGGCCAGCAGCCGGTGAGTGCCCAGGCAAAAACGCGACATGCCAAAGGTCGTTTCGACGCGTGTCGGCGGCCGTCTGGAGCCAACCGATGATCGCGATCTATCAGCGCATCTGGCCGCTGATGTCGGCACGACAACGCTGGCGCCTCCTGCCGCTGGTTGCGCTCATGCTTGCAGCCGGCATGCTCGAACTTGCCGGCGTCGCATCGGTCGTACCTTTCCTCGCAGTTCTGGCCGATCCGGACACGATCACCCGCCGCGCCGAGTTCGCAGCGGTCTACGAGTGGGTCGGGGCCGCGAGCACCTTCGATTTTCTGAGAATACTGGGCTTGCTGGTTTTTGCCGCGATCATGGCCTCGATCATTTTCAGGGCGGCAACGCTATATTTCATAACCCAGTTCGTGCGCAGCATGGCGATCGACCTGGGCACGGTACGGCTGAGGCGCTATCTCGCCCAGCCTTACGAGTGGTTCCTTGCCCAGCATTCGTCCGACCTGGGAAAATCCGTGCTGGAAGAGGTCCAGCAGATCGTGACCAATACGGTGGCGCCGGCGGTGCGGATGATCTCCAACGTGCTGATCGTCGTCATTCTGGCGGCGTTTCTTATTTTCCTCGAGCCATTGGGCGCGATTGCCGCCGGGGTGGTGTTCGGCGTCGGCTTCGGCCTGGTCTACGGTCGGCTGCGGCGTCAGCTCTCTGACGCCGGACGCGATCGGCGCGTCGCGGTGCGCGAGCGCTTCCTGGTCACGTCGGAGGCGATGAGCGGGATCAAGGACGTCAAGCTGCATGGGCTGGAGGAAAGCTACGTCCAACGCTTCGTTGCTCCTTCGCGCCGACTTGCCCGCCATCTCTCGCGCTCGGTGCTTCTGAGCGAGATGCCGCGCTTCGTGCTCGAGGCGCTGGCCTTCGGCGGCATCCTCGTATTCGTCTTATACATGCTCTGGTCGAGCCCTGGGGGTCTCGCCGAGTTCCTGCCGGTGATCGGCGCCTTTGCCTTCGCCGGCCTCAAAATGATGCCCACGGTCCAGACGCTGTTCAAGGATCTCTCGCTGATGCGCTTCGGCGACGCAGGGCTCGCGGCGCTGATCGAGGACATGGAGGGCTATGAACCGCCGTCAGCCGATAGCGCGCAAAGCCCCGCTCTCAGGATGCGCAGCTCGCTCGCCCTGCGCGATGTGAGCTACCGTTATCCCGGCTCCTCGCGCGACGTCATCCACCGGGTCTCGCTGGATATCACAGCAGGACAGAGTGTGGGCTTTGTCGGCCCGACGGGGGCAGGAAAAAGCACGGTGATCGATATCCTGCTCGGCCTGCTGGTGCCGCGCGAAGGGGCGGTGTTCGTCGATGGCGCGGCGATTTGTTCGGACACGCGGCCGGCCTGGCAGCGCGGGATTGGCTATGTGCCGCAAGCGATCTACCTCACCGCAGCGAGTATTGCCGAAAACATCGCATTCGGGGTCCCGGCAAAGAAGATCGACCACGCGCAGGTGCGCAAGGCCGCCGCACTTGCGAATATCGACCATTTCATAAGCACGCTGGAGGAGGGCTACGACACGCCGATCGGGGAGAACGGCGTACGTCTGTCAGGCGGGCAGCGTCAGCGGCTTGGGATCGCCAGGGCGCTCTACAAGGATCCTGCCCTGGTCGTGTTCGACGAAGCGACCAGCGCGCTCGATACGGTCGCCGAACGCAAAGTAATAGAGGCGATCAAGCGTCTCGAGGGGGAGAAGACGGTGCTCATGATTACACACCGGCTGAGCACGATTGCCCATTGCGACACGATCTTCGTCTTCGAGGATGGCCGACTGGCAGGCTCGGGCAACTATGCGAGCCTTAAACAAGATAGCGAGGTCTTTCGCCGGTTGGTTGCAGCGGCCGAACAACCGGCCGAGCCCGCCCGTTCCCCTGCCTGACCGCGCTAGCGCCGGAACACGTTCTCGTAGCGCGCGAAGCTTTGGTGCGCGCTGAAGGCCTGCGCCCGTTCGTGGGCCGCCTTTCCTTCCCGCTTCAACAGTTCAGAGCGCTCGATCCGGTTGCCGATCGCGGTCGCCAGCTCGGCTGGATCCTCGGGCGTGACCAAGGCGCCGGTATCGTCGCCGACCACTTCAGGCACTCCGCCTACCGCCGTTGCCACGACAGGCAGCCCCGTCGCCATTGCCTCGAGCAGCACCAGCGGCATTCCCTCTCGCCGGGAGGGCAGCACGAAAAGGCTTGCCCTTCGGTATAGATCGCGCATGTCGTCGCGCGACAGGTGCCCGGCAAGTTCCACGCGGCTGGTCAGCCCGAGATCGGCAATTTGCCGACGCAGGTTCGCTTCCTCGTTGCCCTCGCCCGCGATCACCAGGCGGCTTTTCCTCGTCTCCGGTCGAGCCAGGGCTGCGAGCAGGACGTGAAAGCCCTTGACGATAAGCAGCCTTCCTGCCGCAACCAGCAGGCCGGGCTCATGGCGTCCCTTCGGCCCAGGCGTCCAGAAGCGCGTATCGACCCCGTTCTCGATTACCTCGACACAGATGTCCGGAGCAAGCCCTGTCACTTTGTCCGCCAGCTCTTGCGATACCGCGGTAACCTGGTCCGCGCTTTGCAGCCATCCGGGCAGGCGGGCGCGCAAGGCCGGGCTGGCTTCATGATAATCCGAGCCGTGGAAGGACAGGACAAGGCGAAATCCAAACACCCTCCGCAACGCCAGGAAATAGATCGTCTGTCCGCGGACGTAGTGGAGGTTGACGATATCGGGTCGAAGCCGAGCGAGCCGTGCGGCCAGTTTGGCCATAGCGAAAGATGCTTTGATCAGCGCCCCCGCGGTCGGCCGACCGGTTTTGCTGACTCCGGCCTCAAGCTGCAGGCGCCAGTCACCACCCGTCCCAGCGCCATCGGGCCAGGCGGTCACCACGGCATGGCCTTCCCCACGCAGATGGTCCGTGAGCTGGTGCACGACGCCCTGCACCCCCCCGCGATCGCTTTTTTCGGCGGCGCTGAAAATTAACACGCGCATCGCCCCTTCAAGCGTGCCTTTGCGTTCGCGTGTCTTTCCCCGGCTCCGCTTTACCCGCCCCCGCCGCCGCTCGGGCGTATGGGTGAGCGAACGCCGCAGTCCTGCGGGAAGCAGCGTATTGCCGACGTGGAAGACCATTTCGCCGGGCGAGACCTTGCCGCGCGATAGGGCCTCGCGCAGCAGCGGTAAGAATGCGCCTTTGTCGCGTGTCTTCTCGGCGCGAATACTCGCTTGGGTCAGGCAATAGCCGCCGTAAGCGCGCCGCGTCACCAGGTCGCGCCGCTCCCTGATCCAGTCGACATCGCGCCTCCAGCCTGCTTGGTTGCTGATCCGCTTGCGCCCATCGTCCATAGAATAGGTCGAGAGCACTTCGTCGCGGACATAATGAAGCGACACCCCCTCCACGCCGTCCGCCTTCAGCAACCAATCGAGATCGACATAGCGATCAAGTTCCTCGTCGAAGCGAACCTGGTCGAACAAGGCTTTGGGCACGAGCATGGTCGAGGTCTGGATGGCCCCGCGTACGTTCGGGCCTCCGCGCGTGAACAGATATTCGCTCAGCGTCTGGTTTGGCCTTGGATAGCGCGCCGGCCAAACGAACCGCGCCCCGTTTCCCACCGCCTCGAAGCGGCATGAGATGATCGGCAGACCGCCCTTGAAGCTTAGCGCCAGAGCGAGCTGCTTCTCGAGCTTTTTGGGTTTCCAGCTATCGTCATCATCAAGAAAGGCGATCCAATCTGCTTTGGCTTCGTCGACGCCCGCGTTGCGAGCCCCCGCATTGCCGCGGCGCTGCTTGAGGACCACGACCCGCAACCGCGGATCGCGCTGGCGTTCGAGCAGGTCCGCGGTTTCAGCATCCGGCCCATCGACGACCACGATGACCTCGATAGCGTGCAATGTCTGCGCGAGCGCGGAGGCAACCGCCTTGGCGGCGAGCCGCGGCCGGCCCAGCGTCGGGATGACGACCGAGATCTGCGGCGGATCACCGTGCGTTCCCGGCCCAATCTCGTCGCAAGAAGATACGGCTGGCGGCGTTTCGAGCGCCTGCTCCCCCTCGCCCGAAAAATGTCGGTCCGTCACGTGCTACCCAAATTCCACGCCGGAAAGGCGCGCGTTGTCGGAATATGGTGAACGCATCTTTTGATAAGTCGCCCCCGTCCGACTGGTTCCAGTGTTGGGTTCGACTTTTTCGCTATTGTTCAATTGCTTGCGCCAGGAAGGACGAAGCTTAAGGGTGGCACGAATGCCTCCGACCTATCTGCTCCCCCATTTGGCGGAACAACGCGGCTTATCGGGCCGCATCGTCCGGCGGCTGCGTTGGCTGCACGACCGGATAGGGACGCGGCTGATCGATCGCGGCTTCCCGCCCGCGCTCCTGCGGTACCGGTTCAGGCAAACGGTCGCGGCCGATCGCGCGGCTTGCGGGGTCGAGACCGTGCACCCCGCCGCTCGGGACGCCGTCCCGCTGGCCGGCGGGTTCGACCGCGTAGAGGATCTTCCGGCCGAGCGAGGCTGGTGGCCATTTTCCTTCCGCGAAGTCACTCAGCGCAAGCTCGAGCCAACCTGTATCCTGACATTCGCCGATGCCCGCGTGATGGCGCTGCGTACGGGGCCGGCGGAGGAATACACGCCGGCCCTCATCGATCGAGCAGGGCGGGCGATCGCCATGCGTGAGATGCGTTACCGCCCGGATCACGGGGCGCTGGCTCGGCGCAAGCCCGACCTGGCGCTCGATGATGCGCTGTGGATCGCTGAACGGGTGTTCGACAATTATTCGCATTGGTTGACCGCCCACCTGCCCAAGCTGGTGCTTATGCGCGATAGGGGCGAGCTGGCCGGTTTGGTTCTGCCTGCCGGCCGTCCCGCTTGGCTGGATACCTCGCTGCGCCGGGTCGGCATACAGCCGGACAATCACGCGCAGCTGCCCAGCCCGGGCGTGCTGGCGGCCTCCCGGCTCCGCGTGATCGGGTGCGACCGGTTCCGCCCGGAACTGCTGACTGCCGCGCGCGAAGCGGTCAACCAGCGTGATGCGAACGGGTCCGATGGCCGGGTGTTCGTCAGCCGCCGGCAAGCCAAGGGGCGTACCTTGCTGGAAGAGGGCGAGCTCGAACCGCTGCTGCGCGATCGTGGATTCGAGCTCGTCGCCATGGAACGCCTGTCCTTCGACGAGCAGGTGGAGTTGATGGCGCGCACGAAAGTGCTGCTCGCGCCGCACGGGGCGGGGCTGGCCAACATGTTGTTCTGCCCGCCCGGCGCGCTCGTCTGCGAGATTGCCGACCCCGCCTATCCCAACCCCAATTTCTACGCCATGGCCGCAGCGCTCGGTCATCATTACCACTACATCGCTGGCCGTGGGGTGGGCGCGCGCCATCCCTTGCGGCAGGATCTTTCGGTTTCGGTCGAAAAGGTGCGGACCTTCCTGGACACGCTGGCGTGAGCGGGCTGTCGATCATCATTCCATGCCGCAACACCGGTGACTGGCTGGCGCAGACGATCCGAAGCGCGCTGGCTCAGACCCGTCCGCCCGACGAGATTATCGTGGTGGATGACGGCTCGACCGACGACAGCGCTTCGATCGCCACTTCCTTCAGAGCGCCTGTGCGGGTGGTAGCGGGACCGGCGACGGGCGCGGCCGACGCGCGCAACCACGGTGGCAAGCTGGCCACGGGCGAGCGGCTGATGTTCCTCGATGCCGACGATCTTTTGACCCCCCCCACCCTCCATCATCTCTCGCAGGCGCTTGATGATGCGCCGCGTGCCGGCTTGGCGATCTGCCCCTGGGACCGTTACGAGTTCGAGGGTTTCGGCTGGATCGCCACGCCTCCCACCGCCGCCCTGCCCCGCCCCGGGCAGGACCGGCTCGCGGCCTGGCTGACGGGGTGCTGGTCCCCGCCCTGCTGCATCTTGTGGACGCGTGCTGCTTTCGAGCGCTCGGGCGGTTGGCTGCAGGAAGCAGGTCTGGATGATGACGGCAACCTGCTGCGCCGGGCGCTGGCACGGGGCATCGATGCGGTCGATGCCCCGCACGGCCTGGCGCTTTACCGCCGCTTGCCAGGGGAGGCGCGCTCCTACAGCGCCCGCCGGCTCGAGCCTTTCGGCCTGCGCTCGCGCCTCGCTTCGCTGACAGACACCGCTAACGAGCTCGAGCAAAGCGGTGCCCTGCCGCTCTACCGGGCTCCCTTGAACGAGGCGCTGGCCGCGCTCCATGAGGATGCCAGGACCGTGGCCGCGATCGCGGCCACGGTCGGCGACCTCATCGCGCGGATCGGCGGCGCCCGCCGAACGAGGTCCAGGATCCACGCTCGTGCCGGGCGCTTGGGCGCCCAGGCCTCGGCCTGGGTTCGCGAGCGGACCACGCCTCCAAGATGCGTGCCCGATCCCAGCCACCAAGGGTCTCGCCAAAGACTAGCGCATCGCGCTGCGGACGCATGGGACGCCGCCCGAGTAAGCGTAATCATTCCCACATATAACCGGGCGCAACTCGTTGAACGAGCTATCGCCAGTGTCCTTCGCCAGACGCATCCGGCGATCGAGGTTATCGTGGTCGACGACGGCTCGACCGACGAGACGCCCGCCCGCCTCGCGCGGATCGGCGATGCCCGGGTCAAGGTGATCCGGCAGGACAATGCGGGGGTGGCCGCCGCGCGCAACCGGGGGATAAAGGAAGCAACAGGCGATTTTGTCTCCTTCATCGATTCGGACGACGAGTGGCGCGACGACAAGCTGGCCAAGCAGCTTGCCGCGCTATCCGATGCGCCCAGCCATGTCGGGCTTTGCGTCACCGGTGGGTTCGCGGTGACTGACGGCGGAGTGCATGAACGGCGGTGGTCGCCGTCGGGTCGTCTGTTCGAGCCGTTGCTGGTCGAAAACACCATCTTCATGGGCATCGGCGCGCTGGTCCGATCTGGTGTGTTCGAGGCGGTGGGCGGCTTCGATCCGTCGCTTCCGGCTATCGAGGACTGGGACTGGCTTCAGCGTGTCGCGCGTCTCTACGATTTCGTCGCGGTCGATGAGCCCCTCATCACCTACCACGACGCTGATCAGCCGGGCCGCCGCTCGACCCGCTTTCGCGCCAACCTGGACGCGCGCGAGATGCTGTGGCGGCGTAACCGTCACGCGCTTCGGCGCGCCGGGCTGGCGCAGCGCTACCTGCTCGAAAGTGCGCGCCGTGAACTGCGCGAGAGCGACGGGCTGGACGGGCGCGGGCGGCGCCTGGTCCTGCGCGCGCTGGCGGAACGGCCGCAGAACATCGCGCTAATGCCCTGGCTGTCTTACATGGCGATGCCCTTCGCCATGCGCGCCGCCCTGCGACAGGTCGATGCAAAGCGGAGAAAGCTCGTCGTCCGGGAGTGAGCCCCCCGTGCAGCTATGCCTTGACCACAGGTCTTATACCGGGACCCTGCTGCCCTTCAGCAAAGCGTCGAAATAGGCAATTGTCTTGGGCAGGCCTTCCTTGAGCGGCGTGCGGGGCTGCCAGCCATCGAGGCTCTCGCGGGCCAGGGTGATATCGGGTCGGCGCTGCTTGGGATCGTCGGACGGAAGGGGCTTGCGCTCGAGTACCGAGGCGGACCCGGTCAGATCGAGAATGGTCTCGGCAAGCTCGAGAATGGAGAACTCGCCCGGATTGCCCAGGTTGACCGGCCCGGTGAACTTGGCAGGCGTCTTCATGAAACGCACGAAAGCTTCGACAAGGTCGTCGACATAGCAAAAGGAGCGGGTCTGGCTGCCATCGCCATAGATGGTGATCGGCTCGCCGCGCAGCGCCTGGACGATGAAGTTGGAGACCACCCGCCCGTCTTGCGGATGCATCCTGGGACCATAGGTGTTGAAGATGCGCGCCACCTTGATCTCCAGCCCGTGCTGCCGGTGGTAGTCGAAGAACAGCGTCTCGGCGCAGCGCTTGCCCTCGTCGTAGCACGAGCGGGTTCCCACCGGATTGACGTTGCCCCAGTAGCTTTCGGGCTGCGGATGGACGATCGGGTCGCCATAGACTTCCGAGGTCGAGGCTTGGAAGATGCGCGCGCCCGTCCGCTTGGCGAGCCCCAGCATGTTGATCGCGCCGTGCACGCTGGTCTTGGTGGTCTGCACCGGATCGTGCTGATAGTAGATCGGCGATGCGGGGCAGGCGAGGTTGTAGATCTGCCCGACCTCAACGAATAGCGGGAAGGTGATGTCGTGGCGCTTCAGCTCAAAGCGCGGGTTGCCGTGATGGTGCGCGACATTGTCGTGGCTGCCGGTGAAGAAGTTGTCGACGCACAGCACATGCGCGCCATCGGCGATCAGCCGGTCGCACAGGTGCGAGCCCAGAAAGCCCGCCCCGCCGGTGACGAGAATGCTTTGCCGTCCATACATGTCCCAGGCCCTCGCAGCTTTCAAACCCCCGGAGCAACGCACGACACCCGGCATCGACCCTCCGACAGCCAAGCTGGAAGGCGAGCCGGGTAAAGATCGCAAGCAAATTCGGTTAGGAAGCCGCGGTAATCCATTGACGGGACGGACCCTCTGCTCCGCGACAGCTTGGGCCTATCCGCCCGGACAGCCCGCGTTACCGGCCGCGCCGCCGTGATTATCGCCGCCTCGTCCCTGCCTATCGAGCTATCGCGGCGTTGGACGAGGCGCAGTGGCTTTCCATAGGCTTGCCAAGGTGATAGCGGCGCGGGCGAGTTTCTTCCCGGATTAGAAAAGGGGCATTTTCCATTGAGACCCGCTCGGGGGCGTGATCTGGTCAGACTGGGTGTGCCGCCGCACCTTGCCCGATAATGCCGCCCCATAATGAAGGGGGATGACCGGACCGATCTGGTGATCGTCGGCGCGCAGAAGTCGGCGACCACCACCTTGTTCGATATGCTTGCCCAGTCGCCTCGGATCGCAGCAGCGCGGCCAAAGGAACCCCACTTTTTCAGTACCGTGGACGACTGGCGATCGCGGCTCGACGAGTATCATCGCATTTATCGCGGGCAAACCGGGTTCCTACGCCTGGAGGCATCCACCAGCTATACCTTCTTCCCGCACCGCCGGCCGCAAATCTGGAACGACCTCAAGGAATATAATCCCGAAATCAGGGTCATCTATATCATCCGCAAGCCGACCGACCGGATCCTATCGCATTACCGGCATAGCCTCAGACGCGGCTATACGACGAAAGGTCTGCACGAGTTCGTCGCCGAGTACCCGCTGGCAATCGCAATCTGCCGATATCACTCGCAGATCGAGCCCTATCTCGAGACGTTGGGGGGGGACAATGTGCTCCTCCTTACCTTCGAGGAAGTGGTCTCGCGACAGGCCGGGACGCTCGCGCGCATCGCCCGGTTCGCGAGCTTGCCGCAGGCCTCCCTGGAAGAAGCGGGGCATATCCACGCGAACCGCAGCGAGAATCTGGAACATTATCGCCTGATGAGGCTGGGCAAGCTCAGCCGGGCGATCGATACCCTGGCCACGCGCCGCAGAGCGGCCCGCGCCGCCGCAACGATCATGCCTCCAGACCTGGCGAGCAGGATTATCGAGCAGCTGGAACCCGAGATCGCCGGAATGGAACGCCTGATGCAGCGCAGTTTCGGGAACTGGCGTATACCCTAAGATCGCCGGAAGCCGTCAGCTCAGGCCGCGCGTTCCATCCCCGGTTTTAGGACCACCTTGGTCCAGCTGTCCTGCTCGTCATGGAAGCACTGGTAGCCACGCGGGCCATCCTCCAGCGGCAAGCGATGCGAGATGAGGAAGGTGGTGTCCACCTCGCCTTTCTCGATCTTCTCCAGCAGCGGCTTGAGATAGCGTTGAACATGCGTCTGCCCGGTGCGCACCTGGACGCCCTTTTCCATCAGCGCGCCGAGTGGAAACTTGTCGGTCATCCCGCCATAGACCCCCGGGATCGAGATCTTGCCGCCGAAGCGCACCGCCAGGATGGCTTGCTTGAGCGCCGCGGCCCGATCGGCGCCCACGCCCACGGTCTGCTTGACGATGTCGATCATGTTGTCGATCGCAAAGCCGTGCGCTTCCATGCCCACGGCGTCGATCACCGCATCGACCCCGATCCCGCCCGACATTTCCATCAACGCCTCGCGCACGTCGGTCTCGCGGAAATTGATGATGTCGGCACCCAGCTTGCGGGCCAGTTCGAGCCGGTGCGGATAGTGGTCGATGGCGATTACTTTGGCCGCGCCCATCGCGATGGCCGACTGGATCGCGAACAGGCCGACCGGACCGCAGCCCCATACCGCCACGGTATCATCGGGCTGAATGTCGGCATTTTCCGCCCCCATCCACCCGGTGGGCAGGATGTCGGACAGGAACAGGACCTGGTCGTCCTCCAGATGGTCGGGGATCACGATTGGTCCCACATCCGAGAACGGCACGCGGACATATTCCGCCTGGCCGCCTGAATACCCGCCGGTAAGGTGCGAATAACCGAACAGCCCCGCCATTGGGTGGCCATATTGCTTGGCCGACATATCCTGCTTTTCGGCCGGGTTGGAGTTCTCGCACGCCGAGAACTGCTCGACATGGCAGTGGAAACATCCGCCGCAGCTGATTGTGAAGGGCACCACCACGCGCTGCCCTTTTTGCAGCGTGCTCTTTGCGCCGGTCTCGACCACTTCGCCCATGAACTCATGGCCCAGCACATCGCCTGCCTGCATTGCGGGAATGACGCCATCATAAAGGTGCAGGTCCGAGCCGCAGATGGCGGTCGAGGTGACCTTGATCACCGCATCGCGCGGATTGACGATTTCGGGGTCGGACACGGTTTCCACGCGCACATCCTTGGTTCCATGCCAGGTGAGGGCACGCATCAGGCGGTCTCCTTCTCATGTTGCTTGGCGGCACGCGTCTGATCCGCTTGCCTGGCGGAGGTGGCGATCTCACCGGTCTCCATCAGCATCTTGAAACGCTTGAGGTCATGGCGGGCCTGGATCGCGGGTTCGCGCAGGAAGGCCTTGGCGATCACCCGGCCTAGCTCGCCTCCGGGTGGCTTGTAGGCGATGATAAGCGAGACGCGCGTGCCGCGTTCGCCCGGCGCGTCGGTGAATGTGACCCGGCCCTCGGTGTCGATGTCCGAGCCCTCGATCGAGCGCCAGGCGATGAGTTCGCCCTCCTCCTCGCGCACGATTTTGGTCTCCACGTCCACCGTGCGGCCTGCGGGTGCCTTGATCGTCCAGACCGCATGGCCGCTTGCCGCATCCTTCACCTCGATCTGTTCGAGGTTTTCCATGAAGGAGGCAAGATTGGTGAAATCGCGCCAGAACGAGAACAGTTCATGGCGCGGTTTGCGGATGGTGACCGTGCGGCCGACGACATCATATTTGCCGAACGAGCGCCGCTGGGTGAAGCCGGGCGCATCATCACCCCAGTCGCGATCTTCGCTGCTCGCACGCCGAGCGGCAAGCACCGCGCCCAGTGCCACCCCGCCGAGCGCCAGGCCCACTGCGGCCAGCCCGGCGCCTTCTTGCTTGTCCTTCGTCATGAGAATCTCCTTGTGATCAATAGGATGCATGGCCGCCCGGTTTCGTTCCGCCTCAGCGTCGCAGCAGGTCGATCCGGTAATTTTCGTGGCAAGTCTCATCATGAACCGACCAGGATGCGGCATCGGCAAACAGGCGTGCCGCTTGTGCGCCGCCAACCGGCAGATCGTTCTCCCCGGTCCAGTTGACCAGCAGGCACGTGCTGCCACCGGCCAGCGTAGAATGAGCGCGCCGTGCGGTCGCGGCAATTTCCCCGGCGGAAAGGAAGTAGAGGACTTCGGAAAAGATGATGAGGTCGAACTCGCCCGGCGGCCAGTCACCGGGTATCTCGCGGCGCTCGAAGCGCACTTGGGGCAAGCCGCCAAGCCGGTCGCGCGCGCGCTCCAGTGCCGTCTCCGAGACATCGATCGCCAGCAGCATCTCGCAGCGCGGCGCAAGCATGGCCGTAAGAAGGCCCGTCGCGCAGCCTATCTCCAGACCGTGCCGGTATCGGGCGTCGGCCAGCGCGGCTAGGGTCTGCGAACGCTTGTCGCGCTCATAAGCGCTGTGCTCCAGGTCCCACGGATCGGTTCCATCGGCGAACAACCGATCGAAGGTGGTCCGCCGCTCGCTCTTGCGCTCAGCCACGGATGAAGAGTTCCGGCCACAAGGCGAAATGCTCGGCCAGCGCGGCAGGCATGACGAAGGCATCGGGATCATCGGGGATCAGCCTGGTCATTTGCGAGCGGTGCGCCGCCATGGCGCGGCGCTTCTTCATCACCAGGTCGGGATCGCCCGGTTCGAACCGGGTCAACTCGGGCACTGGGTGCGAAAGCGCGCCGAACCTGCCCCACACCGGAAACTCCCACAGCACGGCGCCAAGGCGGCGAGCCAGCCGCCCGGCGATGGCGGCAGCGGCTTGATGATCGCAGTGAGGATCGTGCCGCCAGGTGGTCCATATGCTGCACACGCGAAGATCGCGCCCCCGTTGCTCGAGCGCGTCCAGCCGTTCGGGATCGAGCATATCCGCCGTGCTGCTGCCATCGGGAAGCGAAAGCCGTTCCATCAATACGGGCCGCTCGCCGACCAGCAGCGTCAGAGCCTCGGCCAGCTCAGCGCGGCGGATGGTAGCCAGGCGCTCCCGGCTGGTGGCGCGCGATTTGGGATGCGAGCCTTCGCCATCGGTCAGCAGGACAAGCATCAGGTCGCGCCCCGCCCGTGCCGCGGCCGACAGCGCCATCCCGCAGCCGAGCGTCTCATCGTCGGGGTGGGGGATAACCAGCATCAGTCCGCCCGGCGGGGAAAGCTCGTCCAGGCTGACCTCACGCGCCTGACGGGTCAGTGCCAAAAGCGCGCCCTCGGCAACCTGCGGGACGCTCACAGCGCCTCCGCCATACCGCCCGCCGCGATGAGCCCTGCCGCCGCCCGCGCGCGCTTGGCGTCGGGCGCCGCCTGGCACACGAACAGCGCCAGATCGCGGCGTATCCGCTCGATCGCGGTTCCCTCGACATGCGCCGCCATGCCCAGCGCCCGCTCGCATTGGGCGATGACCGCAAGGCAGGAGCGTTCGGTAACCTCGCGCGCCAGCAAGGCCAGTGCCGCCTTTTGCGGGTCAGCGTCCTTCGCTTCGACCGCATAGGCCGCTCGCAGGATCCACAGCCGCGCAGTCTCGATCGCGATCGCAGCACGCACAATGCGGTCGCGCTGATGCGGGTCATCCTGCCTCCCGGATGCCACCAGCGCCTCGATCATCGCGGTATGAAGCGCTTCCGCCGCGCCCAGATGCGCCGCGCAATAACGCCACACCCCGCCCTCGAAATGCGGTTCGCGCGTGTAGTCCCCCGCCTGACCGAGACGCGCGTCATCGCCAAGTTTCAGACCGCCGAAATCATATTCGCCCGACCGCGTCGCCCGCATCCCCGCCATTCGCCAGGGCTGAGCATCGGCGCGTGCGGGATCGTCGGCCGGCACCACCAGCATCTGCACCCCCTCGCCCATCCTCGCGATCACCACCGCCGCGCCGATAACCCCCAGACCCGAGGCGAACCGCTTGCCGCCCACCAGCACCAGCTGGTCCCCGGTAACCTCCAGCGCCAATGGTCGCGCGGGCGTATCGGCACCCCACACCCCCAGCATGACCCCGTCTCGAACGTCGGCGAAGACCCGATCGCGCAGGGCCGGGGCGGCATAGAGGTCCACCAGCTTGGCCGCGTTCATATGGCCTTCGAACAGCCGTGCGACCGACAGATTGGCCCGCCCCATGTTTCTAAGCGCCAGGAAGGCAGCTTCGGTCGCACCAGGCTCGCAGCCCCACCCGCTGCCCCCGGCAATGGTCGGCAGGCACGCGCGCAACCAGCCTGCCTCGCGAAGCGATGCGACATCGGCAAGCAGACAGCCATCGGTCCGATCGGCCAGATCCGCCCGTCCGGTGATGTCGGCAATGAGCGTGTTCGCGCTGGGATCAGGCATCGAGCAGAAGGTCCGCCCCGTCGCCTGTCGCGTTCGCCTCGACCAACAGCGCCTCGGCCTTCGCCAGTTCGCTGGCGACCTGGTCCTGGCGCATGCGCGGTCCGGTCAGCGAGGGATCACGCCCCAGCGCCTGCGCGAAGCGGGCCGCACGGTCCGGTTCCGGCGCAAGGCCATTCCAAAGCTCTGCCCGGCGATGCAGCAGCGCTATCGGCACCAGGTCATCGTCGCACAAAGGGTTGGCGCTGGTCGCGCGTTCGCTCAGCGCATCGCTCACCCCGCCCGGCGTTCGCCCCTCCGTCCGGCCCGATGTGACCACCAGCGCATCATCGCGGCAGACGATGGTCATCCCCGCCTCGCCCGCCAGTCGCGCCAAGGCCTTGTCCTCGCCCGACTTGGGCGTAGGCAGCCCACCCAGCGCACGGTAGCAGCGGGTGCTGATCGCCAGGCTCGCGGCCAGCGCGGGGATAGCAGCGGGAAGCCCGTCATGTCCGGTCCACAAATGCCACAGGCTGGCGCTGCACGCCTTGTAGGCCCGCTCCAGCGCGCCGCACTCGTGGACGCTGGCGGGCAGCCGGGACAGGTCCGCCTCGTCGATGGTCACCGCACCGCAGACCAGGTCGGCTCCCTCCCTGAGCGCCGCTAGTTTGACCGCCAGCCAGGCGGGATCGACACGGCTGTCGGCATCGGTGGTGAGCAGATTGCCGCCCGGTGCCAGCATCGCCGCCAGATCGAGCGCCAGACGGCGAGCGAAGGGAGCAAAGCGCATCTCATCGGCGAAAAGCGTGTCCGCCACCAGCACATGGCGTCTGGCGTTACGAGCCCAGTCGAGGATCAGCGCGGACGAGGCATCATGGGAGTCGTTGACCACGAAAACCACCGCGCCGATGACCTCAACGCGCTTCATCGCCGCATCGAGCGCCGCCAGACTGGCAGGCAGCAGCGCCTCTTCGTTGCGGACGGGCACCGCGATGGCGAACGACACCGGCGCCTTAACGGTCGAACGCACCTGATCGATGCGAGCGCGGCCAGTGAATGGCGGGGCAGCGAGCAGGCTCTTGATCACATCCTGATCGAGCGGTTCGGGTTCTGCTTGCTGACGAAAAGTGCGACCGGTCTCACCCACGTCCGGTGCGACAAAGGCGTCCTTCGGCAATCGGCCGACAGAAGATGCCCCGCCAAGCGGAATGAACATCATCGGCGGTTCCCTTGCCACCGACCATGGCGAGCAAAGACATCTGATGCCTCATCACGACAAGTTACCCGCGCGTTCGCGCCCGGCCACAGAAAGGACCGTTCGTCCGGTAGGGGGCGGTGCGAACGATATGGGCAAGCCGAGGTGGCTGCGACAGCCAAAAGACACCTCCCAAGTGTGGTTTGTGAAGGACGGTTCCCGCGCAAAGACAAGCGATGAAATGCTCTCGCGTTCCAGCAAGCCCCCTGACAGCGCTTGGCCGTTGCCACCCTCTCACGGCCACCTTGCTTGCGTCCACCATGCGTGCTGCCTAAGGAGCCAGCCGTCATTTCCACCACGCGCATTCAACATCAGCACGCATCAGGGGCGCCGCAGCATGGGCAAGATTAAGGTCGCAAATCCCGTCGTCGAGATCGACGGCGACGAGATGACGCGGATCATCTGGCAGTGGATCCGCGAGCGTCTGATCCTCCCCTATCTCGATATCGACCTCAAATATTACGACTTGGGGATAGAGAAGCGCGACGAGACGCGTGACAAGATCACCGTCGAGTCTGCCGAGGCGATCAGGCAATACGGCGTCGGCGTCAAATGCGCGACCATCACGCCGGACGAAGCGCGGGTCGAGGAATTCGGGCTGGCCGAGATGTACCGCTCGCCCAACGGCACGATCCGCAACATCCTGGGCGGCACCATTTTCCGCGAGCCCATCGTCATCGAGAACGTGCCGCGGCTGATCCCCGGCTGGACCGACCCCATCGTGGTCGGCCGCCATGCCTTCGGCGATCAGTACCGGGCGACTGACATGCTCGTGCCCGGCCCCGGCAAGCTGCGCCTCGTGTTCGAGGGCGACGACGGCAAGGTTATCGACCGCGAGGTCTACGAGTTCAAGGAACCGGGCGTCGCAATGGCGATGTACAATTTGGACGAATCGATCCGCGATTTCGCCCGCGCCAGCCTGAATTACGGGCTCGATCGCGGCTGGCCGGTTTACCTGTCGACCAAGAACACCATCCTCAAGAAGTATGACGGGCGCTTCAAGGACCTGTTCCAGGAGGTGTTCGATACCGAAGGCTTCGCGCAGAAGTTCGACGAGGCGGGGATTGAATACCAGCACCGGCTGATCGACGACATGGTGGCCTCGGCGCTCAAGTGGAACGGCAAGTTCATCTGGGCCTGTAAGAACTATGACGGCGACGTCCAGTCCGACCAGGTGGCGCAGGGCTTCGGCTCGCTGGGCCTGATGACCTCGGTGCTGATGACCCCCGACGGCAAGACCGTGGAGGCCGAGGCCGCGCACGGCACCGTCACCCGCCATTTCCGCCAGCACCAGGAGGGCAAGGCAACCTCGACCAACCCCATCGCCTCGATCTTCGCCTGGACCCGCGGCCTCATGTATCGCGGCCGCTTCGATGGCACGCCGCAAGTGGTCAAGTTCGCCGAATCACTGGAGCGCGTCTGCGTCAGCCGGGTCGAGAGCGGACAGATGACCAAGGACCTCGCGCTGCTCATCGGCCCGGGCCAGAACTGGCTGACCACCGAGCAATTCTTCGAGACCATCGTCGAGGGGCTGGAGGCGGAGATGGAGACGAAGGGGTTGGGGTGACGGCTAAACGGCCAGACCTGCCTCTTCAAAGTAGGCCTCATCCACCTCGCGAATGTGCAGCACGGCCCTATCGCGACAGCCGACGTTGAACTTAATCATCAACCGGACAAGCTGCTGACCGTCAATCAACACGATGCGCTGACCAAGGTCCTTTGCGGTCTGCCGCGCTGATGGCGTAAAATCCGACGTAGTGACAAAAATACCTTTGTGAGCTTTTTTTAAGTTCAGCGCGCCATAAAAGTCTCGGATATGTGAGGGCGCTATGTTGTTTCCCGTCCTGTAGCGTTTGGCTTGCAGATAGATTTGGTCAACACCGAGCGAGTCTTGATCGATGACGCCGTCAACGCCGTCGTCGCCTGCTTGACCAAGGGCACGACCGGGATTTTCAGACGATCCGCCATAGCCCATCGATATCAGCAGATCGACGATCAGGTGCTCGAAGAATGTCGGCGATGCGGCTTGAATATAGTCGAGCAGCGTAGCCGCAAGCGCATCATCCAATCGGCGGTGTGCTTGCTCAAGATTTTCATCCGGAGTTGTTGCAACCTCGCCTGTATCAATATCGTCCTCGGCTGACGACAACTGCTCAGTCTTATCTTTGGTCCGCGAACGGAAATCTTGAAACTCAGGGTATATTTCAAGGTGCTTTATGTTTATCTTGATATTCGGATCGGCGAGCACGCCGCGACCGCGATCGGTCAATTCGTACCATCCCCGTTTCCCGTAAATGATCAGCGCCGCTTGCTTGAGGTAAGTACGCGCCCAGTGCGCGCGGTTGAAAATGCGGGTTTGACCACTTGCGAGGGGCTCGTTCCGCTCTTCCTGAGTGAGGTTGAATTGGTCCGCGAGCTCTTCGACCACTTCCGACATCTTGCGGGGTTTGTCGGCGGCGGCTGCCAGCACTGGACGCATAAGAGCCTGAAAATCCGGAACCGCCATGAAAACCCCTCGCCGACCATCAGTTCGGAAATGCCTATGGGGCTGACTTGTCTTAAAGTGAAGCATCCACCGATTTGCGCTGATTTCGGAAGCCGCTAAGGCCCCCCCATGACCAAACCTCGCCTCGAAATCCGCTCCGCCAAGCCCGCCGACGTGCGCGCGATCGCGGCGCTTGCCAGGCGCGTCTACGATGAGTTCGTGCCCTACACGCAGAGCGAGATCCGCGGGCAGATCAACAACTTTCCCGATGGCTGCTTCGTCGCGGTGCTCGACGACAAGATCGTCGCCTATTGCGCGACCATGCGGATCGGCGGGGCGGTGGCGCTGGGGCCGCATAGTTGGGACGAGATCACCGGCAATGGCTACGGCTCGCGCCACGATCCGACCGGCGACTTCCTCTATGGCTACGAAATGTGCGTCGATCCCAAGGTGCGCGGCACGCGGATCGGGCGGCGGCTCTACGAGGAACGCCGCAAGCTGGCCGAGCGCGAGGAGCTGAAGGGCATCGTCTTCGGCGGGCGGTTGCCCAATTACCGGCGCCACAAGCGCAAGGTGGAGGGGCCGCAGGACTATGTCGACCAGGTGATCGCCGGAAAGCTGCACGATCCGGTGCTGCGCTTCCAGCTCGCCAACGGCTTCGAGCCTCTGGGCGTGCTGGAGAATTACCTGCCCGAGGACGTGCGCAGCCAGGGCATCGCCACCCACATGGTCTGGCGCAATCCGTTCGTCGATCAGGAACATGGCCCCAAGCACCGGGTGCCGCACGATGTGGAAAGCGTGCGCATCGCCACCTGCCAGCTGCAGGCGCGGGCGGTGGGAAGTTTCGAGGAATTCTGCGGTCAGATCGAATATTTCGTCGATGTGGCAAGCGATTACGAGGCGGACTTCATTGTCTTTCCCGAGTTGTTCACCTTGATGTTGCTGTCGTTCGAGGAGCGCGAACTCAGTCCCATTGAGGCGATCGAGCGGCTGTCCGATTACACGCCCAGGATCAGGAAGGTGCTGTCCAAGCTGGCATTGTCGCACAATATCAACATTATCGGCGGCTCGCATCCCACGCGGCAGGAGGATGGCGATATCCACAACGTGGCCATGGTGTGCCTGCGTGACGGTTCGGTGCACGAGCAGGAGAAGATCCACCCCACGCCCAACGAGGCCTATTGGTGGAACATCCGCGGCGGCGATTCGATCGATGTCATCCAGACCGATTGCGGGCCCATTGGCGTGCTGATCTGCTACGACAGCGAGTTCCCCGAGCTTGCCCGGCGGCTGGTGGATGAGGGCGCGCGGATCATCTTCGTGCCGTTCTGCACCGACAGCCGCCAGGGTTACATGCGCGTGCGCTATTGCTCGGCGGCGCGGGCGATCGAGAACCAGTGCTTCATGGTTCTCTCGGGCAATGTCGGCAACCTGCCCAACGTCGCCAACATGGACATCCAGTACGCGCAGAGCTGCATCCTGACGCCGTGCGACTTCCCTTTCGCGCGTGACGGGATCGCGGCGGAGGCAACCGAGAATGTCGAGACTCTGACGATCTCGGACGTCAACCTGTCGGACTTGAGCTGGGCACGGGCCGAGGGAACGGTGCGCAACCTCGCGGACCGGCGGTTCGACCTCTACCGGATCGAGTGGGAGGACGGCAAGGCGGGGGGCGACCGTCCGAGCGGCCCGCCGCCCGCGGGCAAGCACGGGCCGGGGGGCGGATGAGCCGGACGGGTCTGGGGCGTCGGTCGCTACCCGACCGGCTCCATCCCCTGCCGCTCGAGCGCCATCCTGACGCCTTCGTCCCGTTCCATCCGCTTGCGATGCTCGATCAGCGAAGGGTAATCGCTCGCCGATAAGGGCGTCTGGTCGAGCCAGCGGGTCAGCACATAGAGAAAGGCGTCGGCGAAGCTGCGCTGGCCGAGATACCACTCGCCGCCGTTCTCCTTGAGGTTCGCTTCCATCCGCTCGTAGTGACCGGCGAGCGTCTCGTAGGCCTTGCGCTTGACCTCCTCCTGCGCGCTTTCGCTGTCGGCGAAGCGGGCGGCGGCGAAGTGGGGGCCGTAGGCGGCGTGGACCTCGCTCGTCATGTAGGCCAGCGCCTCGCCCTCCTTGCGGCCGAGCCGCTCGTCGCGCGAATATTCCTCGGTGCCCTCACCGCCATATTCGGTGCCAAGCCAGGTCAGGATCGCGGCGAGCTCGGTCAGCACATCGCCGTCATCGAAGCGGATCGCGGGCACCTTGCCCTTGGGATTGATCGAAAGATACGCATCCTTCTTGTGCGCGCCATATTCCATGTTCTCGATCTCGATCGGTGCATCGAGCCAGGCAACCGCGATATTCGCCGCCAGCGAGCAGGTTCCGGGCATGGTGTAGAGGGTGGTCATTGTCGGTCTCCTTTCCCTCAGGAATGCACGGGCCGTATGCGATGATCCCATGTCGCGCGCCCCGGACAAAGCAGGCGCGCGTCCCATGGGTCTGAAAGCACGGTTGCCCCGCCCGCCCCCCTGACCTAAGCCCTGCCCAATGCACGGCGGCCATATCTCCCCCGTAATGTCCGACGCGCTCGTCATTCTGGGGGCGGCGGGGATCATCATCCCGGTATTCGCCCGGTTCCGTATTACACCGATCATCGGCTTCATCCTGGTCGGCCTCTTGGTGGGGCCGTATGGTCTGGGGCGGATGGTTTACGAGTTCGCGTGGCTCAGCCATTTCACCATCACCGATCCCGAGCGGCTCGAACCTTTCGCCGAATTCGGCATCATCCTGCTGCTATTCGCGGTCGGGCTGGGATTGTCCTTCAAGCGGCTGTGGACCTTGCGCAAGCTGGTGTTTGGCCTGGGTGCGCTTGAGCTTCTGATCATCGGCTCGCTGTTGGCCGCGGTGCTCTCGATGATGGGCCAGTACTGGACCGGGGCGCTGGCCATCGGCCTGGCGCTGGCGCTGTCCTCCACCGCGCTGGTCCTGCCAATCTCGGGCACCACCACCCCGGTCGGGCGCGCGGCGCTCTCGATGCTTTTGTTCGAGGATATCATGATCGTGCCGATCATCTTCATGCTCGGCGCGCTTGCCCCTTATGCCGCGGAAGGAGGGCTGACCGGTCTGTTCGATACGGTTTGGCAGGGCGTCCTGGTGGTGGGTGCGATGATGATCATCGGCCGCTATGCGCTTCCGCGCCTGTTCGCGCAGGCCGCACGCACCAAGAGCCCCGAGCTGTTCCTGGCCGCCAGCTTGCTGGTGGTGATCGGTGCCAGCCTGGCGACCGCGCTGGTCGGTCTGTCGCCGATCGTGGGCGCGCTGGTGGCCGGGCTGCTGATCGCCGAGACCGAGTATCATACCGAAATCGAAGGCATCATGGAGCCGTTCAAGGGGCTGGCGCTGGGCGTCTTTCTCATCACCGTGGGCATGAGCATCGATGTGATGACGATCTGGGAGAACCTCGCCATCATCACAGCTGCGGTCGTCGGCGTGCTGGCGCTCAAGGCGCTGGTGACGGGGATCCTTCTGCGCGCGATGGGGGCGCGGCGCAGCACCGCGCTGGAAACCGGCATCCTGATGGCCAGCCCGTCGGAAATGACGCTGATCGTGCTGGCAGCGGCCACGCAGGCGCTGCTCATCCAGCCGGGCACCGCCCAGTTCTGGCAGATCGTCACCGCGATCGGCCTGACCATCACGCCGCTGCTCGCCTTGGTCGGGCGGTGGAGTGCGCGCCGGGTGGATGCCGCACCCGATCTGGGGCGGGCTCCGGGTGATCCCGACCGCCCGCGGGTCATCATCCTGGGCTTCGGACGCGTCGGCAGGTTGGTCGCCGAGATGCTCGACCGCCACGGCCAACCCTACACCGCGGTCGATGCCGATCCCGATCTGGTTGCCGCCGGACGGCTCGAAGGCTTCGATGTCACATTCGGCAATGCCACCAAGGAAGACGTGCTGACCAAGCTGGGTGTCGCGCGCGCTCCGGCGATCATCCTGACCATGGACGAGCATATCCTTGCGCAGCGGCTGGTGCGCAGATTGCGCGACGAGCATCCCGATCTCCCCATCATCGTGCGTGCGCGCGACGCGGACCATGCCGCCGATCTCTATCGCAGCGGAGCCAGCACCGCGGTTCCCGAGACGCTCGAAAGCTCGCTCCAGCTCTCCGAAGCCGTGCTGTTCGATCTGGGCGTGGCGGCCGGTCCGGTAATCGCCTCGATCCATGCCAAGCGTGATGAATTGCGCGAGTCGATCAAGGAAGGAGGCGATCTCGAGCACAAACCGGCGCTGCGCACTTCGACCGCGGTCTCGGTTCCGTGAACCTGCGCCCGCCTGGCGCGTTGATGGTCTAAGGAGAACAGCAATGAGCAAGAATGACGATCCTACAAAGCCACTATCGAATGATGAGAAGTTCAAGCCCAAGAACGTTGCGGACGGAACCAAGGACAAGGGCCGTGTCGAGCAGAACATGAAGGACGTCGCGCGTGGCAGCGAGGGCGACAGGCGCCGCTCGGCGCAAAACCGCACATAGGCGAACCCGCCGGACGTTCTGCTTGCCTCGCGCGATGTGGACGCCCCCCGTTCCACACTTGTTCTGTTGAGCAGGAGACGTTAAGGCCGTTCGGCAGAACCGGTTAGCCCTGTTCAAGCACTAGGGTGCGTGTCATGGCGGGACGATTGACGGCGGGGGAGAGTGACGAGTGAGCGTTGATCGGCAAAAGGCGCTCGACGCAGCGCTGGCGCAGATAGACCGGGCGTTCGGCAAGGGCTCGGCGATGAAGCTGGGCAGCCGCGAGGCGATCAATATCGAGTCGATATCTACCGGTTCGCTCGGGCTTGATATCGCGCTGGGGATCGGCGGATTGCCGCGCGGCCGGGTGATCGAGATCTATGGCCCCGAAAGTTCGGGCAAGACAACGCTGGCGCTGCACGTCATCGCCGAGGCTCAGCGGGGCGGCGGCACCGCGGCCTTTGTCGATGCCGAACATGCGCTCGATCCGGCCTACGCGAAAAAACTGGGCGTCGATATCGACGAGCTCATCGTCTCGCAGCCCGACACCGGCGAGCAGGCGCTGGAGATTGCCGATACCCTGGTGCGCTCGAACGCCATCGATGTGCTGGTGGTCGATTCGGTCGCCGCGCTGGTGCCGCGCGCCGAGATCGAAGGTGAAATGGGCGATTCGCATGTCGGCCTGCAGGCGCGGCTGATGAGCCAGTCGCTCAGGAAGCTCACCGGTTCGATCAGCCGCTCCAAATGCATGGTCATCTTCATCAACCAGCTGCGGATGAAGATCGGCGTGATGTACGGCAATCCCGAAACCACCACCGGGGGCAACGCGCTCAAGTTCTACGCCAGTGTCCGGCTCGACATCCGCCGCACGGGCCAGATCAAGGATCGTGACGAGATCATCGGCAACTCGACCAGGGTGAAGGTCGTCAAGAACAAGGTCGCACCGCCGTTCAAGCAGGTCGAGTTCGATATCATGTACGGCCAGGGTATCTCCAAGCTGGGCGAAATCATCGATCTAGGGGTCAAGGCCGGGCTGGTCGAGAAATCGGGTTCGTGGTTCAGTTACGACAGCATCCGGATCGGTCAGGGCCGCGAGAATGCCAAGCAATACCTGAGGGATAACCCCGAAACCAGCGACAAGCTCGAAACCGCGATCCGCCGCCGGACCGACGAGGTGGCCGAGGAAATGATGACCGGACCCGAAGGCGCCGAGGATATGGACGGCGAGGATTGAGCGGTTATAGCCTGTTGTTGCATGAGATGTCTTCGATCTACCGCGTACATATGACTTAGACGTGTTAAGATAGTCTAAACAGCTAACTAGGCATTGATACTTGTCCTGTAATAGCACATGTCTTCGTTTGTTGGTGGCTGCGTTCTTTCTATATTAACTAATCGGCCTTAATGGCTCCCCATGTTTCATGACATGGGGCAGAAGTGAGCTATAAAAGCGTCTTGATCGCCAGCATCGCAGGCTGTTTGCTCGGCGGTTGCGCGACGATCGTCAACGGCACCAGTCAGGATTACCAGATCAGGTCCGATCCCGAAGGCGCGGTCGCGACGCTCTCCAACGGCCAGTCTTGCACAACCCCTTGCGAAATATCGCTCAAGCGGCGCCACGACCAGCGGGTCGATTTCGAGCTCGACGGATACCAGTCATCTTACGTGCTCGTGCAAAGCCGGACGGGCGGGGCATTCGCCGGCAACCTGTTGGCAACCGGCATCATCGGTGGGGCGATCGACGGCGCAAATGGTGCAAGCAATCATCTGTATCCCCGCCCGCTGACCATTCGCCTGGTACCCAACGGCGGTGCGGGCGAGGCAGTGCTGCTCGATCAGAAAGGCGCCGAACTCGCCACAGTTGCTGCGCATAACGCCAAGGTTCGCGACGATCTGCGCGAATCGCTGGGTGCCGATGCCGTCGGAGATAACGAGCCGAGCGAGGCCACGGCAAGACCCGGCACGCGCTGACGGGAACAGGGGCGAGCGACCGCTGGGCAATACCTTCGATTGATCGTGTCGTTCGGGGCATTATGAGACCTTAGCTGGGGCGGGTCAGCGCGGTGTCTCCCCGTTCCGTGGCACCGGCACCCGCTTGCCGCGCTTGTCGCTAGGGTGCGGACTGACTAACTCGGCACGATGACCAGCTCGAACGACCTTCGCCGCGCCTTTCTCGATTATTTCACCGAGGCCGATCACAAGGTCGTGCCATCGGCGCCACTGGTCCCGTACAACGATCCCTCGCTGATGTTCGTCAACGCAGGCATGGTGCCGTTCAAGAACGTGTTCACCGGACTGGAAGCACCCCCCGCCCCGCGCGCCGTCTCTTCGCAGAAATGCGTGCGCGCCGGCGGCAAGCACAATGATCTGGGCAATGTCGGCTATACTGCGCGTCATCTCACCTTCTTCGAGATGCTGGGCAATTTCAGCTTCGGCGATTATTTCAAGGAGCGCGCGATCGAGCTGGCCTGGAACTTCGTCACGAAGGAACTGGAGCTCGATGCGGGGCGCCTGCTGGTCACCGTCTATCACACCGATGAAGAGGCGGCCGACCACTGGAAACGCATTGCCGGACTGCCCGAAAACCGGATCATCCGCATCGCCAGCAAGGACAATTTCTGGGCGATGGGTGCGGACGGGCCGTGTGGACCATGTTCGGAAATCTTCTGGGACCACGGTCCCGGCCTCGAGGGCGGGCCGCCCGGGTCGCCAAACGAAGACGGCGACAGGTTCGTCGAGATCTGGAACCTGGTGTTCATGCAGCACCTGCAGGAAGCCGATGTCATCACCGGCGACTTGCCGCGCCCGAGCATCGATACCGGCATGGGGCTGGAGCGCATCGCCAGCGTGCTGCAGGGTGTCCATGGAGTGTTCCAGACGGATACTTTCCGCGCGCTGGTTGCTTCGAGCGAGGAACTGACAGGCACGCGGGCCGAGGGAGAACTGACCGCCAGCCACCGCGTCATCGCCGATCACCTGCGCTCGAGCGCCTTTCTCCTCGCCGATGGCGTGCTGCCGTCCAATGAAGGGCGCGGCTATGTCCTGCGACGCATCATGCGCCGGGCCATGCGTCATGCGCATCTGATCGGCAGTCGCGACCCGCTGCTGCATCGAATGATGCCAACCCTGGTGCAGGAGATGGGCCAGGCCTATCCCGAACTCACCCGCGCCCAGTCCTTGATCGGCGAGGTGCTCGAACGCGAGGAAATGCGCTTCCGGCAGATGCTGGAAAAGGGTCTGCGCCTGCTCGACGAAGAGACCGCCGCGCTTGAGTCGGGTGACGAACTCGCAGGGGAGACCGCCTTCAAGCTGCATGACACGTTCGGGTTTCCGGTCGATTTGACCGAAGATGCGCTGCGCGCGCGCGGTATCGGGATCGACCGCGCGGGTTTCGAAGCGGCCCTGGCGCGGCAGAAACAGGCCGCGCGGGCGGCGTGGAAGGGATCGGGCGGCGCGGCGGATCACGAAATATGGTTCGACATCGCCGAGCGCGAGGGGGCGACCGAGTTCACCGGCTATGCCGCCACCAGTGGCGAAGGCCGGGTGGTGGCGCTGGTCGTCGACGGCGAGGCGACCGGGCAGGCTCACGAAGGGGCCGAGGTCATCCTGCTGACCAACCAGACGCCGTTCTATGGCGAAAGCGGCGGCCAGATGGGCGATAGCGGTCAGGTGACCGGCGAGGCGGGTCTGCGCATCCGGATCGAGGATACCAGCAAGCCGCTCGGGCGCCTCCATGCCCACCACGGCGTCGTCGAAAGCGGCACGGTGGCGGTGGGCGACATCGTGCGCATGCAGATCGACGCCGAGCGCCGCGACGCTATCCGCGCCAACCATTCGGCCACCCATCTGCTGCATGCCGCGTTGCGCAACCGGCTGGGCGATCATGTCACGCAGAAGGGCTCACTGGTGGCCGAGGATCGGCTGCGTTTCGATTTCGCTCATCCCAAGCCGATCGGCGCTGAGGAACTGGCGGAGATAGAGGCCGAGGTGAACGCGCAGATCCGCCACAACGAACAGGTCGTCACCCGGTTGATGAGCCCCGACGAGGCAGTCGAAGCCGGCGCTTTGGCCCTGTTCGGCGAGAAATACGGCGAGGAGGTGCGCGTGCTGTCGATCGGCGGATCGAACTGGAACGCTACCGGACGCAACTACTCGGTCGAACTATGCGGCGGCACGCATGTCGATGCGACCGGCGATATCGCGCTTCTGCGCATCGTGTCGGAAAGCGCGGTCTCGTCCGGTGTCAGGCGGATCGAGGCGCTGACGGGCGAGGCTGCGCGCCGGTGGCTGGTAAGCCGCGAAGAGGCGCTCAAGGCGGTCGCGGGAACCCTGCGCAGCGCCCCCGACGAGGTGGTGGCGCGGGTTGCCGCGCTAGTCGAAGAGCGGCGATGGCTCGAGCGCGAGCTCGCCGATGTGAAGAAACAACTCGCGCTGGGCGGGAGCGGAGCGGCCGGTCCGGCAAGCGAGGCCATTGCCGGTACCGCCTTCATGGCGCAAATCATCGAGGGGATCGGCGGCAAGGAACTCCCCGGCCTGATCGACGAAGCAAAAAAGCGGATGGGCTCGGGCATTGCCGCCATCGTCGCGGTCAATGACGGGCGCGCCACGCTGGCGGTCGGGGTAAGCGATGATCTGGTCGGCCGGTTCGATGCGGTGGAGCTGGTCCGAAAGGCGGTCGGCGAACTCGGCGGCAAGGGCGGCGGCGGGCGGCCGGACATGGCGCAGGGCGGCGGACCCGATGGGGCCAAAGCCGAGGCGGCGATCGACGCACTGCGCGCCGCGCTGGCGAGTGAGGCGGTGGCCGCGGGCTGAGGCCGCTGTCACCCTTGCGGCCGCGCCGGGCGCGCGCCATAGCAAGACGCGCACCCCACCCATTGCGAAAGCGCCTGATCCGATGAAGGTCCGCATTCATGTCAGCCTGAAACCCGGCGTGCTCGATCCGCAGGGGCGCGCGGTGCATCATGCGCTCGAAGGACTGGGCTTTTATGGGGTGAATGATGTGCGGATCGGCCGGCTGATCGAACTCGACGTCGATGCAGACACCACCCCCAATGCGCTCGATGCGATGTGTCGCAAGCTGCTCGCCAACCTGGTCATCGAGGATTACCGCATCGAGCCGGTCGGGAACAGCTGATGGCGTTTCGCGCCGCCGTCGTCACGCTGCCCGGGTCCAACTGCGACCGCGATCTCGCCGTGGCCCTAAAAAAGGTGACCGGCGCGGCTGCGATCAGGGTCTGGCACCGGGACGCTGAACTGCCCGACCGGATCGATCTGGTCGCCCTGCCCGGCGGCTTTTCCTATGGCGACTACCTGCGCGCCGGCGCGATGGCCGCGGTCAGTCCCATTATGAACGCGGTGAAACGGGCGGCCGAGCGCGGAGTGGCGGTGGTGGGTATCTGCAACGGCTTTCAGGTGTTGACCGAGGCCAGGCTGCTCCCCGGCGCGTTGATGCGCAATGCGGGGCAGGACTTCATCTGTCGCACCGCGGCGCTGCGGGTGGAGAACACTCGGTCGCTGTTCACCTCGCGATATGATGCAGCGCGCCCGATCCATCTTCCGCTGGCGCATCATGACGGCAATTACTTCGCCGATAAGCAAACGCTCGACCGGCTCGAGGGTGATGGCCGGGTGGCGTTTCGCTATCTGGAAACGGGCAACGGCTCGCAGCGCGATATCGCCGGCATCCTCAATGAACGCGGCAACGTGCTGGGAATGATGCCGCATCCCGAACGCGCGGTCGAAGCCGAACATGGCGGAACCGATGGGCGGGCGCTGTTCGAAGGCGTGATCGCCAGCCTGGTCTCGGCTTAAGGGACAGGCCCCGATCGCTTCTGGGTGACCGTGTCGTTAAAGTTGGCAAGGATGTGCGCGGAACCTTCGCTTCGCCACCCCCCGTGGCAATCCTGGCGCGCGTGACCCTAACCCGATCCCTGCCTGACCAGGGCCGCCACGCCGGGAAGGTCCTTGCCCTCCATCCATTCCAGGAACGCGCCGCCCGCGGTGGAGACGAAAGTGAAGTCCTCGATCACCCCTGCCATCGCCAGTGCCGCCACGGTATCGCCGCCGCCCGCCACCGACACCAGCGATCCCTCCTGCGTCAAGGCGGCAGCCGTGCGCGCCAGCGCCACCGTCGCGGTCTCGAACGGCGGTGTTTCGAAGGCGCCCAGCGGCCCGTTCCACACCACGGTTCGGCAGGTCTTGAGCACGTCGGCCAGCGCCTCGGTCGCCTGCGGGCCGATGTCCAGGATCATCTCGTCGGCCGCCACCTCATGCACATTGCAGGTGCGCAAGGAGGCGGGATTGGCGGCGAATTCCTTTGCCACCACAACATCATAAGGCAGGTGGATGGTGGAGCCTGCATGCTCGGCGGCCTGGATGATGTCCTCCGCTTGCGCGGTAAGTTCATGCTCGGCGAGCGAGCGGCCGATCGGCACACCGCGCGCGGCGAGGAAGGTGTTGGCCATTCCCCCGCCAATCACCAGGTGCGCCACCTTGCCGGCCAGATGACCGAGCACCTCGAGCTTGGTCGAGACCTTTGCTCCGCCGACCACCGCGCATACCGGCGGCTCCGGACTGCCGAGCGCCTTGTCGAGCGCCTCGAGTTCGGCCTGCATCGCGCGACCGGCATAGGCGGGCAGAAGCTGCGCCAGTCCCACGGTGGAGGCATGTGCGCGGTGTGCGGCGGAGAAGGCATCGTTGACGTAGAAATCGCCATGTTCCGCGATGGCTGCGGTGAACGCGGGGTCGTTGGCCTTCTCGCCGGGCCAGAAGCGGGTGTTCTCCAGCAGCCCGATATCCCCGCCCTGCATGATGGCGAGCGACTGGGCCACCACCGGTCCCGAGACCTCGGAGATGAACATCACCTCGCGCCCGAGCACGCGCTCGACATCGCCCTGAATGATGCTGGTCGACATGGTCGAATTGCGCTGCCCCTTGGGCCGACCGAAATGCGCGAGCAGCAGCACCTTGGCTCCCGCGTCGGCCAGTTCCAGAATGGTCGGCGCGACCGCCTGCACGCGCGTCAGGTCGCTGGCCTGGCCTTCATCCATCGGCAGGTTCAGGTCGACCCGCAGCAAGGCGACCTTGCCGGCGATGTCGTAAAGATCATTCAGTGTCTTGAACGCAGCCATCGAGCTCTCCCTGGGTCCGACCTTGGATACGGCGCCCCTCTTGCCCGCTCCGCCGCCATCCGCAAGCGCGTGATGCGGCAATGGGCATGCTGTCACGCGCCGGCGATCGCGATAGTGTCACCGATGGCGATCTCACCGGGGACCAGCACCCGGGCACGCACGCCGCCGCGCCAGTCGGGGGTGAGCACCGCGCGCAGGCCCGGGGAAACCTCATCCATCCGCCGACACGGTTCGCATTCCATGCTCACTTCGAGCAGCACCTCCTTGCCCACCGCCAGCACCGTACCGGCGGCGCGGGGCAGGCGCAGGCTTTCAACCAGCAGGTTGGCGCGCCGCTTCCACCAGGGTTCGTCGGCACCGATCTGGGCCATCGCCGCGCGCCAGCTATCCATTTCGATCAACGTCACCGCATAGCCCGGCCGCCGCTTGCGCTGGGCGAGCGCGCCGCGAAAATCCCCCTCGACACCTGCCTCCAGCGAGATCGCGGCGCGTTTGGGAAGGACGATGTCGCCGCGCGAAACGGCACGGATGGCGATCCCGCCGAGCCGCCCCGCCTCGACCTCGCCCGACTTCAGATCAGCCTCGCCATCGCCTGTGCGGTGTCGATCATCCGATTGGAAAAGCCCCACTCGTTGTCATACCATGAAACGACGCGCGCCAGCTTGCCTTCGAGCACCGCGGTTTCCTGCGAATCCACGGTGGAACTGGCTGGCTGGTGATTGAAGTCGGAACTGACCAGCGGCTTGTCGGTGTAGTCCAGCACGCCCTTCATCGGCCCGGTGGCGGCAGCCTTGAGCGCCTTGTTGATCTCCTCGACCGTGGTGTCGCGCGAGGGTGTGAAGACCAGGTCGACCAGCGAGACGTTGGGCGTGGGCACACGCACGGAGGATCCGTCGAGCTTTCCCTTGAGATCGGGCAGCACCAGCCCAACCGCCCGCGCCGCGCCGGTGGTGGTGGGGATCATGTTGAGCGCCCCCGCCCTTGCCCGCCGGGGGTCCTTGTGGATCTGATCGAGTATGCGCTGATCATTGGTATAGGAATGGATGGTGGTCATGAAACCGCGCTCTATCCCCACCGCCTGATGCAACACCTTGGCCACCGGCGCGAGGCAGTTAGTGGTGCAGCTGGCGTTCGAGACGATGACGTCATCGGCGGTCAGCGTGTCGTGATTGACGCCATAGACGATGGTCGCGGTCACTTCCTTGGCGGGGGCGGAAATCAGCACCCGCTTGGCACCCGCACTAAGATGCGGCGCGGCCTCGGAATGGGACTGGAAGAAGCCGGTACATTCCAGCACGAGTTCGACGCCCATCTGCTTGTGCGGCAGCTTGCCGGGCTCACGCTCGCTGGTCACCGCGATCCGCCGGCCGTTGATTTCCAGACTGCCGTCCTTCGCCTGCACCGAGCCGGGGAAGCGTCCATGGATCGAATCGAAGCCGAACAGCAATGCGTTGGCCTCGGCGTCGGCCAGGTCGTTGATGGCGACAAGCTCGAGATCGTGGTCGGTCCGCTCGAGGATCGCGCGCGCGACCAACCGCCCGATGCGTCCGAACCCGTTGATCGAAACCTTGGTAGCCACTGACCGGAACTCCTTGTTATTACCTAATCTTTTCCATGATTCGGGGCAGCACAGCTTCGACCGTGAAGCCGAAATGCTGCATCAGATCATCCCCGGGGGCCGAAGCGCCGAAACGATCGATCCCGACACAAAGACCATCGGCGCGCGTGTACCGTTCCCAGCCAAGCGTGGCCCCTGCTTCGAACGAGACCCGCAGGATCTTGCCCGGCGGACCGTCGGGCAGCAGATCGGCGCGGTAGGCTGCATCCTGCTCGTCGAACAGTTCCCAGCAGGGCATCGATACCACATCGGCGCCGATATGCTGCTTCTCGAGCGCGTCGGCCACCGCAACGGCCAGCGCCACCTCCGAGCCCGTGGCGATAAGGATGACCCGGCGTGCCGCTTTAGCCGCGCGCAGGCGATAGGCCCCTTTCGCGCTAAGATTGCCGCTCGCATCGTCGCGCAGCGCCGGGACGTTCTGCCTGGTCAGCGCGAGCACGGTGGGGCGCCCGGTCTGCGCCAGCGCAAGCTCCCAGCATTCGGCGGTCTCCAGCGCGTCCGCGGGACGCATCACCAGCAAATTGGGGATCGCCCGAAGCGAAGCGAGGTGCTCGATCGGCTGATGGGTGGGTCCATCCTCGCCCAACCCGATCGAATCATGCGTCATGACATAGATCGCACGCACCTGCTGAAGCGCCGACAGACGGATAGCGGGCCGGCAATAATCCGAGAAGATGAGGAACGTGCCGCCATAGGGGATGACCCCGCCATGCAGCGCCATGCCGTTCATGGCCGCGCCCATCCCGAATTCGCGGATGCCGTAGTAGATATAGCGGCCGGCGTAATCCTGTGCGGTGAGCGGCGTGGTGGATGGGGTCTTGGTGTTGTTCGAGCCGGTGAGGTCGGCCGAGCCGCCGATAAGCGCAGGGATGCTTTGCGTCAGCACCGCCAGCGCCGCCTCGCTCGCCTTGCGCGTCGCCATGGTGGGCTTGGTGGTGGCAAGATCGCGCTTGTAGTCGGCGAAGTCGGCAAGATCGGGCAGATCGCCCGCCAACCGCGCAGAGAACTCGTACCGGCGGTCATCCGCCGCCAGCCGGTCCTGCCACTGGCCATGCGCGGCCCGTCCGCGCTCGCCCGTTGCGCGCCAGTCGTCCAGCACGTCTGCGGGAATGTCGAAGGCTGGATGGTGCCAACCCAGCGCCTTGCGCGCGGCGGCCACTTCGGCCTCGCCCAAGGCGGCGCCGTGCGTGGCCGCGGTGCCCTGCTTGCCCGGCGAACCCTTGCCGATCACCGTGCGGCAGGCGATCAGCGAGGGGCGCGGGTCGGCCAGCGCCTCGTCGAGCGCACGGCGCACATCATCGGCGTCGTGGCCATTGCATCGCGAGGTATGCCAGCCGGCGGCGGCATGGCGCGCAAGCACGTCCTCGCTGGTGGAAAGATCGGTCGCGCCGTCGATGGTGATCCGGTTGTCGTCCCACAATACGTTGAGACGCCCTAGCTGGAGATGGCCCGCCAGGCCGACAGCCTCATGATTGACCCCTTCCATCAGGCAGCCATCACCCGCGATTGACCAGGTGCGATGGTCGACCAGCGCGTCACCGAACTCGGCATTGAGATGGCGCTCGGCGATCGCCATCCCCACGGCCATCGCCAGGCCCTGTCCCAGTGGACCGGTGGTCGCCTCGACACCGTCGAGCAGGAAATTTTCTGGATGGCCCGCACATAACGAACCCAGCTGACGGAAACCGCGAATATCGTCCATTGTCGGGCGCGCATAACCGGTCAAATGGAGCAGCGCGTAGATCAGCATCGAGCCGTGACCGGCCGAAAGCACGAACCGGTCGCGGTCGGGCCAGTCGGGCGCGGCGGGGTCGAACTTGAGATATTCGCCCCACAGCACGCTGGCCGCATCGGCCATTCCCATCGGCATTCCCGGGTGGCCCGAATTGGCCGCCTCCACCGCGTCCATTGCCAACGCGCGGATTGCATTGGCCATCCGCGCGAGGCGATCGGGGGCAAGGCTCATTGCGGGATACTCCGGGCGATAGGGCGTATGATTCGGCGCGCGCGCATCCTTTCGCCAGCCTGCCCACGCCCGTCAAGCTGGCGACCTGCGCAAGGTCGGCGTATTGGGGCAGCGTTCATCAGCGACCACTCCTGCACGCCAGGTTCGCACTTATTCGCAAGAGTTGCCGGCAAATGCTTCACCGGCCAGCGGTTTTGTGTCTTATGGCTGAGGGATGGACGAGGGACGACTGGATCGTGCAATCGCGCGGATTGAAAGCGCGGCACGGCGCATCACCGCTGCCGGCGCCAACCTAGGCACCACCGCTTCGGCAAGCGAGCTGGCCGAACGCCACGAACGGTTGCGCGGCCAGGCGGCGGCGGCGCTGGAAGAACTGGACCGGCTCATTCTCGAACTCGACCGTTAGACTGGCAACGCAGATGACCCGGAAGAACGAGCGCAATGCCATGAGCGATGTCACGCTGACCATCGGTGGCCGGCGCTACAAGCTGGCCTGCGCGGCGGGGGAGGAGGCGCATGTCGCCAGGCTCGGCGAAGCGGTCGATGCGCGGATCGCCGCCCTGCCCGGCAGCACGCGCCAGTCCGAAGTTCAGACGCTGCTCTATGCCAGCTTGCTGCTGGCCGACGAGCTGCATGCAGGCGAGGACCGCGCCGATCAGCCCGTGGATCAGCGGGCACCTAATGACATGGCATTCGCAGATCCGCTCGAGCAACTGGCGGATCGTCTGGAAAAGCTCGCCGAAACGCTTGAGCGCAGCGCCGCCAGTCCCTAGATGTAAACATGGCGGGACTGCCCGGTACGAGCCAATCGAATATCCCTGAGGCTATAAGCAATCCATTGGGAGCTGTCCCTGCCCGCGTTTGCCGGTTCGTCCGGGAGGCATGGGCATACGGCGCCCACCTGACGTCGAGGCGTCAGAGGATTTCGCGGCGACCGACCCATGGTGGTTCCGTCACACCCGGTCGCCGTTGTGGAAGCTATGGGCAGACCATGACCATGCACCGCGGGCACGGCTCGTCGTGACATGACCGAGACGATCGCCGAGCAAAAGGCGCAATTGCGCAAAACCCTGCGCCGGGTACGCCGCGAGCACGTCGCCAACCTGCCCCCGGAAGTGTGCGCGCTGGTGTTCCGTACCCCGCCCTCGCCGATCCGCGACCTGATCGCGCCGGAAGCCGTGATCGGGCTCTATCACGCCACGTTGGCAGAGGCGCCCGCGTCTTCCTATGCCCAGTTCTTCCATGAGAAGGGCTATAGGATCGGGCTTCCCCGTATAGCCGGGGAAGAAGGGGAGATGGACTTTGGCCAACATAGCGATCCCTATGGGTACAGCGACCTGGAGCCTGGCCCCAGAGGCATATTGCAGCCTGGCGCTGGTGCTGCAAAGTTGGTGCCCGAAGTCCTGTTCGTTCCCGTGCTCGGCTTTACCTTCACGGGAGCCCGGCTGGGCCAGGGCGGTGGCCATTATGATCGCTGGCTGGCTTCCCACCCCGCCAGGCTGGCGATCGGGCTTGCCTGGGACGTGCAGAGGCTCGACAGCCTGCCTCAAGAGGATCACGACATGACGCTTGGTGCTATCATCACCCCCAGCCGCCTCTACGGGCCGTTCTGATGCGCACGCGGCCGACCTGGCGCATTCCTTTCGGGGTTTTGGCCTTGCTGATCGGCATCATCGTCTACACGATGGGGGTGGTGCTGCTTTCGCCGCTGATCGAGCGTCTGCCGGTCTGGGCGCAAACCATCATCTATCTGGTTCTTGGAATCGTGTGGCTGTTGCCGCTGCGAGGCTTCCTGATCTGGATGGAAACAGGCCGAACCCGCCCGCCGCCGCCATCCTCGTCAGTCGAATAGGGCCGCGCCTTGCCCGAGCTGCCCGAAGCCGAGGCCAATCGCCGCCGGATAGAGGCGATGTGCCTCAACCGCACGATCGAAGACGCTTCGCCGGGCGATAACGTGAAACACCTCGAATTGCCCGAAGACAATGAGCGCAAGCGCTTGATCGGGGGACAATTCACGCAGGCTCGCCGGCATGGCAAGATGGTCTTTGCCGGCAGCGCGTCCGGACCGTGGATCGCGGTCCACCTGGGCATGACCGGCCGCCTCGAGCCACGCGTCGAAGGCGAGGAGCCGCCGCCCGACGCCAAGTTCGTCATCCGCTTCGAGGGCGGTACCCGGATGTACTTCCTCAACAAGCGCAAGCTGGGCTGGTTGAGAGTGATCGAGGATCCGGACAGCTTCATCGAAGAGAACAGCTATGGACCCGATGCGCTAAGCATATCACACGAGCGGTTTTGTAGCCTACTTGCCGCCACGAGAGGCGCGGTCAAGGCGCGGCTGATGGATCAGAAGAAGCTGGCGGGCCTGGGCAATCTATGGTCGGACGAGATATGCTTTGCCAGTGGTGTGGCGCCCGCGCGTTGCGGTAGCGACCTTTCGCCAGCGCAATGCGCCAAGGTGTTCACGACCATGCGCGATGTGCTCGGGCGGCTAATCGAAGTGGCTTCGAACCGTGACCGGCTGCCTGGCGATTGGCTGATCCATCATCGCGAGAAAGGCTCCGGCTGCCCGCGCTGCAAGGGAACTATCGCCTCGCGCACGATCGGCGGCCGCACGTCATATTTCTGCGACACGCATCAAAAATGAGCGTCGTTCATTATCGGGCTTTGGGGCTTGGAAGTGGCGCGAGTGACGGGACTTGAACCCGCGACCTCCGGCGTGACAGGCCGGCGCTCTAACCAACTGAGCTACACCCGCTTGGGCAGGCGGCGCGTCTAGGGCGGGGCTCGTGGCCTGTCAATCCATGCACACGAAGCCCGCTTCAGCCCAGCCTCACCCTGCCAGGATCGACCCCGGTGCTTCGATCAGGCGCTTCAATTCCTGGACGAAGGCGGCGGCGTCATAGCCATCCACCACCCGATGATCGCAGCTGATCGAGATGTTCATCAATTTGCGCTTCTCGAGACGTTCGCCGCCCATTCCATCGGCAACGAAAGCCGGGCGCTCGATAATGCGATTGGGGCCGATGATGGCCACCTCGGGCCGGTTGATCACCGGCGTAGTAGCGATCCCCCCCAGAGGCCCGAGCGAGGTAATGGTGAGCGTGGAGCCTGACAATTCTTCTGACCTGGCCTGACCGCTGCGCGCCGCCTCGGCCAGCCGGCCTATCTCGCGGGCAAGCTGCCACAGGTTTCGCGCATGGGCATCGCGGATCACCGGGACCATCAGCCCCGCATCGGTTTGCGTGGCGATCCCCATATGCACCGCGCCGTGGCGGGTGACGATGTTCGCTTCCTCGTCATAGCGCGCATTGATCATGGGAAAGCCGGGCAGCGTCCGGCAGATCGCCGCGATCAGCAACGGCAACACGGTAAGCTTGGGCCGCTTGCCATCGGCGCCGACCCCGCGCGTGCCGTTGAGGTCAGCGCGCAGCCGTTCGAGCGCGGTCACATCGCACTCTTCGACATAGGTGAAATGCGGGATGTGGCGCTTGGAGGCGGCCATGTTCTCGGCGATGCGGCGCCTCAAGCCGATGACTTTGACGGGCTCGTCCGGCCTGGTCGGCGCGGCAGTTCCATAGCCCCGGGGCGCGGAGTAGCTCAGGAAGGCGTCGAGGTCGCCGTGACGCACGCGTCCTTCCTCGGCCGGCTTCACCTGCGCCAGATCGACCCCCAGATCGCGCGCGCGCTGGCGCACTGCAGGGCTGGCCAGCACCTTGCCATGTGCCCGGCCGCCCTCGTCCTGCGACCCGTCTGGGCTGTGCGATGGCTTGGACGCGGCGGGGCCGGACGTGTAACCGGAGGCATGCGGCGTTTTCAGCTCTGACGCTTCCAGCGCATCCTCGACATCGGAAGGATCGGATGTCTCGACCTCGATCCGCGTTGCTACCTGATCCGATCGCGGGCCGGGCGCGGACGCGGCTTGCGCTTCACCGTCACCATCAGCTGGTCGATCCACCTCGCTCGCCCGCGAGGTTCCGCCGTCGCACACCGAACCCGCCGCGTCCCCGGTCTTCGCAGCGCCGCCAGTCTCGATCACCACCAGCGCCGAGCCGATGGCGACGATATCACCCACCTCGCCGCCGACCTCGAGCACGGTGCCGGCAACCGGGCTTTCCATTTCCACGGTGGCCTTGTCGGTCATCATGTCGGCCAGGCGCGCATCTTCGGCCACCTCGTCGCCCGGTTTCACGTGCCAAGCGACGATCTCGGCCTCGGTGATCCCTTCGCCGATATCGGGCAGGTTGAAGGTGAAGCGTGCCATGCGAAGTCCTTGAAAATGGGCGGCGTCAGACCGCCGACGCCAGCCGGTCAACCGCTTCGCCGATGCGGATCGGGCCGGGAAAATAGGCCCATTCCAGACTGTGCGGATAAGGCGTGTCGAAGCCGGTCACGCGCTCTACTGGCGCCTCCAGATGATAGAAGCAGCGCTCGGTAACCAGCGCCGCCAGCTCGGCGCCAAAGCCCGAAGTGCGTGTCGCCTCGTGAACAATCAGACATTTGCCGGTCTTTTGCACCGACTTTTCCACAGCCTCGATGTCGACGGGAACGATGGTGCGCAGATCGAGGATCTCAGCGTCCACGCCCTTCTCGCGGCAGACGCTCTGCGCGACGTGAACCATCGTGCCGTATGCAAGCACGGTCATCGCCTCGCCCTCGCGCACCACCCGCGCGGTGCCCAACGGTATGGAGTAGTGCCCTTGCGGAACCGCAGCGCCCGGATGACCCTTCCACGGCTTGGCGGGGCGGTCGTAATAGCCGTCGAACGGGCCGTTATAGATCCGCTTGGGCTCGAAGAAGAGCACCGGATCGTCATCCTCGATCGCGGCGATGAGCAGGCCCTTGGCGTCATAGGGCGTGGAGGGGATAACGGTCTTGAGGCCGCACACATGGGCAAAGATCGCCTCGGGGCTCTGCGAATGCGTCTGGCCGCCGAAGATACCGCCGCCGAACGGTGAGCGCACGGTCATGGGCGCGACGAATTCACCCGCCGAGCGGTAACGCAGCCGCGCCGCCTCGCTGATCAGCTGGTCCAGCCCAGGGTAGATATAGTCGGCGAACTGGATTTCGGGAACCGGGCGCAGGCCATAGACCCCCATCCCCACCGCCACGCCGATGATGCCGCATTCCGAAATCGGTGTGTCGAACACGCGCGTCTTGCCAAACCGCTCCTGCAACCCCGCGGTGCAGCGGAAGACACCGCCGAAATAACCAATGTCTTCGCCCAGCAGGATGACCGAAGGATCACGCTCGAGCATGATGCCCAGCGCATCATTGATCGCCTCGATCATGCTCAGATCGCGGGTGGACATTTGCTCGTCCGGGCGGACCTCCTGAACGCCGGTCGCCATCAGCCGTGCTCGTCCTGCGCCTGCTGGGCAGGATCGCCGTCGGGATATTTCACTTGCCGCTCATGCACCGCCTGACGCGCCTGTTCCTGCAGGTGCCAGGGCATCTTCTCGTAGACATCCTCGAACATGGTGCGGAAAGGCTGATGCAAGCCGTGTCCCAGAATGCCGTTCTTTTCCGCCTGCTTGATGGCCGTCCTTACCTCAGCGTCGAGCTCTGCATCCATCGCCTCGTGCGCATCTTTGGACCATTCGTCCAGCGCGATCAGATGCCGCTTCAGCCGGGCGATGGGATCGCCAAGCGGCCATTCCGCATGTTCTTCCGCGCTGCGATAGACGCCCGGATTGTCCGAGGTGGAATGGCCCTCCGCCCGGTAGGTGAAGAACTCGATCAGGGTCGGCCCATGGTTCAGCCGCGCCCGGTCTGCCGCCCAGCGCTCCGCCGCATAAACCGCCAGCGCGTCATTGCCATCGACCCGCAGCCCGGCGATGCCATAGCCCACCGCGCGCGCGGCAAAGGTGGTGCGCTCAGCTCCGGCAAAGCCCGAAAAGCTCGAGATGGCCCACTGGTTGTTGATGACATTGAGAATGCAGGGCGCGTTGTAGACCGCGTTGAAGGTCATTGCCGAATGGAAATCCCCCTCGGCGGTAGAGCCCTCGCCCACGAAGGCGGCGGCGATCCGGCTATCCTGGGCGATGGCGCTGGCCATGGCAAAACCCGTCGCCTGCGGAAGCTGGGTGGCCAGATTGCCCGATATGCTGAAGAAATTGTGGCTGCGCGCGGAATACATGATCGGCAGCTGGCGTCCCTTCAATTTGTCCGCCCGGTTGGAATAGATCTGGTTGATCATCTCGACCAGCGGGTAGCCGCGCGCGATCAGGCAGCCCTGCTGGCGATAGCTGGGAAAGACCATGTCGTCGAATTCGAGCGCATGGGTGGCCACCACGCTGGTTGCCTCCTCGCCGGTGCACTTCATGTAGAAGCTGGTTTTGCCCTGCCGCTGGGCGCGGTACATCCGGTTGTCGAAGGCCCGCACCAGCGCCATTTCGCGCAGGAACCGGCGCAACAGGTCGGGTTCGAGCTGGGGGTTCCAAGGTCCGTGCGCCCGATCATCCTCGCCCAGCACGCGGACCAGATCGGTCGTCAGTGCGTGGGTTTCGGCAGGGGCGCAATTTTCCTCCGGCCGGGACTGCGCGCCCGCGGTGGGCACCCGCAGGTGCGAGAAATCGACCTCGTCGCCCGGGCGGAAATTGGGCTCGGGCACATGCAGCGCAAGCCGGGGACGGTTGCGCCGCGCGCCGCCCGCTTCCTCCTCGCCCATCCTCAACCCTCTCAAACGGCGCCGCGTATGGCTGCCGGAATATTGGTTGCGCCCGAAACGGTCAAGCCGCGCTAAACCGCCACTGGCGCGCGCAGCGCGGCTTGCGGGTGGTAGTCCGTAACCGCGAAATCCTCGATCCTATAGGCAGATATATCGGGCGCATCATGCAGGATGGCAAGTCGCGGCGCACCCGCCGGAATGCGCCCGAGCTGCTGTTCCACCAGCTCTTCATGGTTGAGATAAAGATGCGTATCACCGCCGAACCACACCAGCTCGCCGGCATCGTAACCGGCTTGCCGGGCGATCATCCCGGTCAGCAGCGCGGCCCCGAACAGATTGAACGGCAGGCCCAGCGCGACATCACAACTGCGTTGGTAGAGCAGGCAGTTCAGCCGGCCGCTCGCATCCGGGGCGTCGGGATTGGGGCCGGGGCCGACATGGAAGTGATAGGTCTTGTGACAGGGCGGAAGCGCCATGCGGTCGAGCTCGGCGACATTCCAGCCTTCGATGATATGGCGTCGCCCCGCAGGATCGCGCCGCAACCCCTCCACCACGCGCGCCACCTGGTTGATCCCCGGGCCGCGCCGATAGAGCCCGCCGCCGTCCGGCTCATAGGTCGGCCAGTTAGTCCACTGCCTGCCGTAAACGGGGCCAAGATCGCCCCAGCGCGCGGCAAAGGTCTCATCTGTCACGATGCGCCGCTCGAACTCGTCCTGGGCGATATTCTCGCCCGTCTCAGTCCGATAGCGCTCCAGTGGCCAGTCGCTCCAGATCGTCACCCGCTGCTCGAGCAGCGGGCGGATATTGGTCTGGCCCGAGAGAAACCACAGCATCTCGCGCGCCGCGGTCTTCCAGTACACCCGCTTGGTGGTGAGCAGCGGAACATGCCCATCGCCAATATCGAACCTGAGACTGGTGCCGAACAGCGCGCGGGTACCCACGCCCGTGCGCTCGATCCGCTCGTGTCCCTCCTGCCATACTCGTCGCATCAGTTCGAGATATTGCCATTCCCAATGGCGCTCGGCACGAACGGTAGGCGGGCTTGCAGGGTTCATGAGCGGCCAGCGCTAGCACCGCAGTTGTGCGCTTGCCAGCCTGCACCCCCGCTCGTATAGCCCCGCCTCTGCCGCCCGCCGAGCGCGTCTCGCGGGCCTGATCCGGTCGGGGAGTAGCTCAGCCTGGTAGAGCACTGTCTTCGGGAGGCAGGGGCCGGAGGTTCGAATCCTCTCTCCCCGACCAAAATGATCTTTCAGCAGCCATAAGGTCCAAATGTCTAACGCCTTTACGACTGTGTACGTTAAAGGGCAGCGCTATTGAACTAGGTAGCACCCATGGCGAATGGCACGCATCGTACGAAGTTCGGGGATGTGTGTGCGCGGTTATGATGTAAGCTTGGGCGCGTGACCCGGAGAAACACCGCCGCGCGCTGGTCGCACTCCAAGCATCGCTGGCTGGCCATCATCGGCGGGATTAGCCTTGTCGTGTGGGGACTGTCGAGTCTTACCCATATCGCCATGGTGCTGTCCGGGCCGCAGCAAGCACGGTTCTTGCCGTCCGCCGCCACGGTGTCTCTCCAATCTCCAAGGGGCACGGCCGATCACGCAGATACTCGGCGAGCGCAACATCGACCGGGCAGTGGCGGTCAAGACCGTGGCGGCCCCGGGGGGCGGGGTGATATGGCAGGTAACCAGCCAACCGATGGCCCCGCGCCGTTATTTTCAGCCCGGCGATGGCAGCGAGGTGGCCGATGGTGACCGGCGGCAGGCTGTGTTCCTGGCTCGTCACTATCTGGCTACCGACCGGCCGGTGACATCCGCCATCCTGCAGACCGAGTTCGACGGCGACTAACCCTGGGTCAACCGGCTGCTTCCCGTGTGGAAACTGACGTTCCAGGGCGAAGACGGGCTTACCGCTTACGTCCACACCGAAGCCTCGAGCCTGGCGGCGGTCAACAACCATACCAAGAACGTGCTGCAGGGAATCTTTCGTGCGCTTCACTCTTGGGAATGGGTACCCGAGCGGATGGATTGGCTGCGGGTCGTTGTCATGGCGCTGATGGTGGGAAGCCTGCTCGCATTGGCGGTGACCGGGATCGCCATGCTGGTGGCAATTCGCCGCCGCAAGCGTCTGCCGGGAAGCCGGGGCTGGCGCCGGGTGGCGGGCTATGTGCTGGGATTGCCGCTTATCATGTTCGCCGCATCGGGCATTTATCATCTGGTGCAATCGGCGCTGGTGCCGCCGGGCAGCCAGCTCAGGATGGGCGCTCCGCTTGCTGTTGCCGATGGCGACTGGCCGGTCGAGCGGGACTGGACCGCGCTTTCTGGTGGTCGGCAGGTCACTTCGATGGCGTTGGTGGAAGGGGTGATGGCCGTCCGCGCTATTGCCTCGGTCTGGCTCAACCGGACGCGCCCGGCGGTGGCGGCGGCGGCGGCGAGCATGATCATGGCCCTGGCGAAGCACGAGGCAAGGACGCCGCCGCAGCGCGCGCGGACGAGCACGGATCGCACGATAATACCGCAATGATCGCCGATAGCACGTTGCCCACGACAGACGTCGAGATCCGCGAGGCGCGCTTCGCCGGATTATAGCCCGACGGACCCGCGATCTATCTCCACGCTGCTACCGGCGAGGTGGCCAACCGGGGTGAACGCGACATCGCGCTCGATATCGCCCGCCGCTTCTCGGGCGCATCCGATGAGGCGGTAACGGGCATCGAACTGGTCACCCGGTTTGGATCCGAATATGATTTCCGGAACAAGCGGCTCCCGGTCTGGCGGGTGGATTACGGCGCTCCGGTCGATGCCAGATTCTATGTCGATCCATCGGCCGGCGTGCTGGTCGACCTGGTGGCCGACTGGGAAAAGCCCGAGCGCTTCGTATTCAGCATGGTCCACAAGTGGAACTTTTTGTTCCCGGTCGGACGTTTGTTGCTCAACATCGTGGTCGCCGCCATGGTCATCGGGCTCATCGGCTTCATGGCCGTGCTGGGTCTCCGGATGGACCTGGCGCGCCGGTTGCGCGAACGGCGTCGATCGGCATTGGGGGCGGGTTAAGCTCGCGAAGCGGTAACGAAGCGGGCTTGCTTGTCAGAAACCTACCAGCGCTTTCGCCCCGACTTGCTCGAACGCGCCGGCGTCGCCCCCAGACGCGAAGGCCACCAGCGGGCGAACAGGCTGAGGACGAACGGCCAGAACAACGTATAGGCAATATCGGAAATCATACCGCGCAGCGCCGGCGACCCGAAGAAAAAGTCGAGCGCTTCATTGATCGCCTCGGCTGCCACCACCACCGCGAACGGGCGAAACCCGGCCAGCGGCCAGCGCGCGATCAGCGAGGCGGCAAGCAGGATGGCAAGCCCTGCATGCATGTGCAGGACAGGGTCCTCCAGCCCGCTTTCCATGGCGATCATGTCCAGCGATGCGCGCAGCCAGTCCAATGCGCTCATCAGGTCCGCCGCTAGTGCCATAACCCGGCGCGCTTCGCGTCTTGACGGCGCATGTCAAGGCTCGCCCCCTTGCGGGGGTTGGACGTCTATGGCCGGGGACAGTCCTGTAAACTGCTTGAAATGCACGCACCCAGTGGCCATTGCACCAGCGCTGCCTGTACGCGCGCTGCCACCCGGACGAAAGCGATGGACCCGAGCCCCCGCGTCGATAATGACGAAAGCGATCGGCTGCACGAGGAGTGCGGCGTATTCGGCATCATAGGCGCGGCCGAAGCCGCCGCCGCTGCGGCGCTCGGCCTGCATGCCCTGCAGCATCGCGGGCAGGAAGCGGCGGGTATCACCAGTTTTGATGGTGCCGAATTCTATACTCGTCGCGGTCTTGGGCATGTGGTGGACAATTTCTCCACCGGAGACTCGATTGCCGAACTGCCCGGCTTCATGGCGTGTGGCCATGTCCGCTATTCCACCACCGGCGGCGCGGGGCTGCGCAATGTCCAGCCACTTTACGCCGACCTGGCCTTTGGTGGCTTTGCGGTGGCGCATAATGGCAATATCTCGAACGCGCGCACCTTGCGGCAGGACCTGGTACGCAAGGGCGCGATCTTCCAATCGACCTCGGACACCGAGGTCATCATCCACCTTATCGCCACCAGTCGGTATACCGATCTGCTCGACAAGGTGATCGATGCCTTGCGTCTGGTCGAAGGGGCCTATTCGCTCGTCTGCATGACCCCCAAGGGCATGATCGCCTGCCGCGATCCGCTCGGCGTGCGGCCGCTGGTAATGGGCCGGCTGGGCGATGCGCATGTGTTCGCCAGCGAGACAGTGGCGCTCGATGTCATCGGCGGCCAGTTTGTCCGCCAGGTGGAGCCGGGTGAGCTTATCGAGGTGGATTTCGACGGCAAGGTCACCTCGCATCGTCCCTTTGGTGATCACCGCCCGCGGCCATGCATCTTCGAACATGTCTATTTCAGCCGCCCCGATTCCATCTTCAACCGCCGCTCGGTCTATGAGACCCGCAAGCAGATTGGCGTGGAACTGGCGCGCGAGGCGCCGTGCGAGGCTGATATCGTGGTTCCGGTGCCCGATTCGGGCGTGCCGGCGGCGATCGGCTATGCCCAGCAGTCGGGGCTGCCGTTCGAGCTCGGGATCATTCGCTCGCACTATGTCGGGCGCACCTTCATCCAGCCATCGGACGGTGCGCGTCATGCAGGCGTCAGGCGCAAGCACAATGCCAACCGGATGCTGGTCGAAGGCAGGCGGATCGTGCTGATCGACGATTCCATCGTGCGCGGCACCACCAGCGTGAAGATCATCGAGATGATGCGCGATGCCGGCGCGCGCGAAGTCCATTTCCGCGTCGCCAGTCCACCGACGGGGCATAGCTGCTATTACGGTGTCGACACGCCCGAGCGCTCCAAGCTGCTTGCCGGGCGGATGGACCTGGCGGCAATGTGCGCCTTCATCAAGGCCGACAGTCTGGCCTTCGTCTCGATCGACGGGCTCTACCGCGCGGTCGGGCTGGACGGACGTGACCAGGCGCAGCCGCAATATTGCGATGCCTGTTTCACCGGCGATTATCCTACCCGCCTCACCGATCTTGCCGCGCGGCAGGGCGATAGCGCACAACTTTCGCTCGCGGTCGAACCTGCCGGCGATGAACGCGCTGACCTTGCTAGCAAGGTTGCCTGAAATGACCAACGACACCGCCACCCGCGCGCTGGCCGGGCGCATCGCGCTGGTTACGGGCGCCAGCCGGGGCATCGGCGCGGCCACCGCCCGCGCGCTTGCAGCCGCCGGCGCGCATGTCGTGCTGGTGGCGCGCACGACGAAGGACCTCGAGACGGTGGAGGATGAGATCCACGCCGCGGGCGGCACCTCCACCATCGCTCCGCTCGACCTGGCGCAGCCCGAAGCGATCGCCCGTCTCGCGCATGCCATTGCCGAGCGATGGAACCGGCTCGACATTCTGGTAATCGCCGCCGCCATGCTGCCCACGCTTACTCCAGTGACCCAGATCGAGGCCAAGCAGTTCAACCAGGCCCTGACGCTCAACGTGCTGGCGACGCAGGCGCTGCTTTCCGCATTTGATCCGCTGATGAAGCGCAGCGAGGTGGGCGCAAGGCTGATCGGGCTGACCAGTTCGGTCGGCTCGGCTCCGCGTGCCTTTTGGGGCGCTTATGCCGCATCCAAGGCCGCCTTCGAGACGCTGCTCGAAACCCATGCGCGGGAGATTGAGCGCATCTCCAAGACGCGCGTGGCGATTATCGATCCCGGCGCCACCCGCACCAAGATGCGCGCCCGCGCCTATCCGGGCGAGGCGCCCGAGACGGTGAAACCCCCCGAGGTGGTCGCCGACAGGCTGGTCGCGTTGTTGGCCGAGCATTACGACACGGTTCACCGCGAGCGGGTGGCAGAAAGCTGAGCAGCGCGCAGCGCTTGCTGGCCCCTGCCAGCATCACCCCTTGACCAATGTCACCTGGCTGACCTCGATCCCCCCGCCCCTGAAGCCGCCCTCGCAATACATCAGGTAATAGCGCCACAGATTGACGAAGCGCGCATCAAATCCGGGCGGCAAGCGGCCCTCTGCCACCGCGTCGTCGAAGTTCAGCCGCCATAGCCGCAAGGTCTCGGCATAATGCGCGCCTAGATCGGCCTGATCGGTCCAGGCAAGGCCACGTTGCTCGGCCAAGCGACGAAATTCGCTCGTGCGGATGAGCATTCCGCCCGGAAAGACATAGGCCTGGATGAAATCGGCGCTTCTTGCATAGGCTTCGAACAGGTCGTCGCGGATGGCGATGAACTGGAGCGCGGCGTGGCCGCCCGGCTTCAGGCAACGCGCCAGGCAATCGAGGAAGGCGGGCCAGTACTCTCGGCCCAGCGCCTCGACCATCTCGATGCTGGCCACCGCGTCATAACACCCTCGCACATCACGATAGTCCTGTTTGCGCCAGGTGACCGAACCGGTGGCGGTGGCGGGCAGGGCGCGGGCGAAGGCAAGTTGGTCGTCGGACAGGCTGATTGCCTCGACGTCGGCCCCCGACCCCGCCGCGCAGTGTGCAAAGGCGCCCCAGCCACAGCCGATCTCGAGCACCCGGCTTCCCGGCCCGATCCGCGCCCGCCGCATCATCGCCGCAAGCTTGACCGCCTGCGCCTCGGCCAGCTGACCCGGCGAGGCGGGAAGCGCGGCGAACATCGCACTCGAATAGATCAACTGCGGGTCGAGCCAGCTGGCATAGAAGTCGCTTCCCAGATCGTAATGCGCGTGGATGTTGCGCGCCGCGCCGTGCCTGGTGTTGCGGTTGAGCCAGTGCATCGCGCGCGCCGCCAGCCGCCAGGGACCCTTGGCGCGCGCTGCGTCGCCCAGCGATTTGCCGTTAGTCATGAACAACGCGAATAGCGGGACGGGATCGGGCGATGACCATTCGCCCGCCTCCCAGGCCTGGTACCAGCCGGCCGAGCCGCCGGTCGCCAGTCGCAGCAAGGCGCGCCAATCTTGGATGGTCACCTCGCATACGAAGCCCTCACGCCGCCCGCCGACCAGGCGCCGCGTTCCATCAGGCAGGACGGCGTGGATCGCCCCGCTGGCAAGGCCACTATCGATCCGGTCGAGCAGCTTGTGGAAACCGGGTGCCAGAATGCGCGCCAGTCGCCCGGGGCGCGCGCCGAACCTTGCACCCGAACGCAGCAGCGCGCCGCCCCTAGCCCCCGCTCGCGTCATGCGCCCCCTTTGCCTTTGCCAAGCGCACCGGGCAAGCCGCTCGCGCATTCGCACAAGGCCCTAGCGCTGCTTGTGCGCGCTCAGCGCCCTTGCGCGCGCCTGTTTGTGGCCGATCAGCTTGGGCGGATAGTCCGACGGGCGCTTCTCGTCGGGCGGATCGTGCAGCTGGTCATCGGCAAGCCCGGCCAGTTCGGGCACGTAGTGGCGGATGTAGCCGGCCGCATCGAACTTTTCCGATTGCGAGAGCGGCGCCATGATCCGCACGAACATGTTGGCATCCACCCCGGTACCCGCCACCCATTGCCAATTGGTGCCGTTATTGCCGTAATCGGCATCGACCAGGCAGTCCCAATACCAGCGTTCGCCATGGCGCCAGTCGATCAGCAGGTGCTTGATGAGGAAACTGGCGGCGATCATCCGCACCCGGTTATGCATCCAGCCAACCTGCCATAACTGCCGCATCCCGGCATCGACGATGGGATAGCCGGTGCGCCCCTGCTGCCAGGCCTCCAGCTCACCTGCGACCGTGTCATCGCTTGCAGGATCGCGCCAGAACCCCTCGTCGTAGCCGTCGCGATAGGACGCCTCAGGATAAAGGGGAAACTGGGCGATGACGTTTTGCGCATAGTCGCGCCAGACCAGTTCGGAGCGATATGTCCGGGCGCCATCGCTGTCGTGCCCCGTCATCCGGTCCCACAACATGCGCGGGGAAACCTCGCCATGATGCAGGTGGGGAGACATTCGGCTGGACCCATCGATCGAGGGGAGGTTGCGCGCATCGCCATAGTCCGACACCTGTTCGAGAAAGTCGTCGAACCGGGCCATCGCCGCCTTGGTCCCCCAGTCCCAGAATTCGCGGATACCGCCCGCCCAGTCCGGCTTGGTGGGAAGCAGCCCCAGATCGTCCAGCGGGATCGATACGGGCCAGGTGCCGGGCGGGCTTAGCTCGGGTTCGGGCAACAGGTCGAAGCCATCTATCGCCGCGAACATCGCATTCCTGAACGGTGTATAGACCTTGTATGGTGCGCCCGAATTGGTGGTCACGGTGCCCGGCGGCAGCAGGTAGTTGCCATCGTGCAGCACCAGCTCGAGCCTGTCCGCCAGCGCGGCCTCGGCCTCGCGCCACCACGGTTCGTAATGATGCAATGCGTGCACCGCGCCCGCACCGGTGTCGGATGCCAGCTTGCACAACTCGTCCACAGCCTTTCCACGGAAGATCACCAGCTTTGAACCATGACGCGCCAGATCGCGTTCGAGCGATTGCAGCGAATAATGCAGCCACACCCGCGTAGCACCGCCCAACCGGCGATCGCCCCACCGGTCCGAGCAGGGCACCTCGTCGTCGAGCACATAGACCGCAATGACGGGACCGCGCTCGGCGGCAGCACAGAATGCGGCCTGATCGACCAGGCGCAGGTCCCGCCGCAGCCAGACGATTTGTGGTTGTGGCATTAGAAGTTACCTCGGCGTCTTCCCGGCGCTGCTAGCGGATGGCTGCGGGCCGGCACAAGGACCTGAGGATCGGCACGCTGAACCGGCCGCCCGAGCGCGGATCATCATAACGCGCATCGCCCAGCAGGATACCGCCGTCCGAGATGCGCAGAACCGGCGCGCGTGACCAGAACAGGAAGGCATCGACCTGGCTCGATGCCTCACGTGCCGCATCGAGGTCGCAGGCATCGAGCGGCAGGTCGCCGAGCAGCTTGCCGTCGCGATAATAGCGGCCATCCCCGGCGATGCCGATGGTGTCGCGGCGCCAGAAGGCGATGGGCTGAGGTGAAGCGATAGTATCGGGAAGAGAGGTCTCGAGCATGCGATCGGCCTGCGAGATCGCGTAGTTGCCACCAATGTAAGCGAGCGCTCCGGCCAGCGCGATCCGTGCAGGACCGCGCCAGTTTTCGCCACGTTTCTCGCGCCGCCGCGAGAGCCAGGTCGCCAGGCCCAGTCCTATCCATAGCCATATGTCGATGATGAACAGCGTATCGCCATAGAACCAGCGACTGGAGAACGGTTCCAATAGGCGGATGCCATAGACGTTGAGCCAGTCGAGCGCCGGATGCGTCAGGCAGGCGATCAGGGAAAGTGCATAGAGCCAGCCGAAGCTTACGGGCAGCCGCGCCTCGGGCCTGGTTCCGCGCCGGGTCTGCCAGCGATCGAACGCGGCCAGCAGCGCCGCCAAGATCAGGGGCAGCAGCACCCAGGCGACCGGGCCGTGCGTGATCCCGCGGCGGATCGCGAGGTGCTCGACCCCCTCGACCCACAAGAAGCAGGTGGCATCGACATCGGGCAGGTTGGCGCCGATCACCAGCGCGGGCATGGCGAGCCCCGTGCGCCGCTTGAGCCCCGCCTGGCCGATCAATGCGCCGACGAGGCCATGCGTCAGATTGTCCATCGCCGCCGCCTAGCGTAGCCCAGATTTTATTGCGACCGCGGGACTTGTGCCTGGTCCCCTGCAGGTTACTCCCGCCGAAGCCTATCGCACAATGCGTACGTCAGATGGGGTCCGGTGCGGTTCCGGGGACGGTCCAGGTTTGACCCTTGGCGAGCAGATGCGCCAGGCTGGTGTCCTTGCCCGCCACTGCCTTGGCCCGCTCCTCGCCGACCACGCTTTCGAAAGTGGGCCGCGGATCGTCATACAGCACGCCCAGCGCCATGGGAAAGGCGCCGAAGGGCAGTTCGACCAGCATATGGGCGATCGAGCGGTTCTTCACATTGTGCACGATCACTCCGGCCGCGCGCCAGTCGCCGTCAGGAATTTCAACCACGCGCAGCTCGAGCGTGTCGTGATCCAGCGTGATCCCCTTGAGCCCGCCCGTCTTCTCGCTGCCGAACAGCATCGGCTGCCCATCCTCGAGCCATAGCTGACGGTCCTCGGCACCCTTGGGCGCTGCGAAGTCGTCGAACACGTCCTTGTTGTAGACGATGCAGTTCTGGAAGATCTCGATGAACGCCGCGCCCTGGTGTGCGTGTGCTGCGATCAGCACGTCGGGCAGCCTCTTCGAGACATCGAACCCGCGAGCCACGAACCGCGCACCTGCGCCCAGGGCAAAGGCGCACGGGTTGGTCGGCCGGTCGACCGAGCCGTGCGGCGTGGAGGGCGAGCGCGTACCGACCCTGCTGGTCGGCGAGGCCTGCCCCTTGGTGAGGCCGTAGATCTCGTTGTTGAACAGCATGATCTGCATGTTCACGTTGCGGCGGAGCACATGCATCATGTGGTTGCCGCCGATCGAGAGCCCATCGCCATCGCCGGTGACCAGCCAGACATCGAGCGCCGGGTTGGCCAGCTTTACCCCCGTCGCCACCGCCGGCGCGCGCCCATGAATGGTGTGGAAGCCGTAGCTCTCGATGTAATAGGGAAAGCGGCTCGAACAGCCGATCCCGGAGATGAAAACGGTGTTCGCCGGGTCCGCGCCCAGCTGCGGCAGCGTGCGCTGGACGGCCTTGAGGATGGCATAGTCCCCGCAGCCCGGGCACCAGCGCACCTCCTGATCGGTCTCCCAGTCCTTGAGGGTGGTTTCGATTTTAACGGGTGCGTTCATGTGTCAATCCAAATCGCAAACTCTTTGCACAAAGTCGAACGTCAACTGTTCACCTGCAACGACGTTGGCGATCCTGAATACCGCTATATATCCTGCTGATCTCCAAACATCAGAAGCAGTAGTCCTATCTCTGCGACGCATAACGGCAAATCCTTCTTGTATTAAAGCGTCAGCTTGAGCCCGAAACTTCGTTTGAGACCGATCAAACTCGTCATCGTGATAATGTGTGCCGTTTGACAGAACGTCCCAAACGCAAGGAAGTGACTTACCATCAACTTCTGGGTGCCGCGGTGCACTGACTTGAGCAAACCAACTACCTTGGTTCCCTTTAGCTTTAGCCCTCATTTTTTTGCCCTTAAAGTTGATTTGTCAGGCGGCACCGCGTCATCGCCATGAAACGGCGCATGGGGATAGCTGCCATCATCATACCCCTACTCCAAAGTCGGTAACTGCAGCGCCTTCACCGGCACCACGCCGCCCTCATTGCCCTCGACGCCATCGAAATACTTGCCGATCGCCTCCTCCAGTTCGGCGATCTGGAAAGGCTGCCCGCTGGTCTTGGTGAGGCTCTGGGCATCGACCAGATATTGGTCACGCAGCACGGTCTTGAACTGGCCGGTGTTCATCTCCGGCACCAGCACGTGCTCGAAGCCCGCCAGCAGCTCGCCCAGGTTGGCGGGCAGCGGCCAGACGTGGCGGACATGGATGTGGCTGACCCGCAGGCCTTTGTCGATCGCGCGGCGTACCGCCTGGCGGATGGGGCCATAGGTCGAGCCCCAGCCGACCACCGCTAGGTCGCCCGTCGCCTCGCCATAGGACACTTCCTGCGCCGCCACCGCGACACCCAGCACCTTGCCCACCCGCGCATCGGTCATCGCCTGGTGATTGGCCGGCGAATAGTCGATATTGCCGGTGGTCGCATGCTTCTCGATCCCGCCCACCCGGTGCATCAGCGCGGGCGTGCCGGGCCGCACCCAGGCACGCGCGCCTTTCGCATCGCGCGCATAGGGCAGGAAGTCCGCGCCTTCGGGCAGCGTCTCCATGAAGCGCGCGGGGAACGGCTCGAACGTAACGGGATCGGGTACCTTCCAAGGCTCGGCGGCATTGGCGATATAGCCATCGGTAAGCAGCATCACCGGTGTCATGTGATGGACGGCGATGCGGACCGCCTCGATCGCGCAATCGAACGCGTCGCTGGGCGAACGAGCCGCGATCACCGGCATCGGCGCGTCGCCGTTGCGGCCATAGACCGCCTGATAGAGGTCCGACTGCTCGGTCTTGGTGGGCAGACCAGTCGACGGGCCGCCACGCTGCGAATTGACGATCACCAGCGGCAGCTCGACCATGATCGCCAGCCCCATCGCCTCGGTCTTGAGCGCGATCCCCGGTCCGCTCGAGCTGGTCACCCCGAGCGATCCTGCATAGCTCGCGCCGATCGCCGCGCAGATCGCCGCGATCTCGTCCTCGGCCTGGAAGGTGGTGACGTCGAACTCCTTCAGCCGCGCCAGGTGGTGCAAGATGGCGCTGGCGGGCGTGATCGGATAGCCGCCGAAGAACATCGGCAGCCCGGCAAGCTGGGTACCCGCGACCAGCCCCAGCGACACCGCCTCGGCGCCGGTAATGGTGCGATAGAGCCCGGGTTCGGCCTGCGCGGCGGGCAACTGTCGCTGGCGCAGCGGACCGGGTCCTGATAGCTCGGCGGTCTCACCGAATGCATGCCCCGCATTGAGCGCGGCTATATTGGCCCGCGCGATCTCGGGCTTCTTGGCGAACTTGGCGTTGAGCCAGTCGATCACCGGCTGGCGGCGGCGGCCGAACATCCACAGAGCCAGCCCCAGCGTCCACATGTTCTTGGATCTGAGGGCATCCTTGTTGCCCAGCCCGAACTCCTTCACCGCCTCGATGGTCATCGCCGAGATGTCGAGCGAGAGCAGCGTCCACTTCGCCAGGCTGCCATCCTCGAGCGGATTGAGCTCGTAATGCGCCTTGTCCAGGTTGCGCTTGGTGAACTCGCCCTTGTCGGCGATCACCAGCCCGCCCGGCTTCAGCGCTTCGAGGTTCACCTTGAGCGCGGCGGGGTTCATCGCCACCAGCACGTCGGGTGCATCGCCCGCGGTGCTGATCTGGCGGCTGCCGAAATTGATCTGGAAGGCAGAGACGCCGAACAAGGTGCCCTGCGGCGCGCGGATCTCGGCCGGGAAGTCGGGGAAGGTGGCGAGGTCATTGCCCGCCAGCGCGGTCGCCAGCGTGAACTGACCGCCGGTCAATTGCATGCCATCGCCGGAATCGCCGGCAAACCGCACGACGACGGAATCGATCTGGTCGGGCTCGGAGCCTTGCCCCGATTGATCGGACATTGCGGTTGCCATGCTCGTGTCGCAAAATCCATGCTGCGGCGTCCGGCCAAGCGCCCGTGATCGGACCGGTTGGCCGCGACCTAAGCCCGCGCCCGGCGGGGGACAATCAACTTTTTCTGTCGCCGGTTCAATCACCAGGATGGAATTGGCGACGAGCTTTTCCTATCACCGGCGTGATGAACAACCCCGATCCTGCCCGTTATCGCCCCTGTGTGGGCGCCATGCTCGTCAATCGCGATAACCTGGTGTTCGTGGGCCAGCGGCTCGACAACCGGATCGGGGATCGCTGGCAGATGCCTCAGGGGGGAATTGATCCCGGCGAGGATTTGGAAGCGGCACTGCTGCGCGAAGTGGGCGAGGAAACGGGGGCCAAGCCCGAGCATCTGGAGGTGGTCACGCGGCTGGAGGAGGAATTATACTACGACCTGCCGACCGAGCTTCAGGGCAAGCTGTGGGGCGGACAATATGTCGGCCAGCGCCAGATCTGGTTCCTGGTCCGCTTCACTGGCACGGATAAAGATATAAACATTACCGCATATGAAGAACCCGAATTCGCCGCCTGGAAATGGGTCGCTCCGCAAGACGTGCCCGGTCTGATCGTGTCCTTCAAACGCCATATCTACGACGCGGTTCTGGAACGCTTTTCCCCGCTGATCTGAACGGTTCGTGCCCGGCTATGGATATTGCGAAGTCAGAGTGTTCAGATTGAGCCCGCCAGGGGGAAAACCACAGGGGGCAAACACAGGTCCACATTGAAACCCTCACCCGAAGCGCGATCAGGTATGAGCGGAATGCTGTAGCCCGCTTCAGTTCTGCGCCGGTCCCCCGTCCTCGCGCGCCACTTCGGCGGTCATTACAGGTGGCCCGCTTGCTAGCGCGGCGGCCAGTTGCATCGTCTCTGTGCAGCTTGTCCCGCACAGGCTCTCGAGCCGCGCCAGATTGGCCTTGGCCTTTTCCACCGCGCCCTTCTCGAGCAAGGCCTCGCCTTCGCCCGACATAGCGGCGAAATTGCGCGGATCGTGTTCCAGCGCCTCGCGGTAATAGTGGATCGCCTTGCCTTGCAGGCCGGTCTGCCGCGCGGCTTCGGCAAGACCCAGATAGATCGGCGTATGTCCCGGATCGACCGCCAGCGCGGCCTCGAACGCATCGACCGCGCCCTCGTGATCACCCGCTTCGAGCGCCGTCCTGCCCTCCTCGATCAACAATGCGGCGCGCGGGTCGGCCTCGCGCTCCTGCGAATGGCCTACACTCGCCGTAACCCCCACGAGCAGCGAAAGGGCGGCAGCGGCAGGCAGGAAGCGCATCACGGTCTCCTTAAGAGCGGGCAGGCGGAGCTGGCGAAGTCCGGCCATCGAGCGACAGGGCTAGCACGCGTTTTCTATACAGGCGATGAAAAAGCCGTCGGTCGCATCGTCGCGCGGGGTCAGGCGCCAGCCCGGCCCGTGCGCCCGGCCAAGCGGCAAAGCGAGCGGCACTAGGGATCGCCATTGCGGTTCGCGATCTAAGAAGGCGGCCATCTGGCCCGGCCCCTCCTCGTCGAGCAGCGAACAGGTGACATAGGTCAGGCTTCCTCCCGGCCTGACCAGCGAGCTACCCAGGGCGAGCAGATGCGCCTGAAGCGCCTTGAGCCGGGTAAGCGCATCTTCGATAAGCCGCCAGCGGGCTTCGGGATTGCGGCGCCAGGTGCCCGTCCCCGAACAAGGCGCGTCGATCAGCACCCGGTCCGCCTTCCCCATCCACGGCGCGAGCGATCCGCGCTCCTTGTGCGGATCGAGCAGCACGCTCTGGCTAATCCGCGCTCCAGCACGATGCGCGCGTGGCGACAATCGGGACAGGCGACCGCGATCGGTATCGGCGGCGATGAGGGTGCCCTGGTTGCGCATCGCCGCGGCAAGCGCCAGCGTCTTGCCGCCGGCCCCCGCGCACAGGTCGATCACCAGTTCGCCCGGCTGCGCGCCCACTGCCAGCGCGGCAAGCTGACTGCCGCAATCCTGCACCTCGATCAGCCCGTCACGAAAGGCAGGCCATTGATCGACCTTGGTGCCACCCGGATAGCGCAACCCGTCGGGCGCACGAAGCGCTTCGCCAGGCTCGGGCAAGCCGATCGTGTCGCGGGTTGTCTTGAGCGTGTTCACCCGGATATCGAGCGGCGCACGCATTAACAGCGCGGCGGCGGCCTCGCCGGTTATGTTCGAGCGCGCCAGCCTTTCGCTCAGCCAAGCAGGAGCGATCCCCGCCTCGGCCGGCACTTCCTCCGGACCGATGGGGGGCGGGCCGTAGGTCGAGCCATCGAACAGACCGGCAAGCGCTTGATCCTGCGCGGCAAGGCGCAGGAACGCCGCCCGCCCGCTTTCGGGCACCGGTCCGCAGGTTCGGATCGCGTCATAGACCAGTTCGCGGATCGCGCGGCGGTCCTTCGATCCGGCGAAGCGGGCTTTGCGGAATGCGTCGGCAAGGATGCGATCGGCCGGCGGACCTTCGCCGCGGGCCGCGGCAATGACTCGGTCGACAATGTCGATGGCCGCCTGGAGACGGGCGGGAGGGGTCATCGAACTAGGGGGCGGGCGAAGCGCAGCGGGTTCGCCCTCAAGCGGTGCCACCAGTGCGCCATCTGCGGCATGAACAGCATCCGGTCATCAGAAGCAAGCGACACCCATGCTGTTCGAGATGCGCTATGGGAGACGGGCAGGCCTATCGTCGGCCGATATTGTCGGAGCGTGGGGCATGGTAGCGAAGTGCGAGCGCGCGCGCGCCAAGCCCCCAGCGCGTCACCTTGTAGGATAGTTCGGCGCCTCACGCGTGATCGACACGTCATGGACATGGCTTTCCGACAGCCCGGCATTGGTGATGCGGATAAACCGCGCTTTGGCTGCCAGATCGCCCAGCGTGGCGGCGCCGGTATAGCCCATCGCCGCCTTGATCCCGCCGACCAGCTGGTGAACCACGTCGCGCGCCGGACCCTTGTAGGGGACCTGCCCCTCGATGCCCTCGGGTACCAGCTTCATCGTCGCCACATCCTGCTGGAAATAGCGGTCGGCCGACCCGCGCGACATCGCGCCCACCGAGCCCATCCCGCGATAGGCTTTGTAGGCACGGCCCTGGTAGAGAAAGGTTTCGCCCGGCGCCTCCTCGGTGCCGGCAAGCAGCGAGCCGATCATCACCGCCGAAGCGCCCGCGGCAAGCGCCTTGGCCGCATCTCCGCTGGTCCGAAGACCGCCATCGGCGATGATCGGCACGCCATTCGCCGCGCCCACCGCTTCCATGATGGCGGTGAGCTGGGGGACACCCACCCCCGCCACGATCCGGGTGGTGCAGATCGAGCCCGGCCCGATCCCAACCTTGACCGCGTCCGCGCCCGCATCGACCAGCGCGCGGGTTGCCTCGCCGGTAGCGACATTGCCCGCCACCACCTGAAGCGCGTTGGACAGCCGCTTGACCCGCGCCACGCTCTTGGCGACCTCGCGGTTATGGCCATGCGCGGTATCGATGATGACCACATCGCACCCCGCCTCCACCAGCGCCTGGGTGCGCTCAAAGCCCCCCTCGCCCACGGTGGTTGCCGCCGCCACCCGCAGTCGCCCGGCGGCATCCTTGGTGGCATCGGGATTGAGCACCGCCTTCTCGATATCCTTCACCGTGATCAGCCCGACGCAGCGGTAGTCGTCATCCACCACCAGCAGTTTCTCGATCCGCCGCGCGTGCAGCAGGCGCCGCGCCTCGTCTTGGCTCACCCCCTCGCTTACCGTGGCAAGACCATCGGCGGTCATCAGTTCTCGCACCGGCTGCATGGGGTTGGCGGCAAAACGCACGTCGCGATTGGTCAGAATGCCCACCAGCTTGCCGTGCCTGTCGACCACCGGGATGCCGCTGATCCGGTGCTGGGTCATCAATGCCTGCGCCTCGCCCAGCGTGGCATCGGGCTCGATGGTGATCGGGTTCACCACCATCCCGCTTTCGAACCGCTTAACCCGGCGCACCGCGTCGCATTGCTGCTCGATCGTCAGGTTGCGATGAAGCACGCCGATGCCGCCCATCTGGGCCAGAACGATGGCCATCTCGGCTTCGGTCACCGTATCCATCGCCGCCGAAACCAACGGGATGTTGAGCCCGATATCCTGGGTCAGCCTGGTGCGGGTGTTCGCCTGGCTGGGCAGGATGTCGCTCTCGGCCGGACGCAGCAGCACGTCATCGAAGGTCAGCCCGGTGTCGATCTCCATGCCTGCCATGCCGGTCATCCATCCCCCCGATTCGCCCCGATGATGTAAGCACGCATCATGACAGGTGCTAGGGGCCCGGCCCGGGTGCGGCCCGTTGGCTCAAAGCTCGAGCCGGACCCCGAGCCGGGCGGTGAACGGCCGGGCGGGCTGGATGTTGTTGTTGCCATGGGCGCTGGGATAATAGTCCTCGTCGAACAGGTTCTCCAGGTTGAGCTGAAGACCGAGCCGCTCGTTCAAGGTGAGATAGGCCGCGGCATCGACACGCCAGTAACCGGGCAGCACCGCGCTGTTCGAGAAGCTGGCGAACTGGTCGCTCTGGTGGATCACCCCCAGCCCCAGGCCGAAGCGGTCGTTGAGGTCGAACCGGTTCCACGCGGTCACCTGATGACGCGGCAGTTGCTGCAGCCGCGCACCCGCCGCGCCGAAGGTGGAGTTGGTCAGCAGCTCGCCATCAAGATAGGTATAGCCAAGATTGGCCTGCCAGAACCCGGTAACCGCGCCCGCCGAGCCGATCTCGAAGCCCTCGACCCGGCTTTCGCCTGCCAGGAGGGTGAGCCCGCTATTGGCTGGATCGGGGGCGCGGGTGTTGGTGCGGTCGAGCCGGAAGATCGCGGCGTTCACCAGCAGATCGGCGGCGGGCGACCATTTCACGCCGACCTCGTAATTGGTGAAGCGTTCGGGCTCGAACCGGCTGTCGCCCGGGTTCAGGATCAGGAACTGGTCGCCCGCCTAGGGCAGGAAGCTGGTCGCATAGCTGGTTTCGCGGCGCGTATTGCCGGTTTCCTGGCGCATCGCCTCGACCCCGACCAGCAATGTCGAGGAGAAACCCTTGCCCCGCGCCTGCCAGACCAAGTTGGCCTGGACGACGGCGTTCTCCCGCTGCTGAGCGTCCTGGTAGCCATCCAGCGTGACCAGCGCGCCATCGGTGCTGACCGGAAGAAGGTTGGCATAGGCCTTGTCGTAATCCGCATAGTGGACGGTGATATCGGCATCGAGCCCGGGCGCGAAGCGGTGCTCGAAGCGCGCGCGGGCGATATGCACTTCGGCGCTCGAGCGGTTGAATTGCGGATCGCCGAAGAACGTCTTGTCGAACCCGCGCAGTGGCCTGCCGCCCAGCGATGGGACGCCGCGATCGACCACTCGCGCATCGTCGTCATAGGAATAGCTTGCGGCAAGCACGCTTCGCTGTCCCAGCCGCAAGGTGGCGGCGGGCGATATGCCGAAGAAGCGGCCTTCGTAGAAATCGCGGTGGCTGTCGAACTCTTCATAGGTCGCGTTCAGGCGGGCGGCGACGTTGCCCGCCAGAGGCGCATTGCCATCTGCGAGCAGGGCGAAAGCGCCATGCGTATCGAGCGAGGCGGAACCCTGGGCGATGATCTCGTCCACCCGCGCCCGCTTGGACACACGGTTGATCGCCCCGCCACCCGCGCCGCGTCCGAAGATGAGCGCATTGGCGCCCTTCAGCACCTCGACCCGCTCGATATTGTACAGCGGCCTATAATATTGCGCGTCATCGCGCAGCCCGTCGAGATAGAAGTCGGCGGTGGTTTCCTGCCCGCGGATGAACACCTCGTCGCGGTGGCCTTCGCCCGTCTCCAAGCTTACGCCGGGGACATAACGAAGCGCTTCGCTCAGCTGCCGGATCGACTGATCCTCGAGCTGGTCGGCGGTGATGAAACTCACCCCCTGGGGTACCTCGATCACGGGCGTCGGCGTCTTGGTGGCGCTTGACCCGTCATCGCTCGCATAGCGATCGCGTGCGGCCACCACGACGATGTCAGCCGGCAGATAGTCGCGGTCGCCGACCAATGCCGCATCGCTGGCCACCGCCGTCATCGGAGTGAGTGCGGGAAGCATGCTACCAGCAAACCAGCGACACGCGAATTAACGGTCTTTCTGGCAATGCATTTCCCCCGGGTTCTGCAATCAAACCTCAATAGCGGGGGCCGTTACGCGACTGGTTCTCAATTGCAAGAAGCGGAAGAACTTTCTGCAAAAGTTCTATGCTGGATCGTGATCGCCTCGGGCCAAGGGGATCACTCCGCCGTCCAGCCGCCGTCGATCGTGTAATTGGCGCCGGTGATGTTCTGCGCCTCGGGGCGGCACAGGAACAAAGCCAGCGCCGCCACCTCCTCCACCTGGACGAATTTCCTGGTCGGCTGACGGGCCAGCAGCACCTGGTCCATCACCTCCTGCCGGCTCATCCCTCGGTTCTTCATCGTGTCGGGGATCTGCGCTTCCACCAGAGGGGTCCATACATAAGCCGGGCTGATACAGTTGGCGGTGATGTTGTCGGTCGCCAGTTCCAGCGCCAGCACCTTCACCAGCCCGGCGATGGCATGCTTGGCCGCAACATAGGCGCTTTTGAATGGGCTGGCGGTAAGCGAATGGGCACTGGCGGTGCAGATGATCCTGCCCCAACCCGCCTGTTTCATGTGCGGCACTGCCAGCCGCGCGGTGTGAAACGCGGCCGACAGGTTGAGCGCGATGATGGCATCCCACTTGTCGGGCGGAAACTCCTCCACCGGCGCGACATGCTGCATCCCGGCATTGTTGACGAGGATATCGACCGGCCCCGCCTCGGCCATCATTGCCTCGATCTCGGCGGGATCGGTAAGGTCGGCTGCCAGATGCCGCGCACTCAACTCGTCCTCGAGCCGGGCGATCTCGGCCGCTTCGCCGAACCCGTTGAGCAGCACCTCACCCCCCTCGGCGGCCAGGGCGCGCGCGATGGCCAGCCCGATGCCCGAGGTGGAGCCCGTAACAAGTGCGCGCTTGCCTTCAAGGAACATGCTTCACTCCTTCAAATCGGGCGTCTAGGAAAATCTCGGGCTCGCCAAGTAAGGGCGCAGCAACGCTTGTCCAGTTCGTCCTTGGAGGCGGGTAGGTATCGATGAGCGCCGGCAGGCATTTTGGGGGGTTAGACAATGCGGCTCAATCCGTTCAATCCGGGCAATGTCAGGGTGCGCGATCACGGCCGGGGCCGGGGTGGCGGCTTTCCAGGGGGCGGGGGCTTCCCGGGGGGCGGCGGGGGCAAACTGGGCTGCGGCGGATTGCTGGTCGTGGTGATCGGGGCGTTGTTCTTCGGTGTCGATCCGGCGCAGATGCTGGGCACGATGGACCAGACGAGCATGGGCGGCCCGCCCATCGCCGGTGCGCCACAAGGATCGCTGGAAGACCCGGCGCAGGCCTGCGCTGCCTATGAATACGGGGTCGAGAGCTGCAATGCGCTTGCCTCGCTCAACCAGACGTGGGAGCCCGTTTTTTGGCGCGCGGGCGTCCCGTTCGAACAGCCCACGCTCAACTTCTTCGCCGGCTCGGTCGGTTCGGCGTGCGGCCCGGCCTCCAGCGCGATGGGCCCGTTCTACTGTCCGGCCGACCGCGGCATCTATATTGATACCAGCTTCTATCGCCAGCTTGCCGGTCGGCTTGGCGCGGGTGGAGATTTCGCCCGCTATTACGTGATGGCGCACGAATATGGCCATCACATCCAGACGCTGACCGGTCTGTCCGATCAGATCCGCAGCGCCCAGCAGGCACGGCCGCAAGCCGCGAACCAGCTCAACGTGATGATGGAGCTTCATGCCGACTGCTATGCCGGGGTATGGGCGGGCAAGAACCGCAACCTGATCGAACCGGGCGATTTTGAGGAAGGCATGACCGCCGCCAGCGCGATCGGCGATGATGCCATGATGCGCGGCTCGGGTCGGCAGGTGAACCCGGAAAGCTTCACCCATGGTTCAAGCGAGCAGCGTAGACAGGCGTTGCGGTTGGGAATGGAAACTGGCGATGACACGAGGTGCGATGCAATTCTCCAAGCCGGCTAGTGCTAGCCGGACGATGATGCTGGCCGCCTGCGCGATGGCGGTTTTTGTCGGCTTTTCCACTCCCGCCATGGCGCAGGATGATGTCACCCAGGACAACACCAGCATCGGCGACGTGATGCTGACCCCGCTCACCGATCTAAACTTGGCAAAGGACCCGATACCCCCGGTCCTGGTGCGCGCCTATCATGCGCCTTACGATGATATCGGCCTCTCCGATTGCAGGCGCGTGGGTCGGGAGATCGGCAATCTGGACGCGGTGCTGGGCGAGGATTTCGATACGCCGCGCGCCGAGCGCGAGGGCACTTCACCCGAGACCATGGCGCAAAAGGTGCTGGGCGGCTTTATCCCGTTTCGCGGCGTCATCCGCCATCTCTCGGGCGCCAATCGGCGCGAATACGAGTTTCGCGAGGCAATTACCGCAGGGCTTATGCGGCGCGCCTATCTCAAGGGCCTGGGTCAGGCGATGGGCTGCGCCTATCCCGCGCGCCCCGCTCCCCCCGGGCTGATGGTCAATGCCGGCGATGACGAGCTTACCGTCGGCGAGGAAATACAGGTTGGAGCGGACTAGGGGGACGATAGCTCCGCCGTTACACACTCTTACGATCTAGTTATCAACTGCGCCTGGTACGCGCCCGCGGCGTCAATAAACCCGCTTCTTGGGCTCGATATAGGCGATATCCTCGGTCAGCGTATATTCGTGGACCGGACGGTAATCGATCCGCACCTTACCGCCGCCATCGGCTGTTTGTCCGCCCCAGCCTTCGAACCATGCGGCGGTGTGCTTCATCCATTCGCCATCATTGCGATCGGGGAAATCCTCGTGCGCATGAGCACCGCGGCTTTCCTTGCGGTTGGCGGCCGAATGCATCGTCACCTGCGCCTGTGAGATGAGGTTGTCGACCTCGAGCGTCTCGATGAGGTCCGAGTTCCAGATCAGCGACCGGTCGGCCACCGAGATGTCGTCCATCCCCCGATAGATCTCGGCCAGCTTGCGCTTGCCTTCCTCCATCAGCTCGGAATTGCGGAACACCGCGGCGTGCTGGCTCATTGCGCGCTGCATGTCCGCCCTAATCCGCGCGGTCGGCGTGCCGCCCGAAGCATGGCGAAAGTGATCGAGCCGATGCAGCGAGAACTCGGCGCTGCCGCTGGGCAGCTCGGCCTGGCTCGCACCGCTGGTCAGCTTGTCCTTGAGATGAAGCCCCGTCGCCCGGCCGAATACCACCAGGTCGATCAGCGAGTTGGAGCCCAGCCGGTTCGCGCCGTGAACCGAGACGCACGCCGCCTCGCCCACCGCGTAGAGCCCGGACACCACCGTCTCGGGATCGCCATCCGAACCGATCGTCACCACTTGCCCGTGATAATTGGTCGGGATGCCGCCCATGTTGTAATGCACGGTCGGTACCACGGGCAGCGGCTGGCGCGTCAGGTCCACGCCGGCGAAGATCTTGCCGCTCTCGGTGATCCCCGGCAGCCGCTCGGCCAGCACCTTGGGATCGATGTGGTCGAGGTGGAGGAAGATGTGGTCGGAAGTGGGCCCGACACCGCGCCCGTCGCGGATTTCCAGCGCCATTGAGCGCGAGACCACGTCGCGGCTGGCCAGGTCCTTGGCGCTGGGCGCATAGCGTTCCATGAACCGCTCGCCCTCGCTGTTGGTGAGGTAGCCGCCCTCGCCCCGCGCGCCTTCGGTGATGAGCACGCCCGCACCGTAGATGCCGGTGGGATGGAACTGGACGAACTCCATGTCCTGGAGCGGCAGACCGGCGCGCAGCACCATCGCGTTGCCATCGCCCGTGCAGGTATGCGCCGAGGTGGCGGTATAATAGGCCCGGCCGTAGCCACCCGTCGCCAGCACCACCGCCTGCGCGCGGAACCGGTGGATGGCGCCGTCATCGAGGCACAGCGCCATCACCCCCACGCAGCGCCCCTCGTGCATGATCAGGTCGATGGCGAAATATTCGATGAAGAAGTCGGCGTCGTATTTGAGGCTCTGCTGATAGAGCGCGTGCAGCATGGCGTGGCCGGTGCGGTCAGCCGCGGCGCAGGTACGCTGCACTGGCGGCCCCTCGCCCATGTTCTGCATGTGTCCGCCGAAAGGGCGCTGGTAGATCGTCCCGTCCTTGTTGCGGCTGAACGGAACGCCTGCATGTTCCAGCTCGTAGACGGCCTGAGGCGCCTCGCGCACCAGATATTCGATGGCGTCTTGATCGCCGAGCCAGTCCGACCCCTTGACCGTGTCATACATGTGCCACGACCAGTGATCGGGCGAATTGTTGCCCAGCGAAGCGGCGATCCCGCCTTGCGCCGCCACCGTATGCGAGCGCGTCGGAAAGACCTTGGAGATATTCGCGGTGCGCAGCCCTGCTTCGGCCGCGCCCATGGTGGCCCTTAGACCCGATCCGCCCGCGCCGACCACCACAACGTCATAGGTATGATCGATGATCGGGTAGGCCGGACTGCCGTTGGCTCCGGCACCGCCGCGCGGCGTGACGCGGCCCCAATCCTTGGTCTGCTCGGGCGGCGCACCGGCCGGAGCGAAATCACGCTCATTGGGATCGGGCTGGTTCACCGGCGGCTCGGCTCCCATCAGCCCACTCCCCCCAGCGCCAGCCGGGCGATGGAGAACAGACCGAAGGCCGCGCCGCCAAATACCGCCAGATTGACCGCGGCCACCGCGGCGAACTTGTTGCCCGGCGTATCGACATAATCCTCGATCAGCACCTGCAGTCCCAGCCGTGCGTGCCAGAACACCGAGATGATGAGCAGCGCCAGCGCCGTCGCGGCCAGCGGGGAGGCAAGCCAGCCGGCCAGCGTCAGATAGGAAAGATCGGGCAGCAGGAGAAACGAGATGACGAGGAACAGCACCGTTACCAGATTGCCGATGGCGGTGAACCGCTGGCGCAACCAGTGATGCGCGCCCTCGCCTGCCGCACCCAGACCACGGACATGGCCTAGCGCGGTACCCTTGCCGCCATAGCGTTCCAGTGTGGTTCTTCTGCCCATGGGCTTGTCTGGCCTTACTTGAGGAGGATCGCGGCCCAGAAGGCGGCGGTGAGAATGAGCCCGGAGGCGACCGAGACGATCGAGTGCGTTTTGTTGGTCTCGATCTCAAAGCCCGCGCCGATGTCCATCACGAAGTGGCGGATGCCCGAGGACATGTGGTTGAAGAACGCCCACGACAGGCCGACCAGCACGACGTAGCCCAGCGGCGAGGTCATCACAGCGGCGAAGGTCTCGTAAGCTTCCGGCCCACTGGCGAGCGCGCCCAGCCACCACAGCAGCACCGGCAGCCCTGCCAACGCCATCGAGTCCCCCGAGACCCGGTGGAGGATGGAGGTCAGCATGTGCGGACCCCACCGCCAGATCGACAGATGGGGAGAAAGCGGGCGGTCTGCCATGTGTTGCGAAAGCTCTTGCTGAACGGCTGCGCGCTTCATCTAGCGTAACATTGCCGCGAGACAAGGCGCACCTTGCCGATGCTGGCCGTTCGGCCGTATCGTTGGGCAAGACCACTTTCGCCGGTGGGACCGCGCGGCTAGAGATGCGCCATGCCGACCATGCTTGTTACCGGATCGAGCCGCGGCATCGGCCGGGCCATCGCCCAAGCCCTGCGAGCCCGCGGCGTCCAGGTCATCGGCCATTCCAGCGGTGCGCGTGCCAGTGATGCACAGGATCGCGAGCTGATCCTGGCCGATTTCGCCGATTTCACCGCGCCCGCCGCCTTGTGGGCGCAGGTGCTCGAACGTGCGGGCGGGCAGGTGGATGCGGTTATCAACAATGCCGGCCTGTTCGCGCCAAACCCGCTCGATGCGTCCGATATCGCGTGGCTCGACCACTGGGAAGAGACGCTGCGGGTCAATCTCACCGCCGCCGCGCAGCTGTCGCGTCTGGCGGTGCGTCACTGGCAGGCGCAGGGGAGCGGCGGGCGGCTGGTCCACATCGCCAGTCGCGCGGGTCACCGCGGGGATTCGCCGGCGCACTGGCATTATGCGGCGGCGAAAGGCGGGATGCTGGCGATGCACAAGACCATCGCCCGCGCCTATGCCGGCGATGCCATCCTCAGCTACGCGGTCGCTCCCGGTTTCACCGATACCGCGATGGCGGGCGACTATCTCGCCAGCCGGGGCGGGGCCGCGCTGCTTACCGATATTCCGCTCGGAAGGGTGGCAACGCCTGAGGAGATCGCGGCGATCGCCACCTTCTGCGCGCTCGATGCGCCGCCCAGCATGACGGGCGCGGTGATCGACGCCAACGGAGCCAGCTATGTCCGCTGATCGGCGGTGGGGTGCACGCCGATGACCGGCTGGAAGCTCACCGCACGCGCTGCACGCCCGGTCGTCGAGGCGGCGCTGGCCGCGCATGGCGAGCGCGACGAGGAGGACGGCGAACTCGTCATTGGCGCGCGCGAGGACCCCGCCGAGCCTTCCGACTGGTTGCTCGAAGCATGGCTGTCACACCGTCCGACACGCCGCGACAGGGATCGCATTGCCGCGCTGTTCGGTCAGCCATCACCCGAATTGGTGCAGGAAAAGCTTCCCGAAACCGACTGGATCGCCGCCAGCCAGCAGAGCGCCGAGCCCGTTCGCGCCGGACCGTTCCGCATCCGCACACCCGACTTCGCTCCGAGCGACGAGGCGGGTCTGATCGAATTCGTCATTCCCGCCGCGCAGGCCTTCGGCACCGGTCAGCATGCCACCACCGCCGGCTGTCTGGAGATGCTGGCCCGGATGAAACGGCGCGGCGTTCGGCCCCGGAACCTGGCTGATATCGGATCGGGCACCGGCATCCTCGCCTTCGCGGCGCTTGCCTTGTGGCCCCGCGCCCACGCCAATGCGAGCGACAGCGATCCGGTCTGCCTGGAGGCGCTTTTCGCCAATGCACGGCGCAACGCCATTGCGCTAGGCGAGGGACGCGGCGAGCTTGCCTGTGCCACCGCCGAGGGCGTCGCCGGCCGGCTCCATGCCCGGCGCACGCCCTACGATCTGGTGATCGCCAATATCCTCGCGCGCCCGCTCATCACCCTGGCGCGGGACTTCGCCCGCCACACATCGCCCGGTGCGGATATCGTCCTTGCAGGGCCGCTTGACCGTCAATTTCCCGCCGTCGAGGCTGCCTATCGCAGGGCCGGCTTCCACCGGCGATCGCGCCTGGTCCGAGGAGAATGGGTGATCCTGTGGCTGCGCAAGCATTCGCGCGGTTGAGGCGGCGGCCCTGGCTGGTTCCCGCCGTTCTTGCCGGCACGCTCGCGATTGCCGCGGCGATCTATTTCCTTGCTGGATGGATCGGCAGTTCGATCCCGCGCAATCCGCAATGGCGCGAGGCGGACCGGGGCGTCACCATTCTGGTCGAGACCAACGGCGTCCATACCGGCGTCATCATGCCCGCCGTCACCGCGCACAAGGATTGGCGCGACACCTTTCCCGCGCTCGCCGCCGAGCCTGCGGACACGGTATCGCATATTGCGGTAGGCTGGGGCGAACGCGAGGTCTTTCTCGACGTCGCGACCTGGAGCGACCTGCGCCTCGTCACCGCCCTGCGCATCCTTTCCATCGGAGGCGAAAGCCTGATCCGAACCAGCCACTACCTGCGCCCCGCTCCAGGCCCCTATCACCGGCCGGTCCGCCTCAGCGCTAAGCAATATCGGCGTCTGGTCGCCAGCATCGAGGCTTCGCTCGCGCCGGTGGCTCCGGGACGCGAGCGCACCATCCTGCGCGGCACCTATGCGCCGGACGCCTATTACCGTGCGCGCGGTCGATACACCATCATCCGCACCTCCAACAGCTGGACCGGCGATGTGCTGGCCGATGCGGGTGTGGAAATGGGCTGGTGGACGCCGTTTTCGGGAGGCGTAATGAAATGGATCGAGCCTCCGCAGCTTTAAAGGCGAGCCCTCGCTATGAGCTTAACAGCGGATACCATGCAGCAAGGCGACCAGAGTTACCTGGCCGTTGCATCAGCGACTGACCATCTAAACGATAGGATTCACGCGCTGCGATGGAGCATTGGCGGTCCTGCAGTCCCCAGCAAGCTCATCCGGAAGCCCGGACCAGTTCAGCCCAGCCCGCCTCGTCGATCACCTCGATGTCGAGTTTCTCGGCCCGCTTGAGCTTGGCGCCCGCGCCCGGTCCGGCGATGACCAAGTCGGTTTTGGCACTCACGGTTCCAACCGTCCGCGCGCCAAGCCGCTCGGCCTGCGCCTTGGCCTCCTCGCGGCTCATCGTCTCAAGCTTGCCGGTAAAAACCAGCGTCTTGCCCGAGACGGGGCTGTCGCTCGTCTCCGCTTCGTATGGCGGCGGGTCGACTTCGGACAGAAGATCATCCCATGCCTCGCGATTATGCGGCTCATGGAAGAAATCGCGCAGCGCAGCGACCACCACCGGGCCGACACCGTCGATCGACGTAAGCGCATCGGCCGCCTCTTCGTCTCCCTCGCGCGCCTTTTCGGCAACATCGCGCAGCGCCGGAAGCATGCGGAAGCGGCGGATCAGATCGCGCGCGGTCACGCTGCCGACATGGCGGATGCCTAGGCCGAACAGCAGCCGCGCGGCATCGGGCCGGCGCCGCGCCTCTATGCTGTTCAACAGGTTGTCCACAGACTTGTCCTGCCATCCCTCCAGCGCGATGATCGCATCCCGGCGCTGGTGAAGGCGGAAGATATCGGCCGGCGTTCGCAACAATTTTAGAACGTGAAATTGGTCGATCGTCCGCTCACCCAGCCCGTCGATATCAAGTGCCCCGCGACTGACGAAATGCTTGAGCCGCTCGGTGCGCTGCGCCGGGCATACCAGCCCGCCGGTGCAGCGGATATCGACCTCGCCCTCCTCGGCCAGCGCCTCGCTGCCACAGCGGGGGCAGTGATCGGGAAAGACGTAAGGCGCGCGCTGCTCGTCGGGAGTGAGATTGGCGACCACCTGCGGAATGACGTCGCCCGCCCGTTGGACCTGCACCCGGTCACCCGGCCTGACGCCGAGCCGGGCGATCTCGTCGCGGTTGTGCAACGTCACATTGGTCACCGTTACCCCGCCGACCAAGACCGGCGCCAGACGCCCGACCGGAGTGAGCTTGCCGGTCCGCCCGACCTGGATGTCGATCGCCTCGAGCAAGGTCTCGGCTCGTTCGGCGGGGAACTTGTGGGCCAGCGCCCAGCGCGGCATCCGGCCCCCGGGTCCGCCGACCAGACCCAGTCGTTGCTGATAGTCCAGCCGGTCCACCTTGTAGACCACGCCGTCGATCTCATAGGCCAGGGCTTCACGATCCCCGGCGATCCGATGGTAAGTTTCCAGCACGTCTTCGAGCGAGCCGCACCGGGCCAGCTCGGGCGAAACCGGCAGCCCCCAATCCGCGATCGCCTGCATCATCTCGTATTGCGTTGCCGCCACAAAAGCCTCTGCCTCACCCCAGCCATGCGCCAGGAAGCGCAGCGGCCGGCTCGCGGTCACCGAAGCATCCTTCTGCCGCAATGCACCCGCGGCAGCGTTGCGTGGATTGGCGAACAGCCGTTCTCCGACCTCGGCTTGCGCAGCATTGAGTGCGGCAAATGTCTGCTTTTCCATATAAACCTCACCCCGAACCTCGAAAACCGGGGGCGGCGCGCCCCCCAGGCTTTGGGGAATATCGGGGATATGCGCGACATTGGCAGTGACGTTCTCGCCCACCTCGCCATCGCCCCGGGTGGCGGCAAGCACCAGTTGGCCGCGCTCGTATCGCAGCGAGCATGACAGACCGTCGATCTTGTCCTCGGCGGTGAACACCAGCGGATCGCCTTCGTCCAGCACCAGATATCGCCGCACCCGGGTGATGAACTCGCTCACCTCCTCCTCGGCAAAGGCGTTGTCCAGACTGGTCATCCGCACCGCGTGGCGCACTTTGCCCAACGGCGATAAGGGCACGTAGCCCACCCTGCGGCTTGGCGAATTGGCGCTGACAAGATGGGGAAACGCCGCTTCGAGCTCGGTCAGACGACGCACCAGAGCATCATATTCGGCGTCCGAAATCTCGGGCGCGTCCTCGCCATGATAAAGCCGGTCGTGGCGAATAATCTCGCCCGTCAGCCGGGCCAGCTCCTCCCTCGCCTCGGCCTCGATGAGGCCGGCGGTCATTCCATGATCAGCCGAAGATCGCGCTCGATGTCCCAGCGACCATCCTCGAAACGCATCCGGTAAAGCGCCGAGAGCGAAGATGTCGCACCCGCAGTGTAGCCCGCCCAGCCCTGGCAGTCGGTGTCGCTCGAACAGACGAAGCTGTGGATGGTGAAGACCAGCGCCGGTTTGCCGCTTGTGCGGTCTTGCCACCCGGCCTGTTGCCAGTCGCAACGGGCAAAAGGCGCCAGCCGGTCGAAACGGGCAATGAGCGCGGTCTCATCCACATCCGGAAGCGCTTCCACTGAGTTACCTTCGCTGATGCCAAGACACACGGTGGGCGGGGCGACGATATCAGCCGCGAAGTAATCCGCCAGCAGATGCTCGGCCAGCGCCAAGCGCGGCTGGTCGCGATCGACGGCCAAGGGCGCAAGATCGGCGGGCCCAGTCTCGTCCATCGGGCTGTCATAGACACAAGCGGCGAGCAGCAGTGCGAAAACCAGGGCCATCGCATGACGCATCCTCATACCCCCTCCAGCAGCCGGTCCGCTTGCGCACGGGCTTCGCGGGTTATTTCGGCGCCTGACAGCATTCGTGCGATCTCCTCTTGCCGCCCGTCCGCATCGAGCAGGCTTACCGAGGTTCGCGTGACGATGCCCTCGCTCGACTTGGCGATCAGGTAATGCCGCCCGCCGCGCGCGGCCACCTGCGGCGAATGGGTGACGGCCAGAAGCTGCCCGCCGGCAGAGCCATTGGCCAGCCGCGCCAGCCGATCGCCGATGGCACTGGCCACGGCGCCGCCAACCCCGCGGTCGATCTCATCGAAGATGATCGTCGCCGCGCCACCCTCCTCGGCCAGCGCCACCTTTAGTGCCAGGATGAAGCGCGACAGTTCCCCGCCACTGGCGATCTTGGCCAGCGGGGCGAAATCGGCGCCCGGGTTGGTGGCGATGACGAACTCGGCCACGCTCTTGCCGTGCGGTCCCCAACGCTCTTCGGGTAGCACCGCGATCCTGGTCTGGAAGCGCGCGGTGTCGAGCTTGAGCGGGGCCAGTTCGGCAGCCACCGCCTTGTCGAGCCGCTTGCCGGCCTTGAGGCGCAGGCGATGAAGCGCTTCTGCCGCCCCGTCATAGGCAGCGCGGGCGGCATCGGCTTCTCGCTCGAGCGCCACCAGATCGGCCGCGCCATGATCGAGCGCGTCGAGACCGGATCGCAATTCGCGCATCTTGGCCGGGAGTTCGTCCACCTGGCACGAGTGCTTGCGGGCGAGCGCGCGCAGCTCGAACAGGCGCCGCTCGATCCTGTCGAGTTCGGCGGGATCGTGCTGCAGCGCTTCGCCGGCGGCGGCGAGCTTTTCTTCGGCCTCACCCGCCTCAATCACCGCACGGTCGAGCGCGGCGAGCGCTTCGCCCAGTAGCGGATGTTCCGGCGCGATCCGGTCCAGCCGGCGGGCGGCGGCGCGCAGCCGAGCAAGCGGCGCGTCCGAACCGTCCCATACCGTGCGCAGATCTTCCAGGTCGCCCGCCAACCGCTCGCCCTTCTGCCGGTCGGCACGCGTGAGGGCGAGCGTCTCCTCTTCGCCTTCGAGCGGTTCGATTGCGGTCAGCTCAGCAAGATAGGAAAGCGAGAGATCTTCATCCGCGCGCGCCGCGGCCAGCGAAGCGTGCGCCTCGGCCAGCCTGCCGGCGATCTGCTGCCACTGCTTCCAGGCCAGCGCGACCGGAGCAAGGTCGGCATCGGCGAAGCGGTCGAGCAGTGCGCGATGGCCGCGCGGATTGACCAGGCCGCGATCATCATGCTGGCCGTGCAGTTCCACCAGCGCCGGGGAGATCTCACGCAGCATTGCCACGCCCACCGGCTGATCGTTGACAAAGGCCTTGGAGCCCCCGTCCGCCCGCAGCCGGCGGCGCAGGATCAGCGGTTCGCCTGGCTCGAGTTCAAGATCGGCCTCAGCCAGAGTCTCGCTCACCAGGGGCGGCAGGCGGTCGAACTCGAAGGTGGCGACGACGCTCGCCTGATCACTGCCGGCGCGCACCAGCGCGTTGTCCGCGCGGTCCCCCAGCACCAAGCCGAGCGCGTCGAGCAGGATGGATTTGCCCGCGCCGGTCTCGCCCGTAAGCACGCCGAGACCCGGCGCAAAGGCAAGATCGAGCGCTTCGATAAGGACGATGTTGCGGATCGCGAGCGAGGTCAGCATGGGGGGCTGGACGGTTGTAGGGGGTACAAGACCCCGGTGCAATCACGCCCGGTGCACACCTGCGGAGCAAGGCCGGGCGATCGCTTCCATCGCACGGCTTGCTCAGGCCTCCGTCAGCCGCCGCCGGTCGTGGCTAGCGTCTGGGGGGCCTCGTCGCCAAGCAATTCGAAGGCCTTTTCATACCACTGGGTCCCGGGATAATTGGCCCCCAACACCGCGGCATAGCGTTTGGCCTCCTGCGGCAGGCCGAGCGCCAGGCTGGTCTCGGTCAGGCGATACAGCGCTTCGGGAGCATGGCTGGTGGTCTCATATTGCTCGATTGCGTTCTGGAAACGCAGCTGCGCCGCCAGCCACTTGCCCGTGCGCTGGTAGAACCGCCCGATCTCCATCTCCTTGCCGGCGAGATGGTCATTGACCAGGTCGATCTTCAAACGCGCATCGGCGGCATAGCGCGAACGCGGGTAGCGCCGCTCCACTTCGGTCAGCGCCTGCAAGGCCTGACGCGTGATCGCCTGGTCGCGCTCGACATCACTGATTTGTTCGTAATAGCTCAGCGCAATGAGGTAATAGGCGTAAGGCGCGTCCTTGTTGCCCGGATGAATGGCCAGAAAGCGCGTTGCCGCCTGTATCGCCTCATTATAATCGCGGCGGGCGTAGTAGGTGAAGGCGCTCATCAGCTGTGCGCGGCGGGCCCAGGGCGAATAGGGATGCTGGCGCTCGACCTCGTCGAACAGCGCCGCGGCCACCTGCAGATCGCCGCGATCGAGCCGGTCCTTGGCGGCGCCGTACAGCGATTCGACATCGCGCGCGACATAGGCCAGATCCTCGTCATCCCCCCCACCGCCAAGCGTAGCGCAGCCTCCCGCAGCCATAGCGGCGGCGGCAAGAGCCAGGATTGTTCGACTGGTGAGGCGCGGTTTCATCGCCGTGCCTATATCGGCGAGCGCGCTGAACGCCAAGTGAAGTGAGGCGGATATCGGCGGATGGGCAGCCCCGGCCCTACGAGAGGTCGGCGTTGCGCACGAAAAAAGGGGGCAGCTTGCGCCACCCCCTCTTCTCATTCGATCCGCCGGAAAGCCGGCGACGTATCAGAACCCCAGGTTCACCGTGACGGCATAGCGACGGCCAAGCGCGTCGTAGGTCGAGGGATAGATATTGCCGCTGTTGAAGGCGGTGGCGCCGATATTGCTGCCCACGATCTTGGGCTTGTTGTCGGTCAGGTTGGAGACCGTGAAGATGAAGCTCGCCGTCTCCATGATCCGGGCCCTGAGGCTGAGGTCGAAATAATGCTCGGCGCCGATGGTGGTGAACTCCTCGAGGAAGTCATTGCCCTCCGGCGTCGGCTCGTACTCGACGCCATCGATGAAGCGCCAATTGAGGGACAGCGAGAACGGATCGACATGAACCGTCGTCCGCTGGTTGAACGAGAACTCCGGAATGATCGAGCCCGACAGCGAACAGTTGATGCTGTAGAAGCCCACGCACTCGCGGCTGTTCCCGGGGGCGTCCTGGTTGGCCTTGAACTCGTGGTTGTTGGTCCAGTTACCCGCGAAGTTGAGGTCGAGACCAAAGGTATCGAACTCGGTGGTGTAATTCAGAACCAGATCGATACCGTCGGTAAAGATGCGGCCCTGGTTGGTCGAGAGCAACGGCAGACCCGGGGTGGTGGCCACCGAACCGAACAGGTTGCCCGTCGCCGGGTTGCGCCGGATCGACGTACAGGCCGGATCGTTGGGACTGCCGTTACCGGTGGCACCCGGTCCGAAGCAAGCGTCGAACACATCGCCGATATTGGGCTCGGTGATCGCATCGCGCAGGACGATGTTGTAATAATCCACCGTCGCCGAGAAGCCCGGCACGATATCGGGCTGGAACACCATGCCCAGCGTCCAGGTATAGGCGTTCTCCGCATCGAGGTCGGGGTTACCACCAAAAGTGACGTTCACCTGGCCTGCCGGATCCACGATGATCGAACCGATCGACGAGGCCGGGGCGCCCTGCGCGAGACAGGTTGCCCTAAGCGCCGCATTATTGACCGGAGCCGCGCCCGTGCACGGATCGGAAGCGAAGTTATCAAGACCCGTGGTATTGGGCTCGAACAACTCGCCGATGTTCGGTGCACGCGTCACCCGCTGGTAACCGCCACGTACCTGGAACCCGTCGACCGGAGTGAAGGTCGCGCCCGCCTTCCAGGTGAATTCGCCACCCGTCGTGGAGTATTCTGAAAAGCGCGCACCGGCCTCGATCGTCAGTTCGCGCGCGAACGACAGGTCCGACAGGACCGGGATCGCCACCTCGCCGAAGAACTCGTAGACGTCATAGCCGCCGAAGAAGTCCGGATTGGCCGCGCCTGCACCGAGCACTTCACCCGGGGTCTGGCTGAGCAGATCGGATGTCGAGCTGGCGGTGTAGTCGCGATACTCGGCACCCGCCGCGATGGCGATGGGGTCGGCATTGCCGAACAGGCTGAAAAGGTCACCTTCGATGAACGCCTGCACCTGGCTGAGCGAAGTGTTGACCGCGCCCGTGGTTGCCACATCGATGAAGTCCTGGTTCGCCTGCGTGATGCTACCGAGCGGCCCGAACAGGTTGATCGGCACGCAGCCGCCGCTCGGATCGAGGCACTCGTTAGGGTTCGTCGCGCGCACCGACTGCTCGAGCCGGCTGAGGCTGCCATAGCCGGTCACCCGGTTCAGGTTCTGGCTCTCGCCATAGGCGCCGAAGATCTCCCAGCCGAAATTATCGAACAGCTCGCCACGCACGCCCGCCTTGAGCTGGAAAAGCTGGGTCTTGTACTCGGTGTTGCGGGTGCCAAACTCGACGAAGCGGCGGCCGTAATCGAGAGCCACTTCGCGATAGTTCGGGTCGTTCGGATTGGTGGCAACGGCGGCTGCGTTACACTCGGCCGGAGTAAACAAGGGCTGCACCCCGGGGACTTCGGCGTTGGCATCGAAGCCGCAGATCTGGTTGCGGATACCCGCCGGCAGGAACGGGTTGGACAGCGGTGTGTCGATCACGTTGCGGAACGTACCCGTCGGCGCCACGATGGTCTCGGTGGTACTCTGAACGAACAGACCCTCGCCAAACAGCTCCAGTCCGTCCGAGACTTCGAAACGCGCGGTGCCGAACATCCGGTACTGCTCCAGCGGTAGCTGGAAGAGGTTGAACGGGTTGAAGTTGAACGAGTCCCTCGAACCCACATACGGGATCAGCGACTGACCGTCGGGAGAGACGATCCGGGTGCCGCTATTGGTACCTGGGACGGTGATAACGCTGGGAACGGTGGTTGAAGAACCGCCCGCATTGCCGGAGAACGAGCTGATGTTGAACTCGCCGAAATCACGGTCACCCTGGAACACCGCCTCGCGGTTGGTATAGCCGATGCTCAGCGTGGCATTGCCGCGCCCGTCCTCGAAATTGCCGCCTACGGTCAGGTCGATCCGCTGCGTAAGGCCATCGCCAAGCTCGGTGATCTGATTGGTGGCGGAAATCTCCGCGCCTTCGAAATTGCTGCGGGTGATGAAGTTGACCACGCCCGAGATGGCGTCCGCACCATAAGTGGCACCCGCACCGCCGGTAAGCACGTCGGTGCGCTCGAGCATGGCGATGGGGATGACATCGACATTGGTCGGCCCATCGAAGGTAGCGGGCACGATGCGCGTACCGTTGAGCAGCGTCAGGTTCCGCTGGCTGCCGATGCCGCGCAGATCGAGGAAGGTCGAGCCGCCATTGCCGTTGTTAACGTTACCACCGACGTTGGGAACGATGCCGGGTACTTCGCGCAGCACGTCCTCGACCACCACAGCGCCCTGAAGCTCGAACTCTTCCTGCGAGACCACCGCGACGGGGCTGGCCAGCTCGAGATTGGGATTGCTGATGCGCGTGCCGGTAACGATGATTGTCCCGCGGTCCTGCACAGGGACGAAGGCGTCGTCTTCCTGCGCGGCTTCCTGCGAAGTGATGCCGCCTTCCTGAGCAAAGGCGGGGGTCGACACGAGTGCCAGCGCAAGGGCCATGCCCCCGGCGCCAAGGTAAAGGCCGTGCCTGGTGCTGCCGTGCTTGGTGCTGATCATTGTCGCGGTATCCTTGTTCGAGCGAGCCGGCGTCGTGATCCGGCTCCTCAGAGTTACGAGCCGTACAGAGTGTGCTTTTGGCGCACCCTCGGACAGCGGTTGCGCGCCTTTTTTCCTTTTCGCGCGGATACATCAAAGGATTTGTGACATTTCGCCCAATGTTTGTCGCGCACTGTAACCCAGGCGCAACATGGCAGCGCCGCGCTTATCAGGCGTGCCGCTTCGATGACGGGCGGGCGAGGCGTGCACGGACCAGCCCTGCACGCCCTTAATTTATCCCTTGGCTATCAACCCGTTGGTTGCCGCACTCAGTCGAGCCGCAGCTCGAACTCGAAGCGATAGTTGGGTGCGAACGCGTTGGGGAAGTTGGAGAAGCTGCGCAGAAGCGAAGTGTTGCGTCCCAGCATCCGCTCGACCACCTGGCCGCGGGCGAACTTAAACCGTCCGGTGCCGCCGGTAATAGCGCGGGCCTGCACCATGCGCTCGGCATCATCGCCGTCGTCGCCGCCGTTCGAGACCAGCATCTCGGGCATGAGATTATCGCTGGTCATGCGGCCGAACACGTAGTTCTGAGTGGTGAGCAGATGCGGCTCGGTGCGCTTGGTCTCGATCACCGTGCCCAGCGTATCGGTATATTCCGGGAATCCGTTGATGATCGCCCAGCCGCGCGACAGCCAATGGCCGCTCGGCTCGGCGCGGGTGAAGTCGCAAACGCGCTGATACTGCACCGAGCGCCTGCCGGGGCGCAATTCGGTAATTTCTGTGGGAGCGGGAATGGTCCCACCGGGATAAAGCGCGCCTTCGACGTAGAAGGTGTCGCCGCGAACATCGATGTTGAAATAGTCCTGGCTATCCTTGGGTCCGATCCGGCCCGAGGGGTCAATCGCATCGGTGTGGCCGAGCACCGCCACATCGACTGCAAAGCGCACGATGCCGCTGGCATCGGGCTAAAGAGTCAGCCAGTCTTCCACCGGGGGCAGCATCATGGTCGAGGATGGCGATTGCACCCCCTGCGCGGCCGCCGCCAGCGGCAAGGCGCCGCCAGCCGCTGCCGCAATTCCGGTCATTCCGGCCATCCGCATGAAGTCGCGCCGATCGTTGATTCTCATATGCCGATCCTCTCCATCATACTGTCTGTCCGCCTAGAACCTGATTCGTCCCTGCAGCGTGTAGCTGCGCAGCGGAGCGGGCAAGTGCACGCGGTCAAGCGGCGATACGCCGACCGGGAAGGTCGAGAAAATGAGCAGCGAGGTCCGCTCGTTGAACAGGTTCCGTACCAGGAAACCGAGCTCCCAAGCATCGTCATTCGCTCCCACGCCAAGGCGCAGGTCGGTTTTGGAGAAGCCCTCCTGCACATGCGAAGGGTCGAGCGTGTCCTGGAAGTTAATGTCCGACTGGTAGGTGGTCGTCCAAATGACAAGGTAGTCGAGCTCGTCGGTAAGCGGTTGCTCGACGCTCAGATTGATATTGCCCGTCCACTCGGGCGAGTTCTGCAGCCGGTCGCCACTGCGATCCTGCGTGATGCAGGCAGGCCCGGCATCGAAGCGGCACGGGCCGTTGGGATAGGCGGTGGAGAAAGCATCAAGATAGGCCAGGGCATCCCGAAATGCTGATCCCGGGCGCCGGCGTGATCCCAGCATCGAGTTCGACACCGCGGGTGCGCGCACCCGCCGCATTGCTGGTGATGTAGGTGGCGGTGTCCTGGTCGAGCGATGATTTCTGCAAGTCGGTATAATCGGCCTGGAACGCCGCTATGTTGAAGAAGGCGTCGATCGCCGGGAACAGCAGCTTGGCGCCGACCTCATAGCTTTCGGCCTGTTCGGGCTCGAGCAGGAACTCGCGGAAGGTCGTTGCCGATTCGGTGAACGCCCCGCCCTTGGCGCCTTCGGCGTAGCGAGCGTAGACCGTGACATCGCGGTTGGGTTGCCAGATGAGATCGACGGTGGGTGACAGCTCCTCCTCGCTGAACTCGGCGACAAAGGATGGACGCGGCACGACGAAGACCGAGCCTCGCACCGGGAAATTGTCGATCCGCCCGGATGCCGAGCCCTCCTTGTCTATGCGCGTCCACCGCAACCCGACGCCGAGCTTGAGCTGATCGATCGGCCGCCAGTTGACCGCACCGAAGACGGCAAGCACGTCGGTTTCCTGAGAGAAATCACGCGTGGTCCGCTGGTTGAGCGCGGGCGGCGGCGGGACATCGATCCGAGTCTCGCGATAGATGTCCGAGCTCGACTGCTCGATATACCCGCCCACGATATAGTCGATCGCCCCGCCTGTCGGTGAGGATATCCGCACCTCCTGCGAGAACTGTTCGAAATCCTCGAAGTTCTGCGGCACCAGTCTTGCCGGTCGGCGCGCCTGGATATTGAAGGCCTGCCCGTAATCATAGGCGGAATAGGACGTTATCGAAGTCAGGAGGTGATCGCCGACGTCGATCCCCACATCGATCAGCGCGTTGAACGAGTCCGAAGTGTCGCGCAGCGGCGCCAGTTCGTCGTCCGTATCGACCATGTAATCGGGTTCAGCGCCGGCCCGCACGAACTCGAACGGCGCGCCGATGATCTGGGTGTCGCCGTATTCGACCTTGGCGAAGACGGTGGCGCCCTCGGGCCGCCAGAGCAGCGAGACCCGTCCCAGCAGATCCTCGCGCACCGGTTCCTTGCGATCGAGCACGATATTGTCGAGCCATCCCCGATCGTTCGAATAGCGGGTGGCGAAACGGATCGCCAGGTCGTCGGTCAGCGGGCCACCGGCGCCTACCTGCACCGCATGGCTGCCGCGCTCGAACTCGTAGTCGGCGGCAAGATCGGCTTCCATGTTGAACGAGGGGCGCCGCGTGGTAACGCTGATCGCGCCAGCCGAGGTATTGCGTCCGAACAGCGCGCCCTGCGGTCCGCGCAGCACCTCCACCCGTTCGACATCGAAGAAGGACTGCATGAACTGCCGGTTGCGCCCGCCATAGACCTGGTCGACGAACAACGCGACCGACTGCTCGAAGCTGAGCGTATTGCCCGAGGTGCCGATCCCACGGATGAAGATCGACGCATTGGCCGGTGTGTCGGTGATCGACAGGTTGGGCACGCGCGATTGCAGGTCGATGAACTGGTCTATGCTCAGGTCCTCGAGCTTCTTGCCGTCCTGAACGCTGATCGAAATGGGAACGTCCTGCAGCCGCTCAACGCGCTTTTGCGCGGTGACGATAATTTCGGCGGTGAGCCCCTCGTCGGGATCGACGTCCTGCGCCGTCGCCATCCCGCTCCAGGATGACGATGCCAACAATCCGAGCGCAAGCGCGTGCCGCCTAATGATATTGTCTCCCCCAACCCAGTATCATTGCGCGAAAATTAAGTTTCGCGATGTTTTGTTGTGCATAACCGGCCGCCATGATTACGCAAAACAAACAGACGACCGGCGGCTGTCATGCCCCGATGCCATTGCGCGTTCCGGATCACCCGCTAATACGGCAGCCGCGCTAAATCCGCGCCCAGCTGTTCCAGCTATTCCTCCCCCATGCGCAATGCGGCGATGAACGCTTCCTGGGGGATCGACACATTGCCATATTCGCGCATCCGCGCCTTGCCCTTCTTCTGCTTCTCCAGCAGCTTCTTTTTGCGCGTGATGTCACCGCCATAGCATTTGGCGGTGACGTCTTTCCTCAGCGCGGCGATGGTTTCGCGCGCGATCACCTTGCCACCGATTGCCGCTTGGATCGGCACCTTGAACAGGTGGCGCGGAATGAGGTCCTTCAGCCGCTCGCACATCCCTCGCCCACGCTCCTCGGCAACCCCGCGATGGACGATCAGTGAAAGCGCATCGACCGGCTCGTTGTTGACCAGGATATTCATTTTGACCAGATCGCCTTCGCGCATCCCGATCTGCTCGTAGTCGAAGCTGGCATAGCCGCGGCTGATGCTCTTCAACCGGTCGTAGAAGTCGAACACCACCTCGTTCAGCGGCAATTCGTAGCTCACCTGCGCGCGGCCGCCGACATAGGTGAGGTTGGTCTGGATCCCGCGCCGGTCCTGGCACAGCTTGAGGATTGAGCCGAGATATTCGTCCGGCGTATAGATCACCGCCTTGATCCACGGCTCCTCGATCCACTCGATCCGGTTGGGATCGGGATAGTCGGCCGGATTGTGCAGCTCGATGGTCGCCGCCTCCTCGGTCCGGGTGTGCGCAAGCTGGATGCGATAGACCACCGAGGGCGCGGTAGTGATGAGGTCGAGGTCGTATTCCCGGCTCAGCCGCTCCTGGATGATCTCGAGGTGAAGCAGCCCCAAAAAGCCGCAACGGAAGCCGAACCCCAGCGCCGCGCTCGATTCCATCTCGTAGCTGAAGCTTGCATCATTGAGCCGCAGCTTGCCGATCGACTCGCGCAGCTTTTCGAACTCGGCCGCATCGACCGGGAACAGCCCGCAGAACACCACCGGCTGCACTTCCTTGTAGCCCGGCAGCGCATCGGTCGCGCCATTCTTGGCGGTGGTGATGGTATCGCCGACACGCGCCTGCTCCACCTCCTTGATCTGGGCGGTGATGAAGCCGATTTCGCCCGGCCCCAGCTCGGGCAGCTGCTCGATCTTGGGCTTCATGCAGCCCACCCGGTCGACCAGGTGACGCGTGCCGCCCGCCATGAAGCGGATCTCCAGCCCCTTGGTCAGCACGCCCGAGATCACCCGCACCAGGATGACGACGCCCAGATAGGGGTCGTACCAGGAATCGACCAGCATGGCCTTCAACGCGGCGTCGCGCTCTCCTGTCGGCGGCGGGATGCGCGTGACGATGGCTTCCAGCACATCGGCCACACCCAGCCCCGACTTGGCGCTGGTGAGTACCGCGTTGCTGGCATCCAGCCCGATGATGTCCTCGATCTCGGCGCGCACCTTGTCGGGTTCGGCGGCGGGCAGGTCCACCTTGTTGATCACCGGTACGATCTCGTGGTCGTGCTCGATCGACTGGTAGACATTGGCCAGCGTCTGCGCCTCGACGCCTTGCGCCGCATCGACCACCAGCAGCGCGCCCTCGCAGGCGGCCAGGCTGCGCGAGACCTCGTAGGCGAAGTCGACATGGCCAGGCGTGTCCATCAGGTTGAGCTGATAGGTCCGCCCGTCCTTGGCGGTGTAATCGAGCCGCACGGTCTGCGCCTTGATTGTAATGCCGCGCTCGCGCTCGATATCCATCGAATCGAGCACCTGCTCCTTGAGCTCGCGCTCGCTGAGCCCGCCGGTAAGCTGGATCAGCCGGTCCGCGAGGGTGGATTTGCCGTGGTCGATATGGGCGATGATGGAAAAGTTGCGGATCAGCGAGAGGTCGGTACTCATGGCAAGTGCCTCTAGCGCTGGTAGAGCCGACTGTCAGCAGCGCCTGACTTGCGAGTGGATATTCGTGGGCAAGCGTTCGAGCCGGCCGGACGCGGCGGGCGGAACGAGGTGGGCCGAACGAGGTGGGGACATGCGTTGATGCGGCATATTGCCATCATCGGATCGGGGCCGGCGGGCTATTATACCGCCGAAGCCGCGCTGAAGGCGTTTGGCGATAAGGTTCGGGTCGATGTGTTCGACACGCTGCCCGTCCCCTTCGGCCTGATCCGCACCGGCGTTGCCCCCGACCACCAGTCCATCAAGCTGGTCTCGCGTCGCTACGCCAAGGTGGCGCTCGACGAGCGGGCGCGTTTCATCGGCAATGTCGCCGTGGGCCGCGACGTGACCATCGAAGAAATGCGCACGCTTTACGACGCGGTGATACTAGCCACGGGCGCGCCGCAGGACCGCTCGCTGGGCATTCCGGGCTGTGACCTTGGCAATGTCTTCGGCAGCGCTGCCTTTGTCGGCTGGTATAACGGCCACCCGTTGCATAGTCGGCTCGATCCCGTCCTTTTAGGGCGCACGGCGGTGATCGTGGGAATGGGCAATGTCGCGCTCGATGTCGCCCGCATCCTAGCCAAGACGCAGGCCGAGCTGGAAGCAAGCGACATCGTTGCGCATGCCTACCGGGCGCTGGCCGGATCGAAGATAGCGCGTATCTGCATTCTGGGCCGGCGCGGACCGCACGCGATCGCGATGACACCCAAGGAACTGGGCGAGCTTGGCGCACTCGAGCGTGCCCGCCCGGTGGTGCGGCAGGCCGATTTGCCCGATCTGCGCGAGGATGACGCGCTCGAGCCCGGACGGCGCAAGTCGGTCACCCTGCTCCGCGATTTCGCCGCCCGCGAGGGGGCGGATGCGAGCGATGGCAGGCTGCGGATCGAGTTCCATTTCAACGTCAGTCCACAGGCGATCCTGGGGAATGATCGGATCGAGGCGGTTCAGCTTGCCCGCACCCGGGTGGTGCGCGGCAGCGTCGTGCCCACGGGTGAGACCTTCCGCCTGCCTGCCGACCTGCTGGTAAGCTGTATCGGCTATCGCACCGCGCCCATCGCCGGTGTGGCGTTCGAAGAGGGCGCGGGTCGTTTTGCCAATGAAGACGGACGCATCGCGGCGGCGGACGGAGACCTGGGGGGGCTCTACTGCGTCGGCTGGGCGCGGCGTGGTCCCACCGGAACCATCGGCTCCAACCGTCCCGACGGCTATGCGCTGATGACGCTGGTCCAAGCCGATATTGCGAACGCCCAGACGGGCGCCGATGGCAAGGCTGGAGGCGCCGGCTTCGAAGCGCTGGCCACCGAACGCGCGCTCGATATCGTCACGTTCCGTGACTGGCTGCGGATCGACCAGGCCGAGATCGCGGCGGCCAGACAAGGCGCGCCGCGCGAGAAGTTCGTCGATCATGCGGCGATGCTGGAGGCGCGGGGCGCGGCCGTCACGACCGTGCTCCGCGACCGCGATCCTCAGGCGTAGGCCAGGTTCTGGCGCGCGGTACGCCGGCGAACCGCTGCACCCACCGCGCCGAAGCCCAGGAGCATCATCGCCCAGGTCGAGGGTTCGGGAACAGCCGTGGGTGCCATCGTGTAAGACACGCCCTTCAGCTTGAAGCCGTCGGGAAAGGCGTCGGGCGAGCCCGCCAGCCCGGCTCCGATCAGCCAAGTATTTCCATTATGACCCGCCGAGTTGATACCCCGGATGCTGTTGCCGCTCTTGCCGACCGAACCCGAAGACCAGGTCTGGAAACCGGCCAGTGCGACCGTGGCAGCCTTGCCGTTGAAGCCTGGCTGGGTGGTGAAGCTCTGGCTCATGTTGGCAAAACCGATCTGAGCATCGGTGTCGTTCATTCCATGCCAGCCGGTGCGAAATTCGCCGCTGTCCAGAACCACGTTCTGGTCGAACTGGAGGACGATGAAGTCGCGCCGTCCCATATTGTCCACGGTGTGCGAATTGTCGCCGCTGAAGCTTACGCCCAGCCCTTGCGAATAGCGGCCCAAGCTCGATTGCTTCACCGCCGATGAGCTGTCGATCGACCAGGCGGTAGCGCTCACCTTCACCTTGCCATCGGCATAGACGCGGCCCGCGCCACTGGCGGTGCCACTGGCCGTGAAATCCAGCCATTCGGCGGCCGATGCGGGTACCGCGAGTGCTACCAGGCTTGCTCCCAGAACGAGTTTGGCGAACATCTTCATTGTTTCTGTTTCCTTGCGCATTCGTGCCGGCCAACGGGACCGGTTGCCCCAGCGGATCCGGCGTTCGGGTGATTGCCGGGACGGGCCTTAGCCAGCATGGCCAGCGCGTCATCCGTGCCGTCGCCACCGTGCAAGAACAGGACATTATCGCGGGTCAGGCGAAACAGCGGCGATGGAAGCCGCCAGCACGCAGTTGCGGTCGACTTTGCTTCGATTGCGGTCCGAAGTGGGAATCACGCGATCGATCCGCGGCGCCGAAAATATGACGCGCTCGCGATGCTGCTGGCTATAGGGGACTGATCCTAAACAATCATCGCGATTCGGACGGCCCGGCGGGGACATCGACAAGCGATCATTCGACAAAAAGGGACCTCGAGTGACTGACAAGCTCAAACTTTCCCAAGGCGGCGCCAATCATCAGGAACCGATGGGCAAGGATGACGTGATGACCACCGCGCAAGGCGCTGCCATCGCGGATGATCAGAACTGGCTCACCGCGGGCGCACGCGGGCCACAATTGCTTGAAGATCACATTGCCCGCGAGAAGATTTTCCACTTTGACCACGAACGCATTCCCGAACGCGTGGTTCATGCCAGGGGCTATGGCGTTCATGGCGAGTTCGAGCTGACCGATCCGATCCCCGAGTTCACCCGCGCCAATGTTCTGGCCGGGCCGAAGGGCAGCAAGACGCCTGTCTTCACGCGCTTTTCAACGGTGGCGGGCAACAAGGGCTCGCCCGACGTGGTGCGCGACGTGCGCGGGTTCGCGGTCAAGTTCTATACCCAGGAGGGCAACTGGGATCTGGTCGGCAACAACATCCCGGTGTTCTTCATCCAGGACGCGATCAAGTTCCCCGACCTGATCCACGCGGTGAAGCCCGCGCCCGATCGCGGGTTCCCCCAGGCACAAAGCGCGCACGACAATTTCTGGGATTTCGTGACCCTATCGCCCGAAGCCATGCACATGGTGATGTGGCAGATGTCGGACCGCACCATTCCGCGCAGCTTCCGCTTCATGGAAGGCTTCGGCGTGCACACCTTCCGGCTGGTGAACGCGCAAGGCAAGTCCAGCTTCGTCAAGTTCCACTGGAAGCCCAAGCTAGGTCTGCAATCGGTGATCTGGAACGAGGCGGTGAAGATCAACGGGGCGGACCCCGATTTCCACCGGCGCGACATGTGGGCCTCGATCGATGCCGGGGACTATCCGCAATGGGACCTGGGCGTGCAGATTTTCGATGAGGATTTCGCCGAGGCTTTCGAGTTCGACATCCTCGATGCGACCAAGATCATCCCCGAGGAACAGGTTCCGGTGCGGATCATCGGCACGATGACGCTTAACAACAATGTCGACAACTTCTTCGCCGAGACCGAGCAGGTCGCCTTCTGCACGCAGAACATCGTTCCGGGGATCGACTTTTCGGATGATCCGCTGCTTCAGGGGCGCAACTTCTCCTATCTCGACACGCAGCTGAAGCGCCTGGGCGGACCCAACTTCACCCACATCCCGATCAACGCGCCCAAGTGCCCGGTGCGCAATTTCCAGCAGGATGGTCACATGGCGATGACCAATCCCAAGGGGCGGGCGAATTACGAGCCCAACTCATGGGGTTCGGGCGATGGGGTTGAGGAGGATCGCGGGCCTCGCGCATGCCCGATGAACGGGTTCACCACCTATGAGGCGCCGGTTACCGGCCCCAAGCGGCGCGTGCGCAGCGAGACCTTCGCCGATCACTATAGCCAGGCGCGCCAGTTCTATGTCAGCCAGACACCCGTCGAGCAGACCCATCTGGCGAACGCGCTGGTGTTCGAGCTGTCCAAGGTCGAGCGGATGGATATTCGCAAGCGGATGATCGGCCACCTGCGCCACATACACGCTTCGCTGGCTCAGGAAGTGTGCGACGGCATCGGTCTTGCGCAGATGCCGGACAAGGTTCCGTTGGCCCGCGAACCCAGGACCGACTTGCCCGAAAGCCCGGCGTTGTCGATCATCAAGAACGGTCCGGCGAGCTTCAAGGGACGAAAGCTTGGTATCTATATCGCGCCGGGCGGTGATGCCGCGGTGGTACAGGCGCTGCATGATGCCGCGAAGGCCGCCGGAGCCATGGTGGGGATCGTTGCGCCGCATATCGCGGGGGCAAAACTGTCCGATGGCGCCCTGATGCCGGCGAACGAGAAGATCGATGGCGGCCCCTCGGTGGTGTTCGATGCGGTCGCACTGGTCATGGGCAAGGATGCGGGTGCCAGGCTGGCGCATGACAAGCCCAGCCAGGACTTCGTGTCCGATGCCTTCGCCCATGCCAAGTTCATCGGCTATGTCCCGGCGGTCAAGCCGCTGTTCGAGGCGGTGGGCGTCGCGCAGAAGATGGACGCGGGCTTCTTCGACCTGTCGGGCGGAACCGCGGCGAAGGACTTCATCGCGGCTTGCGCCAAGCTGCGCTTCTGGGACCGCGCCGCCGTCAAGCAGGATTGATCTGGTCGAAGCATCGCAGGCGATGGCCGGGACCGCGCGCTTAGGCGGGTCCCGGCCTATCGCTTGCAGACTTACCCATCTGCGCCCGACAACACCGCGTTCACCCGCGCCGCCGATCGAGCGTGCAGCCAGCGTTACACCCGCATCGGCATCAGGACATAGAGCGCGGGGCTTTTCTCGTCCTTGCGGATCAAGGTCGGCGCGCCGGGATCGGCCAGGTGCAGTTCCACCGTGTCGCCGTCGATCTGGCCCAGGATGTCCTTCAGGTAATTAGCGTTGAAGCCGATCTCCATGCCATCGGAGGCATAGCTTGCCGGGACCTCTTCTGCCGCGGTGCCATTGTCGGGACTGGTGACCGACAGCGTCACCTTGTCCGTTGCCAGCCCCATCTTTACCGCGCGGGTCTTCTCGGTGGCGATGGTGGCCACCCGGTCCACGCCGGCAAAGAAGCTCTTGGGGTCCACTTTCAACAGCTTGTCGTTGGCGGTCGGGATGACGCGGCTGTAATCGGGGAAGGTACCGTCGATTAGCTTGCTAGTCAGCACGGTTCCGCCCTCGCCCGCCAGCGTGAAGCGGATCTTGCTGGCGGACAGGCTCACCTCGACATTGCCGTCGAGCTTCTCCTCGAGCAGCTTCCGCAGTTCGGCCACCGCCTTTCTCGGAACGATGACGTCGGGCATTCCTTCGGCTCCTTCCGGGCGCGGCAGCGTGAAACGCGCGAGGCGATGGCCGTCGGTGGCGGCCGCCTTGAGCAGCGGCGCCCCCTCCTCGCTCACATGCAGGAAGATGCCGTTGAGATAATAACGCGTTTCCTCGGTGGAAATGGCGAACCGGGTGCGATCGATCAGTTCGGCTAGCGTGGTGGCGGCGATCTCGAAACCGGTCGGCAGATCGCCCTCCACGATGGTGGGGAAATCATCGCGCGGCAGCGTGGGCAGCTCGTAGCGGGTGCGATCGGCCTTCACGACCATGCGGTTGTCCGCCGCCTCCAGGCTGACGCGCGTGCCTTCGGCAAGCTTGCGCACGATATCGAACAGCACATGCGCCGAGACGGTGATCGCGCCTGCGACCTCCACCGATGTCGCATCCACGCTCTCGACCACCTGAAGGTCGAGATCGGTCGCCATGATCCGGACCAGGTTCTCGCTGCTCGCCTCGAGCAGCACGTTGGACAGGATGGGGATGGTATTGCGCCGCTCCACGACCGACTGCACATGCGACAGGCAGCGCAGCAGCTTGGCGCGTTCGATGGTGACCTTCATTTTCTCACCCCCTCTGGCCCCACGGCACGTGAGACCGGAAATGGCGGAACCCCCGCCGCCGACAATGTCGGTCCGCCATCCTTAGCGCGGAGCCCCTAGCGGGCAAGCGCGCTGAACGATCGGCGGCGATGATTTGGGGAAAACTACATTGATCGCCTCGGCCTTGGCCTAGCCCAGCATGGCCATCCCGCCATTCACGTGGAGCGTTTGGCCGGTGACGTAACCCGCCTCGCGGCTGGCCAGATAGGCGACCGCCGCGCCGATATCGCCGCCCTCGCCCATCCGCCCCATCGGGATGCGCGCATTGAGTGCCTCCTTCTGCGCATCGGCGAGCTGGTCGGTCATTGCCGTGCGGATGAAGCCGGGCGCCACGCAATTAACCGTGACGCCCCGCCCCGCCAGTTCGGCGGCCAGGCTCTTCGACATTCCCGTCAACCCCGCCTTGGCCGCGGCATAATTGACCTGGCCGGGATTGCCCGTCGCACCCACGATGCTGGTGATGGTGACGATCCGACCGAAACGCTCGCGCATCATCGGCCGGGCGGCGGCACGCATCAGGCGGAAGGCGGCGGTCAGGTTGAGGCGGATGACCTCGTCCCATTCCTCGTCCTTCATCCGCATCGCCAGATTGTCACGCGTGATGCCGGCATTGTTGATGAGGATGTCGAGCCCGCCGAGCGTTGCAATCGCCGCGGGGACAAGCTCCTCGAGCTGCGTGGCATCGGCAAGATCGCAGGTGATCTCGACATGGTCGCCCGCCGCGCTGCTCGCCTCGCGGTTCAGCTCCTTGCGAAACGCCTGCAACTTGGCCGCATTGGATCCCGACAAGGCAAGGCGGGCACCCTGCCCTGCCAGGGCGCGCGCGATCGCCGTGCCGATCCCGCCGCTTGCGCCGGTCACCAGCGCCCGCATTCCGCCAAGATCGAACATCAAAGCCCCACCCCTTGAAGTGCAGCGAACTCCCGGGACGCGACACGCTGCATCGCCATCAAGCCGAATAGCGCGCCGGCATCCTCGACCCTAGGATCATCCAGGGCAAGGCAGGCCGACAGCATTACCAGACCGATGGCGAACTCTTCATCCGGCGTCAGCTCGCTTTGCTCATCTTCTGCCTTCGTAACAACCTGTTCGAGCGGTGCCCAGAATGCATCTCCGCCCTGCTGTGCCACCGCTTCGTCGAGCGTCGCGAGCTGTTCTGTAGTGAATGGTCCGGACAGGCGAAAGGCGGCTTCGCTTAGCCGGCCCATCTCGTAAAGCATTGCCATGCCACGCGCCTCCTTCGACCAGCCATGCGCCAGGGCACAGGCATCGACTGCGTTTCGCGCAACGATGACCATCGTCACACTGGCATTGTAATTCTCGCTCTCGGTAAGGTCGAACTGTGCGGAATATCGATCGATCTCGACATAGTCCTGCGCGTCATAGGTCGATCCCATGCAGGCAAGACCCGGCACATGGTCCTGGGCCAATGCAGGCGCCGCGGCGACGAGACCGGCGAGAGTTATTAAGATAGCAGGCAGGGAGTGCATCGGACGATCCGCTAGAGTTTCTTGGCCAAAGCTTCGATATCATCCATCGTGATGATAGTCGTTGCCTCGGCATCAGGCAGCGTCTTTTTCACCATCGGCGCCAGCACCTTGCCGCCCAGCTCGATGAAATGCGCTACTCCCGCATCGGCCATCGCCAGCACGCTCTCGCGCCAGCGTACCCGGTCGGTGACCTGGCGCACGAGCAACGCGCGTTCCTCGTCCGGATCAGTGACCTGGGTGGCGGTGACATTGGCGTAGATAGGCAAGCGCATCGGACCTGGCGGCACTTCGGCCAGAGCTTCGGACATGGCATCGGCCGCGGGTTGCATGAGCGAGCAGTGAAACGGTGCGGAGACCGGCAGCAGCACCGCGCGTTTGGCGCCGAACTCCTTTGCCCGGTCGACCGCGCGCCCAATGGCGCGGGCATGACCCGAAAGCACCACTTGCGCCGGGTCGTTGTCATTGGCGACCTCGCACACTTCGCCCCCGCCCGCCGCTTCGGCAAGCCGCACCGCTGCATCGAGGTCGGCGCCGAGCAGCGCGCACATTGCCCCCTCACCCACCGGGGTTGCCGCCTGCATCGCCTCACCACGCCGCCGCAGCAGCCGTGCCGCATCGGACAGCGAGAACGCGCCGACAGCGGCGAGCGCGCTATACTCACCCAGCGAGTGACCGGCGACGCAGCCCCCTTTGGCCGCAAGCGAGACCCCACCCTCCTCGAGCACTCGCACGATGGCGAGCGAGTGCGCCATGATGGCGGGCTGGGCGTTGGCGGTCAGCGTGAGATCGGCTTCGGGACCATTGCGCATCAAGGCGAACAGGCGCTGCGACAGCGCATCATCCACCTCCTCGAACACCTGCCGCGCCGCCGTGCTGGCTTCCGCAAGCGCGCTGCCCATGCCCTGTTTCTGGCTTCCCTGTCCGGGAAAAACGAATGCGATCATGCCTCAGCGCCCCTCTTCGCCCGTCGCTTATGGTCGCGCGGCTGATCGGGCAATACCGAAGGGGACGATCTTGTTGTCGGCGTCATGGCCAACATCCGCGGTGCCGAGAAAGGCGATACCCGCGCGCTCGCACCAATACCGGGCGATGTCGGCTGCTTCCATCCCGAAGGATCGGTCGTTTATCGGCACCTGGCTCACCCGCCCCAGCCGCAGCCCGGCGATATCGGGCAGATGTTCGGCGATGCGGAAGAACAGGCGGTCGATGGCGTAGAGATGCTCGGAAACCTCCTCCACCATGACCACGTGGCCGGACAGGTCGGGCATCAGACCGGTCCCGGCCAGCATGGCGAGCGTGGTGAGGTTGAAGGCCGCTGCCGGACGCCCATCGTGGGCGAGCGAAGGCTCCAGCCCATCGCCCGATCCGCCAAGCCAGGCGAGCGCGCGCCGCACCGCCGCATCGCCGCCGGGCCGCGCGACATCCACCGGCATAGGCGCGTGCGCCTGCCGGCCGACATTTGCACGATACAAGGCGGCAAGCAGATAACCGCAGTCGGAATATCCGGCGTAGAGCTTGTTATTGGCCGCCGGCCCATTCATCCGCGCCGCCGCCCGGGTCGCGATACGCACCGCCCCATAACCCCCCTTGGCGAACCAGACCGCATCGAAGGCGGGGTCGCAGGCACATTCGAGCAGCGCGTCGAGCCGCTGGTCATCGGTTCCGGCGAAATGCCCCGCCTCGCAGAAACATTGCTCATGGAACGACAATTCGAGGACACCCATTGCCGTTGCCATGCGCGTGACGTCCTGCGCCATTTGCCGGGTGATCGGGGTTGCCGGGGCGCATATCGCTACTCTGGTCATTCGCCCTCCCCGCCCTGACCGCATGTGGCTGCGCGCTGTCCACGATCCGTTTTGCTATCGGCCGCTTACGATCACCCGGCCTTGTCTTGGCCTCAGCAAGTGCATAGCGCTGACGAGAGATGAGCGACACCCCGCACCGTGCCCCCCTGCCGGGCGATATCACCTCGCGCCCCTGGTTCTTCTGCGGCATCGGCGGATCGGGCATGTTGCCGCTCGCGATCATCCTCAAGCGGTCGGGTGCACAAGTCGCAGGGTCGGACCGCAGCTTCGACCAGGGGCGCAGCGCGGGCAAGTTCGCCGCGCTGGAGAACACGGGCTTCGTGCTTTTCCCGCAGGATGGCAGCGGCATCACCGACAAGGCGCAGATCCTGGTTGCCTCGACTGCCATAGAAGACAGCGTGCCCGATATCGCCAAAGCCAGGGCGCTGGGTTGCGCCAGGGTCAGCCGCGCCCAGCTCAACGCCCACCTGTTCAACCGCGCCGGCCGCGGTCTGGCGGTGGCGGGGACCAGCGGCAAATCCACCGTCACCGCAATGATCGGCTGGATCATGACGCATGCGGGGCACGATCCCACCATCATGAACGGCGCGGTGATGAAGAACTTCGTTGCGCCCGACAATCCGCTTGCCAGCGCCCGGTTCGGCCCGGGCGCGTTGTACATCAGCGAGGTGGACGAAAGCGACGGCTCGATCGCGCTCTACCATCCCGACATTGCGGTGCTGACCAATGTCACCCTCGATCACAAGAGCCTCGACGAGTTGCGCGCATTGTTCGCCGGCTACCTCGATGCCGCCGGCATGGCCGTAGTCAATAGCGACGAGGCAGAGGTGCGCGGTCTTACCAAGTTGCACCGGAATGTGCTGAGCTTCGGCATCGAAGCGCAGGACGCGGATATCGGCGTCGAGCCGGGGTCGATCGTCGAGGAACGCGCGGCCATTGGTGCCAAGGTCGTCGACCGACGCGTCAATCAGGGCCACCCGCTGCGCATCGCGCTGCCCGGCCGGCATAACCTGTCGAACGCGCTGGCCGCCGTCACCGCCTGCATGGCCGCAGGTGTGACGCTGGAGGATGCTGCAAGCGCGCTTGGCACCTTCGCGGGGTTGGCGCGCCGGTTCGATATTGTCGGGACAAGCCCGTCTGGCATCACGGTGATCGACGACTTCGCGCATAACCCCGACAAGGCCCGGGCCACCCTGGTCACGCTGAAGACCATGCCGGGCAGGGTCATCGCCCTGTTCCAGCCGCATGGCTATGGGCCGCTGCGCCAGATGGGCGACGAGCTTGCCGCGACCATCGCCTCGCAGCTCGACGAGCACGACCTGGTCATCCTGACCGACCCGGCCTATTTCGGCGGCACGGTCGATCGCAGCGAAGGGTCTGAACGCATCGTGCGGCGCATCGTCGAACAGGGCGGCAATGCCGAGCATATCGCCACCCGCGAGGCGGCCGCCGATCGTATCGTCGTCATTGCCCGCTCCGGCGACCGGGTGGTGATAATGGGCGCGCGCGACGATACGCTCGCCGATTTCGCCAAAAACTTGCTGGCCCGGCTCGAGTGAGCATCTACGAGCGCGCCATGCGCCATGCCTGGATGATGTGGGGCGTGGTGACGATGGCATTTTTCTTCATCGTCGCGGTCGACGCCATGGTCGGCCATTCCGATCTGGCCTTCGCGGTTGCCATCTTCGCGCTCATCATCGCCAATCGCCGCATCCTGGGCTTTCGATGCCCGCGCTGCGCCAGCAACCTGTTCTTCCGCGGCTGGCTGGTCCTGCCCTGGCCCAATCGTCGCTGCAGCAGCTGCGGCCTCGATCTCAGCTTTACCGGCTGATCCAGGACCATATCGTTCGCCGTGACCTGGCCGGCACGATCAGCCGCACCGTCTCGGCGCATCCCCCGCCGGCACCAGCCCCGGTCCCGTGGCGAGCTCACCAGCGGCCACCAGCTCATAAGCGCCCTCGCGCTCGACCGGAGGCTGCCTGCTCTGCCAGAAAAGCGTCAGCGTTTCGCCCGCATCCCAGCCGCGCCCGCCGATCACGCCCCAAACGAGCGCCCCTTCCTCGCAAGTCACCGCCAATCGTGCGCCTGCATCGGAAAGCGCCGCCTCGGCCGAAGAGACATCGAAGCCGGCAATGTTGTTATGAATGTCGACCGCCGATGCGGTGCGCAGGACACTCGTGCCCGCGGTCGGTTCGACCTGGAGCACGTAGGTGAAAGCCTCGCCCTCGCCCAACTCATCGGCCTCGCATGGCTCGGTGTTGGCGGGACAGGCGACGTAGCTGCGCATGATGGCACCGGCCCCGCCCGGCCCCCTCAGCTCGTAGCTCCGCTCGCTGCCCGCAAGGCGCGCGCCGAGTTCGAGCGAGGCGAAGTCCACGGACCTTAAGTCGATCGCGTCGGGTTCGGGCAGCCTTTGCGCCTCAGGCTGGAGCGCGTCATCCTCCTCGATCGAGGAATCGTGCACAGGATCGCCGCCACAGCCTGTGACGAAGATAGCGAGCGCGGTGACGGCAAGAAAGCGGGCAGCAGGTCTCATCGGCTAATCTCCTATCGGCGCCTCTCGCCGGTCAATCGCCCCGGGTGCGCCGCTGTTCCGAGCGCAATGCTTGCAACGCACGGCGAAAGCGCTATGGACCCCCGCTTCCGCCGGATATTTTCAAGTTTTCGTGCGGGTACCCAAGTAAACCGGAGGGGCCGCCGTCGTCCGGACGGGCTGGCCAGCGATCGGCATGAAGTGGAAGGAAAGCGCACCATGGCGCTCTACGAGCACGTGTTTCTGGCGCGCCAGGACCTGTCACAGGCGCAAGTCGACGCCCTGGCCGCACAGGCAACCGAAATCATCGAAGCGAACGAGGGCAAGGTTCTCAAGACCGAGACCTGGGGTCTGAAAAGCCTCGCCTACAAGATCGACCGCAACCGCAAGGCGCATTTCGTCATGCTCGATATCGTGGGACCGGGCTCGCTGGTCGCCGAACTGGAGCGCCAGAACAAGATCAACGAGGATATCATCCGCTGGCTCACCATCGCGGTGGAAGAGCATGAGGATGGCCCCAGCGTCATGATGCGCAAGAACGAGCGCGACCGCCGTCGCCGCTCCGAGCGTGAGGAGCGCGGCTGATGTCCCGTCCGTTTTTCCGCCGCCGCAAGTCCTGTCCGTTCCAGGCCAAGGATGCGCCGCCGATCGACTACAAGGACGTGCGCCTGCTCCAGGGCTTCATGTCCGAGCGCGGCAAGATCGTGCCCAGCCGCATCACCGCGGTCTCGGGCAAGAAGCAGCGCGAACTGGCCCGGGCGATCAAGCGCGCGCGGCATCTGGGCTTGCTGCCCTACCTCGTGAAGTAAGGGGTTCAGACCGGTGGATATCATCCTGCTCGAGCGGATCGAGAACCTGGGCGGCATCGGCGACGTCGTCGGCGTGCGCGATGGCTATGCGCGCAACTTTCTCCTGCCGCAGAAGAAGGCGCTGCGAGCCAACGAGGCCAACCGCCGCGTGTTCGAAGCCAACCGCGGACGGCTTGAGGCGGAGAACGCGGCCCGGCGGGAGGAGGCCGAAAAGGCGGGTGGCAAGGTCGAGGGCGAGGAGATCGTGCTGATCCGTGCCGCTTCGAACTCGGGGCAGCTTTACGGCTCGGTCAATGTTCGTGATGTCGCCACCGCGCTGGCCGAAAAGGGCCACCAGGTCGATAAACGCCAGGTGGTGATGGGCTCGCCGATCAAGACGATCGGCATGTTCGAGGTCACCGTGGCGCTGCACCCGGAAGTGCGGGTGCTGGTCAAGGCCAATGTCGCGCGCTCGGATGACGAGGCCGAGCTCCAGCGTCAGGGTGTCGACGTGATCGCGCAGATGAGCGAGGATGAGCGCACCGAGAGCGAGGGTTTCACCGAGACACTCGATCCCAATCGCGAGCTCGGCGAACTGCCACCGGTGCCCGAAGAGGTCGAGGGTGCCGGCGAGGCGGAAGCGGCGCCACCCGGCGACGTTTGAGTAATAGCGGATCGGCATGGGTGCGGCTGGCCGATGCGATGCTGCATCACCAGCCCGAACCGCCAAACAGGACCAAGAACCCTGCCCCTGAACGTTCAGGATGTGCTATCAGCTGGCCACGAAGTTTCCGGACCAAGCGAACCAATTGATCCATCAGCAGATTATGTGGCGGAACCGCCGTGCTGATCGATGATTGTCGCACTGTTCCAGCAGGGGAGAACGAGCATGGCGGATATACCCGTACGCCGCGACTACGACGGCTATCATCCAAGCGAATATGATACCGCGACGACGGTCCCGTCCTTATTGAAGCGTGTCTCATGGGGGGCGATCCTGGCCGGTTCGGCGGTCGCGCTGGGTATTCTGGTGCTCATGGGGCTGCTCGGCCTGGCGATCGGCATCGGCTCGATCAACCCGGGTCAGGAACAAAACCCGATGTCGGGTCTGGGCACCGGCACCGTGATCTGGTGGGTCATCTCGTCGCTGGTGGCGCTGTTCATCGGTGGACGTGTGGCCGGCCAGCTTGCCGGGTTCCCTTCGCGCACCACCGCCATGCTGCATGGTTTGACCGTATGGGCGCTGGCCACTTTCGTCTCCGCTTGGTTGGCAAGTACGGCGGTCAGTTCGATCGTTGGCGGGGCGATGAGCCTGATCTCGGGTGCGGCGAGCGGCGTGGGCAGCGTAGTGGGTGCGGTGGCGCCCGACAGTCTGCCCGAGGCTGACACGCAGCGGCTCGCCGATCAGGCGCGGCAGGAAGTCGAGGACCTGACGCAGCAGGCAGGGCTTACTCAGGCCGACGCCAATGCCGCGCAGCAGGTGGTCGAGGATACCGCGCGTGACATCGTCACCTCGCCTGGCGATATCGGGCAGGACATCGACACCATGATCGATCAGCTGTTTCGCGGAGAGGGCGCGGTAGTTTCACCCGCCGAGCGGGATCGGCTTGTGGCAGCGGTTGCCGAACGGGCCGGGGTAACCCCTGCCGAAGCCGAGCGGACGGTGGATGCCTGGGTCGCCCAGACACGCGACGTCAGCGCCGATGTCAGCCAGGCGATCGAGCGCGGCGCCGATGATGTGACCGATACCATTTCGGCGGTGGCATGGGGCGCCTTCTTCACCTCACTGGCTTCGATGATCGCGGCGATTGTGGGTGCTGCAACGGGTGCGCCGAAGGAGCCGTTCATGCGCGCCCATCACGAAACGGACGAAGTGCACACCGCCTGATCTCATGAAGTGTGGGGGGGCTCGCCACGATCGGCTGGCCCCCCCGGCCATGTCGCTCGCTTACCAGCCCGGCTGCGCCCCCCGGTTCTGCTCATCGAGCCAGGCCTTGAGCGGCGCGAAATACTCCACCATCGCCTGGCCTGACATCTCGCGGCTGCCGGTGAACGCTTCAAGCGCATCGGGCCAGGGTTGCGAAGAACCCATCTCGAGCATGGCATCGAGCCGCCGGCCGACCTCTTCATTGCCGTAGAACGAGCAGCGATGCAGCGGTCCTTCCCAGCCGGCCGCGTCGCAGGCAGCCTGGTAGAACTGGAATTGGAGAATGCGCGCCAGGAAGTAGCGCATGTAGGGGACGGTGGCGGGGATGTGATACTTGGCGCCCGGGTCGAAGGCGTCAGCAGACCTCTCCACCGGCGGCGTGATACCCTGGTATTCGCGCCGCAGATCGGTCCAGGCGTCGTTATATTGCGCAGGCTGGATCGAGCCGTCGAACACGCCCCAGCGCCATTTGTCGACCAGCAGGCCGAAAGGCAGGAAGGCGACCTTGTCCATCGCCTGCCGCAGCAGCAAGCCGATATCCTTGTCGGCGCCCGGAACCTGACCAGGCTCGAGCATGCCGATCTGGACGAGGTATTCGGGCGTGATCGAAAGCGCGATCAGATCGCCGATCGCTTCGTGAAAGCCGTCATTGGCGCCGTCCAGATGCAGGTAGTCCTGCTGGTTATAGGCGCGCTGGTAGTAGTTGTGGCCAAGCTCGTGATGGATGGTGACGAAATCATCGGCGTTGGGCTTAATGCACATCTTGATGCGCAGGTCATCGACATTGTCGAGGTTCCAGGCGCTCGCGTGGCAAACCACCTCGCGATCCGCCGGCTTGGTGAACATCGAGCGGTCCCAGAAGGTCTCGGGCAGTTCGTCGAACCCCAGCGAGGAGAAGAAGCCCTCGCCCGCGCGCACCATGTCGACCTCGCTCAGCTCGCGCGCAGCGATCAGCTCGGTCAGGTCGTAACCCACGTCGCCCGCGCCTTCGGGAGCGACCAGCGGGTAGATATTGCCCCACTCCTGCCCCCACATATTGCCCAGAAGATCGGCGCGGATGGGACCGGTCGCCGGCTGCACCGCGTCGCCGTATTTGGCCTTGAGCTGGCTGCGGACATAGGTGTGCAGCGAGAGGTAGAGCGGCTTCACCTCCTGCCACAGCCGCTCCACCGTGGCGGCGAATTCGGCCGGCTCCATGTCGTAGTTCGACCGCCACAGCGCGCCGGTATCGGCATAGCCCAGCTCGCGCGCGCCTTCGTTGGCAATGGCGACCATGCGGGTGAAATCCTCACGCATCGGCGCGCCGACATTGCCATGCCAGCTTGCCCACATCTCCGCATATTGAGCGGGCGTATGCTCCAGGTTGCCCATCTCGGCCTCGATATCCGAGCCCGAGATCGGCTCGCCGTTCAGCGTGCCCCGGCCGCGGCCATATTGCGACTTGAGATCGGTGGCGATGGCATTGAGTTCGGCCGCCGCACCGGCGGTGGTTGGCGCGGGCAGAACAATGCGGGTGCGCAGCATGGTCAGCTTGCGCGCCACTTCTGGGTCAAGACCCGCGATCTCGGCGTAACGCGCCGCGCCCATCGCATAGTCCACCTCCTTCTCGGTCCCTTGCGCCCCCACCTGCACCGCCAGCGCATCGGTATCCGGCGTAATGTAGGTGGCGTTGATCCAGGCAGCGCGGCCCTGCTCGATCGCATGGGCGGCAAGATCGGCCTCGGCGGCATCGACGAACGCGGCGGCACCTTGCGGGGTGAGCGGATAGGAAAACGCAGGCGGCGAAGCATTCGCGGTAGCGGGGTCCTGGGCTAGGGCGGGCTGCGACAACCCGGTGACAGCAAGCGCGGCAAGCGCGACCGAAGCGAGGAGTCTCATGGGCGGCGTCCTTGTTCTGAGCTTGTTAAAACGGTTGCTCCGGATACCTCCCCTAAGCTGCAGAGACGCTTAATCAAGCCGCCAGGAAACCTGTGATCGCCTGGCCCAGTTCGGGCTTCGTCACACAGCTCATATGGGTGCCGGGTACTTCCTTGAACTCTCCATCTGGCAAGCTGTCGGCCAACGCTTGGGGCGAGCCATTGTCGCGGTCCTCATCGCCGCAAACCACCAAGCTGGGCATGGTGACAGCGGCAAGCGCGGCGGGCTCGATGTCGCCCACCGACTGAAGCAGCAACCGGGCGGCGGTCTTGTCGACCTGCATTGTCTTCATAAACTGGACGGCGAAGTATGCCGGGTCGCCGCGCTCAACCTGGTCGAACCGGTCGATCGCATCGATAAAAAATGCCGAGCGTCTTTGCCAGCCGGACAGTCCCTCCAAGCCCATTCCCACCAGCACCAGACGGCGCGGCCTGAGCCCGGCGATGACCCCGGCCACCGCTGTGCGCGCACCAAGCGAGAAACCGACCAGATCGTACTCATCCAGCGCCAGCCGTTCGATCAGCGTCGTGACATCGCGCACCAGAACATCGGCGGGGTAGGCCTTGCGATCGTGCGGCTTACCGCTTTGCCCATGCGCGCGAAGGTCGGGCATGATCGCCTCGAACCCCTGATCGACCAGCGTCGCGGCATGGCCGAAGCGCAGCCAGTTCATTTCGGCATTCGAAAACAATCCATGCAACAGCACCACCGGATGGCCGGACCCCATTCGATGCACGGCAAGCGGCGTTTCATCGAAACTGTTGACGTGCCGGGTCATAGGATCATCCATTCGCTCTGGGAGCCGCGGTCATGGGACGGCCCGGTCCGGCGGACTGGCCGGCAACCCCATCAGCCACCCGATCAGGCGCATCATCCCTTCTTCAGGTGACGCCGGCCCAGCAGCTCGGCAATCTGCACCGCATTGAGTGCGGCGCCCTTCCTGAGGTTATCCGAGACGCACCATAGCGACAGGCCATTGTCGACCGTGGGATCCTCGCGCACGCGGCTGACATAGGTCGCACCATCGCCTGCGCATTCCACCGGTGTGACGTATCCTCCGTCCTCATGCTTGTCGACCAGCATGATGCCCGGCGCCTCGCGCAAGATGTCCTGCGCCTGGCTGGCGCTGAGCTCGCGCTCGAACTCGATATTGATCGCCTCGCTATGGCCGACGAACACCGGGACGCGCACGCAGGTGGCACTCACCTTGATCTTGGGGTCGAGGATCTTTTTGGTCTCGATCACCATCTTCCATTCCTCCTTGGTCGAGCCGTCGTCGAGGAATTCGTCGATATGGGGGATGACGTTGAAGGCGATCTGCTTGGTGAACTTGCGCGGCTCGACCGGGTCGCCGACGAAGATCGCGCGTGATTGCTCGAACAGCTCGTCCATCCCCGCCCGCCCCGCGCCGGAGACCGACTGATAGGTGCTCACCACAACCCGCTTGATGCGCGCCGCATCATGCAGCGGCTTGAGCGCGACCACCAGTTGTGCGGTCGAGCAATTGGGATTGGCGATGATATTGCGCTTGGAATAGAGATCGATCGCGTCGGGGTTCACCTCGGGTACGATGAGCGGAACGTCGGGGTCCATCCGGTAGAGCGAGGAATTGTCGATCACCACGCAGCCTGTTGCCGCGGCCTTGGGCGCATAGAGCTTCGCCGGCCCCGAACCGGCGGCGAACAGCGCGATATCCCAGCCCGTAAAATCGAAATGCTCGATATTGCGGCATTTGAGCATGCGCCCGGTATCGCCCAGCTCCACCTCGCTGCCATGGCTGCGCGAACTGGTCACCGCGGCCGCCTCGGCAAGCGGGAAGGCGCGCTCGGCGAGGATGGCCAGCATCTCGCGCCCCACATTGCCCGTCGCACCTATTACCGCAACCCGATAGCCCATCCGCCGAACCCCCTATAGAGCGGCCCGGCCTTGCCCGCTTCCCGCCGCAAGTGCAAACCGGCTGCAAAAAGGGCGACCGAAGCCGCCCTCTTTAGGTCAGGATCCCGCGTTTCTACTCAGGCGTAGCTGACACTCACGCGGCGCTTGCGGCGAACCACCATGCCGATGGCACCGAACCCGACCAGCATCATTAGCCAGGTAGCAGGCTCGGGCACCACGCCCACCTCGCCGCCCATCGTCGGCAGTCTCGGCTTGTAGCCGGCAACCCCATCGACCTCTCCAGGAGTTCCTGCGCCGACCCCGGGAGCAAATTGGCCATGGATTACCAGTTCGCGCAGGTCGAGGCCCATCTTGTCCGCACCAATCAGGTCGTCGATCGTGTAGCGCGGGTTGTTCATGTCTCCGCCGACAAAGCCGAAGTTCATCGGATCGGTCAGGTCGAACAGGTTGCTGTAATTGATCGTGGAGCCCGTGCCGATGGTGTTCATGTTAAGCACGATGAACCCGTAACTCGGCAGCGCTTCGGCCAGTTCGGTAAAGCCATCGCCATCGGGATCGAGGCCGGGGGGCGGAAGCACCGAGTTGATCGGCAGTCCATCGGCCCCATTCGCAAACCGGCCGTGAAGGTGCGCGACATGCGGACCATCATCCAGACCGGTGGCGTTGATGTTCACCAGCAATGTGTTGGCCAATGTGTCCAAGGTGTAGGTGGCATAGCCGCTTCCCAGCCCGTTGATCGGCGTGAGAGGTGAATCATAAACGATGGTTGCGGCGGCAACCGGCGATGCCGAAAGGCCGGCCGCGACGATCGCGGCAAGGCCAAGGCGTTGAGGAAGTTTCATAAGATCAGCTCCAGTACCCGTGCGAGGGGATTATCCCCTCACACTGCCTACGGAGCTCCGCGATGACCGGTTTGGCCGGCAATGCGGTAATAGGATGAAGCGGTCCCCTTATGGGACAAGTGACCCACTATTCTTAACAAACTACGGAAAAATCAGCTTTTTCCTAACTAGCGCGATCAGCTCTTGTCCTGATCGCGCACCTCGCGCCGCTCGACGATGCGGGCGCGCTTGCCCGTGCGGCCGCGCAGGTAATAGAGCTTGGCGCGGCGGACCACGCCGCGGCGAACCACGGTGATGGAATCAATATTGGGCGAATAGAGCGGAAAGACGCGCTCGACACCTTCGCCGAAACTGATCTTGCGCACGGTGAAGTTGCTGCCCATCGCCCGGTTGGAGCGGGCGATGCACACGCCCTCGAAGTTCTGCACACGTGTGCGCTCGCCCTCGACCACCCGCACACCAACGCGCAAAGTGTCACCGGCCCGAAACTCGGGTATGTCCTTGCCCTCGGCCAACGCGCCGATGGCCTCGGCTTCCAGTTCCTGAATAAGGCCCATCACCTTAGTCCCTGTCTTCATGCCGCGCGTCAGAGGCAGGCTGGCCCCGAGCGCCCCGATAGCGCTCCCAAAGGTCCGGCCTGCGTGACCGTGTGTCTTCTTCCGCGCGGGATTTCCTCCACGCGGCGATCCTCGCATGATCCCCCGATCGCAGCACTTCGGGAACCGTGCGCCCTTCCCACATCTGCGGTCGGGTGAATTGCGGGTGTTCGAGAAGATCTTCCTCGAAGGATTCCTCGGCCCCGCTTGAAGCCGCGCCCATTACGCCGGGCAACAGGCGAATGCAAGCATCGAGCAACGCGATTGCCGCGGATTCGCCGCCGGACAGAACGACATCGGCCAGACAAAGCTGCTCGATGGCAGGGCGCGCTTCGAACAGCCGCTCGTCGAAGCCTTCGAAGCGGCCGCACAACAAGGTGACGCCGCGGCCTGCGACAAGCTCGCGGATGCGCCCTTGGCTGACAGGTTTGCCACGCGGAGTGAGCGCGATCACGGGATTTGCGGGATGGCGCGCCACCGCATGATCCACCGCCGCTGCCAGCACGTCGGGTTTGAGCACCATCCCCGCCCCGCCGCCCGCCGGCGTATCATCGACGGTGCGGTGCCTGTCCGTGGCGAAATCGCGGATCTGCAGCGTTTCGAGCGACCAGTCGCCCCGCGCGAGCGACCGCCCCGCCAGCGAGACGCCCAGCGGGCCGGGAAACATCTCGGGATAAAGCGTTAGGATGGTGGCGACAAAGGTCATCGCGCTTCTTTCCCGGGGTATCGACTTACCGCTCGCCCCCATATCAAGAGGCGCGCTGGCAGCACGGGCACTGTTGCTGCGGGGACCACAAGATCGCGCGCGAAAGCGGCTGAGAAACAGTTGGTAAGGCTCCGCTCGATCATGCTTGCCCGCCTAGAACGGGGGCGGCGTCGATACCAGCGGGCACTCTTGCGCAATCCCGCGCGTTATCTGCCGATGGATGACTGCATCATCGTCGGCGGCGGCCCTGCGGGATTGACCGCGGCGATCTATCTTGCCCGCTTTCACGTGTCTGTCCGCCTGTTCGACTGCGGAACCGGACGCGCCGCGATGATCCCGCGAAGCCATAATCATGCAGGCTTTCCCGGCGGAATATCGGGCTCCGAATTGCTCGACCGGATGCGCGAACAGGCCGCCCGGTACGGCACGCAAACCGAACACCACCGCGTAACCGGAATTTTGGGGCAGGACGGACATTTCACCGTCGATACCGACAGCGCCACCCACCAGGCGCGCACGGTCCTGCTGGCAACAGGCGTGGTCAATCACCGCCCGGATGGGCTCGACGATGCGCTGCATGACGAGGCGCTCGAACGCGGCCTGCTGCGTTATTGCCCGATCTGCGATGCTTACGAGGTGACCGACAAGCGCGTCGGCGTCATCGGGACGTCCGATCATGGTGCCGATGAGGCGCTGTTCCTGCGCGGCTATACCAGCGAGGTGACGCTGATCTCCCCGCATGGCGACCATGACCTCGACGCGGACTGTATCGCCGAACTCGATGCGGGCGGCATCACGCGGATCGCCGGCCCTTGCGGCAGGTTCGCGATCGAGGACGAGCAATTGTTCTTCGATACCGCCGCTGCGAGGGTCGGCTTCGACAGCGTCTACCCGGCGCTGGGCTCGGCGATCCGTTCCGAACTCGCCGTCGGCCTAGGCGCGGCGACAAGCGAAGAGGGCTGCATCAAGGTGGACGATCACCAGCGCACGAACATCGCGGGTCTCTATGCGGCCGGCGACGTGGTCATCGGGCTCGATCAGATCAGCCACGCGATGGGCACGGCAGGCATTGCCGCCACCGCGATCCGCAACCACCTTGCGCAGCAACGCCCGCTTCGCCGCTAAGGAAGCGCAGCTCAGTCGCGCGCCACCCATCTGACGAGCAGCATATGCGCGATCGCGAAGCGCGGTGGCGCGATAAAGCCCCCGTCTGTACCGCCATCTAACGCGCGAATAACCTCGTCGCGGGTGAACCAGCGGGCGTCTTCCAACTCGTCATGATCGATCACCAGCGCGCCGTCGCCGGCGGTGGCATGACAGCCGATCATCAGCTGCGAGGGAAACGGCCACGGCTGGCTGGCAAGGTAGGCAACATCGCGCACGCGAATGCCCGCCTCCTCGAACACCTCGCGCGCCACCGCCTCCTCGATCGTTTCTCCCGGTTCAACAAAGCCCGCCAGCGCCGAATACACCCCTGGGGGGAAACCGGCTTGCCGCCCCAGTAGGAGAAGCGGGCCTTGCGGCGTCGATCGCTCGACCAGCATGATGGTAACCGGGTCCACCCGCGGGAAATGCTGCGCGGTGCAATGGGTGCACACCCGCTGCCAGCCTGCCTTGGCGATGGTGGTCGGCTGACCGCAAACCCCGCAGAAGCGATGCCGCGCGTGCCAGTCGACAAGGCTTCGTGCGCCGCCGAACAGCGCAAGCTCGGGCACGCTAAGGCCACATATCGCCTCGATCAGCAACCTGCTTGCTCGCTGCGCACCTGGCGGGACTTGACCGGGAACCCTGGCGAAGCATGGGCGCTGTTTCACCAGACCAAGGAAAACGCTCTCGCCGGCATCCGGCCCTTCAGGATCGAAATTATGCCTTACGAGCGCGCCTTGCCCATCGAGCACCGGGGAAAGCCCGTCCAACGCCAGCGAACAGGCTCCGACGCTGCTCACCAGCGCGGCAAGCGCGGCAGGGTTGCTGCGCAGGTAATCGGCCCTATCGACAAGGTGCCCGGCAAAAGCCGGCGCCTCGATCACGCTGCGCCGGTCGCCATCAGAGCGGCGGCATCGCCGGCGGCATCAGTGGGAAAACGCTGCTGCAGCCGCTCGGCCTGGGGTCCGACAAGCTGGGTCATCAGCGTTTGCCGCAGACCCGTGCGCATATTGACCAGACCGGCCGTGCTTGCCGCGCCGAACCAGCCATACAGCCCCTCAGCCTCGCCCCTGCCGACCAGTCCCCCGGCCCCGAAACCGAAGCCTTTGCGAAATTCACCGTCCGGCGCGAGGGTGGATGGCATCAAATCGCTGGTCGCCAATGCGATGGCGGATTTGCTCGCCACCCGCCGCCCGTCGAGGTTGCCATGCCCGGCGAGCATCATCAGGAACCGGTCGTAGTCGCGCGCCGACGAGACCAGCCCCGCGCCGCCGAAAGGAAAGGCGGGTGGATCAAGGAAGATCGAGTTCGCCCCCGTATCGAGCGGCAAGGGAACCCCGGCGAGGGCAACATAGCTGGTCGCCAGCCGCGCGCGTTCGGAAGCGGGAACGGTGAAGAACGTGCTGTCCATTCCGCACGGAGCAAGGATGCGCTCTTCCAGGAACGCGTCGAACGGGCGGCCCGCGACCAGCTCGATTACCCGGCCGAGCAGATCGAGGCTCACCGAATAGCCCCAGCGCGTCCCCGGCTGGCGAACCAGCGGCAGTCTTGCCAGACGATCGGCGAAGGCGGCAAGGCTGGGCGCGGGCTTGCCGCCGAACCCGGGGATCATCTGCAACCGGCTGACCGCTACAGGAACGATGCCTTGCTCCAGATAGGCTCTGGCGATCGGCCCCTTCTGCATGATCGTGTAGCCAAAACCCGCAGTGTGGGTGAGCAGGTGGCGGATGGTGATCGGGCGAACTGCTGGCTCGAGATTGTCGGGGGTGATCGGCCCGTCATAGCGCTTTTGCACCTGCATGTTCGCGAAACCGGGGATGATCTCGGCCAGCGGCTGGTCGAGCCCGAGCGCGCCCTCGTCGATCAGCATCGCGGCCGCGATACCGGTCACCGGCTTGGTCATCGAATAGATGCGGTAGAGCGTATCGGGTCCGGCGCGTACCGTGCTGTCGAAAGCCAATGTGCCGCGCGCTAAGTATTCGGGCGGCCGCTGCGCGAAGCCCAGCGCGGCGACCATGTTGGCCACCCGGTCACGCCCGACGTAATCATCGATCAGAGCGGTTACGCGCGGCCAGCGCGCCGCCGCGTTCGGGCCGAGGCGTTGCGCCAGGACGGGGTGCGCGAGCCCAGACAAGGCCAGCGCGCCGAGCGATCCCGCGGCGCCGCGCAATGCCGTGCGGCGTGAGCAGGGGTTGGCTGTCGAAACTATCGTCATGCATGTTCCCGTTAAACAACAAGGCTTTCGCGGCGCTGAAGCCGGATCGAGGCACGCCAGCCCGCTGCCGGGCCGCTACCGCTTTTGCAGCGCTCGTCAAAGTCCCGCCTTGGTATCCGGCAATCGGACGGCCAGCGCGAGCGCTTTGGCAAAAACCGTTGGCAGGCCGATCTTGCTTAGCTTGTTGAGGCCGATCCATTCGCCGGGCGGCAAATCCACATCATCCACAATCTCGATCATCAACACTTCCAGCTCGAGCATAAAATGCGTGAAGCCGTGCCGCACCTGACCGACCAAGCGCCAACCACCGGGAAAAGGCGCGGCGCATGTCCCATTCGCGCGCGCGGACCAGCCGTCATCGGGCAGGGCGCGCATCCCTCCCAGCATTCCGCCCGGCGGGCGGGTGACGACGAACACCCCGCCATCCCGCACGATGACATAGGCCTGCCCCCGGCGGGCCGGCTTGTCGCGCTTCGCCGGTCTGACCGGAAGCTGGTGGGCGCGTCCTTGTTCGTATGCTCGGCATGAATGAACAAGCGGACACTGCGGACAATCGGGTGACCGCGGCGTGCAGATGGCAGCGCCCAGGTCCATCATTCCTTGCGCGAAGTCGCCTGCGCGATGCTCGGGGGTGATGTGGGCTGTCGCCTCGCGGATCGCCCGCCTGGCCCCGGGCAGCGGCTGGTCGATGGCAAACAGCCGGGCGACCACGCGTTCCACATTGGTATCGACCACCACCGCGCGCCGGCCGAACGCAATCGCCGCGATAGCCGCTGCGGTATAGGTGCCGATCCCCGGCAACCGCCTCAGCTCGTCCTCCTCCTCAGGAAAACCGCCGTCCGCCGCCACTTGCCGCGCGCAGTCGACCAGGTTTCTCGCCCGCGCATAATAGCCCAGCCCCGCCCACTGGGCCATCACCTGTTCCACCGGGGCGGCGGCAAGCGCTTCCACATCGGGCCAGCGCTCAAGGAAGCGGGCATAAAAAGGCGCGGCGGCGGTGGTTGTGGTCTGCTGAAGCATCACTTCGGAAAGCCAGACCCGGTAGGCGGGAGGCCGGCGATCGCTTCCCGGTGGTTCGCGCCAGGGCAACAGGCGGGCGTTGCAGCGATACCAGTTAAGCAGCTTGTCCGCGATCGTCGCCGGCTCTTCGCTGTCATCCATGGCCGGCCTATGGCATGGGAGCATGTCTGATGGAACGCGACGGGAAAGATCAGGCATCGGCTGACAAGAGTGCCGCAGCACTCGCCGGCGAGTCCAATGTCAAACCGATCAGGCGGCGCAAGTCCGCGGCCGAACCACCCGCCGGGCGACGCGGCGGCCCGGCGCGTTCGGTGGCTGAACTCGTCCCGCAGATTGGCCGCACCGCGTTCAACAAGTTCGGCTTTATACAAAGCTCGGTGGTGATGCGCTGGGGTGAGATCGTGGGAGCGCATCACGCCAGGATGTGCGCGCCCGAGTCGATCCGCTTCCCGAGGGGCGAGAAACGCGGCGGCACGCTCAATCTGGTGGTCGAACCCGCGCACGGCCCGCTCATCCAGCATGTCGTGCCCGAGATCATCGAACGGGTGAACCGGTTCTTCGGCTACCAGGCGGTGGCCGCGATCAGGATGCGGCAAGGCCCTGTTCAGCCCGTGCATGGTGATCGGGTCTCGCGCCAGCAGCCGGAGCCGCTGTCGAGCCCGGTGGAGCTTGGCGAGAGCCTGCGTGACATCGGCGATCCCGAGCTGCGCACGGTGCTTCAATCGCTCGCCCGTAGCCTGTTGCGCGGCGAGCAGGACAAGGACGGTGGTAAGTGATGGTTCGCAGTCTCGATAACCGCTCGTTCGCCGTGCTGATCGCACTGGGCATGGCGCTCGCGGCGATGCTTGCCGCAATCGCGCCGGTTTCGGCAGTGGCACAAACATCGCGCTCGAACTGGATCGGCTTGGTGGAAGCGACCGATGGCGGGTTTCGCATGGGCAATCAGGCGGCGGCCAACCGGCTTGTCGTATTCAGCAGCTATTCCTGCCCCCATTGCGCCGAGTTCGAGCGCCGGTCCGAGATGGAGCTGACGGCGGGCCATATTTCGCCCGGCACCTTGTCGTTCGAGTTGCGCCATCTGATCCGCAATCCGCTGGACCTTGCGGCCGCGCTCGCCACCGAATGCGGCCCGCCGCGCCGGTTTTTCACCCGCCACCGCGCCATCATGCGTGCGCAGGACCGCTGGCTGGCGGTGACTAGCAAGGCAACCGCGGCGCAGCAGCAGCGCTGGAGCAGCGGACCGGTGCCCGGCAGGATGCGCGCCATCGCCAATGACCTTGGTTTCCACGAACTTCTCGCCCCGCACGGCGTCTCGCGCGCCGCGCTCGACCGTTGTCTTGGCGACCATAAGCGGGCCGAGGCGATCGCGGCAACTTCAAAGGCGCAGGCCGAGCGCCTGGGCATCACCGGCACGCCGAGCTTTGTCCTGAACGGCACCCGGCTCGAAGGGGTTCATGACTGGCTTCGCCTGCGTCAGGTGCTTGCGCAGGTCAGCTGAGCCTTTGCGCGTTCTGTGCACAAGCGCGCATCCTCCTTGCGGCCGGGTTGGCGTGCGGATGCAGGTGGGCTAATCGACACGCTGTTTAATGCAGACAAGGTCTTCATAAATCATGCGCTCCATCAGTCGCGTCACCCTTGCAGCTTTTGCAGCGCCGCTCCTGCTCGCGCTGTCCGCCTGCGGATCGGGTGGGGAAGCGGGCGGGGCAACCGGGCTGGCCGGTGAACCCATCGAGCCCACGCCCCCACCCGGCGACACGAGCTGGCTGGAAACCGCACAGGTAAGCGAATTGGGCGGCATCGTCGTGGGCAATCCCGAAGCGCCGCTCAAGCTGGTGAAATATGCCAGCCACACCTGTCCCGCCTGCGCCAATTTCGCCTCGGAATCGGAGGCCGAACTCAACCAGCTGATCGAGCGCGGCATCGTCAGCTTCGAGATCCGCAACCAGATCCACGATCCGCTCGACCTGACCTTCGCCGTGCTGGCGCGCTGCGGCGAACGGGCGACCTTCCAGCCGCTGGCCAAGCAGGGATGGGCCGAGCTTGGCCAGATCAGCGCCACCGCCACCGCCGACCCGGCCGCACTCGAGGCGGCGACGCAGGCCGACGGTCCTGTCCGGCTCCAGCGCATCGGCGAGGTGACGGGCCTCGTCGATTGGTTCGCCGCCCGCGGCGTTCCACGCGACCGGGCGCTTCAGTGCCTGAGCGATCTTCCCGCTGCCGAAGGGCTGGTAGAGCGGTCGAACGCGCAATCGGAGGACCTGGGCGTCACCGGAACCCCGACCTTCTTCCTCAATGGCGACCGGCTCGAGGCGCAGCAATGGAGCGATGTGCAATCAGCATTGCAGGCGGCCGGAGCGCGCTAGACTGCGCTGAGATGAGGGGCCCGGCGACGGCTGGGCGCGGGATCGCGCGATGCTGATCCGCAAGCTCAACCTGGTCGGCTTCAAGAGCTTCGTCGAACCGTCCACCCTGTTTATCGAGCCCGGACTTACAGGCGTTGTCGGTCCCAATGGCTGCGGCAAGTCCAACCTCCTCGAAGCGCTGCGCTGGGTAATGGGCGAGACCTCGCCCCGCCAGATGCGCTCGGGCGGGATGGAGGACGTGATCTTCGCCGGAACCACGCGCCGGCCCCCGCGCGAGTTCGCCGAAGTGGCGCTTCATGCCAAAGACGAGGCGGGCGAGGAACTGGTTATCGCCAGACGCATCGAGCGCGGCGCGGGTACCGCCTATCGGGTGAACGGGCAGGATGTGCGTGCGCGCGATGTCGCGCTCCTGTTCGCCGATGCCGCGACCGGCGCACACTCCCCGGCACTGGTCAGCCAGGGGCGGATCGCCGCGGTCATCGCTGCCCGTCCTGCCGAGCGGCGGCAGATGCTGGAGGAAGCGGCGGGCATCGCTGGGCTCCACGTGCGCCGCCGCGACGCCGAAAGCCGGTTGCGCCAGGCAGAAGGCAACTTGTCCCGGCTTCAGGACATCATTGGCGGGCTCGAGGCGCGGATCGGCGGTCTCGGACGGCAGGCGAGACAGGCCGAACGCTATCGCGAACTCACCCGCTCCATCGAGACCGCACAGGCAAGGCTGCTTTTCGCAGGCTGGCGCGAAGCGGCCGAGGCGGCCGAGGCGGCGCATGACAAGGCTCGTTCGGCGCAAGAGGCGGTGGCTCGGGCCAAAAGCGCCTCGCAAACCGCGCGCGAGACACGCGACCGGTGCGCTGCGCACCAAGCTACCACTGCGGACGCACTGATCGCACGGCGCGAGGATGAAACCGCGCAAGGCCATGCGATAAGCAACCTGAGCAACCGGCTCGAAGCAGCCGAACAGCGTTTGGCCGATCACCTTCGCCAAGCCGAACGGCTCGACCAGGAACGCAACGAAGTCGATGCGCTGATGGCTCAGGCAGCGCGGGCCGTGCACGAGCTGGAGGCCGGACTTGCCGAGTGCGAGGCGTCGCTATCCCAGCACGAGACCGATCGCGCCGTTCTAGTGATTGACGCCGACAAGGCCGAGCAGTCGACGCGCGCCGCCGAACTTGCGCTCGCGAACGCCTCCGCCGCCAGCACGCAGCTCGAGGCAGAATGGCGCATCGCGCAGGGCGCAGTTGATCAGTCCAACGAGCGGCTGGCCCAATTGGCGCGTGATGGAGATCGGCTGGCGGCACAGGCGAGCGCGCTCGATGTGGGGGACATTGACGAGGCGGTGGAGGCAGCGAAGGCACAGGCGCACGCCGCAGGCGGCAATCTTGCGCGCGCCCGCGACGAGCTGGTCGAACTGCAGCGCAAGAAGACCGAGTTGGGCGAAGCGCGCGATGCGGCAACGGCCGAGCTGAGCATCGCGAAAGCCGAGCTTGCCGGAACCGAACGCGAGTGGCTGGCCCTCTCGCGCGACAAGGCGGCGCGGGCGAAGGCAGCGGGATACGAGGGCGAACTGCCGAACCTGATCGATCGAGTCACCGCCGAGCCGGGCTGCGAGCGCGCACTGGCGGCGGTGTTGGGGAGCAGTGCGCACGGGTTTCTCGGTCTGCCAGCAAAAGACCTCGAAGGTCATTTCTGGACCGGCACCAATGCCCGCCCACCCGTCCCCGATTCGCTTCGCAAGAAGATGGTGGATTGTCCGCCCGAACTCGATGCGCGGCTGGCGCTGGTTCATTTCGCTGAAGCGGATGATGGCCGGGATCTTCCGCCAGGCGAATGGCTGGTCACGCGTGCCGGCCGGCTGCGGCGCTGGGATGGGCTGGTCACACAAGGCAGCGGTCTGGCTGAAGCGGCGCTGCTCGAGGCAGGCAACCGCTATCGCACACTCGATGCGCGCCTCCCTCTCGAGCGCCGCGCGGTTGCCGATGCTGAGCGCAACGACGCTGCGGCACGTGCAAAGTTCAGCGATATCCAGCAGAAGCTTGCCGCGGCGGAGCAGTCGGTTGCTTCTCGTTCGGACGAGGAGCGGGCCGCCATGCGTGCGCTCGATAGGTCCGAAAATAGCCGCGAACAGACCGGCCGCCAGCGCGCGGTGCTGGCCGAAGCGCTGGCAGAGTTCGGACGGCGGAAGGCAGAGGCGGAACTGATCCAGTCCAAGGTCTGCTCACAGCGGGCGACGTTGCCGGACCGGGAAGAGACGAACACCGTCCTGCAGTCCGCAAGACGCGAGCACGACGACGCGCGGCTCGCCCTCCAGTCCAGCGCCGCTGCGCTGTCGGCGCGCGACCAGGCGCTTGCTGGTCTGCGCGAACGGGCGGCGAGCAAACAGGCGGATATGCGCGGTTGGCAGGCCCGATCAGGCGACGCCGCGCGCCGTCTTGCCGAAATAGAACGCACGACAGCCGAAATTGGCGGGCAACGCGCGCAGCTATCGTTAGAACCTGGGACGCTGCGGCGGCAGATCGCGGAGCGCTCCGAAGCGCGCGATGCGGGCGCCCAAGCTCTGATTCGTGCACAGAGGGAGGCGGAACGTGCGAATGCAGCACTCGAGGCGGCGGAAACCGGGCTGGCCGCGGCGAATGAAGCGGTTGTCGAGTTGCGCGAATTGCGAGCTGGTCTGGCCGTTGAGGCCGAAAGCGCCGATATTGGGCGCCAGGAACTTGTGCGTCAGTCGGGCGAGCGGTTCGGCGTCGCGCCACCCGCACTGCCCGATGCTTCGGCCTTCGATGCGGCGCAGGTCGGCAATACGCATGCGGAAGCATCGGCGAGCGACAAGCTGCATCGCGCGCGTGAGGCCATCGGCCCTGTGAACCTGGTTGCCGCCGACGAGTTGGCGCGATGTGAGACTGAGCGTGATGGCCATGCGCACGAGCTGGCGGATATCGCCGAGGCGGTCCGACGGTTGCGTGGTTCGATCGGGCGCCTGAACCGCGAAGGACGCGAGCGGCTCCTGGCCGCCTTCGAGGCGGTCAATGGCCACTTCGAACGGCTGTTCACCAGGCTTTTCGATGGCGGCAACGCATATCTAAAGCTGATCGACAGCGACGATCCGCTCGAGGCCGGCCTGGAAATCTTCGCGCAACCTCCGGAAAAGCGGCTGCAATCGCTGACTTTGCTATCGGGCGGAGAGCAGGCGCTAACCGCGATTGCCCTGATTTTCGCGTTATTCCTTACAAATCCAGCGCCGGTGTGCGTTCTGGACGAGGTGGATGCGCCGCTCGACGATGCCAATGTCGACCGCTTCTGCGATCTGCTCGATGCTATGGGTGCGCAAACCGCGACCCGCTACCTGATCGTTACGCATAATTCGGTTACGATGAGCCGGATGCATCGGCTGTTCGGCGTGACCATGGTGGAGAAAGGTGTCAGCCAACTTGTCAGCGTTGATCTTGGCGTTGCCGAAGACATTCTCGCGGCGGCTCAATAAGACGCGCTGTTCGGATTAGGCAAGCATTGCGGCCACTCCCGCAAGCGTGGCCCAAGGCGCGAGCACGGCAGTTATCATCACCGCGGCGCGTCTTGCCGGCGACCATTTCTCTTGGGCCCGTGCCTCGTTCGCGACATCCCAGATCGGGTCTTCAGGGCTTAGTTGATAAGAAGGGCCGGCCTCTTCAAACTCAACCTCGTCTTCCGGTTGGTCGACGAAGTCACTCGCCAGACGTGCAGCGGCCAGGTCCGCCTTCCCAAGGGGCCGGGCGAAGTTGTAGCCGGCAGTCAGTCCGCTGCGCCACACCGCCTCGGCTTCCCGTCGCCCGGCATTCGGCAGCTCCAGTTCCAGATGGCGCGGGATGGTGCTGCCTTCGGGCAGTTCGGCGAGAAAACCGGTGACCGACAGATTGACGATGTTGGCGGGAACGACCACCCCGTCGCCCAGTCGATAGAGCCTGACGCCCAGGCTCAGGTCCGCGCGCGGCACCATCCGACGGTCGCTGTCGGTATCCTCGCCAATGCGCAGAACTGCGGTCACCGCCATTGCTCCGTCGAACCCGATCAGGGCGTCGCCGACGGTGTTACGAGATTTGGGTAAACGAATGATTGAGACGGCAAGTTAATTTTGGCCGCGCTTCCGACGATCCGAGAAACCGGCAGAAAACCTAGAAGCTGTCCTCATAGACGCGGGTGATATCGCCGCGCCATTCGTTGTGGAACTTGTCGAGCAGCCGCTGCGCTGGCACTTTTCCGCTCTCAACGATCTCGTGCAGCGGCTCAAGGAAGCCCGCTTCGGAAGCGCCGCCGGCATCGAGTCGCGAACGTGCGGCCAGCCCCTTGCGAGCAATCTCAAGCACTTCCCGGGCAAGATCGCGCAACAACCCTGCACCGCCGGGCAAGGTGGTATTGAGCGCCTGGCGTGGAACCTCGCTCCGCAGCCGCTCGCGCTCTTCCATCGGCCAGTTCTTCACAAGGTCCCAGGCAGCATCGAGCGCGGACTGGTCGTAAAGCAGGCCAACCCACAGGGCCGGAAGCGCGCAAATCCTGCCCCACGGGCCACCATCGGCACCGCGCATCTCGAGGAAACTCTTCATCCTCACTTCGGGGAAGGCCGTGGAAAGGTGGTCGACCCAGTCCGAAGCGCGCGGCCGTTCGCCCGGAAGTGCCGGAAGCTCGCCGCGCAGGAAATCGCGGAAGGATTGACCCGCAGCATCGATGTAGCGTCCCTCGCGAAACACAAAATACATCGGAACATCAAGCATATAGTCCATATATCGTTCGTAGCCGAAGGCGTCCTCGAAGGCGAACGGGAGCATGCCTGTTCGATAAGGATCGGTATCGGACCAAATATGACTGCGATAGCTTAGGAAATTGTTAGGCTTTCCCTCGGTAAAGGGAGAATTGGCAAACAAGGCGGTAGCCAATGGTTGAAGCGCAAGACCGACGCGGAACTTCTGCGCCATGTCGGCTTCGCTGGAGTAGTCGAGATTGACCTGAATGGTGCAGGTTCGCAGCATCATATCAAGACCCATCGTGCCTACGCGCGGCATGTGGTCGAGCATGATCCGGTAGCGCTGCTTGGGCATGATCGGCAGTTCGGCGCGGGTCTTGTCGGGCCACATTCCCAATCCGAGAAAGCCGATACCACAAGCTTGCCCCACCTCCTTGACCTGGGCCAGGTGGCGGCCGGCCTCGGCACAAGTCTGGTGCAGGTTCTCGAGCGGAGCGCCCGACAATTCGAGCTGCCCGGCAGGCTCCAGACTGACCGTTCCATCCTGGCCGGACATGGCGATAGCGCGGGGGACGCCATCGGGGCCATCCTCGATTACCGGCTCCCAGCCGAACCTTTGCAGCGAAAGAATGACATCGCGGATGCCGCCGGGCTCGTCATAGGAGGGGGCGCGGTGATCATCGAGCTTGTAGACCAGCTTCTCGTGCTCGGTGCCGATGCGCCAATCCGCGCGCGGCTTTTCCCCGGCCTGCATCGGCGCCACAAGCTGCTCGATGCTCTCGATCGGCTCCTCGTCCCCGGCGAGCGTCGTGCGCGTGCTCATAGCTGAAACCGCCGTTAGGTGGCGCGCGCGCTTAAGGCCAGCCTCAAATGGTTCGCAAACTTGCCAGCGGCGCACGTCCTTGCTGGCAGGCTTCGACAGGTTGGCGAGGCGTGCACCGCAAGGCGTCGGATAATATGGTGTGCGAGACGAATGGCGCACCAGAGCTGGAACGGGATCGGGCTGTTAGGGGGTGATCTTGTTGCGGTCATCTCGAGCGTACTGGCGTCGGCACGCGCATTATCCTGCCACCGCAATATATCTCGTTGCTTTGGGCGGGGGCGGCAGGACGGCAGGCGAGCGACGCGATCATCGTAGCCCCCCGGTCACCGGCCGATGTTCCCGGTGACGCGCGGCTGCGACTCGCGAAAAGTACCACTTCACCGGGCCGTAACCAGGTCCGACCAATCTCCTGCCAGCGCCATCCACAAGGCGCTGGCCGCGATCGCAGCAGTCTCGCCGCGCAAGATGCGAGGTCCGAGCGTGATGGCTTGGGCATTGGCCAGCCGCCGGATCGCTGCCCGCTCGTCAGGCTCAAAACCGCCTTCCGGGCCGATCAGGAGCGCAGCGGGAGCGCAGCCCTTCGAAAATGCGTTGGCGGCTGGCTCGCCGCCCGCTTCATCGGCGAAGAACAGCGTTCGTTCTGGCGGCCATTCATCGAGCATTCGGGCGAGCGACACCGGCTCGGCCAGTTCGGGCAGCGCCGTTCGCGCACATTGCTCGGCCGCCTCAGTGATGATCGTTCGCGCCCGCGCAAGATTGAGCTTGTCGGCGACGCATCGCCTGGTGACCACCGGCCGGATTATCCGCACGCCAAGTTCGGTCGCCTTTTCAAGCACCATGTCGAACCGATCTTTCTTGAGCAGCGCTGGGCAAAGCCACAGATCGGGCACCTGTTCGCGTGCACGCAAGCGTTCGACAACCACCAGCGAGACCATGCGCTTGCCTGGCGACTCCACGCGCGCCGCCCATTCCCCGGTGGCATTATCGCACAGGACAACGGCATCCCCCTCGCCCACGCGCATGACGCGCAGCAGGTAATGCGCGGGCGAACCTTCGATGGTTATCCGCGCGCCCTCACCGAGCATGGTTCTGACGAACAGACGCGGCGCGGAGCGCGGCGGCCAGGCGGGGGTGGCGGGCACAAGGTGCGCGCTACGCCGGCCGAACGGTGCGCGGCAATAGGCACGCATTGGGAATTGGTTCACAGACGTTGAATACTCGCGGGGGTGGAACAGCTTCGATACGCCGCCGAATAAGTCGTCCGACAGGCGCGCGCACCCGCTACCCCTCTGCGACCGGGACATCACTCTTGGTTCCGTCACACCCCCGCAGCACCTTCGGGGCACCGGCTTAGCGCTTGCACCGCCTGCACGCCGCTCGCAAAGAAACCGGCGATGCGCCCACTGCCCGATATCGTCCCCGACAGCGAGCATCGCAGCCTCGCCGAACAGCTGCCGCAACCGTGGCGCGACTACGCGCTGCTCGCGCGATTCGACCGGCCGATCGGTTGGTGGCTGTTGTTCTGGCCCTGCGCCTGGGGTGTCTGGCTGGCAGGCGAAGGCCCGCAGATCGCGCTCGTCGCCTGGCTGCTGCTCGGTGCGATCGTCATGCGCGGGGCGGGCTGCGTCTATAATGACATCGTCGATGCCAAGCTCGACCGGCAGGTGGCGCGCACCGCCCGGAGGCCGGTGGCAAGCGGGCGGGTAAGCGTGCGTGCGGCCTGGGTCTGGCTTGTCATCCTCAGCCTGATTGGACTGCTCGTCCTTGTCCAACTGCGATGGCAGGCGCAATTGGTCGCGCTTGCCAGCCTGCTGCTGGTCGCGGCCTACCCGTACATGAAGCGGATCACCTGGTGGCCGCAGGCCTGGCTGGGGATGGTATTCACCTGGGGCGCGCTGGTCGGATGGGTACAACTGCGCGACGGCGATCTTGCGGTGCTGGCGGCGCTGTACGCCGGCGGCCTGTTCTGGGTGATCGGCTATGACACCATCTACGCCATGCAGGATCGCGAAGATGATGCGCTGGTGGGCATTCGCTCGAGCGCATTGCGCCTCGGCGGGCGGGTGCGCACGGGCGTATTATCGTTCTACTGCCTAGCGCTTGGCTTGTGGGGCCTTGCATTCTGGCTTCTGCGGCAGGACTGGCTGGCGCTGCTCGCGCTGCTGCCGGCCGCCTTGCACCTGGCCTGGCAGGCAGCGACGCTGGACGGGTCCGATGCCGCTAATCCGCTGGCGCGCTTCCGATCTAACCGCACCGCCGGGGCACTGGTCGCAGCGGCGTGTTTTGTGGTCGGCAATGCCTGAACGAGCGAGAATCAGCTGTAGCGCGACGATCTGGACGAGAAGCGGGCGACGATCAGGATGAGAACTGATTGTCGCGGCTTTTGGCTGATGGCCGGTCTGGTTGACGCTGGCAAGGTCTATGTATCGGTCTGATTGTCGCGGGGCGCCGGTTGCCCGGCAGTTTTGATTGTCGCGTAGGTTGGCGGTCGCCCGGCGCCCTTTTGTCGCTGGACGGCGGTGCGCCGGCGATAGCTCTCGACGTTCATCTCGAAGATGGTGGAGTGGTGGAGTGGTGGACGAGGCGGTCGACGGCGGCGAGCGTCATCGCGGGATCGGGGAAGATCCGGTTCCATTCGCCGAACGGCTGATTGGCGGTGATCAGCGTGGAGCGCTGTTCGTAGCGGGCGCTGATGAGCTCGAAGAGGACCGATGTTTCGGCCTGGTCCTTGGTGACGTAGGCGAGATCATCGAGGATCAGCAGATGATATTTGTCGAGCCGGGCGATGGCGGCCTCGAGGCCCAACTCGCGCCGCGCGACCTGGAGCTTCTGGACAAGGTCCGATGTTCTGGCGAACAGCACCCGCCAGCCATTTTCGATGAGCGCCAGGCCGATCGCAGCGGCGAGATGGCTCTTGCCGCCGCCCGGCGGCCCGAACAGGATCAGGTTGGCGCCCTGTTCGAGCCAGCCATCGCCGGCGCAGATCGCCATGACCTGCGCTTTGGAGATCATCGGCACGGCATCGAACGCGAAGCTGTCGAGCGTCTTTCCGGGCGGCAGCTTGGCTTCCTTGAGATGCCGCTCGATGCGCCGCCGGTCGCGTTCGGCGATCTCGTGTTCGGCCAGGGCCGCAAGGAAGCGCGCGGCGGGCCATCCTTGTCGGCGCGCACGGCGATATCGGGCCAGGTCTGCTTGATCGCCGGCAGACGCAGGTCATGCAGGATCAGGGTGAGACGCTGTGCGTCGACCGATCGGTTGCTATCGGTCATGCCGCCACCCCGCCCAGCAGGATGTCGTAACCGGACAGGGGGGCAAGCGTGACCACAACCTCGGGAAGCGTTGCGGGGTCGGGCGCGAAGCGTGTCCGCAGTGCTGCCATGTCCGGCAACCGATTGGCAGCCAGATCGGCAGCGAGGATGCTGGCAAGCTCGGCTTCGCAGGCACGTTCGTGCGCCAGCGCAAGCAGTTCCACCATCATCCGGCACGCGGCCCGTTCGGGTCTCTGCTCGATCAGGCGCTCGAACATCCGGCGATAGGCCTCGCGCGGGAACAGCGCGTCACGATAGATCAGGCCGGCGAGCGCCATCGGCTTGCGTCTGAGCGAGCGGATCACGTGCCGGTAATCGACGACATGACCATGCTTGCCGTTCGCGCCCGCCCGCCCGCGCGGCAGCGTCATCAGCGGCGTTCCGCCCAGCAGCAGGTCGAGCCGATCGTCATACAGCCGGACACGCAGGCGGTGACCGATCAGCCGCGAAGGCACGGTGTAAAACACCTTCCTGAGCGTGAAGCCGCTGGTCGAGGTGACGGTGACGATCGTCTCCTCATAATCGCTGGTTCGCCGGTCGGGCAGCGGCTGAAGACAGGCTTGCTCGGCATCGATCCGTGCGGCATTGCGCCGGTTCTTCGCCGCGATCACCTCGTCGATGAAGCCGCGATAATCGGCAAGGTCGTCAAAGGCCCCAGACCCGCGCATCAGCAATGCATCGCGCATCGTCTTCTTGAGATGACCGTGTGCGCTCTCGATCAATCCGTTCTCGTGCGCGACGCCCCGGTTGTTGCGGCTCGGCTTCATGCCGTAATGTTCGCACAGCGCATCGTAGCGCCAGGTGAGATCGGCGCGGGCATCGGCATCGAGGTTCCGGAACGCCGCTGATAGGCTGTCGCTGCGATGATCGACCGGGCTGCCGCCGAGCGCCCACAACGCATTTTGTAGCCCCTGAGCAAGGGCGATATAGCTCTCGCCGCCCAGGATCACATGGGCATGCTCGAAGCCCGACCAGACCAGGCGGAAGTGGTAGAGCCGGTGATCGAGGGACGTGCCGGCGATCGTGACGCCGAGCTCGGCCATGTCGGTAAAATCCGACAGTCCCATCTTGCCCGGCTCATGGGTCTGGCGGAAGATCACCTCCTGATCCTCGCCGTGAAGCGCGCGCCAGGCACGGATGCGCCGTTCCATCGTCCGTCTGACCCCGAGCCCGAGATCAGCATGGCGCCGCTGCATCTCCTCGAAGATCGCGACCGCGCGCAGGCCCGGCGCTGCCTGCAGCATCGGCACGATCTCGGCGTCGAAGATATCAGCCAAGGGATCGGGCCGCCGCCGACCGCGTGGTGCCGTTTCTTGCGAGGAAAGCTGTGGGTCGCTGGCAAGCCGGTATCCCGTCGCCGTGCTGAACCCGGCCCTGGCCGCCGCTACCGCGACGCCGTCACTCTGTCGCAACTTCATATATAACCTCATCTGATGATCGGTGACGTGACGGCCGGGCATCCAGGGACTTCCTCTCTGAGCGAAGAAGCCCGGGAATACCCGGCCGGCCGGGATCATCAGCGGCAACGCCCCAAAAGGAACGCACCATCGCGCGGGGCTACGACGGCTCCGGGCTACGCCCTGCGCCGCCGCACCCCCGCGCGATCCTCATCCTGATTGTCGCTGCGCTCGCATCCTGATTGTCGCGCTGCAAAAAGCTCAGCGCCAGGCGGTGATGCGTCCTGAATCATCCAGAATATAGAGCATTCCGCTCGCCACGATGGGTGGTTGGGACACCGGCTCCTTCAGATCGGCGAATAGTACCGACGTGCCCGTCTCAATATCGGCGGACTGGACGCTGCCGCGCGAACTGGCGATCCACAGCCGCCCGTTGGCCAGCACCGGACCGGTCCAGAAGATGGGACCCTTGCGATCCTTGGGATCGCGCCACTGAGCAAGCTGGGTAATCCACTTGATCTGCCCGGTCGCCCGAGCAATCGCGATAAGGCGGGCATCATCGGTCAGCGTGAAGATCCAGTCGCCGGCCACGGTTGGAGTGGAGATGCCCGCCAGCGTGAGTTCCCAGATCCGCTGCCCGGTCGTCAGGTCGTAGGCGGCCATCCGCCCGCCCTGTCCGAGCGCGAAGACCTGGCCACCATCGATGATGGGGTCGGCATCGACATCAGTGAGCGTACCCACCTGGGTGGAGATTGAGGTGCGACTGAGCGCGTCCGACCACAGGTTGCGGCCGTTTTCATAGCGATAGGCGACCAGTTCACCGGTCGAATAGCCGGCAATGACCGTCCCCTGCCCGGCCGCCGGAGAGGCAACCCCGAACACGCCCGACTGGCCCGCGGCCGCGCCATCCTGCCAGACAAGCGCGCCGGTATCGGTGGAAAGCGCGTGGATCTGGTTGTCCTGCGTCATGACATAGAGCGCGTTGAACGCGACAGTGGGCGAACCACGCAGCGGGCCGGCAGGCTTGACCCGCCAGATCTGCGCGCCGGTGGCCGCATCGAGCGCCACCACGTCGCCGGTGCCGATGGTCGCATAGACCCGGCCATTGGCGAAGGTGGCACCGCCGCCGAACGCCACGTCCTCCAGGTCGCCCGATACCGCCACCCGGTGGCGCCAGAGCGGGGCGCCGGAGCCTGCATCAAATGCATGGACGACGCCTTGGGTATCGACCGCATAGAGCCGACCACCACCGATAACCGGCGAGGCGGCAAGCCGGCGCTTGTTGCTCGAACCGGCGATCGAAGCCGACCAGGCGCGCTGCGGGGTTGCTCCCAGCACCAGGTGACCCGGCGATTTGGCGGCGTTGCCCCCTACTTGCGGCCACTCGGCGTTTTCTCGTGGTTGCGGAACGGTAACTTGAACCCCGGCAAGCTGCGGATCGGCCTCGACCCGCGTGGCGATGCGCGACAGGATCGGCTGGCGATCGCCAAGCGTGGGGGTGCGCGCGTCGCCATCACCATCGAACAAGCCACACCCCGCCAGCGCCAGCGCCAGGATGGGTGCAGCAGCGATAGCGCCAAAGCGCCTGCCGCGCTTAGTGATGGTGAGCTTGTCTCGATACATTCGTTCAAAATCCTGAATTATCGGCCTTCGTTGTTCCCGATGCCCGCTTCGATGCTGGAACCTGCCCTAATGGCGGAGCCTTGTGCCGCCAAGCCGGCCAGCGCGGCATCGACATCCTCGATGGCGTCATAGCCCAGCAGTCCGGCGAGCTGGCGCGTGCGTGCGCGCACGGTTTCAGGAACCGATGTGTCACGCGCGATTGCCGCCAACAAAGGCCCTGCTTCTTCCTCGCGGCCCAGTTCGAGATAGGCCAGTGCCACCAGTTCGCCCGCGCTGCCATACCAGGCGCCGCCGGGAACCGCGAGCGATCCGAGCCGGTCGATAACCTGCTGTGGCTCCATGTCGTCATAGGCCAGAGTTACCGCGCGGATCGCCGCAAAATCGCGATAGGGCGCGGGCACTTCTGCATCCCCAGCAACCCCCTCGTAAAGCGCGAGCGCCTCGCTCGTGCGCGCGGACTGCGCGGCGGTGCCGGCACGAAGCAGCCGCGATATGGTGCGTTGCGCGGGCGGCGCATCCTCGGCAAGTGAGGCCAGCTCCTCTTCCGCCACCGACAGGCTGCCCGTCTCCAGCTCGTCGATCGCCAGGACAAGCTCTTCCGATCTCTCCTCGAGCCGCGCTTCCTCGCGGTTTTGCCACAGCAGCCAGCCGCCGAAGGCAAGCAGCAGCACCAGCAGCGCAGCGCCAATGGCGATGCCGTATTTCTTCGCCACATTGCTGACCTCGTCCTGGCGGACGGCATCATCGACCTCGCGCATGAGCATCGCCTGCTCGGCGGCATCCTGCTCGCGCGCGGGCCTCGGGGCGGCGGGATCGGGAAGGGCGGGAGGTCTGGCGGCCAAGAGGTGATTGCTCGCGGAAGTTCAGGCAGGGGCAGGCTGTTTAGCGCATGGGGGCAGCTTATCAATCGCGCTGTTCGTCCTCGTCTCGTCCCCGATAGCATCGCATCGCGAGGGCGGAGTGAATGGAGTATGAAACCTTCCGTCAGCCCTTCGAGCGTCCGACCGACGCGGGTGTGCGGGCAATGAGGCCACGATAAAGCGCCCAGGTGGCATCGGCCATGCGTCCGACATCGAACGTCTCGCGCGCCTTCTTCCGGTTGGCGCTGGCGATCCGGCGCCGGAGCTCGGGATCGGTGGCCAGTTGCGTGAGCGCGGCCGCCATGTCTGTGGACTGCCTGTCGAACAGCAGCGGCGCGCTGTCGCTTGCGACCAGGTTGGCAGGCTGACAGTCGCGTGGGAGCACGATCGGCAAAGCGGCGGCCATTGCCTCCATCACCAACCCCATATGCTGTTGCCTTGGACTAGTCAGCACCAGCGCGTCGAACAGCGCGAATAAATCAGCCTGAGGAGCAGCCGGCGGGGCGAAATGCAGGCGGTCCTCGATCCCGCGCGCCGTCGCCGCGCCATCGAGTGTGGTTCGCATATGCGGCTCGCCAGCGACGACCAGCTGCCATTGCGGCGTCATCTGCTGAAGTCCGTCGAGCAGCGTGCCGGCTTCGCCTGGAAGTTCGGTGCGTGCCTGCCCCGCCCCGCTCGCGTCGTTAGCCCCCAGGCTATCGGCGATGGTGCCCAGCCAAAACTCTTCACGCCGCTTGACCAGACCGGGGATCGCGTCGCGAGCCGGTTTGCGGGCAAAGGCACGCGTGTCAATCCCTTCGCGGATCAGGCGGACACGGGTACGCGGCTGGTCCCAGCGATCGAGCGCGATCGTCTCGAGCGCCGCGTCGGGCACGATCAGCGCGGCGGTTCGCCCCAGGGCAAAGCGGCGATACAATCCGCGCCTACGCCCATCCGCCTCGCGCTCATCGAGTTCGTGATGCACCAGCGGCGCCAATTTGCTGAGATCGGCGAACAAGGTGTGCGCAAAGGCGGCATCGAGCGTGCCTGCGCCATAGGTGCAAAGTAGATCATAGCTGCTCATGGCATCGGCCAGACGGCGTAGGCGGCCGGGCAGCTTGCTTCCCCTAATGGGCATGAAGCGCGGCCAGGACACGGTCACCGCCTTAGGCAGCAGGCGCGCGGCGCTGCGCCGGTCGCGATCATCGGAAACGATGGCATGGCGTACTTTGCTCCCACTCCGCTCGAGCACCTGCGCAAAGCGGCGAGGTGCCGGCTCATCCGCATCGAAACTAGCGAAAAGATGCAGGATGCGCGGCGTTTGCTGGGCAGCGGCCATGGCGCTCAGGCGACCTTGGCCAGTAGTCGCGCGATGGCTTCGAGCGCCTCGGGCTCCTCCAGCGTGGGCGCATGGCCGGTGCGCGCGATGACCACCTCCTCGAGTTGCGGCACCTCGTGCCTCATCCGTTCGACAGTGCTGGCTGAAAGGATGTCGGACATCTCGCCACGCACCACCAGCGCCTGGCACCCGGCAAGCGAGCGCAAGGCGGACCAATGATCGCTCGCCGGATCGGCCAATTCGTCGGTCTGGCTTTCCGACCCATCCTGGGCGGGCATCTGGCGCATGAACGGCTCGGCGATTTTGGTGTCGTAGTCGAAACTGATGCGCCCGCTCCCCCCAATGTACATCGTCCGTTTGGACAGCCGCAGCCAGTCGGCCAGCTTGTGCTGCGGATGCGCCGCCCCCGCCTGCTCAGACAGTGCGCGAGCGGCATGGACCCAGGTGGGGAAGCTGCGCGCCTGGCCCAGCGTTTCGCGCACGCGAGCAAGTCCGGCTTCTTCAATATGGGGACCGATATCATTGAGCACGATCGCCGCCACCCGCGCACGATAACGCCGGGCAAGATGCATGGCGATGATGCCCCCCATCGACGTTCCGACAAGCACCAGCCTGTCCAGCGCTTCGGCTTCGAGCAGCAGGCCAAGATCATCGACATATTGCTCATTCATATAGTTTTGCGCGTCCTTGGCGTAGTCGCTGTCCCCGCGACCGCGCAGATCCACCGCCAGGATACGCCACTGGCCGGCGAAGGCATCCGCCAGCGGTTCGAAATCGCGGGCGTTGCGGGTCAGCCCGGGAATGCACAAGATCGTCGGCCGATCCGACCCTGGACCGGTCGGCAGGCCCGGATAGTCGCGGTAATGCAGGTTGAGGCCATCGGCGCTGGTCCAGTTGCGGCTTGCATGATCGCCCATTCAACACAAGACTCCCGTTTTGCCCAACCATCGAGCAGCGCCCTTGCGCCGGGCACTGCGCACCGCCACTAATGGTGCGGTGAGCGCCTGCACGCAACCAGTCCCGTATCGTCCGCAAACGCCGATCCGCCAGCTGAGCGATTGGCTGGGCGAGGTGGTCGAGCCTGCCGATTTTCCCCAGACCAAGCTGCGCTTCCGCAATGATCGCGCGGCCGGCGAGGTGGGGCTCGCGGAACTCTCGGACGAGGATTGGGTGCGGCATTTTGCCCGTTTCGAACCGCTTGAGGGCAACCTGCCCCAGCCTCTGGCGCTGAAATATCACGGGCATCAGTTCCGCGTCTACAACCCCGAGATCGGCGATGGGCGCGGCTTCTTGTTCGCACAATTGCTCGACCGCGACGACCGGCTGCTCGACCTTGGCACCAAGGGCAGCGGGCTTACGCCTTTTTCGCGCACGGCTGATGGGCGGCTGACGCTGAAGGGCGCGGCGCGCGAGGTGCTGGCCACCGAAATGCTACAGGCGACCGGCGTGGCCACTTCGCGGACCTTCTCCATCATCGAGACCGGCGAGCAGCTCTACCGGCCCGACGAGCCTTCGCCGGCACGCTCCGCTGTGCTAGTGCGGCTGTCGCATTCACATATCAGGATCGGCACTTTCCAGCGGCTGGCCGCGCTCGGCGAGGAGGACAACCTGGCGGCGCTGGTCGATTACTGCCTCGCTTGCTTCCCCGGTCCGCCACCACCCGAGGATGCCCCCGGACGCGACCAGCCGGCGGTGATGCTGATGCATCAGACGTGCGAGCGGCTGGCCGATCTGGCGGCATCCTACATGGTGTCGGGCTTTGTTCACGGCGTCCTCAATTCCGACAACATGAATATCACCGGCGAAAGCTTCGATTATGGCCCATGGAGGTGGCTTCCAACGTGGGACGCGAGCTTCACCGCTGCCTATTTCGACCATAGCGGGCTTTATGCCTTCGGTCGTCAACCCGAGGCCATCCAATGGAACCTGGGCCAGCTCGGCGCCGCGCTGCGTCCGCTGACCGAGGCCGCGCCGCTGGTGACCGCGTTCGAGCGTTTCGGCCCGCTTTACCGCAAGCGGCTTGGCCAGCGGTTCTGCTGGCGGCTGGGGATTGGCTCGGCGGGGGAGGAGGCGGACACTGCCCTCATTGCCGCCGCCGAGCGGATCATGCGCGAGCAGGGCATCGGACCCGACGCGTTCTTCTTCCGCCATCGCGGCGGGCGCAATGCCGAGGGCGCGCTGGCCGAGGCGCTGGACGGCAGGCAGGCAGGCTCGCTCGATCATCCCTATTGGTCGGACGAGGCGCCCTGTTCGATGCTGATCGACGAGGTGGAGGCAATCTGGGCCGCCATCGCCGAGCATGACGATTGGGGACCGCTGGTGGACAAGATCGCGGCCATACGGCGCATGGGGGATGCCCTGGCCACAAGCCCACCCCCGCCCCCTGCCGGCCATGCGCGTCCAACCTGGAGAAATCGACACGATGGCTAGCGAAATCATTTCCGTTGAACCGGCCACCGGCGCGCAGGTGTGGCGGGGCACGCCCGACGATGTCGAGCAGGCGGTCGCCCTGGCGCGCGAGGCCCGGCCGCGCTGGGCTCGCCGGCCGCTGGCAGAACGGCTCGACATCATGCGGATGTTCGCCGAGCAGGTGGAAGCGGCCGCGCCGCAATTTGCCGAATTGATCGCTCGCGAAACCGGCAAGCCGCTATGGGAAGCCCGGACCGAAGTTGCCGCGGTGGCGGCCAAGGTGGAGATATCCATCACGGCGCAAGAGGAGCGCGCCGGAACCCGGCACCTGGGCCAGGCGGGCGGCGCCGAGGCGGTGCTGCGCCATCGCCCGCACGGTGTCATGGCGGTGCTCGGCCCGTATAACTTCCCCGCCCATCTGCCCAACGGCCACATCATTCCAGCGCTGCTGGCGGGCAATGCCGTGCTCTTCAAGCCGAGCGAGAAGACGCCGGCGGTCGGCGCATTGCTGATCGACCTGCTCCATCAAGCGGGGGTGCCATCCGAAGCCGCTCAGCTGGTCATCGGCGGACCGGACGAGGGGCGTGCGCTGGTGGCGCATCGCGACGTCGACGGCGTGCTGTTCACCGGTTCCGAAAGGGCGGGCATCGCCATAAACCGGATGCTGGCGGACAGTCCGGGCAAGGTCTTGGCGCTGGAAATGGGCGGCAACAATCCGGTCGTGGTCTGGGACACCGAGCGCCTGGAAGATGCAGCGGCGATCATCGTCCAATCGGCCTTCACCACCGCCGGCCAACGCTGCACCGCGGCCCGGCGGCTGATCGTGCGTGACGAGCTGGCGGATGAGGTGACCGGGAGAGTTGCCGACCTGATTGGCAAGATGATCATCGGCGCCCCATTCGACGAGCCGCAGCCATTCATGGGCCCAGTGATCGACAATGATGCCGCGCTGAGCCTTCTTGCAGGCTGGGAGCAGCTGGTCGCGGCGGGCGGTGAGGCGATCGTGCTATTGCGCCGGCCGAACCCGGAACTCCCGTTCCTGACCCCCGGACTGATCGACATGACCAGCGCCTCCACCCGCCCGGATGATGAGATGTTCGGGCCGCTGCTTCAGGTCACTCGTGTCGCGCGGTTCGAGGAAGCGCTGCATGCGGCCAACGATACCCGGTTCGGGCTGTCGGCATCGCTCGTGGGCGGGTCCAGCGCGCACTACGACGATTTCCGCACGACCATTCGCGCCGGGATAATAAACTGGAACAGGCCGACCAATGGCGCCTCCTCGGCCGCTCCGTTCGGCGGGCTGGGCAATTCGGGCAACAACCGCCCGGCGGCGTACTACGCGGCGGATTACTGCGCCCACCCGGTCGTCAGCAGCGAGGCGGCAAGTCCGGAGGCCACGCTAGCCACAGGTTTTACGCACGATTGAGCGCTCAGATCCAACGAACCCCGAAGCCAACGAACCCAATTCTAACGAACAAGGCGCCCGCACCTTGATGGCACGAGCGCCTTGGCGCGACCCCTCTAGAACACGACCCGAGAAGCCGCGCTGCGACGATGGCCAAACAGGGGAAGACCAACGCCGATTCCTGTGCAACAGGCAGGAGCCAAAGCCCCGGCCTCAAAGCACTATACGACCAAAGCGGTGAACCGGCCGCAACCGATGCGAAAGAAGATTGTCAGCTTGGCACAGCGGCCTTGGGGTCGACAATCCGCCAGGCCAGTGTCTCGCCCGCATGGAACGGCACCAGGCCGGTCTGATCAAGGTCAATCTCTTGCGGAACGGAATTGGCCTGCCGTTCCAGCGTGACCGCGCCCTCATTGAGTGGCAGGCCGTAGAAACGCGCGCCATGTTCGCTGGCAAACCCTTCCAGCCGGGCAAGCGCGCCTTCCTCCTCGAACACTGCGGCATAGCTCTCGAGCGCATAAGGCGCGTTGAAGATGCCCGCACAGCCGCACGCCGCCTCCTTCGCCTCGCGCGGGTGGGGAGCGCTGTCGGTGCCGAGGAAGAACTTGGGCGAGCCCGAGGTGGCTGCGGCCCGCAATGCCAGCCTATGCCGCTCTCGCTTGGCCACCGGAAGGCAGTAGGCATGCGGACGCATACCGCCAGCAAACATGGCGTTGCGGTTGATATGCAGGTGGTGCGGCGTAATGGTGGCGGCGAAATTGGCGCCTGCCTGGTTCACGAAGGCGACACCTTGCTCGCTTGTCAGATGCTCGAACACCACCTTCAATCGCGGCAGGCGCCTGGTCAGCGGAGCAAGGATTCGCTCGATGAAAACCGCCTCGCGGTCGAAGATGTCGACCTGCGGATCGGTCACCTCGCCATGCACGCAGAGCACCATGCCGATCTCGGCCATCGTCTCCAGCACACCGGTGATACGGGCGATATCGGTAACGCCGGCCGCCGAATTGGTGGTCGCCCCGGCCGGATAGAGCTTGGCGGCATGATACACCCCTTCCGCAAATCCCCGGGCAAGATCGGCCGGGTCGGTCCGGTCGGTCAGGTAACAGGTCATCAGCGGCTCGAATGCCACGCCCCGGGGCAACGCGGCCAGGATACGCGCACGATAGGCCCGCGCCGCGGCAATGTCGGTGACCGGCGGCGAGAGATTGGGCATCACGATGGCCCGGGCGAACTGCCGGGCGGTATAATCAACGACATTCTCGAGCATGGCACCATCGCGAAGGTGGACGTGCCAGTCATCGGGCCTGCGAATGATAAGCGTGTCGGTCATGCCAGGATCCGCCTTACACATCGCGTCGTGCCGCGACAGGGGGTCTTGATCGCCGCCTTGGCCAAAACCACTTAAATTGCCATGAAGCCCGCCGATCCCAACAGCGTTCTGACCGGGCGCGCGCTCATTCGCGTGGCGGCGACCTCGCCCGAAGAGGACGCGCGCGGCTTCCTCCAGGGGCTGGTCACCAATGACATGACGCAGGCGCTTCCTGTCTATGCCGGCCTGCTGTCGCCCCAAGGCAAGACCTTGTTCGATTTCCTTATCTGGCCTGACGGGGCAGGTTCGCTGCTGATCGACTGCGAGGCGGATGCGGTAGATGACCTAGTCCGCCGGCTGACGCTTTACCGGTTGCGACGAAAGATCACGATCGAACGCACGGACGAGCTGGCGCTGCACTGGCGCAAGGAGTGTGACGAAGATAGCCTTGCCGACCCACGTCTCGCCGCGCTCGGCCAGCGCTGGATCGCGCCCGCCACGCCTGGCCCGGTCGCCGACAGCGCAGACGCTTCCTGGCTGTCGCACCGGCTTTCGCTGGGAATAGCCGAGGGGTCGGCCGAACTTGGCGATATCCTGTGGCTGGAGACCAACGCCGCCGAACTGAACGGGGTGAGCTTCTCGAAAGGCTGCTATGTCGGCCAGGAGAACACCGCCCGGATGAACTGGCGCCAGAAGATCAATCGCCGGCTGGTCGTGGTGCCGCTCGATCGCTCGGACGAGAGGCGGCGCAAGGCGGCATATAAGCAGCTGGGGCTGGCAGTCGATCACCTGCGCATCGATGCGATTCCCCTCGATTTGGTTCCTGCCTGGATGCGGCTCGAGGCGAGCGATGCGGCTTCATGATTGTTTCGGTGACAACGCGGACGGGGAACTGCATGGGCGGCCCAAGGCTCACGCCATGAAAACCATCGTCGAATCGGCCCGGGCCGCACCGCCACCACTCGTCATCCGCGACCGCAGATTCGCGCGCGACCATGCGCCGCGCTGGTGGATGGCGGGCGATCCCGTCGCCACCGCCTGGGCCAATTCCCTATCAGCCAGCTTCCCGCGCGGCGAGGCGATGTTCATCGAGGCGGTGAAGGCGCATCGCGATGGCGCGCCGCCCGAGCTTGCCGAGCAGATCCGCGCGTTTGTCCGCCAGGAAGTCAATCACTCGCGCGAACATCTGGCCTTCAACCGGCTGGCCGAGGATGCCGGCTATGACCTTGCCGCGATCGACGCGCGGGTCGAACGCCTGATCGAAGAGACGTTCGCATTGCCGCCGATCGCCTGGCTGGCAGTGACAATCGCTCTCGAGCATTTCACCGCCATGTTCGCGCACCAGTTCATGGCCGATCCGCGTCATTTCGCCGGTGTCGACGACAAGCATGCGGCGCTGTGGCGCTGGCACGCGGTTGAGGAAATTGAGCACAAGGGCGTGGCCTACGACACTTGGCTGCACGCGACGCGCGCCTGGAGTGGGGCCAGGCGCTGGCGTTACAGGAGCTTTTTGATGCTGTGCGTCACCGTGCGCTTCGTGCGCCACCGCGCGGGCGATGCGCTCGACCTGATGGCGCAGGAAGGGGTCGGCGGGATCGGGGCGCGGCTACGGTTAGGCTGGTATCTGGTGGGACGGCCGGGGATATTGCGCCGCATATTCCCGCAATGGTGCGCCTATTTCACGCCTGGCTTCCATCCGTGGAAGCACGACGACAGCAATCTCGTCACGGGATATGGCGACAATTTCGGATTGTCGCACGAAGACGCGACGAGCCGTGGCGAGGTCGACTTGGAAAGCTCCGACCTGCGGCTAGACCAGGCCGCGCTGGAGCATTGAACGCGCGCCGCCGGTTGCCCCGGCCCCGGCAAACTACTCGGCGGCGACCGCCTGCAATTCTACCGAGACATATTTGCGTCCCAACTTGCCATCATGGAAGCGTACCTGTCCGGCTTCCAGCGCGAACAGCGTGTGATCCTTGCCGATCCCCACATTGCGACCCGGGTAGAACTTGGTCCCCCGCTGCCGCACGAGGATGTTTCCGCCCAGGACCGACTCGCCGCCGAACTTTTTGACGCCAAGCCGCCGGCCTGCCGAATCGCGACCATTGCGTGATGAGCCGCCTGCTTTTTTATGAGCCATTCGCGTTACTCCTGCGGTTTCTTGTCGTCGGTGGACGGCTGATCGCCCAGCTTTTCAGCGGACTTGGCAGCAGACTTGCGGGCGGGCGCATCCTTCACCGGCTTGGCTTTTGTCGCCGTCTCCTCGCGCGATACGTCACCGCCCTTGGCAGGTGCGCTGGGCTTGGGCGCCCCACCGGCGGTGTCGCTCGCTTCCGGCTTGGCGGACTGGTTCTTGGCGGACCGGTTGTCATCCGACTGCTTGGCCGCCGGCTGCGTGGTTGCCGCTTCGGTCGAAGGAGCATCATCGACCACCGCATCCTTCGCCGACGCCCGGCCGGCGGTTGCAGCGGCGGGCTTGCCCTTCTCCCCGACCGAAAGGATGCGAAGAAGGGTTAATTGCTGACGATGACCCGCCTTGCGCCGATAATTATGCCGCCGGCGCTTCTTGAACACCACGACCTTCTCGCCCTTGGCCTGGGCAATGATTTCGGCCGAGACAGACACGCCGGACACATCGGCAAGCGCACCGCCCTCGCCCGCAAGCAGCACGTCGGCAAGCTCGATCGTCTCGCCAGCCTCGCCGGCAAGCCTCTCGACCGCAATCTTGTCTCCGGTGGCGACGCGATACTGCTTGCCGCCCGTGCGCACTACAGCGAACATGGTCCTACCTATTTCCTATGGCATCAAGCGCGGACCGTTTCAGCCCGGCAACGCCGATCAGGCGCCCATCGGGCACCTTCGAAGGGAGCGGCGGATATGGCAAGGCGCCTGACGTGTCAACACCGGGCCTGGGCAAGGTCACGCCAGTGATCGCGAGCCGGTGACCGCACGAGGAATGCAGCATCTGGAAAGCGGGTCTCAGAAGGTTTATCGCGCGAAAGCCATGCGCTCGGCCGCCATCTTGTCTTCAGCTGTTTTGGCAGCGCTTTTCCAGGCCGGATGCGCCGGCCCGCCGCCCTCGGCCTATCCCGACCTGGCGATCCGCGAAGTCGAGCGCGTTCGCCCGCCCCCCGCCCCGGTCGCGACACCGCCGCGTGTGGCAACGCCCGCGCAACTGGCCCAGATCGCCGATCTGCTAGGCCAGGCGCGATCGGCGCATGCGGCGTTCCTGGAAGCCGAACCTGGCTTGCGGCGCGTCATTGCCGCCGCGCGCGGGGCCTCGCGCGGTTCGGAAGGATGGGCGCGCGCGCAGGTGGCACTGGCCCAGCTCCAATCGCACCGATCGCAGACGATGATCCCGCTTGCCGATCTCGATCGCCTTTATGTCGAGACCATCACCGCAGGAGTTGCGCTGCCATCGGTCGCCGATGCGCAAGCGGAAGCCGAGACCATGGTCGCTACCGAGACCCGGGTCATTTCCGCTCTAGGACAGGACATTCGCTGAGCCGGGCTCGCCGGTCGCCGGCGGTGTGGATTGGGCAGCGATGCGCTCGTTTAAGCGGTGCCTGTGATTGTCTGACAAATGTGGCGGCGCTTCCAGATGTCCGGCTCATGTCCAACGCGAGAAGTCCGCATGATCCTCATCGCGCGGTTCTATCCAATGCCAATCACCGCCCCGCCGCTCGCGTTTCCAGAACCAGGCATCCGACTTGAGATGATCCATCGCGAAATCGACCGCCTCGAAGGCCGCGCGTCGATGTGCCGCGGCCGCCGCCACTAACACGATCGGCTCGCCCGGCTTCAAAAGACCTGTCCGATGCACGACAAGCAGGCCATCGAGGCAAAAGCGCCGCGTTGTCGTCTCACCAAGCCGCTCCAGGCCCGGCTGCGTGAGGGGCGGGTAATGCGACAACTCGAGCGCTTTGACCCACTCCCCGCTAATGGTTCGGGGACGCACGACGCCGGTAAAACTGGCGATCCCGCCCGCTCCGGGATGCGCGCCGACGAATCGTTCGAACTCGGCCGCAGGATCTAGCGAATGCGTCTCGAGCTGCATTACGAACCTTGGCGTGCCGGCAGCCAAGCCTCAACCGCCGCTTACCGGAGGCAGCAATGCCACCTCATCACCTTCGCTCGCCAGCAGCGAATGCTTGTCCGCCAGCAACTGACCGTTGATCGCCACCCGGATGCGCTCGTCCTCGACCTGACGGACGAGCGGTTCGGCGAGCGACGCGAGCAGAGCGCGCCAGTCAAGGGGCGCGGGCATGTCGCGTTCGCCCGCACCGGCAAGATCGGACAGCCTGCCGAGGAACACGAGCCTAACACTCATCGCACGCCGCCAGGTCTGCGTGCAATCATCCGCCGGTGACCGACATGTGGCGCGGCTGCGCGGGGGCAGCGCCGGGTGCGACGCTGAAATCGTGGCGCCGTGGTTTGATCCGCATGGCCTCGTCGAGCGCGGCGGCGAGCGCCTGTTCGCGGTCGGGAGCGCGCAGCGCGGTGCGTAGGTCCACCTGCTCCGCTCCGCCCAGGCAAGCATAAAGCCTTCCCGTGGCGGTCACTCTGACGCGGTTGCATGTGGCACAGAAATTGTCGCTCAACGGGGTGATGAAGCCAAGCCGGCCCCCCGTTTCGCGAATGCGGACATAGCGCGCCGGACCGCCGGTGCTTTCCTCGAGCGGCACCAGCGTGAAGCGCGTTTCCAGCCTTTGACGAACCAGCGAGAGCGGCAGGAAATGCTCTGAGCGCTCGCCATCGATCTCGCCCAGCGGCATGGCCTCGATAAGCGTGATGTCATGACCCTCGTCATGCGCCCATTCGATGAGCTTGGGAATCTCATGCTCGTTGAGACCCTTGAGCGCCACGCAATTGAGCTTGACGCGCAGGCCCGCCGCCTTGGCCGCCGCGATACCGGCCAGCACATCGGCCAGCCGTTCGCGCCGGGTCAGACGGGCGAACAATGCCGGCTCGCGCGTATCGAGGGAGACATTCACCCGGCGGATACCAGCTGCGGTAAGGTCATTGGCAAAAGCGGCCAGACGCGTGGCGTTGGTGGTCAGCGTGAGTTCTTGCAACCCGCTACCCCCTGCTGGGCCGAGCTGGCGACCAAGCGTGCGGACCAGATCGAGCATATCGCGCCGCACCAGAGGTTCGCCGCCGGTGAGCCTGATCTTGGTCACCCCGCGCGCGATGAAGGCGAGCGCGAGCTGATAGAGTTCCTCCAGCGTCAGCACGTCCTTCCTGGGCAGGAAAGTCATGCGCTCGGGCATGCAATAGCTGCATCGAAGGTCGCAGCGATCGGTTATCGACAGGCGCAGGTAAGTGATGCGGCGGGCAAAACCGTCGATCAAAGGGGGCTCGCGGCTCATCTGCGTCAATTTACGGGTTTTTCCCGCCGGGACCAGTCACTTCGAGCAGCTGGCCGGTAATCCCGGGAGCCGACGCGAGATACTCCAGCGCCTCCTCGACAGCGGACGGATGCGCACCGGCGATGGCGTTCACCCGGCGCGGCGCTGCCTCGCGGGCAAGAGACTGGATCGCTGCCAGCCGCCAGGCGCGGTGTTCCGGGCTGGCGGGGGCGAACACGATGGCCAGGGCCTGGCATGCTTCGTCCGACAAACTTGCGCGAACCTTCGGCAGGTCATGCGCCAGGAACAGGCCCGCCGCATCGAGCGGCGCATCGGGCAGCGCGGCGGCGCGAAACACCGCCTGCGCCATCAGCGCCGCTCGCGGGTCAAGGTGATGCCGATGCTCTCGCCCGACGTGCTGAGCGCCAGCTTGACGATCCTGACGCTGACCTGGTCGATCCGTTCGTCCTGCACGAACAGCGTTTCGCACACATGGTCGGCCACCGCCTCGATCAGTTTGAAATGGGTTTCGCCCAGCGCATCCGAGCAGGCGAATTTGAGGTCCATGTAATTCTTGCTTGCGTCGAGCGGTGTGTCGGGGCCGAAGCTTGGCGCTGCCTTGATTCGCGCCCGCACGGTGAAGCGCAGCGGCTGCGGACGGCCGGTCTCTTCCGAGTAGACACCGGTATGGACCGGTTGGTCGAAATCGATGAGTTCGAGAAACAGGCTGTCGGCCATGACCGCGCGGCAGATGACAGCGGGCGTCGGCTTTGGCAATAAGGCGTTCCCCGGCACAGGCCGGTGGCAACTAGGAGAACGCTCACGTGACGCATTCGAACTGGACCTGGCGACTTGGCTGGTTCGCGCTTGGCGGCGTGATCCTGGCGGTGGTGCTCGCCGTGCTGCTGGCCACGCTGGCGCGCTACGGCGGCATCGACAAGGGGGCGGGCTTCATGTGGGTGTTCCGCGGCGTGGCCATCGCCGCGGCCTCGTGCGTGATCGCGCTCGCGGCGCTGCTGGTCGGCTATTTCCGTCGCACGGGGCCGCGCTGGCCGGCGGGCGCGGCGCTGGGGTTGGGCGTGGTGTTCGTGGCGATCCTGGCGATCCAGATCGTGCCTGGGATGGGCGCACCGCCGCTGCATGACATCACCACCAATGTCGATGATCCGCCCCAGTTCCGCACGCTGGAATTGCGCGAGGACAACCTGATCCCGTTCCAGAATATCGAGGAATGGCGCTCGGCGCACCGGGAAGGCTATCCCGATATCGAACCGGTCATAATCAACAAGCCGCCGCTCGAAGTGCTGGCCGATGCAAGGGCACTGGTGCGCGAGCGCGACTGGAAGATCGCCGCAGTGGACCAGCGCGCCGGCCGGCTCGAGGCGACCGCTTACGAAAGCTATATAAGGTTCGAGGACGACGTCATGATCAAGGTGACGCCCATCGCCGATGGCAGCACGCGGGTCGACATGCGCTCGGTCAGCCGTGTGGGGCTGGGCGATCTGGGGGTGAATGCGAAACGGATCCGGACCTTTCTTGCCGAGCTCGAGGCAATGGTTTGAGCCGTAGCGAGGCCGGGGCGCTAACCGTCAATCGAAGTCATCAGCGACTCGACCAGCGCGCGAAGATGGCCGTGGGTAGGAGGCGGGCGCCCTCCCCTTCCTCGCGCATCGCCAGATCGCCATACTCGATGGTGCCGGGCAGGTCCGCCAAGCTTTCGGCGAGCAAGGTGGCGATCGCCAGCGACGAAAGCCGCACCGCATAGACGGTGAGGAACACGAACGAACTGTCCGCATCGATCAGCCGGCGAACATCCGCCAGCAGCGATGCCAGCCCTTCCTCGATGCGCCAGGTCTCGCCCTTGGGGCCACGCCCGAACTTGGGCGGATCGAGGATGATGCCGTCATAACGGCGACCGCGGCGCACCTCGCGGGCGGCGAACTTGGTCGCATCATCGATCAGCCAGCGGATGGGCCGGTCTTCCATTCCCGACAGGGCGGCGTTCTCGCGCGCTTCGGCGACCGACCTTTTCGATGCGTCGACATGGGTGACCGCGCCGCGTTCACCCAGGACCAGACTGGCGATCCCGGTATAGCCGAACAGGTTGAGCGTCTCGGCATCGGCGCGCCCGGTAAGCTGCCCCTGCATCCATTGCCAGACCGGCGCCATGTCGGGGAAGAACCCCAGGTGCCGGAACGGTGTGCAGCGGGCGGTGAAGGCAATCTGGTGCCATGCGAGCGGCCAGCCTTCGGCGGGCGGCGGGCGGCGATACTGCCAGCGCCCGCCGCCATCCTCGTCGCTGCCGGGGACGAACTCGCCATCGGCATCCCAGCTTGTCAGGCGCGGAGTCCATAGTGCCTGGGGCTCGGGACGGATGAAGAAATAGGGCCCGTAGCGCTCGAACTTGCGACCCCCGCCGCTGTCGACCAGGCCATAATCGGACCAGGCCTCCCCCTCCATCACGATCGGCCGGGCGGCGAAGGAGGGCATGGCGACGGCGTCAGCCAGCGGGAACGGCGTGCTCGGCGATATGCGCCGAGACCGCCGCGTAATCGGCGGGCAGGCTGACGCAGCGCTCCTCGCGCCCGAACAGATCGCCGACGCGCGCGGGCAGCGACGGGCGGGTGCCGGTCGCGCGCTCAACCGCATCGCGGAACTTGGCCGGATGAGCGGTAGCAAGCGTGACGACAGGAATAGCGGGGTCCAGATCGACAGCGCGCGCCGCGTGCAGGCCGATCGCGGTGTGCGGGTCGATCAGCTCGCCGCATTCGCGCAGCGCAAAGCTCATCGCGCCGGCCATCTCATCGGCATCCGCCCGCGCGCTGGTGAACAATGCCGCCGTGCCGCCGCGTTGCGGATCGCTCAACTGCATCGTGCCGCTCTGATCGAACGCCAGCATTTGTCCGGCAGTGGCAGCCCCATCGCGTCCGGCCAGATCGAACAGCAGCCGTTCAAAATTGGAGCTGACCTGAATATCCATGCTCGGCGCGGCGGTGGCCACCACGCTGCCCGTGGAATAATCGCCGCCCGCCAAAGCGCGGTGGAGGATGTCGTTGACATTGGTGGCGACGATCAGCCGGTGGATCGGCAGGCCCATTTGCGCCGCGACGTAGCCAGCGAACACATCGCCGAAATTCCCTGTCGGCACGGCGAAGGCGACCTGCCGGTGCGGTGCGCCCAGACGCAGCGCGGCGGCGAAATAATACACCACCTGCGCCATCAGCCGCGCCCAGTTGATCGAGTTCACCGCCGACAGTTGGAAGCGTCCGCCGAGCGCCGCGTTCATGGCGGGGTCGGTGAACATGCGCTTCACCATCGCCTGCGCCTCGTCGAAACTGCCGCCGATGGCGATGTTGTGCACATTGGGCGCGCGCACCGTGGTCATCTGACGCCGCTGGACCGCGCTCACCTTGCCCTCGGGATGAAGCATGAAGATATCGATCCGCTCGCGCCCGGCCACCGCGTCGATCGCCGCCGAGCCGGTGTCGCCGCTGGTCGCGCCGATAATCGTCAGGTGATCCTGCCGGCGCGCAAGGAAGCCCTCGAACAGTCGACCAAGCAGTTGCAACGCGATATCCTTGAAGGCCAGCGTGGGGCCATGGAACAGCTCGAGCAGGAAGTGCCGGTCGTCGAGCTGAACCAGCGGCGCCACCGCGGCATGGGCAAAGCGCGCATAGGTTCGCTCGCAAAGATCGCCCAGATCCTGCGAGGAAATGCTTGTGCCGACGAAGGGCAGCATGACCCGCGCGGCGAGCTGAGCATAAGGCAGACCGGCAAGCGCGGCGATCTGACCTTGCGTGAAGCGCGGCCATTCGTGGGGCACGTAAAGCCCACCATCGGGAGCAAGCCCGGCAAGCGTGACCGCCTCGAAATCAAGCGACGGGGCGCTGCCGCGGGTGGAGACATAATGCATGACGGGCGGCGTGGCAGGTAGCGAGCGTGCAGGGGTGTGGCAAGCGGACTGGCGGGTCTCCTGGTTGAACCAGGATCCGACGGCGCGGGCACTTCGGTATTGGCTTAGGTGGCGCGGGTTCCTCGGACGTACCAGAGGTGCTGGTGTCCTGACGCTAGCCGCCGCTAGCGCGCATCCCCCGCACCCCGCCGGCGAAGCGCGAGCACATAGATGACCAGCGCGGTGACGGCGAAGAAGAACCACTGACCGGCATAGGCAAGATGATTGTTCGGCAGCGAATTGGGGTCTGGCTGGGCGAGCTGTTCAAGACCCGCTTGCGCCGGAGCGGCAACCAGGCGCGCCGCCTCGCCCGCCGGGGCGACAAATCCGCTGACCTGGCCCCCCCGCCATTGCGGTGAACGAGGTTCGCGCGACCACCCCAGCGCCACCTCGGCCTGCCCCCCGCCCGCAAGCATGCAGATGGCGATATGCGCCCAGCCCGAGACGCCTTCGTCCGAGCGGCCAGCCGTGGCTCTGGTCGACAATACCCGCTCGCAGGTAAGCGAAGACCGCCGATAGAGCGCTGTTTCGACATCACCCGCAGCGCGCGGGAAAGGCACCGCCGAGGCGTCTCCCGCGGCGGCGGTGTAGCGGGCGATGAGGTCACCCTTCCATTCGGCGCGGCCCAGTTGCCAGACGCCGAGCGCCACCATGACCGCGACGGCACCTGCGACGATGAGCGTTGAAACGAGCGGCAGGCGGGGAAGCGCGCTTGCACTCACCGCCGCCAACCCGTCACGAGTGGAATTCGGCGCCCCAACCGCCCCACACATAGATGACGATGAACAGGAACAGCCATACCACGTCGACGAAGTGCCAATACCAGGCGGCCGCCTCAAACCCGAAATGCTGACGCGGGGTGAAATGTCCCAGATATGCACGGCGCAGGCACACGATGAGGAAGATCGTTCCGACCAGCACGTGGAAGCCATGGAAGCCGGTCGCCATGTAGAACGCGCTCGAATAGGTATTTCCGCCGAACTCGAACGGCGCGTGATCATATTCGTAGACTTGAACCGCGGTAAACACGAGGCCGAGCAGCACGGTGAGCCACAGCCCCTGCTTCAACCCCTGGCGATCGCCATGGATCAGCGAATGATGCGCCCAGGTGACGGTGGTGCCCGAACACAGTAGGATAAGCGTATTGAGCAACGGCAGATCGAACGGGTCGAGCACATATTCGATCGCGGCAGGCGGCCAGACCCCGCCGATGACCTCGGTCAGTTCGGAAGGGAACAGCGAGAAATCGAACCACGACCAGAACCAGCCGACAAAGAACATCACCTCCGACGCGATGAACAGGATCATTCCGTAGCGCATATGCAGCTGGACCACGGGGGTGTGATGGCCCTCCTCGGCTTCCTGCACGATCTTGGAGAACCAGAAGAAGAAGCCAGCGATGAGCAACGCGACGCCCACGCCCAGCACGCCGTATCCCGCCGGGCCGAAATAGTCCTCATGCATGAACATGACCATGCCCGAGGTGAACACCAGTCCGCCGAGCGCCATGATGAAGGGCCAAATATCGGGCGGGAGGATATGATAATCGTGGTTCTTTGCGCCGGCCATGGTGGGTCCCTGGATACTGGTTAGTCTGCTTTAGAGCCCGGCCCGAGCCAGGTCTAGGGGCTTGGAAAGCGGTTCGGGCGCGTACTGGATCATGTCCTTATACGCTGAAAACGATGGCAATTTACGGATCGACGGCCTCGTGGAAGGTGTAGGACAAGGTGATCTGTTCGACCCCTTCCATGTTGGGATCGTCGAGCGCTGCCGGATCGACGAAATAGATTACCGGCATGCGCATTTCCTGACCCGGCTGGAGCGTCTGGCGGGTAAAGCAGAAACACTGGATCTTGTTGAAGTACCGACCCGCCTGCTCGGGCTCGACATTGAAGGTGGCGCTGCCGGTGACCGGCTGATTGCTGTTGTTGCGCGCGGTGTAGATCGCCATGTCGCGCTGGCCGATGACCACCGTGTCGGTCACCTGGACCGGGCGGAACTCCCAGGGCAGGCCGCGCGCGGTGCTCGAATCGAACCGAATCGAGAAGGTTCGCGCGCCCGAACCGGCGGCGATGCGTTCGGCGGCGGCCGCCTGTCCCTCGCTCGCGCGCTGCGTCGTTCCGCCAAAGCCGGTGACACGGCAGAACATGTCGTAAAGCGGTACCGCGGCATAGCCCAGCCCGAGCATCGCAAGCGCCATGCCCAAGGCGTAGAAGAGGGTGCGCCGGTTCTTCGCCTCGAGCGGTGAGAGCGCCGGACGCAAGGTAGCGGGGCGGCTGGCCATCAGTCGGACATCCGCACGATGGTGATCGCATAGAACAAAACCGCTAAGCCAAGCAGCAGAAGCCCGAGCGCGATATTGCGCTGGCGGCGGCGTCGCTCGAGATCCTCAGGCACGGTCATGCCAGCATTATGCGATCGATCACGAGCGCGGTGAAGAGCGCGAACAGGTAGGTGATCGAAAAGGCGAACAGGCGCTTTTCCGGGCGCATTGCGTCACCTGCGCCGCTGCTGGTGCGAAGTGCCACCGGAACCGCGAGTGCGACGAAGGCGGCCGACAAGAGCAGCGCCGCGATACCATAGAGCGCTCCCGCCCCGCCGATCGCGAGGGGCGCCAGCGCGGTGGCGAACAGGACCAGTGAATAGGCCAGGATCTGCCGGCGCGTGGTCCGCTCGCCGGCAACGACGGGCAACATGGGAATGCCGGCACGCGCGTAGTCGGGCTTCGCCCACAGCGCCAGCGCCCAAAAATGCGGCGGGGTCCACATGAAAATGATGGCGAACAACAGCAGCGGCATGGCGGTGACCTCACCGGTCACGGCCACCCAGCCGATCAGGGGCGGAAAGGCTCCAGCTCCACCGCCGATGACGATGTTGTGCGGCGTCCGGGGTTTGAGCCACATCGTGTAGACGACGACGTAATACAGGATCGAAGCTGCCAGGATGCTCGCCGCCAGCCAGTGCACCGCCAGTCCCATCAGGATGACCGAAAAAACGCTGAGCGCGATGCCGAAGTCGCGGGCATCGCCGGGCTGCATCCTGCCGGCAGGGATGGGCCGGCGGGCGGTGCGTTTCATCAATGCGTCAAGATCGGCCTCGAGCCACATGTTGAGCGCCCCCGCCCCGCCCGCACCAAGCGCAATCGCCAGGATGGCGGCGAAACCGATTACCGGATGGATCGAGCCCGGCGCGGCCAGCAGACCGCACAACGCGGTGAACACCACCAGCCGCATCACCTTGGGCTTGGTCAGCGCGAAGAAATCGCGCCAGTCGGCGGGGTCGGCCAACGCCGATGCGGAGGGGACCGTGGTGGTCAGGCTCGTTGTCATCGGTCTCGCCCTCCTTGTGGCGAGAGGCGCTTAGAACGCGTTTCGAAGTCCGCTTACTCGCACGCCCACCCGAGCGCTTAATGCGCGCTCGAAGTGCTCGCCGGCGGCTCGCCGAAATGGCGGTGCCGGCCGTGATGATCCTCGATCACCGGAAGCGTCTCGAACTGGTGGAACGGCGGCGGGCTGGACAGCGACCATTCGAGTGTGGTCGCCCCTTCACCCCAATAATTGCCCGGCGCCCGCTTGTTGACGATCACCGAGTAGATGATGTTGGCGAAGAACACGAGCATCGAGGCGGCCATGATATAATAGCCATAGGTCGCGATCTCGTTCCAGTAGGAAAACGCCGGAGTATAATCAGGATAGCGGCGCGGCATTCCCTGCATTCCCAGGAAATGCATAGGGAAGAACACCACGTTCACTCCGATGAAGAACCCCCAGAAGTGCAGGTGCGACAGGAATTCGGAATGCCAGTGCCCGAACATCTTGGGATACCAGTAATACCAGGCCGCGAATATGGCGAAGACGGCGCCCATCGACAGCACATAATGGAAATGGGCCACGACGTAGTAGCTGTCATGCAGGTTGTCGTCGATCCCGCCGTTGGCCAGCGTCACGCCGGTGACCCCGCCCACGGTGAACAGGAAGATAAAGCCCATCGCCCACACAATAGGGCTCTTGAACTCGATCGATCCGCCCCACATCGTGGCGATCCAGGAGAAAATCTTGATCCCGGTGGGCACCGCGATGACCATGGTGGCGGCGGTGAAATACATCTTCGTGTTCACGTCCAGGCCCACGGTATACATGTGGTGCGCCCATACGATGAAGCCGACCACGCCGATCGCCACCATGGCATAGGCCATTCCCAAATAGCCGAAAATGGGCTTGCGCGAGAAGGTGGCGACGATCTGACTGACGATGCCAAAGCCCGGCAGGATCATAATATAGACCTCCGGGTGGCCGAAGAACCAGAACAGGTGCTGGTAAAGCACCGGGTCGCCGCCGCCAGCCGCGTCGAAGAAGGTGGTGCCGAAATTGCGGTCGGTCAGCAGCATGGTGATCGCCGCGGCAAGCACCGGCAGCGCCAGCAGCAGCAGGAATGCGGTGACCAGCATCGACCAGACGAACAGCGGCATCTTGTGCAGGCTCATCCCGGGCGCGCGCATGTTGAAGATGGTGGTGATGAAATTGGTCGCGCCCAAAATCGAGCCCGCACCCGCCAGATGCAGCGCAAAAATCGCGAAATCCACCGCCGGGCCGACCGAGCCGCTGGTGGAAAGCGGCGCGTAGACCGTCCAGCCAACCCCCGCGCCGATCCCCACGCCGCCCGGAACGAACAGCGATAACATGAGCGAGCAGAAGCCGGCCACGGTCAGCCAGAAAGACACGTTGTTCATTCGCGGAAAGGCCATGTCGGGCGCGCCGATCATCAGTGGCACGAACCAGTTGCCGAACCCGCCTATCATCGCGGGCATCACCATGAAGAAAACCATGATCAGCCCGTGCGCGGTGATCATCACATTCCAGGTATGCGTGGCCTGGTCGAAATCGAAGCTGCCGCCGTTCAGCCACATCGCGACCGTGCCCATGATCTGCAACCCAGGCTCCTTCAGCTCCTCGCGCATCAGTCCCGAAATCGCGCCACCGATGATCCCCGCAAACATCGCGAAGATGAGGTAGAGCGTGCCGATGTCCTTGTGGTTGGTCGACATGAACCAGCGCGCGAAGAACCCCGGCTTGTCGTCGGCGTGATGTCCGTCGTGGCCGTGGTCCTCGGGGTGGGCCTGGAAGGTATCTGCGGTGGTGGCCATGATGGTCTCTATCGGCTTTTCGCTGGTCGCTTTTGCGGGGTCGGCTTGGGAACGGCGGTCAACTGGTCGAGCCGCCCGCAGGGGCAGTGTCGCGGGTCGGTGGAGCGCCGGCGCCGGGCGCGCCCTCTATGCTGCTTTCGGGCTCCTGCAATCCGGGAAGCGTGGGTTCGGCCGGCGGTTCGTTCTCGCCCGGAATAGTCCCCCCTTGCGCCCGGATCCAGGCCTCGAACTCGGCCCGCGGACGTGCCTCGATGGCGATCGGCATATAGGCATGGCGCGCACCGCATAATTCCATGCACTGGCCGTAATAGATCCCCGGCTCCTCGATGATCATCCGCCGCTCGTTGAGCCGGCCCGGAACCGCGTCCAGCTTGAACCACAAGGAGGGGACGGCAAAAGAGTGAATGACGTCAGCGCCGGTGGTCTGCAGGCGGATCTCGGTTCCCACGGGCACCACCATCCGATTGTCCGCCGCCAGCTGCGGTGGTTCGCCTTGGGCAAGCGCCAGGCCCTCGTCCTTCATGTTGGAAATGATCTCGAACCCGCCGTGGTCGGGATAGGAATAGCCCCAGTACCACTGGTAGCCGGTCGCCTTGATGGTCACCGCATCGCGGGCCGGCGCCTCGTACTGGCGGGCAAGCAAAGTGATCGACGGCACCGCGATCACCACCAGGATCAGCACCGGAACAATAGTCCAGGCCACTTCCATCACCGTGTTGTGGCTGGTCTTGGACGGCACGGTGTTGGCGCGCCTGTTATAGCGCACCACCACCCACAACAGCAGGGCCAGCACGAACAGGCTGATCCCGGCCATCATCGGCAGCAGGAAGGCATCGTGCATCCACAACGCATAGTCGCCATCGAGCGAATATTGCGGCTGAAAACCGATCTGGCCGTCGACCGGCTCGCCCTTGATCATCTCGGGACCATAATAGGGAAACTCGGCGACCGGCTCCTCGATCACCGGCTCGCCCGCGCTCCCTTCGGCCGCTGCGTCGTCCGAAATCGTGGGGTCGGCGACATTGGGCGAGGCGAGATCGGCTTCGCTGACCGCCTGCGCAGCAGCCAGGTTGGGCGAGGCCACGATCATGAGCATCGCGGCAATCGCCATCAGGCGGCGCAAGAAGGTGCGGGCGATGTCGCCGAAAGTCATCTGTCGTGTCGCTCTTTCTCGCAACCCGTATCGGGAGCCGTGCATTGCGCGCCTGGCATTTCTAGCGCCGGATCGGCCGCGCTATAGGTCTACTTGCCGCTTGTGTGAAGCATATCTAGGGACATTTTTCCCGGATACAGATATCGTCTTTGGGATGGGGTCGGCCCGGATCGAGCTCAAAACAGAAAGTGAAAGATCAATGGTTTGCCGATGACGAGCGAGGAGGTGCTGGACGAGTTCCGCGCGGCCGAAGCACTGCTCGAGGGGCATTTCATTCTCTCATCCGGCCGCCATTCGCCGCTGTTCTTCCAGAAGATGCGTGTGTTCCAATATCCCGAACGCACCGAGCGCTTGTGCGCCGAGTTGGCCGCGCGCGTCGAGGCGCGGTTCGGCAAGGTGGACATGATCGTCTCGCCGGCGATGGGCGGAGTGATACCGGGTTACGAGACCGCGCGCGCGCTCGGGTGCCGGGCGGTGTTCGTCGAGCGGGAGCAGGGCGCCTTCGCGCTGCGCCGCGGGTTCGTTATTCCGCCCGGGGCGCGGATCGTGATGGTGGAGGATATCATCACCACCGGGCTTTCGAGCCGCGAATGCATCGCTGCCATCGGGCGGCATCCGGGGCAGCTCTTAGGCGCTGCCTGCCTGATCGACCGCTCGGGCGGGCGAGCAGACATAGGCGTCGATCTGGTATCGCTGGTGACAATGGACGTGCCTGACTACCCGGCAGACGCGCTGCCCCCCGATCTGGCTGCTATCGCGCCCGAGAAGCCGGGCAGCCGCGATCTTTCGGCATGACCACAGTAGCAGCGCGCGATCCAGCCAGGCTGCGGCTGGGCGTCAATATCGATCATGTGGCCACCATCCGTAATGCGCGCGGCGGCGACCATCCCGATCCTGTCCGGGCAGCGCAGATCGTGGCGGATTGCGGCGGGGATGGCATTACCGCGCATCTGCGCGAGGACCGGCGGCATATCCGCGATGATGATTTGCGACGCATCCAGCAGGCAACCGATCTGCCATTGAACCTGGAAATGGCGGCGACCGAGGAGATGCTCGCCATCGCCTTGGCCCACAAGCCGCACGCCGCCTGCCTGGTCCCCGAGAAGCGCGAAGAGCGCACCACCGAAGGCGGGCTCGATGCCGCCGGCCAGCACAACCGGCTCGCCCCGGTGGTCACCCAGCTCGTGGACGCGGGGATCAGGGTAAGCCTGTTCATCGCGCCCGAGGAGCGCCAGCTCGAGGCGGCGATGCGACTGGGCGCGCCGGTGGTGGAGTTTCACACCGGCGAATATGCCCATGCGCTGGGCGAGGCGCGGACGCGCGAACTCGATCGCATCGCCGACATGGCCGCGCTGGCGGTGAAGAACGGCATCGAGCCCCATGCTGGGCACGGGCTCACATACGAGAACGTGCAACCCGTCGCCGCCATTCCGCAACTCGCCGAGCTCAATATCGGCCATTACCTGGTGGGCGAAGCAGTGTTCGTCGGGCTGGAGGGGGCGGTACTGAAGATGCGCGCGCTAATGGACGCGGCACGGTGAGCGCAGGCACCGGTCGGCCGGCGGGGACCTGGCGCGCGCTCCTCGCCGCAATCCCGTTTCTCGCCAGCATGGGACTGCTCGGCTTCGCGCTCAACACCGGCGCACTCGTCACCTTTGCCATCTTCTGGCCGCTGATCCAGATCGCGGGTTACATAATGAGCCTGCGCGTCGCCAAGGGCAGCCTTGCGCATCCGATGGTCACCTCGCAGATCGCGCTGCACTGGCTGATGCTGGTTCTGGTTGTGGCGCTGGTGGTGCGCGCGGTATGATCATCGGCCTGGGATCGGACCTATGCAACATCGATCGGATCGAGCGGTCTCTGCAGCGCTACAAGGAGCGGTTCGAACAGCGCGTGTTCACCGAAATCGAACGCGCGAAGGCCGCCCGCCGCCCGCTCACCCGCGCCGGCACCTATGCCAAGCGCTTCGCCGCCAAGGAGGCGTTCTCCAAGGCGGTCGGCACGGGCTTCAAACGCGGGGTATTCATGCGCGACATCGGCGTGGTCAATGCTCCTAGCGGCGCGCCGACGCTGGCCGTTACCGGGGGGGCAGCGAAGCGGCTTGCGGAATTGACGCCGCCCGGCCATGAGATTCGCGTTCACCTGACCCTAACCGATGATCACCCATGGGCGCAGGCCTTCATCGTCCTGGAAGCGATCCCGAAAGCCGAACCTCGCACATGAACCCTTCCTCCGGCAACCCCCCGCTACGCGACGACCACGGGCCAGTGCTGGCAAGCGATGTTGTGCCCGACTCACAACCAGCTTCGCCTGAGGAAAAGAAGGTCGACTGGATCGCCGAGATCCGCGGCCTGGCGTTGATGCTGCTGGCGGTGCTCGCCTTTCACACGCTGATCGCCAAGCCGTTCTACATCCCGTCGGCCTCGATGGTCCCCAACCTGATGGTCGGCGACCGGCTGGTGGTGTCCAAGTTCCCCTATGGCTGGTCCTGGGTTTCGGCGAGCTTCCACCTGCTGCCGCGCGGTGACTGGCGGGTGGCGCCCTCGACCCCTGAATATGGCGACATCGTCATCGCCGTTCCCCCCGACAGGTCCGAGGACTACATCAAGCGTGTCGTCGCGTTGCCGGGCGATACCATCGCCATGGTTGACGGGCAGATCATCCTCAATGGCCAGCCAGTCCCGCAGGAAGTCGAGCCGGCGGTGCAGATCCCTACGGAAAACCAGAACATCTGCGGTTTTTCCCCGTGCATGTCCGATTTCGAGCCCTACCGCGTGCGGCTGGCGGATGAGTCCGAGGTCTACGAACCACCGACCTTTCGTGAGACGCTACCGAGCGGCGCCTCCTATTTGATCATCGATCATCTCGACCAGCCGCTCGATGACTTCGAGCCGATCACCATCCCCGAGGGCCATGTCTTCCTGATGGGCGACAACCGCGATCACTCGGCCGACAGCCGGGTTCCATCTGGCATGTATGGCGGCAATGGGCTGGGTGGGCCGGTCGCGATAGAAGATATCGGCGGGCGGGCCGAACTGGTCACCTTCTCGCTCGACGGCACCGCCAGCTGGAACCCGCTCAGCTGGATCCCGGCGCTGCGGGGCGACCGCGCCTGGCTGAGCCTGCGTCCTGAAATGCGCGGTCAGCGGGGAGAAAGCGCCCGTGCAAGATAGGAGCGAAGCCGCCGCCCGGGGGCGCAAAGCGGCAAAGGATGAGGACGAGCAGATCGGTGCCAGCCCCACCCGCATCGATGACCCACGCCTGCGCGAGGAAGCTGCGCGCGCGGCGGTCTGGGTGGCGGTGGTCGGTCTTGCGGTCCTGGCGGTCTGGATCGCGCAGTCGCTGCTGGTCGTCTTCGGGGCGATGGTGTTCGCCGCGATGGTCGATGGCGGCGCGCGCCTGCTAAGCCGCGTCCTGCCGCTTCCCCGGGCATTGAACATTACCATCGTGCTTCTGGGAGCGCTCGCCTTCTTCGTCTGGCTCGCTATATTTGCGGGTTCGCAAATCTCGCAGGAGGCAAGCCAGTTCCCCGACATCGTCAATGACCAGGCTGCCGATCTGTTCGCCTTTCTACGCAGCCAGGGCTTCGCCATTCGCGCCGAGGACGTCCGCGGCATCGTCAGTCAGCTGGCAAGCGGCGTCGGCACGGTGACAAGCGCCATCGGTGGCATCTTTGGCGGACTGACCACGGTGGTGATCATCCTCGTCGTGGGCATCTACGTCGTGGTCGAGCCCCGGCTTTACGAGCGCGGCGTCGCCTGGATGCTGCCGCGCGGCCAGCGAGACGAATTCTACGCCACCTGCTCGGAAATGGCTTTCACCATGCGGCGGCTGATGTTCGGCCGCATCGTTGGCATGGTGTTCGAGGGCATACTGACCTATGCCGCGCTCGCCTGGTACGGCGTGCCGATGGCGGCGCTGCTGGGCATTCTTACGGGTCTGCTCGCCTTCATCCCCAACGTCGGCGCCTTCATTTCGGGCGTCCTGATGGTCCTCGTCGGCTTTTCGGGCGGTTACGAAATGGGTCTGTTCACCATCGGCGTCTACTTCGCCATCCAAATGTTCGACGGCTATATCGTCATCCCGATGATCGCCAAGAAAACGGTCGACCTTGCGCCCGCGCTGGTGCTGGCGATGCAGCTGGTGATGGGCATCCTGTTTGGAATACTGGGCCTGTTCCTCGCCGATCCGCTGCTGGCGATGATCAAGGTCGCGCTCGAGCGGCGCTCGCGGCATAAAGAGAAGGATCCGCCCCCCGCCGCCCGCTTTAATGCGTAGCTTCCTCTATGTCATTGCCGCGCTGGTCTTTTTATTCGTCGGCGGGGCGCTGGCCTATAAGGTCTACGAGCGCCAGCTTACCGAATATGCGTTCGTGCCGCGAGGCGAGTTCGACGATCAGCCGGAACTGGTCGCGGGTGCGTATGACGATCCGGCGATGTGGTATTCGCACCCACAAAAGAGCGGCGTCGACCCCTCGCGCTTCGTCCCGAGGAACGCTCCGTCGGCGGAGGACACGTTCGCGGATGGAACGGAACCCGCCGCACCAGGGGCCGCGAGCGCCGATGAGGCGCCCGACTTCCTTGTCTTCTTCGTCCATCCCACCAGCTACATCCCCATCGCGCTTGCCACCGATGCGCGCTGGAACGCTCCCTTTGGCGATGCGGAGGCCGAGCGCCGCGCACGCCTTTTCCTGCGCGGTATGGCCAGCCCTTTCTCTCATGCGGAGCAGATCTGGGCGCCCAAATACCGCCAGGCCAGTTTCGGCTCGTTTCTTACCGACAGACCCGAGGCGCGGCTCGCGCTCGACCTCGCCTATCGCGACGTGGCCCAGGCCTTCGATCATTTCGTGAGCCAGGCGCCCGATGACATGCCCATCGTGCTGGCCGGCCATTCGCAGGGTGCGCTGCATGTCCTCACCTTGCTGCGCGAGCGGGTGGTTGGCACAGCGCTCGAACGGCGCATTGCCATGGTCTATCCGGTCGGCTGGCCGATCTCTATCGCGCATGACCTTCCGGCGCTGGGCTTGCCTGCCTGTCGGACACCACGTGATGCCGCATGTATCGTCAGCTGGTCGAGCTTCGCCGAGCCCGCCGATCCGGGATTGATGCTGGAGCGCTTCACCGCCACGCCTGGCTTCGACGGGAACCCGCGGGGCAATGGTCCGATCCTGTGCGTCAATCCCATCACCGGGGTCCGCAACGGCAGCGCGCCGGCATCAGCCAATTTCGGTACCTTGCGCCCCGATGCCGGCTTTACCGGCGGCACGCTGATTGCACGGGCGGTTCCAGCGCGCTGCGATGCCGGCACCGGCCTGCTGTTGATCGGCGATCCTCCCCGGCTAGGCGACGGCGTGCTGCCGGGCAATAATTACCATGTCTATGATATTCCGCTGTTCTGGGCCAATTTGCGCGCGGATATCACCAGGCGGCTGATTGCATGGGATGAGCGCGCCCGGTGAGCGCCGATCACCCGGTTACGCAGGATGCAGAGGCGTTCGGCACGCTCCTGCCCCAGGGCGGTGTGCTTCTGGGGCTCGATCTGGGGACCAAGACGCTCGGCACCGCGTTATGCGATGCGGGCTGGCGCTTCGCCACCGCGGGCAAGACGCTGGCCCGGAGCAAATTCGTCATCGACCGCGCAACATTGGCGGCGCTGGTGGCGACGCGCCGAATACGCGGCATCGTCATCGGCCTGCCGCTCAATATGGATGGCACCGCCGGGCCTCGTGCACAGGCGGCGCGCGCTTATGCCGGCAATCTTGCCTCGGGGCTGGGACTACCTGTGCTCTTGTGGGATGAGCGCTGGTCCACCGCCGCCGCCCAGCGCGATCTCATCGCGCAGGACGTCAGCCGCGCCAAGCGCGCCGAGCGGATCGATTCGCATGCCGCCGCGGTGATCCTGCAAGGTGCGATCGACCGGCTTACGGGCGGTGCTTTTTGATTTCGCCTTGAGACCTGTCGCCGTCCCAAGTCGCTGGGTCAGTCGCAGTTGATTGCGGCGGGCTTAGGCTCCAGCCAGCGCCTCCCGTCGCCGCTTCGCCTCCATCGCCACCAGCCCGCTGCCCGAGCTTTCCGCTTGGCGCCAAAACTCGTCGCGCTGCGCCGGATCGAGCACGCCCGCCTGCGCGTCGAGCGCGGTCAACCGCATGCGCTCGCTGGGATGACGCGCGGCAAAGTGACAGGCGAGGTCGCGCGCATTCTCGCAGCCGAGTCCCACGGCAATGCGCAAGAACACCTCGCTTGATCCGGTATTGAGCGCGCCTGCGATCCGCCCGTTCTCGACATCGAAGCGATACTGGTCGGTCCATCCCTGTGCGCCCGGGGCATGCATGACATTGAGCGAACACGAGAGGCTTTCGGCGGGCCATTGCGAATGGACGTCACGATGCGCGCGGTAATGCATCAGCTTGCCCTGTGTCAGCGCGGACCGCTCGACAAAGCGCAGGTCCACCGGCTCGCCCACCGCTCCATGAACGCTTTCGTAATCATATTCGTAGTAGTCCGAGACATAGCCCGGGCCGAAATAGCCAAAGGTAAGGAAATCGAAATTGTGGTCATGCGGCAGGCCGTAGACGAACGCGTCCGCGCCGCTTGCGCGGAATGCATGTTCCGACCGGCTCGGCCAGATATTGGCTCGGAGGAAGAAGTCGCCGCCCGGCCGGCTGAGCATCACCACCTGTGCGCCGTAAGACGTGCTCGTCTCCTCGGTCTGCTGGCGGGTCTTGAGTTCCTCCAGCATGATGCGGGCGAGAAAATCGGGGTTGTTGCCCAGCTGTCGCAGCAGGCGCGCGGCGCCCAGCAGGCTTTCCTCCTCACCGGGATCGAAGCCTTGCGCCTCCAGCCCGGCAACGCATTCGCCAAGCTCGATCACATGGTCATCGGGGGTATCAATCACGCGGGGCATGAACGCAGCTCCAATGATTGCAACTGGGGATATGTCTCGATCAGCTGCGCACGCAGCGCACCGGCGTCGGCGGCAAGCGGATCGCCGGTCCGGGCGGCAAGATCGCTCAGCGCGGTAAAGCCGGTTGCGGTGTCGAGCGCCAGACATTCACGCAATGCCTGCCAGCGCAGCGACAGGTCGCCTTGTTCGCAGGCGACCCGCGCCAGATCGGGCGCGGCCTCGGTTCGCTCCATCCGGCCGAGCAGCGCGATTATCATCTCGCGCCGGCTCGTTTCAAGGTCGCCGCATGACTGGCCAAGCAAGCGTCCGGTTGCGCGTTCGAACTGACGTGTGGGCGCGGGGTCAGCGGCGGCGCATTCCAGGCGCAGCGTCACCAGCCGGGTGCGCACCTCCTCCACCACCAGCGCTTCGGTCCGACAATCGAACGCAAGACACGCGCCCGGCTCAAGCACGATCGGCTCTTCGTGCAGCGTGACGTCGCTGCCCGCAACTTCGCTGCGGCGCACGATATTCGCCCTCGCCCGACCGGCGATCACCACTTCATAGCGCTCCCCATCGCTGAACGAGACGCTGGCGGCCGGGCGCCCCGGAACGGCACCGCCCGCCTTGGGTGCGGGGGCCAAGCTGGGCTCCTTCGCCTGAAGCAGCAGCTGCGCCCGCCCCCGGGCAAGAACGAGCAGCGTCGACATCTTGCCGTTGAACGCGTGCCGCATCGGCGGATGGCCAAGTGGTGCGTCGCGCAGCGCGTCGGCTAGGTGACTTACCAGCGAGCGGGCGATCCGCGCGGCGCAACCCGCATCGGTGAACATTTGCTCTAGCGTCGGACATTTCTCGAGCGGCGCCCCGGCACCGAACCGCTCGATCTCCTCCAGCATAGCACCGGCCTCGGGCTCGCGTCGCCAGTCCTTGCACGCCCGCACCATCGCCTCCTGCGCCGCGATCTGAGGAGCATGATCGTTGCGCAACGAGGCGATGGCGGGGTGGTGCTTCACGAGCTCGATCCCGGCAGCTTCAGAAGAAACTCTGAACCGATGACTGAGCTTCGTAGAGAACGGTAGCAAGCACGATGATCGTATCATTATGCCCTGGTTCGGACACGCGCTCGGCACCAAAAACTGCGGTCAGCACCGGAAGATCGGGCAGGCTGGAAAGGTCGATCTTGGGAAATTGCATGAGTTGTCCTCCTGGATAAGGCGCGCGGAAAAAACCGTCGCGCCTGTCCCAATGTTGGACAGAAACGGTCGGGAGCGGAAATTAAAACCCTGTAACCGACACCCTCGGCCGCTCCAGATGCGCGTCAGGCGAGATGCAGGATCACCACCAGCCCACCAGGAAGGTCGCCGTCTTGAGGCCACGCCAGACGCACCGCGTCGGCACGTGCACGCGCTAGTATCTCGGGCGCCACGCCGGGTTGCGCGATGACGGCGTCGGCGCTGCCCAGCAGACGGGACTGGCGCAGTGTCAGATCGTCGGGATCGGGACTGGAAAGGACGAAGCTGTGCACCCGGGCGGGCTTGATCGGAGCGGATCCGGCAAGCCAGGCCGCCACCTGCGCCTGGCCGACTTCGACAAGCGGATCGAGCGGACCGCCTGGCGACAGCGCCCTATCGAGCGCGCGTCGCCGGCCGGCGGCATCGGGCCATCGCCGACGGATCGCTTCGCGGCTTGCGGCGAGCGCCGAAGCCAGGCCGCCCAGACCGGCGGGAAGCAGCATCTCGAGCCGCAACCGCAACTGTTTGGCCAGCCCGGCCGAGGCGCCATCGGTGCCGATCGCCAGCATGACGGGATCGCGCTCGAGGATGCTGGGCGTGGTGAAATCGCACAGCTCGGACCTGTCGACCACGTTCACCAGCAGGCCGGCACGGCGCGCCCGCCCGGCGTCCTGTTCGCAACGCTCACGCTCGTCATGCGCGATGAAGGCAAGACGCGCGCCCTGAGCCAGGCCCTGGTCCAGGTCAGTCACGACCCGTCCGCCCGCCCGTTCGACCAGACGGCGCTTGGGCTCGGCAGACGGTCCTTCCCCAAGCACGACAACCGGGCGATTGGCGATGCGGTGGAACAAAGGAAGTGCGCGCATCCAGACAGACCGTCTCAGGTAAGAAAGTCAGGCAGGCGCTCGGCGGCGAAGATAGTCTCGGGCGCAATCCGGTCGGCGACCACGGCGAAGCGGTTCTTGTCGACCATAACCTCGGGCACAAACCCGCGGCTATTATAGCTGGACGCCATGGTCGCTCCATAGGCACCGGCGGTTCGGAACACTGCCAGATCGCCCGCGGCGAGCGCGTCTATCTCGCGGCCGGTGGCGAATGTGTCCCCGGTCTCGCAGATAGGACCCACGATATTGGCGGTCATGCGCGCGCCGCCCGGCCGGACCGCGACGAAATCGTGCCAGGCACCGTAAAGCGCAGGGCGCGCCAGGTCGTTCATTGCCGCATCGACGATGACGAAGGGATGGCCTCCGGTATTGGACTTGATGCGAATCACCCGGGTCAGCAGCACACCTGCATTGCCGGCGATGACACGGCCCGGCTCGAACATCAGCGTGATATCCCAGCCCCGCGTGACGCGTTGCACCATGGCGGCGTATTCCTGGGGCGACGGGAAAGTCTCGCCCGACTTGTAGGGGACGCCCAAACCACCGCCCAAGTCGACATGGGTGACATCAAAGCCCGATGCGCGCAGCTGCTGAAGCAGCACCCCGAGCTTCCTGAAGGCGTTTTCGAGCGGAACCAGGTCGGCAAGCTGGCTGCCGATATGAACCGCCAGTCCGCGCATCGCCAGACCTTTAGTGGCCGCAAGCCGCGCATAGATTGCCGGCGCCTCGTCGATGGCGACACCGAACTTGTTGTCGCGCCGGCCGGTGGAAATCTTGTCATGCGTGCCGGCATCGATGGCGGGATTGACCCTTAGCGCACAGACCGCCTCGCGGCCGGCGGCGTCGGCGATGCGGGCAAGCTCGGCGCCTTCCTCCTGCGATTCGATGTTGAACTGGCCGATCCCGGCGTCCAGCGCCTGCGCCATTTCAAACGTGGTCTTGCCCACGCCCGAGAACACGATCGCCTCGGACGCCATGCCTGCAGCAAGCGCACGCGCCAGCTCGCCGCCCGATACCACGTCCGCCCCCAAGCCCTGTGAGTGCATGACGCGCAGCACCGCCAGATTGGGATTTGCCTTGACCGCAAAGGCGATCTGCACCCGGCCAAGCGGTGCCAGCGCATCACGAAACACCCGTGCGTGACGCTCGAGCGTAGCGCGTGAATAGACATAGACCGGCGTCCCCACCGCCTCGGCAATATCGGCGAGCGCGACGTCCTCGGCGAACAGCGCGCCGTCGCGGGTGATGAAGTGGTCCACCCGCGGCTAGCCTTCGGGCGGAAGGTCGAACGGATCGTCCTCACGCACCTCGGATTCGCGCCGCAATTCCACACTGCGCTCGGGCGCGGCCATGGGCGGAAGCGCCAGCAGTTCCTCGCTGGTGAGCGGGGTCTCGCGACCATAAGGCGCAGGCGGCAGGCTGGCACCGGGCGTCGGTTCGAGCGGAACCTTGCGCGCACACCCCGGAACGATCAGCGCCAGCGCCAGCAACGCCGCTATTCGCGCGCCGCTCACCGGTCCATTCCCAGCGTGCCGCGTGCTTCGGCGACCCGGGCGCGCACCTGGTCCGGCGCGGTCCCGCCATAGCTCTTGCGCGCGGCGACCGAGGCGTCGAGCGTCAGCGCCGCGAACACGCGCTCGTCGATCCGTGCATCGATCGCGTGAAGTTGCGCCAGGCTCAACTGATCGAGCGCGACGCCGCGTTCGTCGGCCAGCTTCACCGCCGCTCCGGTGACATGGTGCGCCTGGCGGAAGGGAATGCTCGCCTCGCGCACCAGCCAGTCGGCCAGATCGGTCGCGGTGGCATGGCCGAGCTCGGCCGCCGCGCGCATCCGCCCGGTCTGGAACGCGGCCTCCGCTACCATCCCGGTCATGGCCGCAAGCGACAGCGCCAGCAAACCGTCGGCCTCGAACACCGGCGGCTTGTCGTCCTGCATGTCCTTGGAATAGGCCAGCGGAAGACCCTTCATGGTCACCATCAGCGACACCTGACAGCCGATGATCCGCCCGCAATGGCCGCGCACCAGTTCGGCGGCGTCCGGATTGCGCTTTTGCGGCATGATCGAGCTGCCCGTGGAAAGAGCGTCGGGCAGACGCAGGAACGCGAAAGGCTGCGAGGCCCACAGCACGAATTCTTCAGCGAGACGCGAAAGATGCAACGCGCAAGTTGCCGCTGCATTCAGATAGTCGAGCGCGAAGTCGCGATCGGAGACGGCATCGAGACTGTTGGCGGTAGGCCGGTCGAAGTCGAGCGCCTGCGCGGTCGCCGTGCGATCGATCGAAAAGCCCGTTCCGGCCAGCGCGGCGCTGCCCAGCGGACACTCGTTCAACCGCGCACGCGCATCGGCCAGGCGCGAGCGGTCGCGGCTAAACATCTCGTAGTAGGCCAGCAGATGATGGCCGAGCGTCACCGGCTGCGCGGTCTGCAGATGGGTGAAACCGGGCATGATCGTATCGGCATGCTCACCCGCACGTGTCACCAGCGCGCGTTGCAGCGCGGCAAGCGCCTCATCCGCCTCGTCGATCGCTTGGCGCACCCAGAGCCGGAAGTCGGTCGCCACCTGGTCGTTGCGGCTGCGCGCGGTGTGCAGCCGGCCGGCGGCAGGGCCGATCAGTTCGGCCAGCCGCGCTTCCACCGTCATGTGGATATCTTCGAGCGCCCAGTCCTCGGGAACGCCGTTCGCCTCGTATTCGTGAGCAATGCGCGCCAGGCCGTCGTCGATGGCGCTTGCATCAGCCGAGCCGATGATGCCCGCAGCGCCCAGCATGGCCGCATGGGCGCGGCTGGCTTGGATGTCGTGACGCCACAAGGCCTTGTCGAACGGGATCGAGGCATTAATCTGGCGCATCACGGCGGATGGCCCTTCGGCGAACCGGCCGCCCCACATGGCATTGGAGCTTGCGTCCTTGCTCACCTTATCATTCCGATCCTTGTGCGCGGCGCTGGCCCTCGCCTTGCTGGCGGGCTGCGATAGGCAAGACGCCGATCCTGTGCAACCAACGCCTGGCGAAGAGGTGCAGACCGCGCCGGTGGTGGAACTGGCGGGTCTGCTTGATCGCAGCTTTGCCGGCCAGCCGATCCCGCAGGCAATCGTGCGCGATCCGCAGGGCGCGACGCTGTCGCTGGGCGAGGGTGACCGTCCGGTCCTGCTCAACCTGTGGGCGACCTGGTGCGCTCCTTGCGTCGTCGAAATGCCGTTGCTCGACACGCTGGCCGCCGAATTTGGCGATCAGATACAGGTGGTGACGGTAAGCGTCGACATGAACGGCGCCGCCGCGGTGGTTCCGTTCTTCGAGGAGAACGACCTGCCGCATCTACCGCGCTGGATGGACCCTGAAAACAATCTCGCCTTCGCCTATGGCGGTGGCGCGGTCCTGCCGCTTACCATCTTGTACGACCGCGAGGGGCGCGAAGTGTGGCGAGTGATCGGCGCCTACGACTGGGCGAGCGACGTGGCGCGCGAGCGGGTTTCGGAGGCGCTGACGGCGGGTTCCGGGTCCGGGTGAATTACGCGGCACTCGGTGCGGTGGCCCCGGTGCGGGGGTTACAGCCTAAGGAAATGGTGGGCGGTGACGGGCTCGAACCGCCGACCCTCTCGGTGTAAACGAGATGCTCTACCAACTGAGCTAACCGCCCGCGCGCGTTTCGCAAGAATTGCTCTAGCGTATCAACAGCGCACTTTCCAGCGGGTCGAATGGCGGCTTGGCCGGTTGGCCGCGGCTGTCTAGGGAACCGGCATGGCGCGCCCTCTCCGCATCCTGGTGCTCGCCACGGGCGGCACGATCGCGGGAACCGCGGGTGCGGCGACCCGGCGAGACTACACACCCGGCCAAGTGGGGATCGATCAGTTTCTGGCGACCATCGCCGGTCTGAACCTGGGTGTCGACCTGACCGGCAGACAGATTACGAATATCGGTTCGGAAGACATCGACTGGGCGAACTTGAGTTTGCTTCATCGCTCGGTCACTGCAGCCATTGCGGACCCCACCTGTGACGGCGTCATCATCACACACGGGACCGATACCGCCGAGGAAACCGCCTTCCTGCTCGACCAGACCCTCCCCACGCACAAGCCGCTGATCCTGGCGGGCGCGATGCATCCCCTCGATGCGGTCGGTTCCGAAGCCACCCGCAATTTCGTGAATGCGGTCCAGGTGGCGAGCGATGTGGCGGCCGCGGGGCGCGGCGTGCTGCTGGTGATGAGCGACCAGATCCTTGCGGCGCGCGATGCGAGAAAGGCCCGCACGAGTGGTGCGGGAGCCTTCGCCAGCTTTCCGCGCGGCCCGGTCGGCATGGCCACGCCATCTGCGGTCGAATGGTTCTCGCCGTCCTGGCGTCGCGGCGAGGAGGCGCGTTTCGCCTGGCCCGAAACCCTGTCGCAGGTGCCCATCCTGCACGCCTATCAGACCATGGATGGAGCCTGCGTCACCAATCTGGTGGAGGCGGGCGCGCGTGGCATCGTGCTGGCTGGGTTCGGCGAAGGAAACATGCCGCAATCCGTGCGCGACGCCCTTGCCCGCGCGGCTGCGGCAGGCATTGCGGTGGTGCGCTCGACCCGTGTCGACGAGGGGCTGGTCGATCGCGTGGTGTCCGACGACCAGGCAGGCTTCATCGCCGCGCGTGCACTGGGTCCGGCGAAGGCGCGCGTGCTGGTCCAGTTGTTGATCGCCGCAGGGGTCGAGGATGTGGCACTGCGGCAGGCCGCGTTCGACCGGCGCTGAGCGGAGAGAAGGATCGCTGACGTTCGCTAGATGCCGCTACCCGTCGTAGCCTGAGACCGGATGGGAATTGCCTATAGAACCGGGTATCCAATTCCTCGCAATACCCGCACCGCCCTTGGTTCAGATCGGTTGTCCGGGCCTGTCCTCCAGCGCGGTGAAATAGCGCGCCATGGCTTCGGCGGCCGCATCGCTCAGCGCGATGAAGGCGCGGCGGCGGTCGGCCTCGTCCTCGATCCGCTCGATCAGTCCGGCCTTGGTAAGCTGGGTGATCCAGCGCAGCGCGGTGGTGGTGGGAACGTTCGCCGCGATGCACAGCGAGGTGACCGATACCCGCGCCTGTTCGCCCTTGGCGGCGGTGAGGTCGAGCAGCATGTCCCAGGCCGGATCGGCGAATAGTTCGCTGTCGAGGAACTTGGCGCGGGCCTGGCGATGAGCGATGATCCGGCGAACGAGACGCGGATCGGGCAAGGCCGGCGGTTCGGCAGAAGCACGCTGCGCGGTGCCCTGCGTGGTCGGAGCAACTGCCGGACCATCGCTGCCCCCCTCCGGCATTCGGGCTGGAGCGCGATCGCCGAACCGGTCGATCCGTTCGGCCAGCATTCCGACCTGCTCGCTCAACCGCAGCAAGGTAAGCCGATCACCGTCGGACAATTCGCGCACGCTGGACCCGCCGCGGTCCGCACGGATCATGCCAAGCACGATGACCCGGCCAGCGCGCGACGAATTGACCAGGATCTGCGGTTCGGACCGGTGACACGCAGCGTACACCTGGTCGAGCGAGCCCAGGCTGGTCGAAAGAACCAGCTGCGACCCCAGACGCGAGGCGCGCTCGTCGAGCTGGACAAGCGCATCGGCGCCGCGTTCGCTCACTTGCGGGCAATCGACGATGACCACCTCGGCCAAAGCGGCGGGGTCTTCCTCGAGCAGCCGCGCGAGTGAGGCGGCCTCGCGCACCTCGAACCCCGCCGCCTCCGCATCCTCGCGCAGTTCCTGCCGACTGGCAGCCGAGTTGGCGAAGATCGACAGCGACGGTCGTGACCCGCTGGCAGGGCGGGTTTGCTCGTAGGAGAAGTCGCTTGGCTGGCTGGTCACGGAGTGAAGGGGTGCCCAATGGAAGGCGGCGCGGTCAAGCCCTTCATGCGCCAAAGCATGGGAAACTGGTGGCGCGTCGGACCTCCCGGCAGACGCATTACTGGTCGGCGAAGGGGTTGCGCACGAGAATGGTATCCTCTCGTTCGGGACTGGTGGAAACCGAGGCTACCGGACACTCGATCAGTTCCTCGATGCGGCGGATATACTTGATTGCCTGCGCCGGCAGATCGGCCCAGCGGCGTGCACCTTTGGTGGTTGCGCTCCACCCTTCCATCTCTTCGTAGACAGGTTCGACCCGCGCCTGTTCATAAGCGCTTGCCGGCAGGTAATCGAGCATGCGGTCCGCCAGCTTGTAGCCGGTGCAGATGCGGATAGTCTCGAACCCGTCAAGCACGTCCAGCTTGGTTAGCGCGATGCCGGTCACGCCCGAGATGGCGCAGGTCTGACGCACCAGCACCGCATCGAACCAGCCGCAGCGGCGTTTTCTTGCCGTGACGGTGCCGAACTCGCGCCCGCGTTCGCCCAGCTGCTGGCCGGTCTCGTCCTCGAGCTCGGTCGGGAAGGGGCCGCTGCCCACCCTGGTCGTGTAGGCCTTAACGATCCCCAGCACGAAGCCCGCCGCTCCCGGTCCCAGGCCGCTGCCAGAGGCAATGGTGCCGCTGACCGTGTTCGAGCTGGTGACGAAGGGGTAGGTGCCGTGATCGACGTCCAGCAGTACGCCTTGCGCGCCCTCGAACAGGATGCGCGCGCCGTCGCGGCGAATATCGCGCAGCCGCTTCCACACCGGCTGGGCAAAGCGCTGGATGAACGGGGCAATGCCGGCCAGCTCGGCGGTCAGCGCCGCACGGTCGAGCGCAGGTTCGCCGAAGCCCGCCCGCAGCGCATCGTGATGGGCGCACAGGCGATCGAGCAGCGGCGCCAGACCCTCCGGGTGCGCCAGGTCGCACACGCGGATGGCGCGCCGACCGACCTTGTCCTCGTAAGCGGGGCCGATCCCGCGCATCGTCGTGCCGATCTTGCCCCGCCCCGCCGCACCCTCGCGCAAGGCGTCGAGATCGCGGTGAACGGGCAGGATGAGCGCGCAGTTGTCGGCGATCCCGAAATTGTCGGGCGTGATGCTGACGCCCTGCCCCTCGAGCCGAGCGATCTCATCCTTCAGCGCCCAGGGGTCGAGCACCACGCCATTGCCGATCAGCGACAGCGTGCCGGTGACGATGCCGCTGGGCAGAAGCGAAAGCTTGTAGGTCTTGCCCTCTACGACCAGCGTATGGCCCGCGTTGTGGCCGCCCTGGAAGCGCACCACGACATCCGCGCGCGCCGCCAGCCAATCGACGATCTTGCCCTTGCCCTCATCGCCCCACTGAGCGCCGATCACCGTGACATTGGGCATCGCTTTTCAGACAATCCTCGTGAAGCCGCGCAACGAGAGCGCGCCTAGGCGAGCAGGCCGCGTGCGGCAAGCAGCCTTGTCTGTTCGGATATTCTGTCCCGGACGCTGCGTTGTATGCCGGAACCAATACAAGCGAAGGAACCGTCATGCCCGATCAGCCCACCTTGCAGCTCAATGATGAAAGGCGGATGCCCCAGCTCGGCTTTGGCACTTATCGCCTTGAAGGGGAGGCTTGCAGGCGGGCGGTAGATGCTGCGCTCGATACAGGTTTCTGGCTGATCGACACCGCCGCGATGTACCAGAACGAGGTCCATGTCGGGAAAGCCATCGGCGAATGGAGCGACATCTTCCTGACCACCAAGATCTGGAACGACGCGCATGGTTTCGACGAGGCCAAGAGCGCGCTCAAGGCCAGTCTCGAGCGGCTGGGACGAAGCCATGTCGACCTCGCGCTGATCCACTGGCCATGCCCGAGGAAGGCCCGCACGCTCGACACCTGGCGCGCGCTCATCGAATGTCGCGACGAAGGGCTCGCACGCTCGATCGGCGTCGCCAATTTCCGCGAGCAGGACCTCGTGGCCATCATCGAGGCGACGGGTGTGGTGCCCGCGGTGAACCAGATCGAGCTGCATCCCCGGTTTCAGCAACGCGCGATGCGCAAGGTGCACCAGGAGCGCGGGATCGTCACCCAGTGCTGGGCGCCGCTGGGACAGGGACAGGCGCTCGAGCCGACGGCGGTGGGAGAGATCGCGCGCCAGGTCGACCGGCCAGCCGCGGCGGTGGTGCTGGCCTGGCATCTCGCGCATGGCCTGGCACCTATCCCCATGTCGAGTTCCCCCGAACATATGCGCGACAATTTCCTATCGCTGGAGATCGATTTGGACAGCGACCAGATCGCGGCGATCGATGCGCTCAATGATCCTGCGGGACGCATCGGTCCGGAGCCCGGCGAGATCGACTGACCGGCCTGCTTGCACCAAGCTCGCCGGTCAACGCCCCAAGCCATGCCCACCATCCGCACGCTCGTGAATGTAGCGCTGGGCTTTTCGCCCGGCCCTACCAGGCGCACCGCCGCGCGCTTTCAGCAGCCGACGATGACCTTGCGCTATGGCGAGCACGAGTTGCAGGCACTGGATTTCTTCAGCGCTGGTGACGACGTCCGGCCGCTGGTCGTGTTCATCCACGGCGGGGCATGGCAGTTCGGAGACAAGGCCCGCCGCCCCGGTGACCGAAAGGCCGCCTTCGTCCGCGCGCAAGGCTGGCATTTCGCCGCACTCAACTTCCGCCTCGTGCCGCAGGTGGGGGTGACCGACATGGCGCTCGACATCGCAAGGGCGGTCGGCCTGCTAATGACAGAGGCCCCGCGGCTCGGCATCGACCCTGCGGCACTCGTGCTGATGGGCCACTCCTCCGGTGCGCATCTGGCCTACCTGGTGGGCACCTGTCCGCGATATCTCGGTCAGCTTGGCTACGCTCCCGATGTCCTGGCGGGTGTGATCGCGATCGATGGCGCGGCCTATGATCCCGCAGCGCGCAGCACGGGTAAGGCCTGGCTTGAGCGTCGCCTGATCCATCCCGCCTTTCCGCCCTGCGATCAGCCCAAGCTCGCGCTGGTTTCCCCCGTTCGTCAGGCAGTCTCACCGCCCAACGCTCGCGGCTTCCTGCTGCTGCATGCCGGCAAGACACAGCGCAGCGAACAGGCACGCCGGATGGAAGCGGCGCTGCGAACCGCTGGAACGCCCGTTCGGCGGATCAACCATGGCGGCGGGGGCGTTGCGGCGCATGTGGCGTTCAGCCGCAGGTTCGGCAGCGACGGGCACGAGCCCACGCAGGCGGTACGGGCATGGTTAAGAGAGCTCCTCGCGCATACCCAGGCTCTGCCCTAGCGGATCGCGACCGGCCGATCTTCCTCCAGCCGGTGCGTGCAGCCCAGCTTCAGCGCATCGTCATCGGGCGACAGCGCTGCCAGCGTACGCCAACCCTCGGCACGCAGACGGCGTGCAACGGCATGGTCATGATCCAGCGGCAGAAACAGCTTGTCACCCATCCGTTCGCTGCGCTTGACCGCCTCGACGAGGTTTTCGGGATAGAGCGAGAAACCGATCGCCGGCTCGTCCGACCCGCGGATCATGTAGCTTCCGCCGCGCCCCACCGCGCCCCGAACGCCTTGCACATAAAGCGTGAAGCCAAACCAGGTCTGATATTCGAAACCATGGCGCTCGGTGGGATCGAGGGTGAGCTGCGCGCGTTCGGACAAGCCCCTGGCGACCTGCTCGAGCCCGGCGAGCCGGGTCGCCAGCACGCCGCCCGCATCGAGTTTGGCAAGGCGCATCATCGCCTGATCGAACGGGCCGGCGGCATAAAGCAGCGGCAAATAGGCTTTGCCGCCCGCCTCGATCAGTCCGGCGGCATCCTTGGTATCGAGCTCGCGGCGCACCGCCTCGCGCTCAGGCTCTGACAAAGGCCAAGGTCCGGCGGCCAGCGTGTCGACCAGATCGGGCAGCGTGAAATCGACGCTCGGCCCCACCGCTCCCGCCGCTTCGAGCGCAGCGATCGCGACCGAAACGATCTCGCCCGCCGCCGCCACGCTGTCGCTGCCGATCAGCTCGCCGCCAAGCTGCAGGTTTTCACGCCGATGGTCGAGACCATCGCCCACCATGCGCGCGACCTGGCCGGTATAGCTCAGCCGCAGCGGACGCGGTGCACCGGCAAGCCCGGTCACGGCGATTCGGCCGATCTGCGGGGTGATATCCGAGCGCAACGCCAGCATTTCCAGGCTGCGCGGATCGACGAAGCGGAACAGGTGTCCGGTCCGTAGGCCCGCCATCCGGCGCCGCAATGATCGCTCGAACTCGATCAGTGGCGGGCGAACCCGGTCATAGCCGTGCGAGTTGAGCGTCCCTAGAACCGCACGCTCAATTCTCGCGGCGGCCGCCATGCTTTGCGGCAACCGATCCTCGAGCCCCTCGGGAAGAAGGTCTGCTGCCAGCTCGTTCACGATTGCCGGGGAAACAGGGTTAGAAGGACAATGCGCGGGCGAGGACGACATCCTCGAGCCGCTCGGCCTCGACGATCACTTCGGGCGGAATCGGCTGATCGACCGAAAGCAACAGCACCGCCTCCTTGCCGCTCTCGCGTCTGCCCAGGTGGAAGGTGCCGATATTGAGCCCATTCTCGCCCAGCAGCGTGCCGATCCGCCCGATGAAGCCGGGCTCGTCGCGATTGACGATATACATCATCTGCCCCGCCAGTTCGGCTTCGATCCGAATGCCAAATATCTCCACCAGCCGCGGGGCGGTGTTGCCGAACAAGGTACCCGCGACCGAACGATCGCCCTGGCTGGTGGCGACCGTGACCCTGAGCAGCGTCTGGTAGACCCCCTCGCGCTCGTTCCTGATCTCGCGCACCTCCATCCCACGCTCGCGCGCCAGGAAAGGGGCATTGACCATGTTCACCGTGCTCGAGAAACGCCGCATCAACCCTGCCAGCACCGCGGCCACGATTGGCTTTTGCGGCAAGGCCGCCGCCGCGCCCTCGGTCTCGATACTGATCGTGGGCAGGCTGCCATGCGCCAGCTGGCCAACCAGCGAACCCAGCCGCTCGGCCAGCTGCATGTAGGGCTTGAGCTTGGGCGCTTCCTCGGCACTGAGCGATGGCATGTTGAGCGCATTGGTGACCCCGCCATCGACCAGATAGTCGGCCATTTGCTCGGCGACCTGGTGGGCGACATTGACCTGCGCCTCGGTGGTGCTCGCCCCTAGATGCGGCGTGCAGATGAAGCCGGGCATGCCGAACAGCGGACTATCCTTGGCCGGCTCCTTCTCAAACACGTCGAGCGCCGCACCCGCGATATGGCCGCTCTCGAGCAAGTCCTTCAGCGCTGCCTCGTCGATCAGGCCGCCGCGCGCGCAGTTGACGATGCGCACGCCTGGCTTCGCCTGCTCGAGCCGCTCACGACTGAGAATGCCGCGGGTCTCGTCGGTCAGCGGGGTGTGCAGCGTGATGAAATCCGCCCGCTCGATCAGCGCCCCCAGATCGACCTTCTCCACGCCCATCTCCACCGCGCGCTCGGGGGTGAGGAAGGGGTCATAGGCAATCACCTTCATCTTGAGGCCCAGCGCCCGCGACGCGACGATGCTGCCGATATTGCCTGCCCCGACCAGGCCCAGCACCTTGCCGGTCACCTCGACCCCCATGAAGGCGTTCTTGGGCCATTCGCCGGCCTGCGTGCGTGCATTGGCCTCGGGGATTTGCCGGGCCAGCGCCATGATGAGCGCGATCGCATGCTCGGCGGTGGTGATCGAATTGCCGAACGGGGTGTTCATCACCACGATGCCGCGTGTGCTGGCGGCGGGGATGTCGACATTATCGACCCCGATACCAGCCCGGCCGATCACCTTCAGACTGGTTGCCGCTTCAAGAACGTCCTCATCCACCTTGGTGGACGAACGGATCGCCAGACCGTCATACTCGCCGATACAGGCGATGAGCTCATCCTTGGCCATGCCGGTCTTCACATCGACCGCGCACCCGCGCTCCTCGAAGATGCGGGCGGCGTTCTCGTCCATCTTGTCGGAAATGAGCACGCGGGGCTTGGTCATGATGATGCGCTTTCGTTCATAAGTGCGGCCTTGCAGCGAGCGGACCGGGACTCAGCCCGCCGCGTCCTTGCTTCGCAGTTCGGCATATGCCCATTCGATCCAGGGCAAGAGGCGCTCGATATCTTCGGCCTCCACCGTGCTGCCGCACCAGATCCGCAACGAGGGCGGTGCGTCGCGATAGCCGTTGAAATCATAAGCGACGTCCATCGCCTCGAGCCGCGCGGCGATCTGCTTTGGAACCCCTGCCTGATCTTCGGGCGAAAGATTGTCATACCAGTCGCCGGTAAACGTCATGCACACGCCGGTATTGGTCCGCTTTGCCGGATCGGCGACCATATGCGCGAGGAAGGGTTTGGCCTCGATCCACTCGTGGACGATCCGCGCATTGGCATCGGCTCGCTCGATTAGCGCGCGTTGGCCACCGATCGACTGCGCCCATTCGAGCGCGGCAATGTAATCTTCGGTCGCCAGGAGAGAGGGCGTATTGATCGTTGCGCCCTCGAAGATCGCCCGGTTGATCTTGCCGCCCTTCTTCAACCGGAACAGCTTGGGCAGCGGCCAAGGTGGATCGTAGCTCTCGATCCGCTCGACAGCGCGCGGGCTCAGGATCAGCATGCCGTGCTGCGCCTCGGAACCCATCACCTTCTGCCAGGAATAGGTGGTCGCATCGAGCCGCGGCCAGTCCATCTCGGCGGCGAAGATGGCGCTGGTGGCATCGTTGATCGCCAGCCCCTCGCGGCCGGATGCCAGCCACCGCGTGTCGGGGATACGCGCACCCGATGTGGTGCCGTTCCATGTAAACACGACATCATTGCCCTGCGGCACCTGCGACAGATCGGGTATCTTCCCGTAATCGGCTTCGAGCAGCTGCAGATCCTTCAGCTTGAGCTGTTTGGCCGCATCCTGGATCCACACATTGCCGAAGCTCTCCCACGCCGCGATGGTGGCTGGACGGGGGCCGAGCATGGTCCACATCGCGCATTCCAGCGCGCCGGTGTCGGAGGCCGGCATGATGCCGACCAGATAGTCATCGGGGATACCGAGCAGTTCGCGCGACAGGTCGATCGCGTGTTTGAGCCGCGCCTTGCCCAGCTTGGAGCGATGCGATCGGCCGAGCGAGCGCGTGTCGAGCCGGTCGAGCGACCAGCCCGGAAACTTCGCACATGGCCCGGAGGAAAAGAACGGACGCTGCGGACGCAGCTTGGGTTCGGTAATCATGATATCTCTCCTTGCAGAGAGCGCGCGCGGCGTTGGGACCGCGTGGCCCGCTGCGGGCGGTAGGCGTCTGACATATTGTGTCAAGCAAACGGCGGGCGATGGTGGATAAGTTTTCCGCTGACGGGTTGCGGGGACTGGCGGTGCGCGACGCCCGGTGCGACCCTTGCTGCCGATGTCCCGTCAACGAACCTGCGTCACGCTTCTTGCTGTCCTGACCCTTGTCGGTTGTTCGCTCCCGACAGGCTTGGCGGATCGGCAGCCACCTCCGTCATCGTACCCTCCCCCCTCGCCTGTTGCCGAACAAGCGGCGCTGCGCGCATGCCATATCCGGCTAGCGCAGGCGGGCGCCAGCTTCTCTGCGTTGCCCGATCGGTCCGAAGCTCCGGGCTGCGAGCTGGCGGGAACGGTCCAGCTGTCGGAACTCGCCAGCGATACGGCGCGGCTCAGGTTGCGCAACATAGGCCCTGTCACCTGCGAGACGGGGCAGGTCTTCGTCGACTGGGCACGGTTCGGTGCCGACCGGGCCGCCCGCGCGATTTTGGGATTGCCGCTCGTCGCAATCGAGACGATGGGCAGCTACTCATGTCGCAACGTCGCCGGCACCGCACGCCGCTCCGCCCATGCAACGGGCAATGCGATCGATGTCTCCGCCTTCGTCCTTTCAGACGGGCGCCGGATCAGCGTGGCGACCGGCTGGCTCGGCGCGGACAAGGCAGAGCGACGTTTCCTGCGCGTGGTGCACCAGAGCGCCTGCCGCCGCTTCGCGACGGTTCTGGGGCCAGGCTACAACGCCGCCCATCGCGACCACCTGCATCTCGAAGGCGTTGGGGGTAATGGAAGCTTTTGTCGCTGAGCGCCAAGTCTCGGGGCGGGAAGCCTGCAGTTCGGGAATATTGACGAAGCGAATAAAAATATTTCTGATCAAAAGCTTAATAATATTTTATTAAATATCGCCGTTCGAGCGCGCCCCTTTGGACAACTTATCTATTGATATCACAAAGTCTTGTACATCGGGTCCGACTTCGCAGGTAGCCAAGTTATTAGTTTTTACCGCGTACACGTCTGATGTGATGCGGACTACCAAAAGCGCTCAATCCATCGTCGTATCTAAGCCGTATTTTCATGAGGTCGGATTACTTGCGGCTACCAGCCCAACGTAAAATCTAGATATCTTTTTGATTCACCATTATATATCGTCGTCGATCTAACTAGTCCAGCAAGCTACTCCAAATTATGAAATAATTTAGCAATTTCGAAACATCATCATCGCTTAGGCTGCAACATAATTAGGCCACCCGACGCAGCAAACACCGATCAAAAGGGTCTTCAAATCTAGCAGGTTCGACTACAATTGCGCTGACCTTTCCCGCAGACCGCGCAAGTTCAGCGATGCAATGGAGCCGAACTGCTTGAGCCAGATGCGTGACACCCAGCTTGGCCAGCATGTTCGCTCGATGGATCTCGATGGTGCGGGGTGAGATGTCGAGCGCTCGCGCCATCAGCTTGTTCGATGAGCCGGACGCGATCTCGTCGAGCACTTGTCTTTCACGGCCGCTCAACTTGTCGATGAGCCGCCGGGCGTTTGCCGTCTGACGCCGCGCGGTTACCTGGCGATCCGAGTCGTGCATCAATCTAATCTGTAGCCGCTCAAGATCGCAGGCTGTCAGCGGCAGGGGCAGGAAGTCGAGCGCGCCATCGGCAATCGCGTCGACCACCTGCGATATGGTCGGCGCCTCACCGACAGCCACGACGGGAAGCCAGATTTCAGCGCTGCCCATACACCCGAGCAACGCGGCTATGTCATCGGCCAGCAAACCTCCGGCGAGAACGACGCCATCGACCAATCGACGCTCGAACAGTTCGTCCGCATGATCGTAAACCTCAGCGTGTTGACCGCTCAACAGGATCGCATGCGCCTGCTCGGCTCGCGCCCGACCGGACCCGCCGAGAATGTGAAAGGTCAGCTTGGTTTGCATGTTCCTACCAGTACCCGACCCCGCCCTGTGTTGCACTGGCGTTCGCGCCCAATTCCGACCTATTTCCGACCAGGCGACCGTTTTGCCCGCAAATCCTTGCTATTGGGTTAAGACCAAAACGGATGCGGTCGCCGTTCAGTAATGTCGACAGGAGACACCGGATCATCTTTACCAATCGCTAAGACGTTGCAGCTATGCAGATCCGGTGTCCTGGAAAAAACTGTAGTCGGGAAGGGAATGAAAAGCAGTGCGCAAGGCATCGCTCCAGCTTGAGGAGATGGCATCGAAATAAGGGTCGGCATGTTCGATGCGCCGCTCGTGCAACGGAGAAAAGACATCCTTCTCGATCACCAGGAGATCGAGCGGCAGGCCGACCGAGAGGTTTGCCTTGAGGGTGGAATCGAAGCTTACCATCAGCAGCTTGACCGCATCCTCGAAGCTCATCTGGGGATCATACCCTCGGATCAGGATCGGACGACCATATTTTGTCTCCCCAATCTGGAAGAACGGAGTATCGAAACTGGCCTCGATGAAATTGCCTTCCGGATAGATAAGAAAAAGTCGCGGTTGCATGCCCTTGATCTGGCCGGCAAGAATTATCGACGCCGTAAAGCGCGAAGAACCGGACTTGTTCTCGATCTGGGTATTGCGCACGGTTTCACGCAGCAGCTTGCCCGCCTCCACCGCGACCTGGAACATCGTAGGCAGTTCGAATAGCGAATTCTGCCGGTCGGCGGGCGCCTTGGTCCGCTCCTCCAACCGGCTGATGACGCTCTGCGTGGTGGCAAGATTGCCCGCGGTCATCAGCGAAATAATCCGCTCGCCCTCGACGCACCAATAATGCATTTTGCGGAAGATCGAGATATTGTCCACGCCCGAATTGGTCCTGGTGTCACTCATGAGCACCAGTCCCTTGTCGAACAACAAACCCACGCAATAAGTCATCGGCGTTCCGCTTCGAAATACATGACGTTCCTTCGCCCGATAATCTTCCAGCAACCGATTGCCAGCCGGACGTCGGAGAAACGGGGTGCCTCGTTAACCATCGAGCCAAGTTTTCCCCAGGCTTGCTCTCGACCAACCATAGCGGCGGTCGATCAAACCCGAGCCGCTACCGAGTGTTAATCCGCAATCACACCATACGAGAGCACTCGACATCCCCGCTCGCGCGTATTCCCGGCAGAGGTTCGGTCCCGGCCCAACCTATTGCTGCTGTCCTGCCACCTGCTGTTCGACGGCGACATCCACCGTGAGCTTCTCGGTCATCGCGCCGAAGCTTACCCCGGTGATGGGAGCGGCATCGCGGTAGTCACGTCCCGTCGCCACGCGCACATATCGCGGGTCGGGGCTGATCTGGTTGGAGATATCGAAGCCAACCCAGCCCAGGCCCTGGACCCAGGCTTCAGCCCAGGCGTGGGTGGCCTCCTGGTCGATCCGGTCGTTCATCATCAGGTAGCCCGAGACATAGCGGGCGGGGATGCCGAGCGAACGGGCGGCGGCAATGAAAATATGCGCATGGTCCTGGCACACGCCGCCTTCGGCAGCCACCGCCTCCTCCGCGGTGGTGTCCACTCCCGTGCCCCCGGTGACGTAGTCGACCGCCCCGCGGATGACGCCGGACAGGTTGTGCAGCGTCGGCACCATGCCCTCGTTGCTGCGCTCGACGGTCGCGATCAGCGCCTTGATGCGCTTGCCGGGCGCGGTGAGCGGTGTTTCGCCCAGAAAAGCCCACAACGGAAGATGCCCGGCATGTTGGCCGATGACACCCGCCTGATCCTCGGTATCGACCACCCCGCTGCACGAGATCGCCACTTCCTGCGCCCCCTCGCGCACCGCCACGAGCGTGACCCGGTTGATGTTCTGGTCATCGTAGGAAAGCTGCTCGTCGGCGCCCTCCAGCTCCATGCGCCAGTCAAGAACGCGCTGTCCCTGCGTTTCCTTGGGGGTCAGCCGCAACCGCTGGACACCATGCGCGATGGGGCCGGCGAAAAGATAGCGGGTGGTGTGGCGGATGGCGAGACGCATAAGCTGAGGTAATCTTCGGTTAAAGGGTCGGGGCGACTAGGGGTTCAGGCGGGCAAAGACATCATGCGACGAAGCGGTAATCTTCGGCAATGGCGGCGGCAATTTCGTTGTTCTGCACGATGAAGCCGGTCACGAATTCGTGCAGCCCTTCATCGATGATCGCCTCTATCGAGCGGCCGCCGAGGCTCACATCAGCCTCGCGCATGCATTCATGGCTCCGGCCTTCCTCGCCGTGCAGGAGGGCAAGCGCAGCAAGATTGTCGCGCATGGCGGCATAGCAGAACGCAAGGCTGCGTGGGAAGCGCGCGTCGAGAAGTAGGAAGGCAGCGATCGAGCGGGCGTCCATCCGGCCTGCGTTGAGCCAGCGATACGCCCGCTCACCCGATAGCGAGCGCAGGATGTTCTCCCACTGCCCGGTATCCAGCACCGTGCCGACATAGGCCGGCGAGGGCAGCAGCAGGTAATATTTGACGTCCAGGATGCGCGCGGTGTTGTCCGCCCGCTCGAGATAGGTTCCTGCGCAGGCGAAAGAATAGGTCTGGTTGCGCAGCATCGAGGCCTGCGTCGCGCCGCGCGCAAGTGTCGCCTCGCGCCGGATGGCGGCAAGCACCACGCCCAGGTTGCCGTCGCGCACGGGGCGGGCAAGGAGGTCGCGCAAAGTCAGCCAGCCCTCGTTGACCGCCTCCCACACCTCGCCGGTGATCGCCGAGCGACCCGAGCGCGCGTTGGTCCGTGCCCGGTCGAACATTTCCATCACGCTCAGCTCGTTGCTTTTTCCACGCAGCACGAAGTCGCACACATGAGCGCCGTCGAGCACCTCGCCGGTGTCGCCATAGGTTCTCATCAGACCCAGCGTGGTGAGGATCGAGCGCCACTCCTCCGAAGCGACATCGGTGCCGCGCGTGAGCGTCATCCGCTGGCCGGCGGCAAGCAGGCGCGCGGTGTTCTCCGCCCGCTCGAGATAGCGGTACATCCAGAAGATATCGTTGGCGACGCGCCCTAGCATGACGCCGCCAGTATTCCGCCCGTTCGACTAGCAAGGTTCACAGGTCGTCCAGCACCCAGCTGTCCTTGGTGCCCCCTCCCTGGCTCGAATTGACCACCAGCGAGCCCTTCTTGAGCGCCACGCGGGTCAGCCCGCCGGGGGTGATGTCGATCCCGCCGGGCGAACACAACACGAAGGGGCGCAGGTCGACGTGGCGCGGAGCAAGCCCCTTGCGCGTGAAGATGGGGCAGGTGGACAAAGCCAGCGTAGGCTGGGCGATGTAGTTCTCAGGGTCGGCTTCCAGCTTGCGACGGAAGGCAGCAAGCTCGCGGCGCGATGCGGTAGGGCCGATCAGCATGCCGTATCCGCCCGAGCCGTGCACCTCCTTGACCACCAGTTCGGCCAGGTTGGCGAGCACATATTTGAGTGCGTCGGGATCGGCGCAGCGGAAGGTCTCGACATTGGGCAGTAGCGGTTTTTCGCCGGTGAAGAACTCGACGATCTCGGGCATGAACGAATAGATCGCCTTGTCGTCCACCACTCCCGTGCCCGGTGCGTTGGCGATGGTGATGCGTCCGGCGCGATAGACATCTATGATGCCCGGCACCCCGAGCATGCTGTCGCCCTTGAAGGTGAGTGGATCGATGAACTCGTCATCCACCCGGCGATAAAGCACGTCGATCGGCTTGAACCCTGCGGTGGTGCGCATCTGCACCCGCCCATCAACGATGCGCAGGTCGCTTCCCTCGACCAGTTCGGCGCCCATCTGGTCGGCGAGGAAGGCGTGCTCGAAATAGGCCGAATTGTAGATTCCGGGGGTCAGCACCGCGATCGTCGGGCTGGAAGCGGCACAATCGGGCGCCGAGGCGGCGAGCGACTGGGCCAGCCGGCGCGGATAGTTCGACACCTGCTGCACTTTCACCCGGGTAAATAGTTCGGGGAACATCGCCATCATGGTCTCGCGGTTCTCGAGCATGTAGGAGACGCCCGAAGGCGTGCGGGCATTGTCCTCCAGCACCATAAACGCGTCGGGCCCGGTGCGCACCAGGTCGATCCCGACGACATGGGTATAGACGCCGCCGGGCGGTGTCAGGCCCACCATCTGCGGCAGCCAGGCCTTGTTGTCGCGGAACAGACGTTCGGGAAGCCGGCCCGAGCGGATGATCTCCTGCCGGTGGTAGAGATCGTGCATGAAGGCGTTGAGCGCGCGCACACGCTGCTCGATCCCGCGCGACAGCCGCCGCCATTCCGCCCCGGTTATGATGCGCGGCACCATGTCGAAGGGTATCAGTCGCTCCTCGGCATCCTCCTCGCCATAAACGTTGAAGGTGATGCCGGTCCGCCGGAAGAAGCTTTCCGCCTCGAAGCCCTTCCTGCGCATCCAGGCGGCATCCTGCTCGCCGAGCCAGTCGTCATAGCCGCCATAGGCCTCGCGCACCGAGCCATCGGCACGGTGCATCTCGTCATATCCGTCCGCCAAAGCCCCCTTCATCGCGCCCTTGTGACAAAGGCGGGGGGATGACGCAACGAAAGCTTAATGTATGACCTGTTCGCCGGCCAGACGAAGTTGATCGTCAAGCTCGCAGGCAACTGCGCGGATGGCTTCGGGTGAGTTGGTGAACCCCAGATGCGTGCAGCGCAGCGCCACCGCCCGGTCGCGCTCGCCGGGCCGACCACAGGCGCTGCGCGGGGCGATGACACCGTCGCGCGGGCTCCACAGCGCCACCGTCTCGACCGGCGGCTTTTCGGGCAGCCGCGCCTCGATCGGCGGACATTCCACCGAATGCCCGGTGACCAACTGATAGAGACGCCAGACATTGTTCGAATAGGGCGTATGACTGAAGGGCGAGCCCATCGTCACCACCTTGTCAATGATGTCAGGATGTTTCTTGGCCATCTCGCGGGCGAATATGCCGCCCAGGCTCCAGCCCACCAGCACCACGTTTTGACCATAGCGCTGATGCACCGCCTCGATGCGGGCGGAAAGCGTCTCGAAATTGGTTTGGGTGGGGCCGAAATTGAACCCGCTGCCCCAGCGCTTGACAGTATGGCCGATCTCCTCAAGCGCCCACGCCATATGCCGCATGCGCAACGGATGCGTGCCGAACCCGGGAAACAGGATCGCCACCCGCGGATTTGCGGGGCGCGGCAGGTCGAGTGGCTTCTGGAACAACCTGGTGACCGGATCGCGAAACGCTTCGAGTTCGCCGACCAGCAGCCTCAGCCCGGGCGCGTGCGCATGTTCGGGTGCGCGCGACAAGGCCAGACGAGCCCGCCGAGCCAACGCCTGGCGAATATCGGTAACGCTATCGCCGACGGCCCCGCTGCCGCGCCATCGGGTGGCGAGTTTTGAGACGTCCTCGACGATCATTGCTGCTTTCGTAACATAACCGACTTGTTGCACGATGAACGGCGCGACGGCGGTCGGTTTCCTCAGGTCACCCGGTGATCGAAGCATCCAGGAGCGCGAACGGACCTGCAGGCGGACCATCCAGGCCGCATTACCGCCCCCTGCCGCTCAAGCGAATGGAGCGCCTACTCGCATTCGCCGATCCGCTGCGAAGTCATCTTCATCTCCATTTGGGTAGGACCCACACCCTCGATATTCTGCTGCCCGGTCATTACCATGTCGGAACCATCGCTGCGCACCGTGCCGCTCACGGTCATGGTGCCGCTCTGGCCATCCTCGCCCACACATTGCGCGATGGCATCCACCTTTCCGCCCGACACATCGAAGCGCTCGAAGGTGCAGTCGCCCTGCGATGATTCGCGCATCATCTCCTCGTATCCGCGCGCGGCTTCCTCCGGTGTCAGGCAATAGGTGCTGTTGATCGGCCGACCCATGATCTGACGCATTTGCGCCACTTGCTCGGGCGGTATCCCGGGCACGGTGAAATCGGTGATCTGAACACTGGTCTCGTATTGTCCGGGCTGTGGCCGATCGACCTCCTGCATCTGAGCGGCAAGCATTTCGGACGAGAGACCTTCGCCCGCCGCCTCTTGCGCCTCTTCCCCGCTGCCGCATGCTGTCAGCGCCAGCGCCATGGCAGCCGTCGATATCATGGTAATCCGCATCCGAACCTTCCCCCGTTTACGCCGAAGCACCCCTCGGCTTTGGGCGCGCGTTTAACAGTCCGCGCGGCGCAAGCCAATGGGCCGCCGCGGGCGATTGAACAGGCGAGCGTCCGGCCCATATTATCAATCCATGCCAGAACTCGTGATCCGCCGTGGCCTTGCCGAACCCGACACCTCCGGCCAGTTCGTTCCTCACAAGCCCGCACGGCCCGAAAAGTCGCAAGGCGGGCGCCCATTCGAGCTGGTCTCCGACTATCAGCCCGCCGGCGATCAGCCGGCCGCCATCGCCGAGCTGGTCGAAGCCGCGCGGGATGGGGAACAGACGCAGGTGCTGCTGGGCGTTACCGGTTCGGGCAAGACATTCACCATGGCCAAGGTGGTCGAGGCGTTGCAGCGTCCCGCACTGGTGCTGGCGCCCAACAAGATCCTGGCGGCCCAGCTCTATGGCGAGTTCAAGAGCTTCTTCCCCAACAACGCGGTCGAGTATTTCGTCTCCTATTACGATTACTACCAACCCGAGGCCTATGTCCCGCGCTCCGATACCTATATCGAGAAGGAGTCCTCGGTAAACGAGGCGATCGACCGGATGCGCCACTCGGCCACCCGCGCCCTGCTAGAGCGCGACGACGTGCTGATCGTGGCATCAGTCTCCTGCCTCTACGGCATCGGTTCGGTCGAGACCTATTCGGCTATGGTGTTCGATCTCAAGCAGGGTCAGAGCGCGGACCAGCGCGAGATCATCAGGAAGCTCGTGGCGCTGCAATACAAACGCAACGACACCGCCTTCGCCCGGGGTTGTTTCCGCGTCCGCGGCGACAGTTTGGAGCTGTTCCCGAGCCACCTGGAGGACACCGCCTGGCGGATCTCGTTCTTCGGCGACGAGATCGACAATATCGCCGAGTTCGATCCGCTCACCGGTCGCAAGGGGCAAGAGCTGGGAAAGGTCCGCATCTACGCCAATTCGCATTACGTCACCCCCGGACCGACCATGAAGCAGGCCGCCGAGGCGATCCGCTTCGAGCTCGCCGAACGGCTCAAGGAACTCCATGACGAAGGCCGACTGCTCGAGGCACAGCGGCTCGAGCAGCGGACCAATTTCGATCTCGAGATGATCGCCGCCACCGGCAGCTGCAACGGCATCGAGAACTACAGCCGCTTCCTTACCGGCCGACTTCCCGGCGAGCCGCCGCCCACCTTGTTCGAGTACCTGCCCGAGAACGCGCTGCTGTTTGTCGACGAGTCGCATCAGACCGTGCCGCAGGTCGGCGCGATGGCGCGCGGTGACCATCGCCGCAAGATCACATTGGCCGAGTATGGCTTCCGGCTGCCCTCATGCATCGACAACCGCCCACTCAGGTTCAACGAATGGGACGCCATGCGGCCGCAGACCGTGGCGGTCTCGGCCACCCCGGGCTCATGGGAGCTGGAACAGACCGGCGGCGTGTTCGCCGAGCAGGTGATCCGTCCCACCGGATTGATCGATCCGCCGGTGGAGATCCGGCCGGTCGAGGACCAGGTGCAGGACTGCATCGCCGAGGCCAAGGCGACCGCGCAGAAGGGTTACCGCACGCTGGTCACCACACTGACCAAGCGGATGGCGGAGGACCTCACCGAGTTCATGCACGAGCAGGGCGTGCGTGTCCGCTACATGCATTCCGACGTCGAAACCCTGGAGCGCATCGAGCTGATCCGCGACTTGCGGCTCGGCGTCTATGACGTGCTGGTGGGGATCAACCTGTTGCGCGAGGGGCTGGACATTCCCGAATGCGGTCTGGTGGCCATTCTCGATGCCGACAAGGAGGGGTTCCTGCGTTCGGAAACCTCACTGATCCAGACCATCGGCCGCGCCGCGCGCAACGTGGATGGCCGCGTCATCCTCTATGCCGACCGAGTCACCGGCAGCATGGAGCGGGCAATGGCCGAGACCGAGCGCCGCCGCGAAAAGCAGCGCGAATACAACACCGAGCATGGCATCACCCCCACCACGATCAAGCGCGCAATCGCCGATATCGTAGCGCATACTGCTTCACAGGACGGCGTGGTGGTGGGCACTGGCGATGCCGAGGTGAACAACCTCGTTGGCCATAACCTGCGCGCTTATATTTCCGACCTCGAAAAGCGGATGCGTAACGCCGCCGCCGACCTCGAGTTCGAGGAGGCCGGCCGCCTGCGCGACGAGATCAGGCGGCTGGAAAACGACGAGCTGGGGCTAAGCGATGCCGAGAAGAAGGCGCCGCTGGTGGGGCGGTCGAACGAGGGCAAGCCGGGCACGCGCAAGATGCGCTACGGGCGCACGCAGCGAAAGATGGGGAAGTAGTTCATATATCACCTTTAGGTTGACATATAACCTGGATTCGCTTACTTAAGGGTCGAGATTCTTAAGCGGAGTGCGAGCCCATGGAAACCAAGACCATTCAAGCATCAGGATTTGCGCGGCGTCTCCACGAGGCTTGCGACAAGCATTCACACTGCCCCCCGCTTCAAAAAGGACGATTGATCTGGGTGAAAGAGCAATTGAGCCAACGAGGTATTCAAGTTTCAGTTGAGTCTGTGCGCAAGTGGCTAGAGGGGGAAGTCGAGCCGCGAAGGCCCAAACGTATAGAGTTAGCAGGAATCTTGGACGTCAATCCAGTTTGGCTCGATATGGGAGAGCGTCCTAGACAGCCTACGGGAAGAAGCGAGGCCAACTCAGCAGTTAGCCCTTCGATCCCCGTGGCGATCCGCGACGGCGTGGTTATTCAGATCGGCAATGTTCCCTACGATCTTAATGCCCCCGAAGCGCGCAAGATTGCTAACGTGATTTTAGCCTACGGGGGAGCTGTCGACTGAGTGCCTTGACCCGCCCTGATAAACTCTACGACCAACTCCTCCAATCGACTAATCGCACCGTATCCTTTCGCGGTTTCGTCGCCCTCATCGAGGGGTTCGGCTTCCGCCCCATCCGGACCAAGGGAAGCCATCAGTCCTTCGCGCACGATGCCTGTCCTAAGTTGCTCGTCATCCAACCGAAGGGGAAAGACGCCAAGTGCTACCAGGTGCGCGAGTTCCTTGATTTGGTGGAGGCGTTCGGCCTACAATCGGAGGGATGAAACTACCCCATTACCACGTGAACGTGTTCTGGTCCCAAGAGGACGAGTGCTGGATCGCCGACGTTCCCGATCTCAAGCCGTGTTCGGCGCATGGCGACACCCCTGCAGAAGCTGTCGGTGAAATTCAGATCGCTATCGAGCTTTGGTTGGAAACCGCAAAAGAGGTTGGCCTCCCAATTCCGGAACCGCGCTATCGCCCTGCGATCTACGCCGCCGCCTTAGCCTAAAACGCGCTTTTTCTTTGCCAGCATCATCACGACACCTCTTCATGGCTGGAAGCGTAGGTATCTCAGCCTTTTTAGCCGCCTGCACCGCCGCTCCCGCCGACGAAGCGCCCGCCCAGCCCCAACGGGTCGCCTTCGCGCAGGACAATCGCGCGCTCCTCGCCCCCCTCGCCTCTCCTGATACCAGCGATGCGCGCTGGGAGGTGGACGAGAGCGGGCAGTCGATCCACTTTGCCGACGAGGGTGCCGAGCGGGCGATGCTGACGCTCGATTGCCGCCTGTCCGAAAAGCCACCGCAGATGCGCCTCATCCGCCATGTCCGCGCGCGGCCGGGGCAAAGCGCGCTGCTGCCGGTGATCGGCAACGGAACGATCTCGCGGTTCCTGGTCGATGCCGTGCTGGTCGAGGGCGAATGGCGCTGGGAAGGCGCGGTGGCGGCAAGCGATCCGATGCTCGATGTGTTCACCGGACCCCGCCCGATCACCGCGACGCTGCCCGGTGGTGGATTGCTCGACATCGCCGGAAGCCGCGTGCCGGGCGAGTTCGTCACCTGGTGCCGCGCAGGCGGCGCGGTGCTGGCGGCGGAAGCCCGGGAAGAGGCGCAGGAGGAGGAGGCAGCGGCGCAATAGCCCGCTAGGACCGCGCGGGAACAGGCCCCGCCTTGCGTGCCCGCTCGATCAGCATGTCGGCACTCAGTACTTGCGGCAGTTGTTCCGGTGCGGCGCCGCCTCCGGGATACCACAGGTAGAGCGGAACCCCGGCCGCGCCGTGTTCGGCGAGGAAGCGGGCGATGGCAGGATCGGCGCGGGTCCAGTCGCCGCGCATGGTGATGATCTCGGCCTCCGCGAACGCCGCGCGTACCGCCTCGCGCTCGATGGCGACGCTTTCGTTCACCTTACAGGTCAGGCACCAATCGGCGGTGAACCAGAGGAACACCGGCCGATCTTGCGCCTGCAAGGTGTCGGTCAGCACGGCGCGGTCGAACTCGAGCGGATCGAGCAGGCTCTTTGTTCCCGTCCCGCTCGGCGTATCGGAAGACTGCGGCAGCGCGATGGCGAGCGCCAGCAGCAGCGCGAGCGAGGCGGCGACCACTCCGCCCATCATCGGCCGACCCTGCTCGCGCCTGCGCCCCAGGCCGCGCAGGGCCGCGACCAGCACCGCCGCGGCGGCAAGCCCGGCGATCGCCAGCCACACTCCGCCCAGTCGCCAGGCGAGCCAAGCGAGCGCCAGTGCTGTCAGGCCCATGGGAATGGCCATCGCCTTGCGGAAACGTTCCATCCAGGCGCCGGGGCGAGGCAGCATCCGCCGCAAGGGTGGCACGAAGCCGAGCAGCAGGAACGGCAGCGCCAGCCCCAGGCCCAGCACCCCGAATAGCAGCAGCGCCTGTTCCCAGGGCAGCAGCAACGCAGCGCCCAGTGCCGCGGCCATGAACGGCCCGGTGCACGGGGTGGCGACGAAGGCGGCGAGCACCCCGGTGGCAAAGGCCCCGCCGCCGCCATTCGCGCGGGTGAGGGAAAGCGCGGGCAATTCGTACAGGCCGGCAAGGTTGGCGGTGATCGCGACCGCGATGGCGAGCAGCACCAGAACGACGCCCGGTTCCTGCAACTGGAACGCCCAACCGACCTCATTGCCCGCCGCGCGCAGCAGCAGCAGGGCGGCACCCAGCGCCAGGCAGGCCAGGACCACACCGCCGGTATAGGCGATGGCCTCGTGCCGCGCATGCACCTGCCCGGCGCCCGCGCGCGCCAGGGTCAACGCCTTCAAGCTGAGTATCGGGAAGACGCAAGGCATCAGGTTGAGCAGCAATCCGCCGAGCAACGCGCCGCCCGCCAGCAGCACCAGCGGCGCGTCTGCCGCTGCCGGCACGCGCAGCGCCTCGCCGCCCTGCGGCACCGTCCCGGGTTCGGCAACGAAGCGCAGCCCCCCCGCCCCGTTGCGCGCTCCGTCACCGAAGGCCAGCACTCCGGTGAGCGTCCGTGGCACGTCCCCCGAGGTATGGCGGGGCAGCTCGGCCACCAGGATATCGCCCAGCCGCCTGAAGCTCTGCTCGCCCGGATGGTCGATCACGCCCTGATCGCCGATGAAAATGTGCAGTTCGCCCAGATCGAGCGAAGCGGGCAGCGCAATGGCGATGCGGATTGTCGCCGGGCTTTGTTCGAACACCGCGCGCCGATCGATCAGCGGGGGGATCGCCGCGCGCCAAGCGTCGAAGCGCGGGTCCCTCGCAGCTGCGCCGCGCTCTGAGGGAATACGCAAGGACAGCGCGGCGGCTTCGGGAACACAAATCTTGTCGGTACAGGCCAGCCACCGCGCATCGAGGGTGATCGCCGCGTCACCCTCGGTCGTCGCGCCAATCGGCACCGCGATTGGCACGAGCACGGCGTATGGACCCTTGTAGATATGGTTCATCATCCCCGCGATGACGAGGCGCTCGGGCACCGGATATAGCGGCTCGCCCGCGCGCCAGCCTGGCGGCAAAGTCCAGTCCAGCTCCATTCCATAGCCCGCATCGCCCGGATTGGACCAGTATCCGTGCCACCCTGGCGCCGGGTCGAACAGCAGCGCCAGTATCAGCGGTTCGCCGGGAATGGCCGGTCCTTCGCTGACCAGCGTGGCGGTGATGTTGTTCGCGGTCGTCGAACTGGCCGGCGCGGGGGAGACCTGCGCCCTCACCGACAGCGCAGCCAGCAGGCACAGGAGCACTGCCAAAAACCCCGCGAGGCGGCCCATTGCGGCCCACGGGATATGGCCCAATCCCCTTGCGTCCATAACGCGATGCGATTTAGGGCTAACGAGCATGGCCGACAAGCGTGATCTCCTAATCCTGGGCGGCGGCCTCGTCGGCATGAGCTGCGCGCTCGCGGCGGCGAAGAAGGGGCTGTCGTGCCATGTCGTCGACCGGGCGGACCCGGCCGAACTGACCGCCGAGGGCTATGATGCACGCGCCTCGGCGATCTCCACCGCCAGCTGGAACCTGTTCGGCAATATCGGCATCGCGCAAGCGCTCGAGCTGTTCGGCTGCCCCATCCAGAGCATCGCGGTGACCGATGCCATGCGTCCGGGGCGGATCGACTTCGAACCCGAGCCGCACGAGGGAACGCTGGGGCGGATGTTTCCCAACAGACAGCTGCGGCTTGCCCTGTTCGAAGCGGTGGAAAAGGCTCAAGCGATCGCCTGGCACCCGCGCGCCGATGTCGTCCACCGTGAACGGGCTGCGCATGGCGTGGCGGTAAACCTTGCCGACGGAACCAGGCTCGAGGGCGCGCTGATGATCGGCGCCGAAGGCCGCACCTCGCCAACCCGTGAGCATGCGCGGATCGCGGTGGCCCGCTGGGACTATCGCCACCGCGCCATCATCGCGGGCCTCGCGCATGACCGGCCGCATGGCGGGGTCGCCTGGGAGATCTTCTACCCCGCCGGCCCCTTCGCGCTGCTTCCGCTGGTCGATGATGACACCGGACGCCATCGCAGCGCGCTGGTGTGGACGGTCGCCGAGAAGGACGCCGCAGGTGTGCTTGCGCTGTCGGACCGCGCCTTCGGTGCGGAGGTGACCAAGCGGATGGATGGCATGTTCGGCACGGTCGAGATTGCCGGGCCACGCTCATCCTGGCCGCTGGGTTTCCATCACACCGCGCGCATCACCGCAGACCGGCTGGCGCTAATCGGCGATGCCGCACACGGGATCCACCCCATCGCCGGGCAGGGCCTCAACCTGGGCCTGCGCGACGCCGCCGCGCTGGTCGAGGTCCTAACGGATGGCGCGCGCCTGGGTCTGGAGGCCGGCGATGCGCAGCTGCTCAAGCGATACGAGCGCTGGCGCGGGCTCGACGCCTTCATGGTGGCGCTGGCGACCGATGGCCTCACCCGCCTGTTCGGCATCCCCGGCACGCTGCCCAGCGCGGCCCGGCGGCTGGGCATGGCCGCGGTGCAGCGGATGCCCACGCTCAAGCGCTGGTTCATGGACGAAGCGCGCGGAGTGAGCGGCGACCTGCCCGCGCTGCTGCGCGGCTAGGGGCCGAGCGCGCTCGGAGCCACGCGATTGGCGAGTGGCGTAAAGCCGCACTTGCTCGAAGATATCCTGTGCGATGACCAAAAGTCCCGCGCGAGAGGGGCTATCCCCATCGCGCCGGTCAACCCGCCGGGCTGGGCTGCAACACTCGCTCGCCCGCACCGTCACGCAGCCTGCGCGGTTCCAGAATGGCGCTGGTCTCAAGCAGTTCGAGCGCCTGTTGCGCGCGCGAATAGCGTTCGGCATCGGCAATCCAGGCGCGGGCCTCGGGGGCATCGGCGTTGGGCATGTTGCGCACTTCGGCAACCGCCGCTTCCACCCGTCCGCTTTCCAGGAACAGCCGAGCTCGCTCGATGCGGCTTTGCGGACGCGGGGCGGGCGTATCTTCCGAACGGATGACGAAGAGCTGGCCGATCTCGCTTCGCACCCGCTGAATGAAGCTCTCTCCAGGCGGCGAGCGGGCAAGCATCGGGGCCAGACCCTCGAGCCGGGCGAGCAGGCGGTCGACGGTTACCGAGTTCTCGCCTGCTGCCACCACCGCTTCTACTGCATTGGGCAGCGCGTCGCCGAAGCGAAGCGGAAGCTGGTCCGAGAGATAGCCCAGCGGTGCGCCACGCTCGATCGCCCGGCGTGCGGCGAAGGTGATCAGCAGGCTTTCCGCGCGCGACGCATTGCCCGCCGCTGCCTGCGCCTGGAGATCCAGCCTGGCGAGGCGCTGTTCCATCGCCGCGATGCGGGCATCGATCCCGCCCTGCTGCTCGACCACCTCCTCGACCCGCTCCACCGCCTCGCGCGTCTCACCGGCGGTGGGCACCGGCCGGGGGGCGAAGGGATCGAGCGCAGAGAGGTCATCGGCGGCAACGGCAAGCACACCCTCGTCCGCCGGCGCCGCGTCAGCGGGAGATGGCGACGACCAACCGAACGAGCGGGCGAAATATAGGCTGGCCGCCGCGCCCAGAACGAAGGCGAGCAATGCGGCAAGCAATACCGGACGCAGCGAGCGCCGTCGCTCGCGGCGCTGGGTGATCTTAAAGGCGTTGCTTTCGTCCATCTCGCGTCCTGGCGACCTTTATTGCCCGCGCCTTGTCGCGATGCCTTCCTGACACATATCAAGCGCCAAGGCCAACAGCGTACTGTCGCGCGGCTGTATGGCCACCCCGATCCGTGCCCAACCATCCCGCGCCTCGTGAGCGATGCGCGGTGCCAGCGCCGCCAGCGCAATCCGCGCGCGGGCTAGAGCAAGCCGATCGCATTCGGCGGCGAAATGGCGGGCCGCTTCACCCGAATGGATTAGCACCAGTGCCCCTTCGCGCAAGCGAGCGGCAAGCGCGCTTGGCATGACGAGGGGCACACTTTCGTAGACGATGCGCATGGTGATCATCGTGCCGGGAGGCGGTTCGAGCTCGATATGCGCGGCTCCCGCCAGACGCAGGTAGCGCAGCGGTTCTGCTGCCTCGTCGAGCAGCGCCTGAAGGCCGCCCGCCCCGAGGCGTGCGACGTTAAAGCCCGCCTCGCGCGCGACATCGGCGGTTTCGCTGCCGACCGCATGGACGGGGAGGTGGCGATAAAACCTCAGCGCATCGCCGCCATGGCGCAACACGTTGGCGCTGCCGACAAGAAGCGCATCGAAGTCTTCAGCGGGCGGCGCATCCCAGGCTCGCGGGCGAACCGCGAACATCGCCGCGCCCTCCACCGTCAGCCCCAGTTCGCCGGCAGCGGCAATGGTACGCGACAAGCCCGGTTCGGGGCGGATCGCGACAATTCTCAATCGGGACCTGCGAAATGGGGCGTGATTCCCGCCGACGCCCGGCTCAGCAAATCATGCGCCAGGTCCTGCGGCTCTTGGTTGGAGCCCGGCGCGAACGTGGCATGGCCCTCCACCTTCTCCGCCCCGTCCGGACTGAACAGCGCGGCGCGCATGTCCAGCACCTGCCCCATAAGGCCGCACAGGACCGCGATGGGCGAATGGCAACTGCCGCCGAGCGCCGCCAGCAACGCGCGCTCCGCCTCGATCTCGGCGCGGCTGGGCGCATGGTCGATCGCCGCCAGGAAGTCGCGGGTTTGGGTATCTTCGGCGCGGCATTCGATCGCGATCGCTCCTTGCGATGGCGCCGGCAGCCAGTCCGTCGTCTCGAGCGGCTGCCCGGCGCCGCCCTGACCGAGCCGGTCGAGCCCGGCGGCGGCAAGAAAGGTCGCGTCGACCTCGCCCGCCGCCAGCTTCGCCATCCGGCTGGCGACATTACCGCGAAACGGGATGATCCGGCAGTCGGGCCTGGCATGAAGCGCCTGGGCCGCACGCCGGGGAGCGCTGGTCCCGATCACCGCCCCGCGTGGCAGTGCCGCCAGGCTTGCCGCGCCCAGCAGCCGGTCGCGCTTGTCCGCCCGCGGCAGCACAGCGGCGATGCACAAAAACTCGGGTCGCAGCGTTTCCACATCTTTGAGCGAATGGACCGCCGCGTCGATCCGCCCATCGGCCAGCCAGCCGTCGAGCTCCTTGGTCCACAGCGCCTTGCCGCCAATCTCGGCCAGCGGGCGATCCTGGATCTTGTCACCGCTTGCCAGCACCGGCACCAGTTCGACTTGGCGCGGCTCCCAGCCGTGTGCCGCGCATAACCGGTCGCGCGTTTCATGCGCCTGCGCCATGGCAAGCGGCGAGCGACGAGTGCCCAGTTTCAGGACGGGCGCGGAATCGGCTGACACAGACATCGTGGTTGGCTTGCCCTATCGGCCAATCGCGTCCAGTGGAAGCCACGCGATGAGCTTCGCCGGCCTCCCTGTTCTCGGTATCGAAACCTCGTGCGACGAAACCGCCGCCGCGCTGGTAACCGGCGAGCGCGTGGTACTGGCGGACGCGGTTGCCAGCCAGGACGAAGCGCACGCGCCCTATGGCGGGGTGGTCCCCGAGATCGCCGCGCGCGCGCATGCCCAGCGCCTCGCGCCCATGATCGAGCGTGTGCTCGGCGAGGCCGGGCTCGAGCTTGACGATTGCGCCGCCATTGCCGCAACCGCCGGTCCGGGGCTGATCGGCGGAGTGATGGTGGGCCTGGTCACCGCCAAGGCGCTGGCAATGGCCTCGGACAAGCCGCTTGTCGCGGTCAATCATCTGGAAGGCCACGCGCTCAGTCCGCGTTTGGCAGATCCGTTGCTGGGCTTCCCCTACGCATTGCTGCTGGTCTCGGGCGGTCATTGCCAGATCCTGCGCGTCGAAGGTGTCGGGCGATACCGGCGGCTCGCCACCACCATCGACGATGCGCTGGGCGAGGCATTCGACAAGACCGCCAAGATCCTGGGGCTGGGCTTTCCCGGCGGGCCGGCGGTCGAGCGGCTGGCCGCATCGGGCGATCCCCGCGCTGTCCCCCTCCCCCGTCCGCTGGCGGGGAGCGACGAGCCGCATTTCTCCTTCGCCGGTCTCAAGAGCGCCGTGTTGCGCGCCAAGCAGCAACCGCGCGGCGTTTGGTCCGATGCCGATATCGCCGCCAGTTTCCAGCAGGCCGCGGTGGATTGCGTGCGCGACCGCCTAGCCTTCGCCTTTCGCGCCATGGCCCCCGTCACAGCCCTGGTAGCGGCGGGCGGCGTGGCAGCGAACGAAGCGATCCGCGAGGCGCTGACGACATTCGCCGCCGAACGCGACCTGCGCTTCGTCGCGCCCCCGCCCGCCTTGTGCACCGATAATGCCGCGATGATCGCCTGGGCGGGCCATGAGCGGATTGCGGCGGGCTGCGCGCCCGATCCACTCGACATGCCCGCTCGCCCACGCTGGCCGCTCGATCCGGCCGCCGAGCCCGCGCGCGGTGCGGGAGTGAAGGCATGAGCGGGGCCGGGTCGCCGCCCGTCGGCGTGGTCGGCGCGGGTGCCTGGGGCACCGCGCTCGCCCAGATGCTGGCATCGGGCGAGCACGAGCGCACCATCTTGCTGTGGGCGCATGACGACGGGCTGGCCGAAGCGATCAATCAGGGCCGCCGGAACGCCGCCTATCTTCCCGGCATTGCGCTTGTCCCCAATATTCGCGCCGTTGCCGACCTTGCCGAACTTGGACAATGTCCGCTGCTGCTGCTGGTTACACCGGCGCAGCATCTGGGCGCGGTGATGGCGCGCATCGATGCATCGCCGCGCGATATGGTGCTGTGCGCCAAGGGCATCGAGGCAAGCTCGGGCCGGATGATGCACCAGGTCGCGCGCCATGCCGCGCCGGGGAGCAAGGTTGCCGTCCTGTCGGGTCCCACCTTCGCGCATGAGGTGGCGGCGGGTCTGCCCACCGCGGTGACGCTGGCTTGCAGCGGCGGGCGCGAGCAATGGCAACGGCTTGCTCCTGTCATCGCGCGGCCGGGGTTCAGGCCCTACTATTCGGATGACCTGATCGGCGCAGAGGTCGGCGGGGCGGTCAAGAACGTGCTCGCCATCGCCTGCGGGGTGGTCGAGGGACTGGGACTGGGACAGAACGCGCGCGCCGCGCTCATCGCCCGCGGATTTGCCGAGATGCTGCGCTTCGGAGAGGCGCGCGGCGCCCGGGCGGAGACGCTTTCGGGCCTGTGTGGTCTGGGCGATCTGGTGCTGACCTGCACCTCTGTATCGAGCCGCAACTTCTCGCTCGGCAAGGCGCTGGGCGAAGGGGCGGACGGCGCGGCGCTGCTGGCCGACAGGCGCACGGTTGCCGAAGGAGCGCATACCGCGCCCGTGCTGCATCGCCTGGCGAGCGAGGCCGGGATCGCCATGCCCATCGTGGAGGCGGTGGTGCGGATCATCGACGGCGCCGCGCCCGGCGAAGTGGTCAAGCAATTGCTCGCCCGGCCGCTGACCGACGAGAGCCCGGCTCTTTGACGCCATCTGCGTCGGACGACCCCGAAGCGGGCGCCGGCCGCTCGGATATCGCCGCCCTGGCCAAGGGCGGGCGCACCAATTTCCTGGGCTTTCTGCTGCGCCTCGCGGCTCGCCTGCCGTTCCTGTTCATTGCCGGGCGGCTCTACGGCGCCGAAGCGCTGGGCCGCTTCGCCTCGGCGCTGGTGGTGGTCGAACTGGTGGCGCTGGTCTGCTCGATCGGCGAGAAGCGCGGTCTGGCGCAGCGGCTGGCGGAAAGCAGCGTGCGCCCCGCCAATCTGGTGGCCGACGGAATGGCGGTCGCGCTCGTCCTGTCGCTCACCAGCGCGGCGCTGCTCTGGCTGGTTCCCGCCCCGCTGTTTCCCAGCGGCGAATATACAGAGCTCGACCGGATCATCGTGCTGGCCATCCCCGCCTATGCCCTGACCGAGATCGCGCTGGCAGCGCAGGCCTATCGCTTCGATATCGCCACCACGGTGCGCGCCCGCGCCATCGTCGAGCCATGGACCATCTCGATCCTTGCCGGCGGTTTCTGGCTGTTCGAGCCGACCCGCGCCTCGGGCCTCAGCCTTGCCTACCTCGCATCGATCTACGCCGGGCTGATTGCCGCGATGGTGCCGTTCCTGCGTACCTATGGCCGGCCGCGCGACTATCGGCCGGGGTTCGCCGGATCATCCGTCTGACCTGGCGCGCAGCCCCGCTTGCCGCCGCCGACGCGATCGAATGGGGGACCCGGCGGCTCGACCTGCTCATCCTGGGCCTGTTCGCCTCGCCCGCGGCGGTGGGCATCTATTTCATCGCCCAGCAGATCGCCAGCGTGCCGCAGAAACTCAAGACTAGCTTCGAGCCGATCCTGGGCCCGGTGCTGACCCGCCAGATCAGGGAGCGCGACTATCCCGCCATTGCCCGTCAGGTGTGTCAGGTGGGCTTCTGGATCACCGCCGCGCAGGCGGGCGTGGCGCTGGCGCTGGGGATACCCGGTGAGGCGATCATGGGGCTGGTCGGGCCCAATTTCGTCGGCGGGACAGGGGCGCTGGCCTTCCTGCTGGCGGCCGAGGTGGCCGCGGCAACGGCGGTGGTAGCGGAGGCGGCGCTGGTCTACGTCGCCCGGATGCGCAACCTGATGATCTCGCTGGCCACCATCGCCTTGCAGGCCGCGCTCACCGTTGGCGCGATGCTGCTGGCGAGCGAATGGGGGCTGAGCGACAATTCCCGCGCCGCGCTGGCCGCAGCGGCGCTGCTGGTGGCGCTCAGCTTCTCATCGCTGGTGAAGGCGCTGCTGCTCTCGTCCATCCTGGGCGAAGGCGTCAGCAACTGGCGCTGGCCATTGTTGTGGGCGGCCGCCGCGGCAGTCGTGCTGGGGCAGTTGGTCATCCTGCTTCCCGAATGGGCCGAGCTTGTCATCGGCGTTCCGGCGATCCTGGGCATCTATGGCTGGGTGATCTGGACCAAGGGCTTCGGGCCGGAGGACAGGGTGCTGTTCCGCCGCCAGGTCGCCATCGATCCCGATGAGGCAAACCACCCTGCAACCGATGGCCAGTCAAATCGCCGGGTGCCGCGATGATCCGCCCGCAGCTGGCCAAGCCTTCGGTCGCCATCGCGCTGGGCGCGATGCTGGTGACGATATTGGCGGTCGTGTCCGGCCGCGCCGGTGCTCCTGAACTGGCGGCGCGCTTGTCCGAGCGGGCCGAAATCGCGCTGGAAACGGCGGGGGCCGGGGGCACGATCGAGGCGATATTCCGGTCACCGAGCGGAGCGCTCTCGCGCCACCCGCAGCTGCGGGCGAGCGAGGCGGTCCGGTTCGATGAAGGCCTGCGCGACCGGGCGGCCAAAGCGGTGGCCGGGGTGGCCGGCGTTGGCGGAGTGCGCTGGGCGGATGGCGATGCGTTGGTCGAGGCGGCAGAAACACCGGTCAACCCGCTGCATTGCGAAGAGGATGTCGAGGCGCTGCTTCAGGCCCGCACGATCCGTTTCGAGGAAGCCTCGGCGCGGATCGATGCCGCCAGTCGCGGCCTGATCGACGAGGTAGCCCGGGCCTTGCGCCCGTGCCTTGGCAGCATCATCGGGATCACCGGGCACACCGATATCTCGGGTGCCGAACCGGGCAACCTGGCGCTGTCCTACGAGCGGGCGGAGGCGGTGCGCGAGGCATTGCTGGCGCGCGGGATTCCGGCAGATGGGCTGCGCGCGCGCGGCGTGGGATCGCGCGAACCGGTGCCAGGTCTTGAGCCCACCGATCCTGCGAACAGGCGGATCGAGTTCACCGTGGTTGCCACCGAACCTGTTGCCCCCACACCGATCGACACGCCAAGCCCGAGATGAGGCTGGTTGGGAAACCGCTTCATTCGCGCGCCGATGGCGCTAAGAAGCGGCTCGAAGGAGACCTTGTCTCGCAATGCCGATCTGGCTTGAACTGCTGATCCTCTCGCTCACCGCTTACGCGGCCGGATTGGGCTTGGGCTGGATCCTATGGCGCGGGGTCGCCGGCTCGGTAGGGGGCCCGGGCGGGGGCGAACACGAACACGAAAGGCGCAAGGATGGCTGAGCTGGTCGAGGCATATTGGTGGGTGCTGGCGATTGCGCTGGTATTGGGAATCATCGTTGCCTGGTGGCTGCTGGTCGCCAACCGCCGGACACATGTCGAGCGCGAGCCGGAGCCCGAGGAACAGGCCACCCCCAAACGCAACCAGGCGCTGATCGATGCACCCCCTGCCTCGGTCGGTGGGCTGAAGTCTGCAGAAATAATGCGACGCGATGCCTCGCCCGCCGCGACCTCTCCTGACGGTCCGGGTACGGCCACAACCGCGGCAGCGGCGCCATCTCGCGATCACGTGCCACCGACATCGGTTCCGCCCCCGCCACCGCACAGCTCGCCAACGCCGAGCCCGCCACCCGCTGCAGCACCCATCCGCGACATCCCGAAAGCTCCGGCATCTGCCGAGCAGGGCGCCTCGGAACCCGCCACCTCGCCAACCGCCGCCCGGTCGTCGTCCCCGCCGGTGACGACGATGCCCCCGCCCGCAGATACCGCGCCGCCAATCGACGAACCGCAGGTCGCCAGGACGCCGCCCGCGGCAACTGTCATCGGACTTGCGCCCACCGATGCGCCCGGCAATGCGCTCACTCGCATCAAGGGCTTGGGTCCCAAACTGGCGAGCGAATTGAACGCACTAGGGGTCACCGGTCTCGAGCAGATCGCTTCCTGGGACGAAGCCGAGATCGACCGGATCGACGCGCAACTGGGACGTTTCCAGGGGCGCATCAGGCGCGATCAGTGGCCCGAGCAGGCCCGCCTTCTAACCGCTGGCGATGACGCCGCCTATGAAGCACGGTTCGGCAAATTGTAGGGTAGTGGGAACACAAACGCGGGTCCGCTGCTTCCAACTGCCGAACCCTATCGAAGTCCAACTGCGAGGATCTGTCATGACCGACCAGACCGGGACGACGCGTCCCATGGTGCTGGTAGTAGAGGACGAGTTCATCATCGCCCTCGACCTCAGCGAGACGGTGAAGGACCTGGGCCTCAGTGTCGCGGGACCGTTCATCAGCCAGCAGAACGCGCTGTCGGCGATCGCGGCGGGGTTGCCCGATCTTGCCATCCTCGATGTGCAAACCGCCGATGGCGATGTTTACCCGCTGGCCGATGTGTTGACCCGGGCGGGCGTGCCGATCATCTTCCATTCGGGCCATGTCGGCAGCGCCGAGATGGAGCAGCGCTATCCCCATGCCGTGTCGATCTGCAAGCCGTGCCCGCCGGCCCAACTGATCGGCGTGGTCCAGGACGCGCTCGAGCGGCCCGTGATCGCGGCGCATCACTGGTGACTTGGAGGCGACAGTCCCAATCACGGCGTGTTGTTACGCGATGAGACTTGGCCGGCTCAATCACGTGGGCGTCGCCACGCCCAATATTGACCAGGCGATCCGATTCTACCGTGACGCCATGGGTGCAACCAGGATCGGCACGCCGTTCGAGTTGCCCGACCAGGGCGTGCGCGTGTGTTTCATCGATACGCCGGGCGATGGGACGCAGATCGAACTGATCGCGCCGCTGGATGACAAATCCCCCATCTTCGGGTTTATCGAGAAAAACCCGCTTGGCGGGCAGCACCATCTGGCGTTCGAAGTGCCGAATATAGGACAGGCGTATGACTGGTTCGAACAGCGGGGCAAGCGTATTCTCGGACCCATCCGGCAGGGCGCGCACGGAACACCGGTGTTTTTCGTCCACCCCAAGGACATGAACGGCATGTTAACCGAGATTATGGAGACACCGCGCGGGCATTGAGCGGACTACGGCGCCCCTGCAATATCCGGCGAAGGCGGGCCGTTCGCACATCGAGCGCTTTGCCTAGGGCCCATCGCAAGCTAACGCGCGCGATCTTCATTCGAAATAAACGAGGCGCGCGCATTGCTGATCATCCTGCCGATCCTGGCACAAGCCGTCCTTGTCGCCACGCCTTCTTGCGCCAATCCACTGACCCAGGCTGAACTCAACGCCTGCGCCGCTGAAGATTACAGCGCCGCGGACAAGGCTCTCAATGCCGCTTGGAGCAAAGCCGATAGTGCGATGCGTGCACTCGACTCCGGGCACTTTGGTGACGCAATCGACAATCAGCCGGGCTACTTCGACACCCTGCTCGAAGCGCAGCGCGCCTGGCTCGCCTATCGCGATGCGCATTGCCGTAGCGAAGGCTATTCTGCCAGGGGCGGCAGCATGGAGCCGATGCTCGTGTCCGGATGCATGGCCGAACTCACCAAGATGCGCACCCGGCAGCTCAACGCGCTTGCCGAGTGGCCGCGCTGATGTTCTCCAAGATCCTCATCGCCAATCGCGGCGAGATCGCCTGCCGCATCATCACCACCGCCCGCGCCATGGGTATCAGCACCGTGGCGGTCTATTCTGAGGCCGATGCGCTGGCGAAATATGTCGCAATGGCGGACGAGGCGGTGGCGATCGGTCCGGCGCCCGCCAGCGAGAGCTATCTAGTCCCAGAAAAGATTATCGCCGCTTGCAAGCAGACCGGCGCCCAGGCGGTGCATCCCGGCTATGGCTTTCTTTCAGAGCGGGCCGAGTTCGTGCGCGCGCTCGAAGCCGAGGGCATCACCTTCATCGGTCCGCCGGCGGATGCCATGGCCAAGATGGGCGACAAGATCGAGAGCAAGCGGATAGCCGCCGAGGCGGGGGTCAATACCGTTCCGGGCAGCGGCGGCGCATTGGCCTCGACCACCGATGCGCTGAGTGAAGCGCGCCGGATCGGCTATCCGGTGATGATCAAAGCCAGCGCGGGCGGCGGCGGCAAGGGCCTGCGCGTGGCCTGGAACGATGCCGATGTCGAGGAGGGCTTTCCCGCCACCCAGCGCGAGGGGAAGAACTCGTTCGGTGATGACCGGGTGTTCATCGAAAAGTTCATCGAGGCCCCGCGCCACATCGAGATCCAGGTGCTGGGCGACAAGCACGGCAATATCGTCCACCTGAACGAGCGCGAATGCTCGATCCAGCGGCGCCACCAGAAGGTGATCGAGGAAGCGCCCTCCCCCTTCGTCACCCCCCAGATGCGCAGCGCAATGGGAGCGCAGGCGGTCGCGCTGGCGCGCGCGGTGGGCTATCACTCCGCCGGCACCGTCGAACTGATCGTGAGCGGTGCCGACAAGACCGGGGCAAGCTTCTACTTTCTCGAGATGAACACCCGGCTCCAAGTGGAGCATCCGGTAACCGAGGCAATCACCGGGATCGATTTGGTCGAGCAGATGATCCGGGTAGCGGCGGGCGAGACCCTGCCTTTCGCGCAGGACGATATCGGTATCGATGGCTGGGCGATCGAGGCACGAGTCTATGCCGAGGACCCCTATCGCAATTTCATCCCCTCGATTGGCCGGGTAAGCCGCTACCGACCCCCCGCCACGCCATGGACCGGCCAGCTGCGCGGCGAGAACGGCGTGCGCGTGGATGACGGCATCACCGAAGGCGGCACGATCTCGATGTTCTACGACCCGATGATCGCCAAGCTGGTGACCTGGGGCGAAACGCGCGAGGCGGCCGCCGACCTGCAAGTGCGCGCGCTCGACGCTTTCGTCATCTCGGGTCCGCAACACAATATCGACTTCCTGTCATCGCTGCTCCAGCATCCGCGCTTCCGCTCGGGCGAGATGACCACCGCCTTCATCGATGAGGAATATCCCGACGGCTTCGAAGGCGCATCGGCGGACGAGGCGATGTTGCAGCGGCTCGCGGCGCTGGCGGCGGAGCTCGAACTGCGCCAGGAACGCCGGGCAAACCTTGTATCGGGTGGCCTCGACGGTCCGCCGACGGCGCAGGCAAGCTTCGTTGTCCGGATGAACGAGCGCGCCTTTCATGTGACACCGGGCGGCGACCATGCGCTGGTGGATGGCGAAGTGCTCCGCTTTTCCACCGACTGGCTTCCCGGGATGGAGCATTGCGAACTCGATGCGCCTGACGGGCCGATCGGAGTGGCGGTGAAGCGCCATCTCAATCGCTGGACGCTGACCACCCGGGGCGTGAGCCATCAGGCCAGCGTGCTTTCTGCCCGCCTCGCCCCGCTGACGGCGCACATGATCGAGAAGGTTGCGCCCGACCTTTCGCGGATGCTGCTGGCGCCGATGGCGGGCCTGCTCGTGCAGTTGCGCGTACGCGAGGGCGACGAGGTGCAGCTTGGCCAGCCGCTGGCGGTGATGGAGGCGATGAAAATGGAGATGATCCTGCGCGCCGAGACCAAGGGCCGCGTCAGCGCCGTCCATGTCGCCGAGGGTGAGGGGCTGGCCGCCGAAACGCTGATCCTCGAACTGGAGTGAATGTTAGCGGGCAATCCGGGCGCGGCGAGTAGCTCATTCGCGCGCCCGCCTGACGAACCCATCAGAGCGGCCCAGGCGACGACCGGACATATCCGTTCCAAAATATTCACCTACCGGCCTTGGTGGCGGCAAGCGCACCGACGCTCAGCGTTCCTGCATCGAGTCCGACATCGTGCGCGTGATCGGCTTGGTCAGGTAGTTCCACACGGTGCTCGAACCGGTCAGGATCTCGGCGGTGGCGGTCATTCCTGGTTGCAGGTCGATTGCCTCGCCCGCTCGGCGCGGCCTCATGGTGCGCGTCTCCACCTCCAGGTTGACCCGGTAGTAGGTGTTGCTGGTGCCGTCCTCGCGCGCCTCCGACAGCGTGTCGGGGCTGATGAACACCACCCTGCCCTCGCCCGAACCATAGACCGCCGGATCGAACGCATCGAAGTTCACCCGCGCGCGCTGGCCCAGCTTGACAAAGGCAATGTCGCGCGGCGGCACCTGTGCCTCGACGATCAGGCGCTGGCCGGTGGGGACGATCTGGAGCGCCTCGTCGCCTGCGCCGAGCACCCCGCCCACCGTGGTAAGGCGCACATTCTTGACGATGCCATCGGTCGGCGCGACCAGCGAGGCGGCGCGCAGGCTCTCCTCGCGCTGGGTCAGCTGTTGCTCGGCGGCGACCAGCTCTTCCTCGGTGCGGGTGAACTCGGACTGCAGCTCCTGAACATAGCGCGCCCGCAAGTTGGAGATGCGCGCCTGGGTCTCGACCACATTGCGCTGCATCCCGATGACCTCGGAACGGGCGACGTCGCCTGTCTCGACGAGCGGCTGGTTCAATCCCAGTTCTTCCTCCTGCAACCGGGCCATGGAGGTAAGCGAGGCAATCTCGTTCTCCAGCGCGGCGCGGCGACGGTTGTAAAGCTGGCGCTGGTTGGCGGTGAACTCGGGATAGTCGGCGAGCGAGGCGGGGAAGGCGAGCGGCCGGTTGAACAGCTCGGCCTCGATCCGCGCCATCCGGCTGCGCAATCCAGCCACGCGGGCACGCGCTTCCTCCAGCGCGGCGGCAAGCCTACCCGTATCCAGCTCGACCAGCAGGTCGCCCGCGGCTACCTGGTCACCCTCGCGCACATTGATCGCATCGATCGCGCCGCCCTCCTCGCTTTGCACCACCTGCACTCGGGCGAAGGGCACCACCGTGCCGGGCGCACGCGTCACCTGGTCGAGCTCGGCCCAGTTGGCCCAGGCGATAAATCCGATCAGCGATGCACTTATGACAGCGATGATCCAGGTTGCAGGTGTCATGCGGATCATGATGCGCGCCGCCCGGCAACAAGCGAGGAGGTGACGGTCCCCGCCGGCACGCCGGCTTGCGCGTTGTCCTGCCCTTGCGGTGCCCGATGCGCGCGTCCCGCAAAATGGGGCAGCAACTCGGTGGCAGCTCCTTCGCGCACGATCCTGCCGCCCGCCATCACGATGATGCGCCCGAAACGGGTCAGCAGTTGCTGCTTGTGCGTGACCATGACCAAGATCGAGGCGGGCGAGAGGCGTTCGAACACCGCATCAAGCGCGGCTTTCTCGGTAGCCTGATCGAGCGCGGCGGTCGGCTCGTCGAGCAGCCAGATCTGCGGGCGTGCATGGATCAGCCGGTTGATCCCGACAAGGCTGCGCTGCCCTCCCGAAAGCCCGCGCCCGCCCTCCTGGATCGGCAGCGCGAGCCCTTCCCGGCTGCCGGCGATAAGCGCATCGAGCCGGGTCTGCCCGGCTACGGCAAGAAGCTCGCCATCGGTCAGATCGCCCAGCCCCATCGTCAGATTGTCGCGCAAGGTGCCGTTCACCAGCCGCGCGTCCTGCCCCAGGTAGCCGATATGACGGCGGGCTATGTCTTCGGCGATATGGGCAAGGTCAAGCCCACCCACGAGCGCGCTGCCGGATCGCGGCATGTACAGCCCGGCGAGCAGCTTCAGCAGCGTCGATTTGCCCGAACCGATCCCCCCGATGATCGCCAACCGATCGCCCGGCGCGATTTCCAGTCGTTCAATCTCCACCGCCGGCCGGCCCGTACTCTGATAGCCGAAAACGATGTGTTCGAGCCTGTATCCCCCCTCGATCGCCCCGGGCCTCAATGCATCCGCGGCAGTGGACGGGTCGAGCGGCAGTTTCATGATCGCATCGAGCGCGGTGAGCGAGGAGCGCGCGGTGCTCCACTGGACGATGATATTGGGCAATTGCGCCACCAGCGGCCCGTTGATCCGCCCGGCGATGATCGAGCAGGAGAGCAGCGCTCCGGTGGTGATCTGGCCTTGCGCCGCCAGCCAGGCGCCCCAGCCCATGATGGCGACATAGGCGGTCTGTTGCAGCGTGGCGAACAGCGCGCCAGCCACCGCCGATGCGCGCTTCACCGGATCCTCGTAATGGTGGATCTCGCGCACCAGCGTGTTCCACCGGCCCATCAGCAGCCAGCCGCCGCGCTGGCTCTTCACCGTCTCGGCAGCGTCGAGCGTTTCGACCAGCATGCCGTTCTTGCGGTTGCCGCTCACCTGCGCCCGGTCGGCGCCCGTACGGATCATCCGGCTCAGCAGCAATGCCAGACCCAGCGCGATCGGCAGGCTGACGATCGGCACCCAGGCGAGCGGACCGCCGATCGCGGCGATAACCAGGATGAAGAACAGCGCGAACGGCAGGTCGGCCAGCATGAACAGCGAACCGCTCGACAGCACCGCGCGCACCTGTTCCTGGCCGCGCAGTTGGGCCGCCAGCGTGCCGATCCCCGGCGGCCGCGCATCGAGCCGGATTGCTTGGGCGCGAGCGAAGAAGAACTCCGAAATTTCCGCATCGATATCCTGCGCCTCGCGTTCGATCAGGATGGCGCGCAAGGAGCGCAGAGCAAGGTCGAGCAGCAGCGCGAACAGCACGCCGGCAGTCAGCACGACAAGCGTATCGAAGCTGGCGAGCGGGATCACCCGGTCGTAGAGCTGCATCGAATAGAGCGAGACCGCCAGCACCAGGATATTGGCGCAGATGGTGGCAAGGCCCGCCATCACCAGCGGCTGCTTGCGACGGCCGATCGCGCGCCAGAACACCGACACTGCCCTAGGACCGTCCGGGCCGGTGGCATCGCTCGCCAGCGGATCGGGCAGCGGCAGGGCGAAGAAGCGCTGCTCCTGGTTCCACTCCAACGCTTTACAACTGCCGGCCACGCTTAGCGCAGCGGCGCTGTCCCACTGCCGGGCAACCGACCATCCCGTGTCCGGATCATGCATCAGGAGCGGGAACTGGTCGGCGCGCGGACGTCCCTCGATCCGGCGTGGCGGCGGCCAGCCCAGCGCACCGGCCAGACCCGCGAGCGCGTCGATGCCGGGGGCCAGCTCGACTTCGGCCAGCTCGGCCTTCCATTGCGGCGACAGGGGCTTGGTCCGCTCCCTCGCATAGGTTTCGACCGCCGGAAGCAGGTCGTTCATGGCCGCTGCCCCGATCCGATCGGCACCGGCTTCCAGCGGCAGGCGAGCGCCAGGATGCGCGCCGCGCCTGCCGCCAGGGAGACCCGGGCATCGCTTTCGGCAAGTCGCGCGCTCGCCGCCTCGCGCACCGCGTTCATCACGTCAAGCCATGAGCGACGGCCGGCAATGAACTGTCGCTGGTATGACCCGATGATGTCGGAAGCAGCATCGGCAGCCAGCGTGCCCGCCTCGATCCGCTCGCGCGCGGCGGCAACCAGCACATAGTCACGGCGCAGCTGTTCGCGCAGCCGCCGCTCGGCCTCGCCGAATTCGGCTAAAGCGCGTTCGATCCGCGCCGCGGCGCTGTCCACCCGCGCGAATTGCGACAGGCCGTTGCCGGTCTGCGCGCGCAGCACCACCGCGGCGCGCGCGCCGGTGATCTCGTTTTGCGACAGCTGAAGCAGCACTTGGGGCAGGATGGTGCCCCGCGCGATCCGCCGGTTCGCCCTGGCCGCATCGACAAGATCTGTCAATGCGGCAAGCGTTGGATCGCATTGCAAGGCTTCTGCCAAGGCAAGGTCCGCCGAGGGAAGCGTCTGGGCGACGCCGGAAGGTGGCATCTCAGGCAGGATCTCCACCCCGCCGGTCAGCTCCAGCAGCCTGATCCGCGCGCTGTCACGCAGTTCGGTAGCGGAGGCGAGCTCGAGCCGCACTTGCGACGTGCGCGCGTTGCCCAACGTCAGATCGGCGCGCGGGGACACCTCCTGCGCCACGCGGCGCTCGATCGAGGCGACAAGCTCCTCGTGCCGGGCCAGACTGTCGGTCAGGATAGCGGCACGCTCGGCGGCGAGCACGGTATCGTAATAAGCGCCCGTGACTTCGAGCACGATGCGCCGTTCGGCCTCGTCCACTCGGTCGGAGCCTGCCGCTAGCGTGGCGCGTGCCCGGTCGATCTCGCTCGATATCCTGCCCCCCGACCAGACCGGCTGTTCAAGCGCCACGTTCACCGCCAGGCCGTCGCTATCGGCAATACTGCTTCCCCGGGTCGCGGCCAGCGCCTCTACGTTGAGACTGGGATAGCGCAGCCAGCGCGCCCCGCGAAGCTCCGCCCGGAGCGCGCGCGCTTCGGCATCGGCGGCGCTCACCAGGGGATGGGTTGCAGCAGCGATCGCGGCAGCCCGGTGCAGCGGCATCGGGATGGCCGGCGGCGGTACGGCGCGCGTTGGGTGGGTGTCGTGGGCGTCCGGCGCGACCGGGCCGATCATGCGCAGGTCCGACGCGGGTTCGTTGGTTGCGGGCTCCTGCGCAATTGCCGAACCTGTGCCCATAATCAGTGCCGCATACGCTGTCATGCACTGAATGAAGGCAATGCGGAGCGCGGGACGCGTCATGACAGCTTAGGTCGCAATCCTAGTCGAAATGTTCGATGCGGGCGATAACGACCATCCCTCGCCGGCAGCGATTGGTGATGCACCCCTGACGAAACCCTTGAGGAATGCGACTCGCTTGCCCCCAATCCCGACCATGTCTTCATACAAGGTTACACCCGTCCCGGACAGTGCGGTGATCGTGCCTCCCCGCTATACGAGCCGGCCGGAATGATGCAGCCAATTCCTGTGCGCACTCATTTCGATCCATGCTCAAGACCGAATATCGTCCGGTTCGACTTCGGGTAATGTCCGCGTTTTCCCCTCGATTACAGCCAAGCTTGCCAAGCTTGCCAATCGTTATAATTGCGACCATTGCGGGGCAGGATCGGCGGATAGGCGTGCGTTGGCAGCTTTGGTGCAGGTGGAGCAGACGGGGGTCGAAGAGAACGGCAGTCGGGCCGGAAGGTTCGCGCGAGTTCTTGCCCTTGTCCTGTCATGCGTGCTGACAGGCTGCGTCACGCTCGCCCCCCAGACCCCCGATCCCGATGTCGTCATACCCACCGACTGGGCGCTGAGCGAAACCCAGGCGGTGTCGGCCGACATCACCTCTTATTGGCGGTTGCTCGATGATCCGCTGCTGACCCGCTACGTCCAGCGCGCCATCATCGCCAATCGCGAACTGGCGCAAGGCGTCGCGCGGCTCGACCAGGCTTCAGCGCAGCTCGATGCGGCCCGCGCCGGCTATGCGCCCAGCATCAATGCTTCGGGCACCGCGACCAGGGACATCGGCGATTTCGCGCGTGACGGAGTGCTGTTCAACCTAGGCGCGGACGCGGCGTGGGAGGCGGACCTGTTCGGCAGGATCGGCGGCAATGTCGCCGCCTCGCGCGCCGATCTGGTCGCTACCGGCTTCTCGCTCGCCGACCTGCAGCGGCTGATCGTGGGGCAGGTGGCGCTGGCCACCATCGATGCGCGCAGCCTGGCCGAACAACTGGCGATTGCGCGCGATACGCTGGCGATCCAGGACGACAATCTCGAGATCGCCGGCTTCCGCGTTCAGGCGGGCCTGGTCTCCAGCCTGGATGTCGAGCAGGCCCGGGTGCAGCGCGCGCAGACCGCGGCGAGCATTCCGGCGCTGGAGAACGCGCTGGCGGCGACCGCCAACTCCATCTCCACGCTGATCGGTGAGCCGCCGGGCGAGGTGCTTGCCGAACTCACCCTGGTTGCACCCGCACCCGTTCCCGAGCCCGCCACGCTCGCCGGCCTGGCACCGCCCGCGCAGGTGCTGCGTCGCCGGCCCGATGTGCGCAGTGCGGAGGCGGCGCTTGTCGCCAGCGGCGCGCGTGTAGGACTGGCGCGGGCGCAGCTCTATCCGCTGGTCCGGCTGTCGGGCAATTTGGGGGCCGGGCCGGCCACCGCAGGCAACCTGTTTGACATCATTACCGGGGGATTGTTCGGCAGCATCGGTCAGCTGATATTCGACGGGGGCCGCACACGCGCGCAGATCGACGGTGCCCAGGCGGCAGCACGCGGGGCGCTGGCCGCATGGGAGCAGAGCATACTCATCGCGCTGCAGGAGGTGGAAAGCGCTTCGGTCGCGCGGCGCACCGCCGATGAGCGGGTGGCGATCAATGGCGAAGCGGTGGACGCGGCGAGCGCATCGGCGCTGCTTGCCCGCAACCAGTACCAGGCCGGGCTGACTGACTTTCGCAACCTGCTGTTTGCCGAAAGCGACCTGTTGCTCGCCCGCAACCAACTTGTTTCCACCCGCGCCGACCGGGCCAGCGCCTTCGTCCGCCTGACGCAGGCGCTTGGCGGCGGCTGGCTGGCGGATGACTTCGTTCCTCTTGACCCCGCGGCTACCCGGGGGTCAGATCCAGAGCAATGAACGACCAGCCGATAACCCTAACCGACACGCACGCCACTGCCGAACCCGGGACGGCGGACGATGATATCGGCGAATATCTCGCCAGCGGTAGCAAGCGCGCCTGGTACAAGCGGCGGGCGGTGTGGATAGCGGCGCTCATCGCGCTGGCCCTCATCGCCGCATTCGCGCTGCTATCGGGTGAGGATGAGGGGCCGGACTATATCACCGCCGATGTCGAACGGCGCAGTCTGGACCTTACCGTGACAGCCACGGGCAACCTGCGGCCGACCAATCTGGTGGAAGTTGGCTCGGAAGTTTCCGGGCGGATCGACCGCGTCTATGTCGATGTCAACGACCAGGTGCAGCAAGGCCAGGTGATCGCGCGGATCAACACCGATGTGATCGAGGACCAGATCGTCCAGGGCCGCGCCAGTCTGGAAGCGGCGAGGGCCAGTGTGGCTCAGGCGCGCGCCACGCTGGAGGTGGACGAGGCGCAGCTCGCCCGGCTGATCGAGGTGCAACGCCTGTCCGATGGCCGAGTGCCCTTGCAGGTCGAGCTCGAACAGGCGCAGGCGGCCGTACGGCGCGACCGGGCGGCGCTGGCGAGCGCGCAGGCCAATGTCGCTTCGGCGCAGGCCTCGTTGTCCTCGACCCTGACCAATCGCGACCGGGCAGTGATCCGAGCGCCGGTGACAGGCGTGGTGCTCGCGCGTCAGATCGAGCCCGGGCAGACGGTGGTCGCTAGCTTCGAGACGCCCACCTTGTTCATTCTTGCCGAGGACCTGTCGCGCATGCAGCTGCGGGTGGATATCGACGAGGCCGATGTCGGCCAGGTAGAGCCCGGGCAACGCGCCAGCTTCACCGTGGACGCCTATCCTGGCCGGCGCTTTCCTGCCCAGGTCACCCGGGTGGACCTTGCCTCGAGCAACATCGCCAACGAGACGCAGGGCGCGATCGCGTCGGCGGCCAATACAGTGGTCGACTACGAGGCGCGCCTCACCGTGGCCAATCGCGATGGATTGCTGCGTCCGGGGATGACCGCCACCGCCACCATCGCCACCCGGTCGACCGGAACGCGCCTCTTGGTTCCCAACTCGGCGCTGCGGTTCGACCCCGACGCGGCAGATGATTCAGGCGGCATTTTCGGCGAACCCGATATCGGCCTCGACCGTGAGGAACGCGCAACGATCGGCGTGGGCAGCCGGCAGACGGTGCATGTGCTTGAAGACAATGGCAGCCTGCGCGAGATCGAGGTGGTGACAGGCTCGAGCGACGGGCGGCGCACGGTCATCACCTCCGATGCGTTGCGGCCTGGAATGCGGGTGGTGGTGGGTGTGCGGGAAGACACCGGATGACAGCCGCGCCCACGTCCAGCCCGCTGATCGTGCTGGAGCGGATCACCAAGACCTTCGGCGAGGGGCCGGCGGCGTTCCAGGCTTTGAAGGGCGTGAACCTGACCATCGAGCGGGGAGATTTTGTGGCAGTGATGGGCCCATCGGGCTCGGGCAAGTCGACCACGATGAACATTCTAGGTTGTCTCGATGTGCCCACCAGCGGCGTGTTCCGCTTTCGCGGGGTCGAGGTGCAGGAGCTGGATCGCGACCAGCGCTCGCTGCTGCGGCGCCGGTATCTCGGCTTCGTCTTCCAGGGCTTCAACCTGTTGGCGCGCACCACCGCGCTGGAGAATGTCGAGCTGCCGCTGCTTTACCGGGGCGAGAAGGTGGCGGAGCGCCAGCAGGCAGCGCGGCGTGCGCTCGATCAGGTAGGCCTGGTGCCCTGGGCCGACCACTCGCCGGCGGAACTTTCGGGCGGCCAGCAACAGCGCGTCGCCATCGCCCGCGCACTAGTGACACAGCCAGATGTGCTGCTGGCCGACGAGCCCACCGGCAACCTGGATACCCAGCGTTCGATCGAGATCATGGAATTGCTCACCCGCCTCAACTCCGAGGGTATTACCGTGCTGATGGTGACGCACGAGGCCGAGATGGCCCGCTTCGCCAATCGCATCATCCATTTCCGCGATGGTCTGGTCGAGCGTGAGGAACGCGGTTCGCTTGGGCGCGCCGAAGCCGAAGAGGGCGTCGATACCGTGACCGGGGCCGGAATGGCGGACCAAAAGGCGCACGCATGACGGGCGTGCATCCGGGCGTGGGCGAAACTGCCACATCCGCCCGGCAGGGCAGGCAGGCGCACCTACCAGGCGGGGCAGGCCGCTGATGCTGGGCGCCACGCTTCTGCTCGCCATGCGCGAAATCCGCCGGCATCTGCTGCGAAGCTTCCTGACCACGCTGGGCATCATCATCGGTGTCGCCGCGGTCATCACCATGGTGACGCTGGGCCGCAGCCTTACCGCCAGCGTGCAGGAGGATATCTCGGGCCTGGGTTCGGACAGCCTCATCGTCTTTCCGTTGAGTGTGGACGACGGCCCGCCCCGCGCCTTCGAACAGGAAGACGTGCGTGCCGTCCAGGGGCAGATCGCCGGGGTCGTCGGCGCGGCGGGCACGGTCAACGCATCGGCAACGGTGTTCTACAACGGGCAGGACTGGGACACCGGCATCCAAGGCGCGGACAACGCCTATTTCGCCGCGCAGGACATCGAGATCGCCGAAGGCCGCGCGTTCAGCCAGAGCGAGGAAAGCGCGGGCCAGAACGTCTGTCTGCTTGGTCCCACGATTGTCGAGGAGCTGTTTCTCGACAACGACAATCCACTGGGCGCCGAGCTCAGGCTCGATGCGGTGCCATGCACGGTGATCGGCGTGCTCGAGGAACGCAGCTCCTCGCCCGGCGCGGGGAATGATGCGAACAATGTCGTCTTCATGCCACTGAAGACCGCGCAGCGCCGCTTCACCGGCAATGACGACATCCAGTTCTTCGTGATCAAGTACGATCCCTTCTATTCCACCGTGCTGCTGCAATCCTCGCTGATCGACCTCTTGCGCGAGCGGCGCGTGCTTCAGGAGGGCGAGGAGAACGATTTCGACATCGTCGATACCGCCGATATCAACGAGACGGTCAATTCAGTGACCGGGGTGATGACCGCGGTGGTGACCGCGATTGCTGCGATCAGCCTGCTGGTGGGCGGAATCGGCATCATGAATATCATGTTGGTGAGCGTGACCGAGCGCACGCGCGAGATCGGCATCCGCCTGGCGATCGGGGCACTTGCCCGCGAGGTGCGGCTCCAGTTTTTGACCGAGGCGGTGGTGCTGTGCTGTTTCGGCGGCCTCGTCGGGATTGGCCTGGCACTAGGTCTGTCGGTGCTGCTGGCAGGGGTGATCGAGATCCCCTTCCTGTTCGACCCCGCAGTGAATATCGGCAGCTTCCTGTTTTCCGCGGTGATGGGCATCATCTTCGGCTACTACCCCGCCCACCGCGCCTCGCAGCTCGATCCCATCGATGCGCTGCGACATGAATAGTGGGCGGGGGTGCCGGCGGGACTAGGCGCTGTCCACCAGCAGCAGTTCGCTATCCTCAAGCGCGGTGATGCTGAACGAAGGCAGATCGGTGATGGCGGCTCCATCGCGCGCATCGAGCCGAATGCTGGACAGCTCGAGCGCGCCCGTTGCGGGAACAAGATAAGCCTTGCGCCCCGGCGCGAGCGCGTAGTCGAGCGCCTCGCCTGCGGGCAGCGTCGCACCAAGGACGCGGGCGTCGGCATTGGTCGAAAGCGCGCCATCATCCGCACGACCGCTGGCAAGCGGCACCAGGCGACCGGCGCGATCCGCCTTGGGAAAAGGACGCGCGTCCCAGGCGGGGCGCACCCCTTTGCGATCAGGCATGATCCACAGCTGGAAGATGCGCGTTTCCTCGTCCTCGCGATTATATTCGGCATGGGTGATGCCGGTGCCCGCGCTCATCACCTGGACATCGCCCGCCTCGGTGCGGCCCTTGTTGCCCAGGTCGTCCTCGTGCGTGATCGCGCCCGAGCGCACGTAGGTGATGATCTCCATGTCGCGGTGCGAATGCGGCGGGAAACCCGAATGCGCGGCGATGACGTCATCGTTCCAGACGCGCAGCTTGCCCCACTGGAGCCGCTTCGGGTCATGGTAGTCGGCAAAGGAGAAATGGAAGCGGGTGTCGAGCCAGCCATGGTCGTTGCGATGGAGGCTGGCGAAGGGGCGGTGCTCGATCATGATATCGTCCTTGAAGGCTTGCAGGTGCCGTTCCGATATGGGGATCGTGTCAAGGCCGGGCGCGGTGCGGCCCCTGCCCCGGCGCCGCTGCGATCAGCCGGAAACCACTTCCTGCTCGATCGCCCCGAAGATCGACTTGCCCGCCTTGTCCTTCATCTCGATCCGCACCGTGTCGCCGGGCCGCATAAAGGGGGTGGCTGCCTGGCCGGTGGCGATGGTCTCGATCATCCGGATTTCGGCGATGCACGAATAGCCGCGCCCGCCTTCGGCCACCGGCCTGCCCGCGCCGCCGTCCTTGCCCTTGTTGGAGATGGTCCCCGAGCCGATGATGGTGCCTGCGCCCAGGTTGCGCGTCATCGCCGCGTGGGCGACCAGATCGGCCAGGCTGAAGGTGGCATCCTCGCCCACCTCCGCGCGGCCGAAGGGCTGGCCGTTGTAATCCACCATCAACGGCAGGCGGATGAGATTGCCCGACCATGCCTCGCCCAGCTCATCGGGCGTAACCGCCACGGGCGAGAAGGCGGTGGCGGGCTTGGACTGGAAGAACCCGAAGCCCTTGGCCAGCTCGCCGGGAATGAGCCCGCGAAGGCTCACATCATTGACCAGCATCAGCAGCTTGATGTGCCCCGCCGCCACGTCCGGCGACACGCCAATCGGGACGTCGTCGGTGATGCAGGCGACCTCGCCCTCCATGTCGCAGCCCCATGCCTGGTCAGCGAGCGGGATCAGTGCTCGCGGCGCCAGAAAATCATCCGAGCCGCCCTGGTAGATCAACGGGTCGGTATAGAAGCTGTCGGGCACCTCGGCACCCCGCGCGCGTCGCACCAGTTCGACGTGATTGATATAGGCCGAACCATCCGCCCACTGATACGCGCGTGGAAGCGGCGAATGCGCGTCGTGCTCGTGGAACCGCTCGGTGGGCACGCTCTGGTGCTCGACATCGCGATAAAGCGCCTCGAGCTTGGGAGAGCATTCGGCCCAATCGTCGAGCGCCGCTTGGAGCGTGGGGGCAATCGCCTGCGCGGATGAGTAGCGGGTGATGTCCTTGGAGACGACGACAAGCTTACCGTCGCGGCCATGCTTGAGACTGGCGAGTTTCATGTGCTGTGCTCCCCCCGCGGCGCGTCGGGCTGGTTGTCCGGATGAGCGCGCTCGAACGAGACAAGCGCGTTGCAGGCGGTTTCGATCCGGACCATCCGCGGCATTGCGTCCAGATCGAAGGCGAAGCGCCGTGCATTGTAGAGCTGGGGGATCAGCACAATCTCGAACAAGCCGGGCTTGTCGAACAAGAAATCGCCTGTCCCCAACGCCTTGAGCCGCGCTTCGAGCGGAACGAGCGTAACCGCCAGCCAGTGGTGATACCAAGTGTCGACCGCGTCCTGGGTCTGGCCCATCTCGCGCTTGAGATATTGCAGAACCCTGAGATTGAGCGGCGCGTGCACTTCGCTGGCGATGGCGTGGGAAAGCTCGCGCGCGGTGAAGCGCTGCTCGATGTCCGGAGGCAGGAGCGGCCGAGTGTCGGGGTAGGCCTCATCGAGCCACTCCAGGATGGCGAGCGACTGCGTCCGGTCATGCCCCGCAGCCTCAAGCAGGGGCACGCCGCCAAACGGATTGCGCTTGAGGTAGGGATCGGCCCGGTGCGCTCCCGCCGCAAGGTCGACCGGCTGGTTCTCGTAATCGATGCCCTTGAGTGCCAGCGCGATCCTCAGCCGATAGCTGGTCGAACTGCGCCAGTAGCCATGCAGCTTCACGCCTCTTGCGCAATCTTCTCGTGCAGCCAGGCGGCATGGCGCGGGGCGCGCTTGGTCCGGTCCCATTCGTCAAGCATGTCGTCCGCCACCGCGCGCAATTGCGCCATCTGCTCGGGCGTGCCGATATCGGCAGCAAGCTCGATGCGGTGACCATTGGGATCAAAGAAGTAGATCGACTTGAAGATCCCGTGATGCGTGGGGCCGAGAACCTCCATCCCCAGGCTCTCCAGATGCGCTTTGGTCGCCAGAAGCTCGTCCATCGAGCCCGAACGAAAGGCGATGTGCTGGACCCATCTGGGTGTCTTCTCATCGCGCCCCATGGCCTCTTTGGTGGGCAGTTCGAAGAAGGCGAGCACGTTGCCGTTTCCCGCTTCGAGGAAGACATGCATGTAGGGGTCGGGCTCGCCGGTCGAGGGCACCTTGTCCTCGGCGATGGCGAGCTGGAAGGTCATACCCAGCGCGCGGCGATAGAAATCCACCGTCTGCTTGGCGTCCAGACAGCGATAGGCAACATGGTGAACGCCATGCAGCGGCGGGATGGCGGAACCTGTATGCATCACGCGTCCTCCTCCACCTTGAGCGCGCCACGTTTGATCTGATCGCGCTCGAGGCTCTCGAACAGGGCCTTGAAATTGCCCTCGCCAAAGCCCTCGTCGCCCTTCCTCTGAATGAACTCGAAGAATACCGGGCCAACCTGCGCCTCGGCGAAGATCTGGAGCAGCAGGCGCGGTTGCCCGTGTGTGCCGTCCTTGCCCAGCGTGGTGCCATCGAGCAGAATGCCGCGCATGCGAAGCTTGTCCACCGCCTCGCCATGGCCGGGCAGGCGCTCCTCGAGCATCTCGTAATAGGTCTCGGGCGGGGCGGTCATGAACGGGACGCCCAGCTTCTTGAGCCGGTCCCAGGCGGCGAACAGGTCATCGGTGATGAGCGCGATATGCTGGATGCCCTCGCCGTTGAACTGGCGCAGGAACTCCTCGATCTGGCCCTTTCCACCCTCGCCTTCCTCGTTGAGCGGAATGCGGATCTTGCCATCGGGTGCGGTCAGCGCGCGCGAGGTGAGCCCGGTATATTCGCCCTTGATATCGAAAAAGCGGATTTCGCGGAAATTGAACAGCGTTTCATAATAATCCGCCCAGAACCTCATCCGGCCCGAATAGACATTGTGCGTCAGATGATCGATCTTGTGGAAGCCCGCGCCCACCGGATGCCGGTCGACGCCGGGCAGATATTCGAAATCGATGTCGTAAATGGACAAGGCGGGCTCGCCGTCAGCAGGGGCGTCCTCGTCGGCATAGCGGTCGACCAGATAGAGAATGGCGCCGCCGATGCCGCGGATTGCCGGAATGCAAAGCTCCATCGGTCCGGTCTCCACCGCGACGGGCTCGGCACCCTGTTCCAGCAGATGGTCCCAAGCCTTGGCCGCATCGCGCACCCTGAAAGCCATGCCACAGGCGCTGGGTCCATGTTCGCGGGCAAAATACCAGGCGGCGCTGCGGGGCTGGTAGTTGGCGATCAGGTTGATCCCGCCCTGGCGCCACAGATGCACGTCCTTGGAGCGGTGGCGGGCGATGCGGGTGAAGCCCATCGCCTCGAACACCGGCTCGAGCACGCCCTTCTCCGGCGCGCAGAACTCGACGAACTCGAACCCGTCGAGCCCGGCGGGATTGTCGAACAGGTCGGCCATTGATGTGCTCCTCGGGTAATCTGGTTGCAGTTGTAACCGAATGCGCAGGCGATCGCAATGCGGCCCGTCGTCCTCGACAACCTGGCTGAAGAGCGCAGGGTTCCGGTCGGCATGATACGCGGTCTGGCCGAGCCAGGCACGACCCCGCGGGACATCCTAGGGTTTGCGTGTGATACCATCGCGCAGGATCGAGTTGGCTGCCTCTGCCACCTCGCCCGCCGCCATGTCCTGATCCCAGACTGCATAGCGCAGGCCGAGGAAGACGTTCATTCCCATGATCGCCCAGGCGTGGGCCTCGCCCAGGTCGTCGCGCAATGCGCCAGCGGCTGCGCCACGCCTGAGCCGTTCGCCGATGCGCGCGGCGGTGGAGCGGTAATGCGCCCGGTAACTTTCGGGATCGACGAACTCCGCCTCGTCGATGATCCGGTAGATTTCCTTGTGTTCGCGGGCGAAGGCCAGGAAACCCGCCAATGCCTCGCGTTCGATCGACAGCGGATCGAGCGCCGGCCTATTCGCCTTGGCGGCCGCCTCACGCACCTTGTCTCCCATGTCGCGCACGAGGGCGCGGAACAGCTCGTCCTTGCTGGGGAAATAGGTGTAGAAACTGCCGAGCGCGATGCCCGCACGGGCGGTGATCGAGCTGATCGAAGCCTCGTGAAATCCCTTCTCGCCGAATTCGCCGGCAGCCGCGTCCAGCAGACGCCGCTGCGTGCGCCGCCCGCGCTCGGTGCGCGGCTGCTTCGTCCCATCGCTTGCCAACGGCTTGGGGATGTTCGTTGCCATCGCGCAACGCCTTGGCGCAATTTCGACACCCCGCCAACAACCAAGTTGAAATCCGGTTCAACTTTCAATACCGGGTTCGGCGGTCGGGATGACAGGCGTCCCCGCGCAGGAGAGAAGAATGTCCCAGGTCCCGTCCCGGCTGAGCGCCACCACCGCCCTTGCCCTTGTCGCGATGGCCACGGCCATACCCGCCGGACCCGCCAGTGCGCAGAACGCCCCGCCCTCGCAGACCGATGCGGTGGGTGATGCGGAGGAGGGCGGCCAGATCATCGTCACCGCCCGTCGACGCGAGGAGCGGTTGATCGACGTGCCGGTGGCGGTGAGCAGCTTCGGCGAGGAGGAACTGCTTCAGCGCGGCGCGATCGACATCACCGAGATCGGGCAGCTGACCCCCAACACCACGCTGGAGGAATCGCGCGGCACCAATTCCACGCTAACTGCCTTCATCCGTGGAATCGGCCAGCAGGACCCGGTATCCGGCTTTGAGCAGGGCGTGGGCATCTATCTGGATGATGTTTATCTCAACCGCCCGCAGGCAGCCGTGCTCGATATGTACGATGTCGAGCGGATCGAGGTGCTGCGCGGTCCTCAGGGCACGCTTTACGGTCGCAACACCATCGGCGGGGCGGTGAAATATGTCACCCGCCTGCTGCCGCGCGAAGCCTCCTTCCGTCTGCGTGGCACGCTGGGCGATCACGACCGGGCCGATCTGGTCGCCAGCCTGTCGGTTCCGGTCGGCGAGGTGGCCCGGTTCGGCACCGCGGTCGCTCGTCTGTCGCGCGGCGGCTTCGGTGAGAACCTGACCACCGGCGAGGAGAACTACAATAAGGACATCATCGCCGCGCGCGCCAGCATCGAGGCGGGTGACTATGGCGCGCCTTTCTCGATCCGCATTTCGGGCGACTATACTCACGACACCAGCAATGCGCGGGGCGGCCACCGTCTCATCCCCGGCGCGCGGTCGGGCGCACCGGTGCTGGATAATGTGTTCGACACGCGCGGCGGGTTGACCGATCCGCGCCAGGACGTGGAGGCCTATGGCCTGTCCGCCAACCTGGCGTTCGACCTGTCGGATGCGCTGACCATCCGCTCGATCACCGGCTGGAGGAAGGACGACAGCGCCTCGCCCATCGATTTCGATGCCCTGCCCGCAGTCGATCTGGACGTGCCGGCCTTCTACAAGAACGAGCAGTTCAGCCAGGAGCTGCAACTGCTCTACGACGCCGGCCCGCTATCAGCGATTATTGGCGGCTACTATCTCGATGCCAGCGCCGACACCCAGTTCGATGTGCGCCTGTCGACCACCTTCGCGGGGTTCACCGCGTTCACCCAGGCCAATGTCGATACCGAGACCTACGCGGTGTTCGCCGATGTGACCTATGATCTGACCGAGCAGTTCAGCGTGTCGCTGGGGGGCCGCTATACCTGGGACGAGCGGACCGCCGATATCGTTCGGCAGAACTTCCTTGGTGGCGGTTCGCCGGTGTTCGGCGGCGCGGGCATCCCCTTCGGTACGCCGAGCACCAATTTCCAGGGTTCGGAGAACTTCGACAAGTTCACCCCGCGCGTCTCGGTCAGCTTCCAGCCGACGCCCGACCACAATTTGTACGCCAGCTTCTCGCAAGGCTTCAAGGGCGGCGGCTTCGATCCGCGCGGTGTGGGGACCACCGCCCCGGCCGCGCTGCCCGGGATGCCGACCGACCAGGAGGTCACCGACTTTCTCAGCTTCGAGCCCGAATCGGTCGACAGCTACGAGCTGGGTTACAAGGGCAGCCTGTTCGAGGGCGCGGTCTATGTCGCGCTCGCCGGCTTCTATGCCGACTACACCGACGTCCAGATCCCCGGCTCGGTTGCCTGCACGGTGAACAACATCACCACGTTCTGCGGCATCGTCTCCAATGCCGGCAAGGCGACCTTCAAAGGCGTGGAGCTGGAGGCCGACGCGCGGCTGGGACGCGACCTTGCTGCGGCTGGCGACCGGCTCGGCCTGTCTGGGGCGCTCGGCTATATCGATGCGCAGTATGACGAGTACATCACCAACATCGCTGGACAAGGCCCCGTGGATGTAGCCGAATTCCGCGAAGTGCAGAACACGCCCGAATTCACCGGCAGCGCGACCTTGTCCTACCTATTCCCCACGGGCACCGGCGACCTGCTGCTCAGCACCACCGCCTCGTACCGCAGCAAGACCTTCCAGTTCGAGGTTCCCAACCCCTTCCTCGACCAGGACGGGTTTGCGCTGCTCGATGCCAGCATCGTCTATTCCACCGACGGTTTCAGTCTTGGTCTGCACGGCAAGAACCTGACCGACAAGCGGTACAAGACAAGCGGCTATACCTTCGTCGTCGCCGATCCGGTGACCGGCGCGCTGGCTCGCGGGCCCAATGGCCAGCCGATCCCGTCGCTGGGGACCGAGGGCACGCTGACCGCTTTCTATGGCGCCCCGCGCCAGGTGTTCGTCACCGGCATGATCGAGTTCTGAGCTTGGCCGAAACCACGGCCGGGGCCGCCGCTATGCGCTGGCGGCCGCATCGCTATGTCGCTCATGACCGGTGCTGCGAGCTGTTCGCGCGCGATTACGGCGGTGGCGGGCCGCCGCTGCTGCTGATGCACGGGCTGACCCGCAACAGCGCCGATTTCGAACCGCTCGCGGCCCATCTGGCACCGCGCTACCGGCTGGTTGCGCCCGACCAGCGCGGCCGCGGGCTTTCGCCTTCCGATCCGCAGCCGGAGAATTACCGGCCTGACATCTATTGCCGCGACATGTTGGCGCTGCTCGACAGCTTGAAGATCAAGCGGGCGTCGCTCATCGGCACCTCCCTCGGCGGTCTGATGGCGATGATGATGGCGGCGATGGAGCCCGCCCGCATAGGCCCTGTGGTGCTCAATGATATCGGCCCCGAACTCGCCCAGGAAGGGCTAGCGCGGATTGGCTCCTATGTCGGTGTGTCCGAGCCGTTCATCGACTGGGACGAGGCGGCGGCTCGGTGCGAGGAAACCCAGTCGGCGGCCTTTCCCGGCTTCGGCCAGGCGGACTGGATCGCCTTTGCGCAGCGAACCTGCCGCGAGCACCCCGATGGTCGCATCGCCTATGCCTACGACCCCGCGATCGCCGAAGCCTTCGCCGCCGATCCTGCCGGCAGTCCGGACTTGTGGCCGCTGTTCGAAGCGCTGGACGATCGACCGGTGCTGGTGCTGCGCGGCGCGTTGTCCGATCTGCTCACCGCACAGACCGTGGCCGAGATGAAACGGCGTCACCGCGGGCCTTTCAGCCATGTCGAAGTGGGGCGGCGAGGCCATGCTCCGCTGCTCGACGAACCCGACGCGCTGGCCGCGATCGAGGCTTTCCTCGCCGAATACGTGCAATGACCTCCACCGGCGCACCACCTGCGACCGGACTTGTCGCCAAGGCGTCCACCAGCCCCAGAGTGGTGCTGGTGATGCTGCTCATCGTCTACATCTTCAATTTCGTCGATCGACAGATCCTCGCCATCCTGGCCGCGCCGATCCAGGAGGAACTCGAGCTTTCCGACGGCCAGATGGGCCTATTGGGAGGGCTTGCCTTTGCGCTCCTCTATTCCACCCTGGCGGTTCCGCTTGCCGCATTGGCCGATCGCACCAGCCGCACCTGGGTCATCACGGTTTCGCTGGTGGTATGGAGCGGCTGCACCGCTTTATGCGGTATGGCGCAGAACTTCTGGCATATCTTCACCGCACGAGTGGGCGTGGGCGTGGGCGAAGCGGGCGGCGTGGCGCCGTCCTATGCGCTGATCGGCGACTATTTCCCAAGCGACAGGCGGGCCAGCGCGCTGGCGATCTATTCCCTCGGCATACCGCTGGGCTCGGCTGCGGGGGTGATGGCGGGGGGCTATATCGCCGCCACGGTGGACTGGCGGCTTGCCTTCTTCGTGGTCGGGTTGGCGGGCGTGCTGATCGCGCCTGTATTCAAGCTTCTGGTACGAGACCGGCCGCGAAGCGCGCCCACGGCGGGCGCTGACCCCGGTTTTCCTGCCGCCCCCTCCCCCACACCGCCGTCCGAACCCGTCGCTAGCGGAGACGCCAGCCTGGCGAGCACTGCACGCATTCTGGCGCGCAAGCCGTCCTTCTGGCTGATGTCCTTCGGTGCCGCCTCGGGCTCGATGCTGGGCTACGGCATCGCCTTCTGGCTGCCCAGCCTGCTCATCCGCAGCTTCGGTCTGACGCTGGTCGAAGCCTCGCTGTTCTTTGGCGCCCTGCTGCTGATCGGCGGGGTGGCGGGCGTCCTTACCGGCGGGAAACTGGGCGACAAGCTGGGCAGGCGCGACCGCGCCTATTACACCTGGGTTCCCGCAGCGGCATACCTGGCAAGCGTGCCGCTATTCGCCGCCGGCATCCTGAGCACGGACTGGGCGTTGGCCTTCGCATTGTTTCTCATCCCCCAGGCGCTGGCCTATATCTGGCTTGGCCCGGTGCTCTCGGCGATTCAGCACCTGGTCTCCCCGCCCGCGCGGTCGATGGCTTCGGCGCTGTTCCTGCTGATCAACAATCTTATCGGATTGGGTGGCGGCATTTATGCGCTGGGTGCGTTTTCCGAACTGCTCGGGCCGATCTATGGCGATGAAGCCCTGCGCTATTCCATGCTCTATTCGCTGGCGCTTTACCTGGTATCGGCGCTGCTGATGGCACTTGCCGGACGCTTCTTAAGGCGCGACTGGGTAAGCGAGTAGTCTCAGCGAACCGGATGCGGCCAGAGCGCGCATGGCAGTCTGGGAGCGAGCAGGTTGCCGCCCCGCGCGATCACCTCGCCCAGCGAGCCGCTCGCAGGGCCTGAAAGCATGATCTGGCCCCAAGCCGCCGCGTCACCCAGATCGGGCACTCCGCCGTCCGGACGCAGGCGCAACGCGGTGACCGCCAGCAACCGGTCCGACCTTTCTCCTCGAGTGAAAACGACAAGATCATCGCCCCCCTCGCCCGACAGCGTCACCGGTTCATAGCCCAGCGCGAAGGCGGATGGGCGTTGGCGGCGCAGGTGAAGCAGGTCACGAATCAAGCGCTGCTTCTCGCTTCCGTCCTCAGCCAGCAACCGGCGGCGCAGGTCGTAATCCACCGACGCGCGGTTATCGGGATCGACCAGGCTCCGATCGGCAAGTTCGGTGCCCTGGTAAAGATCGGGAACGCCGGGGCAAACGCAGCGCAGGAAGGTCTGCGCGAGGCTCTTCACCCGCTCGATCGGCGCCAGACGATCGACGAACGCACCTATTTCGCGGCGCAGGTCAGCCCCCTCATCCGCCAGCAGCAGCGTGTCTATCATGGCCATCATACAGCCTTCGTAATCCTCGTCGGGAGCGGCCCAGGACGAGCGCAGCTTGGCCTCACGAAGCGCCTTTGCCGCATAGGCCTTGAGCCGCTCGGCATAGGCGTCCAGCGCAGCCCCGTCGTCCTGATCGAAAGGATCGGGCCAGGCGCCCAGGATCACCTGCAATAGCATGTAGCGGTCGTCCGCCTCCACCCGGTCGGCCAGTGGCATTCGCGCCAGCCAATCGCCCGATGCAGTGACCCAATCGCCAGCCATCTCGCTCAAGGCAAACAGCCGCGCGCGGACATCCTCGCCCCGCTTGTGGTCATGCGTGGCGGTGGTCAGCATCGAGTGCGGCCAGTTGCGGGCCCGCTCGGCCTGCCATTGGTGGAACTCGCCGACATTGGCCGAGAACCGCGCCGCATCGAAACCGACATCATTGCGCGAGAGCAGCCGGCCATAGCGGTAGAACGCGGTATCCTCGACCGCCTTGGCGGCGATCGGCGCGGACAGCTGCTGAAAGCGCAGCACGAACTCGCCCGCCGCCTCGGCCGCAGGTCCCTCCCCCGCCAGCCAGGCAAGAATGGTCTGCGCCAGCTCGATCTCCCCCGGCGGCGCTTCTGCGGGCAGCAGCGCCTCGACATGCGCGCGCGCGGCGGCATCGGCCTCGGCCGCATCCTCACCGGTGCCGTAGGTGCGATAGACCGGGAACAGCACCAGCACCGTCTCGACCGCGCGCGCCCAGGCGGCACGGCTGTGAAGCGCGGTCTCCGGCGATTGCTCGGCCAGCGCGACCAGCTCCTCAACGGTGGCCTCGAACTGGGCGGAAAACTCCCACTGCAGCATCTGCCGGCGCGCCAGCAGCTCCTCGCTGGCAAAGGCGGGCGCGCGACCGGACAGCATCGCCCAGTGAAAGGTAAGCGGCTGTTCTCCCCTGGGATCGTGCAGCAGCAGCGAGACCTGGTCCATGAACTCGTAACCCGTGGTGCCATCTACCGGCCAGTCGGCGGGTAGGCTCTCGCCCGGGCCCAAGATCTTCTCGACCACCAGATAAGCGGGACCATCCGTGCGCTGGCGATCGAGCGCATCGAGCCGATCGCGCAAAGTCGCAAGATAGGCAGCCGGATCGGCGAGACCATCGACATGGTCGATCCGCAAGCCATCGATCCGTCGCTCGCGATAGAGCCGCAACGGCAGCGCATGGACCGCCTCGAACACCGTGGGTTCCTCGATCCTCAGCCCGGCCAGATCGCTGATCGAGAAGAACCGGCGCCAGTTGAGCTCATCATGACCCAGCCGCCACCAGGCGAGCAGATAGTTCTGCGCATCCAGCGTTGCGGTAATATCGCCCGGAACGATGGTACCCGGGGCCAGCGGGAAGGTCTGGTCGCCATAGAGATGCAGCTGCGGCTCACCGCTCGCTTCGCTTATCTCGGCCTGTCCCTGCTCGAGCACGGTTTCGAGTGGATCGCCCAGCACGGGCAGCAGCAACCGGCCCTCATGCCGGCTCCAGTCGATATCGAAGAACCCGGCGAAGCGGCTTTGTTCGCCATGTTTCAGCACATCCGCCCACCAAGGGTTGGATGGATGGGCCGCGACATGATTGGGGACGATATCCAGGATCAGGCCCATCGCAGCGCCGCGCAGCGCATCGACAAGCCGCACGAGCCCGTCCTCGCCGCCCAGCGCCGCGCTGATGCGGGTGGGATCGATCACGTCGTAGCCATGCGTCGAGCTGTCGCGCGCTTCGGCCAGCGGGGACGCATAGACGTGGCTGACGCCAAGGTCGCGCAGATACGGCACGATGGCCTCGGCATCGGCAAAGGTGAAATCGGCATGGAACTGGAGGCGATAGGTGGCCTTGGGTATCATGGACTGCGTGCTTTCGTGATAGCTATGGCGCGCTCGGCAGTAGCGGGCTGGGCGAGCAGCGCGGCAAGGCTTTGCGGCAGGCGACGGCGCCAGTTGGGATGCTCGTCTATGGTGCCGGGAAGATTGGGTTGTTCGGCTAGCCCGGCAAGATCCTCCAGCGGGATCAGCGCCAGTTCGCAGGCGCTGTCCGCGACATGCGCGCAGGCGGCGGTGACGAAGCGGTCGGGCTTTTCGGGGGGTGGCGCATCGCCATGCGCATGACCCGAGAAGACGAGGCGCCGCCATAGCATCGCGCGCTCCTGCGCGCGGTGCGCATGTTCCTCATCGCTGGTCTCGAAAGCGCTCTTGCGACCGATCCGCCAGGTCCAGTCAATATCGCGGCCCTGCCACCAGCCCGCCAGCGTGGGCAGGTCGTGCGTGCTGGTCATGGCGGCAGCATCGCGGTCCCAAGCCGAGGGATCGACAAAGCCGCCGTCTTGGTCACGCTCGAACCACAACACGCGCATTCCGGCAATGCCCACCGCGTCAAGCGCCGAGCGCAGCCCAGTTGGCACCGTACCAAGGTCTTCGCCGATGACGATGGCCCGGTGGCGCTGGCTCTCGATCGCCAGAATATGCAGCAGATCGGTCAGCGGGAAACTAATGTAGCACCCTTGAGTGGAGGCGCAGCCATCGGGGATCACCCAGATGCGGGAAAGTCCCAGGATATGGTCGATCCGCACGCCGCCCGCATGCGCCATCGCGCTGGCCAACGTATCCCGGAAGGCACGAAAGCCATCGAGCGCGAGCGTGAGCGGGTTGAAAGTGGTGAGGCCCCAGTCCTGACCTTCGGGGCCAAGCGGATCGGGCGGCGCGCCTACCGACAGGCCGCGCAGGAACGCGTGCGGACGGTGCCAGGTGTCGCTGCCCCCACGATCGATGCCAACCGCCAGATCGGTCACCAGCCCGACCATCATCCCGGCGCGCAGTGCCGCATCCTGCGCATTGGCCAGGCTACGCTGGGCGAGCCCCTGCAGCCAGGCGTGGAACGCGACATCGTCTTTACGGTCGCGGGCGAAATCGCGCACCGCCGTGCTCGATGGATTGTGATACTCCTGCGGCCAGGCGCGCCAGCCATAGAGGCCCTGGCCGCGAAAATGCGCATCGAGCGCGTCGAACGTTGCTTGCGCCAGTATCGCGGCATCGGGCCGGGGTGCAGGATCGAGGCTGGCGAAAGCGTCGCGCAGGTGCGCCAGGCGGCGCGGGATGGCGGCCTGCCAATCGATGAGCGCCTTCGGCTTTTTCTCGTTTGCGATGGAAGATGCGACCGCGATGCCCGCCAGATCGGGGTCCGTCAGCAACACGTTGACCACCGTTCGGCTCGATGGACCATAGGGACTGAACCGCCCCGGGTCCGCCGGGAACAGCGCGTGGACGGGGCTGATCGCCACCAGATCGACGCCGACTTCGGCAAGTGCGGGGACACTGTGCGCAAGAATGCCCAGATCACCGAACGGCGACGCGTGATCGCCCCGCAGCGAGGGAAGCTGCGCGCACACCCCCCACATCCGCCGCCCGTCCGCAACATCGGAGGGGACCAGGCAGCTTGCCGGGGAGATCGCAAGCAAGGTCTCGCCTTGGTCATGGACCAGTCGATGAAACCCCATCTGATCCACCGGTGGCATGCGCCCGTTCGCCACGTCCACCTGACGCACCGACCCGTCTTCGAGGTGCAGTTCGGCCCTGCCGGCGATCCCCGAAGGCAAGGTGACCTCCTGCCCGGCCAAAGCACTTACGAACGCGCGCTGCGCCTGCTCGTGAAGCCCAGCCAAGCGGTGCCGGCTTGCTTCGATCGCGCTGGCATCATCGGCCGGCAAGTCGAGCGCGGCGAGCACTTGGCGCAAGGTCGCATCGCTTACCTGATGCAGCCGGTCCTCGACGTCGCGCCAGGTAAGCTCGAGCCCCGCCTCTGTGGCGAGCTCATGAAGCGCGCTCATGCTTCTTCCAGCGTGACGATACAGCACGGTCCGGCAGCGGCATCACCGGTGCGAAACAGTTCGCGTCCCGGGGGCTCCTCCATTCGCGACTGCGAGTTCGAGAACCGTGCCATCACCGTAAGCAGTGCGCCATTCCCAAGCCGCCAGCGCGCCTGCAGCAGTTCGCCGCCATCTACCTGCGCCCCGGCCGAGCGACAACCATCCAGTTGCGGCACAATCTCGCGGGCGCGGATCGTCAGAAGCTCGCGGTAGAGCGCGCGCCATTCATCCGCATCAGGTCCTGGCTGCGGAATAGAGGCGGCGAACGTATCGACGCTATTGGGATCGAGGATACGGCCGCGCGCGACTGGATCGGAAAAGGCAGGAAAGCTTGCAAATTCGTTACGTCTTCCCTCGCGCACCGCGTCGGCAAGCTCGTCCGTGAAATCGGTGAAGAACAAGAACGGCGTACGCGAACCTGTCTCCTCGCCCATGAAGACCAGCGGAATGAAGGGGGTGAGCAACAACAGCGCGACACCGGCGCGCAGGGTTTGCCGGTCTATCAGTGAGATAAGCCGTTCGCCGTGCGCCCTGTTGCCCACCTGGTCATGGTTCTGGAGGAAATTGACAAAGGCCGTGGGCGGAAGATGACCCGAAGGCGCACCGCGCGCATGGGCCCGGTCGAACTCCTCACCCTGAAAAGCGAACCCGTCCTCCAGCGCACGTGTCAGCAGCTGCGTAGGGCGGGACGAGAAGGCGCCGTAATAGCCATCGCTCTCGCCGGTGAGCAGGACATGCAAGGCGTTGTGGAAATCATCATTCCACTGCGCATCATAGGCCCCCGACAGCCGGTCGGGATCATTGGCGTCGTTCTCGAGCACCAAGTGGATCGCGCGGTCGGGAAAGGCAGCGCGCAACTCGCTGGCCATGGAATCGAGGAAGGCGTTGTCGGCAATCGCGTGGACCGCATCGAAGCGCAGCCCGTCGAAGCCGTAATCGCCCAGCCACATCAGCGCATTGTCGATGAAGAACCGCGCCACCGGCTCGCGCGCGGTGGCGATGGCCGCACCCCATGGCGTATCCGCGCGGTTGAAGAACTGCTCGGCATAGGCGCCGAGGTAATTGCCGTCGGGTCCAAAATGGTTGTAGACCACGTCCAGATGGATCGCCAGGCCAAGCCGGTGCGCCTCGTCAACCAGGCTCATCAGTGCTTCGGGCGTTCCATAGGCCTCCGCCGGCGCATAGGGCAGCACGCCGTCATAGCCCCAGTTTCGCGATCCTGCGAACGCGGCAACCGGCATCAGCTCGATGACGGTGAAGCCCAGCTCGGCAATCGCCGATAGCTTGTCGCGCACACCTTCGAACCCGCCCAGCACCCCGGCATGGCATTCCCAGATGACCGCTTCACGCCAGGGCCGCCCGCGCCAGTCCTGCGTGCGCCGTTGATAGGAGCCGGGATCTACGAGCACGCTCCAGCCATGCACCCCGCCATCCTGCGCCCGGCTGGCGGGGTCGGGCACCGCCAGCCCCGAGGGCAGGCGAAACCGGTAGCGCAATCCGGGCGGCACCTTGCTGTGAGCGACATACCAGCCCGGCTCGTCTGCCGCGGACATCACCACTGCCTCGCCATCGCGCAGCTCGAGCTGTGGCGGTTCCTCCAGCGAGGGCGCCCATAGCGCAAAGCGGGTGCCACCGTTTGCAAGCGGCTGCGGCCCCCAGCGCATTGCGAGGTTACCCGCGGTCATGGTTCAGGTGCCTTGCGTCCATAATAGCAGCGCCGCGGCATGAGCCTCGAGCCGATAGCTGTTCTCAACCTGCTCCTCATCCGCCTCGGGGCGCGCGCTGTCGATCAGCACTGTGCGCGGCACGGCGGGCGGGGGAAGCGCGAAGGTGAGCGGGTCCTCGCTGGCGTTCACCAGCAGGCTAAGCGTCTCGATCGAACCATCATCCAGGCGCTGCGAGCGGCGCATGAGCAGCGCGCGGCCCTCTGCATTGCTCCAGTCCCCGCCCGACAGGTTGGCCCCCCGCTCATCGAACCACTCGATATCGGGCACCCCGGGCGCGGTCTCATGATTGCCGTGCAAGAAGCGGGCGCTGCGCAGCACCGGGTAGCGCTGCCGAAGCCCGGTCAGCCGAGCGACGAAGCGGGTCATCGCCTCGCCGTCGGGCGCGCGCGCCTGCTCCCAATCGAACCAGTTGAGCTCGTTGTCCTGGCAATAGGCGTTGTTGTTGCCGTACTGGGTTCGGCCGAACTCATCGCCCCCCAGGATCATCGGCGTACCCAGCGAACATAAGAGGGTAACCAGCATCGAACGCGCAACCAGCGAACGGCGCGCCTCGATCTCGCCATCCTCGCTCGGGCCTTCATGTCCCCAGTTGCGCGAATAATTGTGGCTGTGTCCGTCAGCATTGCCTTCCTTGTTCGCCTCGTTGTGGCGCTGCTCGAACGAAACCACGTCACGCAACGTGTAGCCGTCATGGCTGGTGAGAAAGTTGACCGACGACCACGGTCGACGGGCGCGTGCGTCGAACAGGTCCGCAGACCCTGCGACCCGCGCGGCGAGTTCGGGGCGCTGGCCGGGATCGCCGCGCCAGTAGCGGCGCACCGTATCGCGGTACTTGTCGTTCCATTCGGCAAACCCGGGCGGATGATTGCCCAGCTGATAGCCGCCCGGGCCGATGTCCCAGGGCTCGGAAATGAGCTTGAGCCCGCTTAGCACCGGGTCCTGACGAATGGCGGCGAAGAACGGGGCGTTGGCCGCAAAACCTGTATCCGAGCGTCCGAGCACGGTGCCCAGATCGAAGCGGAAGCCGTCGACATTGTAGCTCGTGGCCCAGTAACGCAGCGAATCCATCACCATCTGCACCACCCGGCTGCGCGAGAAATTGAGCGTGTTGCCGGTGCCGGTATCATTGACCAGGTAGCGCGCGTTCCCGGCCTGCAGACGGTAATAGGAGGCATTGTCGAGCCCGCGCCATGAGAGCGTGGGGCCGCGCTCGGAGCCTTCGGCGGTGTGGTTATAGACGACATCAAGAATGACCTCGATGCCCGCTGCGTGAAGCCGTCGGATGGCAATACGCAGCTCGTCCTCATCGCCATCAGCGGACATGTACGAACGCTGGGGAGCAAAGAAGGCAAGCGTGTTGTAGCCCCAGTAATTGCTCAAGCCCTTTTCCTGAAGGAAGCGGTCATTGGTGAACTCATGCACCGGAAGCAGCTCGAGCGCGGTGACGCCAAGCCGCTTGAGATGGGCGATGACGCTGGGATGCGCGAGCGCTGCGTAGCTGCCGCGCTCGGGCTGTGGCACGTCCTGCAACAGCTGGGTCAGGCCCTTGACATGCGCTTCGTAAATCACCGTCTGCGACCAGGGAATGTTCGGCCGGCCCTGCCCCGACCAGTCGAAACCATCCTGGGTCACCACGCTCTTGGGGATCGCCCGCGCGGAATCCCGCCGGTCGAAGGAGACATCGGCGCGCGGCGAACGGATATTGTAGGAATGGACCGCGTCGGTCCACAACAGCGGCCCCGACAGCTTGCGGGCATAGGGATCAATCATCAGCTTGTGCGGATTGAACCGGTGGCCTCTCTCCGGGTCCCACGCGCCGTGCGCACGGTAGCCGTAGAGCTGACCGGGCCGCGCGCCGGGAAGATAGCCGTGAAACACCTCGTCGGTCCATTCGGGCATATCGAAGCTGGCGATCTGTCGGCGCCCGTCGGGATCGAACAGGCACAGCTCGATGCGCTTTGCATGGGCGGAGAATACCGCGAAGTTCACCCCAAGCCCGTCGAAGGTGGCGCCAAGCGGATGCGCGGAGCCCTGCTCCAGCCTGGCAGCGATCAAGTGGCGGCTCCGGGCTTCAGCACGATCAGGCCAAGCGGGGGAATGGTGAGCGACAGCGCCGCCGGCCGGTTATGCATCGGCTCCTCCTGCGCGGTCAGCTCGCCCTGATTGCCGACATTGCCCCCGCCATAGATTTCGGCATCGGAATTGAGCACTTCGCGCCAGGGCCCGCTGATCGGCGCGCCGATGCGATAATCATGGCGCGCATCAGGCGTCATGTTCAGCGCAATGATCAGCGGCGCATCCCCATCGCGTCCCGAGCGTTGCCAGACGAACGTGCTGCCCGCGCTGTCTCCACCCACGATCCAGTCGAAGCCTGTGTGATCGGTGTCGCGGGCATGGAGCGCACCCTCGGCCTGAAGCAGCCGGTTGAGGTCGCGCACCAGACGCTGGACTCCGGCGTGCTTGGCATCCTCGAGCAGGTGCCAGGGCAACTGCGCATCGTGGTTCCACTCGGTCGGCATCGCGAACTCGCAGCCCATGAACAGCAGCTTCTTGCCCGGATGGGTCCACATGAACGCAAGATAGGCGCGCAGATTGGCGAACTTGCGCCATTCGTCGCCCGGCATCTTGCCGATCAGCGAGCCCTTGCCGTGCACCACTTCGTCATGGCTGATCGGCAGGACGAATTTCTCGGAAAAGGAATAGACCAAGCCGAAGGTCAGCTCGTCATGGTGCCAGGAGCGGTGCACCGGATCGCGCTCGGCATAGGCCAGCGTGTCGTGCATCCAGCCCATGTTCCACTTGTAGTCGAAGCCCAGTCCGCCCCGGTCGACCGGCGCGGTGACCCCGGGAAACGCAGTCGATTCCTCGGCCAGCGTGATCGCCCCCATGCCGTCCTCGGCCAGCCGGCGGTTGAGATCGCGCAGGAAGGCGATCGATTCCAGGTTCTCGCGCCCGCCATGGATATTGGGCACCCATTGACCCTCCTGGCGGCTGTAATCGCGATACAGCATCGAGGCCACCGCATCCACGCGCAGGCCATCGACATGGAACTCGCGCGCCCACCATAGCGCGCTCGAGAGCAGGAACCCGGCTACTTCCTTGCGGCCCAGATTGTAGATCAGCGTGTTCCAGTCCTGGTGGAACCCCTCACGCGGATCGGCATGCTCATACAGGTAAGTGCCATCGAAATTGGCGAGGCCATAAACATCGGTGGGGAAATGCGCCGGCACCCAGTCGAGGATGACGCCGATCCCCGCCCGGTGCGCCTCGTCGACGAACTTGGCGAAGCCCTCGGGCGTGCCGAAGCGGGCACTGGGTGCATATTGCGACAGCGGCTGATAGCCCCACGAGCCTGCGAAGGGGTGCTCCATGATTGGCAGGAACTCGATATGGGTAAAGCCCATGTCGGCGACATAGGGGATGAGCCGTTCGGCCAGCGCGCGCCAGCCATAGGTGGCATCGGGCGAATCCGCCGGGCGCATCCACGATGAGGGGTGGACCTCGTAGATCGACATCGGCTGGTCCGCCCCTTGCGCGGCGCGGCGCTGCTCCATCCAGTCCTCGTCGGTCCAGGTAAAGTCCGGCTGCGCGGTCACGATGGAGCCGGTTGCCGGGGGCAGCTCGGTGCGCCGCGCCATCGGGTCGGCTTTCTGGAGCACCGTGCCATCGGCGCCCGCCACCTCGAACTTATAGCGCTCGCCCGGTCCTAGGCGGGGGATGAACAGCTCCCACACGCCCGCATCATGGCGCAGCCGCATGGGATGGCGTCGCCCGTCCCAGGAATTGAAATCGCCGACTACCGATACCCGCCGGGCGTTAGGTGCCCAGACCGAGAACAGGACGCCGTCCACGCCATCGATAACACGCGGCTGGGCGCCGAAATTGCGCCCCAGATCGCGGTGGCGTCCTTCCGAAAACAGGTGCAGGTCGAGCTCGCCCAGCAGCAGGCCGAAACTGTAGGGATCTTCGCTCTCATGCGTGCCGTCGGGCCATTCGACGCGCAGCCGATAGGCGGTTGCCTTGCCGAGCGGGGCAACGAACAGGCCACTGCCAACCTCTTGCGCCCGGGCGATCTCCTTCCCGCTTGTGGCATTTACCAGCGTGACGGCCTTGGCGCCCGGCTGAAGCGTGCGCACCACCTTGTCCTCACCGCTGCCATGCGGACCGAACACCGCGAACGGATCTGTCAGCCGGCCCTCGACCGCCTCGGCGGCCATGGTGAGCAATTCCGGGGCGAGATTGTTGGTCATGAGGTTCAAATTTCGTCTCCGGAAAGGCGGTCGGCTGCAGCGGCAAGCCCGGCAAGCGGGATCGGCAGCCAGGACGGCCGGTTGGCGGCCTCGTAAGCAATTTCGTAGGCCGCCTTTTCCAGCTCGAACAGGTCGGTCAGCGGTTCGGAAAAGGCGGGCGCGGCATCACGATAGGCAGAGATAAAGGCACGCCGCGCCTCCTTCTCGAACCGGGTGAACAAGGTGGCGGCGCGCTCCTCTTCATTGGCGGACAGGGCCGGCAACTCGCGGCGCACCGCAGCCTCGGCATAACCGAAACTGCGCAGGATGCCGGCGACATCGCGTAGCGGGAGGTCCTTCGCTCGGCGTTCCTCGACCGGCCTTGTAGGCTCCCCTTCGAAGTCGATGAAGATCACGTCGTCACCGGCGACCAGCAGCTGGCCCAGATGCAGGTCTCCATGAATGCGCGTGGCCTGCATTCCTTCTGCTTCGCCCGCAATGGCGGCGATCCGCCTGGCAAGCGCATCGCGCCGCGAGACGAGCGATGCGGCGGTAGCGGCGTCGGCATCGGCAAGCTCGGCGCGCCCAAGAATTGCAAGCGCCTTGTCGAGACCCGCGATCACCCGCTCGCCCAGCGCCAGGCTCGCAGCCTTGTCGAGCGGCTCGGGCGCGAAGGCCTTGTCCTCGCTGGGCGAAGCAAGCAGGGCGTGCATTTCGGCGAGCCGCTGGCCCAGGCGCCCGGCGAACTGCTCGTAGCGCGGGACCGGGTTCGCCTCTTCTGGCAGCTCGCGTGTGTCGGTCGCGGCACGTTCCAGCGCATCGATCGTCCAGCGCCAGCCATCGCCCTGATTGCGCACGAAACCTTGCGCCAGCATCAGGGTGTAGGAGGTGCCGTCCTCCTCGATCCGCCGCGCTTCGCCCAGGAATGCCGGTACGTTGGCATAGCCCTGCTTGCACAGGTAGCGCGTGACTTCCGCTTCGGGATGGATCCCGGGCTGAAGCCGGCGCAGCAGCTTCACCACCGCCTGATCGCCCAGCACGATGGTGGAGTTGGATTGCTCGGCCGCCAGCCATTCGGGTTCGGCGTCCTCGGCCAGATCGAAGGTGCCCTCAGGCTCGAACACGATCCGGCTTGTGCCCGCAGTCAGTTCACGGGCATCGCGAAATGCACGGATGATCGCAGGCGGAAATTCCGCCGTGGCGAAACCATCGGTGAGCAGGCCCACATTGCGACCCCGGCGCGCGCGCGCCAAAGCAAGGTTGGGCGCGAAGGGTCCCTGGCTCTGGCCTTCCCAGGCAATCCCCAGCGGAAGCGCATAGGTGCCCGTCCCGCTCGCAGTCTCCACCTCGATCTCGGCCAACAGCAGGTCATCGGCAAGCGGCGCATGGCGGGCGAACCTTACCTTGACGATGGCCTCGTCCTTGGCCGCGAACCAGCGGCGCGCGGATACATAGTCGGGCAGGATGTCGCGCTCGAGCACGCGCGTGTTGTCGCCCTTGAGCACATCGGTCAGTTCCGGACGCAGCACGAAGGTGTGATGCTCGACATGGAGCGAAGGCGCGCTGGACGACCAGTCGGGGGCCTCGACATCGTCTGCCAGCCGGAACCAGTAGAAGCCATAGGGCGGCAAGGTCAGCAGGAAGGGCAGCTGGCCGATCGCCGGGAACACCGTCTCGCCCGAAAGCTCCACCGGCACGCGGCCGTTGAAATCGCCCAGATCGAGTTCGACCGCCTGCGCGGTGGCGGCAAGGTTGCCCACGCACAGGATGGCATCCTCCCCTCCGCTCCCGTCGGCGCCCTCGCGCAGATAGGCGAGCACCTTGCGGTTGCGCGGCTTCAGGAAGCGCTGCGTGCCACGCCCGAACGCCCGGTATTCGCGGCGCACGGCGAGCATCCGCTTGGTCCAGTTCAGCAGCGAATGCGAATCGCGCTCCTGCGATTCAACATTGACCACCTCGTAGCCGTAGAGCGGGTCCTGGATCGGCGGCAGCGCCAGCTGCGGCGGATCGGCGCGGCTGAACCCGCCGGCCCGGTCGGGCGACCATTGCATCGGCGTGCGCACGCCGTCGCGGTCGCCAAGGAAGATGTTGTCCCCCATGCCGATCTCGTCGCCGTAATAGATGATCGGCGTGCCGGGCATGGAAAGCAGCAGCGCGTTCATCAGCTCGATCCGCCGCCGGTCACGGCCCATCAGCGGCGCCAGGCGGCGGCGGATGCCTAGGTTGATCCGCGCGCGCTTGTCGGCGGCATAGGTGTCCCACAGATAGTCGCGCTCGGCGTCGGTCACCATTTCGAGCGTCAGCTCGTCATGGTTGCGCAGGAATATCGCCCATTGCGACAGCTCGGGAATGTCGGGCGTCTGGCGCATGATGTCGGTGATCGGGAAGCGGTCTTCCTGCGCCACCGCCATGTACATGCGCGGCATCAGCGGGAAGTGGAACGCCATGTGGCATTCCTCGCCCTCCGGACCGAAATAGGCCTGCGTGTCCTCGGGCCACATATTGGCCTCGGCGATCAGCATCCGGTCGGGATAATGCCGGTCAAGGTCGGCGCGGATCTTCTGCAGGATGTCGTGCGTCTCGGGCAGGTTCTCGTTCGAGGTGCCCTCGCGCTCGATCAGATAGGGGATGGCGTCCAGCCGCAGCCCGTCCACTCCCATGTCGAGCCAGAAATGCATCACCTTGAGCACTTCTTCCAGCACCTTGGGGTTGTCGAAATTGAGGTCGGGCTGGTGCGAATAGAACCGGTGCCAGAAATAGGCGCCCGCCTCATCGTCCCATGACCAGTTCGACTTTTCCGTGTCGCAGAAGATGATCCGTGTGCTGGCATATTTGCTGTCATCATCCGACCACACATAGAAATCGCGCTCGGGACTGCCGGGCGGCGCGCTGCGGGCCGATTGGAACCAGGGATGCTGGTCCGAGGTGTGGTTGATGACCAGCTCGGTAATGACCTTCAGCCCCCGCCGGTGCGCTTCCTCGACGAAGATGCGGAAATCATTGAGCGAACCATAGTCGGGGCTGACGTCGTAATATTCGGCGATGTCGTAGCCATCGTCGCGGCGCGGGCTGGGATAGAACGGCAGCAGCCAGATCGCGGTAACCCCCAGGTCGGCGACATGGTCGAGCTTTTGCATCAGACCGGCAAAGTCGCCGATTCCGTCATTATTGCTGTCGAAGAAGCTCTTGACGTGGAGTTGGTAGATGACCGCGTCTTTGTACCATAGGACATCGTCGGCGGTACCGGACCGGACGGGCGCGGTGGAGGGGTCGGCCTCAGCCATGCGCAATCTCCGTCAGGCTGGCTTGCGGCGCCTCGATCCGCCAGATGCGGTAGGGATCATCGGGCGTCAGGGTAAGCTGGTGTATCTTGCCCTGCCAGGTGAAGCGTTCGCCCGAGACCAGGTCCTCGGCCGCGATGCTGGCATCATCGGGCAGGCCGAACTCCCACAAGGGCAGCTCGAAATCGCAGCCATGCGCTTCGTGCGGATCCATGTTGACCGCGATCAACACCATGTCACCGCCGTCTGGAGCACGCTTGCCATAATAGATGATATTGTCGTCATAAGCCTGGTAGAATTTGGTGTTGAGATGGGTCTGAAGCGCGGGATGACCTCGGCGCAACCGGTTGAGCATGGTGATCTCGTCAACGATGTCCCCCGGTGCACGCCATTCGCGCGGTCGGACCTCGTATTTCTCGCTGTCGAGATATTCCTCCTTGCCCGGCAGCGGTGCCGCATCGCACAGCTCGAAGCCCGAATAGACCCCCCACAGCCCCGACAAGGTGGCTGCCAGCACCGCGCGGATACGGTGCGCGGCGCGGCCTCCGGTCTGCAGGAAAACCGGGTTGATGTCGGGCGTGTTGATGAAGAAATGCGGGCGGAAGAAGTCCTTGGGCGCGGTGGTGGTGAGCTCTTCGATATAATCGACCAGCTCGGCCTTCTGGTTGCGCCAGGTGAAATAGGTGTAGCTTTGCGAATAGCCCACCTTGGCCAGCCGGTACATCACCTTGGGGCGGGTAAACGCCTCGGACAGGAAAATGACCTCGGGATGGCGCATGCGCACCTCGCGGATCATCCATTCCCAGAAAGGCAGCGGCTTGGTGTGCGGATTGTCGACCCGGAAGGTCTTCACGCCTTCGCTCACCCACAACAGGATCACATCGCGCAAGGCCAGCCACAGACCGGGAACCGCGTCCGGGCCGTAGAAGTCGACATTGACGATGTCCTGATACTTCTTGGGCGGATTCTCGGCATATTTCATCGAACCGTCGGGCCGCCAGGCAAACCAGCCGGGATGTTTCTTCAGCCAGGGATGATCGGGCGAGCACTGGATGGCAAAGTCCAGCGCCAGTTCCAGGCCGTGCTCCTTGGCTGCAGCCACCAGGGCGCGGAAATCCTCGAACGTGCCCAGTTCGCGGTGCAGCGCGTCGTGCCCGCCATCCTCGCCGCCGATTGCATAGGGGCTGCCCGGATCGTCGGGACCCGGCGTCAGCGTGTTGTTAGGCCCCTTGCGGTTCTTGTTCCCGATCGGGTGGATGGGGGGGAAATAGAGCGTGTCGAAGCCCATCGCCTGCACGCGGGGTAGATGGTCGATCACGTCGCGCAAAGTGCCATGACGACGCTTGTCGCCGGCGCGCGGGACAGGCGTCATCGAGCGCGGGAACAGCTCGTACCAGGCGGAGAACCGCGCCTCGATCCGCTCGGCATCGATCTGCTGCGCATGGCTTTTGGTCGCATGCGGGCGCGGATCGAGCGCGTCCATCACTTGCGCCAGGTTGGGCGATGCGAGAATGTCGGCGCATTCGGCATCTTCCTCCGATTGCTCGAGCCCGGCCAACGCCTCTTTCAAGACTGCCGCCTGCGCGCTGCCGGCACGTGCGAGCGCCCGCTCGAGAAAGGCCCGCCCCTCCAGGAAATCCACCGGCGCGGCCACTCCCGCCACCACCTTCTTGACCAGTCCGTCGCGGAAATAGCCGAACCGATCATCCCACGCTTCGATCACGAACTCGTGCCGACCAAGCCGCTCCAGCTCGAAACTGGCGGACCACACGTCGTTGCCCTCTTCCAGCATCGGCACGCTGCGCCACTGCTCGTCGGTCTCGGCACGCCAGCGCAGTTCGGCACCAACCATCTCGTGCCCGTCGGTGTAGATGTCGCACGTCACATCGACCATATCGCCGACCACGCGCTTGACCGGGAACGGCCCACCGGCAACCGAAGGCTCCAGGTTCTCGATCACGATCCGGGGCGAGCGAGCCGCCGCTTCGGCACCGGCTGCACCCTTCTTGGCGCCGGGCGCACGGATAACCACCGGCTCAAAGGCTTCGGCCCGCAGAAATCGCGCCTCGTGCGGGGCGAATGGGGCGAAGGGAAGGCCCCCCCCGGTCAGCCGCTCGAATCGCTGCCATTTCTGCCCGGCCAGAAGGTGCGCGGGCATGGGAAGCGGATCGGCGCCGGTGTTGACCAGCAGCATCGCCGCACGCTCAGCCTCGCGCGGGCTGACGGCATCAAGCCTGACAAAGGCGCTCAGCGGACAGCCTTGCGAAGCCAGCGGACGCATCGCCCCGCCAAGCCTGGCCGCCTCACCGGCAGCCTCGAGCAACGCGCCGGTATTCGAACAGCGCTGGGCCATCGTGTCGGGAACGATAAGACCCGAAGCGCTGAAGCCCGCCGCCAGCAGCAGCGCGCGCGCCTGTTCGGGATCGCTCGCCTGGCCCGCCGCAGCTGCCGGTATCTCGGCGATAAGCGGCAGCGTGCCCGCCAGCCGGTCATGCTCGTCCGCCAGCCAGCGCGCCTTCATGTCCCACCACCCGAAGGACGATAGCAGGGTGTCGATCCCCGCTTTGGCCAGCGCTGCGGCTTCTTCGCGTGTCGCGCCAGGCGCGCTGCCGATGAACAGGATATTGGGATGCGCACGCCGCACCTGTGCCAGCAGCCGGCCTACGAAGGGCGCCGCGCGCGGATCGAGCATGTCGAACACGAAACCGGCAAAGCCCGATCCGGCAAGCTGCGACAGCGCGCGAGCCAAGGCATCCTCGATCTCGGCTGGAACATCTTCCCGGCGGATACGCAACCGCGCCTCGCCGCTGGCCGGAGCCGGGCGACGCGGATCGATCACCGAATGCTCGCCGGTCTCGCGCCGGATCGCAAAACTATCGGGATGACGCGCGACGAGTTCATCCTCGAGCGCGAACCGATCGAGCCGCAGCCGCAGAAGCGGCGCCAGTCCCTCGCGCGACTTTGCCTGTTGCGTGATTTCGCCTGAAACTGTGCGGATGGGCGCGGGATGCTCGATCAGAACATGGCTGAACCCCGCATCACCAGCAGAGTTTGCTCCCGCCCTCCCGCCGGGCGCTGCATCGGCCTGCGTGTCACGCGACAAGGCGCGGATGCGCAGAAAGGTTGGGCGGGTTTTGTCCGGGCGGGTTGCTGAAATGGGTTTGTGCATCGTTTTTCCAACAGGGCAAATGGGTGTGTGTTCCGCCGAGCCGGGCTGGCCAGCGGACAATCGGCGATCTTGGGTGCTAAAAGAGGTTTATGAAGGCTCCGGATCGTCCGGCGTAGTGCCGGTGGCGCCCAACAGATGTCGGGGTCGTGATCGAAACGCGCGCGATCACTTGGGCCCCTGTGCCCCATCGCCAAGCACCACGCGAAAACCCTCGAATTCGGGATGACCCAGATAAAGCGGGCGATTGCCGCCAGCATCGGCATGCGCCTTGCGGAAGGCGTCCGAACGCGTCCAGTCGAGGAAATGCTCCTCGCTTTGCCAGATGGTGTGCGAGGAATAGAGCGTATGGTCGTCGCGTTCGGGACCGCGCAGCAGCTTGAAGTCCCGAAAGCCGGCAACGTTCTCGAGATGCGAATCGCGGCTGCGCCAGACCTCCTCGAACGCCTCTTCCTCGCCCTTGACGATGCGAAATCGGTTCATGGCGATGTACATGGTCGGTCAAATTCCTTGCTGTGCGTATGGGCCGCCTAGCAGGGCGCGCGCCCCATCGGCAACCGCTGGCCCTTCAGACCTGCAGTCCGACATAGTTTTCCGCGATGCTCGTCTGCGCCGCGCGGCTGGTGGCGATATAGTCGAGCTCGGCTACCTGCATCCGCCGCTCGAACGGTCCGTCCTCGGGGAACCGGTGCATTAGCCTGGTCAGCGCCCAGCTGAAACGCTCCGACTTCCACACGCGGGCAAGCGCGGTGTCCGAATAGGCGGCAACGGCGTCGGTGTCATTGCGCTTAAAAAAGCCTGCAAGCGCACGTGAGGCGTAGTGAACGTCGCTCGCCGCCAGGTTCAATCCCTTGGCGCCCGTCGGCGGGACAATATGGGCGCAATCGCCCGCCAGCAGCAGCGAGCCATAACGCATCGGGGCAAAGACATAGCTGCGCAGCGGCGCGATGCTCTTCTCGATCGCAGGGCCGATCGTCATGTGACCCGCCGCCTGGGGACCAAGGCGGGTGGCGAGCTCGTCCCACAGCCGGGCATCGGGCCAATCCTCCACCCGTTCGCCATCGGCAACATCGATATAATAGCGGCTGCGCACGGACGAGCGCATGCTAGCGAGCGCGAAGCCATTCTCGTGATTGGCGTAAATCAGTTCATGATTGCATGGCGGCACGTCGGCCAGAATGCCTATCCAGCCGAACGGATAGACACGCTCGTATTCGGTCCCCAGCGCTTCGGGAAAGGCCCTGCGGCTGGGCCCGTGAAAGCCGTCGCAGCCGACCACGAAACGGGCCTGCACCTCGTTGTCGCGCCCATCCTTGCGGTAGGTAACGCGCGGCGTTTCGCCCTCCACGTCGTGCAATGTGACGTCTGCGGCTTCGTAGATAACCTCCAAGCCGCGCTCGTCGCAGGCGTTCATCAGGTCGCGGGTGACTTCGGTCTGACCGTAGACGGTGACGTTCTTGCCGGTAAGCTCGGCCAGATCGATGCGGATCAGCCGTTCGCCGTCGGCCAGGTTGAAGCCCGCATGCGGCAGGCCCTCGGCCTTGAGACGGGCGTCGAGCCCCAGCCGCTCCATCAGCGAGACGGTGATGGTCTCGAGCACGCCGGCCCGGATCCGCGACAACACGTAGCTGGGCGAACGTGCTTCCAGCACCACGCAATCGACACCCTCGGCTCGCAGAAGATGACCGAGCAGCAAACCCGCTGGCCCCGCACCAATGATGCAAACCTGTGTCTTCAACTCATGTCCTTCCCCGCCACGCCGACCACTCTGGCGCACGCTTCATCTAGTCGGACAAACAGGCGTCGGCCCCGTTCCAAGAATTGATGGCGGTCAAGCCAAAGATATTGGCAGGGCGGGCAAAGCATGCACAAGGCCCGTTGATGGAACCGATTGCTGCATATGCCTGTGCTCGGCTCGAACGGCGGGGCAAGGCCGCGCTCCTCGTGGTCGACAATCCGCCGCTGAATGCCATTTCGCACGCCGTGCGCAAGGCGATCATGCGGGCGGTGGACGAAGTGGAGCGCGATCCTGCGATAGAGGCGCTGGTCATCGCATGCGCGGGCCGCAGCTTCTTCGTGGGTGCGGATATCGCCGAGTTCAAGGCCGGCCCCCAGCCGCCGCTGCTGCGCGAAGTGGTGGCGGCGCTCGACGGCTGCGCCAAGCCGGTTATCGCGGCGATCCATGGAATGGCGCTTGGCGGCGGGCTGGAAGTGGCGCTGGGGTGCCATTACCGGATCGCGGCCGCCGGCACCAAGCTGGGGCTGCCAGAGGTCAAGCTCGGACTGATCCCGGGCGCGGGCGCGCTGCGTCTGCTGCCCCGCCTGGCCGGTGTGGAGATGACGCTAGAAATGGCGTGCCTTGGCGGGCGGGTCTCGGCGGAAGAGGCGGCGGCGGCCGGAATGATCGACCAGGTTGCCCAAGGCGACGTGACCGAAGCGGCGCTTGCTTTCGCCGCCACCGGCATTGCCGTGCGGCCCACCTCGGCCCGTGCGATCCCCCCCACAACAGACGATGTGTTCGACGCATTCGCCAGCAAGAATGCGCGCAAGCTGCGCCATCTCGACGCTCCGCCCGCCGCGATCCGCGTGTTGCGCGCAGCCGCTGCGGGCGAGGATGCGCAGGCGGTGCAGTTGGAGACCGAATTGTTCGCCCGGTTGCGCGAGGGCACCCAGAGCAAAGCGCTGCGCCATCTGTTCGCCGGCGAGCGCGACGCTGCGCGCATGCCCCGGGTCAAGGGCGTGGAGCCGGTGCGGATCGACAGCATCGGTATCGTGGGCGCCGGAACGATGGGAACCGGCATTGCCGCCGCCGCCCTGGCCGCGGGTTTCGAAATCATGCTGCACGACCGGAACGACGACGCGCTGAGCCGGGCCAAGGCTGGCGTGCTATCGATCATGGAGAAGAACGTCAAAGCCGGGCGAATGGATGCAGGCGCAGGCGGTGCGGCGGCGCGCAAGCTTTCCACCTCGAGCAGTCTGGCAGACCTTGGTAGCACTGATCTGGTGATCGAGGCGGCGTTCGAGAACCTGGCGGTCAAGCAGGCGATCTTCGCCGAACTGGCGCAAGGGGCGCAACCCGGCTGCATCTTCGCCACCAACACATCGTATCTCGACATCGATGCCATCGCGGATACCGGCGGCCGGCCCGAACGCAGCATTGGCCTGCATTACTTTTCGCCCGCCAACGTAATGAAGCTGCTCGAGATCGTGCCGGGGAAAGCCACTTCGGACCGGACGCTGGCAAGCGCATTGTGGCTGGCAAAGAAGCTGGGCAAGCAACCGGTGGTGGCGGGCAACGCGCACGGCTTCATCGGCAACCGGATGTTCGCCGTGCGCAAGCGCGAGACCGATATGCTGCTGGCCGAGGGCGCATCACCCCGGGAGATCGATGCCGCGCTCGAGGAGATGGGCTTTGCGATGGGGCCGTGCCGCGTCTCGGACCTGACCGGTCTCGACCTTGGCTGGACACGCGAGGGAAGCACCGGACAGACCATCCGCGAGCGACTGTGCGAGGCGGGCCGGCTAGGCCAGAAGGCCGGGCGCGGCTTTTACGATTACGGTCCGGATGGGCGCCCTGAACCTTCGCCCGAAGTAGCGCGGATCATCTTCGATTTCGCCCAGCACAAGGGCATTGCCGCGCGTGATTATGAACCACAGGAGGTTCGCGCGCGGCTGATCTGGCCGATGGTCGACGAGGCGGCAGCCATTCTGGAAGAGGGGGTGGCACAGCGCGAGAGCGAAATCGATGTGGTGTGGGTTCATGGCTACGGCTGGCCGGCCTGGACCGGCGGACCAATGTTTCATGCGCGCAGCCATGGCCTGGACCGGGTGGTCGACGCGCTGCGCTCCTGGGGGCGGGAACCGTCGGCGGCGCTGGTGCGGCTCACTTCCGAAAGCTGATCGCACTGGTACCGGGGGTCCACCGGGTGAGGTCAGGAAGGGGGACACGCCACAACGACGGGCGGGGCGCACCCACGCCCTATAAACTCCGCCGCGCTGCTAGAAGGCGGCCAGCCCGGTTATCGCCCGGCCCAAAATCAGCGCGTGGACATCATGCGTGCCTTCGTAGGTATTGACCGTCTCCAGGTTGAGCATGTGCCGCATCACCTGATATTCCTCGGAGATGCCGTTGCCCCCGTGCATGTCGCGCGCCTCGCGGGCGATGTGAAGCGCCTTGCCGACATTGTTTCGCTTGACCAGGCTGATCATCTCAGGGGCAAAGACGCCGTCCTCCATCATCCGCCCAACCCTGAGTGAACCGGCCAGCCCGAGCGCGATCTCGGTCGCCATATCGGCCAGCTTCTTCTGATAGAGCTGCGTGGCGGCAAGCGGCCGGTCGAACTGCTTGCGCTCCAGCCCATAGGCGCGCGCGGCGGCATAGCAGAACTCGGCCGCGCCCATGGCGCCCCATGAAATGCCATAGCGCGCCCGGTTGAGGCAGGAGAACGGCCCTTTTATCCCCTCGACGCCCGGCAGCAGCGCTGAGGATGGCACGCGCACCTCATCCATCACGATCTCGCCGGTGGTGCTGGCACGCAGGCTCATCTTACCCTCGATCTTGGGCGCCGAAAGCCCGGTCATGCCTTTCTCGAGCACGAAGCCGCGGATCTTGCCGTCATGCGCCTGTGACTTCGCCCACACGACGAACACGTCGGCGAAGGGGGAGTTGCTGATCCAGGTCTTCGATCCGGTCAGCACGAAATCATCGCCATCGGCCTTGGCCACGGTGCGCATTCCGGCAGGATCGGACCCCGCATCGGGCTCGGTAAGACCGAAACAGCCGATCAGTTCCCCAATGGCCAGACCGGGGAGGAACCGCTCCTTCTGCTGGTCGGAGCCGAAGGCGTTGATCGGATACATCACCAGGCTGGACTGCACGCTGGCCATCGAGCGGTAACCGGAGTCCACCCGCTCGATCTCGCGCGCCACCAGACCATAGGCGACATAGCCCGCGCCAGCGCCGCCATATTGTTCGGGAATGGTGACCCCGAGCAGCCCGGCCTCGCCCATCAGCGGAAACAGTTCGGGCGCATCGACCTCGTCGCGAAATGCGGCGATGACGCGCGGCTGCAGCGTCTGCTGCGCAAACCCGCGCGCCGCATCGCGGATCATCCGCTCCTCGTCGGTCAGCGCGGCATCCAGACCCAGCGCATCCTCCCAGTCGAACGCGGCCATGCTCGAGGCTTTTTCGAGCGGTCGGTGAAGCTGCATCAGTCGATCCCTTTCGCGTACGGGCTCTTTCGCGTGCCGGTGGATTTGCCTCTGGGCATTTTCGCACCTTGCCACAAGCCCGGTTATTTCATATACGAAATATCAGGAGGTGGCAAATATGAAGATCGCATGTCTGGGCGGTGGGCCGGCGGGCCTGTATTTCGCTATCTCGATGAAGCTGCGCGACCCCTCGCACCGGGTCGAGGTGTTCGAGCGCAACCGGGCAGACGACACGTTCGGCTGGGGCGTGGTGTTCTCCGACCAAACGGTGGAGAACCTGATGACCAATGATCCGGTCAGCGGCGCCACCATCCGCGACGAGTTCACCCATTGGGACGATATCGACGTCCATATCCACGGCCAAAGCGTTCGCTCAACCGGACATGGCTTCATCGGCATCGGCCGCAAGCGCCTGTTGCAGATCCTCCAGGATCGCGCGCGCGAACTGGGCGTGGTGCTCAATTTCGAGCACGAGGCCTCGCCCGATCTGGACGACTGGCAGGGCTGGGACCTGGTGATCGCCGCGGACGGAGCGAACAGCCGCATCCGCAATGCCTATGAAGAACATTTCGACGTCGATATCGAGGTGCGCCGCAACAAGTTCTTCTGGTTCGGCACGCCCAGGGTGTTCGAGGCCTTCACCTTCGCCTTCGAGCATCTGCCCGAGGGCTGGGTATGGGCGCATGCCTATCGGTTCGACGAGCAGCTCTCCACCTTCATCGTGGAAATGGAGCCTGAGACCTGGGAGAAGCTGGGTCTGGATAGCAAGAGCCAGGACGAGGCCATCGCGCTGAGCGAACAGATCTTCGGCAAATATCTTGATGGCGCGCCGCTCATGTCCAACGCACGCCACCTGCCCGGTCCGCAGGCCTGGCTCAATTTCCGCCGGATCAAGACCGGAAACTGGCATTACAAGAACCTCATTCTGCTCGGCGATGCGGCGCATACCGCGCATTTCTCGATCGGCTCGGGCACCAAGCTGGCGCTGGAAGATGCGATCAAGCTGGCAGAGGTGCTCAACCGGCCCGGCCTGGCACTCGAGGACGGGCTGATCGAGTATCGGGACGAGCGCCATCTGGAAGTGCTCAAGCTGCAGAACAGCGCGCGCAACTCGACCGAATGGTTCGAGACACTCGACCGTTACCTCGCGTTCGAGCCGATGCAGTTCACCTATTCGCTGCTCACCCGCTCGCAGCGGGTCAGCCACGAGAACCTGCGCGTGCGCGACCGGCAATGGCTCGAACAAGTGGAATGCTGGTTCCAGTCCAAGGCGCGCGGGCATCAGGTGAACGAGCCGGCGCCGCCCATGTTCGCGCCGTTCCGCCTGCGCGATCTGGTGCTGGCAAACCGCATCGTGGTCTCACCGATGGCGATGTATTCAGCCGAGGACGGCACCCCCAACCGGTTTCACCTCGTCCATTATGGCGCGCGGGCGCAAGGTGGCGCGGGCCTGCTCTATACCGAGATGACCTGCGTCTCGAGCGAGGGGCGGATCACTCCGGGCTGCGCGGGAATGTACGCGCCCGAACATGTCGAGGAATGGCGCGGGATCGTCGATTTTGTCCACCAGCATACCGGCGCCAAGTTCTGCCTCCAGCTGGGTCACTCGGGACCAAAGGGTTCGACCAAGGTGGGCTGGGAAGGCTATGACGTGCCGCTCGATCAGGGTAACTGGCCGATCTACGCCGCCTCCGACATTGCCTGGTCACCGCAGAACCAGGTGCCGCGCTCGATGACCCGGGCGGACATGGATCAGGTGCGCGATGATTTCGTGCGCGCGACCCGGATGGGCAAAGAGGCGGGCTTCGACATGATCGAGCTGCACGCCGCGCATGGCTACCTGCTGTCCAGCTTCATCACTCCGCTGCACAACAAGCGGACCGACGAATATGGCGGCAGCCTCGAGAACCGGCTGCGCTTTCCGCTCGAGCTGTTCCGCGCAATGCGCGCCGCCTGGCCCGAGTCGAAGCCGATGTCAGTGCGCATCTCGGCTAATGACTGGATGGGCGATCTGGGCGTGACGCCGGACGAGGCGGTCGAGATCGGCCAGGCCTTCACCGAAGCGGGTGCCGAACTGATCGACGTCTCCGCCGGACAAACCTGGGCCGAGTGCAAGCCCATCTACGGGCGTATGTTCCAGACGCCGTTCGCCGACCAGATCAGGAACGAGGGCCGGCTGACGACCATGGCGGTGGGCAATATCTATGAGACCGACCACGCCAACTCCATCCTCGCCGCCGGCCGTGCCGATCTGGTGGCGCTGGCCCGGCCGCATCTGTCCGATCCGATGTGGACCTTGCGCGCCGCCGCCGAGCAGGGCTTCGACGGGGCGCCGGTTCCGGTGCAATATCGCTCGGGGTTCGAGCAGCTCGAACGCAACCTGGCCCGCGCGGCGGAAATGGAGGCGGCGGGCGTCAGGGCATGAATGTGCTTATAGATCGGCACGCCCTGGTCACGGGGGGCGGCAGCGGGATCGGCGCGGCCGTGGCGCGCGCCTTGTCGAGCCAGGGCGCACGGGTAACGCTGGTCGGCCGGCGCAAAGATGCCTTGCGGCAAGTTGCGGACAGCCTCGAGCACGCAACTGTCGCGCCAGCCGATATCGCCGAGCGGTCGCAGGTTGATGCAGCGTTCAAGATCGCCCGGCGAGCACATGGCCCGATCGACATTTTGGTCAACAATGCCGGCATCGCGCCCAGCGCGCCGTTCGGCGAAACCCCGTTCGAGGAATGGCGCCGGGTGATGGCGGTCAATTGCGACGCCCTGTTCCATTGCTGCCAGGCCGCCCTGCCCGACCTGCTGGCGGCGGATAACGGGCGGATCGTCACCGTGGCATCCACCGCTGGGCTCAAGGGCTATGCCTATACCGCCGCCTATGTCGCCTCCAAGCACGCCGCGGTGGGCCTGACGCGCGCATTGGCGGCCGAGTTCGCGCGCACAAGGCTTACCGTAAACGCGGTATGCCCGGGCTTTACCGACACCGACATCGTTTCCGCAGCGACCGACAAGATCGCCGATCAGACCGGACGTGGGCAGATTGAGGCAAGAGCGGCGCTCACCCGGTTCAATCCGCAAAACCGGTTGGTGCAACCCGAGGAAGTGGCGCGCGCGGTGCTCTACTTGTGCGATCCGGGCAGCGCGGCGGTGAACGGCGTTGCCCTGCCGGTGGCGGGGGGAGAAGTATAATGGCGAGCAGGTCCGTTTCCATACGCGAAACAGCGCAACCTGGCGATGACCGCGAGAACCTGCGCCTATGGCTGCGTCTGCTGGGCTGCACCACCGCGATCGAGAAACATCTCCAGCGCCGCCTGGCCGCCGAGTTCTCCTCCAGCCTGACCCGGTTCGACATTCTCGCAACGCTCGAGCGCCAAGCGCGCGGCATGACCATGAGCGGGCTTGCCGCCGCGCTGCTGGTGTCGAACGGCAATGTCACCGGACGCGTTCAGACCTTGCGCCGCGATGGTTTCGTGCAGGTGGTGCAGCTGCGTACCGATCAGCGGGTCTCGATGGTCTCGCTCACTGCGGCGGGGCGCGAGCATTTCGCGGCCATGGCGGCGGCGCATCACGGCTGGGTGGAAGAGCAGCTCGGCGGCATGCCGGTTGCCGAACGCGAGCAGCTATCGGCGCTGTTGAGCGGGCTCAAGGATTCGCTTCCCGACGAGAACAGGGAGCCCTCCGAATGAACCCCGTCAGCTTTGCCCCAATCCATTTCGGCTGGAAATTCGATGCCGGGGTGGCGACCATCACGCTCAATCGGCCCGAGCGCAAGAATCCGCTTACCTTCGAAAGCTATGCCGAGCTTGCCGCCACTTTCCGTTCTCTTGTCACCGCCGCCGAGGTGAAGGCCGTGGTGCTGACCGGGGCCGGGGGCAATTTCAGTTCGGGCGGCGATGTTCATGAGATCATCGGCCCGCTGACCACCCGCGACATGCCGGGCCTCCTCGCCTTCACCCGGATGACGGGCGAGCTGGTGCGGGCCATGCGCACTTGCCCGCAGCCGATCGTCGCCGCGGTGGAAGGCGTCTGCGCGGGCGCCGGGGCGATCCTGGCGATGGCGAGCGATCTGCGCGTGGCGGGCGAACAGGCGCGGGTCGCATTCCTGTTCACTCGCGTAGGGCTGGCGGGCTGCGACATGGGCGCATGCGCGATGCTGCCGCGCATCGTCGGTGAAGGGCGCGCGGCCGAGCTGCTGTACACGGGCCGCTTCATGCCGGCCCAGGAAGGCGAGGCCTGGGGCTTCTTCAACCACGTCCTGCCCGCGGGCCAGTCACTCGAAAAGGCCGGCGAACTGGCGCGGATGATCGCCGATGGCCCAAGCTTTGCACACCAGATGACCAAGCGCCAGCTTACGGTGGAAGCCGATGTCGGGCTGGAGACCGCGCTGGAGATGGAGGCACAGGCGCAAGCGATCTGCATGGCGACCAAGGATTTTCGCCGCGCCTACGAAGCCTTCGCCGCCAAGCAGACGCCGATGTTCGAGGGCGACTGATGGCTGATGAGACTTTCCTTGCCTGGCCCTTCCTCGAGGATCGGCACCGCGAGTTGGCTGCTCGGCTCGAGCAATGGTGCAAGGCCGAGCTTGCCGATGTGGACCATGGCGACCTCGATGCCGCCTGCCGGTCGCTGGTTACGCGGCTTGGGGAGGGCGGCTGGCTGGCGCATTGTGTCCCAGGTGAGGATGGCACCTTCGACGTGCGCGCCTTGTGCCTGATCCGCGAGACACTGGCCCGTTACGATGCGCTGGCCGACTTCGCCTTTGCCATGCAGGGGCTGGGTTCGGGCGGGATCAGCCTGTTCGGCACCGACGAGCAGAAGGCGCGCTGGCTGCCGGCGGTGGCGCAAGGGCGTGTCATCCCCGCCTTCGCGCTGACCGAGTTGGCAGCAGGCTCCGACGTCGCCTCGATCGCCGCCGAGGCGCGCGCGGGCGGCAATGGCTACGTGTTGAACGGCGACAAGACCTATATCTCCAACGGCGGCATCGCGGATGTCTACGTCGTTTTCGCCCGCACCGGCGAGGGCGAGGGATCGCGCGGGTTGTCGAGCTTCATTCTCGAGGCGCCAAGCGAAGGGCTCGAGATCGCCGAGCGGATCGAGGTCATCGCGCCGCATCCGCTGGCCACCTTGCGGTTCACCGACCTGAAGCTTCCTGCCGACGCGCTGCTGGGCGAACCCGGGCGCGGCTTCCAGCAGGCGATGGCGGTGCTCGATGTATTCCGCACCACGGTTGGCGCGGCGGCGCTGGGCATGGCGCGGCGGGCGCTCGACGAGGCGACCGCGCGTGCCATGAGCCGGCGGCTGAGCGAAGGCGTGCTCGCCGACAGCCCGGTGACCCAGACCACCCTCGCCGAAATGGCGTTGGCGGTGGATAGCGCGGCGCTGCTCGTCTACCGCGCCGCCTGGCAGCGCGACACCGGCAGCGGGCGTGTCACCCGCGAGGCGGCGATGGCCAAGCTTGCCGCGACCGAGAACGCGCAATGGGTGATCGACAAGGCGGTCCAGCTATTCGGCGGCGCGGGCGTCACCAAGGGCTGCCCGGTCGAGGCACTGTATCGCGAGATCCGCAGCCTGCGCATCTATGAAGGCGCGTCCGAGGTGCAAAAGCTCATCATCGGCCGCGCGCTTATCAAGGAAGCGGGTCCGTGAGCGCGTTCACGGCTTCCCGACCGATCCGCTTCGGCCACTGCGACCCTGCCGGCATTGCCTATTACCCGCGCCTGTTCGAGCTTGCCGACACGGTGATCGAGGACTGGACCGCCGAGGTGATCGGCGTGCCGCGCCGCGCGATGCATCTCGAGCTCGGCCTGGGCCTGCCCACGGTGACGATCGAGGCGCGCTTCTCCTCGCCCGCGCGGCTGGGCGACGAGCTTGTCTTCACGCTGGAAGTGGAGCGGGTGGGCGGCAGTTCGGTCGATCTGGCGCTGGAAGCGCGGCGCGGCGACGAGCTGCTGTTCTCCATCCGCTACCGGCAGGTGCTGTTCACGATGGAAACGCACAGCGCGCGCGCCTGGCCGTCGGATTGGCGCGAAAGGCTCGAGCGATCGTGCGAAGAGGTGGCGACGTGAACGCACAGATCCTGCTTCCCCTCGGCTGGCCGCGCCCGAGCGGCTATTCAAACGGCATCGCAGCAACAGGCAGGATGGTATTCACCGCCGGCATCATTGGCTGGGACGAGGATGGGCGCTTTCCTTCCAACCGGCTTTCGGGTCAGTTCGAGCAGGTTCTTTCCAACACCATCGCCATCCTGGCAGAGGGCGGCGCAGCGCCCAAACACATGGTGCGCATGACCTGCTATTTGACCAGCCGCGATGATTATATCGCCCAGCTTGGCGAAATCGGCGCGGCATGGCGGCGACAAATGGGCAAGGTCTATCCGGTGATGGCGGTGGTCGAGGTTGCCGCGCTGGTCGAGCACGAGGCGCTGGTCGAGATCGAGACCACCGCGGTGGTGCCGCAATGACCGGGCGCGGTTATGATAGCTTCGTCGCCGACCGGCTTCCCCCCGCCGACATGCAGCCCAAGTTCCTGTTCGAGAGCGAGGGGCTGCGCTACCCCGAACGGCTCAATGCCGCAGCCCAGTTGCTGGCGGGCGGCGAACCCGAAACGCTGGCGATGCTCAATGATGGCGGGGCCTGGACCTATCGGGAGCTCGACCTGTTCTCGGGGCAGATTGCCGCGGTGCTGGCCGACCAGCTTGCGCTCGTGCCCGGCAACAGGGTCCTGTTGATCGGCCCCAACACCATGAAGATGTTCGCCGCCTGGCTGGGCATACTCAAGGCGGGCGGCGTGGTGGTGGCGGCGATGCCGATCCTGCGCGGCGCGGAGATCGCCAAGCTGCTCGCCAAGGCACAAATCACGCACGCGATCGTGTACGAGGATTGCCGCGAGGGGGTGGCGCGCGGGGCCGAGGCGGCCGATGTGGAGCTCAAGCAGCTCGATTTCGGTGCAGACGACACGCAGTGCCCTCTTGCACACACCACAGCGGCGCTTGAACCGCTCGCGCCGGTCGATACCGGGCGCGATGACCCTGCGCTTATCGTCTTTACATCGGGGACCACGGGCGAGCCGAAGGGTTGCATTCATTTCCAGCGCGACATTCTTGCTTCAGCAGACAGCTTCGCGCGCGAAATCATCCGGCCGCAGCCCGCGATGCGGTGGAGTTCGACCGCGCCACTTGCCTTCACCTTCGGCTTGGGGATGCAATATGTCTTCCCGTTGCGCTTCGGCGGCACGGCGGTGACCCCTGGCGCGCCGGGACCATCGGGGCTGCTCGAGGCGATCGCGCGGCATAATGTCAATATCATCGCCACCGCGCCCACCGCCTATCGCGTCATGCTCGATGAGGTCGACCCGCAGCGCCTGGGCAGCCTTGAGACCTGCGTATCGGCGGGCGAGCATCTGCCCGCCGCCACCTGGCATGCGTGGCACGAGAAGACCGGGCTCAAGATCATCGATGGCATCGGCGCGACCGAGATGATGCACGTGTTCATCTCGGCAAGCGGGGAGGATATCCGTCCCGGCTCGACCGGGCGCGCGGTGCCCGGCTACACCGCGTGCGTGCTGGATGAGAACGGCAAGCCGCTCGATAGTGGTACGGGCAAGCTGGCGGTGAAAGGTCCGACCGGTTGCCGCTATCTCGATGACCCGCGCCAGGCGATCTATGTCGCTGATGGCTGGAATGTCACCGGCGACACCTTCACGCTGGATGAGGACGGCTATTTCCAGTTCGTCGCCCGCTCGGACGACATGATCGTCTCATCAGGCTACAACATTGCCGGACCAGAAGTGGAAGCGGCGCTCTACAGTCACGCGCAGGTGGCCGAATGCGCGGTGATCGGCGCGCCGTGCGAACTGCGCGGAATGAAGGTGAAGGCGTTCGTGGTGCTGGCGGCGGGAGCGACGGCGGGTGAGGACCTGGCGCGCGACATGCAGGACCATGTCAAACGCACCATCGCCCCCTACAAATACCCGCGCGAGATCGCCTTTGTCGACGCGCTGCCCAAGACCGCCACCGGCAAGCTCCAGCGCTTTGCCTTGCGTCAGAGCTAGGTGCGCGGTTCATCGTCGGCATGCGGGCGATGAACCGCGCCCGGTGATAAGGCCGCGTAATCGGGCCAAACAACTTGTGCTTTGACCACCCGGCATCCCCGCCGCCAGCATCGCGCCGGATAACGCTCGGCAACAAGCGCAGGGAGTGAATATGGGTCATCGTCAGTCACCTTTGTTCAACAGCGGCAACAAGCTGAAGCTGGGGTTCTTCTCGTCGAACTGTTCGAGCGGCATGGCCGTCACCAAGGTTCCCGAGCGCTGGGACAACAGCTGGGACAACAATATCGAGCTTGCCCGTCTTGCCGATGAAGCGGGGATCGAGTTCCTGCTGCCGATCGCGCGCTGGATCGGCTATGGCGGCGAGACCGATTTTCACGGCAGCGTTCTGGAAACCATAACCTGGGCGACCGGACTGCTCGCGCATACCAAGCGGATCACCGTGTTCGCCACGGTCCACACCGCGTTCCTGCATCCCTTCTTCGCCGCCAAGCAGCTTTCCACCGCCGACCAGTTCGGCAAGGGGCGGCTGGGCCTCAACGTGGTCGCCGGGTGGAACAAGCCCGAATATGACAGCTTCGGCGCCGACATGCCGAGCCGTCACGAGGACCGCTACGAACTGGCCGAGGAGTGGCTGCGTTACGTGCGCGCGGTGTGGCAGCATGACGGACCGTTCGAGTGGAACGGCAACCACTTCTCGGGCAAGGGCATCTACGCCTTCCCACGCCCCTATGATGGTGTCCTGCCAATTATGAACGCGGCAGGTTCGGCCCAGGGTCGCGACTTCGCGGTGGCCAATGCCGACTTTTTGTTCTGCATCTCGCTCGATCCGGACGAATCGCGGCCCGAGGTGCAGGATATCGAGAGCCGCGCCGCCGCGCTTGGCCGCACCGCGGGCGCGTTCACGCTGTCGCATGTGGTGTGCCGGCCCACCCAGGCAGAGGCGGAGGAATATTACCGCCACTATTCCGAAGAGAACGCCGACTGGGACGCAGTGGACAACCTGATGGGGCTGCAGGGGCTGCACGCCCAGTCCTTTCCCGAGAAGGCCTTAAAGACCATGCGTGCCCGGTTCGCTGGCGGCCACGGAACCTATCCGCTGGTCGGCGATCCCGATCATGTCGCTCGCGAACTGGGGCGGATCAGCGCGGCCGGGTTTGCCGGCACCACATTGAGCTTTGTGGACTACGTGAAGGAGTTCCCCTTCTTTAGGGATGAGGTCATCCCACGCCTCGAGCGCGACGGGCTTCGCCAGCCGGCTCCGCCGCTCGATCAGGACACCGATCTGGCCGCCGCCTGAGCGGTCTGCTTCAGCGTCTGCACGAAAACCTCGAACGCGGGCGGGCGGGCCGCGTGCAGCCTGTAGGTGAGCATCACCTCGAAGCGCTCGTCGATCCCGTCGACCGCCAGCGCCACGATCCGCCCGCTTCTGGTGTCATTGATGAGCAGGCGTGCCGGTAGCGCGCTAATATACAGGTTGCGCAGCAGCATCGCGCGGATGAATAACGGCGAATTGGTCACCGCAGCGGCCTCGGGCAGCTTGTGGCCGGCCCGGGCAAACGCCGCTTCCACACCCTGCATCCAGAACTGGCTTTGGGGCGGGATGACCCAGGGATAATCGAACAGGCTGGCCCACGGAACATTGTCGAGTTCGGCCAGCGGATGGTCCTCGCTGGCGAAGAACATGATCTGGTCGCTCATCAGCTTCTCGCTCACCAGATCGGCATGGTTCTCGCGCACCCATCCGCCGATCACCAGATCCAGCTCGCCACGGCGCAACGCGGGAACATGGCTCTCCATCAGTCCCTCGATGATGGTCACGCGGATGCTCGGCCGGTCTTCCTGCAGATTGAGGAAGACCTTGGGCACCAGATCGCTGGCGACGCTGGGCGTTACGCCCACGGTTACCTCGCCCTTTATCGCGCCGCGCAGGATGGCCATCTCGCGCTCGGCGTTCTTGAACTCGGCCTCGATCAGCCTTGCATGGACCAGCAACGCCTCGCCGAACATGGTCGGCGCCACGCCTTGTGCGCTGCGCGAGAAGAGCTTCACGGAAAGATCGGCCTCCAGCTGCTGGATGCTTTTGGTCAGCGCAGGCTGGGTTATGTTGAGCTCGTCTGCCGCGCGCCCGAAATTGCGGTGCCGATAAACCGCCAGAAAACGCCGCAGCCTGACCGAGTTCATCATCCCCATTCAATCCTTGCGAAGTCCCGCCCTGCCCATAGCATTGCCGGCTATAATCTCCCCTGGCTATAATTTGCGCTTATCGCTGGCAAAAAAAGATGCGTTGACCTTAATGATGCCGGTGCTGGAAAAGTGGCGCTCACAAGAACGCTTCGATCCATTGTCAAGATCAGGGAGAGCTTAAGATGCCGCTCGCAGATATGAAGGGCTATTGCGTCCCCTTCTCGCCCGAAGGACGTGCGCAGATCGTAGGTGCGCCGCCGTGGGATTTCGGGGTCGACCTGTTTTCGGTCCAGTTCCGCACCGATCCCGATGCCATCCGCAAGCTGCTCCCCGAGCCGCTGGAATTGTCGCGCGACGAGCCCGATGTCGCCTATGTTTGGTTCGGCGACTGGCAGGGACTATGGGAAGGCAGCCGCGACATGCTCGGCGTCAATCCCGAGCGCACGCTTTACACCGAATGCCTGATCGGGGTGCGTTGCCGCTATGGCGATGTCGAGGGGCACCGCGTGGTCTATATCTGGGTCGACAAGGACTTCTCGATGACCCGTGGCTGGTTCATGGGCTTTCCCAAGAAGATCGGCAGCGTCCACATGGGGACCACCAACCGTCACCTGCACGCGCTCAACCCTTCGATGCAGCCTTGCGGGCCGGGCAGCAGCTATGCCGCCATCTGCGAGGCGCATGGCGAGCGGCAGGTGACCGCGCGCATCAAGGTGGAGGAGAAGATCGGCCCCGATGGTCTGCCCAAGCCGTTCGGTACCGAGTTGTTCCACACCATCCACTACCCCTCAGCCGATGTGAACGATCACTCCAAGCCGCTGCTGCATCAGTTGGTGCAGACGGTTAGCAGCAACACCAGCTTCGGCGAGCTATGGAAGGGAACGGGCGAGGTCGAGTTTCACAAAACCCTGTTCGACGAGCACGCCGCAATCGCGCCCAAGGAAGTGCTGGGAGCCTACATCATTCCGGTGGGCTTCCGGATCGAGGGGACGCAGCTGCTGCATGACTATGTGGAGGACGGCATCCCCGACAAGGCGCGGCAACTCGACAGCGCGGGAGCCTGAGATAGGGGGCGATGCTTCCCGAAACCGCCTATCAGCCCGACTGGGGCAGCTTGTTCGCCGAGGTTTTGGAGCTTGCCCAGCCCCGCGGCGGCGAGGTGGCGGCCATCTTCTCGGAGACCCGCTCGCGGCCCCAGCTGGTGCGCGCGGTGGAACAGGCGCTGATCAAGTTGGGGATCGCTTATTTCCATGTCGGGGTCCCCAGCCCGCGGGCGACGGGGGCACCGCTGCGCTCGACCGGCACCTCGTTGGCGGTGGCGGGAAGCGAACCGGTGATCAACGCGCTTGCCGGGGCGGACCTGGTGGTCGATGTGTCGGTGGAGGGATTGCTTCATGCACCCGAGCGTGCCGCCATCGTGGCCAAGGGTGCGCGCATCTTCATGATCGGCGATGAGGACCCCGAAGTGTTCGAGCGGCTGCGCCCACGCCAGGGGCTGCACCAGCTTTGCCTCCACGGCGCCGAGCTTATCAACGCAGCCAGCCGGATGCGTGTCACATCGGATGGCGGGACCGATCTTGTGGTCGACCTTGCCAAGGCCAAGGGCCGCGGCTCCGCAGGGGTCGCCACCGCGCCGGGCAGCCTCGGCTACTGGCCGGCGGGGCTATGCCTGACTAGCCCTGCCCCCGGCGCGGTCAATGGCCGCATCATGTTCATGCCGGGCGATGCCAATCTTACCTTCAAGCGCTATTTCGAGGCACCCGTCGGGCTGCGCATTGAAGCCGACTACGTCCGCGAGATCATTGGCGACAATCTGGATGCCGAGCTGATGCGCAGCTATTTCGCCGCGTTCGAAGATGGCGATGCCTATGCCACCAGCCATGTCGGCTGGGGCATGAACCCCGCCTGCCGCTGGGATTCGCTGGTGATGTACGACAAGCGCGACGTCAACGGCATCGAACTGCGTGCGTTCGCTGGAAACTTCCTTTATTCCACTGGCGCGAACGAGGCGGCGGGCCGCTTTACGCGGTGCCATTTCGACCTGCCGATGCGCAATTGCACGGTCCAGCTCGATGAGGATGAGCCTGTCGTGACAAAAGGCGTCCTGCGCCAAGACCTGAGGATGGACCCATGAAGGACATTGACTGCGACATCGTCATCGTCGGCGGAGCGGTGGCCGGCATGATGCTGGCGATCCAGCTGCGTGACAGCGATCTCGATATCGTGCTGCTGGAGACGCAAAGCGAGATCCCCGAACTCAAGCGGGGCGATCTGCTGAGCCCGGCGACCACGCGCGAGCTTGCCCGGGTGGGAGCGCTCGACAAGTTCAACGAGCGCGGGGCGATCCAGCTTCGGCGCTGGGTGGCGCTGGGTCCCGAAGGCGAGACGTTGGCCGACGTGCCGATCGCAGCGACCGCGCCCGAACCTTACAATTACTGCATCGCGCTTCCCCATCCGCTGCTCCAGGACGCGCTGCACGAGACCGCGCGCGAGGGGGGCAATGTGCGCATCCTGCGCGGGCACCGTGTCACCAAGCTCCTCAAGGATGACGAGGGGCGTGCGACCGGGGTCATGGCGGTAAGCCGCGAGGGGCAGGTGACGGTGAAGGCAAGGCTGGTCGCCGGCTGCGATGGAACCAGCTCGATGATCCGCCAGGAGGCAGGGATCGAGACCGAGGTCACAACCTACCCCTATTCCTACCTCATGCTCACCTGTGAGCGCAGCCCCGACCAGCCGGTCGACCAGCAAACCGAGGTTTGGGGGCCGGAAGGCTTCTGCGGGCTGTTCCCGATCACGCCTGAACATGTGCGCTGTCCGGTCCAGGCCAAGCCCGGGGAACTGAAGCGCTGGAGGGAGATCGGCCTTGGTCAGGTGCACGAGGAAATGAAGGAGCGCTTCCCCTATTTCGACAAGATGACGCTGCTCGACGAGGGCATCTACACCTACAAGATCCAGACACATCATGCCGAGAGCTATGTCGCGGACGGGCTGATCCTGGTGGGCGATAGCGCGCAAGGGACCCCGCCCTACTATGGCATGGGCATGAACATGTCGATGCGGGCGGCCCATCATGCGGCCAAGCACATCGGCCCGCTGCTTACCGCCGGCGAGGCGCCTACTGCCCAGAACCTCAAGCCCTATGAAATGGCGGTGCGGAACTTCAACGAATATGTCATCACCGCCAGCCGCATGTACGGCAAGGTGGCGGCCGCCAAGCACCAGACGCATGAAGAGGTGGCGCGCGAGCTCGAGCACAGCCTGGCGCTCGATCCGCATGCCATGAGCATCGTCTATTCAGACTACAACGCGCCGCTGCCCACCGATCGCCAGATCGAGGCGCTGCGTGAAGGCCGTTTCGAGGAAGCAGCATGAGCGCGCTTCACACGATCAGCCGCTCGCACGGCTTTCCCGAGGCGCCGCGCTGGCGCGACGGCAAGCTGTGGTATGTCGAGTTCTTCTCGCGCCAGGTGCGCCGCACAGACCTGTCCGGCAACGAAGAGGTGGTCGCGACATTGGAGGCGATGCCGGGGGGTCTGGGCTGGCTTCCCGACGGCACGCCGCTGGTGGTGTCGCAGAACGATTTCAAGGTGCTCAAGATCGGCAAGGACGGGTCGACCTCGCTGCATGCCGACCTGTCGCAGCATTGCCGGGGCGCGGCGAACGACATGATGGTGGATGCCAAGGGGCGTGCCTATGTCGGTCATCACGGGTTCGACTTCTTCGGCGGGGCCGAGCCCAAGCCCTCCTCGCTGGTACTGGTCGAGCCCGACGGCTCGGTCCGCGAGGTGGCGGACGGGCTGATCTTCCCTAACGGTATCGCCATCCTGCCGGGCGGCAAGCGGCTGGTGGTGGCCGAAAGCTTCGCCAACCGGCTGACTGCATTCGATATCGCGGAGGACGGCTCGCTTTCCAACCGGCAGGTGTTCGCACAGCTGACCGACGACACGCCCGATGGCATTGCGTGCGATAACGAAGGCGGCGTCTGGTTCGGCAGCCCGATGACGCAGCGCTTCGCCCGGATCGACGCCACCGGCAAGGAAACCGCCTCCATCCCCACCGAAGACGGGCGATGGGCGGTGGCCTGCGCCCTGGGAGGCGATGACGGCCGCACCTTCTTCGGCGTCTCGGCAGCTACCACCCCGGAGAATATGCCCCAGGGCAAGTCCGACGCCTTCGTCGGCATGACCAAGGTCGAGATCGCCGGGGGAGAGCCATGAGCGCGCTGGGTTCGCTTGACGGGCGCAAGGTGCTGGTGACGGGCGGTAGCCGCGGCATCGGGCGTGGCATGGCGCAGGCGCTGGCCGATGCCGGAGCCAAGGTCACTATCACCGCGCGTGACGCCGGCGATGCGAAAGCCGCAGCGGACGAGATCGGTGGCGGCGCGACGGGGATCGCCTTCGAAGCCGGCGCCGGCGCCGCGGCGATCGAGCAGTTCGCTAAGCGCGCCTGGGACGAGGCCGGCGGGTTCGACGTGGTGTTCAACAATGCCGGCTCGGTGGTGATGAACGCCGCGCTCGACACCGACGAGGAGCAGTGGGACCAGCTGGTCGCGACCAACCTCACAGCCGTGTTCTTCGCCTGCAAGAGCTTCGGCAAGCGGATGCTCGATGCTGGCCACGGCAAGCTGGTCAACATGGCCTCGGACATGGGAATACGCGGCGAAGCGCAATGGGCAGCCTATTCGGCGACCAAGGGCGGCGTGGTCTCGCTGTCCAAGAGCCTGGCGTGGGAATGGGCGCCGGCGGTTACCGTCAACATCATTGCGCCCGGTCCGTTCGACACGCCGTCCAATTCATGGGCCTTCTCCATTCCCGAGGTGCTCGAGATGGTGAAGGGGCGTGTCCCGGTCGGCATGGTGGGCGATCCCGATGCGCATCTGGGTCCGCTGGCGTGCCTGCTCGCCGGATCGGGTTCGGATTTCATGACCGGCGCGGTGTTCCGGGTCGATGGGGGCATCTGCCGCTCCTGATATGACTTATGCACCGGACCCCGAGGCCGTCAGGTCGAGCGAACCGGTCGCCATCGCCTATGACCGCCAGTTGATGGAATGGAGCAAGGATGGCCCCGCGGCGTCACTCTCACTCGCCTACGGCACCGATCGCGGGCAGCAGATCGAAATCTATCGCCCGGGTTCGGACGCCCCTGCCCCGGTTCTGATATTCCTCCATGGCGGGGCATGGATCGACGGTCATCTGGGCTGGCTGCGCTTCATGGCCCGTGCGGTGACTTCGCGCGGGTTCGTATTCGCCGCGACCACCTACCGCCTGGCGCCGCGCTGCAAATGGCCCGCGCAGCTCGATGATGTGCGCGCTGCGCTTGCGCTGATCGAACGGCGTTGCCCGGAATTCGGCGGCGATCCCTCGTGCATCATCATCGGCGGGCACAGCGCCGGCGGGCACCTTGCGGCGATGGTGGCGGTCACCGGCACCACCACGCCGATAGCCGCCTGCATGCCCGTCAGCTCGTCCTTCGATCTGCGCTATGGCGACGTGCCTCTCGATAGCGCTGCCGGGCGGGTCTATCGCTACCTGTTCGCCGACCGCGCGCAGGATGAAGAGGCAAGCCCCCTTGCCTTCGTCAGGCCCGGTTTGCCGCCGTTCCACATCACCTGGGGCGAGCATGACTTCGAGCGTGTCGCCGGGTCGAGCGAGCGAATGGTTGCCGCACTCCGGAAAGCAGGCTGCCCGGTCGGTTCGGCGATCGAGCAGGGCGCCGACCATTTCGACACCCATCTTACTTTGCGCGACCCGAACCATCGCTGGTTCGACCGGCTGGCAGAACTGAGCGCCGAGCCCATTCGGCCGATTCTGGCCTCGAACACAAGGTGACAAATATGCAGCCCTTGGAACAATTCACCGCCGCGCTCGCCAGTGGCGAGGTCGCGGTGGTCGACCTGACGCAGGACCTCTCGCCCGACACGCCCGTGCTCGCGCTGCCCGATGAGTTCGGCCAGTGCGCCGGGTTCAGCCAGAAAGAGGTGTCGCGCTACGATGAGCGCGGCGTCGCCTGGTACTGGAACGAGTTCACCATGAATGAGCATACCGGCACCCATTTCGATGCCCCGGTGCATTGGGTGACGGGCCGCGATCTGGAACAGGCGAGCGTGGACGAAGTGCCCCCTGAGCACCTGGTCGCCGCAGCGGTAGTGCTCGATTTCTCGCACGAAGCCGCGCAGGACGCCGATTTTCTGCTGACCCGTGAGCATCTGACGCAGTGGGAGGCAGCGCATGGCAGCATCCCGCCACGAAGCTGGGTGCTTTTCCGCACCGACTGGTCGAAGCGGCAGGGCGAGGACTATACCAACCGGCGAGAGGACGGTGCGCACACGCCCGGGCCGGACGCCGCAGCGGTCCGCTTCCTGGTGGAAGAGCGCGACGTGCTGGGCTTTGGTGTCGAGACGATCGGCACCGACTGGGGCCAGGCGCACACGCTCGATCCGCCCTACCCCGCGCATCACCTGTTGCACGGCGCCGGGCGTTACGGTCTGCAATGCCTGACCGGGCTCGACCGGCTGCCGGCGCGCGGCGCGGTGGTCATTGCCCCGCCGCTCAAGATCGTCGGTGGTTCGGGCTCGCCGCTCCGCGTGCTGGCGCTGGTTCCGGGCGGCTGAGCATGGCGGAGCGGTCCTTCAAGCGCGAGGTCGCGCAACTGCGGCTTGGGCAAGGCGAGACGTTCCACGGCGAGGGCATCCTTGCGGTCACCAAGGCGCTGCTCCAATCGGGCGTCGCCTATGTCGGCGGCTATCAGGGTGCGCCGATCAGCCACCTGATGGATGTATTCGCCGATGCAAGCGAACTGCTCGACGAACTGGGCGTCCACTTCGAGCAATCGGCATCGGAAGCAAGCGCGGCGGCGATGCTGGCGGCCAGCGTCAATTATCCCTTGCGCGGCGCGGTGACGTGGAAGTCGACCGTGGGGACCAATGTCGCCTCGGATGCGCTAGCCAACGTCGCCTCGGGCGGCGTCACCGGAGGCGCGCTGATCATTCTGGGCGAGGATTACGGCGAAGGCTCCTCGATCATGCAGGAGCGAACGCATGCCTTCGCGATGAAGTCGCAGATCTGGCTGCTCGATCCCCGGCCCAACCTGACCAGCATCGTCGACATGGTCGAGCATGGCTTTGCTTTGTCCGAGGCGTCCAACACCCCGGTCATGCTCGAGCTGCGCGTACGTGCCTGCCATCTGCATGGCCAGTTCGAGGCGAAGGACAACCTGCGTCCGCGGTTCTCGCCGGCCGAGGCGATGAATGCGCCCCAGCGCGATACCTCGCGCATCGTGCTGCCGCCGGCCAATTTCCTGCACGAGCAGGAGAAGATCGCCACCCGTCGCCCGGCGGCGCTCGATTATATCCGGCGGCACCAGCTCAACGAGGTGTTCACAGGCGAGCGCGCGGATGTTGGCATCATCGTTCAGGGGGGGCTTTATAACGGTCTTATCCGGGCGCTGGAGCTTTCGGGCCTCGCCGATCCGTTCGGGCGCTCGCAGGTGCCGGTCTATTGCCTCAATGTCACCTATCCGTTGCTCGATGACGAGGTGCTCGCGTTCTGCGAGGGCAAATCAGCGGTGCTGGTGGTGGAAGAAGGCCAGCCCGAATATCTGGAGCAAGCCATCGCCGCCATGCTCGGACGCGAGCGGAGCGAGACCAGGGCGCTGGGCAAGGCATTCCTCCCCGAAGCGGGCGAATATACGATTGATGTGCTGCGCCAAGGGCTTGCCGGCTTCATGCGCGAGCATGGCGACATGGAACTGCCATCGCTGCCCGCGCGCCCTGCATTGGCGATTGAAACGCTGCCCGCGCGGCCCGCGGGGTTCTGCACCGGCTGCCCCGAACGCCCGGTGTTCACCGCCATGAAACTGCTCCAGCGCGAGACGGGGCCGATCCATGTCTCGTGCGATATCGGCTGCCACCTGTTCTCAATCCTGCCGCCGTTTTCTATCGGCAACACCACGATGGGCTATGGCCTGGGCTGGGCCGGCGCGTCGGCATTCAATGCCAAAGAGCCCGCCAAACGTACGATCAGCGTGATGGGCGATGGCGGCTTCTGGCACAACGGCCTGACCTCCGGCGTGGGCAACGCGGTGTTCAACAAGAACGACAACGTGCTGGTCATCGTCGACAACAACTACTCGGCAGCAACCGGCGGGCAGGACCTGCTGTCCTCACGGATGGGGCCTGCCGCGCGCAGCACCGGCCATCCGATCGAGAAAGCGGTGCGCGGCGTGGGCGTGGACTGGGTGCGGACGGTAGAAACCTACGATCTGGGCCGCATGCTCAAGACCTTGCGCGAGGCGATGAGCACCAAGGAGCGCGGGCCCAAGGTCATCATCGCCCACTCCGAATGCATGCTCAACCGGCAGCGGCGCGAAAAACCCGCCTTCGCCGCGGCGGTCAAGGCCGGCAAGCGGGAGGTGAAGAGCCGGTTCGGGATCGACGATGACATGTGCACCGGCGATCACAGCTGCATCCGTCTTTCGGGCTGCCCCTCGCTGGGCATCAAGGAAAACCCCGATCCGCTGCGCCAGGATCCGGTCGCCGCGATCGACAGCACGTGCGTGGGCTGCGGCGTCTGCGGCGAGATCGCCCACGCGGCGGTGCTGTGTCCCAGCTTCTATCGAACCGACATCGTGCACAATCCGAACTGGTTCGACCGCTTGAAGGCAAAGGTGAACCGGTGGGTGATCGCGCGATTGCAGGCACTGAGCGGGCCGCGCGGCTCCGGCGTCACCGCTTGACCGATAGCCCACTTCGTATCGCCATCCTTGCCTTGGGCGGACAGGGCGGCGGCGTGCTGTCGCGCTGGATCGTGGGTCTGGCCGAGGCCAATGGCTGGCGCGCACAGGCAACCTCTGTTCCCGGAGTGGCGCAGCGCACCGGAACCACAATCTATTATGTCGAGATTGCGCCACCATCCGAGCAAAGCCCGGTCATGGCGCTGATGCCGGCCTCGGGCGATGTCGATATCGTCATCGCGGCCGAGTTCATGGAAGCGGGCCGGGCGCTGTCACGCGGCTTTGTCGAAGCGAACCGCACCACGCTCATCGCCTCCTCCCACCGCATCTTCTCGATCGGCGAGAAGTCGGCGATGGGGGATGGACGGGTCTCGGCGGCCAATGTGCTCGAGGCATTGCAGAAATCCTCCAACCGCCTAATGCTGGCGGATTTTGCCGCCGTTGCCGAACAGGCCGGAGCGCCGATCTCGAGCGCGTTGTTCGGCGCGCTTGCCGGCAGCGGGGCGCTGCCGTTCGCCCCCTGTGACTTCGAGGCGGCGATCGAGGACGCCGGGATGATGTCGCCGCAGAACCGCGCGGGTTTCGAGGCTGGTTGCGCCATTGCCGGCGAACGTCGGGCGGGCAAACCCGTTGCCTTGGCCGATATCAAGGTGCGCCCTCGCTCACCATCAAGCGACCCATCCGCCACCATTCCAGCCCCGGTCGCGCCGCTCCATCGCCTGGGCGAGGAACGCATGCGCGACTATTACCGCGAGCCGCTGGCCGATCTCTATCGCCAGCGCATGGCCGCGGTCATCGCTGCCGACAGGGCGCTGGGCGGCGAGACCCGCGACTTCGCGCTCAGCGTTGCCGCCACCCGCCATCTGGCTTTGTGGATGACCTACGAGGATGTGTACCGGGTCGCCGATCTCAAGACCCGGCCGGGGCGCATCACCCGGATCGAGGCCGAGGCGCGCGCCAAGCCGGGGCAGATCGTCGAGGTCACCGAGTTCATGCATCCCCGGTTCGAGGAGGTATGCGAGAGCCTGCCGCGCTCCATCGGCACCAGCCTGCGCAATTCCCCCCGCGGCCGGGAGATGTTCGACAGGTTCCTGGGCAAGGGCCGTTTCATCCGCACCACGGGCGCCTTGGGTTTCACGCTGCTGTGGCTGATCGCTCGCGCCGGACGCTGGAGAACGGGCACGCTGCGCTGGAGCGAGGAGCAGCAGCGCATCGAGGCTTGGCTGCAGAGCGCGCTCAACGCGGCGCGCGAGGATTATGATCTGGGCGTGCAGATCATCAAGCTTCAGCGCCTGGTCAAAGGCTATGGCGACACGCACGCACGCGGCTTGCGCAACTACGCCACGATCATGACCGCGATCGGCGGACTTCGCGGACAGCCCGATGCGGCGGCAAAGGTGAACCGGCTGCAGGAAGCGGCGCTGGCGGATGAGGACGGCATCAAGCTGCGTCAGGCGCTCGAGGTGCTTTTGCCGCAGCAGCCGGGCGTTCAGCTCGGGCAAAACGCCGAACAACGCGATTTCGCCAGAAGCCTCGCCTCGTGAAACGGCTCGGGTTCGGCAGGAAGCTGTCCTACGGTCTGGGCGACTTCGGCTTCGGGCTGATGTTCCTTACCGCCAGCCAGTTTCTGCTGTTCTACTATACCGATGTGCTGGGGATCGACCCTTCCGTCGCCGGTTGGGTGTTCGGTGCGGCGGTGATCTGGGACGCGGTGATCGACCCGGTGATGGGAGCGCTGGCCAACCGCACCAGCACCAAGTGGGGGCGATATCGGCCGTTCCTGCTCTTCGCCGCGGTGCCGCTGGCGGCCGCCTGGGCGCTGGTGTTCCTGCCCACCGGGCTCACGGGCTGGCAGCTGGTGCTCTTCGCGCTGGGCGCTCATCTCATCTTCCGCTCGGTCTACACCATCGCCTTCATGCCCTACCTGGCGCTTAGCGCGGCGATGACCGACGACAGCGGCGAGCGCGGTGCGCTGGCCGCCTACCGTTTGGTATTCCAGGCCTTCGCGGGCGTTCTTGCCGCCTTTGCCACGCTGGGTCTGGTCGAACGGCTGGGCGGCGGACAACAGGGCTGGTTCGCTACCGCGGCGATCTACGGGGCGGCAAGCGCAGCGCTGCTTATGCTGGTGTTCGCCGCCGCTCGCGAGCAGACCACGGGTGAGGCATTGAAAGTAAGGCCAAGCTTTGCCCAGATCTTCCAGGTGCTGAAGCACAATTCGGCGTTCTGGCTGGTGTGCTCGGCCTTCCTGATCGGCTCGGTCGGCTTCGTCTTCTTCAACAAGTCGCTGCCCTACTGGGTGACCTATGGTCTGGGGATCCCCAATTTCGGACCGTTCCTGGGACTGCTGGCGCTGGGAATCACCGGCACCATTCCGCTATGGGCGATCCTCTCCAAGCGCACGAGCAAGCGCAAGGTGTTCCTGATCGGCAGCATGGTCTCGATTGTCGCGTGTGTCGGCCTATGGCTGGCCCCGGAAACGCGGGCGTTCTGGATGCCGTTGATCATGCTGCTTGGCGCAGGCAATGGCGGGGTGATCCTGTCGAGCTGGGCGATGATGCCCGATACCGTGGAGCTGGCCGAATACCGCACCGGAACGCGCGGTGAGGGGGCGGTGTTCGGCTTTGTCAGCTTCGTCCAGAAAGCCTCGCTCGGGCTGGCTGCAGGCGCACTTGGTGAGACGCTCGACCTGATCGGCTATACGGCGAACGAGGCACAATCGGCGGAAACCATGGCCTCGATGAAGGCGCTGATGCTGGGCGTGCCGGCGCTGTTCTATATGGGCGCGGCGGCCTTCATCTCGTTCTATCCGCTCGATGCAGTGACGCATGGCAGGCTGGTGAAGGTGCTGGAACGGCGTCGCGCACGGGTGGAGACAAAAGCGGCTCTGGGCTAGCCGACGGTCGCGAGGCGGGCCGACGCGCCGGGGCAGGCATCCTGGTCGAAGCTTCAATCTGGTCGCTGATAACCGGCCGATAACGCCGCCCAAGGGCACTTCAGCCCGGCACGGCCAAAGCTTCAGCCGTGAAGCCGCGCCCACTGCATGCGGCCGGTCCAGAACTGGGCATCATTCGTGGCCGGTTCGATACCGATCGCCTCGAGTGCCCGCTTGCGCGCCTGCATCATCATCGGGTTGAGCCGCTGTGAAGGCTCGCGCATGGCCCCGCCGTTGCCGCCGACCGACCAGCTGACATATTTGCCGAACGGCCAGTTATACATGCCCGCATCGCCGCCCCGGGCAATCGAGCCCACCATGATCTGGGTTGCAGGCGCAATCCGCCAATAGATCTTCATCGCCTCCTCGATCCGGCCGTTCATCACCGCATCGTGATATTCGACCAGATAGGGTTTTCCGGGCGACTGCCACATTTCCCAGGCGCCGCCGCCGAACCATTGCGCGCCGTAATGTTCGCGCAGCAGCGGGAACAGGCCGAGCAGCATGGGAGTGCCGACATTGACCAGCACCTTGTCGCCATAGCGCTCAAAGGCCTCGAAGGCGGTGGCGGGATCGCCAAAGCCCACCTTCAGCGAGACGACATTGGGCAGCTCCGCGATCCGGTCGTAAGCCTCGAACGGGATCTGCGAGGGGTGGAACCGGCCGAAATCGAACTTGTCGCTGACATACATCACCAGGCCCAGGCTGGTCGCCTCGGCCAGCATAGCGGTCTTGTGGTAGATTTCGTCGGGGTCAGAGGGGCGGAAGGTAGCGGGATAGCCAAGCAAGGCATGGCTGCACCCGGCCTCTTCGGCATGTTCGAGCAGCGCCAGCGACTGGGCGAAACTGTCGTTCAGCAGCGTGAAGGAGACGAGCAGATCACTACCCGCCTCGTCACACGCGATCGAGATGAAGCGCTTGGCCTCGTCTGTCGAAAGCCCGGTCTCGACCGCACACATGGTGGAGAAGAAGCCGTGCGCCTTGGCTTGGCGCACGTCGTGGCGGATGGCTTCCTCGTCCAGATCGCGCATGTCCGCCGAAAAGCTCGGCATCAACGCATTTTCCAGGCCGACCAGGGCCTGCTTCGCCCATTGCTTGCGCTCCCCCCGGGCGACGCTCATCAGCCGCCCCGCTGGCGCGCGGTGACCGAGCGACCGAGGAAGAAGTCGTTGTCCTGGTCCTCGCACTTGACGCCCACCGCCGCCAAGCCGCCGCGGATGACCATGAGATCGCGCTGGAACACCCGCATCGCCGGCTGGCGCGTCAGGCCGCCATTGCCGCCCGAGAGCCATTGCTGATACTTGAGCAGCGGCCAGTGATAGGCACCGGTGGGCATCAGCGGGGCCATGATCCGCATCATCGCGCCAAGCGCCGGACCCATGCGCCAGTAGGTCTGCATCGCCTCGTCGGTCTTGCCTTCGAGCAGCAGCTCCATCATCCGCACCGCATGAGGATGCTCGGGGCTTTGCAGCGCCTCGGCGGTCCAAGCGCCGGTCCAGCGGACGTCGTAGCTTTTGCGCAGCAGCGGGATAAGCCCGATATTGACGCTGGTGACCATGAGCCGATCGGAGAAGCGCTCGAAGCACTCATAGACCATGCCCATGTCCATTCCGCCCACCTTCATGGCGATGACATTGGGCAGGTCCGCAAGCCGGTCATAGGCCGAGAACGGCACGCCCGAAGGGTGGAACCGCTGGAAGCCGAACTTGTCCGAGACGAACAAGTAGATGCCCATGTCCGAGGCATCGGCCAGCCGCTTGCCATATTCGTAGATGTCATCTTCGGATTGTGGAATGAAGGCCTGCGGAAAGCTCAGTAGGCCATGCGTGGCGCCCGCCTTCTCGGCCGCCTGGAGCAGCGCGATGTCCTGTTCGAGCGTATCGCCGGCCAGGCTGAGCGCGATGCCGTGGTCGTCCCCCGCCTCGTCACAAGCGATCTCGAGAAAGCGGACCTTCTCCGGATCGGTCAGCCCGCTTTCCACCGAGCATAGCGACGAGAAGAAGCCGTGCTTCTTGGACTGCCGCACGTCGAGGCGGATGCCCTCCTCGTCCAGTTCGGTCAGGTCGGCGTTGAAACTTGGAAGCAGGACATTCTCGATGCCGCGGAAATGCTCCTTGGCCCATGCCTTGCGCTCGGATTTTGCGATCTTGCCAGCCATATCGTGTCCTCAGTCCTCGACGCGCGGCTCGGAGGGCGCTTCCGCCTCGCCACGCTCGTACGCGAGCTGATGCTCGGCCATGTCCAGATAGTCGTCGCGCACGGGTGCGAAAACCTCCACGCCGATCGCCTCCTCATCACCCAGCGTACGCCCGATATGGGGCACGTTGGCGGGGATGTAGATAAGCTCGCCCGCCTCGACCTCCCAAGTGCCCAGATCACCGTTCTCGCCGAGCGTGACCTCGACCTTGCCCTTGAGCATGAGCATCAGCTGATCCCAGGGATGGACGTCGGGCTTGCCGGCCTCGGCCGCACGGCCGGTCATCGCGGCCGGTGTCGGCTTACCCCAGGCGAATTTGAGCATCGCATGGTCCATCACCACCGCAGTCTCGCCGAACGCACCGCCATAGCGCAGCTGCCGGGGGAGGTCCTCGAAGGCGATTTTATAGACTTTTTTCGGCATGAGAGGCTCCTTGAATTATTTAACGCTAAGTTAGGGTCGATGGGGCGGAGCCGTAAGTGACATCTTCTTACCAGCCATTACCGCAATTGATGGCGACGGCCTATTGGACGACGCAAGGTAATATCCCGGTCACGTCCGAATGATGGCGGGAGCCGTAGCCCCGGGACCACGCACCGCCCGGCCATCGAGACTCCAGTGACCGCCACCAACGCCGGCGATGATTGCCAGCGAGCCAAGGAACGGCAGGTTGCGAAGGATCTGCATCGCATCCATCGTATTGCGGATGTCCGAGTGATAGATGGTCATCGCCAGCAGCACATAAAGCGCAAGAAACGCCCCGACCTTTCGCGTGTGCCACCCCAGGATGATGAGCAACGCGCCCAGCAGGTCGAAACACACGGACGCGGCCAGGAACAGTTCGGGGACCGGGAAAAAAAACAGCGGCGTCTGGTCGGGAAACACCCGGCCATCGATCATCTGCATCTCGCCGCCCATGCCGAGCGCGGTCTGCTCGAAAGTGGCGATCTTGCGCAGACCGTTGGGCAGCAACGCGATCACCGCGGCGATCCGGCCGAATAGCAAGGCCGCGTCGGCGAAGCTGTTCGGCGAGGTCAGCAGCCGGGCGTCAGCTCCACCGCTTGCCGCCCCGCCGGGCATCATCGACCGAAATCGAAAGTGAGTTCGACACCCAGAACACGGGGGTAATAGCGGGTGCTGCCCGAGCCCGAGATCTGGATGGGGTCCATGTCTCCGAGCAGGTTCTCGCCGAAGAAATAGATGCCGTAGCGATCGAATTCCAGCCCTGCCCGCGCACGCAGCAGGTGATGCTCGTCACCCAGCCTTCCCAGCGGATCGCCGGTATCGCCCTGTTCGGAAATATAGCTGTAATTGGCGTTGAGAAACAGGTCCGAGGTGCCGATGCCGCTTGGCGTAAGATAGCTCGCACCGACATTGGCGGTGAATTCGGGCACGGTGGAAAGCTGCAGGCCCTCGGCGATGTTGGGCGTGTTGCGGAACGCGGCCGGGTTGACGATGCTGGAGAACTCGGTGCTGTTGATATTGCCCGAGCTCTCAATCGACAGGCCGGGAACAGGTCGCCAGTTGACCACCCATTCGAAGCCCTTGCCATCCACATCGCCGGCATTCTGGATCACCTGCACACCGCCCGCCACCGTGTAGTTGAGCTGGATATCGGTCCAATCGAACAGATAGCCGACCAGCTCGACATACAGGTTGTCGGCAAGCGAGAACTTGCCGCCCACCTCGTAGGACCAGATCTCGTCGGGGGTCACCGCGAAGCCCACCTCGCCCCTGGTGATCGCCACCGCGGCCGCCGAGTTGAAGGTTCCCGACCGGAAGCCCTTGGAGATATTGCCGTAGAACAACAGGTCCGGGTTGGGCTCGTAGGTGAGATTGAAGCGCGGGCTGAGCGCATCGAAGGTCTCCTGCGTCTCGAACGCGGGCGGAAGCACCGGGCCGGGAGGACGGTTCTGCGAAATGAAGTCGCGGTCGTCCTCGAAGTAGCGCAGACCCACCAGCGGCCGCAGCGTGTCGTCGAACAGGCCGTAGGACACTTCGCCAAACACCGCCCACGACTTTGAATCATAGATCGACTGCGCGCTGATCGGCGGGCCGAACCGGACGACGATATCCTCCAGGTTGCGCGCATCCTGATAGATGCCGCCGGCAACGAAGCGGAGCGGCGATTCCAGCTGCGAGACCAGCCGCACTTCCTGCACGAAGCTTTCGGACTTGCCGCGCACGTTGAGCACCGGGGGCAGACCCGGAGGCCCACCGATGAACACGATCGGCCCGCTCGCCTGGTCCAGACGGTCGACATATCCGGTCGAGCTTTCGAGCAGGACCGGGCCGAAATCATAGGAGAGGAACCCGGTATAGACGTCGAACACCTGCTGGTTCTGCGCCTTTATCCGCGAGGGCGGGAACTCGGCGGGGTCGACGAAGCGCAGGTTCTGGCCCAGGTCGTCCTCGCTGACATTGCGATGATAAGCCAGCTTGAGGGTCAGCTCTTCGGTCGGTTGCGCAAGCAGCTTGACGCGGTAATTTTCCGCGATGGTCTCGTTCAGCCGGCCGGGAAAGCTGGGGCTGGCCGCATAACCGCCGCGCCTCTCGTAGCTGGCAACACCCCTGATCGCGAGCTTGTCGCGGATCAGCGGCGCATTGAGCGCGACATCGCCATAGTAGTTGGCATCGCCACCCTCGGCGGTATCGGACAGGCCGAGCGCGCCGCGCGCGCCAAACTGATCAAGCTCGGGATCGTTTGTCAGGAAGCGGATCGTCCCGCCCATCGAACCTAGACCATAGAGCGTCCCCTGCGGCCCGCGCAGCACTTCGACACGCTCGACGTCGAACGCGCGACCCACGGGCGCGTAGTTGCGGTTGGGAATGACATACGCTGCCTCATCGAGATAATAGCCGACGGTGCTGTCGCCGTAGAACGAGGACACACCTCTGATCTGGTACGAGCGGATACCGGCAGAGTTGCCCCGCCCTTCGCTGGCACCCGGCACTAGCGTGATGATGTCGCGCAGATCGCGGAAGCCCTCGCGCTCGAGTTCCTCACCCGAAAAGGCCTGGATGGCGATCGGCACGTCTTCGAGGAACTGCTCGCGCCGCTGGGCGGTGACGACGATGCGCCCCTGCGTGCCCAGCCCCACCTCCTCGCGTTTGTCGGCAAGCGGGGCATCAATATCGGCAACCGTTGTCTGGGCGTTCAGCGACGAAAGCGGCAAAACTACTGCCAGGCCCAATCCGGCGACAATGCTCACGCCGCATGAACTTAAAAATCTGGTCATGGCACCCCTCTCTGCCGTGAACGGTCAAACCCCGATTTTATCGGACCCAGTCGCGGCGTTTTCTTGTTTTCGCCGATCAGACTATCTTCCGGCCCATCAATCTCCATTTCATTTTGCTTGCTGATGATAACGTTCCGTTATTAATAAGCCCCTTGTCAATAACCGCGTGATCGGCTCGATTGCGGCGGCAAGAAACGGAGCCCTGAGGCATGAAATTCGAGCGGATCAATCCCATCACCAACCAGACCGCTTCGCAGGCCACGGCAATGAAGGCGGGTGAGATTCCGGCGGTCGCGACCAAAGCGCACAAGGCTTTCCGCGAGTGGTCGGCTACCGGGCCGAACGCCCGGCGCGCCGTGCTGATGAAAGCGGCCACCGCGCTAGAGGCGCGAACCGAGGCCATCGTCGAGGCGATGATGAACGAGATCGGTGCTAAGCGCGGCTGGGCCATGTTCAACATCACGCTCGCTGCCGGCATGATCCGCGAGGCTGCCGCGCTGACCACGCAGATCGGTGGCGAGGTCATCCCTTCCGACAAGCCGGGCACCATTGCGCTGGCGCTGAAGGAACCGGTCGGCGTCATCTTGTCCATGGCGCCGTGGAATGCGCCCGTCATCCTGGGCGTGCGCGCCATCGCCACGCCGCTGGCCTGCGGCAACGCGGTGATCTTCAAGGCCAGCGAGACCTGCCCGCGCACGCACGAGCTCATCGTCGAGGCGTTCGCCGACGCGGGCTTTCCAGAGGGCACGGTGAACGCGGTGACCCACAGCGCCGAGGATGCGCCCGAAGTGGTCGCCGCGCTGATCGACGCGCCCGAGGTCAGGCGGATCAATTTTACCGGTTCCACCCGGGTGGGCCGGATCATCGCCAAGCGGGCGGCCGAGCATCTCAAGCCCTGCCTGCTCGAGCTGGGCGGCAAGGCACCGCTGGTGGTGCTCGAGGACGCGGATCTGGACGAGGCGGTCAAGGCCGCGGCGTTCGGCGCGTTCATGAACCAGGGCCAGATCTGCATGTCGACCGAGCGGATCATCGTGGTGGACGAGGTGGCCGACGCCTTCGTCGCCAAGTTCCGCGAGAAGGCAGGCTCGATGGCGGTGGGCGATCCGCGTGAGGAAGCAACCCCGCTGGGCGCAGTGGTGGATATCAAGACCGCCAAAAACGTGCGCGAGCTGGTCGATGACGCCATCGCGCAGGGTGCCGAGCGGATCGTGGGTGATGATTTCGGAGACAGCGTGCTGGTGCCCGCCCAGGTGATCGACAAGGTGACGCCGGCCATGAAGCTGTTCCGCGACGAGAGCTTCGGACCGGTGGTGGGCATTGTGCGCGCCCGCGACGAAGCGCATGCGATCGAGCTGGCCAATGACACCGAATACGGGCTGAGCTCGTCGGTCTTCACGCGCGATGTGGCGCGCGGGCTGAAGGTGGCGCGGCAGATCGAGGCGGGAATGTGCCATGTGAACGGGCCGACCGTGCATGACGAGGCTCAGATGCCGTTCGGCGGGATGAAGGCCTCGGGCTACGGCCGGTTCGGCGGCAAGGCGGGGATCGATGCCTTCACCGAGCTGCGCTGGGTGACGATCGAGACGCAGGCTGGGCGCTACCCGATCTGAGCACTGCATGCGCCGGACGCGCGGGCGTGTGCCCTCAGCGCGGCCATGACCACCGCGCAATCTTCCTCCTGTGCTGGTCTGCCTGAGTTCACGGCCTGCGCCTCGCTCTAGGTCTCGCGCTGTATCGGCAAGCCTCGGGCGCGCTCGATCGCTCTCGCCGCGGGCTCGCCGGACTTTCGCAAAATATTGCACAGGTAAAATAAATTGTGGTAAAGCCCGATAATGTTAACCGTGATCGTCCGCTTCGCCCTTCCCGATGGTCAGTCGCTGGGCGGAGCGCTCGATGATATCCGCGCGATGGTACCGATGTATCAGGCGCAGGACGCGCTGGTGCACAAGCAGATCAGCCTCGAACCCAAGCGCCAGCGCGGCACCAGCGTCTATCTGTGGAATGACCGCACGGCGGCGGAGCGCTTCTTCACCATAGCCCGCGCCAAGCTGAAGGAGCAGACCGGCGCCGAGCCCGATATCGAGATGCTCGAGACCCAGGTTTTCGTGAACAACACGACAGGCGAAAGCCGTTTCGATGACTGATCCACCGGCTGGCCTGGCGGGGCAGCGCGCCATCGGGGTCGACGAGGCCGAGGAACTGGCCCGGCGATATGCCCGCGCGCTGGACCGGCTCGACGGCGACCTGCTCGCCTCCTGCTTCCACCGCGCGGCGAAGATCGACATGGGCGCGGTGTTCAATGGCGGCCCCGAAGGCTTCGTCGCGGTGGCGATGGACTTCATGGGCCAGATGGAGCTGACCCGACACCTGGTCTCCAATACGCTGCTGGTCGGGCAGGACTGGGAGACCTATGTCGACGCTTGGCATCTGGTCGAGCATGACGGGCAGGCGCGCGAATTGATGGTTCGCGGCCGCTATCTGCAACGCCATGCGCTCGAACACGGGCGCTGGCGGCTGAGCCGTCATTCCGAGATCGTCGATTACGGGGAAGAGCGAGCAAGCGACCGGAGCTGGTTCGATGCCGGCAGCGGAATGCCAGAAGGCCGGCGCGACCGGCAGGATCGCTCATACGCAGACTGAATCGAGTCACAAACTAAGCCGGCCCGGCCGCCGTCATTGTGCGCCGCCGTCATTCTGGGAGAGCAAGCGCATGATCGGGTTCGAGCCGAGCGAAGAGCAGGAGATGCTGCAGCGCACGGCGCGCGACTTCGCGGCCAAACAGATTCGCCCGCTGGCAGCGCAGGCCGGAGCGCACGGCACTCACGGCTCGCACGACAAGGACGCGGCGCGCTGGGAGACGGTGCGCCCGCTGGTGCGCGAAGGGGCCAAGCTGGGGTTCACCAGCATCTTCATTCCCGAACAGATGGGCGGCGCGGGCGGCACCTGCCTTGATGCGGTGCTCATGCTCGAGGAACTGGGCGCGGGCGATGTGGGGATCGCCAGCGACTATTTCGCGCTCACCGCCGCCATTCCGTTGATGGTGCTGCGCGCAGGGACCGATGCGCAGAAGGAGCGGTTCGTCGAGCGATTCCTGGCCGCCGATGCGCCGGTGCTGGCGGGCGCGCAAAGCGAACCCAACGTCGCGGGATCGGAGCTGATGACCGGCGGCCCCGACCCTGCCGCGGGGCCCAAGTTGCAGGCACGGCGCGAAGGCGATGGCTGGCGGCTTGACGGTCGCAAGTCCGCTTTCGTCACTAATGCCGGGGTTGCCAGCGACTATTTCGTCATCGCCCGCACCAGGCCCGACCAGCCCGCGTTTACCGGCCTCAGCATCTTTCATCTGCCGGCCGATACCAAGGGTTTCACCACCGGACCCGATACCGCGCTGATCGGCTGGCCGTTCTCGCATCATGCCGAGCTCATCATCGATGATGTCCGGCTGCCCGAAGACGCGCTGATCGGTCCCGAGAACGGCGCGGCGATGGTGTTTGCCCAGATACCCGAGATGCCGATCTGCCTTGCCGCCGCCTTCATCGGCCTGGCGCGTGAGGCCTATGATTATGCGCTTGCCTATGCCCGCGAGCGCAAGAGCGGCGGGCGGCCCATTGCCGAGCATCAGGCGGTGGCGCTCAAGCTCGCCGACATGGCGGTGGGCATCGACATGGCGCGCCTGCTGGTGTGGGACGCCGCCCGCGCATGCCAGACCGATCCCATGGCGGCGGCCATGATCAAGGCTCCGGCGGCCAAGACCGCGGCGGTGGATATCGCCATCGCCAATGCCCAGCGCTGTGTCGAGATTCTGGGCGCATACGGAGTGGCGCGCGAGTATCAGGCGGGGCGGTTTCTCAATGACGCCTGGGTCGGTTATGCCTGCGACTTCACCCGCGACGTGCTGCGGCTCGGCATCGCCCGGGCCCTGGTCGAGGCGTGATGGCGACGCCGCGCTCCCCTGTCCTGACGGCGCCGGTCCTGGTGATCGGGGCCACCGGCATGCTCGGTCGCCCGGTGGCCGAACACATGCGTGATGCGGGCGTCGAGGTGCGGGTCCTGTCCCGCTCCCCGACAAACGCGCGCGCGCAGCTTGGCGAGGGCTTCGACTATCGACCGGGCGACGTCGAGGACGGCCCTACCCTCGACGCTGCGCTGGCAGGTTGCGGCGGCGTGCATGTTAACTTGCGCGGGACCAGCTTTGCCGAAGCGATCAGGGTTGAGGCGGAAGGGACCGCGCGTGTCGCACGCGCTGCGGCAAGGGCAGGCGCGCACCTGACCTATCTTTCGGGTGCCGGGGTCGACCAAGCCGACCCGGCCCATTTCCCCGTCCGCATCAAGCAGGCGGCCGAAGCCTCGATCCGCGACAGCGGCGCGTCCTACACCATCTTGCGGGCGACCCATTTCATGGAATCGCTCGACATGTTCATCCGCGGAAATGCGGCGGTCATCCCCGGACATCAGCCGCATCGCTGGCACTATCTGGCCGCCAGCGACTACGCGGCGCAGGTTCTGAAGGCGCATGGCAATCGCGCGGCGCGCGGACGTGCCTTCACGCTGCTGGGACCCGAGGCGCTGACCATGCGCGAGGCGCTGACCCGCTATGTCGCGGCACTGATGCCCGAGGCGCGCGTGCGAGAGATGCCGCTGCCGCTGCTGCGCCTGATCGCCAGGGCAACGCGCAACCGGCAGCTGGCGATGGTAGCGGCGCTGTTCGAAGCCTTCCGCCAGATCCCCGAAGGCCGCGATCCAGGAAACGAGACGCAGGAAGTGCTGGGCCCCGCCCACACTGATCTTGCCAGCTGGCTCAACCGGCGGCGGGACGCGGCCCGAGGTCAGACAGACAGCAAAGATCAAAACACAGGAGACGGATGATGAACGAGCTTACCAAGGAACGCCCGCCTGCCACCGCAACTGGCAAGGACCTGAGCTGGGCGCGCGACCATTTCAAGGGCATCGAGAACATCCTCCTGCCCTCCTTCACGCCCGACATGAAGGAGCTGGACGAGGAAGGGATCCGCCATGACGTGCGCATGAGCAAGAAGCACGGTTTCTTCTCGGTATTCCTTGCCGGTGTGGGCCTGACGCCCGACGAACTGGTGAAAATGATCGCCATCGTCGCGGACGAGGCGGCGGGCGAATTGCAGGTCGCCTATCCCGCCGGCTTCGAGGGCTTCGATGACGAGCAGGGTCTGGTGCGGCGGGCAAGCGACGCGGGCGCGACGCATATGCTGCTGCATCCCCCCTTCGACTGGAAGCCCGCCGACGAGGCCGAACTGGAGCAATGGTACCGCTCCATGATCGAGGCGGGTGACCTGGGTGCGGTGCTGTGGGCGACCGATGGCTGGAACTTCCGACATTTCGCGCCGGGCAACATTCCCATCAACGTCATCGACCGGCTGGCCGACCATGACAAGGTGCTGGCGATCAAGCCGATGACCACGCTCGACGAGGCGATCTTGTTCGACTTGTGCGAGACGGTTTACGACCGGCTGGTGATGGGCTGCGTCAACCTGCGCATGTTCCCGATCATGAGCAAGTATTACGGCGCCACCTGGAGCGGGGCGTGGACCGCAGAGGCGCTGCAATCCCCCAACAAGCCCTACATCGCCGATTACGTTCGGCAGATGAACGCGGGCGACTATGACGCGGCGGTCAAGACCTATTACAAGCTGATCCCGGCCTACCAGGCGCTATTCGGCATGATGGCGCCGCTGCTGCCCAAGGGTGTCCATCCGTTCACCCAGCTCAAATATTACCAGTGGTTCGTCGGCGGCAATGGCGGCCTGTTGCGCACCCCGCACCATCCGCTCGAGCGCGAGTTCGTGCTGACCGGCGACCAGCGCGGCGCGATCGCCGAGGCCTACCAGACGCTGGGGATCGAGAAGCAGGGGCCCGAAGAGAGCTTTGTCACTGGCCGAGCGCTGTTCGAGCAGGGGAGCAAGCCGGCCGATATCAGCGGCGAAGCGCGCCGGATGGTCGCCGATTGAACGGGTGTGACAGGCAGGACAAGGGGAATAAGACGATGAGAGCAAAGCATCTGGCCAGCGCTTCGGCGACACTGGTGATGGTTCTAGGGGCACCGGGCGCGCTGGCGCAAGACGCACCCAATGCTTCCCCCACACAAGACCGGGCGCGCGATGCCGGCGGTGTTCCGGAGATCGTGGTCACCGCGACCCGGCGCGAAACGCTGCTCCAGGACGTGCCGATCGCGGTCACCGCCTATGGCGACGAGACGATCCAGGCGCTGTCCGCCGAAACCGTGGGCGAGCTGGCCGATTTCACTCCCAACCTGACGCGCAGCGCCGGGCCGACGGGGGGCAACGATGCCTTCTTCTTCATTCGCGGCATCGGCCAAGTGGACTCCAACCCAGCCGCGGACCCCGGGGTGGGCGTCTATGTCGACGGGGTTTATTTCGCGCGGCTCCAGGGTGCCTCGATCGACACCGGCGATATCGAGCGGGTCGAGGTGCTGCGTGGTCCGCAAGGCACGCTGTTCGGGCGCAACACCATCGGCGGGGCGATCAACATCACCACTTCGGACCCGGAAAGGGATTTCGGCGTCGAAGGCCGGTTCACCTTGGGAATGCGCGACCGGGTAGACGTTTACGCGGCGGTCGATCTGCCCACAGGCGACACCTTCGGGGTGCGCGCGTCGGCTTCATACCGCACGCAGGATGGCTGGGGCACCAATGTCTATACCGGGCAGACCTTCAACGATGTCGAGAACCTTTCGGGCAGGTTGCGGGCGTTGTGGGAGCCCACGGAAGACATCCGTCTGGCATTGACCGCACAGGGCACGCGCGGGCGGGGCACCTCGGCGCATACCATCCTCACCGGTTTCAACCCCAATGCCGGTCCGATCCCGGGGACCACGCCGCTCGGCGTTCCCTTCCCGCGGCAGCTGTTGCAGGACACCTCGGACGACATCGACGACAATTTCAACTCGATCGACCCGCGAAACGATCTCGACACCTGGGGCGTTTCGGGCGACTTCGACTGGGGTTTTTCCGAGACCACCTCGCTAAGGGTCATCCTGGCCTATCGCGAGCTCGAGCAGTTCGTCACCAACGACTTCGATGGAACCGGCTTTCGCACTTTCGACAATTTCTTCGACACCTCTACCCAACAGGTCTCGGGCGAAGTGCACCTCTATGGCGATGCGTTCGACGATCGGCTCGAGTTCCTGGTGGGCGGCTATGCGTTCGAGGAAACCATCGACCATATCAACGGCATCTGCCTTGGCTCGAACACCGGCGCGCCGTTCGCCAATGTCCGCCTGACCGAGGGATGCCTGCGCAACAACCAGCGCTTCGGGCTCGACATCACCAGTCTTGCGGCATTCGCCAATGCCTCCTTCGAAATCATCCCCAACCTCTCGATCATCCTGGGCGGGCGCTATACGCATGAGGAGAAGGAGCAGCGCTTCGACTTCTTCCTCGACAACACGGACGGCGTGTTCAGCTTCTTCCGCATTCCTCCGCTGATCCTGCCCACGCTCTCGCCCGACAATCCCAACCTCAACATCCCCACCACCTACAATGAAAGCTTCGACGAGTTCACTCCGCGGCTGGGCGTAGAATACAAGGCAACGCCCGACATCCTGGTCTATGCGAACTATTCCAAGGGCTTCAAGTCGGGCGGGTTCAACGGGCGGCCATCGCCCAATCCGACGGGCGGGTTCAACGAGATCCTGCCCTATGATCCCGAGACGCTCGACACTTATGAGCTAGGTATTAAGTCGGACCTGTTCGGCAACATGCTGCGACTGAACGCGGCGGTGTTCTATTCCGAATATGACGGCATCCAGCTGCTGGTGCTCGATCCGCAATCGGGGTTCTTCAATACGCAGAACGCGGGCGAGAATGAGATCCACGGCTTCGAGGTCGAGGTTACCGCGCGTCCGCTCGACAGCCTGACGATCTATGGCAATGTCGGTTACCTGCACGACGAATATGTGTTCGTGAACCCGTTGGCGCTGGGGATCGACTTGGACGACCAGCTACCGGTGACACCGACCTGGAACGTGGCCGCCGGCGTCAATTACGCGATCGATCTGGCAACAGGGGCGCAGGTCAATCTGCGGGCCGATTATACCTATCGCAGTTCGGTGTTCTATGGCGCGGGCAATGCGCCGCTCGAGTTCCAGGATGGCGTCGGTCAGCTCAACCTACGGGTCCAATGGGAAGATGCAAGCGAGCGCTTTCGCGCCGCGGTATACGGCACGAACGTGACCGACGAGCGCTATCTAACCAACGGGCAGGATGTGCGCGGCGCGCTGGGTGTGGCCTTCGCCGGGGTCTCGGCGCCCGCCGAGTTCGGCGTCGAGTTCGGCTTCGAGTTCTAAACGATACCGCGCCGGCCACGTGGTCTGCGAACGCCGGCGCAAGTGATCAAAATGAGCGATCAAAATGAGCGAAAAGGGTAATCGGTGATGCTAAAGGCAACTGCAAGGCAGGCGATGGCGATGCTGCTTGCCGCTTCGAGCCTGGGCATCACCAGTCCGCTCCAGGCGCAGGACCATGCAGCGAGCTCGCCCGACTGCGCCGTGCTCGACGCCTGCTTCGTTACGCTGGGCACGGCCGGCGGCCCACGTGCGGACAAGGAACGCTCGCAGCCGGCCAACGCCTTCGTCTCGAGCAAGGGCATCATGCTGTTCGATGCCGGCGACGGGACGGTGGGACAGCTGGCGGCGCTGGGCTACGAACTTCCCGCCATCGACGCGGTGTTCCTGAGCCATCTGCATTTCGACCATATCTCCGGGCTCTTCGGGGTCATCGGCCTGCGCTACGCGCTCGATGTGCGCCGTCCCCTGACTATCTACGGACCGACGGGAACCGCCGAGCTGGTCACCGGCCTATTCGCCGCGAGCCAACCAACGCAGCGCACCGGTTATGGCGTAGGCGACAATTTTGCCGACCCCGCCGGCTTTGTCACGGTGGTCGAGCTTGCCGATGGACAGACGGTGGACGCGCTACCGGGCATTACCGTACGCGCGGTGCAGAACACGCATTACAGCCAGGCTCCCAATGGCCCTGCGCGGGGGACGCAATCGCTGTCCTATCGCATCGACACCGCCACGCGCTCGATCGTCTATACCGGCGATACGGGTCCGAGCGAGGCGGTCACCCGGCTGGCCGCGGATGCCGATCTGCTGGTGAGCGAGATCATCGACCTTGAGGCGATCACCGCGGCCATGCAGGAAAATCCGATGATCGGCGCCCCGCCCGAAACGGTCACCATGATCGCCCGGCACCTGGCCGCGCACCATCTCACCGCCGAACAGGTGGCCGAGATGGCGCGCACTGCAGGCGTGAAAAGCGTGGTCCTGACGCATCTGGTGCCCGCAATGCCCGCGGCCGAAGCACAGCGCGCCTATGCCGACCGGGTCCAGGCGGGTTTCACAGGGTCGGTCATTGTCGCGGAAGATGGAGGGGCTTATTAGCCGCAACCTCGCCTATCCTTGGGGCGCCACGGTCTTCCCGCACGCCAGGAACCGTGGGCTTGATCGCCTAGGCGGCCGTCCCTCCCGCACGCTTGTCAGCCAGCGCCGCGCGCACCACACTGGGTATCACGATGAAGCCGAGCGCCACGCCGTAGATGATCTTGAAGACCATGACCGAGCCATAGGACCAGTCGCCATTCCACACCAGCCACAAGACCAGAACCATTGGCGGGACGAGCAGGATGACCGCGCCCGCGCCAAGCGCCGCGGCGCGCAGGAGAACGCTGGACGGCAACCGGTGCGGCCCTGGAAGCGGCGTAAGGCCCTGATGCACCGCATTGCGCGTGACGATGGTCAGCACCAGCGTGGTGATGAAGGTAATCATGAACGTGGTCGGCACAAGATCGAAGGCCAGCCCATTGATGCCCCAAAGCCCCACTTGTTCCATTCCGCCAAACAGGAGCACCACAAAACCGGCGCTGAAGACGGCGTTCAGCACCGCCGAGACGGCGAGCTGGATATTGAGGAACTTACGTTGATCGCGCGACACGGGTTTCTCCGCAATGTTGATGGCGAACCTAAGCCGATGCAGCGCGGTGCGGCAATGGTGCCGTGGGTCCGCATGACCCAGCATTGCGGGGAGGCAAGAGCGTGAAGCTGGATCGGCGGACCATCCTCGCGGGCACGGGGGGCGCCGTCGGCGTCGGCGCGTTCGCCTATCTGGTGGGCAACGAGCTTGTCAGTCTGACACCGGGCGAGGCGCGCGAGAGGGGCGCGGAACTTCGCAGCCTGACCACGCAAGAAGTGGTGACGCTGGAAGCGCTGGGCGACACGCTGCTGCCCGGCGCGGCGGCGGCGGGGATCGCCCATTTCGTCGACAATCAGGTCAGCGGGCCGGCAGCTCAATGCCTGCTGATCGCGCGCAATCTGGACGTGCCCGCGCCGTTCCTCGATTTCTACCGCGCCGGTCTCGCCGCACTCGATGGTCATGCGCAGTCGGTCGCCGGGAACAGCTTTGCCGACCTGGACGCCGAGGCAAGGCGATCCATCGTCGCTGCCATCGCCAAGGCCCCGCCGGCGGATTGGCGAGGCCCCCCCTCGCCGCTGTTCTACTTCGTCACCCGTTCGGACGCGGTGGATGTGGTCTACGGAACGATCGAGGGCGCCGAGCGGCTCGGGGTGCCATACCTGGCGCATATCACGCCGGGAACGCCCTGGTGAGCGCGGCGGGCGATCGCCGGCGCGCACGCGCGCAGACGTTCGAGACCTTCGATACGGTCATCGTGGGCGCCGGCGCGTCGGGTGCGTTGATGGCGGCGCGGCTGGCCGAGGCGGGGCTTGGCGTGCTGATGCTGGAGGCGGGTCCGGCCTGGACCCTGGATGATCTCAAGAGTTCGCAGATCTGGTCGCGGCGCCTCAAATGGGGTGCGGCTCCGATCGAGTTCGCTGGCGATCACCGGGCCTTTGCACATAACCTCGGCACCGGCTGGGGAACGGGCGGCGCGGCGCTCCATCACTTCGCCACCTGGCCGCGCATGGGCGAGGAGGTGTTCGGCGTAAACAGCCGCTATGGTCGCGGGATCGACTGGCCGATCGCCTATGCCGACCTGCGTCCCTGGTACGACAAGGTGCAGGCCGAAGTGGGCGTTTCGGGTGACGCATCGCGCGAGCCTTGGCACCCGCCTGCCGACCCCTATCCGCAGCCCGCGCTGCCGACATTCACGCAAGGCAAGCTGCTCGAAGCCGGGTTCGCCAAGCTTGGCCTGGCCACCGCGCCGCTTCCCGCCGGCATCCTGACGCGGGACATTGGCGAGCGGCAGGCCTGCCAGTATGATGGCTGGTGCGAAGCGGGCTGCCCGATCGGCGCGCTCGCAAATCCGCTGGTCACGCACCTGCCGCTGGCCGAAGCCGCGGGCGCTCGCCTGCGCAATGGTGCCAGTGTCATCCGGTTGCTCCCCGGATCTAACGGACGTGCGGCGGGCATCGAATATGCCGATGCGGCGGGCGAGCGGCACCGCGTGCGCGCGGGGACCATCGTGCTGGCTGCCTCGGCGGTGCAGAACCCGCGCATCCTGTTCAACTCGGCATGCGAGGAATGGCCCGATGGCCCGGGCAACCGCGCGGACCTGCTGGGGCGCTATTTCATGCTCGACGCGCTGACCCCGGTGTTCGGCATGTTCGAAGAGGAGACGCTCAACTATCAGGGCGTGCCCGCGGGGCAGCTCATGCACCGCTCGGTCTATCGCGAGCGGGCGGGCGGGCCGTTCGGCAGCTACCAATGGCAGATCGCCTCCTCGATGAAGCCCAACGACATGTTCGGCATCGCCATATCGCGCGCCGACATCATGGGCGAGGAACTGCACGACTTTATCCAGCGCGGCGCCAAGCACCTGGCGTTCATGGGCGCCTTGTGCGAGCAGTTGCCCGATGCGAACAACCGGGTGACCCTGTCCGAGAAGCGCGACGGCTTCGGCGTCCCGGTCGCGCTCGTGTCGCATAATTTCGGCCAGGAGCTGCTGGCGCTGATCGACCATTGCAGCAGCGAGGGCCTGGCGATCATGCGGGCGGCGGGCGCTGTGGAACAGTGGACCGGGCCGATGGGCGCGAGCCATATCTCGGGCGGCACCATCATGGGCGATGATGCGCGCAGTTCGGTCACCGACAGCTTCGGCCGGCTGCACGAGGTGGACAATGTCTACCTCACGGGCGCCGGGCTGTTTCCCACCACCGGCGCGGTCAGCCCCACCTTCACGCTGCTGGCGCTGGCCGAACGCACCGCGGCGCGTATCCTGGCGGCCTAGCCTGGCGGGGGAAACGCGCTAGGAGGCGGTCAGCAACCGCCCGCCCTGCGTCGCGCGCCCGGTATTGCGCCACACCGCCACGGCGATCCCCAGCGCGCTTGCCAGGAGCAGCGGTCCGCTCATGAACTCGAGCGCGAAATGGACCTGCGCGAAGAACGTCAGGCACAGGGCGTGCAGCAGATAGGGCAGCGCCGCCCAGCCCGGCAGCAATGGCGAGCGCCAGATCGCCAGCGCGGTAAGTCCGGCACCGAACAGCAGTGCGAAAGCCGAGGCGATGAGGAAGGGCAGCGCCAGCGGTCCGAAGATGGCGTCCTCGGCAATGATGATGACCGAAGGGTTTCCGGCAGCGTAGAGTTGCGCGACCATCGGCGCGGTGAGCGCGATGATCCCCGCGATCGGCAGGAACCGGCAGTTGCCTGCAATGCTCAGCACCATGCCCCAGAACGCCGGGCGCTCCCCCCCGGTCCCCCGCAGGAAAGCCCATAGCGCAATCCAGGCGAAGGGCTGGATGACCAGATTGAGCAGCAGGATCGCCCAGGTAAGCTCGCGCGTGGCAGCCTGCGACACGGCGATGAATGCGGGAACATCGAGCCCGTGGCCATCGACCGGATTGGGCCCGCGCAGGGCCAGTCCGGCTATCGTCATCACTCCCGAGACGACCAGCAACGCGATCCCCAGGCGGATGCGCCGGCGGTCGCGCGCCGCGCTCATCCGGGAAGCTCGCTGCGATTGGCCACAGGCACTTGCGGGTCGTGCCGGTCGCCAAACCACATCCGCGACAGCAAGTTCTGCTTCTTCACCAGCGTATGATAGACCACGCCCGCCAGATGCAGCGCCACGAGCACCAGCAGCACCGTTGCGAACAGCACGTGGCCGGCATGCGGCGGAAGTTGTTCGAAAGTGGCGGGCAACCGCACTTGCTCACCGCCCAGGATGGGGAACAAACCGCCCAGCGCCGCCATGCCCATGCCGGTCGACAGCATGGCGAAGACGACCAGATAGAGCAGCCAGTGGTTGACCCTGGCGATCCAGCGCAGCGCGCCCTTCTCGTGCGGTGGCGGCGGCGCCTTGGTGACGATGCGGCTGACCAGACGCACCGCCATCAGGACCAGAATGGTGATACCCGTTGCCATATGCAGGCGCAGCAGATCGGCTTTCTCGGGCCGGAAGTTGGGCACCGGTTCGAGCAGCAGCGCCCCCGCCGCAAGATTGCCCAGCACCAGCAGCGCCACCAGCCAGTGAATGGCGACCACGAGCGGGTGGTATCGCCTCACCCCTGTTGCCGAGCGTGCCGCCATCATCGCCTCCTAGAACCTGACATCGAGCTCTACGCCCCATTCGGCGGGGTCGCCGATACCGGCAAAGGCCGTGCCGTTGCCCTGTAGCGTGTCCTGCGCGTTGGTGAAATATTCCTCGTCCAGCACGTTGGTGCCGAACACCGACAGCTCGAACCGGTCCTGCGGATCGACATAGGTGGCCCTCAGGTTCAGCAGGTCGAACTTGGGCTGGATCTCGAGCGGGTCGGCCTCGAGCTGGTAGGAGACCTGCGAGCGGTAATTATAATCCGCGCGCAGCACCAGTTCGCCGCCACGGGTACCCAGGGGCTGCGCATATTGCACGCCCACTGCATAGGTCCATTCGGGCGTCAGCGGCAGCGGCGTGTCGCGCGTGATATTGGCCACCTGGTCCGACAACCGCTCATAGGAGGCGTCGAGATAGCCCAGCGATGCATAATAGTTGAAGCGCGAGCCGATCCGCCCGTCCGCCTCCAGCTCGAAGCCGCGGATCTGTGCATCGCCCGCATTGCGTGTGTCGAACAGTCCGCTGATGGGGGTGAACACCAGCAGCTGGATATCCGAATAGTCCGAATGGAACACTGCCGCGTTGAACCGCAGCCCGCGGTCGAACAGCAGCGCCTTGAAGCCCGCCTCGTAACTGGTCACCCGCTCGGGATCATAGGCCTCCACCATCCGATTGCTCGGCCGGCCGGTGAACCCGCCCGATTTGAAGCCCTCGGCATAGCTTGTGTAGAGCGAGATGTCGGGCGTCAGCTCGAAATTGACCCCGACCTTGGGAGAGAACGCGTCGAACGTGTCTTCCACCGTGGTGAAAGGCAGGGATACGCGCACCTGCCCGGGCGCCGGGATGACGAATGGCGGCAGGCGGGTGACCACCCGGTCGCGGTTGTCGAGCCTGGAAATGAACGACTGGGTCTTGGTTTCCTCGGTGTAGCGCGCACCGCCGAACACCTCGAGCGTATCGGTCAGCGCAAAGGACGCCTGGCCGAATACGGCGATCGATGACACGTCGAGATAGATCCGGTTGGTCGAGCGCAGGCACCTGTTAACCAGGCGCGGCTGGTCGGTGCCGGTGCAGATCGAGATGCGGTTGTAGACGTCTTCCTGGAAATAATAGGCGCCGAGCAGGAAGTTGGCGCGATCGCCGATCTCGCCCGCCAGTTGCAGTTCCTGGCTGAACTGCTGCTGGTCGATCTCGTTGTTCGTGTCGTAAAACACGAAGCCGGTCGCATCGAAATCGTTGAAGGTCTGCTCCTTGTAGAGCCTGAACCCGGTGATCGAGCGCAGCAGCAGGCTGTCGCTCAGGTCGATGCTAACATTGGCCGAAGCGCCGGCATTATCGACATTGTTGATTGGCGGCGTCGAGGAGAAGTTTAGGCTGCGGTCGCTCGAACGGTCCGCACCTACGCCGACGGGAAACGGAACCCCGGTGGGCGAAACGCCGGGCAGGAAGAACGGGCGCCCAGGTGGCGGTATCGGCACGGTGATGCCCGATCTGGGATTGAACCCGCGTGACACCTGGTGCGAGGGCGAGCCGCGTCCGGCGGCGTAATCGAGCGAGAGATTGATCTCCACCGCGTCGCTGGGCTGCAACCGCAACCGCGCGCGGCCGCCATATTCCTCAACATCGCCGAACGTATCACCAGTATAGACATTCCTGCCGAAGCCGGTCTGGTGACGGGTGAACAAGGTGGCCCTTACCGCCGCGATATCGGACAAGGGGATATTGAGCGAGCCCGCAAGCTCGAACCGGTCGCGCGAGCCGTAGATCGCCCGCACCCGTCCCGACACGTCGCTGAAACTGGGTGCGCGGGTGATCACGCTGATCGCCCCGCCGATGGTGTTGCGGCCGAACAAGGTTCCCTGTGGTCCGCGAAGGACCTCGATCCGCTCGATATCGAGCAGGCCGATCGAAGAAGCCTGGAGCCGGGCGATATAGACCTCGTCGATATACACGCCCACCCCCGGGTCGACCGTGATCGAATTGTCCAGCTGCCCAACGCCGCGGATGAAGAACCCGCCGTCATCGCCGCCATTGGGGCCGGCGGTGACGGCCACGTTGGGCGCGAACAGCACCGCATCCGACAAGTTGCTGATCGAGCGTGCTTCCAGTTCGGCTTCGGTGAACGCGGTGATCGAGATCGGCACGTCCTGCAGGTTCTGCTCGCGGCGCTGCGCGGTAACGATGATTTCCGGTGCGCCGGTGGTTGCCGTCGGGGTGGGTTCGCCAAATTCGCTATCAGCTGGCTGAGCCAGCGCGGTGGCCATCGGCGTCACGGCAACGAAAGCCAGCAGCCCTCCAGCGATGAGTTTCGAACGTAACATAACATCTCCCCCATTTTGTCATTTTATTTTGTACTCAATTGTTCAGGTAGGCTTTTTCAGGATCCCCGGTGTCGCCACTTTGACTGCTTGCTTGGCAGCCTCGCCGGTAAAGCGGTCGCGGTAGTCTGTTACGAAATTGCGCATCGTTCGCGCTGGGCGGCCAAGCTTCTGCTCGAGCGTATGCGTCATCGGAGCATTCTTGCCCCAGCGCGTCAGTGAATAGACGATGGTCATGAAGAAAAGCGTATCCCAGGTGACCCGCGGACCCACCCGGCGCCAGAAGGCAAACAGCGAAGGCGCGGGATAGGCAATCGGGCGTTCGAGGACCTGGGTGAAGATATCGGCCACTTCGTAGAAGTCGAGCTTTTGCGGTCCGGTGAGGATATAGGCCTGGTAGCGATGCGCGCCGGGCGCCTTCATCACTTCCATCGCCAGGTCGGCAACATCGCGCGAATCGATGAAGCTGGTGCGTCCGTTTCCGGCGGGAATGTAGACTTCATCGTGCTTGGCGATGTCGACCGCATGCGTGGTGATGTCACGGCACAAGTTCTGCGCGAAATAGGCCGAGCGCAGGATGGTGTAGGGCACCGCGCTCGCCTCGATCGCCCGCTCCACGGTATAGTGCGGCACGAACTTGGCGGTGTCGGCATTGGGCACCGAGATGTAAATGATGTGCTTGACGCCGGCCTTGGTCGCCGCCTCCACGAAGGGCACCATCCAGGTCTTGGCGGTGCGCGGGTGCGGCAGCGGAAACAGCAGGAACAAGGTGGTGATACCATCGAGCGTAGCGTCCCACGTCGATCGATCGGCGAAATCGAACCGGACATAAGGTATTTCAGGCCCGTAACTGCGCACGATCTTTTCGGGCGAATGCGCAGCAACGCGGTATTCAAGCTCGCTCTGCTTTGCCAGCAGGCGGACAAGCTCGGTCCCCACATTGCCGTTCGGTCCGGTCACCACGATCATGTCACTCTCCCCACGACACCCGAAACAGCCTCCGCCCCAGTTTCTGTGGTCGGAAAAGGCTGCGTCACCCGACAAACAATTTCATAAGTAAAATACAGTAATCGCGCGTTATTGCCAGCGCGGGATTGCATCACCCCTCCGGTCCGGTGGCGGGTGCCGCGGCGGCTTGCGGCGGCAGGCCGCCCGGTGCCGCCATCCGCATCGCCTGCACGATGTTGAGCCGCAACATGTCGCGCGTGCCATCGCAGCTATAGCCGATCCACGCATCGGCGAGCAGCCTGGCCGCCGGATATTCCTGCGTGATGCCGTAACTGCCGAGCACCTCGACCGCCTTGCTTGCACATGAGATCGCGGTGTCCACCGCCATCGTCTTGGCGGCAGGCGCATACAGCATGGCCGCGCGCGGGTCGCCGCTATCGGCGGCCGCCGCGGCGCGCCACACCATCAGCCGCGCGGCCTCTACCTCCACCGCCATATCGGCAAGCTTGAGCGCCACCGCCTGGTGCTCGATGATCGGCTGTCCCCAGCTTACCCGCTGCTGCGCATAGGCGAAGGCGACATCATGCGCCGCACGCGCCAGGCCGACATAGGTCGCCGCCAGTCCGGAGGCGAGATAAGGCAGCACCCGGAAGAAGATCTGGCCCGCATCCGCGCCCTCGCCTCCCACCTGGCGATCCGCCGCAATGCGCACATCCTCGAGCACCACTTCGGCCTGAGTGGCGGTCGGCCAACCGGCGATGGCAGTGCGCGCCCCCACCGACAGACCCGGCGTATCGGCGGGGACGAAGAACATGGCCGTGCTTTCACGCGCGGGCTTGCTGGTGTCGGTGCGCGCCATGATGAAAAACGCGCGCGCGGCACCCGCATTGGTCGAGAAGCCGGACTTGGTTCCGTTGAGAATGAAGCTGTCGCCATCGCGCCGCGCGGTGGCCTTGAGACCGATCGCCGGATCGGGCGACGGGCAGAAGCTGTCGGCGCCGGCCACATCGGCCTCGCTCGAGGCGCTGGCGAGCACGAAGTCGGGCGTCGAGGCAATCTCAGGCAGCCAGTCGCGCACCTGTGCCGATGTCCCGCCGTTGAGGATGATGAGCGGCGCTGCGGCTGAAATGTTGCAATAGGTTGCCGCGAACCCGTGATCGGCGGCGGCGAATTCCTCCATCACCAGCGCATGATCGAGGCAACTTGCGCCGATGCCGCCGTGCTCCTCGGGAATGAGCAGGCGCATGAACCCCAAACCCGCCGCTTCCTCGAACACAGGCCGAAGATGGTCCCAGGGCGAAACGTCGGGTCCGGCCCGGCGCACCGCCTCGGACACCGGAGCGATCCGGCGCCGCGCGAAGTCGCGGGCGGTTTGCTGCAGCATCAGCTGCTCTTGCGTCGGTTCGAACTGGATCATCTCGCGCACTCCCCTGCCTGTCGGCCGAAGGAGCGTAAGGCAGACGCCCCGCCCGGTCCCGGGCGAAACGCAGCACCTCGTTTCGGCCGGCATGCTAACCCACGGCGCCATGGGCTGTCCAGCGCGCTTCACTCGGACGCGTCCGGCCCACAATATGCGGGTTCGTGGACCGTCTTGCCCGGCGCCACCGGCCGGCCTAGCATTCCGGCGATGAGCGAGACGACCTACGCCTCCTATCTGGATCTCGAACGGCTGCTCGCAGCGCAGCACCCGGTTTCGGACGCGCATGACGAAATGCTGTTCATCATCGTCCACCAGGCGAGCGAACTTTGGCTCAAGCTGTGCGTGCATGAACTCGAGCAAGCCCGCGCGCATATCGCCGCCGACGATCTGCGCCCGGCGTTCAAGATGCTCTCCCGCGTCGCGCGCGCCCAAGGTCAGCTTATCGCCAGCTGGGATGTGCTCTCCACCATGACCCCGCACGACTACTCCACCGTGCGACCGCACCTAGGCAATTCGTCCGGCTTCCAGTCCGCGCAATACCGGTTGATGGAGTTCATGCTCGGCGGACGAAACCCGGACATGGTGACCATGCACGAGGCGGTGCCCGATGTGGCAGCGGCCCTGCGTGAGGAGCTGGGGCGGGCGAGCATCTATGCCCAGACGATCAGCCTGCTCGCACGGCGTGGCTTCGCGATCCCTCAGCAAGTGCTGGAACGCGATGTCCACGCGAACTGGGATCATTCGGCCGAGGTCGAGGCGGCATGGGCAGCGATCTACCGCGCGCCGCAGCAGCATTGGGACCTGTACGAACTGGCCGAGAAGCTGGTCGATCTGGAATATCATTTTCAGCGCTGGCGTTTCGGCCATCTCAAGACGGTGGAACGGATCATCGGCTTCAAGCGCGGCACCGGCGGCACACCGGGCGTTCCCTATCTGGCGAGCGTTCTTAAACAGGCGTTCTTCCCCGAATTGCTGAGCGTCAGGACTGCGTTGTGACCGCCGCTAGGATTGGCGAAGAGGAACGACGCGCAACGCCGGTCGCCGCGCGCGCACCGGCGCTGATCGAGGGGCGACAGGTGTGGGACATCTCGCAAGTGCTGCGTCCCGGTCTGCCGGTATGGCCGGGCGACACGCCGCTGGGGTTCGAGCAGACCTGGCGGATCGACGACGGCTCGCCGGTCAATGTCGGGCGGGTGACGCTTTCCACCCATTCGGGCTCGCATGCCGACGCGCCGCTGCATTATGCCGCCGGTGCCCCCGACACCGCCTCGCTCGCGCTGGACCCCTATCTGGGCGAATGTCTGGTGATCGACGCGCGCAAGATCGGTCCCATGCTCGAGCCGCATCACCTGCCATCGTTAGCAGGTGAACGGCGCGTCTTGCTTCGCACCTTCGCGGCCTTTCCGCATGATCGATGGAACGCGCGCTGGACCTCGCTCGCTCCTACCACCATCGAGCGCTTGGCACAGCTTGGCGTGCAACTGATCGGCACCGACGCGCCTTCGCTGGACCCGCAGGACTCCAAGACCATGGATGCGCACAAGGCGGTGCTGGCGGCCGACATGCGGATATTGGAAGGACTGGTGCTCGATGGCGTGCCCGAGGGGCGCTATGAACTCATCGCCTTGCCACTGGCGATTGAGGGCGGCGATGCTGCGCCATGCCGCGCGATCTTGCGTGCGCTGGCATGACTGTGCTCGCTTGCAAAGCCCGCTCGCTCGACGCTGCCGATCCAATAGCCGATGCCCGCGCGCATTTCACCTTGCCCGTGGGTGTCATCTATCTCGACGGCAACTCGCTTGGCGCGTTGCCGAAAGCCACGCCGCAACGCCTGGCCGAGGTAATCCTGGGCGAGTGGGGCGAAGGGCTGATCCGCAGCTGGAACTCGGCGAGCGACGGCGGAGCGGGCTGGATCGACCTGCCGCACCGCGTGGGAACCAAGATCGCACCGCTTATTGGAGCGCGGCCGTATGAGGTGATCGCGTGCGATTCCACCAGTATCAACCTGTACAAGCTGATTGCCGCTGCCCTTGCGCTTCAGCGATCCCGTGGGGCAGGCCACCGTCGCACCATACTCTCCGAAACCGGCAATTTCCCGACCGATCTGTACATGATCGAGGGCCTGCAACGCCAGGGTCTGGCCGAGCGCCGGCTGGTCGACCGAAGCGAGCTTGTCAGCGCGCTGGACAAGAATGTCGCGCTGCTCCTGCTGACCCATGCGCACTACAGGACGGGCCAATTGTTCGACATGGCAGCGGTGACCGGCGCGGCGCATGAAGCAGGAGCGCTTGTCCTGTGGGACTTGTCGCACAGCGTCGGCGCAATGCCGGTATCGCTGGACGCATGCCGGGCGGACCTTGCGGTGGGGTGCGGCTACAAGTTTCTCTGCGGCGGCCCGGGTGCGCCCGCCTTCGCCTTCGTTGCCGAGCGACATCACGCAGGGCTGGAGCAACCGCTGACCGGCTGGTTCGGACATGCCGCCCCCTTTGCCTTCATCGATGATTACGAGCCCGCGCCGGGCATCGACCGATTGCAATGCGGCACCCCCGGCGTGCTTGGACTTGCAGCGCTCGAAATGGGCGTGGACCTTATTGCTTCGATCGGGGTCGAGCGGTTGCGGGCCAAATCGCGGGCGCTGTCCGAGTTTTTCCGCGAATGCCTTGCTGCCGAAGGCGTGGAGCTCGAGCTTGTCAGTCCAAGCGATCCGCTGCACCGCTCCAGCCAGCTCTCCTATCGCCACCACGGCGCACATGCGTTGAGCCAAGCGATGATCGCGCGGGGTGTGATCGGAGACCATCGCGCGCCCGACATCCTACGTTTCGGCTTTGCTCCGGCTTATCTGCGCTACGCAGATATTGCAGCGGCCGCCGGCCATCTGGCACAGGTGCTCCGCAGCGGCGAATGGCGGGACGAAGCTTTTAATGAGATGGTACGCGTCACATGAAGGCATTGCGAGGGGCTGGATGAACGCTTGCTGGTAGCCTGTCGCGCGCGCGCGCGTGATCGGGGTTGATCGGACAACTAGCTGATAAAGGGAATCGGAGATGCTCATAAAAGGGTATCGGAAACCGGTTTACGTGGGGTACTTCCAGTGAGGAGTGCTTCTAGAATAGCTCGCGCGTGCCACTTTGGGTAGCCAGGGCGCATCATCCGGCTCAAGCGCTTACACCTTGCTCCCCCAACATGCTGTTACCCCTTCCTGCCCCCTCCTAGTTCAGACCTAATCCAGGATGATATCGTCCTCGTCACCCCGGGCTGCCATTCGACCGATGGCATCGAGCAGTGCCGCCATTGCCACAGGTTTGACGATCACTTCATCAGCTCCTGCACCAAAGCATTGATCGCGCAGATCGATCGCGGTGTCGGCAGTAACCACAATGACCGGAAGATTGCTGCTGCCCGGTCGCGAACGCAATTCGCGAATTGCGGTCAGCCCGTCCATCCCGGGCATCCGCAGGTCCATGAGCACGATGTCGAAAGCCTGCTCGCTGAGCATCCTGAGGCCTGTCTCAGCCTCCGGTGCCTCCTCCATCTCCGTGCCGACGACACGCAACATGTCCTTGACCACACGCCGGTTCATGGCGTCGTCCTCGACGAACAATACCCGCATGTTACTCAACTCCTATCCAATTGTTCGTATAAAGGTGAACTGGCAAGCCGAGCAGCGCTCATGCGACTTGCTGGAGAGGCGTCGGAGCCCGTCCGATCTCGATCTGACGCAGCGCCCCAACAAGCTGTGAACCGCGCAACGGCTTCAAAAGCATGGTCGCAGGTTCAAGCGCCGCGACAGCAGCGACCGTGAGATGCTCGTCGGGGGCAAGTAAGACGATGACAGGGATTGCGCTCAGCTCGGCTGCTGCGAGCAATTCGCCGAGCGCGGTGAGCCTTTCATCGGGTTCCGAAGTTACCGAACTTGCATCCACCACGAGGATATCGAGCCCACTCTGCATGAGAAGGGTGGCTGCTTTTGCATCATCGGCCTCGCGAACGGAGCCGACATGAGGTGCGATAAGCCCGCGCATGGTCGATCGCCGCATCGGGTTGGTATCGACAAGGCCGACTTTGGCAGCGCTAAGCTCGGCCGACCGGAACTCCTGGGTTGCGCCTTCGGCCGGAGCATACGGCAGAACCAGCGTAAATTTCGAGCCTTCGCCCAAGACACTGGAAAGCGTTATCGAACCACCCAGAGCGTTGGCTAGACTGCGGCAGATCGCCAACCCCAGTCCGGTGCCGCTGAATTGCCTGGTCATTGCGCTGTCGACCTGGTGAAACGCGTCGAACACCAACTCCTGCTGATCTTGTGCAATACCAATCCCAGTATCTTCGACGATTATCGCGAACCCAGCGCCATCCGCACCGATCTCTGTTGTCAGGCGAACGCTGCCTTCGGGCGTGAATTTAATCGCGTTTGACAATAGGTTGAACACGATCTGGCGGACCTTGCCGCCATCGGTTTGCATCAATGGTGGTGTCGCAGCGCAATCGGCATGAAGGTCGAGCCCCTTGGTTTGTGCCTCGCTGCGCCAGAGCCTGGCGGCATCGTCGAGTATCGTGCGCAGGTTGGTCGGTTCGACCTGTACGCTGACTTCGCCTGTCTCCATCTTAGCGACATCGAGAATGTCGTCGACAAGCGCCCGCATGGTCTCACCTGCCCCACGCACCAGCTCGACCTGGTCGCGGCTTTGCGGATCGAGCTCGGGACGGGCAAGCATGACCTGCGCCATGCCCAGGATACCGTTGAGCGGCGTACGCAACTCGTGGCTGGTCATGGCGAGGAGATCGCCCTTGGCTTTGAGCGCTTTTTCGAGCGCTTGGTTGGTCGATGTCAGTTCGAGGTTCGCTGCACGCACCTCATTGCGGCTGCGCCGGATGGAGAAGAACGCCAGAGTGATCAGCACCATCACAATAGCGCCAGCGACGGCAAGACCCGAGAAGAGCGTGGTTCTAAACTCGACGCGCTGCCGCTCGATCTTGACGTCGCGCTCGAGCTGACCCTGCTTCAGTTGCGAAATGCGAAGGTTCTGGTTGGCAAAATCGAACCGGGCGGCGAGCAATTGAGAACTGGCCGTCGAGGTCAGGTCGCGCGCTTGTCCATCAAGTCGCTGAAAAGCCTTGAGATGGGCGAGCGCCAGCTCGGGCTGACCCAGCCGTTCGAAAACCTGAGCGCCCGCTTCGTGAAACTCTTTGAATACCAATTCAGTGCGCGAAAGATCGACATTGGCAAAGGCGCGCTCGAGCAAACGAGCGGCACTTTCATCTTCGCCGCGAGCCGCATCGATCTTGGCGAGGACTCCATACACGAAGGGGAGCCATTCGGCTGCCTCGGGGGATGCGCCTGTTACAAGTGCGCGCCGGGCGCTGCGGCCGGCTTCCTCGAGTTTGCCTTGATCGAGCTGCGCCAATGCGATGTTGCTGCGGATCCTGGTCTCCAGCAGCGCGCTGTCGAGTTCTCGGGCAGCGACGAGCGCAGCTTCATATTCGGCCTCGGCTTCCTTGCCCTGACCAAGAGCGCGCAATGCTTCACCGCGGTTATTATGGGTAGTCAAGGAAAAACCAGGATCGCCATTGTAGATCTGCTGAGCCTGGTCGAGATATCCGAGCATCCGCCGGTAATCACCTGCCTCCCAATAGATCTGGCCAATGTCCTGCAGGGTTATCGCCTGGCCACGTTGCTCGCCCGCGGTTCGATATATTCGGAAGGCGCTAAGATAATCACGCAAAGCGTGCTGAACATCGCCCCGCAACCCGGAAATAGCCCCCTTGGAGCGCATTAAATCACCAAGCAGCTTGTCTTTCGGAGCATAGCGGCGGGCAAGTCCCAGCGCTGGTGCCAAGTGGCGTTCGGCCTGGTCGAGCTGGTTGAGCCAGAGATGCGCCTCAATCTTGAGCCATAAGGCGGTTGCGCGGCCGATCGCCGCCTCGCGTGGCTCGAGCGCTTGCGCCCGTTCGAGCGCGATATCACTTTTTACAAGAGCGTCCTGCGGATCGGCGGTGATCGCGCTCTTGGTATCCTCGATCGCGCGCTCGTAGGCCTGGCGTGCCTGCCCGGCGTCGTCCTGCGCGACGGCGGGCACCGCAACGAACAACGCCAAGATGCCAAAAAGAAGGGGGCCGATCTTCATCGTGCCCCCCTAGCGTTGTAATGGTTAAGATTCTGAAAAGAGGTTGGTGATTTGCAACCTTCTGATATCAGAAAGGCAGTTTGATATTCGCACCTGCAGCGTAAGTGGGAATATCCTGTCGCACATCGCGAAGCTCGGCACTGCCGAACAGGTTCACGCTACCACCGGTGCCGCCAGGCAAAGGGGCACCATAAAGCGCCTCGACCCGGAAGCGGCGCTGGTTCGGCGCGCCGATTTCGTGGCGCTGAGTGATGACGCCTTTCTCGCCGGTCTCACGATCAATGACACCGATCATCTGCGAGACAATGGTTCCGCGTTCGACCGTAAGCGGCTGGGCGAGCGTGAGGCGAAGGCGATCTTCTCGGCCCAGCAGCGAGTCCTTGCTTAGCCCGACCTGGAAGGCGCTCGACAATGTGTCTTCCAGACCCAGCGAAGCAGGACCCGCAGATCCACTGACCGATGCCGTTCCCGAAGCAAACAGTCTGAACCCTTCACCTACATCCGCCTCACCCGTTAGAGTAAGACCTTGCGAGACGGTGGCTTTCCCGAAGTCACTGCGCTCAAGCGATCGCACCCCGAAGAACGCTCCCTGCTCGGTGAGACGCGTATAGGAAAGCGAAAGCTCGGTGACGCGCGAGGGCTGGTAATCGACCCGCACAGTCGCTGCCTGGGCTTCATAATCGCCCAGCAACCGCAGCACGCTTTGTTCGCCGGTGGGAATGGAATGCGCGGCGAAGTCCTGCTCGATTGGACGATCCTGGCTGGTGACACCGAAGGCGAGCGCAAGGCGAGGCGCAAGCGCAACGCTTGCCGCCACATGCGCGCCACCCGATGCATAGCCGAGCAACGGATTGGCGCCGCCGAGGGCAGGATCGTAATCCGAGCTCATTTGCAGCGCGCTGCTGCCACTGAGCGCCAGCGCGCCGTCTCCGGTGCCCAGCCCGAACGAGAAGCCGCGTACAGGATCGCTGACCTCGATGCTCGAGCGCAGCGCTGTCCGCTCGCCGTTCTGGCCACCGGCTCCCTGATCGATCCGGCCGCGCGTCGCGACGGACCAACCGCCTGCTGTCGTGAGCGCCAACCCCGCCTTGCTATCGGTGAACCCGTCCGGCCCGGCCGTGAAGGACGACCCGTTCAGCCAGTTGATGAACTGGTCATACATGAACTCCTGATAGTTCCGGCCAGCAATGTTGCTGCCGAACAGTCGGCTTGAAAGCGGGATGATGAAATCACGCTCGGCAGAATCGATCTTCTCGAACGCGATGAAAAACATGTTCTTGGTTTGCCAGCTCGCCTGAACACCGTTCTGCTGGAGTTGCTTGACCTTAATCTCATTACCGGCGTTTAAATAATATTTGAGGTTGTTGAAATCGAGCGCCGACTGTGCGGCCTCAATATCGAGCAGTCCGTGGCCATAGACCGGATCGACACCCGGCGCGCCCAGATCCTGCGCACTCTCGAGGATGATCTTGGCGACATCGCGCGGATGGTTTTTCAACCAGGGCCAGCGGTCGTGGATGAGCGCGATGGCTCCCGAAACCAGCGGTGCGGCAAACGAGGTGCCCGACATGCGGGTAACACCGCCCGCGCCATCCGAAACGAGAATCATCTCGCCCGGTGCGACGAGGAACCGGTTCATCAACAGGCCGCTCTCCTTGAGATAGTCTGCCTTGAGGAACTTATCGTGGTTCTGTTGCCATACTGCCGTGTTTTTGCAGCTTTGGCCATCAGTGATGCAGGCGGTGCCGGGCCGGTTCGAGAAGGCTGAGATCTGGCCATTGGGATCGACCGAGCCGACCAGGATGAAGGTGCTGTCGAGCGCGCCGTTCATCTCAATATTCCGGGTCTGGGTGCTGCCATCATTGCCGGCAGCGATTACGTAGATTGTGTGGTCCTTGAACGAGTCGATCGCGGAGTTGCGGAACACGCCGCGCCATTCGCGCGGCAGGGTGAAGCCCGGCACTCCGAGCGACAGGTTGATGACCGAGGCACCGCGTCGGCCGACCTCGGTGATGCCGCGGGTCACGTCGGCCCAGCTCGCCGTGTGGGTATGATCGAAGGGATTGAAGGCCGCGACCGTAGCACGCGGAGCAATGCCCATAATTCCGCGCCCGTCATGCGAGGCAACAATAAGGCTGCCGACCGCCGCACCATGCGAGTTGTTCACATCGCGATATCCACCCGAATAAACCACTTTCGAGCCGACATCGGGGTCGTGCGCAGCGAAGAAGTCGACCAGACCGATGACGGCTTTCGAGCCGCCGCCCTGGGTCTGGGTCAGCGCCGGCGTCCAGTTGACCGCGTTCATCCAGTGGTCGACCCGGTCCATGCCGGAGAAATTGAGCACATTGTCATACCAGTCCAGGAGCATGCGCTGACGCTCATATTCGTCCAGCCCGGCAAGCGAGCGCTCGTTTTGTATGTCCACACCCCAGCTGGAGAAGAAATTGCGCGAGAAGCCGTCGACAAAGCTGCGTCCCGTTTGCTGGCGCACCGCATCGCCCCATTGCGCAGCGGCGGCTGCTTCCATTGCCCGCAGTTCCGCTGCGAGCCCCGAGTAGTCGCCCGAAGCGGCGCTTGCCTGCCACGTGGTCAGGATGGTGCGGCTTTGTGGCAGGAATTCATCGGAAAAGGTGCGTAGGCGACCGACCAGAGGATCAAGCTCGCCCTGGGTTGGGGTAAGATCGCCCCAGAAGGTGCGGATGAGGCCCTTATAGGGATCCACATCACCTTCGAAAGTGCGCAGCCGGCCCACCATGGGATCGATGTCGCCGCTGAAGGTGCGCAGCCGGCCGACGAACGGACCGAGATCTCCACCGAAAGTGCGCAGCAGACCCTTGAGCGGATCGACCCGGGTCCGCGAATCCATGGTGCCGCCGCCCAGCGGGGCAAGCGTGCCCCCCATCGCCACGACCGGCCGATCGGCGGTCTCATCACTCTGCTCGGCGTGAGCGATGACAGGCGCTGCGGCCATAACCGGCATCGCCAGAAGTAGCGCTGCCAGTTTGCGCTTAATGCTCGATGTATGGCTCATGGTCTTCCTCCGCTTGAAAGCTGAATGTCTTTCGTCGAGGTAGACCTTACCGCCCAAGTTATGGCGAAGTGCTGAAAGACGTTCCTTAAGACGAAGTTACCGGCCGTATGCCGAGCCGGCCGCCAGCAAGTTTCGCAATTGTCGGCTGAGACCAGTCGCACGCGTCCGAACGCAGGAAACCGATCAGTTCGAACAACGGCATCGGACGGGCGATATAATAGCCCTGGAGCTGGTCGCAGCCCATCATCTGCAGCAGCGAGAAGCACATCGGATCATCGACGCCTTCGGCCGTCACGCGCATTTCCAGCGCATGCGCGAGGTCGATGGCCGAGCGCACGATCAACGGGTCCCGGTGACTGCGCGCCAGACCGTCTATAAATAGCCGATCGATCTTGAGTTCATCGGCAGGAAGCCGCTTGAGGTACGCGAGCGAGGATACGCCGGACCCGAAATCATCGATCGCGATCGGTACCCCTGCTTCGGCGAAGGCGGCGATATTGGTGATGGCGGTATCGGGATCGTCGATGACTGCGGTTTCGGTGATCTCCAGACCCAAGCGTCCGGGTGCCGCCTCGATGACCGCCATTGCTTCGGCGATGAAGGCGGGACAGGTCAGTAGCGGCCCCGATACATTGGCGAACAAGGTAAGATCGAACCCGCCCGCGCGCAGCACCGCCTGATCGCGCACGACCTGGCGCAGCACCCACGACGTAATTTCATGAATCATCCCCGTGCGCTCGGCTAGCTCGACCAGATGCTGCGTGGGCACGGCGCCCATGAGCGGCGATGACCAGCGCAGCAATGCTTCCGCCGAACCGAAGCCCTGCGTGCGACAATCGAACTTGGGTTGATAGGACAAGGTCAGTTCGTCCGCCGCCAAAGCCGCCGGCAGTGCGCGCAGGATCTCCCGATCGTCGAGGGCGCCGGCCTGAGCGAAGGCGCCCTGCGCACAAATGATCCGCTTGCGCCTCTCGCGACCGTCGGCCAGCGCCGCGAGCGCCTTGTGCGGGAGTTCGCTTGCGGATGCCGGCGCCCCGCTGCTCAGAAAGGCGATCCGTCCCCTGATGCGCAGCCGCATTCCCGATATCTCGAATGGCCGCTCGACCTGCGACAGGCAGCGCGCCAGAATGTCTGCCGCCCCCTCGGCCGAGGGCGCGTTGAAAGCGAACTCGATCGTGCCATTGGCGGCTCGACCAAAAGCGATATTGTTGATTACCTGGTTCAGCCGCTGCACGGTCTCGTCGAACAGCGCGTTGACGATCGTGAAGCCGAGCGTGCTGCGCAAACCGGCGAAATCTTCAATCTGCAACGTCGCGAAGAAGTTGTGCGAATTATGCGTTCGGTGCGCAAAGCGCCGTTTGCCCAGCACCAAGCGCGCAGGTTCAAGTCGGGCGCGGGAGACCGGAGCGGCAATCACGTCTGCCTGCGACCTGCGAAGCGGGGCGGCCTGTGCTCTTGACGACCAATACCACCAACCATCGGGCAAGGCCCAGGCAAGTGCGAATAGTCGTTCGAGAAGGCCGGTCACCATGACCTGCTCGCAATGACAAATAATGGTGAAGAATGCGTTACCTGCGCCGCTCGCGAAGCGCGATCGTCCAGATCGAGCGAGCAACCGCGCGTGCGTCGGGTAGCCGGGACTATTCCTCAGCCCAACTCGCTTTGGACGGACCGAAGCGATACCGATGCAGCGCGAGGCGAAATTGCCGGGATTGGATAGGCATGATACATCCGGAATGTCTTGGACGACGAACCCGCTTAAGGTCCGTGCAACGATCCAAAGGGTCGCTTTATCGACCGCAAACCTGAGGTTTAACGGCAGAAACATGGATCGACGCAACATCATCAGGCTGGGCGCGGCTACTGCTGCGTCCACTGCGCTCAGTAACGTGGCGACCACGCAGGATCGCGCGTCTGAATCAGCACACGACACAGACACCGCCGCCGCCGAGCGAGGTGGATTGCTCGACGGGCCGCTGGTCAACCAGGCGCAAGCGCAAGCAATAATGGAGCAGCGTGGCTTGCAAGGTCTGATCGCCCTGCACCCAATCAATGTCTTTTATCTGACCAATACGGTGCCTGTCGTCACCAAGATGAACTTCGATTTTTCGGCTATGGCAACATATCCGCGCGATCCGGAACAGCCGCCCTTTCTTATAGCGTCTGCGATGCAGACTTTGGATCTTGCGAATAAAAGTCGCTGGACACCCGATATCATGGCCTATTCCGGGCCGGCCAATATTGAAGATTATAGAGGTGAGAGCGCGCTTGCTGCGACCGTTCAGCCGCTCGCGGCGCCCTTCGGTTTTACTTTCAGCGCCGAGGATCGACTCACTGCGATCGAGCGCGCATGGAAGCAAGCTAGCATTGGCATCGAAATGTCGCCGACGATCGAGTGGGCCTTGACCAAAGCGCTCGAGGAATCAGGAATTACGAGCGGACGCGTTGCCATCGACGACACGCGTATCGCCGATCTTCTGAACAGGGTCGGGCAAGCGACGGATATCGAATTTGTCGACGGCGCCAATGTGTTTCGTGAGATCCGGCATGTGAAATCAGCCCGCGAAATCGCGATCATGCGCGTCTCCGCCAAAGCCAATGCCGAAGCGACCATCGCCACGGGAGGCCGGCTTGAAGCGGGAATGGACCACGCGGCGATCGAGCAGGTCTTCCTGGAGGAAGCCGCAATCCGCGGAAACATACCGGTTTTCATGCTTGCCGGATTTGCTTTGGGGGGACTGGCGGACGGCGAGATCAGGCCCGATCGGCCTTTTCTTATCGATGCAGTCTCGCAATTCCACGGTTATCAAGGTGATTTTGCCCGCACATTCGCTTTCGAGGAACTGAACGACCGAACGCGCAAGATCGTCGCTGCGCAGGCGGTTGCGAGGGAGGCAGTGTTTGAAGCGATCGAACCGGGGCTCAAATTCTCCGAAATCCGTACGATCGGCAAGGAGGCGTTTCGCAAGGCCGGCGGCGGAATAACCGACGCCTTTATCGTCAACCCGCATTCGGTGGGCCTGGAACATAGCGACCAGCCGGGCTCGACCGCGGATCCGTGGCGCTCGCCGCTCGACATCGAGCTCAAGACCGGAATGACGATCACCGTGGATTTGCCCTACCTGGAAGTGGGCGCACTCTCCGGGCACCATGAAGATCTGATCGAAATCACCGACAACGGTTTTCGAAAACTGACAGACGACTATCCCGATGTTATCGAGATAGGGTGATTCCTGCTATTTGCGCCGCGCAAAGGCCGGTCTATTTGTCGGTTGACGCGAAGTCTCATCGGTGAACCAATCTTTTGTTCGCTGGAAACCTGTCCGTGCAATCGACCGGGCCAGAATAACGGAGAAGCAGTACATGAAGGCGGCGTGGCTTTTACCTGGAATGAAAATAGCCCGCAGCACGGACCTGATCTGTCCCGGCGACTTGGCGACAGGGTAATTATTTCGACGCAACTGGTCTATCCCCTGCTGCCACCGTGCTCTGACGCGGACCCATCCCCACCAGGTTCGTGGCGCTGTGATCGAGGCCGTCACGTCCCGATCGACCAACTTTTCGTGGGTCAGCGCCTGGCCCTCGATAAAGGTGTCGTCCGCAATCACATCGGGGAACTCGCCCCAACGTTCGCGCAGCGTCCGCGTGACACCGAGCACGGCATGAAACCCGCCTTTTCCATAGGGAAGCTGTTGCCAGAAGCCGACGATCTTGCTCACCAGATCCCCCGCATGATCCGTACGCATGCGGAAACTTGGCGATACAAGCTCTATCCCCTCGCCAAGTTTGGATGCCAACAAACCGAGATCCCTGCCTGAAATGTCGACGTCGGCATCGACATAGAAACGGGGAAACAGCGACGCGTGCAGCTCGCCGAGACGGATAGCGCGCACCTTGCCTTTATCGCAGGTGAGGATGGTTGCGGTCTCTCGCACAACCTCACGTAATATCTGCTCGCTGTTATCGGTGCAGCCATTGCAAACGAAAATAACCTCGCACCCCTCGGGCAATCCGCGCATCAGATCGCGCGCCCGAGCTGCAAGACCGGCCGCTTCGTTGTAAAGCGGCACGATGATGCTGAGGGGCCAGGCCGCCTGGCTTACCAAGCCATGCGCTTCCACAGCTTCCATCGCCGCATGAGCCTATCGATCCACATGTGCCAGCGACGACGATATCGATCGCCACGCCACGGCATCAGACGCAGACCGTCATCGCTGCGGCTGCGGTAATAGTTGGGCACGGGATGGAAATTGCGCATTCGCAAGTGAAACACATCGTGCGCGGAACCGGCCTGCGGCGGAACGATCCATCGCCAGTCGCCGGCAACGCGGCGCCCTGCCGCCTGTTCTCAGCCATGGAACCTCATATATTGCTCGGCCGCCGCATGATGGTCGAGCATGGTTACGCCCGCCGCCGAGAACGAGTTCAGGACCGCCCGGTTGAGCTCGGTCAATGTTTCGTCCTTCCATAGCGGATTGGCGGTGCCGGTTTCGATCCGCATCGCATGTGCGGCTTCATTTAGAAGGTCATAGCGTTTCGCATCGGCGAAATTGCGCGAGGCGATCTCGGTGCCGACATAGAACCCGTTGAACGGCGCGCATGGGTAGTCGATGCCGCCGATGGTAAGGATCATGCTGCTGACGATGGGCACCGTGTACCAGCGCAGTTCGAGCGCATCGAGGCCGCTGTTCGACGGATGGCGGATAGGAATTTCGCGCATCGCCCGGGGATCGGGGTCGAAGCGAAGCCGCCGGTCGTCCTTGTCGCGCAGGAACCACGGCAGGATGTCGAACCGGCCGGGTTCACCGCGCGGCTTCCATCCCATCGATTGCGCAATCCGGGTGGTCTCGATGTTCTGCCGGTCGCCCAATATCGTGTTTCCGGGCATGTGATGGCAGGCATATTGGGTTATCTGTTCGCTTTCGATCCAAATGGGCAACGACCGCCCCTCGACCGGCTGGAAAACCGAGATGATCGAGCGAATGCGGCCATCGCAATTGGCATCGCGCAAATGCTGGTCCATGCGGGATGCCACAGCGCCGGGTTCGGTGATGCTGCGGCAATCCACCACCTCGAGGCTTTCCCACAAAAGCCGTCCCACGCACCGGCCATGATTGCGCCAGGCAACCCGCGCGCCATAGGCGAGTTCTTCTGGTGTATGCCGATAGAAGCCATGTCTCGCCAAGTCGCGGCGGACCTCTACTAGGCGAGTGCCACGCTCGGCATCACTTGCCCCGGTCGCTTCGCAATAGCCTGTTACGAAGCATTTGGCCTCGGCCAGCCGTTCCCGTCGCGAGATCCGCCTGAGCCGGCGATGGAGCGGATTGCCGGCGGAAGCTTCGGCAAAGCGCAGGCGCGAGGCATGACGACGCATCACATCAATCCGTCGAACTGCCGCGCCGCATCTCTCAGCGGCTTCCTGTTGATCGCGTAGACCGCGTCGAGCGCACGTCGCTTTGCCCGGCGATAGTCGCTCAAGCGCGGCTGCTTGTTGCGATAACGGGCGCGGCCTCGCTGGGTGTCGATCCCGTCCACCTCGAGAGGGCCATCGGCGGCTGTCACCGTATCCCATACCGGGGTCTCGGGCGTCAGCGTGAAATCATTGAACCGGACGCGGTCGAGATAGCGCGCATTGTCTTCGAGAAAATGCGCGGTTGCTTCCATATCTTCGGCGGTCTCACCCGGGTAACCCTTGAACATGGTCGCTCGAACCGACAGGCCCGCGTCATAGGCATCGCGAATGAATTGCCGGTTTCGCTCGACACTGCATCCCTTGTTGACTGCGTCGAGTATCGCCTGGCTGCCGCTTTCCAAGCCGAACGAAACCCGGCGCATGCCGCCAGCGACCGCGGCCTGCAAGTCCGCTGCCGACAGGCCGTTGTCATCGCGCAGGTCGACGTGCACCGTGCCGATCCACTCGGCGCCCTGCACATATTTCTGGATGTTGTTCGCAATGCCCCGGAACATCCCGGGCCAGGAATTCAGCTTGAGATCGAGAAACAGGAAATTGCCCGTATTGTGCCGACGCGACTGCTCCTGCAGTTCGAGCAGAACATTCTCCACGCTGCGCGTGCGGAATGTGCGGCCCGAGACCGACAGGACATCGGAGCAGAACGCGCACTTGTCCCACTGGCAGCCCCGACCGGTCATCACCGGCACGATGCGACTGGGATAGCGATCCCAGGGAAAATCGCGGAAGTCGGGGATAGGTGTGCGGTCGAGATCACGCAGCGGGGGCGCCGATCCGGTCCGCCTTCCGTCAGCCAAGGTTACGCCGGGGAAGGATGCGAGGTCTTCATTCGCGATGACTGCATCGACAAGATCGTTGATATTCCGGTCCACCTCGGCGCCCACGATCGCGACGATGCCGGGTACGCGCCGCCATTTGTCGAGCACCGCCGCCTGATTAAGCATCGGCCCGCCGACCAGCACGGGGATACCGCGTTGCCTGGCCTCGGCTGCAATGATCCTCACGCTCTCGAAATGCTGCGCATAGGCGGACAGCAACAAGACACCGGGCCTTTTTTCAAGAGCTTGGGTGACCACTCGCCGAACCGTTGGATCGGGTCGTTCGATCACATCGAGACGGGCGGAACGCAGCGCGTCCCTGATCCGAAGAGCGGGAGCGAAATCAGTGAGATGCGTGCGCCGTTTGATATGGTCGAACAGGTTCTCCCGGCGTTCGCGCTCGGTCGCAGGAGCATCAAAGGCCAAGGGTGCGATAACCCTCACATCCTTCCCGGCATCCCGCAAACTGGCCGTCAGAAGGCCGATCGCAAGCGTCGGGAAGTTGGCGAAGACATTGAGGTCAACGATAACAACGCTGCCGGTATCGGACCTGGCGTCGCGGCGATTGTCACCTCGCACCCGACCGGTCTGATAGCGATCCACCCGCCTCGTCATCATGCCCCCCCAAAGTGCGACCATGGATCGAACTTCCGGGGCGAACGACTAGTAGATCGGCTTAAAAATAACCAAACAAAACAGCATAACCTTTGTAGTCAACATTTCATAATTGCCTGGCAGGGGTAGAGTCTATCACCGGCAATTCACTGACCAGTTGCTTCACCAGCGGATTGATTGGACCTCGTGAGACGAACCCGTTCTTAGCTCGCAAAATCGGGATGCAATCGCGGTAACAACGGATGAGATTTCAAAGAAATGCACCCACCTTCAGACATCAACGAATCACGTCTGTTTTGGGAAAGACGCGTGCTCGCTGCCAGATTGCCCCGGAATGGGCGGAACCGCCGGTGAGAGCAGCCGCTAGGTCAGATTACAAAGTCCAGCGGTTCGGGCAATGTGCTGCGGTTCACGAGCATCTTGCCGTGCAACGTCTCGATCTGCTTGCTGCCGGTCTTCACGAAAAGAAACGGCAGCACGCCATGCAGAATACAGGCTGCGCCGCCCGCCATCATGCGGGCTCCAAAGGCGCTGGCATGCTGAAGGTGCTGCAGATAGGTCTCCCCGACGGAAGCAGGGTGATCGTTGAAGACCCGATGAAGTTTCTTTTGGATCATGCGTGGCTCCGTAAGTAGAGTGTATAGCATCATGTGGTTGGATCGATCGATCCGTTCAGGTCACGTCTTCAACCAATCGCGGGCATGAGCAATTCCGCTCAGAAGCTTAGTGTCACCATCAGCGCAACCAATAGCGAAACCACACTGGCGGTTGCCACAGGTGCCAAGGCGCTCCAGCCTGCCTCCAGCAACAGCCGCAACTGTGAACGCATGGCCGTCGCGATGACCGCCAGCAGCAGAAGCGCCTTGGACACACCAAGCGCCCCCTTGGTCCACGCTTCGGGGAACACCAATAGGCTGTTCGCCGCCAGCAAAGCAAGGAACCCGGCGATGAACCAGGGTATGGCCACGCGTTTGTGCCATGGCCGTTTGGCATCCTCGACATTCGCGCGCGCCAGCCAGAACGCGACCAGCGCAACGATCGGCCCCAGCATCGCCACTCGCGCCAGTTTCACCACCGTTCCATCGCGCCCCGCCTCGTCGGAGTAGCTGAACGCGCCGCCGATCGCCTGCCCCGCGTCATGAACCGACGCACCGATCAGGAAGCCCGCCTGCCGGTCGCTCAGCGCCAGCATATCAGCCAACGCGGGACAGGCGGCCATGACGACGGCGCTCGCCACCGCCACGCCAACCAGCGTGACCGAAAAGCGCGCCTGATCGAGCCGCTCGCTTCCGATCACGCCATACAACGCCAGCGCCGCCGACGCCCCGCAGATGGCGGTCGCGCCACCTGCCAGAATGCCTGCCTCGCGTCCCTGCCCCGCCCAACGCGCGGCCAGCAAGGCGGCGGCGAAACTCGCACTCATCACGGTCAGCAATCCTGCGAAGGCGAGCCAACCCAGCGCGCCGACCTGGGCAAAGGTCACCTGTGCCCCCAGCAGCACGATGCCGATGCGCAGGAAGTGACGACTGGAGAAGTCGAGGCCGGGCGCGGTGACCTCGACTTCGGACACGAAGCTCAATGCCAGGCCGATCAGCAGGCCCAGCAGTATGATCGGAAAGCTGTAATGCTCCGCCAGCCAGGCTGCCGCCAGCGCCGCCGTTGCGCATAGCAACAGGCCCGGCACGAACTCCGCCACACGATGCCGCGCGACCGGCGCGTCGGGATCGTATAGCTCGCCATACAGGTCGCCGGCATAGAAGGCAGTTGGGACAGACCTCACCGGCTGCGGCTTCCCGGACCCTTGATTGGAGCGGGATGCCGGCGCCGGATCACGAGCAAGATGAGGCACCGCCGGTCACCAACATGCCGGGCTTGGATGTCGAAGAAGGCAAAGCACGGACTTGCTGCACGAACGTCGGGGCCTCGCGTCAAAACCAGAATTTCCCCTGCAGCCCCCGTTGCTCTTAATGCAGGCTCGTGCGGGCGAACTCACGTTATCTTAGCGCAAGATGAAGCTGGTTCGATCGACGCCCGAATTCCCCGTACGCGAATCGAATGCTGTCACCAGGACCTCGTATACCCCCTTTTGCGCGGTCGGAATATCGACCGAGAACCGGCTCTCGGTCCCGGTATATTTCATCGCCTCGGTTGCCAGCTTGTCTCCTTCGAACCGCACCTCCGCCGTGATCTCGATCATCTCGGAATCCGACGTGCCCCCCGGAGACGTCGGGCATCCGCAGACCATCACGACATTGGCGGTCACGGTCATCGAGCGGGGATTGTCCTCGACATAGGTATGCGCACCGGGACTGAGGATATCGACCGCGAACCCGGGAACCTCGATCATCCAGCCGTCGCCCGAATTGATATGTTTACCGGGCAGAACCCAGCGGGTCGCGGAGGCTTCCGCCATGGCCTGGGGCTGGGCGAGCGGACCGCGCACGGTCACCCGGATGCGCCGCGGCCGTTCGATATCAAGGATCGAAGTGTAGACAGCGTCGCCCTCCCTTGAGAGCGTGTCGTAGCGGGCCGATGGTTGGCGAATGATGCGGTCGGTGTCCCCGGTGCCGCCACTGGTCACTCCGGTATCCAGTATCTCGCCGGTGTCGGCATCCTCGACGAGCACGGCCATGCCCGACATGGAGTTGCCGATGAACTTTGCGTCCAAAGCGAGCGCGCGAATGTCGACCTGGGTCTGCTCGGCAGCGGCGGGGCCGGCGAGCGCGATCGCGGCAAGGAAAGCGATATGGTTTTTCATGATATCCTCTCTTCGCGGACAGCGTAGGCCCGTTACCAGCGCACCACAAACTTGGGCGGATCCAGCCGGCAAGCCACGCTTTATCAGTTAGGCCCGTTCTTCTCCTGAAACGGCCCGCGATTGGTCGAGCTTGTGATCCACAAACGCTCCCCATCGGGGCCACGCATCAAGAGTTGCGTGCTGGTTCCATCGGCGCGCCGCTCGGGGGCGGAGATGATGTCGTAACCGCCCGCCTTGACCTGTTCGTAGATCGCGCTCGTGTCCTCGACCACGAACAACAGCGCCATCGATCCGTAGACGGCCCCGCCCGCCGGTTGCTTAGGCAGTTCGACCTTGCGCCCGTCGGCATCGTAGATCTCCGACAGCCCGAGATAGCCGGCATTGAGCATCGCCGGACCGTTGGTGCGGGTGCGCAACACGACCAGCCGCAAAGTCTGGCCGGGCTCCAGCCCCGAGAAATCGACCAGCCGCGGATCATCCAGCTCGCTGCGCTCATAGAACGGCTCCAGCCCGAGAATATCGCGATAAAGCTTCAAGCTCGCCTCTATGTCGCGCACGGTCATGCCGGTGCGCGGGAGAATCGCCGAGGTTATCCTTGGTTCTTCCTGCGGCCAGTAGCTGGTGATCTCCTGCGCACCGGCGGGGGCGGCAAGGGGGGCGGCAAGCAGGAAAGCAAGCCATGCGATCGTCATTTGCCGATATTTGGTCATCTTCGGTTCCTGCCCATTCGCACAGGGGAAATCAGCCCAGCCACGGGATCGGCGCGGCGCGCGGGGCGTCGGGGTCGGCCAGCGCGCGCTCGACCGCGGCCAGGTCATGTTCGACCCGATAGTTGGTCCGCTTCGACAGCGCGCGCGCTTCAAGCAACGCCGTGCGCGCCTCTTCCAACCGGTCGAGGCGGTAAAGCGCCCATCCGCGGGCGGCGGACAGGTAGACATCATCGGGATGGCGAGCGCGTGCAGCCTCGAGCTCGCGCAGCGCCTCGGTCGGCCGGCCCGCCTCGATCAGGCTATAGCCCAGCACCCAGCCGGGATAGGCGGTGTCCTCCATCGCAAGCGCGCGCCGCGCGAGTTCGGCGGCGCGGTCATAGTTGCCCAGTTCGAAATGCATCAGGGCGATATTGGCTTCGAGGTAAGCGGGCGATGTGCGACCCTCTTCAGCGGTGATGCGACGGTATTCATCGATGAATGCATCGAGCTCATCGGCCTGCCCCGCCTTGGCCCGCGCCAGCGCCAGGCGATAATAGGTAGCCCGCCAGGTATCGGGCAAGGAGCGCCCGTTTTCCGCCGCATTGACCGCCGCGTCATATTGGCCGCTGCGAAACAGGGCCTTGGAATGCATGTAGTGTAACCACGAGGCATCCCATTCACCCGGGTCGGGCTGAAGCGCGAGCGCCTGTGCGGCAGCATCGGCGGCTTCATCATAGCGTTCCAGGGCCGACAGGCTGACCGCCAGTTCGTACCACGCCCATCGGTTCGCAGGCTCGGCAGCGGTCACCGCGCGCCAAGCGTCGATCTCTCGTTGCGGACGATCGGCCAGCCGTTCGCGCAGAGCCGCCAGCCACAACCGCTGCGCATCGGTCAGCCGGTTCGCCATGCCCGAGGCTGCCAGCGCGTGCGGCTCGGCATCCTCGTAGCGGCCCTGCTTGGTATAGGCGTAAACCAGGTCGAGCTGTGCCCGGGCGTTGGCCGGGTCGGCCGCAAGCGCGCGTTCGAGCAGCTCGATCGCAGCGGGATATTCAAAGCGGCTGTCGGCTTCGTAGAGCGCCTCGCGTGCCTCGCTATAGAGGCGCGCCGCCTCGCTGGCATCGCCGGCAACCTCGGGGGCGATCCCGGTTGCACAGGACGACAGCAGCAGCGCGGCGCAGAGTGCGACCATTACTTGGCCATGGCGGACGAGGTGCTTTGGAGTTCGCATGGTGGTCATTCGTTTGGGATCCATGTGGAAACGGGGTCACAAATATCGCGGCAAGGCATGCATGCGCGGCTCGTATAGCAACCGGACGAGACGGCTCAGCGCCTGCACCCTCTCGCGCGCCAGGCCGATCGCGCGGGCTCGCAGCAACGCGGTTTCGTATTCGCCATGGCGGGCTTCACCCCAAGCCAGGTCGCGCATCGTCGCCGCGCGCAGCGAGGTCGCGGAGCCGAACGGCGTATCGGGTATATCGCTGGCGACCGATGTCGCGGTCTCCAGGTCGCCGGTGAAGGCCGCCGAGCCGGCGATCTCGTAAAGCGAGAAACTGCGCATGGTCTCGGATGGTTCTGTCCGGGCGATCTCGCGCGCCTGCGGCAGAAGTTCGCGCGCCTCTTGCTCCAGACCCGCGTCGGCCATGCCGGTGGCCACCCGGCTCAAGGCACGCGCCTGTTGCTGTGGCCCCTCGGCGGTCCTGGCGAGCCGAGCGGCCTCGGCGAACAGCCGCAGCGCGCGCGCCGGATCGCCGCCCTCCGCCCAGGCAATGGCGATATCGCGAAGCGCGCCGGCGGCAAAGTAGCCATCGGTCTCGTCACCCACACGCTGCTGCGCTTCTTCGAGCAGCTCGCGTGCAAGCCTGGCGCGCCCGGCGGCGAAAGCATGCCGCGCCACCTCGGCGCGGGCGACCGAACCGTAATACGCCATTCCCATCGTGCCCGCCCCGATTGCCCGGCGCGCCATGTCGAAGTCCGCGCGTTCGCCGGCATAATCGGCAATCTCACGATAGGTGCGGGCCTTGTAAGCGGCGAGCGTGTCGTCATTCTGGGGAAGCGCCGCGGCTTGCTCCAGTGCGCGCTCGTAAGCCCCTTGCGCCGCCGGCAAAGCTGCCAGTGACGCATGTGCATCGGCAGCACGCGCCGGATCTTCCAGCGCGCGTGCCACCGCGTTCGCCGCGCCCGCAAAGCGCGCCAACTGCTCGACGCTGCCGATCTGGGCTGCCGTCGTGCTGGTCTGCGTGAGGGCAGCCAGCCGGGCGGCGGGCTCGGCAATGCCGGCGGACGCATCGAACGCTGCATCGAGCACGTCCCTCGCCTCCTCGCCCTCGCCTGCCGCGGCCAGGGCCAGCGCATATTCGCCTGCGGCCGAGACCCAGCTTGCCGGCTGCTCGATCTCCGCAAGCGCGACTCGCGCCTCTGCCAGGAGCAGCGCTGCGCGGCTCTCGCGCTGCGCCCGGTCGATAGCCTCCGAACCTGCCTGGGCGCCCGGCATCGTCTGCTGGGGGACGCAGGCGGATGAAGCCGCAAGCGCCACGCAAGCCAGCATCGCCCTTGCGCTGAGCGAGCGCATGCCCGGTTCGCCGCGTCTCATTCGATTCGATCGAGTTCGTGGTAGGTGAAATCGCCGGCGATCGAGACGGGCTCGTCGGTATCGAGCCGGGCGATCTTGTCGCGGAACCAGAAGCTGTCGGGACCAAGCAGGACCTGGTAGCTGAAATAGTTGTCGCCGAACGCGCAATCCTTGTCCTGCATCGCCAGGTGGTATTTGCCCCCCTGCCGCGCCATGACCAGATCACAGTTGTGCCCGAAAGTGCTCATCTGTTCCGGAGTGAGGCCGGCGAGCAGTGCGGGATTGCGCCAGGCGCCGAGATACTTCTCCTTATCATCGAAGGTCCACAGGCTGACGCGCAGCTGGTCGCCCTGTTCGTCCAGCGTCAGGCTGTAGATCCGCTGCCGGAAGATATTGCCCGGATCGCCGTGCTTGGTTTCCTCGACATAGAGCACGTTCTCGCCGAAGGCGGGCAAGTCGACCGCGCGGTAGTGCGAGGTAACCGCGATATGACCGCCCTTCCCGCTGTCATCCGCCCGCCAGACCGGCTTGCCTTCGGCCTCGAGCCGGGCGATCTGGCGATCATTGTGATAGTCGCCGGGCCACCAGTCCATGATCCGGTCCAGATCGGCCCTGGTCGCCCGCTGCGCATCGGCCATGGACACCTGCGAGGCGATATCGGAACGCGGCTGCATGTCCGCACCCGGAACACACGCGCCGCTCGCCAGCAGCATCGCCAGCATTCCCCAACGTTTCGTTCGCGCCGCCAAACCTCTCACCATCATTCTCCCGTTGTTCAGCCGGCCAAGGTTTCGGCCACCTCGAAAGCGGCGCGCTCTCCTGATTCCATCGCCCCTTCCATTCCCCGCGCCGCCTGCGCGGTATGTTCACCGGCAAAATGGATCGAGCCTGCGGGCAGCGCCATCTGCCTGCCGTAGGAAGTGAGCTGACCTGGCTTCCAGGCCGCGTAGGCACCTCCTGCGAAAGGGTCACACTGCCAGGACCAGCTGGTCACGTAATTTAGCGCGCCTCGCGTGCTGGGGCGCAGCTTGGCGAGATAGGACCGAACCGTGCCATCCGCCGCCTCGGAGCCCAGCCGGTCAAGATGGTTCGCCGTCCGGTCGTTCGCAAAGGCGATGAAGCTGGTAATCTCCTGCGGATCATCGACATTGTTGCGCAGCGCCATGAACCGCCCGATCGGCCCGTCGCTCCAGATCGACGGGGGCAGCCCGTCCTCCTCCCAGAAGCGCCGCGTGGGGACGTAGTGCAGATGCGTCACATTGGTATAGCCCAGCGTGCGGATGGCGCGGGCCTGCGGCTCCGAAAGCGGCGCGTCCAGAGCGATCAGGTTGAGCGCCGAAAACGGCACGGTGATGATGGCGCGCCGGGCCCTGGCGACGCGGCCATCGTCCAGATGCACCTCGGCGCCCTCATCGGTGTTCCTGATGGCGACCACCTTGCTGTTGAGGTGGATATCGCTCGTCAGCGCCTTGGCCATCGCTTCGGGCAGGCGCTGGTTTCCGCCTACCACCGCGAAGGGCGAACCCGGCAGGCTGCCGCCGCTATTCTGCTGCCCGAAGGCGATGATGTTATAGAACATCAGCAAGGACAGGCCATAAGGCCCGCTCTCATCGCCATAGGACATGTTGGTGCCGGCGAAGAGCTCCATCGCTTCGCGCGAATAGCCCTGCTCCAGGAAGTATTCGGCCACCGACTTGTCCGCCGAAGCATGCACCGGGTCGAGGAATTCGGCCGGGTCGCGCAACATGTTGTCACGCGCGTAACTTGCATATTGTATCTGCCAGGGCAGCTTGTCGCGCAGTTCGGCGGGAAAAGGATTGGCCGGATGCCGGGGCCAGTCGGCCGGCAGGATCGGCTGCCCACCAATATCGAGCATGGTGGTCGCAGCATCGGGCACGGTGCGCTCGCGCTCGCTCCGGCGCGCCAGGTTCAGACGATCCATGGCACCCAGGATGCGGCCATAGCTCGAGCCGATGCCGCTGCCGCCGGCCTCCGGCGCGCCGGGCACTTCGTCCATCGTGTAGAGCCGCCCGCCGACCCTGTCCCGCCCCTCGATGACGGTGACACCGTAGCCCATTTCCTCGAGCAGCTGGGCGGCATTGAGGCCCGACAGTCCCGCTCCGATGACGATGACATCGCTCGGCTTGATCGGCGCACCGGGTTCGCCCGCCTTTTCGATTGTGTCTTGCTGCGAACACCCGCTCGCGCCCAGCATGGCCAGGCCCGCGGCCCCCGCCGCGGTGGCGGTCATTAGCGTGCGGCGATCAATACCGCTCACCCGGTCGGTTCCTCGCGAAAATAGGGCAGCACATCCTCGTTCGACAGTGTAAAGCAATTCACCAGCATGGATTTCAAGTTGATGCCGATGCGCGTCGCGTCGGGAACGGTCCAGCCATAGGCCACCTCGGTGACCTCGCCGTCCTCGCGCGTGTCTATATAAAGCACCATCGAGTGGCGGGTGAAGGTCCCTTGCAAGTTGTTCATCGGCCAGCGCACGACCTGCAACCGCAGCCCGACTTCGCCGCCATCCTCCAGTTCCACCCAGCCCTGTCCCCCGGCGTCGTGGATATCGGCGATCTCGTAGCGGCGATAGGGAATGTCGCGTCCGCCGCCAACGCCCGGCACGTCGATATAGCATGAAAAGTCACGGGCTCGATCGAGCTCAAGATAGTCGTCGCTCCCGGGCCGGACGAGCCACAGCCCTTCGGGTGCGAGGATCATCTCACCGGGAACGATCTCCCCGCCCGGCGCAGTGCACTCCCCCCCCTCGCTGCGCGCGCGGAACTGAGCCGCCTCGCGCCGCCACAGCAGGTCGCAGCCTTCGAGGTAACGCGCACCGGCCAGCGCGCCGCCGACGCCCGGGCTTTGATAGAGCAGCATGCGCGTGACGCTCGGATCGGTGTCGGCTCGGAGCACGAGCAGCAGCTCGGCCATGCTGCCGTCACCCTCCGCCAGACCGAGCCGGAATACCCGATCCTCGGTGCTTGCGAGCGGATCGGCAGCGATGCGCGCATGCATCCGCGGCCGGGCATCGGGCTCTGAAAGCGACAGGCGACGGTCGAAATAGACCTGGTTGCGGTTGTCATAGCGGCCGGGCAAGAGCTCGGCGATGATCTGGGCGTTGCGCTCGGCCGGCGTGCCGTCCTGTCCCTGCGACCACGCGGGTGCCAGCGCAGCCAGGCTTAGCACGAGCGCCGCACCGGCATATGCTGCACGATACCGCCGCGGCACGGTCACGTTGCCCTTACGCGAGGTGCGACCGGGCCGCGTCGCACTAGAAGTCGCCGCTGACGCGCACGCCGAACTGGCGCTTGTCACGCAGGCCGATCTGATAGCCGAAGGTGCTGAAATCGAACTGCGGGGTCGCGAAGGTCAGGTCGCGGAAGCGGTTGATGCCGGTCGGGTGATCGGCCTCTGTCAGATTGGTGAAGAACGCCTCGAACCGCAGGCTTTCGGTGTTCAGCCCGGCCCGCAAATTGATCTGCCAGCCCTCTTCGATGGTCGTCAGGTTGACCTCGTCGGCGAACCGCTGGCCGGTGTAGAAAGCATCGGCGCGGCCGAACCAGCCCAGCGTCGCACTAAGGTCCCCCTCGGCGGCGACGAAGGCCGATCCGCTCCATTCGGGGAAGCGAGGGGTGCGCGTTCCCGAGGCATCTGGCGTGCCGAACACCTCGTTATAGACACTGGTCTCAAAATCCTTCACGATGGCATCGACATAGGCCACGGTTCCACCCAGCGTAAGCCCCGGAAATATCTCGTAGTTTCCCTGCGCCTCAACGCCCTTGATCTCGGTCTGGCCGATGTTGAGGAAGTAGTTGACCTGCTGCGTACCGCTGGCACTCGTGGTGCTGGCGACCCGATCCACCCGGCGCACGGCCTGGCCGATCCGGTCCATGTAGAATGCGGCAACAGCAAGCGATCCGCGCAGACCGAATGCGTGTTTGAGGCCGATCTCGTAGCTCTTGAGGTTCTCCTCATCAAAGGTCTCGTCGGCAGCCGGCTCGAGGATGGCCAGCTCGGCTCGTTGGGCTGGCGTCAATCCGCGCACGTTGGTGTTGAAGCCGCCGGGAAGATTGCCTTCCGAATAGCTGGCGTAGATCAGCGTGTCGGGCGTTGGCTGAACATCAATAATGAAACGCGGCAGGAAACTCCTGAACTTGCCGCGTTCGCTGGCCCTGTTGTCGGTGATGTCATCGTCCTCCGCCACCTGATCGACCTGGTAGCGGCCTTCCGCGGTGATCGAGAGCCAGTCGGTCACATCGGCGATCACCGATGCGAAGACGCCGAAGGTCTCGATGTTCTCCTCGGCCGGCTCGCCTGCACCGAACGAGGTGATCCTGGATGCCGGAGGGATTGGTGGAACGATGAATTCACCATTATTGGTGAAGCGCTGATCGAAGTAATTTCCGCCGAAGGACCATGACACGCGGTCATCAAGGAAGGTGCTGGAAATACGGATTTCCTGGCTGATGTCGCGGAACTGCCGGCCGGAATAGGAAAGAAACGCGTTGTCCGAGGAATCGTCGGCATCGCGCAGCAGATCCACCTCATCGTAGTTGAGGCCGGTCAACCAGCTCAATTCTATGTCGCTTTGCGGCAGGCGCGTGTTGAACGCCGCGCTTATCCGCAGGCTGCGGCGCTCAAGGCCCAGCCCGTCGAGCGGATTGTCGTTGAGCTGGAACAGGCCCTGGTAGAAATCGATGACGGCATCCGATAGGTTGGTGTTCAGCCCCGGCTGCGGCGTCGGCACATCGCCGCAGACCGTCCGGTCGGTGCCGCCAAAAGGCCCGCAATTGTGGAAGTTCTTGCCCACGAAGCTGTAGGCGGGCGCATCATCGTCATTCTCGAAATAGTTGATCCGCAGCGTGGCGTCGAAGTCGGGCGAAGGCTCTGCATAAAGCGTGCCGGTGACCGACCAGGTGCGCTCGCGGCCCAGCTTGCTGCCATCCAGATTGTTCTCGTAATGCCCGCCCTCGTCGGACCAGAACCCGCTGACCCGCGCCCGAAGCGCATCACCGATAATCGGCGCCTCGAGCGCTAGGCTGGCCGAATATTCGTCGCGCGTCGCCACCCGGGCCGAGAACTCGCCGCCCGGCTCGGTGCCTGGAACCTTGCTGATGTAATTCACCGCGCCGCCGAATGTATTGCGGCCGAACAACGCCGATTGCGGTCCCTTGATCACTTCCACCCGGGCAACGTCGCTCAGGTTCAGACCCAGCGCGCCGTTGGCGACGTAAATTCCGTCGACGAAAATCGACGCGGTTTGGCGGGTCGGGGCAATCGAGTTGATGCCAATCCCGCGAAACTGGGGCGAGCTGTCGAACCGCCCCGGAATGCCCTGGAAGGGCTCGAAGATGAAGCCCGGCGTCACTGCGGGAAGGTCGCGGATATTCTCCAGCCCCAGCGCTTCGATCGCCTCCTCATCGAAGGCGGTCACCGCGATGGGTGTCTCGAGCAGCGATTCCTCGCGCTTGCGTGCGGTAACGATAATGGTCCCGCTCGGAACGCCGGTGGCGCGGGCCACTTGCTCGGTATCACCGGTGCCCTGCGACTGGGCCTGGGCTTGCGCCGGGCTTCCCACGAACGGGAGCGAAAGCACGAGGACGCTAACAGAAGCCGTGAGAGCCGAACGCATCGATAATATCCTCCCTTGCGGTTTTTTCCCGCCTGGTTTCGGAAAATGACCGGAACCCAACCGCAAGTCAACTTCGGCGAACATATTTGTAGAGCGGATACACAAATATGTATGGGTAGCGCCTCTATCGAACGGGGTAGATCGTCGCAATCGCATGCTTGGAGAGAAGCGTGCGGACGGTCTGCTCGTAGTCGGCCCTGTTGGTCTCGATCCGATGGCTTGGCCCGGCGACACCCACAACGAGGAGGTCGTCCGATGTCTTGGCCCGGACAGGCACGCAGACCGCCCCGATCCCCTCGACCAGCAGATCGCACCGGGTCACGATGCCGCTCGCCTCGAGCTCGGCAAGGATCGCATCGATCTCTTCGTGGTCGGGACCGGGCGATGCGTCCGCCATCTCCGCCGCGCTGCGCTGGAGCAGAGCGATGCGCTCCTGCTGGCCGAGCAGGCACAGCGAAACGATCCCGGTAAGCGAGCGATTGACCGGCATTGTCGCGCCGATCTTCACACTCACCCCCACGGTGTGTCGGTTTTCCAGCCCATGCAGGAACCGCACCTTGGTCCCCGTGCGGCGGCTGATATTGATCGTCTCGCCGGTTGCCTGGTTCAGTTCGGCGACCAGATCGAGCAGGGCTTTCTCCCGCTCCAGGATATCGGGCACCCATTCGAGTATGGCAACGAGGTTGCGCGAGGGCAGGTATGTCCAGCTCGGACTGTCGAAGTCGACATAGCCCATCGCATGAATGCTCTTGAGCAAGGCATGGGCGCTCATCAGCGGGTATCCGAGCCGCTTCGCCACCTCCTTGGCGGCTAGCGGGCGTTGCTCGGCGGCAAAAAGTTCGAGGATCTCGAATACACGCCGAACCGACTTGATCGTCTGAAACGACATTGCATTCTCCCCTGCCATAGCGACGCCATGCCGCGATCATCCGATAAACATTTGCGTATCGGGTCTGCGCATATATTTACACCCCCCTATTGCCGGCGAGCGTGATCCTGGCTTCATGGAAGCAAGCGGTGCCATCTGCCGACATTGCGGTGAGCGACTAGGGATATTTATGCTGACAGCAAAAGCGGTTCTCGGGTGCGTCGTATTCGCCTGCGCGCTCGTCTCGTGCGACGATGCCCCCGTTGGCCAGCCCGGAAACTCGGGCATCGAACCCGTCGCCGGGGAACCTACCGCGAGCATTGACGCCGCCCCCGCGACTGCAGTTGCCGACCTGTCCCCCCTCGCTAAGGAAGGTGCGCGGCTCTACTTGCGATGCCGCTCGTGTCATTCGATCGAGCCGGATGGTCCCAATCTTGTCGGGCCCAACCTGCATGGCATCATCGGCGCGCCGATCGGCCGAGATGCCGAGTACGACTATTCGCCAGCGCTCGCCGGTGCGGACGGGAATTGGACCGCCGAACGACTGGATGCCTGGTTGGAGAAGCCGCGCGAGGTCTTTCCCGGAAACAAGATGGCTTTTCCCGGCCTCCCCGATCCACAACAGCGCGCGGCGCTGATCGCTTTCCTCGAAGAGGCAGGCCAGTGACCGGCAGCGCCGTCGAGGAAAGATCGCGGCGGATGATCGGCGAGGAGGATAGCGGAGTCGTCGAAGCCACCATCACCCGCCGATTTGTCGATGGTCCCCACGGCCAGATCCACTTGCGAGAGGCGGGGCGGGAGAATGGCGCGTCGCGGCCCATCGTGCTGCTCCACATGTTCCCGCAATCGAGCCGCAACTTCGAGCCGTTGATGCGCCGGCTCGGCAACCGCCGCCATGTCCTGGCTCCCGACGTGCCCGGCTTCGGCGAGTCCAGCCCGCCCGGCCTGCCGCTAACGGTGACGCAATATGCCCAAGCGCTCTGGCTTGCGCTCGAAGGCGTGCTGTCCGAGGACGGCCGGGAAATTGACCTGTTCGCCGTCCATGCCGGCACCAAGCTGGCGGTGAGGATGGCTGCCGAGCGTCCCGACCGCGTCTCGCAGATGGTACTCGCCTCGCCCGCAATCTTCACCCAGGAAGAACTCGGCCAGCGCAGTCGCACACCGCTGATCCCGCTCGACCGGGAGGGAACGCGCTTTCGCCGCTTCTGGGGCGACCTTGTGGCCTATGCCGATGGCGCCCTGGGCTATGAGAATCTGGCGGCCTACTTCGCCGAGATGATCCGCGCGAGCGGCAGCCCCGCCTGGTGGCGCGACGCGCTCGACGCGTACAACGCCGGCTTTGCTCAAGACCTCGCGCAGCTTCGCATGCCGGTGGCTGTGCTCAACCCGGCGGACGACCTGGCAGCGATCAGCCCGCGCGCGATGCGCCACCTCACAGATGCGGTGCTGATCGACCGACCCGGCTGGTCGTTCGGGTATCTGAGCAACAACGCACACGAATTGGCGGCGCTTCTCGAAGGCCTTTTTGAAGGCGCCGAGCCTTCGCTGGGGGGGCAGGCATGAGCTGATTCGGTCAAGTGACCTTTAACAGCCCTGCCCCGAAGTCATCGCGCAGGCCGGTGCCGGCCGCTTTGGGTCGACATGGCAGCGGCAGAGGCGGCAGCGCCTTACTCGGCAGCTCTGCAGCGCCGCTTCAGTCGAGTGAAAGCAAGCATTCGGCGAGCCTGTCGGGATGGGTCAACATGCCGTCGCGCGCAACGTCGAGCTCGATGAACTGCCAGCCGGGCGCGCGCGCCGGCCCCACCATCGCTTCCGAGCTGGGCGAGTAGACCTGGCCGACCGCATGGATGAGCGTGCGTGGGTGCGCGGCCCAGCCGCCGTTCACCAGCTGCAGCGGCTCGGTCCACTGGCGCATGGGGTGCCAGGTGAGCCGGCGCCGCAGCAGCGCGATGAGCTCTTGCGCGTCTTCGGGAACCAGCATCTTGGCTTCGTAATGATCCCAGAAGATCATCTTGTAGCCATCGATAAACGCGGTCATCCGCTCCTTCCACCAGTCGGGCCAATCCCCGGTCGCGGGGTCGCGATTGATTGCGGCGGGCCGTTCCCTGGTGGGAATGAGCGCGTCGAAAAAGACGATACGCCGGGTACGCTCGGGGATCCGGTCGGCAACCCCGGTAATGGTGGTGCCGGCAAAGGAGTGGCCCACGAGGATAACGTCGTCGAGCTCCTTCCATTCGATCGCGTGGATCACATCGTCGATATGGGTAGAAAGTCCAGTCTCGGGCTCGATCAGGTGATAGCGTTCGCCACAGCCGGTGGCGGTGGGGGCGATGACCCGGTGCCCGGCGGCGCGCAACCGCTGCGCCACCCAGTGCCAGCACCAGCCGCCATGCCAGGTGCCATGAACCAGCACGTAGGTCTTGCGCGCCTGATTGAGCGCAGGAGCGCCGGCCGTGTCGGAGGCGGCGTCGCGGGTGTCGGCCGCCAGCAATCCCGGAGCAAGAAGACCCGAACCCAGCACGCTCGCCGCCCCCGCGCCAAACAGCGCCCCACGCCGAGTGACCGCCTGTCGACCATTTCGCTCGCGAACGGAAAGCTGCTTCATGATCAAACCCGTAAACGGGTTTCATGCAGGTCGACAAGAAGTTGAAATCTTCTTCAACCGGCGAATAGGCGCGTAGTTCTTAACTCAAAGACTGGAACTCGGTTTGCTACGGCGGTCGATCAGTTCACTCCTGCACGATCTCGATCGGAAAGCCGTCCGGGTCTGCCAGGATAAGCGAGGCCGCCTCGCCTATCCCCGGAATGTGGCGCGTCTGGATCGGTTGAAGCTCGGTGATGCCGGCCCCGCGCGCGCGGTCTGCCACCGCCGCCAAGTCGCGGGTGAGAAAGCTCCACATGACGATGCCGCGGTGGGGCGGGCCGAAACCGGCGGCCGGGCTTGGCCGCGTCGCCTCGCCATGGTCCATCAGCACAAGGTAGCCGGTCCGGCTGCCGGGCGCGAAGCCCTGAATGAACCGCTCCTTGGTCCCCTGCGGCATGAGCAGCGCGGAGCGCTCGCCCACCTCGAACACCGTGTCGCGGCGGATCTCGTAGCCGAGCACGTCGCGAAAGAAGGCGACGACCGCATCGGCCTTGTTCAGGCAGCGCGCGGAATAGGACGGGCCACCAACCCCGGTCGCAGGGTCGATGGGTCCGGTCGGAATGAAGATGTCGGGCCGGATCACGCCCATCAGGAACGCAGAGTCCGGTGCCTTGTAGACGATCTCGGCCGAGATATAGGTCTCCCCCGCCGGCGTGGAGAAGCTCATCTCCTTGATCCCGATGGTGGATTCAACATTGATAGCACGCATCCGCTGCTCATGCGCGGCAAGGTCGCGCATCGGAAAGCTGAGTGTCGCCCCGCCAAGATAGAGACCCAGATATTGGGGTCGCACGCTGTCCACCTGCTCGGCGATGGAGCACACGCGCACCTGAATATTGGCGCCCTCGCCGTGTTTGGTGAAACAGTTTATTGCCACGGTTTGGCCGGACGCGAACCCAAGATAGGTCTTGACCGCCTCCTCCGCCTTCACCCAGCCCGTCCCGGCAAGATCGTAACCTTCGACGAGGATGCGCTCGAGCCGGTCGGGCTCGGCGGTCACATAAGTGACGGTGTGCAGCGGCCCGACAAGCGCGTCCTGCGGGCTGCTGGTCGGCACGAAAATATCCTGCATGGTCGGCTCCTTAACATATGTCTCCGGGGGATCAGGGGGCTTCGACAAGCAGAACCTGGCAATCGGCTAGCCCATCGCGCAGCTTCTTGACCTCGGCATATTCCGCGGAATTCCAAAACCTTTGCGCTGCAGCCTTGTCGGGCCAGCGGGAGAGCGCGACCGAGCTGTAACCCTCAAGCGTTCCCTCGAGCAGTTCGGCGCCCGGCGCGACCACCAGATACTCCCCGCCATGCTTGGCCACCAGTGCAGGCACCGCCTTGCCGTAGCCGGCGATGAACGCGTCGCGCTGGTGAATCTTGCAGGCGATGATCATGAAAGCGGGCATCGGGTGCTCCTTCGATGGGTTAAGATCAGGTCGCGACTTGCGCCGGTCTGCCCACATGGTCGAGCTGACGGACATAGGCGCGCAGGATAGCTGGAATCAGCAAGGATGGGATGAGCGCAAAGATGGCGCAGGTGGTGGCATAGGCGAGCCGCAGATCGGCCTCGCCGAACACGTGCGTTGAAAGGTAGCCGACCGTTGGCGGACCGAGGAACAGGCCCGTCATGCTGATCGACATGTAGTACAGCGCAACGATCTGCCCGCGAATTTGCGAGGGGGTGATGGCGAGCAGTGCCGCCACCGCCATCGCTGAAATGACGCCGATACCCGCGGTGTTGAAGAACAGCAGGACGAAGGCGAGCTCGGGGGTGGGCATGAACATCGGCAGGATGGCGGTCGGCACCATGACCACAAAGCCGATCACCAGCAGTCTGATGGGCGCATCCTTGCGCCCCGCCTGGGCCCAGCGATCGGACAGCACGCCGCTGCCGAAAACCGTGGCGGGGCCCGCGGTAAGCAGCACGATGGCATTGACGAGCGCATATTTCTCGGGCGGCCAGCCCCAGGTCCGCTCGAACACCGGGGCCAGGAAACCCTGGCTGTAAGCGATGATCGCCATCACCCAGGCAAGCGAGAAGAACCCGCCGTAAGCGCCGCGATTGCGCCAGACGTAGCGCACCGCATCGCCAACCGTGTTACCTTCAACCTCCTGTCCCGCAGGCTCGTTCAGTTGCCGCGGCGGCTCGCGAAGCAGGATGAAGGCGCCGGCCAGCAGGAGACCCGGCGTGCCGACCGCCAGAAAGGTCAGCTGCCAGGGCAACAGCGTGCCGACCAGCGGCAGAGTGATCGTCTCGTTGGTCTTGGCCCAGGTCAGGACAGCGCTGCCGATCAGCGAGGCAATGCCGGCGCCGATCGAGAGCGAAGCGACATAGACCGCCACCGGCTTGCCGCGACGTTCGGGCGGGAAGCTGTCGCTGATCATCGACATGGCCGCCGGGCTCAAGGTCGCCTCTCCCGCACCCACCGCCATGCGGGCTAGGAACAGATGCCCAAAGCTCCTGGCGAACCCCGAGATGGCGGTGGCGAGCGACCACATGAAGATGCCGCCAGCGACGATCCAGGTCCTGCGCCGGCGATCGACCAGCCAGCCGAGCGGCAGGCCGGCAACCGCATAGAAGATCGCAAAGGCCGGTCCCAGCACCCAGCCGATCTGCTCGTCGGTAAGGCCAAGATCCGCCTTGATAGGCTCGATCAGCAGGCCAAGAATATAGCGGTCGATGAAACTGAAGACATAAGCGATGGTCAACATCGCGACGAGGAACCAGCCGGTTCTGGCGGGCGGGTATGAGGTTGCCCCCAAGGCAGATGGGGCAGCGGGCGGGACGGAGGACATGGCCTGGAGCGGATCGCCGCGCGGCTAGCGAGAAGCGCGCATGGCGCAGCTTGGCTGGCGGCGGTGGTCGAATCGCCTTTTCGTCGAGCTATGAGGACGGTGATCGCCGCCGTGCGTGCGCATCAGTAGCGGTATTGCACCGTGGCGTACCACGTCTGCGGCGCTCCGTATGTTCGCGAGCCCCCACCATCGGCCGAAGCGCGCAGCTGATAGACCTGGTCGGTAAGGTTGCGCACCCCGATCGCGAATTTCCAGTCTTCCCCCAAAGTATCGTAGTCGATCTGCGCACCGATCAATGTGTAACCATCCTCGTAAGCAAAGGGATTGTTCACCGTCGATGAGAAGAACTCGCCCTGCACCGTCACATTGGCCGCAAGGTTTATCTGCCCGAGATCGCCGGGAAGCGGCAGTTCATACTGGGCGCTGAAGAAGCCTGTAAAGGGCGAAACATATTTGAGATCGTTCTCAACCCGGCCGGGAACGCGCGAGGGGGCGATCGTCTCGGGCATGTCGGTCGGCGTCTCGGTATCAGTAATGCCGATCACCGCCTGGAGCGTGAGGGGATCCACCGGTCTGGCGGTGACCTCCAGCTCGATGCCCCTGATCTGGGCGTCGAAAGTGCGCGCTTCCAGGAACCCGCTGCCCGAAGTGAATTGCGTCGTCGGCAGTTCGTCGTAGTCGGCCTGGAACGCGGTGGCATTCACGAATAGCCGCTCGTCCAGCAGCGATGAACGCAGGCCGATCTCGTAGGAACTGACCACCGTCTCGCTGATCGGCACCACCGCGTTGGCGGCGGTGAGCTGGAAACCCTGAAATGCGCCCGCCTGGAAACCCTGCGCATAGCTTGCATAGACCGAGATATCGTTGGTCAGATCGGCATCGATGATGAAGCGCGGCGTGAAGCGGTCGAAATTCGCCTCCGCTTCGAGCGGGCCGAAAGGAGGGAAGAAGGCCCCGAAGAACAGCGGCAGGCCGAAGGCGCCGTATTGCTCGACGGTGAGCGTCTTCTCGTCGGTCGTGTAGCGCAGCCCCGCAGTCAGCTCCAGCCAATCGAGCGGCCGGTAGGAGACCTCGCCGAAGACAGCGAAGCTCCTTGTGCGCTGGTCCTGGTCCTGCGCCGTGGCGCTCGGATTGGCTACGTTCGCCGGATCGGTGTAGCGCCCGAGCACGGAGGTCGCTACATTGTCTTCCTGAAGCAGGAAAATACCGCCGATCCAGGAGAACGGCCCCTCGTTGGTCGATGCTGCCTTCAGTTCGAGCGTATAGGCATCGTGCTCCCAGTCGCGCACAAAATCGAACGCGTTGCCGGACCGGGTGAATGCGGCCCCGTTGAACGTGCCGCGACTGGGCCCGCCATCGGTGTCAAAGGCGTTCTCCTGCCTGAACCCGCGGTAACCGAAGATCGCCTCTATGTTTACCGTGTCCAGCTCGTATTCGGCCTGCACCGTGCCGCCATAGCCGGTGAAGCTGGCGTTGCCGAACAGCGTCGGGGCTGCCAGATACGGATCGCCGATCAGGTCCGGGCTGTCGATGAACTCGCCGTCCCGGAAATTGGCGTCGACCGAAGTGTTGAGCGCAGGCGTGGCGGTGAACGGGCCCGCATCCTCATCCGTATAATCGGTCGAAGCGAACACCGAAAGCCGCTCGCTGGGTTGCCACAGTGCTGAGAAACGAAAGGTTCGCCGGTCGGTGGCGTTGTAGCGGCTTGGCCGCGACCCGTTGCCGCCGGCGAACGCATCCCTGATGAACCCATCGTCGGAGCGCGATACGAAGTCGAGCTTGACCGCGGTCTGCTCGTCGAGCGGCACCGAGAACGAGCCGGCGAAATCGAGCTTGTCGAACGATCCGATGGTGGCCCGCGCGATCCCCCTCGGCGCATCAAGATCGGGCCGGCGCGTCCGCAGCTTGATCGCTCCGCCGGTGGCATTGCGGCCATAAAGCGTGCCCTGGGGACCGCGCAGAACCTCCACGCTTTCCAGATCGATGAGGTCGAACACCGCGCCCGGCGCTTTGAGATAAGGAACATCATCCAGATAGACGGTGATCGGCTGCTCGGAGGGTGGGTTGGTATCGTCCTGCCCTGCGCCGCGAAGGAAGATGATCGCGGTGGAGCTGGCGGTGATGAACGAGACGTTGAGGTTGGGGACCTGGACGCTGAGGTCCAGCACCGTCTCGACCTGTTGGTCGAACAGGTCCTCGGCGGTGAAGGCGGAGACCGCAACCGGCGCATCCTGCAGCGTTTCCTCCCGCCGACGCGCGGTGACGATTATCGCATTGCCGATATTCTCGGCCTGAGCCCGCTCCGCCCGTTCGTCCTGCACTGGCGTCGACTGGGCAGCTGCCTCCGCTGGCATCCCCATGGCCGTCAGAAACGCGACGAACGCACCGCCCGATGCCAGTGATAATGTGTCCCGCACGCCCGCTTCCCTCCCGGATTATCGGAAATGTCTATGCACCGGCACAAGTGACAAAGACTATCGGATTGTGCAGAACCCGGCGTTCGGAATTTCCGTACGGACGGAGCTATTGGTGGGGTCATGGACAGGTATAAATGCATCGAGGCCTTCGTTCAGATCGTCGAGACCGGCGGTATTTCGAACGCGGCAAAATCCCTCAACGTGTCGAAATCCACGATATCGGAACGCTTGGCGCAACTCGAACATCATGTCGGCGAACAGCTGGTCGTGCGCTCGCCCCGACGCGTGGCGCTCTCTTCGGCGGGCAAGCGGGCCTATCCGACCTACCGCGACATGGTCCTCAGCATGCGCAATCTGGCCGAGATCGCCGGCGAATATAGTTCGGTTCGCTCCGGCGTGATCCGCATTGCCAGCACGACTGATATCGGCGCTGTCGAACTGGCCAGGCTGGCCGGCGAGTTCTGCCGCGATCACCCCGATATCGAGCTGCAGCTCTCGGTCGGCAACGACCTGACCGATCCGCTGGACCTGGGCTATGATCTGGCGGTGCATTTCCGGCGAATGCGCAACGAACATCTCAAATCCGAGAACATCGCGAGCATAGAATGCGCCCTGTACGCCTCACCCGAATATCTGCGCCGACATGGCGAGCCCCAAGCCCCCGCAGACCTCAAGCATCATGCCTGCCTTGGGTATTCCTACCAGAAGTCGGTGTTCGACTGGACGCCCAGTCTGTGGGCGTTCGAGCATCGTGGCGAGCGTTCGTCCGTTCGCGTCAACCTGAAATCCCGCAGCAATAGCGGACTGGCCTTGTCGCAGATGGCGGCAGAGGGGTTGGGCATCGTCGTCCTGCCCAAGTTACGCGCGCAGAACCTTGTCGAAGCGGGCAAGCTTGCCCCCGTCCTGACGGAATTTGCTGCGCCCACCCTGACCCTGTTCGCTATTTATCCTCGAACCAATATCCGCAACATAAAGCTGCAATCCTTCGTCCGGCACCTGCGCGAAGGATTTTCGAAGATGAACAAGCAATCGGAATAGAAGCCGGTGGCGGAGCGGGTGGGATTCGAACCCACGATACGGTTTTGCCGTATACACACTTTCCAGGCGTGCGCCTTCGACCACTCGGCCACCGCTCCGCAATCCGTGCCCGGAAGGCCGCGGGCGATAGCGACGCGGGGCGTCGGTGGCAAGGCAATCGGGCTCGCCAGTGGCGCCGCTAGTAGAGCCATACGTGCCGACCGGCCTTGCCGCCCGCTGGCGCGCGGCCTACCTCGTGCCTCGATGTCGCGCATGATCGGCCATCCCCCCGGCCCCGCCGAGTTCGAGGCGATGGCGCGCGCCGCGATCGCCCGCCTGCCGCGCCAGTTCGGCGACCACCTGGCAAATGTCTTGCTGCTGGTGGAGGATTTTGCCGACGAGGCTCTGCTGGCTGACCTCGGTATCGAGGATCCGTTCGAGCTCACCGGGGTCTATGAGGGCCTGCCGATCGGCGCCAAGAGCATCGAGCATTCGGGTCAGATGCCCGACCGCATCCGCCTGTTCCGCCGCCCGATCCTGGAGGAATGGGCGGCACGCGGCAACGAGACACTGGAGCATCTGGTGGCGCATGTGACGATCCACGAGATCGGCCATCATTTCGGCCTGTCGGACGAGGACATGCACGCGCTGGAGGAGCAGGCAGGCTAGGGACTATCCCGACGGGCGCGGCGGTGGCATCAATGCGCGTTATGATCGCACGCCTCCTGCCGGCGCTCGCCGCCCTCGCCCTTCCCGCCGCCTCGCTCACACAGGAACCCGAGCCTGCGAGCCCGAGCGAGATCGTCGCTGCCGCCGAGCCCGAAGAATGGGTCGCCATCGCCCCCGAGGACCTCCTGTTGATGGACCTCGCCCCCGACCGCGACGGGAACCCGCGCCGGGTGATCATCCAGCTGATGCCGCCGCCCTTCAGCCAGGGCTGGGTCGAGAACATCCGCACGCTCGCCCGCACGGGCTGGTATGATGGCCTGTCAATCAACCGGGTGCAGGACAATTACGTCGTCCAGTGGGGCGACCCGGATGGAGAGAACCCGACCAATGCTAAGCCGCTGCCGAACGAGCTCGGGATGACAGAAGATTTCGAATACGAGCTACAGATCGGAGGTGAGATCGAAGCCGCGCTTCGGAGAAAGGTCGAAGACGAGCGGGCTCAGTTGGAAGCCGCCTTCGAAAGGCCGACCGGCAACCAGAAAGTTCGCGCGATCATGCGAGCCATCCCCCGTGATCCATACTCTGACGAAACGTTGGCTTTCCGCGGTTTTCCGATTGCGGTTGACCGCGAAGCGATCACCGCCTGGCCCGTCCACTGCTACGCCATGGTCGGCGTCGGCCGCGACCTGCCGCCCGATACCGGCACCGGCGCCGAGCTCTACGCTGTGATCGGTCACGCCCCGCGTCATCTCGACCGCAATATCGCGCTGGTCGGCCGGGTCATCGAGGGGATCGAACACCTCTCCAGCCTGCCGCGCGGCACCGGCGAACTGGGCTTCTATGAGACGGCGGAGGAGCGAGTGCCGATCCGCTCGGTCCGCCTCGGCAACACACTGCCCGAGAGCGAACGGCAGCGCTTCGAATACCTTTCGACAGAAAGCGAGACCTTCGCCCGCTACTTGGAGGCGCGCGCCAATCGCCGCGATGCGTTCTTCATCCGGCCAGCCGGCGGGGTCGACATCTGCAACGCGCCGGTGCCGATCCGCCGGGTCGCGGCCGAATAGCTAGCTCGCCCCTGCCCCCGCCTGCCCCCGCCGGGTGAGCGCGGCATCGATCAGCTGCGGCGCGGGGCCGGCGCCGATCAGCAGCGCCTCATACATGATCAGCCCCTCTTCCTGCAGCCGGGCAGCGGCCTCGATGAAGGCGCGCTCGGGTATCGAGACCGCCAGGGTCTGGCAGGTCATCGTCACCGGGAACGGCCATTCGCGCTGCAGATGCGCGATGATCGCACGCCGCGCGCCGCCGACCGCGTCGGTTTGAAGGCCGTCCTGCTCCATACCTTGCAATACGCGCCGCGCGCGAAAAAGGCACGGGGGTCGTCGCGCCCCCGTTAAGGCTGTTGCATCGCGGGACAGGGCGGAACCGTTCCTATTCAGGATCATCTCCACCCTTCACCAAGCAACGCCGGCCCAATCCTGGCGCATAGTTGGCCGCGCGAGCGGGGATCGCCCCCGGCACCGTGCACGAGGCACGATACCGGTAGCGAAACCCTTCACCTTTTGCCTCGTGCCGCTCCCCGAACGGATCGGGGGCCGGCGATCAGTCTTCGCGCAGGAAGGCGGGAAGGTGATCGGGTGCACGGTCCTGGCTGTCGTCGCCGCCGCCGGAGCTTTTGCCGCCCCCGCGCCCGCCCCGATCGCCATCACTCCGGCCGCCGTCGCCACGCCCGCGATCACCGCCGCCGCCGCCACGATCACCGCCGCCACGGCCACCCTCACCACGGCCGCCGCCGCCGCCGCGCGGACCACGCCGATCACCGCGACCCTCGCGGCCACCGGCCCTGTCGCCCCTGTCGCCCCTGTCGCCCCTGTCGGGCCGATCGCCGCCCCGGTCACTCCTCGGCTCGCGCGGCGGCCGGTCATCGGCAAGTTCCTCGCCGGTTTCCTGGTCGACCACGCGCATCGACAGGCGGACCTTTCCGCGCTGGTCGATCTCGAGCACCTTGACGCGCACTTCCTGGCCTTCGGACACTACATCGCCCGGCCGCTCGACCCGCTCGTTCTTCATCTCCGAGACGTGGACCAACCCATCCTTGCCTCCCATGAAGTTCACGAATGCACCGAAATCGACGATATTGACCACCTTGCCGGTATAGATTTTGCCGACCTCGGCCTCTTCGACGATGCCCAGGATCCACTCCTTGGCAGCCTCGATCTGCTTGGTATCGCTCGAGGAAATCTTGATGATGCCCTCATCGTCGATATCCACCTTGGCGCCCGTCTCGGCGACGATCTCGCGGATCACCTTGCCGCCGGTGCCGATGACATCGCGGATCTTGCTCTTGTCGATGGTGATCGTCTCGATCCGCGGCGCATGCTCGGAAACCTGCGTGCGGGCGGAACCCAGCGCCTTATTCATCTCGGCGAGGATATGCGAGCGGCCCTCGCGCGCCTGAGCCAGCGCGATCTTCATGATCTCGGACGTGATGCCTGCCACCTTGATGTCCATCTGCAGCGAGGTGATGCCGTCCTCGGTGCCCGCGACCTTGAAGTCCATGTCGCCAAGGTGATCCTCGTCGCCCAGGATGTCGGACAGCACGGTGAAATCATCGCCCTCCAGGATCAGTCCCATGGCGATGCCGCTGACCGGCCGGGTGATCGGCACGCCCGCGTCCATCATCGCCAGGCACCCGCCGCAAACCGTGGCCATCGAGGACGAGCCGTTGGACTCGGTGATGTCGGCCAGCACGCGGATGGTGTAGGGGAAATCCTCATGCGTCGGCAGCACCGGATGCAGCGCGCGCCAGGCGAGCTTGCCGTGCCCCACCTCGCGCCGGCCCGGAGCGCGAAGCGGCCGACCTCACCCACCGAATAGGGCGGGAAATTATAGTGCAGCATGAAGTGCTGGTAGGAGAGGCCCTCCAACCCGTCGATCATCTGCTCGGCATCCTTGGTGCCCAGCGTGACCGAGCAGATCGCCTGCGTCTCGCCGCGGGTGAACAGCGCCGAGCCGTGCGCGCGGGGGAGCAGATGGACCATCGCCTCGATCGGGCGCACGTCGTCCACGCCGCGACCGTCGATCCGCTTGCCGTCCTTGAGGATGGCCTTGCGCACGATGTCGCTCTCCAGCTTTTTGACCAGCTTCAGCTTGCCCAGATATTCGGCCGGATCGGCGCCCTCGACGCTCTCGAAATAGGCGCGCGCCTTGGCCCGTGCCTCGTTCACCGCGTCCTGGCGCTGACCCTTGTCGGTGATGCGATAGGCGGCGGCAAGGTCATCGCCGATCAGCCCGTTCAGCTCCTTGAGCGTGGCCGACTTGTCCTCGACCGGGGAGAGTTCCCACGGCTGCTTGGCCGCCTGCTCGGCGAGGTCGATGATCGCGCCGATCACCTTCTTGCATTCCTCGTGCGCGAACAGCACCGCGCCCAGCATTTCGTCCTCGGTCAGTTCGCGGGCCTCAGACTCCACCATCATCACCGCTTCCTGGGTGGCGGCGACGACCAGATCGAGCCGGCCGTCCTCCTCCCAGATTCCCGAGACGCTGGGGTTGAGCTGATAGTCGCCGTCACGCATGCCCACGCGCACCGCGCCGATCGGCCCCATGAAGGGCACGCCCGACAATGTGAGCGCGGCCGATGCGGCGATCATTGCCAGCATGTCGGGCTCGGTCTCGCCATCATAGGAGAGAACCTGGCAGATGACGTTGATCTCGTTGTAGAACCCTTCCGGGAACAGCGGACGCACCGGGCGATCGATCAGCCGGCTGGTGAGCGTCTCCTTCTCGGTCGCACCGCGCTCGCGCTTGAAGAACCCCCCGGGGATGCGACCCGCGGCGGAGAACTTCTCCTGGTAATGCACGGTGAGCGGGAAGAAATCCTGCCCCTCCTTCACGCTGCGCGCGGCGGTGACGGCGCACAGCACCACGGTCTCGCCATGCGTTGCCAGCACCGCGCCATCGGCTTGGCGGGCGATGCGGCCGGTCTCCAGGGTCAGCGTCTTGCCGCCCCACTCCATCTCGACTTTCTTGGTATCGAACATAATCATCCTTCGTACCCGCATGGCCCTATTGCCGCGCGGGGTTTGCTGCCGGGGATGCCGTCCCGGTCCGGGTCGGGGCCTGATACCGCCCCAAAGGCCCCTTCGACCGGATTGCGAAGGATACCTGTCCCCTGCCCCTTATATCCACTTCGTGCGGAAGACCGGGCTCAGGGGTTAGTGAACTTGTTGCCGGACCCCTTGCTTCGGGGGACCGGCGATGTGATCGAACGGTCCCTGTCGGGAGCCGCCGTAAGCGTCTACTTGCGCAGACCCAGCTTCTGGATCAACGAATTGTAACGCGCCAGGTCCTTGGCCTTGAGATAGGCGAGCAGGCTGCGGCGCTTGTTGACCATCTTGAGCAGGCCGCGCCGCGAGTGATTGTCCTTGTGGTGGTCCTTGAAATGCTCGGTCAGGTTGCGGATGCGGGCGGTCAGGATCGCCACCTGCACCTCCGGCGACCCGGTATCGCCCTCGTTCTGGGCGTTATCCTTGATGATTTCCTGTTTCTTCTCGGCGGTCACCGACATTGCATGTCATCCTTCGCGAGCATCATGAGACAGATTGAACCCGCGCACGACCCTGGCCGTGCCTCCCGTGATCTGCACCAGCGCCATCGGAACATCGTCCAGCCTGGCGAAATGCAGCCCGTCGGGATGGGGCAATCCGGACACGACCCGGCCCTGTCGGACCGCCTGCGCGCTGTCCGGATCGAGTTCAAGAGCCGGGATGCCGTCCAGCCCCGCCTCGAGCGGCAGGAGATAGTCTTCGAGCCTGGCGCCCTTGCCGATCTGCCTCAGCAAGTCCAGCGAAATCGCCTGATCCTCGCCGAACGGCCCGGCCTGCGTTCGCCGTAGCCAGGTAACATGACCATAGGTGCCCAGCGCCCAAGCGATGTCGCGGGCGAGCGAGCGGATATAGGTGCCCTTGCTAACCCGTGCGACCAGCGTGACGTTGTCGGCCAGCTCGAGCGGGCCTTGCGGATCATAGGGATCGGGCCGGCCGGCGGTGGTGGCAAAGGCTGACCATAGGACGGGCTGCTGCTCCGGACCGGCCTGGTCCGATGATTTGCCTTCGCCGGGCTGTTCCCCCGCTTCCTCGCCCAGGTGCTCGCCCTGGTCCTCGCTGGGCTGCGCGCCACCTCCCAGCATTGCGCACGAGTAGATAGTCACCCGGCGCGTCGCCAGTTCCACCCCTTCGCCGGCGCGCGCCTTGTCATAGGCCCGCTCGCCATTCACTTTGAGCGCCGAGAAGGCCGGCGGCACCTGGTCGATCTCGCCCGTGAAGTGCGCACACACCGCACCGATGGCCGCGCGCGGCGGGCGACGGTCGGTGCGCGCCACCACCTGGCCCTCGCCATCGAGCGTATCGGTCTCCTCGCCGAAGCGAATGGTGAAAGCGTAGGTCTTGTCGCTGTCCAGCATCCGCCCGGCAAGCTTGGTCGCCTCGCCGATCGCCACCGGCAGCACGCCTTCGGCCAGCGGATCGAGCGTGCCGCCATGGCCGACCTTCACCTTGGCATGGCCGCCCTCGCGCAGCATCCGCTTCACCACCGCCACTGCCTGGGTCGAGCCCAGGCCGGGCGGTTTGTCGAGAATAAGCCAGCCGTGCGGCATCAGCGAGCGCAATTGTTCCACGTGGAACATTGCACGAACATCAAAGCCCCGCCACTGACGCTGCCAGTGCCACGTAGAGCTGGCGCACCCATTCCACCGGCGGCAGGACCAGGTTCTCGATGATCCCCAGTTGGGGAAACGCCCAGGGCAGCACCAGCAGCAGCACGAACAGCAGCGGGAAGCCCAGCGGCCGCGCGCGCTCGTAAATCCGCGCAGCCGGCCGGGGAAGCAGGCCCTCGATGATGTGCGAGCCGTCGAATGGCGGCACGGGCAGCAGATTGAACAGTGCCAAAAAGATGTTGATCAGCAGGAAAAATTGCAGCGCCGTGACGACCAGTTCGAGCATACCGGTGGGCGCTGCACTCACCGTTCCGGCGATCAGGCCCAGCGTGATCGCGGTCAGCGCGCCGAGCACCAGGTTAGTTGCCGGCCCCGCCGCGGCCACCAGCATCATGCCCAAACGCGGATTGTCGAGCCGCCACTTGTTGACCGGCACCGGCTTGGCCCAGCCGAACACCGGCAGCCCGGCGAGTGCCAGGCCGCCGGGCACCAGCAGCGTGCCCACCGGATCGACATGGCGGATGGGATTGAGGCTGAGGCGGCGGCGCTCCTTGGCCGTGGGATCGCCCAGCGCCAGCGCGCTCCAGCCATGCGCCACCTCATGCAGCACGATGGCGACGATCAGGCCGGGGATGACCAGCGCGGCAATGAGAAGGGTCTGGGTCATTGGTTGCGGCGAAATGGGGCCTGGGCACGAATTAGGGAAGGGTGGCGGCGATTGACGGGCGGCAAGCCATTAGGCAGGAGCCTGGCGAATAAGGACATCCAGGGGGGGTCATGGCCGATACCGCAACGGGGGCAACCGCCGCCCCATCCGCCGAACCGCCGCGCGGCTTCCTGGGCTTCATCGAGCGCACCGGCAATCGCCTACCCGACCCGGTGTTCCTGTTCCTGTGGCTGATCGGCGGGCTGGTGCTCATCTCCATCATCGCCGATCTGGCGGGCTGGCAGGCGGTCCATCCCGCCGAACTGGACGAGGAGACCGGCGCGCCGCTGGTGATCCAGGCGGCAAGCCTGCTCTCGCCCGACAATATCCGCCGGCTATGGGTCGAAATGCCCGTCACCTTCACCCATTTCCACCCGCTGGGCTATGTGCTGGTGGTCATGCTGGGCGCGGGCGTGGCCGAACGTTCGGGTCTGTTCGGCGCGGCGATGCGCGCGGGCGTGAAGGATGCGCCCAAGGCGCTGCTCACGCCCATCGTGGTGCTGGTCGGCATGGTCGGCAACCTGGCCGCGGATGCCGCCTATGTGGTGCTGATTCCGCTCGCAGGCATCGTCTTCCATGCCGCCGGCCGCCATCCGGTGGCGGGCATCGCGGCCAGTTTCGCGGGCGTCTCGGGGGGATTTTCGGCCAACCTGCTGCCGGGGCAACTCGATGCGCTGCTGTTCGGCATCACCGAGGCGGCGGTGGAAACGGTGTTCGGCGACTTCACCGCCAATATCGCGGGCAACTGGTTCTTCATCGTTGTGATGACCTTCGTCTTCTTGCCGGTGATCTGGTTTGTCACCGACCGCATCATCGAGCCTAGGCTGGGGAAATGGGACCCGGCGATGGCGGGCAATGCGCCGACGGGTGGCCAAGCCCCTGGCGAACAGGGCGGCGATGGGGGCAGCGATGGCGGGCCGGCCGAGCGGCTGAGCGCTGCCCAGAGCAAGGGCCTGAAATGGGCCGGGCTGGCGGTGCTCTTCGTGTGCGGTCTGTGGGCCTTCTTCGCGCTCGGCCCGGGCACCCCGCTGATCGACGAGACCGCCGAGATCGCCGAAGCGCGGCTCACCCCGTTCTACCAGAGCCTGGTCGCCGGCTTCTTCCTGTTGTTCCTGCTTGCCGGCTGGGCCTACGGCAAGGCGGCGGGGACGATCGGCGACCACCGCGACCTCGTCAAGATGATGGCCGGCGCGATGGAGGACCTGGCCTATTACCTGGTCCTTGCCTTTGCCGCGGCGCATTTTGTTGCCATGTTCCAATGGTCCAATCTGGGGCTGATCCTGGCGGTCAACGGCGCCGATGTGCTCAGCCGCTCGGGCCTCCCCGCCTGGGCGCTGCTTGCCGCCATCGTGCTGGTGACAGGCTCGCTCAACCTGTTCGTGGGTTCGGCCAGCGCCAAGTGGGCGCTGCTCGCTCCGGTGCTGGTGCCCATGCTGATGCTGTTGGGGATCACTCCCGAAATGGCCACCGCGGCCTATCGCGTGGGCGATTCGGCGACCAATATCATCACCCCGCTGATGGTCTATTTCCCGCTGATCCTCATCTTCTGCCAGCGCTGGCAGAAGGATTTCGGCATCGGCAGCCTGGCGGCGACCATGCTGCCCTATTCGATCGGGCTGATGATCGCCGGTCTGGCATTGACCATCGCCTGGGTGGTGCTCGACCTGCCGCTGGGTCCGGGTGCGCAGGTGTTCGGCGAAATTCCCTCCGTCGCTGCACCGCCTTCCGCAGGCGATACTTTCGAGTAGTGCCCGGCAAGACGCTCGCGATAATCTGGTACAGCCGCACGGGCGGCAGCCGTCAGCTCGCTCAGGCAGCGCATGACGCCGCGCGCCAGGCGGGGGAAGTGGACCTGCACTTCATCAAAGCTGCCGACGCGCAGGCGGACGACGTGCTGGCCGCCGATGGCTATCTGTTCGCCTGCCCGGAGAACCTGGCCGCCATCGCCGGCGAGATGAAGGCCTTCTTCGACCGCACCTATTACGACGTGCTCGGCAAGATCGAGGGCCGGCCCTATGCCGCGCTCATCTGCGCCGGGTCGGACGGCAGCAACGCGCGCGCCCAGCTCGAGCGGATCTGCACCGGATGGCGACTGAAGCGGGTGGCGGACACGAGCATCGTCAACGTCGCCGCCCAGACCAAGGAAGAAATCCTCGCCGACAAGACCATCCCCGAACCCGAGCTGGCCCGGGCACGCGAGATCGGCGCCACGCTGGCGGCAGGGCTGGAGATGGGCGTGTTCTGAGCGGTCGCTTCCTCTGCACTGGAAAAGACAGGACGCCAGAGGTAGTCGCTTGCTGCTATCGCTTAACCAATGTAAATATTGTTAACGGCAAACGATGATGGCTCGTTCGCAAGGGTGCGACGGCCGTCGATCATGCCGGAAATGTTGGTCAATTTCGAATATGGGGGACGGATGATGAGAAGCCTGAAGGTTCTTTCCGGGTTCGGCGCGGTCTCGCTGGCGCTGGCCTCCATGCCGGCTTCGGCCGCCGTTCTTAAGCTTGATGGTGGCTGGAAAGATTTCGAGTTCGCGGGGTTCGGCTCGCCTTGGACCGAAACGTTCGAATTCACACTTACCAACAACGCGCAACTCAAAGTGACCGATGCTTTTACCTCCGGGGATCTGTTCCTTGTGTTCATCAATGGCGATGCGCAGGGTTTCACATCGTTTCCGGAGACCACCGGCGACGAGATAGGCAGCGATTACAGTGCCGCCTTCCTCGATCCGCGCTGGAGTTCGGCCAGTTATCTGCTTGGACCAGGCAGCTATACTGTGAGCGGCCAGGCATTCCTCTCTCCGTTCGGGCAAGGTAGAGGGGCGGTCCGACTGGTTTCTGTCATACCCGAACCCGCGACCTGGCTGATGCTGGTGCTCGGTTTTAGCGCGATGGGCCAAGTGATCCGCGCACGCAGGACTAGGTTGCGCCTGACATATAGCTGAGTTTTGGGCCGGGGCGGCGCCACAGGTCGTGCTGGCTTAGGGCGCCGCTCCTAGGTTTCCTCACCCAGATCGCGGGCCACGCGCGGATCGGCGAGCAGCGTCTCGATCCGTCCTGCCTCCTCGAAGCTTTCGTCGGTCCGAAAGCGCAGCTTAGGGGCGAACTTGAGCCCCAGGCGCGCCGCCACTTCGCGCTGGAAGAAGGCGGTGTTCTGGCGCAGCGCGGTCACCACCGGCTCCTCGTCCTGCCCCAGCAAAGGCTTCACGAACACCTTGGCCTGGCGCAGGTCGGGCGACATGCGCACCTCGGTGACGCTCACCGTCACCCCCGTCAGCCGTTCGTCGTGCGCCTCGCCGCGCATCAACAGTTCGGACAGGATATGGCGCACCCGCTCGCCCACCTTGAGCAGACGAACCGACCGGTCTTCGCTAGGGGCGGAATGGCGGGGCATCACACTTCCTCCATCTTCTCGATGATACGACGGATCGAGCGCACATTGCGCGCCGTTCCGCAGCAACCGAGTCGACGTGCAACAAATGCGCTGGTCAGCTTGGAACCGGCTACCCCATCTATATAATTCACGTGCAGCGCCCTTGTGCCCGGCGCCAGCTTTTCCGCGCCGCGCCCGGCGTGCTGTGCGAACAGCAGCTCGAACGCACTGATGTCCGGTTGTTTCTCAAGAAAATGGATATGGACCAGCGTGTCCTCACCTGCATTGGCGAAAGGACTTTCTTCCACCGCCGCGTTGAGCTCAGCCGCGCTGCGAACAACCACACATGCGGCGATGCCAAAGCTCTCCTAGAGTACCCTGGCTATTGTTTCCTCAAGCTGCCCATCGGCTGTGCCGGCGTGGTTAAACAACACATTTCCGCTGGCGATGACGGTGGCGACATTCTTCAACCCGGTCCCTTCGAGCGCGGCCTTGAGCTCGGCCATCTTCAGCCGGTTGCCGCCGACATTGATCGAACCGAGTAGGGCGACGTAGCGGGTCACACGAGCTGAACGAGGAACACCATGTCAGTAGCGATGTAAATCACGCCCAAGGCCACCGCGGCGATTGCCACAAGCGCGCCGAACAGCGCGAAGCTGCGGCCTGGCCGATAGCGCACAACCCGCGCCCGCTACCGGCCCGCTAAAGCGTCCGCTCGCGCTCTTCCACGCTGAACACCTCGAGCTGGTCGCCGGCCTTGATGTCGTTGGTATCGGCCAGCACCACGCCGCATTCGAGGCCGGTGCGCACCTCGTCGACATCGTCCTTGAACCGGCGCAGCGACTGGATCGTGGTGGCCGAGACGATGACATCCTCGCGGGTGAGACGCGCGTGCAGGCCCTTCCTGATCGTGCCCTCCTGGACCAGCAGTCCGGCCGCCTTGTCGCGCTTGCCCGCGGGGAACACCTGCTTGACCTCGGCGCGGCCGACCACGGTCTCGATCCGCTCTGGCCCCAGTTCGCCCGCCATCTCCTTGGCGATCTCATCGGTCAGCGCATAGATGACATCGTAATACATCATCCGCACATTGTCGCGCTTGAGCAGGCTTCGGGCATTGGCGTTGGGCCGCACGTTGAAGCCGATGATCGGCGCGCCCGAGGCCGCCGCCAGCGTGACGTCGCTCTCGGTGATCGCGCCCACGCCGGAATTGAGGATGCGCACCTTGATCTCGTCGGTCGACAGATTGCCTAGCGCGGTCTCGATCGCCTCGACCGATCCTTGCACGTCGGCCTTTACCACCAGCGGGAACTCGATGAGCTTGGAATCAAGCCCGGCGAACATCGCATCAAGGTTGGCGGGCGCGGTGGCAGTGCGCTTCTCGGTCGCCTTTTCCTGGCGATATTCGGCCACTTCCCGGGCGCGCTGCTCGTTCTCCACCACGGTGAGCTGATCGCCTGCATTGGGCACGCCGCCCAGCCCGAGCACCTCGACCGGAACGGAGGGGCCCGCTTCCTTGACCTGCTTGCCCTTGTCATCGACCAGCGCGCGCACCCGCCCGCTTTGCGTGCCCACGACGAAAGTGTCGCCACGCCGCAGCGTGCCGCGATTGACCAGCACCGTGGCAACCGGGCCGCGGCCCTTGTCGAGCTGCGCCTCGATCACCGTGGCTTCGGCCTCGCGATCGGGGCGCGCCTTCAATTCGAGCAGTTCGGCCTGGAAGGCGATGGTCTCGATCAGCTGGTCGAGCCCGGTCTTCTTGGTTGCCGATACCTCGACATCCTGCACATCGCCCGACATCGCCTCGACGATAACCTCGTGCTCGAGCAGGCGCTCGCGGACGCGCTTGGGGTTGGCTTCGGGCTTGTCCACCTTGTTGATCGCCACGATCATCGGCACGCCTGCCGCCTTGGTGTGATTAATGGCCTCGATGGTCTGCGGCATGATGCCATCATCGGCGGCCACCACCAGCACCACGATGTCGGTGACATTGGCCCCGCGCGCGCGCATCTGGGTAAAGGCCTCGTGGCCGGGCGTGTCGAGGAAGGTGATCTGCTGCCCCTTGTCCTTGCCCGATCCCTTGGTCGTCACCTGATAGGCGCCGATATGCTGGGTGATGCCGCCGGCCTCGCCGCGCACCACATCGGTGCCGCGCAATGCGTCGAGCAGGCTGGTCTTGCCGTGGTCGACATGACCCATGATGGTGACCACCGGCGGACGCTGGCGCAGCGTCTCCTCGGGATCGGCATCGGTGTCCTGGATATCGACATCGCTTTCCGAGACCCGGGTGATGTTGTGGCCAAATTCTTCGACCAGCAGCTCGGCGGTGTCCTGGTCGATCGTCTGGTTGACGGTGACCATCATGCCCATGTTGAACAGCGCCTTCACTAGGTCGGCGCCCTTCTCGGCCATGCGATTGGCGAGCTCCTGCACGGTGATCGCCTCGGGGACGACCACGTCGCGCACCTGCTTCTCGCGCGGCCGTGACGAGCCGCCCATATGCGCGCGCCGCTCCTTCTCGCGCGCGCGCTTCAACGCGGCAAGACTGCGCGCCCGGGCGCCTTCGTCCTCGTTCAGCGCGCGGCTGACGGTAAGCTTGCCGCCGCGCCGCTTCTCGCTGCGATCAGCCCGGTCGGGCGTGCGTGCGGGTGCCTTCTTCTTGTCGTCACGGCGCGGAGTCTCGGCAGCGCGCTTCACCTCGGGCCGGGCGACTGGGGTGAAGCGGCGCGGCGCGGGATCGGGCGCGGCTTCGGCATCGGTGTCGCCCTGGTCCTGATCCTGATCGCGCGCGCTGACCTGGTCCGCATCCTGGCTCTGGCTTGCGTCGTCATCGCTGACGGCAGCCTCTGAAGATTGGACGGATTCCGGCTCCTCAACGGGGGCGGCGGCCTGCTTGGCGCTCTCTTCGGCGCGGCTCTCTTCGGCGCGGCTTTCCTCTGCCCGGCGCTCCTCGGCCCGGCGGCGCTCCTCCTCGGCAATGCGCGCCTTTTCCCCTTCCTCGCGCCGGCGCGATTCCTCGGCCAGGCGCAGCCGCGCTTCCTCAGCCTCGAGCTGCAGCCGGCGGACGCGCTCTTGCGGCGTCTCCCCCGACGCGCCTTTGCTCGGGATGGGCGCGGATGGGGGCGGCGGCGCCTTGGCCTCGACCGGCGTGGGCGCGGTTTCGGGCGCGTTGTCGGCAGTGGGCGCAGCTTCGGGCGCGGCGGTTTCCTCGCCCGGCTTGGTCAGCTTGCGCCGACGCTTCACCTCGACCGCAACCTTGTTGGTCCGGCCGTGGCTGAAGGTCTGCTTGACTTCGCCGGCATCGACCGCGCGCCTCAGCCCCAGGGGCTTGCGGGTCTTGGTCGGCGTGGTGTCGCTCTCGCTCATAAACTCTTTCACATTCCTTCAGATATTCACTGCTGCAGAGCGCGGCTCGGCAGCATCGTCACACGCCCGGACCTCGCCGGAACCTTCGCCAACCGCCAGGCCGGATGGCGCGAAGATCACGAGGCGCTGCAACACAGAAGCGATCCGACCGGCCGAGGCACTGTCGGCTAGCGCCAGATGGACCACGTTCTCGCGCCCCAATGCCACAGACAAGGCGGCGCGGTCCAGTGGTAGCCGCTCGCCGGCAAGTCCGGTGCCCTGCGCTCCGCGTCCCACGCGCCAGGCCTGGTCGAGCTTGCCTACGCCATCGGCGCCCGCATCGCGCGCATGATAGAGCGCGGCGATCCGTCCCAGCCGCGCCTGGTGAGCGATGCGATCGGCCCCCACGACCAGCTGTCCGGCGCGCATTGCTAGGCCGAGCCGCTGAACAAGGGCACGCGCCAGCGCGGCCTCCACCTGATCAGGCAGGTCGGCGGGCACCTGCGGCCGGGTCCCCTTGAACGCTCGGACAAGCGCCGCGGCCAGCTTGCCGTTCGCCTGCGCGCGGGCAAGCTCGTCCTTGTTCACCGCGATCCATGCGCCGCGCCCCGGCGCCTTGGCCAGTGGATCGGGAACCAGCACGCCATCGGGTGACAGCGCCAGCCGCACCAGCGTGTCCCGCTCGCCGTACCGCCCGGTCAGGATGCAGCGGCGCTCGGGACCCGCGCGTTCGGGGGCCCCGCGTTCTTTGGCGGCGCGGTCTTCCGCCCCGCCGTCAGGATCGGCGCTTGGCGGCGCTAGCGGATCATTGCGAGGATCCCGCATCGGCGGCCTCCCCGGTTGCGGGGGCCGGCTGCTTGTCCACCCCCCCGTCGGTACCATCGGCAGGATCCGTATCCGAGGCGTCATCCTCGGACCCCGAGCTGGAGACGTCGTCCTCAAACCAATGCGCGCGGGCGGCCATGATGATCTCGTTGCCCTGCTCCTCGGACAGGCCGAACACGCCCAGCACGCCGCCCTTGTCCTCCGGGCGCGGTGGCCGGCGCGGCGCCATCGGCGGGGGCGGCGGCATTCCGGGGACCACGGGAGCCTGACGCTGGCGCGGAGCCTCGCGCTTCTTGGGGATCAGCTCGTCGGTGGCCAGGTCGGCCAGGTCGTCCAGCGTTTTGATCCCCGCCTTGCCCAGCACCACCAGCATTTGCTCGGTGAGATGGGGATCTCGGCCAACGCGTCATCCACGCCCAGCTCGGTGCGCTGGCGGCGGAACTCCTCCTCCTGCCGCTCGAGCGCCTCGGTCGCGCGTGACTGCAGTTCCTCGGCAAGGTCCTCGTCGAACCCCTCGATCGCGGCCAGTTCGGCGAGGTCGACATAGGCCACCTCCTCCAGCTCGGCGAAACCCTCGGCCACCAGCAGCTGCGACAGGGTCTCGTCGACGTCCAGCTCCTCCTCGAACATCTTGGAGCGTTCGGCGAATTCGCGGCTGCGCTTCTCGCTCGCCTCGTCCTCGGTCATGATGTCGATCTGATGACCGGTGAGCTGGCTTGCCAGGCGCACGTTCTGCCCGCGCCGGCCGATGGCCAGGCTGAGCTGGTCCTCGGGCACGACCACCTCGATCCGCCCTTCCTCCTCGTCCAGCACCACCCGGCTCACGGTGGCCGGCTGAAGCGCGTTGACCACGAAGGTGGCGGTGTCCTCGGACCAGGGGATGATGTCGATCTTCTCGCCCTGCAATTCCTGTACCACCGCCTGCACGCGGCTGCCCTTCATGCCCACGCATGCGCCGACCGGATCGATCGACGAATCGCGGCTGATGACGCCGATCTTGGCGCGGCTGCCGGGGTCGCGCGCGGCGGCCTTGATCTCGATAATGCTGTCGTAGATCTCGGGCACTTCCTGCGCGAACAGCTTCTTCATGAACTCGGGCGCGGCGCGGCTGAGGAAGATCTGCGGACCGCGATTGTTGCGTTCCACCTTGCTGATCCAGGCCCGCACGCGCTCGCCCACGCGCGCCGCCTCGCGCGGGATCTGCTGCTCGCGGCGGATGACGCCCTCGGCGCGGCCCAGGTTGACGATCACGTGGCCGAATTCGACCGACTTGATGACGCCGGTGATCACCTCGCCCGCGCGGTCCTTGAACTCCTCGAACTGGCGCTCGCGCTCGGCATCGCGGACCTTCTGGAAGATCACCTGCTTGGCCGACTGCGCGTCGATCCGGCCAAGATCGACGGGCGGCAGCGGGTCGACGATGAAGTCGCCCACCACCGCGCCGGGCTGGAGCTTGCCCCCCTGCTCGACATCGACCTGCTTGAAGTAGTCCTCCACCTCCTCGACCACTTCGACCACGCGCCACAGCCTCAGGTCACCGGTGACCGGATCGAGCTTGGCGCGGATGTCATTCTCGGCGCCGTAGCGGCTGCGCGCCGATTTCTGAATCGCCTCCTCCATCGCCTCGATGACGATGGCCTTGTCGATCATCTTCTCGGACGCGACCGAGTTGGCGATCGCGAGCAGTTCGGCCTTGTTGGCGGAAATGGGGCTGGCCATGGTCGTTACGCCTTCTCTTCCTCGGTTGTTTCTTCGATGTCCTCCACGCCCGTCAGGTCAAGCGGGCGGGTGGTGGCGATCAGCCTGTCGGTAAGTACCAGCTGCGCCGAATGGATCCGGGCAAGCGGCACGGACGTGCGGCCGGCCTCGTTGTCATCAATGGTGACGATATCGCCTTCGATGCCGACGAGCTCGCCCTCGAGCTTGCGCCGCCCGTCGATCTTGTCAGCCAGCGCGATCTTCGCGTCGTGCCCCGCCCAGTTCGCGTAGTCGACGGCCCGGGTGAGCGGACGGTCGATGCCGGGCGAGCTGACCTCCAGGTTGTAAGCGCCCGCGATCAGCTCCTCGCCGCCCTCCTCCGCCGCATCGATGGTCTCGGAGATACGGCGCGAAAGTTCGGCGCACTGGGCGACGACGAGCTGGCCCGTCGCCGGGTCCTCCGCCATGACCTGCAGCACCCGCTCGCCTTCTGGACTACTGGCCGATCCCGTCAGCTTCACTCGCACGATCTCAAAGCCGAGCGCGCGGGCTTCGGGTTCGATCACGGCGGTCAGGCGGGCGATATCGGCCAAGCGGAACTCCAGGAACGTCGCGGAACAGGCGTTTGGTGCCGGCCCCTCGCGGCGCCAGCCCCTCCTTTGTCGCGACAATGTCGGGATTTCCGTCGATGTAGAAGAGCCACCCGCATATTGCAACAACCTATCGCGGGGCAGCTACCTATCGCCGGGAGTTGGCGGTCCAGCGTTCATCCGTGCGCTCGATGCGCATCGTGCCCGGCCAGGGGCGGCACAGATGCACGGCGGCATCAGGCGTTTGGCCGAGCCAGCCGGCCCAGTCCTCGCGGGGTAGAATGGCCGGCATCCGGTCATGAATACCGGCGACATCGATGCAGGCGTCGGTCATCACCATGGTGTAGCATGCGCCCCACTCGGCGCTGTCGCGCCACAGCCCGGCGACCGCGAACACATGGTCCTCGGGAAGCGAGAACCAAGTGCGTGTCTTGGCCCCGCGCACGCCTTGCGCCTCGGCAAAGGCGGTAACCGGAATGAGGCACCGCCGGCTGGCCATGCTTGCGCGCCAGAACGGGCTGAAGAGCCTGTCACACCGCGCATTGTTCACCGGCTTGGGCTTCAACGCCTGGCCCTTGGCGCCGGTGCGCTGAAGCGGAAAGCCCCACACCATCTGGCGCACCTGTCCCCCGGCGATGACCAGACCCGGAGTGCCGGGATAGGTCTCGTCCGGTGCGTTGCCATGCTCGCCGGGTCCAGCGGTGGCGAACAGCGCGGCGAGCTCGGCGCGGCTGGCGTTCATCCGGTAGAGATTGCACATCCCGAGCGCCCTATTTAACCAGCCCGTGCTTCTTGATGCAGTGGCGCAACTGGTCGTAGGTCAGGCCCAGTGCCTTGGCGGTCTGGCGCTGGTTCCAGCGGTTGGCGCCCAGGTGATGCTCGACGATGCGGCGCTCGTACACCTCCACCGCCTCGCGCAGATCGGCGATGGTGTTATAGATCGGCTCTCCGGCTTGCGGAGCCGAAGCGGATATGGCGGACTGCGACCCAGCCTCGCCGCGCGGTGCGAAGGCCGGCATCCAGGGCGAATCGAACGGGTCGAACTGGACGTGGCCGACAGGCGTGCGCCAATCGTCCCACCGATAGACCGCGCGCTCTATGGCGTTCCTTAGTTCGCGCACGTTGCCCGGCCAAGGATGCGCCTCCAGTTCCTCGGAGATGTGAGGCGCGAACCCGGGCCATTGCTCCCAGCCGAGTTCGGCCGCCATCCGCCGCCCGAAATAATCGGCAAGCACCGCGATATCGCCCTCGCGCACCCTCAGCGGGGGCAGCACGATAACCTCGAAGCTGAGGCGATCGAGCAGGTCGGCGCGGAAACGGCCGCTGTCGGCCAAAGCGGGCAGGTTCTCGTTGGTCGCCGCGACGATGCGAACGTCCACGCGCACCGGCCGGGTGGCGCCGATGCGGGTCACCTCGCCATATTCCACCGCGCGGAGCAGCCGCTCCTGCGCGGCCATCGACAAGGTGGCGAGCTCATCGAGAAACAGCGTGCCGCGGTCGGCCTCTTCGAACCGGCCGGTGCGCGCCTTGGTCGCGCCGGTGAACGCGCCTGCCTCGTGGCCGAACAGCTCGGCTTCGATCAGCGTCTCCGGAAGCGCGGCGCAGTTCATGGTGACCAGCGGCTCTTCCCAGCGGTCCGACAGGCGATGCAGGCGCTCGGCGATCAGCTCCTTGCCCGTGCCGCGCTCGCCGATCACCAGCACCGGCCGGCGTAAGGGTGCAGCGCGGCTGGCCCGCTCGACCGCATCGAGAAAGGCGCCCGACTGGCCGATGAACTGGTTTTCGCGCTCCATGAGCCGATATTTAGGTGCTTGTCCCAACAGTTGGCAAGATTTCCCATCTGGTAAACCTCTCGGTTTTGCGATTTTCTGGGGTGCGCATGACTGGCACGGCATTTGCAGGGTATTGATCAAGACCGGGACGGATACCCCCGTTCGGTGACAACAGGACGATTGGCGATGCGAAGTGGGTTCATCAGTGACAAGGTGGGAGCGGCAGCGTTTGCCAGCATTGCCGCGATGCTGGTGTTCAACCTTCACGTGTTGATCGACAGCGCGCCCGTCCTGGTTGAACCCGTTGCGCACGGCGCCGCGCTTTCCGCAGCTACCGGTCAGCCGGCGTCGGCATGACCGAGCCCGATCGACCCCCCGGCCCCGACGCGCCGCCGCCTGCCGTGCCCGTTGACAAAGGCGAGGCATCCGATCGCATGACCCGTTACTCGGCGCGGATCGATCGCGAGATAGAGCGGCTGCGCACCTCGCCCGAGAGCCGGCCTTATACCCCTGCACAAGCCGCCGATCCGCTGGCATCGGCAGCCAATAAACTTATTACCGGAGGACCCTGGATGGGCATTTTTTCCCGCACCCGCGACATCATCGCCGCCAATTTCACCGAGCTTCTGGACCAGGCGGACGACCCGGCCAAGATGATCCGCATGATCATCATGGAGATGGAAGAGACGCTGGTGGAGGTGCGCGCCAGCGCCGCACGCACCATCGCCGACCAGAAGGAGATGCACCGCCACAAGGTGAAGCTCGAGCGGCTGCAGGCCGACTGGGGCGAGAAGGCGCAGCTTGCGCTAAGCAAGGACCGCGAGGACCTGGCCCGCGCGGCACTGCTCGAGAAGCGCAAGGCGGGCGACATGGCCGAGCAGCTGACCGACGAGATCGTGGCGCTCGACGAGGCGCTGCATGTCTACGAGGCGGATATCGCCAAGCTGCAGCACCGCTTGCGCGAAGCGCGTTCGCGCCAGACCCAGATCGCCGCGCGACTGGAAAGCGCGGAGAACCGCTACAAGCTGCGCAGCCTGATGACCAATGAACGGGTGGACGAGGCGCTCAACCGCTTCGACCAGCTCGAGCGCCGGGTCGATTATGCCGAAGGGCGTGCCGATGCGCTGGGGATCGAGAAGGACCAGCCATCGCTGGCGGACGAGTTCGCCGCGCTGGAGGGTTCGGACAAGGTCGACGAGGAGTTGGCGGCCATGAAGCGCGACCTCGGCAAGGGCGCGGGCGCACAGGACCGGAAGGGAGACCAGTAATGGAAGCGGTAATCGCGATCGCCGCCATCGTCGTCGGCCTGCCGTGGATCATTTTCCACTACATCACCAAGTGGAAGACCGCGGCCACCATCACCAATGACGACGAGGCGCTGCTGGAGGATCTCTACCAGCTCGCCAAGCGCCTCGACGAGCGGATGGAGACGGTGGAGCGCCTGGTGGCGGCCGACAATCCCGAATTCACCAGCGCGCGCATCGAGCACGAGCGCGCCCTGGACAATGAACCCCTGCGCGAGCTCGACCGGATGCTCGCGAGCAAAGGAGCACGCCGATGACCAGTGACCGCACCCGTTTCTATCGCGACAAGCAGAACGCCAAGCTGATGGGCGTATGCTCGGGGCTGGAGGATTATACCGGCGTCGATGCGATCTGGTGGCGCGTGGGCTTTGTCGTGCTGACGCTGGCGACCGGTTTCGCGCTGCTGGCCTACATCCTGATCGGTTTGTTCGCTCCCAAGAAGCCGCCACATTTGTATGTCGACCGCGCCGAGCAGCAATATTGGCAGCGCGTTCGCCAGTCACCCACCCGCACCGTGCGCGAGGTGAGGGCGCGCTTCCGCGATGTGGACCGCCGACTGGCGGCCGTGGAAGGCCATTATGTCGATGCCAATCCGCGCCTTTCGGCCGAGATCGAGAAGCTGCGCTGAACCTGCAACAAAAGGAGGTACCGACATGGAAGGTGAACTGGCGATGCTGATCCCGATCCTGGCGCTGTCGATCCCCATCGTGGCGATTTGGACCAAGCACCGGCAGAAGATCGCTGAGATGCAGGTCGATGCCACCGCCAGCAACACCGCCGAGAAGGCTGCGCAATATGCCAGCCAGATGCATGGGCTGGAGGACAGGGTGCGGGTGCTCGAGCGGATCGTTACCGACAAGGGCTATGATGTGGCCAGCCAGATCGAGGCGCTGCGCGACACGCGGCGGATCGAGGAGCGCCAGGACGCGGTGTTCGAGGTGAAGACCCAATGAGGTTGGTGGTGAGGCTGACGCGGTGAGGTTGATGCGGTGAACCCGTTCGATCACCTGTTCTTCATCCTGGGGATGGGCCTCATCCTGGCGGTGGTGCTGCTGGTGCGCGCGCTGCTTGCCTTGCGCTCGCGCACCATGATCGAGGACGATCTGAGTCCAGGCAGGCGGTATGGCCGGGTCCGGCCGGCGCGCGAGCACGACACCCTGCCCGCCGCGCGCGAAGCCGCCGAGCTTCGCGCCGAGCTGGCGATGGTCAAGCAGCGGGTGGCCACGCTGGAGCGGATCGTCACCGAGCCGGGCACGCGCCTGGCCGCGGAAATAGAGACCCTGCGGGATGACCGGGAGAACGCGCAATGACCTTCTGGACCGCGGTGGTCATCATCGTTGCGATCTGGGCGCTGGTCCGGATCATGCAGGGTCGCAGCGAGCGGCTCGGCACCCGGTTCGACGAGCAGGAATGGGGTGAGAACCAGGAAGACGAGCCGTCCCGACCGGGACCGCGCGAGGAGGCACTGCAATCCGAGATCGAGCGGCTGCGCGAACGGCTCGAGGTGCTCGAGCGGATCGCCACCGATGCCAACAGTCACGAAGCGCGCGAGCGAAGGCGGCTCGAGGCGGAGATCGACGATCTGCGGGACGACAAGTGACCCCCCGCGCCCCCGTTGAGAGCCATGCCCCGGTGAGAGGAATGCCCGGATGATGACCACCATCGACCTGCTGATCGCCGGCACGACGCTGGTCGCCCTGACGCTCTTGTTGGCCAGCGCGCTCATCGCCTGGCAGGGCTGGCTGGCGTTCAAGGATCGCGAGCTCGAGCTGGCCCATGTCGCGCCCCAGACGAGCGATCCGCAGCGCTTGCCGCGCGAGGGTGCCGCGCGGATCGAGCTGGCCGACCTCAAGGAACGCGTCCGCCGACTGGAGGCAATCGCCAACGGGGTGGACCTCTAGCGGCGATCGACTAGATGCCCGCTCATGCGCACGCTGGACGACATCCATACCGAATACGAGTTTCTGGAAGGCGATGACCGGTATCGCCTGCTGATCGAGCTGGGCCGCGAGCTCGAGCCGATGCCCGACGCGCTCAAGACCGACGCCACGCTGGTGCGCGGCTGCTCGGCGGCGGTGTGGCTCTACCCTACCGAGGAAGGCGGGCCTACCGAGGAAGACGGGCCTACCGAGAAGGATGGGGCGGGCGAGCGGCACCTGCATTTCCTTGCCGACAGCAACGCGGCCATCACCAAGGGCATCGTGGCGCTGGTGATCGCCGCGGTGCAGGACCGTGCGCCAGGCGAAGTCGCCGAGATGAATATCGCCGCCGCGCTGGCCCCGTTCGATCTGGGCAACCAGCTGTCTTCCAACCGCACTCAGGGCGTCCCCAACATGATCGCGCTGGTCCAGAGCCACGCAGCGCGGCTGGCGGCGGCGGCCTGACTTGTCGGCGCGCGCTCGCGACCGCGCGCGCCGCAGCGGGGGAGCACCGGGCATGACGCGTCACCTGTGGGTCGCCGCCGGAGGCCTGTTCTTCGTACTAGGCTGGATCGGCCTGGCGCTGCCCTTGATGCCGGGCGCGGTGTTCTTGATCATCGCAGCCTACTGCTTTGCCCGCGGCAACCCGCGCTGGGAGCGCTGGATGCTCGACCACCCACGCCTGGGCCCACCGATGCGCGACTGGCGCGAGCGCGGCGCAATTTCGCGCAAGGCCAAGATCTCCGCCTATTTCGCCATGACGCTTGCCGGGATCATAACCTGGCTGCTGGTGGGCTACCCCTGGGCGCTGGTCTCGATCACGCTGATGATCATGGTGGCGAGTTGGATGTGGACCCGGCCCGAGTGAGGCGGGCGGATGATCCGCGACTTTGCACTAGGCATCAGATCGTCACACTCGGTACCGGATCAGCAAATCCCCGCGCCCCGCCTGACCGCAGTCCGCCGGTCTAGGAGAGGTCGGCGGCCGAGCGGAAGCGAGCCTCGCCGGCCTGGCGCTGGCGTCTGAGTTCGGCCTTCAGGCGTTCGGGGCGCCCGGCGAAGACGAAGCCGAAGCTCACCCCGCCCTCCTTCCCGATCGTGGCGTGATGCAGCTTGTGCGCCTGAACCAGCCGCTTGGCATAGCCGCGCTTGGGCACGATGCGGAAATAGCGCTGATGCACGAGCCCATCGTGAATGAGCATGTAGATGATGCCGTAGCCAAGGATGCCCACGCCGATCCAGGTCGCCGGCCACCAGGCTGCCTCGCCCACGACCAGCGGCGAGCCCAGCGCGAACATCGAGATGCTCATCGCTGCGCCGACCAGTCCATACAGGTCGTTTTTCTCCAACACCTTGTCATGCGGCTCGTGATGGTCGCGATGCCATGCCCAGCCTGGCCCATGCATGACATATTTGTGACTGGCCCAGGCGACCCATTCCATCGCCAGCACCGTGGCGATGACGATCAGCGTTGGGACCAAAACGGGAACCAGAACGGACATGACACCCCTATAGGGACGCATGGAGCGAAGGGCAAAGCTGCCCGTGCGACCTAATTGCCCACCTGGTTTGCTATGCCGCAATGCGCTGGCGGCACCGACAGCATGGGCGGCCATAACAAGAGCTTTGCCATGCCCCGCGGGCAACATGCTTGCTCCGACGCGCGTTGAGCGGCACAAGCGCGCGTCATGAGCACCGCGACCCCGCCCCCACCTGTGTCTTCGCCGTCAGCCCCGCCATCAACCTCAGCCTCGGCCGGAGCCCGCACGCTATACGACAAGATTTGGGATGCGCACGAGATCGAGCGCCGCGAGGATGGCACCTCGCTCCTCTTCATCGATCGGCACCTGGTGCACGAGGTGACCAGCCCGCAGGCGTTCGAGGCCCTGCGGCTAACCGGTCGTCCGGTCCGTCGCCCCGACCTGACGCTGGCGGTCCCCGACCACAACGTGCCGACCACGCCGCGGGTGGATGGCGCAGGCATGCCGGTGCCGGTGGCCGATGACGAGAGCGCCGCCCAGCTCGCCGCGCTCGAACGCAATGTGGCGGGTCTGCCGATCCGCTATTTCAGCGCCACCGCGCCCGAGCAGGGCATCGTCCACGTGGTCGGACCGGAGCAGGGCTTCTCCCTGCCGGGTACCACGATCGTGTGCGGCGATTCGCATACCGCCGCGCATGGCGGTGTCGGCGCGCTCGCGTTCGGCATCGGCACCAGCGAGGTCGAGCATGTGCTGGCGACGCAGACCCTGCTGCTCAAGCGCTCGCGGACGATGGAGGTGCGCATCGAGGGCATGCCGGGTCCCGGAGTGACCGCCAAGGACTTGATCCTCCACATCATCGGCCGCATCGGCACCGCGGGGGGCACGGGCCACGTCATCGAATATCGCGGGCGCGTGTTCGAGCAGATGAGCATCGAGGGCCGGCTGACGGTGTGCAACATGAGCATCGAGGCGGGCGCGAGGGCCGGGCTGATCGCTCCCGACAAGACCACCTTCGCCTATCTCAAGGGCCGGCCGATGGCGCCTTCGGGAGCCGAATGGGACGCCGCGCTGCAATACTGGCGCACGCTGGTCACCGACGAGGGCGCATCGTTCGATCGCCGGGTGCTGATCGACGCGGGCGAGGTGGAGCCGTGCGTCACCTGGGGGACCAGCCCCGAGGACGTGGTGCCGATCACCGGACGCGTGCCCGATCCCGAGAGCTTTGCCGAGCCGGCCAAGCGCAAGGCGGCGCGCGCATCGCTCGACTACATGGGGCTCGAAGCGGGCCAGCGGATGGAGGATATCGCGGTAAGCCACGTGTTCATCGGCTCATGCACCAACAGCCGCATCGAGGACCTGCGCGCCGCAGCGCAAGTGGTCGAGGGAAGGCGGCTGGCCGATGATGTCGCATGGGCCATCGTCGTGCCGGGTTCGGGTCTGGTGAAGGCGCAGGCCGAAGCCGAGGGACTAGACAAGGTGTTCACGGCCGCCGGCTTGGAATGGCGCGAGCCCGGCTGTTCCGCCTGTCTGGGGATGAACCCTGACAAGGTGCCCGCGGGCGGGCGCTGCGCATCGACCAGCAACCGCAACTTCGTCGGCCGCCAGGGACCTGGTGCCAGAACGCACCTCGTCTCCCCGGCGATGGCAGCGGCGGCCGCGGTAACCGGCCGGCTGACCGATGTGCGCGAACTGGTTGCTTGAAGAGGCGCAGCGCGGATCGGGGCAGCGCTGCTCGTCCTCGCGGGGCGGCTTTGCCCGGGTGGTATCTTGGGACAGGTCGGTTGGGCGAGGCCGGATGATCCGGCGCCCGGTTAAACGCAACGGTGCCTGACCCGGGGGTGATGACAAGCCGCAAGTCGTCCTTCGCCCCGGTCGTCGCCGACAATACGCGCGTGCTGGTGCTCGGCAGTCTGCCGGGGGAAGCGTCGCTGGCGGCGGGGCGCTATTATGCCCATCCGCGCAACCGCTTCTGGCAGCTGATGGGCAAGATGATCGAGGTCGAGCTGGAGCCGATGACCTACGAGCAGCGGCTCGAGGCGCTGCTTGGCGCAGGCATCGGCCTGTGGGACACCGTCGCCTCGGCGCGGCGCGAAGGCAGCCTCGATACCGCGATGCGCGAGATTGAGGCCAACCCGCTTCGTCAGCTGGTCGCATCGCTCCCCGAACTTCGCGCGGTCGGGCTGAACGGCGCGGTGGCGGCGCGGATCGGCACCGGAGTGCTCGATGACATGGGGCTGAGCCTGGTCCCCCTGCCCTCGTCCAGCCCCGCCTTTGCCGCCATGACGCTGGCCGAGAAGCAACGCCGGTGGCTTGTATTACGCGAATATTGCAACACCGACTTGCCACCAAACGCGCCCCGGCGCATTGTCATGTCATGAGCAAACATTCCCACAACAGGCCCGGGAAGATCGCCGGCGCGGTGGGCTCGGCGGCGGTGGCCGCGGCCCTGATGTACGCAAACCGCCGCAGGGAAAAGAAAAAAGGGCCAACGGAGCCCGGCGCCATCCCCAGCGGCGAGAAGCCCGAAACCGACTGATGCGCGCCATTGATCGCATCGCGGGCCGGGCCATTCCGTTCGGCCGGGCCAATGTCGACACCGACGTCATTATTCCCTCCCGCTGGCTGAAGACGATCACCCGCGAAGGACTGGGGGAAGGCGCCTTCGAGGCGCTGCGAGCCGAGGATCCGGGCAATCTGTTCGACCAGCCCGAGTTCGCCCGTGCGCCTATCCTGATTGCCGGGGCCAATTTTGGCTGTGGTTCCAGCCGCGAACATGCAGCCTGGGCATTGGCGGACCGGGGCATCGAGGCGGTCATTGCGCCCAGCTTTTCGGATATCTTCGCCAGCAATACGTTCAAGAACGGCATCCTGACGGTGGAACTGCCGCAGGCGCAGATCGACCGGCTGCTCGAGGTTGCCGCCAGCGATCCGATCGAGATAGACCTCGCCGAGCAGAGCGTGACCACCCGTTTCCAGGACCGCTTCGCCTTCGAGATCGACCCGTTCCGCAAGCGCTGTCTGCTCGAAGGCCTCGACGAGGTGGCGCTGACGCTGGAGCGTGAGGAACAGATCACCGCATACGAAACCCAGGTCGCCCGCGAGCGACCCTGGTTGACGCGCGGTACGGGGCTTGCCGCCTGAGACACCACGCCGCTATTCTCGCACGCCAACCACAGGGGCCGGCAGCATGACCGATTTCAATGATCGCCAGAAGGGCGAGGAAGCCAAGTTCGCGATGGATGAGGAGACCGCCTTCCGCGTTGCGGCAAGACGCAACCGTCTGCTTGGCGAATGGGCCGCGGGGCTGATGAACCTGTCGCCCGAGGAGACCGAGGCCTATAAGAAGGCGGTGGTCAAGGCCGACTTCGAGGAGGCGGGTGACGGCGACGTCGTCAGGAAGCTGACCGGCGATCTGGCGCAGGCGGGGTGCGATATCGACGAGGCGCAGGTGCGTGCGCAGCTCGATGTCATGGCGGTAGAGGCGCGCCGCCAGTTCATGGACGGGGCGTGAGCGGGCTTGTGACCCCAAGCATCGCCGCGCAGGGGCAATACTGATGGCCATGCCCGCCGCCCAGATCGAGGCGCTGATCAAACAAGCCCTGCCCGATGCGCAGGTTTCCATCGAGGCGCTTATCAATGATGGCGACCACTATCTAGCCCGCGTCGCCTCGCCCTCGTTTGCCGGCATAAGCCGCGTCCAGCAGCACAAGATGGTCTATGACGCGCTCGGCGGGCGGATGGGAGGCGAATTGCACGCCTTGCAACTCATCACCACGGTTCCCACCTGATTTGCCGAGGCAAGTGATAGGATAAGGGGCTGCAGATGAACGACGCCAACGAACGCATTTCGGGGATCGTCAACGAACATGACGTTGTCCTGTTCATGAAGGGCACGCCGCTTTTTCCGCAATGCGGCTTCTCCAATCGCGCGGTGTCCATCCTCGATCACTGCGGCATTGCCTTCGAGAGCGTGGACGTGCTCCAGGACATGGAAATCCGTCAGGGGATCAAGGCGTTTTCCGAATGGCCGACCATTCCCCAACTTTACGTCAAGGGCGAATTCGTCGGCGGCAGCGACATCATGGGCGAGATGTTCGAAGCGGGCGAATTGCAGGAACTGCTGAACGAGAAGCAGGTCGCGCGCGCTCAGTAAGCGGCGCGCTGCTCGCGGTGCGGGTCCTATGAAGCCGGGCTTGGCGCTGGTTACCGGCGCCTCTGCGGGGATCGGGCGGGAGTTCGCGCGCATCCACGCCGCCGCTGGTGGCGATCTGGTTCTGACCGCGCGGCGGCAGGACGTGCTTGAGACGCTGGCCGCCGAGTTGCGGGCAAAGTACGCGGTCAGCGTTCACGTCATGCCTTCCGACCTCGCCGCACCAGGCGGCGCGCAGGCGCTTTACGATGAGATCGCGGCGCACAAGCTGGATGTCGAACTGCTGGTCAACAATGCGGGTTTCGGCGGGCGTGGCGCCTTTGCCGAGCAGGATCTTGCCAGCGCGCTGGCCATGATCGAGCTTAATATCAAGGCGCTGGTCACGCTGACCCGGTTGATCGGCGCGGACATGGTGCAGCGCGGGCGCGGCCGTATCCTCAATGTCGGATCGACCGCGGGAATGGTCCCCGGACCGCTCCAGGCGGTGTATTTCGCCAGCAAGGCATTCGTCAATTCCTTCAGCCAGGCGCTGGCAGAGGAGATGCGCGGCGAGGGTGTTAGTGTGACATTGCTTGCCCCCGGCCCCGTCGATACCGAGTTCGCCAAGGTCGCCGGGCTGGAAGGAACCCGCGCGTTCGAGACCGGCGTGGCCGATGCCGCGAGCGTCGCAAGAGCAGGTTACGAGGCAGCGATGGGCGGAGATCTGCTGACGGTGAACGACAAGCGGCTCGGGTTGCTGCTGCGCTGGGCAGTCCCCGCCCTCCCCCGCCAGGCGGTGTTGCGCGTCATGCGGCGGATCGGCGAGGCGCGCTGATCGGCGCTGCGGCGCGCGGCGGGTTGATCCTTTGGTAACGGCACAAGCGCAAGCAAGCATAAATAAGACGGGCGATTGCTCGGCTTTACCGTCACCTGAACTGCCGAAGACAACCCTTCTCAGACCCTGCAAAAACCGAACCAGAGTTCGCAAGCGCGAACGCGCGCCCGCAGCGGCCCCACAGCGCAGCGGAGGGAACAGCCGCGAGGACCTTGCGAAGAAGGGCGCGCCCGGCAGGACTCGAACCTGCGACCACACGCTTAGAAGGCGCGTGCTCTATCCAGCTGAGCTACGGGCGCGAATGGCGGGCGCATAGCGCGCTTTGAGGCGGGCGCAAACCGGGTTAGGCGCTTGGCGCGATGGACAGCGAGCCGACCAGGATCGAGGGGCGCCAAGGCGCGAGGCGGGCCTACCGCTATTACGATCTGGTGATGGCGGCGTTCGTCGCCATCGTGCTGCTGTCCAACCTCATCGGCGCGGCCAAGCCCAGTTTCATCAACCTCCCCGATGGCAGCGAATGGCCGTTCGGCGCGGGCGTGCTGTTCTTTCCCATCAGCTATATTATCGGCGATGTGCTGACCGAGGTCTATGGCTATGCCCGCGCGCGCCGGGTGATCTGGACCGGGTTCGCCGCGCTCGCTTTCATGGCGTTCATGGCCTGGGTGGTGGTCGCGCTGCCGCCGGCGCGCGGATGGGACGGGCAGGAGGCCTACGAGATGGTCTTCGGCAATACCTGGCGCATCGTCGCCGCCTCCATGGTGGCGTTCTGGGTCGGCGAATTCGCCAACAGCTTCGTGCTGGCGCGGATGAAGGTGTGGACGCAAGGCCGGCTGCTTTGGGCGCGGACCATCGGCTCCACCGCGGTGGGCCAGGGGCTGGACAGCGCGATCTTCTATCCGCTGGCCTTCTTGGGCGTGGCCGGCTGGCCGCCCGAATTGCTGTGGCAGGTGGTGCTCTCGCAATGGGCGATCAAGACCGCCTGGGAAGCGCTGCTCACGCCGCTGACCTATCAGGTGGTCGGCTTCCTCAAGCGGCGCGAGGGGGTCGAGATATTCGATACCAATACCGACTTCTCGCCCTTCGCACGCCATGGTTGAAACCGGCAGGCTCGAAGCTGCGCGTCATCCTCGATCGAGCAGCAGCCAGAGCAGCAAATAGACCAGCAGCGGCGCGCCGAAGCCGAGCAATATGCTGACGGTGAAGATCAGCCGCACCAGCAGCGGGTCGGTGCCCAGGTGCTCGGCTAGTCCCGCGCAGACCCCGCCGACCATGGCCTGGTCCCTGCTGCGCCGCAGCTTGCGCCCGGCTCCCCCCGAGCGCTGCAGCTTGTCGACGCTCATGCCAGCACCGTGGCGACGGTGGTCGCGCCAGGAGTTGCAAAGCTCGACACCAGCAGCGTGACTGTCAGCGCGACGGCGCCGAATGCGGCAAGGGCACGTTGGGCGAAGGAATTGGAGTTCATGATATTTCCCCTTTTGCAGATTGGCCGGGCAGCACATCCACCCGGTATTCGTAGCATTGCAGACGGCGTGCCAAGTCGTCGGAATGGCGGGAAACGACGGGTTTGCAGCGCGTCTTACATGGCTGAGAACTGAACGATTGCGGATGATTGGGAATCTGCGCCAACCTTCGGCATAGGCTTTGGCTCGATGGTCAGCGCCCCCCAATCCTCGTAGGCCCTGCCGCGACCGTCATGGCCCTCGACCGCATCATCCTGACCGATTTCCGCAATCATCCCGAGACGCGGCTCCAGGGTGCTCGCCGGATCAACCTGCTGATCGGCGAGAATGGCGCGGGCAAGACCAACGTGCTCGAAGCGCTCTCGCTATTGGCTCCGGGCCGCGGACTGAGACGTGCGTCGCTTGCGGACATGGCGCGGTCGGGAAGCGAAGGCGGGTTCGCCGTCAGCGCGCTGCTGTCCCAGGGCAACGGGATCGAGCCTGTGCGTCTGGGCACCGGAACCGGTGCCGAGCGGCCCGGCCGCCGGATCGTGCGGGTGAACGCGGCGGAGGCGAGCGCGGCGGGGCTGGCCGAACGTCTGGCGATCTCCTGGCTGACCCCTGCAATGGACACGCTGTTCACCGGCAGTGCGAGCGCCCGCCGGCGCTATCTCGACCGGCTCACACTAGCGCTGGAGCCCGGCCATGCGCGGATCGCCGCGCGCTACGAGGCGGCGCTGCGTGAGCGCAACCGCCTGCTCACTGGCGATGCGGAACCCGATACATCCTGGCTCACCCCGCTCGAGGGCGAACTGGCTGAGGCCGGCCTGCTGCTGCGCGAAGCGAGGGCGCGGATCATCATCCGGCTGAGCGACGCATTGGCGGCCATGCCCGACGAGCCTTTCGCCAAGCCCGCACTGGCCCTGCAATGCTCAGGACCTGCCGACCGAGCCGCCCTTGCCGCCACGCGGCTGCGCGACCGGGCGGCGGGGCGCACGCTGGAAGGCGCGCATCGCGACGAGCTGGATGTGCTGCACGCGGCCAAGGACACGCCCGCCGCGCTTGCTTCCACCGGCGAGCAGAAGGCCATGCTGATCGCTCTGACTTTGGCGCACGCCCGGCTGGCGGCGGACGGGCGGCCGGGGCTGCTGCTGCTCGACGAGATTGCCGCTCATCTCGATCCGGTGCGGCGCGGCGCCCTGTTCGAGCGCCTCGCTGCCGGTCCGGCGCAGGTGTGGCTCACGGGGACTGAACTTGCGCCCTTCGAGACCATCGCCGACCAGGCGGCGGTCTGGCAGGTAACGGCGGGCCAAGCGGTGCGCGTCTGACCTTCCCACAAACATCAACCCAGGATTGACTGGACAGGACCCTCGGACCGGCAGTCTGCGCACATCGGGCGAAACGGCAGGAGCGAATTGTGGCGCCGACAGCTGCCCAGCGTCAGTCGCCATCGCCCTCGGCTTGCGGCAATGCGTCGATCACCTCCTCAATAGTCGTGGCGACCAGCACCTCGACACCCTCGGCGGTGGGGTGGATGCGGTCGGACTGGATCAGCTCGGGCCGGCGGTAAATCGGCTCGAGGAAGAAGGGGACAAGCTCGGCCCCGTAGCGCTCGGCAAGCTGGGGATAGATCACATCGAATGCGTTCACGAAATCGGCCCCCAGGTTGGGCGGCGCGCGCATCCCCATCAGCAGCACATCGATGCCGCGCGTATCGAGTTCTTCCATGATCGCGCTCAGATTGGCGCGCGTTTCGGCGGGCGGCAGACCGCGCAGGATGTCGTTGCCACCAAGCTCGACGATGGCGAGGTCGACCGGCTCGCCGGCATTGTCGAGCACGAAATCCAGCCGCTGCCGGCCCGCCGCGGTGGTATCGCCCGAAACGCCCGCATCGATGACCTCGGCATTAATCCCCCGGCGGCGCAGCTGGGCTTCGAGCACCTCGGGAAAACCTTCCTCCCCGCCCAGATTGTATCCGGCGAACAGGCTGTTGCCGAATGCCAGGATGCGCACCGGCGGGCCGCTTATGGGTACCGCGTCAGGCGCACTCTCATTCGAAGCTTCGCTGCTATCGCTCCGATTGTCTGTTGCGGGCTCCGGCGCCTCTCCGCCACATGCGGCCAGCAACATCAGCACAGCCGTATGTAGCAAAACCCATTTCATCCAAGCACCGTCCTTCCGCCGCCTTGCCGCCCGGCCCTCCCTATGCCATCGCGCCGGTGTGACAAGCCCGGCAATGAGCCCTGCGGTGATCGCGGCGCGCGATCTCAGGCTGAAGCTGGGCGAAGGTCCGGCTGCGGTGGAAATCCTGCGCGGTATCGACCTGACGATCGGACAAGGCGAGACGGTGGCGCTGCTCGGCCCGTCGGGTTCGGGCAAGAGCTCGCTGATGGCGGTGCTGACCGGGCTCGAGCGGGCAAGTTCGGGCACGCTCGAAGTGGCCGGCGCCGATTTCGCGGTGCTGGGCGAGGATGCGCTGGCGATGGCCCGGCGCGGGCGCATCGGCATCGTGCTGCAGGCGTTCCACCTTCTGCCCACGATGACCGCGCAGGAAAATGTCGCCACCCCGATGGAGCTGGCCGGGATTGAGGACGCCTGGACCAGCGCGGCGGGTGAACTGGAGGCGGTGGGCCTGGGACATCGGCTGACGCATTATCCCGCGCAATTATCGGGCGGCGAACAGCAGCGTGTCGCCATTGCCCGCGCGCTCGCCCCGCGCCCGCCGCTGATCTTCGCTGACGAGCCGACCGGCAACCTGGATGCGACCACCGGCGAGGCGATCATGGACGTATTGTTCGACCGGCGGGCGCAAACCGGCGCGACGCTTATCGTCATCACCCATGACGAGGCGCTGGCACGTCGCTGCGCACGCATCGTCACGCTGGCCGACGGACGGATCGCGAGCGACCGGCATGGGTGAGGCGGCACGCGGGCGGCAGATGGGCTGGACCGCGGCCTGGCGGGTGGCCCGGCGCGACCTGGCCCGCCGGTTCAAGGGGCTGCGGCTGCTGATCATCTGCCTGTTCCTGGGCGTGGGCGCGCTTGCCGCGATCGGCTCGCTCACCGCCTCGATCCAGAGCGAGCTCGACGCGCAGGGCCAGGTTCTGCTGGGCGGCGATCTGGAAGTCGAGGTCTGGCAACGGCCGCTGAGCGAGGAGGAAACCGCGTTCCTGGCGCGCTACGGAACGCTCAGCCAGGGCCTCAGGATGCAGGCGATGGCAAGCACGCCGCAAGTCGCCGCGCCGGTGGAACTGAAAGCGGTGGACGAGAACTGGCCGCTTTACGGCGAGCTGGCGATCGAGGGCGGCAGCCGGTTCGGCGCACCCCCGCCGGGCCAGGCGTTCCTTGCTCCGGGCGCGGCGCAACGGCTCGAGGTTTCACCCGGCGACACCATTCGGGTGGGCACGGAGGACCTGGTGGTGGCCGGCATCATCGCCGAGGAACCCGACCGGCTGAGCGAAGGCTTCGCGCTCGGCCAGACGGTGATCGTGCCCTATGACTTCCCGCAGCAGGCAGAGCTTATCGCGCCAGGCTCGATGTACGAGACCAAGACCCGGGTCCGGTTCCAGGGCTCGGACGATCCGGCGGCGGTGGAGGAGGCGATCACCGAACGCTTCCCCGGCGCGGGGCTCGACACGCGCACCCGCGACCGCGCTTCCCCGGGGGCCGAGCGCTTCGTGGGGCGGATGGGCGAGTTCCTGATGCTGGTCGGCCTGGCGGCGCTGGTGATCGCGGGGATCGGCATCGGCGGCGGCGTCTCCTCCTTCCTCCAGCAGCGGCGCCAGAGCATTGCCACGCTTAAGATTCTGGGTGCGACCAGCCGCGACATTGCCCGTATCTATGCCCTGCAGGTGGGCGCGGCGGCGCTGGTGGGCGCGCTGGCGGGGCTGATCGCGGGTGTGCTGGTGACTCCGCTGCTGGCACAAGCGCTCGGGCAATTGCTGCCCGTCTCCACCGGATTGCTCGTCCATCCACCGGCATTGCTGCGCGCGCTGGCCTTCGGGCTGCTGGTAGCGCTGGTATTCGCCGCGCCGCCGCTGGCGCAGGCGCGCCAATTTCCGGCGATGGCGCTGATGCGTGCGCGTGTCGCCCCGCTGGCGCAGGCCTGGCGCGCGGCGGCTTTGCCCGTGGGAGTCGGGCTTGCGGGCATTGCCCTGCTGGCGATCGCGGGCTCGCCGCAGCCTGCACTTTCCGCGCTGTTCCTGGCGGGGGCGGCAGCGGTGCTGGGCTTGCTCGCACTGGTCGGCTGGGCGATCCGCCGGGCAGCACGCGCGGCCCCGCGGCCGTCCAGCCCGATCGCCCGCCTGGGGCTTGCCAACCTGCACCGGCCGGGAGCCGCCACAGGCGCGCTGGTCACCGCTCTGGGCTTCGGTCTCGCCGCATTCGTCCTGCTTGCTGCTGTCCAGACCAGCCTCGATGGCAATATCCGCAGCCAAGTGCCCGAGCGCGCTCCCGATTATTTCGTGCTCGACGTGCCGCGCGGCGAGACCGAGCAATTCCGCGCGACCGTGTCGCAACAGGCGGCAGGCGCGAAGGTGGAGGTGACACCGGTGCTGCGCGGCACGGTGCTGGCCTATGGTCCCGAGGCGGATCCCATCATCCTCGCCGATCTGGAGGAGCTGCCCGATGGCGCCTGGCAGCTATCGGGCGAGCGCGGCCTGACCTATTCCGAGACGCTGCCGGCGGGCAACTCGCTGGTCGATGGCGAATGGTGGCCGGCGGACTATTCGGGCGAGGCGCTGGTCTCGGTGGATGAGGAACTGGCCGAGGCGGCGGGAATGGAACTGGGCGACATCGTGCGCGTGGGCGTGCTCGGCGTCGAGCATACCGCGCGCATCGCCAGCTTCCGCCGGCTCGACTGGGAAAGCCTGGGGCTGAACTACGTGTTCGTCTTTACCCCCAACACCTTCGCCCAGACACCGCACAACATGGCCGCCACCGTGCAACTGCCCGAAGGTGCTGAGGCCCCCGGCTTGCTGCACGCGCTGGTCAGCGCCTTTCCGGGCAGCTCGGTGATCGAGGTGGGTCCGCTTCTGGCCGAGGCGCGCACCATTCTGGAGCAGGTGTCGCTCGCCATCCTGGCCGCGGCGTCGGTGGCGGTGCTGGCGGGCATCGCGGTGCTGCTGGGCGCGATTGCCGCAGCCCGGGCGGCGCGGGTCTATGATACGGTGATGCTGCGCGTGCTGGGCGCCAGCCGCCGTCAGCTCTTGGGACTGCAGCTGGCCGAGTTCGGACTGCTGGCGGCCATCCTGGCGGTGGTGGCGCTGGGCTTGGGGACGGGCCTCGCTTGGCTGGTCATCGTCCAGCTGTTCGAATTCGACTGGCTACCCGACTGGCCGCGCATCCTCATGGTGCTCGGCGCCGGTCTGGTGCTGGTGCTGGGCTTCGCGCTTGCCGCCTCGCTGCCGCTGCTGCGCGCCAAGCCGGCGCGCACGCTGCGCTCGCTCTAGGCGAACACTTCGGCTTGCGAGGGATCCTTGGGATCGGGCCCGAAACGGTTGGGTCCGGGCGTTCCGGGCAGCGCCATCAGCACGATGAGCGCGATACTGGCAAGGAACCCGACCAGCGGGATCAGTCCCGCCACGATAAACCCCAAGTACCACCAGCCGCTCATGTTGCGGTCATGAAATCGGCGGATGGTCACGGCGATCGACGGGATGATGATCGCCAGCAGCCAGATCATCACCAGAATGCCGAACACGATCATCAATCCGCTGCTGAACACCCCGACGCTTTGCGTAGGATCATCCATCGCTGTGAGTGGCACGCCGGCGACCAGGAGGAGCAGGAACAGCGCCACACCGACAAGCACGTTGAGCAGTGTGAACATCCAGTATTCGCGGCGGCGCGAACGCCCCTGAAAATCGAAATACCGCCGGAACGGCAACAGCATCCAGTTCATCGTTCGCGTCCCCTGTGTCTCGCGTTCGGCGCGCCTACGCCATAAATGGCGTGACCGCACAAGGGCTACACACCGCGTCCGTGCCGGATCGGGTCAGAACCGGTAGCGCGCGGTGACGCCATAGGTGCGCGGATCGTTGGGATAGGCCGAGACCCCCCCGGGCTGGGCGGGCGAATCGAAGATAACGCCAAGATCGCGGCGGTCGAGCAGGTTGCGGCTCCATACCGAGAGCGACAGCCCGGCATCGGTCTCGAAAGTGAGCGAGGCGGTAAGATCCTCACCCTGGCGGGTGAACGGCTCTGCGGCGGCGAGCGCGGGGGCGGCGTCGAGGATGGCGCCGTCCGGGCCGCGCACCAGGAAGCCGGGCAGCCCCTCGACGAGCTGCACCTCGGACTGCCACAGATAGGCGAGGCGCGGCACGACGAGCCCGCCGGGAACCGCGAACTCGTATTGCCCGGTCAGCAGCACCGTCCATTCGGGAATGCCCGCCGGGCGCGTGCGCGAAAGATCGCCCACCGAGGAGACTTCGAAGCTGTCGTAGAATGGATCGAGATAGGTGACGCCGAAGCCCAGGGTGAGCCGGGGGACCGGGGTGAAGGTTGATTCCAGCTCGACGCCGAAAGTGCTCTGCTTGCCGGCATTGAGCAGGGCGAAGCCGGTACCGGTGAAGATGTTCGACTGGAAGCCCTCGATCTCCTGATCGAATACCGTCAGGTTGATCGAGCCGAAATCGAACGAGGTCTTGATCCCCGCCTCGATCACGCGTGATTCCTCGGGGTCGGCGAAGCGGCTGGCAAAGGTCAGGTTGTTGAGCGCCAGACCCGCAGCGATAATCGCCGCGCGGTCGGCCAGCGCCGGCCGGCTGTCGCGCGACAGATTGACCGAGGAGGCCTTGAAGCCCGTCGCGTAGCTCGCATAGACGTTGATGCCGGGCGTCACGTCGTAGGCGAGGCGCACGGTGTAGCTGAAATTCTCGTCGTCTATCTCGCCATCCTCGACCGCGTTGGGAACGTCGAGGAAGGGCGGCAGGAATTGCAGCGCCCGCAAAGGGTTGAGCGGGTTGGCGACAGGGTTGTTGGCATTGGCGGCCGCGAACGCCTGCGCCCCGGCGCTGATCTGGCCAAAGGCGGCCATGTTGGCGGCGGCAAAGGTCTGTATCTCGGCGGCGGTGGCGGCGCGGCCCAGCATCAGCGCGTTGCCCACACCCTGCGCCAATGCGCCCTGGAACAATAGCTGCGAGCGGAACGGGGCGTATTGCGGCGCGCCGAAGTCGATCCCCGAGAAGACATCGCTTGACGTGGCGCTGGCGCTGAACGTCTTCCAGTCCCAGGTATAATTGCCCCCCAGCGTCAGGACCAGCCCGTCGGCCAGTTCCAGATCGGCCTGTCCGAACAGCGACAAAGCTTCCGATTCGAGCGTGAAGGCTTCGTTCAGGCCCTGTCCGGCACCGAAGAACTGGCCCTGATAGGACCGCCCGTCCGCCTGTCCCAGCGCGGCTTCCAGCGTGGCGATATTGAGGGCGCCGCCCGATGCCTGGCGGATGAGGATGTCGGCATAGGGCCGGAACTGGCTACCGAGCAGCAGCTGGCCGGTCTGTTCGACTTCTTCCGAAATATAGAACGCGCCGAGCAGCACATCGAGCCGGTCGGTGAGCGAGCCGGTGAGCCGCAGTTCCTGGGTGAAGGTCTCGACCGACACATCCTCGGCGCGCGGATTGATCAGGTCGGCGCTGGTGAAATCAGAGTCCTGCCGGGTCGCGGCATCCGAGCGTCTGAAGGCGGTGATCGACGCGGCCTCCAAGGTATCGCCGAGCGGCACGTCGAGCTGCGCCGAGATACCCCAGTTCTCGATCCGGTTGGTGGAATCAAAGTTGTTGAACACCACGCCTTCGAAAGGCTTGGCGGGATCGGTCACCTGCCCGCCCAGCGCGCGGATGGCCTGACCCGCGCCGCCCAGCCGCGCATTGACCACCGCGCAGCACAATTCGTCGATCTCGTCGTAATCGCCGATGATCCGCAGCGAAACATCGTTGGCCAGTTCGACCAAAGCCTGCCCGCGCACGAACCAGCGGTCGCGGTCATTGATGCGCTCGCCGGTTACCGCATCGCGAAAGAAACCCTCGCGCATGTTGACCCCGCCGGCAATGCTAGCCGCGATCTCGTCGCTTACCGGCCCGGTGACATAGCCCTTGGCGATCACCTGTTCGTAATTGCCCAGCGTCAGTTCGCCGACGCCGCCCAGGTCGAATTGCGGCTCCTGCGTGCTGATCGAGATGACACCGGCGCTGGCGTTCTTGCCGAACAGAGTGGATTGCGGCCCTCGCAGCACCTCGATCCGCTCCACATTGGGAAGGTCGGTGATCTGGGCGGCGGTGCGGCTTCGGTAGACGTTGTCCACGAACACGCCGACCGAGGGCTCGATACCGGCGTTGTTCGCGCCGTTGCCGAAGCCGCGAATGAAGAAGTTGGTGTTGGCAACGCTCTGCCGCTGGCCGACTTGCAGCGAAGGGACAAGCGTCTGCAGATCGCGCAGGTCGCGGATCTGGTCACGCTCGAGCGCTTCGGCGGTGGTGACGGTGACCGCCACGGGCACATCCTGCAGCGTTGCCTCGCGCTTGGTGGCGGTGACGATGATCTGGTTGCCGGTGGCGGTGTCCTCCTGCGGCGGGAAGGCATCGGGCGGGGGCGACGCATCCTGCGCCAAAGTCGCGCCGGGTGCCAGCAGTGCGAGCACTGCGATGGAGGCCGTGAAAAAGCGGGACGCACGCGCGCCGCGGTAGTTCAAATCAGACATGCGAGCTTCCTGCCCATGCGCTAGTGTCGCGCGATTCCTCTGGTTGTCATATAAGTCGGTAAGCGACTGTTATGTAGTCGGTTTATTAGTCTACAGCGATCAAAATCGCCAACCCATCTGCAAGGCACTGCGATGCTCCAACGACAAGCGTGGCTTTGCGGTCACAGCTGCCGGGTTCGCTCACGCCTTGTCGCTGCCCGCTCGCTGGGGTAGGGCGTCCGGCGAACCGCTGCCCGCCCCGCCGGCTCGGCCGCCCGAACCCCCTCATCCCCCGAACCCCTCATCCAAGGCCCGCTTCAATGTCCGCAGCTTTGCGCAACGTGGCGATCATCGCCCATGTCGATCACGGCAAGACCACGCTGGTCGACCAGCTGTTCCGCCAATCCGGAACCTTCCGCGACAATCAGCGCGTGGAGGAGCGGGCGATGGATTCCAGCGAGCTCGAGAAGGAGCGCGGGATCACCATCCTGGCCAAGTGCACCAGCGTGGAGTGGACACCGCCCGCGGGCGGCGAGCAGATGCGGATCAATATCGTCGATACACCCGGCCACGCCGATTTCGGCGCCGAGGTGGAGCGCATCCTGTCGATGGTCGATGGGGTGATCCTGCTGGTGGACGCCGCCGAAGGGCCGATGCCGCAGACCAAGTTCGTCACCAGCAAGGCGCTCGGCCTGGGGTTGAGGCCGATCGTGGTGGTCAACAAGATCGACCGCTCCGATGCGCGCCCGCAGGAAGTGCTCGACGAGGTGTTCGACCTGTTCGTCAACCTGGATGCCAATGACGAGCAGCTCGACTTCCCAATGCTCTACGCCTCGGGCCGTTCGGGCTATGCCAGCCAGGATGCCGACGCGCGCGAGGGAGATCTGACCCCGCTGTTCGGCACCATCGTCGACCATGTGCCGCCGCCCGGGCTGACCAGCGATGCGCCCTTCGCCATGCTGGCGACGCTGCTCGACCGCGACGCTTTCTTGGGTCGCATCCTGACCGGGCGGATCGAGGCGGGGGCGCTGGAAGCGGGGATGGCGATCAAGGCGCTCGATGTCGATGGCAAGCAGATCGAAGCGGGCCGGGCGAGCAAGGTGTTCGCCTTTCGCGGACTGGAGCGCGTACCGGTGGACCGAGTTGAGGCAGGCGATATCGTCGCCATTGCCGGGCTTGCGCAGGCGACCGTGTCCAACACCTTGTGCGATCCCGCGGTCACCGCGCCGATCCCCGCGCAGCCGATCGATCCGCCCACCTTGTCGATGACTTTCGCGGTCAATGACAGCCCCTATGCCGGGCGCGAGGGGGACAAGGTGCAAAGCCGCGTTATTCGCGAGCGGCTCGAGCGCGAGGCGGAAACCAATGTCGCCATCCGCCTGACCGAAAGCGCCGAGCGTGACGCCTTCGAGGTCGCCGGACGCGGGGAACTGCAACTGGGCGTGCTGATCGAATCGATGCGCCGCGAGGGCTTCGAATTGTCGATCAGCCGCCCGCGCGTGCTGCTGCGCAATGGCGAGGGCGGCCGCGAGGAGCCGTACGAGACGGTGGTGATCGACGTGGACGACGAGTTCTCGGGCACGGTGGTCGAGAAGATGGCGCTGCGCAAAGCCGAGATGACCGACATGCGCCCCAGTGGCGGCGGCAAGACGCGGCTCACCTTCAGCGCACCCAGCCGCGGGCTGATCGGCTATCATGGCGAATTCCTGTCCGACACGCGGGGCACGGGCATCATGAACCGCCTGTTCGAGCGTTACGGCCCCTACAAGGGACCGATCAGCGGCCGGCAGAATGGTGTCCTGATCTCGATGGAACTGGGTGAGGCGGTGGCCTATGCGCTCAATATGCTTGAGGAGCGCGGCCAGCTGTTCATCTCGCCGGGCGAAAAGCTGTACCAGGGGATGATCATCGGCGAGAATGCCAAGCCGCAGGATCTTGAGGTCAACCCGCTCAAGTCCAAGCAGCTGACCAATTTCCGCGCGAGCGGGAAGGACGAGGGCATTCGGCTGACCCCGCCGCGGCGGATGACGCTGGAACAGGCGATCGCCTATATCGAGGATGACGAACTGGTCGAAGTCACGCCCAAGAACGTGCGGCTGAGGAAGCGCCAGCTCGACCCGCACGAGCGCAAGAAGGCCTCGCGCAAGGCGGAGGTGGCCTAGCCCGAACGCTATTCTTGGGGTGCAATGAGGGAGGACGTCCCAGCCCCCCGTTCCCGCAAGCAGCGCCTCGACGGGTCACGCCCATAGCCGCTCTGCCAGGATGAGTGCGGCAAAGCCGACGACGCCGCCCGCAAACGGCAGGAAGAAGCTTTGCCGCTCATCGGGCAGCTCCTCCTTCAGCACGCCAAGCACAATATTGCCGGCCAGGAAGGCGAAGAGGCCAGCGATTGCCGCCGACGGCAGCGTGATGAACAGCCCCAGCCCCCAGCCGGCGACCACGGCAGCGGCAAGCACCGGCCCGCCCCAGCGATCATAAGGCTCGGGATGATGCTGGCGCATGCCGAAATCGGCGGTGAGGAAATGCAGGCCGATGGCGCTGAAATACAGCCCCAGCGCCCATGGCCCGGCTTCCTCGCGGTGGACCAGCAGATAGCCGATAAGCAGATTGAGCGTCGCGTAGCTGGCGACGTGCAGCCACAGCACATTGTCCTTGACCCGGTCGCCCTCGCCCTCCTCGCGCGAGCGTTCGCGGCTGAGCTTCACCTTGCGCTCGAGCCCGTAGAAACCCGCCAGTCCGGCGAGCGCCAGGCTATAGACGATGCTTTCGGCAACCACCGGCTCGGTCACGAACTCGCGCGCCAGATCGGTCGAATGCGCGCCCAGATCGGGCAGGATGTGAAGGAACACATAGGCCACCGAGACCCCGCCGCAGAAGGACAGCCAGCGGCTGCGCGGCGTGCGCTGGAGAAAGCGCAACCGGCGCACATTGAGATGGATCGACGCGAAGGCGGCGACCATCGCGCCGGTAACGAGGATTTCGCCCGGGGTCATATGAAGGCCAATGGGACCAGGCTCGCGCGGTTCCGGTGCGAACGCGCGGGGTTGGACTGGTTATGGCGGCGTGGAGCCGCCCGGCGTTGTGCGCTGCCTCCCGGGTGACCGGCTACCCATGATATCCCGCTGCCTCCGTGCAGCGTCATGATCCATCCCCCCAATCGCTCGGATCATCCATGAGGTAACCCGCGCCCGGGTGCCAGCCAGCTCTCGACGTTCGGAATCGATAAACGCGCGCCACTAAGCGCCGGGCCATGCGCACTCGCCTAAGCCAGTGCGCTGAGCTAAACCCGCGCCGATGGAGATCGCCGGCCTGCGCGTCGCCCTGTTCAGCGGCAACTACAATATGGTGAGGGACGGCGCCAACCAAGCGCTCAACCGGCTGGTCGCCACTCTGCTTGAGCATGGCGCGCTGGTTCAGGTATACTCGCCGACCGTGTCCGAGCCCGCCTTCGCTCCGGCGGGCGAGCTGGTTTCGCTGCCCAGCGTGCCGATACCGGGACGCGGCGAATATCGCGTCGCGCTGGGGCTTTCCGCACAGGTCCGACGCAAACTCGCACAATTCGCGCCGCATATCGTGCATGTCTCGTCGCCCGATCCCTCAGCGCACAGCGCGCTTGCCTGGGCGAGGGCGCACGGCCTGCCGGTGCTGGCCTCGGTCCATACCCGGTTCGAGACCTATCCGCGCTATTACCGCCTGGGCTTTCTCGAACCGCTGGCGGTGCGCCTGCTGCGCCGCTTCTACCGGCGATGCGATGCGCTGCTCGCCCCTTCGCCGAGCATGGCGCGCGTGCTCGTGGGGCAGGGAATGAACGATGATGTCGCGATCTGGTCGCGCGGAGTGGACCGCGAGGTGTTCGCAGCCAACCGCCGCAGTCTGGATTGGCGGCGCGCGAACGGCATCGGCGATGACCAGATGGCAATCGGCTTTCTGGGCCGGCTGGTGATGGAAAAGGGGCTCGACGTGTTCGCCGCCACGCTCGCCAGGCTGCGCGCGCAGGATGTGGCGCACAATGCGCTGGTGATCGGCGATGGCCCCGCGCGCGGGTGGTTCGAGGAGCGGCTGCCGGGCGCGGCCTTCGTCGGTTTCCAGACCGGACCGGACCTGGGGCGCGCGGTGGCCTCGATGGACGTCATGTTCAACCCTTCCGTCACCGAGACCTTCGGCAATGTGACGCTCGAGGCGATGGCTTGCGCTGTTCCCGTCGTGGCAGCGCGCGCGACCGGAGCAACGAGCTTGGTCGAGGACCATGTCAGCGGGCGGCTGATCGAGCCCGGCGATATCGCCGCCTTCGCCGACGCCTTGGCCGCCTATGCCGGCGACCCGGCAATGCGCGTCGCTCACGGCACGGCGGGCGAGGCGAACAGCCGCGAGTTCACCTGGGACAGCGTGAACGAGGCGGTGGCGCGCACCTATCTGCGGCTCGTGAGCAATGCACCGAAGGTCGATGGTGGGAAAACACCTCGAGGTTGAGCGAAGCCAGGATCGCTGCTGGATCGCGCAAATCCTCAAGATGACAATCAGCACTTTCGGGCGAACCTGCTCCCGCCCCCGATCATGGAAACCAGGAAGGCTCGGCGACGGCATGACCTATGGGCTCGCGATCGAGCGAAGCGCAGCCTATGATCCGGGCGATGGCTGATCTGTTCGGCGACGAGCCCCCCGCCCCATCTTCGCCGGCGTCCCCCGCCAGGGGCGGCGCGCATGAGACCGCCGCCCCGCCCGACACGCCACCCGATGCGCCACCCGATGCGCCATTGGCCGACCGGTTGCGGCCGCGCGCGCTTGGCGAGGTGATCGGGCAGGAGCATCTGACCGGACCCGATGGCGCGATCGGCCGGATGGTTGCCGCAGGTCGCCTCGCCAGCATGATCTTGTGGGGGCCGCCGGGCACCGGCAAGACCAGCATCGCCCGTCTGCTCGCGGACGCGGTGAGTATGCGCTACGTGGCGGTGAGCGCGGTGTTCACCGGCGTTGCCGAACTGCGCAAGCTGTTCGCCGAAGCGCAGACCGCGCGCGCGGCAGGCCAACGCACCTTGCTGTTCGTGGACGAGATCCACCGCTTCAATCGCTCGCAACAGGACGGTTTCCTTCCCTTTGTCGAGCAGGGCACGGTGACGTTGGTGGGGGCAACCACCGAAAACCCCAGCTTCGCGCTCAATGCAGCGCTGCTCAGCCGCGCTCAGGTGCTGATCCTGCACCGGCTGGACAATGCGGCGCTCGAGGCGCTCATGACCCGCGCCGAAGCGCTCACCGGCCCGCTTCCCCTGTCCCCGGCGGCGCGCGAGGCACTAATCGCCAGCGCGGATGGCGACGGGCGCTTCCTGCTCAACCAGGCCGAAACCCTCGCTGCCGCCGGGCTGGAGCAACCGCTCGATGCAGGCGCGCTCGCCGCCTTCCTGCAGCGCCGTGTTGCGGTCTACGACAAGGATCGCGACGGGCATTACAACCTCATTTCCGCGCTTCACAAGGCGGTGCGCGGGTCCGACCCGCAGGCGGCGCTGTATTATCTGGCGCGGATGCTGGTGGCGGGCGAGGAGCCGCTTTATCTGGCGCGGCGGCTGGTGCGCATGGCGACAGAGGACATCGGCCTCGCTGATCCGCAATCGCTCGCGGTGTGCCTGGCGGCGAAGGAGGCCTACGAGTTCCTCGGCAGCCCCGAAGGCGAACTGGCGCTGGTGCAGGCGTGCATCTATCTGGCGAGCGCGCCCAAGTCGAACGCGGTCTATCGGGCGCAAAAGGCCGCCTGGGCGAGCGCGCGCGAGACGGGCAGTCTGATGCCGCCCGCCAATATCCTCAATGCACCGACAAAGCTGATGAAAGAGATCGGCTACGGGCGTGGATATGCCTATGACCATGATGGGGACGAAGGCTTTTCGGGTGCAAACTACTGGCCCGAGGAGATGACGCCGCAGGTCTATTACGAGCCTACGAACCGCGGAATGGAAGCACGGATCGGCGAGCGATTGGCGCAGTGGCAGCGGTTGCGCAATGAGCGCTGGGAGGATTGAGGTGGCGTCACATAGCCGGTCCCCCGACAGCTGGAACAGGGCACGCGGCTTTGTCTTGTGGCGCGCTGATATCCGCCGGAAATGCGCGTATTATCGCGGCCTGCCGACGGTGCGGGTGCGCTATGGTAGCGCTGATCCCCAGCAAATGCGCGAGGCGATCCGACGCGCGCATGGGCAGGCGGCGGCAAGGGGGAGGTGGGCGCACGACGGGCATGACGGGCATGGCAGGCAGGTTCGCTTGTTTCGTTGCGATCGACTGGTCGGGCGCGGCGGGGGAGCGGCACCGCGGCATCGCGATCGCCATGGCCTGGGCGACGGGCGGTGCGCCGCAGCTTGTCGCAAATAGTCGGCCCTGGTCGCGCCTGGAAGTACTCGACTGGCTGCTGAACGACCTGCCTCGCGATGCTCTGGTCGGGCTCGATCTGGGGTTCGCGCTGCCGTTCCTCGATTGCGGCGCCTATTTCCCCGACTGGGACCACAACCCTCCGAATGCGCGTGCGCTGTGGCAGCTGGTCGACGAACTGAGCGCGGCCGACCCGCATCTGGGCGTCACGGGCCTGGTCGAGCATCCCAAGCTGGCACGCTATTTCCGGCATCGCGGGCGGGAGGGAACATCGTTCCACTCGCCGCGGGCGACACACAGGCGCGGGCGTTTTCGGGTCACCGAGGAGGCGCAGAAGCAGAACAAGCTGCGCCCCACCAGCAACTTCAACCTGGTCGGCGCAGCGCAGGTGGGAAAGGCCTCGCTGACCGGAATGCGCGTTCTGCACCGGCTTGGCGGCCGCATTCCGGTGTGGCCGATTGACGCAGTACCACGTGCAGGCTCGGTAATCGTCGAGATCTATACCACGCTTGCCGCGGTTGCAGCGGGCAGGACGGTATCGACCAGCAAGATGCGCAGCGTCGAAGCGCTCAACCAGGCGCTAGACCGGCTCGGCAGCGCGCCGATTATCGGCAGCGGCCCGATCGACGACCATTCGGCCGATGCGCTCGTCACCGCTTCATGGCTGCGCGCCAAGGCGGAATGCGCCGACTTGTGGTCGCCCGCGCGGCTCGATCGCACGATTGCGCGCACCGAGGGCTGGACCTTCGGCGTTGCGTAACGCATGAGCGCGCCGCATCACCGGGCCGGCTTAGCACAGGGGTAGTGCAGCGGTTTTGTAAACCGAAGGTCGGGGGTTCGAATCCCTCAGCCGGCACCATCGGCCCGTTCGTGCGCTGTCGCCAACCTTCGACGCACCGCCGCCCAATTGTCCGATTGGCGAAAGAAGTCGCAGCCGCTAGCTCCTGCTTGACGGGAGGAATGGCGGATGCGGCTTGGCTGGGATGAGATTAAGCGGCGTGCCAAGGCGTTCAGCGAGGAATGGCAGGACGCGCATTACGAGAAGGGCGAGACGCAAAGCTTCTACAACGATTTTTTCGAGATATTCGGTATCAAGCGCCGGCAGGTGGCTGTCTACGAACAGCGGGTGAAGCTGCTCGACAATCGGCACGGCTTCATCGACCTTTTCTGGCCGCGCACGCTGCTGATCGAACAGAAAAGCAGCCAGCGCGACTTGCAAAAGGCGCAGGGGCAGGCGCTCGACTATCTGGGCGGCATCCACCCCACCGAACAGCCGCGCTTCATCCTCACCTGCGATTTCCAGAACTGGGTGCTGCTCGACCTGGAAACCGGCGAGGAACTGAAGTTTAGCCTCAACGACCTCGACAAGCACATCGCCGCCTTCAATTTCATGCTCGGCCGCAAGGTGACGTTCGAGACGCAAGCTGGCGTCACCATCAAGGCGGCCGAGCTGATGGGCAAGCTGCACGATGCGCTCGAAGCATCGGGTTATGTCGGGCACGAGCTCGAGCAGTTCCTGGTCCGCACGCTGTTCTGCCTGTTCGCCGACAATACCGGCATCTTCCAGCCGCGCGACATCTTCCTGCAATTGCTCGAGAACGACACCTCGCCGGATGGCAGCGACACAGGCCGGGTGCTGAGCGAGCTGTTCGACGTGCTCGACACGCCCGAGGGCGAGCGGCTGGCGGGCACGCCGGGTGAGCTCGACGCCTTCCCCTACGTCAACGGCGCGCTGTTCGCCGGGCGGCTGCGCATTCCGCGGTTCGACCAGGCCATGCGCGCGCACCTGATCGATGCCTGCCGCCACGACTGGTCGGGCGTGTCGCCGGCCATCTTCGGCTCGCTGTTCCAGTCGGTGATGGATGCCAAGGAGCGCCGCGCGAAGGGCGCGCACTACACCACCGAAGCCAATATCCTGAAGGTCATCGGCCCGCTGTTCCTGGACGAGCTGAAGGCCGAGCTGGCGACCATCGTGGCGCGGCGGACAGGGCATGACAGGGCGCTGGCCGAGTTCCAGGCGCGGCTCACCCGGATGACCTTCCTCGACCCCGCGTGCGGCTGCGGCAATTTCCTGGTCATCGCCTATCGCGAGATGCGGCGACTGGAGCTCGACTGCCTGAAGGCGCAATATGGCGAGCAGCAGATCGACGCGGCGCTGCTTTCGCGCGTTACCGTCGACCAGTTCTACGGCATCGAGTTCGAGGAGTTTCCCGCCCGCATCGCCGAGGTGGCCATGTGGATGATGGACCACATCGCCAATAACGAGATCAACGAGGCATTCCGCCTCAATTACGCACGCATTCCGCTCAGGGATTCCGCGCATATCCTGCATGGCGACGCGCTCGAGGCGGACTGGACCGCGCTGCTGCCGCCGGAGAAATGCAGCTACATCATGGGCAATCCGCCGTTTGTCGGACAGAGTCATCAATCTGACTTGCAGCGCCTACAGATGGCGAAAGTTATCGACGCTGCCTCTGGTAAGGCTGGTTCGTTGGACTACGTTGCGGCATGGTTCATTAAAGCCGGACGTTATTTGCAATACAACCGCCGCATCAGGATCGCATTTGTTGCAACTAATTCCATCTGCCAGGGTGAGCAGGTGGCGCAGCTGTGGCCGATCCTGTTCGATCGGCTGAACCTGGAAATCGCCTTTGCCCATCGGACTTTTTCATGGGGCAGTGAGGCGCGCGGAAAAGCCCATGTCCATGTCGTCATCTTGGGACTTTCACACCGCGATCATGAGCCACCGGCGAAACGACTGTTCAGCTATCCTGACATTAAAAATAATCCGGTGGAAACACGTTGCGTCGCTCTGACTGCCTATCTGTGCGACGCGGGAGGAATGGCGAATCGTCACCTATTCGTAGCACAATCTTCAAATCCAGTGTGTGACGTTCCAAGGGTTCTGTATGGCAGTAAGCCGGTCGACGGCGGTAACCTAATTCTCGATTCAGGGGAACGTGCTCGTCTTTTGAGCAAGTATCCTGATGCAAATCCCCTAATTCGGGAGTTAATAGGAGCAGACGAATTTCTCCATGGCGGAACGCGTTGGTGTCTGTGGCTAGTTGGTGCCGATCCAACTTTGATCCGATCAATCCCGGATATTCGTGAACGGATCGGAAATGTTCGGAGCTTCCGACTGGCAAGTAAGAAAGTGCCGACTCAAAAAGCCGCCAACCGACCTTCAGAATTCGCTGAAATCAGGCAGCCATCCGGATCTTATATTGTCATTCCGATGCATACCTCGGAAACTCGAACGTATGTTCCGTTCGGATTTTTCACGGCAGAAAGCATCGTTCACAATAGTTGCACCTGTATTCCAGACGCCGGGCTCTTTGAATTTGGTCTGATCTCCTCTCTGATGCACATGGCATGGCTCGCCCATATCGGTGGTCGTCTTGAAAGCCGATACCGCTATTCTAACGGCCTCGTTTACAACACCTTCCCCTGGCCCGACGCCACGCCAGCGCAGCGCGACAAGGTGGAGGGACTGGCGCAAGGGGTGCTCGACGCGCGCGCCGCGCATCCCACCTCCAGCCTGGCCGATCTCTACGATCCTGACACCATGCCCGCCAACCTGCGCCGCGCGCATGTCGCGCTCGATACCGCGGTGGACCGCCTCTACCGCCCCACCCCCTTCGCCACCGACCGCGACCGCGTGGAGCACCTGTTCGGCCGCTACGAAGCGCTGGTTTCCCCGCTGGATCGGCTGGGACCGGCGAAGAACAGGCGGGTCGCCCGCAAGGCGAAGGCGTGAACGGCGCCGCCGCCGCCCTATCCCGCGACTAGAAAGCCTACCGCCCAACCGCCACGTAGGTGAAGCCTTGCCGCTCGATATCGGCTCGGTTGTACAGATTGCGCAGGTCGACCAGCAGCGCGGCTTTCATCAATTGCTTCGCCCGGTCCAGATCGAGCGCGCGAAAGGCGTCCCATTCGGTTACGATCACCGCCGCCTCGGCGCCATCCATCGCGTCATAGGCGTCGGTGCAATAGGTGATGTCGCCGATCACCTTGGCCGCCTGTTCCATGCCCTCGGGGTCGAAGGCGCGCACCGTGATCCCGGCATCCTGCAACGCCTGGACGATGGCGATGGCGGGCGAATCGCGCATGTCGTCGGTGTTGGCCTTGAAGGTGAGACCGAGCAGCGCCACCGTTTTTCCCAGGGGATCACTCCCCAGCGCCTGGACCACCTTGCGGCCCATCGCGCGCTTGCGGCTCTCGTTGGAGGAGACCACCGCCTGGACGATCCGCAGCGGGGCCTCGAAATCCTCCCCGGTCTTGAGCAAGGCCAGCGTGTCCTTGGGAAAGCACGAGCCGCCATAACCGGGGCCGGGCTGAAGGAACCGCGCGCCGATCCGCGTATCGAGCCCGATCCCGTGGGCCACGTCCTGGACATCGGCGCCCACCCGCTCGCACAGGTCGGCGATCTCGTTGATGAAGCTGATCTTGGTCGCCAGGAATGCATTGCCGGCATATTTGGTCAGCTCGGCGCCGCGCCGGCTCATCACCACCAGCGGTGACTGCGAATGGGTGAGCGGGCGGTAGATCTCGCGCAGCACCCGCGCGGCGCGATCATCATCCACGCCCACGATGACGCGGTCGGGCCGTTTGAAGTCGTCGATCGCCGCGCCTTCGCGCAGGAATTCAGGGTTGGAGGCGACCGAGAAATCAAGCTCGGGGCGTGCCTCGGCGATGATCCGCTGGACCGCATCACCGGTGCCTACCGGAACGGTGGACTTGGTCACCACCACCGCGCCATCTTCGAGCAGTGGCGCCATCTCCTGCGCGGCGGAATGGACATAGGACAGGTCGGCATGCCCGTCGCCCCGGCGCGAAGGCGTGCCCACCGCGATGAACACCGCGTCCGCACCGGGCACCGCACCTGCAAGGTCAAGCGTGAAGTCGAGCCGGCCGGCCTCGACATTCAGCTCGACCAGCTTTGCAAGGCCCGGCTCGAAGATGGGGATGCGACCAGACTTCAGCGCGTCGACCTTGGCCGGATCCTTGTCGACACAGGTCACATGGTGGCCGAAATCGGAGAAACACGCGCCCGAAACCAGGCCCACATAGCCCGTACCGATCATCACGATGCGCATGGTGGTGCCTTGTCCTAATTTCTTGCGGGCGAAGAGCGCAGCGTTGCCGCCCCGCCCACTTCTCGTTCGTGGGCGCCCTTTCGGGATGGCAGGTTGAGTGTCAAGGCCGGCAGCGCTTGAATCCATGCGATGTCGCCTGGGAGATGGCGCGATGGCGGCGGTCTTGCGCACGCGCTCGACCATTGCTGCGTTAACGCTATTTTCGTAACCGTGCCTTATTGCGGCAGCATAGTCGCCCGGAAGCAGTCGATGGCCGGCACGGGCTGACTGCATTTCAGGGGCTGCATTTCAGGGCCGGAATTTCAGAACGGCAGGGGATTTGTTTAAAAATATGCGCGGCAGGAAAGCGGAACGCGCCGGACGGGGCTGCGATGTGCTTCTGGTCGCCTCGGCGGGCGGCCATTGGGAGCAGATGATGCGGCTGGCCGAAGCCTTCGCGCCTTTTCGCACGCGCTACGCCACCACCGATCGCGAGCTGTTCGCCAAGTGGGGAATCGAGAACGGCGTCACGCTTCCCGATTGCAGCCGCGACAGCATTGCCCAATCCGCCCGGTCGCTGGTGGCGGCAACCGCGCTTATCGCCAGGCTGCGGCCGCGCGTGGTCGTCACCACCGGAGCCGCACCTGGGCTCATGTGCCTTATCGCCGGGCGCATTGCCGGCGCGCATACGGTCTGGATCGACAGCCTCGCCAATGCCGAGGAACTTTCGGGCAGCGGCAGACTGGCGCGCCGCTGGGCCAAGGAATGGCTGACCCAGTGGGAGCATCTCGCCGCCCCGCAAGGCCCGCGATACGAGGGCGCGGTGCTGTGATCTTCGCCACCATCGGCACGCAGCTGCCCTTCGAGCGACTGATCCGTGCGCTCGACGAACTTGCCCCGACGCTGGACCGACCCATGCTCGCCCAGATCGGCAAGACCCGCTACGAGCCGGTGAATATCGAGTGGCGCCGTTTCATCCCCGCGCTCGAGGTGGACACCTATTTTCGGGAGGCGCAGGTGGTGGTCGCGCATGCCGGCATCGGCACCATCCTCAGCGTGCTAAAATATGAAAAGCCCATCGTGCTGATGCCCAGAAAGGCCGAACTGGGCGAACATCGCAATGACCATCAGCTTGCCACCGTCGCCGAGCTTGAGGGGCGCGAAGGTCTCTACGTCGCCCGCACCAACGAGGAGCTTGCGAAATATCTGCGGCAGGAGCTTGCCCCGCCCCGTGCGCAGGCGAATAGCTCCCCGCAGCGCGAACGGCTGAAGTCATATCTGCGCAGGACCGTCACGGGGTGGGGGATCAAGCCGCGCACGGATGGCTGAGCCTCAAAGCACAGCGCTGGTCGAGGCAGGTTGATGGCTCAAAACCTGATCGCGCTGTCCATGTGCGTTGGCCTCGCCGGGTCCAATCAGCCGCGACCGCGATAGGCCGGCACGCCTTGCTCAGGCAGCCACAGGCCCTCGGGCGACGTGCTGCTCTGCCAGAAGACATCGATCGGCATGCCGCCGCGCGGATACCAGTAGCCGCCGATCCGAAGCCATCGCGGACGCATCTCGTCGACCAGGCGCCGGCCGATCCCCACGGTGACGTCCTCGTGAAACCCGCAATGGTTGCGAAACGCGCCGAGAAACAGCTTGAGGCTCTTGGATTCGACGATGGCCTGGTCCGGCGCGTAGTCGATTACCAGGTGCGCAAAATCGGGCTGGTCGGTCACCGGACATAGCGACGTGAATTCGGGCACGGTGAAGCGCACCAGATAAAGCTCGCCCGGGCGCGGGTTCGCCGGATAGTCCAGCACCGCCTCCCCCGGTGATGCGGGCAGCGCACTGGTCCGCCCCAGGTGGCGTGGCGGTGACGGAGGTGGACTTTGGTCTTCCATGGGCGAGCGATGTGCGCGGGCACGTCGTGCGAAGCAAGCGTTGAAAACAAGCGTTGCTGGCGCGTTTACGCCGGCGGGCAGCGGCGCTAGGGTCATGCAATGAGCGCAATCCTCGTGTCCACCATCGAACTTGCCGAGCGGCTCGGCGAGCCCGGCCTCGTCATCCTCGACGCATCGCAGCATCTGCCGGACAGCGGACGCGATCCGCGCGGCGAATTTGCTGCCGGGCACATCCCGGGCGCACGCTTCCTCGATCTTGCCAGCCTCACCGACCGCGACAGCCCCGTCCCCTCCGCCGTGCCCACCGGCGGGCATCTCGGCGAGCGGCTGGCAGCTCTGGGCGGCGAGCCACAGAGCCATTTCGTGCTGTATGACGACAGCGCGCTGGCCAGCGCCGCACGCGCCTGGTTCGTCCTGCGCCATCACGGCTTCGGGTCGGTCTCCATCCTCGACGGAGGCCTCGCCAAATGGCGGGCCGAGGGGCGTGACCTGGAGACAGGCGCCGCCGCCGATCTCCCCGCCCCGGCAGCGCCGCTGACAGGTGGAACGAGCGGGGTTGAGGTGCGCACCAAGGCGGACATGCTGGCCAATCTGGACCACCCCAGCGCGCAGGTGCTCGATGCTCGGCCCGGCAAGAGGTTCTCCGGCGAACTGCCCGATCTTCGCCCCGGCGTCCCCTCGGGCCACATCCCCGGCTCGCTCAACCTGCCGCATACCGCCGTGCTCGATGAGGATGGCAGGTATCGCCGGCCGGACGAGCTGCGCCGAGCATTCGCCGAAGCGAAGGTGGACCTGGATAAGCCGCTTATCACCACCTGCGGCAGCGGAATGACCGCCTCGGTGCTGATCGTCGCGGCGCAGATCCTGGGAAAGCAGGACAGCGCGCTGTATGATGGAAGCTGGGCCGAGTGGGGCGCCGATCCTGCCACCCCCAAGGCAACGGGCCCGGCGCAGGCGCGCCCGGCGTGAGCGAGGTCGAGGCGGAGAAGGCCCCCGTCAGCGACGCGCCCGCCAGACGCAGCGCAACCCGGTTGGCCACGGCTGGAAGGCGCCACGAATGGACCGGCGCTGTGGTCAATCCGCCGGTCTGGCGCACAAGCACGCATCTGTACGACAACTGCGCCGACCTGGCCCGGGGCCGGCCCGATGCCGACGGCCATTTCCATTACGGCCGCCGCGGCGCACCGACCCAGTGGGCGCTGGCCGAGGCGCTCACCGCGCTCGAACCCGGCGCGCATGGCACGCTGCTCTATCCCAGCGGCGTCGCGGCCATCGCCGGTGCGCTTCTGGGCGTGCTGGAAACGGGCGACGTGCTGCTGATGGTGGACAATGTCTACCAGCCCAGCCGCGCGCTGGCCCGAACGCTGCTAGCCCCGCTGGGGGTGGAAACGCGCTACTTCGATCCGCTCGATCTGGCCAGTTTCGAAGGCGCTTTTTGCGACCGGACCAAGGCCGTGCTGCTCGAGAGCCCGGGCAGTCTGACGATGGAAGTGGCGGATATTCCCGCGCTTGCCGCCATCGCCCGAACCAAAGGCGCGACCAGCCTGATCGACAACACTTGGGCCACCGCGCTGGGCTTTCCCGCGCTGATGCATGGCTGCGACGTGGCGATCATGAGCCTTACCAAGCATGTCGGTGGCCATTCGGACCTGATGATGGGCGCGGTCTCGGCGGGCGAGGCGCTCTATGCGCGGCTGCGCGCCAAGGCCCAGGCGCTGGGGCAGGTGGTCTCGCCCGATGACGCGGCGCTGGCGCTGCGGGGCCTGCGCACGATGGGGCTGCGGCTCGAACGCGCGGCGGCGAACGCGCTGCAGGTGGCACAATGGCTGCGCGGCCGGAGCGAGGTCGCTCACGTGCTCTGCCCGATGCTTCCCGGCGCCCCCGGCCATGAGCTGTGGCAGCGCGATTTCACCGGTGGCTGCGGATTGTTCAGCTTCGTGCTCGAAGGCCGCCGGCCGGCCGATCGCGCCCGCCTGATCGATGCGCTGGAACTGTTCGGCATCGGCTATTCCTGGGGCGGGTTCGAGAGCCTCGCCATCCCCTGCGACCCGGCGAACGCGCGCAGCATGACGGCATGGCCGCCCCGGGGCTGGACGGCGCAAGACCGGCTGCTCGTGCGCCTGTCGATCGGTCTGGAAGACCCGGCCGACCTGATCGACGACCTCGACCAGGCCTTTGCCGCGATGACGCGCGAATGAGCGCAGCGCGCGAGGCCACACCGCCGGCCGCGACCGAGACTGCATCGCCGGAAGTACCGCCCGAGCAGGTGGCACCTGGCGATGCGCCGGTTATCTTCAGCCCGCAGGACCTGGTGAACACGCCTGCCACCCCCGATCCGCCGGTGGCCGAGCCAGCAGGCCAGGCGCTCGAAGGGGCGGACTCGCTGCGCGCGACGGTGACCGAGCAGAGCGTGACCATCGGCGGGATCGTCGATCGGCTCGACAGCTGGGGCTTTACCATCGCCGACACGCGCTACTCGGTCTGGAGCGCGCTGGTGGTGGTGCTGGTGATCAGCGCGGTGCTGCTGTTCGCGCGCCTCGCCAACAATTCGGCGCGCAGCGCGTTGCGGCGTCTGCCACGGCTCAGTCCGTCGCAGGTGCTGCTGGCCGAGAAGGTCGTCACCATCGCGATCTGGGGAATGGCGATCCTGATCGGCATCGACCTCTTGGGCGTCGACCTTACCGCGCTGGCGGTGTTCTCGGGCGCATTCGGGCTGGCGATCGGCTTCGGCCTGCAGAAGACCTTCGGCAATCTCATCGCCGGGATCATCCTGTTGATGGACCGTTCGATCAAGCCGGGCGACGTGATCGCGGTCACCGATATGGCGGGCAACGAGACCTTCGGCCAGATCCGCAAGATCGGCATCCGCGCGGTCTCCATCGTCACCCGCGACATGAAGGAATATCTGATCCCCAATGAGAACCTGATGGTCAACCAAGTAGAGAACTGGTCCTATTCGTCGCGCCAGGTGCGCGTCCAGGTGAATGTGGGCGTGGCCTACGGGGCGGACATGACGCTGGCCGAGAAGCTGATGCTCGAGGCTGCCAATGATTGCGACCGCGTGCTTTCGACCCCGCCGCCCACGGTCTGGATGAGCGAATATGGCGAGAGCAGCGTCAACTTCATCATCCATTGCTGGATCGTCGATCCCGAGGAAGGGGTCGGGAATGTGCGCTCGGCCGTGCTGAAGCGGTTATGGACGCTGCTGGGCGAGCACGAGATCGAGATCCCCTTCCCCCAGCGCGACATCAACCTGCGTGGCAACGAGCAGTTCGATCAGCTGGTCGCGGCCATCGCGCAGCGCGTGGAGGGGAAGTCTGCTCCCGCGAGGCGTGAGGACAGCGCCTAGCGGGAAGCCTAGCACAGGGCCCGGCAAGCGCCCAACCCAGGGCCAAGCGGCAATGGCTTACGCTGCAGGCTCCATCGCGTCTGCGTATCCCGGATCGTTGGGTCCAACGCACTGGTAACTGACAGTTCCGGTGCTTATTATGACGCCCTCGCGCTTGTTCGCTCCCACTTCGAGATAGCGTTTGCCCTGCGCGGCGCATTCGGCCATCGCCTCTTTGCGTGCGCTTTCCTGCGCCATCGTCGCACAGCCCCCCAGGGCAAGGGCGCCGACGAGCAACACCACGCGAAATCTGTCCATCCGAAGTCCCCCCGTTCACGACCGGCGGATGCGCGGTCGCCCACTTTTATCTATTCCCCCCCCCCCGCTTGCCGCAAGCGAGAACTCGTGCGCTCAAAAGCAAACCTTCGCGTTCCCAAAAGGATTCTCGCTGGCGAGCGGCAGGCGTTCCCGCCATCTCGGGGCGCATGGCGACAGGCACCATTTATCTTGTGGGCGCCGGGCCGGGCGATCCGGACCTGCTGACGTTGCGCGCGGCAAGGCTGCTGAGCGAAGCTCGTCTCGTGGTCCATGACGGACTTGTTCCGAACGCGATCCTCGCTTTGGCGCCGGCGGATGCGCGATTGATCTCGGTCGCCAAGCGGCGCGCCCATCATACGCTGGCGCAGGATGAGATCTGCGCGTTGCTCGTTCGCGAGGCGCTGGCCGGGAACGACGTGGTGCGGCTGAAGGGCGGCGATCCGTTCGTCTTCGGACGCGGCGGCGAAGAGGCCGAGGCGGCTCATGCGGCCGGCGTACCGGTGGAGGTGGTGCCCGGCGTCAGCGCGGCGAACGGCGCAGCGGCGGCGGCGCAGGTTCCGCTGACGCACCGCGACCATGCGAGTATCGTCAGTTTCGTCGCCGGACAGTGCAAGGGGCTGGCCGACCAGGACTGGTCGGGGCTGGCCGGGCAAGACCGCACTCTGGTCATCTATATGGGGATCAAGACCGCGCCCCAGATCGCCGAGAAGCTGATGGCCGATGGTCTTGCCCCCGACCTGCCCGTGGCGGTGATCGAACGTGCCACGCTTCCCGGCATGCGCGTGCTGCGCGGGCCGCTTGCCGCGCTGCCCGAGCTTATCGCGCGCGAACGTGTCGCCAGCCCGGCGCTTATCATCGTGGGCGAAGTCGCGCGTGGGCGGGAGACGGCCCGATTGGCGGCACGGGCGCTGACGGGGCACGAGGCATGAGGATCATCACCGGCAACGACCTTGCATCGGGCGCGGTGGTCTGGTGGGACGGTGCCGGCTGGTCCCCCCATGTCGATGATGCGGCGGATGCCGGCACGGATGCCGAGGCGATCATCGGCCGCGAGGACGCCGCGCGCAAGGTCAACGCGGCCTATGCGATCGAGGCCGTGCTCGACGAAGCAGGCAGCGTGCGGCCTGCGCATATCAAGGACCGGGTGCGCGCGCTCGGCCCCACGGTCCGCCCCGACCTGACGCTTAAACCCGCCGATCCGCACGCCGGCAATTGGGTGATCTGACATGTATCGCTACGACCATTACGACCAGGCCATGGTCGATGCGCGCGTCGAAGAGTTCCGCGACCAGGTGCAGCGGCGGCTGGCAGGCAGGCTTTCGGAGGACGAGTTCAAGCCCCTGCGGCTGAAGAACGGGCTCTATCTTCAGCTTCACGCCTACATGCTACGTGTCGCCATTCCCTATGGCACGCTGTCGTCGCGCCAGATGCATGCGCTGGCGGATATCGCCGACAAGTACGACCGGGGCTACGGCCATTTTACCACCCGCCAGAACATCCAGTACAACTGGATCAAGCTGGCCGAGACGCCCGACCTGCTGGCCGATCTGGCGAAGGTGGAGATGCATGCCATCCAGACCAGCGGCAACTGCATCCGCAATATCAGTTCCGACCAGTTCGCGGGCGCGGCGGCGGACGAGGTGGTCGATCCCCGGCCCTATGCCGAGCTGCTGCGTCAATGGTCGAGCTTCCACCCCGAGTTCAGCTATCTACCGCGCAAGTTCAAGATTGCGGTGATCGCCTCCGACAGGGACCGCGCGGCGATGCGGCTGCACGATATCGGCATTTGCATGGTCAGGAACGAGGGCGGCGAGCTTGGCGCCCGGTTCTATGTTGGCGGCGGAATGGGACGCACGCCTATGATCGCGCCGCCGATCCGGGATTTCGTCCCGCTCGATCAGTTCGTCACCTATGCCGAAGCGTGCCTCAGGGTCTACAACCGGCACGGGCGGCGCGACAATATCTACAAGGCGCGCATCAAGATCCTGGTCCATGAGCTTGGAGCCGACGAGTATGCGCGCCAGGTCGAAGAGGAATTCGCGCATCTGCTGGCCCAGGGAATCGAGCCGCCTTTGGCTGAGCTGCAACGGATCAAGGCTTATTTCGCCGACCCGCCCTTCGTCAGCGAGACCAGTAGCGAGCTAGACCGCTCCGATCTCGATTTCGCGTTGTGGGTCGACCGCAACACGCATCCGCACAAGCAGCCCGGCTATGCGTCGGTCACGATTAGCCTGAAGCCCATCGGCGGTATCCCGGGTGATGCCTCGAGCGCGCAGATGCACCTGATGGCAGAGCTGGCGCGCGACTTCAGTTTCGACGAATGCCGGGTCACGCATGCGCAAAACATCGTCCTGCCGCATGTCCGGATCGCGCAGCTTCACGAGGTATGGGTCCGGCTGGAAGGGGCGGGGTTGAGTGAGCCCAATATCGACCAGGTCGGCGACATCATCGCCTGCCCCGGCCTGGACTATTGCAGCCTTGCCAATGCGCGTTCCATCCCCATCGCCCAGCGGATCTCCGAACGGTTCGCCGCCACCGGCAAGGGCGAGGAACTGGGCGAGCTAAAGCTGAAAATCTCGGGCTGCATCAATGCCTGCGGTCATCACCACGCCGGCCATATCGGCATTCTGGGCGTCGATCGGAAAGGGCGCGAGAACTACCAGCTGCTGCTCGGCGGAAGCGAGGCGGAGGATGCGAGCTTGGCCAAGATCACCGGCCCCGGCTTCGATGAGGACGGCATCATCGTCGCGGTGGAGCAGGCGACCGATGTCTATCTGCGCGAGCGCACCGATGGCGAGCGGTTCCTCGATACCTACCGCCGGATCGGCATGGAGCCGTTCAAGGAAGCGCTTTATGGCTGATCCCGATCAGGCCGACTGGACCGGCGATGACCGCGTGACCCTTCGCCTGCGCGATGACGAGCCCGTAGGCGAGCCGGCGGTGACGGTGGATGCCTTCACTGCCCAGGCCGACGCGGTCTCGGTGCGGATCGAGCCCGGCGACGAGACGCGCGACCTTCTTCCCCACCTGGCGCGCCTGCGTCTGGTGGAGGTGAACTTCCCTACCTTTGGCGACGGGCGTGGCTATTCGGCGGCACGGATCCTGCGCGAGGCCGGCTATCGCGGGGAGCTTCGCGCGGTGGGCGAGGTGCTGGTCGACCAGCTCGCCTTCCTGAACCGCTGCGGGTTCGACGCCTTCGCACCCGACCGACCGTTCGACGCAAACGACGCGCGTGCGGCACTGGCCCGGTGGCCGTTCGTCTACCAGCCTGCGGCCGACCGGGCGGTCCCCATCTGGACGCTTCGTCACGCGGAAGCCGCCGATGGCTAGCCGCGCGATCGACCGCATCGCTGCCGCACCTGTCTTTACCAGTGACGATGCGACCGCGCTGGAAGCACGTTTCGCCGGGGTCGATGCGCCCACGATGCTGCGCGCTCTCTTTGCCGAAGGGGCGCTGGGCCGGGTCGCGGTGGTCTCGAGCTTCGGCACCGAGAGCGCGGTGCTGCTCCATCTGGTGGCCAACGCGTGGCGTCATGTTCCGGTGATCTTCGTTGATACCGGCAAGATGTTCGCCGAGACGCTGGCCTATCGCGCGACGCTGCTCGCTCAGCTGCAGATCACCGATGCCACCATCGTGCGACCCGATCCGATAGCATTGGCGGCCAAGGACGATAATGGTCTTCGCTGGAGCTACGACCCCGATGGCTGCTGTGCGCTGCGCAAGGTCGAGCCCCTGGCGCGCGCCAAGCTGGGGCTTGATGCATGGATTTCGGGGCGCAAGGCGTTCCAGTCGCAGACCCGCGCCAACCTGCCACGGTTCGAGGCGGAGGACGGTCGGATGAAGATCAATCCGCTGGGCGACTGGGTGAAGGCGGATCTCGAGGCATACTTCACCCGCCACGACCTGCCACGCCATCCGCTCGAGGCGGCGGGCTATCTATCCGTCGGATGCGAGCCATGCACCAGCGCCGTGGCCCCGGGGGAAGACCCGCGCGCCGGGCGCTGGCGCGGCTGGGACAAGGCCGAGTGCGGGATACATGGTCCCGGCAGGCCGACCGACAAGGACGACACGCTGCCTCCGGGTTTCGAACCGGCGTTCTGAGCGTAGTCCTTGCGCGAATCTAGTTGCGGAAATTGCAACATGCGATGCAGATTTGGCGATTGTGCGGTGCAGCAAGGACCGCCATATGAGCCGTGCCTTACAGGCATCCTCTCCCAAACTTAAACGGGTCCGGCTTCACCGCCGGGCCCTTTTTTTATCTTACAGCCATCCCTTGAGGCCATACCATCGGGCGGTCTCGATCAGACCGTCACGCGTTTTGACCTCTGGTGTCCACAGTGTAGCCGGCGGCCGCGCTTCTGGCCGGCACACCCAGTCCGGATGAGCGATATAGCGTGCCCGGTCCGGATTGAGCCGCGCTTTCCCGCCGCGCAATATCGGATCGAGACGACCGGCGGCGGCAAGCAAGGGGCGCGGCAAGGGCTGCGTCCATACCCGCCCGCCCACCGCCGCGCCTATTGCCCGTGCGAACACCGTGTGGCTCCAGCCGCCCTCGCAGCCATCATCGGGCTCGAATGTCCGACTTTGGAAGCTTTCCTCGTGCGTGGCCTCGTGCGTGGCCAAAGCCAGCAGCAGGCGGGCCAGATCGGCGACATGAATGACCGACAGCCGGCCTTGCGGGGGGAGCGGCATGAAGCCGAGATTGGCGGTGCGAAACATGTCGAGCATCTGGCTGTCACCCGGGCCATAGACCGCAGGCGGCCGCACGATAATCCAGTCGAGCCCGCTGGCCTCGAGCAGAACCTCGGCGTCGCGCTTCGAACGGCCATAGGCGGACAGGTCCGGTTCGCGCGCTGCCAGCGAAGAGACCAGGATGAACCGCGCTGTCCCCGCCCGGCGCGCCGCTTCGATCAGCAAGCGGGAGCCATCGACATTCGCCGCGGTGAAGCGACTGGGATCGTTGGTGGTGACCAGCGCGGCGATATGCAGCACCGCCGAGGCCCCTTCGACCAACCGGGCCAAGCTGGCCTCCTCGGCAAGATCGCCCCTTACCCACGCGACACCCTGTGGATCAGGTTGTTCGCGCCGGGTGAGCGCGCGCACGGCTAGACCCAAGCGCCGCGCTTCAGCGAGCACGTTTCGTCCCACGAAACCTGTGGCGCCGGTGATCGCGATGGTCACGCCAGCACTAGGTGATCGCGATGGATGACCGCGGCGCGCGGCGGGTAGCCCAGCAGCGCCTCGTGATCCTGGCTGCGATGGCCCTTGAGCACCGCAACCTCGCGCGCGTCATACTCGGCCAGACCCTTGCCCAACACCCGCTGCCCCTCGTCGCGAATGGCGATCAGCTCGCCGCGTTCGAAGGCGCCCTCGACCGCCCTGACCCCTGCGGCAAGCACGCTTTTCCCGGCCAGCAGGGCGGCTGCGCAACCCTCATCCACGATGAGCGCGCCCGCCATGCGCTGGCGTGCGCCAAGCCAGGCCTTGCGTGCCTTGTCCTGCTTTGCCGGCTGGACGAGCGTACCAAGCCCGCTGGCCAGCGCGCGCGCAAGCGGGCGTTCATGCGTGCCGTTAAGAATGGCGAGGGTGATGCCGCCGCGTTGCGCGATCCTTGCCGCATGCAGCTTGGCGACCATTCCGCCGCGCCCCAGGCCCGATCCCGACGTGGCGCTCGCCGCCGCGACAAGGTCGTCGGTTACCTCTTTAACCAGCGGCAGCAGGCGCGCCTGCGGATCGGACGGGTTGCGGTCGTATAGCCCGTCAACATCGGACAGCAGCACCACCGCATCAGCGCGCGCGGCCTGGGCGAGCCGCGCGGCAAGCCGGTCGTTATCGCCGAACCGGATTTCCTCGGTAGCCACCGAATCGTTCTCGTTGACCACCGGCACCGCGCCCGTTTCGACCAGCCTGGCAAGCGTGGCGGCGGCGTTGAGGTAGCGCCGGCGGTCCTCCAGATCCTCGAGCGTAAGCAGCAATTGTGCGGCGGTCAGCCCATGTTCGCCCAGCGAAGCCGCCCACAGCCCAGCGAGCGCGATCTGGCCCACCGCGGCGGCCGCCTGCGCGTCGGCCAGGCTGGCGCGCCCGCCTTGCGGCAGCGCCAGGCGGTGGGCGCCGAGCGCGATGGCGCCCGAACTCACCACGATGACCTCCTGCCCGCGCAGGCGTGCCTCGGCGATCTCGCCACCAAGCGATGCCACCCATTCGCTTCGCGCAAGGCCATCCCGGCCCACGAGCAGCGCCGAGCCAACCTTGAGCACCAGGCGCGGCGTTGTCGCAGCGTCGAACAGAGCGGCGATGGTGCGGCCTGCTCGGTCTCCCGATCGGCGCGCCGGCGCTGGCTCGGTCAATCGAGCGGCGACCATTGGCGATCGTCCGCGTCGGGTCTCGCGCCCTCCGCATCGGCTTCTGCATCCGCATCCGCCCCCGAACGGGGCTCTGCATCGTCGCCGGGCGAGGCTTCGGAAGGAAGATGCGCCAGAACGGCGTCGAGCAGCGCCTCGATCCCCGCGCCCGTTGCAGCGGCGATGGGAAAGACCCGCGCTGCGCCCGCTGCCTTGAGTTCGGCGGCAAAGCCTTGCGCCAGCTCGGCATCGGCCAGATCGACCTTGTTGAGCGCCACCAGGCGCGGCTTGTCCTCCAGCCCGGCACCATAGGCGGCAAGTTCGTCGGCCACCGTGCGCATCGCCTCGGCCGGATCGGGTCCGGCAATATCCACCAGATGAATCAGCACCCGGCAGCGCTCGATATGGCCCAGGAACCGATCACCGATCCCCGCCCCGTCCGCTGCCCCCTCGATCAGTCCGGGGATATCTGCGAGCACGAACTCGCGCGTCTTGTGCCGCACCACGCCCAGTTTGGGGATCAACGTGGTGAAAGCATAATCGCCCACCTTGGCGCGCGCGTTGGTGACCGCGTTGAGAAAGGTCGATTTGCCGGCATTGGGCAGGCCGACGAGCCCCGCATCGGCGAGCAGCTTGAGCCGTAGCCACACCCACATCTCGCTCGCCGGCTCGCCCGGCTGGTGCTGACGCGGGGCGCGGTTGGTGGACGATTTGAAGCTCGCATTGCCGCGCCCGCCCATCCCGCCTTCGAGCAGTGTTACGCGTTCGCCTACACGGGTGAGATCGGCCAGAACCTGCTCGCGGTCTTCGCCGAGCACCTGCGTTCCCACCGGCACCTTGACCACCAGATCGGCGGCGCTCGCACCGGTGCGGTTGCGCCCCATCCCATGCCCGCCGCGTGGTGCCTTGAAATGCTGCGTATAGCGAAAGTCGATCAGCGTGTTCAGCCCGGCGACCGCCTCGATGATGATGCTGCCGCCACGCCCGCCATCGCCGCCATCGGGGCCGCCATATTCGATAAACTTCTCGCGGCGGAACGACACCGCGCCGGGTCCGCCTCCGCCCGCGCGCAGGAATATCTTGGTCTGATCGAGGAAATGCATGGGATACACCTAGCGGTTCGAACACCGGATGTCGCGGGGTTGTCCTCAGTCGTGGCCGGGCGTTTCTCGAAAGCGCGTTCCACCGCTGCGCGGCGGGGTTCGGTCTGTGAGGCCAAGAACCTCGTGGGTCGCAGCGTGGGCGACACCCATTGAGCACTGGTGGAGCCGAGGGGGATCGAACCCCTGACCTCGTCATTGCGAACGACGCGCTCTCCCAGCTGAGCTACGGCCCCGTCCAGTGCTACCCCGCACATGGCGCGGGCGAAGAGCGGGCTCTTAGCGAAAGCCCCCGGCACTGCAAAGCGCGAATTCCAAGGGCCGCACCCGCGCCATTGCTCCCGCCGCGCTAGGGCGTGGCGCCCTCTTCCCCCTCATTCGCGAGCGGCTGGACCACGGGCTGCGAACCAGCGCCCTCGGGGACCCGGATGACGGGGATCAGCGCGCCGGTATCGGGATCGCGCACCTCGCCCGCCACCTCGGGTTCGCCGCCAATCAGACTGGAGGCCACCCCGGGCCCGCCGCTGCCGTATACCGCGACATATCCCGGCTGCGAGGCACCATAACGCGCGCCATATTGCCGGTCCCATTCACCCGACAAGGTCTCGTATCGAGCATACTGGTCGAAGAAGGCGTCGAACGCGGCTTCGTAGCGGGCAAGCCCGTCCTTGGCGAAAGCGAACGGATCGGCCGGCGGCGTTGCCAACGATTCCTGTGCCACCGCCAGCGCTGCATCACAAAAATCACGACGGGCCCCGGGCATGGCGAAGTAATTGTAGACCTGCGTCATGTAGGCCTCGCGTGCGCGAATGGCTTCGCGGTTGCTCGATGCTTCCTTGCGAAAGCCTCGCTCGATGTCGCTATTGGCGCTGGCGAGCTGGCGCGAGAAGCGATCGAGAAAGTCGCCATAGGCTTGCGTGATCGGCTCGTAGGCCGGACCGCTGCAATTGAGCGCGGCGACGTTCCAGCCGGAGCGAAAGTGCCACAATGCTTGCGTCTCGTCCAACCCGGTATTGACCGTGCGCCACTCGTTTTCCGAGAGTCTGGTGGGCATATCCATCGCATAAGGCGCGCCCACCGGCGGCAGCGGGCGATAGGGAATAGGCTCGGCCACCGCGACCGGCGCTGGTGGTGGCAGCGGTGGCGGGGGCGGCGGCGGGGCAGTGCACCCGGCCAGCAGCGCGACGCCCATGACCGCGCTGAAGCCTTTGATCGTCAACCAGGAGGGCAGTTGCATCGGGGGAAAAGTTCCTTCGATCCGCAAGACCCAGACATCAATACGCCAAAAGCCTTGCGATTAGCTTAAGCGCGGCTGTCTAACGTCCGAAGCCGACAAAAGAAATGCCCGGCATGCAGCTTACGCACACCGGGCAATTTCCTCTTAAGATGCCACGCCAGCCGAAACTGGCGATGCCGGTCCTATTCCCTGTTGGCGCCCATGAACCTGAGCAGGAACAGGAACATGTTGATGAAGTCCAGATAGAGCGACAACGCACCCATGATGACCATCTTGCCGAGCGGATAGGCCGCCGCGGCTTGCGGGCTGGTCACCTTCATCTGCTGGATGGCCAGATATTCGCGCTTCAGCCGCTGGGTATCATAAGCGGTGAGACCCGCGAACACCAGCACACCGATGAAGCTTACCGCCCACATCAGCGCCTCGGACTGGAGGAACAGGTTGATAACCGAAGCAATGATGAGCCCGATCACACCCATGATGAGGAAGCTGCCCCACCCCGACAGGTCCTTCTGCGTGGTATAGCCGAACAGGCTGAGGCCGGCGAACGCACCGGCGGTGGCGAAGAAAGTCGCAGCGATCGAGCCGCCGGTGTAGACCAGGAAGATGGTCGACAGCGACAATCCCATCAGCACCGCGAAACCCCAGAACATGGCCTGGAGCGTGCCGGTAGAAAACTTGTTCTGGCCAAAGCTCATGGCGAACACGATCGCCAATGGCGACAGCATCACCAGCCACATCAGCGGCCCTTGCGCAAAGGTCAGCGCCAGGCCCGACTGCGCGGTCACCATCGCGACAATGCCGGTGAGCAACACCCCCGAAGCCATATAATTGTAAATTGAAAGCATGTGCCGGCGCAGGCCCGCATCGAATGTGGTGCGCCCGGCCAGGTCCCCGCCAACGCCGGGCCCCGCCCGATTGGAGGCGGCACCCAAGCCCGTGCGGGACGCTCGGTTGTCGTTCCAGTCAGCCATCGTGATCCCAAACTCCGTTTATCGGCCCGCCTATCGGGACCGCTCGCGAGCAATATCGGCGGCCGCTGCGGTTTTTTCAAGCGAAACCGGAAGCAGGGTTAATGCCGGTATGCGGTGGCGCGGCGTCATTATGTGCCTATTGGCGCGCAGCACGAGTCATTTCGGCGCTTCGTTCGCATGCCGAGCGCAGCGCTCGTCCGATCAGCGCGTGCAGCGCGTCATCGCGATCGAGTTCATCGAGACCGGCCCGTGTGGTGCCATGCGGGCTCGCCACCCTGTCCGCCAGCGCATCGGGATTATCGGGCGACGCCCGGGTCAGCGCGGCCGCGCCTTCGGTCATCATCACCGCCAGCCGGTTTGCATCGGTCTGGGTAAGGCCAAGCGCTTCTGCGCCAGCCGCCAGCGCGCCGATGAAGCGGTAGACGAAGGCAGGCCCGCTTCCAACGAGCGCGGTGAACAGGTCGAACTTGTCCTCGTCGATCCATTCGGGGTGGCCGAGCGGACTAAGGAAACGGGACACTGCATCGCGCTCTGCCTGTCCCAGCCCGGTAGCGGCCAGCCCGAGCGGCGCCTTGCCTAGCGCCGCGGACAAGTTGGGCATCAGCCGGACCAACCCGCGCGCCTGAGGAAAGCATGCTTGCAGTGTTGCCAGCTCGACCCCCGCCAGGATGGAGATGACGATTGTCCCTTTCCCCGCGAGTGGCGCAATGCCCGGCGCAGCGTCGGCCAGGCCTTGCGGCTTGAAGCCGAGCACGACGGTATCGAAAGGCCCGTGCGCCGGTAGCGTGTCGAGCACCGTCACGCCAAGCGGCAAGGCGGGCGAAGCCGGATCGTAGACATGGAAGGTATCGGCGCACACTCCGCCAACCAGCCAGCCATCAAGCATGGCCCTGGCCATATTGCCGCAGCCCACCATCAGCACCGAGGAAAAGTCCATCGTCGCCGATCAGGCCTCGCCAACGGCATCGACCAGCGCCGCATCGAGCGCATCGGCGGGCTTCTTGTCTCCCCACAGCACGAACTGGAAGGCGGGGTAGAACCGGTCGCATTCGGTTATCGCGGTTTCCACCGCCATCTGCGCCATCGACAGGCTGAGGATGCCCTCTCCGCCCAGCATCAGACCATGCCGGTAAAGCAGCACCTGGCCTTGCGACCAGATCTCGAAATGACCGAGCCAGACCTGTTCGTTGATAAGCGCGATCAGCTCGTCCGCCACGCCGCGCTTGTCCTGGGTGATCCTGATATCGAGCAGGCATAACAACTGGAGCACATCATCCTCGGGCCGCCAGACGCCGCGCAGCTGATAGGTCGTCCAGCTGCCCGGCACATCGCCCTTCACCTCGCCCTCACCAATGCTCTCGTATTGCCAGCCATGCGCGGCGAACAGCGCGGCCAGCATCTCGGCGGGGGCTGCATCTTCCGCCTGATCGATCTCGCCGCCGCTCACATTCATGCCCGCACCTGCCCCTTTCTCATTCGCCTTGCCCATTGCCGCCTAGCCGCGCGGCTTGGCAATCAACACGGCCATCCCCGCCGGGCAAAACTTTGTCTGTGGGCAGGATGTTGATAAGTTGGTGCAAAGGCGATGGATACAAGCTGAGTGGCGGGTGCGCGATGATCATGGAAGCGGGATCACCCGCTCCCCGCCCGAGCTGGTGAAGGTAAACCCGGCAACCCCTCCCGCAGCCAGTTGTGACACCATTTTCTGCGCCTCCTGCTCGCTGTCGAACGGGCCGGTGATCAGGCGGTTGTTGGCGCCCCACGCCGCGTAATACGCGCCATAGCCATCGAGCAGGCCCTCGGCATCGCGGGTGATCCGGCGCCAGTCCCAGCGGAAATTGGCGACATCCTGACCCGTCGCGACCTGGACCCAATGGCGGCTGGGATTGAGCGGCAGGTTGCGCGTTGGCGGCTCGCGTTCGAGCGGCGCATCGCGCGGCGGCTCGATCCGCGCGATATCCACCGCATCGGGGGATAGCGGGCGGGTGGGACGCAAGGCCTCGCGTTCGAACTCGGCGAAAGCCTCTGCCAGCGCCATGCGATCGGGCGGTGCAGATGGGGCCGGCTGAGCAGGGGGCAGGCTTACTGGTGATGGCACTACGAGCGATGCCTGGCTCTCACCGGGCGATCTGCGCGGTTCGCTCGCCGCTATGTCCAGTTCGCCGGCCGACGGGAGGCGCACGGCGGATACGCGCTGCTCGCCCCCGCGCGGCGTTGGCGCGGTCCCTTGTACCGGCGATGACGGGGCACCGATCGCCGCCTGGTTGCTGAGCGCAGGCAGTGGTCCGCCGCTCGCGCTGCTTGCAGGTCGTGCGCTCCCGGCGCCGGCTGGAGGCGCGCCGCTCGTCGCCGGGGCGGGTCCGCCCGACGATCCCCTGGCCAGTTGTGGGAGCGGCTGCTCGGCGGTTCGCTGGGCCTGCCGGGTGCTGCCACGTTGCTCCGTCCGGCCCAACGGCGCACCTTCCGGAATAAGCCTCGCATCGCTTGGAGCAGGTATCCGCGCAGGCGGCGGTTCGCCGGCGGCAAATGCGGCGATGGTAGGCGCATCGCTGCCGATCTCGCCGGGTGCCGGAAAACTGCCCAGATTGGCCGCCGCCGCCTGCTGTGCGCGAGTCAAACGGGGCATGTAACGCAAGTATGGCCCGAGCCTTTGGGCGATGCGCGCAGGCAGCATGGTCTGGGCGATGGACACTGCCTCATCCGCCCGGCCGCCGATTGCCAGCGTGAAGGCGCGGGTGCGGAAGGCAGCCAGATCCTGTGCCTGGAGCAGCGGCAACAGCACCGCTTCAGCCTGCGCCTGGTCACCTGCGATCGCATGACTCAACGCAAGTCGGCGAGTGATTTCAGCGTCCTCTCCCCGCGCCAGCTCCTCGCCATACAAAGCCTGAGCGCGCGCGTTCAGCCCAACCAGGTCATAGGCCAACCCGCGTTCGGCGGCGAAGCGGGTCAGCGGCTGGCCCAGCACCGCCGCCCTGTCGAACAGCTCCAGCGCCTTGGTCGCTTCACCACGCGCCAACGCAATGCGCGCGAACCCGGCCGCCACCCGCCCGCTCTCGCTGCCGACTGCCTGCGCGCGAATGTAGAACCCTTCCGCCGCATCCACGTCACCCAGTGCGATCGAAGCCTCGCCGGCATCGAGCAACGCGTCGAGCGAGCGCGGATCATTGCCCAGGCGACGAAGCGCATCGCTGAGTTCGCCCACCGCGGGGTTGGGCAGCTGCTGGACCACCGCCTGCGCCAGCACCGGGCTGCTCGCCAGATGCCCCCCGGTGACCGTCAGCGCAGCCCAAACCAGCGCCTTGCTCACCCGGCGGGTCAGGGTTTCAACGGTCATGGGAACTTCGGACCGGGTCATGCGAAAACACTGATCTTGCAGCAAAACCGACATCTGCGGGGACCTTAGCGCGAAGGCCCGGGTTCGCAAGCCGCTGCGACGCAAGCGTACTCGCCCAGATGCCACATCGCGCCACGAGTACCGGGAATCCGGCTCGAGACAGGCTAAGCTACTGGTTCTTCTGGCGGCCCAGGAAGCGCGGGACGCGCGCCGTCGGCTCGGCCGAGGGCTCGTCCTCCTCACGCGGCGCGAGCGACCCCAGCCCCGTGCGCACGTCATCATCATCACGCGGCTGTGCGCCACGCGACAGCGCCGTCATGCGCTCGAACAAGGTGCTTCCCGAAGCCGATGGGCGCACGGGCGGTTCGTCGCCATCCTCGTTGGCCGCACCGCGAAGAATGCGCGGCCCGGCACGCTCTGCCTGATAGGACGCCGAAGGCTCGGCGGCGCGTATCGTGGCCGACCTTTCCAGTGCTACCGGCACATCATCGAGCAGAAGCTCGTCCTGCCTGACATGGGCATCGGCTCGCGGGTGTGCGGGTTCATCTTCGATGCTGTCGGTCTCGGACTCGTCCCGGGTCTCGGCTCGCGCAATCGTGACGATTTCAGTCAGTTCGAGCGCCTCTTCCTCTTCTGCCACATCGTCTGGCTCGCCATCCTCGGCAGTGACGACCAAGTGCTCGTCGTCCTGCGGATCGGTGTTCTCGGGCAGCGAAGTGGTGTCGGCGAGTGGTGGGCGCGAAGCCGGCTCGGTCTCGCCGGCATCGGCCAGGGCAGGTGCGACCGGCGCCGCATCGCGCACGAAGGCAGGTCGGCGCGGACCGCGCGAGGAACCAAGGCCCGGCATCGCGGCGGCCTCGGGCTGGCGTTCGGCAAGCGCGTCGATCCCCGTTGCCACCACCGACACGCGGATCCGTCCCTCGAGCTCGGGATTGAACGCCGAGCCCCAGATGATGTTGGCATCGGGATCGACCAGTTCGCGAATGTGATTGGCTGCCTCGTCGACCTCGAGCAGCCGCATGTCCTCGCCGCCGATGATCGAGATGATGACGCCGCGCGCACCCTTCATCGACACCCCGTCGAGCAGCGGGTTGGCGATGGCCCGTTCGGCGGCTTCCAGCGCCCGGTTCTCGCCTTCGCCTTCGCCGGTGCCCATCATCGCCTTGCCCATCTCGTTCATGACCGAGCGGATGTCAGCGAAATCGAGATTGATGAGGCCCGGCATCACCATCAGGTCGGTGATCGAGCGCACCCCCTGCTGGAGCACCTCGTCGGCCAGCATGAAGGCCTCCTTGAAGGTGGTCTCCGCCTTGGCGACAAGGAACAGGTTCTGGTTGGGAATGACGATGAGTGTGTCGACATGCTTTTGCAGCTCGTCGATCCCCGAATCCGCCGAACGCATCCGCCGCGTGCCCTCGAACAGGAACGGCTTGGTGACCACGCCCACGGTAAGAATGCCCTTGCCGCGCGCCACCTCGGCGATGACCGGCGCGGCACCCGTGCCCGTGCCGCCGCCCATTCCCGCGGCGATGAACACCATGTTCACGCCGTCCAATGCGCGCTCGATCTCGGCCACGGTCTCCTCCGCGGCGGCGCGACCGATCTCGGGACGCGAGCCGGCGCCCAGCCCCTGCGTGATCTCCGGCCCCAGCTGGATGCGGTGCTCGGCAACCGAATTGTTAAGCGACTGAGCATCGGTATTGGCGACGATGAAATCGACCCCCTCAATGTCGGCGCGGATCATGTTGGCGACCGCGTTGCCACCCGCTCCGCCGACGCCGATGACCGAGATGCGCGGCCGCAGCTCCTCGACCGAGGGGGGACCGATATTGATGCTCATTGCCTGTCTCCTTTGGGGAGCCTTGCCCGCAAGGGGTGCTCCACGACTTCTGCCACATTCCTCAACGCCGCGATAACGCGCGGCGAGCTTAATCCACAACCGCTAGAAATAGTCCTTCACCGCCCGCCAGACCCGGCTCATCGCGGCCACCCCCGCGGGCCTCGAACTGTTCGTGAACCGTGGGCCGAGATTGCGAATGTCGACCGGATCGGATGCGACGTGACACACCAGCCCTGCCAGGGTCGCGAACCCAGGCGTCGCATGGGCTTCGGGAAGACCGGCAAGCGCCGGGGGACGGCCGATGCGCACCGGCACGCCGAGCACGCCTTGCGCATAATCGGCGATGCCGGCGAGCTCGGCCCCGCCGCCGGTCAGCACCACCTGCCGGCCGCGTGGTCCGCGAACGTCGCGGCCACCCCGTACGGCGAACCCCAGTCCCTCGAGCGCGCGGGCAACCTCGCCCAGCAGGGTATCGAGTTCGCTGGTGATGACCGAGACCAGCTCGGCACGCGGCACCGGTGCCCGCTCGTCATCACCGCCTGCCAGCCTGTCGCCATGGCCCTCGCCCGCCCCCTGCAACGCGATCATCTCACGATTATCCGCCGGGCTGGCAATCGCCGAACCATGCTTGCACTTGAGGCGCTCGGCCTCGAACGGGCGGATGCGGCAGGCCCCGGCGATTGCCTCGGTGATATCGGCCGAACCGCGCGCGATGGTGACCAGCCCGGCGAGCATGCCGCCGGCATGAACCGAGACGATCGTCACCTGCGCGCCTAGTTCGACAAGCGCCACCCCAAGGTCGCGGTCGGCCTCGGACAGACAGGCCTGGGCACTGGCCAGCGGTGAAGCGATGATGCCGGCGACATCGAGATGCGCGTGCTGCACCGTCTCGCTCAGATTGCGCAAAGGGGCGCTGTCGGCTCGCAGCACGTGGATATCGACCCCCAGCCGCTCGGCATGCAGGCCGATCGGATTGGCCACCCCGTCGGCCCCGTCGAGCATGTAGCAGGCGGGCTGGGCATGCAGCACCGTGCGACCGTCCGGGCCGAGCGATTGCAGCGCGTTCGCCAGCAGGTGCTCGACATCTTCCTCCTCGATCCGCCGACCGCCGATGTCGATCTCGACCGGCTCGAGCGCTCCTTGCAGACCCGCGCCCGAACAGCCGATCCACACCGCTCCCACATTGACCGCAGCGATCCGCTCGGCCCGCTCGATGGCATCGCGCACGGCGTGCGAGGCGGCGCTCATGTCGGTGACATAGCCGCGCTTGATCCCGGCAGAGGCGCGATGGCCGCTGCCCATGACGGTAACACCGGTATCGCCGATGCCTGCGATCATGGCCGAGATGCGGAAGGATCCGATATTGACCGCGCCGACCACGCGCTCGATGCGCGCAGCCGAGCCGGTCATCCGATCGCGCGGCGTAGCGTTCATCAACCGCCCCCCGCTGCGGCGGCATCGGCGGCAGCCGCGGCCGCGCGGCCGGGAACACGCAGATACATGCGTTCGGGCGAGCGCATGTCGAACAGCGCGACTTCCCCGCCGACCAGGCCATTCGCGCGATCGAGCTTGGCGAAGGAGGCAAGCGCGGCGGCCGCCTTGTCCTTCCCTTGCGGCAAGGCGAGCTCCTGTCCGGTGGCGAAGGTGAGCGTCCAGCGACGCTCGCCGATCCATTGCGCAGCGACGACCCGTTCGGCGAGCGCAGGCGCTGTCTCGAGCAGCCGGTCGAGCGCCGCGACTTCGCTCGCCACCCCTTCGCCCGAAACGATCAGCCGTCCCTCGGTCTTCGAGGGCGACAGGCGTTGCAGCTTGTAGCCGGCGATATCGATCAGGAACAGCGCATCGCCGTCGCGCAGAACCGCGTGCGGCTGGCGCTCGACGATATCGATCACCAGGCCATCGGGAAGCTGGCGCACGATGCGCGCATCCTCGACATAGGGCAGCGCCACCAGCGAACGGCGCAGCGCATCCAGATCGAGCTCGGTCATCGCCCGGTTGCGCTCGGCCAGCGCACGTTCGTAGACCGCCAGCTCGTTCATCCGCTCCACCCCGCGCACCTCCACTCGGCGCACTTCGTAGCCCGCCGATGCGGCGGTCTCGGCAAGGCGCAGGCGCAGCAGTTCGGGCAGCCCGGCCGATACCGCCACCACCATGGCCGTTGCCAGCACGACCGCCAGGATAAGCACGGTGAACAGCTTGCGCCATTGCCCTTCGCTCAGCGGTATCGCGCGCATCAGCGGATCGACCAGCGTGCCGCCGCCGCCATGCCTGCGCCCGGCACCGCCGCTCTTGTGCCGGGACTGGCGACGCACCGCGCCGGCTTTGCGGGTGATGACCTTGCGGGGTATGGTCTGGGCCATCAGCCGGCCCCCCCAGCGCGCCGCGTGGAGCCGGTCCGCGCGCCGAAATGGGCGAGCGCCTCAGCAATGATCGTCTCGACCAGCTCGCCATAGCCGATCCCGCAATGTCGCGCCTGTTCGGGCACTAGGCTGAAGGGCGTCATTCCGGGCTGGGTATTGGTCTCCAGCACGAACAACCCGTCCTCGCCCTGCATGTCGTCCCAGCGAAAATCGGTCCGGCTGGTGCCGCGACAACCCAGCAGATCATGCGCGCGCAAGGCATAGTCCAGGCACAGCCGCTCGATCGCCCCGGGAATATCGGCCGGGCAAACGTGCTCGGTCAAACCATCGGTATATTTGGCGGCGAAATCATAGAAACCCGACTTGGGGACCAGCTCTGTCACCCCCAGCGCCTTCCCGGCGAGCACCGCGGTGGTCAGCTCGCGGCCACGGATATAGGGTTCGGCAAGCAGGCTGGGAAATTGTTGCCAAGGCCCCGGCGCATCGCGAGCAATGGGCTGGCCTGCGTTGCTGTCGGTGGTGATGATGGCAACGCCCACCGACGAACCCTCGTTGACGGGCTTGAGCACATAAGGCCGTTGAAGCGGATCGCCCGCGAACAGATCCTCGCTGGCGACCACCCGTCCGCCGGGCATGGGGATGCCATGGGGAACAAGGCGCTGCTTGGTCAGCTGCTTGTCGATCGCGATGACCGAGGTCGCCAGCCCGGAATGGGTGTAAGGCACCCCCATCAGGTCGAGCATACCCTGCACGCTTCCGTCCTCCCCGGGAACGCCGTGCAGCGCGTTGAACACGATATCGGGATCGGCCTTGGAGATTTGCGCTGCGGCATCGCGCTCCATGTCGATCCGGGTGACGCGGTGACCCCGTTCCTCGAGCGCATCGGCGACGCACTTGCCGCTCGTCAGCGAAACCTCGCGCTCGTTCGCCCAACCGCCCATCAGGACAACGATATGAAGGGATGCAAGCGCGCTCATGGCCGCCCCACCCGCCTGATCTCCCATTCCAGCGCCACGCCCGAATGCGCCGCCACCCTGCGGCGAACCTCTTCGCCCAGCCCCTCGATCTGTTCGCTCGAAGCGGCGCCGTGGTTGATGAGGAAGTTGGCGTGTTTCTCGCTGACCTGCGCATCGCCCAGCGCCAGCCCGCGGCAACCGGCCTCGTCGACCAGCTGCCAGGCCTTCGGGCCGCCCGGCGGGTTCTTGAAGGTGCTGCCGCCGGTCTTGGTGCGCAGCGGCTGCGAGGCTTCGCGCTGGCGGGCGATGCGGTCCATCTCGGCGCCGATGGCCGCCGGGTCGCCGGGCTCGCCACGTAGCCGCGCGGCGACCACGATCGCGCCTTCGAAGAGATGCGAATGGCGGTAGGAATAGCGCAAATCGCTTGCCGGAATGGTGACGCATTCGCCGCCCGGTAGCACGACCTCACAATCGATCAGGATATCGGCCACCTCGCGCCCGAAAGCACCGCCGTTCATGCGCACCGAGCCGCCGAGAGTTCCGGGAATGCCGCGCAGGAACTCGAGCCCGGCAATACCCGCATCGCGCGCATGCGAGGCGACCTGGATACCGCTTGCCCCGCCACCGCAGACCAGCGTGCAGTCCCCCTGCCTCTCGATCGCGGAGAAGGCCTTGCCCAGCCGCACCACGATTCCCGGCACGCCGCCATCACGGATGATAAGATTGGAGCCCAGGCCCAGTGCCATCACCGGCATTTCGCGGTCGAGCGATCCCAGGAAGCGCGTCAGGTCCTCCATGTCGGCAGGCTCGAACAGCCAGTCCGCCGCCCCGCCGCTCTTGAACCAGACCAGCTTGTCGAGCGGCGCATCGCGGGTGAGTGTTCCACGCACCGGATCGGGATCGACCAGCGGCGCGTGCTGGCGCTCCTCGTCCGAGTTGGGCGCATTCCTGTCGGCCATATTGTGCCGCCTCGCCATATTGCATCGCCATGCTCATGCCGCTCTGGCCTTCAATCGCGCCACTTCGGATGCTAGGCCGGCTGCCCAGCGGGTGATATCGCCCGCCCCCAGGCACAGCACGACATCGCCCGGCGTCAGGGTCTCGGCCAGCCGGTGAGCCAGATCGGCCGGACCCTCGATCTGGGCCGCGTGGCGATGTCCGCGCGCCTTCAGTCCGGCCACCAGCGCCGCGCTGTCCGCCCCCTCGATCGGCTCCTCGCCGGCCGCGTAGACGGGCGCTGCAAACACCATGTCGGCTTCGGCAAAGGCGCTCTGGAAATCGCTCATCAATCCGGCAAGGCGCGAGAAACGGTGCGGCTGGACCACTGCGATCACCCGGCCGGGCCCGCTCTTGTCCAGCGTCTCGCGGGCCGCCGCCAGCACCGCGCGAAGCTCGACCGGATGATGCGCATAGTCGTCGATCACCTCGGCATGACCGCCGTCCAGCGCGATCTGGCCGACCCGGCTGAAGCGGCGCTTGACCCCGCCGAACCGGGCAAATCCGGTGCGGATGGTGTCGCTCGTGCAGCCCAGCTCCATGGCCACCGCAATCGCGGCGAGCGCGTTTTGCACATTGTGCCGCCCGGGCATGGGAAGCATGATCCCTGCAACCCGCTGCTCACAGCCGTCGCGCGGGCGCAGCACGGCATCGAAGCGGCACCCCGGCGGCGCGGGCACGATGTTCTGCGCGGTAAGATCGGCATGCGCGGTCAGTCCGTATGTCACCACGCGCCGGTCGCGCACCGTGGCAATGACCCGCTGGACCTCGGGGTGATCGGCGCACAGCACCGCTGCCCCGTAAAACGGCACGTTCTCCACGAACTGGACGAAGGCATGGCGCAACGCCTCGAACGAGCGGTAATGATCGAGATGCTCGGGGTCGATATTGGTGACCACCGCGATCGTGCCATCAAGCCGGAGGAACGAGCCGTCGCTCTCGTCCGCCTCCACCACCATCCATTCGCCCTCGCCCACGCGCGCGTTCGAACCGTAGCTTTCGATGATGCCGCCGTTTATGACCGTGGGATCGAGCCCGCCCGCCTCGAGCAGGCAGGCGATCATGCTGGTGGTGGTGGTCTTGCCATGCGTCCCGGCGATGGCGACGGTTTGTTTCAGCCGCATCAGCTCGGCAAGCATCTCGGCACGGCGGACGATAGGGATGCGCGCCTCGAGCGCGGCTGCCACCTCGGGATTGGTGCGCCGGACCGCGGTGGAGGTGACGACCACCGCGGCGCGCGCCTCGTCCGCGCCAAGGTTGGCGCTGTCATGGCCGATGGCGACCTGGATGCCGCGCGCGCGCAGCCGTTCGACACTCGCGCCCTCGGCAATATCCGATCCCTGCACCTGGTAGCCCAGGTTGTGCATCACCTCGGCGATACCAGACATGCCGATCCCGCCGATGCCGACGAAATGAATCGTGCCGATATCGGTGCCGATGGCCTTCATCGCGGCGCACTCGACGGCAGTGCGCCGGGCGCCGCGCGGGGGCGCCCGGCCCTCTGTGTGCGGTTCGCGCTCACTCGAATCACATCCTGCATCGGAGCTGCGCCGAAGCTCTCGACGAGGTCTGCAAGCTTAACGGCGGCATCGGGCCGGCCGCAGTTCCATGCCGCGTGGGCGGCGGCGGCAAGCGCCTCCGGCGGATCAGCCAGCGCGGCGATCGCTTCGGCCAGCGCGGCAGGGGTGAACAGGTGCTGGCGGATCGACCTTGCCCCGCCCGCCGCCTGCATCTCGCGCGCATTGGCGGCCTGGTGATCATCGGTGGCAATGGACAGCGGGACCAGGATCGCCGGACGACCCACCGCCGTCAGCTCGGCGATGGTCGATGCGCCGGCGCGGGCGATCACCAGATGCGCGGCGGCCAGATGAGTCTCGATCCGCTCGAAGAAAGACGCCAGCTCAGCGCGGATCGCATGGCCCGCATAGGCGGCGCGCACCGCTTCCAGATCCTCGGGCCGGCATTGCTGGACGACCTGAAGCCGTGCGCGCAGCGGTTCGGGAAGCAGCGCCAGGCCGGCAGGAACCACATCGGACAGCACGCGCGCGCCCTGGCTGCCCCCGGTCACCAGCACCCTGAGCGGCGTCTGCGCGGTAAAGGCGGGATATTCTTCGTCACGCAGCGCCAGCACCTGCGGGCGGACGGGATTGCCGATGAGGTGAACCTTGCCGCGATGCCTGGCCGGCAGCCGCGCCACCTCTTCATAGGCGGTGGCGATGGCGTTCACTCCCCCCGCGAGCAGTCGATTGACCCGTCCCAGCACCGCGTTCTGCTCATGGATCAAGCTTGGTATTCCCGCCGCCGAAGCCGCCAGCAGCGCCGGCAGCGCCGGGTATCCGCCGAAGCCGACCACTGCGCTGGGTTTGAATTCGCGGTAGAGCTTTTTCCCCCGACCACGCCCTTCCAGCACCGAGCCCATCGCCCGTGGCCAGCGCAGCGGGTTCGCCCCGAACCGGCCTGCGGGAAGGATATGCGCCTCGAGAAAGTCGGGCCGGCCGGGTATGGCGGCGCCGCGCTCGTCGGTCACCAGCGCGATCTTGTGCCCGCGTCGTTCGAGCTCGTGCGCCAACGCGAAGGCCGGCGTCAGGTGACCGCCCGTTCCGCCTGCCGCCAGTACGTAATGCCGCGATACCGGCCTGGTCTTGCCGCCGCTCATCGTGCCTGTGTCCTGCCAAGCGCGGCCGACAGCTCGAACCGGTCGCGCGACAAGAACGGGTTGCGCCGGGTGATCGCCAACAGCAGCCCCAGCGTGAAGCACTGGGCGATCGTGGATGAGCCGCCATAGCTGACCAGCGGCAGCGTCATGCCCTTGGACGGGAAAAGCTGGAGATTGACCAGGATGTTGATGAACGCCTGCCCGCCGAACAACGCGATCAAACCCGCCGCGGCAAGCACGATGAACAACCGCTCCTCGTCGAGCAGCCGCGCCAGCACGCGTAGGATCATCGCCAGATAAATGAGCACGATGACAGCACAGGTGACGAGCCCGAATTCCTCACCCACGACCGAGAACACGTAGTCGGTATGCGCCTCGGGAAGTCGCATCTTCTCGGTTCCCAGCCACAGCCCGGCGCCGGTCCAGCCGCCGCCCATCAGCGTGCGGCTGGCAAGGTCCACCTGATCGAACGCGGTGCCCCCGCCGAGGAAGGAATCGATGCGGTGGCGGGCATTGTCATAAAGCAGATAGGTGGCGATGAGCAGCGCCGCGCCCGCGCCGGCGAAGATGCCCAGCCGCTTCATCGGCAGGCCTGCCACGAGCACCAGGACGAACCAGGCGGCGACCAGCAGGATTGCGTCACCCAGGTTGGGCTGTGCCATCACCAGCGCGATGATGATCGCCAATAGGAAGCCGCTGACCGCGATGACCGGGATCTGCGGATCGCGCACGCGCCAGGAGAGGATCCACGCGGTGGTGACGATGAACACCGGTTTGAGGAACTCGGACGGCTGGACGCGCACGCCCAGCTCCAGCCAGCGCCGCGCGCCGTTCACCTCGGTGCCGACGAACGGGACCAGTGCCAGCGCGGCCAGCGCCAGCCCCGTGAGCACGATAGCACCTCGCCGGGCGGTCTCCACCGGGACCATAGAAGCGACCACGAGCACGATCAGGCCGACAAACTGCCACAGCATGTGCAGCTTGAGGAAATGAAGCTCGGACAGGCTGACCGCGCTGGTTGAGAGACGTGCCGCACTCGCGGGCGAGGCGGCGGCCACGGCAAGACAGCCGATCACCATCAGCGCCAGGATCAGCCCCAGCAGCGTCCGGTCGATCTCGCGCCACCAGACCTTCAATTGTCGCGCGCGGTCGGGTGGCAGACGGGGCGGCGCGTGGGCCGGACGGCCGGCATGGGGAATATAGGGTCGGGCAATGCTCATGCGGTAGACCTTTGCCCTCGCGGGGCGACCGCGCATGGGTCGATACCCGGATCGCTGGCGAGCATGGCCACGATGCGGCGGAAGTCATCGCCGCGCGCCTCGTAGTCGCGGAACTGGTCGTAGCTGGCGCAGGCGGGCGAGAGCAGGACGACATCGTCCGGCCGTGCGGCCAGCATTGCGCGCTTGACCGCCTCGCACAGCATCTCGCAGCGCTCGACCTGGGCATGGGCAGCGAGCAGGTCAGCGAAATGCGGCCCCGCCTCGCCGATCGTGTAGGCGCCGGCGAGGTTTGCAAAGTGCGGCGCGCACTCGTCGAGCTCATCGGACTTGGGTAGGCCGCCGCAGATCCAGTGCAGCCGCGGGCGCTTGTCGGCGAGCGGCGGAAAGGCGGCAAGCGCGGGGGCGGTAGAGGCGGCGTTGGTCGCCTTGCTGTCATTGACGAACAGCACCCCACCGTGCTCGCCCAGCCGCTCCATCCGGTGCGGCAGGCCGGGGAACGATTCAAGCGCATCGACCACGGCAATCTTATCAGCGTCAAGCGCTCGAACGGTTGCCAAGCTGGCCGACAAATTCTCGGCGTTGTGCGGACCATCAAGGTTTGGCCAATCGCCCACGATTGCGCTTGCACTAGCCAAACAGAGATTGTCCGCCCGGATGGAGGCAGCCGGAATAAGAGCTTGCGGCTTGAATGTATCTTTGACTGCAATCACTGCCGAATGGGTCGGGGTCTGCATTTCGAACAGCCGCGCCTTGCTAGCCGCATAAGCCTCGAAGCTCTCGTACCGGTCTAAATGATCTGGCGAGATGTTGAGCAGCACCGCCACCTCGCAATCGAGGCTGAAGGTCAGGTCGATCTGGAAGCTCGACAGCTCGAGCACGTAAACCCCGCCCTCGGGGAGCGGCTCCTGTGCCAGGATCGGCAGGCCGATATTGCCGCCCATCGTGGTCGGGACGCCCGCGGTCTTGAGGATATGATGGACCAGAGCGGTGGTGGTGGACTTTCCGTTGGTGCCAGTAATCCCCACCACCTTGTGATCCGGCAATTCGGGCCGGGCGAGCGCGAACAGCTCGATGTCGCCGATCATCGGGACACCCGCCCCGCGCGCCTTCTCGGCGATCGGGTGCGTATTGAGCGGCACGCCGGGGGACAGCACCAGCGCATCGAAACCGACAAGGTCGGCCTCGGTCAGGTCGACGATATCGCACCGCCCGGCCAGCGCCTCGCGAGCTTCCTCCCGCCGGTCCCAAGCGGTCACCCGTGCGCCTGAAGCGAGCAGCGCCTCGACGCTGGCCATCCCCGAACGGGCAAGACCGAGCACCGCGTAATGCTTGCCGGCAAAGGCGCGCGCGGTGATCATCGCAGTTTCAGTGTTGAAAGGCCGATCACCGCGAGCACGATGGCGATGATCCAGAACCGGATCACCACGGTCGCCTCGTTCCAGCCCAGCTGCTCGAAATGATGGTGGATCGGCGCCATCCTGAAAACCCGTTTGCCCGTGCGCTTGAACCAGAACACCTGAATGATCACCGACAGCGCCTCGAACACGAACAGCCCGCCCACGATGGCGAGCACGATCTCGTGATGGCTGGCGACCGCGATCACTCCCAGCGCGCCGCCAAGCGCGAGCGAGCCGGTATCGCCCATGAACACCGCGGCCGGCGGGGCGTTGAACCACAGGAAGGCCAGGCCAGCGCCCATGATCGCGGCGCACAATATGGCCAGCTCGCCCGCCATGGGCACGTGCGGTATTCCCAGATATTCCGAATAGTCGACGCGGCCGACCAGATAGGCGATGATCATGAAGGCGGCAGCGGCAATGACCACCGGCATCGTCGCCAGCCCATCGAGCCCATCGGTAAGGTTGACCGCATTGCCCGCACCCACGATCACCACGGCGGCGAAGACATAGTAGAACGGTCCCAACGGGATCGCCCGGTCCGAGAGGAAGGGCACATACAGGTTGGTGCTGATCTGGCTGACGATGATGGCCGCGGCGATGCCGGCGACGATGAACTCGAGCAGCAGCCGCGTGCGCCCCGAGACACCCTTGTGGCTGCGCTTGGTCACCTTGTCGAGATCATCGACAAAGCCGATGATGCCAAAGCCCAGCGTCACCGCCAAACAGGCCCAGACGAAAGGATTGGCAAGGTCCATCCACACGAGCATGGAGACCACCAGCGAGGTGAGGATCATCAGCCCGCCCATGGTGGGCGTTCCGGCCTTGGCCTGGTGCGAGCGCGGCCCGTCGGCACGGATCGGCTGGCCCTTGCCCTGACGCACGCGCAGCATGGCGATGAAGCGCGGTCCGATGACCAGCCCCAGCGCAAGCGCGGTCATCATCGCCGCACCGGCGCGAAAGGTCTGGTACCGCACCAGGTTCCAGAGCCCCTCGAACTCCAGCATATGCGCGATCGAATAGAGCATTGCCGTATAATCAGCCCCTGCCTCAAGCCCCCCGGCGGGCGAGTTCGGCCACCAGCCGGGCCAGGCCGACCGAGTTGGAGCCCTTCACCAGCACCGCATCACCGTTCATGAGGCCCAATTCCTCGAGCGCGGCGATCGCCTCTATTGCATCACGGCAATGGGCGAAGGAGGCAGGCTTCACAAGCGCGCGACCAGGCGATTTCCCCAGCCGGGCGGAAAGCCGCTCGGCCAGCGGCGCCATTTCCTCACCGACCAATATGGCATGATCGACCTTGGCCTCAATAAGCGGTTCGGCGAGCCGGGCGTGAAACTCGGGGCCAAAATCGCCCAGCTCCTTCATGGCTCCCAGCACCGCGATGCGGCGCGCGGCGGGGGTCGCGCCAAGCTGGCCCAGCGTGGCGCGCATGCTGGCGGGATTGGCGTTGTAGCTTTCATCGATCACCAGCGCATGGCCCGACGCGGCACGCACGCGCAGGCGTGCGCCGCGTCCCGCCAGGCCGCCCATCTCGGCCAGCGCCAGGCCCGCCGATCCCAGATCGCCACCAACCGCATGGACCGCGGCCATGACGGCGAGCGAATTGGTCACCCAGTGCGCACCCGGCTCGGCCACCGTGTAGCACAGCGTGCCGGCCGGGTGCGCGGCGGTGACGAGCGAGCCGCCATTGGCCGCCGGAACGGTGTCGAGCAGGCGAAAGTCGGCATCGGGAGAGGTGCCGAAGGTGATGATGCGCGTCGCAAACGGCTGGGCGCCGGCACGCAGCCGCGCGAGTTGCGGGTTGTCGGCGGGGATGATCGCGGTGCCGCCCAGCGCCAGGCCCGCGAAGATCTCCGCCTTGGCATCCGCGATCGCCTCCAGACTACCCAGGTTCTCGATATGCGCGGGTGCGATGGTGGTGATGAGCGCGACGTGGGGGCGCACCCGTTCGGTCAGGCGGGCGATCTCGCCTGCGTGGTTCATCCCCATCTCGAACATGCCAAAGCGGCTTTTAGCGGGCATCCGCGCCAGGCTGAGCGGCACGCCGACATGATTGTTGTAGCTCTTGACCGAGCGGTGCGCCGCGCCCCCGCCGCCATGGCACGCGGCGCCGCGTTCCAGCGCGGCGAAGATTGCTTCCTTGACCCCGGTCTTGCCCACCGAACCGGTGACCCCAATGATCCGCGCGGCGGTGCGTTCGCGCGCCGCCTTCGCCAGCGCGGCGAGCGCCACGGTGCAGTCGGGGACCAGGACATGCGGCCGCTCTATCGCATGCTCGACCAGCGCGGCGGTGGCACCTGCGCCGAACGCCTGATCGAGGAAGCGATGGCCGTCGGTGGTCTCGCCCTTCAGCGCCAGGAACAGGTCGCCGGCCTTGGCTTCGCGCGAATCGGTCTCGATGCCGGAGATGGTGAACGCGGCCGAAGCCTTGCCGCCGGTTGCCGCCGCGATCTCACTGGCGGACCACAACGCGTCCGGGGTGGGCGGGGTCTCGGCGGCCGGCCAGCTTGCCGGGTGAATGGCGGCGCTCATGCGCGCTCGCCCAATGGGGGACCCGATGTGGGGGTCGGCGTGTCGCTCGGCTCGTGACCCGTCGAATGGCCCCTTGCATGACCCGTTGCATGACTGGGCCCCATCGCACCTGCACATTCGCGCGCCACCGCGACATCGTCGAACGCCAGCACGCGCATGTTCGCGCCCGAGCCGACGATCTGCCCCTGCTCGTGACCCTTCCCCGCAATCAGCACGATATCGCGCGCGCCGGCCTTGTGAACCGCAAAGGCGATGGCCTCGCGCCGCCCGGCGATCTCGTGCATCTCTGCGCCGCTGGTCCCGGCCAGCACCGCGGCGCGGATCGCCGCCGGGTCTTCGCCGCGCGGATTGTCGTCGGTGACGATCACCAGGTCGGCCCCGTTCGCGCCCGCCGCCCCCATCGCCGCGCGCTTGCCCGGATCGCGGTCGCCTCCTGCACCGAACACCAGCAGCAGCCGACCACCCTCGCCAGCATGCGGGCGCAGCGCGGCGATGGCGGCAGATAGCGCTTCGGGGGTGTGCGCATAGTCGACATAGACCGGCGCTCCGTTGGCAGTAATGACCGCACGCTCCAGGCGGCCGCGCACCGGTTGCAGCCGGGCGATCGCATCCACGACACGAGCGGGCTCCTCGCCCGTCACCAGCGCCAGCGAGGCGGCAGTCAGCACATTGGCAACCTGATATTCCCCGATCAGCGGTAATGCGATCATGTGCCGCTCGCCGCCCAGCGCGATCTCGATCTCCTGCCCCAGCACACTTGCCCGGCGCGCGACGAGCTGAAGGTCCTCACCCTGCTCGCCCACGGTGAACAGCCGCAGGCCACGCGCGCGGACCGCCTCGATCACCCGTGCGGACCAGGCATCATCGGCCCAGACCACCGCGGTTCCATCGTCCGAGACCACTTCGCCGAACAACCGCATCTTGGCGGCGAAATAGCTCTCCATGCTGTCATGATAGTCGAGGTGATCGCGGCTGAAATTGGTGAACGCGCCGGCCGCGACCGGCAGTCCCTCGTTGCGATATTGCGACAGACCGTGGCTCGACGCCTCGTAGGCGGCATGCGTGACGCCTTCGCGCGCCAGGCCGGTCATGTTGGACAGGAAGGTGACGATGTCGGGCGTGGTGAGCCCTGTCGCCTGGCTGCCCTGCGGCGTGGTGACGCCGAGCGTGCCGATGGATGCCGCGCGCCGACCGCACAGACGCCAGATCTGCCGGGTCATTTCCACGGTCGAGGTCTTGCCGTTGGTCCCGGTCACCGCGACCACGGTCTGGGGGACCGGAGTGAAGAAGCGCGCCGCCAGCCGGGCAAAGGCGCGGCGCGGGTCTGGATCGGCGAGGTGCGCAGCGCCCGTGACCCGCGCTTCGCCCCGCGCGACCACCGCGACCGCCCCCGAAGCCACCGCCGCCGGAATGAAATCCTCCCCGTCCGCCAGGCTACCCCGGAACGCACCGAAAACATTGCCCGGCGCGACCTTTCGGTGATCAAGCGCGAACCCGGTCACCTCGCGCCGGCCAAATTCGCCGGGATCGAAGCGGGTATCGGTCAGCAGCCGGGCCAGCTTCACTCCTTCTCCTCCTTGCCGACCAGGCTGCGCATCCCGGTCAGATCGACATCGCGCGTGGTATCAGGGTAAACACGCAGCTGCGGGCCGATCCTTGGCACCAGCCGGCCGACGATTGGTGCCGCGGTCCAGCCGGCGGTGCGCTGGAACGAGCTGGCCGCAGTGCCCTGAGGCTCATCCAGCATGGCGATGATCACATAGCGCGGATCGTCCATCGGGAAGGCGGCGGCAAAGGTTGAGACAAGCGTGCTGCGCTGGTATCCGCCCGCGCCCGGCTTCTCGGCGCTGCCCGTCTTGCCGCCGACACGAAAGCCCGGGGCGTCGGCATTGCGGCCGGTGCCGTAAAGCGCGATCATTCGCACCAGCTTGGTCATGGTGACGCTGGTGCTTTCCTTGAACACGCGCCGGCCACGCGGGGCCTCGCCCGGTTCGAGCCGATGCAGCGTCGCGGGACGCCAGATGCCGCCATTGACCATCGCTGCATAGGCGGCGGCGAGATGCAGCGGGGTGACCGCGACACCGTGGCCGAAGCCCACCGTCATCGCCCGGATTCGCGCCCATTCGCCATTGTCCCAGATGGGGTGGCCGCGCGCCGGCAGCTCGATATAGGGCCGCTCGCTCATCCCCAGGTCGGTAAATACCCGCTTCATCCGCACCGGGCCGAGCTCATCGGCAATCTGGGCGGTGACGATATTGGAGGACTTGACCAGCGCCAGCGCCGCGTTGACCCGGGCACCCACCGGCTTGTGATCGCGGATCGCATGGCCCCCGATGCGCACCGGCGCATTGCCCTGCCAGGTGCGCGACAAGTCGGGGATAAGCCCGGCATCGATCGCCGCCGCCACCGTCAACGGCTTGAAGGTGGAGCCCAGTTCATAGACCTGGTTGGTCACCCTGTTGAACATGAGCGAGGCACCTTGCGCATCGATCCGATTGGGATCGAAGGCGGGAAGCGAGGCCAGCGCCAGCACCTCGCCGGTATCGACATCCAGCACGATGCCGGCCGCGCCTACCGCATCGACCGCGTGCATCCCGCGGGCCAGCTCGTCCTCCAGCGCACCCTGAACCCGCGCATCGATCGACAGCGCCTGCGAGCGGCCGCGGGTGACCGGATCGGCAAGCGCCTCGTCGAGCACCGCTTCCATTCCCACCTGGCCCTTGCCCGCGGCATCGACATAACCCAGCACATGCGCGGCCAGCGATCCTTGCGGATAATGCCGGTCGGTCTCGCGCGGCAGTTCGAGCGCCAGTTCGCCCAGCGCGGTCACCTTGTTGGCTTCCTCTGGCAGCACGCGGCGGCGCAGATAGCCGCGCTCGCCCGAGTGCAGGCGGCGGGAGATGTCGGCCTCGTCCAGATCGGGGAAGATGGCCTTCAATCGCGCCGCGATCTCCTGGGGGGGTTTGACCAGCGGCGGTCCGCCACTGCCGAGCGCGTCCGGGTTATACCAAAGTGCATAGGCCGGGAACGCCCGGGCCAGGGGGATACCATTGCGATCGGTGATCTCGCCGCGCGCGGGCAATAGCAGGTCGGCCATCGAACGCGCGGCGGGTGGCGGCTGGATGACGCCCAGCCACATGATGCGCAGCAGCGCCGCGATGGCAAGCAGCAAGAACCCCGTGCCGACGAGGAGCACGCGCATTCGCGCCGTGTCGAGCGCGTGACGGCGGCCGGTGGACGGGTGCGCGCCGGTGCGTGGTGGCGCGGGTCGCCCGCCGGTGCTGGGTGCGGCTTTCGGGAAGGCTGGCGGTGTAAGGGGGAGCGTTGCCATGCCGCGCCTATCGCAGGCTCGGCGGCATGGCGCGTGCCCGGGAATTGTCTTGCGGGTCCATTCCTTGAGAACCGCTCGCCCCGTCGGTTCTGGATGCGCAGCGTGTGGGCTGGGGAAGGCCGAGGAACTTGAAGCGCGCACGCGCCCGCATGATCATTGCGGCCTAGTCCTGAGATCCGGCAAGCTGGATCCGGGTCGGCCCGTTCGGCACCAGGAGCGCAAGCCGCGGCGTCTCGGCCCGGTTCGCCCGTTCGCGGCCGGCTACCAGCAGCGCTGGGTCAACCGGCCTGCCGGTGAGCGGTGACACGAGCGCGAGTTCTGCGTCGTCGGCCTGCTCCTGCGCTGCCGGCGGGTTCTCGTTTGGATTATAGCTCGCCAGGCGGATCGTCTCGCTATCGCGCATGCCGGGGACCGGTCCATGCCGGGTGCCAAGCGCTGCCAGTTGCTGACCCGAGGCAATAAACTGGCTAGCCTCGGGTGGACGATAGCCGAACTCCACCCGGTTCCAGCGCGACAATTGCAGCTGGCTCGAGCGGGCCAGGAACTCGGTCTCCATCAACAGCGTCTGCTGCTCTAGCTGGACGATGCGGCGCTCGGCAAGCACCAGGTCGCTCTTCACCTTGTTGACCATCAGGTGCAGCCCCAACGTCAGCGCCGCGCAGACCGCAAGGATCGCGAACCAGCCGATACGGCGAATGCGGGCTTCGTGGGTCATGCGGCTTGGCCTTTCGGGCGGGACGGTTCGAGTGGACGGGCGGGGGCATCGGTGCGCATGGCGCCACGCAGCATGGCTGAGCGTGCGCGCGGATTGCGGGTGATCTCTTCCTCGCTCGCACGAACCGGTCTGCCGATGCGGGCAAAGCGCGGGCGGGTCGGTGCGTTCGCCGGGAGGTGGCGCGAACCTGCGGGCATGGCGTCCGAAGCCTCGCGCAGGAACCGCTTGACGATCCGGTCCTCGAGCGAATGGAAGGTGACGACTGCAAGCCGCCCGCCCCCGCCAAGCAGCGTTTCGGCAGCGGCCAGACCGGCGGCAAGCTCGTTGAGCTCGCCATTCACATGGATACGGATAGCCTGGAAACTGCGCGTTGCGGGATCCTTGGGCGCACCCGCCCGGTAGCCGAGCGCGCGGCGGACCACGGCGGCAAGTTCGCCGGTGGTCGTCAGCGGGCGCGCGGCGACGATCGCCCGGGCAATGCGGCGCGACTGACGCTCCTCGCCATAGAGATAAAGCACCTCGGCGATCTGTTCCTCTTCCGCCGTGTTGACGAAGTCGGCGGCGCTCGGTCCTGCTCGTTCCATCCGCATGTCGAGCGGGCCATCGCTCGAGAAGGCAAAGCCGCGATCCGGCTGGTCGAGCTGCATGGAGGAAACACCAATATCCATCACCACGCCCTCGACCCGCGAAATCCCCGCCTCGGCCATGACCGGGACCATCTCGGAGAAGCGATGCGCATGCAGCGTCAGGCGCGCCTGCGGTCCCTTGGCGCAAGGCCAATCTTGCGCAGCTTCTATGGCATCGGGATCGCGGTCAAAGGCATGGACATGCGCGCCCTTGTCCAGCAGCGCACGGGCATAGCCACCGGCACCAAAGGTGGCATCGATCATCACCTCGCCTGGACGCGGATCGAGCGCGGCGATGACTTCTGCCAGCAGGACCGGGACGTGGCGCTGGGCTGGATCGGTGGCCGCGTTCACTTGCGCGCTCCCTTGGCGCCGGCTTCGGCAATGACGCTGCGGCAATAGGCCTGCGCGCCCTCAAAGCCCGGCCCCATCTGTTCCAGTGCAACAGGATCCCACAAGGTGAAGAAGGTGCCTATCCCCTGAAAATAGATGGCGTCATCGAGCCCGCCCAGTTCGGACATGGTCTCGGGCATGACGAAGCGGCCGCTCTGGTCGAACGGCACTTCGCAAAAGCTCCACAACTGCATCGAGCGCAGCTCACGATCGAAATCATGGCCCAGGCGGATCGCCTTTTCCTCCTCGCGGTCGAGCTGCTCCTCGAAGCGGGCGGGCCGGTCCTTGCCGAAAGCGGACAGGCAGGGCCAGCGGTCGTGCTTGGCAAGACACAGCACACGCTCGTCGCTCACTTCGGTAATCGTGTGGCGAAAAGCCGGCGGCAGGACGAAGCGACCCTTGTCGCCGCGGGCCGAAAAGCCCTGTCCGCCATAGCCAGTCGGCCGCTCCACCACTGATTTGCCCCTCTTCCGGCATCTGCCGATATCGAACCAGCCAAGCTCGCTCCATACGCCTCGCATAGAACGGGGCGCCGGGTCGCCCGGTGAGGGGCGCGCGACCATTGCTGATCCGATGAAGGATGGCCTATCGCAAAAGCGTCGGGGTTGAAAGGGGAAATCGTGGGTAGGTTAGGGGATTACGTGCTTTTCCCTAGGTTCGTGATGGTCGCGCTGGCTCCTTGTGAGCTCGCCGGACTGGTCTGATATTGGCGGTTTAGCGTCAATTTGTGGGATATCGACCGTGCCTTCATCAAGGTGTCCCGCATTTTCCCCATGTGTCGCGGATGATGTCGCGAACGCCCAGGTCACCAGTTGGTCGAGCGCCACCGGTGCGCCTTCGTGCGGACCTTCGAGATCGAGCAGCGCGGCATCCGCCACCAGCACCATTCGTCCCGCCCCGCGCGTGCAGGATGCGATGAATGCCGGCTCATCGAGCACACAGCGGGCGACCCCTTCGCCATGCCTGACAAACCGCCCGGGCAATGCCACCGGGAGCGGTCCGACAGCGCTTGCCTCAAGCCGAATTTCGTCGTCCTGCGCATCGGGCAATTCGAGCCGCAGCCCCCAGCGCGCGAGGATGGGTGAGACGAGGGCGATATCCTGCGGCCGGCGCCGGTCACCGATGCCGAAGCGCGATTCGCCGGTCATCATCGGGTCGGCGAACAGCAGCAGCCGTCCCCCCGCCGCCACCCAGTCATCGAGCGCGACATTCTCCTGCGGGGTCAGCCCTCGCGGCTGAAGCAGCATCAAAGAGCGCTGGCGGGCGAGAAAATCGGCGGTAAGGGTGGAAATCGGCACCAGTTGCCAGTTTTGCTCGAGCGCGGCGCGCGCCCAGTGCGCGCGGTAATCTCCCGAGATCATCTCGCCGATATTCGCCGCTTCACCCCAGTAGAGCGGCACGGTGCCCATCAGCGCCAGCTCCTCACGCGCGTCGGGATTGTCGTAAGGCTGCTCGGCAAAAGCCGGAGCGGACCACGAAAGCACCAATGCCGCCAGCCCTGCGAGAAACGCTGCGCTATCGCTGGTTCGCGCCGTTGCCATCGCCGCTCGGCGACGGAAGAAGCCGGTCATGCGCTCAGTCCTGCCCCGGTGCGGGCGCTGCGCCCTTGCTCGCAGATCCCGCCCCTGTATTTGCCGCGCCATCGCCCTCGGTGCCGGGCTCGGGCGGAAGATCGGGCACGACACCCGCGTCAGCGAGCGGATCGCGTGCGGGGGTCGGCGTCTCGCTGATGATGACCGGGGGCGCCGCTTCGGGAACCGCGCCCGCCCTGCTCTCCTCGGCACTGGTCTGGATCATGCTGGCAAGACCCACCAGAAGGATCATCGCCACCAGCCCGAAAGCACCGACCTGCAGGCGCTGAACGGTTTCGCGGCGGTCCCCCTCGAGCGGGCCACGCATGCCAGCCGCGCCGCGTGACCGGCGGAAAAGGTTGCGGAAGAGATCGCGGACCATTTCGATATCAGCCTAGCGCGCCTGTTTCAGCGCAGCCAGTCGAAAACCGGCAAACCCTTCGCCGCTAGCCAGTCGCGGTTGTAGAGCGTCGACAAGTAGCGAAATCCGCTGTCGCACAAGATGGTGACGATCCGCGAGTCCGGCCCCAACCGTCGGGCGAGCGCCACCGCGCCCGCGACATTGATGCCCGAGGACAGTCCCAGGCACAGCCCCTCTTCGCGCAGCAGGCGGGCGATCCAATGGAGCCCCTCTTCGTCGGAGATGCGGAACTGGGTGTCGATGGGCGCGCCTTCCAGATTGGCGGTGACGCGTCCCTGCCCGATCCCCTCGGCGACCGAGGACCCTTCGGCGCAAAGCTCGCCATGCGCGTAGTGGTTGTAGAGCGCGGCGCCGTGCGGATCGGTAAGCGCGATCACGCAATTGCCGTCCCGCTCCTTCAGTCCAAGGCCCACGCCCGCCAGCGTTCCGCCGGTGCCGACCGCGCAGGTGAAGCCGTCGATTCGCCCTTCCATCTGCTGCCAGATTTCAGGCGCGGTGGTCTCGATATGCGCGCGCCGGTTGGCGATATTGTCGAACTGGTTGGCCCATATCGCGCCCGGCGTCTCGTCCGCCAGGCGACGCGAGGTATGGATGAAATGGCCCGGATCGGCGAATTTGGTTGGCGGCACGGTGACCAGCTCGGCACCCAGCGCGCGCAACGTGTCCATCTTCTCGGCCGACTGGTTGTCGGGCATGACGATGATGGTGCGGTAGCCGCTTGCATTGGCCACCAGCGCCAGGCCGATCCCGGTATTGCCCGCGGTGCCCTCGACCACCGTGCCGCCCGGTTCGAGCTCGCCGCGCGCCTCGGCATCGCGCACGATGTACAGCGCCGCGCGGTCCTTCACCGATCCGCCCGGATTGGCGAACTCGCACTTGCCGTAGATCGCGCAGCCCGCCTCGCGGCTTGGCGCTTCGAGCAGCACCATCGGCGTGTTGCCGATCAGCTCGAGCGGACGGTGCAATACAGGCGGAACCGGGCCTGTAAGAGCGGGAGACGGACCCTCGCTAGGATCGGGATGGTGCTCGGCGCTCATTGTCTAGAGGATGCTGGCGGCGGGCCGGCATCGCGCTGGTTGCGAGCCGCAAACACCGCGCCGGCCCCGGCTCAATCCTCCTCGGCGATGCGCACCCTGAGACCGTCGAGCGCGTTGGTGAAAGGCACCTGACACGACAGGCGCGAGGTCTCGTCGCGATCGCCCGAGGAATCAAGTAAGTCGTCCTCATCCTCGCTCACCGGGGGGAGCAGCGCGGCGAAGGCGGGGTCGACATGCACATGACAGGTGGCACACGAGCAGCAGCCGCCGCACAATGCGAGCAGTTCGTCAAAGCCGTTGTCGCGGATCGCTTCCATGACGGTGAGGCCGCTGGCCGCCTCCACGGTGCGTTCCTCGCCCTCGCGGGTGGTCACGGTGAGCTTGGGCATGGGTGCGGCATTCCTCCTGACCTGGGATGGCGAGGGTGCTACGCAATCGCCCTGCCGCTGGCAAGCGGAGTGGTGAGGGGCGGATAGCACGATGGGACTAAGCAAGGATCGCCTGCGCGCCGACCTCGATGCGGTCGCAGGCCGCGAACCGCTGCTGGCCGGCGCCCTGGCCAGCGCCGGGTATCCCCAGCCACGCATCCATGAGCGCGGCCATGCTTCGCTTTTGCGCATTATCGTCGGCCAACAGGTCTCGGTGGCCTCGGCGGCGGCGGTGTGGGGGAGAATGGCAGCGCTGCTGGGTCCCCAGATGCCGGCACACGCACTGCTCGAAAGCAGTTTCGAGGAGTTGCGCGCTTGCGGTCTGTCGCGGCAGAAGCAGGACTATGCGCGCTCGCTCGCCGAACTGGTCGCTTCAGGTGACCTCACACTCTCACACCTGCCCACCGATGACGAGGAGGCAATCGCCCAGCTCATGCGCATCAAGGGCATCGGCCGATGGTCAGCGGAGATTTACCTGCTGTTCGCCGAAGGACGCGGCGATATCTGGCCCGCTGGCGATCTGGCGGTGCAAGCGGGCATCGGCCGGATCCTGCGGATGGCCGAGCGCCCGAGCGAGCGCGAGACGCGGCTTATCGCCGAACCCTGGCGGCCTTATCGCGGCGCGGTCGCCATTTTCACCTGGTATGTCTATCAGAACCCGGCACTCTGAAGGCCTAGCGCGAAGGGCGCGCAAAGGGGGCGCGAAGGGTTTGACGCTTGGTTGCAAAACCCTACCAATTCGGTGGACGACTCACGAGGTCGCAAGTTGCACGTGGAGAGCAGCCATGATCAGGATAAACCGCGCGCTGGCCAGCGTCGCCGCCGTGGCGCTATGGGCCGGCCTGAACCCGACCGCCGCCGCACAGAATGGAGAGCGAATGAACGCCACCCCCACCGCGATCGAGACCGACACCATTGCAGCGAGCGCGGTCGCATCCGTCCCGCTGATCCCGCGCGAGGCGCTGTTCGGCAACCCCACCAAGGCGGCCGGAGAGATCAGCCCCGACGGGCAATGGGTCAGCTGGCTCGCCCCGTACGACGGAGTCATGAACGTGTTCGTCGCCCCGGCGAGCGACCCGGCACAGGCGCGGCGGATGACCTCGTCCACCGATCGCCCGATCCCGGTTTATTTCTGGTCACCCCGCTCGGACGCCATCCTTTATATTCAGGACAAGGGCGGTGATGAGAACTACCTGCTCTACAAGGTGGATCTGGCGAGCGGCGAGGAGACCACGCTGACGCCGTTCGAGGATACGCGCGCGCAGATCATCGGCAGTTCCAACACCATCAAGGACAAGATCCTGGTCGGCCTCAACAACCGCGATCCGCGGCTGCACGATGTCTACATGCTCAACCTCGATACCGGCGCGCTCGATCTGGTGCTCCAGAACGAGGGCTATGTCGGCTTCCTTGCCGATGACACGCTGACCCTGCGCATGGCGTTGCAGCAGAACGCGGCGGGCGGCACCGACATGTTCACTATCACCGACAATGTGGTTGCCGACGCGCCGACCGAAACGACGACGATGGAAGATGCGCTCACCACCAACGTCGCGGGCTACACGACCGATGGCAGCACACTTTACTGGCTCGATTCGCGCGGCCGCAACACCGCCGCACTAATCGCGCAGGACACCAGGACGGGTGAGAAGCGGATCATCGCCGAGGATGCACTGGCCGATATTGGCGGGGCGATGACCGATCCCGTAACGGGCGAGGTGGAGGCCTATTCGGTCGATTACCTCAAGACCGAATGGACCGCGCTCGACCCCGATATCGGCGCCTCGCTCGATTGGCTGGGCGAGCGGCTGGAAGGCGCGTTCGGTGTCCAGTCGCGCACCGAGGCAGATGACAAGTGGCTGGTGTGGAACGATCCGGTCACTGCGCCACGCAAGGTCTATCTCTACGATCGAACCGCCCGCACGTTGAACGAGTTCTACACCGCGCGGCCCGAGCTCGAGGGTGCGCCGCTCCAGCCCATGCATGCACGCGAGATCGAGGCACGCGACGGGCTTACGCTGGTAAGCTATCTGACGCTTCCCCCCGGCAGCGACCATGATGGCGATGGCGTGCCCGACCGGCCCGTGCCCCTCGTCATGGTGGTTCATGGCGGACCCTGGGCGCGCGACACCTACGGCTTCGATCGCACACACCAGTGGCTGGCCAATCGCGGCTATGGTGTGCTGGCGGTCAACTTCCGCGGATCGACCGGATTCGGCAAGGACTTCATCAATGCGGCCAACCTTCAATGGGGCGCCAGCATGCATGACGACCTTATCGATGCCCGCGACTGGGCAGTCGAGCAGGGGATCACGGCGGCCGACAAGGTTGCCATCATGGGCGGGTCCTATGGCGGCTATGCGACGCTGGTGGGCCTTGCCTTCACGCCCGAGGAATTCGCCTGCGGAGTGAGCATCGTGGGTCCCTCGAACCTGGAAACGCTGCTCGAGACCATACCGCCTTACTGGGAGCCGATGGTAAAGCAGTTCCATACACGCATGGGTGATGCGACCACCCCCGAAGGCCTGGCGATGCTCAAGGAGCGCAGTCCGCTGCACCGCGCGGACGAGATCCGTCGGCCGCTGCTGATCGGCCAGGGCGCCAATGATCCGCGCGTCAAGCAGTCGGAAAGTGATCAGATCGTGGCGGCGATGGAAGCTGCCGACATCCCCGTCACCTATGTGCTGTTTCCCGACGAGGGCCACGGCTTCGCCAAGCCGACCAACAATATCGCTTTTTCCGCGGTCACCGAAAATTTCCTGGCGACCTGTCTTGGCGGCAGGGCGGAACCGGTCGGCGACACGATCGCAGGATCGAGCGCGCAGATGGTGACGGGAGCGGACTATGTCGCCGGGTTTGCGAAGGAAACCGGCGGCTGATCGAAGCGGCGGGCGGGTCAGCCTAGGGCGTCGATCCGCTTGGCCATCTCGATGTCGCGCGCCGAGAGCCCGCCCGCGTCATGCGTGGTGAGCCGCACCGAGACCTTGTTGTAGACGTTCGACCATTCGGGATGATGATCGAGCGTCTCGGCAATAAGCGCCACGCGGGTCATGAAGGCAAAGGCCTGACTGAAATCTAGGAACTTGAACTCACGCGCGATGGCGAGGTCGTCGTCTGAAAGGCTCCAGGCGGCTAGATCCGCTAGCGACGCGTCGCGCTCCTTGCCGGTCAGTTGCTGTACCATAGCTCGTCTCCCCGTCCTTGTCGCTCGTAACACCCTGCCCTAACGCACCCGCCGATGAAAGCGAGCGGCCTTACCGCGTGGGAATTGTTCTGCCGCCGCGGCGACCGCCTGCTTTTCGGCTCGCTCGACCTGTGGCTGGAGCGCGGCGAAGCGCTTCACCTGGTCGGCCCCAACGGCATCGGCAAGACCTCGCTTATCCGGATGCTTGCCGGTTTGCTTAAGCCCTATCCCACCGGCTTGCCAGCGCCCGTCGGCAGGGCCGGAACCATCCACTGGCAAGGCAGCATCGCCATGATTGACGAACGGTCCGCGCTCGATGGCGATCTGCCGCTCGAGCGCGCGCTGGCCTTCTGGCAGCGGATCGATGGTGGTACCGCGCCGCTCGAGACGGTCGGGCTCGATCATCTTGGCGATGTGCCGGTGCGCTACTTGTCGACCGGGCAGAAGAAGCGCGCGAGCCTGGCCCGCCTGCTTGGGCAGAACGCCGCGAACTGGCTGCTCGACGAGCCGCTTAACGGGCTCGATGCCGCCGGAGTGGCGCTGGTCGAGCAGCTGATCGACCAGCACCGGGCGGCAGGCGGCGTGGTGGTGGTCGCCTCGCACCAGGCGATTGCATTGCCCGCCGCTCAGGTGATCGATCTGCGCGATCATCCGGCATGAGAGCGCTGGTCGCCATTCTGATCCGCGATCTCGCCATCCTTCTCCCGGGAGGCCGCGGCGGAGGCGCGCTGCTGCCGTTGCTGTTCTTCCTGTCGGTGGCGATGCTCTACCCGTTCGCGGTTGGCCCCGACCCCGATCTGCTGGCGCGCACGGGCGGCGGCATCATCTGGGTCGCAGCTCTCCTGGCGGCGATCCTTCCGCTCGACCGGCTGCTCGCCGCCGATTTGGAGAACGGCCTGTTCGACCAATGGCGGCTGCGCGGGATCAGCGAGGAAGCGGTGGCGGCGTCGCGCCTCATCGCCCATTGGCTCGCATTCGGACCACCGCTGATCCTCGCCGCGCTGCCTGCCGCCGCGCTGCTCGGGCTCGATGGCGCAACTCTACAATTGGTGGTCATCGGGCTGGTGGCGGGAACTCCGGGCCTCGCGGCGATCGGCCTCATCATCGCCGCGCTTACCGTGCGGTTCCGTGGCGGCGCGGCGCTTTCGGGCCTGCTGGTGATCCCGCTGGCGGTGCCCTTGCTAATCTTCGGTGCGGGATCGCTCGCGCCCGGAAGCAGCGGGGGGTTGGCGCTGACCGCGGCGCTCAGTTTGCTGCTGGTCGCGATCGCTCCGTTCGCTGCCGGTGCCGCCATGAGGGCGGCAAGCGAAGGCTAACACCCAATATGTACTGTTTAGGGACGACACCGCCAACCCAATTGACGCATCGCCTTGTCCCAACTACGCCGTTTTCTGTATTAACAAATAAGTATCCGCCAACCGATACGCTAATAACATACAATAAACCGTATGTTTCTTACTTATACTTTGTTACGTCGGAGGTGCGGCATCGTCGCCGCTGAAACGGAGGAAATGGTAATGTTCGCACGACAAAAGAACCCCGATTTCCTGGGTTTGGCGGATGATGCAGGCGCGCACCATGCCACCTCGTCACAAGGGTGGCAGTATAACAGTGACGCAGAAGACTGGGGCGGTGCGGCCATTGTTGTCATCGGCAAAGGTGTCGTTCTGATGACCGCGATCCTGACGACGCTGGCCCTGGTATTTGCCCGTTCCTGAATATTCGCGAGCGCTGATCAGCCCGCAAGAACTGGAAGATCGGACCGCGGCAAACGCACGCGTGCGCAGCAAATAGGCTCAGATCGACGCCGGCTTGTGCAACCCCTGCAGGCTGGTGGTGAAAATCTCGCACCCATCCTGCATGATACCGATCGAATGCTCGAACTGGGCGGAGAGCGACTTGTCGCGGGTTACCGCGGTCCAGCCGTCGGACAGCAGCTTTACCGCCGGTTTGCCCAGATTGATCATCGGCTCAATGGTCATGAACATGCCCGGGCGAAGCTCCGGCCCCGTCCCCGCACGCGCGGCGTGAACCACCTCGGGCGCATCGTGAAACAGCCGCCCCAGGCCATGACCGCAGAAGTCGCGCACCACCCCGTAGCGCTGCGCCTCGGCATGCGTCTGGATCGCCGCACCAATATCGCCCAGCTTGGCACCCGGGCTCACTGCTGCGATCCCCAGCATCAAGCATTCATAGGTCACTTCGATCAGCTTCCTCGCCTTGAGCGGCGCATCGCCGGCGATGTACATGCGACTGGTATCGCCATGCCATCCATCGAGCAGCGGCGTTACGTCAATATTAACAATGTCGCCGTCCTTGAGCGCCTTGCTCCCCGGGATACCGTGACACACGACATGATTGATCGAGATGCAGCACGAGTGGGTGTAGCCGCGGTAGCCAAGAGTTGCGGGAACCGCGCCGCTATCGAGCATCATCTCGCGCACGATCGCGTCGAGCTCGTCGGTGGTGATCCCCGGGCGAACATGAGCATAAAGCGCATCGAGGATTTCGGCTGCCAGCCGTCCGGCGCGGCGCATGCCGGCAAAACCGTCCTCGTCATGCAGCTTGATCGTGCCGTCGCGAGTGACGGCGGTGTGCGCCTCGACTTGCTGATATTGAACCATCATTCCGATCTAGCGAAGCTTGGCTGCGATTGCGAGCCCTGGCCGCGGCGGACGAACCGTCGCCCGCCTAGGAGCGGACGCGGAAGCTCTCGCGGTAGCGCGGCTTGACTGCGCCGAGAATGGACTGGTCGATATCGAGGTCGACCTCGTAGGCGCCCTCCGCATAGCTGCCGGCGACATAGGGTGCAGCATAAAGTGTCAGCCTGTCGAACGCACGCCCGTTGGAACTACCCACCAGGACGATTAGATCGTCGACCGGCGGGCAATCGGGGAAACTCTGCTCGTCCCTTTGTGCGTCGGACACTCCTTCATTTTCACCGGTCGCCACCCCGCGTTCCTCGCGCAGCGCATCGAGCGCATCACAGTAGCGCGTGCCTAGAGCCTGCTCGAGCGCCCTCGCGGAACCGAACAGATCGATTCCACGCATCGCCCGCCCCGTGCTCTTGTCCCACACGAGCGTTTGCATCGCGTAATTGCCATGCGCACCGCCGGTATAGGACGATATCGCGCCCGACATGCTGAGCCAGCCGGGCAAATCGGCAATGACCTGCCAATCCATCGCGCTGGAAAACTTGTTGTACGGAAAGCCATTGTCGCGCGCATCTTCCCGCGCACGGGCGGCCTGACGGGCCAGCCGCTCGCGCGAGCGGTTCAGCGCCCTATCTAATAGGCCGGCAAGTTCGGGAATTTTTCCCGCTTCGGCTGGATAGGCGTAGTCAAACACGAAGTCGTCGGTCTGCTCCGAAACGGTCCGCGCACCACTGGCGGTGGGCTCAGGGGTATCGGGCGGCGGGGTGGGCGGTGTTGGCGGAGCGCTTGGGGACACGAGACGGTCGGGCAACGGCTCGGAGCTTCCCTCCGCGCCACCGTTGCAGGCCGTTGCCAGGGCGAGGGCCGTCAGGACCGGGAGGCAGCGCTTCATTGCCGCCTAGCCTTCCCAAACTTGGCGGGAACGGGCAAGCGGATAATCGATGAGCACGCCATCAGACCTGATCCGCGCCGACAACGGCGAGCAAGCGACAACCATCCGGCTTGTCTCGAAAAGCGGCTTCGACGCCTTCGCCGCGCAACTTTCCCGCCCGCAGCGCGCGATCCTGGCGGCGCAGAAATTCGTTGGCGAGCCTCATACCACCGCGATCGTGCCCGATGATGAGGCGTGGTTCGCGCTCGGCGCGGTGGCGGACCCCGATACGCTCTCCTCCTGGTGTCTGGCCAAGCTGGCGGAAGATCTGCCGGCGGGAACCTATCGTCTTGCCAGTGAGCACACCGCCGGCAAGGCGCTGCTAGGTTGGCAGAGCGCGCAATATCGCTTCACCCGCTATCACCAGGACGAGAAGGCGCAAGGTCCCCGCGTGCTGCTGACCGATGAGGTGGGGCGGATCGAGCAGAGCCTGGCTGAGGCGCAGGCGAGCGCGTTGGTGGCCGATCTGGTAAATACGCCGGGCGAAGACATGGGGCCGATCGCGCTCGAGGCCGAGGTTAGAAAGCTGGCCGATGAGTTCGGTGCGGCGCTAAAGGTAACCACCGGCGATGCGCTGGAGACAGGCTTCCCGATGATCCATGCGGTCGGCCGCGCGGCGGCGCGGAGTCATGCACCGCGCTTGATCGAGCTGGAGTGGGGGCGGCCCGATGCGCCTCGCGTGGCGCTGGTGGGCAAGGGCATCACCTTCGATACCGGCGGGCTCGACATCAAGAATTCCACCGGCATGGCGCTGATGAAGAAGGACATGGGCGGCGCGGCGCACGTGATTGCGCTGGCTTGGCTGGTGATGCGCCTGGGGCTCGATATTCGCCTGCACATGCTGGTCCCGGCAGCCGAGAATGCGGTCGCCGGCAATGCCTTTCGCCCGGGCGATGTGCTTCGCAGCCGCAAGGGATTGCGCGTGGAGATCGGCAATACCGATGCCGAGGGGCGGCTCGTGCTGGCCGATGCCCTGGTGCTGGCGAGCGAGCATCATCCCGACCTGGTCCTTGATTTCGCCACCTTGACGGGCGCCGCCCGGGTCGCGCTGGGTCCGGATTTGCCAGCGCTGATGGCAAGGCGCGACGCAACGGCACAGGCGCTGGTCGCGGCGGGTATCGAGCATGACGACGAGGTGTGGCGCCTGCCCTTGCCCAAGGCCTATGGCGAATATCTGAAATCCGATATCGCCGACACGGGCAACGCACCGTCCAATTCTTTCGCCGGGGCAAGCGTTGCGGGGCTGTTTCTCGACAAGTTCGTGGGCGCGGGCAAGGACGGCCAACCGCTCGACTGGGCGCATTTCGACACTTTCGCCTGGCGCCCCGCCGCCAAGCCCGGTCGGCCCAAGGGGGGCGCGGCGCTGGGGATGCGGGCCGCCTGGCACATGCTGATGACACGCTACGGTTGATCGGCATACGCCCCCCCGGACCTGATCTTACACAGGATCCCGGAGGCGCGCTTGTGCCAGCCCGACGGGGAAGCTAACTGCCCGCCGATGCGTGCGGGAGAACCATCGGACGAAGACGGCGGGCGGACGGATCGAGAGCCGGGAACGCAGGCGCGCGCCTATGGGCCCTTCGCACTTGTCGGCCCGCTCGATCGCACCAGCTACGAAGGCCTACCCGTCCGCGGTGATCTTGCTCACATCATGCTCGCCGGTCGCTTCTTCGTTCCGCACTATGCGGTGCCCCAGCCGCGGGCGGTCATGCCCGGTGGGGCCACGCTGCATGCCTCGCCCGACGCGCGCTCGCCAGCCTTGTGCGACCTAATCGAGGGCCAGAGCTTCGAGCTGCTTGAGATCTCGGGCGAATGGGCATGGGGCTGTCTTTCCGCCGACGGACCGACCGGTTACGTGCCTGCGAGCCGTCTGGAAGCGCTGCCCTGATGCAACCGCGCGTATTCATCGACGGGGCCGCCGGAACCACCGGGCTGGAGATTGCCGCACGGCTTGGCGCGCATGACGGCTTTGCACCTTTCACGCTGGACGAGCCCAAGCGAAAGGATCCAGCTGCGCGGGCAGAGGCCCTTAACAGCGCCGATTTCGCGGTGCTGTGCCTCCCCGACGAGGCAGCGCGCGAGGCGATGACGCTGATCGAAGTGACCAGCAATGTTCGAGTGATCGATGCCTCCAGCGCGCACCGCACCACCTCGGGATGGATTTACGGCTTTCCCGAGCTGGTCGGTGACAAGGTGGTGGCGGGCGCCAAGCGGCTGAGCAATCCGGGTTGCTATGCCACCGGCTTTCTTGCGCTGGTTGCGCCCCTGGTCAGGGCGGGAATGCTGCCGGCCAAATGGCCCTATACGGTGCACGCGGTCTCGGGCTATTCGGGCGGCGGCAAGGGCCTGATCGAGCGGTTCGAAGTCGATCCCGAAATCGCCTGGCGCGGCTATGCAATGGGCCTTGCGCACAAACATCTGCGCGAGATGCAGGCCAAGGCGGGGCTCGCCCATCCACCCGTCTTTTCGCCTGCGGTCATCCCCGCCTTTCGTGGCATGGTAGTCGAAGTTCCGTTGCCGCTCGAGGCCATGCCCGCCGCAGCATCGCCTGCGGATATGCGGAGCGAACTGGCGCGCTTCTATCAAGATAGCCTAGTTGTCACACTCGCCGAGGATCATCCCGACGAACTCGTGCTGCGCCGCGATATGATGCCGACAGACAGCATGGTTCTGTCGGTCCGCGCCGACCCGAATGGAACCCAGGCGCGGTTGCTTGCCTCATTCGACAACCTGGGCAAGGGAGCGAGTGGCGCGGTGATCCAGTCGCTCAATCTGATGGCGGGTTATGAACCGGTGACGGGGCTTCGTCTCTAGAGGCGGTCGTCGTGGATCGAGAGTGGTGCCCGTATATTAGGCACGGTTGCCCTGCAAATGGGCAGCCAATTGCGCTACCTTGCATGGCTTGATGTGGACATTGTTGCACAAATTGCAGCAATCACAGCTCGCTAAGGAGATCCTGCGAAACCAGCGCGCTAATGGCATGGTTCATGAATAGATCGGTTAGGGGCTCCAGTGACTGGAGCATGGCATGTGGACCTCAGCGAACTCGGACGAACTGGACAAGTGAAGAAGATCGAAGCCATCATCAAGCCGTTCAAGCTGGACGAGGTGAAAGAGGCCCTCCACGAGGTGGGTGTATCGGGGATCACCGTGCTGGAGGCCAAGGGCTTCGGCCGGCAGAAGGGTCATACCGAGCTTTATCGCGGCGCCGAATACACGGTTGATTTCCTGCCCAAAGTGAAGCTGGAAGTCATCGTCGAGGATGCGCAGGCCGACGCCGTTGTCGAGGCCATTGCCGCCGCCGCGCAGACCGGCCGCATCGGTGACGGCAAGATCTTCGTCGTGCCCATCGAATCGGCATTGCGCATCCGAACCGGCGAGCGCAACGAAGCGGCGATCTGACCTAACCCCCGCGCGGATAGCACCCGCCCAAGCAACCATTCGAATTTCGAACCATCAATTCTGCAAGGAAAAACGAATATGGCAACCGCATCGGACATCGTGCAGCGTTTGAAGGACGAAGAGATCGAGTGGCTTGACCTGCGCTTCACCGATCCCAAGGGCAAGTGGCAGCATTTGTCGATGTGTGCCGGCGTCATCGACGAGGATTCGCTGGAAGAGGGGCTGATGTTCGACGGCTCGTCCATCGCCGGGTGGAAAACGATCAACGAATCCGACATGATCCTCAAGCCCGACCTCGATGCAGTCTATGTCGATCCGTTCAGCGCCACGCCCATGCTGGTGGTGTTCTGCGATATTGTCGAGCCCTCCACCGGCGAGTTGTACACCCGCGACCCGCGGTCAACTGCCAAGCGCGCCGAAGCCTATCTCAAGTCTACTGGCATCGGCGATACGGTCTATGTCGGGCCCGAAGCCGAGTTCTTCATGTTCGACGATGTGCGTTTCGAAGACGGCTATGCGGGTTCGGGCTTCCAGATCGACGATATCGAGCTGCCGACCAATAGCGGTGCCGAGATGGACGGTGGCAATCTTGCCCACCGGCCGCGGGCAAAGGGCGGCTACTTCCCCGTTGCGCCGGTGGATTCGGCAGGCGATATCCGTGCCGAGATGGTCGCCACCATGCTCGAGATGGGCTTGCCGATGGACAAGCACCATCACGAGGTCGCCGCCGCGCAGCACGAGCTGGGCCTCACCTTCGGCACGCTCACCCAGACCGCGGACCGGATGCAGGTCTACAAATATGTCGTCCACCAGGTCGCGCATGCCTATGGCAAGACCGCGACCTTCATGCCCAAGCCGATCAAGGATGATAATGGTTCGGGCATGCATACCCACATGTCATTGTGGAGCGGGGGCAAGCCCATCTTTGCCGGCAACCAGTATGCCGGCCTGTCGGAAACATGCCTTTATTACATCGGCGGGGTGATAAAGCACGCCAAGGCATTGAATGCGTTCACCAATCCCACCACCAACAGCTACAAGCGCCTGGTCCCGGGGTTCGAGGCGCCGGTGCTGCTCGCCTATTCGGCGCGCAACCGGTCCGCCTCATGCCGCATCCCCTATGGTTCGGGCGAAAAGGCCAAACGGGTGGAGTTCCGTTTCCCCGATCCGCTGGCCAACCCCTACCTTGCCTACGCCGCCCTGCTGATGGCCGGCCTGGACGGCATCCAGAACAAGACGCATCCGGGCGAAGCGATCGACAAGAACCTCTATGATCTGCCCCCTGCCGAGCTGGCCGAGGTGCCCACCGTGTGCGGGTCGCTGCGCGAGGCGTTGCTCGCGCTGAAGAACGATCATCAGTTCCTGCTTGCCGGCGATGTCTTCTCGACTGATCAGATCGAGGCCTATTGCGAGCTGAAATGGGAAGAGGTGCTGCGTTTCGAGACCACCCCCAGCCCGGTCGAGTTCGACATGTATTACAGTTCCTGATTGCGAATGGCGTCATTTCGGGTTTAGCGGAGTGACGCCTCGCCCGGTGGTGTCGGCATCGCTGGGAGCGCGTGTTTGAGCTATCATTTGATCGGGTTTTGCTTACCGACGGGCTCGCGGTCGTCTTGATGACGATTGCGTTGCTGCTTACCGGCGGGTTCGTGTTGCTTGCGATTGGTGGGGAAGCGCTGGTCCGGGGCGCGGTGGGGCTGGCCTCCCGGCTGGGCATATCACCGCTGCTGACCGGGTTGGTGATCGTCGGCTTCGGCACTTCGGCACCCGAGCTTGCCACCAGCATCCAGGCCGCGCTGGCCGGCGCGCCGGGCATTGCGCTGGGCAATGTAATCGGCTCCAATATCGCCAATATCCTGCTGATCCTGGGTATCTCGGCGCTGATCCTGCCGCTGGCGGTGCAACCCGCCGCCTTCTTCCGCGATTCGCTCGCGCTTGCCGGTTCGACGCTGCTGTGTCTGGGCGCAGTGATGCTCGGCACGATCGGACCGCTTGCCGGGGTGGTTCTGATCGCCGCTCTGCTTGCCTACCTTTTCTGGGCCTATCGATCCGAGCGAGGCGCCGGCGAACCCGAGGGTGCGCGTCACGAGGCCGAGGCTGCCGATGCGGCCCCCGCGCAGCACAGCGTGCTGGTCCTTGGCCTGATGATTGTCGCCGGACTTGCCGGCGCGATTTTCGGTGCGGGCTTGCTGGTCGATGGGGCAGTGCAGATCGCCAGCGCGGCCGGGCTGTCGGAAAGCGTCATCGGCTTGACCATCGTCGCGGTCGGCACGTCGCTTCCCGAACTGGTCGCCTGTGTGGTGGCAGTGCTGCGCGGCCATCCCGATGTCGCGCTGGGCAATGTGGTTGGCTCGAACATCTACAACGTGCTCGGCATCCTGGGCGCCACCGCCATCATCAGCCCCATCGCGGTGCCCGCCGAAATCGCCGCGCTCGATATCTGGGTGCTGCTAAGCGTCAGCGCGCTGTTCCTCGTGCAACTGCGCAGCGGCTGGCGGGTCTCGCGCCCCGAGGGCGGAATATTGCTCGCGCTCTACATCGCCTATACCAGTTACCTTCTCACCCGCTGATCCTTGCGCTAGGAGCGCATCAGCGCTTTAGGGGAACGCCGAACCGTTCCAGCGGTTCGATGGACCGAGGCAAGGCAATGCGGTGCGAAACGTGCCGTTTGAGGAGAAATTCATGGCTGAGATACCTGTCGAGAAGAAATCGGGTTTTCCCTGGTGGCTGCTGCTTTTGCTCGCGGCATTGCTTATCGCAGCGCTGATCTGGTTCCTGTCTGGCGACGATGAGGAAGAGATCGTGGCGGACCCGGCGCTGGTGGAAGAGCCTTTGGCACCGATTGGCACCGACGAGTTGGTAACTGATGGCGATGCTATCACCGACCTCGATCTGATCGCGACCACCAGCGATGGTTCGCTGGAAGGTCGGGCGGTCAACCTGACGGGCGTCGAGGCGGGACCGGTTCCCGATGACGCCGGCTTCTGGCTCAATGCGTCGGGCGGCGAGCGCGTCTGGGTGGTTCTGGAAGAGGTGCGCACGCCCAACACCCCGATCGAAGGCCGTGTCGATGTCGACGAGGGCGACCGTGTCGATGTTGTCGGAACCATTGTCAGCGCCAGCGATGGTTCGCCTCCCGGAGCAGCCATTCCGGGACCGACCGAGCCGCTGCCCGAAGGCATCAACCATTTCATTCTGGCCGAGCGGGTAACCCAGTCCGCCAGTTAGACCCGATGACGACCATGTAGAACAAGGCCGAGCCCATCGGTCTTTCGTGACACGAGGATACTTGCTTTCCTACTACTGTGTTAGATGACACCTTCGCTTTAATGACAACGGGCGGAGGACGGACACATGAACCGCAAGCTGATTTTCGATACGGTGCGAAAGATGATGGGTCGCGGTTTTACCCCGGCGGAAGTTCAGACGCTCGACCGGGCGCTCGATGAAGCCGGCGGTGCCGGTTCCCAGCAGGAGGCCTCCAAGGCCCCCACGGGGATCGGTGCCGCCGGCATCGAACTCATCAAGCGTTTCGAGGGCTGCGCAAAGCGTCGTCCCGATGGCCGGATCGAGGCCTATCCCGATCCCGGCACGGGCGGCGATCCGTGGACCATTGGCTGGGGCGCGACGCATATGGATGGGCGCCGCGTGCGCCGTGGCGATGTCATCGAACAGTCGCGCGCCGATGCGTTATTCGACGAGCATCTGGTCAGCTATGCCAGCGAGGTTGCGCGTGCGCTTGGCGGAGCGCCAACGAGCCAGAACCAGTTCGATGCGCTGGTCAGCTTCCATTACAACACCGGTGCGATCTTTCGCGCGTCACTCACCAAAAAGCACATGGCGGGCGATCGCGCTGGTGCGGCGCGTGAGTTCTTGCGCTGGACACGTGCGGGCGGCAGCGTGATGCGTGGTCTGGTCCGCCGGCGGGAGGCGGAGGCTCAGCTTTATAACAAGGACTAGCCTGGGCTTGACGTCCGTTGGCAACCATTATGCAAGGATAGCGAGAAGAGCTCTTGGACCTGGGACTCAGTAGTCTCGGCTGTACTCCGCTGCCACGCTCTGGCGTCCCACCGTGCTGATCGTGGCCAGCAGCGAAAGCCAGCTCGTCACCCGGAACTCGAGTTCGGTGGCGCTGTAATCCGACCCATCGGTAATCACTTCGGCATAGAAGCGGCGGGAAATGTTCTTGCCCAGAGCCACCGAAGTGCCCCGATTGAGTGCCGGATCGGCAGGAACGATGCGCAGCCGGTCGACCCCGATCGCGTTCCTCAACTGATTGATCGGACCCAGACCGCCGCCACCGCGCAGGCTCGCCAGTGCCGAACCAAGCTGAAGCGCATCGGTGGCGGAAAGATCGGTCACCGATCCGCCGAACAGAATGCGCGCCAGCAATTCCTCCTCGGGCAGTGCGGGAACCGAGGTGAAGCTGATCTCCGGCTGCAATGCGGTGCCATCAACATTGACCGCCACCTCAAGTCCGTCGAACTCGCTGACCGCGACGATATCGATGCGCGGATTGGGCGGAGATTCCATGTCGAACAGGATGCGGCCGCGGGTGATCTCGAAGCGCGAGCCGGCAAAGCTGTAGAACCCCTGGCGCGGAACGATCTCCGCCTCGCCGCCTATGGTGGGCGCATCGGTGGTACCGCGCAGTCGAACCTCGCCGCGCCATTGCGAATCCAGACCAAGCCCGTCGACCTGAATGTCACCGGGCGCCACCGCATCGATCAGGTAGCGCCAGGGCGAGCTTGCTGCGGCGGCGGGACGAATGTCGGGCGGCAGGTTGACCTCGCGGACCGGAACGCTGGGCAGTTCGACCGTCTCGTCGGCCGCGCCCAGTCGCCAGCGCGCCTCGCCCACCTGGAGCCGGCCGGCAATGGTCCCGCCGATCCCGTTGGAGACGATCCGCATGGGTCCGGTCACCGTGGCGCCCATGGTCGGCAGGTCGAGGATCTCGGCGTCGCGCGCAGCCATGCGCAGGTCGATCCGCGGACCTCGTCCGGCGCCGATCGTGCCCAGATCAATCGTGCCGCTGCCGTTGACGCGCCCGCCATTGGGAGCGGTGCCGGCAAAACCGGTAAGCGCCAGCCGCGAGCCCGAGAAACGGCCGCGCGCGCGCACGTCGTTCAGCACGGTGCCGGTAAGCGCGCTCTGCACACCCAGCGAATCGCTCGCCAGCGAGCCGCGAATACGGGGGTTGTCGAGCGAACCGGTGATATTGGCGGCCACCGCAAGCGGCCCGGTGATGTCGATCAGGTCGATCGCCGCCAGCCGCCAGAGCGATGCGGCAGGCCCGCGATAGCGGAACTGGGCGGCAAGATCGCCCGCCGCAAGCCGCTCTCCCAGCGATCCGCTGGCCGGCAATTCGCTGATCCGCGCCTGCAGCCGGCCGTCGGTATCCGCACCGTCATCCATGATCGCCCGGACCTGCGCGAGATTTGCCGAAAGCTCGCCGACCAGGGCAACGTCGATCGGGCGCGAGGTGAGGATGAGACCCGAGCGCGTCAGGTTGTCCACCTTGACCCGCGCAGAACCGACGGGCAGTCCGCCCGTCCCCTCGCGCATCTCGATCACACCCGAGATCGTACCCCCCAGCCCCAGGTCGCCACCCGCTGCTGCCGCCAGAGACAGCGGCATCCGCGCCAGACTTACGGTGCCCTGGAGCGGTTGCTCGCCCCCGAACCGGCCTTCGACAATGGTGTAGCCATTGCCATAGCCCAGCTGCGTGCGGGCAAGCCGCCAGCCACCATCTTCAGTGCTGGTGAGCACCGCACGGCGCGGCATGGTGATATCGCGCCCGGCATATTCGCCGCGCAGCGCCACCGCGATGCGTTCGGGCGCGATCCGCCCGTTGACCAGCAATTCGAAGCGACTGCCGCGTTGCCCGGCGATGGCGCCGTCGAACCTGCCGGTGCCATCCGTCACCTGGGCTTCCAGCGCCACGCGGCGCAGGAACAGGTTGCCATAGCCCAGGCCCGCAATCCGCGTGCTGCCCTCGACCGTCCAGCTGCCACTGCCGATAAAGCCGCTGGCATCGAGCCTGCCCGAATTGATCGCGATGGGCGATGCGCCGCCGAAACGGGCATTGTCGAACGCGATGTCGGCATCGAAGGCTTGCCCGCCATTGCGGGTCGACAATGCCAGCGTGCCGTCGACCCCGCCGCGCGCCAGTGCGAGCGTTCCGGCCACGCCGCCCTCGGCCAGTGCCAAATCGCCCGAAATGATCGTCTCCGAGATGAGCAGCCGCTCGATCCCGATGGTAATATCGCCGTCATTGGGAATGGTGAGATCGACCAGGCCTTCGAACGGCCCGAGAAGCGAGCCGCCCTCGGTTTCGATCCGGAAGCCGTTGTCGGTTGGCGCCAGGGCGACGCGGACATCTGCTAGCCCGGCGGCGGGAAGCGGATCGGCGAAGACCAGCACCGCGCGCGGGCCGTCATCGGCAATCTCTGCTTCCACGGTGAAGGGTCCGTATTCGACATGGCGCCCCGAACCCGCCAGCGTAGTGGTGCCCTCCTGCACCCGGCCATCGACGGCCAGCTGTAGCAAGGGCGCGTTGATCCGGAAATTGTCGAACGCCACGGGGGCTACCGCGCCGAGCGACACTCCACCGGCGAAGCGGATCGGCTGGCCGGCAAGATTGGCCAGCGTCTCGTTGGTGATGCGCCGTACGGAGCCGGCAAGCTGTGCCGACAAACGCCATGGCGCACCGCCGAAGGCAGCGCGGATCTGCGCGGTGGTATCGAGCGTGCCGATGCCGTCGAGCGACAGTCCGGCAGCGCGAACGGGGCCGGAAATACCGACCGCCCCACGCGACAGGTCGGCCATCAACCCAAGATCGGCAGCCAGTCCTTGGAAGCGGATCGCCAGAGTGTCGGCCATCAACCGGTCGCCTGAATAGACCAGCGTTCCTGCGAAGGTGCCATCGACCAGCCGCGGATCGGCGATATCGTTGCCGCTGATAATCCGTTCGACCGAGGCATTGAGCGGCAGGACGAAGCGCGTGCCGTCATAGGTGAGCGTGCCGCGCTGGGTCAGGCCGCGCACGATGGTGCCGCCCGCATCGAGCTCGCCGATGCTGATCCGGTGCGGCACGTCGAGCGCGTCGAATGGTCCGTCCAGGACTGCCTCGATGCTGGCATCGGTCAGCGAAAAGCCGTCGCCGAACAGGTTCTCGTCGATCAGGCGCGCATCGATGACCACCTGGTCGAAAGCATTGTTCGCCAGGTCGATCGCCCCCTCGGCGCGCGCCTCGATGCCCTGTCCGCCCAGCGTCAGGGTGCCATCGAGCACCGTATCGACGAAGGTGCCGCGCGCATCGAGCGCCACGGTCTCGCCCAGCGCCTGCGCCGAGACCCCTTCGACATAATCGCCCGGAGCTAGATCGCCGGCGATGCGATAGCGGCCGCCGCGGTTGATGATCGCCAGGTTCGCAAGATCGGTGCCGTTCTGCACGGCCTCGAAGCGGCCGTCCCAGCGTTGCCATGTGCCATCGCCCGCCAGACGCAACGCCAGGTCTTCCTCAGCACCGACCAGTGCGGCAAGAAAACCGCCTGCGGGTGCGCGATAGTCGAGATCGAGATCGAACCGGTTGCCGTCGGGCTCAGCGTTGACGAGCATGGTGAAGACATCGCCGCCGCCAAAAGCACCCTCGGCATCGACAAATACCAGGCCATCGCGAATATCGGTGCGCGCCCGGAAATCGACGACGCGCGCCTCGCCGCCGACCATTCCCAGGGCGATGGTCAGGTTGTCGATGACCAACCGATCGATCTGGATGTCGAAATCGGGCAAGGTGGGGGCGTCGGGATCGCCCGGAATAAGTTCGGGCGCGGCGTAGAGCGTGCCGTTCGCCAGCACCAGGTGACTGATGTCGAGCCCGCTCCACAAGAACCGCCAGGGCGCCCAGCTGAGCTCGATCTCGGGTACTTCGAGGAACAGCTCGTCATTCGCATCGCGGAACCGCACGTCGAACAATGTGGCGCTCCACAGGATCGAGCCGTCGATCTCGCCCACTTCGACGGAAAGACCCGAAGCGGGCGCATAGCTCGAAATCTGGTTGACGATGAACTGGCGGCCGGGCGGCGTATGCAAGAAGCCGATCAGCAGGACGACCAGCGCCAGAAGCGCGAGCACCGCAAGGCCGATCCAGCGTGCGACCTGCCGCGGCAAGGACCGCGGCCCGGGCCCCCGCCCTTCGGGATCGCGCACATCTTCAGCGGCGGGGGCGGCGGGGACAGCGACTTCCGCCATCAGAAGGCCTGACCCAGGCCGACATAGACTGCGATCCACGCATCGTCCGGCCCCGGATTGAGCGGCACCGCGACATCGAAGCGGATCGGGCCGAAGTACGAGTGATAGCGCGCGCCGATACCCGCGCCGAACTTGATCTCGTCGAAATCGGGCACTTCGTCACTGCCCACCGAGCCGGCATCGATGAACGGAACGATGCCGAGCGCCCCGTCGAACAGTCCTGTGCGGATACGCGCCTCGAGCGAGAACTCGACCAGCGAGCGTCCGCCGGTGGGATCGCCGGCCGAGTTCTGCGGACCGATTTCCTGATAGCCGTAGCCGCGCACCGAGCCGCCGCCGCCCGCATAGAGCCGGCGCGAAGGAGCGATATCGCGCACGTCCGCGCCGGGGATGCTCGCCACGCGGCCGCGGCCGGCAATGATCACGCTCTCGCTTACCCGCTGGTAATAGCTCGCATCGATCTGGCTGCGCAGATAGAAGCTTTGCGCATCATTGTTGCGCGACACCTCGGGTGACAGTCTGCCGGCAAGACGGAACCCTTCGGTGGGATCGAGCAGATTGTCCGAAGTATCGATCTGAGCGTACAACGGCAGCGCGGCGACGAAGTAGGTTTCGCGGGGGCCGAAATCGCCATTGGCATCGGCCTCGCGCTCGCCGGTGGCGACAAGCTCCAGCCCGACCGACCAGGAAAAGGTCTTCTGGAACAGGAGGGTGGAGACCTTCTCGAACGTCCCGATCAGCGAGACGGTGCGCGCATCATAAGCCTCGTAATCCAGCGTGGAGGCGAAGGCATCGAGCGTGAGGATTTTGTCGCGACCGGTGAAATTGTTCTTGCGGAAAGTGACGCCAAGAAGCTGCTCGCGGGTGCCAGCGATACCGCGGACGCGAAGCAGACCCTCGGGCGGGAACAGGTTGCGATGCTCCCAGCTGCCCTCGAGCCGGAAGCCTTCCTCGGTACCATAGCCGATCCCGCCCGCCAGCGTCCTGAGCGGTGCCTTGGTAATGTCGACCGCCATATCGACCACCCCCGGCTCGCCATTGGTCGGCGGCTGGACCTCGACCGGGGTGATCTCCACCGTGCCCACCAGCCCGGTCGCTAGGATCGCCTGGCGCAGGTCCAGCTCGTCCGATCGCTGATAGAGGTCACCCGGATCGAACCGGGCGATGCGGCCCAGATGCCGACCCGAAAGGAAATCGGGCAGCGAGCTGGTGACCTGGCCGAAGCGGTATTTGCCGCCCGGTAGCACCGGCATGGTGACATCGCCTTCCGACCGGGCATGATTGATCAGCAGTTCGGGGTTCTCGATGACCGCGAAGGGATAGCCGCTTTCGCCCAACGCCAGGTCGAGATCGAAGCGCTCGCTCTCGATCAAGTCCATCAGCAGCGGATCGCCGGGAAAGACGCCATAGGTCTCGCGCAGCGGGGCAAAGTCGTCGCCTGTCTCGCGCAAATTTCCCAAATCTACCGCGCCGACCTCGTACTGCCGACCCGGGATGATGTCGAAGCGCACCGAGGAACGTGCATCCTGGGTCTCGCCCGCATCGGTCTCGCCCGGCTGGATACCCGAGACCGAGCGGATCACCTGCGCGTCATAATAGCCGTAGACCCGCAACATGCGGTCGAGCAGGTCCTCGTCCGCACGCGCCTGGGCGGCAAGGCGAGCGACATTGTCGTCATCGTCGAGCTGCTCGACGGTGGACAGCGATTCGAAGCGTTCGACGAAATCATCGGTATAGGGGAACAGCGCCCGCTCGCTGGGAAAGACCAGCACCAGCTCGTCCGACAGCTGGTACTCCACACCCACCGGCAGCTGCGGCAGCACGTCCTCGAACTCGGCGAACTCGATCGGTTCCTCAGGTTCGATGGGCTCGGGCACGGCGAGCTCGATGTCGTCGGGCCAGGGCAGCGTGATAAGCGGGGCCTCGTCGAGCGGCGCGTCGGCGGTCAGCTCGGGCTCGGAGGGCAGGTCGAGCGCGGTTTCCTGTTCGACGCCCGCCTCGGCCCAGGCCTCCGGATTGGCGACCGCCTCATCGGGGATAAGATCTTCCAGCCGCGCCGGCGCCTCGATGTCCTGCGCGGCGAGTGGGGCCCACAGGCACGGAGCCGCGCTACAAAGGATTGCGGCAAACCCAGCCGCCTTGTTTCGCATGATATTAAGACGCGTCGCTTTAGCCGATCCGGAATTGCCGACGCTGATCGCGAGCATATTGCCGCTGCCCCCCCGGCGTTCCGTCCTTGCTGCCACCATTCACCCCGCCATCGCCCCGCGTGCGATCCGCAGCGGCGGCAATGATGGCGGTCTGCTCTGCATCGCCCATGCGCACCCAGCCGTTCTCGCCAAGCCGCTCGAGCGGTCGGTAGCGCACCTTGTATTGCATCGCCCGCGCGCCCGCGACCCAATAACCCAGATAGACATAAGGCAGCCCAGCCTGCCCCGCGCGCGCGATATGGTCGAGGATCACCGTATTGCCCAGGCCCCGGCGCGCCTGGTGCTGCGGATCATAGAAGCTGTAGATCATCGACAGGCCGTCCGCCTGCCGGTCCGTGAGGCAGGCCGCGACCAGCTTGCCCGGTCGCTCGCTTGCCGAAGGCTCCCTGTATTCGATGACATAGCTGGAGACATTGGAATGCTCGACCATGTCTGCATAATCCGTCTCGTCCATCTGCGCCATGCCGCCGCCGGGATGCCGCGCGGCAAGGTAGGACTGCAGCAATTCGAACTGTTCGCTCGTCGCCCATGGCCGGCACATGGTGGATACGAGATCGTCATTGCGCCGGATGTCGCGTTTTTGCGAGGCGGATGGCCGGAACTCGCCCGCCACCACGCGCACCGAGACACAGGCGCGGCAATCAATGCATGATGGCCGGTAGGCGACCGACTGGCTGCGGCGAAAACCGATCCGTCCCAAAGCATCATTCAGCGCTTCGGCCTGCGGACCTTTCACCTCGGTGAACACCTTGCGCTCGGTCCGGCCCGGCAGATAGGGGCAAGGCGCCGGGCTGGTGACGAAGAAGCGCGGGAAACGCACGGGCGCAGTCACGGGAGGCGGCGATCCTGCATTTTGGGTTCCGGACGGGGGCGCGGCAGGGCGGGTTGGCGGCGGGGAGTCATGCGCGCGTTTATGCCACACCTATCGCGCGGCGAAAGGGTCTTCGCGGATATAGGCGCATATCGGGTCGGTTTTTGTCGCCCGACCGCTGCTCGGCGGCAGAGCGCCCGAAGCGCACCTCCGGCAGGCCGCAACCGCCTGCATCGCTCAATCGGGTTCGACACGCGTGACACAATAGCCCTCATTGCGCAGCGCCGCGATCAGCGCCTCGAGCTGGTCGGCATCGCGCGCCTCGCACTCGATCTCGGTGATCAGACCCTTAGCCGGCAGATTGGTGAAGATGCGCTGGTGGTAGATTTCCAGGATATTGACCTGAAGCTTATCGAACTGATGCATCACCTTGTACAGCGCGCCCGGACGATCCTGCAAGGTGATCTGGAGCCGCGCCAGCCGCCCGGCGCGCGCCAGGTCGCGCAGCAGCACATTGGCGAGCAGCCGCGTGTCGATATTGCCGCCGCACAGCACCAGGCCCACGCGCCGCCCGGCGAAACGCTCGCGATAGGCAAGCAGCGCCGCCAGCCCCGCAGCGCCCGCGCCTTCCACCACCGTCTTCTCGATCTGCAATAGCAGCGACACCGCCTCTTCCAGATGCGGCTCGCCGACCAGCAGGATGTCGTCCACCACCTGCTTGATCATCCGGCTGGTGAACTCGCCGGGCTGCTTGACCGCTATGCCCTCGGCCAACGTATCGCCGCCGCACGGCATCTCACGCGCATTGAAGCGGGCAAAGGCGCTGGGGAACAACCGGGCTTGCACCCCGATCACCTCGAGCGGCGGAGAGTGCGCCTTGGCAACCGTGCCCATCCCCGAGATGAGCCCGCCACCGCCGATGGGGGTGACGAACATTTCCAGGTCGGGCGCCTCCTCGATGAACTCGAACGCCACCGTGCCCGCGCCCGCCGCCACATGCGGATCATCGAACGGATGGACGAAGGTGAGCCCGCGCTCCTTCTCCAGCCGCCGCGCATGCGAATAGGCATCATCGAAGGTCTCGCCCTCGAGCACCACGTCGCCGCCCACGCTGCGCGTCTGCATCACCTTCACCACCGGCGTGGTCCGGGGCATGACGATGGTGACGGGAATGCCCAGCCTGGTGCCGTGATAGGACAGGCCCTGCGAGTGATTGCCCGCGCTTGCCGCGATCACGCCTGCCGCGCATTGGTCGTCCGAAAGCTGGAGCAACGCGTTCAGCGCGCCGCGCTCCTTGTAGGCGGCGGTGAATTGCTGGTTCTCGAACTTGAGCCAGACCTCGGCCCCGGTGATCTGCGAAAGCGTACGCGAATGATGCGTGGGCGTGCGCACCACCGCCCCCTTGATCCGCGCCGCCGCCGTCCGAATATCGGCAATGCTCAGTTCGGCCTGGCCGGCGGGCGTGGTCGCCGGGGCGCCGGATCGTCCGGTTGGTTGTGCTAAAGGTGCCATCAAGCATCAGCGCCTATCGCAAAACCAAGCAGCTGTGAAACCTTCATCTGCCACGAAAAACCTCACCTCGCATGTTGCCTTCGCCTGTCCGGGGCGGCAGTGAACCCATGGTTGTAGCGGAATAGCGAAGTGGCATCAGGATTGAACATCGCCTTCCTCGGCATGGGTGTGATGGGCGCGCCGATGGCCGGCCATCTTGTGCGCGCCGGACACCGGGTCACCGTCCATAATCGCACCCAAGCAAAGGCCGAGCGCTTCGTGCAGGATATGGCGCGCGAGGACCTGGAGGCGCTGCTGGCCGGCAACGCGGTCGAGGCTGCGGCGGGGCAGGACGGGGTCATCACCTGCCTTGGCGATGATAATGATGTGCGCGAAGTGGTGCTGGCCGAGGGCGGCGTGCTCGCGGCAATGAACGAGGACGCCTTGTTCGTCGACCACACGACCATATCGCCCGCCACCGCGCAACAGGTTGCCCAAAGCGCGGCCGACCGTTCCGTCCTGGCGCTCGACGCACCGGTCTCGGGCGGCGAAGCGGGGGCGCAAAAGGGTGCGCTGGCGATCATGTGCGGCGGCAGCGAGGCGGCAATGAAGGCTGCGCGGCCGATCCTCGCCGCCTATGCCGCGCGGCAGGTCCATGTTGGCGGGCCGGGGGCGGGGCAAGGCGCCAAGATGGTCAACCAGGTGTGCATCGCGGGAGTTCTCGCCGGTCTCTCCGAGGGCGTGCGACTGACCGAAGCCGCCGGTCTCGATCCGGACAGGGTGTTCGAGGCGATTTCGGGCGGTGCGGCGCAGAGCTGGCAGATGGACAACCGCTGGGCCAGCATGGTCGATCGCCGGTTCGATTTCGGTTTCGCTATCGACTGGATGAGGAAGGATCTCGCCATCGCACTCGCGGCGGCAGAAGGGCACGGGCTCGCGCTTCCGGTGACCGAGCAGGTCGATGCGTTCTACCGGGCAGTGCAGGCCAAGGGCGGCGCGCGGCAGGATACCAGCGCGCTCATCCGCCACCTTTCGAAGGGCAACGAATGACGCCCGTGTCTATCGACGCTCGCAACGACGGAAACCGGACGAGCGGTTCCTCGGTCATCGGCGAAAGGGTTGGAGGCAAGGACCGCCCTCCCACCCCTCGCTCCGGCAGCAGACCGGATCGCTACAAACCGCGCTGGCGGTCCGTCGGCCTTGCCCTGCTCGCTATGGTCCTGACCCCAGAACCCGCGCTGGCCGATACGCTGATCGACAATGTCGATGGCATTTCCATCTCGCGAACCGGCGAGGTGACCCGGTTCGCGGCGATATCGTTCAACGAGGACGGCATCATCACCGGCGTGTTCGAACCGGGCGAGGAGCTGCCCGAGGACGTCGATTTTCGCGAGGATGGCGGCGGCCGGGTGATGCTGCCGGGGTTCGTCGATGCGCATCTGCATGTGATGGCCCTGGGCTTCGCGCAGCTGACGCTCGACCTGTCGCAGACCCGCTCGCTCGAGGAGGCGCTGGCTCGCCTCGCTGCCTATGGGGCCGCCCATCCCGACCGGCCGTGGCTGCTCGGTCGTGGGTGGAACCAGGAGCGCTGGGGTCTGGACCGCTTCCCCACCGCCGCCGAACTCGATGCCGTGGTGGGTGACAGGGCGGTATATCTCACGCGCATCGATGGTCATGCCGGCTGGGCGAACAGCGCCGCGCTGGCCGCTGCCGGCATAACCGCTGCCACCGCCGACCCCGCTGGCGGGCGGATCGAGCGACAGCCCGGATCACGCGTGCCGGCAGGGGTCCTGATCGACAATGCCATGGCGCTGGTCGAGACGGAAATACCGCCCCCCCGGGCCGAGGATCAGGATATCGCGCTGCACGAGGCGCAGGCGCTGCTGCTGGCCAATGGCATCACCGCGGTGGCCGACATGGGGACCAGCCTGGAAGACTGGATGACCTTCCGCCGCGCAGGCGATGAGGGACGGCTGGCCATCCGCATCATGGCCTATGCCAGGACCATTCCCGAAATGCTGCTGATCGGCGGCACCGGTCCCACGCCGTGGCTCTATGAAGACCGGCTGCGGCTGAACGGGATCAAGCTCTATCTTGATGGCGCGCTGGGCTCGCGCGGCGCCGCGCTGATGGCCGACTACGCGGACGACCCGGGCAATCGCGGCCTCCAGCTGATCGACGGGACCCAGCTTAGAAACCTGATGAGCCGCGCGGCCTTGTCGAATTTCCAGGTGGCGATCCACGCGATCGGCGATGGGGCCAACCGCGAGGCGCTCGATGCCATCGAGGAGCTTTCGGGCGATTACGGCGGTGACAGGCGCTGGCGAATCGAGCACGCACAGGTGGTCGATCCCGGCGATATCGCGCGTTTCGGGCGCCATGGCGTGATCGCCTCGATGCAACCGCTGCATCAGGTGTCCGACAGGCTGATGGCCGAAGCCCGGCTTGGGCCCGGCCGCCTCGATGGTGCCTATGCCTGGCGCTCGATCGCGGCAACGGGCGCTCCGCTCACGTTCGGATCCGATGCGCCGGTGGAGCCGCCCGACCCCTTCGCCGGGCTTGCAGCCGCAATCAGCCGCACCGATTCGGCCGACCGTCCGTTCGGGGGCTGGCGGCCCGAGGAAACGGTAAGCCGCGAACAGGCGCTTGCGGCATCCACCGCGACGGCCGCCTATGCGGGTTTTGCCGAGGGGCGATTCGGCCAACTGACCGCAGGCGAGCGCGCGGATTTCGTGCTGATCGAACGCGATCCGATGCTCGCGGACCCCGCGGCCATGCGGGAAATTGAGGTACTTGAGACCTGGGTCGGCGGGCGCCGGCTGTATCATTCCAGACCGTTCGCCGAGCGGATCGGACGCTAGAATAGTTAACATTGCGGAAGTGACGCAATCGGGCAACGCTTTTACATTTTATGGAACCCGCAGCGCTTTTTCCTCGTATAAAGCCCAGCACGCGGTTATGCCCCGCTGCGATATGAAGACGGGAGTAAAGAATATGCGTTTGAAGGCTTTGGCTACTGTGGTCGGCGCGCTCGGCCTGGTTGTCACCCCGATTGTCGCTCAGGCAGCCAACTCTCCCGCTCGCGCCGGTGCGCCGGTGGATGAGGCGGAAGAACTTGCTGGCTCGGGTATCATTATTGCGCTTCTGGCGGCTGCTGCCGTTGTCGCTGCGGTGGTGATCGCGGTCGAGGACGAAGACGAGCCCACCAGCCCGTAATCGTCGATCGATCTTCCAGTTTAACGAGCGGGGCCCTTGTGGCCCCGTTTTCGTATGTGCGGCCGCTCCGAAATACCGAAGACATCGATCCTTAGTCACGGTGGATAGGATCGCTTCGCGCGGCCCTTAGCGGCCAAGCTTTGCCAAAAACGGGTCCTCGAACCGGGGCTCGCACGTCCTAGTTTATCGAACTTCCGACCCGCAAGGACCGAACCGCTAGTCGATCGGCTCCGGCGGGACACCATCGTCCGCACTCGCGGCTTCGCGAGCCCGGCGGCGTTCGGTTATCGCCATCAGCACCAACGATCCTTCGAACAGCAGCAGCAGAGGCACGGCCAGCAGCAATTGGGAGACCAAGTCGGGCGGGGTGATGACGGCGGCAAGAATGAATACCAGCACCACGATATAGCGCCGCATCGTCACCAGCTGCGCGCGGGTGACCAGGCCAGCGGTGTTGAGCAGCATCAGCAGCACGGGCAGCAGAAAGCTGATCCCGAAGGCCAGGATGAAGCGCATCACCAGGTCGAGATAGTCGCCCATCGCCGGCAGCGCTTCCTGCGGCAGACCGCCCGCGGTTCCCTCGAACCCCAGGAACCAGGAGAACGCGGTGGGCATGACCACGAAATAGGCCAGGCTTCCTCCCGCGGTAAACAGCACGGGCGTGGCGATCAGGAACGGCAGGAACGCCTTTTTCTCGCGCGCATAAAGCCCCGGCGCAATAAAGGCCCATAGCTGGTTGGCGATGATCGGGAAGGAGATGAAGAACGCCGCAAACAGCGCCACCTTGATCTCCACGAAAAATGCTTCGTACAGCTTGGTATAGACCAGCCGCCCCGCGCTCTCGTTGTCGGCAAAAGCCACGGTTAGCGGGTGTACGAGGAAGCCGAAAATATCATGCGCGAAAAATAGGCAGCCGGCAAAGGCAAGCAGTAGCGCCAGGACCGCGCGAACAAGCCGTTTCCTAAGCTCGATCAGGTGGTCAAGAAGCGGCGCCTGTGTCTCGTCGAGATCGGTGACCTTGAAGGATATGCCCATGGTTCAGGTCCTGGACCGGCGGTCGAGCGCTTGGGATTCGGGGACGGACTTGTCGCCTTGCGTCAGCGCGCCCGCCGGCAGATTGGCCGCGTGTTCGCGGCCATCGGCTGCTTCGGCCGATGACTGCACCGATGCGGAAGCCAACGTTTCGGACGCTGCATCGCCATGGGTGGCGGCGGGATAAGGTCCATCGCGATAGGCGGGATCATCAAAAGCTTGCCCTAGGTCGCCCGACGCATCGCCCTGCCTGTCTTCCCGGTCCTTGTCGGTCGATGACGTTCGCGGCGGCAATGCGCCGGTGGCCTCGTCCTCCACCGGTCGGCTTGCCGGATGGTGCGCCATGATCTGGTCGTTCTGCTTCTTCCAGGTCTTCTCCATCTCTTCCATCTCGGCCTCGCGGATCATCGCATCGAGGCCACTGCGGAAGTGACCCGAGAGCCGGCGAACCTTGCCGATCCAGCGGCCTGCGGTTCGCAAAGCCACTGGCATATCCTTGGGTCCGATCACCAGGATCGCCACCACCACGATCAGCAAGAGTTCCGAAGCGCCCAGATCGAACATGCGCGTGCCTTACGAACGCTCAGCTCCGGTGCGTATCGCCGGTCCTGCCTTCGACCGTCTCGCCCGAAGTCCTGGTCTCATGCACCGGGCCCTCGATGCGCGCAGGTTCGCGCACCGGAGCCTTGCCCGCCTCATCCTCGTCGGCCAGGCCCTTCCTGAAGCTCTTCACACCCTTGCCGAAATCACCCATCATCTCGGAAATCCGGCCACGTCCGAACAGGACCAGGATGACCACCGCGATGATCAGAATCTGTAATGGTCCGATACTGCCCACTGATATTCTCCGCTGCTCTGGCTGCATCCTAGGCGTTTCGCCCGCCCATTGCCAGTGCGTTGCGCGGCGCGGCCCCCTAGGACATCGTGCCGCTTTCTGGGGGCTTTGCGTGACCACCTCGTGACGGTGGCGGATCGTCCTCATCACGCGGGCTATCTTGCGCCGGATCGAGCAGACCCGCCGCCTTCAATTCGGCCAACGCGGGCAGATCGCGGCGGCTGGCGAGGTCGAAATGGGACAGGAAATCGGGCGTGGTCGCATAAAGCAGCGGGCGGCCGACCCCTTCGCGCCGGCCCGATACGCGCACCCAGCCCGCCTGCATCAGCACATCCAGCGTTCCCGATGAGGTGGCTACCCCGCGGATTGCTTCGATCTCGCCCCGGCTGACGGGCTCATGATAGGCGATGATCGCCAGCACCTCGGTGGCCGCGCGCGACAGGCGGCGCACCTCCTCGCGCTCGCGCCGCAACAGATAAGAAAGGTCGCGCGCGGTCTGGAACCGCCAGCGTCGCCCATGCTGGACCAGGTTGACCCCCCGCTCGCGGTAATGCTCTGCCAGCTCGCGCAACGCAGGGCGCACGTCGGCGTCGTCCAGATGCCTCGAGAGTTCCTCGACACTCAGAGGATGTTCGGCGGCGAACAGCAACGCCTCGACCGCGCGAACAAAGTCCTGGGATGACCCGCCCGTGGTCACGAAAACGAGCGATGGAACGCGGGGCTGCCCAGGCGCAAGCTCATTCGGAACGCCCCGTTCCTCGCACGAACAGCGGGCCGAAGGTCTTATCCTGGCGCAAGCGTGCCCGCCCCTGGCGCGCCAGTTCCAATGCCGCGACGAAGCTTGCCGCAAGCGCCGAACGTCGCATCTGCGAACCAAGGCGTGGCGGCAGGAAATCGCGCAGCGCGCGCCAGCCGGGATCGACTCCAAGCATGGCGCAAAGCCGTTCGAGCGCGGCTTCCAGGCTCACGACCGGCCGCTCGCGTACCAGACGCACCACTGGCTCGCTGCGTCGGCGTACATCACCATAAGCGCGCATCAGGTTATACCAGTCGCATCGCCAGGCGTGGTGCTTGAGGACGCGCAATCCTTCGGGAGCGCCGCGCACGAAGATATCGCGCCCCGCTTGGTCGCGAGCCAGCAGCTTGGCGGCGACATCGCGCATCGCATCGAGCCGCCGCAACCGCCATTGCAGCTGTGCGGCGAGTTCGTCAGCATCGAGCTCGTCCTGCTCTTCGCGGGGTAGCAACAGCGCCGACTTGAGGTAGGCGAGCCAGGCGGCCATCACCAGGTAGTCGGCCGCCAGATCGAGCCGCAGCTGGCCCTCGCCCTCGATGAACTCGAGATATTGGTCGGTCAGCGACAGGATCGATATGTTGCGCAGATCGACTTTCTGCCGCCGCGCGAGATCGAGCAGCACATCGAGCGGACCCTGCCAGTTGTCGAGTTCGAGATGCAGCTGATCGTCTTCGGCGGCGGGTTTAAAGAGCGTGCCGGTCGCCAGATCACCCGAATGCGCGCTACCGGTTGGGTGCGTTTGGCGAGCGAACCCGGCGGACTGGTCGGTCATGCCGCATCACATGCCAGCGCGAGCAAGGCTTCGCGCTTAGCAAGAAGATCGTCGCGATCAGGAGAGCGCGCGGCCGGAACCGCCCCCATGTTGGCAAGCGCGCGATCGAGGCGAACGCGCGTCATGTCGTTCATCACGGGCAGGCGCTCGGCGATCCCGACCATGTCCGCCAGCCTGGCCCAGCAATTGAGCACGATATCGCAGCCTGCCGCCACCGCCTGTGCAGCGCGCGTCGGCACATCGCCCGCAAGTGCGGCCATGTCGATATCATCGGTCAGGAGCAGGCCGTCAAAACCGATCTGCCCGCGGATGACCTGTTCGATGATCTGCGCGGACAGCGTGGCGGGATGCTCCTCGTCCCAGGCGGGAAACAGCACATGGCAGGACATGCCGACCGGCGTTGTGGCAAGCGTGCGGAAGGGGGCAAGATCGCGCTCAAGGTCCGCGCGGCTCGCGGTCACCACCGGCAGTTCGGCGTGACTATCGGCTGGCGCGCGGCCGTGCCCGGGCATGTGCTTGATGCAACCGGCGACCCCGGCTTCGCCCAGACCGTCCAGGATCGCACGCCCCAGCGCCGCAACCTGCATGGGCTCCTCGCCCAGCGCCCGGTCGCCGATAACCTCGTGCGCGCCGGGCTGAGCAACATCAAGCAGCGGCCAGTAATCGAGACTGATCCCCATCTCGGCAAGGTCCTGGCCGACAAGCTGCGCATTCGCCCGCGCCGCTTCGATCGCGCTTATGGGAGCGATACGGTAAAGCTCGGCAAAGGCGCCCGGCGGGGGGGCTGCCAGCCAGTGCGGCGGCCGCATCCGGGCGACCCGGCCGCCCTCTTGGTCGATCGAGATGATCAGCCGCTCGCGCCCGTGCAACGCGCGCAACTCGGTTGTCAGCGCAAGAAGCTGGTCGCGGTTCTCAATATTGCGCCCGAACAGAATGTAGCCGGCAGGATCGCAATCGCGGAAAAACGCGTGTTCCTCAGCGGTCAGGCGCGCTCCGGCAAGACCGAAGATGGCGGGCGTCATTTCGCAAGAATCGCAGTTTTCCGGGCGGGCGGCAAGGCTTTGGACCGCTCACGCATGTGCAAAACATTTGCCCTGACGCTCAGTCCTTGATCTGGCACTCGCCGCCATCAGCGCGGATGGCGCTGCATAGCGTTGCCGCATCATCGGCGCTGCCGGCAAGCGCCTGGAGCCGGAAGACTGTGCCCGCATCGGCCGGACCCTCGGTGATCCGGTGACCGCGCCCCTCGAGCGCGGGTATCCGTGTCCTCAAAAACACCCAGCCCTGCGCCGCCTCGTCGCGGCTGCGGAACGCCCCGATCTGGACGGGGATACCGTCGGCCCCGCGAACATCGTCATTGCTCGCAGCCGGGCCCGGCGTCTCGCCAGGCAAATCCGCCCCGTCCGTCGTGGAACGGCCACCGAGGGCCAGCCGCCCCTCGCGCAACTCGCCTTCGGACACCGCGAAGCTGACATCGCCCGTTCCGGCCACCTCGATGCCGCCCGGATCGGCTGGGCGATGTTTGTAGGGTCCGGGTGGCGCCTCGATGATCGCTCCCGTCGCCGCGATGTCGGGCTGCTTACCCGCTGATAACATCCACCAGCCCGTTGCGGCCATCAGCGCCGTCGCCACCAGGCCGACCCCGATTACCCGGGCGGTGCGGCGTGCATCGAATCCATCGCCAAGCCCTGCGTCTTCCTCATCGTCCTCCGCCTCGAGCCAGCGCAGCGACTGCGTATCCTCAGCCCGGAACAGCTCGCCCCCGTGCTCGTCCCGGCCTGCCCAGCCCCGTCCTGGGCCCTGCATCGAGCTCACAATTCCTCGACCGCGACCACACCCAGCAATGTCAGCCCGTTGCGCAGAACCTGCGCGATCTGCTGCGCGAAGAACAGACGCGCGGCGGTCAGCGCGGGCTCCTCGGGCCGCAGGATGCGCTTGGCCGGATCGTCATTGCCCAGATTCCATAACCCATGGAATCCTGCGGCAAGTTCACCCAGATAAAAGGCGATGCGATGCGGCTCGCGGGCACGCACGGCAGCCTCCACCTCGCGCGGAAACTGGGCGGCCTGACGCACCAGGGCAAGCTCGTCAACACCCAGCAGATCGAGCGCTTCACCGTTTGCCTCAATGCCGTCCGCCGCCGCCTTGCGGGTCAGCGATGCGATCCGGGCGTGGGCATATTGCACGTAGAACACCGGATTGTCGCGGCTGGCCTCGACCACCTTGGCGAAGTCGAAATCCATCTGCGCCTCGGGTTTTCTGGTCAGCATGGTGAAGCGCACCACGTCGCGCCCGACCTCCTCGACCACCTCGGCCAGGGTCACGAAATTGCCCGATCGCTTGGACATCTTGACCGGCTCGCCCGCCCGCAACAGCTGGACCATCTGGACGAGCTTGACGTCGAACGGGATCTCGCGCTCCTGCCCTTGCGCAAGCGCGGCCACCGCGGCCTTGATCCGCTTGACCGTGCCGGCATGGTCGGCGCCCCAGATATCGATCAGCTCATCCGCGCCTTCGGCTTTTTGCATGTGATAGGCCAGATCGGCGCCGAAATAGGTCCACGAGCCATCGGACTTCCTGATCGGGCGGTCCTGATCATCGCCAAAGCGGGTAGCGCGGAACAGTGGCAGCTCCACCGGCTCCCAATCCGAGCCCAGGTCCTGCGGGCTCTTGCCCTTGGGCGCCTCGAGCACGCCATCGTAGACCAGCTCGTGCGCGCGCAGCCATTGTTCGGCGGCGGCGGGCTTCCCGGCTCGCTGGAGCTCGGCTTCCGAGGCGAACAGATCGTGCGTGATGCCAAGCAGTTGCAGGTCGGCGCGGATCATCTCGAGCATCGCTGCCACCGCGCGCGTGCGGAACGGCTCCAGCCATTCAGCTTCGGGAGCGGCGGAATAGCGGTCGCCGAACTCGGCCGCCAGCGCCTCGCCGACTGGGATCAGGTAGTCGCCCGGATACAGCCCCTTCGGCACCGCGCCGACATTCTCGCCCAGCGCCTCGCGATAACGATGGTGCACCGAGCGCGCGAGCGTATCGACCTGCCCACCTGCATCATTGACATAGTATTCGCGCGTGACCCGATAGCCCGCGAATTCGAGCAGCGCGGCCAGCGCATCGCCCACTACCGCTCCGCGGCAATGGCCCATATGCATCGGCCCGGTGGGATTGGCCGACACATATTCGATATTGACCCGGTGGCCGGTGCCCACTTGCGACCGGCCGTAATCGGGGCCGGCGGCGGCGATAGCGCCCAGCTCGCGTCGCCAGCAGATGTCGGCAAGCGTGAAGTTGATGAAGCCCGGCCCGGCAATCGTGGCCTGGGCGATGGCAGGATCGGTTGCGATATGCTCGAGGATCTTCTCGGCCAGCGCGCGCGGTACGGTCGCCGCGTGTCTTGCCAGCACCATCGCCGCGTTGGTCGACAGATCGCCATGCGAAAGGTCGCGCGGGGGTTCCAGGCTTATCGCGTCACGCGGCGTGCCGGGCGGCAGCACGGCCTCCTTCTCGAGCGCAGTCAGCACCGCGTCGATCTTGGCGACGAAGGTGGCGTAAAGTGTGTCGGCCATGGTGGCACAGGCGGTTAGCGGCTTTGCACCACCGGGGGAAGCCGGGTGCGCCAGCGTCTGCTGGACCAATCCTGCATTATCGCAATCACCCGCAGGGCAGTTACCCGCAGGCTTGGGGCAATCGCTTACCGCGCGGCGTTGTAGCGCAGCTGTTCCTCGGTCAGTTGGAAGCCCACCAGCAGATCGAAAGACGCGCGGGCCAGCGCGGTGCGCACCTCGGGCAGCGTGAGCGGATCGATCGCCGCGTCATCATCGCCTGCGCGCCGTCGCCGGGTGATGCGCTCGCGAATATCCTGCGGCAGCGTTGCCTCGGCGCGGTCGATATAGGCGCCTGCGGTGCCCGCGCCCGTGGCCCGTGCCTCGCCATCGGCGAAATCGAGCGTCACCGACCCCACCCGCTTGGCCACCACCGCGGTTCCGCCGCGCGTCACGGTGGAGAAATAGGGCAGCTCCACCCGCCGCGCGCCCGAAGTATCACGCCGCTGCGCCTGGACCTCGAAGGTTGCGGTGGCATAAAGCTGCTCGGTCGTGTCGTTGCATGCGCCGCGAACATTGGTGATGGTGGCGGTGACATCAATCGCATCCGCGGTCTGCGCGCCGGGCTGGCTGAACAAGGTGACATCGCCCAGAAACAGCGGCACCCCCACCGCCGGGCAGGCGCTGCGCAGCGCACTGATGCCCACCCCCTGTTCGACCACAATATCGCCCTGCGAGCGGCAACCGGCCAATAGAGTCGCGGCGGTCAGCCCTAGGACAAGCGCATGGCGGGGGATCATGGCGATGGCGTCCTTCAGTTTCTTGGCGTGGCGCGCGGGCCTAGCTCTTTCGTAACAGCGCCACAACCGCTAGGACATGCGGATGAACGCGACTGTAACTCCCGCCGTCCGGAACGCCGCGCCGACGGTTCGCCCGCCGCAGGTTTCCCCCGCCGACACGCGGACACAGGCCAAACTGCCGCTGACCGTGCTCATTGCTGCGCCCCGCGGGTTTTGTGCCGGGGTGGACCGGGCGATCGAGATCGTCGAGCGCGCGCTCGAGCGCTACGGCGCACCGGTCTATGTCCGGCATGAAATCGTCCACAACCGCTTCGTCGTCGATGCGCTCAAGGCCAAGGGGGCGGTGTTCGTCGAAGAGCTCGACGCGGTGCCCGACGGTTTTCCGGTGATCTTCAGCGCGCATGGTGTCCCCAAGGCGGTGCCTGCCGAAGCCGAGCGGCGCAACCTTGCCTATCTCGATGCCACCTGCCCGCTGGTCAGCAAGGTTCACCGCCAGGCGGAACGCCAGCTTGAGGCCGGGCGGCACATCATCTTCATCGGCCATCGCGGCCATCCCGAAGTGGTCGGCACGTTCGGCCAGGTGCCACCGGGGGCAATGACCTTGATCGAGACGGAGGAGGATGTCGCCGGGCTGGACTTCGCGCCTGACCGGCCGCTCGCCTTCCTTACCCAGACCACCTTGTCGGTCGACGACACGCACCAGGTCATCGCCGCGCTTCGCCAGCGCTTTCCGCACATCGTCGGGCCCAAGGCCGAGGATATCTGCTATGCCACGTCCAACCGCCAGGCGGCAGTGAAGAAGGTGGCGCCGGGAAGCGACCTGGTGCTGGTGATCGGCGCGCCCAATTCGTCCAACTCGATGCGGCTGGTCGAGGTGGCGACGCGGTGTGGCACGCCTGCCCGCCTCATCCAGCGGGCGGCCGATATCGAACCGCAATGGCTCGACGGAATCGGCACGCTGGGCGTCACCGCCGGGGCCTCGGCACCCGAGGCGCTGGTGCGCGAGGTGCTCGACCGGCTGGGCGAATGGCGCGAGGTGGAAGAACACACCATTCTCACCGCCGAGGAGAAGATGGTGTTCAAGCTGCCGCGGCAACTGACCGAATAAGCGCCGCCAGGGCAACCGCGCGGGTGGCGGTCTATACGCAGCTCTCCACCGAGGCGCTCGCCCGGCTGATCTCAGCCTACAAGGTCGGCGAGCTCGTTTCAGCGAAGGGGATTGCCGAAGGCGTGTCGAACAGCAACTGGCTGGTCGAGACCACCGGATCGCACGATGTGCCCGCGCGCTTCATCCTGACGATGTACGAACGGCGGATCGAGACCTGTGACCTGCCGTTCTTCCTCGGGCTGCTCGATCATCTTTCCGCTGCCGGCTGCCCGGTGCCGCGCACGATCCACGATCATGAAGGCGCCGCCTTCCGCCTGGAAGATGGCAAGGCGGTGGCGCTGATCGAGTTTCTGCCCGGTGTCTCACCCGGCACACCGACGCCCGCACAGGCGCGCGCGATCGGCGCGGCGCTGGCCCAGATGCACTTGGCGGCGCGCGATTTCGGCATGACCCGCGCCAATCCGCTCGGTCCTGCCGCCAGCGCGAGGATCCTGAGCCGGTGCGGCGCGGCGGCGCTTGCCAGCATCGACCCCGACCTGCCGAGGGCCATCGATCTGGCGCAGGACGTGCAGCAAGTCTGGCCGCGCGACCTGCCGCGCTCGGTCATCCATTCCGACCTGTTTCCCGACAATGTCCTGATGCTGGGCGACACGGTTGCCGGCATGATCGACTTCTATTTCGCCTGCACCGACCAGATGGCCTATGACCTGGCCGTCACCCATGCCGCCTGGGCGTTCGACCGGGCGGGGAGCGTGTTGCGCCATGACATCGGCCGGGCGCTGGTCGAGGGTTATGAAAGCGTGCGACCGCTCGAGCCGGCCGACCGCCAGGCGCTTCCGCTGCTCGCCCAAGGTGCCTGCCTGCGCTTTGTCGCCAGCCGGGCGGAGGACTGGCTCGAGGCACCCGCCGAGGCACTCGTCATGCGCAAGGACCCGATGGCTTTCCTGCGCGCGCATGACTTCTATACGCGCGAAGGCGATGCCGCCTTTGCCTGAGAACCACCGGGCATGAAGCATGTCGAGATATTTACCGACGGCGCATGCAAGGGCAATCCCGGCCCCGGGGGCTGGGGCGCGATCCTGCGGATGGGCACGCATGAGAAGGAGCTTTCGGGCGGCGAGCGTGCAACCACCAACAATCGGATGGAACTGCTGGCCGCGATCCGCGCGCTCGAAGCGCTGACCATGCCCTGCGCGGTCACGCTGTTTACCGACAGCCGCTATGTGATCGACGGGATGACGCAGTGGCTTGCCGGCTGGAAGCGCAAGGGCTGGGTCAATGCCGCCAAGAAGCCGGTTGCCAATGCCGATCTGTGGCAGGCGCTCGATGAAGCCGCCGCGCGTCACGAAGTAAGCTGGCGGTGGGTGCGCGGTCATTCGGGACACCCGGAAAACGAGCGCGCCGATCGCCTGGCAAGCGATGCGGCAATGGCGCATAGCTGAGGCGGACCGGAACGAGTGCGCGAGCGATGGCGGTTACACCTGCCGGTACGACGCCATTCCTCGAGCGCGCCGCGGCTTGGCTCTCGCCTTGCGATGACTATCCCACACGATCTTGCGCATGTCTCACTCTCGGGACAAATCGCGAGGCGGCGTACAGCGCGGCATCGAGTGTCTCGGTCAGCCGATCACGCGGACGGTCGAAAAGCAGCTGGGCCGCAAGCCGGGCGGCGGCCGGCGCGGTCTGAATCCCGAAACCGCCCTGTCCGGCGAACCAGAAAAAGCCTTCGCATGCCCGGTCCCAACCATAAACGGGACGTCTGTCCGGGGCGAAACTTCTGAGGCCCGCCCACTTGCGTTCCACCGCCTCGACCCGCCAGTCAATCACCTGTTGCAACCGGTCGATGGCCAGCGCGACATCGATCTCCTCGGGCGCGGCATCGCACGGCGGGCTCGGCGTCTCGTCATGCGGAGAAAGCCACAGCCGCGCGGCCTCGGGCTTGAAATAGAACTTGCCGTCGAGGTCCAGCACCAGCGGCAGATCGGCGGGCGGCGGGGGATCGGTCCGCAGCTGGACAATGGTGCGGCGCAAGGGCGCGATGTCCAGCGGCCGCGCCCCCGCCATCCGCGCGACATCATCCGCCCACGCCCCCGCCGCATCGACCAGAACACCCGCGCAGATCTTCCCCGCAGCGCCGCAGTCCAGCAGCCACTCCGACCCATTGCGTTCTACATTGGTAACGCGATGATTGCGCAGCAGCCGCCCCCCGCGCGCGGTAAGCAGCGAAAGATAGTGATGATGCACCTTGGTGACATCGATGTCGGCACAGCGAGGTTCGCTCACCGCCAGGGTCCAATCCTGGCGCAAGCCCGGCACCAACCGCTCGAGCGCGTCACGATCCAGGCGTTCGATCCGCACGCCCGTGTCATGGAACCTGGCAAGGAACGTCTCGACCGCCGCCTCGTCGCCGGTCCGCGCGATATAGACCGCCCCGCGCCGTCTTAACGCGCCTATGCTCGCCAGGTATTGCTCGGAAGCCAGCGTCAGCGGGACGATGGCGGGACCGCCGAAACATTCCTCCCAGAACGCGGCCGATCGCCCCGTGGTATGATAGCCTGGTGCGGGCTCCGCCTCGAGCAGCGCGACGCTGGCCACCCCCGCGCACTCGGCGGCCATGCTCGCCCCGGCGATGCCCGCGCCGATCACCGCGATGTCGAACCTGGCGCTCATGGCGCATCCTTCGAAGCAGGCTTCAGATGCGCATGAAAATCGTCGATCGCAGCTAGTGCGCGGTTGCGCACCGGGTCGCATTCGCGCAGGATTTCATGCCTGGCGGGCGGATCTAAACTCACGAGATCGGCTTGCGGAAGGCGCCGCGCCGCCCGTTCTATCGCCCGGAAACTCACCAGACGATCCGCGCGCGCGGCCAACAGCAGCACGGGCAGATCAAGCGCTTCGAGCACACCTGGGCGCTCAAGCCGTCCGACAGAAACCAGAGCTTCCCTCACCCACCCCCAGCTGCCCGGCCCCATCACCAGCTCGGGCCGTCCCTCGCGCCACCAGATCTCGTCGGCGTAGCGGGCGTCATCATGGGTCAACAGGGTCTTTCGAGAAGCCGGCAACATCCCGGGTTTCTCGTTCCATTTCCAGGCCATGCGCCGGGGATCGCCGATCCGTGTCATTATCCGCGCAAGGGCCAGGCGCGCTGCGAGAGGCACGCTATCGGGCTGCACGTCGAGCATGGGGGCGGACAGGATCAATGCATCGGGCATCGGCGCAAGCGCGCGTTCCACCGCTGCGCGCAACACCAGGTGGCCTCCCATCGAATGGCCGGCCAGAACAAGCCGACCGCGCGAGCGCCTGCGCGTCCAGTGCAGCCAGAACCTCGCCAGATCCGCGATCCACAGCCCAAAATTGCCGACATGACCCGTGACTTCGTCACGACCCAGCCGCCCCGATCCTGCCTGACCGCGCCAGTCCGCCGCGCTTACCTGCCAGCCGTTCTGCCGCCAATGCTCGAACGTCTCGAGATATTTTTCATAAGCATCTCCGCGACCTGCCATGAACAACAGCATGCCGCACGGCGTGCCCTGCGGTTTGGGCCAGTCGATGACCCTGATTTCATGCCCGTCGGCGGCCTGCCAGCGCCATTCGCGGGCATCTTCCGGGATCGCGCGACGATCGAAACGGACGGGCCGCGGGCGAGTGTCGCGCGCGAACCCTTCGTTTTCGGGGCGGATGGTTACCATTTGGTAAGCCTTTGGCACTAACAGGTCCGGCCAACGACGCTTTTATCCGACAGGTTCGCGCATGGCCGACGATCCGTTCCGCTACGCATTGCTCGCCGCACTGGCAATCGCGCTTGTCACAGCTGCCGGCACCGATTTTATCAGTCGTCGCATCGGCAATAGGCTCAATGGTGCCATCGCGCTGGGTGCGCCTTTGTTCTGGTGGGCCAGCGATCTTGCGCTCTGGCCTGGAGTCGCGATGCAAATCGGGATCGCGCTTGTTTGCCTGGCGATCCTCGCCGGCCTGTTTGCCCTTCGCATGATGGGCGGGGGAGACGTCAAGCTTCTGACCGCGCTGGCTTTGTGGATAGAGCCTGCCGCCTTCCTCGAGCTTATTATCCTGATGGCTATTTTCGGTGGGGTTCTGACCCTTGCAATGGGCGCCTGGCACGTCGCTCGACGCCAGCGTGACCGGCTGACGATCCCCTATGGCGTCGCGATCGCTGCTGCCGGGCTGTGGATCCTCACAACGCATTATCTTCCCGATCCGGCAACCTCATGGGTGTTCGGCTAACCGGATCTTAACCATTTGCCGCCACACCTAGCGACGACCCGCCGGGGGCGGGACGCGAAAGGATCACACACAGATCATGGATCGCCGCAAAATCCTGCTGCTCTCGGCGGCGCTCATCGTCGCAATCTTCACCGCGCTCACTGCGCGCAGCATGTTCTCGGAGACCGCCGTTCCGGTAGCGGCCGCCGCGCAGCCTATCGAAGGGCCCAAGGTGCTTGTTGCCAAACGTGCGCTTCCGGTGGGCACCATTGTTACGGCAGATGCGGTCGGCTATCAATTGTGGCCGCAGGAGTTGCTGCAAGACGCCTATTATGTCGACGGGGCGCAAGACGTCACCTCGCTTTTGGGCACCGTTGTGCGTTACCCGCTGACCGCCGGCGAACCGGTCACCAAGGGGTCGCTTGTTGCGCCTGGCGATCGGGGCTTCCTTGCCGCCGCACTCGGCGCTGGAATGCGTGCCGTCACGGTCACCGTCTCAGCCGGAACCGGCGTTGCAGGCTTCGTCTTTCCCGGCGACCGGGTTGATCTCGTGCTGACGCAAAGCGTGGAAGGTGAAGGCACGCCGCTGCGTGCCGCCGAAACCATCCTGCGAAACCTGCGGGTTCTCGCCACAGATCAGTCGACCGAGACCCAAAAGAGTGACGACGGCCAGACCCAGGTCCAGGAATTCAGCATGGTGACGCTCGAGGTGACCCCGATCATTGCAGAGAAGATCGCGGTCGCTCAGACAATCGGCACGCTCAGCCTCTCGCTGCGCTCCATCGCCGACAACGAGGCCGAACTCGAACGCGCGATTGCCGCGGGCGATGTGGAGATGCCGGCCAACGCCACCCCCGCTCAGGAGGAAAGGCTGCTGCGTGAGGCGATGACAAGGCCGCAAACCGGCGCGCCCAGCTTTCAGACCGGCGGCGATGTGTCGCGCTTCCAGCGCCGCTCGATGCCTGCGACAACCTCGGCGCAATCTGCTGCACCCATGATGGCGCCACCCGTCATGCAAGCCGCCCCCGCGCCTGCCGCAGCTCCGGCTGCACCAAGCGGACCCAGCATCCGCGTGATGCGCGGCTCGACTTCCAACGTCGAACCGGTCGGACGCGGCGCAGATGCCTTACGGGACCGTCCGGGCGGCGGGAGCGGGGGGATATGAACCGAACCGCTCATCGTCCTTCCCCCGTTCTAAAATTCCGCCGACTGGCGCTCCTAGAAATAAAGGCTTCGCGCATGTCCCGTATTTTCGCAAAGACTGCACTTATCGCCGCCTGTGCGCTTGTGCCGATGCTAGCCACCTCCGAGCCGGTCGGTGCCCAGGCGGTAATTCAACCCATTGGGGCCTCCCAGACGATCGACCTGTCCATCGGACGCGGGGAGCTGGTTACCTTGCCATCGGCCGTAAGTGACGTCTTCATCGCCAGTGACGAGATTGCCGATATCCAGGTCAAGTCGACGCGGCAGATCTATCTGTTCGGCGTTTCGGGAGGCGAAACGACGGTCTACGCAAGTGGTCCTTCCGGCGACATTATCTGGTCGGCGAATGTTCGTGTCGGCTCGAACCTTTCCAGCGTCGACCAGATGCTTCGCATGGCCATGCCCGAAGCCCAGATCCGCGTCGCCACGATGGGCGCAGGGGTGGTGCTTTTAACAGGTCACGTCGAAGCGCCGGACGACGCGGCCGAGGCAGAACGCCTCGCCCGAGCCTTCCTCGGCGAGAATTCGCTGGTCGTTTCCCGATTAAAAATAGCAACCCCGCTACAGGTCATGTTGCGCGTTCGTTTCGCCGAAGTAAGCCGTTCGCTGGTGCGCGCACTTGGCGCCAATCTCGCTACGATCGATGGAACCGGCGGTTTTCGCTTCGGAGTTGGCAATGGCCGCCCCCTGACCAACGAGGCCTTCTCGCCAGACGGACCGCTCGGGGTTGGAACAAACATCGGTCAGGTATTCGGCGTTTTGCCAGATGGGACGCAAATACCCGGCCCTGCGGTCGACACCAGGGACGACGGCACCACTATTGCCGGGATCGGTCGCCTGTTCGGTGTTGATTTGCTCGGCGCGCTCGACCTAGCCGAACGTCAGGGTCTGGTAACGACCTTGTCCGAACCCAATCTCACCGCCCTGTCCGGTGAGACCGCCGAGTTCCTTGCTGGGGGCGAGTTTCCGATACCGCTCGGCCAAGGCCTTGGCACGACGACAATCGAATACCGCAACTATGGTGTCAGCCTCGCTTACACCCCCACCGTTCTTGCCAACGGCCGCATATCGATGCGCGTGCGTCCGGAAGTCTCGGAGCTTTCTTCGCAAGGCGCAATCGTCCTCGACGGTTTTCAGATCCCGGCGCTTACTGTCCGCCGGGCAGAAACGACTGTCGAATTGGGCTCAGGTCAGAGTTTCATGATCGCCGGCCTGCTCGCCAACAGCGTCAACAGCACGACGGACAAAGCGCCGGGCATCGGCGACGTCCCGATCCTGGGCAATCTGTTCCGCTCGAACAGCTTCCGCCGGGGAGAGACAGAACTCGTTATCATCGTCACGCCCTATCTCGTCAAACCTGTCGATGACCGGGCGATACGCTTGCCGACCGACGGGTTCGCCGCACCTTCGGCGGCGGAGCAGTTCTTCCTTCATCGTGAAATCGGCAACTCGGTAGGTGGCGAGCGCCCGGGTCCCAGCATTGCCGACCCTGTCGCAGATAAGATGACAGACGTAGCAGACCAGGCCGGCATGGCCGGAGCAAACGGGCAGGAGCAACAATGATGAACAGGCAATCCCGCGACACCGCAAGGGTCTTCTGGCTCGGCACCGCGCTGGTTTTCGGTTTGACCGGATGTGGCAGTCCGATGGAGAGCAATCGATCGCTCAACTCGGTTCGCCAGCCGGTGCTCGAGCAAACAATCTATAGTATCGACCTGCAGAAAAGCGGTGCCGACCTGCCGGTTTCCGAACTTCAGCGGCTCGACGCATGGTTTGGCGCAATAAACCTGTCATACGGGGATCGCCTCGGCATAGAAGGCACCAACGACGCTCGGTTCATCGGCAATGTCGAAGCACTGGCAAGGCGGCATGGTGCTGTGCCTGTCAGGAATATACAAAAGCACGCTGATACCGACGTGGTTGCTGCAGGAATCGTTCGGGTCAACGTTTCGCGTAGTCAAGCGAGCGTTCCGGGCTGCGCCGACTGGTCGGCAAGATCATCGGTATCGCTGTCAAACGCCACCAGTCCAAATTTCGGCTGCGCCATCAACGGCAATCTCGCCGCCATGATTGCAGACCCCCACGACCTCATGGACGGCGCACACGCCGATGCAACGACGGACACGACAACCGCAAGCAAGGCAGTTGCAAGCTATCGCAATTCCAAACCGTCAGGCGAAGCGGGTTTGAACACGCTTTCTAGCCGAGGAGGCGATCAGTGAGCATCATGCAACAGCATCAAAGCCGTGAACCTTTCCTAGCATTCGTTGATGATGAAGCCACGCTTACGGTTCTGCGCGAAGCCGCCACGCAGAACGGCTGGCGACCGGAGTCGTGCAAATCGGGAACCCTGCGAAGCGCGGTTCAATCTCTTTCGGTTATGCAAAGCCCGAAATTGCTTCTGGTAGATCTTACTGAAGCGGACGACCCTTTGTCGCAGATCGACCATCTGGCCGAAGTATGTGAACCTGGCACCATCGTATTAACCGTGGGACAGACTAACGACGTCGGGTTCTACAAAACTCTGCTCGCCAAGGGTATCCGGGACTATCTACCGAAGCCGATAACACTTTCGGCCCTGAATGATGCTATCGAACGAACTGCACGGCCTTCTGATATTGCCGAAGATGATGCGACCAGCAATGGGCAGCGTTTGACCTGCGCGGTTATCGGCTCACGCGGCGGGGTGGGCGCCTCGACTGTGGCGACATCGATAGCTTGGCTGGCGAGCGAGGAGCACAAACGATCGACGGCCCTTCTTGATCTCGACATTCACTTTGGCACAGGGTCGCTCATCTTCGATATCGAACCTGGACGCGGCCTGATCGATGCGGTTGACGATCCCCTGCGTATCGACAATCTTTTTATCGATCGAGCAATGGCGAAGGTAAGCGACAGTCTGTCCATCATGTCAGCCGAGGCTCCGCTGGACTGCCATTTGATGACGGACGGTCAAGCTTTCGCAAGGCTGGGTCATGAACTGCGCGAGAACTATGAATTGACGGTCATCGATATGCCACGTCACATGATCCTCAACTTTCCGCATCTGCTCGAGAAGGTCGATACGATCGTCGTGGTGATCGAACTGACGCTGGCAAGCGCGCGCGACACGATTCGGTTGTTAGGCTGGCTAAAGAAGAATGCGGCTAATTCTCGCACAATCATCGTTGCGAATAACGTGGCCGCAGGTCAATCTGAAGTCAGCCAAAAAGACTTTTCAGGCTCAATTGAGCAGAATATCGAAGTCGTGATCCCCTATGATCGTCCAGCGGTCTTAGCTGCGGCACGCCAAGCGCAACCTTTGGCTCAATCGGGTCGTAAGAATGCTTCCGTGGGGGCGATGCGGGATCTATCGACGATGCTCCTACAGAACGGGTCCCAAGATACATCCAGATCGAAAATTCGCCCGGGCAACAAGCTTGCGGAAATAGTAGGCAAATTGAAGTCGACCTTCGCCAAGCAAGATCAAAGTCACAATCCGCCGACTGATGGACCGCGTCTTGGTCATGCACGGGTCTAAGGCAGAACCATGATGCCCACCGAGCTTGCCTTCGCCCTTTGCTGCGCTCTGCTAGTCCTACTGCTTGCGGCTTTCGCATCTCCGTCGAAAAGCCTGGCGAAAGATCGGCTCGGCGCAATCCGCACGCGCCATGGCAATGACGGAACGACATCGATCGAAGGAAGATTGCGCAAGGCGATTGCGGCCGGCAGGCCTGGCACAGCGAATGGATCGTTCACTGATAGGATGGGAGCGAAGCTAAGTATTCGCCTCGCTCGAAGCGGTCAAACATGGACAAACACGCGCTATCTTACTATTTGTTTGATGGTTACGGTTGCGGCTGGCCTCGCCGCGTTAATGCTGACCGGATCAGTCCCCGCATCTTCGATAGCAGGCTTTTGCTGCGGAATAGCCTTGCCGCATTTGGCCGTCAGTAGGTTAATCGCACGCCGCCGCAATCAGTTCGTCGCAAGATTTCCTGACACGATGGAACTGATCGTTCGCGGGTTGCGATCGGGTCTGCCGATATCGGAAGCACTCGGCATCGTAGCCCGGGAAATTCCGGGGCCGGTGGGGGACGAATTTCGGGCTATCGTCGAGCGTACCAAGATCGGGCGAACCATCGAGGAATCGCTTCAGGTCACCGCCGACAAGTTGGCAATGCCCGAATTCCAATTCTTCGTCATCGCGCTAGCAATTCAGCGCGAAACCGGGGGCAACCTTGCTGAAACACTTTCGAACCTAGCCGACGTACTGCGCAAACGCGCGCAGATGAAGCTGAAGATCAAGGCATTGAGTTCGGAGTCCAAGGCTTCGGCCTATATTGTCGGGTCGCTACCGTTTATCGTCTTTGCGCTCATATATTGGATCAACCCCGAATATCTGACGGAGTTCTTCAGCGATCCTCGCCTCATGCTTGCAGGTGCAGGGGGTCTGGTCTGGATGGGGGTAGGCGTTCTGATCATGGCTCGCATGGTCAGTTTCGAGATCTGAGGATAGGCACAATGTTGGACAACTCCTTTTTCCTTGGAGCCACGAGCGGCACATCCGGGATTATTGCAACGGGATTGGTCCTCGTCGCAGTCCTCGCGCTTATGGTCGCTGGATATACTAGCGTGACCCTGAGTGACCCCATGAGCCGCCGGATCAAGGCGCTGAATGCTCGTCGGGACGAACTCAAGGCGGGACTTATTAGCCAGGGTAGTCCCAAACGAAGGCGGTTGGCCCGAGGGAACGACACCACCGATCGAATGAAGGATCTCCTTCAGACGATGAAGGTGCTGCAGGAAAGCCAGATCCGGGCGATCCAGCAGAAGCTGGTTCACGCCGGCTTTCGTGACAAAGATTTGGCGGTCATCGTCATTTTTGGCCGCATGGTCATTCCCGCCGTGCTGGGTATCATTGCCTTCATCGCGCTATACGGAGCCGAGTTGTTCCCCGATTGGAGCGACTTCAAGCGCTTCATGGCTTTTGCTGCTGCGATGATGATCGGCTACAAGGCTCCCGAGATCTATCTTAAAAACCTTGCCACCAAGCGCATGGCTGCAATCCAGAAAGGCTTGCCCGACGCGCTCGACCTGCTCGTGATCTGTGCCGAAGCCGGTCTGACGATCGATGCTGCCTTCGGGCGCGTCGCCAAGGAGCTCGATCGGGCCTTTCCCGAACTCGGTGAGGAGTTCACGCTGACCGCGATCGAGCTTTCCTTCCTCACCGAGCGGCGGCAGGCCTTTGAGAACCTGGCCTATCGTGTCGGCCTCGATGCGGTCCGCGGCGTGGTGACAACGATGATCCAGACCGAACGTTACGGCACGCCGCTCGCCTCGGCGTTGCGCGTGCTGTCTGCCGAATTCCGCAACCAGCGCATGATGCGTGCGGAAGAGAAGGCAGCGCGCTTGCCGGCGATCATGACCGTGCCGCTGATCCTGTTCATCTTGCCGGTGTTGTTTATCGTTATTCTTGGACCAGCCTCATGCTCGATCGCCGATGCGTTTTCGTCGGACGGGGCAGCCTCGGCAGGGTAACGTTGCAGAAATCCGCTTATCGCGAGCCGGTTCAGTCCAATCCGGAATCGGTCCCTGAAGGTTCTCCTTCGAACTGGTCGCCGAACCGGTCCATCGTCGAACGGATACGCTGAAGCAGTTCGCGCAGCGTCTCGATCTCGTCGGGCTCGAAGGCTGCAACCATTCGGCGCTCGAGCTGGAATGCAAGCGGCATGATCTCGCCATGAAGGGCAATGCCCTCATCTGTCAGTTCGAGCAGGTGAGAACGTCCATCCAACTCATTGGGATAGCGCGAAGCCAGCGACCGATCTTCCAGCCCTTTGCACGCCCGATTTACCGCGACCTTGTCCATCAAGGTGCGCTCGGTCAATTCGCGCTGGGTCGACCGCCCGGCATCGCCGAGGACAGCCATGACCCGCCACTCGGGTACGCTGAGCCCGAACCGCGTGCGATAGGCCTGAGCGATCCGTCCGCTGACCGCGTTCGACGTCAGCGACAACTGGTACGGCAAGAAGGTTGCGAGTGATGTTCTTGTCGGCATTGCGGTCATTTGCGCGACCTACCGCCCAATGGCAATCGACAGGTGCGCCAAAATTCTGCTTCAGCTCGGATACGCGGCCCTGTAGCGCCGGGCAATCGCGTCCAGCGCCAGACACTGCTGCTCGCTCCATCGCTCTGGCGGTGTCAGCATCGCACTGTCGAGCACGGTATCGATCGGACTTGGCGCTCGATCGTTCGGCAGGATAGATGCGAAACCGGTGATGACCTGTCGCGCGCGATCGGCGTTCGAGCGCATGATTTCGAGAATATCGGTAACATCGACATCGCTGTCCTCGCGCCAACAGTCGTAATCGGTCACCATGCCGATGAGGGCGTAAGGCAGTTCCGCTTCGCGCGCCAGGCGCGCCTCGGGCATGCCGGTCATGCCGATAATGTCGCCACCCCATTGCCGGTAGAGACGACTTTCTGAACGGGTCGAAAATTGCGGTCCTTCGATTGCGACATAGCAAGTCTTGGGGCGCGGCTCGCCCCCACCGATGCGCACGGCCTGCGCGGCAAAATCGGAAAGCCGCGAGCATACAGGATCGGCCAAGGGAACGTGAGCGACCACTCCGCGCTCGAAAAAGCTACGTTCGCGGCAGGCAAGCGTCCGGTCGATGAATTGGTCTATGATGACCAACTCCCCCGGTGCAATCGCCTCGCGCAGCGATCCAACGGCTGAAATCGCCAGGATATCGGTCACGCCTAGCCGTTTGAGCGCATCAATATTAGCCCGGTAGTTGACCTGGCTTGGGGAGAGGCGGTGGTCCTTGCCGTGACGGGGGAGAAAGGTGAACTGGTGGCCTGAAACCTTGCCGGTGACGATGGGGCTCGAGGGTTCGCCAAACATGCTATTGACGACGACCTCCTCGGCATTCTCGATTTCACCCGGCTCGTATAGCCCTGATCCGCCGATGATCCCAATATGCCATTGCGTCATTGTCCAATCCCCCGCGTTCCCCACGTGATATTCGAATAATCAAATGGATTGCCGCGCCGAACCCATACTGGCGGAAAAGGTTGCCATCGAGTGCGCCGCATATCGACGATGCGTTATCGCCGGTAACTTCCTCTGTCGCCCGCCACCTGTTGGACCGGTTCGTTCATTTCGCATGAAAGAGCAGCCTGCTTCGAGCCGGCCCCGATGGGATAAGACACGCTCAGCGGGTAGGGTGACTTACCCGGCTAAGCGTGACGCGCCCTCGCCATTCCGGTTGGTTTGACCGGGGCTGCTGCAAGTTCACATCCGAAAGATGTAGCGTGAGCACCCCTTGTAGATCGCAGTGTTTTAGCAGGGCGCTCGAATAGCCGACTGTTTTCGTGTATAAAATTGCCCGTGGAGTACATATGTTGCAGTCCTGCCACAGATGAACCTAGAATGACCGAGGCTGAGTGGTTTTGTTTGAAACAAGCCGCGCGCTCGCCGAAGGTTAGCGCGACTCGCAGCGCCCGTACAAGCGTCGGTACAGGGGTGTGCGACGGAGATTTGGCACTTCTTCAAACCACACGACTGCAAGGAACTGCACTCATGAACACCACTCGCCTTCGCGTGCGCGTATTGCTGACCGGCGCGGCCTTGCCGGCGCTTGCCCTCACCGCGGTCGGCTTCGGCGCCGCTCCAGCGTCCGCTCAGGCAGTCGATTGTCCGGACGAGAATTTCAACGGGGTATGCGATGGGGAAGAGCTGCTCCTCAACACTACCGATGACTACCGACCTGTCGTGGACGCGATCGTGGTTACCGGCTCGCGTATCGCCCGCCCCGATCTGGCTTCGGCAATTCCAGTACAATCCATCCTGGCCGAACAGATTACCAGTACTGGTGACTTGTCGCTGGGCGATGCGATCAACGAGCTGCCGTCGCTGCGCTCGACTTTCAGCCAGGCGAACTCCACCCGCTTCATCGGCACCGCGGGTCTCAACCTGCTCGATCTGCGGGGCCTGGGCAGTGCCAGAACACTGGTGCTGGTGAACGGTCTGCGGCACGTGTCCGCCACTCCAGGCGAGTTTCGCGTCGATGTGAACACGATTCCTTCGAGCCTGCTCGAGCGGGTCGATATCGTGACAGGGGGCAATTCCGCCGTCTATGGATCCGACGCGGTATCGGGGGTGGTCAACTTCGTATTGCGGCGCGATTACGAGGGAGCCGAGCTGCGGGGTCAGGCGGGCCTTTCCGATGAGGGCGATCGCGGTTCCTACCAGCTGAGTGCACTCGTTGGGCAGAATTTCCTCGACAACCGCCTGAACGTGACCTTCCATGGCGAGTATTCGCGGCAGAAGCCGGTCTATTACAGGGATCGTCCAAATTTCACGGGCGCGTATACCGGCACGCCGGGGTTCTACACGGTCGAAAATACCTTAGGTGAGCCGCCCGAGGGTGATGGCATTCCTGATACCGCCTTCTTCGATACGACGCCAGGAAGCACGTTCAACATCATTTCCGAGGGCGGCGCGGTGCTTACATCGTGCCCGGCCGAACCGGCCGCAACCGATCCCAACTTCGCGCTTATTCAGGCGCGGCGCGCCGCGGTGTGTACCGGTCAGACCTCGCCAACCGGCGGTCGGCTTAGCGACAATTACTTTTTCCTGCCCAATGGAACGCTTGTTCGCAACAACCCCGAGATTGATTTGCGCAATGTGGGTGGTGGCACATTCGGGGGGCTGGGTTCGACCGGCGTGGAGGATGACATCCTCATCCCCGGGATTGAACGCTACATCGGCAATATCTTGATCAATTTCGCGATATCGCCTGCGTTCGAGCCTTTTATCGAAGCGAAATATGCACGAGTTACAGCCAATCAGGCGTCGAACCAGCCCACTTTTGTCAATTCGACGCTGTCGCCTCGGTTCTTTCTCGACAATCCGTTTTTGTCCGATCAGGCCCGTACCACCATTCAGACAATTACAGGGACAACTTCGACAACTGCTCCGTTCACCTTCTTCCGGTTCAACAATGATATCGGCACGCGGACTGAAGATCACTTGCGCGAGACCTATCGCGTTGTGGGCGGGATACGGGGAGATATCTTCCTAACAGGCAACGTGCGTTACGAAGTTGCAGTGAACTGGGGGCGGACGGAGACCTTCTACGAGACCGGCGGCAATGTGGACATCGCCAAGTTCAACGCCGCAGCGGACGCGCGCCGTGCGCCCAACGGGACGATCCAGTGCCGCATCAACGTCGATACGAACACCGCCAATGATGATCCCGCGTGCGTTCCCCTCAACCTGTTCGGCTTCCAGTCACCGTCGCTGGCTGCCAGGGACTACATCTTGTACACCTCGACCCGCGACGAATGGGCGGAGCAGCTTCAGATCGCGGCTTTTGTTGCCGGCGATTCCTCAGGGCTGTTCGAGCTGCCTGGCGGGCCGCTGGGTTTTGCCCTTGGTGCCGAATACCGCACCGAGGACGCCTTTTCCGACTACGACGATTTCACGCAGAGCGGAGCGACCTTTCTCAACTCCTTCGACACGTTCGACCCGCCCAAGGTTGAGGTGAAGGAAGCGTTCGCCGAACTTCGTGTACCGATCCTCGGCGATCTTCCGTTCATCAACGAGCTGACCGTCGAGGCTTCAGGTCGCGTTTCGGACTACGATTTCCTCGATGACGTGGTCTATGCCTATAATGTTGGTGGCATCTGGTCGCCGGTTGACGGCCTGCGCCTGCGTGTGGGCTATGGCCGCTCGGTGCGCGCGCCAAACCTGACCGATCTTTTCGCTACGCGCTCGGAGACCTTTGCCAACAACCTGCGCGATCCGTGCGATCAGAGGTTCATTGATGAAAACCCCAACCGGGCGCGCAACTGTGCGGAGGATGGCATTCCCACCACCATCGTGCTGCCCGGCGAGACAACCTCCCGTCCATGGACCAACCAGCCCGCCTCAGGGATCTCGGGTTTCAATCAAGGCAACGAGAATCTGGTGCCCGAAGTGGGCAACAGCTTCACCGCAGGCGCGGTCTTCCAGCCGCGCGCGATACCGGGTCTCGCCGTCACGGTCGACTATTACGATATCGAGATCACCACGGCGATCAGCGGCTTGACAGGCCAGAATATCATCAATCGTTGCTATGATGACCCGGTCAGCATTGACAACCCGTTCTGCGACGCGGTGTTCCGCCGGAGCACGGATGATCCAATCACCAATGGCGCGTTCGATGGCCAGGCGGGTCGCAGGTTCGATGGCTTCCCCGACTTCTCGTTCCCCGTTCTCGGGCCGGGCTTCCTCAACCAGCCGTTCAACTTCCAGGCGCTCAAGACCAAGGGTGTGGACCTGAACGCATCCTATCGCCGCTTCCTTGGCGAGACCGAGTTCAGCACGAACTTGCTTTTGTCCTATCTTATCGAGCGTGAGGAATTCACCTTCATCACCGATCCCGATCGCTCAACGCGCCTGCATGGTGTGCTTGGCGATCCGCAGTGGACGGGCATCTTCCAGGCCGATGCCGATTTCGGCTTTCTCGATGTCTCGTATGACCTGCGCTATGTCGGCAAGCAGACGATCGACTCCTGGGAAACTCGCTTCTCACACCAGGGTCGGCCACCCGAGAATGCCGATCGCCGCCCGTTCGGTTTTTATCCAGAGAAGTTCTACCACGACATCCAGTTCGGTTTCGAACTGGAGGATCTGCATCGCTTCTACATTGGCGTGGACAATGTTCTCGACACGCTGCCTCCGCTCGGTTTGATGGGTGACGGTGACGGAAGCGCGATCTTCCCCAACACCGGTCGCTTTTACTATGCCGGGTTCAGGGTTCGGTTCGGCTCGTAACTGTCCGCATCGAAACCAGACAATTCGGGGGCCGGGGTGTAATTCGCCTCGGCCTCTTTTTTCAGGCAACAATCATCCTCAGTTCACCGTCACCTTCCTCCACCTGAACCTCCGCCCCGTCGGCCACCTCTCCGCGCAGCAGCATGTCGGCGAGCGGATCGGCGAGGTAGCGCTGCACCGCGCGTTTCAGCGGCCTGGCGCCGTAGACCGGATCATAGCCCACGCGCCCGAGCCAGCGGCGCGCGGCGTCGGTCAGGTCGAGCGTGATCTTGCGGTCGCGCAGCAATTCCTGCACTCGGGCCACCTGGATATCGACGATGGGCGCCATGTGCTCCTGGCTCAATCGGTGGAACAGGATGATCTCGTCGAGCCGGTTCAAGAACTCGGGCCGGAAATGCGCCCGCACCGCCTCCATCACCTGCGGCTCGACATCGGCCACCGTCTGCTCCTCGGTGATCTGGGTCAGATACTGGCTGCCGAGGTTGGAGGTGAGGATGATGAGCGTGTTGGAGAAGTCCACCACCCGCCCCTGCCCATCGGTCAGCCGCCCGTCGTCGAGCACCTGGAGGAGCACGTTGAAGACGTCCGCATGTGCTTTCTCAACCTCGTCGAACAGCACCACCTGATAGGGCCGGCGCCGCACCGCCTCGGTCAGCACACCGCCTTCCTCGTAACCGACATAGCCCGGCGGCGCGCCGATAAGCCGGGCGACCGCGTGCTTCTCCATGAACTCGGACATGTCGATGCGCACCATCGCCCGGTCATCATCGAACAAGAAGCCCGCCAGCGCCTTGGTGAGCTCGGTCTTGCCCACCCCGGTGGGGCCGAGGAACAAAAACGATCCCAGCGGGCGGCCGGGGTCCTTCAGCCCTGCGCGCGCCCGGCGCACCGCCTTGGAGACCGCCTCGACCGCCTGTGACTGGCCGATCACTCGCTCGCCGATCACCTGCTCCATGTTGAGCAGCTTCTCGCGCTCGCCCTCCAGCATCCGCTCGACCGGCACCCCGGTCCAGCGACTGACCACGCCGGCGATGTCGTCATCGGTCACCTCCTCGCGCAGCAGCGCGTTCTCGGTCAGTCCGGCGGCCTCGGAGAGCTGCTTCTCGAGCGCCGGGATGCGCCCGTAGGAAAGCTCGCCGGCCTTGGCGAGATCGCCGGTGCGCTGCGCCTGTTCGAGTTCGATGCGCGCGGCATCGAGCTGCTCCTTGAGCTTGCCCTCGGCCTGGATCTTGTCGCGCTCGCCCTGCCAGCGGGTGGTCAGCTCGCCCGATTGCTGCTCGAGATTGGCGAGCTCGCCGCGCAGGGTCTCAAGACGGTCCTTCGAGGCCTTATCGCTTTCGTTGCCGAGTGCCTGCTCCTCGATCTTCAGCTGGATGATCCGCCGGTCCAGCGCCTCGATCTCCTCAGGCTTGGACTCCACCTCCATGCGGATGCGGCTGGCCGCCTCGTCCATCAGATCGATCGCCTTGTCGGGCAGGAATCGGTCCGAGATATAGCGGTTGGATAGCTGCGCAGCGGCGACGATGGCCGCATCGGTTATCCGCACGCCATGGTGCAGCTCGTACTTCTCCTTCAGTCCGCGAAGGATCGAGATCGTCTCTTCTACGCTGGGTTCGTCGACGAACACAGGCTGGAACCGGCGCTGAAGCGCAGCATCCTTCTCGACATGCTTCTGGTATTCATCGAGCGTGGTGGCGCCGATGCAGTGCAGTTCGCCCCGCGCCAGCGCCGGCTTGAGCAGGTTGCTGGCATCCATCGACCCTTCCGAGGCGCCCGCGCCGATCAACGTGTGCATCTCATCGACGAACAGGATGATATGGCCCTCGGCGCCCTTCACCTCGTCGAGCACGGCCTTCAGCCGCTCCTCGAACTCGCCGCGATATTTGGCCCCCGCGATGAGCGCGCCCATGTCGAGCGCCATCAGGTCGCGGCCCTTGAGCGAATCGGGCACATCGCCATTGGCGATCCTGAGCGCCAGGCCCTCGGCGATGGCGGTCTTGCCCGTGCCGGGCTCGCCGATCAGAACTGGGTTGTTCTTGGTTCGCCGAGCCAGAATCTGGATGGTGCGGCGGATCTCCTCGTCGCGTCCGATCACCGGATCGAGCTTGCCCGCGCGCGCCGCTTCGGTGAGATCGCGGGCGTATTTGTTCATCGCGTCATAGGCTTCCTCGGCCCCGGCGCTGCTGGCCTGACGCCCCCCGGTCACTTCCTGGATCGCGTTCTCCAGCCTCTTGATATCCACGTTGGCCGCCCTGAGCGCACGGCCGGCGGCATTGTCGGCGGACAAGGCGAGTGCTTGGAGCAGGCGCTGGACCGGCACGAAGCTGTCGCCGGCCTTCTCGGCCAGTTGCTGCGCCTGATCGAGCACCCGAACCGCTGCATTGTCGAGCCCGGGGGTCGATTGCGCACCCGAGCCTGATACCGCGGGCAGCTTGGCGAGCGCTGCATCCACCTCGTCCACCGCCAGCCGGGGATCGCCGCCGGCGCGCTCGATCAACCCCCAGGCCATGCCCTGATCATCCTCGAGCAGCGCCTTCAGCAGATGCTCGGGTGCAATGCGCTGATGCGTGTTGCGAATGGCAATGGTCTGCGCGGCCTGTAGGAAGCCCTTGGCGCGGTCAGTGAATTTCTCGAGGTTCATCAATCAGCCCCTGTGGTGAACGACAATCGCAGGATCGCCATCAGGCCGCCACATAGTGTTGCGTAATGGCAACACAAGGCCGGCCTGTGCGACTTTTGAGGGTGGAATTGCCGCAGCCAATCCGCGATGAGACCGGGTTGATGGCCACGCTATCATCCCCGGTTGCACGAGTTGACGACACCTTGGCGCCCGGCACGCTCGCGGGTGCGTTGCTGCCACTGGTCGGTGCCGCGCTCGCCTTCGTGCTGATCAAGCAGGGCACCGACCTGGTGGCGACCCAGCAACCCGAACTGGTGTTCGTGTGGCTGGTCCCGGTAGCGCTGATCAGCGCGGCGATGGCGTTCGTGCGCATCGGCGCGCTCGCCCGCGTGCCGCGAACCTTTGCCCGCGGCGGGGCGGTGTTCTTCGGCTTGTATTTCCTGCTCGAGCCCTTCGCCATTCCTTATGCGGCGCTCGCTCCAAGCCATCCGGCGGTGCTGTTTCACGAACACGCGCGCTGGATCGGCTGCGCGCTGGCGATCGCCGGATGGTGGCGGCTCGGCGGTCTGTTCGCCTCGGCCGCATTGCTGTGGATGATGCGCGAGCTGCACCCGGCGTTGACGGGCTTTTATTTCTCCACGCTCGATATTCGCACGGCTTACGAGACCTTCGCTTTCTTCACGCTGGGAGTAGCACTGGCGCACGGATTGTCGGCGCGCGCCAACTGGCGTGATCGGTTGGGCATGGACTCCGCGACCGCGCAGCGGGCCATCATGTTCGTGCTGGCAGCGGCGATCGGCGGGCATCTGGGCAACTACCTTTATTCGGGCCTTGCCAAGCTGGCGCTCGACGGAGGGCCGTTCTCCTGGCTGCTCGACAACGAGCTTCATGCCGGCATTCCCGGCGCGCTCGAGAAGGGAACGCTGGTCACCGCCGCCTCGCCCGCAATTACCCAGATGCTGTATGACACTATGGCCGTGCTATGGTTCCCGATGAACGCCGCCGCCCTGCTGCTCCAGGTGGCGGCGCCCATTACCGCGCGGCGCCGCAAGTGGCTGATCTGGACCACGATCGGGTACGATATCTTTCACGTTGCGGTCTATGTCGCGCTGGGGCTGCTGTTCTGGAAGTGGATCGCGGTCAACACCATCATCGTCCTCACGCTTGCCCGCATGGCCGACAGCGAGTGGGACAAGGGACTGGTGCGGTGCTGCATCGTCTTCATGCTAGCAGGACCACTGCTGTTCCGCATCGCCACGCTGGCCTGGTACGACACACCGGGTTTCGGCTCGCCCTATTTCCAGGCCGAGCTGGAAGATGGCCAGGTCATGCGCGTGCCCAACGCTTGGTTCCTGTCCTCCGGCTATCAGGTCTCGCAGGGACGCATGTTCTGGCCCGAGGGCGGGCGAGGGCATTTCAATCCGTCGATCTGGGGTTCGGTGCTGACCCATGCGGACTTGATGGCCGGGCGCGGATGCCGGGCGCCGCTTACCCCCGCCGCACCGGACAAGAGCTATGGCAAGCTCACCGACCTTGCACGGTTCGTGCAACTCCAGCACCAGATCATGAGCAAGCGCCGGCTGGATTATCGCCTGTTGCCGCATCATCACATGCCCAGCCCCTTCCTCGCCGATCCCTTCGTGGCTGTGGCTCCGAACAAGGTCGCGCGTTACGACCTGGTACTGGAATCGGTATGCCTATCGCTTGATAATGGCCGCCTCGTGCGCCACGTGCTTAAGCGCGACACATGGCCGCTCTACGCGCCCGGCACCGGGGAAATCCTGCAATGACCGCACTTGGTTCGAACAACGAGGTCATCGAGGAACCTGCCGTGGCCATAGTGTATGACGGGGCTTGCCCGTTCTGTGCCGCCTATGTCCGCATGGTGCGACTGCGCGAAGCGGCGGGCGAGGTGCGGCTTGTCGATGCACGCCAGGGCGGAGCGCTTGTCGAGGACGCGCTCGCCAGAGGATATGATCTGGACCAAGGGATGGCGATGCGGATGGGCGGCCGCTGGTATCATGGCGATGAGGTCATGAACATGGTCGCCATGATGAGCAGCGGGTCGGGCCCACTCAATCGCCTGCACGCCTGGATATTCAGCAGCCCGTCGCGCGCGCGGCTGCTCTACCCGGGGCTGCGTGCCGGGCGCAATCTGGCGCTCAGGCTGCTGGGCCATCGCTCGCTGGCCGATGCCGGGATCGCGCCGCCGCCCGCCTCGCGGCGCTGATCCGGTGACCCAGGCCTGTCGATGGACGGCGGTATTGCCGGTCTATAACGAGGCCGCTTACCTGCCCGCGACGCTGGCCTCGCTGATCGCCCAGCGAACGCCGTTTCGCCTGATCCTGGTTGATAACGGCTCGACCGACGGCTGTATCGAGGCGGCGCGCGGGCAACTCGCCACGTCCGACCTGGCGCATGAGATCATCAGCGAGCCTACCCCGGGCCAGGTCCACGCGCTGGCGGCGGGGCTTGCACGGGTCACGACCGAGCTGGTGGCGATCTGCGATGCCGACACCTTCTATCCGCCCGATTACCTCGCCGCCGCGACCCGCCTGTTCGACAAGGGCGGACCAGCCCGCGTCATGGTGGGAGCCTGGCCCCGGCCGGACAAGGGGGGGCGATGGCGTCATGCGACGGCCCGCCTGCATCGGCTGACCGTGGCGCGGCTGCTCGCCAAGCAGAACCATACCGGCGGTCCGGGTCATGCCTTCCGCACCGAGGCGTTGATGCGCGCGGGCGGCTATGACGCAGCGCGCTGGCCCTATGTTCTGAAGGATCACGAGCTTGCGCACCGCGTGCTCAAGCTGGGCGAGCAGGCCTACTCTCCCGATTTCTGGTGCAGCCCTTCGTCGAGACGTGCCGATCGGCGGGCGGTGCGCTGGACGCTGGGCGAGCGCCTGTTGTACCATGCCACGCCCTGGGCGGCGAAGGACTGGTTCTTCTATTCCTTCCTCGCCCGCCGCTTCGACGCGCGCGGCCAGCGCGACACCGTGCTGCGGCGTCGTGGCTGGGAACCCGAAGGTTAGTTTCGAGACATGCAAGCGCCAAGGGCTGCCCGCGTGCTCGCCGCCATTGTCGTCTGACGGACGCAAAAAAGCCTTGTGGCCGCAACGCGGGGCGATCATAGGCGCGCGCTATGGCTTCAAAGGCAAGTGCGGTCGCGATGCGAACCGAAGGTGTGGTGGCGGCCTATGACCGCTGGGCACCTGTCTACGACCTGGTGTTCGGCAAGGTGTTCACCGACGGCCGGGCCTGGTCGATCGAGCGCGCCGAAGCGGTAGCCGGACCCGGCGGACGGGTGCTCGAAGTGGGCGCGGGCACGGGTATCTCGTTGCCGCAATACAAGCGCACCACACGCCTGGTCGCCACCGATATCTCCGATGCCATGCTGGCCAGGGCGCGCGAGCGAAAGCGCAATCTGGGGCTCGACAATGTCGAGGATATCCTGGTGATGGACGCCGAAGCGATGAGCTTTGCGGACAATTCCTTCGATGTCGTGGTCGCCCAATATGTCGTCACTGCCTGTCCCGATCCCGAGGCGGCGCTCGACGAGTTCGTCCGCGTCATCCGCCCCGGTGGCGAGGTTGTCATCACCACTCGCATCGGCGCCAACAAGGGCATGCGCGGGCAGATCGAGAAGCTGCTGATGCCGCTCACCACGCGGCTGGGTTTCCGCACCGAATTTCCGTTCGACCGCTACGAAGCCTGGGCGGCGGCCAACGGACATGTGGAGTTGGTGGAAAACCGGCCGCTCCCCCCGCTTGGCCATTTTTCGCTGGTGCGCTATCGCAAGCTGACGACCTGATCGGCACGAGGCAGGCCAGCGCGTCTCCTATATGTAACAAACGTAGAGGATGGAGATCTCGATGAGCCGTTTTCGCGAACAACTTGCCGAGCAGCGGTGGGACGATCACCGATATTACCACCACAACCTGATCAATCAGGCGCTCCACTTCTTCAGCGCGTCCACGTTCGTCGTTTGCTATGCGCTGATCTGGAACTACCCGTGGCTGGCCGCGCTGCTCGCCTGGGGTTTGGCCATGACCAGCCGTCAGGCCGGGCACTTCTTCTTCGAACCGCACGGCTATGACCACAAGAACGAGGCGACGCACGAGCACAAGGAAGAGATCAAGGTCGGCTACAACCTGGTCCGCAAATGGGTGCTGATGAGCCTGTGGGCCTTTTCGCCCGTGCCCCTGCTGCTTGATCCCAGCTTCTTCGGGCTGTTCGCACAGCCGCACACCACCGTCATGGGTTCCCTGGAGAACCTGGGCATCGTGTGGCTGATCATCGGCGTGGCGGCACTGGTTTTCCGCACGGTGCAGCTGTTCTTCATCCGCGATGTGGAGACAGGGCTGGTCTGGGCGACCAAGATCATCACCGATCCATTCCATGACATGAAGCTTTATGCCAAGGCACCCGTGCAACTGGCGCGCAACGCATTGGCCTGGCGTCCCGCCCCCCGGGGCTGAGTGTCCGGCTGACAGTTGGCGGGCGGCGGCTGGCGGCTGGCGGAAACCTCGAAGGCACCGCTTGGCCGCCGGCGCTGCTTCACAAAAAGGTATCGTCACCCCGGACCTGATCCGGGGTCCAGCTTCAATCGCAGGCGAAAGGCAGCGGGATGCCGGATCAGGTCCGGCATGACAAAGCGGCTCAGTTAATGAGCACGCCGCTCTAGCGCAGGCCCATCTTCGCGCTCGTCAGTTCGCGCATGATCTGGCGGCCGAGATCGCGGTCGTTCGCCCCCGCAGGCGCGGCGGCCCAGCCGTCTGCCTCGAACCGGCCCACCGCGCGTAACATACGCTCGGCCACCTCGTCGAATTGTGCGTCGTCATAGGCAAGGCTGAAGATCAGCCGGCCGGTCCCGGTCCAGCCCAGCGCCAGCCCCTCGGCCCGGCAGTAATATTGCAGCATCCAGTTGTAGCGCGAGGGACGGGTGTAGAACACGCTCCACACGCTTCCCAGATTGGCGATACGAGGAGAATGACCGGCGCTTTCCAGCCGCGCATTGAGCAAGGCCGCGCGGGTATTCCAACGCTCGTCCACGCCATCGTAAAGCTGAGCCGCCTCGGCGCTGCCATGCCAATCAAGGAACGCGTCCATCGCCCCCATCACGTAGGGATGCGAATTGAAGGTGCCGCGCGCGAAGCAGATATCAGCCGGGCGCTCCGGCTTGTATCGGCGCATGAACTCGGCCCGGCCGCACAACACGCCCACCGGCAGACCGCCGCCCAGCGTCTTGCCATAGGTGACCAGATCGGGTTCTATATCGAAATATTCACAGGCACCGCGCGGCGCGATGCGAAACCCGGTGAACACTTCGTCGACGATGAGCACGATGCCGTTCGCCCGGCATACTTTTGCCAGCCGTGCGAGCCAGTCCGAATAACCCGCCCGGTCGACCCCCGCGCGGCGCGACGAGTTGACCAGCGCGCTGTCGCCGGGCGCCTGGGAGTTGGGATGCATGGCCTGCAGCGGGTTGACCAGCACGCAGGCGATGTCGCGGCGCGTGGCCAGCACCCGAAGCGTCGCCTCGCTCATCTCGGCAAGCGTATAGGTCCTGTCGGCAGGGACCGGATTGCCGATGCCCGGCTGCACGTCGCCCCACCAACCGTGATAGGCGCCGGCGAAGCGGACGATGTGCGAGCGGCCGGTATGGTAGCGCGCCAGCCGCACCGCCTGCATCACCGCCTCGGTGCCCGACATGTGGAAGCTGACCGCATCGAGGCCGCTGATCGCCTTCAGCCGCTCGACATTGTCCGCCACCACCGGATGCAGCCCGCCAAGCACCGGGCCAAGCTCGGCAGCGGTCTCCATCCCGCGCGCGATCATCGCCTTGTAGGCATCGTTTCCCAACAGGTTGACGCCATACGAACCGGTCAGATCGTAGAACACATTGCCATCGAGATCGGTCAGCGTCACGCCTTCGCTGCTCTGCCAGAATCCCCCCGCCGGCAGCGCCTCGCGCACCACCGGGCTGAACGGAAAGGGCACGCGGTAAGTGCTGGTAAAGGCGATGTCGGGGATCGAGCCACGTAGGCTGGCGGTCTTGGCCGCGGTCTTGGCAAAACGCTCGGCAAAGGTGTTCGAGAGCTTGGTCAGTCCCTTTTCACGCCGCCGCGCCAACGCCTCGTCCGCGCCATCGGCACGAAAGAATTGCGCAGCGTCGAATTCATAGGCCGGCACCAGGCCCGCCGCGCGTTTGGCCATTCGCACATGGCCCACCAACCCCTTGTGCTTCGCGCGGCTCAGGGAAAGCCGGGCGCGGCCCTTGCGGGTCGCCAGAATGACCCCCGCCGCGCCAAGCAGCAGTCGTCCGATCTTCATGGAAAAGTCCTCTCATCCTCGCTAGGCGGCGGCATGGGGCTTCGCGCTGCTTTGTGGAAACTTGTCAATCTGGACAAGGTCAATTTCCTGCTGACCAACCGTTTCCCGCGCCACGCCGCCACCCACCTGATGGGCTGGCTGAGCAAGGTGGAACTGGCGCCGGTGCGCATCGTGTCGATCCGTCTGTGGAAAAGCTTTTGCGAGGTCGACCTGTCGGATGCAAAGCCCGAGCGCTATCGCAGCCTGCACCAGGCGTTCATCCGCGAGCTGAAGCCCGGCGCACGCGACATTGACCCGCGCGCCGAGATTATCTGCGCGCCGTGTGATGGCGTGATAGGCGCGCATGGCCGTATCAGCCAGGGTATGGCGCTCCAGATCAAGGGACTGCGCTACGAGATCGCCGATCTACTCGGATGTGGCCAGGACGCCGCCGAATATGCCGACGCACATTACCTCACGCTGCGCCTGACCGCAGGCATGTATCACCGCTTTCACGCCCCGCACGATTGTGCGGTCGAGCAGGTGCGGTACATTTCTGGGGACCGCTGGAACGTGAACCCGCCCACCTTGCGGCGGATCGAGCGGCTTTATTGCCGCAACGAGCGCGCGCCCATCTCGGTCAGGCTCGATGCGGGCGGCGCTCGGCTGATGCTCGTGCCGGTCGCCGCGGTGCTGGTGGCCAGCATCCGCCTGCCCTGGCTCGATCGCCAGCTCGACGTGCGCCGCACCTTCGCGCGCGGCGGCGGAGCGCGGGTTATCGCGCCCACTCCCCCCGTCCGCTTCGCCAAGGGTGAGGAGATGGGCTGGTTCGAACATGGCTCGACCATCATCATCATCGCCCCCGCTACGCACCGCCCTGTCGAGATGCTCGTGGAGGGCGCGCAGGTCCGCATGGGTCAGGCCATCATGCGCCATGAGCGGGGGGCGGGTGCAACGGTGCAATAAGCCTCTTTTCGCCATCTTATCAGGTGGTAAGAGGCGGCCATGAGAAGACCCCTGTCAGCGGCCGCCGCGCTCGCCCTTGTCGCCACCCTTCCCGCCTGCGCCCCCACGCTTCAGGAGGCGCGCAGCGCCACCTCGCCCGCGATTGCCGAGTTCGAGCCGGCCCCGCTCGAGGACCTGGTCGCCAAGGTCGCCATTCCCTATGAGCGCTTCGAACTCGACAATGGCCTAACCGTGCTGGTGCATGAGGATCGCAAGGCACCCGTGGTGGCGGTCTCGGTGTGGTACGAGGTCGGCTCCAAGCATGAGCCGCGTGGCAAAACCGGCTTTGCCCACCTGTTCGAACACATCATGTTCAACGGCACCGAGAACGTGCCGGGCGAATATTTCGAGCCGCTCCAGCAGATCGGCGCGACCGACGTTAACGGCACCACCTGGTTCGACCGGACCAATTACTTCCAGACCGTGCCCACCTCCGCGCTCGACGTGGCGCTGTTCCTGGAAAGCGACCGGATGGGCCATCTGCTCGGCGCGCTGACCGAGGAGGTGCTGCAGAACCAGATCGGCGTGGTGCAGAACGAGAAGCGGGAGGGCGACAACCAGCCGTTCGGTCTTGTCGGCTATGAGCAGCTGGAAACGCTCTATCCGCCCGGCCATCCCTATCACCACTCCACCATCGGCTCGATGGCCGACCTTTCGGGCGCCACGCTCGATGATGCGCGAAGCTGGTTCCGCGAGCATTACGGGCCCAAAAACGCGGTGCTCGTTCTTGCAGGGGACATCGATGTCGCCACCGCCCGCCAAAAGGTTGAGACCTGGTTCGGCGCCATTCCCGCGGGGCCGGCGATCAGCGATCCGCCCGCACCCGTGCCCACGCTGAGCGCGCCTGTCGCCAAGACCATCTACGACCAGATCGCCACCCCCCGGGTCATCCGGATGTGGGCGGTCCCGGGTCTCGAGAACCCTGACTACATTCCCCTCTCGCTCGGTGCCGCGGTGCTCGGCGGGCTGGCAAGCTCGCGGCTCGATGAGGAACTGGTGCGCGGGCAGGAGCTGGCGGTCAGCGTGGTGGCGAGGGCCCAGATCTTCGAGCAAGCCGGCATATTCTCGGCATGGGCCGATGCCCGCCCCGGCGTTTCGGTCGATGAGCTCGGCCGGGCGCTCGATGCCCAGATTGCGCGCATCGTCGCCGAAGGGCCGACCGAGGACGAGCTGCTGCGCGCCGCCACCAGCGCGACCGCCGGGACCATCCGCGGGCTCGAGCAGACCGGCGGCTTCTCGGGCAAGGCGCCGATCTTGGCAGAAGGCCTGCTTTATTCGAACGATCCGGCGCATTACCGAACCGAGCTGGCGGCCATGGCTGCGGCCACGCCGGGCGATGTGCAACAAGCGCTCGAGCGCTGGCTGACGCGGCCGGTGTTCGCGCTTGTCGTCGAACCGGGAGAGCGCACCGAGGGCGGTGAGAGCCACGGCGGCGGTTTGCCCCTGCCGTCACCGGACACCGATGTCGACGCTGAAATCGAAGCCGACGGCAGGGGTATCGCGGCAATCAGCGACCCCTCCTTGTCGCGGCCCGCCTTCGCCATGCAACAGGGGACGGCGTTGGCAGCAGGACCGCCGGGCGCCCAACCCGATCGCTCGCGGCTGCCTGAAGTGGGCGAGTTTCCTCCGCTCGATTTCCCAGATATCGAGCGCGCGACGCTGTCGAATGGCATGGAGGTTTATTTCGCCCGCCGCGCGGTGGTGCCGACGTTGAGCGCGCGGATCGCATTCGACGCAGGCATCTCGGCCGATCCCGCCGACCGGCTCGGACTGCAAGAGATGATGCTTTCGGTCATGAATGAGGGCACCACCAGCCTCGACGCCAGCGAGCTGGCCATCGCCAAGGAGCGGCTGGGAGCCAGTATCGGCGGCTATTCGGACCTCGATACGACCAATATCGGGCTTGGTGCGATCACTCCCAACCTGGCGGCCTCGTTCGAGCTGCTGGCCGACTATGTGCGCAACCCGGCGTTCGACCCCGCCGCGATCGAGCGGGTGCGCAGCCGTCAGCTCACCCGGATCGACAGCGAACTGACCAATCCCTCGATTATCGGGTTGCGCGCCATCCAGCCGATCCTTTATGGTCAGGACCATCCCTACGGCCGCCCGCCCACGGGCTCGGGCATGCGCGCGATCGTCGAGACGCTTGACCGCGATGATCTGGCCAGTTTCCACCGCACCTGGCTGCGACCCGACAACGCCCGGATCATGGTTGTGGGGGACTCGACGCTCGCCGAGGTGGTCCGCCTGCTCGAAGCCAGCTTCGGCGACTGGCGCGCGCCGGCCGAGCCCCTCCCCGTCACCGACCGCGCCGCGCCCGTTCCGGCGCCCGAACAGCGCATCGTGCTGATCGACCGGCCGCAGTCCCCGCAATCGGTCATCCTGGCGGGCCGCGTGCTCGATCAGGTGGGGACCGATGACCTGTTCGGCCTTGGCGCGGCCAACGAGGTATTCGGCTCTGGCTTCCTCAGCCGGATCAACATGAACCTACGCGAGACCAAGGGCTGGTCCTATGGGGTGCGCAGCCAAATCGGCCGGCCGCTGGGTCGCACCGCGTTCCTCATCACCGCGCCCGTCCAAGCCGATCGCACGGGCGATTCGATCGCCGAGCTGCTGAAGGACCTGTCGGCCTATACCGGCGGCGAGGGCGTCACGCCCGAGGAGCTGCGCCGCTTGGTCAACGGCAATGTGCGCGAGTTGCCAGGCCAGTTCGAGACCAGCGGCAGCGTATTGTCGGGCCTCTCCAACATCGTCCAGTATGGCTGGCCCGACGATTATTACGAGACGCTCGCCGCGCGTTACCAGAACCTCACCGCCGCCGAACTGGATGCCGAGGCGCTGGGCGCATTGATCGGCGCCGACCTGGTATTCGTGGTGGTGGGCGATGCCTCGGTGGTAGGCCCGCAACTCGAAGCGCTGGGATTGCCGGTTGAGGTGAGGGAAGTGACGGGGGGCTGAGCGACCCGGCTGTCGGCGGAGACCCTAGCCAATGCAACCCCAAATAATGCTTCCTCAAATTCCTATGGACGTCGCAGATAAGTTGCAGACGCACGGCTTTCATAGATGTTTGACCTCGTATTACTGTTGTAAGCCAGATGTTGTGATCATCCAAGTCGTGGATTTGGCAAGAAGATCGCTGATGCATGAACATAGCTTTGTCAGGATGAAAAACTTCAAGCATGAAATATTAGTTTCCTATCCTCAGATAGGTTGCTACTTTGTAGATGGTAAAACCACTTATAAAGAGATATCTTCTTTTTGAACTCTATGGGTATCTTATCTTGTTTTTTTTGGAGCCTGTCACATCTTTTTCCGCTAACGATAAGTCACTTGCATCAAAGGCTGTAGAATCCTGCGCTGCCATGACATCTTTGTTGCATGGCAGCTTCGTTGCCGCAAAGTAAAGTTTTTCAGGATTTTATGATTTTGAAAAAGACTCTGTTACGACCTCTAGCCCCGTAACACACATCAGACAGACCGCCTCAGATGATCTGTTGGATCAGTGACGTGACCCCCAGCTTTCCTCCAGCTGGGATTAGAGCCGGGCCGCGTTGTTGTGCATGAGCGCGGTTGAAGCAATGGGCTGCGTAGCGGAGCCCGTAGGGCGTAGCGAAGCAGGCCATTGCTTATTCAGTTCGGCGGCGAACGCCGCCGGTGTTGTGTAACCAAGGGACGAGTGTGGTCTCTCCCGGTTGTAGTCAGCCACCCAGGCAGCGATCTCGACCCGGGCATGAGCTATGCTGAGGAACAGTGTCTCGTTGAGCAGCTCATCGCGCATCCGGCCATTAAAGCTCTCGCAGAAGCCGTTCTGCATCGGCTTGCCCGGTGCGATGTAATGCCATTCCACGCCCATCTCCCCGCACCATACGAGCACGGCATTGCTGGTCAGCTCGGTGCCATTATCACTCACTATCATGCCGGGCTTGCCGCGCTCGGCGATCAGGTCGGTCAGTTCGGGCACGACCCTGCGACCGGAGATCGATGTGTCTGGCACCGCTCGCAGGCACTCCCTGGTTACATCGTCGACGATGTTGAGCACGCGGAACCGCCTTCCTGAAGCCATCTGATCATGCACAAAGTCCAGGCTCCAGCGCTGGTTCGGAAGAGCAAGCACCGGGGCCGGCGCTCTGGTCCCGACAGCACGCTTGCGGCTGCGTCGTCGGCTGACAGCAAGACCTTCCTCCTGATATAATCGCTGAGTCTTCTTACGGTTGATCATCACGCCCTCCCGGCGCAGCAGGATATGCAGACGGCGATAGCCGAACCGGCGACGCTGGTTGGCCAGCTCGCGCAGCTTCTCACGCAGATCGGCATCATCGTCCCGCGTGGAACGGTAACGTACGCTCTTGCGATCGGCATTGATGACACGGCACGCCCGCCGTTCGCTCATTGCAGCGCGACAATCAGGATGCGAGCGCAGCGACAATCAGGATGAGGATCGCGCGGGGGTGCGGCGGCGCAGGGCGTAGCCCGGAGCCGTCGTAGCCCCGCGCGATGGTGCGTTCCTTTTGGGGCGTTGCCGCTGATGATCCCGGCCGGCCGGGTATTCCCGGGCTTCTTCGCTCAGAGAGGAAGTCCCTGGATGCCCGGCCGTCACGTCACCGATCATCAGATGAGGTTATATATGAAGTTGCGACAGAGTGACGGCGTCGCGGTAGCGGCGGCCAGGGCCGGGTTCAGCACGGCGACGGGATACCGGCTTGCCAGCGACCCACAGCTTTCCTCGCAAGAAACGGCACCACGCGGTCGGCGGCGGCCCGATCCCTTGGCTGATATCTTCGACGCCGAGATCGTGCCGATGCTGCAGGCAGCGCCGGGCCTGCGCGCGGTCGCGATCTTCGAGGAGATGCAGCGGCGCCATGCTGATCTCGGGCTCGGGGTCAGACGGACGATGGAACGGCGCATCCGTGCCTGGCGCGCGCTTCACGGCGAGGATCAGGAGGTGATCTTCCGCCAGACCCATGAGCCGGGCAAGATGGGACTGTCGGATTTTACCGACATGGCCGAGCTCGGCGTCACGATCGCCGGCACGTCCCTCGATCACCGGCTCTACCACTTCCGCCTGGTCTGGTCGGGCTTCGAGCATGCCCATGTGATCCTGGGCGGCGAGAGCTATATCGCCCTTGCTCAGGGGCTACAAAATGCGTTGTGGGCGCTCGGCGGCAGCCCGGTCGATCATCGCAGCGACAGCCTATCAGCGGCGTTCCGGAACCTCGATGCCGATGCCCGCGCCGATCTCACCTGGCGCTACGATGCGCTGTGCGAACATTACGGCATGAAGCCGAGCCGCAACAACCGGGGCGTCGCGCACGAGAACGGATTGATCGAGAGCGCACACGGTCATCTCAAGAAGACGATGCGCGATGCATTGCTGATGCGCGGGTCTGGGGCCTTTGACGACCTTGCCGATTATCGCGGCTTCATCGACGAGGTGATCGCGGCGAAGAACCGGCGCAATGCCGCACGGATCGATGCCGAGCAAGCCTGTCTTCAGCCGCTGCCCGACCGGCGAACCAGCGATTATGAGGAGACGATCGTCACCGTCACCTCGACCAGCGGCTTCACGCTCAGGAAGGTGTTTTACACCGTGCCTTCGCGGCTGATCGGTCACCGCCTGCGTGTCCGGCTGTATGACGATCGGCTCGACCTGCTGCTGGGCGGAACGCCGCTGATGACGCTGCCGCGCGGGCGGGCGGGCGCGAACGGCAAGCATGGTCATGTCGTCGATTACCGGCACGTGATCCGCTCGCTCAGACGCAAGCCGATGGCGCTCGCCGGCCTGATCTATCGTGACGCGCTGTTCCCGCGCGAGGCCTATCGCCGGATGTTCGAGCGCCTGATCGAGCAGAGACCCGAACGGGCCGCGTGCCGGATGATGGTGGAACTGCTTGCGCTGGCGCACGAACGTGCCTGCGAAGCCGAGCTTGCCAGCATCCTCGCTGCCGATCTGGCTGCCAATCGGTTGCCGGACATGGCAGCACTGCGGACACGCTTCGCGCCCGACCCCGCAACGCTTCCCGAGGTTGTGGTCACGCTTGCCCCCCTGTCCGGTTACGACATCCTGCTGGGCGGGGTGGCGGCATGACCGATAGCAACCGATCGGTCGACGCACAGCGTCTCACCCTGATCCTGCATGACCTGCGTCTGCCGGCGATCAAGCAGACCTGGCCCGATATCGCCGTGCGCGCCGACAAGGATGGCCCGCCGCGCGCTTCCTTGCGGCCCTGGCCGAACACGAGATCGCCGAACGCGACCGGCGGCGCATCGAGCGGCATCTCAAGGAAGCCAAGCTGCCGCCCGGAAAGACGCTCGACAGCTTCGCGTTCGATGCCGTGCCGATGATCTCCAAAGCGCAGGTCATGGCGATCTGCGCCGGCGATGGCTGGCTCGAACAGGGCGCCAACCTGATCCTGTTCGGGCCGCCGGGCGGCGGCAAGAGCCATCTCGCCGCTGCGATCGGCCTGGCGCTCATCGAAAATGGCTGGCGGGTGCTGTTCGCCAGAACATCGGACCTTGTCCAGAAGCTCCAGGTCGCGCGGCGCGAGTTGGGCCTCGAGGCCGCCATCGCCCGGCTCGACAAATATCATCTGCTGATCCTCGATGATCTCGCCTACGTCACCAAGGACCAGGCCGAAACATCGGTCCTCTTCGAGCTCATCAGCGCCCGCTACGAACAGCGCTCCACGCTGATCACCGCCAATCAGCCGTTCGGCGAATGGAACCGGATCTTCCCCGATCCCGCGATGACGCTCGCCGCCGTCGACCGCCTCGTCCACCACTCCACCATCTTCGAGATGAACGTCGAGAGCTATCGCCGGCGCACCGCCGTCCAGCGACAAAAGGGCGCCGGGCGACCGCCAACCTACGCGACAATCAAAACTGCCGGGCAACCGGCGCCCCGCGACAATCAGACCGATACATAGACCTTGCCAGCGTCAACCAGACCGGCCATCAGCCAAAAGCCGCGACAATCAGTTCTCATCCTGATCGTCGCCCGCTTCTCATCCAGATCATCGCGCTACACTATCATCTCGTCTGGGCTCCGAAGTACCGGTTCAAGGTGCTGCACGGCGAGGTCCGTCTGCGAGTGCGCGAGATTATTCGTCAGGTGTGCGAAGAAATGGGCGTGACCATCGTCAACGGTGCCCTGTCGCGCGATCACGTGCATATGTTTGTCGAAATCCCGCCGCACATCTCGGTCAGCGACTTCGTGCGCCGGGCCAAGGGGCGTTCCTCCCGCAAGATCCAGGAGGAGCTCGAGCACATCCGCAAACGCTATTGGGGCCAACGCTTCTGGCAGCGCGGTTACTTCTCGACCACATCCGGGAACATCACTGACGACATCATCATGCGTTACCTCGACCGGCATACCCACAAGGATGGCTTCAGCCACTCCACATGATCCTACCGGCGTCAGCCGGTTAGTTGTTCAGTCTTTTGAAGGGCAATGAAAGCCACTCAACCAGCATTCCTTTACCCGGATCCTATTCGGAACTAGTTTGAGGTTGCTTGATATGGAGATAGTAATGAGCATGAGACCAATCCAATGCGGAATACTCGCGACAGCGCTATATTCTACTGCCGTCATGGCGCATGAGCAGCATGAAACTGTAGATGACCAATCACCTTATACCATAGCCCCGATCTTCAAACAGGCGATGAGCGACCCTGATCTGGCAGGTTATGATAAGCTCGCTTTGCGACTTGATAGCGCGCCTCGGCCGACAATGTAAGCCGCTCGGTCGCATCGACCTCGACGAACCCGAACAGTGCGTAATTGTTTACACCATCCTCAGTATCAAAGCGCAGGCGGTCGCCGGTCGTGATATTGGTGGTGAAACCGGGGCGGTCGCGCTCGCGGTAGTAATAGCCGCCCACCACGCCGCGAAGCCGCGCCTCTGGTGGGCTTTGCACACGAAGCTCTTGACTGAAATCCTCGACGCCGCCCCCGTTGATGGAGATGTTGGCGGTGGTCGACGGGCGCAGGATGTTGTCCTGCCCTACCACGCTCTCACTGTAATTGAATGCGGTTACCGAAGTGATCGACCAGCCGCGCTCGTCGTTCAGCGTCATCGCGAGGCTCGAACGAAAATAGTCGCGTTCCAGTCCGTAGCCGCCAAGGTCCCTGATCTCGTCGTAATTATAGGCGAACTCCTCGGGTGTCTCGATCTCGCCACAAAAATATCCTCGCGCCCGGCTCGACGAGATCGGCGCGAAGAAGGGAAATCCCGTTGCTCCGGTGATAGTGGGCGGGAAGCAGTTGAGGTTCTGGCTTCCCAGAAAGCCATAGGCGTATGGACCATCGACATCCCGGTTGTAGCCAAGGTTCAAGGTCGCCTCGAAATTGTCGGTGGGCGTCACCACCAGCTTGCCGCCAATGTTCCAGCTCGATTGCTCGCCGATATTGCGCTCACCTGAATCAGCATTGCGATAGTCGCCGCCGAAGGTGAAGTAGCGTCCGCTGAGCTCGGCATACACTTGGTCGGCGACCAGCGGCCCGCTGATATAGGCCGATGTCTCGTATTCGCCGAACTCGGCAACAGAGACCTTGACCCGTCCCTCGAAATTGTTGGTCGGCTGGCGGGTCACGAAGTTGACCGCGCCGGCAAAGGTCGAGCGCCCGAACAACGCCGATTGCGGCCCCTTGATCACCTCGACGCGCTCTAGGTTTTCGAGCTGGTAGCTGGTGATATTTCCCGAGACGAAAATCCCATCGACGAAGAAGGCGGCGTTGGGCGCGCCCAGCACATTCGACATGCCGCGGATGGCGGGACGTGGCCCACCCGTTCGGCCGAACCCCTCCCGCAATGAGAACCCCGGAGTGAGCAGCGCCAGATCGGCTACGCTTTCAAGCTGGGCACGCTCGATGAAATTGTCGTCGAATACGGTGATTGCGACGGGGACGTCGACCAGGCTTTCGGTAAACTTGCGGGCTGTAACGATGATTTCGGCAGGCGAGGTCTCGTCCCTGATGTCCGGTGGGCTCGTGTTCTGAACGCTCAGACCCTCATTCGGCGCGTTTGTCTGCGCCACCGCGCCATCCGCCAGCACGGCCACCACCACTGCGCACGTCAGCGGCCCCCACCTTATCACCATAGCTTCCCCCAAACCCCCTTCGGCCACATTTGGCTCGACCTGGAGACTAATCTAAAGCAATGTATGGGCCAAGCAATTTGTCCGGACAAGGAGAGCCGGTGGCATATCACCAGACTTTAAAACCGCCGACCCGCGCATCGGAAACGGCCGTCTCAACCCTGGTCCCGCACCTGCGACAACGCCTGTGCTGCAAGCAGCCGCGCGCCGAGCAGGGCTGGCGCCATGGGAGCGGCGGGGGGAACGATGAGCGGCTTTCCCCTACGTTCCGGGGCTTCGCCATAACCGCCCTTTAGCCGGTCGAATGCCATGCCGATCGCCTCATGGAGCCTACGCATCTCCACCACTGCGCCACCGATGATAATCCGCTGCGGCGCCACGAGCGCATCGATGACGATACAAAGATGCGCGAGATAAGCTGCAACTCGTGCGAAGGCAGGGTTGCCATCCGCCAATGCGCGAGGGTCTAACCCCGTGCGTAGCGCGAGCGCCGGCCCGCTGGCCAGGCCTTCCAGACAGCGGCCATGAAATGGGCAGACGCCTTGGAAGCCCTGGTCGGCCGCGTCGATCGGCACGTAGATGTGACCGAGTTCGGAATGGTTCATCCCGCGAAGGAGGCTTCCCCCTGTAACAATCGCCGCGCCAATCCCCGTCCCGACCGTGACATAAGCAAAGCACGACAAACCGCGCGCTGCGCCGAACGCACCTTCCCCCAGCGCCGCCGCCTCGACATCGGTGGCGATGGCGACGGGGACGCGCACGCCTTCGCGCAAGCGATCGAGCAGCGCGAAGTCCCGCCAGCCGGTCTTGGGCGTTGCGGTGAGCGAACCGTAGCGCGGGTCACCGGAATTGAGACATAACGGCCCGAAGCTTCCCACGCCCAGCGCATCGATCCCCCGTCCTTGCGTGAAAAAGCCTAGGATGGACGCGATGGTCGCTTCGGGCTCATGGGTATCGAACCGCGCCTGTTCGACGAGCGCGCCCTCGCCATTCCATTTGGCACACAGCACCTTGGTCCCGCCCGCCTCGATCGCGCCCAATCTCGCGCCCAGTCTCGTGTCCAGTCTCGCGCCGGTCACGACTTGTGGACTGACGGGGTGTGCGCAGCGCCCAATGCAGTGCCTGAGGCGGGCGTCGTCACCGGTTCGGAGTGCAACACGGTGCTTGGTGCTCGCCGAAAAGAGCGCATGGGTCCGATTACGCGCCGCCCCCCCGACCGGTCAATGGCAAGCGCCTTATGCGCAAGGCGAATGTGCTAACTGCCGGCCGGGCACTCTTCCGACCTCGTGTGACCGCCAGTTCGCCGGCAATCGCTTGCTTCGCCGGTGTTTTCATGACTACGCGGGCGATGGCGAGAGCATACTCTCGTGCGTCAGCCGGGAAGTTTGCCTCAAAGCATGGCCAGCATGGAACTCGATCAGTTCCCCAATACCGGCCGCTTTCTTATGGGGCGGCGGCGGCATGCCATGAGCGAGGGCGAGAAGGAGCGGGTGGAGGCGCTGGTCGACGAGGTGCTCGACCTGCCCGATGCCAGCATCGTCGTCGAACGCGGGCAGTTAGTGAAACATTCGACCATGCTGATCGAGGGTTTCATGCTGCGCGTCGTCAGGCAGGATGGTAAGCGATATATCGTAGGGCTACAGGTACCGGGCGATTTTGTCGACCTGCACGCCTTCGCCCTGCGCCGGCTGGACCATGATATCATGACGCTGGGTCCCGCCCGGGTTGGCTTGGTGGGCCATGACAAGCTGATGAAGATCATGGAAGAGGACGCGCATCTGGCGCGCCTGCTGTGGTTTTCCACCTTGCTCGATGCTGCCATTCACCGTGAGTGGATCGTTACCATGGAGCGGCTGGCGGCGGCCAACCGGGCGGCACATGTGTTCTGCGAGCTGTGGCAACGGCTCGATTTTGTCGGTCTGGGACGAGCCGGTGGGGTCGATACGCCGCTGATCCAGGCCGATCTTGCCGACATGTGTGGAACCACCGCGATCCACATGAACCGTGCACTTTCCCAGATGCGCAAGGAAGGGCTGGCCGATTTTCGCCGCGGCGTGCTGCGCGTTCCCAATCGCATGCAGCTCGAGCAGTTCGCCAACTTCGACAGGTCTTATCTCTACGGGCAGGGTGCGCTGTACCTGGCAGGCGACGTCGCGGATACGTCGTGAAACCGGGGGACCGATCACCCGCGCGCCGGCTTTGACGGTTATCGGGCCGCGATGGTGCGGTTCTGTGCCTGCCGGACGACCCGGTTGATTGGAGTTTCTTGATTACAACAGGGGCTTGATCGTCGGCGCGGCGAGGCTGATGTTCCGAGTTGCGATGACTGCCTGCCGCCCGCCCCGTCAATCCACCGCCGCACGCCTGGGCGCTTTCAATCTCCGTTCAGCCCGGACTGACACAGGCGGATCCATGATTGGGCGCGATATGCACGGGATGCCCGAATGATCGACGAGAGCCGCTCGCGCTATCTCCAGCCGAAACGTCCGCGCTGGGGACTCCTGGCGTTAATCGCGGGGTTGCACGTGCTGGCGATCATCGGCCTGGCACGCGCGCTGGCGCCCGACTTCAACAGTTCGGTCATCGAACGGGCCAGCGCACTGGTGACGATCGACATCGCACCCCCGCCCCCGCCGCTGCCGCCCCCTCCACCACCCGAACCCGTCCCCGAACCATCATCGGCGCCGGACGAGGGCGCGGCTGGCAATCCGGGCCGTGAGGGAATACCGCGCGAGACGGTCGTCCCCGCGCCCGCCATCGTGCTTCCCGCCCCTACCCCAACCCCCACCCCGCGGGCGCCGTCGACCGGAACCGCCGTGAGTTCCGGCACCCGCGATGCCGGGCTGGGCACCGGAGCGGGCGGCACGGGCGAAGGACCGGGTGCCGGGCGCGGTGGCGGCGGGCGCGGCGGGATTCCGGTGAGCGGCCCGGTCAAGATTGAGGGTGATATCAACAATGCCGCCGACTATCCCACCCCGCGCGGCGGACGCGACGTGAGGCTGGGCCATTCGGTCACGGTCGCGGTCACGGTCACGACAGACGGGCGGGCTCGCGGCTGCCGCATCGTCTCGCCCAGCCCCGATCCGGTGGCCGACCGCATCACCTGTGACCTGGTGGAGCAGCGCTTCCGCTTCCGCCCGGCAGTGAACGCTGCGGGTCAGGCGGTCGAGGCGACATATGGCTGGCGACAATCCTGGTTCCGCCGGTGAGCGGCAGGCGCATGGCGGGCTATAGGAACTTCGCTGCCTCACTGCCATTGCCGCTGCATGGCTGAAAGCGCGCGATCCGAAGATCACATCACCCCTGTAATCCTGTGTGGCGGCAGCGGCACCCGGCTATGGCCGCGAAGTCGCAAGACCCGTCCCAAGCCTTTCCTGCCGCTTATTGGCCCGCGCTCGCTCTTCGCCGACACCTTGGGCCGCTGCGCCGACAAAGCACTGTTCGCAGAGCCGGTCATCGTGACGGGCGCGCCACAACTAAAGCATGTCCGCGCCGAATGCGCCGGTGCGGCGGCTTCGGTGATTATCGAACCGACGCCGCGCAACACCGCTCCTGCCATCGCGCTGGCCGCGGCGCGCCTGCCGGCCGATAGGGTGATGCTGGTGGCTCCGAGCGACCATCATATCAAGGATGCAACTGCCTTTCACACCGCCGCCCGCGCCGCTGCCGCGCTGGCCCGCGAGAACTGGCTGGTGGCGTTCGGCATCGAAGCGACAACGCCGGAGACGGGCTATGGCTATATCCTGCGCGGTGACGAACTAGCGGGCGGGTTTCGGGTCTCGCGCTTTGTCGAGAAACCCGACCTGGAGACCGCCGTGCGCTTCCTTGCCGACCCATGCTATAGCTGGAACGGAGGTATCTTCGTTTTTCGGGCGGGCACCTTGCTCGATGAACTGGCCCGCCATCGCCCAGCAATGCACGAGGCGGTGCTGCAAGCCGTATCGGCGGGCCGGGAGGATGCGCGCGGTTTTCACCCCTATGCGCACGCTTTCGCGCAGATTTCCGGCGAATCGGTCGATTATGCGGTCATGGAGCGCACCACCCGCGCGGCGATGGTTCCGGCGGCGATGGGATGGTCGGACATCGGCAATTTCCTGGCCCTGCGCGATGCGCGCGAGCAAAGCGATGATGCCGGCAACACCGTGCGCGGCCCGGTCGAGCTTATCGACTGCCGCGGCGTGCTTGCCGAGAGCGATGGCCCGCGCATATCGGTCATCGGCCTTGCCGACGTCGCGGTTATCGTCGATGGCGACGAGGTTCTGGTCACCTCGCTGGACGAAGCACAAAAGGTCGGCAAATTGACAGGCGCCTCGCAGCAATAGGCGCTAATACCGCAGGCGCTTCACACCCGGCGGATCGATCCTAGCTGCGCAACTCGTCTACCGCCTGTTCCAACTCCGCCAGCGTGAAGGGTTTCTTGAGGACGCCGCGCGCCTTGCTGCCCGCGGTCTTGTCGATCGCATCACCGTAGCCGGTCACGAACCAGAACGGGACGTCCAGTTCCGCCAATTTCTCGGCAACCATGACGCTGGTTTCGTTGCCGAGGTTGAAATCGAGCAGCGCCAAGTCGAACGAGGATCCGCCCGCAATCTCGTCGAGCGCGCTGGCGACAGAGCTTGCCACAACCACCTTGCTTACCCCCAGCCCGAGCAGGTGGTCCTCTGTATCCATGGCGATGATCATGCTGTCCTCGACCACCAACGCACGGGCGATGGTTTCACGAGAGGGCGTAGTCTCGGACCCGTTATCGAGCCGTGTCGCTTGCCGCCCGGGTTCTCGATCCGCCGCCTGCATTGCTGGTTTCTCCCTGTTCTCGCTCACCAGCCGCGCGGGGATGACGAAGTCGGCTTCCACTCCGCCAAGCTGGTATCGCAGTTCCGCCCGGCCTTTTAGCTCATGGGGGATCGATCGCTCGATCACCGTCGTGCCGAAGCCGCGCCGCTCGGGTGCCTTGACCGGCGGACCGCCATACTCGCGCCAGGCGATCTCCAGATTGCCCCGCTCGTCGAAGGCGGTCTCGATCTCCAACCGGCCCGTGCTGTCGCACAGCGCCCCATATTTGGCCGAGTTGGTCATCATCTCGTGCAGCACCAGCGCCAGCACGGTATAGCCATCGGGAGCGATCAGCGCGTCCTTTCCTGCCAACTTCACCCGGCTGGTCTTGCCGCCCAGATAGGCCTCCGCCTCCGCCATGATCAGCGCATGGAGCGAGGCGGGCGACCAGCGCTGCTTGGTCAGGTTGTTATGCGCCAGCGCCAGCGCGCGGATGCGTTCGCCGACAAGATCGGACAGATGCGCGGCGTCGCGCGCCTCGGCCTTGGACTGGCTGACCAGACCACGGATCAGCGTGAGGATATTGCGCACCCGGTGGTTGAGCTCGGCGATCAGCAGCTCCTGGCGTTCGGCCGCACGGGCGCGCTCCTGAACCTGTTCGTCGGTCAACCGCAGGATCACTTCGAGCAGAGTGACCCGCAGCGATTCGGCAACGGCAAGTTCCTCATCGGTCCATGGCGCGCTGCGGCCGCCGACCGATTCCTGCCAGGCGGCAAAGCTCTTGCGCGGTGTCAGCCGATCGCCATTGGGCCCGGGCTCGAGCAGCTTTTGCGGATTGCCCGCCCAGGTGACCGTGCGCACCAGTTCCTGCCGCCAAAGGACCACATAGTCGCGCGGGCGGCGCGAGACCGGGATGACCAGCGCCCCGACCGCCTTGTCGGCAAAGGCGTTGGCCTGGGGGATCTGCTCACCGAGCGCCTCGCTGGCGATGATCTGCCCAGCCGATCCGGTGTTGAGCGAAGGCACAATCGCCGCGAACTCTGTCTTGTTGGGTGCATAACCGCGCGCCTCATAGCGCTCCTCGGCCAGCGCACTGAAGCCCGAATGGGGGATGATGTCGCCGATCGTCTCGGCAATGGTCGAGAGATTGTCGACCAGCGGCCCGCCCCCAGCCAGCCGGGTCATCAGCCGGTCGTGCAGCGCGCGCGCGCGGCTGTTCATCAGGCTGCCCGCCTCGGCGATCGCAATTTCGAGATGTAGCGAGAATATCTCGCCGAAAAGCTCGGCCAGCGTGCGCAGCGAATAGGGCACGTGGCGCGCGCAGTAGTGATGGCAAGCGAACAAGCCCCACAGCTGATCCTTGATGACAATGGAGATCGACAGCGAGGCGCCAACGCCCATGTTCTTGAGATATTCGATATGAATGGGAGAGACCGCCCGCAGCACGCTCATCGAAAGGTCGAGTTCGCTCGAATCGATGCCGCGCTGAGGCACGATCTGCACCGGTTCGGCGTTCACGTCGGCGATGATCCGGAACGGATTGGCAAGATAAAGCCGCCGCGCCTGGTCAGGAATGTCGGTGCGCGGATAACGCAATGTGAGGAAGGGCTCGAGATGGCTCTCGCGCGCTTCCGCAACGACCTCGCCCGACAGGTCGGGATGAAAGCGATAGACCATCACCCGGTCGAACCCGATCAGTCGCTTCAAGTGCCGCGCCGCCTGGTGACATAATTCATCCACGCCCTCGGCCTGCTCAAGCCGCCGAGCCATGGGCCGCAGCGACGCGTTGTGATAGCTCATGCTCCCAGGTTCGTGCGGCTCGGCCTCGATCACCAGCAGCCGCCCCGACAGGTGAAGCGCGCAGTCGAACAGACGCCTGTCACCGACAAGATCGACCCCGAAGACCCGCTCCACCATGTCGGTGTCGGCCGCCTGCGCAAGCCGCTGGCGCAACAGATCGAGCGCACCTGCAGACAGGTGGTCCGCCAGCCGGGCACCCACCTCGAGCGGCTTGGCAAGATTGAGCATCTCGCTGCAATTGAGCGACATGTGGACGACGATGAAGTCGCTTGTCACGGCTATGAGAGCGCCGAAGTCCTGAATAAGACCGGGTGTGTGGATCGGCTCGCGGTCGCAATTGGTAAGGTCGAGCCGGGCGGTGGCCATTTTGTTCATGCGCAGTGGTTGTTCCTGCTGGCAGGAGCCAGAAACACCGCCCCGAAATGCTCGAACACCGCGCTCGCGGCGGCAATGGCGGGCGCCGCCTCCCGCTCGCTAGCGCATTGGGTGAGTCGGGGCAAAAGGCGCTTCCAAAAGGCGATCATCTGCTCATCGGCCAGGAAACTTGTCGGCAGATCAGCCATATCCTGCTCGTTAGCGCGCTTGCGCAGATCCGCCAGCATGGCCCTATTGCCCAGATGCGAGCCGGCAAGCGCCCAGGAAAGGCCGAGGCATCCCGCACCGGGGGGAAGCGTGAATTCAGCTGGCGGCTGGACTTGCGCATGTCCGACGTGATCCGATGCATCGAGCGCCTTCAGATCATCGCGGATCAGCGGCACCATAGCGGGTGGACACAAATCCTGAGCGCAATTGGCCAGCGCCCATTCTTCCACATCGACCCGGGCGGCCAGCTGCAACGACAGGAAATGCGTGTAGTCATGCCGATCAGCAAGATCGAGATCAGCCATCGAGCGATCCAGTCGATCATGCGTCGCCGATGTGCCTTGTCGAAGATGTATACGAAGCGGACGCTCGTCCGCCGATATCAATCCGTCCGCCACACTATCTCCCAGGACCTGCCTTTATCGCGCCCCGGGTCTCGAACCCCACGCACCCGCATTTGGTCAGAAAGAAACAATGCATCGGCCAGGTTCCGGTTCCCGCGGGCGGGTCTGTTAGCTAATGTTATCCCAACCTTGCAATCCGGTGAAATGAAAGCGAACGCGCCCTGATCTCGCAGACCATCCAGCTCGCTCTGGCCCCCGTCTTCGTGCTGGTGGCGCTGGGCAATATCCTGAACCTGCTCGCCTCACGCCTTGCCCGCGTGGTTGATCGTTCGCGCGATCTGCAGAAGCGTCACGCCAACACCATGGGCGATGAGCACGACGCGGTGGTGCGTGAGATCCGCATATTCGACCGCCGCATCGTGCTCATCACCAGGGCCATCGTGTTGCTGGTGATGGCCGGGTTCTGCATCGGGGTGACCGTGCTGGCGATCTTTGTGGAGGAAATGTTCCGGATCGACGTGGGCGCGTTTGCCGCCGGTGTCTTCATCATGTCGATCGGCCTGTTGATGTGGGCGCTGCTGCTGGTGCTGCGCGAGACGCAGCTCTCCATCGTGGCGCTGCGCATCCCGCGCGACTATCTCGAGCTCAACCGCAAGCTCTAGCCGCTGCCGAGCTGGACGGGGCCTAGGCGGGCGGCGCCAGCAGCAGATGGCCCTGCTGGCGGACCGCGGCCTCGACCACCGGCTGGACGAAGCCCAATGCCGGGGGCAGCAGAAGCTGCACCTCGATCTCGGTATCGCGAATATCAATATGGCCCGAAATGGTCTGACCCATCGCCATGACCGACAGGTTCATGCGGTCCTCGCTCGGCCAGGAGGTGTCCACCTCGGCCATGCCCCCCGGGATTACGCCTGCCAGTTCGTGGCTTCGCGACTTCAATCGGCGGCGCACCTCGTCCCGCCCGAGCTGGTGGGGAATGGCAACCTGCATCAGCGTCTCTCCAGTCGAGGCATCTGGCGAGCGGGTTCGGGCTCGCCGATCTCGCCGCCGAACTTGTAATCGAGATAGCGCGTCCGCACCGCCAGGTCATCCAGGGCACCGTCGGCAAGCTGGCGAGTGACGTGGTCGATCTCGCCGCTGATCTTCCTCAAGCTGTCCTCCAGCTGCCGGTCAGGCGTTGCGCCGATCCGCTCCTCGCGCCGCAGGTTGGCAGGGATGCGGCGATAGGTCTCGATCATCTCGGGCAGATATTCGCCCACCAGCTTGCGCGTCTGCTGCGCTGCCGGATGCGCGGGATCGACATTGTCCAATTGCAGACCCAGCGCGTCAAGCTGGACGCCGATATCTCCCACGATCCGCGCCGCGGGCGCCGGAAGCGCGGGCCGCTGATGCTCGAGCCACAGCTCGGTCTGGCCGACGAGCTGCTTCACATCCCCCTTGTTGAGATCGGCGCGGCGCGGCGGCTTCATGCGCGGGAAGACAAGAAACACCGCCACCACCACGATCATCGCCAGTACGGTCAGCAGGATGCCTTCGAGCCCGATGCCGCCCAAGATCAACCCGGCAACCCCGGCGCCGACCAGAATCGCGAAAGCGGCAAGAAAGGCGCGGATCAGCTTCCTGACCCAATGCTTGATCCGCATCTGCATCGAGCCATTGCCGATCGACTTGGCCGCCCCGCCCGCCAACCCGACCAGCCGGTGGCGACCGCCGGCGCGATTGTCGTCGCGCACCCGGCGTGCCTCGGCAATCAGCCGGCCGCTGGATCGGATCAGATCCTTGTCCATCAGCTCTCCAGGCTCAGCAGCGATCCGTCGGACCGCTGCGACTGCGCCGAAATGTGCGCCTGGCCCTGCGCCCTCGCGATGTAACCCTTGGATTTCTCCACTTCGGTCGACAGGGTGTCCACCGTTTGCTTCATAGACTGCAGCGCCCTGACCTTGAACTCGTCCACCTCGTCCATGGTCTCGTAGATGTTCTGGAACGCGCGTTGCAGCGTCTCGAGCGGAATCGTGCTCGATGCCGCCTGCTCGTGGATCTTGGCGGTGTTGTCGCGCAGCAGCTGCCCGGTCGAATCGATAAGCCCGGCGGTGGTCTGATTGAGCGCGGTGATCTGGCCCAGCACCAGCCGCTGGTTGGTCATCGCCTGTGCCACGGTCACCGCGGTCCTCAATGCACCCACAGTCGTGGTCGAGGCCCGGTCGACACCCTTGACCAGCTCGACATTGTTCTTCTTCACCAGGTCGAGCGCCAGATAGCCCTGCACGCTCACCGCCATCTGGGTAAGTAGGTCCTGTGTGCGCTGGCGGACATAGAACAACGCGGTCTCGCGCAGCGCTTTGGCCTTCTCGGGATCGGTCGCATCCAGATCGGCGGCCTTTTCCTCCAGCTTGGTATCAAGCGTCTTGGCGATGTGGATCATCTGCTCCAGATTGCCCATCGCCTCCCACAATTTCTGCCGCTCGACATCAATGGCGGCATTGTCCATCAGCAGCTCGTCCTTGCCGCTGGCCAGCCGCGCGAGGATCGCCTGGATATGCCCCTGCGCGCTGGTGTAGCTGTCGAAATAGTTCTTCAGCTTGTTGCCGAACGGAATGATGCCGAACAGCTTGCGGCCGGTGATCTTGCCCCGCCGGCCGGGATCAAGGTCCTCCACCGTACGCCGCAGTTCGGTAAGATTGGCGCCGACACCCGAATCCTGGTCCATCGCCCGCACCGGCCGGTCGAGGAAGCGGTTGGACATGCTGGAAGCGGCCGCAATCTCCTTGCGACCCATATTGGTGATCGCATCGACCTGTTGGCCGAACTCGGGCGACTTGGCATCGAGCGCGACCAGTTCGGCGACAAAGCCGTCGACCTTTTGATTGAGTGCGGATTTCTTTTCATCGCTCACGGGCACCAGGCCGGTCGCTTGCTCGGCACTGACCTGCGGCACCGGATCGGGCGGTGTCAGTTCAAGCTCGGTCTTGGGTGCGGTCTGGTTCGTAGTGGCCATCGGCTGCTGGTCCTCATCGCGTGGCGGCAACTGTATTGGGCAGGCAAGACACGCTTTTCAAGCGTTCCCTCGCCGGGCTTGCCCCTGTAGTAGCAGCTTCGGGAGGGTAAGAAACTCATATGGCGACAGTTCAGCCCCCGTCTCAGCCTCAACCCGAGGAAAACAGGCGATCTGCCGGCATCGGCCCCGCGATCGCGAGCGTTGGTCGTTGGTGGACGCTCGATGTCGTTGCCACGGTGGACCAGGAAAAGGTCATCGAGGCCCGGCACGAGGATTGCCTGCTCTCTGCTCGCTACGTGCTGATGATCATGATGTCGGCGGGCATTGCGGTGCTTGGCCTGCTGCTTTCCTCGCCGGCGGTGGTGATCGGGGCGATGCTCCTGTCGCCGCTGATGGGACCGATCATGGGGCTGGGGTTCGCGATCGCCACCGGAGACTTCTACTGGATGCGCATATCGGCCCGGTCGCTGGCGGTGGGCACCGTCCTGTCGATCCTGTTTTGCGCCATCATCGTCTATTTCAGTCCATTGCAAACGGTAACCACCGAAATCGCCGCGCGCACCCGGCCCAACCTGTTCGATCTGGGGGTGGCGCTGTTTTCCGCCATCGCCGGCGCCTATGCCATGATCCGCGGGCGCGAGGGCACCATCGTGGGCGTGGCCATCGCTACCGCATTGATGCCACCGCTAGCGGTGGTCGGGTTCGGCCTTGCGACGTTAAACTGGACGGTGTTCTCGGGTTCGCTGCTGCTTTATTTCACTAACCTGATGACCATTACTTTCACCGCTGCGGGGATGGCGCGCATCTATGGGTTCTCGACCACTCTATCACCCAAACAGACCCAATGGCAGACCGCACTCATCCTGGTTGCCTTCGTGGCGCTGGCAATCCCGCTTTATGCATCGCTGCGGCAGATCGTGTGGGAAACCAACGCAGGCCGCTCGATCAACACCGTCGTGCTCGAAGCCTTCGATAGTCGCGCGCGGCTCTCCGAGATCGAGACCAATCTCGATACCGATCCTATTCAGGTCAATGCCACCGTCCTCACTCCCGAACTGGTGCCCGATGCCGAGCGCGTTACCGAGCGGGCAATGAGTCTGGCGCTGGGCGAGCAGGTTGATGTTGCGCTGACCCAGTACCGGGTCGGAACGACCGCACAGGCGGCCGAGGAGGCGCAGCTCAGGACCGCGATCGCCAACCAGCAGGCCAATCGCGAGGCCGCCGATGAGCTTGCCGAACGCCTGGCGCTGGTCGCGGGTGTATCGACCGACGAGGTAACCGTGGATCGCGAGCGACTGCGCGCCACCGTCACCGCGCGCCCGCTCGATGGCGCAAGTCTTGCCGCCTATGCCGATCTCGAACGGCGTATCGCCAGCGCGGAGCCGAACTGGCGCATTCGCCTCATCCCGCCAGTGCGCCCGCTGCGTCCGGTGTCGTTCGAACCTGTCCCCGAGGGCGAGGGGGAAGGGTTTCGTCCGACCGAAGAGGGCCGCCGCGCGCTCGACCTGCTCGGCTGGGCCCAGCCCCGGCTGAACCTGCCGGTGGTTCTGCAAGGCCCGTCATCGGCATTGGCGGCGATCGAGGCGGCGCTGAGCGAACGCGACATTCCGTTCCGCAGCGAACCGCGCGGGCCGGGCTATGGCACCGTCGAAATACGGTGGGCAGCGGGCGGATAAGTTGGCAGCGCAAGAATGCGCTGGTAGGACTTGTATCGGGTCCGGAACACGCCGCTATGGAACACGAACGCTCAGGTCATCGTTTACCAACGAACTTCAACAGGAGTACCACATGCGAAATATTGTCACCGTCCTTGCTTCGGGCGTTCTGGTTGTTGGCCTGTCTGCCTGCGATGTAGAACAGACCGAAGAAGGCGAACTGCCTGAAATCAATGTCGAAGAAGGCAACATGCCCGAGTTCGATGTCGACACCGCCGATGTCGATGTCGAGATGGAAACCCGCACCGTCGAAGTGCCCACGCTCGAGGTCGAAGACGCCGATGCGGGTGCGGCTGGCGAAAACTAAGCCGGCGGCCTACCCGCCCATGGCCAAATAATCAGGCGGCGAGATCGAGCGGGGCGATCTCGCCGGCCAGATAAAGCCGCTTGGCCTTGGCGCGGCTCAACTTGCCCGAACTGGTGCGCGGCAAGCTACGCGGAGGCACGAGCTCCACCACCGCGTTCATGCCCATGATCGAGCGCACCTTATCCCGGATCGTCTCACGCAGCCGCACCCGCTCTTCAGGATCGGAGACGCGGCAATGGACCAAGACCGCGGCGGTCTCTTCGCCCGTATCGCTCTCGATGGCGAAGGCGGCGATATCGCCGTGATTGAAGCCGGGAAGCTGTTCCACCGCCCACTCGATATCCTGCGGCCAGTGGTTCTTGCCGTTAATGATGATCATGTCCTTGGCCCGGCCGACCACGAACAGGTAACCATCGGCCATGTAACCCATGTCGCCGGTATCGAGCCATCCGCCAACGAGGCTTTCGCGCGTGGCCTCCTCGTTGCGGAAATAGGAATGCATGACCGACGGGCCGCGGCACCAGATCTTGCCGATCCGCCGGTCCGCCACGGGCTTGTCGCCGGCTCCGCGAACCTCGACCTCCATGTCGGGCAGCGGCCGCCCGCAATTGACGATCGCCCTATAGCGCGCCGGACGTGACAGGTCGCGTTTGGCCCCCGATAGGCGCTCTTCCTCGACCAGTTCCACGCGTATCCCCTCGCCCGGCGGCATGACCGTGACCGCCAGCGTGGCTTCGGCCAATCCGTAGCTGGGGGTGAAGGCCGATGCGCTGAAGCCTGCGGGCGCGAAGGCATTGACGAAGCTTTGCATCACGTCCGGGCGGATCATGTCGGCGCCGTTGCCGGCGGTGCGCCAGCGCGACAGATCGAACCGTCCAGCCACCCCCGTCTGGCTCGAGATGCGCCGCGAGCAGATGTCGTAGCCGAAGGTGGGCGAATAGCTGAGCGTGGTGCCCTTGTTGCGACTGATCAGGTCCAGCCAAGCGAGCGGGCGGCGAGCGAAATGTTCGGTCCGCAGATAGTCGACGCTGATCTGGTTGGCGATAAGCGACAGGAAACAGCCGACCAGACCCATGTCATGATACCACGGCAGCCAGCTCACCACCCGGTCGCCCGCGCTGATCTGCATCATCGCCGCATGACCGTAGAGATTATGCAGCAGCGCCCCGTGCGTTACCGCCACGCCGGTGGGAAAGCGGGTCGAGCCGCTGGAATATTGCAGATAGCAGATATCACCGGGATCGCATGGGGGAAGCGGCGTCTGGGGAGCCGCGCGGGTGGCGAAACTTTCCCAGTCCGACCCGTCGCAACCCTGCCGCTTGGCGGCGGCAGCGCCCATCTCAGCCAGTTCGGCGGGGTAGAGAAGGATTGCCGGATCACAGCTGGCAAGCTGCACGCCGATTTGCTCTATATAGCTCTCGCGCCCGCCGAAAGTGGTGGGTAACGGCAGCGGCACGGGCCAGGCCCCGGCATAGATCGCGCCGCAGAACAGCGCAGCGAAGTCGGGCCCCGTTTCGGCGATCAGCGCGACCCGGTCCCCCTTGCGGATCCCCGCTGCAGCCAACCGCAAGGCATGGGCGAGCGCATCATCGCGCATCTCCCGATAGGGATAGACGCGCGTCAAACTCCCCCGCATATCGTGGAAGTTCAGGCCCTTGCCGCTGCGTGCCGCATAGTCGATCGCCTCGCTGAAGGTGGCGAAATCCGACAGGCGTCGGGGCAACGGGCAATCATTGGGAGTGCTGACAAGTTCGGTCATGCGGTCCTTGAAAAGCTGCTCTCACGTGTTCAGACCGTGCAAGCATGACGCGCCGCGATGAACCGCCGACGAACGCCCCCTTGGTGCGGCAATCGGCTTCCTTCGATAAGGAGTATGGCGAAAATATGGCTCGACACGGCGCTTTCCCCCGTGTCGATGGCGATGCCGGCGCCCGCCGCAAGCCGCGGCCGCTTGATCGCTCGGGACTCGAAACGCTGGCGTTCGCCTATGTCGCTCGGTTCCAGGCCAGCGCCACCCGGCTCGAGCGCTACCTCGCGCGCAAACTCACAGAGCGTGGCTGGGACGATGATGGCGAGCCGGACCCCGCCGCGCTGGTCCGCCGGTGCGTCGAGGCCGGCTATGTCGATGACCGCGCCTTCGCCGAGGCGAAGAGCGCCGGCCTGCTGAGACGGGGTTACGGCGCCCGGCGGATCGGCCAGGCGCTGGGCGAAGCGGGGATCGCGCCCGAGATCCGCGAGGCGCTTCGGCCCGGCGAAGCGGAGCGGCGCAGCGCGGCTTTGGAAATGGCGCGCAAACGACGCTTCGGACCGTTCGGCGCCGAGCCGCCCGATCGGGAGCGGCGGGAAAAACAGCTTGCCGCGCTTGTTCGCGCAGGTCACCAATTCAGCGATGCGCGCGCGCTGGTGGACGCGGTCGATATCCCGGCGGCCGAGCGGTGGGCTGAAGAGGGGGAGAACGAGTGAACCGCATAACAACGCTTCTGGTGCCGGTCCTGCTGGTGTCGATGACGCTCCTCGCCGCCTGCTCGCCGCAGGCGGATACGCTTCCCCCTGCCCCGACGACCGCCACCGCCGCCGCAACCGGCTCTGCACAAGCGACGGTTCACCCGCGTTCGGGTTTGCAGGTGGTCCCGCTGTCGATCAGCCAGGACGGCCAGACGCATCGCTTCCGCGTCGAGGTTGCGGCGCAACCGGCTGAGCAATGGATGGGACTGCGCTTCCGCCCGGCCATGGCGGCGGACAAGGGGATGATCTTCCCCCGCGATCCCCCCAGCATCGCCAGTTTCACCATGCAGAACACCGAAATCCCGCTCGACATGATCTTTATCGGCGCGGACGGAATCATCGACCAGGTCATTGCCGATACCTCGCCTTTTGCCCCCGGCCCGTTCCGCTCGCGCGAGCCTGCCGCCGCCGTGCTGGAATTGAATGGCGGCACCGCGGCACGCCTGGGCTTCGGCCCAGGCGCCAAGGTGGAATGGTGATCGTGCTTGCAGCGCGCGGGCTCTAGCGGCTAGTCCACGCGCGTCATGGGTATCCTGTCAAAGATCTTCACCTGGTGGAACGGCGCCACGATCGGCACTTCGCTGTTCACCTGGCGGCGCGGCGAGCATGTCGGTACCGATGCTCAGGGCAACCGCTATTTTCGCTCGCGCAACAAGCGCAAGGGCCTCCCGACGCAAGGGTCCTATGCCGGGGCGGAGCGCCGCTGGGTGATCTATCAGGGGGCCAATGATGCGAGCCGGGTGCCGCCCGAATGGCACGGCTGGCTGCATGGCTCGTTCGATACGCTTCCCGAAAGCTATCTTCCTCCTGCCCGCATCTGGGAAACCGATTACACCCCCAATGCCACCGGCACGCTGACCGCCTACCGCCCCGCGGGCGCGCTCGAGCGCGGCGGGAAACGGGCGCGTGCGACCGGGGACTACGAAGCCTGGACCCCCGAGTGAGCCGCGGCGTGGGCGGCTGGCGAGCGACCGGCGCGCTCCTGCTAATGGGGCTGGCTATTGGTTGCGACGGCGAAGCGCCCGAACCTGAAACGCAGAGCACCGAGGTTCCCGAAGCGCTTGCCGCGAACCGGCCCGCACCCGCCTCGCAAGCCGATCTACCCGGTACGCCGCTGGAAGAGCGGGTCGCCACGATCGGGCTGATCAACAAGCGCAACAATATCGCGCAAGATATCCAGCTGAAGCCCGGCCAGTCGCGGCGGATCGGCGATGTCGTGGTGCGGCTGGCCTCATGCGAGCGAACCGCCCCGTGGGAGAGCCCGCCCGAGGCAGGCGCCTTCGTCCAGCTTTATGTCGAGGACCGGCCCGATGCCGATTCCGAGGAGCGCTGGACGCGCGTCTTTTCGGGATGGCTGTTCAAAAACTCGCCCGGGCTCAACGTGGTCGAGCACCCGATCTATGACGTGTGGGTCAAGGACTGTGCAATGAGCTTTCCCGACGAGGAGGCGCCCGTACCTTCCGAAGACGCCGACTCGGCCAGCAACGAGACGTAGGCGCGCGGAAGCGACATGGCGGGTGCGACCTCGCTCGCCAAGTGCAGGCGTTGCAGGTATTCCTCGCGGCTGATCGTAACTGCACCCAGCGATGCCAGGTGCGGCGTCATGAACTGGCAATCGAGCAGCGCGTAACCCGCCCGCCGCATCAGCGCCACCAACCAGGCGAGCGCCACCTTGGATGCGTTGTTGGCGCGGCTGAACATGCTTTCCCCGCAGAACACCGCGTCGAACGCGACGCCGTAAAGTCCACCGGCCAGCTCGTCCCCCCGCCAGCATTCGACCGAATGCGCGTGCCCCCTGGCGTGAAGCAGATGGTAGCTTGCCTCGATCCGTTCGCTGATCCAGGTTTCCGCCTGCTCGGGCCGGGGCTCGGCGCAACCCGCCACCGTTTGGGCGAATGCACCGTCCAGGGTGACCGTGAACCGGCCCTGGCGAAGCGCCTTGGCCAGCGAGCGGGAGCAGCGAAAACCATCGAGCGGCAGGATCGCCCGTTCGCGCGGTTCGATCCAGAATACCTCCTCATCCCCCCGGCTGTCGGCCATGGGAAAGATACCGCTGCGATAGGCGGTCAGGAGGAGCTGGGGGTTGATGAGGGGAGCGGTTGGCGCGTGCATGGAGTGGCGCAATGTATCATCGCGATGCGGATAACGCGCGCGTGAATCGCAGCGGCCGCCCGCTTGCCAAAGGACCTGCCCGGGGATAGAGGCCGCGGCGCTGCAGGGGTGTAGCTCAGCTGGTAGAGCATCGGTCTCCAAAACCGAGGGCCACGGGTTCGAATCCTGTCACCCCTGCCATTTCCTCAACGAACAAGATGACGCGATCGATGCAAGGTCGGGACGCTTCGCCGTAGCGCAAACCCGCTGTTCGCCGTCGTTTGGCGCGCAAAAACGGTTTCGATCTGGTGCCATAAAGGCACAGTCCGTTGTTTTACAGCGACTCCAACAGAACAATCTGGGAACCTTGCGGCCAGGCGTTGTTTGTTAGCGCCAGGACGAAACGTAACGAAGGAATTAACCGACATGTCGAGCCACAGCTATCGCAGCTCGCGTCCCGACAACTGGACGCTGCCCCGCGCTCACCGTGATGCAAGCTTGCGTTACATGGCGCATGGTCCCGTCCAGCCGATGGAAGAGCCCAGCTTCCTCCAGCGCCTGTTCGGTCGCCGCTAAATCCTATCAACCCCGATGCCCCGGGTGACGCCGGTTCAATACTGAACCGGCTCCTCGGGCTCGCCGGCGCGGCCGCGGCTAGCGCCGCGTTCGCCCCGCGCCATTCGAAATACCACGCCCGACAGCAATACAAGTGCCAGCAGGTTGGGCAGCGCCATTGCCGCGTTTGAAATGTCACCCAGCCGCCAGACCAGATCGAGCGGTTGCGAGGCACCGATATAGATGACCACGCACCACAGCACGCGCCAGCCGACATGCAGGATGCGCTCGCCTCGCTCGGTGGCACCTGGGATACGGTCGTAGATGAAGGTGATCGCCCGCTCGCCATAATACGACCAGGTCAAAAGCGTGGTGAACACGAACAGGATCAGCGCCACGCTGGCGACGAAGGTGCCGATCGGGATGTTGGCGATGGAGATGGGAAACGCCGCCGCAAACGCGCCCGAGGTCATCGCAAAGCCGGTCAAGTCGGACTGCCAGGCGTGGATCACGGGCTGCCCCGCTCCGGTGAAATCGCCTTCGACGGTCAGGATCACCAGTGCGGTCATCGTGCAGATTATGATCGTATCGATGAAGGTGCCTAGCATTGCCATCCGGCCCTGCTGCTCTGGATCATCGGTCTGCGCGACCGCGTGTGCGATCGGCGTCGAGCCCTGGCCGGCCTCGTTCGAGAACAACCCGCGCGCGGCCCCGAACTGGATGGCGATGATCATCGTCGCCCCCAGAAAGCCTCCGCTGGCCGCCTGATAGCTGAACGCCCCGCCGAAGATGCGGCTGAAGGTTTCGGGCATATCCTGGATGTCGAGCAGGATCGCGGTCAGCGCCATCACGATGTAGGCCGCAGCCATGAACGGAATGACTTTCTCGGCGACCGAACCGATCGACTTGATGCCGCCGATAATCACGATGAACACCAGCACCGCCACGATCAGCCCGCCGATCGTCTCCTCTATCCCGAACAGCTCGTTCAGCCCGTCGGCGACGGCGTTGGCCTGGATCGAATTGCCGGTTACCAGCGCGCTGAACAGGGCGCCTATGCAGAACAGGACGGCGAGCCAGGTCCATTTCCGGCCCAGCCCCATCATGATGTAGGTCATCGGTCCACCGCGCCGTGTGCCCTCGGCGGTGGTTTCGCGGAACCGGATTGCCAGGCTGCCCTCGGCGAAGGCGAGCGCCATCCCGAACACGGCCGTCACCCACATCCAGAAGATGGCGCCCGGCCCGCCCAGCGTGATGGCGGTGGCCACGCCTGCAAGGTTGCCGGTGCCGACCTGGCCCGAAAGCGCGGTCGAAAGCGCCGCGAACGGGCTGATCTCGCCGCTGCCGCTGCCTTTGCGGCTGCTGAACAAGCCGGCAAACGCGCTGCCAAGCTGGCGCAGCGGATAGAACCGCAGGCCGATCATGATGTACAGCCCGATGCCGAACAGGATGAGGACCATGGGCGGCAGTGGCAGCACCGCCTCGCCGTTCCACGTTCCGCCCCAGATGAAGTTCGAGACATTGGTGACCGGCTCGATCAGCCGTTCGCCCATTGTCGTGCCGCCTGCTGCCGCCATTCAGCTCCGCCCCCGGAAGTTCTACCCCTTTCGCCCCGCTACTCACGCGCGGCGCCGGTGACCAGAGGCAATGTGGGCGCCCCGCCACTTGCCAAGCAGCACCCGCTCTCCTAAGTCGCCTGCCGTCTACCGACATCGGAGCAATCACGCCCCTTCCGGTCCGATGCGGTGACCGGGACGGCGCACAGGCCGTGGCGGAACGGCATAGGCATGATGAAAGCGGTCGAATAGATGGCGCAGAACGACACCACTCCGCCGGCGAAGGCGCAAAGCACGAGAACCTCGCCGGGCGAGTTCATCCGACAGGTTCGCTCGGAGACGGCCAAGGTCGTATGGCCGGGGCGCGAGGAGACGGTTCGCACGGCTATCTTCGTTGGCATCATGGTGCTCATCCTCTCGCTGTTCTTCCTGGCGGTGGATTCGCTGTTCGGGACGGTGGTGCGTTGGCTGCTTTCGTGGCTGTGACCCAGGCCGAAACAAGCGCTGGGGCCGAAACAATCGCAGAAAGAAGGACGAGCATGGCGCGTTGGTACATCATCCATGCCTATTCGGGCTTCGAGAACAAGGTCCGTGACGCCATTGTCGCCGAGGCCGAGCGGCTCGGCCTGTCGGACGGCGTTGAGGAGGTCGAGGTGCCCACCGAGACCGTCACCGAGATCAAGCGTGGCAAGAAGGTCCAGTCCGAGCGCAAGTTCATGCCGGGCTATGTGCTCGCCAAGCTGAACCTGACCGATGACGTCTATCACCTGATCAAGAACACGCCCAAGGTGACGGGCTTCCTGGGCGCGGGCAACAAACCGCAGCCGATCAGCGAGAAGGAGGCGGCGCGCTATTTCGGCGGCGTGGAAGAGGCCAAGGCCGCGCCCAAGAAGGACATCAGCGTCGACTACGAGATCGGCGACCAGGTCAAGGTGCTGGAAGGACCATTCGCCAGCTTCAACGGGCTGGTGGAAGAGCTCGACTTCGACAAGGCCAAGGTCAAGGTCTCGGTTTCCATCTTCGGCCGGGCAACGCCGGTGGAGCTGGATTTCGAACAGGTCGAACTGGTCAAGTAGCCCGCCTTCCCGTCCACCATGCGCGGCATGATGGACGGGGGCGGCTCGAGCGGCGTCAGCTCAGGATCGAGAACTCGTCGAACTTGATCACGTTAGAATCGGCGTCGCGGGTATCGAACACGTAGCTCGACACGGTTCCCGGGCCACTTTCGAAAATGCTGAACGCGGTCAGCACGTTGCTGGCGATGAACGGCAGGTCCTGTGATGCGCCCTGCAGTTCGCGCATCGGGTTCATCAGCGTGGGCTGGATCATCGTGCGCCCATGCGGATCGCCGAAGGTGGGGTAATCGGCCGGATCCCATCTGAGCGAGGTGCGCGGGCCGCCCGTCAGCGTTGCATTGTTCCACGACGCATTGCCCGGCTGGTTGGACCGCGGGCCCTGGCTCGGCGAGACGCCGGGCCGCGGAGTGGGAAAGAACATCGCCCCGAAGGAATTGCCGACATTGGCGGTCTCGAGATAGTTGAGCGAGCCGGTCTTGGTCCGATTCCACAGATGCGAATGGCCGGTGTGGACCAGGTTGACGTTGTTGGCGATCAGCAGCGGCTCGATATCGTTGCGCCAGGTATCCTGGTCCAACGGATATTCGTAGCGCATATATTTGACCTGGTTGGCGCTAAGTGCCTCGCGCAGTTTTGGCCAGCGCGCCGGCCATTGGGACGCCACAAACGGGCCGATCAGCGTGCCATCCACCAGTTCCACCGTCACCCGCTGCTCGGCCTGCACTGGAACCACGTTGTCGCCTAGCCCAGCCATGGTCTGATGCGATAGCACGATCCGATATTTGGCGGTGCGCGCCGCCTCGCTCCTGAGCATTTCTGCAAGCCAGGCATATTGCCGCGACCCGCGCCCGAACGGACGGAAGGTGAAGTCGCCGAAACCCCAGTCGTCGCTATTCTGCGTCACCTGCGTGTTGCCCGACGGCACCTGCTCGGTGAATTTGCCGCGCTGATTGGGGTTCCATGTCCGCCAAATGCGGTTGGCATCGAGCGAGATCAGCAGCACATCGCCATAGCGCTGCGCCCAGTAGGCCTTGCCGTCCGGTCCTTCGGGAAGCGACCACATTTCGCTATAGGTGACGAATTCGTGGCTGTTGTCGCGGATCCAGCGTTCGCGAAACGCGGCATCGCCGGTCGGGTTTATCTGGCCCTTCAGTTCCTCGTAGCGCGCTTCGGCATACCAGCGCGGCTGCGGGTCGTTGTCCATGTTGTTGATCGACACGGACTGCGAATTGTTCGCGTTGTTCGTCGCCGGATCGAGCCGCCAGCGCCCCGGATACTCGTGATTGCCCAGACTGCCGTAAAGCGGGGCGTGCTGAAGAATGGCGCCGCCCTCATAGACCGAACCCGGGTTCCAGCGGCGCATCGTGCCCTGGAGCGACTGGAAGAAGCTGGGGTTGCCAAGCGACACCCGGTCGAACCACTCGCTGGCCCTGTTCGGTGTGCTGACGAAATCGCCGGGAAACAGCACCGCATCGACCCGGCCGACGGTCTCTTCCACCTTCTGGAAGTTGGCGATCGCCATCGCATTGTTCTGCTGGTCCGATGAGAGCAGCATCTTTACCGCCTGACCAGGTGCGGGAAGCGGCTGGAGTGAATATTCGCCCGACCGAACCGGCCCCCCGCCGCGTGTGCTGACCGCGACATAAGGCACGCGTTGCCCCGGTCTCAGCCCGGTGATCACCGCTTCGTGCCGAAACACGGGGCGCGGCTGCGGCTCCCGCAACCCCGAGGTGATCCGCTGGAAAACCTGCGACCCCGAATCCTCCAGCATGCGCGTCATGCGCGTGGTCGTTGCCTGAAAGGTGCGGCTGTAGTCCTGGCCTACCAGCACCGTATGCGTGCCCGCATCGTTCTCGCTGAACCAGACCACGCGCACCGAATCAGGTCCCGGGTTCTGCAGCATGGGTTCTGAAAGAATGTCGCGCGCTTCGGCGAAGCGGGCACGCGGCAGGCTGGCGGTTGGGTCCGGCGTGGGCGGAGCAGCGACATTCTGGTTCAACGAATCATCGCCGCAGGCGGTCAGGCTCGCTGCGGCCGCACCACTAACGCCAATCGCCAGGAAACCACGGCGCGTCGGCAGCGCGTCCTTGGCCTTGTTCGAGATATCGTTGCTGGAATCATTGGCCATCGCGTGTCCCCTGTGTTGGCGGAGACGTCGTTAGTCAGCGGTTATGAAGGCACCGCGACTGCTATGTTATCAATTCGTGACCAAGCAAGTCCAACCGATCGCGGTCGGACCGGTTTCTCTGCATCGCCGAGCGAGATGGCGGGCGGCTGCTAGATCGTCTGAGCGATCAGGCAGCGTCCGGCGGGATCGGCTTGCACCGCTTCCAGGGACGATGCCAGCCCGCATTGTCCGGGCGATACCACACAAGCATCGCCGATCCGGACCGGCTCGTCACGCGCAATGACGATCAGCGGTCCCCGATACCGCGCGGCGATGTCGGCCGATGGCGCGCCATGCATGATATCGAGGCGGAAATGCGGGCCATCGACCAGCACCGCGTGGCCGCTATCGGGTGCATGGCGATGAAGCGACGCAGGATATGGCGCGCGCGCGGCGACCGCCAGCGCTTTGTCGAGATGAAGCTCGCGCGGACGGCCGTAATCATAGAGCCGATAGGTGATGTCCGAATTCTGCTGGATTTCGATGATCGAACATCCCTTGCCGATCGCATGCACGGTATTGGCGGGGATGTAAAAGAAATCGCCTTCGCGCACCTCGTGCCAGGTGAGCAGCTGCTCGATCGATCCGTCCAGAGCGGCCGCGCGCAGTTCATCGCGCGACAACGTGCGCTCGAAACCGATCCCCAGCTTTGCGCCGGCTTGCGCCTCGATCACCAGCCAGCATTCTTCCTTACCCTGTCTGCCCAGCCCCATCGCCTTAGTTTGCGCATCGTTCGGATGACACTGGACCGACAGTTTCTCGCTAGTGAACAGGTACTTCACCAGCAGGTCCGGCATGGTCTGGGGTGGCTCGAACCATATCTCGCCGATCCGCTTGCCGCCCGGCCCATCGCTCTTCGATTCGAACGACGGGGGCAGCACATCACGGCCCCATGGCTTTTCGACGATACGGGTCTGCAACCTCATGCGGCGCGCTCCTTCAGGAAAGCAGCGCCAGCAGGTCCTCGATCGTCACGGTCGCGAAACCCACCGCACTGTCCGATATGCCATAGGGAATGAGCAGCCGTTCGCCCACTTTCAAGGCCCCGCAGGTATAGACCACATTGGGCACGTAGCCGCTGCGGTCCGCATCAATGGCAGTCAGCACTGGCTGGCTGGCCCTCGCGATCACCTTGCCCGGATCAGCAAGATCGAGCAGCGCGGCACCAAGCGAATATTTGCGCATCGCGCCCACGCCATGGGTGAACACCAACCAGCCCGCGTCAGTGCGGATGGGCGAGCCGCAATTGCCGATCTGGATGAACTCCCAGGGATAGCGCGGCTCCATCAGGAGCTTGCCCTCATCGTCCCAGCAATCGAGCCTATCGGAAGTCAGCAAAAACAGGTTCTTGCCGTCCTGGCGCCCGATCATCGCATAGCGGCCGTCGATCTTCTGGGGAAACAGCGCCATGCCCTTGTTTCTGCCGGCAGTTCCCTCGATCGGTTCGAGATGAAAGGTCCTGAAGTCGCGCGTGCGCAGCAATTCGGAGCGGATCGAGTGGCCCGAATAGGCGGTGTAGGTGCCGATCCACTCGTAATCCGGCCGGCCGTCCTTCACCCCATGATCGAACTGAACCATGCGCAGATCTTCAAGCCCGTTCGCCTGCTGCTCGGTGATCGGAAAGACCACCGTGTTGGACAGCGATGATTCCTTGTTGCGATGCACGGTGACGCTGGCATCGGCGTCGACCAGCGTGGCCTCGTCGGGCTCCACGGCGGTGGCAAAGGCGCTTTGCGGCCACAATTCGAACTCGCCGTCGGGATGGGCGATGCCCTCGCGAAAGGCGATCGAGCTGATATGCCCCTCGCCCACCGCACGCAGCGACATCACGAAGCGCATCGCACCGCCGCGACACCCGCTCTGATCGGGATGCGGCACGATCGAGGGGTTCATCAAAGCGGCCGCCGCGTAGGTATATTCGTGACAGAAATAGGCCCCGATCAGCCGCCGCCTCGCCTCGCTTAGCGGGGCGTTCGGCAGATCAAGGCTACTTCTTACCTCGACGAAGCGCTTCTCGAAGATCTGCTCGATCTGCCAATGACGTTCGTCGAAATCCCGCAGCACGCGGCTATATTCGGCCGCCACGCGCTCTTCGGGCAAATCCATGATATCCTTGACCAGCCGCGCCGCCCGCCCCCCGGGAGCATTGCGTGCCTGCCATCCCAGATGGAATGGCCGGAGAACAACGCGGGAGGGATCGGCATGGAGCCGCGTATCAAGGATATGCAGCGAACTTTGTGGTTCGAACTTCCGGCTGGCCAACCCGCATTCCCCCCGAATCGCCGTGAACGGCCTGGGTGAGCCCTATCATCGAAATATGACCAAGTTGGAAAGCAAGGATCGATTCGGCTCCACAGTTGGCGTTAGCACCACGCGGGTTGATGCCGTCACGGCAGCGTCCGGTGGCGATCTCAGCCAGCACCGCCCCCCGGTCGTTGGCACCGAAGAACCAGTTCCACGCCGCCAACGCATGTCGCCGCCAACGCTCGTTGCCCGAAATGCGGAAGGCGCAGGCACATGCCTCGATCGCCGCCTGGGCTTCGAGCGGCTGCTGGTCGAACGGGAGATGGGCATGGTCATGACCAAAGCTCTCGCACCCGATGGGCCGAAACCGGCCGGTCGCAGAAATCTGCTGCCGAGCGATCCAATCGAGCGTCTCGAGCCCGGCGGTGATGAACCGCTGTTCGCCGAGCACTTCGCCGGCCTCGATCAGCGCCTGCGAAAGCCGCGGATTGTCGTAACCCAGCACCGCCTCGAACCAAGCCCAGTCGGGTCTGCGAGCACCCCCGAGCAGCCGCTCGAGGAAGTCGGCACCCTTGGCCAGCATGGTGCGCGAGGCGACGTGGTCGGGACGGGCATGAAGCGATCCCGTTGCCCCGAGCATGGCAAAGGCGATGGCGCGGGGTGAGCCAATCTCGGATAGACGCGGCGCCGCCTGGTCGAACAGCCGCGCCGCCCAGTCCACCAGCGCCGCATCGGGCGCGTGGCGCATGGTATGGCCAAGCGCCCACAAGGCCCGCCCGTTGGAATCTTCCGAACCAGCATCCTCGCACCAGGTCCGCTCGAACCGCATGAAGTTGCGGAACACCCCCGCATCCTCGTTCCAGGCGTGCTGGACGAACGAGGCATAGATAGCCGAACGATGCGCGCGCTCGGCATCATCGATACCGGCGGCCACGTTCATCACCATTAACGCCCGGGCGTTGTCATCGAGACAATAGCCATGACGCCGGTCGGGAATGATACCGATCGCGTGTTGCAGGATACCGGTTGCATCGCTCAGCGCGAACACCGCGTCCAGGCTGGGAGTGGCACTGATAGGGACCGATATGGCCTTTGGTGCCACGGCCTCTTCCACCAACAATGCCGATGCCTGAGCAAAACGCGGCCAGATCGTCTGGCGACCCTTGGCGTAGGCGCGGCGCTGCAACGCCTTCAGCGCCTGCCTATCGGCCAATAGCGCGTTAACCGCCGTGGCAATCGCCTCGCTGCAATTGGGCTCGATCAGCTGTCCGATACCGCCTTCAAGCAATTCGCGCGCATGCTGATAAGGCGTCGAGACCACAGCCTTGCCCAGCGCGACGGCATAGCTCAGCGTTCCGCTCGTCGACTGCTGCAACCCGGGATAGGGCGTCAGATAGATATCACAGGCCTCGAGCTGGTCGAGCAACTCGTCTGTATCGAGGAAGCGGTTGTCCCATTGGATATGATCGGCAACGCCCAGCTTGGCGGCAAGCGCCTTCAACCCATCGCGGTAAGCTTCCCCGTGCAAGGCAACGAGTTTGGGATGCGTGGCGCCGATGATGCGATAGATCGTGTGCGGATGGTCGGCGATGATCGCGGGCAGTGCGCGGATCGCCTGCTCGATCCCCTTGCCCGGGCCCAGCAGGCCGAACGTGGTCAGCACGTTGCGGCCGGTCAGGCCAAGCTGCCCCTTGAACTGCGCCTGCCTGCCGAACGGGCGATCGGGTGCGCCATGTTCGATGATGCGCAGGATTTCGTGCGGCGCGCCATAGCGCTCGGCAAGCAGGTCGCGCGCATGCCGGCTCATCACCATCACCTTGCTGGCGCGCGTAACAAGATGCGTGAGGATGGCATGCTGGCGCTCGTTCGGCTTGCCCAGCACCGTGTGCGCCGTCAGGATCAGCGGTGCCGCGAGCCTGTCGACCAAATCACTCACCGCCAGACCGTCAAGCTTGCCGAAGATGCCGTATTCGTGCTGCAGCCAGACCGCGTCCGCCCCGCTTTCATTGATCGCCTTGGCAACGCGTGCGATGCTCGAAGGGTCGTCCGGATCGATCGTGCCGGCGACATTCTCGTAGGTCACCGCACTTTCGGGTCCGTCGAGCGCATACACGTCGATGCCGACATCGGCGGCGTGAAGACCCAGTTGCTCGACGATGTCCGTAGCGAAAGTGGCGATACCGCATTTGCGCGGCGCAAAGGTGCTGATCAGTGCGACCCGGCGTTCCGGACGAGACGAGTGCGCCTCGTATATTGTTCGAAGCCCCTTGCGCGAAAGCTGATCAGGCGTCTGCTTGTGCCGCAAGCCATGCTCGTCGAGTTGTCCCATCGCACCCTTCGGATCAAATGATAGCGGCCAGGTTTCAGCACCGTTCCGGCCACGTTGGACGCGAAAAAGCCGCCCGATCATAATGGTTCGCGCATGATTGTGGTTCCCACCGGTAACTGCGCGTTAGGCTTTGATCAGATATGGCAACCGATGCATCATGCTAAAACCGCATCCAGCACCTCCCTGGCCAAGCAAACGGCCGCATGGCAATCCGCTCGCCGAAGTCCCGCATCGCGATGGAATAGGGGCTATGGTGTTCGCTTGTCATTCACGGTGCGAAGCTTACATTGCCAGCCGAAAGGATCGGACAACTGATGAGCGATAACCGCGAGCCCAACGAGGGCGGCAATCCCTGGATCAAGAGCCTGATGGTGTGGGGCGGTATCTTCCTAGCTCTGCTGCTGGTGGTATCGATGTTCAGCGGCCCGGGCGAGCAGGCGGGAGCGCAGATCAACTATTCGGATTTCCGTGAGCGCGTCGCCGAAGGCAGCGTGCGCGAGGTCACCGTCGGCCCCGACCGCATCACCGGCACGATGGAAAATGATTCCACTTTCACGACCACGCCCGTCCCGGGCGATACCACGTTGACCGAGCTGCTCGAGGAGAACGGCGTCCAGTATACCGGCACGCCGCCCGAGCAGACCAATATGCTGGTCTACATCCTCATCCAGACCCTGCCCTTCCTGCTGATCCTGGGAATCGCCTTCTTCGCGCTGCGTCAGGTGCAGAAGGGCGGCGGTTCGGGCGCGATGGGCTTTGGCAAGTCGAAAGCCAAGCTGCTGACCGAAAAGCAGGGCCGCGTCACCTTCGATGATGTTGCCGGCATTGATGAGGCGCGCGAGGAACTGCAGGAAATCGTTGAGTTCCTGAAGGATCCGCAGCGCTTCTCCAAGCTGGGCGGTCAGATCCCCAAGGGCGCGCTGCTGGTGGGTTCGCCGGGTACAGGCAAGACGCTGCTCGCCCGCGCGATCGCCGGCGAGGCACGCGTGCCGTTCTTCACCATATCCGGGTCCGATTTCGTCGAGATGTTCGTCGGCGTGGGCGCAAGCCGGGTGCGCGACATGTTTGAGCAGGCCAAGAAGAATGCGCCATGCATCGTCTTTATCGACGAAATCGACGCGGTCGGGCGTCATCGCGGGCATGGTCTGGGCAATTCCAACGACGAGCGCGAGCAGACGTTGAACCAGTTGCTGGTCGAGATGGATGGCTTCGAAGCGAATGAAGGCATCATCATCATTGCCGCGACCAACCGCCCCGACGTCCTCGACCCCGCGTTGCTGCGTCCGGGCCGGTTCGACCGTCAGGTGGTTGTTCCTGTCCCCGATATCGACGGGCGGGAAAAGATCCTCGCCGTGCACATGAAGAAGGTGCCGCTCGCGCCCGACGTCAATCCGCGCACTATTGCCCGGGGAACCCCCGGCTTTTCGGGCGCGGACCTTGCCAACCTGGTCAACGAGGCGGCGCTCCTTGCAGCACGGCGCAACAAGCGCCTGGTTGCGATGCAGGAGTTCGAGGACGCCAAGGACAAGGTCATGATGGGCGCCGAGCGCAAGTCCATGGTCATGACCGAGGACGAGAAGAAGATGACCGCCTATCACGAGGCGGGTCACGCGGTCATCGCGGTTCACGAAGATGCGTCCGACCCCATCCACAAGGCCACCATCATTCCGCGCGGCCGTGCCCTGGGAATGGTGATGCGCCTGCCCGAGCGCGACAACTACTCCTACCATCGCGACAAGATGCACGCGAACCTTTCGGTTTCCATGGGCGGGCGTGTCGCCGAAGAGATCATCTTTGGTCACGACAAGGTGTCTTCGGGCGCTGCCTCGGACATTCAGTATGCGACCGACCTGGCGCGCAACATGGTCACCAAGTGGGGCATGTCGGACAAGCTGGGGCCGCTGCAATACGAGCAGAGCCAGGAAGGCTATCTGGGCATGGGCCAGACGGCTCGGACCATGGCGAGCGACGAGACCAACAAGCTGATCGATGCCGAGATCCGCGGCCTTGTCGAGGGCGCGCATGGCAAGGCGCGGCAGCTGCTGACCGATTACGAGGATCAGCTTCATTTGCTGGCTCAGGCACTGCTTGAATATGAGACGCTTACCGGTGAAGAGATCAAGGCGTTGCTCGAGAACGGCAAGATCGATCGTCCTGATGCCGCCCCGACGCAGATCTCGGTCAAGCCGCTGCACGGCTCAGCGATTCCCAAGGCCGGCAAGCGCTTTGGCGGAGACACGGGCGAAGGCACCGCACCGCAAGGAGCCTGACCCCCCCCGCCCGGCGGGTCAGGCCCGCCCGGCGGGTCAGGACGCCGGTGCGGCCTGATAAGGCAGCACGGTGATATCGGTGCGAATAAATGAGCCGTTCGGGCGCACCGACGTGCCTTCCGGCAAGCGCATGGTTTTGGGTTATCGAAGGGGGAACAAAGCGGGATCGCAAGCGTCAAGGCAATCAAAGGAGATGCGCGATGACTGCACAAAAACCCCCGGCCGATCCAAAATCTGATCCGGTATCCAACGCCGAAAAGCCGGTCGAGGACTGGGTAACCGGCGATGAGCGCATGACGGGCGCTCAAGCAAGCTATCTCAAGACGCTCAGCGAGGAAGCGGGCGATCCCGATGCGTATGATGAAGGTCTGACAAAAGCCGAAGCCTCGAACCGAATCGATGCCCTTCAGAAGGCGACCGGTCGCGGTCGTTGATCAAGCAAAGTTCCAGCCTGGTTGCATCAACAAGGCGAAGATCCTGAGCGCGACGCGCGGAGTAGTGCCGGATGTACAACGTAAACTACTGTCATAAACCGCGAGGTGTCAGCCCTCGTAGTCGCCCCCGACCGATGTGTTGCGCGCAGGCGCGGCAGCCGAAAGCCGCATCGCTTCTGCAGACTGGCTGAGCGAGCCGACCGCATCAGCCTCGTCTTCCTCGTCGGGCAGCACACGCTGCAGCGTCTGGACCAGGCTTTCGAGCAGCTGCTTGGGCTTGACGTTCTGCTCGGCAATTTCACGCAGAGCGACAACCGGGTTTTTGTCCCGGTCCCGGTCGATCGTCAGTTCCTGTCCACCCGAGATCTCTCGCGCGCGCTGGGCGGCAAGCAGGACCAAATCGAAGCGGTTGGGGATCTTGTCGACACAATCCTCGACAGTAACGCGCGCCATTGGGCACTCCAATATCAGCCGGCAGATGGGGAAGCGCGGCATATGCGCGTGTCGCCCAGTAACGTCAAGGTTTCGCCCCGCCCGCCTGATGCTAGAAGCGGGCGATGAAGGACGATGCTTCCGAACATGCGAAGGCGCTGAACGCAGCCACTGGCGATGGTGCGGGTCACGACCGATCGTTCGAAGTTGTCGCTGCGGGCCACCGGATCATGGTACATCCGGGCGGACCAGAGCGTCTTGCCGCGATGATCGGTCTGATCGAGAACGCGCGCGAAAGCCTGTCGCTCGTCTCCTACATCTACGCCCCGGATGATTGCGGCAGAAAGGTTCGCGATGCGTTGGTCGCAGCGGCGCGGCGCGGGGTTGCAGTGACCATTATCCTCGACGCGTTCGGATCCGAGGCCGGCGAGGAGTTCTTCGCGCCGCTCACCGCTGCGGGCGGCGTGCACCTCAGATTCAGTGCCGCTGCTTCACGCCGCTATCTCATCCGCAACCACCAAAAGATCGTGGTTGCGGACAGGGCGGAAGCAATGCTCGGCGGTTTCAATATCGCCGAGGGCTATTTCACTGCATCCGGAACAGGCGGCTGGGCCGATCTTGGGTTCATGATCGACGGACCGGTGGTGGCGCAACTGGACAACTGGTTCAAGATCATCCGCGACTGGTCGTCCCGGCCCGACGCGCAATTGCGAGCCATCCGCCGCGAGGTGAAAAGCTGGGATGCCGGCAAGCCGCCCGTCCAGTTGCTGATCGGCGGTCCCACGCGCAGTTCGGCAAGCTGGCCTGCCTGCCTCCAGCGTGACCTGGACCGGGCACACCGGCTCGATATGGTGATGGCCTATTTCTCCCCGCCACCCAAATTCGTCCGCCGGATCGGGGCGGTGGCGCGGCGTGGAATTGCGCGGCTTGTCATGGCCGGAAAGTCGGACAATTCGACCACCATCGCTGCCAGCCGTGCGTTCTACGGCCGCCTTTTGAAAAACGGCGTGGAAGTCTTCGAGTTCGCGCCGGATATGCTGCACACCAAGCTCATCGTCCTCGACGATGCCGTTTATCTGGGCAGCGGCAATCTCGATATGCGCAGCCTCTACCTCAACCTCGAGATCATGCTGCGCATCGAAGACAGCGCTTTTGCCAGCCGAATGCGCCGCTTCATCGACCTGCAGGCCGACTTGTCGCAGGCGGTTACTCCCGCGGTCTATCGGAGCTGGAAGGGGCCGCTCGCCAAACTGCGCTGGTGGGCAAGCTGGTTCCTTGTCGCGGTGGTCGACTACACGGTGACCCGCCGGCTCAACCTGGGGATCTAATCGAAGGCTCCGGCCTGATATTCGCCCTCCGCCAGATCGGAGAAACGGGTGATCTTCGGCTCGAAGCGCAGCCGCACCTTGCCTGTCGCTCCGTGGCGCTGCTTGCCGATGATGAGCTCGGCCAATCCGTGCACCTGTTCCATCCGGTCGTACCAGGCTTGCCACTTGTCGCGCACTTCGGGCGTGTCATTGTCGGACGGGAACTTGGGTTCGCCCGCCTTTACATAATAATCCTCGCGATAGATGAACCAGACCATGTCGGCATCCTGCTCGATCGAGCCCGATTCCCTCAGGTCCGAGAGCATCGGCCGCTTGTCCTCGCGGTTCTCGACCGCGCGGCTCAGTTGCGACAGCGCCACCACCGGCAGGTTCAATTCCTTGGCCAGCGTCTTCAAGCCGCGGCTGATCTCCGAGATTTCGTTGACCCGGTTGTCCTGCGAGCGCTTCGAACCCTGGAGCAATTGCAGGTAATCGACCACGATCAGCCCGATTTCGCGATGCTGGCGCTTCAGCCGGCGCGCGCGTGTGCGCAACGCGGAGATGGAGAGCGCAGGCGTGTCGTCGATATAAAGCGGCAGCTCGGCAAGACGCTGGCTGGCTGCCGAAAGCTGATGGAAGTCATTGCGGCTGATCTTGCCCATCCGCAGGTTTTCCGACGGGATCGCCGCCTGCTCTGCAAGAATACGCGTAGCCAACTGATCGCTCGACATTTCCAGACTGAACATCGCCACCCCGGCCCCGACCGATTTTTCGATCCCGTCACGCTTGTCTCGCAGCCACCGCTCGGCGCAGTTGAAGGCGATGTTGGTGGCCAGCGAGCTTTTCCCCATGCCCGGCCGTCCGGCGATGATGACCAGATCCGAATCGTGCAATCCGCCGCATTTCTCGTTGATCGAGGCAAAGCCGGTGGTCTTGCCCGAAACATGGCCGCCCGAATTGATTGCCGTCTCGATCAGGCCCAGCGCCTTGCTGGTGGCGGCGCGGAAACTCTCGGCCTCGGTACCGGTCGCGGCGCCCTCGGCGACCTCGAACAGCCGCGCCTCGGCCGCCTCGATCTGCGCCATGGGCTCGACCTCGTCGGACGTATCGAGCGCGTCCTCGACCAGATCGCGCCCCACGCTGACCAGTTCGCGCAGCAGTGCCAGGTCGTAGATCTGCTGGGCGAGTTCGCGCGGCGCCAGCAACCCCTGACCATCGGCGGTAAGCTGGGCGAGATAAGCGGTGCCGCCCAGTTCGGCGAGCGCTTCGTCGGCCTCGAAATAGGGTTTGAGCGTTACCGGCGTGACGACCATCTGCCGATCGGCAAGCGTGCAGATCCGCTCGAAAATCCTCAAATGGACAGGAGCGAAGAAGTGTTCGGCGCGCAGTGGCACGCGCATTTCCTCGAGCAGACGGTTGTCGATCAACACCGCGCCCAAAAACGCAGCCTCGGCCTCCAGATTGGCGGGCAGCATGCGTCCGGCGTTCTCGCCTTGCGGCACAAGATCGATGCGGGCGGGCAGGGTGCGGACGGCCATGCATGCCTGATGCGCCGTCTGCCCCAAAGCATCAAGCCAACAACCTGTGCGCAAGCTGTGGACGGACGTGCTTTTTCGCAGTTGCACAATGGCCTGGCATTTGCGAAACTGGCCGACCGATGAAAGCCGCCCTTGCCTCCGCCGGCTCGCTCGACCGGATCGCCGAGATATCGCTGGACGAGCGAACGATCCTCGCGCGCAACGAGGATGTCGAGAAAGAGCGCGAAGTGGCCTTGCGCGACCTCGTGGAGGAGAATTCGTTCCGTCCGTTAAAAGCCACCGAGCAGGGGCATGAGGGACCTTGGCGGGTCGACCTGTCGGTGATCGATGGCAAGCTGGCTTTAGCGATCATCGATGGAACCGGACGTGCCGCAGGGACGGTCGGCTTGGGATTGGCGCGGCTGAAACGGGTGGTGCGCGAATATTTCGCGATCTGCGATTCCTATTACAAGGCGCTGCGCAAGGCCTCGGCCCCCGAGCTCGAGACGCTCGACATGGCGCGGCGGGGGATCCATGATCGTGGCACGCGCCAGTTGCTCGATGCTCTCGAAGGCAAGGTCGAAACCGATTTTGACACCGCGCGCCGTCTGTTCACGCTGATCTGCGTGCTGCACCTTAAGGGTTAGCGGCCCTTAAAAGGTTTGCAGGTTCAAGAGAAGCGCGCCCTGCCCCGCCGCACCTACAGTGAGGTCAGATCGCCGAGGCCGCACCGGCGCTCAGTGCGATTGCGGGCAGGAAACCCAGCAAAGTTGCCAGGGCAAAGCTGCGATGGCCGAGCGGACTGGCGGCGCTGGCAAGGGTGACCAGCGCATGCGGCGTTCCCACCATGCGCAGCCCGGCCACATAGAAGAAACCGTAATTGGCCAAATGCGGTGCGAAACGCTCGAGCCTGCCGGCCAACCGTCGCTCGATGGCCCCGCCAAGGCCATGTCGTGCAGCCAGGAAAAGGCCGTGGCTTCCCATCACCGCTCCCGATGCGACAACCGCAATCGCCAGCCATCCATCCAGCAACAGCCCGGCGGAAAAAGAGATCGGCACCAGCAGCCCCGGAACGCAAAGACCTATCGCGCCCGCGGTAATGACCAGCACGAGCCCCGCGATAACCGGCTCGCTGTCGATCACCGACCCAATACCGGCAAGCGCCTCGAGGATGGGCGCGGCAAGTTCAAACATGTTCATGCTGGCTTCTAATGTCGTACCCTCGACAATGTTTCTCGCACGTCCAAGCTAACACGGCAACACTTGTCAAAAGGTTAGAGCATATTGAAATCGCTACAGGTCAGTCGCGGGTCGCTACCCATTCGGCAAGTGCGCCCAGGCAATCTCGCGCAAGATGGCGGCAGCGTTCGGGACTCCAGCCTTGCGCCTTATCCGGCAGGTCGGCGTTATCCTTGAACGGCATTTCCAGCGTCATTGCACAGGCACCGAACCGTTCGGCAACCTGGTTGGTGCTTATCGACAGATTTGCCTTGCCCGGCTTGGCGGGCGGATAACCCTTGACGGTCTGAAAATCGGGTGATCGGCGCGCCAGGATCGAGCGATAGCGGGTAAACGCCCCGCCCTGTGCATCGCTCCAGGAGGGAATACCCTCGAAACCGGCGAGGAAATTGGCTGCGATCGCCTCATCGCCATGCACGTCCATGGCAAAATCTACGCCGGTCATGTCCATCGCATTGCGGATCGCCAGCACCTCGGGGGACCGTTCGGCGCTCGGATCGCTCCATTCCCGGTTCAGATTGACGCCCAGCGAGTTGGTCCGCAGGTGACCAAGGACAGAGCCGTCAGGATTGCAATTGGGCACCAAATGCAACGTGCAATCGCGGCGCAGCATGCGAGCAATCGAATCGGCGGGGTCGGTCAGCAGTTCGAGCGCACCCTCCATCCACCATTCGGCCATCGTTTCACCGGGGTGCTGGCGGGCGTAGAGCCACACCTGGCAGCCCCCCTCACCAAGGACCAAACAGTCGACCGGCCGGCCTTCATGCGTCGTGCCGAGACGCCGGTAGGACACGCCGGGCATGGCCGCAGCTTCGGATACCAGATCGTGATGGCGCTCGAGCGAGTAGGGTGCGAAATAGGCGAACCAGGCGATGTCGGACGAGGGCGTGTAGCGGATGGTCAGGGTTCCGCCCTCCGACTGCTCGTCATAGCTGGTAGCGGCGCGGTTCCATGTCGTCCGGTCTTCGCTGACGCATGCCCGGTAGTCCGACCAGCCGGCCGGGTACGCAGAGTTGGAAAGATCGCCTATTTCAAGCACCAAGTCGCGGCCTGCCGCCCCGGCGACCCGGAAGAAGAACCACTGGCGAAATTCGCTGTGACGGTCGGCGGGAATGGCAAGCCGTGCACTCGCCTGCGAAACACTCACCACTTCTATATTCCCACCATCGAAAGCGGCGTCGACCATGATGCTCTTATCAGAGCCGGAACCGTGACCATTGGACCGGCGTGGGGGTTCTTGGAACTGTTGTGATGGAGCGGAGGCTGGTGGGTGCGTCATCGCACCTCGATAGTCTCTCCCGAATTGCCGGGAAAGCCTTCGAACAGCGCATCAGCCAGCTTGCGCGCGGCTCGGGCAGGATCGGCATCGCCGTTATTCGCGGTAGCGGTAAAGCGCGCACGCCCTTCCCAGATCGCCTCACCTCCCGTGGCCGGCCGGATACTGACAGCCAGTTCGGTCCCGATCTCTTCGGCGGGGCGCGGTGTCAGATCGATGCCCAGACCAAGTCCCACGCCCGATCCATAGCCGCCCGTCGAAGCTCCACCGCCGACACTGACGGGTCCGCGCCCGCCACCCGGTTGGGCGATGAAACGCTCGACACCGACCACCGCGACATAAGGTGCCGCTCCGCTCGACTGAGGGTAGCCAACCGCAGCCAGCCGCTCACTCACGGCAGCGCGAAAGGGTTCGAGGGCAAGACTTCGCTCATCCTCACCCGCTGCCGCTGTAACGGTGACCGGCCCGCGGGGAGGCGTGCCGGCGGGCGTCGCCGAGAAACGGGTCACCTCGACCGGGGTCGAGAAGGACGGCGTTGCGCATCCTCCAAGCGACGCACCGGTAGCAAGGAGGAGGGCAAGCGGAAGGAAAGATTTGTTCATAGCAATTTAACCAACGCGCCAATCGCTGAGTGGTTGCACGTGCACCCGATCCAGTCAGCGAACCGTGTTGCTTGACAGGGCAGCGGGCTCATCCTCTTTTGTCCGTTCGGGATCGGCGTGGCTCAGTGCCGGATCGTGCGGTTCCGAGCGATGACTTGACAGGGCTTTGGCCCGCCCCTAACCGCCTTGCCTTGATTTCACAGCCACGCGAACCATATCGCGGGGGCTTATTGTCGTTGTCTTGTTTTGGAAAACTGGTGCCATGAAGATCCGCAACAGCTTGAAGTCGTTGAAGAACAGGCATCGCGACAATCGCGTGATCCGGCGGCGCGGGCGCACTTACGTGATCAACAAGACCAATCGCCGGTTCAAGGCGCGCCAAGGCTAGGACTTACCGGCGCTCGGAGCGATAGTTTCAGTTCGATCCATGTGAGCCGAGGCAGGTCTTAAAGCGAACCCTGTCGGCCGCAGCACAGCTCCGCATTATCGTCTGCGCACCCAAATTGTGAATGAAGGCGCGCGATACCAGCCCGTAACGGCGGTCGTGTTCGACGTAGGCCGCGTGCTAATCCGTTGGGACATGCGGCTTCTCTTTTGCCAGATGATCGCCGATGCGGACGAGCTCGACTGGTTCTGTGCCCATGTCGTGACCGAACAATGGCATTCACAGGCCGACGCGGGTCGACCGCTCGACGACATGCTGGCCGAACGCATCGCGCTTTATCCCGACCATTCCGAGCTGATCACAGCCTATCGACGTCGCTTCGTCGAGACCATTCCCGGACATGTCGAGGGGTCGCACGCGCTCGTTCGTCGGTTGGCAGCGACCGGTATGCCCCTGTTTGCGCTGACCAATTTCGCAAGCGAGTTCTGGCGACAGTTTCGCCCCAGGGAACCGGTGTTCGATCTGTTCGACGACATCGTCGTCTCAGGCGACGAAGGCTGCGCCAAGCCTGGTCGGCGCATCTACGAGATCGCTGAAAACCGGTTCGGCCACCATGCGAACGGTCTGCTGTTCATTGATGACAGCCTTGAAAATATCGCCGCTGCCCGAGAGCGCGGGTGGCAGGGGCATGTCTTCACCATCGCAGAGCGACTCGAGGACGAACTGGTTGCACGCGGCCTGCTGGATCGATCCGACGCTACGGGGGCTTCAAACGATCCAGCCTGATACGCACCACCGACGCGTCGATGATTCATTTGTCAGCACACCGAATGCTCGCGGCATTCTGGCCGAAGCGTACCGCTGACCTCGCGTCATTCCTTGCGCGGATCCCCGTATTATCTGACAGCGATCGACTAAAGCAGGCGGTACATCACCAGCGCATCGACATAGCCCAAGTCTCGATGGCGGAACGCTTTAGGAAGACGGCCCACCTCGACCATCCCCAACCGGCGGTATAAACGCGATGGCCGAGACGTTGGTCGTGACCACGAGATTATACTGCATGGCCAGATAACCAATCGACCGCGCTTTGACGAAACTGTCGCGCGCCATGGCTTCTCCGATACCTTGCATGCGCGTGTCGGGGCGCACCGCATAGGCGGCATTGGCGACATGCCCGGCAGGCCCGGTGGAATTGGGCCTGAGCGTGTAGGTTCCTACAAGCCCCCCGGCGCCGGCTACCACGAACACCGTCTTGTCGGGCGCGGTCCAATAGGCGAGGACCTCGGCCTGCGTCGCATCGGGATCGAGCGGATAGGTCGCGCCCTCGCGTATGATCGGCTCGAGGATCGGCCACAGCGCGTCCTCCTCGCCCGGGTGCAATTCGCGACATTGCCATTCAGCCTTGCGCATCGACCAGCACCACGCGCGCTGCCAGCATGCCGACGAGAAAGCCCCCCAGATGCGCCTCCCAGGCGATGCCCCCGCCACCACCCGATAGCAGCATCAGAACGCCGAACAGCAGCACGATCCACAGATTGGCCTTGGCGAACCCCCAGATCCGTTGGCCCATTTCAGCCGAAAGGAGCGGGATCAGCCGTTCGCGATCGGCCGAGACACGTGCGGCAAGGCCAATAAGTCCCGAGATCGCCCCGGATGCGCCCACCATCGGCACTGCGCTTGTCGGGTTGAGCGCGACGAACAACGCCGCGCCGGCAAGCCCGGCAATGGCATAGAAGGCGAAGAACCGCAGCCAGTTTCCCGGCGGCCGGCCCATCCATGTCATTAGCGGCCCCGCGAGACTGAACAGGACGATCGAGTTGAAACCGATGTGGATCAGCCCGGCATGCGCGAACATGTGCAAGATGACGGTGTCCCAGCGCCCGGCCGCAAGCGCCGCCCCCGAAAGCCCCCAACCGAGCATTCCACCGGGCAGATGCAGCAGCCAGGCAATCCATATCGCCGCCAGCAAGATTACGCCGGGTATATGGGCCGACAACGGCACGGGCTCGACCTCGCCGGGCTCAGCCTGCGTTCCATCCGGCAGATTTGCCCTCCGATCGCCGCGATCAGTCATTTGCGGGGCCGCGCTGCGCAACCGGTATCAAAACGCGCCAAGCCGGTGCTCCGTGCGCGGTTAACCAAAAGCATCGCAGCGGGCCATCGCGACTTCCAATCTACCGGAGATGCCATCTGGATCGAACCCGGCAGCGCATTTGCTGCAAGGATGTTTCTTCCTTTCGTCCGGACAGTCCTATGGCAGGTCACAGTTAAGAAGAGCCTAACGAGGCGAGCGGCCATCAGGCAACGGGAGCGCGACGTCGGTAGCTCAGCGCTTCGGCGATATGCAGCCGGCCCGTCCGCTCGGCGCCCGCGAGGTCGGCGATGGTGCGCGCCACGCGCAGCACGCGGGTGTAGCCGCGCGCCGACAATCGCATTGCATCCGCCGCCTTGAGGAGCAACGCCTGACCCTCGGCATCGGGGCTGGCGAAGCGTCCGAGCGCGTCGCCGTCGAGTTCGGCGTTGGCGCGCACGCCCCGCGCGACTTGCACCGATCGCGCCGTCGCCACCCGGCTCATGATCTGCGCCGAGCCTTCGGCAGGAGGTGGCAGCGCCAGGTCGGCGGCCCTGACGGGTTCCATCTCCACCGCAAGATCGATCCGGTCGATCAGCGGCCCGGACACGCGCGACTGATAATCCGCCGCACATCTGGGCGCGCGCGAACAGGCCAGCGCCGGATCGCCCAGATGGCCGCAACGACACGGGTTCATCGCCGCGATCAGCTGCACCCGTGCCGGGTAGCTGACATGCGCATTCGCCCGCGCCACGTCCACCCGCCCGGTTTCCAGCGGCTGGCGCAGCGAATCAAGGACAGCGCGCTGGAACTCGGGCAGTTCATCGAGAAACAGCACACCCAGATGCGCCAAGCTGACCTCACCCGGCCGCGCCCGGTGACCGCCGCCGGTCAAGGCCGCCATGCTCGCCGAGTGATGCGGCGCGCGAAAGGGTCGCGAACGACTGATCCGCCCGCCCTCCAGCGTTCCGGCGACCGACGCGATCATGCTCACCTCGAGCGCCTCTGCCGGACTGAGCTCGGGCAATATCGCCGGCAGGCATGCCGCGATCAGGCTCTTGCCCGCGCCGGGTGGGCCGACCATCAGCAGGTTGTGCCCGCCCGCCGCCGCGATCTCGAGCGCGCGCTTGGCGGTTTCCTGGCCCTTGACCTGCTTCAGGTCGGGGCCGCCCGTTGCCTCCGCCACCTCGCCCAAAGGGGGTTCGGGCAACGTATCCTCACCTTTCATATGCGCTAGCAGCGCTGTCAACGTGGGTGCGGCAAGGACCGATAATCCGCTGGCCCATTTCGCCTCGGCTCCCTGCGCGGCAGGGCAAATCAGCCCTTTCTCCTCCTGCGCGGCATGGAGCGCGGCGACCAACACGCCGGGAGATGCTACGATCCGTCCGTCAAGCGCAAGCTCCCCTACCGCGACGAACGAGGTCAGCGCGGCGGCATCCGCAACGCCCATCGCCGCCAACAACGCCAGCGCAATCGGTAGATCGTAATGCGAGCCTTCCTTCGGCAAATCAGCTGGCGAGAGGTTAATGGTGATCCGTTTGGGGGGCAGTGCCAACCCCATCGCCGCAAGTGCCGACTGGACACGCTCGCGGCTCTCTCCAACCGCCTTATCGGGCAAGCCGACGATGGCGAAGCGCGGTATCCCGGCGGCAAGCTGGCACTGGACCTCGATCGACCGCGCTTCGAGCCCGAGATAAGCCACCGTGGAAACCAGCGCGACCATCTGCCCCGCCACCCGCGCTTCAGGACGGCAGGCGTTCGGCGGGCAGGTGCGGAAGCGAGCGGTCCTTCAGCGAAAGCGCATCGACCGCGATCCGCCGGTAAATTCGCGCCAGTGTCGTCAGATCGGCAATCGCAACCGCTTCGTCCACCTTGTGCATGGTCGCGTTGACCAGCCCGAACTCAATCACCGGTGCCAGGTCCTTGAGAAACCGAGCATCGGATGTGCCGCCACTGGTCGAGGCTTTCGGAACCAGCCCGGTCTCGGCCTCCACACTCCGCGCGACAAGATCGGCGAATACGCCGGGCGGGGTAAGGAACGGTTCGCCCGAGATTACCGGTCGCGCAGTGCCGCCATGCTGCTCGGCGATCTGAATGATTCGCGTCGCGAGCGTTGCGCCGCTATGCCGATCGTTAAATCGGATCGAGATCCGCGCCCTCGCGACGCCCGGAATGACGTTGTGCGCCCTATTCGGCACGTCGATCTCGGTGATCTCGAGATTGGACGCTTCAAACCAGTCGGTGCCCTCGTCGAACGGCAACGCATCGAGTTCCGCAAGCATGGCGACTAGCGCCGGCAAGGGATTGTGCGCCTTGTGGGGGTAGGCAACATGACCCTGAACGCCAGCGACCTCGAGCCAGATATTGATCGAACCACGGCGGCCGATCTTCATCATGTCACCCAGCCGTTCGACACTGGTCGGCTCACCAACGAGAATCAGATCGGGGATGATCGCGCACGCCTGCATCCGGTCGATCAGCGCGCGCGTCCCGTGGATCGCATCACCCTCCTCATCACCGGTCACGATGAAACTTATGGTGCCTGCCTCGCGCGGAATATCGGCTGCGGCCGCGACCATTGCAGCAAGCGCGCCTTTCATGTCCACCGCGCCGCGACCATGCAGCATCGGACCACGCCGAGAGGGCCGGAATGGCGCGCTAACCCAGCCTTCACCCGGCGGGACGACATCGAGATGGCCGGCAAAGGCGAAGTGACCCGCATTGGCGCTGGTGGTCTCACGGATCGCCAGCAGGTTCTCGACCGCCAGATCACCCTCGCCGGCAGTGAACCGATCCACTTCAAAGCCGTGCGGCTGGAGCATAGCCTCGAACCGGTCGAAAACCGGTCCGCGAGCGGGCGTGACGCTCTCACAGGCGATCAGTGCTTCGGCCAGTGTGGCGGCGTCCCGAACGCCTCCGTTCACGGTCATTGCGAGTGTGCCATCGAAGATCCGCGCTCGCGGCCATGTCGCGGGAAAAGCAAAACCATGATCTAAGCCGCGCCTGCCAGCTCGTACTGGGAGATGGTCCACTCCTCCTGCTCGGCAGCGGCAATCCACGCGCGCATCCAGTCATGCTCGCAGATCGCTTGCATATAGGCCTCGGCAAATCCCGGGACGCCGATCCGGTAGGTGATGAAACGGCTGACCACCGGGGCGTAGAAGATATCGGCAGCACCGAACGTGCCGAACAAGAACGGCCCACCCGACCCGAACCTTGCGCGAGCTTCGGCCCACAGCCCCAAGACGCGCACGATATCCGAACGGGTCTCGTCATTCAGCTCGATAGCGGCGCGTCCCCGCACGTTCATCGGACAGCTTCGCCGAAGAGCAACGTAGGAAGAATGCATCTCGGCCACCATGGCCCTAGCCATGCCGCGCGCCGCTGCATCCTTGGGCCAGAACCGCTCGCGACCCACCTTGTCGGCGAGATATTCCAGGATCGCCAGGCTGTCCCACACCACCACCTCGCCGTCCCACAACACCGGAACCTTGCCGGCAGAGGGCTGGAACTTCCCGTCACGCTTCGTCGCCAGCCAGTCGTCCCCGTCGATATGGACGGTGAGTTCCTCGAACGCGAGCCCCGACTGGCGTGCGGCAAGCCATCCGCGAAGCGACCAGCTCGAATAATTCTTGTTGCCGATGATGAGCTTCATTGAGTGGTTGCAGTCCTGTCGCGCGCCCTTGAGCCCGCCGAAGCGGGGAGCCGCCGCGCGGTCTAGAGCGCGTGGCGTGTGCTGTCGAGGCTCGCGGCAGGCGCGCCGTGCAGCTTGCGATGGATGATCGAATGTCCGTTGTGGGTGCTCCTGTCAGCACTTTGTTTACCAAAGGATGTCAAACCCGCCTCGAAAGGGTCGGATGTCCGCATCTGGCTCGTGCGACAGCGGAAGGCGCAATGGCGAACGAGTTCGAGCGAAGGCAGAGACGAGAGCGACTGCAGCACGTCTTCTGGGCGGGGCTGATCGCGCTTGTCCTGGCGCTCGTCAAATTCCACGGTCCGATCGACGAGATGTCCTGGATCGTGCAGGCCAACCTGGCCGAATTCGAGGCATCAGGCGATATCGTTTTCGTCGGTTCCGAGCACGATATGACCGACCCCCGATATCCCGAACGGCGTGAGGAACTCGCCCATGCGATCAACAATCTAGACGCTGCAGGAGCGCGCAGTGTCTATCTCGACATGGCGTTCGAAGAGGCATCGCGTCCTGAGAGCGACCGCGCACTCAACGAGGCCCTGCGCAACTTTGGCGACGAAGCGTTCCTAATTCGCAACGTGAAGACGGACTTGCTGGCGCAAAGCAATGATATCGACAAGGTAACCTCAGCCGTCGGTCGAGGTGTTAGTCAGGTGGGAGCAGAACGACCGCCAGGCCTGTTCGAGATTGTTTGGACCGTCCCGCTGGTAGTCGAGCATCATGGTAAACGCTTGATCGGGGCGCCGGCGCGCATGGTCGGTGAAGATTTAACAGGCACAGAGGGTATTCCCGTCAACTATGGAATAAAGGCCCGGACTATTCCACGGATCGGGCTGAGCGCATTGCTTGCGCCATCGACACGGGATACCGTAATTAGTCTGCAAGGCAAAACCGTAGTGTTCGGCAATTCGCAGGTCGTCGCTGGCTTTCGCGTTCCCGGTTCCCTCAAGGTTCCGGGTGGTATGATCCATATCCTAGCTGCCGAAACGCTCAAAGCAGGATCCACTCAGACTGCATCCGTACTCCTATTATTTCCGCTGAGTATGATAATTCTCATTTCTTCACTTTTCATTAGGAACCCTACGTTTCGTAGAGCCTCCTACGTACTATTGGCTTTTTCGATACCTGGGTTGGTTATCGCGATGGCCTATCATCCCGTTCGACTGCAGCTAGGCGCTAGTGCAATCCTGGTCACTGCCTATTTCTGCTTTCGACTGCGCTCCAAATGGAAGCAGCAAACTCTGTTGATCGATCAAGAGACCGGCCTTCCAACCTTTTTTGCGCTTGAGCGCAATAAGCAGGTCGCCAGGACACATCCCACGATCATCGTCGCCAAGATGCATCGCTTCGAGGAGGTTCGCCAGACTCTGCCTGCCCTACTCCACGCCGAATATATCATGCGGATTGCCGACAGGCTCAAAGCGGCATCGCCCGACACGAAAATCTATCTCGGGCCCAGTCACGCCGTGGCTTGGTGCGCGGCCAAAGACGATCCGGCCGTGATCAAGGATCATCTGGAAGGCTTGCGCGCGCTGTTTGCCGTACCCCTTCTTGTCGGCAATCAACAGGTTGATGTGGGGATGACCTTCGGCGTCGATATCAGTCCCAGCCGCGACATGGTTCGCCGCCTTGCAAGTGCGGTGGCCGCGGCGGAACGCACCGCTGAAACCTACCATCCCATCGTCATCGCCGAGACCCGCAGCGACGAAGAACTGATATGGAATATATCCCTTCAGGCGCGGATCGACGCAGCGTTGGAGCAAGGGGAAATCTTCCTCGTCTATCAGCCCAAAATTCGAATCAGTTCGGGGGACGTGGTAGGAATGGAGGCATTGGTCCGCTGGCGTGATCCTGCACGCGGAATGATCCCGCCTGATCAATTCATCAGCCAGTGCGAAGATGCTGGTCGGATGGGTCACCTGACGCGCTATGTCCTAAGGTCCGCTTGCGAATCAATGGGCGGGCTTGATCCTCGCGAAGGCAGTTTGTCGATCGCGGTGAACCTATCCGCCACTTTACTGCATGAAATAGGCCTGGTGGCCATGATTCGCGAGGTTCTGACCGAGACGAAGGCTGATCCGGCGCAACTCACGCTGGAGGTGACCGAAACCTACCGAATTTCCGACATGGATGCAGCGCGCTTCAATCTGGAGCAGCTTGCCGACATGGGCATCACGATTTCGATGGATGATTTCGGCGTCGGCGCGGCAAGCTTCGAGGCGCTGCTTTGCCTACCGTTCGACGAACTGAAGATTGATCGACTTTTCATCGATTTGATTGTGGGCGACCCCAAGGCTCGCGCCATCATGTGCAGCATCCTCGAATTGGGAAGACGACTGAGAATTTCTGTGGTTGCCGAGGGCGTCGAAGACGCTGCTACGCTCGATTTGTTGCGAAACGCAGGCTGTCCCCTCGCACAGGGCTTTGGAATCTGCCGACCGGTAGCGCTCGAGGAAGCTGTTCAATTTCGGAGCAGTTCCCGAAGGTTAAGAACAGGTTAGGGATTTCGCTTTACAAAGTATAAACCTTAAGACATGGTCGCCTTCTCTGCAACAGGAGGCTTTTATGTTTGATATTTGGGAGTGGCTGTTCGGACCGGGTGAATTAAGGTAAGCCAAACAAGCTTATTTAGCTTGTAACGAGGGGCGCCGGTAACGACGCCCCTCTATGGGCATTTAGCTATTAACTAAATCCGCTGCTCTTTGTTTACCCTCCACCCGCTGAGGCGGTTACACTATTGAATACGCGAATGCGCAGGTCAATGATACCTAAGCGCTTCTGCGCGCTAGTTACCAATACTTCAGGATGAGCTGCCGATTGGTCGCAACCGGCCAACTGCGCCGAGGTGCGCGCAATTTGTAATTCTTGAGCGTTGACCTTGTCCGCCTTGGTCAAGACGAGCCGATAAGCCACACCCGACTCGTCCAGCAGTGTCATCATTTCACGATCGATCGGCTTTACCCCGTGACGCGAATCGATCAGCAGCAACACAGTGCGCAACACCGTGCGGCCGCGCAGGAAATCGCGAACCAGTTTGCGCCATCTTGCGGTTACCGCCGGCGGCGCCTTGGCAAATCCATAGCCCGGCATATCCACCAGACGAAACTGACAGGGTTCGCCGATCTCGAAAATATTCAGTTCTTGCGTCCGACCAGGCGTGACCGATGTCCGCGCAATCGCGCGACGGCCCGTCATTGCGTTGATGAGACTGCTCTTCCCAACATTCGAACGACCCCAGACCGCCACTTCGGGTACCGACGGTTCCGGCAGAAACCGAAGCGCTGGTGCTGAAAGCAAAAACCTTACAGGCCCAGCAAAGAGGCGTCGGGCCTCCTCGAGCTGAGCTGATGCCACGACCTGCGAATCGCGCGTTAGCTCAACCTGATCTCTCGCCGTTCCCACGCGAATGCGATCCTTCCCGCCCCCTCGGCTTCAAAACAATCAATCTCCCTCATGACTGAACAAACCATTTTTGTCCGCCTGATATCAATCCCAATATTCGCAAGATCAACAGGTTGCATCACCCCCCCCGGTGCGAACTTGTGCTCAGGCCTTTTCTTGCTGGGCCGAACGCGCCCTGTCAGCGGCCTCCTTCTGCGCCGCCGCACGCAATTGGGGGTGTTTGGAATAAAGATATTTCTGCTGCGCGAGGGTAAGGATGTTGGACGTGATCCAGTAGAGGAGCAGTCCCGCAGCGAAGGGCGCCATGACGAACATCAGCACCCAGGGCATGAACATGAAGATCTGCTGCTGGATAGGGTCGAGCGCGGCCGGGTTGAGCTTGAACTGAAGCCACATCGTCACGCCCAGGAGAACCGCCAGCACGCCGATCGCCAGGAACCCGGGCGGAGTGAAGGGCAACAGGCCGAACAGGTTGAGTATGGTCGCCGGATCGGGTGCGGACAGGTCCTTAATCCACAAGGCAAAGGGCTGATGACGCATCTCGATCGCGATGATCAAGGTCTTATAGAGCGCGAAAAAGATAGGGATCTGCAGCAGAACAGGAAGACAGCCGGCCAACGGGTTGAGCTTCTCTTCCTTATAAAGCTTGGCCATTTGCTGCTGGAGCTCAGGCTTGTCGTCCTTGTATCGCTCCTGCAGCGCTTTCATCTTGGGCTGGACCGAACGCAACTGCGCCATCGATGCGAATTGTTTCTGCGCGATGGGGAACATCAGCGCACGGATGATCACTGTCAGAAGGATGATCGCCACGCCGAAATTGCCCACCGCATGGAAAAGCTGACGCAGCAGCCAGAAGATCGGCACGACAAACCAGCGGAACCACCCCCAGTCGATCGCCAGCCCGAAATTGGCGATGCCTGCGTCCTCGTAACCGTCGAGCACCTCGGTTACCTTGGCGCCGGCGAACAGGCGCGTCACCCGGGTCTGCTGCTGGCCGGCGGCAAGCGTGACCGGGTCGTAGATAAGATCGGCGCGGTACAGATCGCCGCTGACCGAGCGAAAGCCTCCTTCGGCCCTAGTGCCAGCTTGCGGAACCAGCGCCGCCAGCCAGTAGATATCGGTGAACCCGACCCAATCGGCACGGCCGGGTGGACTGACCGGACCTTCTTCGGCCACGTCGCTGTAATCCCAGTCGAAATCCACCTCGCCGGCAAAGGACCCTATGAAGCCCGAATGGACGTTCCAGGTATCACCGCTGGCGGTTGCGCTCGTCCGGTTGACGAAGGCGTAGGGCCGCAGCGCCACCGATCCACCACTTGTATTGACGACGCTCTGCTCGACGGTGATCATGTAGTGTTCGTCAATGGTGAAGGTCAGGCGGAACACTTGCCCCTGACCATTGGCCCAAGCGAGCCGTACCGGGCTGTCCCGGGTCAGCATATCGCCTTCGACCTGCCAGCGAGTCTGGGCGTCGGGTGTGGCAACCCCCTCACCGACCCAGCCGAACTGGGCGAATTGCTGGATATTGGTGCCGGCGGGCGCGAACAGGCGGATGGGGCCTGAATCCCTGTCCAATGTCTGGCGGTGGGTCTTGAGAACGATGTCGTCGATCCTGCCGCCAACAGGGTTGATCGATCCGGCAACCTCGGGTGCGTCGATCCGCACGCGGCCTTCGGAAGCCAGCGTCGTCGCCACATCGCGCAGCGGCTCGGCGGGCTCGCCTACGGGCTGCTCGAGCTCGGCGCGCAATGTGGGGGCATCGACCCGTTCCGCCTGTTCGAGCGACGCGGGCTGCGGATACATCCGGCTGATCAGCAGGTCCCAGCCGAACAGCAACGCGGCGCACAGCACGATGGCGAGGATAAGGTTGCGCGAACTGTCCAAAACTGGCTTTCCGATGCGTCTTCCCGTCAGCCGGTCCCGTCCGGCCCCGGCACGCAAGCCGGCACTGGGGGCACCGGATCATAGCCGTGTCCACCCCAGGGGTGGCAGCGCATTAGCCGCTTGGATGCCATCCATCCACCCTTGATTGCGCCATGGCGTTCGATCGCCTCGATCGCATACTGGCTGCACGACGGCTGGAAGCGGCAACTGGGTGGCAGAATGCGTGAGGGGCCGATCTGCCACACGCGGGCAACCAGAATAAGCGCGAACTTCATCCGCCCACAATTCCGTGCAAGGCAGATCCGCCAGCTGCTTTGTGCCCGGCGCGCCGCCGTTTACCCGACCTGCCGGCGCGCGGCGCATCGCCCTGTCCAGCCGCAGCGCGTGCGAGCGCCTCACCCAGTTCCGCGCGCAAGGCGGCGAAGTCGCGCTCTATGCCGCCCTCCCTGCCGATCAGCACATGATCATGATTGGCCATGCCGTTGGTAGGAAGCGTGTCGCGCAACAAGGCGCGCAGCCGCCGCTTCATCCGGTTGCGCACCACGGCATTGCCGATCTTGCGGGTGACGGTGATCCCATAGCGCATGCCGTTGCCGTCATTCGCCCGGGCCAGGAGCACAAAGCCCGGCCGTGCGACACGAAGGCCCCGGTTGGCGGCGAGGAAATCTGCGCGGCGGGTTAGGACTTGCAGACCGGTCATGTTCCGGGGCCATAGTAGCATCCTTCGTCCATCGCCAGCGGCCGGGGATGGTGGAAACCGGTCTGGCGGCGCGGGTAGCTGGGCTTCGGCGCTTAACGTCGAATAACTATCAGCGTAGGAAAGACCCCCGGTTGCCCGCGTCCTCAAGTGCGCATCGGCGGCAGTATTAAGGCAGGTTACCGGATTGCCGAGTTCGCCGTTGGCAAGCGTCCACGACCGATGAGCAGGTTAACCGGATAAGGAATGACAAAGGGATTCGCAGCGGCCAATCGCCAAACGGCTGATAATATGATGATGCGGCTGGCTAGAGGCCGGCGCGTTCAGCCCTGACCGTTGCTCAGGCGCACAGGACCTTGCGACCGCGACGGCGGCGGGCGCGCAACACCTTGCGTCCGCCCGGCGTTGCCTTGCGCGCAAAAAAACCGTGGCGGCGGGCGCGCACGAGATTGCTCGGCTGGTAGGTACGCTTCATCGAATTCGTCCCTGAAAACTGAACGGCCTAAGAAAGGCCGCCGGCAAGGCAGCCTCCGAAGTCGTGCGATTTAGTGCCTTCGATCACGCAAGTCAAACTTACCATCCCGGCGGATCGGCATTGCCGACGGTTAGGTAAGAGCGCGAAGCCGTACGTCGCGGTACCGTGATCGCGGGCGATATGCGCAGCCCGTCCACAATCGCCGCGCGATCCACGCCCGGGCACGATGTGCATCGGCCTCGGGCGATCCATCCAAGCCCCCGAGCCACCCGCGAGACAAGCCGAGGCAGCCGCGCAAACCGACATATCGCTGCGATCAGTTGGGCGCTTGCCAGCACCGCCTGCCGCGCTAGGCTCGTACAGGGGATTTAACGGGGGCGCCGCTCGACATGACCAGTGATGCAGCGGAAATTGCCCGCGAGGCGGCGCCGATCGGCCATGGGCGGCTGCAATGGCGCATCCTCATTGGGTTCGTCGCGGGTCTGGTCCTGGGTCTGCTGGCCTATTCCTTCGCCCCAGGCGCCACCTGGCTCGAATGGATCGTCGCCTATATCACCACGCCCGTCGGCCAGGTCTTCTTGCGGCTGCTGTTCATGCTGGTGATCCCGCTATTGGTCAGCGCGCTCATCGTCGGCATCGCGGAGATGGGCGAGGTGCGGACGCTGCGTGATATCGGCCTCAGGACGCTGATCTACACGGTCATCGTCTCGAGCATCGCGGTCGCCATCTCCATTACCGTGGTCAACGTGTTCCGCCCCGGCGACGGCGTTGATCCGGCGGACGCGCAGGAATTGCTTGCCCAGGGCGGAGAAGGCGCGGCGAGCATTCTAAGCGCCTCTGCCGAAAGCGAAGCGGGGGTGAATCAGCTCATCGCCATCGTTCCGTCCAACGTCATCGCCGCGATGGGCGAGAACGACGTGCTGGCGGTGATGTTCTTCGCGCTGTTCTTCGGCATCGGCCTGCTCATCGTCCAGACGCCGCGCACCGCGCAGCTCAAGGAAGTGATGGAAGGCGTGTTCGAGGTTTCCATGCGGCTGATCGGCCTTGTCATCCAGCTCGCGCCCATCGCTATCTTCTGCTTCATGTTCAACCTTTCGGCCCAGTTCGGCTGGGACCTGCTGATCAAGCTTGCGGCCTTCGTCGGCTGCGTGCTGCTGGCGCTGGGGATCCAGATGTTCGGCGTGTTTCCCGCAATCCTGACCTTCATCGCCCGCAAGAACCCGCTGCAATTCTTCCGCCAGACCCGCGAGGCCAGCGTGATGGCTTTCTCCACCGCCAGTTCCAACGCCACGCTGCCCACCGCGCTGCGCGTGGCCGACAGCCAGCTCAAGCTGCCCCCGCGGGTCGCCCGCTTCGTGCTGACCATCGGCGCCACCGCCAATCAGAACGGCACCGCCATGTTCGAGGGCGTGACGGTGCTGTTCCTGGCTCAGTTCTTCGGGGTTGACTTGACGCTGGCCGACCAGGCTTTCGTGATGTTGATCTGCATTCTTGCCGGCATCGGCACGGCCGGGGTTCCGGGCGGATCGCTGCCGGTCATCGCGCTCATATTGAGCAGCGTGGGCATTCCGCCCGAGGGCATCGGCCTGATCCTGGGGGTCGACCGGTTCCTCGACATGTGCCGCACCACACTCAATGTGGTGGGCGACCTGGTGGCAGCCCAGGTGGTCAGCGTGTTGAGCGATAGCGGGCAAACGACTGCGGGCGTCGTTGATATTGCTGCTTCGCCACCTGTATCGGACCATAATTAGCCGGGCGGCTCATTGCTGCCTCGGAAAGCGGGCCCCGCGGCGTTCGCTCGCCCGGCGGTTATTTCTTCGCGCGCCGCGCGGGCGGTTCGAGCACCTTATCGCGATATCGACAGAGCGCTTCCACCGGACAGCGCCAGCACTCCGGCGTGCGCGCCTTGCAGACATAGCGGCCATGCAGGATCAGCCAGTGATGCGCATGGCGGCGAAAAGGTGCAGGCACGCGCGCCTCGAGCTTGGCTTCCACCGCGTCGGGTGTTTTGCCTGGGGCAAGACCAGTGCGGTTCGATACGCGCAGCACATGGGTGTCGACGGCAAATGTCTCGGCCCCGAAAGCGCAATTCAGCACCACATTGGCGGTCTTGCGCCCCACTCCCGGCAGCCGGATCAGCGCCTCACGCGTGCCGGGCACCGCGCCGCCATGCTGCTCTTCAAGTATCCGGGAAAGCGCGATAATGTTCTTCGCCTTGGCATTGAACAGGCCGATGGTGCGGATATGGTCCTTCAGGTCCTCCTCCCCGAGCGCCAGCATATCGGCGGGCGTGCTGACCCTGGCGAACAGCGCGCGGGTCGCCTTGTTGACGCCGGCATCGGTCGCCTGCGCACTCAAGACCACGGCAACGAGCAGCTGGTATGGATTTTTTGCCAGCAACTCGGTCACCGGATCGGGATCGTCCTGCGCTAGCAGGCGGAAGAACTCGCAAATCTCCTCGCGCGTCAGACGGCCGCGTCGCACCGTGCCGCCCCCGTCATGTTAACCGGGTCATGCGAGCGGTCGCGATGAGATAGGCGCCAAGTCCAGCCGCATATCGACGCTCAAGATCGCGGTGCGCGCCGAGTCGCAAGGACCTCGCCATGCTCATTCGCGATCGAGCCGACTTTCCCCCCCATCCTGGAAAGCCAAAGACGGTTCGCTGGCCGATCATGCATCCCCATCCAAACCACGGTCAGTGGGTTCCGCCAGACCGAGCACGTCATTCATCGCGTAGCGCCCCGGCTCACTACCGATCAGCCATGCGGCACCCCGCACCGCGCCGGCGGCGAAGATGGCGCGGCTCTGGGCGACATGGCCGAGCACCAGACGCTCCTCCTCACCGGCGAAGATCACCTGATGCTCGCCCGGCACCGTTCCGCCGCGCAGGCTGGCAAACCCGATCGTGCCGGTCTGCCGCGCGCCCGTCTGATGATCGCGGTCACACCGGGACAGATCCTCGAGCGCTCGGCCACGCCCCGCCGCCGCCGCTTCACCCAACAGCAACGCGGTGCCCGAGGGCGCATCCAGCTTGGCGCGGTGATGCATCTCGAGCACCTCAATGTCCCAGGTCTCGCCCAGTCGCCGGGCCACCTGGCGCACCAGATGCGCAAGCAGCGTCACCCCGAGCGAGGTGTTGCCGGTCTGTAGCACGGGCACTGCATGCGCCGCCTGGTCGATCGCCTGGTGATGCCGCGTTGCAAGTCCGGTCGTGCCGATCAGAATCGGAATGCCCGCCCCGATTGCCGCGTGCAGATTGGCTTCGAGTGCGGGGGGTGCGGAAAAATCGATCAGCACCTCGCTCGCATCGGCCAGCATGGCGACATCGTCCCCGCGATCCGCCCCGCCCGCCGCCTCGTGCCCCGCCGCCGCGATGGCCTCGGTCAGCGCGCGTCCCATCCGCCCGTGACTGCCGATGATGCCGATCCGCGCCATTGCCGGCCCCCTCCAAGCGTGCTTCATGGCCCCCATGCCGGCAATCCGCAATATCGTGGTCCTGACAGGAGCGGGGATCAGCGCCGAATCGGGGCTCGCCACCTTCCGCGCCGAAGACGGTCTGTGGGAGAACCATCCGGTCGAGCAGGTCGCCACGCCCGAGGGCTTCGCGCGCGACCCCGATCTGGTCCAGCGCTTCTACGATGCGCGCCGCACGGCCGTTCTTGCCGCCATGCCGAACGCGGCGCACCACGCGCTTGGCCGGCTCGAGCGCGAATGGGATGGCGAGCTGCTGCTGGTCACCCAGAACATCGACGATCTGCATGAGCGCGCAGGGGCGCATGGCGTGCTCCACATGCACGGCGAGGCGCTGTCCACATGGTGCACAAGCTGCGATGCGCGCCATCCATGGCGGACAACTTTGCGCGATCGTCCGGCATGCGCCGCTTGCGGTGAGCCCGCGCTGCGGCCCGACATCGTCTGGTTCGGGGAGATGCCCTACCGGATGGACGCCATCTTCACCGCGCTTGCCCGCGCGGACCTGTTCGTCTCGATCGGTACCTCGGGCGCCGTCTACCCGGCCGCGGGGTTCGTCCAGCAGGCCGCCTCGCACGGGGCGCGGACGCTCGAGCTCAACCTTGAACGCAGCGCCGGCTCGCACTGGTTCGACGAGACCCTGCTCGGGCCAGCGAGCGAACTGGTGCCGCAATGGGTCGGCCAGCTTCTGAGCACTTAAGGCCCGCAGAGCAGAATGGACGGACAAAGCCGGAGTTTGGCGCCTGATCTCCTCCCGAAAGGCTCAACTTGCGCGCGCCTGTTCGATGGCGGCGGCGAAACCATCCCCGTCGAGCGCGCCCTTGTACAGCAGGTCGCCGATCAGATAGGTCGGCGTGCCCGGAACACCCAGTTTCAGCGCATCGGCGCGGTTGAGCGCGAGTTGCTCGGCGATCGCCGGATCGCTGGCGAGATCGCGGTTGATCTGCTGCCAGTCGCCCCCTGCTTGCTCGACGATCCGGCGCATCACCGGCTCATCGAGCCTGCGTGGCTCGCGCATGAAGGCGTCATGTATCTGGGAATAGAGACCCTGGTTGCGCGCCGCCAGCGCCACACGCGCCGCCTGTTGCGAGATCGGCCCGAACACCGGCAGGTCGCGGTAGATAATGCGCACATCGCCCGCCTCGCGCGCCGCGCGCAGCATGGCGGGATGCGCCGCGCGGCAGGCTGCGCATTGGTAATCAGTAAACACGACCAGCGCCACGCGCGCGGCGCGGGGACCGGCGGAGGGCGAGACATCGTCGGTTTGGAGGCGCGAGAGATCGGTGCGGGCGCTGATATCCACCCCCGCCGGCTCGCTGTTTCGCAGCACCACGGTAAGCGCGATGCCGGCAAGACAGAACAGCACCAGCGAAACCAGCTGGCGGCGGGTGATCGCGGCGTTTGACACAGTTCCTGCTCCCGGACCGTCAGGCAGCTCGCGCTCAGGTGTTACCCAAGCCGCACGCCTTGCATGCGGCGTCCTTGGCAATGGTCAAGGTTCGCATGCCGGGCTGCAACCCGTCGAGCAGATGCAGCCGGCCCCATATCGCCCCGCCCATTCCGCCAACCGGGGCAAGCAGCACGCGCACCGCCTGCATGGCGGCGAAGGTGCCGACCCAGCCGGCCATCGCGCCCAGCATCCCATCCTCGGCACACGTGTCGCAATCCTCGGCATCGAAGGCATCGCCCACGAAGCAGCGGTAACACGGCTGGTTGGCCAGGTGCCCGGCAAAGGCGCCCACCTGCCCCTGGAACCGCCCCACCGCGGCGGAAAGCAGCGGCACTCCTAGGGCGACGCAGGCATCCGAGACCGCCAGGCGCGTGGCGAAATTGTCGGTCCCGTCGAGCACGAGGTCGGCGCCGCTGAGCGTGGCCGGTGCAGTATCCCGATCAAGCTTGCGAACTACTCTGTTTGCCTCAATCGCCGGATCAAAGCTGTCGAGCCAGCATCCCGCCACGGCCGCCTTGTCGCACCCGATATCAGCTTCGCGATAGATGGTCTGGCGTTGCAGGTTGCTCGCCTCGACCTTGCCGTCATCGATCAGGGTGAAGCTGCCGATCCCCGCGCCCGCCAGATATTGCAGCGCCGGCGAACCGATCCCGCCCAAGCCCACCAGGATCACATGGGCGTTGGTCAATCGCGCCTGCCCCGAGCCGCCAATCTCGGGCAGGACGATATGACGCGCGAAGCGTTCGAGGCGGTCGGGAGGCAGGCTCAAGGGTCACCTGTCGCATTGTTCAACGGAGCTCTCAAGTGCCGGGCACAATGCCACCGCGCCGCACAGGCCCTATCACGCCCCCGGTGCCCCAAGCGCCGGAAAGACATCGGGGTGCGATCAGGCAGCCCGCAAGCGCAAACGCGCGCCCGCAGCGGCCCCGCAGCACAGCGAAGGGAACGCCTGCGAGGACGAGCAGCCGGATGACCGCTCGCAATAGAAAACCCTCAGCTCTCCAGCTGGCGCAGCAGCGAGCGCACGTCGCCATCCATATCGGCATCGCGCGTGCGCAAGTCCTCGATCAACCGCACCGCGTGGATCACCGTGGAGTGATCGCGTCCACCGAACTTGCGACCGATCTCCGGGTAGGAGCGCGGGGTGAGCACCTTGGCCAGATACATCGCCACCTGGCGCGGCCGGACCACCGCCCGCGCGCGGCGCTTGGAGCTCATCTCGGAGCGGTCGATCCGGTAGAACTGGCACACGGTCCGCTGGATCTCGTCGATGGTGATCCGCCGGCGATTGGCCGAAAGAATATCGGTCAGTTGTTCTTCGGCCAGCTGGAGCGAAATTTCCTGCCCGGTCAGCTGAGCATAGGCGACCAGCTTGTTGAGCCCGCCGACCAGCTCGCGCACGTTGCGGCTGATCGTGCGAGCGAGGAACTCGATGACATCGGCGGGAATTTCGAGCGGGGCGAAGCGGATCAGCTTGCTTGCAAGAATTTCCCGGCGCAGCTCGATATCGGCAGGGGCGATATCGGCAACCAGCCCCATCGACAGGCGCGAGAGCAGTCGCGGCTCCACCCCGTCCAGCGCCTGCGGGGCGCGGTCGGCGGCAAACACCAGGCGCTTGCCCTCGGCGAGCAGCGCATCGATCGTGTAGAGCAGCTCCTCCTGCGCCGAAGCCTTGCCTATGATGAACTGGATGTCGTCCACCAGCAGCAGATCGAACCCGCGCAGCCGCGCCTTGAACTCGATCATGGAATTGGCCTTCAGTGCCTGGACGAACTCAACCATGAACCGCTCTGCCGAGCAGTAGAAGATGCGCGCCCGGGGAAAGGCCTGACAATAGGCATGGCCGATCGCGTGCAAGAGGTGCGTCTTGCCCTGCCCGGTCGCCGCCTTGAGATAGAGTGGCGAGAATTGCGGGCGCTCGGGACGGCCCATCCGCTCGGCGGCATTCTTGGCCAGCACGTTGGAATTGCCCGGCACGAACGCGGCAAAGGTCTGACCTGGATCAAGACCGACCGTGGCGACAAAACCGTCATCACCGATCGATTCCATCGTCGCGTGACCGGAGTGCGGGTGAGGCACGGGGCCATCATTGGCCGCTTGCCGGCCCAGCCCGTCGTGGCTCTTGAAATCCAGCCGCGCCAGCTTGCGCCGTCCGGGATGCACGCCGATCTTGATATGGCGCACCTCGCTGCGGGCGATCTTCCAGGCAAGCAGCAGCCGGTCGAGATAGCGGTCGGCCACGATGCTGGCCGAAAACTCGGTGGGCAGGAACAATTCGAGCGTGCCCGTCTGGCGGCACAGAGACCCAAGCTCGATCGGTCTGATCCATTGACCGAATGCCTGGCTGCCCAGATCCTTGCGCAGCCCCTGGACGATATCGGCCCAGTCGGCGGCGATCGCCTCGTGCTCCTCGATCTCCTCAGCACGTTCGCCGGCTGGTATTCTGTCCGGCCGCCCGGCTCCAGGTCCTACCCTGATCATGCAACAAAGCCCTCGTCTTGTCGGCCGCCTGAAACAGGTCCGCTCGTCATCGAGACATGGCTCTCCCGCCCCGCGAAACCATGGTAAATGGCCCCCCGGGCAATGGCCCGCTTCTCGGTTGTGATGGCCACGGATGCCGTGGCCGGATGGCCGTTATGGACCGTGGGCCAAACGCCGCAAGGTCAGGGCTGCAAAAAAAGAGAAATAATCGCCCTTGACTTGGCCCGGCCGCACGGCCCCCCGTGCATCCGGTTGATTATAAACGATTTCAATATGACAGTCGTGCGAATCGCGGGATTTCGGCTGGTTAGCCCGAGTGCGGCTCGAGACTGTCTCGGAATGGCAAAAACGGGCCGGCAAGAGTGTCGCCGACCCGTTCCGAGTTCGTTCTGCAATTTAACAAATGTTAATTCATCAATCGGCGAATCGAGTCGCCTGACGCGGATGCCTCAGAGCGCGCCGACGCGCTTGACCAGCCGGCTCATCCGGCGCGCGGCAGTGTTCTTGTGCAGCACGCCCTTGGCCACGCCGCGCGCAAGTTCGGGTTGCGCAGCCGCCAGCGCGGCTTGCGCGGCGTCCTTGTCCTGCGCCGCCAGCGCCAGTTCCACCCGCTTCACATAGGTGCGGATGCGGCTCATCCGCGCACCGTTGATCTGTGCCCGGTTGTCATTGCGGCGAATGCGCTTCTTGGCTTGCGGCGTATTGGCCATAAGATGCTGTCGATCCTGTCAGTACGAAACGGGCGGCAACAGCGCGCCCGTGAGTTGAATATGCACATGAGCGAGCGGCGGGCGCACCCACCAGCGAGAACCGGCCGATTACCGGGAGACGCCTTCGTGGTCAAGCATGCGGGTCAGGTACGCGGGTCAAACATGCTCCAAACCCTAGACGCGCCTATTTCTGGCAACGGGGGCAATACCAGGTGCTGCGCCCCGACTGGACGATCCGCCGGATGCGCCCGTCCGGGCAGCGCACGCAGGCAAGCCCTTCGCGGCCGTAGACGCAAAAGCGCGACGCGAAATAGCCCAGTTCGCCATCCGGGCGGGCATAGTCGCGCAAGCTCGAACCACCTTCCAGGATCGCCTGTTCGAGCACCTCGCGGATAGCGGCGACCAGCCTCTCGAGCGCCGCCCGGCTCACCCGGCCGGCCGCGCGCGTGGGACGGACGCCGGCCCCGAACAGCGCCTCGCAGACATAGATATTGCCCAGCCCGGCGATCAGCCGCTGATCGAGCAGCAGCGTCTTGATCGGTTGCCGCCGGCCGGAAAGAGCGCGCTTGAGATAGTCGGCGGTAAGCTGCGGACCGAGCGGCTCGGGGCCCAGCCCGGCAAAGCGCGGCCAGCTATCCAGTGCCGCACTGGCGACCAGATCGACAAAGCCGAACCGGCGCGGGTCATGGAGCGCAAACACGTGGCTAGCGGTCTCGATCACCAGGTGATCATGCGCGCCCAGGTGATTTGGATCGATCCGCCAGCGCCCGCTCATGCCCAGGTGGAAGATCAGCGTCATCGCGCGTGGCGACCGGTCCCCAACCCCAGCGCCATCACCGACACCGCCGGTGGTATGGATAAGGCCGTATTTGGCCCGTCGCGACAGGCCCGTCACCAACGCCCCCTGAAGGCTTTGCGAAAGCGTAGGCGGGAACGGGAACCGCATGTCCGGCCGCCGCACCGTCACGCGCTCGAGCCGTGCCCCTTCCATCGCCCGGGCAAGGCCGCGCACCGTCGTCTCGACCTCGGGCAGTTCGGGCATCCGGCTGCTCGCCTATCAGCCTTTGCGCCGGCGGCAAACTCCCCTAAGGCCGGTCACGCTGATGGCGACGCGCGTATCCTTCGGAAACGAGGAGGTTCTCCCGCACGAGAAGACGGCGCGAGTGGGCGCGGTGTTCTCGAACGTGGCGCAGCGCTACGACCTGATGAACGATGCGATGTCGGGCGGGCTTCACCGGCTGTGGAAGGACCGCTTCGTGCGCGCGGTCAAGCCGCGGGCGGGCGAGGCCATTCTCGACATGGCGGGCGGCACCGGCGACATCGCCTTCCGCCTGGCCGAGAAGGGCGCCGAAGTGGTGGTGGCGGACATCAACCAGGAGATGCTCGATGTCGGCGTCGAACGGGCGATGGACAAGGGGCTCGACGGGCTTACCTGGTCGCGCCAGAACGCCGAGAAGCTCGACTATATCGATCGCCAGTTCGATGCCTACACCATCGCCTTCGGCATTCGCAACGTCACCGACATTCCGGCCGCGCTGCGCGAGGCGCATCGGGTGCTAAAGTTTGGCGGGCGCCTCTTCTGCCTCGAGTTCAGCCAGGTCGAATGGCCCGGTTTCGCCGAGCTGTACGACTGGTATTCGCAGGCCATGGTTCCGCAACTGGGCAAGCTCATCGCCAATGACGAGGCCAGTTACCGCTATCTGGTCGAATCGATCCGCCGCTTCCCATCGGCGCGCGAGTTCGGGGCGATGATCGCACAGGCCGGCTTCGTGCGCACGCGGTCGGAGCTGCTGATGGGCGGGCTGGTGGCCATCCATTCGGGCTGGAAGGCCTGATCGCCGGACCCGCTGACAATGCGCAAGACCGACCCGACGTGATCGTGGCGTCATGACCGCCGTTGCAACGCATATCATGCGTCTGGGAAGCTGGGCGCGCACGCTGGCCAAGCACGGCGCGTTGCGCGGCATTGCGGCGGACCCCAACACGCCCGCGCCGGTAAGCCGGTTGATCCGCGCCTTCTCCATCGGCACCACATCCCGGCGCAAGCCCGACTATGCCACCGCCTTTCGCGAGATCGGCCCGGCGGCGATCAAGCTGGGGCAGACGCTGGCCACGCGCCCCGACCTGGTCGGTCCGGAGGCGGCGGCAAACCTGCTCGCGCTGCAGGACAATCTCCCCCCGGTGCCTTTCGATGGCATCCGCGAGCAGATCGAGCGCAGTTTCGAGCGACCGATGAGCGCGATGTTTGCCGAGATCGACGAGATACCGGTGGGCGCGGCGTCGATCGCGCAGGTCCACAAGGCGCGCACCACCGACGGGCGCAGCGTTGCGGTCAAGGTTCTGCGCCCGGGTATCCGCGAGAAGTTCGCCCGCGATATCGAGACCTACGAATGGGCCGCGGCACATCTGGAGGCGATGGGGGGCGAGGCGGCGCGGTTGCGCTCGCGTCTCACGATCGCCAATTTCAAGCGCTGGTCCACTCGCGAGCTCGACCTGCGGCGCGAGGCGGCAAGCGCGTCCGAGCTTGCCCAGGCGATGCGCGGGTTCGCCGACTACGCCATTCCCCAGATCGACTGGGACCGCACCAATGGCCGGGTGCTGACGATCGAGTGGATCGACGGCATCAAGATCTCGGACACCGAGCGCCTGAAGGCCGCCGGTCACGATCTGCCTCACCTGGCGCGCCGGCTGGTTCTGGCCTTCCTCACCCAGGCGATAAGCGGCGGGTTCTTCCATGCCGACATGCATCAGGGCAATTTGTTCGTGCGCGGCGACGGCACCATCGTGGCGATAGATTTCGGCATCATGGGGCGGATCGACCGCCAGGCGCGGCAATGGCTGGCCGAGATCCTCTACGGCCTGACCACAGGGGATTATCGCCGGGTCGCCGAAATTCATTTCGAGGCACAATATGTCCCGCGGCACCATTCGGTGGACGAATTCGCGACCGCTTTGCGGGCAGTGGGCGAACCGATGCGCGGCAAGCCGGTGAGCGAGTTGTCGGTGGGCATGATGCTCGACGGGCTGTTCGCCATCACCCGCGACTTCGACATGCAGACCCAGCCGCATCTGCTGCTGCTGCAAAAGACCATGGTGATGGTCGAGGGCATCGCCACGCAGCTTCATCCGCAGATCAACATGTGGGATGTCTCGGCGCCCTATGTCCGAAGCTGGATCCGCGACGAACTGGGCCCCGAAGCCGCGCTCGCCGATCGTATCCGCAATGATGCCGAGACGCTTCTGCGACTGCCCGGCCTTATCCGGCGTCTGGAGCAGAAATATCCACCCAAGGGCGGCGCGCCCGATCCGCCGCCGCTGCCCCATGTCGATCTCATCATCGGCCGGGGCCGCCGGGCGCGCCGGCGTGCGGCGGGCGGCTGGCCCGCCTATGCACTGGCGGCGCTGGGCGGGGGCGCCTTGGTATGGCTGGGAACCCTCGCAGCCTCGCTCGGGTGAACCGGGGCGCTCAGGCGCAATGGTCGTTGCTACCCGGAAGGCATAAGCAACGGCGGAGAAAGGCATGACCCGCGACAGGCGAGCCAAGGCGCAGCTCAGCGCCAGCCTGCTTGCCCGGCCACGAACCGCGCAATTGCTGCCATCCTGGCCCCTGGCGCGCCTTTCGCGACCTGCCGCCCTGTGCCTGATGGCTGTGTTGATCGCGGCGTTGGCGCTGGCCGCGCTATTCGCCGGGCAAACACCGGACGCGGCGTCCGAACCGCGAAACATCTCGTTTGTGAGGGCGGAACAGCTGGATCGCGAGGCGCGGATTGTCGGGGCGATGGCGAACGGTGCTCCTTATTACGAGACCGCGCTTGCCGAACACCAAAGCACGGGGGCGGCGCCCCCCGCTCCGCCGGACATCGCGCTGTCCACGCTGGCCGCCGCCAATGCGCTTCTGACACGCGGCGGGGCGGATCTGGCCGTGGTGGCCCTGCTCATCACCAACCTGCTGGCATGGTATCGCGCACTGGCGCGGGCTCCAAGCCACACCGAGCGGATCGTCGCCATCGTGCTGGTCGCGCTTGGCGGATGGGCCAGCTTCGGACCCGCAGCGGGTTTGTCGCATCCCCTGGTCGCGGGTCTCCTGGCCTCGCTCGCGCTGGCTTCATACCGGCCCGGCTTTCCTGCCCCCGCACTCGGCCTGACGGGCCTGGCCATGGCGGTCCAGGCTTGCGCAGTGGCCTATGCCTTTGCCTGGCTGATGCTGGCGCTGGCCGAACGACGAAGGCGCGAGGCGATGCTGGTATCGCTTCTCCTCGCTGGCTGGAGCGCCCTGATCTGGCTGCACGCCTTCACCATCGCCGAACTGGCCGGCGTTCCGTTCGAAGCCGTTCTGTTCGCGCAGCCGGATGCCGTGCCAAGCCTCCGGTCCGTTCTCGTACCGAGGCTGCCCGGCTTGTTCGCACCGATCGCTGTCGTGCTGGTGCTTTTGACAGTGCTCGGCTGGATCGGCTCGGGCGGACGGATCGGCTTGTGGATGGCATTCACGCTGCTTGTTGTCGCCATCGCAGCCCAGCTCGGCCTCGCACCACCCGACTGGCCGTTGCTCATGCTGCCCGCCTTTGCCGCCGGGCTTGCCTTTGCCCCGCGCGCGCTCGTCCAACTGGCCCAAGCCGCCTTTACCCGCGCTGCCAGCTCATGATCGGCGCCGGACTCTGGCGTGATGACGTGTGCAAGGCTAAACGCTTTACAGCATGACCAAGCCCCATATCCTCCTCATCGTGACCGGCGGCATCGCGGCCTACAAGTCGTGCGAGCTGGTCCGTGCGCTTCGCCGCGACGGCTGCGAAGTGACCTGCGTTCTGACCGCGGGCGGGGCGCAATTCGTCACCGCCATGACGCTGGCCGCGCTGTCGGGGAACCGGGTTCACAGCGCGTTGTGGGATGCGGGCGAGGAAGCCGAGATCGGTCATATCGAGCTTTCACGCGCCGCCGATCTGCTGGTCGTATGCCCGGCCTCGGCCAATATCCTGGCCAAGATGGCGGCGGGGATTGCCGATGATCTTGCCACCACGCTGCTTCTCGCCACCGACAAGCCGGTGCTCGCGGTCCCGGCGATGAACGTGCGGATGTGGCAGCACCCGGCAACCTGTCGCAACATCGCCCGGCTCGGGGCGGACGGGATCGCGGTGATGACGCCCGACGAGGGTTCGATGGCCTGCGGCGAGTTCGGCCCCGGACGCCTGCCCGAACCCGAACGCATTCAGCAGCGCATCCGCGACATGCTCGGATCCCGCTCACCAGATCACCCGGTGCCCCCGAAGCGCTCGCTCGCGGGCCGCCATATCCTGGTTACCGCCGGGCCCACGCACGAGCCGATCGACCCGGTGCGCTATCTCGCCAACCGGTCCTCGGGCAAGCAGGGCTTCGCCATTGCCACCGCCGCCGCGCACGAAGGCGCGCGCGTCACGCTGATCGCCGGACCCGCCACGCTGCAAACGCCCGCCGGTGTCGAGCGGATCGACGTGGAAACCGCGTCGCAGATGGCGCATGCTGTGGAACAGGCGCTGCCCGCCGATTGCGCCATCATGGTCGCCGCGGTCGCCGACTGGCGGGCCAGGGAACCGGCCGCGCACAAGCTGAAGAAAAGCGCCGGCGCCCCCCCGATGCTCGAGCTCGAGGATACTCCCGACCTGCTGGCCACGCTGGCGAGCCATCCGACCCGCCCCCGCCTGGTCATCGGTTTCGCTGCGGAAACCACAGATTTGCTCGAGCATGCGTCGGCCAAACGGGTGCGCAAGGGAGCGGACTGGATCATCGCCAACGACGTCTCGGGAGATGTCATGGGCGGCGAGGAGAACGAGGTCCATCTGCTGCGCGAAGACGGGGTTGAACACTGGCCGCGTGCCTCGAAGCAGGAAGTTGCCGACCGCCTCGTGACTGCCGTCGCTCGAAAGCTCGATGATGGTTGACAGGTCGCCGCCCAGGTCGCCTCTCGTGCGCGTATCGATCCGCCGCCTGCCGCATGGCGCGGGGCTTGCGCTGCCCGCCTATGCCAGCCCCGGTGCTGCGGGAATGGACCTTGCCTCGGCCGAAGACATCACCTTGCCCCCGGGTGGGCGGCACGCGATCAGCACGGGTTTCGCCCTGGCGCTGCCCGATGGCTACGAAGCGCAACTGCGCCCGCGATCGGGGCTGGCGCTGCGCCATGGTATTACACTGGCCAACACACCGGGCACGATCGATGCCGATTATCGCGGGGAATTGAAGGTCATCCTGGCCAATCACGGAGATCGGGCGGTGACGATCGGCCGGGGCGACCGCATCGCGCAAATGGTGATCGCACCGGTTGTTCAGGCGACCCTGGAAGAGGTTGCCGATCTGGACAGCACGGACCGGGGCGAGAGCGGGTTCGGCTCGACCGGCGGACATAATAGCCTGCGCCAGCAACCTCAGGAAGGCGGCGACCGGTAGTCCTGCCCGCCCACGCCGATCATCGGCTCCGCGCGCAATAGCAAAAGGCGGGTCCGACATTGCCGGAACCCGCCTTTTACAAGACCCATAGGCGCAGCGCTTACCTCGCGGCGCGACGCGCCGGCTTGTCTTCGGGCGCGATCGAGATGCGCACCGTTTCGCCCGAATTGCCCGGGAAGTCGGTAAACATCGCCTCGACCAGATTGGGCACCAGATATTGCAGCCGGTTCGAGGTCGAGACTGCTTGGGCATCGCCTTCGAACAGACGCTGGCCGCTGGCCGCATCATCGATCTTCAGCTCGATGCCGCTGGTATAGACCGTATCGCTGCGAATGCCGCCGCCGCCATAGCCGCCGAAGAAGGGATCGTGCCAGCCATAGGCCCACCCGCCATAGTAGCGCGGACGGTAGAAACCGCCGAAACCATACCACGGGCTGTAGAACGGGTCGCGAAATCCGGTCGAGCGCACGCGGGTGCGGCCATTATCGACCCCATAGTCGAACCGGACCAGCAGCGATGCGGCCTCGGGCGAGGCGGCTTCGGTATAGCCCAGTTCGCGCATCTGCTGTTCAACGCGGTCGGCATAGAGCGAGAACTCGAGCCCGCCGGCAAGCGAGGGATCATCCGCGACCACGGCAAAGCTCTGTCCTTGCGGCGCGGGCAAACGGCTTTCGAAGCGCGAGACATCCGCGCGGAAGGGGCTGACGCAGGCGGCCAGGCTGGCAAGCAGCACACTGGCCGTTGCCAGCTTGGCGCCGCGCGACAGGCGAAGGGTGGTAGACATGCCAAATCATCCTTTCAGGTCCAAGACGCCGACCCCCTCGTGACGGGGGGCTGGGGCGCTTAATCGTGCAGTAGATAGGGTGCGCTGAACCGTCCTTGAACCACGGCGGCGGCTAAAAGCGCGGATTTTGAACACCTTGCCGCGATATCGGACTGCAAGTTGGAGACATAGCCTACCTTTTCTAGGCTAGCCGACTGCACTGCGGACCAGCCCCAGGGCGCGATAGGCACCCGCGATCGTTGGCCCGGCGATGTCGCGCGCCTGCGCTGCACCGCGTGCCAGGATAGCGTCGAGCGCCTCGTCATCGCCCCGCAGCGCCACGAACCGCTCGCGGATCGGTGCCAGGGTCTCTATGATCAGTTCGCCTAGCGCGGACTTGAAGGTGCCGAACCCCTTGCCACCATGCTCGGCCAGAACCTGCGCATAGGTCTGCCCTGCCAGCGCCGCGAAAATCCCCACCAGGTTCGCCGCCTCGGCCCGATCCTCCAGCCCGGCGGGCTCGGCGGGCAAGGGCTCGGGATCGGTCTTGGCCTTCTTCACCTTGACCATCATCGTCTCGGCATCATCGGCAAGGTTGATCCGGCTCATGTCGGATGGGTCCGACTTGGACATCTTCGCGGTCCCGTCGCGCAGGCTCATGATCCGTGCGGATGCGGGCGGGATCAGGGGTTCGGGCAGGGTGAACAGCGGCGCATCCTCCTGCCAGAAATCATTGTTGAACTTGTGGGCGATGTCGCGCGCCAGTTCCAAATGCTGCTTCTGATCCTCGCCGACTGGCACATGGCTGGCCTGGTAGAGCAGCACATCGGCTGCCTGGAGCACGGGATAGGCGAACAGCGCGGCCGACTGGCCCTCGCGGTTCTTGCCCGCCTTGTCCTTCCATTGGGTCATCCGCCCCAGCCAGCCCATCCGCGCGGTGCCCATCAGCAGCCATTGCAGCTCCGCATGGGCTGGAACCTGGGCCTGGTTGAACAGGATCGAGCGCGCCGGATCTATGCCGCAGGCGACCAGCGCGGCAGTCATCTCACGCGTTGCGCGGGCCAGTTCGGCGGGCTGATGCGGCTGGCTGATCGCGTGCAGGTCGGCGAGGAAGAACAGGCATTGCCCGCCCGGTTCCAGCTCGTCCTGCATCCGCACCCAGTTGCGGATCGCGCCCAGATAATTGCCCAGGTGGAGCGAACCTGTCGGCTGGATACCCGATACAACGCGCATTTTCACTGGTCCGATCGACGATGATGGAAAGTCATGCCGGGCGGCGCAGCAGCTGCTCCACCGTCCGCCGGTCGAGCACCCTCAGCGCCACCGCCGCGGCGAGGAAGGCCAGCGCGCCGGTCGCCACCAGCGCGCCGATCGCGGCCAGCCGCTCGAGCGTGTCGCCTGCGTAATAGGCCGTGCCATAGGGCAGCGCATACCACAGCACGCCCCCCATGATAGAGGCGGCGGCAATGATCCGCGCGATCCGCCAGGCCGAGCGCGCGGTCAGATGGTAGAAGCCGCGCCGCGCGAGGATGGTGTAGAGCAGCGCGGTGTTGAGCCAGGCCGCCGCGGCGCCCGCCAGCGCCAGGCCGGCGACGCCGAACCGGGGCACGAGCACGAAGTTGAGCGCCACGTTGACGCTGAGCGCGGCCGCCGCGGTATAGACCGGCGTGCGGGTATCCTTGCGGGCGAAGAAGTTGGGGATCAGCACCTTGATCAGCACATAGGCGGGGAGGCCGAGGACCAGCGCCGAGACCACCGCGCCCGTCGCCATCGCATCTGCCAGCGTGAAGGCGCCGCCGGTATAGAAGGCGCGGGTGAAGGCATCGCCCGAGACATAGAGCGCCACCGCGGCGGGAATGGTGAGCAGCAGGGCAAGCTCGACCGCGTTCGATTGCAGGCGGAAGGCCTCCTCGCGCTCCTCGCGGGCGATGTAGCGGCTCAGGGATGGCAGGATCGCGGTGCCCAGCGCGATGCCGATGATGCCGAGCGGGAGCTGGTTGAGTCGATCCGCCATGGCGAGGAAGGTGTAGGCGCCGTCGGGCAGCGTCGAGAGGAAGAACAGGTCGACGAAGCGGCTGATCTGATAGACCCCGGCGCCAAGCACCGCCGGGCCGATGAGGACGAACAGCTCCTTGACCTCGCGCGTCATCCGCGGCCGTTGCAGGCGGACGCGAAAGCCGTGGCGGGCGGCGAACCAGCCGAGCCAAAGCGCCTGGAGCACACCCGAGACGGTGACCGCGATCGCCAGCCAGAAGCCGACATCGCGCCGCAGTTCGATCGAATCGGGCTGCGATGCGCCGATGACCAGCACGGTGATCATGCAGATGTTGAGCAGGATCGGCGCGGCGGCGGCGGCGGCGAAGCGCGAGAGCGAATTGAGGATCGCGGCGAACACCGTCGCCAGGCTCATGAACAAAAGGTAGGGGAAGGCGAGCCGCGCCATCAGCACCGCGAGGTCGTAAAGCTCGGCGTCGCTTTCGATCCCCTCATTGGCGAACAGGCCCGCTATCCACGGCATGGCGCTCAGCGCGATCGAGGCGAACAGGATCAGGATCGGGATCAGCACCGCGAGCACGCTTTCGGCGAAGCGGCGCGCCTCGGCGCTGTCGCCATCGGCGCTCATCCGCCGGTTGAACAGCGGCACGAAGGCGGAGGCGAAGGCGCCCTCGGCGAACAGGCGGCGGAAGATGTTGGGCAGCTGGAAGGCAAGCTGCCAGGCATCGGCCACGCCGCCCGCGCCCAGCACCCGGGCAAGCAGGATGTCGCGCGCGAAGCCGAAGAAGCGGCTGACCAGCGTCAACCCGCCGATCGTGCCGACATTGCGAACCAGGCTCAAGCGGGCGAGCCCCTTGCGCTAGCGTCCGATAAGCTCAGGCCTGGCCCTCGGGAACCGGCGGCGCGCTCTCGTCCTGCTGCTGCTTGTTGCGCAGCTGCTGGAGGTAAAGCCCGTTGAAATCGATAGGGTCGAGCAGCAGCGGCGGGAAACCGGCATCGCGCACCGCGTCGGCAACCACCCGGCGCGCAAAGGGGAACAGAATGCGCGGCGCCTCGGCATAGGTGAACGCGTGCTTCTGTTCCTCGGCCAGATTGCGCATGCCGACCAGGCCGCAAAAGGCCAGCTCGATAATATAGGCGGTGCCGTTGTCGGTCTTGGCGGTGGCCGAGATCTTCAGCTCCACCTCGGTGACCTCTTCGTTCACCGTCTTGGCGGCAATGTTGAACTGCACGTCCAGCTCGGGCTGGCCCTGCCACTGGAAGCTTTCCGGGGCTTTGGGATTCTCGACCGAGAGGTCCTTCACATATTGCGAGATGATCCCGGCAATCGGCTGGTTGTCCTGCCCATTGCCATTGCTCTGCGCCTTGTCGAGATCGGTCAGGACGTCGCCCGGTTCGGCCATGGTGCATGCTTCCTCTTGTCGCCCGGCACGCCTTGATGGCAGGCGTAGGGCACGATTGCTCGGATGCGCGGCGCCTAGCACCGGGCAGCGGGGCGCGCAACGCCGCGGCGGCGGACGGCTTGGACCCCCTTGCATCCAAAGTGTTTCCGCCCTTAAGGATATGTAAACGAGGTGTTGCCCAACGCCCGAGAAGGCCTATCTCCACCGGTACCCGTTACGTTATCGGTCTGGCGGCGTCCTTCGCGGCGGAGGCATGGCCAGACAAGCGAGCCGCGAAAGGCACAGGCGATAAGCCACTACGAGGGATTAGGAAGCACCCGTGATCATCGAAATCGTCATCCTCGCAATGATTGCTGCATTCCTTGGACTGCGGCTCTATTCGGTGCTGGGTCGCCGGGCCGAGCATGAGGAGGAGGCGGTTCCCACGCGCTTCGAACGTCCGAGCGAGGATCTGCCGATCCGCCCGGCCGCCACCAGCATTGGCGAGGCGCCCCGGACGACCGATGATCAAGGTATCGTCACCGGCCCCAGCGACGAGGGCTTGCGCGCCATCGCCGCAGCCGATCGCCGGTTCGAGCTCGCCGGTTTCCTTGAAGGCGCGCGCGGGGCCTATGGCATGGTGCTGGATGCGTTCTGGCGCGGTGACCGCGAGGCGCTGCGGGAATTGTGCGACGATGACGTCTATGGCAGCTTTTCTGCCGCGATCGACGCGCGCGAGGAGGCGGGCGAGACGCTCGACAACCGGTTGGTGCGGATCGAGCAGGCCAACGTGCATTCGGCCGATCTCGATGGGCGGATGGCCAATATCGCGGTCGCCTTCACCGCCGATATCGCAGCGGTTACCCGGGATAAGGATGGCAATGTCATCGCCGGATCGCTCGATGATGCGATCGAGAGCCGCGATGTGTGGACATTCGTGCGCGACGTGCGCAGCAGCGAGCCCGCCTGGCTGCTCAGCGAGACCGACGCCGGCTGATCATCGGTCCGGCTGGTCGGGTCCGGCAGCCTCGGTCGGGCAAGCTGGGCGAGCGTGCCTCCTGCATAGCGGCGTGACGGCATGCGAGACAGGTCGAAAGATCACTCGGCAAGTATGCCAACGCCGCGCGGGCTTACCGTGTCGGAAGAGGCTGCGTGGAAGCAGCTTGCGGCAAGCGTAACCCCGCTCCGCCCGCTACGATCACCGGCGCCGGACCCCCCACCTTCATCGATTGCACCCCCTCCCCGGCCGCCGTCGCACGAGCGCGTCACCCCCGCCCCTGTCGGTAAGCAAAGCGTCCCCCCGCCACGCACCCGTACTCCGCCAGTTCCAAGACCCAAACCCGCGCCGGCAGTCGACAAGCCCGATGGCCTTGATTCACACTGGGAGCGCCGGCTTGCGAATGGCAAGCTTGCGCCCGACCTGGTGCTCGACCTGCACGATTATTCGCTGGCCCAGGCGCATCGCCGGCTCGATGACGGGCTGGCGCAGGCACGGTGGCTGGGGGCGCGGCTCGTCCTGGTGATCACCGGACGCCCGCGTCCTGCCAGCGGGGCGGATCGAAGCTCAAGCCGGGGCGCGATCCGGGCTGAGATCCTCGACTGGCTGGCGAGCGGCACCCATGCTTCGGCCATCGCCGCGATCCGTCCTGCGGCCCGGCGTCACGGCGCGGACGGCGCGCTCTATCTGGTGCTGCGCCGCCCTCGCTGAGCACCGCCGATCCATCGGAGCCCCGCAAGCCCGATAAAAGGATGGTCCTCGGACCGGACTATCCCCCGCACTGCCCGCGGTGCAGCAGCTTGTGATCGGCCAGCACCAGCGCCATCATCGCCGCCACCACCGGCGCGCCGCGAATGCCGACACACGGATCGTGGCGCCCCTTGGTCACCACCTCGGCCGCCGCGCCGTCGACATCGATCGTGTCGACCGGCGTCAGGATCGAGCTGGTCGGCTTGAACGCCGCACGCAGGACAATCGGCTGGCCGGTGGCGATCCCGCCGGCCGTGCCGCCCGCGTGATTGGCGCCGAAACGCGGCCCGCCCTCCCCTGTTGCCGGTCGCATGGGATCGGCATTCTGCTCGCCCGTCAGCCTTGCCGCGCCGAAACCATCGCCGATCTCCACGCCCTTGACCGCGTTGATCCCCATCATCGCGCCCGCCAGATCGGCATCGAGCTTGGCATAGACCGGCGCGCCCCAGCCCGCCGGAACGCCGGTCGCCACGCATTCCACCACCGCGCCCAGCGAGGAGCCGGCCTTGCGTGCATTATCGACCAGTGGCTCCCATCGCTGTGCCGCAGCCGGGTCGGGCGAGAAGAACGGGTTGCGCGCGATCTTGGCAAGGTCCGCCGCCGCCCGGTCGATGCCATCGCCCCCCAGTTCGACGACATAGGCGTTGATCGTCACCTCGGGGATGATCAACCGCGCCACCGCACCCGCCGCCACCCGCGCCGCGGTCTCGCGCGCCGAGGAGCGGCCACCGCCGCGATGATCGCGCAGGCCGTACTTGGCGTCATAGGCATAGTCGGCATGGCCCGGGCGATAGGTCCGCGCGATCTGCGAATAGTCCCTCGAGCGCTGGTCAGTGTTCTCGATCATCAGGCTGATCGGCGTGCCGGTCGTGCGCCCCTCGAACACGCCCGATACGATGCGCACCTCGTCCGCCTCGCGCCGATGGGTGGTGAAGCGCGACTGCCCGGGCCGGCGCGCGTCCAAGTATGGCTGGATGTCCTGCTCGCTCAGCGCGATGCCGGGCGGACACCCGTCGAGCACCGCGCCCAGCGCCGGCCCGTGGCTCTCGCCCCAGGTGGTCATGCGCAGCACGCGGCCCATCGTGTTCCAGCTCATGCGCACCGCCCTTGTCCGATCGCGGCAAGCCTGTCCACTTGGCGCGCGGCGAGACAATGTCCTACCCGCAGCACTTGTGGCATGAAGCGCCCATGGACCCGCGCCGCCATGCCCCGAACGCCCCATTCCTCCACCTTATCGCGGATGCCCGTTTTTTCGCCCCATTGGACAGTGTAACACCTGTAACACCCCCCCGCGCACCGCAGCCTCGCGCAAGTGTTGGCAAAGCCCCTGCCGGGCTGTTCTAAGATGGCTTCACCGGGCAGGAACGAACGATGATCGCCAAGCTCAAAGGTGTGCTCGAGGAGACCGGCGAAGGCTGGGCGGTCATCGATGTCGGCGGCGTCGGCTACCTGGTATATTGCTCCGCCAACACACTGCGCGCGCTCGGCGCGACGGGCGAGGCCTGCGAGGTGTTCACCGACCTGCAGGTAAGCGAGAACGACATGCGCCTGTTGGGCTTCGCGGCGGCCGGCGAGCGCGACTGGTTCCGCCTGCTCACCGGCGTGCAGGGCGTGGGCTCGAAGGTGGCGCTGGCGATCCTGTCGGCGCTGTCCCCGGCCGAATTGCGCGATGCCTGCGCGGCGGGTGATGCGGCGCAGGTGGCGCGTGCGCAGGGTGTCGGGCCCAAGCTGGCCGCGCGGATCGTCAACGAGCTGCGCGACAAGGCGGGCGCGCTGCCGGGAGGCGGTGCTGCGGGCGCGTCCCCGGTCCCGCTCACCGGGTCAGCCAGCGCCGATGCCATCTCGGCCTTGCAGAACCTTGGCTTCAAGCCCGCCGTGGCGGCCAGCGCGGTGGCGCAGGCACAGGCGGAACTGGACGAAGGGGCGGGCGAGGGCGAGCTGATCCGGGTGGCATTGAAAAGGGCGGCGGGGTGATGGGTGATTTAGAGATTGAAGCCGAAAACAATAAAAAGCTAGCGAACCTTCAACGTGAAGTCGCCATAGACACAAAGCGCCTTACGATAAGCGAAATGTCCCATGCATCGCGTTGGATTATGGCTTCCATGTTAGCAATCAACAGCGGCGGGCTGATCGCGGCAATCAGCAAAGTCGATGACTTTGAAATTTGGAGCGCGAGCTCTGTAATTACGTTTTACCTGGGTGTGATGACTGCACTTATGATGGGTTGGGCGCAGGTCTCGATGAATCAGAAGCTTCTTCCCATCCATAGCAAGCTAATCATCTTCTGGGAGACTGCTACCCTCGATGGACAACTTGGGAATGTTAAGGATCTGGAGAATATAAGGGACGAAATGCTTGCCACAGGAAAAAAAGGATTATTTGCAAATTCCCTTGGAAAGTGGGCGTTTTTCTTGTTCAGCCTGGGCTTACTTTGTTTGGGAGTCTCCCTAATTCCAAATCAGGCAGAGGTCGAGCGTCCTGTAGAACGGACGGAAATTTCCTTTTGACCGATCAAGCCTCCCCCCTCTCCCCCTCGCACCAACCCGAGGACCCCGATGCCGCGCTGCGCCCCAAGAGCCTGCGCGAATTCGTCGGGCAGGAGGCGGCGCGGGAGAACCTGCGGGTGTTCATCGAGGCGGCGCGTGGGCGTGGCGAGGCGATGGATCATGTGCTGTTCTTCGGGCCGCCGGGGCTGGGCAAGACCACGCTGGCGCAGATCGTGGCGCGCGAACTCGACGTCGGATTTCGCGCCACCAGCGGCCCGGTGATCGCCAAGGCGGGCGACCTCGCCGCGCTGCTGACCAACCTGGAAGCCAATGACGTGCTGTTCATCGACGAGATCCACCGGCTGAGCCCGGTGGTCGAGGAGATCCTCTATCCGGCGATGGAGGACCGCGCGCTCGATATCATGATCGGCGAGGGGCCATCGGCGCGCAGCGTGCGGATCGACCTGCCGCCCTTCACGCTGATCGGCGCGACGACGCGGCAGGGCCTGCTGACGACACCGCTGCGCGACCGGTTTGGCATCCCCGTGCGGCTGGTCTTCTACGGCGAGGACGAGCTGGTCGAGGTGGTCGGCCGCGGCGCCAGGCTGCTATCGCTGGAACTCGAGCCGGGCGGCGCGCGCGAGATTGCCCGTCGCTCGCGCGGCACCCCGCGCGTTGCGGGGCGGCTGCTGCGCCGGGTGCGCGACTTCGCCCATGTCGCAGGAAGCCAGCGCGTGACTGCCACCATTGCCGACGAGGCGCTGACCCGGCTGGAGATCGACGCGCTGGGGCTCGATGCGATGGATCGGCGCTATCTGACCATGATTGCCGAAACCTATCGCGGCGGACCGGTTGGCGTGGAGACGCTGGCGGCGGGGCTGGCCGAGCCGCGCGACACGGTGGAAGAGGTGATCGAGCCCTTCCTCATCCAGCTGGGACTGGTCGCCCGCACCGCCCGTGGCCGCTGCCTGAACGAGGCGGGGTGGCGCCACCTAGGCCTCGCCCCGCCCCAGGGACAGGGCGGGCAGGACCCACTGCCTTTCGACGATGGCTAAAGGACATGCACTGCTCCCGCAAATGCGAAGGGGCGGCCGTCGCCAGCCGCCCCCTCGTCAATCAAAGGTACGAACGCGCCCGATCAGCTGGCCAGGCTCGCCTTCACTTTGCGCTCGCGGCGGCGGATCATCATGCCGACCGAGCCGAAGCCCAGCAACATCATGCCCCAGGTCGACGGCTCGGGCACCGCGGCAATGAAGCGTGCATGGATATAGGTCGGTACAAAACCGTTCAGCTCGCCCCAGCTCGACTGGAGGCCCGGCTTGAAATCGCCGAACCCAGTGCCGAAGGTCAGCCCGTAGGAGTTCACCGTCGCGATCCTGCCGCCGACAAAGCCAGGGCCGCCCGAATCGCCGCCGGCAATACTCACTTCCGAGCTACCAAGCCCGCTATTGCAGAACGCGGCCGGAACCTGGTCAGTCAGTGCGCCGGCCACACGGCATGCCTGGCTGAAGGCCGGGTCACCATTGTCGAAGTCCGAAATATAGGAGTCCTGGTAATTGTCGCCCAGAAAGCTGAAGCCATCGCCGAAAGCCTCATCGCCCAGCCGGTAATCATACAGGTTGTCGCCCTGGCGCAGCCGGCCGACGCCCGCACCCGCGCCCGGGCCGGTGGTGCCTTCCGCACCGCCCACGGTGGAGCGCGTTCCGTAACCCGCGACATTGAAGATCTCGCTGGTCAGGTCGTTGGTATCGAAAAGCTCGTAACGCTGCGCGAAGCTGGGCGCGGCACTGGACAAGGTGAGAACCGCAAGGTCGTTATGGTCGATCACCTGGCCGGTATAGCCCGGAACCACATGATAGAAGCTGACCGGGATGGCGGTGATGCCGGGAAGCAGGGTCCCCGCCGAGGGATAGACGAACGGGTCGATCCCCTGCGAAACGCCGTCGTAGAAGAACGCCGTAGTGCTGACGAGACCCGGAGCACGGCCATTGATGTCCGTGGCGGCACCATCGCTGACGCAATGCGCGGCGGTGAGGATGCGGCCCGTGCTCAGCAGCGAACCGCTGCAGACGAAGCCCGCGCCCGTGTCGTAGCGCATCAACAGGCCGACAACACCGCTATAGCCCGGCTTGTTGAAGCCAAGATATTGCAGGCTGCCCCCCGTCGGTAGAGTGGAGGTGGAAGTCTGACCGACTATCAGTGAGCGGGCGGTCCATGTGGTACCTGCAAACTGACCGCTGACCGTGTGCGACGGACTGGCGAAACTCGCGCTCGCTCCGAGCATCTGAGCCGCCATTGCCGAACCCGGCACGAGACCACCAGTCGCCGCCATGGCGAATAACACCTTACGCATCGATAAAACCCCCCGTTTTGAAACGCTTCGACCGCGATTGCGGATTAGCAGGCGGTTAACCATACCAGCTAAGTTTGCAAGCTTGAAACTAAGTTTGTTGAAGGTGTTCGCAGGTTCTCGGCTTCGGTTTTGATCGGTTGGAGGTCATTGCCAACCCCAATACTCGACCAGCGCCCAGGCGGCGGCAGCCGAGCGGTGCACCATCCGACGATAGAAGATGGTCTCTCATGTCGGGTCGACGGGGATCATCGCCGCATTGAAAGATGCACGCCGCGTGTCTCAGGCCAGCTTGCGCAGAACGTATTGCAGGATGCCGCCGTTGCGGAAGTAATCCATCTCGTTGGCGGTATCGATCCGGCATTTGGCCATAAACCGGGCCGACGAATCATCGGCGCGGCTCACCTCAACCTCCACCTCCTGGCTCGGCTGCAATCCGGCAAGGCCGCGGATGGTGAACCGGTCCTCGCCGGTAAGACCCAGACTCTCGCGCCCCTCGCCCTCGCGGAACTGGAGCGGCAGCACCCCCATGCCGATGAGGTTTGAGCGATGGATACGCTCGTAGCTCTCGGTGATCACCGCCTTCACCCCCAGCAGGATCGTCCCCTTGGCCGCCCAGTCGCGCGAGGAGCCGGTGCCGTATTCCTTGCCTGCGATGACGACGAGCGGCGTGCCGTCCGCCTTGTGCTTCATCGCCGCATCGTAGATCGGCATGCTCTTGCCATCGTAAGTGGTGAAGCCGCCTTCGACCCCCGGCACCATATCGTTGCGGATGCGGATATTGGCGAAGGTGCCGCGCATCATCACCTCGTGATTGCCACGCCGCGCGCCGTAGGAATTGAAGTCCTTGCGCGCCACCTGGTGGGCGATGAGATAGTCGCCCGCCGGACTGTCCTGCTTGATCGAGCCCGCCGGCGAGATATGATCGGTGGTGACCGAGTCGCCCAAAATCGCCAATGGCCTGGCCTCGACGATGTCCTCGACCGGCGCGGGTTTGGCCTCAATGCCCTCGAAAAAGGGCGGGTTGGCGATATAGGTGCTCGACGGGTTCCAGCGATAGGTGTCCGACCCCTCCACCGCCAGCGCGCGCCAGTGCTCGTCGCCCTTGTAGACATCGGCATAGCGGGTCTCGAACATGGTGCGATTGATGCTGGAGGCGCGCAGATCGGCGATTTCCTGGCTCGAGGGCCACAAATCGGCAAGCATCACCGGCTGGCCGGCCTGGTCATGACCGATGGGCGTGCTGGTGATATCCTCGCTGACCGTGCCCTTGAGCGCATAGGCCACCACCAGCGGCGGGCTGGCGAGGAAATTGGCGCGAACGTCGGGCGAGATGCGGCCCTCGAAATTACGGTTGCCCGAAAGCACGCTGGCGGCGACCAGGTCGTTCTCGTTGATCGCCTGGCTGATCGGCGCGGCAAGCGGACCCGAATTGCCTATGCAGGTGGTGCAGCCATAGCCCACCAGATCGAAGCCGAGCGCGTCGAGATCGTCCTGCAGCCCGGCTTTCTCCAGATAATCGGTCACCACCTGGCTGCCCGGGGCAAGGCTGGTCTTGACCCAGGGTTTTGGCTTCAGCCCTTTCGCGCGCGCCTTGCGGGCGACGAGGCCGGCGGCGATCAGCACGTCGGGGTTGGAGGTATTGGTGCAGCTGGTGATGGCCGCGATCACCACATCGCCATCGCCGACATCATGCATGGCTCCGGTCACCGGGACCCGCTCGGGCGCGCTCTTGCCGTAGAGCCGCGACAGATCGGCGTTGAACAACTCGTCCACCTCGGGCAGCGCCACCTTGTCCTGCGGCCGCTTGGGTCCGGCAAGGCTGGGGACCACGCGCCCCATGTCGAGCGAGAGCGTGCTCGAGAAAACGGGTTCGGCAGCGGGGTCGAACCACATGCCCTGCGCGCGGCAATAGGCCTCGACCAGTGCGATCTGATCCTCGCTGCGACCGGTCAGACGCAGGTAGTCGAGCGTCTTGTCATCGATCCCGAAAATGCCGCAGGTGGCGCCATATTCGGGCGACATGTTGGCAATGGTGGCGCGATCCGCCAGGCTGAGCCGCGCGACGCCCGGCCCGTAGAACTCGACGAAGCGGCCGACCACGCCGTGGTTGCGCAGCATCTGGGTGCACGTCAGCACCAGGTCGGTGGCGGTGACACCCTCGGCGAGCGCGCCTTCGAGGCGGAAACCCACGACCTCGGGGATCAGCATCGAGATCGGCTGGCCGAGCATTGCCGCCTCCGCCTCGATCCCGCCCACGCCCCAGCCCAGCACGCCGAGCCCGTTGATCATCGTGGTATGGCTGTCGGTGCCCACGCACGTATCGGGATAGGCGATGAGCACGCCGTCTGCGTCCTCGCTTGACCAGACCGCGCGGGCGATGTGTTCGAGGTTGACCTGATGGCAGATCCCGGTGCCGGGCGGCACGGCCTTGAAATTGTCGAGGCTCTGCGCGCCCCACTTGAGAAAGTCGTAGCGCTCGCGGTTGCGCTCATATTCCAGCGCCATATTGGCTTCCATCGCCTTGGGATGGCCGAACTCATCGACCATCACCGAATGGTCGATGACCAGATGCACGGGCACCTGCGGATTGATCTTGGTGGTGTCCCCGCCAAGCGCCCTGATCGCATCGCGCATCGCGGCCAAGTCGACCACGCACGGCACGCCGGTGAAGTCCTGCATCAGCACGCGCGCAGGGCGATACTGGATCTCGTTGCCGGTGACCGGATTATGCAGCCAACCGGCAATGGCGCGCACATGCTCCTCGCCCACCGTGCGGCCCTGATCCTCGAAGCGCAGCATGTTCTCGAGCAGTACCTTCATCGAGAACGGCAGCCGCGAGACATCGCCCAGCTTCGCCGCCGCCTTCTCCAGCGAATAATAGGCATATTGCGTGCCGTTGACGGTGAGCTGCGAGCGGGTATCGAGCGAATTGTTGCCGACCTGGGTCATGGCGTGGGTCCAAAGTCCTTCTGCTGGTTACCGCGCTGCCCGTGCGCTCGTCGGGCGAGGCAGGAGCTTGGGCGCGATACGCTGTTCGTAAGTCTGCTAGAGGCGATTGCGCGTTTGCCGGGCAAGGTCAAGGCATGGCGGGGCGGCGCCGGGCTTCGATGTTGCTGGCTTTCCAAGTTGCGATCGGCCGGGCAGTCATGCCCTTTGGAATGGAGCGCAAGGACGGCAATGGATCACACCCCGCTGAGTTCGCGATCACTGGGATCTTCGCCTCCGCGCAGGCGACCCTCGCTGCATGTTTTTGCCACCTTGCTTGCGCTGATGCTCGCGGCCGCTGCAGGCGCCGGGGTCGGGCTGATCTGGCAAGGCTCGGGTTTGGCGGACGAGGAGGAGCCGAACGAGGGAGAACGGCGTCTGCTCGAAGGGGGAGATTAGACCTCCGCTCCTTGCTGGCTATATATCAAAAGCCCGCTAACGGCGCGGTCAGAGCGCGGTCTGCCCGGTGCGCTTCTTCAGGACCGAACGCGGCGCAGCGATCCAGCAACCCAACATGATCAGCGCCGCGCCGGGCAGCACCGCCGGACGCACCGGTTCATTGAGCAGCAGCCAGCCCAGCAGTGCGCCCCAGCCAAAGCTGGTATATTCGAGCAGCACCAGCGCCTGTGCCTCGGCGCGCGCATAAGCCCATGCCAGCAGCAATGCGCCCGATAGCGACAGAACCGCGGAAGCCATAATCGCCAGCCATGTCGCGCGGTCGGGCCATTCTAGAAAGAACGGCGTGCCGACGAGCAGGATGGCGCCCACCACCAGGTTCTGCCAGGTCGCCACCTCGGCCGGAGCCGCGAGCAATGCCTGCTGTCGCTGCAACACCAGGTTCCAGGCGAACAGCAACGCCGAGACCAGGATGGCGGCAATGCCCCGGCCCGCTTCGGGATGCGCGCCGACGCTGACGCCCGCACTATCTGCGACCCGGCTGAGAGCGATCACCAGCACCCCGGCAAAACCCAGCAGCGAAGCCATGATCGCGCGCTTGGTAACCTGTTCGCCGAGCAGCAGTGCGGCCAGGAACAGCGCGATGATCGGCGCGACAAACGACAGCGCAAGCGCCTCGGCGAGGGGCAGCCGCACCAGACCATAGAAGAACAGCACCCCCATCCCCGCCATCACCACGCCGCGCCGAAGATGGACCCGGCGGGCTTCGCGGCTGGTCGGCCGCTGGCGGATTGCCAGCCAGACAGGGCCGATCACGCTCAGATTGATGCAGCTGCGCAGGAACAATGCGGAAAACGCGCCCACCAGCAGCGCCGCGCCCTTCATGAACACGTCCATCAAAGAGAGCAGCGCAACCGCGGCCAGCGTGGCGACGTATGGCATCATGGCGGGCGAACGCGGCATGAGTTCAGCGATCTCCGGGGGAAAATTAACGCGCCAGTCACACTGCCTGTGGGAAAGCGCTTCGCACACGACTAGATCGGCGCATAATACCGCGCGTGCGATCAAACGGGAAGCGAAGGATAGACATGACCCGCCCTGCTTTTTGGCTTTCTGGGATAGGCGCCGCTGCCCTGCCGGCGATGCTCATGGCGCAGCAGCCCCGCCCCGCGCCTGCTCCGGCCCCCGTATCGGTGCCCGTGTCGGCCCCCGCCGAACCCGCTGCCGTCGAAGCCGCCAGCGAAGCGCAAGGCGATGAGACCGCAGCACAGGGCACGGATGACTTCGCGCGGCGCATGGGCATGGAGCTGGTCTCCGAACCCGTGGTTCAGAGCGTCGATGGTTTCCCCCCAAGTGCCGATCCCGCCGGTGCGATGATGTTCGAGTGGAACGTTGATGCCGCGCGCAACCTGCTGGCGGTAATCAAGGGGATCGACGCCGAGGGCCTGGCTCCTGCCGACTATCGTCCCGACGAACTTGAGGCAGCCATCGCGAGCGACGACGGGTCGCAACTCAGTACGGTCGCCAGTCGCGCATTCGTCTGGCTGGCGGAGGACCTGCGCGACGGGCGCACGCCGATGTCCGCGCGCCGGCAATGGTTCGTCGTTGACCCCGACCCCGATCTCATCCCCACAGGCCAGATCATGGCCGATGCGCTGGAAACCGGCGATGTCGCCGGTACGCTTGCCACGCTTCATCCCACGCACCCCGATTATGCCGCATTGCGCGATGCGCTTGCCGGCACGCCAAAGAGCGACAAGGCCAAGCGCCGGATGATCCAGGCCAATATGGACCGCTGGCGCTGGCTGGCGCGCGACCTGGGCCGCCAATACCTGATCACCAACGTGCCCGAATACCAGCTGCGACTGACGGTGAACGACAAGATCGTGCGCAGCTATCGTACCATTGTCGGCGCACCGGGCCGCACCGCCACGCCGCAGCTGGCCGAAACGGTGGAGGGCGTCATCTTCAACCCGACCTGGACGGTGCCGCAATCCATCGTCAAGGGCGAGGGGCTGGGCAACAAGGTGCTCGGCAACCCCGGATGGGCGCGCGACCAGGGCTACCGCGCGACCCGCGGCCAGAACGGCTGGATCAGCGTGGTGCAGCAGCCCGGCCCCACCAATTCGCTGGGCAAGATGAAGCTCGACATGCCCAATCCGCATGCGATCTTCTTGCATGATACGCCCGCACGCCACTTGTTCGACAAGGACCGCCGTGCGCTCAGCCATGGCTGCATCCGCACCGAACGCGCGCTCGAACTGGCGATGACCGTGGCCATTTTGGGCCAGGGTGCGTCTCGCGACGAGGTGGTCGAGATGTCGACCTCAGGCGATTACACCAAGGTTCCGGTGGTCAAGACCATGCCGGTCTATATCACCTATTTCACCATGGGGACCGATATCGACGGCGAATTGCTCAGTTTCGAGGACATTTACGAGCGCGACGCCCCGGTGTTCGCCAGTCTCGATGCGCCACGCGAGGGCAACAGGGCGCGCGCCTCGAGCGAGGAGCGGATTGAAGTCGTGGACGATCCGCGGTCGCTGGTGGAGGCCGGGACCACCTGAGCTTATCATTTCCGCACGATCGCAATAGCTGGGCTAGCGATGCAACGAACCAGGTGTATGCGTTCGCCTTCGCGCAGCTCGCGACCCCGTGGGCCATGAAACTCGATGAGGCTACCACCCATAGTAGGGTGACGATGTCGAGCCGCGTGCCCCGTGCGTTATCGCTGTAACCGATTGTCGAATGCCGATCCTAGTGGTTCAGGTTTCATATCGTCAGGGGGTAGCGGGAAATGGCCGAACGGGCGCGGGTCTGCCCGCCAGTCTGGCGTCAATCGCTGCCCACGCTCGCGTTCCGTCCAGGTGCGCTATGCTTTGATGGCGCATCCGAACGGCCCCATTCACCTGCTCGTCGCGCCCACCCCCTGGCCTGAGCTCCAGCTCCGATCCCGCGGCTGGTCGATGCTGGTGCCCGAGGCGAACAACCGCACCCGGCGGCCCGGCCCCGCCGTATCGATCTCGAACCGGGCGTTTGCGCGCGCCGCGAAGGCGCTCATCAACCTGGTTCCCAGGCCCGCGTTGAGCCCGGTGGCAGCCGGGCGGTCGCTCACCGTCGCGCCCTTGTTGCCGCCCACGCCATCATCGGCGATCTGAAGCTGCCATATTGGCCCGTCAGCGGTGAAGCTCACCTCCACCTTTCCAGGTCGCCCATCGGGAAAGGCATATTTGACGCAATTGGTAAGCGCCTCGTTGGCGAACAGCGCGATCGCCACCGCAACCTCGCGCGGCAGATTGCATTCGGCAATGTTCATCACGACTTTGACACGCTTGCCGAACGCGCCATCGATCAGCCGCGAGAGCATATCGTCGAGATAGGCCTTCATCTCCACGCTGCCCGCGCAGTGCCCTTCGCCCAGATGCGCATAGGCGCGCGCGAAGGAGTGCACCCGGCCCGCCGCGAGCCCCAGCGCATCACTGATCCGGGGATCGCCCGCATTCCTGCGTTGCAATTCGAGCATGCTCGCAACCACCGCGAAATTGTTCTTCGTGCGATGCTCGAGCTCGGTCATCATCATCGCCCGCTGCTCGATCTCTCCGTCGCGCGCGGTCATCTCGCGGCTGGCGATGCGACGGAACGTCTCGGCGAGCAGCAGCACGATCGCAACCGATACGGCGCTTTGCAGAGCGCGCGCCACGTCGATCTCATGGCCAAGGCCGAACGATTGTGCAGGGGGCAGTCCATAATACCACCCATAAGCGAAGGCCAGCAGTGCTGCGGTAAGACCGCCGCGCCAATGACCGAACAAGGTCGCCAGAACAACGCCCGGATAGACAAGAGCGAATGGACTGGCGCCTCGCAAACCATCGCTGATGAGCGCGTTGCCCCCTATCATCGCCGCCGCGCACGCAAGTCCAAAGGCGATCTGCATGGCAATGCGCCAAGCTCGGCTGTGTTGTTGGTTGCCGATCGCAAACTTACTGTAACCAACCATGCCTTGCCGATTTTCCTTGCCCCTATACGGCGCGATACCGCGCTCTTTTCGGAGCAGGTCATAGGAAACCGGGTAGGGAGTAGGAAAATCGTTTTTCGGACACAGCCCGCCGTAAGGCGCGGGCCGGAGGGCGTTGTCTAGACAAGACCGATCTTGTCGGCGAACAGCAGGCGGCCGCCCGACAGGTTCCAAAGCGCCTCGCGAAAATCTGCGGGATCCATAGCGAAGCATCCGTCCGAGCGGCCCAGCCGGCCCCAGCGCGCAAGATGCGCCTGGCTGGCATAGTCGGCCGGATGCATGACGATATAGCGTGAAAGGGCATTGGAGTTATCGGCGTCCAACCCGCCCAGCCTGATCGAGGTGCCGTAGCGCCCGGTGTACCATTCCCAGGTTACATAGGCCCCGCGGCTCGTCATGTTCGACCCCTGGATATTGGAGAACCGATTGAGCCAGCCGTCATGTTCGGGGTCCGAGCCCTTGCCATGGGTGACATGGAACGATCGCACCGTGCCGTTTTCGAGATTGGCGAAATGGAAGCGGCGCTGCGCGGAATGGACACCGAAATCGGCAATCGCGGCAATGTCGCGCCGCCACAGGGCGTCCCCCGCGCGTGCGACCTCACTGCGGGCAATTTCGAGCACGCGTCTGTCGTACGGGGTTGCAGCGGCCTGCGCATAAAGGGGGCGGACCAGCGCGCCGCTTGCGACCGCGGTCGTGGCGGCAAGGAACTGGCGGCGGGCAATCGACATAGGCGCTCCTGACATGAAATGCGTTGCAAAAATATGAATGGCGGGGTTCGATGCGAGGGGTCAGCTTTCAGGAACGAATGAGCATGTCCAGCCAAATCCAGCCACTTATTCGTCTCGTAATTACACCAGCGGCTTTCCTCTCGCTGGCGTCATGCGCGCCGAGCGCAACACCCGCTTTGCCCACCACGCCGCAGGTCGAGGCGGTCGTTCCCATATCCGACCCCGTCGCCAGCGATGAACGGGTGGAGACCGGCACCCGCATCCTCGACCAGGCGGCGGCGGTGCGGCTGCTGGGAGCGCACGGGGTAACGCTCCAGTGGATCGGCTGGGACAAGCACGGGCCGGTTCGCGTGATCAATGATGCCGGAACGATCCGCCTGACCGCCAGCCAGGAGGCGCAAGACGGACCCGGCCGACTGTTTCTGGACGGCAAGATCCGCGAAATCGGCGCCGATCATTTCGTGTTCGACGGAACTATCCGCATCACCGATGCGCCCGACCCCGGTCGCCGGTGCGAAGAGAACAAGTTGTGGCATTTCGCCATCACGCAGGACCGCCCCTATTGGCGGCTGCGCGAGTTCGAATGGTGCGACGGCCTGACCGATTACGTCGACATCTATTTCTAGCCGATCCTGAGCGGTGATGGGGGTGCAAACGCCTCGTTCTGACGCGCCATTGCCAGCATCGAGGCCGCGTGACGGGCGGCGACCAGCAAGGGGTCACGCCCGTAGCCGCCGCCGAGCGCGCTGGCCACGGGCAGGCCGCGGCCGCGCGCTGCGTGTAGCACCAGGCGGTCGCGCGCCTCGAGCCCTGCATCGCTCAACGCCAGCCGGCCCAGCCGGTCGTCCCAGTGCGGGTCCACGCCCGCCTGGTAGAGCACCATGTCGGGCGCGAAGTCATCGAGCACCCGCGGCAGCGCGTCGGCCAACGCCGCCATGTATTGCTGGTCACCAGTCCCGTCAGCCAAAGCTATGTCGAGGCTGGAGCGCGCCTTGCGCACGGGAAAATTGGTCTCGCAATGCATCGAAAAGGTGAAGATATCGTCTTGATCCGCAGTGAGCGCAGCAGTGCCATCCCCCTGATGCACGTCGAGATCGACGATGAGCACGCGGCGCGCGTCCCCTTCGGCGAGCAAGCGGTTCGCGGTGATGGCAAGGTCATTGAACACGCAATAACCCGCGCCCGTATCGTGCAGCGCATGATGACTTCCCGCCGCGCTGTTGGCGCCATAACCGTGGCGCATGGCCAGCTGCGCCGCCAGCCAGGTCCCGCCATTGGTATGCGCCACCCGCTGAGCGATATGCGCAGTCACCGGAAAGCCGATCCGCCGCTCCTTCTCGGGCGGCACGGTCTGCGTGAAGACCTGCTCGACATATTCCGGATCATGCACCGCCTCCAGCCATTCGCGCGGACAGGGCTGGGGTGCATGTTCGGTGAGCGGATAGCCGCTTTGGCGCAGGTGCACCATCACCAGCATATACTTGTCGAAACGGAAACTGCCATGGGTGGGCGCAGGCGCCATGTAGTCGGCGTGATGGACAACGTGGAGCAAAGGTCAGGCGGTCAGGTGTTCGAGGAGGATCTTGGTGCCGAGCCCGATCAACACCGCACCACCGGCGATCTCTGCCTTGCGTCCGAAACGTTCGCTGGCACGTCCCCCCAACCGGGCAGCGGCTAGGCAGAGCACGGCGGTGATCGCACCGATAAGCCCGCAAGTACCGAGCGGCGGCAGACCGAGCGCCGGAAGAGTAAGCCCTGCGGCAAGCGCATCAAGACTGGTGGCGATACCGGCCACAAGCAGCGTGGCTCCGGCGAGTGGCTGCACCACTTTGTCGGTCCGATCGCCCTGGATCATGTGCAGGCCGATCAAGGCGAGCATGACGAAGACGATCCAGTGGTCGAAGCTCGACACGACTTCGAGCGCTAACACACCCAGACTTGAGCCGATCAGCGGCATCAGACCCTGAAGCGCGCCGAATATAGCGGCGATGGCGAAGGCATGCGGCCATCCTGTCCGGAAACGCGCGCCCTGGGTCAGCGCCACGGCAAACGCATCTGCTGCCAGGGCGAGTGCCAGGATGATTGCTTCGAGAAGGGCAGACACCCCCCGCCGCGCCTACTCGGCTGCTTGCACAATCGCGTCGACGCCCCTGGTATCGCTGGTCCCCGCCTCGATCTCGGCCGCCTTGGCTTCGACCAAAGTCACGATATGATCGAGCATGGCCTCGCTGGAGACATGATGGTCGGTCACGCCCGAGAGATAGACCATGTGCTTGCCCGCACCGCCGCCGGTAATGCCGATATCGGTCTCGCGCGCCTCGCCCGGACCATTGACCACGCAGCCCAGCACCGAAAGCGACAGCGGCGTTTTGATATGGCCCAGGCGTTCCTCGAGCGCCGCGACGGTGCGGATGACATCGAAGCCCTGCCGCGCGCAGGAGGGACAGGAAACTACGCGCACGCCGCGGGTCCGCAAACCGAGCGATTTGAGGATTTCGAACCCGACGCGCACCTCTTCCTCGGGCTCGGCCGAAAGCGAGACGCGGATCGTGTCGCCGATGCCCGCCCACAGCATGTTGCCGATGCCGATCGCACTTTTCACCGTGCCGCCGATCAATCCGCCCGCCTCGGTGATCCCCAGATGCAGCGGGCAATCCACCTCCTGGGCAAGCTGCATGTAGGCGGCAACGGCGAGGAACACGTCGGACGCCTTCACTGCCACCTTGAACTGGTGAAAATCATGGTCCTGCAACAGCTTGATATGATCGAGCGCGCTCTCGACCAGCGCTTCGGGGCATGGCTCGCCATATTTTTCGAGCAGGTCGCGCTCGAGCGAACCGGCATTGACCCCGATGCGGATGGCGCAACCATTGGCCTTGGCCGCGCGCACCACCTCGGCGACGCGCGAGTCGCTGCCGATATTGCCGGGATTGATCCGCAGGCACGCGGCGCCCTTGTCGGCCGCTTCCAGCGCCCGCTTGTAGTGGAAGTGGATGTCGGCAACGATCGGCACCTCGGCCGCGCGAGTGATCTTATCGAATCCGCGCGTCGATTCCTCGGTCGGGCACGAGACCCGAATGATATCCGCGCCGGCGGCTTCGCAGCGGCGGATCTGGCCGACCGTCGCACCGATATCCTCGGTCGGCGTGTTGGTCATGGTCTGGACGGTGATCGGCGCGTCTCCGCCGACGGGAACACGGCCCACCATGATCTGGCGCGATTGGCGGCGCTCGATCATGCGCCATGGTCGGATTGAGGACATGAGCCCTGCTATAGGCGCTTGGTGTCGCGGATTAAAGCATTTCGCGCGGGCGGGGTCGTTGCACTGCGGGGCGTGCAACGGTGCTCGAAGCGTAAGATCGCCCGATGACGATGCTTGGCTAGGCTGCCTCACCCGATAAGGATCCTACCGGATGGCCTGTTCGATCGAGCGAAAGACCAATCGAATTTGCGAGCGAAGAAGTGTTGGTAAGCGCGATTATCTCGCTTCCAAGCGATGCGATGCCGATCGTCGCCTGGCCAACGAACTCGCCCCCAGACTATTTGACAAACCCTCGGGCAAGGTCAACGAAGAGCCGGACTGCGGGGGGGTGGTGGCCTCTCTTCGCGGGAGCTTTAGTCGGCCCGTGTGTTCCAATTGCGATATGCACCTGCTTCCGCTTGTGCGCGATCGCGATCAAGCCGGTGCAGGTTCGGACGATGGCAGATCCAGCAGGTGATGGAGCGCGCGCAGGGGCGGCATCGGGCGGGCGAACAGCCAGCCTTGCGCGTAATCCACGCCCAAGTCACGCAGCACCGCACTTTCAGCCTCAGTTTCAACCCCCTCGGCGATCAGCCGGCAGCCGATTTCTTCTGCCAGTCGCACCATAGCACTGCTCAGCGCGCGGCGAGCGGGATCGGTGTCGATGTCGCGTGTCAGGCACATGTCGAGCTTGAGCAGGTCAGGCCTGAGATCGACGATATGGCGCAGCCCGGCATAGCCGGCCCCGACATCATCAATCGCGATCCGCGCCTTGCCGCGGATATTCGCCAGCGCCCGGCCGAGCGCAGCGTAATCCTTAACCTTGCTGTGTTCGGTGACCTCGACAACCAGGTCGCAATGCAAGCGGGTCTGGCCAAGCGCCTCTTCCAGTGCACCTGAAAGAATGGTCTCGGGTGAAGCGTTGATGGCTGCATAAAAACCGCTCGGAATTTGCTCGAGGCTGGCGAGCGCCGTGCGGACGGCGGCCATCTCGAGATCGGTTCCCAAGCCAACGCCTGCTGCTTCCTCGAACCATTTGTCGGGGCCGCGCACAAGGGCATCGGGGAAGCGGGCAAGGCACTCGACACCCACGGCCGTGCCATCGGTCAACGAGTGGATCGGCTGCTGCACGATCGCGATGTCGTTGCGGCCAATGAGCGCGCCGATCGAGCGGCGTTTGGCCGCGCTGTCCATATCGCCTTCGAGTGCGGTTTCGACATGCACGGCGGCAAGCTCGGCGAAGGAGCGCAGGATCGTCATGTCACGCTCGGTGATGCTGCGGTCAGGCGTCCTGCTCAGCGCGCAGAAGCTGCCCCACACCGATCCATCCGACAGCCGCAGCGGCACGTTGAGGTGGCAGCCCACGGGTAGCATGTCGGTGATGGGGATCGAGCGAGCGAGCGGATAATCGGCCGAATCATGGATCAGTTCGGGCAGGCGGCCTTCCAGGACGTGCCAGCAATAGCCCTGGTCCTTGCGCTCTCGATAGCCCGCTCCCATCGGCAGCGCGAGATCGGTGTCGACATGCGTGATCTCGCGGTCATCGTCGACATACCGGGCGACGAAGGCGATCTCCAGACCCAGATGCCCGCGCACCGTCTTGAGGATGCGTTCGATCCGCGCGTCATGCAGCAAGGCATCGGGCAGGGCCGCGTCGGAAAGAAGCGGCGTGGCGAGGCTGGCGGCAAGCGCTGTCATGCGCTGTCCCTAGCGGAATGAATCCTAAAACCAGGTTAAGACCACCAGCATAGTTGTGCGGACTGCCCGGGCGGAAGCAGCCTGGTGTTGCCGCCGATTGCCAGTTCAGAGGATGCTTCCGCTAACGGCATCCGGGGCTGGCGGACGAACCGGAACCGGCCCGCTGCCGCCTGTCACTCAGCCTCAGTTCGAACAAGAACTCTTCGTCCACCTGCTCGCCGACGCAAAACTCGATATCGGCAATCTTGCCAAAGCTGTAGCGCGCATAGAAGCGCTGAGCATGGTGGTTATGCGCCCATACGGAGAGCTGAATTGCATCCGCATCGCGTGCCCGGGCCTCGCTCAGCACGCGCTCCATCAGCGCTGCGCCGATCCCCTGGCCCGTGCGCGCCGGATGGCAATAGAGCTGGCTCAGCGCGACCGGTCGCACCGCGTCCGAATGGGTTGCATAGGGGCTCACGGTGGTCAGCTTGGAAAAGCCGGTGAGAGCGCTGCCGGGACCATCCTGTGCCACAATATGAATGATCCGCACATCGGCAATCTCGGTTGCGACTCGCTCGACCGAGTAGGTGTCTGCAAGGAAGGCTTCGAGATCACGGCGGCGATACAGATGGCCGAAAGCGGCACGGAAACTGGTTCGTCCCAGATCGGCCAGCGCGAGAGGATCGGTTGCGCAGGCCGGACGCAGGATCAGGAGAACTTGTCCTTCTTGCGCTGGCCGAAGCGCAACCCCCGTTCCAGATGGGCGCGCAGCGCGGCGTAGAAGGCTTCGAGAAACTCCCGGTTGTCCGCCGCCCCCGCCTGCCAACCGATCTTGCCGCAGATCGCTTCGGCAACCTCGCGCAGCGCGTCTTCATCGCCGGTCCGCAACAACTCCTCGAGCACCTGCAATTCGCGTTCGCCATAGACCGAAAGCTCGGCCGGTCCGAAGCGGTATTCGCCCGGTGGCGCGACATCGAGCGACAAGGCTCGGGCAAGCTTGGCGCGCTCGGCCTCGACCACGAATGTGCCGGCGATAAGGTCGCCTGCGCGCAAGGCTATCGCGGTTGAAAAAGGGGAACAACAGGAAGATGCCCAGCCAGACCGTGGCGGCCAGACCCAGCGCGCCTTGCGCGTAGCCACCGGAAAGGAGGAAGGCGACGGGCATGAACACCTCGATGTCCCTGGTCAGGTTGCGCGCAAGCACCGCCTCGGCCGTCAGCCGGCCTGCCGCGCCGGTGGATCCGGGACGTGCCGCCACCCTGATACCCACTAGGCGCTTGCCCGGCGTGGCCCCGCGCGGGCCCAGTTCGAACAACAGGAAATAGGAATAGCGGGCGAGAAACAGGCCGGCGATGGCGAGGATCGCGAGCAGTTCGAGCGCCGGGCTCGCTTCGCCTATCTGTGCATCCAGATCAAGGAAACCGAGACCCAGTGCCACCACCGCGATGACCAGCGCGATCAGCGCGAACGAAATGATCGCCAGATCGAGAATGAGCGCCCCTGCCCGCGCGCCTCGGCTGGCGATGGTAAAGGACAGGGCCACCCCCTCGGGCGTCATCACTTCGCGCCGGCGGCCGGCAAGATCGGCGGCCAGCGACCGCTTGCCCGATGTATTGTTGCCCAGTGTCTTGTTGCCCGGTGTCCTGCTGCCCGGTGTCTTGCTACCCGGTGTCTGGGGCACAGGAGGCGGGACCGTCGGAGCCGGGGCTGCAGTCGTCATGCGCGCGCCTCATCGCGGCCCGCGGCGGCAAAATACAAAAGCCACACCGCCAGCATGCCAGCGCCGATTGTGGCGCGAACCCCGGGCGCACCGACCAGCTGCCTGGCATAGGCCTCGAGTAGCCCGGCGACCAGCAGCATCAGCACGACGCCAGCCATCACCACCGCCGCGCGTTTGCCGGCATCGGACATTGCGGTCAGGATCGAGCGCCCGCCGGGGAAGGCCATCTGGCGTCCGACATGCAGACCCGCCGCGCCCGACAAGAGGATGGCGAGCAGTTCGGTGGTTCCATGAATGCTCAGCCAGGCGGCAAATTCGCCCGCGAGCCCGGCCTCGGCGAACACAAACAGCATCGCGCCCAGCAATGCCATATTGTGCACCAGCAGCATCAGCGTGGGGATGCCAAAGGCAAAACCCAGCGCGAAGGCCAGGATCGCCACTCCGGTATTGTTGGAGAACAGATAGGCGGCGAATGCGGACAGGCCCTGCGCATGATCGGTGGTGGCCAGCGTCTGTCTCAGCACCGAAGCATCCGCGCCGGGAACACGCCCGCCCGCCATCTCGGGGGGGACCAGGGCGAAGAACCACTCGCTGTCACCGGCGACCAGCAGCCAGCCGATCAGCGTTCCCGCCACCATCACCGCCAGTGCGGCGGCAATCTCGCCCGCCATTCCCCGCACCGCGCGGCTCCATCCTCCGGCAAGGAAACGGCCAAGCCATGCGGCAAGTCCGGTGCGCGGCCCATAGATTTGAAACCAGGCGCGCCGCACCAGGCTTTCCAGATAAGCGATAAGCGCGGCATCGAGCGTGGTCTGGCGGGCCACGGCAAGGCTGGAGGCTGCCTGGCGATAAAGCGTGGGCAACGCGAGCAGATCGTCGTCATTGATGCGCTGCGGGCGACCGCGCTCGAGCGCGGAAACGATCGTCTCGAGCCGCCGCCAGTCGGTTTCGCGCTGGAGGCGGAAGCGGTCGGAACCAAGCGCGGCTGCCTCGATATCGGCCGGCGGCTCGATGGTGGGGCGGCGGAACATCGCGGCGAGCGCCATCAGGCGTATCCCCCGGTCGAAGAACGACGCGCATCCTCGTGACGTCCGCGCAGCTTCGCCGGCCAAGGGCTTGCCGAGTAAAGACGTCGTGCGTATCATCCGAGCCTGCCGCGTCGCCGCGCTTCGAGATAGGTGTCGATCAACCGGTAGCCGATCGCATCATGCGGCGCCTCGATCACCTCGGCCCCAAGCCTGCGCATCCGCCCGAGCACCAGCGCGCGCGCACGGCGCAGAGCATCGGCGGCAACCGCGACCGCGATATCCGAAACCGTCCCGGGTGCCGCCTCGACCAGCGCATCGAGCTCGGGATCGGTCATGGTGACGAAGATTACCCGGTGCCTGCGGGCTAGCCGTTCGAAGCTTTCCAGCATCAGCTCGGCCGAGCTCGTATCGCGCAATTCGGAGAACAGGATGATCATCGAGCGCCGCTTGAGTCGCGCGGTGAGCGTGGCCAGCGCCAACGTGAAGTTGGGCTCCTGCGAGGTATAGTCGAGCTCGGCGGCGGTCTGCTGCAGGGTGCGAAAGCCGCGCGCATCGGTGACGAAGGAGGACATCACCAGCGGTCGCTCGGCGAACCCGAACAGCGCCACCGTGTCGCCCCCCTTCAGCGCCACATTGGCTGCGGTGAGCGCAGCGCTGACCGCCCGGTCGATCCGCGGCAAACCGTCGACCGGCTCGCACATCGCCTGCCCGCAATCGAGCGCCAGGACGATCTGGTTGTCGCGTTCGGCCTCGTTCTCGCGCGCGATGAGCGACAGGTGACGCGCGCTCGCCTTCCAGTCGATCCGGCGCCGGTCCATGCCCGGCGCATATTCGGCAAGCGCCTCGAATTGCGACCCCTCGCCCCGCACCCGGCGCGCCAGCTGGCCGGTTTGCCAGTCGCGCAGGAACGCCTGCAATTGCGGCGAACGCACCGGGGACAGGTCGGGCCAGATGCGGATGGTCTGTTCGAGCCGGCGGTGCGTCTGCCGGTCCGCCAGCCCCATCGGTCCGCGCCAGCGCAGCCACAGGTCGGTCACCGCTGCAGTGCCCCTGCGCACGGGCGCCAGGCCGATCTCGCCGGTGAACACCGCGCCCTCGCCGGCCTCGCTCCGCTCCAGAAAAAAGCGCGGCGCTCCCTCGTGCCCCAGCCGCGGATCGCAGGCCAGCGCCGCTTCGGGCACGCTGCGCCTCGGCAATCCGTCGAATTCGACCAGCAGGAAGACGCGCGCTTCCTGGCCGATCTCGCTGTCGGCTGGCATGGTCAGGCGGGTGTCAAGCAAGCGGCCGGCGACAAAACCATCGGCCATCATAAGCACCAAGAGCGCCCCCGCCGCCGCGGGGACGACCAGCCAGGCGCCCGGCGCGAGCGCGGCAATGACCAGCGCCACGGGGGCAAGCAGGATCAGCAGCAGCACCGAGCGCCCGGTGGGAACGATCCCTAGTGCAAGGCCGCGTTTCACCATGCGGGACGTCGATCGGGCGAGACGACCGTGGCGCCTTTTCCGGTTGGGCGGGCGATCCGCCATGCCTCTCGCATCCAGGATGAATGCGACCTCCCGGATTCCATCGGGACAGAGGCCCGGCCGGGAATAAGCGAAGGCTTCGGCGGCCCGCTTGTCCGCAGCCTCACCTGGGTGCCTCGGTCGCTTCGATCAGCGCGGCGACAAGATCATCGATCCGCCGACCCTCGATCTCGGCTGCGGGCGACAGCAGCAAGCGATGACGCAGCGCGGCGGGGGCCAGCGCCTTCACATCATCGGGCAGGACATAGTCCCGGCCCTCGAGCGCTGCCCGGGCCCGCGCAACCTGCGCCAGCAGCACCGCCGCGCGCGGCGAGGCACCCCCGGCAATATCCCCGCTCTCGCGCGTCGCCCGCACCAACGCCACGCAATAGCCGATGACCTCGGGCGACAATGTCACCGCCTCGACCGCCTTTCGTGCCGCTGCAATCCCCGCCGCATCGGTCGCCGGTTCGACCCCGTGATCGGCCGGACGCGGCGGACCGCTGCCACGCGAAAACCGCGATACGATGGCGTGTTCCTCCTCGGCATCGGGGTAAGGCACCACCAGCTTGAAGGCGAAGCGGTCGAGCTGCGCTTCGGGAAGCGGATAGACGCCGTGACTCTCGATCGGGTTCTGCGTTGCCACCACCATGAAATTGTCCGGCAGCAGATGCGTCTCGCCATCCAGCGTCACCCGCCGCTCCTGCATCGCCTCGAGCAGCGCGGCCTGGGTCTTGGGGGGCGTGCGGTTGATCTCGTCGGCGAGCAGCAGTTCGGTGAAGATCGGCCCCCTGGTCAGGGTGAACTGGCTGGTCTGGAAGTTGAACAGGTTGGCTCCCAGGATATCTCCCGGCAGCAGGTCGGGGGTGAACTGGATGCGTCCGAAGCCCAGTCCGGTGGCGCCGGCGAAACATTGCGCCAGGAAGGTCTTGGCGGTGCCCGGCGGACCTTCGAGCAGCACATGGCCGCCCGCCACCAGCGCGACCGCAAGATGGGCAACGATCTCGTCCTGCCCCACGATCGCCTTGCCGATCTCACGGCGCACCGCTCCTGCCATGGCGCGTGTCTGGTCCAGCGCATCGGCTGCCCGCGTCTCGTTCATTTGCCGATCTTCCTTTCGATCTGGGACAATTGTTCGGCCCCGCGCAGGAGGTCGCCGCGGGTGCGGGCACCGCGCGCCGCCGCGTTTGCCGAAGCGAACGTCTGCGGATCCTCGCCGCGCGCCTCGAGTGCCCGTGCGATCGTGGTCTCACGCACCGTCCGGTCGCGTCCGCCGGCACCGAGCCGCGATGCGATCCGCTCGCCCACCAGTTCGGCATAGGGCGCGCCCAGCAGATGGAACCGGCCCGTGCGCTCGACAAACCCCGCTCCGTTCACCGCAAGCTGGGTCTTGCCAAAGGCCAGGCCCGGCAGCTCGGTACGCGGGGCGCCAAACCGCAGGAAAGCGCGCCAGCCGATCGTCAGCGCGGCCGCCAGCAGCGCCAGCGTGGCGGCGAGGAAGGGCGGGGCGAAGGCGAGCGTCAACAAATTGCGGCTCCGGCCGAACCCGGGCAGCGTCAGGTCGAACACGATCGGCAGGTCATCACCCTCAAGCGCGACGGCGACGAGCGCCAGCGCGACGCGCGCGCGGGTGCGGTCGGCAAGACCGTAATTATTGACCAGGTCGGGCTCGAAGACGATCACCAGCGGCCAGGCATCCTCGTCTGCTTCGGCGGGCACTTCGTCGAAGAAGCGCTCGCCGCTCGCCTCCGCCAACACTGGGTAGTAACCGCCGTCATAGCGCCAGCCCGCCAGGATATCGTCTTCGGTATCGGTGATCAGCGGGTAGAGGTTGCGCACGTCCTCGCCTTGTGCCGCCTGCACCTGTTCGGGCTCGGGCAGGCGGCCTTTCATGTCCAGCCCCTGCCAGCCGCGCGTGGTGCCTGTGACCAGCGAGACATCTTCGAGCTGTTCTATTTGCCCCAGCCATTCGGGCGATAGTGGTTCGACAAGCTCGACCCAGCCATCTTCCGCCTCGATTCTGGGGTCGTCGGGCAAAGGCGCCGCGATCCATTTGGGGAGGATCAGCAAGGTGGGGCCGACATAGCGGCGCTCGGCAATGATGCGCGCCACCTCCTCGCCATCGACCAGCGCGGGCGGCGTAAGCACCAGCAGCACCTCATCTTCCATTGCCGCAGGGTTGCGCGAAAGCGTGACCTCGTGCCCTTCGGCCTCGAGCAGCGCGACCAAGGCGGCCATGCCTGCCAGCCCGTTCGATGCGCCATGCACACCTCCATCACGCTCGTCGCGCCCGTCGAGCCCGGTGCCCAGCGCATAGAGGAAGAACAGGAACGCAGCGGCGCCGACGATCACCAGCGCCAGCACCGCGCCGGGGCGGAACGGCGTCTGCGATCGCGCCACGGCATCGTTCATCGCGCCTGTCCCGGTTCGGCGGCCAGCGCGAAATCGGCATAAGCCGCGCGCGCGGTACGCCAGTCGTCGAGCGACAACCGGCCCAGCGCGAACAGGCTGCGCTCGACCAGCTCTGCGATCGCGCCGAATGCATGCGCCGCCGCCGGGGGCAGGAACGGCAGTGCGACGATCTCGCGCGCGGTGGATGACGGCTCGACCAGACCAGGTCGCGCCTGCGCAATCTGCGCCACGCTGCGGGTGAGCAGCAGCCGGGTCGCCTCTTCGTAGCGGCCTTCTTGTGCCAGCCGATCAGCATCGCCGATCAGTGCGGTTGCGGCGGCGGCATCGGGCATCCAGTCCGGCTCCTCGTCGGCAGCACTACGCTTCCCCCGGCGCCAAACCGGAGCGAAGATGCGCAGCAGCGCCAGCGCGGCAATGAGGGCGCCCACCGCCGCCAGCACCGGCCAGATGATGTGCCAGTTGCCGACTATAGTCGCCGCCAGCGGTCCGAACACATCGCCCAGCCACTCGAGCAGCGCCTCCAGCCAGCGTGGCGGCGGCTCGGCTTCGGGTATGGTGACGGGGGAATACTGGATCTGGGGATCGGCCCTAATCTGCGCCCACGCATCGGCCTCCCCGCCGTCCGGCGCACGCGCTCGCACCGCCGCCGCCACGCCGGCATCATCCCCGTTCATGCACTGCCCCCGGTCGGCCGGCAGGCGCGCCCACGATCATAGCCGGCGGTGCGCGAGGCGGAACGCACGCTGCGCTAACGCCATCGCACGCCCTCGCCTGTCCGCCCTTGCTTGCCGCGCGCATGGCTACTGGCCCCTGCGCCGCGCCATCGGGTAGCTGCCGAAAATGCGAACCTCCTCGGTGAAGAAGGCAAGCTCGGCCAGCGCCCCGTCCACCGCGCTCTCGCCCGTCGCGCCGATGATATCGGCATAGAACATCGTCGCGGCGAAACTCGCGCCCTTCTGATAGCTTTCCAGCTTGGTCATGTTGATCCCGCTGGTGGCAAAGCAGCCGAGCGCCTTGTATAGCGCGGCAGGAATATTGCGGACCTCGAACACGAAGGTGGTGAGCGCTTCATGGCCCACTAGCGTCGCCGGGTCGAGCGGCTCCCTTTTCAGCAGCACGAAGCGGGTGGTGTTGTCGGCCGCATCTTCCACCCCTTCATGCGCGATCGCCAAGCCATAGAGCTCGCCCGCTAGTGTGGGGGCCAGCGCGGCGATGGCGGGGTTGCCTCGCTCGGCAACGAAGGCGGCCGCACCCGCCGTATCCGCATGGCTCAGTGGCACCAGCCCCGCATCGCGCAGGAACTCGCGCGACTGGGCGAGCGCCTGGGGGTGACTATAGGCCGCCTCGAACGGGCCGGTCGATCCATCCTCACGCATCACCCCCATCAGTGCGTGGCGGATGGGCATGAAATGCTCGGCGGTAATGAACAGGCCGCTGCCGGGCAGCAGATGGTGGATGTCGGCGACCCTGCCGGCGCGCGAGTTCTCGATGGGGATGATCGCCGCGCCCGCCCGCCCCGAGGTCACCGCATCGAGCGCATCTTCGAAGGCGAAGCAGGGCAACGGCAGACAGCCGGGCACCAGTTCCAGCACCGCCTTGTGCGAATTGGCCCCCGGCGCGCCCTGGAACGCAACCGCGCGTGAGGGATCAACGGCAGCCGCAGCGCGCATCGTCTCGACCAGGGCCAGCGCGGGGGCGGGGAAACTGTGCATAGGCTGAGCCAGCGCCTAAGCCATGCAACGCGCACGGGGGCAAGGCTTTCGGCCCACTTGCACCGCCATGATCCAATCCCTAGTTGGCCGGGCGAGCGATGACCACAATTTGAGCAGCAGCGCCCCACCATGAACGATCGTTTCAATACCATTGCCGGCTGGGTGTTGTTCGCCGGCATTGTCGCGCTGGGTCTCAGCGCCATCTTCGCGCGGGTATTCAGTTCGCACGCGCCCGAAGAGCCGGGCCAGTTCGGCTATTTCATCGAAGGCCTGGAGGAAGAGGGGGGTGCTGCGGACGGTCCGTCGCTGGCCCTGCTGCTCAACACCGGTTCGGCCGAGGCGGGCGAGAAGGTGTTCGCCAAATGCACCTCGTGCCATACGATCGAACAGGGCGGCGCCAACGGGATCGGCCCGAACCTATACGCCATCATGGGTGTGCCGATCGGCAAGCATATCGCCGGGTTCGCCTATTCGGACGCGCTCTCGGGCAAGGGCGGCGACTGGACGTTCGAGGCCATGGACGAGTGGCTGCGATCGCCGCGCGCCTTTGCCTCGGGCACCAAGATGAGCTTTGCCGGGCTCTCGAGCCCCGAGGACCGGGCCAATGTCATCCTCTATTTGCTCGCCAATGGTGGCGGCCTGCCGATTCCCCCGCCGCCGGCCGAAGATGCCGAAGAAGGCGAGATCGGCATCGACGGCCCTGGAGAAGGCACGGGCGGCGTCGCGGGCGCGCCGGTCAACCCGGCAACAGCTGCTGGCGGGATGAGCGCGCCGCAGCCGGTTCCAGGACAAGGCGCGGCGGCCAATACGGGCGGTGTAAAGCCGGGCGAATAGTTCGAGCAGGTGGCTGAACACCGCGCGAAGCCTGGCGCGCTCTGTGACCTAGGTCAGCACATCAGACTGCGGATCTGCAAGCGACGTTCGCGCCGGTCTGGCTCTTACCCAGACCCTGCATCAACCCGGCGCTTGAACCGTTGCGCCACGACGTACCATTCGGACGATCCTTTGCGGCTCGCGGGCGGCTTGGCGTGCTTCACGCTCGTGAAATGGCGTTTCAGCCGTGCGAGCAATTCGCGCTCGGTTCCTCCGGCGAGCACCTTGGCGACGAACGCGCCGTCCTCCTCGAGCACTTCGCAGGCGAAATCGACCGCCGCCTCGACCAGGCTCATGGTGCGCAAATGATCGGTTTGCTTGTGGCCCACCGTATTGGCCGCCATGTCCGACAATATGAGGTCGGGCGGACCACCCAGCGCCTCGAGCAGCCTGGCGGGCGTATCCTCGGCCAGAATATCGCGCTGCAGGATGGTTACGCCCTCGATCGGCTCGACCTCGAGCAGGTCGATGCCCACGATAGCCGCGCCCGGCGCCCGCATCCGCACCACCTGCGTCCAGCCGCCCGGCGCAACGCCCAGATCGGCGACCCGCCGCACACCCGCCAGCAGATCGAAGCGATTATCGAGTTCGATCAGCTTGAACGCGGATCGACTGCGATATCCCTCGGCCTTGGCCTGCTTGACGTAAGGGTCGGTCAATTGCCGCTGAAGCCAGGCGGTCGATCCGGCGGTGCGCCGGCGCGCGGTCTTTACCCGCCGCCCTGGATCGGCGCCCGGACGGCTCATCGCCTGCCCGCTGCTGGCCTTTGCTTCGCCTCCGCCCCGCCTTTGACTTCGCTCGAGCTCACCCCCTCACCCGCGACGTCGCGCATGCGTCGAAGGGCGGCCTGCGCTTCCACGCCATCGGCATCGGCCGACATCAGGCTGCGCAATATCCCCTCGCGGATGCCGCGGTCGGCCACGCCCAGGCGCGGCGCGGGCCAAATATCGAGGATTGCCTCCAGGATGGCGCAACCCGCCACCACCAGATCGGCGCGTTCGTTGCCGATGCATGGCAGGTGCGAGCGATCAGCGGGCGACAGTGCGGAGAGCCGCGCGGCGATCTCGCGCATCGAACTGGCGGGCACGATCAGACCATCGACCGCCGTGCGATCGTAATGCGGCAGGTCCAGATGGATCGAGGCCAGCGTGGTCACCGTGCCGCTGGTGCCCAGCAGCCGCAGGTCCGGCGTCAGATGCGGCTTGATGCGCGCGGCGAACTCTATGAAGCTGTCCGCCACGAGCGTTTTCATCCGCCGGTAACGCGCCAGCCGCTCACCCTCGGCCGACGCGGGTTCGGCCTCGGCGCCCACCGTCTCGGTCAGCGACACCACGCCCCAGGGAACCGAGTGCCAGTCCAGAATGCGCGGCACCGGGGCGCCCGGCTCGATGAGCACCAGCTCGGTGGACCCGCCGCCGATATCGAAAATCACCGCCGGGCCGATGCCGTCTTCCAGCAGGATATGACAGCCCAGCACGGCAAGCCGCGCCTCTTCCTGGGCCGAGATGACATCGAGCGCGATGCCCGTCTCCTCGCGCACCCGCTCGATGAACGCGTCGCCATTATCGGCCCGGCGGCAGGCCTCGGTCGCCACGGACCGGGCGAGATGCACGCCGCGTTTCCTCAGCTTCTCGGCGCAGATGCGCAGCGCGCCCACCGCCCGCTCCATCGCCTCGTCGGACAGGCGACCGGTCTGCGCCAGGCCCTCGCCAAGCCGCACCACGCGGCTGAAGGCATCGATCACCACGAAGTTGTGGCGGGTGGGCCGAGCGATCAGCAGGCGGCAGTTGTTGGTCCCCAGATCGATCGCGGCATAAGCCTGGCGCAGCCGGTCGTGCGGCGGCCGGCGCCAGCTCGTATCGGTCCCGCCCGGTGCGGTGCCGGGTCCGACAAGCCCATCGTCATCGCCTGCGCGTGACCTTGTATGCATCTCTCCCGAACGCTGTTCGCGTTCGCCTTCCGTCGTGGCAACGAACTCGCCGCCCCCGTCCGGTGGAGCGAAATCCGCCATGACCGAACTGTTCTTTCTGCAAACATTCAACCCGCAACACGCGGGAACCTGATTGCAACCTAGCGAAACGCCCGGCAGCGGGCAAGTTTGCGCCAATCTATGGGTGCAGCGTCCCTCCGGTAGGAACGCGGGCGGGAACCAGCGGAGCCGCCAGCGCGCCTGCCAAACGCACCATCTGAGAACCGTCCCGCGATGCGATGCCGGTGGCGATCGGCTCATCGGCAGCGTCCTGGCGCAACGTGGCATGCAGCCGGTCCCAGAACGAGAAACCGCTCGACCAGTTACTGTTCATTTGCGCAGGATCGCGCGAATGATGCGTGCCGTGCATCGCGGGCGTGGTGAGCACCCAAGCAAGGTGGCGGTCCCAATCACCGGGCAGCCGCCAGTTCGAATGGTGAAAGGCGATCGAGGCGAAAAAGAAACCCTGCCAGCGCGCCAGCATCACCGGGTCGAGCCCCGCCAGCCGCACCTGGGCAAGGCGACACGGCAGCGAGACCAGCATGTCTACGAAATGGAAGCGAATGGCGGTCGATGCGTCGAGATCGGGGTCGGCATGGTGAACGATGTGGAAGCGCCACAGGAACGGCAACTTATGCGTGGCGACGTGCCAGAGGTAAAAGGTGTAATCCATCACCAGCAGCGCTGCCACCGGCCCCATCCTGCGGCCCAACTGCCTTGCTATCAGGTGCTGCACGCCGCGGCCGCGCGCCGCATTATGCCGGGCGATGCGATGGGTAAGCGGGCGCTCGGCGAGCGCGATCACCGCCTGGCACAACACCCCCATCACCGTGTTGCGCGCCAGGCGCGGTGCTTGCGACACGGTCCGACGACGCAAGGGCGAGGCTCGCTCGGCGAAGAGCAGTGCGGCCAGCGCCATGCCGGTCACTGCGGGTGCGGCGAAGCGGGCGAAGTCGGCTTTGCGTCCCATCCACCCGATAATAAGCGCGAGCCTGCGCCAGCGCCACCGGCACCGGTTCGGGTCGGGGTCGCATACAACGAACCGCTCGCCTCCCGATTGCTGGTGGCGCTAGGAGCGCAGCAGACATGGCAGCACCGCGTATCCACCTCTTCATCCGCTGGCCGGAGCCGGGACGCGCCTATACGCGTCTCATCCCCCGGCTGGGAGCCGATGGCGCCGCACGGCTGCATCGCCGGCTGACCGAGCGGACGCTTGGAGTGATGCGCGACACCGGGCTGGCGATGACGCTGCGCACCACCGGAGCGCCGCCCGCCCGGTTCGCCGGCTGGCTGGGAAATGATTTCCAGATCGAGGACCAGGGGGAAGGCGGCCTGGGCGAGCGGCTGGCACGCGTCCCCGCGCCGGCCATCCTGCTCGGTGCCGACCTGCCCGGGCTCGAGGCCCATCACCTGCTGGCCGCGGCAGCCGCGCTCGAGGAGGTTCCCGCAGCCATCGGTCCGGCTGGGGACGGCGGCTATTGGTGCCTTGCTCTTGCGACGCCCGCGCCCTTCCTGTTCGACAACATGGAATGGGGCACCGACCTGGTGGCAAGCGAGACGCAGAGCCGGCTGGAAGCCCGAGGCTGGGCCTATCGCACGTTGCCCGAACTTGCCGATTGCGACCGGCCCGAAGACCTCGACCGGTTCCCCGAGCTTCTCGCATGAGCGAACCGGCGCGCAGGGACACGCTGGCGATCATCATCCCCATGCTGAACGAAGCTGCGGCGTTGCCCCGCCTGGCCCGCACGCTAGCGGTGCTCGATCCGCCGGCGGACGAAATCATCGCGGTGGATGGTGGCAGTAGCGATGGCAGCATGGCGATCGCGCGCCAAGCAGGCTGGCGCGTGCTTGCCGCGCCCAAAGGACGCGCGCGCCAGATCAATGCCGGCGTGGGCGCGGCACGGGCGGTGCAGATCTGCATCTTGCATGCCGACACGCTCCCCCCGCCCGATCTGGTTGCGGTGATAGGAAAAATGCTGGCGGATCATCGCACCGCGCTGGCCGGCTTTACTCCGCTTATCCGTGGGCCCGGCGGGGTGCGCGTGCTCACCAGCTTCCATAATTGGATCAAGACCTGGTATGCGCCGCTCCTGTTTCGCCCGCGTCTGTTCCTGAAGGGCGGCCGGCTGCTGTTCGGCGATCATGCGATGAGCTTCCGCCGCGCGGATTTCCACGCCGTCGGCGGCTGCGACGAGCGCGCCGAAATCATGGAGGATGCTGACCTGTGCATCCGGTTTGCGCGTCAGGGCCGTGTCCGGCTGATCGCGCGGTTCATCGAAACCTCCGATCGCCGCGTCGCGCAATGGGGCACATTGAAGGCCAACTGGATCTATCTGAAGATCGGCTTCATGTGGGGGATCGGCAGGCGTCGTGGCCTCGCTCGGCATTACCCCGACGTGCGCTGAGTGCCTGTTCGCCGCCCGCCCGGTGCCGGCAGATAGCCGCGCGCGATTCCATGGCCGATCAGCCTGTCGAGCCACGCCTCATCAGTGGGCGGACAGGTGAGGCCGGTAATCTCGCGCAGCCGGTCGGTGACGAACCGCGGTGCGCGCGCCAGATAGCCGCCATAGGACGCCAGCAGCTGGCCGAGCACCCGCCGCTCGGTAGATGGCAGTGCGGCCAGCTCGAACTCCTCAGGGAAAACGGCGCGAGCCCGCGGCAGATGGGGGAAGCGCCCCAGCGCCTCGGGCAGCGCGCACGCACGCATCGGCGCTCCCGAAGCGATATGGAGGATCGCGCCATCGGCACGGTTCACCCGCTCGGCCAGCCGAACCAGTGCCCGGGTGACGAAATCCACCGGCACCAGATCAAGCGTCGCCCCGCGGGCGATGGGCAGCTGGCGGATCGCGCCGCGCGCCATCAGCCGGAACAGCGTGCAGATGGCGGGAAAGTCGCGGATCGCGCCGGTCTCGCTGTCACCCAGCACGATCGCCACCCGGGCGATGGCATGGCCGATGCCCGCCTCGCGCACCACCGCTTCGGCGGCCGCCTTGCTCGCCTCGTAATTATTGGCAAAGCGCGTGTCCTGCCGCACCGGTGTCTCGGCGATCGGTCCTTCGGCCAACCCACAGACATAGGCGGTGCTCACATGCAGCAGCCGTGCGCCGGTGGCCCTGGCGAGCGCCGCCGCATGCCGCGTGCCCTCGACATTGACCGCCGCCAGCTTGTCGTAAGGCGCATCGAACTCCAGCGCGGCCGCGCAATGGATGACCACATCGAGCTTTTGCGGTGGAAGAATGCCGAGCCCTGGCTGCGTGACATCACCGCCGACAATCGTGATGCCGCTGACCGGCACGCCGTCATTGCCGCGAACTTCGCTCTGGCGGTGGACCAGCGCGGTTACCGTATGCCCTCGCTCCACCAGCCGCGCGCACAGCTCGCCCCCGATCAGGCCCGCCGCTCCGGTGACCAGCATGTTCAGCATGGCCGTCCCGCCCCGCATCTAGCGCCGGTCCGCGCTGCGCCCATCCCTATGATCTCAAGTATCTTGGTCGATGCATTCCATGTCCGGCACATGGTTCGCCACAAAGTCTATATCGCGCAGCCCCGCAAGTTTGTTACCGTGGTGCATGACATTCAGCCATGACGCCATCGTGATCGGCGCCGGTTCGGCCGGACTTACCGTGGCGGGAGGGCTCGCCATGTTCGGCCTGAAGCCCGCTCTGATCGAATCGGGCGCGATGGGCGGGGATTGCCTCAATACCGGCTGCGTTCCCTCCAAGGCGCTCATTGCCGCTGCCGGGCGCGCGCATACCATGACGGGCGACCGGTTCGGCATCAAGGCGACGACGCACGAGATCGATTTCGCAGGTGTTCGCGCGCATGTCCAAGGGGCCATCGCCGCCCTCGCCCCGCATGATTCGCAAGCCCGCTTCGAGGGACTGGGGGTGGAGGTCAACCGCGCCCGCGCCCGGTTGTTGGGGGGCGGCGGGGGCGCGATCGGAGGTGCAGGCAGGGTACTGGCCGGAAACCGCGAGCTGCACGCGCCGCGCATCGTCATCGCCACCGGATCGCGCCCCGCCGTGCCGCCTATCGACGGCCTCGACAAGCTGCCCTTCCTCACCAGCGAGACCTTGTGGGACCTTGCCGAATTGCCGCACCATCTCGCCATACTCGGCGCGGGCGCGATCGGCTGCGAGATGGCGCAGGCTTTCCGCCGCCTGGGATCCGAGGTCACCGTCATCGCGCCGGGTCGGCCTTTGCCGCGCGAGGATGAGGGTGCAGCAGCGCTCGTCCATTCCCGGCTGGCGAACGAAGGCGTGCGCTTCGTCTCGGGTGAGGCGGAGCGAGTTGATGGCGAAGCAGGCGCCATCCGGATGATCACCAAAACCGGCGAGGAGATGCTCGCCAGCCACCTTCTCATCGCCACCGGTCGCAAGGCGAATGTCGAAGAGCTGGGCCTCGAGACGGCGGGGGTGGATACCGGCGATGACGGCATTGTCGTCGACCCGCGGCGGCGCACCTCGAACCCGCGCATCTATGCGATCGGAGATTGCCGCTCCGGCCCGCGCTTCACGCATGTCTCGGGTTACGAAGGCTCGAACGTGGTGATCGAGATTGCGCTGGGCGTACCTGCGCCTGTCAATTTCAGCGCCCTCCCCCGGGTCACCTATACCGACCCCGAACTGGCGCAGATCGGTTTGACCGAGGCTCAGGCACGCGAGCGCTACGGCGACAGGGTCAGCATCGAGCGGGCGGATTTCGCGCAGAACGATCGGGCCGTCACCGAAGGGCGCGCGGAAGGGTTTGCTAGGCTGATCATGCTCGATGGCCGGATCGCGGGAACCAAGGTGATCGGTGCTACCATCGTGGGGCGGCATGCGGGCGAATTGCTGGTCCCGTTCGGCCAGCTGATAACCGGCAAGGCTTCCACCTTCGCGCTGGGATCGGCGATCATCGCCTATCCAACCCGCGCCGAGATCGCCAAGACGCTGGCCTTCGCCCACTGGCAACCCCGGGTATTCGGGCGCGCCGGCAAGGGATGGGCCGGTCTGCTCGCCCGCCTGCGCCGGGTGTAGCGTGCCGCATTTCCTGCCTATCACCCGGCCCGATGGTCCGCATGCGCCCGATCGCCGGTATATGCTGCATGGCAAGGACGGCGAAACGGCCAATCAGCGGAGCGAACCGACATGATCCAGACCCGATGAGCGTCGCCCGTTCCCGCAACGCGCCCGCCGGCCCCGCGCCGTTCCGCCCGGCGGATGCCGCGACGCTCGATCCGCGCAAGTTCCAGGATCTCGACCGTACCGCCGATGGCGAGCCGCGCGCGGTGGTGGGGATGCGCCGGCTCGAGACGCTGTGGTTCAACACCGGCACCTTGTGCAACCTTGCCTGCGCCAATTGCTATATCGCCAGTTCACCGACCAATGACGCGCTGGTCTATCTGACCGCTGCCGAGGCGGCGCGCTTCCTTGACGAGCTTGGCGATCGCCCGTGCGAGATCGGCTTCACCGGCGGCGAACCGTTCATGAACCCCCAGATCATCGCCATGCTGGAAGACGCGCTCGGACGTGGCCACCGCGTACTGGTGCTGACCAATGCGATGAAACCGATGCGCCGGCACGCGGCGGCGCTTGTCGCCTTGCGCACCCGCTATGGGGACAGACTTGCGCTGCGCGTGTCGGCCGATCACCACACGAAAGCGGTGCACGAGGCGGAGCGCGGTCCGGGAAGCTGGGCGGTGATGCTGGACGGGCTACGCTGGCTATCGCGCGCCGGGTTCGCGCTGGCGGTAGCCGGACGGCACCTTGCCGGGGAGAGCGAGGATGAGGCGCGCAGCGGTTACGCCAGCCTGTTCGCACGCGAGACAATCGCCGTCCCCGCGCTCGATCCGGCCCGCCTTGTCCTGTTTCCGGAGATGGACGAGGAAGCCGACATCCCCGAGATTACCAAGGGCTGTTGGTCCATCCTGGGCAAATCTCCCGCCGAGCTGATGTGCGCGTCGAGCCGCATGGTGGTCCATCGCCGCGGCGAGCCCCATGCGCGCGTCGTCGCCTGCACGCTGATCCCGCACGATGACCGGTTCGATTTGGGCGCAAACCTCAGCGAAGCGGCGCGTCCGGTCGCGCTTGCCCATCCGCATTGCGCGCGCTTCTGCGTGCTCGGCGGGGCCAGCTGCACGGTCTGACCGAAGCGCTCGCGCCAAGGTCCATCGTGGCAAGATGCTTGACCCGCCGCCCGGCCCTACGGTATCGGCGCCCCGCTTCCTGCCCCGTCGTCTAACGGCAAGACTACGGACTCTGACTCCGTCAATCGTGGTTCGAATCCACGCGGGGCATGCAGCCTTCCCGCCGATACCTTCGTGGTCCGTCTCGTGCTTGGATCGAAGCTTTGAAAGCGCTGTGCCGAGCGTCAGGTGGGCAGCCCCTAAGCAAGGTCAGAAACGCGCGCTGATCCCGAAATCGGCGTTGATGCCGTAGATCTGCCGGGAGAAGGTCTGGTCGGTTGTCGTCTGAAAGAAGGTCAGCGTCTCGTCGGTCAGGTTGGCGGCGGAGGCGAACACTTCCACATCATCCAGGATAAGGTAGCTTATCCGCGCATCGAGCGTGAAGCGGCGCTTGTTGTAGATGTCGGACGCGGTGCTGCTGCCGATGCTGACGATGTAGTCGTCGCGGTAATCCACCGCCACCCGCGCCTCGAACGGGCCGCGCTCGTAGAACAGCGCGCCGCCGGCGATCCAGTCGGGCTGGCGGAAGAAGGGGATGTCCTCATCCTCGCGCCCCGGCACGGTCACGCTGGAGGAAACATAGGTCACGTTGGCCGAGACGCCGAACCCGTCAAGCGGGGCGGGCAGGAAGGTCAGCCGGCGGACCAGGTTCGCCTCGATGCCGAACAATTCGCCCCCGTCCGCGTTCTGCGGCTGCTCCAGTTCATCGAGCGGCACGCCGGCAAAGCTGGTATCGCGTAGCGTGCGCGTGAAGATCGGGTTCTCGATATCCTTGTAGAACAGGGCCAGCGAAAGGATGCTGTCGGCATCGGGATAAAATTCGACCGAGAGATCGAGCCCCATCGAGGTGAACGGCCTGAGGTCGGGATTGCCCGCCTCGCCCTCGCCGTCCTCCTCCTCGAAGGTGGGCGCGGTCGCATCGTAATTGGGCCGGCCGATCGTGTTAGTCCAGGCACCACGCAAGATGACCTCGGAGAGCGGCTGCCAGATGAGGTGCGCGCTTGGCAGGACATGGGTGTAATCGCGGTCGAACGCGAGCGGCGTTACGTCCGATAACTCGAGCGTGCCGTCGCCGTCGGTATCGCGGATGGCGAAAGCCTCGTAGCGCCCTTCGGTGTGCTCGAGCCGCATGCCGGCAATGAGGGTAAGCGCATCGAACTCGGCATGCGCCATCCCGTAGCCAGCATAGATCTTCTCTTTGATCCGGTAATCGATGGCCAGATCGTTGAACGCGGTCGACACCGCGTCGAGGCGGGTCAAGGCGGGGTTGGCGTCGTAGAAGTCGAGCACGCCGCGATAGTCGATCCGCGGACCGAAGTCGTATTGCCCCTCGTAAAAGTCGCCCGGCGGCGGCAGCACCGCCCCGGTCGTGGCCAGGGTAGAGGGCGCGGCGGGCAATAGCTGGGTTTGCGCGTTGTCGCGGTCCTTGGTCCGATCGGTATATTTGAGACCGAACTTGAAGAAGCTCGGCGCTGCCGCCTCGTTCAGATCAATCGTCAGATCGGCCTTGGCGGCATGCAGGTCCTCGGTGATGCTCTCGCGTCGCAGCCTGATGCGCCGCAGGGGGAAGGCGGCGGGATCGAACAAGCTCTGGTCGATCGCCACGAAGCGCGGCCGGTCGCTCGTCAGGTCGAGTGTGCTCGACTTGCCCCCGGCCGAGCGGAACTCGATGTCGTCGCGAACCGGGGTCACCTCTTCGGCATGGGCGAAGGTGTAGTTGAGGTCGAGCCGCGCCCGCCCCAAGCCCAATTCCACCCCGGGCGAAATATTATAGAGCTTCTGCGTCTGGTCGTTCTGCCGAAACTCGCGCGATGCCCGTCCTCCGCCGAAGCTGATTTGGGTCGGCGAGGGGAAGCTGACGGGCGGGCCGGCGAAGGAGAAGTCGATCTGGTCGCGCTCCTCCTCGTCGGTGAACTCGTTGTAGATCGTGCGCAGGTAGACGCGTGTGTCGGGGCCGGGGCGCCAGTCGAGATTGGCGATCGCGCCGATCCGCTCGCGGATAATGCGGTAATCGTAGATCCGGTAGCTGGTCGGTGTGGCGACGTCGCCGATCCTCGTCCAGCTGCGCGGTTCGGCAAGGTCGCTGTCGATGAACCGCTTGAAGTAGCTGGCGCCGACCGCGATGCCGAACGTGTCGTCAGGGCCGAAGCGGCGACCATGCGTGGCGCTGCCGCCGAAGCCCAGCTTGCCGGACTTATCGTTGTAAGCGCCGCGCGCGCTCACCAGGGTGAAGGGCGCAAGATTGTCGAACCCTGTGGGGGTGACGATGTTGATGCTGCCGCCGATCGCGTTGGCATCGTAATTGGGGGTGACGGTTTTCACGACCTCGATCGCGGCGACCAGGTCGGATGGAATGGTATCGAGCGCCACGCGCCGTCCCTCGGCCTCCGGCACGCCGACCAGGTTGCCATCCACCGTCACCTGGTTGAGGTTCGGATCGACGCCGCGGATGACGACGTAACGCGGTTCGCCCTGGTCGATTTCCACCGCCACACCCGGCAGCCGCTGCAGCGCTTCGGCGGTGTTGTAGTCGGGCAGCTTGCCGATGCCGTCGGACGCCACGACATCGGCGATCACCGGCAGGTTACGCTTGCGCTGGATCGCCTGCTGACGCGAGGCGCGTGCCCCGGTCACCACGATCTGCGTGCTCGGGTCCTCGCCAATGAGCGCCAGCACGCCGTCCACCCGGACATTCCCCTCGGCAGGCACGGTGACCTGCGTGATGAACTCGCGATAGCCCGGCTGATCGATCCGCAGATCATAGCGGCCCGCCTCCAGCTCATCGATGCGATAGCGGCCATCCGGTCCGGTAGCGATCTGGCGCCCCGTTCCTTCGACGCTCACCAGCGCTCCGCGCACCGGTTGATCCGCCGCGTCGCTGGTGACTGTCCCTTCGATGTCGCCGGCAAAGGCAATGCTCGCCAAGCCGGTGCTGGCCAGCGCCATGGCACGCAGGAATGTGCGAGAAAGTGATGTCAATGTCATTGCCGTGCCCCGTTCGCTCTATGTGGCGGTGCAGCTAGGGACGCTTAGTGACGCGTTAGCGTAGACGGCGGGTCAATCTCGTGACGCTCGGCCCGGAACTGTCGCCAAACTATCAAATGCCCCCGCTAGCTGGCCGCTGTCACTCCGAGGAACGGTCATGATCATCTCGCGTCGCGCAATCATTCAGGCGGGCCTCCTACTACCGGCGCTGGTGGCAATCCCGGGGCGGCTCGCTGCTCTACCTGCACGCGGCTTCACCCATTGTGTCGCCAGCGGCGATCCGGACACATCCAGCGTAAGATTGTGGACCCGCTTCGTCGGCGCGGGCGAGATGAACAGTTTGCGGCTGGAAGTCTCGGAAACCGAAGATTTCCGCAGCCTAATCGCGCAAGGAGAAGCAATAGCAAGCGCGGCGACCGACTATTGCGCCCAGCTGCGCGTCAGCGATCTCAAGCCCGGCAGGTTTTACTATTACCGTTTCCGCGCCCCCACTGGCGATGTCTCGCCGGTGGGGCGAACGCGCACGCTTGCAGTGGGACATATCGATCGCTGCCGGATCGCGGTCATGTCGTGCGGCAACGCCACCTCGGGCTGGTTCAACGCCTATGCGCATGCGGCGGCGCGCGATGATCTCGACCTGGTAGTCCATCTAGGGGACTACATCTACGAGTCCCCGGTCGATCGGCCCGACGCTCTGGAGGAACTGGCGACCCTGCGCGGTATCGCGCCACTGGGCGAGGCGGTAAGCCTGCTCGACTATCGCCTGCGCTATGCCAGCTACCGCTCCGATCCCGCACTCCAGGAGCTGCATCGCCGCCATCCCATGGTCGTCATCTGGGACGATCACGAGACCGCGAACAACAGCTGGCAGCATGGGGCCAGCGCGCATGACTTGGATGAAGGTCCGTGGGAGGTGCGCAAGGCGGCCGGAGTGCGCGCCTTCCACGAATGGCTGCCGATGGATCCAAGGCCTTATTCCGAATACCGGATCGGCGATCTGGCGAGCCTGTTCCGGCTCGAAACCCGGCTTCTTGCGCGAAGCGAACAGCTCGATATCGAGACAGCGCTGGCCGCAGGGGGCGAGATCGCCCCGGCCATTGCCCGGTTCCTGAACGGTCCGCTCGCCGATCCTTCACGCACGATGATGGGGCCCGAGCAGGAAGCCTGGCTGGCACAGGGTCTGCACCAGTCGGTCGCCGACAACACCCGCTGGCAGGTGCTTTTGCAGCAGGTCATCATGGCACCGACTTTCCTGCCGACCATCACCCCCGCCTGGTTCGCGCCTGGTACGGAGCTGACCATAGAGGAGCAACGCGAACTGGCCGCCGCCAACCTGTTGTCGAGTGCGGGCGTGCCATTTGGCTTGGACCGCTGGGACGGCTATCCGGCAGCACGCGATCGGCTGCTTGCCTCGGCCAGGCGGGCTGAGGCTGACCTTATCGTTCTGAGCGGGGACAGCCACAACGCATGGGCCTACGAGCTATCGCACGAGCACCGCCCGGCGGGTGTGGAATTTGCCGTGCAAGGGGTCTCCTCGCTCGGGCTGGAGAAGCGCTTTGGGGGCGATCCGCAGGTTATCGCCGGTGACTTCCTTGCGCAGAACGACAACCTGCGGTGGTGCGAGACCAGCCAACGCGGTTACATGCAGCTCGACCTTGCGCATGGTTCCGCAACCTCTACCTGGCACTTTCTGCCCTCACGCAACGAACGATCGATCGAGCTAATCGCCAGCCACAGCCTGACTGTCGAACATGGCGCCAGACGTCTTACTTAAGTTGGCCGACAAGCCGCTGCCCATCCTCCCCGTAAGTTGTTGCTAATCATTCGCAAGGGCGATAGGCGGGCTGAGACAAGGGGGGTCGGCCATCATAATCGCACGCAATATCGCCATGCTCGCGCTGGCCGCCATCCTCGCGGCGTGTGGCGGGGGCGACGGTGCGACACCGGAAACAGACGTGCTGACCGTCTATTCCGCGCGCCATTACGATGCGGACTATGCGCTCTACGAGGCGTTCGAGGAGGAGACGGGGATCGAGGTCCGGGTGGTCGAGGCCGAGGGCGACCTGCTGGTTGAGCGGATCAGGGCGGATATCGCGCAGACCCCGCCCGACGTCATCGTTACCGTGGATGCCGGAAGACTGTGGCAGGCCGAGCAGGCGGGCCTGTTCCAGCCGATCAATTCGCCGGTGCTGAACGAGCGGGTTCCCGCCAATCTGCGTCATCCGGAGGGTATTTGGGTAGGCCTTGCCAAGCGCGCGCGGGCCATCGTCTATGCGCCGGACCGCGTGGCCGACGGTTCGCTGACCGGCTATGCCTCGCTTGGCGAACCTGTGTTCCGTGGCCGGGTTTGCTCGCGGTCCTCGGGCAATGTGTACAACATCTCGCTGCTGGCCGCGCTGATCGAGCGTTGGGGAACCGAGCGGGCCGAAGCCTGGGCTCGCGGCGTTGCAGCCAATCTCGCGCGGGACCCGGTCGGCGGGGACAGCGATCAGATCAAGGCGGTGGCGGCGGGCGAGTGCGATGTCGCTATCGTCAACCACTATTACTTCGCTCGCATGCTGCGCGACGAACCGCAGATGGTGGCCGATCTTGCGATGTTCTGGCCCGACGAAGCGCCGGGCGTGCATGTCAATATCTCCGGCGCGGGCGTGGCTCGCGGCGCGCGCAATCCGCAAGCCGCGCGCCGGTTCATCGAGTTTGCCGTCTCGGACCGGGCGCAGCGCTTCTTCGCCGACCTGTCGAATGAATATCCGGTGGTCGCCGGGGTGACCTACGACAATGCCGCGCTCACGGGCCTGGGTCCGTTCCGTGCCGATCCGCTCGGCGCCTCGCAACTGGGCGCGAACCAGGCCGAAGCGCGCCGTATCTTCGACCGCGCCGGCTGGCCCTGAGCACGCAAACGGCCGGCCGGCCTGCCCTTCGAACGCTCCTTTCTTGGTTCGATCCGGCGGTATTTGGCATCCTCGCCGCGCTGCTGTGCGCCGCGCCACTGGTATCGCTGATCTTCGTCGCGCTCGATGCTGACAGCGCCATCCTGCGTCATCTTGCCGAGACGCGGCTTGGCACCTACGCGCTCAATTCCGCGCTGGTCACGCTGCTGGCGGTGGCGGGCGCGGTGGCGGTTGGCCTGCCCGCCGCATGGCTTGTCACCCATTACGCCTTTCCCGGGCGCCTACTGATGATGTGGACCTTGCCGCTGCCACTGGCCATGCCAAGCTATGTCGCCGCCTACGCATGGCTGTCGATGACCGGGCCGGGCTCGACGCTTGGTGCGCTTGTGCCCATGGTCAGCGGCGTCGGCGGCGCGGGCTTCGTGTTCGCGGTGACCTTCTACCCTTACGTCTATCTGCTTGCCCGCCAGGCCTTCGTGGCGCAGGGCAGGCGACCGGTCGAGGTGGCGCGCAGCCTTGGTGCGGGGCCGCTCGCAGCCTTCGCCCGAGCGGCGCTGCCGGTGGCGCGGCCGGCGCTGGTGGCAGGCGCGGCGCTGGCGGCGATGGAAGTGCTGGCCGATTACGGGGTCGCCGATATTCTCGGCGCGCCCACCTTCACCGTCGGCATCGTCAGAACATGGACCGCGTTCGGCGATCCGGGCGCCGCGGCGCGGCTGGCGCTGGTGCTGCTGGCGGCGGCGCTGATAGCGCTAGGCATCGAGCGCGCCGCGCGCCGTTCGCGCCGGTTTTCGGGTATCGGCCGCCGGGACGATGCATCTCAGCTGGCCCCGCTGCCGGCGACCGGGGCCCTGCTGGCGCTGGTCGTCTGCCTGATGCCGCTGATCCTCGGCCTGCTCGCCCCGGCGCTTCATCTGCTGTTGCTCGCCTTCGACACTTGGCCCGCACGGCCGCTGTTGCCGGCGTTGCAGGGCACCCTGATGTTGGCGAGCCTGTCGGCGCTGATCGCGGCCGCGCTGGGGATCGGTGCCGCATACGCCGCGCGGGCGGGCGGGATGGCGGGCCGCGCTTCGGTGCGCATCGCGCAGGCCGGCTATGCGGTTCCCGGAGCGGTGGCCGCGGTGGGTATTCTGGCGATGTTCGGCGCGTTGCAACACAGCGCCGACAGCATACTCGGCGCCGCCGCCCCGGCGATTGCGGGGGGCGGGCTGGTGGCGCTGCTGTTCGCCTACCAGGCCCGGTTTGCCGCCGCCGCGATCGGACCGTGCGACGCAGCGCTTCAGCGGGTGACGCCCGACATGGATGCCGCTGCGCGCAGCCTGGGTGCAGGGCCTGCAACGCTGCTCGCCCGCATCCATCTGCCGCTGGTGCGCGGCGGAGTTGTCACCGCAGCGCTGCTGGTCTTCGTCGAAGTATTGAAGGAACTGCCCGCCACCATGATCCTGCGCCCGTTCGACCTCGACACGCTGGCGGTCACCGCGCACAATTTCGCCTCTGACGAGCGGCTGGCGCATGCGGCGGCGCCCTCGCTTATCCTGCTGGCGCTGGGGCTGCCCGCGATGGCGACGGCTTCCTGGATGATCGAACGTGCCGCCCGCCCGGTCCGCTGACAGCGGCCATGAAACGGCCATGACAGGGGCCATGACAGGGGCTGGGACAGCACTCAGCGCGCGCGGCGTGAGCAAGGCGTGGCGGGGCAGGCCGGTGCTCCGGGATGTCGATCTCGACCTCGCCCCCGGCCGGCTGACCGCGGTGCTCGGCCCTTCGGGCGCCGGCAAATCCACCTTGCTGCGCGCGCTGGCCGGGCTGGAGACCATCGATGCGGGCCAGATCACCAGCGGCACGCGTCTGCTCAGCGATGCGCGGGCCATGGTGCCGCCCGAGAAGCGCGGTATCGGCATCGTGTTCCAGGACGGCGCGCTGTTTCCCCACCTTACCGCGCTGGAAAATGTCGCGTTCGGCCTGAAGGGGAAGCAGCGCCGGTCGCGTGCGTCGGACATGCTGGCGGCGCTGGGGCTGACATCGCGCGCCCGGGCCTATCCGCATCAGCTTTCGGGCGGCGAACAGCAGCGCGTCGCGCTCGCCCGCGCGCTGGCGCCTGCTCCCGGTGTCATCCTCCTCGATGAGCCCTTCTCAAGCCTCGATGAAGGCCTGCGCCGATCGGTCCGCGAGGGCGCCGCTTCGGCCCTGCGCGAGGCGGGCACTGCCGCATTGCTCGTCACGCATGATCCCAATGAGGCGATGTCGATGGCGGACGATCTGGTGCTGCTGATCGCTGGCCGCGTGGTCCAGCGCGGGTCACCCGAGACGGTCTATGCCCGGCCCGTCAGCGCCGCCGCGGCGCGGTTGCTGGGCGATGTCAACGAGTGGCACGGCCAGGCGCGGCAAGGCAAGCTTTCGACCCCGTTTGGCAAGATCGCGAGCGAGGCGGTATTCGACGGACCGGCAATCGCGCTGGTCCGGCCCGAAGGACTGCGCGTCTCCCCGGGCAAGGACAGCGCAATCACCGTTGCGGCGCGTCATCCGCTGGGGGGTGTGTGCGAACTGGTGCTCGCAGCGTCATGCGGGACGCGGTGGCGTGCGCGCGTGCCATCCTTCACCGCCCCGCCGGTCGGCGCATCGGTGAAAGTGGCGATCGAACCTCACTATGCCTCGCTGATAGCGGGTTCGGGAACGGGGGCGGTGGCGAGACCAGGGGTTGCCAGCTGAGGTTCATCACCATCGCGAACGACTGAGAAGGCGCATTTCCACAAGACTTGCAACCACCGCCGCCATCCGCAAAACGCGGCGTTCGCCTGCGCAAAACCATGACGAGGAACCAGATTGCCGATGACGAGGGCGCCTCGCATGATTGGTGTGCTGCTGGCGCTGGTTCCTGCGTCGCTGGCCGCGCAACCATCGCCCGGTGCCGAAGACAGCGTTGCCGACGAACAGGCCGAAGCGCGCGCCGAGGCGAACCGGGCACCACTTGCACAAAGGCGAAGCTTCACGCCTGCCGATTTCGCCCAGTTCGCGCCGCGCACCGCGCTCGACATGGTGCTCCAGGTTCCCGGCTTCACCATCCGCGAGGGAGGCTCGGAACGCGGGCTGGGGCAGGCGGACACCAATGTGCTGATCAACGGCCAGCGGATCACCGCCAAATCGAACAGCGCGGTCGATGCGCTCGGCCGGATTCCGGCGGGCGATGTGGTGCGGCTCGAGATCGTCGATGGCGCCAGCCTGGATATTGCAGGGCTCGCCGGTCAGGTGCTCAACCTTGTCACCTCGACCAGTGGCGCGGTCAGCGGCCGGTTCCGTTATTCGCCGCAGTTCCGCTCCGAAGGTACGAAGGTTCGCTGGGGCAATAGCGAGGTTTCCGTATCCGGTGGCGGCGCGAACAGCGACTGGACGCTGAGCCTGGAAAACAATCAGCAGCGCTTTGGCGAGGCCGGCCCCGAATTCGTCACCGACGTAGCGGGCAACCTCATCGACATGCGGCAGGAGCGCCTCACCAATTCCTGGGACCGGCCTTCGTTAGCGGCCACATATACGCGCACCGCGGCCAACAAAAACGTGCTGGGTCTGACAGGCTCGGTGACGGGGTTCCTCCTGCGGCTGCGCGAGGTCTCGCAGCGCGGCAATGCGCTGGACGGCGAGAGGACGCGGCTGTTTCGCTTCACCGAGGATGAGTTCAACTATGAATTGAGCGCCGATTATGATTTCGCCGCGCTGGGCAGTCGCAGCCGGATCATAGTCTACCGCCGGTTCGAGAACAGCCCCACCATATCGAGCGTCAAGACAGATTTCGCCGATGGCCGCGCGCCCACCGGGTCAATTTTCGCGCGTCAGGCGAACGAGGCGGAAAGCGTGCTGCGCGCCGAACAGGTCTTCGCCTGGCTCGGCGGCGACTGGCAGGTCTCGCTCGAGGGAGCCAATAATGTCCTCGATATCGAATCCAGCCTCGAGGGGCGCGACGCATCGGGCAACCTGCAGCCCATCGCGTTTCCCGGCGCCTCATCGCGCGTCACCGAGGACCGGGCTGAAGCCACGACAAGCTATGGCCGCGCGCTCGGTCCCAAGCTTCGGCTCCAGACATCGCTGGGCGGCGAATATTCCACAATTCGTCAGTCGGGCCCATTCGGCCTGACGCGCAGCTTCGTGCGGCCCAAGGGTTTCGTCACGCTCGACTGGCAGGCCAACCCCTCGCTCGATATCTCCGCCCGGATCGAGCGGGTGGTGGGCCAGCTCAGCTTTTTCGACTTCATCGCCTCGGTCAACGTGAACCAGGACCAGGTCGATGTCACCAATGCCAACCTCGTTCCGCCGCAGAGCTGGCTCGTCCAGGTCGAGGCAAGCCAGCGATATGGTGCGCTGGGCTCGATCACATTACGGGGCTTCTTCGAGGATGTGAGCGATATTGTCGATCAGATCCCTATCGCCAGCGGCGGCCAGGCGCCGGGCAATATCGCCTCGGCACTGCGCTACGGGGTCACCATAGATGCAACGCTGCTGTCCGAACCGCTCGGCTGGCCGGGCGCGCGGCTCGACCTGTTCGTCGACATTCTGGAATCGGAGGTCCTCGATCCGCTGCTCGGCACCAGAAGACGCATTTCGCAGGACAATTACGACATTCTTGAAATCGTGGGATCGTTTCGACAGGACTTTGCCGGCAGCAACTGGGCGACCGGGTTCGAATTCGAATGGGACCGCGAGGCGCCCGAGATCCGGCTCGACGAATTCGCGCTCGGCCGCGAGAGCTTCGCCGCGGCCTCGATCTTTGTCGAGAACAAGGATGTCGCCGGGCTTACCTTGCGCGCCCGGATCGGCAATGTGCTCGACCGCGCCAATAATTTCTCGCGCACCGTATTCATCGACCGGCGCGCAGGGCTTGTCGCCTTGCGCGAAGAGCGGTTCCGCAATCAGGGCACCGTGTTCACGCTTGATATCGAAGGCAGTTTCTGACGGCAGTTCCGGGGCCGGAAGCCAGCAAAACCGGTTCCCATGGACGCGGCGCTGCAGCACAGGCCTTAGAAACACCAAGGAGGCTTCTGAGCGCGCATGAAGATTTACACCCGCGGCGGCGACAAGGGCCGCACCAGCCTGTTCACCGGTGGCAGGGTCGCCAAGGATGACGCCCGGATCGAGGCGCTCGGCGCGGTGGATGAACTTGTCGCGGCGCTGGGCATGGCCAAGAGCGCGGCCTCGTCCCACCCGCGCATCCTCGACGCGGTGGAACAGGCGCAGACGCGGCTTTACCTGCTGATGGCGGGGATCGCCGGATCGCCCGGATCACCCGGGGGGGACAGCCAGACGGACGAGACCCAAACGGACGACAAGGATGATAACAAGGCCGCGATCGAAGCGATCGAGGGCTTGATCGATGCGCTCGATGCCGACCTGCCGCCGCTCAGCGATTTCGTCATCCCGGGAACATCGCCCGCATCGGCCACGCTGCATTTGGCCCGCGCCATATGTCGCCGCGCCGAGCGCCGCGTGCTGGCTGCCGCGCGCGACCACGCGATACCGGGCACTATCATCACTTATCTCAACCGCCTGTCCGACCTTTTATTCGTCATGGCACGCTGGGTCGACCGGCAGGAAGAGGCTGCTACCTTCAAGCAACGGCTGGGTTCCGAATAGATCAAGAACATGGCGCCGGAGCGTTTCGACTTGCGGGGCAGCGTGCAAGATGCTCAAAGCCGCTCCCGAAGCCCCATGCGCGAAAAGCACCCAGATGACTGGCTGGCCGACCGACTAGAGGCCGTCGCGAAAGGCGAGGTCGAGGCCCTGCACGCCATCTACGAGGCGACAAGGGTGCGGTTGTTCGTCATCTGCCTGGGTGTCGTCAAGAACCGCGAAGCCGCCGAAGATGTGCTGCAGGAAGTCTATCTGAAGGTCTGGAACAGGGCGGCAGGCTTCGACCGGACGAGAGGCACGCCCTGGCCCTGGCTGGGCATGATCGCACGCAACACCGCCATCGACCGGGCGCGGGCGCGGCGGCGGCGGGCGGATCTGGACGGCGAGAAATATCTGATCGCGCGCGAGGATGACGTCCCTCCTGCCATCGACGACCAGATCGTCGAGGCGCAGGAAGGCGAGCGTGTGCTGCGCGAGGTGGACGAACTCGATGCACACAGCGCGCATGTGCTTCGCGCCGCCTTTGTCGAAGGTCTGAGCTATTCTGAGGTCGCCGCACGCGAAGGCCTGCCGCTGGGCACGGTCAAGAGCCGCATCCGCCGCGCGCTGAAGGTGCTGCGGGAAAGGTTGGAAGATGGCTGATCCAACCCGCCCGCCGCTTGATCCGGAAATGGACCTGCTCGCCAGCGAGCTGGCGTTCGGCCTGCTCGAAGGCGAAGAGCAGCTCGAGGCCAGGAAACGTGCGCTTGGCGATTCACAATTTGCCGCGCGTGTGGCTTTCTGGGAGCGTGAGGGTCTCGAGCAATTCGTCGCCGATCCGCAGGACGAACCCTCGCCCGCGGTGTGGACCCGCATTGCCTCGGGTCTTGCCCGGCAGCCGGACGAGGGCGCGGCCAGCACGGTTGTCCCGATCAGCCAGAGCGAGCCAACCACGGCGCGCACTGAGGCACAGGCACGCACGGTGCACGATCCGGGCCTGTGGCGCCCGTTCGCTCTGGCGGCCTCGCTCGCGGCGCTGGTGTTCGCCGGCTTGTGGACCTTCGCCACGCCCGAGCGGGTGGAAGTGCCGGTGCGCGCGCCCTTCGCGCCCAATATGCTCAGCGTGGCGCAGATCAACGCCGATGAAGACGGGACCCTGCTGTCCGCGCTTTACGACCGCGAGGGCGGGCGGTTGTTCCTGCGTCTGGCCGAGCTCCCCGATCCTGCCCGCGTGCCGCAGCTATGGCTGATCGACGATGGCGGCACGCCGCGTTCGCTGGGGTTCGGCGAGCGGGACGCGGTGGCCGAACTGGTGCTGACCGAGCAGCAGCGCGCGATCATCGAGGAGACGGGCACCATCGCGGTGTCGCTCGAGCAGCCGGCCGACGTTCCGGGGGACACGCCCACCGACGTGCTGGGCTCGGCCAGCCTCGCTCCGCTCGAGGAAAGCTGAGACGGGCACCCGCCGAGCCCGCGCCCGGCCGGTCCCGCAACTGCGCGCCATAGCCGGGCACTTCCCCGCCGATCCCACAAGAACGCATGAAAGCGAGGAGCCTTATGGCCGAGCGCGACCAGCCGAGCGAGCGCCTTGCCGATCGCAAGTTCTACCCCGCCGAGCAGGAAGCCGACTTCGCCGAGAACCAGCCTGCGCAAACACCGCAGACCGAGCATCCCGCCTATACGCTAGCATTTCGGGATACCCAGTTCCTGCTACGCGACGAGCTTCGCCCGGTGCGCTTCCAGCTCGAGCTCCTGAAGACCGAAATGCTGATGGAGGAAGCGCGCATCGGCTCGACGCTCGTTGTCTATGGTTCGGCGCGCATCCCTCCTCCGCAAGCGGTTGAAACCGCGCTTGAAGGGGCCGCCGACCTGCCCGAGGAAGAGCGCCGGGTGGTCGAGAAGCTCGCCGCCAAGGCGCGTTATTTCGAGCAGGCGAACCGATTGGCGCGACTGGTCAGCGAGAAGGCGATCATCGAGGATGGGCAGCGCCAGTTCGTGGTGTGCTCGGGCGGTGGCCCCTCGATCATGGAAGCGGCCAACAAGGGCGCCTCCGAAGCCGGCGCCGAATCGATCGGGCTCAACATCGTCCTGCCGCACGAGCAGGCGCCCAACCCCTATGTCACGCCCTATCTATCGTTCCAGTTCCACTATTTCGCGCTGCGCAAGATGCATTTCCTGCTGCGCGCCCGGGCCGTGGCGGTGTTCCCCGGCGGCTTCGGCACGCTGGACGAGCTGTTCGAATTGTTGACGCTGATCCAGACCGGTAAGATGCGGCCCATCCCCATCCTGTTGTTCGGCCGCGAGTTCTGGACCCGGATCATCGATTTCGAAGGTCTGGCAGAAGAAGGCACGATCTCGCGCGGCGATCTTGACCTGTTTACCTGGTGCGAGACGGCGGAGGAGGCCTGGGACCACATCGCCGCCTTCTATGCGATCGAGGTGGCGCGGTAGCGGAAAGTTACGGCCTGCCTTTACTGGCAAGAGGTTCCGCTTATCTCGTAAGAGCTGCCTACGTCCGGACCTTTGTCCCCGTGCGCCCGAGCCCCCGCTTGCCAGCGATCATGCCCGCACCGGACTAGGCGCGCGCTCCGCTCACCGCCTGATGTCCCAAAGGCCCCGCGCCCTCGCCCAGACCCGGCGCCCGGACCAGCGCCTCGCGCACGAAGCGCCGGGCTAGTCGCACCGCATGTTCGAGCGGCTGGCCATGACCCAGCAGGGTGGCGATCGCCGAGGCCAAGGTGCAGCCGGTGCCGTGCGTGTGGCGCGTGTCGATCCGCGAATCTTCGAACACCGCCGCCCGCCCGTCGGGGTCGACCAGCACGTCGAAAACCCGCTCGCCCGGCGAGCCTGCGCCGCGTTCACCCTCGCCCGCGTGACCGCCCTTGGCGAGCACCGCGCAATCATGACGCTCAGCAAGCAACGCGGCCGCTTCGGTCACCGCCTCGATGCTGTCCAGCTCGCTCCTGCCTGTCAGCGCCGCGAGTTCGGGGAGATTGGGCGTGACCAACCGGGCGAGCGCCATCAGCGGCTCGAACCCGGCAATGGTCGCCCGGTCCGCCAGCACCGCGCCGCTGGTCGCCACCATGACCGGGTCGAACACCACCGGACACACCGCATGGTCGGTTGCGGCGAGCCGCTCGGCGACCAACGCGGCAATCGCGGGCGAGCCCAGCATACCGATCTTCACCACATCGGCGCCGATATCTTCCAGACAGGCGTCGATCTGCGCCGCCACCAGTTCCGGCGACAGCACCTCCACGGCCTGGACCCCACGCGTATTCTGCGCGGTGATCGCGGTGATCGCGCTCATGGCATAGCCGCTGAGCATGGTGATGGTCTTGATATCGGCCTGCACTCCCGCGCCGCCCGAACTGTCGGAGCCGGCAATGACCAAAATGCGGGGTGGGGTGTCTTCCATCGACCTGCCCCTAGCGGCTGGCGGGCGCGCTTGCCACTCCCGCCGCGTCACGCCCGCCGCCCGGGTCTGGCACGCGCATGTTTCAAGCGCTGGCGGACGCTGATCTCACGCCGCCTGTGCCACCACCTTGCAGATATCGTTGACCACCTGGTGGACGAGGCGTTCGTCGTCCCCTTCGGCCATCACCCGGATGACGGGCTCGGTGCCCGACTTGCGGATCACCACGCGCCCGCCCGCGCCAAGCTCGGCCTCGGCATCGGCAATGGCGCGGCGCACCTGCGGTTCGTCCAGCGGATCGCCCGCGCCGTCCTCGTAACGCACGTTGCGCAGCAGTTGCGGCACCGGATCGAACAGATGCAGCACCTCGCTTGCTCGCCGGCCAGAACGGACCAGCGCGGCAAGCACCTGCAAGGCGGCAATGGTGCCATCACCGGTAGTGGCGTGGTCGGTCAGGATCATGTGGCCCGACTGTTCGCCGCCGACATTGTAACCGCCCGACCGCATCGCCTCGAGCACGTGGCGATCGCCCACCCTGGTTCTTACGAGCGCCAGTCCGCGCCCACTCAGGAAGCGCTCCAGCCCCAGGTTGGACATGATCGTCGCCACCACGCCGCCGCCTTTCAGCTGACCTTCCTCGGCCAGGCGCGAGCCGATCAGCGCCATGATCTGGTCGCCATCGACCGGCCGGCCGCGTTCGTCGATCACGATCAGCCGGTCCGCATCGCCATCGAGCGCAATGCCGATATCGGCGCGCACCTCGACCACCTTGGCGCGGATGGCCTCGAGATGGGTCGAGCCCACCCCCTCGTTGATATTGGTGCCATCGGGATCGACGCCCAGCGCGATCACTTCGGCGCCCAGTTCCCAGATCGCCGCCGGAGCGACCGAATAGGCGGCACCATGCGCGCAATCCACCACAATCCTGAGGCCATCGAGCCGGACATCGGCGGGCAGCGAGGCCTTGACCGCGTGAATGTAGCGCCCGCGCGCATCCTCGATCCGCCAGGCCCGGCCGATCGCGCTGCCCTCGGCGAGCGGCTGCTCGCTTGTCAGCCCCGCCTCGATCGCCTCCTCGTCGGCGTCCGACAGCTTGAAGCCGTCGGGTCCGAACAGCTTGATCCCGTTATCGGCATAGGGGTTGTGGCTGGCCGAAATCATCACTCCCAGGTCCGCCCGCATCTCGCGGGTAAGCAGCGCCACCGCAGGCGTGGGCAGCGGTCCGGTCATGATGACGTCCATCCCCACACTGGTGAAGCCGGCAACCAGCGCAGTCTCCATCATGTAGCCCGAGAGCCGCGTGTCCTTGCCGATCACCACCCGGTGACGATGCTCGCCGCGCTGGAAGTGCTGGCCCGCCGCCTGCCCCACCTTCATCGCTAGCGCCGCGGTCAGCCGGCTGGAATTGGCCCTGCCGCGGATGCCGTCGGTGCCGAAATACTTGCGCGCCATGTCGTCCCCCCGATTGCGGTGCCGGCCCGCGCGATGGCCGGCCGACTGCATTTTCACTGTGCATTGCCTTCACCGTGCATTGCCGCCTTCGCCGGGCTTTGTCACGCATGCTGGACAAACGGGCGGACCGGGTTGTGGCGGCAACGCCAGGGGTGAGAATTGCTCGCAACTGAAACACGCGTCCGTCCGCTGCGTTGGCCTGATGAGCCCTTACGAAAAACAAAATCCCAAGGAAGGATGAAAAGCCATGGCTTTCCAACTCATGCCGCTGCCCTATGACGGCGAGGCGCTGGCGCCGGTAATTTCCGCCGAGACGCTGAGCTATCACCACGGCAAGCATCACAAGGCCTATGTCGAGAAGACCAATGCCGCGATCGAGGGGACGCCGCACGAGGGCAAGCCGATCGAGGCGGTGATTGCTGCTGCGCGCGGCAGCGATCAGGGGTTGTTCAACAACTCCGCGCAGAGCTGGAACCACGGCTTCTACTGGCATTCGCTCAGCCCGAGCACCAACGGCCCGTCGGGCGATCTGGCGGACAGCATCGATGCCTCGTTCGGCTCGCTTGCCGAGTTCAACAAGCAACTCGCGGCGCGTGGTGCAGGGCATTTCGCCAGCGGCTGGGTCTGGCTTGCCTCCAAGGACGGCAAGCTCACGATCGAGGAGACGCATGACGGCGACACGCTGGCCGATCAGAATATGGTGCCGCTGTTGACCATCGATGTGTGGGAACATGCCTATTATCTCGATCACCAGAATGCCCGGCCGAGCTATCTTCAGGCAGTAATCGAAAACCACCTCAACTGGGATTTCGCCGCCGACAACCTGGCGCGTGACGAGGTCTGGAAATATCCGGACTGAAGTCGGTCAGAGTTGGCGAACGCTACAAGGCCCGCCCCGGATTGCCGGCGGCGGGCCTTTTCCCTCTTCAACCCCCTGCCGTCGCTTCCCATCCATCGGGCGGTGTCTGCTTGACCGCCATCATATGGCCGGCTGGTCCGCGGAAATATTGCCAGATGAAGCCGTTCCATTCCCCGATGTCACCGATGAGTTCGACGCCCGCCGCCTCGAGTTCCGCGCGCGCGGTGCCGACATTGTCGACCTCGAAGGCCATCACCGGAGGGCTGGTCCGCGAGCGACCGGCGGTACCCGGTCCGAAGATCTCGAGCACCTGCCGGTCAGCGACCTGGAGCATGGCGATCCCGCGCGCATCCTCGACAGCAACGCGGATGCCCATGACATCGCGAAAGAATGCCAGCGCGGGCTCGAACTCATCCACACCGATGCCAAGCCACGAAAAGCCGATTACCCTCATCGCCCGCCGTCCGGTACCATATCCTCCACGTCGCTGCGGCCATGATTGCCGAACAAAGGCTCGCCGAACAGGAAGCCGATGAGGTTGGGCCGGCCCAGATGATCGAACAATGCGGTCACTGTGAGCAGGATCGGGATGGACAACAGCGCGCCCGTCACCCCCCAGATCCAGCTGAAATAGCTCAGCGCCAGCAGGATCATCACCGGGTTCATGGTGAAGCGCGCACCCAGCACCGCCGGCGTGACGGCGTTTGCTTCGATGGCATGGAGTGTAAGATAGGCGGCTGCGGGTATAAGGCCGATCAGCGGGCTGTCCGCGGTGCCCAGGCCGAACAGGACCAGCAGCCCGGTCATGACGAGCGGGCCTATGTAGGGCAAGAAATTGAGCAGCATCGCCAGCCCGCCCCACATGATCGGCGCCTTCAGCCCCAGCGCGAGGGCGCCGGTCGCCACCACCACGCCGACACCCAGATTGATCATCCCGACCGTCAGGATATAGGCCGCCACCCTGTCCTGCACGTCGCGCATCACCCGCGCGGCCTTGAGACTGGCGCCAAAATCGTGCCGATCCAGCAGCAGGCGGCGTCTGAGACGGATGCGCGCCTCGATCATGAAGAAGGCCATAAGCAACGTCAGCAGCACCTCGATCACCACGATGGGGGTGGCAAAGGCGAGCTGCTCGAGGATGGACGGCCCCGCCAGAACAACTTCGCGCCCAACCTCGCTGCCGATGATACGCGATACCTGCGCATTCAACTGCGCCAGCCAGGCCAGCATTCCCGTCAAGGCGCTGAAATGTTCGCCGATCCGCTCGATCATCTGCGGCACTTCGGCGAACAACGTGATAGCCGGGCGCAGCACCACCGTAAGCGCCATGCTGATGATCGCCAGCAGCACCATGATCGCCAGCAGCGAGGCGACGAAATTGGGCACCCCAAGCATGGCCAGCCGATCGGCGAGCGGGGAGAGGATGATGGTGAGCACGATGGCGGTGAACAGCGGTAGGAACACCACCGAGCCGATCGACAGCACGAAGGGAAGCGCCAGGAACACGCCCACCGCCAACAGCACCACCAACGCCGATAAGAGCCGCAGTTGCGGGGCTTCTACGGATTGTCCGACCGGTATTTTAGACCTGTCCGCGGTATCTTCCAAGGCCGCCGTGCCGCCCTGTACGCCGGACGCATTGGCGACCGGTTCAGCGCCAAATATTTTGGCGGTGGGTGGCGCCGATGCACCCTGGTTTGAGTTCACCTCGAGTTTCATTCTGGCCCGCCCTACCACGCGGTCGCTAAGGAAGCATTAGCATCCCGTGCGGACCGGACGCCATCATGACTGCTCGTGAACCATAGGACCATGATCCGACCGTGGAACGGACGGCCAGAAGCCTAGCGGGTCGCCTCGGCCTTGCCCCTTCCCGCGGCCACCTCATCGAGCTCCTGCAGGATGGCGCGATGCGCGGACGGGTCCCCGATCGCGCGATCGGGGATATCGCCATCCTCGATCATGCTCGACAAGGCAGCCCGCGCGCGACCCACGCGGCTTTTGATCGTGCCCACCGCGCAACGGCAGATATTAGCTGCCTCTTCGTAGGAGAATCCCCCCGCCCCGACCAACAGCAGCGCCTCGCGCCGCTCGGGGGGCAGGGTAAGGAGCGCGCGATGCAGGTCCGACAGATGCAGCGGCTCCTCCTGCCCGGCGGGTGCAGTAAGGATCCGCTCCGCGACATTCTCGTCATAGTCACCGCGGAAACGGTTCCGGCGCATGTCGGTGAGATAGGCGTTTCTCAGGATAACGAATGTCCAGGCGCGCATCGAGGTGCCCGGCTCGAAGCGCTCCTGAGCGGCCCAGGCCTTGAGCAGCGTCTCCTGCACCAGGTCGTCGGCCATGTCGGGGCGGCCGCACAAGCCCCTTGCGAAGGCACGCAGATGCGGCACTACCTCGGTTAGTTCGCGTTTGAAGTCGCGCTTGTCCTGCGCGCTGCGCGGCGGCGGGGGCGGCTTGTCTTGAGCGCTCATTTACCGGGTGTGCTGTCGTCGAGCTTGGATAGCAAGGCCTCGAAGTTCTTGGGCAGAGGCTCTTCCAGAACCGAATCGTAAAGCCGCCTGAGGCCATGCGTCCAGTCGGGATCGGCGCTTTCGGCGCGGCTGGTCTTGCGCTGCTGGCGAGCACCTGCCTGGTTCGCCGCGTGACTGTCTCGATCGCTCATGCTCGCCTTTGCAAAACCCCGTCTCTTGTCCCGACCAGTCGCGCTTGCCCGCTCCTAGCACTGATAAATCAGCGCGGCAAAGCCGTCGCGGCGATAAGCCAGGACCGGTGAAGGCCCGTTCGGCCATTGCCTGTTGAAAGCATGGCACGCCGGGCAACCCATCAAGGGTTAGGAAATGGGAACGATATCTCCCCACTCCTGTTCCCCGGAGCAAGCACGCGCCCAGTCGCGCGGCCTGTCGTTAGCCGGGATCGATGCGCCAGAAGCGCTTGTCGCCCGGGCCTGCCGGCACGGGCAATGGGCTGAGCCTGCCAAAGGGTGGCACAAGGGCACCCGTTCGCACCTGGGGATTGATGTCTTGGCGGGATATGTTTCGGGCATACCAAGCCGGACGAAACGGTGGATGGTACGCTACCCGCGAGCGGTTCCGCTGGCGATCTTCATCCTCATCGCCGCTGTCACCGTGCTCTCGATCTTCTCGATCGAGCGCAGCCAGGAGCAGCAGGAAGCCGCGTCGCTGCGCAACCGGGCGGTCGCGGTGGCATCGGCGCTGGAACGACGCGCTAATTCTTCGGCGGCCTATCTCAGGGCGGGAGCGGCGCTGCTCGCCAGCCTGCCCACGATTGGCCAGGGCCAGTTCTCCCGCTTTGTCGCGGAACTGCGGCTCGATGCCGATTATCGCGGAACCGAAGGGATGGGCTGGGCGCCGATCCTTCCCGCCCGCGACGCCGAGGCGTTCGAGACGAGGATCAAGAGGGAAACACAGGGTGATTTCGCCATCTTCCCACGTCCAGGCGACCAGACCGAGATCATCGTTCCCGTTACCTATCTGCAGCCCGGAACCGAGCGCAACATGCGCGCCATGGGCTTCGACATGTATTCCGAAGCCACGCGCCGCAAAGCGATGAACGAGGCCGAGCGCACCAGTCGGCCCACCGCTACCGATGGCGTCGTGCTGGTGCAGGAGGCGCAGAGCCGCGCGCCGGGCTTCGTCGTCTACATGCCCGTATTCGAGGCCACACCCAATGGGCGCGAATTGAAGGGCTTTATCTACAGCCCGTTCCGCGCGGCCGACTTCCTCGGCTCGGCGCTCGAGCTGGAGGATGCGGGCAGCTACGCGGTGCGGCTTTATGATGGCGATCCGCAGACAGGCGCGCTTCTTGCCACCAGCGGCGGAACGACCGATCTCGATCACGAGACCGTCAGACAGACCATTTCGATCGCCAACAACGCTTGGGTGCTCGAGATCAGCAAGAACGAGCCGGGCGGGCTGTCGGGCCTGTCGATGGCAACGCTGATCTTCGGCCTGCTCGTCGCCAGCCTGCTGATGCTGCTGGTGCGCATGCTTACCCAGCAGGCCATCGAGGACGAGGCTTCGCTCAGATGGTTCGAGGAGCAGGCCTCGATCAGGAATTCGCTCACCCGCGAGCTCAATCACCGGGTCAAGAACACGCTTGCCAACGTGCTTTCGATCATCGCGCTTACCCGCCGGCGGGCAACCGGGCTGGCGGATTTCGCCGACGGACTGGACGGGCGGATCCGGGCGCTTTCCGCCACCCACGACCTGCTCACCGATTCGGACTGGGGGACCACGCCGGTGAGCGCGGTGATCGAAGCGGAGCTTTTTCCTTACGCGCAGGACAGCGACCATATCGTCGATATGTGCGGTCCGCTGGTGGAGTTGGCGCCGAATGACGCGCTGTCTCTGGGCCTGGCGATGCACGAGCTGGCCACCAATGCGGCCAAATACGGCGCACTGAGCACCGCAGGCGGCAAGGTTCAGGTGCACTGGAAGCTGATTGCCCAGGGGATGGTGCGGATCGAATGGCTCGAGCGGGGCGGGCCGCCGGTGGCGCAGGAGCGCAGCCGTGGCTTCGGCACCGATCTTATCGAGCGGATCGTGGCGCATGAATTGAACGCGCCGGTCGAACTCTCGTTCGAGCCCGAAGGCGTGCGTTGCGTGCTGACCATCAGGGTGCGCCAGCCGAGCGACTTTGCCATGCGCGCCCCGCGTTCGGTGGGACAGGCGGGCGGGGCGACCGATTCCGCCGAGGCGCAGGGCCCGCCCCGCCCGGCGCCTGGAATATCGCGCAGGTTGCACGCAAAGCCCTAGCGCGGCGCCGATCCCACGCACATAGCCCACCCGCCGGGCTGGACCGAACGCCCTGCGATGATTACCAAGCAGCCGGTGTCCGAGCGCGTCATCGTCCCTTGGCTTCACCTGCTGCGTCGGGCGTTCTTCGCCGCGCTGCTCGGCGCTTTGGCGTCAGGCTGCGGCGCCGGATTATCACAAGACAGCGATATAAGTACCGGACCCGTCGTGCTGGCCGCGGCAAGCTTACAGGAAAGCCTGACCGAAGTGGCCAATTCCTTCGAGACCATGGGCGGGACGCGGCCCGTGCTCTCCTTTGCCGCGACTTCAGCCATCGCCCGGCAGATCGAGCAGGGCGCACCCGCCGATCTGGTCATCGCCGCCGATACCGCTTGGATGGACCAGCTGGAGAAAGGCGGCTATATCGCCCCGCGCAGCCGCGAGAATATTGCCGCCAATCGCCTGGTGGTGGTAGCCCCCAAAGGCTGGGCGGGACCGGGCAGCGACCCGTTCGAGGGCGGCGGCAATATCGCCATCGCCGATCCCTCGGGCGTTCCGGCAGGCCGCTACGCCCGAGCCGCGCTTGCCCGAATGGGCTGGCTCGACGCGCTTTATCCGCGCTTGGTTCCGACCGAGAACGTGCGTGCCGCGTTGACCATGGTCGAGCGCGAGCAGGTCGACCGCGGAATCGTCTATGCGACCGACGCGTTGGCCTCGCGCGAAGTGGAAGTGGTCTATCGCTTTCCAAGCAACAGCCATCCACCCATCCTCTATCTGGCCGCCCGCGTTGCCACCAGCAAACACCGCGAGGCCGAGGCATTTCTCGAATATCTCGATTCGCTTGAGGCCCGGGCAATCTTCAGGAAACACGGATTCTCCATTCCCGGTGAGGCCGAGACGTTGTGATCGCCGGGCTCGGCGGCGGCCCGACCGCTTCCGAAATGGCCATCGTGGCGTTGTCATTGAAGGTGAGCTTGGTGGCGATGGCCGCGACGCTGCCGCTCGCCTATGGGCTGGCCTGGCTGCTTGCCGCGCGCCGTTTCCCCGGGCGCCTGGTGCTCGATGCGCTGGTCCATCTGCCGCTGGTATTGCCGCCGGTGGTGACCGGTTGGCTGTTGCTATTGCTGTTTGGCCGCAGCGGACCTGTGGGGCGCTGGCTGGATCAGACCATGGGCATCACGCTGATGTTCAATTGGACCGGTGCCGCGCTGGCCGCCGCGGTCATGGCGCTGCCGCTGATGGTGCGCGCGATGCGGTTGTCGATCGAGGCGGTGGACCGGCGGCTGGTGGGCGCCGCGCGCACGCTGGGCGCATCGCGGTTGCGCGCATTCTTCACCATCACCCTGCCGCTCAGCATTCCCGGAGTGCTGGCCGGCGCGATGCTCGGCTTTGCGCGCTCGCTCGGCGAGTTCGGCGCCACCATTACCTTCGCTGCCAATATCGAAGGCCAGACGCGCACGCTGCCGCTGGCCATCTATAGCGGATTGCAGATGCCGGGGGGCGAGGTCACCGTGGCGCGGCTGGCGGTGATCTCGATCGTGCTCTCGCTTGCCGCGCTGGTTCTGTCCGAACTGCTTATCCGCCGCTCGGCAGCCCCGCGCATGCATGTCCTTTGAAGTCCGCTCCCTGCAGCGGGGCGCAGATGGGCTCATCGCTTGCGCGCAGGCAAAAAGTTAGGAGAGCGGCCGGCTCGAGCCGAAGAACAGCGCCTGGCTAATGGCCGCCCGCACGGTGTCTTCCTGGAACGGCTTGGTGATGAGATAGGTCGGCTCGGGTCTGTCGCCGGTCAGAAGTCGCTCGGGATAAGCGGTGATGAAGATCACCGGCACGCTGTCGATGGCCAGGATGTCGTCCACCGCATCAAGCCCGCTCGACCCGTCGGCCAGCTGGATATCGGCCAGCACCATTCCCGGTGTCTTGCCGGCAACCACGTCGCGCGCCTGGGTGCGTGTGGCCGCGGTTCCGCAGATCTCGTGGCCGAGCGAGCGGACCAGGTCTTCCAGCTGCATGGAGATCAGCGGCTCATCTTCGATGATCAGCACGCTGGTGGTGGTCTCGCGCTCGATCTCGGCCACCGCCTCGCGCACCAGCGTTTCCACCTCACCCTCGCTCATTCCCATGATTTGGGCGGCCTCGGCGGCGGAGAAATCCTCCACCGTGGTCAGCAGCAGCGCTTGGCGATTGACTGGGGTGATCCGCCGCAGCCGGTCCTGCGCGCCGCTCTCAGGTCGCGGCCGGGCAACCGGCTCTTCCTCGCCCACTTCCATATACGCGCTCGACCAGACCTTGTTGAAAGCGCGGTAGAGCGGCACGCGGCCCGCCTTGAGAGACTGGGCCAATTCCTGATTCGCGAGCGCTGCCTCCAGCGTTGCCTGGACAAATGCATCGCCGGTCGACTGCGAACCTGCCAGCGCGCGCGCATAGCGCCGCAGAAACGGAAGATGCGCAGCAACCTCGGCTCCGATGGACATTAAACCCCCTTCCAATCAAGCCACGGGCGACAACGGTGCAACCCAGCGTGGGTTCCGTTCGCTGACAGGAGCGCTCGGCAAGCGCAAGAGCAATGGCTGTTTGCGAGCCGATATGGCTGCGGAGCGAAGCGGTTTGAGGGTTTGGCGGGTGCTACGGTAAAACAACGGCTGGTAGGATGACAAACCCATGATTTGTTAGCTTTACCAGATATTTATCCGTGACCGACAAAAAATGACAAGCACCCGGGAACAGAGGTTTGCGATGGTCATTATGCCTTTGTCACTGCCGAGACCCCCCTCCCGTCCAAGCGGCAGTGACACGATCCCGAAAGGCCTTCGCTTCCCCCCGGAGCGAAGGCCTTCTTTTTGGAGCAAGGCTAACGGCCAATAACGAACGAAGCTCCCGTCGCAGAGAAGCTCGACCAGGCGAGATCTGCGGTCAACGTGGCGCGCGGAACCGTGCGAACAGCCCCGTGCGCCGGCCGGCGCGCAGGGCTTCGACCAGTTCGGCGGGGTGATAGGGCTTGGCGAACACCGCGCCCATTTCGGCGATCCGCGGTGGAATGTCCTGCGGCGCGCCGGTCGAGAAGATGATCTGCGGCCGCTTGGGACCCAGCATGTCGACCAGTTCGGCAAGCGCCCAGCCATCATCGCGGTCGGCCAGGTGAACATCGAGGATGATCGCCTGCGCCGGCGCCTGTTCCAGCGCGCTCATCGCCGCCGCGGTGGTTGGGCACACCACCACTTCGCGCGCGCCGCCATCGATGAGTTCGGCCTCCAGCGCGGCTCCCAGAATAGGATCGTCCTCTACCACCAGCACCCGGCCGAGCGAGGGTCCCCGTTTGGCGGGCTTATGCGGCTGTGATCCATCAGGCTTGGCGCGTATCATGACCATCCTCGCCTGCGCGCCACCAGCGGCCTTACTGCGACTGCGTGAACGCCGCCCGCGCGAGCAGGGTTCCCGTCACGGCCAAGCGGCCAAAGGACATCAGACGAGCGATTTTTCATAGACCCAGTATTCGCGGTTCATCGTGCTGCCGATCGCATCGGCGATCGCGATCATCCCCTGGTTGTCCTCAAGGACCCAGCCGATCTCGCCGCGTATCGTGCCGTGGCTGGCAACCGCCTCGCGCCGAATATATTCGATCATCATGAAAGCCAGCTGGCTGGCCAGCCGTGAGTTCTGCAGACTCCGCCGCACTCCCATTAACGGAACGCGGAAGGTCCTCGAACGAGGTTTGCGCAACCACAAGGCCAGCTTCAGCCAGTTGAACGGCAGCAACCGCCCGTCGAACCCGGCGATCACTTCGTTCACGTCGGGCAAAGCCAGCATGAACGCAACGGGCTTTCCGTCGAGCTCGGCGATCATGTTGGTCTTCTCGATAATCAGCGGCTTGAGCTTTGCTCCGCCATAGCGCTTCTCCGCCTCGGTGAACGGCACGAACCCCCAATTGCCCGACCAGGCGTCGTTGAGGATATCGAGCACGATCTCGGCCTCGCGTGCGAACCGGGCCTTTTCCACCGTGCGGATGCGGATGCGCGGGTTGCGCTCGCCCGATGCCACGATGCGCTGGATCAGCGGCGGGAAGGGCCTGTCCACCCGCAGCGCATAGGTCCGCAAAGCCTTGGCCTTCTGATACCCCGCGCGCTCGATCCAGCCCTGATGGCGGCGATCATCATGACCCATCATCACCGGCGGACGGTTGTCGTGGCCGTAAACAAGCACGCCCGGCTCGTCCCATACCGACAGACTGAGCGGGGCCAGCGCGCGGGTCATTCCCTGGTCCGCCAGCCATATTTCCGCCCGGGTGATGAGCGCATGCGCGGTCTGCTCGTCCCAGGCTTCGAGCAGGCCCCAGTTGCCGGTGCCCGGCCCCATCCCCTGCTCGCGCGGCTGGCGCAGCGCCAGTTCGTCGATATGGGCCGAGATCCGCCCGGTCACACGCCCGTCGCTGCGGGCGAGGAACAGCTGCATACTGGCATGATCGTGAAACGGGTTCTTGCCCGGGGCGATCAGCTCTGCGACCTCGCTGCGCAGCGGGGGGACGAAGCAGGGATCGTCCCGGTTCAGCCGATAGGCCAGGTCGATGAACGCGGCGCGGCCCCCCTTGTCCACAACAGGGGTGACGATTATCTGCCTCGCAGGCTGGCGGGCTGCCTCATTCATGCGCACCTCATTTGCCGGGGCTTACCGCTAAGCCTATGGACCATGGGCAAAGTCAAGCGCGCTGCCGGGCCGGGGCAGGGAAGGTTTCTTGGGTAAGCAGGACAACAAGACCATGTCGCTGACCGCACCCCCTTCCGCCGAACGTACCGCACTAGGCGGTGCCGAGCCTGGCGCAGGCGATCCTGTGGCCTTCGCGCCCTCGACCGACAAGTCTTCGACCCCCAGGCCCGAGACGGCGACGGGTCTGCCGGATGATCGCGCCATGCTGCGTGCCGCGGCCGAACTCACCCGCGACATCGCCACCGCCCGCCCGCAAATCTACTGGACCGACATGCTCGGCTCGGCGGCGCTTGGCTATGCTGCGCTCGCCGGCGCAATCCTGGCCGACGGGATGTGGTCGGCGCTCGCCTGCGCGGTGGTAAGCGTGCTCGCGCTTTATCGGGCGCTGCTGTTCATCCACGAGATCAGCCATCTGCACCGCGATGCGCTGCCCGGCTTCCGCACCGCCTGGAACCTGGCGGTGGGCATCCCGCTGCTCACCCCGTCGTTCATGTATGAAGGCGTGCACACTTTGCATCATGCGCGCACCCGCTATGGCACTGCGGAAGATCCCGAATACCTGCCGCTCGCATTGATGAAGCCCTGGTCGCTGCCCGGCTTCATCATCATCTCGCTGCTCGCTCCGCCCGCGCTGCTTGTCCGTTTCGGCATCCTGGCACCGCTCGGCGCGATATTCCCGGGGATTAGGCGGATGAACTGGGCGCGCTTCTCCGCACTGGCGATCAACCCCGCGTTCCGCCGCCGTGCGGCCGAGGACGGCGAGCGTCGTCGCTTCGCGCTGCTCGAGGCGGCAGCCAGCATCTGGGCGCTGATGCTGATTGCCAGCGTCTTCGTGTTCGGCTGGCGACCGCTGGTCATCATCATGGCGGTGATGGGTCTGGTCGCGCTGCTCAACCAGCTGCGTACCCTGGTCGCCCATCTCTGGGAAAACGAGGGGGAGGCTATGAGCGTCACCGCGCAATATGCTGACAGCGTCAATATCCCCCCGCCCTCGCCGCTCGCCGCGCTGTGGGCGCCGGTGGGACTGCGCTATCACGCGACGCATCACCTGCTGCCGTCGCTGCCCTATCATTCGCTGGGCGAGGCGCACCGGCGCCTATCCGCGCATCTGGCCCCCGAAACGACCTATTGGCGCGCCAGCCACAAGGGGATGGTCCCGCTGGTCTGGCGCATCGCGCGATCGACCATGGGGCGGCGGGGTTAGGTTGAAGCGCGTCGGGTAGCAATGAACTAGACCAGCTGGTGTCCGCTTCCTCAATTTCTCGGACTAGAGGATCGGGTGCATATCCATTAATTGTTGCCGCTAGCCCCTCTCTGCCTCTTCGCATCGCAAGCCGGATACGGCCCAACCGGCAAGTACCTCCTAGCCCGTTGTACCAGTTCCCTACTCAGCCACCACTTCATCCGCAGGCAGCATCCCCCCGCCAACGTTCATTCCGCCACCGACATCGGTCGTGGCTGGCGCGTCGTTGTCGGGGACAGGCTCGTCTTCTGGAAAATCGGTGGGGACCGGTGAGGGTTGCGCCCGCTCGAACGAGGTATCGGCCTGGGCCGTCTCGTCCTCCTGCCCGCAGCCGGCAAGCAGCGCCAGCCCGGCCAATGCGGCCAGAAGGCTGGTAACGGGAAAGGCGGCGCGCGGGGGTACGGACATCGAACACTCCTTGTTCTCTGCCGCAAAGGACGCGCGGGGGTCCGCCGCGGTTCCCTTATTCCTCGGTTCGCACCAGCACCGTCTCGCCGACCAGCAGGAACAGCAGGAACGGCGCCCATGCGGCCAATAGCGGTGGATATCCGCCGAAACTGCCCAGCGCGAGCGCGGCATTGTCGACCACGAAATAGGCGAAACCCAGCATCATGCCGATTACCGCGCGCGCGAACAGATGGCCCGAGCGTGCCAGACCGAAGCCGGCGACCGCGCCCAGCAGCGGCATCAGCAGCGCCGATAGGGGGCCCGAGATCTTGTGCCACCATTTGGCGCGATATTCAGCGGTGCGCCTTCCCGCCGCCTCGAGCGCTTCGATTGAGCGTGACAATTCGCCCAGCGGCTGCGCTTCGGGATCGACCGAGCGCAGCGCCACCTGCTCGCGCGTCAACCCCCGTGCCACCGTGACCGCCCCACCGGGCTCGCTCACCTGGGCACTGGCGACATCGAACACGCGCGGGTTTTCGATGCGCCAGCCCGGCGCTGCATAAGTAGCGCGGGGGCCGCTCACCTCGCGCATCAGCATACCATCGGCGTCGCGGGCGAAATAGGTGACACCCGTCATCACCATGTCCCGCCCCTGACCGCTCAGCACGCGGGCGAGCAGGATGTTGGTTCCATCCGCCAGATAGACATTGCTCCTGGTATCGGTTCCGGGGGGAACGGGGGCGAAGTCGTTCCCTTGCCAGGCCTTCAAGGTGGCGGTGGCCCGCGTCACCACGCGCTCGTTGAAGGCGAAGGAGAAACCCGACACCAGCGCCGCGGTCAGCAGCAATGGTGCGAGGACCTGGTGCGCCGACAGCCCGGCCGCCTTCATTGCCGTCACCTCGCTGTTCTGGTTGAAGGTGGCCAGCGTGATGATGGTGGCGAGCAGCACCGAGTAAGGCAGGAAGCGGGCGACAAGCTGCGGCAGACGCAGCGAGGCATAGGCGAGCACATCGTCCTGCCCGTTGCCCGGCACCTCGAGGATGTCGCCGGTCTTGCCCAGCAGGTCGAGCATCAATAGGACCAGCACCAGCATCGCCAGCACCGCCACGATGCGCACCGCGAAGGTCTTGGCCAGATACCAGGTCAGGGTCCGCGACGGGAAGAAGTCGAACAGCATGGCGATCGCCTCCCCTATTACGCCGGCTGGGCTTCAGGAGGCGCGAAAGGATCGTCCACCTGTTCCGCCGTCCGGTCCTGGCGCGTGCGCCGCGCGCCGAGCAGCCGGCGCAGTTGGCGCATGGTCTTGGCATAGACCTTTTCGAGCGCACCCAGCGCTTGGCCGCCCGGGACGAAGGCGACCTGGTAATACATCCACACGATCACTGCGGCGAACACCGCGAACGGCCCCCACAGCGCCAGCCAAGGGTCCATCCGCCCAATCTCGGCGATGTCTTCGCCATACTGGTTGATCTTGTGATAGGCGACCACCAGCACGATCGAGACGAACACCCCCAGCGCCGAGGTCGAGCGCTTGGGCGGCACCGCCAGCGCCACGGCCAGGAGCGGCAGCAACAGCATCATGACCACCTCGACCATCCGATAATTAAAAGTGGCGAGGCCGCCCGCCCGCTCGATCGCGCTGGCTTCCTCGCTCCAGCCCAAACGCAGCAGTTCGGGCAGCAGGTATTCGCTGGTCGCATCGCCGCGCTCGCGGAAACGCTGGAGCGCGGGCAGGTCGATCGGCAGGTCGAGCTGGGCAAAGCTGAGCACCCGCGGCGGCCCCTCGGTCACCCGGTGCACCTGCATCCCGTCGCTCAGCCGCAGGATAATGGTGTTGCGGTTCTCGCGGTTGGCCAGAAACTGGCCCCGGCGCGCGGTGATCGAGAGCACCTGCCCGTCCTCATCGGCAATGCGGGCGAAAATGCCGCGCAGGTCCTGCCCGCCCTCGCGGCTTTCCTCGATGCGCAGCGCCACCCGGTTCTCGATCTGAGTAAATTCGCCCACCTTGATCGACGCCCCCAGCGCCCCGGACTGCAGCTCGAACTCCAGCTCCTCGTAGGAGTATTTGGCCAGCGGCTGGATATAGCCCACGATGGTGAAGTTCACCGCCACCAGCGCAAGGGTGATGAGGTAGGGCACCAGCAGCAGCCGGTTATAGGACAGTCCCACCGCGCGCATCACGTCGAGCTCGCTCGAGATGGCAAGCTTGCGGAAGGCGAACAGCACGCCGAGCATCAGGCCGAGCGGGATCGCCAGGCTGGCATATTCGGGAATAAGGTTGAGCATCATCTTGAAGACGACGTCTACCGGTCCGCCTTCGGCCGAGACGAATTCGAACAGACGCAGCATCTGTTCAAGCATCAGCAGGCTGGCGGCGAGCAAGAACACGCCCGCCATGGGCACCACCACCAGGCGAAAGATGTAGCGGTCGGTGGCAGTAAGAAAGCTCACCCCCGCTCCTCTGCGAATCGCTGTTTAGGCAAGCCGAGCCGAGGTCGATGCGTCTGGCGCGTTGCAGCGTTCATCGAGGGGGTCCGGTATTGCTGGGCGGGAGAGGCGGATGCGTTGGAGCTACAGGACTTGGGTGGCAAAAAGGTGAATGATCGGCGCGACGTAACGTCTGAATTGGGAAATACGGGGAGTTCAGGCCTTTTCCAGCGTGCATTGCAACGGATGCTGGTTTTCACGCGCGCAGTCCATCACCTGGTTCACCTTGGTTTCCGCCACTTCATAGGGATAGACCCCACATACGCCCACGCCGCGCTGGTGGACGTGCAGCATCACCTGCGTCGCCTGTTCCAGATCCATGCTGAAGAAGCGCTTCAGCACCATGACGACGAACTCCATCGGCGTGTAGTCGTCGTTCAGCAGCAGAACCTTGTACTGGCTGGGCTTCTTGGGACGGGTGCGCGTCTTGGTGGCAATGCCGACCTGGCCTCCCTGGTCGATATCGCCATCGCCCGGAACCTGGTCGTCGTCGGGCGAGGGGCCGCTTGTGGGGAGCCAAGCGCACCGAGCGGGGTCGAGGTCGTGGGGAGTTATTTCAAAGGCCATCGCAAGGCCGAAATATCGTATCGCCCGCCCCGGCTGCAAGAGGCGAAAGGCCTATGTCCGCATCCATGCGGCTATCGAGCCAAGCCATCACGCAGCGAACCGGCGCCTCACGTGGAGGTGCCGGCAGGCGCGCGACTGGCGTGAGGCAAGCCCCACGCCAGCACATGTATCTCGCAAGACCGCTGGGCTCAGCCAGCCTTGGAGATATTGTCGGCGGCCACGCTCATGCGCGCCGAAATCGGAGCGAAGGCGTCGTTCGACAGCTTCATCATCCGCTCGGTGTTCTTCGAACTCGCCGAGACCATTGTGTCGAAGTTGCGGCGCATGATCTCGCCCTGCAGCTGCAGCAGTTCGGTCGGGCTCTTCACCGCCGCCATCTGGCGCAGGTCGGTGGTCATCTGCTCGTAGACCGACTTGGCGTCCTCGACATAGTTGCGGGCCAGTTCCTGCATGCCGTTGGAGAAGATCTTGCCGCTTTCGGCCAGCGCTTCCATGTTGCCCTGCGCGCCCTGGGCCATCTCGCCCATGGCTTCGCTCGACTTGGCATAGGCCTCCTGCGAGCGGTTCTGCATGTCGTTCATCGCGTCGTTCATCTGCTCGTTATGCTCGTTCATTTTCGGTTCCTTCGTCGGTTGGGTGGTTTGGGATCGGACATTTTGCTCCGGCACCGGGAATTCAACCAGGGCTCTGGAGGGGTTCTCAGGAAGGGGCGGCGCAAGCGGATCGGTGCCGGTCACCGGTTCGGGCGGGGTGACCTGTGATGCAGCGTGGTCGCCGGGCAGTTCGCCCAGCCCGCGCGAGCGCGCAGCTTCGACATCGAGCACCGCGGCCGCCTCGGAATTCACGGCGTCGATCTTAGTGGCGATCCCGGCGGCGGCAATGTGGGGCGTCGGCGTCTCGTGGGGCATTCCCACAATCGCCTTCGCCGCCGAAGCCAGTCGATCAGCTAAGACCTTGCCATCCTGCTGCGGGTCGTCAGCAGTGCCATCATGTTGCGCCATATCGCATTCCCGATCCATGCAGCCAGCTTAATGCTGCACTGCACAAAATAGGTTGCGCGCCCGCTGCGTCAAGATTTTATTGTGCACTGCACAAAACTTTGTGCGCGGTCGATCAGCGCATTGCCACATAACGTCCGGGCGCATCCTCGATCGCCGCACCTTCGGCCGACCCGGGCCGGCGCGCTCCCTGCGCCGGAACCCGCGTTCCGTCATGGCTTTCTAGCCAACCTAACCAATCGGGCCACCAACTTCCCTTGTGCTCCACCGCATCGCCCAGGAACGCATCGAGCGACGCCGCGCCCGCTTCGCCCACGCCCGCCTCATTGGTCCAGTACTGGTACTTGTTCGCGGCCGGCGGATTGACCACGCCTGCAATATGCCCGCTGCCCGCCAGCACGAAACGCATTTCGGCGCGAAACTGGCGCGTCAGCTCGAACACCGATGCCGCCGGCGCGATATGATCTTCCTTGCCCGCCTGGATATAGCATGGCGTGCGAACCTGCGTCAGGTCGATCTCGGTACCATCCACGCCCAGCGCATCGGGTTCGATCAGCAGATTGTCGCGGTACAGATCGGTCAGGTAGGAGGCGTGCCAGCGCGCCGGCAGATTGGTGACATCGCCGTTCCAGTAGAGCAGGTCGAACGCCGGGTAGTCCTCACCCAGCAGGTAATGATCGACCACCGTGTTCCAGATCAGGTCCGAGCCGCGCAGCATGTTGAAGGTGGCGGCCATGTAACGCCCATCCAGATAGCCACCGCGGCTGGCCTCGGCGATCATTCCCAGCTTGTGATCATCGACCATCAGCAACAGGTCGCCCGCGCGGCTGAAATCCACCTGCGCGGTGAGGAAGGTGGCGCTTGCCACCTTGTCCGCCTCGCCGCGCCGCGTCAGCACCGCCAGCGTTGCCGCCAGCGTGGTCCCGGCGACACAATAGCCGATCGCATGAACCGCGGGCACGCGCAGCCGCTCGCGGATGAAGTCAACCGCCTCGATCTGCGCGCGCACATAGTCGTCCCACTCGATATGGGCCAGGCTCTCGTCGGCCGAACGCCAGCTGACCATGAACACGGTGAGCCCCTGCTCCACGGCCCAGCGAACGAAGCTCTTCTTGGGATTGAGGTCGAGAATGTAGAACCGGTTGATCCACGGCGGGAAGATGACCAGCGGCACCGCCAGCACATCCTCCCCCGCAGGCGCATACTGGATCAACTGGAACAGCGGTGTATCGTGCACCACCTTGCCCGGCGTGCAGGCGACATTCTCGCCCAGCCGGAACTTGCTGGCATCGGTATGGGTCAGCTGGCCGCGCTCTAGATCGGCGGTCAGCCGCGCCATTCCGGTGACCAAGTTCTGTCCGCCGGTCTTGATGGTGCGTTCCAGCACCTGCGGGTTCATCAGCGGGAAATTCGCCGGGCTCATTGCGTCGAGCACGGTGCGGGTGGCGAAGCGCAGATGATCGCGCTCGCGCTCGGTAATTGCCTCGATCCGGTCCACTGCCTCGGCGATCCGGTCGGCGAACAGCAGGTAGGTCTGATGGATCAGCGCGAACAACGGCTGGTCGCGCCAGGCAGGATCGGCAAAGCGCCGGTCGGTGCGCGGCAGATCGGGCTCCAGCTTCAGCGCTGCGTCGCCCTGCGGGCCGATCCCGTATTGCGAGAGAATATCCTGCCACAGGCGGAAGTTCTCGTCCCACAAAGCCGCCTGCGACCTGGTGTCGAACGCGGCGAGCGAGCCAAACCATCCCTGCATCACGCGCATCCATTGTTGCGGATCGGCCAGAAGCGGCGTGGGCAGCGGCGTGGGCGTCCAAGCGTTGCCCGCGGTCCCTGCTGCCGCGCTCCATCCGGCCATTCCCGGCCAGCCCTGCCAGAATGTCTCCATCGCCTGCTGCATCGCCATGACCGGATTGTCGCTCGGCCCCCCTATGCCATCCGCTTCCTTGTCATCGGGCCCGTTTGACGCCGGTTTCGGCAGGAAAGCCGCCATCATCCGCTGTGCCGCCTGGGCCTGCCCGCTGAACATCTGGCTGAACATCCGGCCGAACATATCGGCTGGCTCGCCGGCGAACGCGTCGTGCTGCCGGTTGTCGGACGAAGCTTGTTGCGGCTTGTCATCCCGCCGAATGCGATCTGCCTCATCGTAACTTGACTGCGAGGTGCTCGACCGACGCTCGGCGGAGGACGCAGCTGGCGCGTCGGGCGAATCATTGGCGCGCCCTGTCTCTCCTCCTGAACCGGCCTCAATTCGTTGCCCGGCAACCGAGACGGGCTTGGGGGGTTCATCGGCACCCTGCCCCGAATTGTCCCCGGAAACGCCCTCGCTCAAAACCGGCTTGGCGCTCGCCGAAGGTGCGCCGGGCCGCTGCCCGGGTTTTTGCGTCGCAGCCTTAGCCCTTCGCCCTGCCGCGTAATTCGCGTCGCCCGCGGGATTATCCGGGTGCGCATCTCCCGCATACTTATGGTCGATATCTTCCGCCCCGCCCCCGCTGCGATCATTGCCCGCCGCCTCTTCGCCCGCCCGCTGCCGAACAGTCTTTCGTTTGCTCACGGCGCGGCCTCTGCCTGCCTGCGGTTGCTTGGGAGTCCTTGCCATTGGTCCATCCTAATTATCTTTGTGACAAACGGGAGGGCTTTAGCGCCCGTGCGCCCGTGCGGCGGGACGCATGACTGTGCTAGGGCGCGAATCGGCGAACCGCCGCCCCCGAAGCGAACAGGGTCAGGCATGGATACAGATTTCTATCGAATCAAGCGCTTGCCGCCTTATGTGATCGCCGAGGTGAACCAGATGCGCGCCGCTGCCAGGGCCGACGGGCGCGACATCATCGATCTGGGCATGGGCAATCCTGACCTGCCCCCGCCCGCGCATGTGGTCGCCAAGCTGTGCGAGGTGGCCGCCAAGCCCGACGCGCACGGCTATTCGCAGTCGCGCGGCATCCCCGGCCTGAGGCGCGCGCAGGCCGATTACTATCAACGCCGCTTTGCCGTGGAGCTCGATCCGGAAAGCGAGGTGGTGGTCACGCTGGGCTCGAAGGAAGGGCTGGCAACGCTGGCCTCGGCCATCACCGCGCCGGGCGACACCATCCTGGCGCCCAACCCGTCCTACCCCATCCACACGTTCGGCTTCATCATCGCCGGCGCCTCGATCCGCTCGGTCCCCACCAAGCCCGATGCGCGCTACTGGGACGAGCTCGAGCAAGCGATGGCCTTCACCGTGCCGCGTCCCACCATCCTGGTCGTGAACTATCCCAGCAATCCCACTGCCGAGGTGGTCGACCTCGCGTTCTATCAGCGGCTGGTCGACTGGGCCCGGTTCCACAAGGTGTGGGTGCTGTCCGACCTCGCCTATTCCGAACTCTATTACGACGGCCGTCCGACCCCCTCGATCCTGCAGGCCGACGGCGCCAAGGAGGTGGCGATCGAGTTCACCAGCCTGTCCAAGACCTTCTCCATGGCCGGGTGGCGGATCGGCTTCGCGGTGGGCAACCCCACGCTTATCGCCGCGCTTACCCGGGTGAAAAGCTATATCGACTATGGCGCCTTCACGCCCATCCAGGCGGCCGCCTGCGCCGCGCTGAATGGGCCGCAGGACATCGTTGCCGCCAACCGTGCGCTTTATCATCGCCGGCGCGACGTGCTGGTGGAGGCCTTTTCTCGCGCCGGCTGGGACGTGCCCGCGCCGCCCGCATCCATGTTCGCCTGGGCGCCACTGCCGCCTCAATTGCGCGAGATGGGCAGCCTGGAATTTTCAAAGCAGTTGCTCGATCAGGCTGCGGTGGCGGTGGCACCGGGCGTGGGCTATGGCGAGGACGGCGAAGGCTTCGTGCGCATCGCGCTGGTGGAGAACGAGCAGCGCCTGCGCCAGGCCGCCCGCGGTGTCAGACGATATCTTCAGCAGATGGGAGTCGAGACCACCGCAGCCTGACCCCCCCTGCCATCAACGGCCGATCATCGCGGCCGATATTGAGGCGCGAACACGCGCGGCGTTTGTTGCATCCTCACCCCCGATTCGCCGCGCGGTTCGGGCGGCAACGAACAGGGCAACCGGGGGTGAACGGCATTGGCAGGCCATGACACGATCTTTTGCTGGATGTCGCAACGCGATCTTCCGACGGGATGGGACTTGCGGCGAACAGGTTGGACCCTGCGCTGCGCAGCGATCGGCAGCGACGAACAGGTTTCGCAACTCCCGCACCCCGGCGCGTATCCGCTGCTGCTCGATGCGACCGGGTTCTCCGCGCCGCTGGTGGCGCGCCTGGTCGCCCGGCTGCGACCCGCCAGACGGGTGATCGTGCTTGGTGTTGCCGACGCCGGCGAACGCGCGCGGCTCATCGCGCAAGGGGCCGCCGATGCGCTTGGCGGCACGCTCGCACTCGCCGAGCTCGACGCGCGGGCCCACCGGGTGCGCGAGCAGCTCACTTGGCTTCCGCGCCGCCGCGAAGCGGGGCCGCTGATGCTCGATCTGGTCCAGCGCGACGGGCGGCTGGGCAATCGCTGGCTGGGGCTGCATCCGCGCGAGTTCGGTCTGGCCTGGCGGCTTGCCGAGCGGCCCGGCGCGCGCGTCACCCGCCGGCAATTGCTGCACGATGTCTGGCGGCTCGACTACGAACCGGAAACCAATAGTCTGGAGGTCCACGTCTCGCGGCTGCGGGCCAAGCTGGCCCGGCTGGGTGGCGCGGGACTGCTCGAGACGGTGCCGGCGGGGGGATATCGGCTGACCGCCAGCCTGCCGCAAATCCCCGTTTCGCGTCGGGCCCCCGCTCATCCGGGCGATTCGCTCCCCCGGCACCAGGAGCTGGTTGCCGGTTGAGCGGGGCACGCCCCCCGCGCGGCGCTGCAAGCCCATTGCTCTGCTGCCGCCCACGCGCTACCAGCCGGCCCCGGCCAGACCGGGGGCGAGGCCCGATGGCGGAGTGGTTACGCAGAGGACTGCAAATCCTTGCACGCCGGTTCGATTCCGGCTCGGGCCTCCAGCCCCCAATTCCGGGCCCGCGGTCTACCCGTCTCGCTGTCGCGGTTTGCCCGTCCCCGACTTCCTCGTTTATTCGTCTGCGCCAAACCTGCCGTTCGCGATGCCGTGAACCGGCAGACGTTGCGACAGGCTTGCGGTTTCGTTAAGGGCATGAGCGTGCGAGCGCCGCTTTAGCTCAGTTGGTAGAGCACATCATTCGTAATGATGGGGTCAACGGTTCGAGTCCGTTAAGCGGCACCATTCTTCTTATCCTCGAGGCTGTTGCCTGCGCTGCGCTTCGGCGCCTCTGCGGGCGGCCGCTTGGCCTTGCGGACCTTGGCTCCGGAGGAGTTGGCGCAAGGGCGGTGCGCGAGGCTGTCTCCTGCGCTGCGCTTCGGTGCCTCTGCGGGCGGCCGCTTGGCCTTGTGGGCCTTAGGCCGGGCAAAGTTGATGTAAGGCGTTTCTCGGTGCTGCGCATGAGCTGTGCAGACCATATGATCCGTGCAGAACAAGGATCTTCAACAAAGAGCATATCCCGCTATCGAAAGCATCCGAAGCTTGCGCTAAAGCGCTCATCCATGACCCCGACCGACTCTACGACGCCATGGCTCGCCAGCCTTGCCCTACTCCTTGCCGCAACCGCATCAACCGCCGTGAACGCGCAGGCGCGGGACGGCGAGGCGCTGACCGCTCCGTTCAACGCATGCGGCGCCATAGTCGATAACGCCGCCCGCCTCGCTTGCTTTGATGCCGCGCTCGCCGCGCTGCCGCGGGCCCAGGAGGCGGCGGCGGAACGCTCCGAGGCCGAGATCATCGCCAGCTTCGGCCTGCCCTCCGGCGAGGCAGCGGCACCGGGACCTTCAGCCGAGGCCGATCCTGCCACCACGCTCGTGCGCGACGAGGACGGCAAGCTTGCCATCAGCTCAAGGGTCGCCGATGTCCTGACCGCGACCGACCGGCTGCCGGTCATCCTGCTCGAGAACGGTCAGTCATGGCGCCAGGGAGGCCAGTCAGGGCGGGGTTTAAGGCCGCGCGCGGGGCTGGTCGCTACCGTCACACCATCGGGGTTCGGCGGCTATCGGATGCGCTTCGAGGGGCGCACCGGCTTCCTCAGTGTCACCCGCATCCGCTAACGCCTGCCGCCCCAGATCCCGATGACCGGGCTCACGCTCAATTCGCGGCCGCTGGATTTCGCGCTCGATCCGCAAACGCCGCTGCTGTGGGTGCTGCGCAATGCGGCCAATCTCACCGGCACCAAATATGGCTGCGGCACGGGCGATTGCGGCGCGTGCATGGTGCTGGTGGATGGCGAGGCGCTGCGCTCGTGCCTGGTCACGTTGGCGGAGAGCGAGGGCCGCTCGGTCACCACCATTGAGGGCCTCTCGCGCGACCGATCGCATCCGGTGCAACAGGCGCTGGTCGCCGAGCAGGCGATTCAGTGCGGCTTTTGCACCCCGGGCATCGCCATTGCCGCCGCCGCGCTCCTGGCGCGCAATCCGGACCCGAGCGAGGACGAGATCCGCGCTTCTATCCCCAACCTGTGTCCTTGCGGCGTCCAGCCCCGGCTTATCGTCGCGATCCGCCGGGCCGCCCGGGTCGCCCGGCGCGAGGAACGTCTCAGCGCCGCACCCGCCCCCGGCATCGACCCCGCCGACGCGGCCCGTGCGGTGCCCGCCTTGCGTGCGCCAAGCTCTGGACGAGAGGGATCAAATCCGCGCTGAGGCGAGGCGTTGCCGCCGATGCGTGGGACGCAGCATGACCCGACGCCGATCTTCACGACCAAGCCGGTCCGGGTCCCGCTGCAAACTCCACATGCCAGCCCCGGACCGAACCCGCCAAGCCGACCATAGCGCGGCCCGCCAGCAGCCCCTCAGCCGAAGGTATCGCGCGTGGCGGCGGACGAAGGTCCGGCAAGCTGGCGATAGATCGCGACCAGGATGGCGCTCATCACCATCGCCACCAGCGCCCCGATGATGCCATTGACCAGCCCGGTGAAGAACGCCGCGCCCGCTCCTTGGCCGATCGCTGCCGCAACCACTCCGGTAAGCCCCAGGAGCAGCAGGCTGATCACCACGTAGGCGATAAACAGCAGCACGAAGAAGCCGAAAATTGCACCCCGGTGCGGCGCGGTCAGCGCCCAGGACCGGCGCAGCGCCGTTAGTGGGTTGCGCTCGCCGCTCAGCACGATCAGCGGCAGCGTCAGCGACAGGCGGGTCATGGCGTAGATCGCGGCGGCGAACAGCACCGCGAACAGCACTATTCCCAGCACCGCGGCAATCCCGCCCCCGCCCGCTCCGCCCAGCAGCGCCGCAAAGCCGCCGATCAGCAGCGACAGCACGATGGCGAGCAGCAGGTAGGCAAGGAGGAAAATGAGGAACGCGCCGATCAGCGGCAGCAGGCTGCGCAGACCCAGCATGATCGCTTCGCCCACCGTGGGCCGCTCCCCGCCGATCAGCGCCACCATCGCCGCATAGCCGATCAGCTGGAGCACGGTGCCGACGATGAAATAGATCAGCAGCGGCCCGATCACCGTCCCCATCGCCGCCGAGATCGCCTCGGGGTCTTCCCCGAGCGCCATGATGTCGAACGCATTGGGCGCCGCCAGCGCGAAGATCAGCGCGGGCAGCAGCAGGAAAACCCCGGCGACGATTGCCAGGAGCTGGAAATTAGCCCGCACCGAATGGGTCGCCTGCGACCATGTGCGGTTCATGTTGAAACTCATTGCCAATCCCCCGCTCGCCCGCCCGCTGCGGCACGACACCTCTTGATAAGCACGGCTGCGCGCTCCACGCAATCGGGCGCGATGGCGACAGATGCAAGCGATGATAACCCGGCGGCGGCGCTGGAATGGCGCATGAGCGATGCGCCGGTTCCCTATCGCCAGGCACTTGCCGAGCAGGAGGCGCGCGCCCGGGCGATCAGGGCCGAGGGCGCGCGCGAACTGGTGTGGCTGCTCGAGCATCCGCCCGTCTATACCGCGGGCACCAGCGCGGTGGCGAGCGAACTGGTCGATCCGCGCTTCGAGGTGGTCGAGACCGGGCGCGGCGGGCGCTATACCTATCACGGCCCGGGCCAACGGGTGGGCTATGTGCTGCTCGACCTGGCGCGGCGGGGCAAGGATGTGCGCCGCTTCGTCCACGCGCTCGAGACCTGGGTCATCGCCACCCTCGGCGAGCTGGGCGTAGCGAGCTGGGCCAATCCTGCGCGGATCGGCATCTGGACGCGCGATATCGACGGGCGCGAGGCTAAGATCGGCGCAATCGGCTTGCGGGTGACACGCTGGGTGACGCTGCACGGGTTCGCGGTCAATATCGCGCCCGACCTGTCGCATTTCGGCGGGATCGTGCCTTGCGGTATTGCCGAGCATGGCGTCACCAGTTTGGAGCGACTGGGGATCGCGCTTGCGCCGGGCGGGTTCGATCGGGCATTGCGCACGCGGGCCGGCGACTTCCTCGCCGCGCTCGCCGCCCCGGAGGTGCCCGCGTGATCCGCCTGTCCGTCTTGACCGCGATTGCGCTGCTGGTGACCGGTTGCGCGGACGAGCCCGAGCCCGAAGCCCAGCCCCAGGCGGCGCCCATGGGCGAGGTGCTCGAAGGCTCGATCAGCGACGAGATGATCCCCTACGACCTGCTTCGCTCGCAGGCGCCGCTGGAGGATCCTGCCGCGCGGGGCGCTGGAGATGGTCGGGCGCGAAGCGGCGCAGCGGGCGAGACGTCTGGAGTTGGCGCTCCAGACGCTGAAGCATCGCCCGCCGGCGAGCCGGCCGAATAGACGCCTTACGAAGGGCGCGGTTCGGATCACTGTTGTGGGCGGCTTGGCTCGAACATTTTTTCAACGTCGGGCTTTGGGTCCAAACCTGTAGGTTTCACGTGGAACATATTGGGATTGTCAGAGCTTCGTAGCGATGTGCAACCGGTCGGATATCGTTCAGGAGGCTCCCGCAACCCCGTCATTCGCGATACGGCTCAGGTTTGCGCTCGAGCGATCAGACGCCGGGCGAGTTCCAGATGCGGACGGTCAATCATCCGGCCATCCAGCTGCAAGGTGCCCGCCCCCGGATTGGCGGCGAACAGGTCGATGATGGCGCGTGCCTGCACCAACTCAGCCTCCTCTGGGGTAAACGCCTGGTTGATGATCGGCACCTGCGCCGGGTGGATCGCCAGCATTGCGCCAAAGCCGTCCGCCGCGGCGGCGCGAGCAACCCGGGCCAGGCCGGCTTCGTCGCGAAAATCGTCGAACAAGGTGTCGATCGCGATCACCTTGGCGGCATGCGCGGCCAGCAGCGTGGTGGCGCGCACCATGCGAAAGGCGTCAGTCCACTCGCCATCCGCGCGCCGCTTGCGCGCCGCCCCGATCGCCGCCGACAAGTCCTCGGCGCCCCATGCCAGCCCCGCCAGGCGCGGAGACGGGGCATCGGCATAGGCGGCGATGGCCAGCGCCGCGGCCGGGGTCTCGCTGACCAGCGACACGATGCTCGTGGTTCCAGCTGCGATCCCCGTCTCGGCCTCCAGCTTGGTCAGGTGATCGGCCAGCGTATCGACCTCAGCGGGACCGGCGGCCTTGGGCAGCATGATCCCCGCTGGCGCGCCCGGCAGCACCGCCGCCAGGTCGTCGCGCCACAGGTCGGTATCCAGCGGATTGATACGCACCCAGGGCGCCGGGCCGTGGCTTTCGTCCGGGTGCCGGGAGCGCAGCCATTCCCCCGCCATCGCCCGGGCACGCGGCTTGGCCTCGGGGGCGACCGCATCCTCTAGGTCGATGATCATCGCATCGGCGCCCGTCCCCCCGGCCTTGCCCAGCTTCCTCTCGCTATCGCCGGGGACGAACAGCCAGGATCGCATCGCACGGATCATGTCCCGCCCCCCAATGCCGCGAAACTCATGCCGGAGGGGATACAGCGCAAGGGAAGCATCAGTCCAGTTCGCGCATCAGCTTGGTGTAGCTGTGCTCCACTTCATCCAGCTCGGGGCCGCGCAGTTCGAGCCGCGCCTGCTCGAGCAGCAGATGCGCCTCGCGTGTCAGCCCTTCGCGCCGCCCGCTGCCAGTGATGGTGGTTGCCGTATCGCCCAGCGCTTCGAGGAAGCTCAGGGCGGCGATCCGGTTGGTCGCCACCGCCGGTCGCAAAGCGCCAAAGCCGCGGACCAGGTAATAATCGAAACCGCCGCCCAGCGGAACCACCCGGTTGGCGCCATTCTCGCCCTCGTCGATCGCCTGCAAGCGCAGGTCGCGCCGGCCAAGCTCGGCGGTGGCCGCGCCCAGCCAATGGATCGAGGTGATCGCGGTGAACGGGTCGTTGATGCCGGGGGAAAGCGCCCGCAGCGCAATCTCGACCAGTTCGTCGATCAGGAAGTCGACATCCTGCGAGGGGGTGCGTCTGCTGCCCAGCGCCAGTCCCGCGCGCACCGCCTCCACCATGGCGGCGAACCGCGTCGCTGCTTCCTCGCCGTCCTCCTCGCGAGCCCCCTCGGGCTTCCAGCGCGCCACCACCATGTTGGGATGGATGAAGTCGCCGGTGCGCACCGCCATGGCCAGATGGCCGCCCTGACCGTGCGCCACCTTGTGCAGCCCCTCGAAATTGATCAGCTGGATATAGCCGATATCGCTGGCGATAATGGGCAGACCGCCGTCGAGCGGACGCGGCTCGATGCCGCAATCATCATCGGGAAAACGCTTGTCGACCAGCTTGAGCAGCCGCGTGCCGATGGCGTGCAACACCGAATTGATCCGGATGGAATCGGGCACGTGGTTGAGGAAGTAGACCAGCACCGCGACCGAGACGCCGGTCAGCGCGAAGGCAACGAGCAGCGAAAGCTGCGGCACGAAGCCAGGCAGCTCGGTGCCCCCGTCGCCGATGATGAACGCGGTGGGCTCGTCCTGCTGGCGCACGGTGCGCAAAATCGTCAGCGAATAGACGAAGGTGGCGATGAAAGTGGCCAGGCTGAACTGGTTGCCGCGGTCTTCCATGAAGTTGGTCAGCAGACGCGGGCCGTAATTGGCGCTGGCAAAGGCAACCGCGGCGATGGTGATGGAAAATACGGTCGAGGCCACTCCGATCATCGAGCTGGAGATGACGCTCAACATGTTGGTCGCCCCATCGGGCTGCGCGGGGACCAGCCAACCGATGGTCGACAGCCAGTCGGACCAGCCGTTGCGGTCGAGCCAGATGGTCAGGAAAGCCAGCGCCACCGCGGCAATGGCGAACAGCGCGGGGTAGAACCAGTAGGTGGCGAGCACATTGTGCCACAGGGCGCGCAGCTTGGTCATGGGTGGGGCAACGCACGCGCTAGCCGGGGGTTGCTCATGGCACCGCCTTTGTCAGATACGCGAGTTTACGTTTGGGACGAACGGTTAAAGCAACTTACGAAGCCGGCCCTGCGGACGCCGTTCAGCTTTTGCGCAACCGGTGACTCCGAAATGAACCGTCGCTCGTTTTGATTGAGCGTATCACAGTCGCAATTCATCAACAGCCGCAATACGACGTTCGAGTTTTGCCGAACTGCTCCGGCAAGAGCTATGCGGACCGCTCGAAAACCGTCCGGATTTCCCGGACGATAGGCTATCCCATTCAATTGTCGGTAAACGTTCTTGGCATATTCATAAACGGGCCGAGACCGGCGTGTGAAGCGCCCCACATACATTCCGTAGCCTTCGATTTCCCATCTGTAGATGCCCGGCCTGTCGAACGTGGTCCCTTCGGCCTGTTCGATCGAGAACCAGTCAATGGGATATCGCATCAGACCCGCCCCAGATCGGCCTTGCCGATGGTGCCGCTGGCCATTTCCAGCATGCGGTCGAGGCTGCGCTTGGCCTTGAGGCGCAGGCCCTCCTCGATGTCGATACGCGGCTCCAGATCGCGCAAGGCGGCATAGAGTTTCTCCATGGTATTCAAGGCCATGTACGGACAGATGTTGCAATTGCAGTTGCCGTCCGCCCCCGGCGCACCGATGAACTGCTTGTCCGGCAGGGCCTTTTGCATCTGGTGGATGATGTGCGGCTCGGTCGCCACGATCAGCGTCTGGCCGGGAAAGGTGCGCGCGAATTGCAGGATCGAGCTGGTCGAGCCCACGTGGTCGGCATGTTCGATGATGTGTGGCGGACATTCGGGATGCGCGGCCACCGGCGCCTGCGGGTGCTGCGCCTTCAGCTTGATGAGCTCGCTTTCGGAGAACGCCTCGTGAACGATGCACACGCCCGGCCATAGCAGCATGTCGCGACCGAACTTGCGGTTGAGATAGCCGCCCAGGTGCCTGTCCGGCCCGAAGATGATCTTCTGGTCCTGGGGGATCTGCGAAAGGATGGTCTCGGCGCTGGACGAGGTGACGATGACGTCCGACAGCGCCTTCACTTCGGTCGAGCAGTTAATATAGGTCAGCGCGATATGATCGGGATGCGCCTCGCGGAAGGCGCGGAACTTGTCGGGCGGGCAGCTGTCCTCCAAGCTGCACCCGGCATCCATGTCGGGCAGCACGACGATCTTTTGGGGCGACAGGATCTTGGCGGTCTCGGCCATGAACTTGACGCCGCAAAAGGCGATGACCTGGGCATCCGTATCCGCCGCCTTGCGCGACAATTCCAGGCTGTCACCCACGAAATCGGCGATGTCCTGCAATTCGGGCTTCTGGTAGTAATGCGCCAGGATCACCGCCCGCCGCTCATGCCGCAGCCGGTCGATCTCTTCGCGCAGGTTGGTGCCGACCAGCGGCGCTTTCGTCTCGGCACTCATTGCCTTGCTCCCCTCATGCCTGTCCGCCCTGGATATTGGTCAGCCCCCGATATGGGGATGCGCGCGCGATTGCGCAAAAACCGGCGGTCAGCGCGGGGCGGGCAGGCGCGCGGGGGCTGACCGGTTGGCCTCGAGCTGCGCAGGCGCCGGTCCATCGTCGAACCGCACGCGCACCGTCACATCGCCGAAGCCGGCCACCTGGAGCGGAATGGCCAGGTTCTGCTTGACCGCCGTCACCGCGGCCGCGCGCGCCAGGTCCATCAGCACCGGGTTGGCGGCCTGCTCCACCGCCTGACGCTCGGCGAGCCGGGTGTTGTCGCGGGTCAGCGCGTCCTGCGCCTCGCGGGTGATCCACAGTCCCTCGCGCAGATATTGCGCGCGCCCCTCGTCCAGATTGGGCTTGCCCACCTCGATCGGCGGCAGGCGCACATCGAGCGTGAGCGTCTCCTCGTCCCAGGCCAGCCGGTCGGCGGTGACCTCGCCCAGATCGAGCCGGTAGTCAACGCGCGCCGGGATCACCGCCACCTGGCGGCTTTCGAGCAGGCCCAGGAAACGCGAGTCCTCGGCCGACACCACCGGCGAGAGCTGCGCGCTGAACACGGTAAGCTCGTTCTGCTCCTCGAAAGCAACCAGGCTGGTGGCCAGCGGATCGCCATATTCCTCGGGGCCGAACGCTTCCCAGGCGAGCCACGCCACCGCCACCAGCAGCATGGTGATTACCACCCAGGGAAGCACGCGCAGCATGCCCCCGGTCGCATCGCCGCGCACGGGAGCGGGCGCCAGCGACGGATCGCGGGGTCGCCCCGGTGCGGGGGAGCGCGCAGGCGTGCGGATCAGGCGCGGATCGTCCATAGGTCACCAGAATAGGCGACCTTGCCGCGACGTTCCAGTTCGATGAGATGGGCGCGCACCGAAAGCCCCGCCGCGGGCCACAGCGCCCGGTCGATCCCGGCATACATCGCCGGCACCAGTTCATCGATCCGCCGCGCGCCGGGCTCGAGCAGCCCGAGCACCTGGCGCTCGCGCATCCTGCGATGGCCGATGAGCTTGGTCACCAGCCGCTGCGGCTTTCCCACCGGCGGACCATGCGCCGGGTAATAGACCCGGTCGGAGCGCCCGGCGAGCCGTTCCAGGCTGGCAATATATTCCCCCATGTCGCCATCGGGCGGGACGATCACCGTGGTCGACCAGCCCATCACATGATCGCCGGTGAACAGCGCGCCGGTCTCCAGCAGCGCGAAGCAAAGGTGGTTGGAGGTATGGCCCGGCGTATGGACCGCCTCCAGCGTCCAACCCTCACCGGCGATCCGCTCGCCATCGGCCAGCACGATATCGGGTGTATAGGAGGCATCGAACGGCGCTTCGGTCCCCAGCGCATCGCCGCCCACGGCAAGCGGCGCGCAGCCGATCACCGGCGCGCCGGTTCGTTCGGCGAGCGGCGCGGCGGCGGGCGAATGGTCGCGGTGCGTATGCGTGCAGCAGATCGCGCTGACCCGCGCTTCGCCGATCGCCTGTTCCAGCGCGGCCAGGTGCGCCGCGTCCGCCGGACCGGGATCGATTACCGCCAACGCGCCGAGTCCGCCCACCAGATAGGTCTGCGTGCCGGTATAGGTGAAATGCGACGGGTTGGGCGCCAGCACGCGCGTCACCAGCGGCCCCAGAGGCTCGCTCATGCCGGTCGGCCAGGGCTTGGGAGGAGGCGCCATGGGCTGGATATGGCGGCCGCAACCGCTAGTGTCGAGATGCGAGCGCGCCAAGCAGGCGATGCCACGAGGAGCGGTGGATTAGGACATGGACGAACAACGCATCCTGGTGATCGATGCGGGCACCACCTCGGTCCGCTCGCTGCTGTTCGACCGACGCGGACGTGCAGCTCATTTCGCCCGCCGCGCGCTCAAGCAGCATTATCCACGAGCCGGCCATGTCGAGCATGATGCGAACGAGATCCTCGCCTCGGTGCTCGCTTGCATCGCCGAGACCGTCGCGGCTGCTGGTGGGTCTAAGGCCATTGCCGGGGTGGCAATCACCAACCAGCGCGAGACGGTGGTGGCCTGGGACAAGGCTACGGGAAAGCCGCTCGCCCGCGCGATCGTGTGGCAGGACAGGCGCACCGCCGCTGTCTGCGAGGCGCTCAAGGCAGAGCACGAGGATGCGGTGCGGCAGGCGACGGGTCTGGTGCTCGACCCCTATTTCTCGGGCACCAAGATGGCCTGGCTGGTGGAACACGAGCCGGCGGTTGCCGCTGCCGCCGAGGCCAAAACGCTGGCGCTGGGGACCATCGACAGCTGGCTGATGTTCGCGCTAACCGGCGCGCATCTTACCGAGGCGGGCAATGCCAGTCGCACGCTGCTGCTGCCGCTTCAAGGCGCCAGCTGGGACCAGGCGCTGGCCGACCTGTTCGAGGTGCCGGTCGCCGCGCTTGGCGAAGTGGTCGACAGCGTGCTGCCGATCTCGAGCGCGCCCCGCTTGAAGCGCGATATCCTGGGTGCCGAACTTCCCGTGTGCGGCATTGCCGGCGACCAGCAGGCGGCCACCATCGGACAGGATTGTCTGGTTCCGGGTCAGGCCAAGGCGACCTACGGCACGGGCGCCTTCATCCTGGCCAATGCCGGCGACACCCCGCCCGTCTCGCACAACCGGCTGCTCTCGACGGTCCTGGTCCAGCAGCATGGCCAGCGCACTTTCGCGCTCGAAGGGGCGATGTTCGTTGCCGGAAGCCTGGTCCAGTGGCTGCGCGACGGATTGGGGATCATCGAGGATGCGCGGGAAAGCGAGACACTGGCGCGCTCGGTCGATGACAATGGCGGGGTGGTGCTGATCCCCGCCTTCACCGGGCTGGGCGCGCCGCACTGGCTGGCCGATGTGCGCGCGGCGATTACTGGGCTGGGCTTTGATACCACCGCTGCCCATATCGTGCGCGCCGGGCTGGAGGCGATGGCGCATCAGACGCATGACCTGGCGCACACCTTCGCTGCCGATGGCGCGGGCTGGGACAATCTTCGTGTCGATGGCGGTATGGCGGCGAACGACTGGATGGTGCAGGATATTGCCGACATCCTGGCGTTGCCCGTGCGTCGCCCCGAACTGCTCGAGACCACCGCGCTGGGCGCCGCCATGCTCGCCGCCACGGGGCTGGGCTTCTTTCCCTCGCTTGCCGACGCGGCCGAGCAAATGACCGGCCCGGCGCGCGATTTCGCCCCGGCGATGGATACCGACATCCGCGAGGCAAGATGCGCCATGTGGGACCGCGCACTCGACACCATCGGCGCGCGCAAGCGCTGATCCATCGTCCTGCGGTGACCGGACCGGGTTGTGGCGTGCGCCTTTGTGTCGGGCCGTGTCGCCTATCAAGTCCTGAGCGCTCATAAGCCCTTCGGGGGCAGCCCGCCGAAGAACGACCGGCGGTTCAGGCGATGATATCGGGCAACAGGTGGTCTTGAATTATCGCGATCTGGTCCTTCAGCCGCAGCTTGCGCTTCTTGAGCCGCGCCACCTGTAATTGATCGCCCCCTTCGACCGCGCTCAGCGAAGCGATCGCGGCGTCGAGATCGCGGTGCTCGGTGCGCAAAGCCTGAAGTCGCTTGTGCATCTCGTCTTCGGTCACGAGGTTCGCATCCTGCCGCCATGCTGGCCCGTTGCCAGACCAGTATCGACCCTGTGTCGACACGCCGCACCCGGCTTTAGCAGCGCCCACGCCCGATGTCGCCCGCCCATGCGCCCCGTCATTTGCGCGGCGCCATTCCGCGACCCCTTCTGGTAGCGCCAACTCGCGGAACCATCTCGCGGCAAGGGCGTCCACCCGGTCACATCGCCTTTTGCGTCGTGCGGCGGAACGTGGTTTCATGACCAGTGCGCCGCTCGTCCGCCCGGCGAGTCGCGTGGCCGGCGCCCCCGGGCAAGAGGGACGCGCGGCCAGCACACAAGGAGACGAGACGAATGGAATCCTCGCACCTCACCGCCCTCGAAGCGCGCCACAAGGGTCTGGAGACCGCCTTGCGCCAGGAGCTTGCGCGCCCGCTGCCCGATGACGCGAAGATCCAGTCGTTGAAGAAGCGCAAGCTGCAGATCAAGCAGGCGATCGCGCTCAACTAGCGCCGCGTCGGAGGTCCAGCGCTTGATTCGATAGGTCGACCTGGCGCGCCTCCCGGCCGCGCGTGTCGCCCGATTGCTGGCCGATCAGCGGTTTGTCAGCGGTTGCTCGCGATGGTTCGAGCTCCCGCACGAGCGCGACAGGCCGGGTGAGTCTTTATCGTGGTGCAGACTTGCGGTCCGCACCACCCCCCGCTCTATCCCGCGTACGCATTGCCGCCCGCAGCCGGACTGGCTCACCCCGCGCCGCCACCCCGCTTCCCCCGCTCCCGCCCATAAGGTAGGAGCATCAGCGATGCCCTTTGCCACCACCGCTGCCCGCTCCATCCTCACCCAGCTGCACGAGCTGATGGCCTCCAGGGCGCATGTCCAGGCCAAGCTCAACCAGGTGACCGAGATCATCGGCGAGGCGCTGACCAGCGAGGTCTGCTCGATCTACCTGCTGCGCGAGGGAATGCTCGAGCTGTTCGCCACGCGCGGGCTGAACCAGGAGGCGGTGCACGTCACCAGGCTGGGCATCGGTGAGGGGCTGACAGGCACCATCGCGCGCAATATCGAGACGCTCAATCTGGACGAGGCCACCTCGCACCCCGAGTTTCAGTACCGGCCGGAGACCGGCGAGGACAAGTTCCACTCCTTTGCCGGCGTGCCCATCGTCCGCCGCGAGCGGTCGATCGGCGTCCTTACCGTCCAGCATGTGGAGCCGCGCCGCTACGACGATATCGAGATCGAGGCGCTCCAGACCGTGGCCATGGTGCTGGCCGAGATGATCCACAATGCGGGCCTGGTCGATGGCGAGGAGATCGACCGCCTGTCCGAGGCGCATCAGGGCCAGATGGTCATCGAGGGACTGCAGCTGGTCAAGGGCCTGGCGATCGGCAGAGCGGTGCTGCACACGCCGCGCATCGTCATCGAGCAGACCGTGGCCGAGGATATCGAGGCCGAGCGCGCGCGGGTTTACCTCGCCTTCGACAAAATGCGCGAGCAGATCGACGCCATGACCGGGCAGGCCGAGTTCGGCGTGGGCGGCGAGCATGAGCAGGTGCTCGAGACCTACAAGATGTTCGCCTATGACGAGGGCTGGTCGCGGCGGATCAACGCGGCGATCGATTCCGGGCTCACCGCCGAGGCGGCGATCGAGCGGGTCCAGCAGCGCACCCGGATGCGCATGCGCGAGATCGCCGATCCGCTGCTCGCCGACCGGATGCACGACCTGGAGGATCTGGCCAACCGCCTGCTCCGGATTGTCTCGGGCCAGCTGGGCACCGCGGCCAATACCGGGCTGAAGGGCGACACCATCCTCATCGCCCGCAATCTGGGGCCGGCCGAGCTGCTCGAATATGATCGCCGGCGGCTGAAGGGCGTGGTGCTGGAACAAGGCTCGCTCACCGCGCATGTGGTCATCGTGGCGCGCGCCATGGGCATTCCGGTGATCGGCCGCCTGCGCAACCTGCGCGGACTGGTGCGCGAGGGCGATCCGCTGCTGGTCGATGGCGATGAGGCACGGCTCACCATCCGCCCCGGCCAGGGCGTGCTCGATGCCTTCGAAGCGCGCTTTGCCAAGAGCCGCGAGAAGCAGGCGGCATGGGCCAGGCTGCGCGAGGTCGAACCCTTCACCCGCGACGGCACGCGCATCGAGGTGATGATGAATGCGGGGCTGCGGGATGATGTGGCGATGATCGGCCAGACCGGTGCCGATGGTATCGGCCTGTTCCGCACCGAGTTCCAGTTCCTGGTCTCGGCCACGCTGCCCGCGCGCGAGCGTCAGACCCGGCTCTATCGCGACGTGCTCGATGCCGCGGGTGGCAAGCCGGTGATTTTTCGCACGGTCGATATCGGCGGCGACAAGGCGCTGCCCTACCTTCAGAACGACGCCGAAAGCGAGGACGAGAACCCGGCCATGGGCTGGCGCGCGCTACGTCTGGCGCTCGATCGCAGCGGGCTGATGAAGGCGCAGGCGAGGGCGTTGATCGAGGCGGCGGCGGGGCGCCAGCTCAATGTGATGTTCCCGCTGGTGAGCGAACCGTGGGAGTTCGACATCGCCCGGGCGGTATTCGAGGACCAGCTCGCGTTCCTGAAACAGCAGCGTCACCAGCTGCCCAACGCCATTCGCTATGGGGTGATGCTCGAGGTGCCCTCGCTCGCCGAAATGCTCGACGTGCTGGCACCGAGGATCGATTTTCTATCGATCGGCACCAACGACCTGACCCAGTTCCTGTTCGCCGCCGATCGCTCGAACCCGCGACTGGCCGAACGCTACGACTGGCTATCCCCCGCCATCCTGCGGTTTCTCGCCCGGGTGGTGGGGCAATTGCGCGGCCATGAGGTGAAGGTGGGAGTGTGTGGCGAGATGGGCGGGCGGCGGCTCGAGGCGCTGGCCTTGCTCGGGCTGGGGATCCGGCGGTTCTCGATCACCCCGGCGGCGGTCGGGCAAATCAAGGAACTAGTGCGCCAGGTCGATCTGGCGACCATTGGCGAGGCGATGCGCCACTGGCTTGCCGCACCGCCCGTGGACCTGCGCGGCGAACTGACCCGGTGGGCACACGCGAACGAGATCGATACGGATTGAACCTTGCAGGCGGGCGCCAGAAATCTGATTCGACACGGACAAAATGGCGAGAACAGTCTGTTGAGACGCGGACTTTGGCGCTGTGCGTCGGGTGCCGAGCGCGGCGCGAGCAAAGCATAACAATTGACAATAACGCGCAAGCGGCTTTCACTCTTCCGTAATCCCTTGGTGTTACAACCCAGATCAGGGCCAGAACGGACACATGACGGCAGCACGCGATCACAACCAGACGTCAGCCGCGCCTTTACAGCGCAAGGGGGTGCGTATGCGCACGCGCAAGACCGGGGCGGTGCAGGACGGGCCAGTGCAGGGCGGGCCAGTGCAGGGCGGGGCGTCCCTAGACAGGCCGACCGGGGAAGCAGGCCGGGACGAGGGGATGTCCTCACCCATCGCGACGGACGCTTCGGATCGGTCCGAACGCGGCAGCACCGGGGTGGACCCAATGCCCGAACCAACTTGGCGCAAGGCGGCCGCCATGCCGGGCCTGGTTGCCGGTTCCATGGCGGCCGACAGCGCAGATCCCGTTTTGGCAACAGGCGAAGGCGACACTCCCCAGACGCGCGGCGTCGGTCCGCAACTGCGCGCCGCGCGCGAAAAGGCGGGTCTCACGCTCGCTCAGGTCGCGCGCGAGACGCGCATCTCGCGGCGATACCTAGAAAATATCGAGGCGGGTGAGTTCATCGCGCTGCCCGGACGCACCTATGCCCTCGGCTTTGCCAAGAACTATGCCAAGACGGTGGGGCTCGACCAGGGCGATGTCGCCGCAATGGTGGGTGCCGAACTCGATGCGCAGGCGCCGGCTAGGCCTGCGCGCCAGCCGGTGTTCGAGCCGGGCGATCCGGCCCGCGTGCCGTCGCGTCGGTTGGGCTTCATCTCGCTGCTTGCGGTGGTGCTGCTGCTCGCCGGCCTGTTCTTCGCCGCGCGCCTAATGTTCGCGCCCGCCGCCGAGCTTCCCTCGCTCGTCGAGCAGGAGGAGGCGCGGCAGCGTGAAGCGGCGCTGGCAGCCACCGCGCGCCAGACGACCGGTCCGGCGCAAACCGGTCCTTCGACGCAGGACCCGGTGGTTTTCACCGCGCAGGAAGACGGTATCTGGGTCAAGTTCTACGATGCGAACGGTGCGCAGCTGATGCAAAAGCTGATGGCTGAGGGAGAGAGCTACACGGTGCCGGCCGATGTCGAGAAGCCGCAGCTATGGACCGGCCGCCCCGACGCGCTTTCCATCACCATCGGCGGCCGCGATGTCCCCCCGCTGGCGCAGGAGGATAAGGTCATGCGCGATATTTCCGTCACCGCCGATGCCTTGCTGGCACGCGGCTCGGGATCGACGCAGGATGGGGGAGGCGCTGCAGTCGACGGATCAGGGGCAAACCAGGGACCGAGCCCCGCTGGCAGCACCTAACGGTCGGGCCAATCGATCTCAGGCGATATTATCGACCCGGCGCTGGTGTCGGTAACGTAGACTTCCCAACCGCCAGTCGTAGATATTGGTCGAACGGCGATGCGAGCAGGGGTTGGCGGAACGCCTCCTGGCGTTGATCGTCACCTTCGCCGGACTTTAAAGCGCCGAAAGACACCGCCATGCGCTGGCTTCTACTTGCCATGCAACCAGCCTTTCGAACAATCGGCGCACTTACGACCGGCGCCCAGAAACACGCTATCCCCATCGGGCTGTGCCCGCATGCTTGGCTTGCCCGCGCGGGACGGTTAATTCGCCGTTCCGGGGCGGACCTGCATGATCGCCCGCCTGCCTCGCGCCAATCAGGCGCAACCGCGATGTTGGAGATCAGACCTTGCCGATCGCACGCCTGAACCGCCCCCGCCCCCTGTTCGCCGGCGTCGCGCTGGCCGTGACGGCAGCGACCATGGCCGCTCCCCTCGCGGCGCAGGATGAGGATCGTGTGCGCCGGCTCGAGGCCGAAGTGCGCGCATTGCAGCGCGCGGTGTTCCCCGGCGGCGACCGTCGCTTCTTCGAACCCGAGATCTCCACCGCGCCCGTCGATGCCGCCCCCGTCGGCACACCCGCGGCCGGCGCACTGACCGACATCCTTGCGCGGCTCTCGGCCATCGAGGCCCAGCTCGCCCGGCTGACCGCTGCAAGCGAGGTCAACGCCAACGCGCTAGAGGAAGTCGAACGCCGGGTGGAGACGTTGGCGAGCGCGCCGGCTATCTTAGCGCAGGATAACCCGGCGCCTGCCACCGGCATCATTCCCCTGCCGCGCGAAACGGGCGAACTGGCACCTGCGACCACTGCGCCGGGCGGGGCCGCCGCCGAGCCCTCGGGGCCAACCCCAGCCCGCCTCGCCGCGGTCAGCGCCGTCTCCAAACCCCAGACAGGCGATGCGGGCGATGACGACTATGTCTACGGCTTCCGGCTGTGGGAAGCAGGCTTTTATCCCGAGGCGCAGCAGCAGCTGGCGCTGTTCCTCGAGCGATATCCCACCCACCCGCGCGCAACTTTCGGCCGCAACCTGCTCGGACGCGCCTTCCTCGATGCGGGCAATCCCACCGTCGCGGCCACGCATTTCCTGCAGAACTACCAGGCGGACAACACCGCCGCCCGCGCGCCCGACAGCCTGCTCTATCTGGCGGAATCGATGATCGCGCTCGATGATACCAGCCGCGCCTGCATCGCGCTGGCCGAATTTGGAGACAGCTACCCCGCGCTCGCCACCGGGCGGCTGCGCGAGCAATATGACCGCAACCGCGGCAGGGTCGATTGCAGCTAGAGGCGATCGGCGCGCCATCCCCGGTTGGCAAACGGGCAGAGCACGGGAGGGGTGTGATTTGGGGCGGTGCCAAGGGGCGTCCGCGATTGAGCTCCACGGTCGGGTCGAGCACCCGTCAGGGCCTGGGGCGCCAGGCGGCAGGCGCTATGGTTGCGCAGGAATGATGCATGACTGACCGCATGACCCCAAGTCGGTGACCGACGCGGCGCCCGGGGCAGCGTTCGTCGAGCGGTTCGCTTCATCGCTTTCGCGGCTCCAGGCAACCAATGGCATTATGCAAGGTCGCATCGGGCTTGCCGTGTCGGGTGGCAGCGATTCGATGGCCATGTTGGTGCTCGCGCATGCCGCGATCCCCGGCGGTTTCGAGGTCGCCACGGTGAACCACGGGATTCGACCCGAAGCGGCAGCCGAATGTGCGCTGGTCGAACAAGCATGTGACGCGCGGGCGATCCCATGCGCCATTCTCGAGGTGAGTCCGGCCAGCGGAAACCTTCAGCACGAAGCGCGCGAGGCGCGCTACCGGGCGCTGGCCGCTTGGGCCGACCGCCGGGGCCTTGGCGCACTCGCCACCGCGCATCATGCGGACGACCAGGCCGAGACGGTGCTGATGCGGCTCAACCGGGGCAGCGGCATCGACGGTTTGGCCGGCATCCGTGCGCGGCTGGTCCGTGCCGATCTCGGCGTGACCCTCATCCGCCCGCTGCTCGGTTTCCGGCGGGATGAACTTGCCGGGGTGGTCGATCGGGCGGGCCTCGAGGTGGCGCGCGATCCTTCCAATAACGACCGCAGCTTCGATCGTGTGCGCATCCGCCAGGCGCTGGCGAGCGCCGACTGGCTCGATCCGGCGGCGCTGGCACGCTCGGCTGCGCATCTAGCCCAAGCGCACGAGGCGCTCGATGCCTATGCGGCGCTGATCTGGCACGAAAACGTGCGGCAGACGCGCGATAACATCCGCATCCGCCCCGGTGCCCCGCGCGCGGTGATGCTCCGGTTGCTGATGCGCGCGATCGGCGAACTGGGCGAGCACGAGCCACGCGGCGGAGAGGTCGCCATGCTTCTCGACCGGCTCGAGGCTGGCGAGCGTGCAAATCTCGCCGGAGTGCTGGCTACGGCAGAACACGGGGACTGGATCCTGTCCCTCGAACCGCCCCGACGCACCGGGTAGCTACTTAGGTGTGAAACGAAAGGTGGGAGCGCGGGTAAGCCGGGTCATGCAGCATGGCTTGGAGGCCGCCAGGTACCGCGCAGCCTCGTGGAGATGCCGACCAAAGCTGGCAGCCATGCCCCACGCCAAAGCGACTTCAAGCGCCAGTGCGGTGCTCGCGCATTTCCGGACAGATCGCTGCCTTGGCTAAACAGCCTTTGGTCATACTGATCCGAAGGACAAACGCGCTAAGAAGAGCGCCCGTCCTGCTGGATCAACCATACGCAAGGCCCGACGAGGGGCGAGCAATCCCAGGTCCTGCCCCGACCGCAGTAACGGCCAAAGTTCGACGAGAATACCCCGCCCTCCCCCGCGCGATCAACGCAGCGCCGCAGCCGCTCGTGCTAGCCGCGCGATCTCTTCGGGCGGGGCTGCGCGCGGGGCGACCCATGAGCCGCCCACACACAGCACGGGCTCCAGCGCCAGCCAGTCGCCCGCATTGGCAGCGCTCACCCCGCCCGTGGGACAAAAGCGCGCCTCGCCAAAGGGTGCGGCAAGCGCCTTGAGCGCCGGAATGCCGCCCGCCGCCTCAGCCGGGAAGAACTTGAAATGGCTGAGCCCCATGTCGCGCCCGCGCATCAGATCGCCTGCGGTGGCGATCCCCGGAAGGAACGGCACCCGGGCCTCGATCGCGGCGCGCCCGAGCGGTTCGGTCAGACCGGGCGAGACGATGAACCGCGCGCCTGCCGCCAGCGCCTGGTGGAGCTGGCGCGGATCGAGCACCGTCCCTGCGCCCACCACCGCGCCCTCCACCGCGGCCATCGCGCGGATCGCATCGAGCGCGGCGGGGGTGCGCAAGGTCACCTCGAGCGCGCGCAGACCGCCCGCGACCAGCGCCTGGGCGATCGGGCGGGCGTCGGCCGCATCCTCCACCACCAGCACCGGAATGACCGGGGCCAGCCGCATGATCGCGCCGATATCGCTCATTTTCGTGCCGCTCCCCGGCCACCGCCATGCGCCTGATCGAAGGCCGCGGCCGCGCCATAGAGCCCGGGTTGTGGATGCGTGACCAGCTTGACCGGGATGCCCGCCAGCAGATGCTCGAACCGGCCCTTGAAGGTAAAGCGCTGCGCAAAGCCCGAGCGCGGCAGGTGATCGCGCAGCCGGTAACCCAGCCCGCCGGCGATCACCACCGCATCGGCCATATGGACCAGCGCGATATCGCCCGCGACCGATCCCAGCGTCATGCAGAACCGGTCGAGCGCGGCGGCGGCAAGCGCGTCCTCGCCGCTCAAGGCGAGCTCCCAGATCGCCCGTTCGTCGAGCGGCCCGGTTGCGCGCTGCTCGATTGCGCCCTCCCCATTCTGGCGCTGCTCGATCGCCGCAAGCGTCTCGTAGATCGCCTCGATTCCCGGCCCCGCCGCCACCCGCTCGGCCGAGACGCGGCGGTGCTTGGCGCGCAGGCGTTTCAGGATCTGATCGTCGACCCGGTCGACCGGCGCGAAGTCGATATGCCCACCCTCGGTCGCCTGAACGCGGTAACCCCCTTCGCCATCCAGCCTGACATAGGCGACGCCGAGCCCCGTTCCCGGACCCACGATGCTGATCGTGCCGCTCGTCGGCAGCGGGCGCTGCGGTCCGGTAAGGTGGGCGAACCGGTCGGCAGGCGCGCGGGCGACCGCATGGGCCACGGCGCCGAAGTCGTTGAGCACCAAGGCTTTGTCGATGTCCAGCTGGCGTTCGATGGCGCCGGTATCGATCACCCAGTCGTTGTTGGTCAGCCGCATCACCTCGCCGGTGACGGGACCGGCAAGCGCGATGGCAGCGGCGCGCGGGACGTCGCCCTCGCACTCCCTGGCGAAATGCTCCCAGGCGGTCTTGAGGCTGGCATGGTCGGAGGTGGCGAGCGTTACCGGCTCGCCCAGCGTGATGGCGCCATCATCGGCGATGGTGGCGAGCGCGAAGCGGGCATTGGTGCCGCCGATATCCACTGCGACCAGCCGGGTCATCGCGCTCCCCGGCCTTGCGCAAAACCCGCCGGGACAGTCATAGCCCCGCCGCCGCCAGCATAGCCGAAGCGCCTCGCTCGGCGGTATCGGCGCCGCTGCGCATCATGGCGAACAGCTCGCGCCCGGTGCCCTGTTCGGGCGGCGGCGCGGGGGCCGGGTCGCGCGCGGAAAGGTCGGCGGTGGTCGACAGCACGCCATCCTCAGCCGACAGACGGATAATGTCGCCATCACGCAGAAAAGCCAGCGGACCCCAGTTGCCCGTGCCATCTGCCAGCGCCTCGGGGCTAACATGGATCGCGCACGGCACCTTGCCGCTCGCCCCGCTCATTCGCCCATCGGTCACCAGCGCCACCTTGTGACCGCGGTCCTGCAACACGCCCAGAGCCGGGGTCAGCTTGTGCAGTTCGGGCATACCGTTGGCACGCGGGCCCTGGAAGCGCACCACCACCACCACGTCGCGGTCGAGCTCGCCGGCGGCAAAGGCCTGGGCGACCTGTTTTTGCGTGTGGAACACCCGTGCGGGCGCCTCCACCGTCCAGCGTTCCCGCTCCACAGCACTGGTCTTGAAACATGCGCGGCCCAGATTGCCCTCGACCACACGCATTCCGCCATCGGCCTGGAACGGGTCATCGACCGGGCGGAGCATGGCGGGATCGCCGCTTTCGCCCACTTCGCGCCAGGCAAGCGCCTCGCCATCGAGCCAGGCTTCGCGCGCGTGGGCGGCCAGATCGTCGCCGGCCACGGTCATCACGTCGCGGTGGGCGAGGCCTGCATCGAGCAGTTCGCGGATCACGAAACCCATTCCGCCCGCCGCGTGGAAGTGGTTCACATCGCCCGATCCGTTGGGATAGACGCGTGCCAGCAACGGGACGACATGGCTGAGCTCGGCCATGTCGCTCCAGTCGATGATGATGCCCGCCGCCCTGGCGAAGGCGGGGATGTGCAGCGCATGATTGGTCGAGCCGCCGGTCGCCAGCAGCCCGACCGCGGCATTGACCACCGCCTTCTCGTCCACGCAGCGCCACAGCGGGCGGTAATCGTTCCCCGTCCCCCCGTCTTTATGGCGGGTGATCGCCGCCAGCCGGTGCATCGCCGCGCGGTCGAGGGCCTGGCGAAGCTTGGTGCCCGGGTTCTCGAACACCGAGCCCGGCATCACCAGCCCCATCATCTCGAGCATCATCTGGTTAGAATTGGCGGTGCCGTAGAAGGTGCAGGTGCCCGGCGAATGGTAGGACTTGGCCTCGCTCTCGAGCAGCTCGGCGCGGCCCACCTTGCCTTCGGCATAAAGCTGGCGGACGCGCTGCTTCTCCTTGTTGGCGATACCGCTGGGCATGGGGCCCGACGGCACGAACATCGCCGGCAGCCAGCCGAACCTCAGCGCGCCGATGAGCAGGCCGGGCACGATCTTGTCGCAGATGCCAAGCAGCGCGACCGCATCATACATCGCATGGCTGAGGCCCACGCCCGTCGCCAGCGCGATGACATCGCGGCTGAACAGCGAGAGCTCCATCCCCTCCATCCCCTGCGTCACCCCGTCGCACATCGCCGGAGTGGCGCCCGCGACCTGCGCGGTGGCGCCCACCTCGCGCGCATAGAGCTTGAGGCGCGGCGGGTAGCCACCATAGGGCTGATGCGCGCTGATGGTGTCGTTATAGGCGCTGATGATGCCGATGTTCGGCCCCGCGCCGGCGGCGATGCTGGCGGCATCCTCCTGCGCAGCGGCAAAACCATGCGCCAGGTTGGAACAGGGCATGGCCCGCGCACGATCGGCGGCACGATCCGCCTCTGCCGCCATCAATGCGGAATAGCGCGCGCGGCCATCCTTCGAGCGCTCGATGATCCGATCGGTGACCCTCGCGACAACGGGATCGAGGCTACTCATGCCAGCTCACTCCATCGCGTTCGGCCAGCGCAATCGCCGCGCTGGGTCCCCAGCTTCCCGCACTATAGTGCCGGGGCGTCATCCCCTCGCGCGCCCACAAGACGCGGATCGCGTCGATCCACGCCCATTGCGCCTCCACCTCGTCGCGCCGCACGAACAGCGTCTGGTCGCCATGCAACAGGTCGAGCAGCAGCCGCTCATAAGCGATCCGCTTGTACTTGCCGGTAAAGGCGTGCGGCATGGCGATGTCCAGCGGAACCGGGCGCAGCACCATTCCCTCCTGCTCCAGCCCAGGCACCTTGGCCATCAGCGTGAGCGTCACGTTTTCCTGCGGCTGGATACCGATGAGCAGCGCATTGGGGCGGATGCGCGCATTGTCGAAGATGGAATGGGGGATGGCGCGGAACCGGACCAGGATCTCGGTCACCCGCTCGGGCAGCCGCTTGCCCGTTCGCAGATAGAACGGCACGCCCTTCCAGCGCCAATTGTCGACATGCGCCTTCAACGCGACGAAGGTCTCGGCGTCGCTTGGCCGACCCAGTTCCTCGTCATAGCCTGGCACGATCTTGCCGCCCGCCGCGCCGCCGCGATATTGCCCCGTCACGCTCTCGTCGGGGCCAACCGGGCGCAGCGCGCGCAGCACCTTCACCTTCTCGTCACGCACCGCGCTGGCGTCGAAATGGCTGGGCGGCTCCATCGCCACCAGCGCGAGCAACTGGAGCATATGGTTTTGCACCATGTCCCTCAGCGCGCCCGTTCCCTCGTAAAAATCGGCGCGACCTTCCAGCCCCACGGTCTCGGCGACGGTGATCTGGACATGCTCGATGAAGGCGGCGTTCCAGACCGGTTCGAACAAGATATTGGCAAAGCGCAGCGCGAGCAGGTTCTGCACCGTTTCCTTGCCCAGGTAATGGTCGATGCGGAAGATCTGCTCCTCCCAAAAGGCGCTGGCCACCGCGTCGTTGATCGCCCGGCTGGAGGCAAGATCGGTGCCGAGCGGCTTTTCCAGGCTGATCCGCACATTGGCTCTGGTGACCGAGCCGTCCGCGCCATGTGCGTCATTGCCCGCTTCGGCGCGGCCGGCGAGCTCCGCGCGCGCCAGACCCTTGATGGTCGGCTCGAACAAGCTCGGCGCGGTGGACAGGAAGATCACCAGACCTTCTGGGCCCCCCACCGCCTTGGCGAGGTCAGTGAAACCTGCAGGCGTGGTCACATCGCAGGCGACATAGGTCAGCCGGTTGAGGAAATCCGCCACCCCGCCGCGCCGCTCGGCGGGCAGATATTGCTCGAGCGCGGTGCGGGCCAGGTTGCGGAAGGCGGCATCGCTCATCTGCGAACGCGCGGTGCCCACGATCTTGAGCGCGGGCGGAAGCAGATGCTCGGCGTGCAGCGCGGCAAGCGAGGGCAGCAACATGCGCTTGGCCAGATCGCCCGTGGCGCCGAACAGCAGCAGCGTATCGGCAATTGCCGCTGTCTGGTCCTCGCGTCCGGTCATGCGTATCGCCGCCTGCTGCCTGACCGGCGCGTTGCCGCTCCCGTCGCCGCCATGCAAGGGCAAGTTGGCCGCGGACGGTCTAATCGGCGCAGCGCACGGCGATGTGCTTGTCGCCGAACTCGGCGATGCCGAAAGTAGTCATGAAGCTGACATCGGCGGCATCACGGCCGATGCCGATCTTCACCGTCTCGGCAGGGTCGGCCATACCGGTCGCATCGACGATATGCCAGGCGCCGCCGCCCGCAATTGTTGGGTCGGCCAGGAACACTTCGGCCACCGCATGGAAGTCGGGCGGCTCGACGCCGGGCGCATAGCACGAGACGAACCGGGCGGGCACCACCGAGGCCCTTGCCAGGCAGATCATCACATGCGCGAAATCGCGGCAGATACCGCGCCGCTCGACGAAGGTGTCTATGGCGGTGGTGGTGGCGGTGCTGCTGCCCGGCACATAGCTGATATTGGTCGACAGCCAGTCGCGCATGGCGATGATCCGCTCGCCGCCGGCCAGCGTTCCGAACTCGTCGGCTACGAAGCTTTGCAGCCGGTCGGCCTGGCAATAGCGCGAATCGAACAGATACTCGACCGCCTCACCGGGCAGGTCGTGCGGGTTCATTCGATCGAGCGTATCGATCTTGGCCAGCATCCGGTTCACCTCGACCCGCGCATTGTAGGCGACCTCGAACTGGCCCTCGGCGCGCAGCCAGGTGCGCGTGCCGACCGCGTCATGCGCCATGACCCGGGCCATGTGCTCGGCATCGGTCAGCTGCGCGTCCGCCGACACGATCGTCTGTTCGGGAATTTCCGCCGCCTCGAATTGCAGCAACACGTCGCTGGGCCGAGGCAGGGTGAAAGAGAAACCGGTCTCGATGGCGATGGTTTTTGGGGAAGGCGTCATTGGCAAGCTCCGCGCGCTGGCCATAGCGGGAGCCGGCGCGCCTGGTCAGGTGCTGGTGGGACAAGCGCCACGCGCCTAGGGGCTGACAACGCGCAAGCCAAGCGTCCTAGTGCATATCTTTTTCGCCGCGCGGCGACAGGCATCGGCGCTCGGGCCCCGCCGATCACCCGCCCGCCAACACCATTGCCCCCGATCATTCTCCCAAGAGGTGCGCGATAACCTCGCGGCGATGAGGCGCCCGGCGATGTTCGGCAAGGAAGACGCCCTGCCATGTCCCCAGCGATATCCGCCCGCCCGTCACCGGCACCGCCAGGCTTACTCCGGTCAGCATCGCGCGGATATGCGCGGGCATGTCGTCGGGCCCCTCGTCGTCATGCTCGTACCCCGCCCCCTCGGGAACCATGCGCTCAAGCCAGGCGAACAGGTCGCGCCGAACCGCGGGCGCCGCGTTCTCGGTGATCAACAGGCCGGCGGAGGTGTGGCGGCAGAACAAGGTGAGCAGTCCCGCGTCGATACCGCTGGCCGAAACGAAACGCTCCGCCTCGCCGGTGATTTCGTACAGCCCTTTGCCGCCCGTCGCCACGGTGATGGAGGTGGTCGCCTGCTGCATCCTACCTTCCATAAGCGACTTGCGCACCGCTGGCGAGCCGTCGGTCGGAGGCGCGCCCTGCGTTGAGCCAACCACCCCAACCGGCAGCGAAAAGCGCTGGACAGGGCTGCAGCCGTCCGGGCAAGTAAGTCGCCAGAAACCGCAAGGATCCGCGCCATGTCCATTCACCCTGCTACCGTTCGCTGGCCGACCGCCGCACCCTCGCTCGCCGCGCTGGCATTCGTGCTCGGCGCCGCACCTGCCGCCGCCGAGGAGGGGATGTGGACCTTCGATGCCTTCCCCCAGGAACAGGTGCGCCAGACCTATGGCTGGGCGCCCGATCAGGCGTGGCTGACGGACGTGCAGCAGGCCGCGATCCGCCTGACCAATGGCTGCTCGGCCAGCTTCGTCTCGCCCGACGGGCTGATCCTGACCAATCATCACTGCATCTCCTCGTGCCTGTTCGACAATTCCACCGAAGCTGCAGACCTGCTGGAGGACGGCTTCATCGCCGAGCGGCGCGAGGACGAGAAGCTGTGCCCGGGTCAGCAGGCCGAGGTGGTCAGCCAAATCACCGATGTCACCTCGCAGGTGCAACGCGCGTTCGACGGGTTGACGGGCGAGGCGCTCACCCGCGCGCGCGATGCCGAGATCGCGCGGATCGAGGCGGAAAACTGCCCCGACCAGGCGACCACCCGCTGTCAGGTGGTCACCTTGTTCGGCGGCGGCCAGTTCAAGCTGTACACCTATCTCAAATATTCCGAGGTCCGGCTCGCCTGGGCACCCGAGGCGCGCGCGGCCAGCTTCGGCGGCGATCCCGACAATTTCAACTTCCCGCGCTATTCGCTCGATGCCAGCTTCCTGCGTGCTTACGAGGACGGCCGCCCGGTCGCCACGCCGCAGCATCTGCGCTGGAACCCGCGCGCGCCGCAGGAAGACGAACTGACCTTCGTGGTCGGCAATCCCGGTTCCACCGCGCGGCTTTCCACGCAGAGCCAGCTGGCCTTCGAGCGCGAAGTGCGCCTGCCTGTCCTCGTCGCCACCATCTCCGAGCTGCGCGGCCGGCTGATCGCGGCGATGGACCAGAGCCCGGAGCGGATGCGCGAGGGAACCGACACGCTCTCCAGCATCGAGAACACGCTCAAGGTGCAGCTTGGCCGCACCCGCGCGCTGGGCGACCCCGCATTCACCAACCGCCTGGCCCAGGCCGAGGGCGAGTTGCGCCAGATGAGCGCCGACAATGCGGCCATCGGCGATCCCTGGGGCGAGGTGGAGCAGGCGATCACCGCCTATCGCGCACTCTACGTGCCGCAGCGCTTCACCCAGCCTTCGGGCGATCTGTACGGCTATGCGCGCAACCTGGTGTTCGCCGCGCAGGAGCGCGCCAAGCCCAATGCCGAGCGCCTCCCCGGCTATACCGACAGCGCGCTGCCGCTGCTCGAGAAGCGGCTGACCGACAAGCGTCCGGTCTACCAGTGGCTCGACGAGCTGATCATGGAATGGTCGCTGTCCAAGGCGCGCGAATACCTCGGGGCGGACAATCCCGACACCCGGCTGCTGCTGGGCCGCGAGAGCCCCGAACAACTCGCCGAGCAGCTGGTGGCTGGCACCCGGCTGGCCGACGCTGACTATCGCCGCGAGCTGTGGGGGGGCGGTCTGGCGGCCATCGAGGCCTCGGACGATCCGATGATCCAGTACGCGCTGCGGCTCGAACCGCGCCAGCGCCAGCTCCAGCAGCTGGTCGACGAGCGCACCTCGGGCCCGCTCGCCGCCGCCGGCGCGCGGCTCGCCGATGCGCGCTTCGCCGCCTATGGCGACAGCCTCTATCCCGACGCCACCTTCACCTTGCGGATCAGCTATGGCCGCGTGACGGGCTGGGAAGAGCGCGGCCGGCAGGTGCCGTTCGCGACCTTCATGGGCGGCACGTTCGAGCGCGCCACCGGCAACCCGCCCTTCGACCTGGCCCCCGGCCTTGCCGACGCGCGCGAGGCGATCGACCCGGGCGTGGTCTATGATTTCGTCACCACCAACGACATCATCGGCGGCAATTCCGGCTCGCCGGTGATCGACCGCGCCGGCACCGTCATCGGCGCCGCCTTCGACGGCAACATCCACTCGCTGGGCGGCAATTACGGCTACGACGGCACCATGAACCGCACCGTCGCGGTCTCGGCACAAGCGGTCCAGGAAGCGCTCGAAACCATCTACCCCGCGCCCGCGCTGGTCGAGGAACTGGCCGCCAGCGGAGCATGAGTCCACGCGTCTGGCACATTGGAAAGCGGGCGCACCCGTCGCCGCAAAAGGAGGAAGGCCTTCTAGACAAGTTGAAGGGCCTCGTATGTGCTCTTCCGACATTGGGTATTGGAGGTGGAGCGGACGCCTATGCGGGGTTGGGCGGATCAGTTGGCGGTTCGTATAACTTCGACTTAGCAAACGGGCGCTTTGGCGGTTCGGCTTATGTCGGAGTTGGCGTCGGCCTGGGAGTTAATGCCGGTGTCCAAGGCACGGGGGGTCCAATTGGGGGAGGCACTATCTCAGCAAACGTCGGTGTTTCCGGCGGTTTTACGGCGCCTGTAGCACCGGGATTAAATGTCGGCGCTTCCGGATCATACAATGTCATTGGAACCGATCCTGGCTTTTCCGGTGGCGCTTTGGGAAGAGCCGGGACGCCTTCCATGAATGGCAATTTACCAGCCAACGGCGGCTTTATGACGCCCTCTCTGTACGATCTTGGGTGTTGAGTGGAAAAGATGCGCCCGATAAGCTCTTTGATTCTGTTTTGGATTGTATCGGCAGCAATGTCTTGGCTGTTAACCGGAGACCTTCTGACCGCCGCAATTGTTTTCTTCTTCGTCGTTACAGTCGTTGTAGCCTGGTATTGGTGGATGATTAAACGTCGCGAGAATTAACGCCGCAAAATAAGCCGTGCGCAACAACCTCTGCAGGCAATCTTGCCACGGCCGTCGGGCATGCGGGAACGGCTGATAGTGCTTTTGGGAACCTAGCGGAAACCGAAGGCCAAGGTAAGTATTTCGCTCCTGCATCCGGTGCACTTGCTGTAGCCGAAGGTGCTAGCAGAGCCGTAGACAGCGCTGCTAGGGGCGAGACGATGGACGTGACGTTCGCTCGCGTCGTCTTACTCGCAATCGGGGGTATCGCCGGAGGTGCATTAGGAGAGCTCGCTGGGGCATTGGCTGGCGCAGGAACTCCTGCCTCAATCGTTTTAGGTGCAGGGGGAGCGACCCTTGGAGCTGCCGCAGGAGCAGCGGCTGGCGACTGGCTAGCTAATCAGATCGCACGTCGTGCCGCGCCGCCGCGTCCGGGGTGTTGAGAACAGCAGTGACAGAACACAAATTCTATTCTTCGCGAAAATCTCTAATTTTCATTGTAGTTATTGCGTTGGCGATTGGGATTAGCACCTTTTGTATTTGGTACAGATGGAGGCTATATGTTCGGCTCGATAATGAACATCGGATGTTCTCCCGTTATCGGATACCTTTTGTTTGGTGCAAGTTTAGCTGTTGGACTTTTTCATTTGCCAAATTTGATGAGAGCCTTCACTCGCAAGCCAGCGATCACTGTTACGGACGATTTCATTCGTTTGCATCAGTTTCCGGCCCGGACGATCCCCACGTCAAAGGTAAGGGGTGTATCCAGCGAACTCGGCTCAATGCTGTTGAAGCTTGAAGGCAATAGGAAAAAATGGGTCAATCTGAAGATCGTCGAATCGTCTCATGACTGTGTCGAGGCGGTCGTAAGGGTGATCGGTCGGGGTAACCACTGAACAGCGCGGATTTGCGCGCCGCTCGTTGAACGGACCCGGCCCAGCTGCCGGATCGGCCCCACGCATCGTGGGATCTTCGAGCACACCGTACGCATCTCCGATGCAGAAAGGTATTGTTTACCAATAGTTTGCTCGAATTTGTTTCTCAAAAACGAGGAGCAGATCAATGGATACGAATGGCCATGTGTTACCGAAAATATCAAGCCCGAATCACACACTATCCGCGGTGCCGTTGGAGCGCGAAGGATGGGATGAAAAGGAAAATCGACACGTAAAGCTCAACGGCAATATCGCTCGCCGTAAGCCCGGCAAACGGGTAATTGAGTATTGGGATAGCGAACTGCCCGGTTTCGGGCTGCGCGTGCATCCCTCGGGACGGCGAACCTGGTTCGTGATGTTCCGCCAACGCGGCAAGCAACGGCGTGTCTCGCTCGGAACCTCGCGTCAGATTACGGCGATTGAGGCGCGGCGCATGGCACGCGATAAGCTGGCCGAGGTTGCGCTTGATGGGCTGCCTACCCGCAAGGCCAGCAAAGTTAGTGCCAAGCGATCACCATTGATGCGCGACTATGCCGAGCGCTTCTGGACCGATTATGCACGACACTGGAAACCAAGCACGCGCCAGCGCAATCGGACTGGGTTTGATCGGGATATCCTGCCTGCGTTCGGGGATCGCCGCGTAGGCGACCTTGTCAAGGCGGACATCCTGTTCTGGCGCGATGGGTTTGCCGAGCGCACGGGTGTTTTCAATCGCACGCTCCCAATCCTGTCTGTGATGATGAGCTATGCCGAGAAGCTGGGACTGCGCACACCCGGATCGAACCCTTGCAAGGGCACGCCTCGCTACAAGCGCAAGCGGATGGAGCGCTTCCTATCACCGCGCGAATTCGCGCGGCTCGCGACCGCGCTCAATGACTTCGATGGCGAATATCCGACGGCAGTCGCCGCCATCCGGCTTTTGTTATTTACCGGCGCGCGGCGCGGGGAGATTGAGAAGCTGCGCTGGGAATGGGTGCAACCTCCTCGGCTCATGCTTCCTGACAGCAAGACCGGCGCGAAAATCCTCTATCTCAACCGGCAGGCGGTCGAGATCATCGAGGCCATTACCAATCGCAAGCCGAAAGGCTTTGTGTTTCCGTCTCGTTACAACCCAAACAAGCCGCTCAATCTCGACATTCTCTGGCCAAAACTACGCAACCACGCTGCCTTGCCGGACGTTCGTCTACACGATCTTCGGCATAGTTTCGCCTCGACCGCGATCCGCGACAACATCTCGCTGATGGTGATCGGCAAGCTTCTCGGGCACGCGCTCGCCGAAACGACCTCTCGCTATGCGCATCTTTCAGACGAGATTGTCGCCGATGCCGCCGAGCGGGTCTCGGGATCGATTGCCAGCCTGATTGGAGTGGGCCGATGAACGCGCTCACACTTCAAACAATCGTCGCCGAGGAACTCGGCACCGCTCATATCGGGGTAGTCGGCAAGACTAGCGACCGAAGCCGATTGCGGCAGACGAGCTGGTCCAAACGTCTGCCGGGGTTTGGTACGCGCCACTACGCCAGCGGTCGCAAGGTCTTCATCGTCCAGGCCGCGATGCAGGGACGCACGCGCACGGTCACTATTGGTAATGCGAAGATACTGAGTGAGGCTCAGGCTATAGATGTCGCGCGCCGCGTGCTTTTGCGCGCGCAGGTTGGCCAGAACCCGGCGGAAAAGCGAAAGAAGCGTCGTAAGGTGCCGCTCTATATCGACTTCCTTGAGGCCTATTGGCGCAAAGTTTCTCCGGGCTGGAAACCTTCGACGCTGCACACGCATGGACTCTATCGTCAAAACTATCTGCAGGGCGCGTTTGCGGGAATGTTTCTCGACGAAATCGAAGGTGGCCATGTCCAAGAGTGGTTCAACCGCGCGAGCGAAACTGGCGGTCCTGGCGCAGCCAATCGCTCCTGCGAAATCCTCCGCGCGATGATGAACAAGGCCGAAGAGTGGGGCATCAAGCCCGAAGGATCGAACCCATGCACTTTGATCCGGATGAACAAGCGGCGCAAATGCGAGCGCTTCCTTTCGGATCAGGAGTTCGCACGACTGGGTCAAGCAATCGACAAACACCGGAAATCGCGCCCGGTGCATTGCGCGGCTCTTTATCTCTTGATGCTGACCGGTTGTCGCAAGTCGGAGATCACCGGCCTGACCTGGAGCGAGGTAAAGGGGCGGCGGTTGCTGCTGACCGACAGCAAGACTGGTCCTCGCACCGTCTGGCTTGGAGAAGCCGCGTGGACCATTTTGCAATGCCTCCCGCGACATAGAGGGCATCCGGAGGTATTCCGGAATCCGAAAACGGGACGGCCAGTCGATATCACCTGCCTCTGGCGAGATGTTAGGGAAGAGGCACAGCTTCTTGATTTACGGCTGCACGATCTTCGCCACAGCTTCGCAAGTCATGCTGCCGCGCGCTCGGAAACCCTTCCGATGATTGGCAAGCTGCTCGGCCACAGGCATGTGACCACAACCGCGCGCTACGCTCATCTCGACGATGGCCCCGTCATCGAAGCAGGGCAGCGGATCGGCGATCTGATCGAAGAAATGGTGGGTGAAAGCCGTTCATTGAACCCTAACACTATGTGTGATAGATCGGCGGTGCTGTATGACTGAGAACCCGCGAACACGCATCTATGCCAATCGATGGTTCGCCAAGTTCGCAGCAAAGGAAAAGATCGGCGATGCAACGCTTGCTGATGCCGTGCGTCGGGCCGAGAGCGGCCTGGTCGATGCCGATCTTGGCAGCGGTCTCATCAAGCAACGCACCGCGCGTAAGGGCGGAGGCAAGTCGGGCGGCTATCGCTCGATCCTGATTTTTCGCTCGGGCGAGAGAGCCATATTCGTGTTTGCCTTCGCCAAGAGCGCTAAGGCTAACCTGAGTGCGGCGGAACAGAAGGTCTATCGCAAAGCTGCCAGCATCATGCTGGAACTGAGTGAGGATCAGATCGAAACCGAAGTTGAAGCAGGCCGATTGGTCGAGGTGAAAGACGATGAGTAAAACTAAGGCAAAGACGTACAAAAGCGAGGCGATGGCCGCCGTCCATGAGATGATGGAAGGCCTTCACGATGCGGGCAGCATCGACAAACGCACTATGCGCGAGTTCGACGATGCCTGTCTCACGCCCGCGCCGGTCCTTGCTCCCGAGGAGATCAAGGCAATACGCGAGAACGAGCACGTCTCGCAGCCGGTGTTCGCGCGCTATCTCAATGTGTCGAAAAACCTAGTGTCGGATTGGGAGCGCGGTGCGAAGAAGCCCGGCGGTCCGGCGCTGCGCCTGCTTTCGATCATTCGGCGCAATGGGCTGGATGCAGTGGGATAGGGCGGCTACACGAAATCAATGATAGAACACGACGACTTGATTGCAGCGCTCGGCGATCCAATTACCAACAGAGTAGTTCAGCGTCTGCACGACTTCGCCTTCATTCCTGCCGAACTGCTCGATGAACTCTCAGATCAAGCACTTCCGGAGAACTGGGGGCCGCACCGTCATATCCTAAAAAAGTACCTCGCCGTGCACGTTGCTTGGAGCATTGAACAGAACAAATACACTGTTGGTGGAGACCAGCTTTATGTAACTGCTGGCCATCTACAGACGCGATATGGGACGCCTCTCTATCTAGTGTTTGCGCCCAACCGAAACCCCAACCGCGAGCCTTATTACCTCGTTGCGGTTGGCTCCCACATCGCTGCTCCAGCGTTGCCAGTCCCTCCAGAGATCCCGGAACCACCAAGGATAAGGCGGGGTGCCGAAATTGTGATGATGCACGATCACATTCTTGACGACAATCAAGATCGCGTACCATTTTTGGTCGATACTCCTCGGGTGGCCCAAATGTGCGCAATTGCTGGCTCTATCCAGTGGTCTATCAATCGAGGTCTTGAGCTTCCTTATTGGTACTTCGGAACTATGAGTTACGTGGTCCCTTTATATTTGGAGTCTCGGGAAAATATAACCGATGCCCCCGATTTGATTGCGCCTGTTCAGGTCAATCCGGACAGTCTACTTGTTCGGACAGTGCTTAAGTCTCACATGCCGTTCGGAAATGCCAGAGTCGCGGTACAAAGGCATAATCAGTTGCCTCATTGGTTGCTTGCCGCTTGGGAGCAGCAAGCTGAGCAAGTCACTGAGCAGCAACTTGATGACCCTGAAAATTCAGGGGCCGCTGGGGGATAGTGTGGTGGTGCAGGCGTCGGTCAGCCCTAGAAACGGTGATTGATGTAATCTGTGACACCAGCGCCACTTAGCTCGGCAGTCGCGTTGCCGCCTCGAACAAAAAAACGCTGCTCCTTTCCATCTTTCAGGAAGGCCGCCTTTGGACCCGGCTCGCAACGTACCATAAGCACGCGATCATCTTGCTGATCTTCAAAGTGAGGGTGAATATAAGGCAGAAAAACCTCCCCAATCCGGTCTTTGATGAGATTGACCAAGTGCAGGCCCATCTTATCTTCGTTCGGGAAACGATCCGCGCCGATCCCAAGGATTTCTCCGTCATCGGCTACTCCAATGAGCAACGTGCCACCCTTGGCATTCAGAAAACCTGTGATCGTCTTGAGCGCAGATAAGTGCATTTTTTCGTCGGGCTGGCCAGTATGAAGATTGATCCGAAGCGTTGACTTGAATTCAACCGCACCCGTCTCACCACCAGCAATCAGTTCAGCGACTGATGGTGGTGAAACCGCTTCGACGGCGGTATCACCACGCAGCTGCTCCCATGCGCTTCGGACAACTTGTGCCATGCGGAGCCGCCGCTCGACCAGGAACTGATCGTAAGGCAACTCCCACCACAGGTGTGGAAGCGCGTGAAGCCCATAGACTCGTTTGCGTTCGGAAGCCGTCAATTGTGCATCGAGAGCAGGGACATATTCCGCCGGAGGCTGTTTCCCAATCTTAATGTTTTCTGGCCATTCGACTGGTGCAAAATTGGCGATTTGGTTTATTAGTTTGAGATCAGTGATGCCCTGACCCTCAAGATACGCGCGAGGAAACAGATGATGCTGTTCCAGCGATGCTTTCGATCCCTTGATTGCCGGATCAACCATTGCCGCCAGTTTCAAGGGGCTAAAAAGCGCGGGTGCATCTAGCATAATGAGTGAGGCTTGATAGGCAAAAAGCGTTGGGCTGCGAGATGCCGAAGTCGCAAGCTGACTGGGCAGCGTGATTTCCCAATAGTCGTTGGTCAGTGTCGTATCGCACAACTCGCGGAGTTTTGCGACGAATGCCTCTCCATTGGCGAGGTCGCGAACTTGCCCAAGATCGGCCTCGAACCGCGTCTCTGGCGAACTGGTGTACCGTCCAGTCATTGCTGCCATGAAGTAGAACTCTGCGATCACTTGTCGCATTCGAGTTCGCTCAATGCCGTAGTCGCGAATGCCGATTAGGTAGAGCACGTAGCTGAAAATAATAGCAGCTTCGGAGCTGACCATCTTTTGCCCACGGTATCCAGCGAGCTTCAGCCCATCGAGAAAATGGTGCCAATTCGTGAGATTGAGAACTGCCGACTGCGCATCGCGCATCAAAGCAAACTGACCTTCGCGCTTCTCAGGGTTATCGACGCCTGTTGATGCATCTTTGCCGCGAAGAGCGCCATAGACGTTGGCAAGCCTGGCTCGTTTAAGGGCCAGCCCCACAGTCGCGCGTAACATCTGATCAGGCGATGGCTTGATAAAATGGTTGAAAGGTGACGCTTGACCTTCGCTCGGCACTGTTGCCTTAAGAGAGAAGTTCTCCAACTCGACCCGACCTTCCTCCCAGAATACCGACATCAGCGTCATGATAAAGTCAGCTTGATTTAGCGCCTTGCCTTTACCGTTAATGCGGACGAACACTTCGGCGATGGTTTCCTCATCGTCGGAAGAATCAAGCGTGAGGGCTACGAAACTGTAGCTGAGGAGATTTCGTAGATTGCCTATGGCATCCTCTATTGTTTCTTCTTCTTGCGGCGTTACTTCGCGAACCGACTTCAGTTTATCGAGGAATGCTCTCCGAAAAGAGCCTGCTTTGAACTCTGGCATCCAGAGCACCGAAATGTCCGGAATGAATGCCCGATCTTTCTTGATTGCTGCGTCGGCGACATCAAAACGGCCAGATAGCGGGTTGAGGGCAATCTGAATGCGCTCCGTTTTAAAATTGGAGCGAAGGACCTCCATTCCCTTCACAACAGCATAGAGCGAAGTGAGCCGCTGCTGACCATCAACAGTCGCTAGCTCCGCCACAGACTGTTTAGGGTCTGTCCCAATGCTCTTCAGACCACCTTCAACACTCGTCTTCCAAAACAGGAGAAACCCTGCAGGGTATCCTCGATAGAGAGAGTCGAAGAGGTCACGTACGTTCTTGTTAGGCCAAACGAAGGGCCGTTGTAGCTCGGGAAGGCCAATCTTGCCCATATCAATATCTTCGATAAGCGAGGATATCGGAACATTGCTGGTAGTGAATATTGCCATACCTTAACGCTCCCGAATAAATTCTCGAATGGCCTCGTCAGCTCTCTCGCCGAGTTCGTTCTCCAGTTGATCCGCCTCTGACCACGCAGCAAAGGCATCAACCACCAGTTCTCCTAGGAGTTGCTCTCTGCGCGCATTAAATCGAGGAATGGCAAACTCCAATAGATCTTCCACATCAATGTGAGGTATACTCGATCCGTAAGCTAACGATTTCACACGTGGCCGCCCTAAAATTTCATGACTTAGCAAAAGATGCAGATAGCCAGGGTGGAGCGATGGGCCAGAAACGATCCTAATTACGTCGTCAGTTACTATTTTATCATTCAATTGGCTCGTTGCGAGCACTACTGAGCCTAGAAGGCCATAAGTCTGACCAGATCGAGACATCAAAATCCAATCTCTCTCCACTCGACCATAGTTTCGGTCATTCACCCCACTCGCAGATATCCTCCGGCGGAAATCAGGGTTGATCTCGAAAATTGATGAGCTGTCTACCAACTCAACACCGTCTTCTGCCGGAATGCGTTTGAAACGGTTCGGGAGCCAAATTTCGCAACCCATTGAACGAAGGCTTACCATACGCGCTGCATTTCGTGCCAAGTGTTGCTCTATTGCTCCAACGGCTGGCGCATGGCAGGAAGCGTCAAACCTTCGTCGTCCGGCGAACAATGATGCCGATGAGGTGGAAAAGCCAACCTCCCCATCATTGGGTTTAGAACCATAGGGTCCGACAAGCTCGACAAGCATTTGCTCAGCCTGCAAAATTAGCGCCTTGGCTCGATTACGGGCTGCTACGATCTTTTCATAACTATCATTCGCGTGTCGAGCTTGTGCTGGCGAGGTAGGAGATATTACGGGCAGCGCATCAAGATGACCCGTTTCCAAATGCTTGATCATATGACCATACTGTGCAGAGGCCATCACAGCGCGGATCGTGGGAGATCGAAGATAACCGTAAATCCATCCACGATCGGCTTGGTCAAAGGCATCTACGCGAAGCAAATCGTGTGAAATCAGGATTCCTGAGATACTATCATCAGCGACCGTGGCCCGACCTACTGTACCTGAGCATGTGACCAAAATTGTCCCTTGGCCCACATACCGTTGAGCGTAGTCACTCGTTCGTTCCAGCGACAACCATTTCCGAGCTACAGGCAGCTGGTCGAAAACTTGGGTTGCAGCAAGGAACGGCGTCCCAAAGTCTGGAGCAACTTGGATGCCTTTTAGACGTGATGGCTGCCATACGTTTGCAAGGTCTGATAGTGGAGTCCATCCTTGCGGCTTTGATGTTATTCCATGCCGAACAGCGAAACCCGGCGACAGAAAATTCTCGGCCTCCATACGCCGGTCACCGTCCACCATTGCCGACATGGGCAATGAGAGTGACTCAACCTCGTGCCAGGGCCAATCATCGCGAACCTCGCGAGGCGCGGTTAGTCTTGCTCGGATAGCCACGTGCGAAACGCCTGAGCAATCTGGAGGGTGTTGTCATCGACTACTTTTCGCTGGGTCAACTGACGCTTGTAGACCGGTTTGCCGTCCTCGTAGTCCTTGGTCTGCTGCTCGAATTCTTCAACGATTTCGTTGCCCGAACGATCACGGACATAGGTCACATTGCCGCGTTTATCGTGGCCGATATGGTTGGCTACAGCCATGAACACTTGGTAATCATTGTACCGTCCGGCCGCCTTCTCGACCGCCATTTCCTCGTCGGTCTTCCGCTGAAGAACGAGGACGCTTGTCTGAACGCTGACATGCGGCTGGAAAGTATCTGGGTGCAAGTCGATGCTGGCGAGGATTCGAGTATTCTGGAGAAGCCACTCGCGGACGTAACCCGCTCCTGGCGAACCAAGAATCCCGTCTGGCAGAACAATCGCACAGCGCCCTGCGCCTGGCTTTAACAAACGTACGCACCGCTCGATGAACAGGATTTCAGGCGGCTGCGACTTTTGGATATCCGAACGCATCGACCATTCATCGGTGTCAGCGTCGTATGACCAAGCATGCCCGAGATCATATTTTTCGAGGATGGCAGGATCATCGATAGGAATTTTCGAACCGAACGGCGGGTTGGTGAACAGAAGATCGACCGTACCCATCACATTCCGCGCGCGAAGCGCGTCATCCCATGTCGCAGGGGCTTTCAGCGAATTGCCTTGAAATAGTCCGCCAGCGCCATCGTTATTCATGACCATGTTCATCTTTGATGCCTTCACAAGGCTCGGGTTCAGGTCCATTCCGATGATGAATTTCTCGGCAAAACGCTGAACGCGCGCGCGAATGGCGTCTTCTGCCCTTGCGATCTCACCCCATTTTGCAATTTCTGCAGCGCGTATCTTCTCGATAACATAGTTCATCGCGGTAATGAGGAAGCCGCCGGTCCCGCATGCCGGATCCATTATGAGCTGGCGCTCATTTGGATCGAGCATTGTTACTGCCATCTGGCAGATGTTGCGCGGAGTGAAGAACTCGCCCCGGTCGCCCCGAAGGTTCGAGCCAACGATTTCCTCGTAGGCTCTCCCCTTTACGTCGATATCGCTCTCAAGAAGCGAATACATCTGCAGTTGGCTGACAATGTAAGAGAGAACAGAAGGCTCAAGCTCGATCTCTTCGTTTTCGCGAAATATCGTATCGTACTCGGCTTTCACCGCTGCATACAGCGCATCAATCCGAGACTTGACCTTGAGCCGCCCGTTCATGTTGTGGCGCTCTTTCGAGGTCGCGTAGAACTTCACAGCGTCGGAGCTACGCTCATCGTGAATTTTACAGAAAATGATTTTCAAGAGTTCCCAAAATGCATCGGGCTTCTGCAGTCCTTGATTGCCTGCGATGTAGTTGTGGCACCGTCGAAAAGCGAAGAGTAGGGCGTCGGATGAAGCGGCCTTGAGCTGATCGAAGCGGGGACGCTCTACGTCTTCTTCGTCGCATCCTTTGCTAGGAATATCTGGTATCTCATCGAACGTGATCGAGCCGTCTTTCTTGACACGCCGATAGCAGTATCGCTCCAACCCATTAGTCCACATTCCGTATTGAACGTTTGGGCAAGCCGACATGTAGGCGTGTAGTTGACCGACGCCTTCCTTTCGGTCGCTCGACTTAACCTTCCGCGACTTGCATTCAATGATAATTTTGGCGCGATCTTGCTTGTGATCATCGTTTTCATCGAAAATGACCAAATCGGCACGAGGCTTCCTGGAACCAAGCCGCAGCGTGAATTCAACCGAGACATCTGCCTTCGCATAATCGTATTCGCGGACTAGAGATTTGGCAATTTCCTGCCTCACATATTCTTCGGGAGTTTCTTTCCTTTGTGTGAGGCCGTCGATGAAATCGAGAGTTTTACCCTGCTGCACTATGACTGGAATCTGTGTGCCCGATGGCACTCGTGGGGAAGCAGTGCTCATCTTTTTTCGGACCCTTGCGCGATGGAGGGCCATGCGTTTTCGACCGCACGCTCTACCGCATCGGAAAGCCAATCTTGGATAGAAGTTTCTTCTGAAGCGACTACGATCCGAAGACGCCGATGAAGCTCTGGCTCTAGCCTGACATGAACCATTTTTTGATTGGAAATTTGTGACTTAAGCTGACTCACGGATGCCCCCCCCTGTTCGCTCCAACTATAGCTCAGTTACAATTGAAGCAATCCCAAAGATCGTACGAATTTCTGGCTGACGAAGAAAGCGCGGCGCCGACATCGGTTGGCGGAAAGGGGGGCTGCAACACACACTGCGGTTTGCTGTAAGCAAATGGCTATTTGTTACCAAACTGGTCCCCGATGAGAACAAACCTTCGACCTTTCCACTTCCCCTCTAGCCCGGTTTGGGCTAGGGAATTCGAGTGAAACCAAGGCCTTTACCGCCAATAATCGGTCAGGGCAGTGGTGGATCAGACCATGCACATATGGGGAACAACTTCGTGCACACCTTACGCAGCCTAAGCTGCATTTATGGAAGAAACGCACGGAAAAACAGATAGATCGCTTCTGCGCCAATGCAGGCAATCAGGTGGTAGCCAAGGCTCAGCCGTAGCCCTCCGGAGGCCTTCTCACCGGCTCAAATTGACTGGCTATGTTGCGCGCAGAAAGTCGCTTCCTCTTGGTATCACATGGGATACCGAACTTCCCGGCTTCGGGTTGCGCAAACGCAAGTCAGGGCATCTCACCTGGATAGTGAAGCACAGGCCGCCAGGCGTTCAGCGAATGGTGACGCTGGGAAGCGCGGGAGTGGCGGCAGGTGCGCTGAGCGCGCCCGCCGCGCGCGCCGAGGCGCGCCGATTGCTCATCAAGGCAACGCTTGCCGATTTGCCAACCGCTCCGGAACGGAAAGAGGTGCCGCTGTTCGCCGACTATGCCGAAGAGTTCTGGATCGACTACTCCCCGCATTGGAAGCCTTCGACCCGTCGCTCATCGCGCTATCGGATCGACAAACAGTGGGTTCCGCAGTTCGGGCAATTGCCGGTCGATATGATCGCGCGCGCCGACATCAACCGTTGGCGCGACAGCATGGCGGACAGGGGAGGTAGCTTCAATCGCTCCATCCCGATCATGTCAGTGATGATGCAATACGCCGAAAAGCTCGGCTACCGCGCGAAGGGGAGCAATCCGTGTCGCGGCGTCTCGCGTTTCAAGCGCGATCTACCGGAGCGTTACCTGTCCGCCGACGAATATTGCAGGCTGGGGCACGTGCTGGCTAACCACGACGGCGCGAACCCGTTCATAGTCCCAGCCTTGCTCATGCTGATCTATACCGGCGCGCGCGTCTCCGAGATTGCCACCCTTCGTTGGCGATATATCCAGGTTCCGCGCCTTGCTTTGCCGGACAGCAAAACCGGGCCGAAGACGATCTATCTCAATCCGCAGGCAATCGCAGTGTTGGACGGCCTGGAACGGCGCGGCGACAACGATCTCGTTTTTCCCGCAGTGCATTGCGAGAAACCGATAAATCTTGGCCAGCATTGGGCGAAGATCAGGCGCAAGGCTGCATTGCCCGATGTGCGCCTGCATGACTTACGGCACAGCTTCGCCTCGGTTGCCATCGCGCAAGGCATTCCCTTGGCGACGATTGGCAAGCTGTTGGGGCACGCGCTTCCTGAAACGACTGCACGCTACGCGCATCTTGCTGACGAAGTGATTTCCGAAAGTGCCGACCGCATTTGTTCCGGTCTCGCATTGGCAATGGGACTCGCTGCATGACCAGTTACGATCTCAAGCGCATTCTTGCTTAAGAACTTGCACGCGTCATTCCCGGCGAGGCTGGAATGCGTCGGGCGAAATTCAACGATGTGCTTCCGGGATTCGGCGAGCGCATCCATCCATCGGGCCGCAAAAGCTACGTTCTTCAGCGCACGATGGGCGGTAAGCAGCGGCTGATTACATTTGGCGATGCCGCCATCCTGAGCGAGCGGATTGCGAAAGACGTTGCCCGCCGCCTTATCTTGCGCATCGGACTCGGCCAAAACCCCGCCGATAAGAAACAGCGAGGAAAGAAAACACCGACCTATGCGGCGTTCCTGCAATCCTCTTGGGAGCCGGCTGCGCCGACCTGGAAGCCATCGACCCGAGAGATACATAACATCTACCGCCGCACGCATCTAGACCATGCGTTTGTCGGGAAGTTCCTCGATGAGATCACCCATGCGGACGCCGTTCGGTGGCATGCGCAGCTGACTCGCTCGGCAGGTCCGGGCGCCGCAAATCGCGCGATGGAAATTGTGAAGGCCATGTTCGGCAAGGCGGAAGCGTGGGGCTATCTGCCAGAACACTCCAATCCGTTTCGAGGCGTGAAGCGGAACAAGGGTCGCAAGATTGAGCGCTTCCTTAGCGAGGATGAAATGGCGCGGCTTGGGGATGCCCTTGCGCGCCATCGCGCGGACAGACCTAATGAGGTTGCGGTGATTACGCTGCTTGCCCTTACTGGTTGTCGGCGAAGCGAGATTCTCAACCTGACTTGGGGCGAGGTCCAGGGACGCAAGCTGAAACTGACGGACTCGAAGACCGGCCCGCGCATTGTCTGGCTAGGTCCCGAAGCGAGGGCGATTCTTGCTGAATTCCCGCGCGGCAGAAAGGACGAGCGCGTGTTCAAGTTCGATATGCAGCCCGTGTCGGCGCTCGATGGATTCTGGCGCAAATTGAGAAGCGAAGTTGGTCTAGAGGATGTCAGGCTGCATGACCTGCGGCATAATTATGCCAGCCTCGCTGCGCGTTCGTCGGAGACGCTTCCGATGATCGGCAGTCTGCTGGGACATAAAGACGTTCGTACGACTGCGCGGTATTCACACCTCGATGATGCGAACCTCCTCGCCGCTGCCGATGCCGTTGGCGCAGAAATAGAGATATCTATCTTGCAACTTCGTAGATTGCGATCCGAGGTGCGGGACGCTAAATGTCTGCCTCTGGCTACCCTACGAGAAAAGCTGCCACTCGGCTTCCAACCCATGCGCAGTCGTCAAGCAATGTTAGGAGTTGTTCTTAGACTAACAGACCGATATGATGATCCGTTTCATCAAGAAGGGCGCAATTTACGAAAGCTCCTGCCAATGGGGAAAGCTACGGACTGAAGTCCCAGCACCGACCGTTGCCGTCGTATCTTGCCATAGCATTGCTTGCCAAAAACGGTCGGGGTTACCATTCGAAGGAGCCGCTTACTATCCGCACTTCACGTGTTCTGGTGACGTGGCTTTCCGGGATACGCCTAACTTGATCGATAGCGCGCCAAAGATAATCGTTCAGACCATTTTATCCTCATCAACATTTAATCCGTGTGCCAACGCCAATGCACGCAGACTTTCGTTAGGTTGGTCCGCGAGCGCTTAATATCGACATCAAACATCGGTCCGAACCGCTCCATCACAACCGCAAAGCCTATTGGAAAATATCGATGCCTCACTCAAACAGCGGGGCCGTTACGTTTCTTAAAATGAGAGGGGATTAATATATATTAAAGTGAAGCCATACGGTTGATTTGAGGTGACAAATGGAAATATCGGAACGGACTATCGAGAGTGCTCATTCACGACGGCGAGCGAGTTGGTCTTCACCTCACCATCATTCTGACATTTCCACTTCGCAAGACCAAAACGATTATCGGCCCATTAGCCAGGCGACAAGGCCCGCTCAACGTAGCATTGAAGCACCAGATTTCGCATTTTCCCATTTCGTAAAATGGGGAAAGAGCTAATGCCATCGAATTACCCTGTCCGGGATTTTGGCCCGCAATCGCAAGAGCGCAAATGTCTTTCCGCTACAATTGAACGTCTTCGCTCCAATCCTGTGCGGGTTAGCCCGATCGTGAATGGTGAAAAGTACGTAACTGCGAACTCGGTCGAGATAGCCGAACCACATGCACACAGCCGCATCCTGGGAAGCTATGCATCCACTACGCCGAAAGTGGCCGAAGAAGCGTTAAGCGCCGCGATGACCGCTCGGCACGATTGGTCGAGAACGCCGCTGGAGGACCGTTGCGCGATATTTTTGAGAGCGGCTGACCTGCTCGAAGGGGAGTTCGGTTACGATTTGCTTGCCGCGACAATGCTGGGACAAAGCAAGACATCCTATCAAGCTGAAATTGATGCCTCCGCTGAACTCATCGACTTCCTGCGCTTTAACGCCGCCTTCGCCAGCGAGTTGCAGGAATGGCAGCCGCTCTCGACCGACGTCGAAATCAACCGTCTTGAGCTGCGTCCGCTCGATGGGTTTGTGTTCGCCGCATCACCATTTAACTTCACGGCCATCGCGGGCAATCTTTCGATCGCTCCGACACTTATGGGCAACCCAGTTGTGTGGATGCCCTCGGAGCGCAGCGTCTATAGTGGGCACTTCGTTATGCAGCTTTTCGAAGCAGCCGGTTTGCCACCCGGGGTTATTAACTTCCTACCGACCGACAATCCCGCCGGCGTCGGTCAGACCATCCTCAACAGTCCGCATCTGGCCGGTGTGCATTTCACAGGCTCGACCGGCACGTTCGACCGGATATGGCAACAAATCGGCCAAAATTTGGCGGGCTACCGCTCCTACCCACGCATCGTCGGGGAAACTGGCGGCAAAGACTTTATTTTCGCGCACAGTTCCGCCGATATCGATGCGTTGGTAACCGGCCTCGTGAGGGGTGCTTTCGATTATCAGGGACAGAAATGTTCCGCCGCCAGCCGCGCCTATATTCCGCAGAGCATGTATTCACACGTGCGTGATCGTTTGGTCGCGATTGCGGATGAACTGCCATATGGCGACGTGACCGATTTCCGCAACTTCATGGGGGCGGTGATAGATAAGCGTGCCTATGACAGTATATCTGGATTTTTGGGCAAAGCGGATGGATCGAGCGACACGATATTGACGACACGCCAGCCGAGTAGCGACGACGGGTACTTTATACCGCCGACCGTCGTCGAATGTTCCGATCCTGCATCACCGTTTACGACCGAAGAAATTTTCGGTCCGGTGATCGCGCTCTACTGCTATCCCGACGATGATATGGACACGGCAATCGAGCTGGTCGACACGTCTACTCCCTATGCTCTCACCGGAGCGATTTTTTCGGAGGATGAGGCGATCACGAAACAGCTTGCAGACGATTTGCGGGATTCGGCCGGAAATTTTTACATCAATGATAAGCCGACCGGGGCGGTTGTTGGCAGGCAGCCATTCGGCGGCGGTCGACGAAGCGGAACGAATGATAAAGCGGGCAGCCCGTATAATCTGCTCCGCTGGACATCGCCCCGGACCGTCAAGCGGTCGCTCAACAAAGCGACCGACCACCTTTATCCGCACATGACCGCGTCATGACCGCCATTCGCAACGCCTTTTCGTCGATCAGTGACTGGATCACCAGCATTGTCTTTTCAAAGGTCAACGTCGCTGGCGTCGATATTGATGTTATCGTGGTCTGGTTGGCGGCCGGTATGGTGTTCTTCACTCTTCGACTGGGTTTCATCAACGTTGGGGGATTTCCCGAAGCGATTCAATCGTTGCGCGGCAAATATCTTAGTCAGGATGCGCCCGGACTGTTCACCCCGTTCCAAGCGCTGGCAACGGCGCTTTCCGGCACGGTCGGGCTGGGCAACATCGCAGGCGTCGCGCTGGCGATAGCGCTGGGCGGCCCAGGTGCTGCCTTATGGATGATTGTGGTCGGTTTCTTCGCGATGAGCCTGAAATTCGCGGAAGTTACGCTGGCGGTGAAATATCGCAGAGTAGGCGAAGACGGCAACGTGCTGGGCGGACCGATGTGGTATCTTCTGCATGGTCTGAAAGAACGCGAGCAAGGCGGGCTGGGAAGGGTGCTGGCGTATGCATATGCCGGATTTGCGTTGTTCGCCCTGATACAGATATTCCAGGTCAATCAGTCTTACGCACAGGTCAGCACAGTTCTGGAGCTGGATCGGGATCTCTCCAGCGGCTTCGGCTATGGCATTGCCATAGCCATCCTTGCGGCGGTCGTGCTGTTCGGAGGTGCAAAATGGGTTGGTGCCGCCACCTCCAGGCTGATGCCGCTAATGTGCATTCTGTATCTGCTGTGCACTGCGACAGTGCTCGCCGTGAACTTCGATCAAATCGGCGCCGCCTTCGCTCTTATTGTACGTGATGCATTCGCCCCCGATGCCGCCGTGGGTGGTATTCTCGGCTCATTCGTTGCCGGGATGCGCCGGGCGGTCTATTCCAACGAAGCTGGTGTCGGGACGGCGACGATCGCGCACGCGATGGTCAAAACCGATAAGCCCGTATCCGAGGGATATGTGGCGCTGATCGAACCGTTTATCGACACCATCATTGTCTGTACCGCCACCGCGCTGATGATCGTCGTAACCGGAGTCTGGGACGATGGGTATGATGATATCGCGATGACCTCAGCCGCATTCGGGTCGGTTGCGTCATGGTTCCCGGCTTTGTTAGCAGCGTGCGTGGTACTATTCGCATTCTCGACCGTGTTGGCCACCGGGTTTTATGCGCAGCAGGTTTGCGCGTTCCTTTTCGGCAACCGGAAATGGGCATCCAATCTCTATCTCGCAATCTTCTGCGCCGCGCTCCCTATTGGCGCTGTCGCGGATGTGCGGTCAATCATCAATTTGGTGGACAGCTTCTTCTTTTTGCTGACCATACCCAATCTTATTGGTCTGTATCTTTTGAGGAATGTGGTAATCAGCGAACTGGCAGAGTTTCGCCGCTCAAAATAATTTCCTGAACATTCAAATAGCGGCGTCGGAAACCATCCAACCCAGCGATTGCTATTATTTGAGATACTGACTCGGCGGTACGCCGAACGCCCGCCGAAACATGGTCCCGAACCCGCTAGAGCTCTCATACCCGACTTCATAGGCGGTCATCGTGATCGACTGGCCTTCAGAGAGCAGTGACAGCGCGGCAAGCAGCCGGACCTGCTGACGCCAAACAGCGAATGTCACGCCCGTCTCGCGTCTGAAAGCACGCGTGAATGTGCGCCGCGCCATGGCGGCGATTTTCGCCCATTGGTCGATGCTTTGATTGTCTGACGGATCGTCCAGAATTTGCCGACAAACCCGCTGAAGCCGAGGATCCTTCGGCATCACGACGGAAAAAGGTGCGGTCGGCATATCGAGAATTTCTTCGATCAGCAGGCTTACAATCATTTCCTCTCGCTGCGTCGCCGCCGCCAACGGCTCGAGATCCGCAATCGTGACGATCAGCGCCTTTATCAATTCGCTGACCTCGATCACCCGGCATTGTTCGATCTCGCTCAGCTTGCCAGATTTGGCATAGATCGTCCGCAAGGACACAGGTCCGCGACAAGATACTTCGTGATCGGTCCCCGCCGGAATTATCACTGCCCGCTGCGGAGGAATCACGACGGCCAGATCCGGCGTGCGCACCGACATCACACCGTTGATCGCGAACAATATCTGGACCACTTCGTGCGAATGCAGCGGGTCTGTATAGCCGGAGTGATACTCGTCCTTCAGCACAACGATTTCTCGTTCGGCATCAAGGACGTCTCGGCTATGCTGCATGGCCTGATCTCCAATCTTTACCGTCTATATCAGCAATCAGGCCATGTCACAATTTGAAGGGCTGCAGTTGGCTATATTCTGGCCTGATCCGATGCGCGATAGGCCCAAGGCATGGCAGCCGTGGCTTGTCTGTTCGACAATTGGGGGACAGAGTTGGCAGCAAAACTAGGTCGATTAGACAAATACGGAGAGCCCGGTGAGCAACGAACTTGCGCCGAATTTCGATCCGATAGAGACTGGAAACCGGCAATTTGTCGAAGCGATCAACTCCGGATATGCCCGATATCCCGATTTCGACCAGTTGCCGCTGTCTAATCAGCGCGAGATAGCAGAGGGCATTCGGCGCGAATGGCGTGCCGACGGTCCGGAAATGGCCGAAACGAGGGATTTCGCGGTCGAAGGCATCCGGGTGCGCTTGCACCGCCCCACCGAGGATGAACCCTTGCCGGTACTCATTTACATTCATGGTGGCGGCTGGATGTATTTCAGCAATGATACGCACGACCGGTTGATGCGCGAGTATGCCGCTGGCGCGGGAATAGCTGTCATCGGAATAGAGTACAGCCGGTCCCCCGAAGCCAAATTTCCGGTGGCACTGAACGAAGTTGCAACGGTGCAAAGGTGGCTTGCGGAAAACGCCTCTGATTGCGCATTGGATACGGATCGTGTGGCCATTGGCGGAGATAGTGCGGGAGCCAACCTCGCGATGAGCGCGTGTCTGCTTGCACGGGCCGAGGAGCGCCTCTTGCCGCAAGCTCTGTTGCTGAATTACGGAGCGTTCTCACCGGAGCCGATGCCCAGCTACGAGAAATACGGCGGAGCGCTTTATAGCCTGAATCCAGAAGAAATGGACACCTTCTGGACCAACTACGTTGATGATCCGGCGCAATTAAATAACCCTCTGGTAGCACCGGTTGACGCCGATCTGAAAGGCTTCCCACCGGCGTTTCTGGCGATTGCCGAATGCGACATACTCGCCGACTGCAATCAGGTTCTAGCTGACCGGTTCGAAGCCGCCGGCATCAATACCACCGCGCGCACCTATGCAGGGACGACCCATAGTTTTTTGGAAGCCATGATGGTATCCGAGATCGCCAGAAAAGCGATCAAAGAACAATCCGATTGGCTCGCCAAAGTCTTGCGATCATAAAGGAAGCGCAGAGGTCCGCATGTTCGAAGTCCCGCCCCGCACTGTGCGACCTACCGAAACTTCGGCAGTGAGTGTAGTTGCCCTGAGAACAATTCTCATCGCGCTTGTCGTTGCCTTCTTGGGAGTACCCAATGCCGCGATAGCGAGCGAACGGCAATCAATACTCTTTCGCCAAGCGACGATTCTGGATGGTACCGGTGACAAAATTCGCGGCGACGTCCTCGTAAGAGATGGCAGAATTGTCGAAATAGGACCCGATCTTCCAACGGACGACACGGACATCATCGACGCGACCGGCCTTTGGCTCACACCTGGATTAATTGACGTCCACACCCACTACGGCACTTTTCTCCTGCCATATTCCGCGACAAACAGCGCTGGCTCAGACATCACCGAGCAAATGGCGCCGCATGTCGGAAACACCTGGATCGAGCATGGCGTTCGTCCGGCCGATCCGACCTTTTCGTATGCGTTGGCAGCAGGCGTCACAACCGCACAGGTTCTGCCAGGTTCGACTGGTCTGGTGTCTGGCCGCGCGGTCACGGTGCGCACCTCTCGCGGAGTTACGATAGAGGATATCCGGCTGAAATCGGCTCCTAGAGGAATCAAGTTGGCTTGCGGTGCCAACCCGGCAGCAATGTCGGGCGAGGATGAGGCGTTTCCCAACTCACGCCAAGGTCAGATCGCCTTTTTGCGGGAGGCGTTGGTACAAGCGCTGGCATTCGAACGGGGCGGAGGACGCCCAACTGCGGAACCCAGCGATCAAAACGAACTTTCGAAACGACAGGGGAATGCTGCTTCCCTGCTTGCTGCGATCCATGGTGAGGCCCCAGTCCACCTCCACTGTTATAGGGCGGAGGACATTTTCAATTGGGTGGTTCTGCTAAAGGAATTCGGCGTTCCGAAAATCACTGTTCATCACGCGTCGGAAGCTTACAAAATCGCGCCCTTCCTGGTGAAAAACGATATCTGCGTTGCCCTTTGGCCCGATTGGTGGGGCTTCAAGCGCGAAGCCGAGGATGCAATCTTCGCGGCGGCCGCGATGATTGACGATCTGGGCGGCTGTGTGACCATGCATTCCGATATCCCGGCGCTTGGCAGCTTGTTGAATATCGAAGCAGCGAAAGCAGCGGCGGCGGGCAAGCGGGCCGGTTTCGATATTCCGACCGAACGAGCGATTACATGGATCACCGGCAATGCCGCGAAGGTTCTGGGAATTGAGGGTGATACGGGAACCATCCGTCCCGGTAATGTGGCGGATTTGGTGCTGTGGTCGGGTAATCCATTAAGTATCTATAGCAAGCCTATGCAAGTCTATGTTGCGGGACAAATTGCCTACGATGACACGGCGCGAAATGTTGCAAGCGACTTCGAACTTGGCTTGAACAAGGTGAGATCACACCGATGATACGCCTTTTCGCCCTGCTGATCTGCGTCTTGCTCGTAGCTACCCCTGCAACGGCCCAGAATATCGCCATAATCAATGGCCAGCTTCCGACCGGACCCAACGCGGGAAAACCCGTCAATCTGATTATTACTGATGGAAAGATCGCTGCGATTGGGGCCGAGGTTGAGATCCCAGTAGAACACGAGATCGTAGACGCCTCGAGCGGGTTTATCACGCTCCCATTGTTTGCATCGGCCACGCAGATTGGGCTGATCGCGAATGGGGCCGCTGATAGCGAGAATGACAGTAAAGCAAAGGGCGTGGCGAGCGGGCCTGGCTTCGATCCATCCCCCGCGTTTCGCCCGCAGTCGGAGACAGTATTGCTCGCCAAGGCTGATGGGTTAGGGACCGCAATGGTTTACCCTGGGACCAGTGACAATGTATTTGCCGGCACGGGATTTTTGGCCGATCTCACCCACCAAATCTCAAAAGTGGCAACCCGGCAGGCGGCGCTGTTCGCGCTGGGTAACAACGACCTTGCGCCGTTCGGCGATTCCCGCGCGGCCGCCTGGTCGCAGTTGCGGGAGGAACTGACCACCGCTGATGCCGAGATTGTCAGACGCGTACAAAACGCAGAAATTCCCCTCGTGCTCCAAATCGACGGAGAGACCGACATCCAGCAAGCGCTGCTTCTAAAAGCTGAGATGGGGATCGATGTAGTCATTTTCGGCGGTGCGGAAGCATGGCTTTTTGCTGATAGGCTGGCAGCCGCCGAAGTACCGGTCATTCTTGATCCGCTTGACGGACTACCATTTTACCATGTCGAACGCCGCGCCCGGCGCGACAATGCAGCCATTCTTTCGCGCGCTGGCGTTACGATCGCTTTCTCCGTGTCAGCGCAAAGCATCTACCGGTCATGGAATGTCGCCGCCGCAAGCCGTCTGGGCGCGGGCATCGCCGTCGCCAACGGTCTACCTTACGCAACGGGCTTGGCCGCGATCACATTCACACCTTACCAAATATGGATAAATGAGCGCGGCAATAGGCTGACCGTCGGAGAGCCTGCAAGCCTGGTGATCTGGAGCGGCGACCCGCTGGAGCCGTCGTCATTCCCGACGGCGATATACAATCGCGGCATTCCATTAGAAATCCGCACGCGGCATGATCTGTTGCGGGATCGTTACCTTGGCGAGCACGCCAGCCAATAGTGGCGAGCAGGATTTAGCCTTTCTTGCGCCTCGTCCGCGTCCACCACAGCATCGCTCCAAGTACGGACACCGCCATCAACCAAGTTCCCAGGAAAAGCATGATTATCCGGCCAAACAGCCCACCTGCCTCGCCCGTATGAATGGGAAACAGGCTGTCGAGAAACGTGCGCGTCGCGCCTGCATTATTTGCATCGAATGAGTCTAGAAGGCGGCCGTCTATCGCGCTGACCACTACGGTTGTCGTCCCATAAATTTCACGCAACTCATCATCTTGACGCAGACGGATCGTATATTCCTTGCTGTCATCGCCCGGCATCGACACTGACGTCAGAGAAGACCCATCAAATTCCGATAGCGCAGAGGCAACGGCCTGAGCGAAACCCACAGTGCGAGGACCGTCGCGCTGCTCAACCGCGCTTGTACGCGGCTCCGCCCCCAGCGCTCCCTCCACACTATCGTAGAACACCAGCAACACACCTGCAGAGACGGTGATGAGGGCCGGAACGGCTGCCCACAAGCCGATGGCACGGTGCCACGCATAATATCGCGCGCGCGCCGAAGCCGGTGAATGGGGTTTCATTGCTTTGAACCAGCCGACAAGCCATGGCCGCGCGACCACAATACCCATCACGATGTTCGAGATCAGCAGGATCCCGCTTATGCCCACTATCCAGCTGCCGGTATCGCCAGACAGAAGATTGTGGTGAAGGAGGATCAGAACGTCGATCCAACCGCCATCCGCCAGTTGCGTTTCGTCACCCCTAATGCGCAAAATCTGGCCCTCACCATCAATCCGGATGGTTTGATCGCCGTCTGGTCCGGACGCATACACATCGAACCGCGCCTGTCCGCTGCCACTCGTCCAGATCGAGGAAATCGAACTGCCCTCTTCCTCGGCGAGGATCGCATCAAGGCTTCGCTCAACCGCGACTGGATCGAAATCCGCCTGCTGCTGCGACAGCAAAGCATCGTCTATTTCCCAGTTAAAGAGGATTATCACTCCCGTAAGCGCCTGGATAAACCAAAAGACTACGGCGCCAAGACCAAGCCAGCGATGTATACGAAGCAGAAGTTTCAATTCAAACCCTTTGCTCTAAAGACGAGAGCGCACGTGTCAGGGAACCGAGATTCTAAGCCCGACAACCAGCGCATTGGGGATCGAGTCGTCCCACCCCGGATTTATGATATATTGCAGGTTGGGCTGGAGACTGAAGAACCCGACGCTACGCGCGTACGTCAGTTCCAGCGCCGTCTCGGCCCGGCGCGGCGTAATCTGATCGAGCCGGAAGCTATCCATTGCATCCTCACCCAAACGAGCATGCGCGATTGCCACCCCCACTCGTCCGCCGAACGCGTCCTGCGCAATCCCCCCGCCGATATAGCTTTCAATCGGATTGATTTCCGCATTGGCAATGCCAGCTCTCAACCACGCGCCCAATCCGCCTCGCTGCAACTCCACCATCGAATAGATGCCGCGATTTTTGGTATTCGGTTGCAAGTCCGGTGCAGACAACAGCGGATCGAATTCACTCGTATAATGCCAGCCCCCCAACCGCACGAGCAGGGTCGGGTAGAGTTTCACATCGACTTCGCCAACCATCAGCAGACCGTCCTCGCCCGGTAAGGCCAAAACAGTTCGCTTCGGCCGTTCCGGATTGCCAGCCACGGCGTTGAAGGCACCCAGCCGGACGGCCCAACTCTCCTCGCTCCAGCCAACCAGTGCCGCTCCCGTTGTGGTTGGAAAGATTGAAGGGCCGTTCGCTCCGGTTTGCGAGAATTCCGGCCCAATCCCGTGTGAACTGTTTATAAACAGCGATCCGACTTCCTGAGCGTCAAAGTCTGCGTTGAGGTCGACGATCCCAAACTTCGCCGTCCCCTGTTCGCTGGCCCCGAACTGGTAGGATAACCAGACTTCGAGCGGTCGCAGCGCCCCGACAGCTTCGATATTGTCGACCGTCTGGGCGTCCCCGACTAGCTCTGAGGAGAGCTCATCCCCGCCGGTCAGTTGTAAATCGGCGTGAAGGACAAGACCGGGCAGACCGATGCTATCTCCATCAAGCTCAGCAACGAAATTTGCGGCATAAAGCACCGCGAGATCCCGCTCCAGGCCGCCGGATATAACACCGAACGCATCGACCACCACCGCCACTTCGGTGGTGATGGCTGACTGCGATGTCTCCACAGGCTGTTCGTCAACAACATCCTGCGCGAACGCAGCCTGGGCCGGGCATGAGCCCACCAGCAGCAATGCTAAGAAACGCTCAATCATCATCAAAATGCTGCGAATTTGCCATCATGGCTCCGAGCGGATCTTCGCCCAACGAGTCGATTATGCGCTGCTTGACCTCGGGCGTTTCGTCCTGGCCGAGCTTAAAGCGAGGGATCACCGACTCAACCTCAAGCACGAAGCCGACGACGTGCGTCGCCAGCCCGTCGAACCGTTCCCCCATTCGCTCCCCTATCCATTCGGGACCGACATCTCCTTCCATATGGGCGCAAATCCGCTTTAATATCGCATCTGTTTGATCTGGGGTTTTGTGCGCGTGCCCGCTCACTTTCACGCTGGCGAAGTTCCAAGTTGGTGCCCATTCATCAATGCCGACTACCCGCGGCGAAATGTAGGCATTGGGTCCCATAAACAGGACCGAAATCCGATCCTCATTCGAGTCCAGAAAATCCGCAATCGGCGACGCTTTGGGTAAATGTCCTTCCAATGTCCTTGGCTTGCCTTCACCACGGCGGACAGGCATCAAAATGGCCATCGCCGGATCTGCTCGAGGCACCAGCCACGCGAGTGGGTTGCGATCGATCAGCGCCCAAGCCGCATCAACATCAATATTGGAAAACCGCGTCTGCATCTTCGATCGCGCTTGGCCATCCCGTCATTACATCGCAACAAAACGACAATTTGGAGGTTCGGGTTAGCGGATGCGCGAGAATTCTGCCTGAACGATCAAGCCAGTTTAAGGGCACTTCGGGCCAAACTGGTAGCACGAAACTCGCGAATGAATGAAGCCGATTGGCCTTCCAGCGCCAATCTGCGGCCCGATGATGAAATCGATTTCCGCATAACCTCTTATTGTCTAAACGTGGATACTGCCCTGAAACCCGATGGCCAGGAAGAAGGTTTGCTGAGGCGACGTAACTTTTGCGAACCAATGTCCGAAGGCGCGACACGTCAGCTATAGTGAGATTATATGCTTAGCAAATATCAGCCTGTCTCGATGATAGCGAAGAGGTCGGTTGGCGCATGAAAAACCTTGGCCTTGCTCTCTGCACACTCTTCCTCGCATTGCTTACCGCGTGCACCACAGCACAGCCGGTGCGCGCGGATGGCGCGACCCAGGATGTTACAAAATACACACCGGGGATTGCCGGTCTGCCCCCCACACCGCTGGCTGCACGCGGCAATACACTCGCTCTGGATGCGGCTCGCGAGATCCGGTTTGGGACGGATGAATTCACCCATGCTTCGATTGACGTTTCCCCAGATGGACAGTCGCTTGTCTTCGATATGATGGGAGACATATATATTGTTGAGACTGCCGGAGGCAAAGCCCGTCAGCTGACAGGAGGAATGGCATTCGATAGCCAACCCGTATTCGATCCAACAGGCGAACGGATACTGTTCCTGAGCGACAGGTCCGGAGCAGAAAATCTTTGGACGATGGCCGCTGATGGAACCAGCGCACACCAGCTAAGCCTATATGACGATAACCCGATATGGGTCTCTCCGGAATGGACCGCCGATGGCACTTCCATCTTGGTGTCTCGCTTTCGCCCGGATCGCAACGCTTACGAGCTATGGCAGTTCAAGTCAGCGGAAGATCCGATCGGAGAGCGTCTGACGCTGCCAGTGGAAGGGCCCGGCCATGCGCTTGGGGTGGAACCCACTTCAGGAGGCCATTTCTTAGTTTCGGTTTCGACGGCAGACTTGGACTTCGCCGCTCCTGATCGCTGGCACTTGATGCGTTTCCCAGGCGGCGAAGTCATTGCCCCATTTTCCGAGCAGGCAGCGGATGGATCCGCGACCAGCCGATTCAGGCCTCGGCTCTCTCCAAGCGGCAAATCGCTGGCTTACGCGGAGCGACGGGGCGGGGAGACCTGGCTGGTCTTGCTGGATCTCACCACTGGTAATATGTCCGATCTGATCCAGCTCGATACTGATAATTTGCAGGCCTCGATGTGGATGGATGCCGTTCCACGGTTTGATTTCATCCCCAATGGCAGTGCGATTTTCGTGAACACGAGAGGCAAAATCCTTCGGATCGACATTACAACGAAAAGGTCACAGGTAGTTCCGGTTTCGATCGCCATTACTCAACCGCTTGGCAAACTTTTGCGCTACGAAGCGGTCGAACCAACTGGGCCCGTCCGATTGCGCCTCGCGCAGACTCCCAGGCCGATTGGTGACCAATATGTGTTCTCTTCTCTTGGTCGGCTGTTTATTACAGCGGACGATGGATCTGTTCCGATCGAGGTGGACGGTAGCGGCCGCGCTTATCATCCTGCAGCCTCGGCAGATGGAAATAGTCTCGTCTACGTCACGTGGGCTTCCGGTAAAGGTGGCAGTCTGCGTTTGCGCGATCTGGAAACCGGTCAGGAGCGAATTCTAGGCGAAGATATGTTTTTCTCTCACCCGATATTTTCTCCGGACGAAAGCGCAGTATACGTCTTTCGATCGCCGGTCGCAGTCCGCGCGGAAACGCTCATGGAATATCGCCAGTTCCGCGAGGCCGAAATTGTACGAATCGATATTGAAAGCGGGAGAACAGAGGTAGTCGCCGCGGGCGAAGCGGGTGGTACCCCCCAATTCTCGAAAGATGGGACGACGTTGTTCATTGATCGGCCAAACGGGATGTATGCGATCAAGCTAGATACCGGAACAGAAAGCTTGTTCGTCCGCGAAAAGGGTCCGAGCTGGTATTTCGAGACGGCTAGTAGCGACGTGGATGATCTGAAGGTTCATCCATCGGGCGGTTGGGCCTTGGGTTTGATTGGGCAGCAATTATGGTTGGTCAAAATCCGGCAGATCGGGACGACCATCGAACTGGCGACTAGTCCTGACGCACGGCGGGTTTCCACAGTAGGTGCCGATTTCTTCGGCTGGTCGAAAGATGGCACGCAGATGTGGTGGAGTATCGGGGATCGGTTGCGCGAACTGCCCTTGGCCCAGGTCGACAGAGCTTTCGAACGACCGCGCACGAGACAACCCCTTTCACTGCGCGAACGCGCCGCGGTTCGGGAACGGTCATTGTCAGTCGAGGTGCCGCGAGACACAGTTACAGGCGAATTGGTCATTAAAGGCGCGTCAGTCATCACCATGGGGCCGCAAGGCCGGATCGAAAACGCAGACATCCACATAAAAGACGGTCGCATCGTCGAGATCGCGCAGGCAGGTCGCATTTCGGCGGCGGACGCCTCAAAGCTGGATGCGCGGGGTCTGTTCGTCATGCCCGGGCTGATCGACATGCATTCTCATGTCGCCGATATCAGGCGTGATGTGCTCTCACTGGACTCCTACGGCTTGGCTGTCTCGTTAGCCTTTGGAGTTACAACAACATTCGATCCATCGACCTTATCGATCGACATGCTCGCCTATCAGGATGCGCTTGAAGCGGGGCTGATTGTCGGGACACGGTTGCTGTCCACCGGCCCTGCCATTCCATCCTACAATGATTTCCGCTCGCGCGAGGAGGTCGCTTGGGTCCTTGATCGCTATGCGGATGTCTATCGGCTAGACAACATCAAACTTTACCGTAGCGGCAACCGTCAGGTGCGCCAATGGATCGCCATGGAAGCCGCCGAGCGTAGGCTTACAGTCACAACCGAAGGAACGCTGTCAAGAAAGTTGGGTCTCACTCAGATCATTGACGGATTTTCCGGTCTCGAGCACGTTTTGCCGCCGCGCAAACTTTACGAGGACACCCTCAAGCTATTCGCGTTGAGTGGAACAAGCTATGCCCAAACGCTACTCATCACAAACGGTGCCACTCCGGCATTATCCTATTACGGTCAGCGGCATGGTGCGTTTGACGATGCGCGGTATCTGCGCTTTGTCCCGCCGCAGTACCGGCTGGCGCATGCCAAAAGCGCCGAGGCTGATCGTGCGGTGCTGGATGTACAAGAGCAGGTCGCCAGCGCACAACGCTTCGCCTCTCTGGGTGGTGTACTGGGGATGGGTTCGCATGGCGACGTCCTGGGTCTTGGAATGCACTGGGAAATGCAGGCGCATGAAGAGGCCGGGATGTCCACTGCCACTGTGCTGCGAGCGGCTACATTGGGTTCTGCAATAGCCATCGGTCGCGGACGGGATCTTGGCAGCCTTGAGCCCGGCAAACTCGCTGATCTCCTGATCCTTTCGGAGGACCCAGAGGACACTGTAAGCAACGCGGTGTCATTAGTTTGTGTGTTGAAGGAAGGACGCCTGTTCGAAGCTTCGACGCTGGATGAGATTTGGCCAGTTCGGCGTGAATTTCCCGGAAGTACTTTCGATGAGACAAGCGGCACAAAGTGCCCTTTGCGAACACAGACGATTTTTGATGGGATTGCTGGACAAACTGAGTATTGAACGAGGGAGCATCTGTACAGTTGGTAAGATTAATAGTTACGCATTGGATCAGACCATAGATTTAGACTTTAACCTTCTTTATACGGTAGGTCTAAAATATGATTAAAAATTAATGCTTTAACAATACTGCAGTTTGATTTGGCTAAAGAATACCTTAGCCGTTAGTTGCACCGGATTCGAAGGTCTCGTAACTTGCGGCGACTTCAGCGTCACCGTTAGCTTGCATCACGCATCTTTCAGCAAAGCTCCAGAACAGACTGTATTTGGCAAAGGCATCAACATTGCTTCCGCTCGCCTGATGTCCAATCGTTTCATCGAGATCCAAGATCGCGGGATTGTCGCTAAGTGTGTGATGGCGAACCTGTGCTACTAGTTTGGCCGGTTCCCAATAGCCGACACGATCGTCCTGTAGTCCTGCGGTACAGAGGAGCGGCGGGTAGGCTGCAGGCAGGGCGTTCTCATAAGGGGAGATGGACGCAATGTAATCGTACGCTTTGGGGTCCGCGAGTGGATCTCCCCAATCGGGCCTGAAGAGAGGGACAAGTGGATGGTTGGCATCACTCATCGTGTTGAGCATATCGACAAACGGAACTTCAGCGATGACGCCAGCCCACATATCAGGCCGTATCGTCATACTTGCGCCGACCAGCAATCCACCTGCCGAAACGCCATAAGCGACCGTCTTTTGTGCTGAAGAATAGCTTTCGTCCGAAAGGAACTCCGCGCATGCGATGAAATCAGTGAAGCTGTTCCGCTTCGACAAAGCACGGCCGTCAAGAAACCAGCGGCGTCCTTTTTCGGAACCGCCGCGAACATGGGCAATGGCATAACGCCAACCCTGATCGACAAGAACTGAGACAGGGACAGAGAACTCAGGCTCTGAAGAGACGCCATAGGCGCCATAGCCATATAGTAATAGCGGCATGGTCCCATCTTTCGGCGCGCCTTTGCGTGAGAGAAGCGTGATGGGGATCATTTCCCCATCCTCAGCCGGCCCAAACAGCCGCTCAACCTCATAATCTTCCGAACGAAAGTTGGTAAGACGCTCTTCATCCACCAACCGCCTGGCACCCGTGATCAGATCGACATCATACCATTGACGGGGCTGCTTCGGGCTTTGATAAATTACACGGACAACTTGGCTGCGGTAATCTTGCCCAGACGGTATTTCCAAAGCTGCTGGCTCGCTCCCAAAGTCTATCAGACACTCTTTTCCCTGCGGGGAAAGGATAACAACGCGCTGCGCACTGTTCTCACGTTCAAGCCTGACCAGTCCCTTGCGGAATGGGTATAGCGCGATAATTTCCCGGTCGGGCTTGTGCGGGACCAGCACTGTCTCATCAGCTGCCCCGATATCGGTCAAACGAACGATCTTTTTATCGAAGGCGCCGCCCGCATCGGTCAGAAGAACGACGCTATCGCGCCATTCTTCCAGTTCATATCGGACATTTCGCTGTCTGGCCCGAACCACGACAGGCTGAGCGCGCTCATCCTCAGCACGTATTACTCTGACCTCGCTCGTATCGGGGCCGGACAACATGATTGAGACCAGTCCCCCCTTGGCGGAACGACCGATCTGCATAAAAATGCCAGGATCGGCTTCTTCGTATATCAATTCGGTTTCACTGCCATCGATGGCAGAGCGATAGAGCCGCCGCGGTCGGTTTAGGCTGTCGCGCCAGATCCAGAATAGCCAGCGTGATGATGGTGAGAATACCAAGCCGCCATAGCCATACGCATCGGTATCCACTATAACGCGTGTCTTACTCAAACGTGTGTCGTGCACCACAATTCTATGGCGGTCATTGCCCACGACATCTTCCGCCCATGTGAAGTAACGGTCATCGAGGCTGGTCTGATGCCCCGTAGTCCGAAAATAAGTGCTGTCGGCAGCACGCGAGTTCTCATCGAGCAGCGTTTCAGTGGTTCCATCTGGCAGTCGCCTGCGATGAACCGGAAATTTTTGGTTTGGCAATTTCTCGGAGAAATAGGCCCAACCTGTCGAAGGTAGCGGCGGCTCTGCCAACCCACCCCCAGTCCGCTCGAACATAGCGGTAATAAGCTCTTCTTTGCGCTGAGCCAACGGAGCGAGCATTGCATTCGTATAAGATTGTTCTTCTAGGAGCTGCTGGCTCAAACGTGGCGGCATCGTCGCCAAATCACGCTGTCCCTCGCTTGGGATATATTTCAACCAAGAATACCAATCCGTACGACTGCGCCCCAATTGCGTAATAACGTTTCGAATTCGCGGCGTGTCTGGCGCTTCGATATCCCGCCAGACCGCTACTCCGGACGCCTCACGAACGACCCCGGACATGGTGCAACCACTGACGGAGCTATAAATCCCGATAGCGGCACCATTAGTTAGAAACCGCCTACGCGAGAACCCATGAATGGTTGTCATGTCTCCATGCGCTCCCGAGCGGTTTCAAATATCTTCAAAAAGGCCTGCAAAGTGCTTTGCTTGACGCCTCATCAGTTGCAGATCATGTCGGCCTATTGCCCTAAAATTTACGGACCACGGTCCCGATCACTTCCCGTCCTGCTCCGAAGTTACAGTTGGAGAAGCTGCCGCAACGTGCCACATACCTCTTGTCGAACAGGTTCGAGGCGTTGATCGCGAACCGCCAACTGTCATTGAGATCGTAGCGCAGGCTACCATCAACCAGGAACGAGCTGTCGCTATCGAGGACGACGGGATTGAACGGACCCTGCAGGCTTCCGGCGCTCTCATCATTGTAGCGGACACCGACGTTGAAACCGAACCCGGATAACGCACCTTCGCCGAAGCTGTAGTCGAGCAGCGCGGCGGCTTTCCATTCGGGCGTGACTGGCAGCGGATCGCCGATCTGATCGAGATCACTCGACTCTGTCACCTCGCTATCGGTGTAGGACACCGACGCGTTAATAGAGAGCTGCTCGTCGATCTGTGTGACGATCTCAAACTCCGCGCCCTGCACTTCGACCTCACCGACTTGCGAGCCAAATACGATCAGGTTAGGATTTCCGCCAATACTAACGACATTCTGTTGGGTGATCTGGAACACGGCAAATGTCGCGAAGATGTCCACATCGCCGGCCAGATTACGGCCATCAAACTTTACCCCCGCTTCTATTTGGTCACCAGTCGTGGGATCGAAAGGATCGCCATCGCCAGATGTACCCAGCTGCGGCTCGAAAGAAATTGCGTAGCTGATGTAAGGCGCAATTCCGTTATCCAGAATGTAGTTTAAGCCAGCACGATAGGTGAACTTTTCCTGATCGCGATTGGTGCGGGGACCAGGCCCATCGTCGAACACGGTAAAGGCTGGCGCCTGGTCACTCTCGACCCAATCGTAGCGACCCGAAAGCAGCACTCTGAAAGCGCCGATGCTGATTTGGTCTTGGAGGTAGAGGCCAGTTTGCTTGATAACCTGATCGTTGAACCGGGTGGTGACACCTGGGCTTATCAACGGTTCAGCATTGTAATTCGGGTCGAACAGATCAATCGACGGTGCGCCTGTGAAACCAAAGCCCGAAACGTTGTGAACATCGCGGTAATCGATGCCCACCAAAATCTTGTGGCCCGTCGTTCCAGTCGCAAAATCTCCAGCCAAACGCGCGTCAACCGTCAGCGCTTCGACGTCTTCACGGTACGGTGAATTACCGCGAAATACTGTGCGATTATCAACATCTAGCCCGGTGCCGAAGATGACGTCACGATCTTCCGAATACTCACTCCATTTCATGTTCACCTGGAATTGAAGGGCATTCGAAAAGCTGTGGCCGAAGTCGAACCCAACCGCATACTGATCGCGGTTGTATACATTGAAGTCCGGCTCACCCAGATTGGTTGACCGCGGGATCTGGCTCAACGGATTGTTGAGCAAGGTGCCGACTGCGGGCAGGAAGCCGTTAGTGTCTCCGTCAACCTTATCTTCCTGATAGTATCCCAGCAAATCAATTTCTGTGTCCGGCCCAAGTTTAAAGTTGAAAGTGGGGGCAACCAGAACGCGACTTGCATCGACGAAGTCACGATCCGCACCGCGATCCCTAATCAGGAAGGTGAGCCGCCCAGCCACACTGTCGCTGAAGGGAACGTTTCCTGACGCCGCAATTTGCTTGAAATCGTTGGTGCCGTATTTGATCATGATTTCGGCACCTATCTCATCGCCAGCGCGACGCGATGTCTGGTTGTAGATACCGCCGGGAGGCGCGCTACCGTAAAGTACCGAGGCGGGACCCTTCAGAATATCGAGTGAATCGAAGGCATAGAGGTCCACACCGGTTGACGCGATGGTCGTTGAGACAGGTGTCGCCAGGCCGTCGATGAACTGCCGCGGGACAAAGCCCCGCACGGCAATAAAGTCGAACCGTAGATCGGGGCCAAAGTTTTCGCCCGATACACCAGAAACGTAACGCACGGCCTGCTGCGCATCAATAAAGTTCAGAAGATCAATCTGTTCTCGCGTAACTACGGAGATCGATTGCGGCGTTTCTACTAGCGGTATGTCGGATTTGGTCGCCGTCTCCGATCGTGTCGGAACATATGTCGCGGTCACGACGATCGTAATCGGGTCTACGGCTTCGTCATTCTGTTCGTCGGTCGTTTGCGCCGCCAACGGCTGCGCTGATAAACCAATCGCTGCCGAAACCAGCAGCATGTGCCGCCCTCTTGCGGATTTTCCCCACATATCGCGCATGTTATTTTCTCCGTTTCCATCAGACTCTATTGTATTGCGGAAGGAAGAAAATTCGTTGCGGGTCAAAATAGGTCGCATTAGGGCCAAACATTGAAGGCCTTGCCTAGCGAAGGTGCTTTCAGTCCGACGCTAGCGGCTCTCCGCTTGGCCGAGAGGGTAAGATCCGATCCCAAGCTTGAGGTTGACGTAAATGGTGACCAATTCAATGTCACAGGGGGAGAGTCGTTCGAATGCGGCATCTAATATGACGCGTGTGGCCTTCGACCCGACGTTGACAGTTGGGACTGCTGCCTTGTTCAAGATGAAGCACAAGGAGACATGCGCAATTTGGCCCGATAGCACTATTTTTGACCCAATTTCGTCAGTTGACCCAAGCAAGGTATGATGTGATTAGAGCTCAGTTACAGAGAACCGATATGTTCATCCGATCCAAACGCTTGCAACTAACCGTGATTGCTATTGGTCTGCTTGCTTGGTCGCCCATTGTTATGGCGCAATCTACAGAAGACGCTGTGCCTTCGCAGACAGCCGACGAATGGCCCGAGGCGTGGTTCGAGATTTTCAAACTCGCGCCCGGCAAGCACGCCGAATTTATTCGGCTACTGGAATTACATGATCGCGCGGCGGCTGCGGCGGGACTGCCAGCGACACAGATCTTTTTCCACAGCCATGGCGCTGACTGGGATGTGTTACTTTTGAAGCCCGTCGATCCAGAAGGTACGACCGCTGAGCAGGATGCTATTATCGAGGCCAAGTCTCGCGAACTCGGCATTCCAACCGGGCCCGACTATTTTAATTACCTTCGCACGCTAACCTCTTCACATACCGATTCAAAGACAATTGGCCCCATCACCGCGGCACAATGGCTCGCAAGATTGACTTTAAACACGCCGACCGAATAAGCACACCAAACGAAATGAAGTAGATGTGGACCGGGTAGTGGATCTGTAATTTGCAATTGCTCGGCGGTTGTCGCTTTAGGGTTTCAAGGACCTGTCCGCACTCGCCTTCCCGAAGGTCGGTGGTGCTGTATCGGGTCTCATAAGGTCGGACGTTGCTTTGACTCGAAGCGGGCTCTAAAGCCGATCCGTTAAACTTTCGCAGATCGTCCATACCTGCGTTCCCTCGCGGGAAACCGCCATCGGGTCAGCTAAAGAGCGTCACTGTTGGCGAACTTTTCTACCGTGTTTCAGACTTTGATCAAAGTGCCGTCACGCATCATGGCGTGCATGATGACCGCGAGGCGGCGCGAGAGTGCGCCGCGAGCTTTTTTCAGACCGCGTCGCCTGGCGATCTTCAATGCCCAGGTCTACAGCGCGAAGTTCTATTTGGTTCGTGTAGGATCGAGTTCGCGGCATCGTAGAGCAGCTTGCGCACGGTGCTGTCACCCTGTTTGGTGATCCGGCCCGTCCAGTCGAGTTGGCCCGATTGGTGGCGCCGGGGGACCAGTCCGAAGTAGGCACCGGCCGTTCGCGATCGCCTGAAGCGGCTTGAGTCGTCGATAGCCGCGGCGAACGCGGCCGAGGTCTGCACACCCACGCCGGGGATGCTCATCAGTGCCTGGCAGACCGGCGAGGAGGCGGTGATCGCTTCAATTGACGATCCATCTGACCGATCTCCACGACAAGTTGTTCCCAGGCGCGGAGCAGAGAAACGACGGCATCGCCAAGACCCGCGATCTGAGCAATTGCTGTTTAGTCCCGGCATTTGATGGTGTACTCTTCAGCCATCAAAGGAAGGATGCGCTACGGGACAGATTCTGCACGGTAGCGCCCGCACGACAGAGGCAGTCCGTCGAGCAATACAACATTGCAGCGCGACAATCAGGATGCGAGCGCAGCGACAATCAGGATGAGGATCGCGCGGGGGTGCGGCGGCGCAGGGCGTAGCCCGGAGCCGTCGTAGCCCCGCGCGATGGTGCGTTCCTTTTGGGGCGTTGCCGCTGATGATCCCGGCCGGCCGGGTATTCCCGGGCTTCTTCGCTCAGAGAGGAAGTCCCTGGATGCCCGGCCGTCACGTCACCGATCATCAGATGAGGTTATATATGAAGTTGCGACAGAGTGACGGCGTCGCGGTAGCGGCGGCCAGGGCCGGGTTCAGCACGGCGACGGGATACCGGCTTGCCAGCGACCCACAGCTTTCCTCGCAAGAAACGGCACCACGCGGTCGGCGGCGGCCCGATCCCTTGGCTGATATCTTCGACGCCGAGATCGTGCCGATGCTGCAGGCAGCGCCGGGCCTGCGCGCGGTCGCGATCTTCGAGGAGATGCAGCGGCGCCATGCTGATCTCGGGCTCGGGGTCAGACGGACGATGGAACGGCGCATCCGTGCCTGGCGCGCGCTTCACGGCGAGGATCAGGAGGTGATCTTCCGCCAGACCCATGAGCCGGGCAAGATGGGACTGTCGGATTTTACCGACATGGCCGAGCTCGGCGTCACGATCGCCGGCACGTCCCTCGATCACCGGCTCTACCACTTCCGCCTGGTCTGGTCGGGCTTCGAGCATGCCCATGTGATCCTGGGCGGCGAGAGCTATATCGCCCTTGCTCAGGGGCTACAAAATGCGTTGTGGGCGCTCGGCGGCAGCCCGGTCGATCATCGCAGCGACAGCCTATCAGCGGCGTTCCGGAACCTCGATGCCGATGCCCGCGCCGATCTCACCTGGCGCTACGATGCGCTGTGCGAACATTACGGCATGAAGCCGAGCCGCAACAACCGGGGCGTCGCGCACGAGAACGGATTGATCGAGAGCGCACACGGTCATCTCAAGAAGACGATGCGCGATGCATTGCTGATGCGCGGGTCTGGGGCCTTTGACGACCTTGCCGATTATCGCGGCTTCATCGACGAGGTGATCGCGGCGAAGAACCGGCGCAATGCCGCACGGATCGATGCCGAGCAAGCCTGTCTTCAGCCGCTGCCCGACCGGCGAACCAGCGATTATGAGGAGACGATCGTCACCGTCACCTCGACCAGCGGCTTCACGCTCAGGAAGGTGTTTTACACCGTGCCTTCGCGGCTGATCGGTCACCGCCTGCGTGTCCGGCTGTATGACGATCGGCTCGACCTGCTGCTGGGCGGAACGCCGCTGATGACGCTGCCGCGCGGGCGGGCGGGCGCGAACGGCAAGCATGGTCATGTCGTCGATTACCGGCACGTGATCCGCTCGCTCAGACGCAAGCCGATGGCGCTCGCCGGCCTGATCTATCGTGACGCGCTGTTCCCGCGCGAGGCCTATCGCCGGATGTTCGAGCGCCTGATCGAGCAGAGACCCGAACGGGCCGCGTGCCGGATGATGGTGGAACTGCTTGCGCTGGCGCACGAACGTGCCTGCGAAGCCGAGCTTGCCAGCATCCTCGCTGCCGATCTGGCTGCCAATCGGTTGCCGGACATGGCAGCACTGCGGACACGCTTCGCGCCCGACCCCGCAACGCTTCCCGAGGTTGTGGTCACGCTTGCCCCCCTGTCCGGTTACGACATCCTGCTGGGCGGGGTGGCGGCATGACCGATAGCAACCGATCGGTCGACGCACAGCGTCTCACCCTGATCCTGCATGACCTGCGTCTGCCGGCGATCAAGCAGACCTGGCCCGATATCGCCGTGCGCGCCGACAAGGATGGCCCGCCGCGCGCTTCCTTGCGGCCCTGGCCGAACACGAGATCGCCGAACGCGACCGGCGGCGCATCGAGCGGCATCTCAAGGAAGCCAAGCTGCCGCCCGGAAAGACGCTCGACAGCTTCGCGTTCGATGCCGTGCCGATGATCTCCAAAGCGCAGGTCATGGCGATCTGCGCCGGCGATGGCTGGCTCGAACAGGGCGCCAACCTGATCCTGTTCGGGCCGCCGGGCGGCGGCAAGAGCCATCTCGCCGCTGCGATCGGCCTGGCGCTCATCGAAAATGGCTGGCGGGTGCTGTTCGCCAGAACATCGGACCTTGTCCAGAAGCTCCAGGTCGCGCGGCGCGAGTTGGGCATCGAGGCCGCCATCGCCCGGCTCGACAAATATCATCTGCTGATCCTCGATGATCTCGCCTACGTCACCAAGGACCAGGCCGAAACATCGGTCCTCTTCGTTCAGATTCGGTTTATAATTATCTTAAGTCTAATCCAAGACGTAAGAATTCGAAATCGTATCCTGCGGTTCCTCGAAACTCGTTTTCCACTTTAGATACAAGGTATGCGGACATTTTAGGATTGAAGCGCGGCACACTCGCAAGTCCTTTCTTAACGTAATTCTGCGTGGTGCCTCTACCAGTGGTCGTGAGCGAGTATTCTGAGAGCGCTATCCCCCCCCTTATGGTATCGCTTCACCGACGATTTAGGCTGTTATTGACCGCCGATCCGATTCGCAATTACCCCAGCCTGGCCTTCAGAACCTCATTCACCACCGCCGGGTTGGCTTTGCCCTGCATGGCCTTCATCACCTGGCCGACGAAGAAGCCGAACAGCTTGTCCTTACCCGCGCGGTATTCGGCGAGCTTGTCTTCATTGGCGGCGAGCACCGCATCGGCCGCAGCCTCGATCGCGCCGGTGTCGCTCTGCTGCTTGAGCCCCTCGGCCTCCGCAATTTCAGCGGGATCGCGCCCCGACCTCAGCACGATCTCGAAGATCTCCTTCGCCTGCCCGCCCGATATCTCGCCGCGCGTCTGCATCGCCAGGATCATCGCCTGTGCCCTCGCCGTCGCGTGGGCAGGGTCGGCGGCCTCGCCCAGCGCATTCATCACCCCGGGCGCGGTCGCCACGGTCCAGTTGGCCACCTGCGTTGCCACCTCGGCCTCGGGCTTGCCGACCGCGCCGGCGGTTTCTACGAGCAACGTCTCGAAGCGCGCGAACCCCTCCACCTCGGCGGTGAGCACGCCGGCATTGTACGGCGACAGACCCAGCGTCTCGACATAGCGCCGGCGCTTGGCATCGGGCAGTTCAGGCAGGCTGGCGCGGCATTCGTCCACGAAAGCCTGGTCCAGTTCGAGCGGCAACAGGTCGGGATCGGGAAAATAGCGATAGTCATGCGCGTCTTCCTTGGAGCGCATCGACCGCGTGGTGCCGGTCGCGGGGTCGAACAGCCGGGTTTCCTGGACCACGCGCCCGCCCTCTTCGATCAGCTCCACCTGACGGCGTGCCTCGTGTTCGATCGCCGCCATGACGAAGCGCACCGAGTTGACGTTCTTGGTCTCGGTGCGCGTTCCCAGCGCCTCTCCCGGACGACGGACCGAGACGTTGACATCGGCGCGCATCGAGCCTTCCTCCATGTTGCCATCGCAGCTGCCCACATAGCGCAGGATGGCGCGCAGCTTGCGCAAGAACGCGCCTGCCTCGGCAGGCGAGCGCATGTCGGGCCGGCTGACGATCTCCATCAGCGCCACCCCGGTGCGGTTGAGATCGACGTAGCTCATCGTCGGGTGCTGATCGTGCATCAGCTTGCCCGCGTCCTGCTCGACATGGATCCGCTCGATCCCGATCCACTTGTCCTCGCCGATCCCCGCCTTCTCGTCCGCCTCGATCAGCAGCCGCCCCTCTCCCACCAGCGGGTGATAGAGCTGACTGATCTGGTAGCCCTGCGGCAGGTCGGCGTAGAAATAGTTCTTGCGATCGAACCGGCTCCAGCGATTAATCTGCGCCTCCACCGCCAGCCCCGTGCGTACCGCCTGGCGAATGCATTCGCGATTGGGAACGGGCAGCATCCCCGGCATGGCGGCATCGACCAGACTGACCTGACTATTGGGCTCCGCGCCGAACGTGGTCGACGCACCCGAGAACAGCTTGGCGACACTGGTCACCTGCGCGTGAACCTCAAGTCCTATGACCACTTCCCAATCAGTAGTGGTTCCAGACAACTGATATTCCGACACTTTTTATTACCCTTTTACTAATATTATGCAGAATTATTGCAAGTTGAAGCGCTATTTATTGCTAACTATTCGCTACTGGACTATTGAGAAGAACAGGTGAGGGTTCAAAGGGTCGCGGAAGATGCACAAAGTTGCAATAGCGCCCTTCCCGGTCGTGTCCAAGCCGAAGGCTATGGTTGCAACATACCACGATCTCGTGCGCAGGGACGTGCTTGCGGATATTCCTGCTCAAGCCGGACGCGTGCTCGATTTCGGGGGCGGCGTGGGGGCAACCTCGGCCGCACTTCGCGCGAGCGGGCAGGCAACATATACCGTATTGTTCGATCAGGTGGCCAATGACGCCCACCCGCACATCGATGCAGCCGAGGCGTTGGATCTGGAAAACGGCGTCGCGCTCGAATTCGCGTTCCAGCGCCATGGGCCCTTCGATACCATCTTGTGCCTGGATATTCTCGAGCACCTGCGCGATCCTTGGATGGTGATGAACCGCCTCACCACCAGTCTTGCATCGGGCGGTTCGCTGGTGGTCAGCCTTCCCAATGCCAACCATTACCAACTGCTTGGCCCGCTCCTGCTCAATGGTCGGTTCGATTATGTCGATGCCGGGCTGATGGACCGCACGCATTTGCGCTGGTTTACACGCAGGAGCGCGGTGGAACTCACGACTTGCTCGGGTTTGCGGCTTGAATTCATCAAGCCCAATATCAGGGGCCGCAAGAACCATTTGCTCAACAACGTTTCAGCCGGATTGCTGGGCCGCTTCGTCACAGCCCAGTACACCCTTCGCGCGCGCAAGGATTGAGCGGCGGGAGGGCGGCCGGTTCCCAGTGTGGCCGTCGTCACCCTGTCGCTACCATGCGTCGCGCATAGACGAACGAGCCCAGGTAACGGCTTGCCCATAGCAGGGCGACGCCAGCGGCCGCTCCTTCAAGACCCAGTTCCCGCATCATCAGCGCCATGACCGGTACCACGATGACAAAGCAGATAGCGGCAAGCTTGAGACTGAAAGCTTCCTTCCCGTTCATGGCGATCATGCTTCCAGCGGGCCCTGCGGCAATGACCGCGAACTGACCCAAGGCGAGGATGCGCAGCGCCGTCGCGCCCTCACGAAACTCCTCGCCCATCAGACCAAGGATCGGCTCGGCAAAGATCGCGATAAGAATGAGCGGCGCGCCGCCAATGGCAAGAAGAAAGAAGATCGCGTTTCGATGCGTGCGTCCGGCCGCCTCGTGGTCGCCCTGGCGGAACAGCTTCGCGAAGCGTGGTGAGATCATGTTCTCATAAGTCGTGGCAATCATCATCACCACGGTCATGATCTGGATGCACACGCGAAACACCCCCGCATCGGCCACACCCAAAAGCGCGCCGGTAAGTCCCAGCGCCGTCCACAGCGCGAGCGTGTCGATAGCAATGGTCATGCCTAGCCGCCGGCTGGCCCCGCGCCCTTCCTCCAGCGATCGATCGGCAGGAATAGGCCACCGGCGCACAACTACAAAGATTACCGCCAGCGAAGATACGGTGGCGATGAAAAGCGCGCAGACATGTCCCACGGCGAGCCCGTAGGCAGGCGCGGCCGGCCAATATGCGATCACCAGCGCCACCACCGCCAGCATCAGGAGAGGCTGCACTGCCATCAGCGCCTGTCCGCTGACCAGTCGATGGGTTGCTCGCACCGCGGCTGCCGAAACGAGCAGCAACGGATGGGCGAGCACGCCTATTCCCGCCATTACGATCAGCGGAGGAGTGATCGCGATCACCCCGGCATAAGGCGAGAACGCCATAAGCAGCGCGGCGATAACGACTGCTGCTCCACCAACATAACGCAGCGCCTTGAAATAGGCGAGCCGCGCTATATCGGTGCGCTCGTCGGACAGCGCGCCGGCGATCCGGCGGACCACCAGCTGCTCGTTGCCGAACACCGCGATCATCGAGAAGGCGATCAGCGTCTGCGTGAACAATGCATATTCGCCCGAAACCGCGGCCCCGTAGGTGCGGGCGATGATGAAGGTGACCGCGAAGCTCGCGCCGGCGGCGACAAAACGCAGACCCATGGCGAGCACGATGCGGCCGTGCTGCTCTATCTGGGTGCGCGCCAATTGCACGAGCTTCGCAGTCGGCGTGAGGTTGCGCGCGTCCGGGCGAATGGCCGTCTGGTCTTCGATCTCGAAATGCCCCGTGCGGACCCGGACTGGCTCAGTCATGGGCCCACGGGCGGTTTGCCCGAAGCCATGCCCTGCCCGCTATTTTGGTCGTGTTTCGCCCAATAAAACCTAGCTACCTGATTGCATAGAACAAACATCGCCACAGCGCCTTCCGGGTCCACGCGTCAGAATGGGTCACCTCCCGCGCATTGGCTAGCGGTCACCACCAGCGATCGGGCGAAGCGCGAAACCCGCTGCGCTGCTCGATCGCCAGCGCGGCATTCAGCACGCCCTGCTCGTCGAGCGCCGAACCGATCAGCTGCAGCCCGAGCGGCAATCCGCTTGCATCGAGACCTGCCGGGACGCTCATCGCCGGCAGCCCGGCAAGCGAGGCGGGCACCGCGAACACGTCGTTGAGATACATCGCCAGCGGATCGTCCGTCTTGTCGCCAAGCGCGAAGGCCGCAGTGGGGGCGGTGGGCGTCAGGATGACATCGCACTGCGCAAAAGCGTCCGAAAAGTCGCGCGCGACCAGCGTGCGCACCTTCATCGCCTGGGTGTAATAGGCATCATAGAAGCCTGCCGACAGCACATAGGTGCCGATCAGCACGCGCCGCTTGACCTCGTCGCCGAACCCGGCGGCGCGCGTGGCGGCATACATGTCCTGCAGGCCTGCCGCGCCATCGGCCTCGCGCAAGCCGTATCGCACGCCATCATAGCGCGCCAGGTTGCTCGAGGCCTCGGCCGGCGCGATGATGTAATAGGCGGGCAGGCCATAGCGCGAATGCGGCAGGCTGATATCGACCATGCTGGCACCGGCATCGCGCAGCCATTCCTTGCCGCGTTCCCATCTTGCGGCAACCTCGGCGTCCATGCCCTCCACCTCGTATTCGCGCGGCACGCCCACGGTCTTGCAGCGCATGTCGGCATCGAGGCAGCCCGCCCAGTCGGGCACCGGGACATCGAGGCTGGTCGCATCCTTGGCATCAAACCCCGCCATTGCGCCGAGCATGATCGCACAATCCTGGACGCTGCGGGCCAGCGGGCCGGCCTGGTCCAGACTGGAGGCGAACGCCACGATGCCCCAGCGCGAACAGCGGCCGTAGGTGGGCTTAATGCCGCAGATGCCGGTGAACGCGGCGGGCTGGCGGATCGAGCCGCCGGTATCGGTGCCCGTCGCGGCGGGCGCGATACGGGCCGCCACCGCCGCGCTCGATCCGCCTGACGAGCCGCCCGGGGCCAGCCTGGCATTGCCGCCATCGCCGCGCCGCCAAGGGTTCGTGACCGCACCTGCAAAAGAGGTTTCGTTCGACGAGCCCATGGCGAACTCGTCCATGTTGAGCTTGCCGAGCATTCCCGCGCCCGCATCCCACAATTTCTGCGAGACCGTGCTCTCGTAATGCGGAACGAAGCCGTCTAGAATGTGACTGGCGGCGCTCGTCTGGACGCCGTTGGTGGCGAACAGGTCCTTCATGCCGATGGGAACGCCAGCCAGCGGCCCAAGCGCCCGGCCCGCCGCCCGCGCATCATCCACCTTGCGCGCCGCCTCCAGCGCATGCTCTGGTGTGGCGAGAATGAACGCGTTGAGCGCCGACGCCTGGGCCACCGCCTGGTTGAAGGCGCTCGCCACTTCCACTGCGGTGAAGTTTCCCGCAGCCACGCCATCGCGCAGCGCGCGCACCCCGAGCTGGGTGAGATCACCGGTCACTCGATCACCTTGGGCACCGCGAAGAAGCCATGCTCGGCGACCGGCGCGTTGGCCAGCACCGCCTCGCGCTTGCCGCCGCCGGTCAGCGGATCGGCATCGACCACATCCTCGCGCAGGCGCAGCGCCTGGGGCATGACCGCGGTCATCGGCTCGACGGTGCTGGTATCGACCTCGCCCAGTTGTTCGACCCACTCGATGATCCGGGCGAACTCGGGCACGAACCGGTCGAGCTCGTCCTCGCTCATCCGAATGCGTGCGAGCGCGGCGACCTTGGCGACCTGTTCCCTGGTGACGGACATGGCGTGCGGGTTAGCGCCGTGCGCGCGGCGCGACAAGCGGTGCCAGCGTTCAATCGAGCGGCGGTCCCAAAGGCACGCCATCGATCGTGACATAGCGCCGGGTCAGCTCGCGCACCTTGACTTTAGAGTTGCCATCGAGCGGGGGCGGGAACGGGCGGACAGCGGAGCGCTGCAGACCGCCTCGCATGGCGAGCGGCAGGGTGAGGGGCTCATAACCGCCCTGCTCGACCAGAACGACGTCTCTCGACCCGTCGACAGAGCCCGGCCCCAGGTCCAGCGCGACACAGATCGTCCGGCAGCGCCAGGGTTGGCTTTCGAGGTATCGCGTCACCAGCGCCCGCACTTGCGGGTTCTCGGGCTCGACGCGCAGGGTCTCGGCGAAATCGACAGTCGGTCCCGGTTCTGGCCAGCGTTCGTCCTGCCGCAGCGCCTGGGCCGCCAAGCGCGAGGCCTCGCCCTCGCCGCGGGCCAGCGTGGTCAGCGCCTCGCGCCCGGCCGCTCCGAACTCCCATTTCAGCGCATAATAATCGAACGCATCGGCGCCTACCTTGCCCACCTGCAACCGGGCGAGCTGGTTCCTCGCCGAGATCGCGCCGAAATCGAACAGCGGCAATGCCAGGATCAGCGCCAACAAGGCGACGCCTGCTGCAAGCCGCAGGTTCGCATCGCGCAGGCGATCGCGCCAGGCGGCGAGGCGCCCGCGCACCGCCGCCACCCAGTAAGCAAGACCGAAGGCAAGCGCGACACCGATCGCCACCAGCGCCCATAGCCGCTCGGGCGCCAGGCCATACTGCCCGATCCGCATCCCCATCGAGAGGGCGGAGAAACTCGCCAGCGGCAGGATGCCGAGCGCCAGCACCAATGCCGCTGCCAGCATCGTCCGGCTGCTGCTGCTCGTCTCCTCGTCGTCGCGGATCACCGAATTGGCGAGCAGGAAGGCGCCTGCCGCACAGGCCAGCAGGATCGGCGTGGCACTGTCGGTTGCCTGCCACAACGCATCGCCGCCGGTCACCAGCAAGGCGACAAGGAAGATCATGAGCGCCGCCGCGAACGGCAGTGCGAGCAACGACAGAACCAGCATCACCACATTCTGCAGCGCGCCGATTGCCCGCAAGTTGTTGCGCAACAAACCGAGCGAGGTACCGAATGCCGCGCCGGTATAGCTCGCGCCGAACCACCCTTCCTGGATCAGACTGCCGACCAGCGTGATGTCGACCAGGCTGAGCAGCGCATCGACCAGCCCCAGCCACAGCCAGGCGACAAGCGTGAACACCGCCGCGCACAGCCCGCTGATGACATCGGTCCAGGCATGGGCATGCGCACGTGCGTAAGGCGTCGCCAGCCAATGGCGGTGAAAGCCTGCCTCGAACAGCGGTACGGCTAGCAGGCTGGCGAACACGCCCGCGGCAAAGGCATATTCCGGTTGCGCAACGCTCCTGCCGGCGGACATCAGATGCCAGGCGATGCCGCCCATCGTGAGGCCAAGAACGCCAGAGAATATCGCCGCTTCCAGCGGGCGCCGGAGCGAAAGGGTGAGGCCGAGCGCGATCGCGCCGAAGAAGACGAAACTCGCGCCGGCAACCCGCCAGCCTGTGTCCGAGCCGGGACCTTCGAGTAGAATGTGGATTATCAGCCCGGCCGCGCCCCCAAGCAATCCCAGTAGCCAGGGCCGCGCAGCATCGATGGAAATGTCTTGGTCAGCCGGTGCGAGCGTCCCGGCGGCTGGCCCGCCTTCCAGGGCGGTCAAGCAGTTGCACCTATTGCCCGGGCGGCGGCGGCGGAGGTACCATCGGGTCCGCTCCCCCCGCCGGCGGCGCGAGCATCTGGGCCTGGGCCAGCAGCTGCTCGATCTGCTGCACCCGTCCCTGGAACTCCTCGAACGGCATGAAGTCGATCAGCGTTATCTCGAACTCCAGGTCGGCGCCCGGCGGTATCGGCGCACCTTCGGGTGGCGCATCGCCATAGGCCTTGTCGGCGGGTATTTCGGCAATGTAGCGCCCACCGCGCTGCATCTCCATCAGTGCCTCGCGAAAGCCCGGCAGCATGTTCTCGAGCGGCAGCGGCGTGCCCGGTGGCAGCAGGTCCTGAACCATCGGCGGCAGCGGCAGCGGCTGCGACTGGTCGAACACCGTGCCATCGGACAAGCGTCCGACATATTCGACGAACACCACGTCGGTCTCGCCCGGCGTAGCGCCTTCGCCGGCGCTCAGGGTCTCGACATCCACCCCGGCCGGAACCGCTGCCCAGGCGAACGCCGCCGCTCCCAGCACCGCCAGCGCGATGGCCAGCCACAGCTTGGTCAGCGATCCACGGGATATCGGCTGGAGCGGAACGCGGGTGATCTCGGTCATGCTGGGCATCCTGACAAGCGCGCGCCGGGCGGGCAAGCATCCACCCACGGCTTCGGCACGCCGCTCTGGCGCATTGGCGCATCGGGCGGGGCGTTACAAGCGGCCGTAACGTTGGCTCAAAAGCTGATCAGCGCAGGATCGACGCGATACGGAAGACAGCGCTCAATCTCGGGGTCGCGTCCGTCCAGCGGGCACCGCGCAGATGGGACAGCGCGCCGACAGTCGAGGGAAACAAGTAGGGCTTACTTGACCCCGTCGCGCTCGGCCCGCTTGCGCTCGAGCTTGCGCGCGCGGCGCACCGCGGCGGCTTTCTCTCGCGCGCGCTTCTCGCTCGGCTTCTCGTAATGACGACGCAGCTTCATCTCGCGATAAACGCCCTCGCGCTGGAGCTTCTTCTTGAGCGCGCGCATGGCCTGCTCGACATTATTATCGCGAACGATGATCTGCATAAACTATCGCCACCTCTTTCGTGCTGCCAAACCGGCCAGCGCCCAGCATCCTTGCAATGCGCATGTGCCCGGCGGACCAATGGAAAACGCGCCGAATCCGTTCCGGACCGGCTCACAAGCGGTTAGCGATAGTCGCAGGAAGGCAAATTGGCAAGGTCGCACTCGCACCGCGCGCAACCGAATACGCGGCCGAATACGGATAGCAACGTGGGCGTGCCATCCAGCCTTTATCCCGCCCGCCCCGCCCGCTACACCGCCCGCCATGCAAGCAACGCTTCCGTTTCAAGCCTCGCTTTTGGTAGGACTGGGCGGAGGCGCGGGCGCATTCCTTCGCTATCATGCCGGCCGAATGATGACCGGATGGCTGGGCGCGCCCGCAATGCAGGCATTTCCCTTCGCCACGCTGGCGGTTAATACGCTCGGCAGCCTGCTGATGGGCGTGCTGGCCGCATGGCTGATGCGCCACGGCGCGAGCGGCGCGCCGGGCACCGATCAGCTTCGGCTGCTGTTTGGCGTGGGCCTGCTCGGCGGCTTCACCACCTTCTCGGCCTTCAGTCTGGAACTGGTGCTGCTCATCGAACGCGGCCAATGGCTGCTGGCAGGTGCCTATGCGCTGCTATCGCTGGGATTGGGCATCACCGGTCTGCTGGTTGGCATGCTGGTGGTCCGGGCGGCACTATGACCTCGCGCGGATCATCCGACGATGTCCGCCGGTTCACCGTGCGCCCCGATGATGACGGGATCCGCCTTGATCGCTGGTTCAAGCGCCACCTGCCGCAGATCGGGTTCGCCACCGTCTCGCGCTGGGCGCGCACCGGGCAGTTGAGGTGCGACGGTGCGCGGGTCAAGCCCGAAGATCGTCTGGCTTCGGGGCAGATATTGCGCGTTCCGCCCGGCGGCGAGCAAACTCTGCGTAAGTCTGCGCGCGCCCGCCGCCCGCTTACTCCCGACGAGGAAGCAGCCGCCGAGGCGATGCTGGTCGAGCGCACCAACAGCGCGCTGATCCTCAACAAGCCGCCGGGCCTGGCGACGCAAGGCGGCACCAAGACCCATCGCCATGTCGATGCGCTGCTCGAGGCCTATGCCGGCGAAGACGAGCCGCGCCCGCGCCTGGTGCACCGGCTCGACAAGGACACCTCGGGCGTCCTGCTTGTCGCCCGCACTCCGGGAAGCGCGGCGTTCTTTTCCAAACGCTTTTCGGGACGGACCGCGAAGAAGGTCTATTGGGCGCTGGTTACCGGCGTGCCCGATCTTGCCGAAGGCGCGGTCGATGCGCCGCTGGCCAAACAGCCGGGTTCGGGCGGCGAGAAAATGCATGTTGATGCCGAGGGCGGCCAGCCTGCGCGCACGCTTTTTCGTGTGGTCGACCGGGCGGGCAATCGCGCGGCCTGGGTCGAGCTGCAGCCGCTGACCGGACGCACGCATCAGTTGCGCGTGCACATGGCGGCGATCGGCCATCCTATCGTCGGGGACGCGAAATATGGCGGCCCTGACGCGTTCCTTACCGGCGCGATCAGCCGCAAGATGCATCTTCACGCCCGCCGCCTGATCATCGACGAGCCCGGCGGAGGCAAGCTCGATGTCACCGCCGATCTGCCCGAGCATTTCGCCGCCAGCATGGCGCAACTGGGGTTCGATCTCGCCGCCAGCGACGCCTTGCCCGATCAGGGCCCGGCAGAACGATCGCCGGCGGAAAAGAAGCAGGCCGCCCGCGCGCATGCCAAGCAGGTTCGCAAAGGGCGGCGCGGCGAACGGCAGCGGCGCGGCGCGGATGAAGCGCCCCATGGGACGCCTCCACGCGGCAAGGCCAAGCGCACCCCCGGCAAGGCGGGCGGCTCGCGACAGGATGCCAACCGACAAGGTGCTAACCGACAAGGTGCCAAGCAACAGGGCACTACGCGACCGGGCACAGGACCGGGCTCCAAGCCGCGGAAAAAGACCTGATGCATCCCAACCCCGCCTTTCATAATAATGATGCCGAGCTTGCCCAGATGCTGGTGGACGCGGTGGGCTTTGGCACCATCATCGCATCGACATCGCAGGGTCTTCGCGCGGTCAACACGCCCTTCATCGCCACTGGACCCGACCGGCTGCGGTTCCATCTCGCCAAGGCCAACGCATTGGCGCCCCATCTGGATGGCGCTCAGGCGCTGGCGGTGGTCAACGGGCCGCATGCCTATGTCAGCCCCCGCTGGTATGAAGACCGTGGCGCAATCCCCACTTGGAACTATGTCGCGCTCGAGCTCGACGGGACCGTGCGCGTACTGCCGCGCGCCGAACTCGCCGATCTGCTGGGCGAGATCGGGGCGCGCAACGAAGCTCGCCTCGGTGGCGATGATCCCTGGCGTCCGACGCAGGTTCCGCCCGAGCGATGGCGCAGCAATTTTGCGCAGATCGAGGGTTACGAGCTTGCCGTCACCGCCCGGCGCGCCACCTTCAAGCTGTCGCAGAACCGGTCGGCGCATGACCGGGCGCGCGTCGCCGACGCGCTGGTGGAGGACGGGCGGCACGACCTTGCCCAGCTGATGCGCGGCGTCGATATGCCACCGCCTGCATGAGCATAGCCAACACCGTGGGTCCGATCAGGCGCCTGGCGGTGTTCGACTGCGACGGCACCTTGTCGGACGGCCAGGCGGCGGTGTGCGCGGCGATGGAGCGCGCCTTCGCAAGCGCCGGGCACCAGCCGCCGCAGCGCGACGCCATCCGCCGGATCGTCGGCCTGAGCTTGCCGCAGGCGGTCGCGGTGCTGGCCCCGGGAACGTCCGGCGAGGACCGACAGGCAATCGTCGACGCCTATCGCGAGGCATTCAGAACCGCGCGTTACGAGGGGGCGGTAAGCGAGCCGCTGTTCGCCGGGATTGCCGCTGCGCTGGGCGAGCTGACCGATCGGGGCTGGCTGCTGGGCGTGGCGACGGGCAAGTCCGTTCGCGGCCTGTCCCACACACTGGCGCTGCATGGTATCGCGGATCGCTTCGTCACCTTGCAGACCGCGGATCGCCATCCATCCAAGCCGCACCCCGCCATGCTGCTCGCGGCGATGGACCAGGCCGAGGTGGAACCGGGCGATACGGTGATGATCGGCGATACGGTGTTCGATATCGAGATGGCGCAGGTCGCCGGTGCGCGGGCGATCGGGGTCGGCTGGGGCTATCACTCGCCCGGCGAGTTGCGTGCTGCGGGCGCACAGGCGGTCGCCGCTACTCCGGCCGAGCTCGTGGCGCTGCTGGCATGACCGCCGATATGGAAGAGGAGCGCGCACGGCGACGTTTCGCGCTCATCCAGCTTGTCCGCCTCGCCGGCATAGCGGCATTGCTTGGCGGTGTCGCAGTCCTGGCCGGAGCGCTTGCCTGGCCGGACCTGGTGGGCGCGGCGTTGGCATTGGCAGGCGCCGCCGCCGCCTTCCTCGCGCCCACGCTGCTCGCGCGGCGGTGGAGCTCGCGGCGAAGGAAATGAAACGCTTCTACAGGCAGGTAACGACCAATGCGTCGGCTGCCGGCTGGCAGGTCTTCCTCGACAACCGCCCGATCCTTACGCAAGCCGGCAACCCGCAGATTGTGCCCAATCGCCTGCTCGCCGAAGCGCTGGCCGATGAATGGCGCGGCCAAGGCGACAAGATCGACCCGCGTGCCTTCCCCTTGCGTGATCTGGCCGATCTTGCGCTCGACCATATCGCTCCGGACCGCACGGCCACCATCGCCAAGCTGCTGGCCTTCGCCGAGACCGACACCTTGTGCTACCGCGCCCATCCCGACGAGCCGCTGCACCAGCGCCAGCAGGAAGTCTGGGAACCGGTCCTCAAGGCCTGCGAGGACGCGCGAGGGATCAGGTTCGAGCGGATCAGCGGGGTCATCCACCGCCCGCAAAAGCCCTCAACGCTGGCCACCTTGTGCGACGAATTATCGGCGCAGAGCGATTTCGCGCTGGCGGCGCTGTATACGCTGGCTTCGGTGTCCGCCTCGCTCATCGCCGCGCTGGCGGTGGCGGATGATCCCGGGGCTGCCGAGGCGATCTTCGCCGCCGCCAATCTGGAGGAAGACTGGCAGGCCCAGAACTGGGGCCGCGACGAGGAGGCGGACAAGGCCCGCGCGGCGCGCCTGGCCGCTTTCATGGCGGCGGCGCGCTTCTTGGCATTGTCGCAGGATGATCGCGGTCTCTAGGTCAATGCGATCGACCGCTCGGGTGACCAGCGCATCGCCAGGTGCGCGTCAGCCGATCCAGTCCGCCACGTCTCGCGCCACCTGATTGGCCGCCCGGTTGAGCGCCGGCCCGATCGCATCCACTTCCGGTGGCAGCCCCGCCTCGCTGCTCTCGAAGCGTCGCGTGCGAATTTCGCCGCCGGGCAGGGCGAGCACCGCGTCATAGCGCACGATGGCCGTTCCCGTCGCCGCGTCATAGCCCATCTCGACCAGCTGGCCCGAAAGCTGGGTGGAAGCGGCATATTCGAGCTCGCCGGTATCCACCACCATGCGCAATCCACGTCCACGAATGGTCTCGGCAAGCAGGTTGCGAAACAGCTGTGCCGGCCGCTCCACCCAGACCGCGTTTTCCAGATAGGCGAGCGAACTGGCGCTGATGGTGACAGGCACGCGGTTGACGCTGAGCCGCTGCGGCGCGGCGGGCACCAGCACCGCCAGCGCGTCGGATGCTCTGCCCGTGCTACCCGGTCCTGCCGCGGTCATGTTGGTGGGGGTCAGGGTGAGCAGCTGATCGGGCGGCTCGGGGCCCAGGCTGATGCAACCGGCAACCGTGCTCGCCAGCACCGCCGCCGCTGCGACGCGCAGCAGTCTGCCCGGTCCGCCCGGCCTGCCCGGCCCGCGCTGCCCAAAATTGCGCGCTTGGTCGATCGCGGTCACGGCAAGGCTCCCCTCAAGGCTCGTATGTCGGCAGGGTCTGTCCGCCGATGATCGAGCTTGCCCCCTGGTTCTCGATCCGCTCGGTCAGCGCCCGCAGGTTCTCGCTGGTGCGTCGCAGATCGCGCAAGGTGGCGTTGGCGGCGGGCAGCGTGGTCTCGTTGATCTGGCGGGTGATCGGCTCGACGCCCTGCAGCGCGGTCTCGAGCTCGCTTGCCACGCCCTGCGCCGCATCCAGCGTCTCGCGCATCTGCACCGCCAGGTTCTGGCCTTCCTGATCGAGCAACGTGTTGGCCGATCCCAGGGTGCGCTCGAATTCGCCAAGCGCCTGCGTTCCGCCGGCAAGCGTGCCCTGCAATTCGCGCAATACGCCGCGCAGTTCGGGCGCGGTCTCGGCCAGTTCGCCGCTGATCGCATTGGTGTTGCGCAAGATACCGTGGATCGATTCCTGGTTGTCGTCGTCCAGCACCCGGGTGAGCCGCTCGGTCAGCGTGGCGAGCCGTTCGAGCAGCAACGGCGCGCTTGCAAGGATTTCGCCCAGCGCGCCGGGCCTTGTGGGAATGACCGGAACCCCGCCCGGGCCGATCTCGGTGATCGGCGGCGCACCACGCACCGCGCCATCCAGCGTCACATTTGATACACCGGTAAAGCTTGCCGCGATCGAGGCGACCGTGCCCTGCAAGATGGGGATATCGTCACTGATCACCACGCGCACGCGGACAAATTCCGGGTCCTGGGGCCATAGCTCGATATCGGTCACCTGGCCTGCCGGAACACCGGCGAAGGTGACCTGGCTGCCATTGGCGAGCCCGCCCACGCTCTGGGCGAAGAAGATGTCGTATTGCTTCTGATCGTCCCCGCCCAAACGCGCCAGCCAGACGAAGAACAGCGCCAATCCCGCCAGCAGCAGCAGCGTGACCAGGCCCACCCAGACATGATTTGCCCGTGTTTCCATAATGCCTGCCTATGCCTGCGCCGCGCCGGGCTTGTCCAACGCTTTCCCAGCCCTGTCCCCGGCCCTGTCCGCGGCCATTCCCCCGGCCGTGTGCGCGTCGGCGTCCCTGGCGGTCTGGGCGGCGGTCTCGGCTCGCAGATGCGTGTCCTTGGCCGCGCGCGCGCGCGGTCCGTTGAAATATTCCTGGATCCACGGATGGTCGCTTTCCAGCAGCTCGGCGATGGTCCCCACCTCGATCACCTGCTTGTCCGCCAGCACCGCCACCCGGTCGCAAATGGCGTAGAGCGTGTCGAGGTCGTGGGTGATGAGGAACACCGTGAGACCCAGCGTATCGGCCAGTTCGCGCGTCAGATCGTCGAACTTGGCCGCGCCGATGGGGTCGAGGCCGGCGGTCGGCTCGTCGAGGAACAACAGCTCGGGATCGAGCGCCAGCGCCCGCGCCAGGCCAGCACGCTTGCGCATTCCGCCCGAAAGTTCGCTCGGATACTTGCTCGCCGCCTCTGCCGGCAGACCGGTGAGCACGACCTTGTACCGGGCGATCTCGTCGAGCAGGCGGGGGGACAGCTCGGGGTAGAATTGCTTGATCGGCACCTGCACGTTCTCGCCCACGGTCAGCGTGGAGAACAGTGCGCCGCCCTGGAACAGCACCCCCCAACGGCTGCGCAGCGCAACCCCGTCGGGCGTGTCGCCATCCGTCAGCTCGTGGCCGAACACCTCGATCCGGCCCGATGCCGGCGTCTGCAGCCCGATGATCGAGCGCATGAGCACGCTCTTGCCCGTGCCCGATCCGCCGACCACGCCCAGGACCTCGCCCTTCCTGACGTCCAGGTCGAGCGCCTCGTGGATCACCTGCGAACCGAAGGCGTTGGTGAGCTCGCGGATACGGATCGGGAACTCGCCTTCGAACCGCTCGGGGATGTCGTCATGCGCGACATCGGCCGGCGGTTCGCTGTCGAGCCGGGGAGTAGTCGCGACCTCGGCCATCAGATCCACCCGATCTCGGAAAAGAAGATGGCGAAGAAGGCGTCGAGCACGATGACCGCGAAGATCGCCTGGACCACCGCCTTGGTGGTGCGCAGGCCCACTTCCTCGGCATTGCCCTCCACCTGCATGCCCTGGTAGCAACCCGCCAGCGCCACGATCAGGCCGAATACCGGCGCCTTCGCCATGCCGACATAGAAATCATAGACCGGCACCACTTCCTGGATCCGCGCCAGGAAGGTGATGAAGGGAATCCCCAGCGCCACATCGCCAATGACCGCCCCGCCGATGATGGCCACCGCACTGGCGAAGAAGCCGAGCAGCGGCATCATCAGCACCGCGGCCAGAATGCGCGGCAACACCAGCGCCTCCATCGGCGACACGCCGATCGTGCGCATGGCGTCGATTTCCTCGGTCAGCTTCATCGTGCCCAGCTGCGCCGCGAACGCGCTGCCCGATCGTCCGGCGACCATGATCGCGGTCATCAGCACGCCCAGCTCGCGCAGCGTCAGCCGGCCGACCAGGTTGATGGTCAGCGTTTCGGCACCGAACTGGGCAAGCTGCACCGAGCCCTGCTGGGCAATGACGATGCCGATGAGGAAACTCATCAGGCCGATGATGGGCAGCGAAGCCACGCCCACCAGCTCCATCTGCCGCACCAGCGCGCGAAAGCGGAACCGGCGATGGATGATCGCAGTGGCGAAAGCGGCCACGATCGCGCCGAAGAACGCGATCACCGCCATCGTGCCGCGGGCAAGCTCGGCCATATAGTCGCCGACAGTGCCGGTAACCCTGGTGAACGCGTCATGGCGCTGCGGTTTGATCGGCGCGTCGCTCTGGCTGGTCCGGACCGCGTCCATCAACACTTCGGCCTGGTGACTGGCGCCGGTGACGCGGGCGTCGTGCTCTTCGGCGAAGCGCAGCACCAGCCAGGCGCCCACGGTGTCCATCTCGCCCGCCCGCGACAGATCGACCTCTTCGACAGGCTCATCGAGCGCGCGCAGCGACCGGTCGAGCGGGCCCACGGTGGAGATACGCAGCGGGCCGGTGAGGCTGACGGTGCGGCCACCGCCCGCCTCTTGCACCTCCACCTCGGCCCATTCGCGCATGGATGCAGCCTATGGATGCTTATTGCAGAGGCGGCAAGCACGCGCTGGGCTGTACCCACCGCCGTGTTGGCCCCCGAACTGGCGACGGGATTGGCGACGGCATTGGCGACGGCGCTGCGGGGGTATCGCTTGGCGCGGCTATCGGACGGGCGGAGCAAGAACTATCGGCGGTTGCCCCGCGCCGCCCCCGCTGGCAAGGCCGCCTCCCGATGTCGCACGAGCCCCAGACGCCCCTCGGCAAGACCTTCGATCCCGCTGCGATCGAGAAGCACTGGTATGCCTATTGGGAAGACAACGGCCTGTTTCGTCCGCACCGTCCGGACGCGCCCGCCTTCACCATCGTCAACCCGCCGCCCAATGTCACCGGATCGCTGCATATCGGCCACGCGCTCGACAACACGCTTCAGGACATCGTGGTGCGCTACGAGCGGATGCGCGGCAAGGATGCGCTCTGGGTGGTGGGGACCGACCATGCCGGCATCGCCACCCAGATGGTGGTCGAGCGCCAGATGGCCGAGCGCGGCGAAAAGCGGACCCACCTCTCGCGCGAGGATTTCGTGGCGAAGGTGTGGGAATGGAAGCGGGAGAGCGGCGGCACCATCACCCGCCAGCTGCGCCGCCTGGGCTGTTCGATGGACTGGTCGCGCGAGCAGTTCACCATGGACGAGCATTTCAGCCGCGCGGTCACGCACACCTTCGTCCGGCTCTACGACGAAGGCCTGATCTACCGCGACAAGCGGCTGGTCAACTGGGACCCCGCGCTCGGGACCGCGATCAGCGACCTGGAAGTCGAGACGCGCGAGGTCGCCGGGCATTTCTGGCGGTTCCGCTACCCGCTGGCGGACGGCGTCAGACTGGAGAGCGGCGCGGATTTCATCGAGGTCGCCACCACCCGGCCCGAAACCATGCTGGCCGACATGGCGGTGGCGGTGCACCACTCGGACGAGCGCTATGCCAGCGTCGTCGGCAAGCAGGTGATCCTGCCGATCACCGGCCGCCGTGTGCCGGTAGTGGCCGACGAGCATGCCGATCCCGAACTGGGCTCGGGCGCGGTCAAGATCACGCCGGGGCATGATTTCAACGATTTCGAAGTCGGCAAGCGCGCCGGCATCGCGCCCGCAGACATGCTCAACATGCTCGATGCCGAGGCGCGCGTGTGCCAGACGGCGGACGGGCTAATCCCGGACGAACTCGTCGGCCTCGACCGTTTCGCTGCGCGCGAGCGGGTGGTGGCGATGCTCAAGGAAAGCGGCCACCTGGTGTCGTGGATCGACAAGGACGGCGCCGAGCACGACGCCGAGCCGCGCACCATCGCCACCCCCTATGGCGACCGAGGCGGCGTGGTCATCGAGCCCTGGCTCACCGACCAGTGGTATGTCGATGCCGAGAAGCTCGCCGCCGCGCCGCTCGAAGCGGTGCGCGACGGCCGGATCGAGATCGTGCCCAAGACCTGGGAGAAGACCTTTTTCAACTGGATGGAGAACATCCAGCCCTGGTGCGTCTCGCGCCAGCTATGGTGGGGGCACCGCGTGCCCGTCTGGTACGGAACCAAAGTAGAGAAGAGAAGCGACGGTACTTTCGTCTTATTGATGGAAGCATTGACCGACGCTCCGGGATCATGGGAAACGTTCGTTGCTCCTTCATTCGAGGAAGCACAGCTTTTAGCAAAATTGCACTACGAGCAGATAATCGGCAAAAACAACGTAGCTTTCATTGAAGGCGACAACACAGACGGCGAACATACAGGACCTAGAGGATACCCGGCGGAGGGTGGTCATTGGGTGATCCAACTCTACCAAGACCCCGACGTCCTCGACACCTGGTTCTCCTCCGCGCTGTGGCCCTTCGCCACGCTCGGCTGGCCCGAGGACACCGCGCTGCTCGCCAAGCACTACCCCAACGACCTTCTCATCTCCGGCTTCGACATCCTGTTCTTCTGGGACGCGCGGATGGCGATGATGGGGATGCACCTGATGGACGAGGTGCCCTGGAAGCGCCTCTACCTCCATGGATTGGTGCGCGCGGCCGACGGCTCGAAGATGGCCAAGTCCAAGGGCAACACGGTCGATCCGCTCGGCCTGATCGACAAGTACGGCACCGATGCGCTCAGGTTCTTCATGGCGGCGATGGAGAGCCAGGGGCGCGACATCAAGATCGACGAGAGCCGGATCGAGGGCTACCGCAACTTCGCCACCAAGCTGTGGAACGCCGCGCGCTTCTGCCAGGCCAACGGCATCGGCGCGAGCACCACGCTGGCCGCGCCGCCCGCCACGAGCGCGGTCAACCGCTGGATCATCGGCGAGGTGGTCGAGACGCTTGCCGCACTCGACCAGGCGTTGGCCAGCTTGCGCTTCGACGAGGCGGCCAACACCATCTACCACTTCACCTGGGACCGCTTCTGCGACTGGTATCTGGAACTCATCAAGGGCCAGGTCGATGATGAGAACAAACAGGTCGCGGGTTGGGTGTTCGACCAGATCCTGGTCATGCTGCACCCCTTCATGCCCTTCGTCACCGAGGAGCTGTGGCACGCGCTTGCGCCGTCGTCCGATCCGCGCCCGTACGAGCTAATCCTCGCGAAATGGCCTGAGCCTGATGCGACAGCGGATGGGCAAGCAAAGCGCGAAACCGAGTGGCTGATCGCGCTCACGGGCGCCACCCGCTCGGCGCGCAACGAGATTGGTATCGCCCCCGGCGCACGACTGGCCGCGTTCCTGGCCAACCCCACGGCCCTTGCCGCGCGGGTGATCGAACGCGAACGCGCGCCGATCGAACGTCTGGCAAGGCTCGGCCCAATCGCCTTCGCCCCGCCGCCGCCGGGCGCGGCCATGCATATAAGCGCGGGTGAGGACGTCGTCATCGTTCCGCTCGAGGGGGTGATCGATTTGCAAGCCGAGCAGGCCCGGCTGGCAAAGGCGCGCGACGCAGCTAAAAAAGAACGCGATTCGCTCGCCAAACGCCTCGCCAATCCCGCCTTCGTCGAGCGCGCCAAACCCGAGGCGGTTGAGAAGGCGCGCGCCGACCATGCGCATCACGCGGCCGAGGTCGAGCGGTTAGAGGCGGCGCTGGCGCGGCTGGCATGAGCCACCACGACGCCGACACAGGCGGTACGGTCAAACGCGTTCATCCAGTTTCTTACCCGACCGGACGATGCGACAAGCTCGGCGATGATCATCCGGATCGCCACTTCCGACACGCGTTTCACGCGCGCCGCCAGGCATCGTCCGGAATACTTTTCAGGACAGTGTCACACCTGTCACTTTCGGCCGTTTTCCGCGGTGCCGCGACATGCCGCTGACCCTTGCCGTTATGGCCCCGAGAGAGCCGGGAAGCGAAGCGCGGCCCGAGATCTTCGCCTCGATCCAGGGCGAGGGACCCAGCGCGGGGCTTCCGGTCAGCTTCATCCGGTTGTCGCGCTGCAACCTTGCCTGCGTATGGTGCGACACCGCCTATACCTGGCGGTTCGAAGGCGACCGGCGGCCGCACCGCGCAGGCGCGGTGTTTTCGCGCAGGGCGAACCAGGTCACTCTAAGCGAAGTCGAGGCCGCGCGGAGGATTGCGCAGCTGGGTCAGCCGCGGCTGGTGATCACCGGCGGCGAGCCGCTGCTCCAGGCGGCCGCGCTGGCGCGGATGCTCGAGCATCTGCCCGGGATCGCGGTCGAGGTGGAGACCAACGGCACGATCGATCCCGCCGCAGCGCTCGACGGCCATGTCGAACGCTACAATGTCAGCTTCAAGCTTGCCCATAGCGGCAATCCATCCGAACGCGCGCTGCCTCGGGAAATGATCGCACGCTGGGCGCAAGACGGGCGGGCTGCGTTCAAGTTCGTCATCGGCGCACCCGGGGATATCGCGCAGGTGCGGACTTTGGCCGACGCGCATGGAATCGCGCCCTCGCGCATCTGGCTGATGGCCGAAGGCACCGATAGTGCGACATTGCACCAGCGCATGCGGTGGCTTGCGCCGATAGGTCTGAAACACGGCTTCCGGCTGAGCGATCGGCTGCATATCCACCTGTTCCGCGATACCCGCGGCACTTGATCGGGGGCGGGTCGGCGTGCGGATAATACTTGACGGCCGTGCCCTTGAGCGTTGGCGAAACCAGATCGCGCGGGCGCGTTATGGCCTCGGCGGTGTTTGTATCGGAAGCTCCGCGAAGTCCGAACAAACAGCGCCTAGCGAAAAACGTTTTGAACCGGGCGGCTCGAAAACAGGTTGGCCTGATACTGCGTCATCTCATGCGACGGTTCTGCCGGACAAGGGGGTCTCAAAATCCGATCTGCCAAAAACCAACCCAACTTCAGGGTCGCAACCGAACGCACCCGATCAGAGCCCACGTTCGATGGACTTTGAGTGCTGCAGCGCTCGTCGCGTGCAGCGGCATCGTCGAGTTGGGCCTGGAAAACCTGGTCGCAGCCCGCGCTGTTGTCCTGCATTAGCCCCCTTGCGTGCGCCAGCGCTGCACGATGCGGGACAGCGAATCGGCATCGCCGCCAGTGTCGTGCCAGAGCGAAAGGAAACTCGGGTCCGCCGAGGCCGGCCGATGAGACTGCTCGAGCTCGTCGAAACTGACGCGGATGGGGATCGTGACCCCCTCCCCGCAGATGATGCATTCGCGATTGCGCAAGGCCGGGATCGAGTCGAGAAAACCGCGCGCACCTTCGGGCATGGCCGCCTTGACGAAGGCCTGGTCGCGCTCGTTGTTGAGCCGCATGGCGATGATGGTGCCACACTGCGAGAGCACGCTTTCGGCAAGATCGGACGGGCGCTGGGTGACGAGGCCCAGCGCGATGCCGTATTTGCGCCCCTCCTTGGCGATCCGCCCCAGCACGCGGCCCACGCTCGAGCCTTCGGCGCGCGCTTCGCTCGGGACGTAGCGATGCGCTTCCTCGCACACCAGAAGCACCGGACGCGCGGGCTCGGTCCGGCCCCAGATGGCAAGGTCGAACACCATGCGCGCAAGCATGGCGACGACGGTCTTGGTAATGTCCGACGGGACCCCCGACACATCGATGATGGCGATCGGCCGCCCGTTGCCCGGAAGCCGGAGAATATCGCCCAGGAACTCGACCATGGTATCGCCCACGAGCATGCCCGAGAACATGAAAGCGTAACGAGGATCGGTGCGCAGTTCCTCGATCTTGGCCTTGATACGCATGTAGGGGGCGGCGGTGCCGGGCTTGTCCAGGCTGCCCATCTCGTCGTTCAGCAAACGCAGCAGGTCGGAAAGCAGATAGGGAACCGGGGAATCGACGGTCAATCGCCCCTGTTCACCTGCCAGATGGCTCTTTTGTCGGGCGGCGAGCAGGCATTTGGCGAGCACATCGCGATCTTCTTGCGCGTCACAGTCCGTTTCGGCCAGCAGCACCTCGCAATGCTCTTCGAAATTCATCAGCCAGTAGGGCATCTTCAGGTTGGCGACGTCGAACACCATGCCTTCCTGCGCGAAGGCGGCACCATATTCGCCGTGCGGATCGATCATCACCACATGGCCATGCGGCGCCGCGGCGATGATCCGGTGAAGGATCAGCGCGAGCGCGGTCGATTTGCCGGTGCCCGTGGATCCGAGCAGAGCGAAATGGCGCCCGAGCAGCGCATCGACATAAAGACAGGCGCCGATGTCGTGCGTGGGATAGACGGTGCCGATGGATATGGCGCTGCGGCCATCCCCGGTATGGATGGCCGACAAATCCTCCGAAGTGGCAGGAAACACGGGCGCGCCGGGAAGCGGGTAGCGGGTGATGCCGCGACGAAAGCGCAGGATACGCCCGGTAGCGGCATCCTCAAGCCCCTCTCCCAAAAAATCGATCCGCGCCTCAATGGCCGGCGCCGGCGTTTCGCCCCCGCCCCCCCCGTTGCCCGCACCGTTGACCCCGCCCTCGCCGTGGTCCGCGTCGCTGCCTGCACCGTTGCCCGCATTGCCGACCGCGTCGGCGCGGGCGCGGCGCTGGTCGCGAACGCTCGCCAGCAGCCAACCCTGCCGGGTGCGGATCTTGATCTGGCTGCCGACCTGCCCGGCCATGGCGACCGCGCGATCGGCATTTTCCGCACAATTCTCGAGCTCCGACGCATCGAGCATGATCTCGGCCCCGGCACCGCCCACTGCCACGACTTCGCCCAGCAGCGGACCTGCCGCATGCTCGACATTCGCGCGGCCGTCCTCCTCCCCGAAAAAGGGCTCCTGCCACTGCGGTTGCAGGCGGCGGGTGGGCACGAAGCGAGGTGCCGAGAGGCCGTGCAGTTCAGGCATTTCGTGTGACTCGATCTGTTTTTGTCGATGAGATCGGTTGCTAGCGCGACAAGTCTTAAGATCGTCTCAACGCGAACGAAGGACGCCGTTCATCTTGCCACGAGTTTTGCTGTCAGACCAGTTCGAACGCCCGTCCCGCAGCCCAGCCCATGGCAAGCGACAGACCCACCGCGAACAGGCCGTAAAACACCGAGTATTCCTGTGCCGAGACCGCCACGCCGCGCTCGAAACCTTCCTTCACCACCTCCACCTCCGAGGTTGCCGAAGTGATCACCCGGCCATCGGCAATGGCGAAAGTCTCGGCGACATAGAGCCCGGTCTGAACATTGGAGGGGATCGCGATGCGCGCTTGATAAAGCACGTCTTGGCTGATCGTCACGCCCCGGCCGTCCTCTTGGTAAAGCCCTTCGCGCTCTTTGAGATCGACGAGGCCGGCAATGAACCGGCCCTGCTCCTCGGGGTCGATCGTGCCGCTGGGCGAAAGCTGGAGCCAGGACAGGCCAAGCTCGTAGATCGCCGCGGTCCGCTCATCGACCAGGTCGGCCACCGGCTGCGATGAGGCCAGCGCGTAGAAGGAGGGCACCGAACGGAAATCGGTGCTGGCCGCATTGACCCAGATGCCGGCGATGCGCTGCTTCTCGCGCATCTGGATGGGAATGGTCGGACCCTTGAGAACCACCACGATGTCATAGGCGCGTCCTGCTTGTCCGCCGCCTGGGTCGAGAATGGCGCCGAACAGCAGAAGCTCGGTGCCGACAAAGCCCTGGCGCACGCGGATCTGATGCTGGGAGACTTCGGGGATCAGCACCGGCTCGCCGGTCTGCGCATGCGCCGCATCGGGGATTGCCGCAGCAAGCGACGCACTCAGCACCAGCGCGGCCAACCCCCTCACAGCGGGACCAAGGTATAGATCTCGTCGGGTTGGTAGAACAGGCCAAGGAACATCCTCACCGCTACCGCAAGGACCAGCCCCGCAAGCGCCAGACGCAGCAGTTCGGGCCTGACCGCGGTGCCGATCCTGGTGCCCAACTGCGCTCCGATCACCGAGCCGAGCAGCAAGAGGCCGGCAAGCACGATGTCGACCGCCTTGGTGGTCATCGCATGAACCATCGTGGCAGCCATGGTGACGAACAGGATGTTGAACAGGCTGGTGCCGACCACGACCTTGGCGCTCATGCCCAGAATGTAGAGCATCGCCGGCACCATGATGAAGCCGCCGCCCACGCCCATCAGCATGGTGAGGATACCGACAATGACCCCCAGGATGAGCGGTGCGACGGGCGAGAGGTACAGACCCGAGCGATAGAACCGCCACCGCCCGGGAAGCACGGCCACCAGCGGATGATGGCGCCTTCTGGCAGCGCGCGGGCGGCTCTTCGAAGGAGCGCGCATGGCTCCCACGCTTTCGCGGGCCATGAGCGAGCCGATCGTGCCAAGCAGCAGCACGTAAAGGATGGCGATGACGGTATCGATCTGCCCCAGCGCCTCGAGCAGGCTGAACAGCCCCGCTCCGATCAGCGCGCCCACCATCCCGCCGGCGACGGTGACGATGCCCATCTGGTAATCGACCCCGTCGCGCTTGGCCTGCGCGAACACGCCCGAAACCGAGGCGCCGGTGACCTGCGTTGCCGCCGAGGCCGCCGCCACGGTTGGCGGTATGCCATAAAAGATGAGCAGCGGCGTGGTGAGGAAACCGCCGCCGACGCCGAAGATACCCGATAAGATGCCGGTGCCCGCGCCCAGCAGCACGATAACCAGTCCGTTGACCGCGAGATTGGCGATGGGGAGGTAGACATCCATGGTCGCCGCCCGCCTATCGCAAGGGCGAGGGCGCTGAAAGCTGAACGCAAAAGATTGTTGCGCGCGGTCGGCGTTCGATCCTCGAACCCATGGTCGTGCCGCTCCATCGGCGATGGCGATCGGCAGGGCTTTGGCAAAGGCTCGGCCGAACATGCTCAAGGCCGCCGCGCTCGATCATCGATGCACCGCGCCCAGGCTGTGCGCGGGAACCGGCCCGGTCAGAACCCTGCCGAAAGCGTCAGCGCGGGACCATGATCGGGAGCGGCATCGCCGGCGACGCGGACCCGGTAATCGGCAGAGGCGCGTGCGAATACCCGGCCGATGCTGAACGACGCCGACGCGGTGGGGCCGACGTCGAGCCGCGCGGCGCCTTCCTGCGCGCCGCCCCATGCAGCGATGCCGGCGGAGAGCCTGGCCGGCCCGGCCCGGGCGAAGTCGCGGGTAAGGCGCGCCTGTCCATCGACGAATGGCGTAGCGAAATCGCCCGCGACATAGCCGGCTTGAGCGTAAAATTCGGCACGCGCCGCAAAAGGAAGGTCGATCGGGGCAAGCTCGGTCACCGCATAGGCCGCTGGGCGAAGCTCGGTGTCGACGGCGCGGTCCGCCAGCCGCAGTTCGGCTGCCAGGCGGATCGGCAGGCGGGCGATGGGGCGGGCCGAAAGACCGGCGGCAAGCTCGGCATCGCGCGGCCGTTCGAAGGCGCTGCTGGCCCGCACATAGGCCTGGGGGGCGTGGCGCGAGGTGGGCGCAAGCCGGTAGCGCAGAACCGCGCCCGCCTGGCTGCGGCCGTAGCTCGGTTGACCGGGAACGTTTGCCCTGACCCCGCCTTCGCGCACGAACACCCAGCCATCCGCCGCCCAGCGCCCGATGCGCTTGTCGCCGGTAACGCGCGCCGGCGCCAGTGGCTCAGGTCCTGCATCGGCAAGCGCTGAAGCAGCCCGTGCGCGCCTGCCCGCACGCAGTTCGTCATTGCCTCCGGGCCGGCCGCTGCCGACAAGCGCTGCGAAGTGGGGTGGCAAACGCATCTGGGACAGCCCCATCATGGTCATCAGCGTATGGCCAACCGCCAGCGTCGCGCCGCGATTGTCCTGGGCTGCCCGAACGGTTCTTTGCGCTGCATTCGCCCGGTTGCCGGGTCCTGCGACGGGAGTACTCAGCCGGCGCAAACTTGCTGGCCCGAGCGGACGCGGCGACAGGAGGACCGTAACGCGCGCCGGAACCAGTCCTGGAAGCGGCTGAGGGACCGCGCCAAGCCCGTCACGCTCACGCCCCCCTGACTGATTGTCCGTCACCGCAAGCGAATCGGAGAGCGATGCGTCCGATTGGGCTTGCCGACCCAACCCGCGACCCGCGCTCTTGCCGATACTGAACGAACCGCCCGTCTGAACGAAACTGCCAGGCGCTTGCCCGTTCCACCCCGCCCCGCCGTGTTCGTTCCAGATCAGCGCTCTTGCCGCCAGCCACACCAATAGCAACGCGGCGAGAAAATACAGCGGATGGCCCCGATGCGCTAGGTTCACGCCGCCACCCCGAGCGCAGGAAGCGCGTCCTCCCCGCGGGTGGGATGCGCATCGTGCTCGGTCTTGTCCCACGTGACCGGGCTGCCGCGCAAGGTGCCGACATAGGCAAACAGCGCCCGGCGCGCGGCCATGATGGCGATGATATTGGCAACCGGAATGCGCAGGATGGCGCGCGCTCCTTCCCGGCCGCCATATTCGCGCGACGTGATGATGAAGCGCACCGCGCTGCGCCAGATAAGCGCGGCCAGATTGGCGGCCAGCAGCGTGATCGCCAGACGGTCGCCGCCAGTGGGAAAGGGCTGGCCGAACAGCGCCATCACCGCCGAGACACCGATCAGGATGAGCAGCGTATAGCCGGCCAGCAGCACCAGCGCGCTGATCAGCCCACGCCGGTCGCGCAGCCGCATCCACGTCTCGCCAAGGCCCCCGCCCCAGCCCAGCCGGTCCCATCCTTGCAGGGCGATACCGTGGATCCAGCGCCCCTTCTGCCGCACCGAAGCTTCCAGCGAGCCGGGGAAATAGGCCCTGGTCGCGACCAGGCGGCCATGTTCGTCGCGCACCCGCAGGAACCGCGAGCGGCCGCCCGCCTCACGCACACGGAAGCCCAGCTCGTAGTCCTCGGTCAGCGAATCGACCGAGAACGGCGCCGGAGTGGCGCCCGCGGCCGCTTTGTCCTTGGCGATCTGTTCGAGAATGTCGCGGCTGAAGACGCAGCCGACACCCGCGGCGGGCAGACTGGCGCCGAGCGCGTCGCGCACCACCATGGTGCGCCCGTGCGCCTCGGCGAACTCTTCGCAATAATGGCTCCCCACCCAGCGCGATTCGCGTTGCGGCACGGGCAGCACCGGCAGCTGGACGAAATCGGCGCTGTCGATCGAGCGGTCGAGCAACCCGAGCGCGGCGGGGTCGACCATGTCCTCGGCGTCATGCAGCAGCACCATGCGGTAGCGGATGCCGCTGCGCGCCTCGTCGTCGATCAGCGCGCGATAGCAGCGGTTGAGGCAATCGGCCTTGGTCGTCGGACCCATATTGTCGTGCACCACGATCCTGAGACGCGGATCGTTTCGTGCGCCATGCATCGCGGCAGCGACCGTGGCCGGGTCATTGCCGTAGCAGCCGATATACAGGCGCAGCTCCACCTGGGGCCATGCAGCCAGCGCATGGGCAATGGTGTCGCCGATCACCTGTGCCTCGTGCCAGGTGGGAATGATGACCGCCGCGCGACCGGTCAGCGCCGGGCCGCGCATCTCGTCATGTGGGACAATATAGGTTTGCGTACGCCCGGTTAGCCGCAGCCACACCCAGGCGACGTCCATCGCGAATTCGTCGAGCGCGCCGACCAGGAAGAACACGCCCGCAAACAGCAGCAATTCATATTGGACAAGGGCCAACGTTGCGGCCCCGCTCCCCATATCAAGCCCCATTGCGACCCGGGCTCCGTCTAAGTTATTGACCTTGCGGAATGTCTATAATTAACATTTCCTAAAGCGGCACGCACCAAAGAGCAACGGGCAATCGGATGGGCGTGGCGGCCATCGTCCGGCGCGGGGCTTGCAGAAACCCGCGCTTTGGCGAAAGGGGAAAGGGGCATGGCCGCCAATCTCATCCGAACCGCTGTCCGACCTTTCAGGGCGCTGTTCGTAAGCGATGCATTCGAGGGCCTGCTGCTGATCAGCGTGGCTGCGGCAGCCATGGTGGCGGCCAATTCGGCGCTGGCTCATCAATATCACGACCTGTTCCACGTGGCGCTCGCCTGGACGCCGATCGCCAAGCTCGACACGCTGCATTTGTGGATCAACGATGGGTTGATGGCGATCTTCTTCTTCGTGGTCGGTTTGGAGGTGAAGCGCGAGATCGTCGCCGGCAACCTGGCCGATCCGCAAACCCGCAAACTGCCGGTGCTGGCCGCGGTCGCCGGAATGGCCGCGCCGGCCGCGGTGTTCTTCCTCATCGCCGGGGGCGAGCCCACTCTGGAGCGCGGCTGGGCGATCCCTGCGGCAACCGATATTGCCTTTGCCATGGGTGTGCTGGGTCTGCTCGGGCGCCGCGTGCCCGCCTCGCTGCGGATCTTCCTGCTAACGGTGGCGATCGTCGATGATATCGGCGCGGTAATGATCATCGCGCTGTTCTACACCGCGAGCATCAAGACGATCTGGCTGGTCGGCTCGCTGCTCGTGCTGGGCGTTCTCATCGCGCTCAACCGGCTGCGCATGCAAGCGATGTGGCCATTTATGCTAGGCGCGCTGGTGCTGTGGTTCTGCGTGCTCAACTCAGGCATCCACGCAACCATTGCAGGCGTCGTGGCGGCGCTTACCATCCCGATGCAGGCGCGCGGGGATCGCAGCATGTGCGTCGACCTCGAACATTCGCTGGTCGGCTGGAATGCCTATCTCATCGTGCCGCTGTTCGGTTTCGCCAATGCCGGGGTGGCGCTCGAGGGGCTGGGATGGGGCGCGCTGCTCGATCCGCTGCCGCTGGCCATTGCCGCGGGCCTGGTCATCGGCAAGCAGGCGGGGATTTTCTCTGCCGTCCTCATCGCAGACAAGATCGGGTTCGCCAAACGTCCGCCAGGCGCCTCACTGATGCAGATCTGGGGTATCAGCATCCTGTGCGGGATCGGCTTCACCATGAGCCTATTCATCGGCGCGCTGGCCTTCCCCCGCTATCCGCTGCTGATCGAGGAGGCCAAGCTCGGCGTGCTGCTCGGCTCGGCGATTTCGGCGATCATGGGCTACGTCGTCCTGCACCTTGCCGCATCGCCGGAGGAACGATCGTTGGAGGAACCGGAGCCGCGCGCGCTCTAGGTGTTTGCGTGCGTTGCCCGTGTCGCAGCGGCATGTTGGAACCTGTCACGCGGCAGGGGTACCGCCGGCCGGCATCACATTTTCGTCCGCTCAGACAGCGCTGGCGACCGGCGCGTCTTCACCCAGGTCCTCGTACCAGGCTTCTACCGGCCCAGTCAGCTTGAGGGTCAGCGGACGTCCCTTGCGGTCCATCGCCTTGCCCGCCTGCACCCGCACCCAGCCTTGTGAGATGCAATATTCCTCCACATTGGTGCGCCGCTGCCCCTTGAAGCGGATGCCGATGCCGCGGCGAAGCTTGTCGCCGTCGAAGTGCGGACTTGCCGGGTCGATCGCGATATGATCGGGCGGAACATCGCGCTCGGCCATTGCGGGCTCGTCGAGGCCTTTGCTGTCATTCTGCACATCGTCCATAAGGCTTGCTTAGCGGTTCCGGTTTGCTCTTGGCAACGGGGCTTGGCTTGCCCAGCGCCCGCTCAATCGGGTGGGAGCAACGTCTCGGGCGGCGCGGCGCCGGGCCGGTCGACATCGCCGCGCTCGACGGTGATTTCGTCGGGGGTCGATGGCTCGATGATATCGCCCTCGTCGGGCACGATCTCGTCGGGACGTTCCGGGTCCTGGGGTCCGCCGGTATCCGAACCTTGCGCATCGGCAGCAAGCTCGGCAGCGCTCAGCGGATCGGCGTTCGGGTTGATCGTGGGCGGTACGGCGGGCGGAATGCGTGCCTTGTCGTAATCGCGCTGGGTCTGGTCGTGGTCCATGGGAATCACCTCTTGTAGTGCTGCCCGTTGAACCCGCGACCGGCCGTGCGCGTTCCGCCCGCCGCTTGCCCTTTCGCACGCAGCATCCTAAGGGCGCGCTTTCCTGCCGGGAGGGTTTTGGCCTTTCCGGCCCGACGCCGGTCAGCGGGCGTGGCGGAACTGGTAGACGCGCTTGGTTTAGGTCCAAGTATCGACGAGATGTGGGGGTTCGAGTCCCTTCGCCCGCACCAGCCTTCCCCGCCGCGGCCGGCAGATCGGCCAGTATCACGCGAAGAAGGCAGATATGGATATCGTCGAGACCACCAATGACGGGCTGAAGCGGGCCTATGCGCTGACCATTCCGGCACGCGAGATCGACGCGCGCATCGAGAACGAGGTCAAGAAGGTGGCGCCGCAGGTCAAGATGCCCGGCTTCCGCCCGGGCAAGGTGCCCGCCAACCTGGTGCGCAAGATGCATGGCGAGGCGCTTCATGCCGAAGTGCTGAACGAAGCGGTGCGCGGTGCGGTCGACGGGCTGATCCGCGAGCGCAAGCTGCGTCCCGCGCTGCAGCCGGCGGTCAACATGAAGGACGGGTACGAACAGGGCAAGGATGCCGAAGTGACCGTGGAACTCGAGGTGCTGCCCGAGTTCGACACGCCCGACTTTTCCGGGCTGAAGCTGGAGAAGCTCAAGGTGCCGGTGTCCGACCAGGCGCTGGGCGAGGCGCTCGATCGGCTGGCGGCGAACCAGAAGAGCTATGCCGACGCGCCCGAGGGCACAAAGGCGGCCGAGGGCGACCAGGTCATCATCGATTTCGTCGGCCGGGTGAATGGCGAGGAGTTCGAGGGCGGCAAGGCGCAGGGCCATGCGCTGGTGCTGGGCTCGGGTCAGCTCATCCCCGGCTTCGAGGACCAGTTGAAGGGCGCCAAGGCGGGCGAGGAGCGCGAGGTCACGGTGACCTTCCCCGATGATTACCCGGCCGAAAACCTCAAGGGCCGCGAGGCGCAGTTCAGCGTGACCGTGAGCGCGGTCAAGTCCGAGGGCGAGACGAAAATCGATGAGGATTTCGCCAAGTCGCTCGGAATCGAGAGCCTCGACAAGCTGAAGGAACTGATGCGCGGCCAGCTCGAGCAGGAGCTCGACCAGCTGACCCGCACGCAGATGAAGCGCCAGCTGCTCGACACGCTGGCATCGCGCCATGATTTCGCGGTTCCGCAAAGCATGGTGGAGGCCGAGTTCGAGCAGATCTGGCGCCAGCTCGAGCAGGAGGCCGAGCGCGAGGATGACGCCGAGGCCGCACGGGCGGAAATGGAAGCCGAACGCGACGATTATCGCCGTATATCCGAGCGCCGGGTGCGGTTGGGGCTGCTGCTGTCCGATATCGGCCAGAAGAACGGGGTCGAGATCACGCAGGAGGAGATGCAGACGCTGCTTCAGCGCGCGGCGCAGCAATATCGGCCCGAGGACCGCGAGCGCTTCGTCGAATATGTCCGCAAGGAACCCATGGCGCAGGCCCAGCTGCGGGCGCCGCTTTACGAGGACAAGGTGGTCGACTTCCTGTTCGGGCAGGCGGAGGTCACCGAGCGCGAAGTGACCCGCGAGGAACTCGAGGCGGCGATCGAGGCCGAGGAGGGTGACGGCGAGAGCGAAGCAAAGGCCAAGCCTGCCGCGAAGAAAACGCCGGCCAAGAAGGCTGGCGCCACGGACGCGCAGGATGTTGCGCCTACCCCCGCCCCCGCCAAGAAATCAGCGCCGCGCAAGAAGGCCGCCACGATGAAAGACGCCGCCCGTGCGCCAGAAGACGCTGGTGAGCAGGCAGCGGAACCCGCGAAGAAGGCGCCGGCGCGCAAGAAGGCCAAGTCGGCACAAACCGAGCCGGTGGAAGCCGAGCCGGCTAAAGCAGGCGATGTGGCCGGCGAAGCGGGTGACAGCGGCGCGAAGGCGGCCCCCAAGAAGAAGGCAGCCCCCGCGAAGAAGCCGGCAGCAAAACCTTCAGCCAAAAAGACCACCGCCACCAAGGACGGCTGATACCGGTCAAGCTTGAACGGGATGTCGGCGATGCGCTGAGGCTGGAGATAGCCGGCACCGGCTAACACCGGCCTTGCCGCACCGTCGATACAGAGCAACCGATCATGCCATCGTCCGGACTGACGTTGTGACCAAATCACACGTGTCATCGTCGTGTCGCCGCTAAACAGTTCGATGCCGCGGACTTGCAGCAAACGTCTGCGATCTTCGGACCTGCGGTATCGATCGATCATCGAACGGACCGGCCGAACCGATTGGCCTCACCGGTCCCCCGCCGGTCCGGAGCCTCAGCTCTGCCGCCGCCTGCGCCGCTTGGGAAGCAGGTGCTTCATTTCCTTGGTTTCGCCGACATGAAGATGCGCGCCGATATCCTCCACGCTGCGCATGAAGCGCACGGTGGTCACCCCGTGCACCAGGATGGACATCAGAATGGCGACGGTAACACCTGCCCATAGCGTGTCCAACTGGGCGAAATCGGCCTTGTTCTGCCCGTAGGCGAGATAGTAGATCGAACCCATTCCGCGGATGCCCAGGAAAGCCACCGCCACCCTGCCGTGGATCGGGAGATTGTTGACGCTTTCGCCCAACAGACCGGTCACCGGGCGGATGATGAAGACCAGCAGCAACGCCATCGCCGCCGTGGGCCAGTCGAGCGCATCGAGCACCCCCGAGGCGAGCATCCCGCCAAAGGCAAACAGCACGAAGACCAGCACGATCTTCTCGATCTGGTCGATAAAGTGATGCGTGATCTTGTGATAGCGGCTGCGGTTCTCGAGCTGGCGCAAGGTCACCGCGCCGACGAATACCGCGAGGAAACCGTAGCCCTCGATGATCTCGGCCACGCCGTAGGCAAGCAGCAGCGCGCCAAGAACGATCAGCCCCTCGCTGGTCGAATATTCGCTGATCGAGACGTGGGGGGCGGCCTCTTCCTCCTCTTCTTCGAGCATTTCCTCGACGCCGCGCTCGAAGACATACCACGCCGCCGCGCGGCCCACCGCGTAGCCCATCGCGCAGCCAGCGAGGATCCGCCACACCACGTCGAGCGCGAACCACTGCACGGTCCAGCCGCCCAAAGCGGTCATCCCCACCGCGGCGATGGCAAGATAGGTAAAGGGGAAGGCAAGCCCGTCATTGAGACCCGCTTCCACGGTGAGCGAGAAGCGCACGTCGTGGCGTTCGTTCTCGCCCGGGGGGCCGACCGAGACAGCGCGCGCGAGCACCGGATCGGTCGGCGCGAGCGCTGCGCCCAGCAGGATCGCCGATGCCGGTGCCAGGCCCATCGCCCACCAGCCCCACAACGCGACGAATATGATGGTCAGCGGCATGGTGATCGCCAGAAGCGGCCAGACCTGCTTCCAGTTGCTCCACGACACCGGCCGGTCGATGGCGATGCCGGCCGCCATCAGCGAGACGATGACGATGAACTCGGTTACGTATTCCAATGCGATCGCATCGATCCAGTCGCTCGCCGGGTTAAGGTCGGGCAGACCCAGCGGCAGCGCGAACACCGCATAGCCCACCGCGACATAGACGATCGGCAGCGAAATATAGGTGAAGCGGGTCAGCCCCCGCTCGAGCGCAACCGCCACCATCAACCCCAGACCGAGCAGCGCGAATACAAGGATCCGGGGGTCGTTCACTCATGCGCCGGTAGGCCCTCGGTTCGACAAAGCAAGGGTTTGCACGATATCGCCGGGTTTCATCGCAGCCGGCGGGTGCGCGGTCGGTGCGCGCCGGGCTTGAACATCGCTCCTGCCCGCGCGACATAGCGCGCCACAGCCAGAACGAAGGAATCATATGCTAGACCTGTTCGGTGACAGCCGCGACCGCTTCACCACCGATCCCATCACCGGCGCGCTTGTTCCGGTGGTCGTGGAATCGACCAGCCGCGGGGAGCGCAGCTTCGACATCTTCAGCCGCCTGCTGCGCGAGCGGATCGTGTTCGTCACCGGCCCAGTCGAGGATGGGATGGCGAGCCTCATTGTCGCCCAGCTGCTGTTCCTGGAAAGCGAGAACAGTCAGGACATCTCGATGTATATCAACTCGCCGGGCGGGGTGATCACCGCGGGCATGGCGATCCACGACACGATGGCCTATATCAAGCCCAAGGTGCGCACGGTTTGTGTGGGCCAGGCGGCCTCGATGGGCAGTTTCCTGCTGTGCGCGGGCGAGCCGGGAATGCGCGTGGCGCTGCCCAATGCGCGGATCATGGTCCATCAGCCCTCCGGCGGCGCACGTGGCATGGCTTCGGACATCGAGATCCAGGCCAAGGAAATCCTGCGCGTCCGCCAGCGGATGAACGAGCTTTACGTGCGCTATACCGGCCAGAGCCTGACCGATATCGAGAAGGCATTGGATCGCGACACCTTTCTCGAGGCCGAGGAAGCCAAGGCGTTCGGCATCGTCGATGCGGTGTTCGCGCATCGACCCAAGGAAGACGAGGCGGGCGATGTCACCGGCTCGGGCGGAGCACCGGCCTGACCGATATCAAAGCAGCCGCGTTCTTCATCCTTCGGCAATGCCTTGGTGGTAAGGAGGCGGCCGGCGTTGATTATGCCGGGCTTGAGGTTACATTGATCAGGGACGATTCCCCGCGCGGGCCGCGTTGCGACCTTACCTGCGCGTCCAGGACGAGAGTATGACCAAGTTGAGCGGATCGGATAGCAAGAGCACCCTTTATTGCAGCTTCTGCGGCAAGTCGCAGCACGAAGTGCGCAAGCTGATTGCCGGTCCCACCGTGTTCATCTGCGACGAATGCGTGGAGCTGTGCAACGACATCATCCGCGAAGAGGCCAAGGGCAGCATCGCGGGCAAGAAGGGTGGCGGCATCCCTACGCCGGCGGAGATTTGCGGCACGCTCGATGATTACGTCATCGGTCAGGACCGCGCCAAGCGGGTGCTTTCGGTTGCCGTCCACAACCATTACAAACGGCTCAAGCATGGCGGCAAGTCGGGCGAGGTGGAGCTTGCCAAGTCGAACATCCTGCTGGTCGGACCCACCGGTTCGGGCAAGACCTTGCTGGCCCAGACGCTAGCGCGCACCTTCGATGTGCCCTTCACCATGGCTGATGCCACCACGCTGACCGAGGCGGGCTACGTCGGCGAGGATGTCGAGAACATCATCCTCAAGCTGCTTCAGGCGTCCGACTACAACGTGGAAAAGGCGCAGCACGGCATCGTCTATATCGACGAGATCGACAAGATCACCCGCAAGGCGGAGAACCCGTCGATCACTCGCGACGTGTCGGGGGAAGGCGTGCAGCAGGCGCTCCTGAAGCTGATGGAGGGCACCACCGCCAGCGTGCCGCCGCAGGGCGGGCGCAAGCATCCCCAGCAGGAGTTCCTCCAGGTCGACACGACCAATATTCTGTTCATCTGCGGCGGCGCCTTCGCCGGGCTCGAGAAGATCATCGGCGACCGGCTGCAGAAGCGCTCGATCGGTTTTGGTGCCAATGTCGCCGAGCCGAGCAAGGCCAAGATTGGCGCGCTGCTCGAAAAGTGCGAGCCCGAAGACCTGCTCAAGTTCGGGTTGATCCCCGAATTCGTCGGTCGCCTGCCGGTCATTGCCACGCTGCATGACCTGGACGAGGCGGCGCTCGTCACCATCCTCCAGCAACCCAAGAATGCGCTGGTCAAGCAATATGCCAAGCTCTTCGAGCTTGAGGATGTCGAGCTCGCCTTCACCGACGACGCGCTTTCGGCAATTGCCGAACGGGCGATCAAGCGCAAAACCGGCGCGAGGGGCCTGCGCTCGATTGTCGAGGGCCTGCTGCTCGACACGATGTTCGACCTGCCGGGTATGGAGGACGTGGTCGAGGTGGTCATCGACAAGGATGTGGTCGAGGGTCGCAAGGAACCGGTCCGCGTGCTCGGCAACGGCAAGAAGAACGAGGCGGCGGCTTGAGAGCCGATTGACGCCGATCCAGGCGAGCAGTTCGATCGGTGGCGCGGACCGGTCATAAATTGACCTGCGGTTTTCAGGTTATTCGCGCGTTGTGTGTATTCCCGGCCCGCTCGCAATCGAGACCCTTGAGCGTGAGCTTGTCTACACCGGACCTCGGATCCCAATCACCGTGTCCATCGTCAAAAAAACCCCCACCGCGGGTCACGCGGCGGGGGTTTTTATTGAAAGAATAAGGATCAGGTTGGCATAGAGACAGTATCGGTGACGTGGATCACACCGTTCGACTGCATGACGTCAGCCTGCGTCACCGTTGCGGTTCCGCCGGCGGCATCGACGAGTATGACCGAGTTGCCCGACATCCGCGCGGTCAGATTGCCGCCCGCTACCGTGCGCAAGGTGGCTGATCCGCCGCCCGCTCTAATCATGTCCATCAGGTCCGACGCGGTCACGCGCCCAGACACCACATGATAGGTCAGGATGTTGGCGAGTTGCGCCCGGTTTTCAGGTCGCAGCAACGTATCGACGGTGCCTGCGGGCAGCTTGTCGAACGCTGAATTCGTGGGCGCAAAGACGGTGAACGGTCCGGCACCCGAGAGCGTATCGGCCAGTCCTGCCGCCTGGACCGCGGCCACCAGTGTGGTGTGATCGCGAGAATTGGCAGCGTTCTGGACGATGTTGCGGTTCGAGAACATCTCGGCCCCACCGACCATCACGGTGTCGGCACCCATCGCCATGTCATCATCCATGGTATTCATGGCACAGGCGGAAAGTGAGATGGAAGCTACGGATAACAAAGCGAAGTTACGGATAGACCTGGTCATTTCAAAAATCTCCATATTGGCGCAAGCAGTTAAATAACGCGTCTCCGTCAATACGGCTCCCGATAGCAGTTGGATTGCTTGCCTGGACCTTATACCGTGTGAACAGTGATACAGAACGTCTGGCGATACAAGTTCGTCGCAAAAGGGGTTGAACTTGTTTCGGCCCCCGAAGTTGCAGGTTTCCCTAATTATAGACGCAAGTATCGAGCCCGTCGCGCTGCACCACGCCGATCCGCGCTTGGATCGTATCGCCGTATCGCCGGGTGAAGCCCGAAGGGGAGATCACTTCCCGGCGCTTGGGTGATGGCAGCGCCGCCGCCATGCGCGCAGCCTCATCCGTGCTCAACTGGTCAGCCGAATGGCCGAAATAGCGCATTGCGCCGGCTTCCACGCCATAGGTTCCGATCCCGGTCTCGGCGATGTTGAGATAGACCTCCATGATCCGCTCTTTGTCCCACAGGTTTTCGATCAGGAAAGTGAACCACGCCTCGAGCCCTTTGCGGAACCAGCCACCGCCCTGCCACAGGAAGGCGTTCTTCGCGGTTTGCTGGCTGATCGTGGACCCGCCACGAAACCGTTCGCCCGACAGCCGCTCCTCGATCGCCTGCTCGATCGCCTCGCGGTCGAACCCCTGGTGCTCGCAGAACCGGCTGTCCTCCGCCGCGATCACGGCAGCCACCATGTCTCGGTCGATTCTGCCAAGCGGCGTCCAGTCCTTGGAAAAGCCGTTCTCGTCCATCACCATGGTGGCCGTGACAGGCACCGGAACGAAGCGATAGACGATCACCAGCGTCAGGCTGACGAGCATGAACAGGGCCGCCAGCTTGGCGATCCAGCCGAAAACACGAATAATCATGCCGCTGCCATAGCGCGCCAGATGCCAGCGCCAAGACGCTGTTACGGCGGCGCCGGGCTTTGGCTGATTATGTTGCTCGGTCAGCCCTTGCTTCCGAAGCGCGTGCCGATCGAGCGCTCATGCAAGAAACTAGGCCGCGCTGGGCAGCAGTCTCTCGCCCGCGATCCGCTGCATCGCTTTCTGCAGCTTCTCGAACGCGCGCACCTCGATCTGGCGGATGCGTTCGCGGCTGACGTCGTAGACCTGGCTCAGTTCCTCCAATGTCTGCGGATTTTCGGTCAGCCGGCGCTCGGTCAGGATATGCTTCTCGCGGTCGTTGAGCGAACCCATCGCCTCAATCAGCATGTCGCGGCGCACCTGCGCCTCCTCCTCATTGGCGACCACCACGTCCTGCAACGGACGGTCGTCGGTCAGCCAGTCCTGCCACTGCCCCGCGCCCTCCTCATCGCCGCGCAACGAGACGTTGAGCGAGGCATCGCCGCCCATCATCATCCGCCGGTTCATGTTGACGACTTCCTGCTCGGGCACGCCCAGATCGGTGGCGATCTTGGCAACGTCGTCGGGATGGAGATCGGAATCCTCGTATGCCTCAAGCTGCTTCTTCATCCGGCGAAGGTTGAAGAACAGCTTCTTCTGGGCCGCGGTGGTGCCCATCTTGACCAGGCTCCACGAGCGCAGGATGAACTCCTGCATCGAGGCCTTGATCCACCACATCGCATAGGTGGCAAGACGGAAACCACGGTCGGGATCGAACTTCTTGACCCCCTGCATCAGGCCGACATTGCCTTCGGAAATAAGGTCGCTGACCGGCAGGCCATAACCGCGATAACCCATGGCGATCTTGGCCACGAGCCGCAGATGGCTGGTGACGAGCTGCGCCGCGGCTTCGGGATCCTCATGCTCGGCATAGCGCTTGGCGAGCATGTATTCCTGCTCGGGCGTGAGCACGGGAAACTTCTTGATCTCCGCCAAGTAGCGGTTGAGGCTCTGTTCGCCGCCCAGCGCGGGCATCGTGGTTCTGGCAATCTCGTTCACTTGCGTCCCAAACCTTTCTGTCGACCTCGCGGGTTCGAGCCTCGTTCGAGCACCCGATTTGTTGCGCGGCCACTATGGACAATGCCGGGTCTTAGACAAATATCCGGCAGTTGAGCGATGATTTCATCGATATGCATGACCGGTTTCGTCGATCAGTTCCGCCATATCAGCCGGTAACTCGCTACAAAAACGATGGTTCGTCTCATCAACCGGATGGACAAAACCGAGCGTCTTCGCATGCAGCGCCTGGCGATCAAACTGCAACCGGGCAAGCAATGCACGCAGCTGCGGGCCGCCCGCACGCCCGTATATTGGATCACCCAATAGCGGGTGACCGATGGACGCGAGGTGAACCCTGATCTGGTGCGTTCTTCCGGTCTCGAGCCGGCAATCGACCAGCGCGCAGCCCTCCATAGCCCGGATGAGTTTATAATGGGTTATCGCCCGCTTGCCGCGTGAAGCACGCTCGGGCAGCACCGCCATCTTCTTGCGGTTGGCAGCAGAGCGCCCGATCAAAGTGTCGATCGTGCCTGAGGCGGGTACCGGCAATCCGTCCACCACGGCGGCATATTCGCGCTCGATCGTATGGTCGGCGAACTGGCGAGCAAGACCCTCGTGCGCGGCATCGCTCTTGGCGACCACCAGCAGGCCCGAGGTGTCCTTGTCGATCCGGTGCACAATCCCCGGCCGCGCCACCCCGCCGATCCCCGAAAGCTGGCCCCGGCAATGGTGCAGCAAGGCGTTGACCAGCGTGCGGTCGCGATTGCCCGCGGCGGGGTGGACGACCATTCCCGCCGGCTTGTCGACCACCACCAGATGTTCGTCCTCATGGACGATAACCAGGGGGATATCCTGTGGACAAGCCTGTGCACCGGCCGGCGCGGGCAGGTCTATGCGATAGGGCCAGCCGGGGGCGACCTTGGCCGAAGCGCTGGTGGCGCGCGCATCGGCCACCGTGACCCGGCCCTCGCCGATCAACGCTTTCACCCGTTCCCGCGACAGGCCGGTTTCCTTGGCCAGCGCCTTGTCGAGCCGATCGCCGGCGGGAAGGGTTCCGGCAAGAGTTCGCGCCTGCGTCACCCACGCAAACTAGGCGCTGCCGACTGCGACGCCAAGCGACGCAGGTGCAGAGGGTTGAATTATGGATTTGGGGGGGGCGATGCGAGAACCGATCGGCCTGCACCGGCCTACCGGTTGATAGGAGGGCAATTCGATCTGGAACTTCAACGCGCGCGGGGCAGAAGTTTGAGATCATGAAGCCCCTGCCGACTGATCGGCAATAGGCGGTAACCCGTTGCCCGCCGCCGCCGCAGGGTTAGATAGCACCATGGACACGGTCGCGGTCGATCCCCGAGCAATCGCCATCATGCTGGATGAAGCGCGGGCGGCTTTTCCCGATGAATGCTGCGGGTTGCTGCTGGGCTCGGGCACAGGGATCGAGCGAGCGGTTCCGGCGCGCAATATCCATGTCTCGCCACGAACCCATTTCGAGATCGACCCGGCCGCGCTGATCGATGCACATCGCGCCGCGCGCGAGCACGGCCCGCAGGTGCTGGGCTATTACCATTCGCACCCGGCCGGCTCTCCCGCCCCCTCGGTAACCGACCGGGCGGCCGCGGCGGGCGATGGCGCGGTGTGGGCCATCATCGCAGGCGAACAGGTCGCCTTCTGGCGTGACGAGCCGGACGGTTTCGTGCCCATCGCATCGCTCGAGGCTCTTCCATCCTCTGACGGGCTTGGTTAAGGGACGGCTTTGGCCCCTAGACCGGGCGGGGGCGCTAAGAAGCCGACCAGCTTTGCCGCCCTTTCGTCTCGGTCAAATCCTGCAGGACCTTCAGCCGCTCGATGACCTCCGCCACCGACCTTGCCGCCCTGCTCTGCTCGCGGCTGTGTCACGATCTGCTCAGTCCAGTGGCCGCGATCGGCAATGGCTTCGAGCTTATGGCTGACGAGAACGATCCGGAGATGCGCGCAAGCTGCCTGGAGCTGATCGAAAACAGCGCGCGCTCCAGCGCCGCCAAGCTGCAGTTCTACCGCTTCGCCTATGGATCGCCCGGCTCGCTCGGGGACAGTGTGCCGCTGACCGAGATGCGCGCGCTCATCGAAGGCCTCGTCGCGGAGACGGGCAAGGTCACGCTCGATTGGGCCGACGCGCCTACCGAGATGATGCGCACGCCGGTCAAGATCCTGCTTGGCCTTGCCGCCACCGGCGCTGCGTCGCTGGTGCGCGGTGGCGAGCTGACCATAGGGGCCGAAACCCATGATGGCTTGAGTGAGATCGCGATCCGTGCATCGGGACCGCGCATTGCCTTCGACCCCATAATCGGCCGCGCTTTGGAAGGCGCGCTCGATGACAATGAGGTCAGCGCGCACACCGCGCCGGCGCATTTGCTCTGTCTGCTGGCGGCCGAACTGGGGGGAAGCATCCAGTATGCGCTGACCGACGACGCGCTGGTTCTGGGAGCCATGCTGCCGGGTACCACGGGTATGGTTGGTTGATCGCTCGCTCGCCCGCTCGGTCCGGCCTAAAATGAGCACGCCGCCGGGCTCCGATCCGCTGGTCCATCGCCGCGCTCCCTCGCCCAATTTCGACCAGCGCGAGCTGCCTATCAGCATGGTGGTGCTGCACTATACCGAGATGCCCGAGCCCGGTTCGGCGCTGGCCAAGATGTGCGATCCGCAAAGCAAGGTGAGCGCGCATTACCTCATCACCGAGGCGGGCGAGGTGATCGGCTTGATCGATGAGGCCAAGCGCGCCTGGCACGCGGGCGTCAGCTACTGGCGGGGGATACGCGACATCAACTCCGCCTCGATCGGCATCGAACTCGATCACCCCGGTCACCTGCACGGCTACCGGGCTTTCAGCGATGCCCAGTTCGAAGCGCTGGTGCCGCTGCTCCATCGCATCGTGACCACGCACAATATCCCGCGGGCCAATGTCATCGGCCATTCAGATGTGGCACCGCTACGCAAGATCGACCCGGGCGAGCTGTTTCCCTGGGACCGCCTGGCTCGCTACCGCCTGTGCCTTGCCCGGCCCGAAAAGCTGCCGCTCGGCGATCCGTTCGACAATGACGGGGCGTTCTATCTGGCGCTCGAACGGTTCGGCTACGACATCACCGATGGCCGCAAGGCGGTTGAGGCATTCCAGCGCCGCTGGCGTCCCGGCTCCATCAATGGCGAGATTGATGGCGAATTGCGGGCGATCTTGTTTCAGCTCCTCCTGGATCGTGACCGCGGCCTTGCAAGGTAACGGGGCAGACAACAGCAAATCACGCGGCCAGGTAACGGGGCCTTGCCGACATCGCGGCCTTGTCAGACAACGTTGTCTCGCTAGATAAGCGGCGCCGGGGGGCCCGTGGCAACCGCGTGGGATGTTCGCATTTCCCGAGGAAAGTCCGGGCTCCACGAAACAAGGGTGGCGGGTAACGCCCGCCGGGCCGGGTCGTTTGCGGACCGGTTCAGGGAAAGTGCCACAGAGAGAAGTCCGCCGATGGCCCGTGCTGCCTGTCAGCCGGGCACAGGCAAGGGTGAAAGGGTGCGGCAAGAGCGCACCGGGGACCCGGCAACGGGTCTTGTCATGGCAAACCCCACCCGGAGCAAGGCCGAATAGGGGCGGCACGCCTCGGGCTCGCCCGGGGCAGGCGGGTTTCGCGTCCGTCGCCCGGGTTGGCTGCTTAAGCGCACCGGGCAACCGGTCGCCTAGATGAATGGTTGCCCCCGTGGGACAAGGTCCGGCAACGGAAACCATCCGCGGGACAGAACCCGGCTTACGAGGCTCCCCGGCAATTTTTGTGCGTGATTGCGTTCATGGCACGGTAGCGGCCTGACTAAGTTCGCTTCAGAAGCCACTTTGCCGCATCGAAGCAAGGCACGAGCTTCAAAACCAACGCAACTGGTTCTCCCAAACCCGGCCAACCCCCCCGGTTAAGCAGCAAGCGCGCGGGGTCGTGCTACCGTCACTCCATCGTCGTCTTGGCCGGTTTCCAGATAGCGGCGCTCGGTCCCGTCCAGCACCAGCGCGGTCAGCCGGCCGGTCGCAAAGGCGCCGGTGTCGATGCCGATCCGGTTGCCGCAGTCCTCCACGTTCTCGCGGATGGTGTGACCATGCACCACCACCCTGGCGAACGGGGCGGCATGCGAGAGGAACGGCTCACGAATCCAGCGAAGCGAGGCGGACGGCTGATCCTCGAGCGGCAGAGCGGGGTCGATCCCGGCATGGACGAACAGGTAATCGCCGATCTCGATCATATCCTCGAAGCCAGCGACAAATTCACGCATCTCGGGCGGAACGGCCTCCTCCATCATCTGGGTCACCTCCTCGAGCGAGGCGAGACGGAAGGCTTCGGGATCGACGCCGAAACTGAGTAGGGTCTCGCGCCCGCCATGCCGCAGGAAATGGCGCAGCACGTCTTGCGAGGCGAAGCTTTCGAGAAACATCTCCTCGTGATTACCGGTCAGGATGCGCACGTCGCGCTGCTGCTGCCAAGCCCGGGCGCGGACCAGCACACCGGCGCTGTCGGGGCCACGATCGACCAGGTCGCCCAACAGAACGATACTGGTCTCGGCCGCCTGCGCTTGGGCATCGTCGTTCTCGATAGCCTCGATCAACAACTCGAACAGGTCGCGCCGACCATGAATATCACCCAGCGCATAAACCCGGCGGCCGGGCGGAAGCGCCGCATAAGGCGCCTCCTCCGGCACTCCAGATATCAGTTGCTTGAGACGGGCTAGCATCGTTTTCAAAACTTTCGGGACAAAGCTGGCGACCCTTGGCCAGCCGTCAAGCACTATGGCTTAACACTTGATGTTTAACGCCTCCTTGCTCGAAGCGCAAAATGCCACGCCACAAAGGCGACCGCGATCTGGGATTGTGCTTGTGCAGCAAAAGTTGGTCGGTCAATGTTCAGCATACTCGCGGCAAGTTTGGCGGACAATAGACGCAGCACCGTCGCCATAACCAGCCGCAGATCGTCGCCAATGCGAAGGACACCCCCAATGACGATCGCTTGCCGCAACGCCCTTGCCGCATCGCTGTTGCTCGCAGGTATCGCCGGAGCCGAGCCGGTTGCAGCGCAGGACGATGCGCTCGAGGTTTCGGCGAACGCCGCCATCGTCAGCGAATATCGCTTCCGCGGGGTGGATCGGTCGGGCGGCAATATCGCGGTGCAAGGGGGTTTCGATATCGGACATGCCAGCGGTGTGTTCGCCGGCGCCTGGGCCTCTACGCTCGACGCGGACAGCACCGGCACTGGGAGTGGCGAGCTCGATATCTATGCCGGCTGGAGCGGGCCGATCGCGCCGACCATCACCCTCACCATCGGGGCGATCGCCTATCTCTACCCCGACGCGCCGCGGGGCAATTTCGATTATGGCGAGGTCTATGCGGCCGCCAGACTGGCGCTAGGCCCGGGCGAATTGACGCTGGGTGTGGCCTATGCACCCCGCCAGGCGGCGCTGAGCGATGAGGACAACCTGTACCTCTATGGCGACCTCGATGTCGGCATCCCCGGCACCCCGGTAAGGCTGTCGGGCCGTCTCGGGTATACCGACGGCTTCTGGACCTTCACCGATGATGGCACTGCGCTCGACTGGTCGCTCGGCGCCGAAGTGGCGGCGGGACGCTCGCTGACATTGGGCGCGGCCTATGTCGGAGCCCAGGGTGACCACGCCCCGGGGACCTACAGATTCACCGACGACGCGCTGGTGGTGACCCTGGGGGCAAACTTCTGACTGTGCCGCGTTCGACAAGGCGGCTCGTAGACGGATTCCCGGCGCCTTACCCGGACCGCTGCAACTGCTGCAGGCAGGCGATCGCCACCCGGGCATTGCCGCCCGGTTGCTCATCTTCCGCCTCCATCCGGCGAAGGTCGCCGGCGATGTCAACCGCCGACTTGCCCTCCCCCTCGGCCATCCTGCGCAGCCGGTTTGCAAAGATGGTGCCGGCCTGGTCCATCACGCGCAACTGTTCGCTGGTCAGCGCGCCTGCCTCGCGGACCTGCGCAGTGATACTGTCGATGGCATTGCTGCACAGCAGCGCCCGATCATAAGCGCCCTCAACGCTCGCGATCCGCGCATTGTCCCCGATCGACAGCGCTAACGCCGCGCGTCTCTCCTCGTCGCTGAAGGCGCGTTCGATCTGCTCGAGACCGATCGAGGGATCGGAGGTGTCGGCCGGCGAACAGGCGGCGACGAGCGACATGGCAATCAGGATGAACATTCGGTGGGTGACGCGATGCATGGCTGCGGTCACATAGCTGCGCGCCCGCGATGGCCAAAGCACTATCGGCCTTCGCGGCGTTGACAAGTTCGGGGACCGGTGGTCTGCGATCTGCCATTGTGGCCGGGTGGGGATAAGCGCGAGACGAGCCGTGCGCGGCGCAGCGGCCGCCGGCAAAGACCGCCGGCAGGGGTCGTCCGGATGCATCGGGAGCAGCACCGCCAATGATGGGTGCGTGGGGAGTGGGCCGTGCCTGATCGCCGAAGGATTTCCGGTCTCGTGAGGCGCTGGCCGTTCTATGCGACGATCGGCTTCATCGTCGCCTGCCTCCTGCTCGGCGGGGCATCGCGCCCGGACGTGGTCCAGCACGCGCTACTGCGCCCGCTCGCCATCATGCTGGCGGTCGGCATCGTATGCTTCGCGCCGCGGATCGACTGGCGGGCTATCCGTTGGCCCGGCACTCTGCTGCTCGCCCTGGCGCTGGTCATGCTGGTCCAGCTCGTTCCGCTGCCATGGTCGTGGTGGACCTCTCTTCCGGGACGCGATGTCGCGCGCGCGGCGATGGAGCTGGTGGGCGCGCAAGGTGCGGCGCACGGATTGTCGCTCACCCCCGATCGCACATGGAACAGCCTGTTCTCGCTCAGCGTGCCCGCCGCCATGCTGCTGGCGATGGCGGCGCTCGATCCGGCAGAGCGGCGCGCGGTGCTGCCCTGGCTTGCAGGAGCGGTCATCGCCAGCATGTTGCTGGGCCTGGCCCAGCTGGTCGGTCTGAGCGATCGGCTCTACCTCTACCGGATCACCAACCTGGGATCAGCAGTGGGCTTCTTCGCCAATCGCAACCACAACGCCGCACTCATCGCCGCCGCCCTGCCGCTGGCCGCCTGCCTGGCGACCTGGCCGGTCCGCAACGCCTGGCGCCGACCGGTCCTGCTGCTGGTGGCCGGCGGGATCATGGTTCTGGCGCTGCTTGCAATCGTATCGACCGGTTCGCGCTGGGGGCTGGTATTGGCGGTGGTGGGACTTGCATGGGCCACGATCATCGCCTGGCCAAGCTTGCGGCAGGGTCTGGCGGGCCGATCGCCGCTTGCGCGCATCGGGCTGTTCCTCATGCCCCTGCTGGTGGTCGGATCGCTGGCGGCGGCCGCCGTCCTGTCATCCCGCAACGAGGCGGTTCGCCGGCTCGCCGAACTGACTCTCAGCGCCGACAGCCGGCTGCAAACGCTGCCCACCACGCTCGCCATGATGCGCGAATTGTTTCCGTTCGGCTCGGGTTTCGGCAGTTTCGAATTCCTCTATCGTGCCAGGGAGCCGGCCGATCTGCTCAGCTTCCAGTATCTCAACCATGCGCATAATGATTATGTCGAGCTGCTAATCGAAGCGGGAGCCGCAGGGCTGGCGTTGCTCGTCGCCGCGCTGGGCTGGTATTGCCTTAGGCTCACAGGCGCGTTCAGGCAGCGGCAGTCCGCCGACAAGCAAGACCGCCCGATCGCGCTGACCGCCGGCGCGATCGGCATGATCGCCATCGTGGCAAGCATTGCCGACTACCCGCTGCGCACGCCAATATGGATGATGGTCCTTGCCGTCAGCGCTGTCTGGCTGGCCACGGGCAACGGGGCATCAAGGCAAAAAAGCGATGGATAATCGCCCGGTGCCCATGCTAGTAGCGCATGGTCGCGCCATCGAGAGCCCGCGCTTCCAGGTGAAATTGCGTATGCGTATCCGGTTCCTGTCAGCAGCACTGTTGCTGGTTGCAGGCTGTAGTACGAACGAGCTTGAAAGCTCGCCCTTTCTCGAGGTTCGCGAGGGTGTTCTCCCTCCGCCCAGCACCGCTGACTTGGCGCCCACGCCGCGCGAATTCGTGCTGGCCCCACGCGATTTCATCTCGGTGGCTGTCTACAACCTTCCCGAGATATCGCTCGAGCGGGTGCAGGTGGACAATAATGGCAATGTCGCGGTGCCGCTTGCGGGCACCTTCCTAGCCAACGGCAAGACGCCCGACCAACTGTCGCGCGAGATCGAGCGGCAGCTGAAACGCGAGTTCGTGCGCGATCCGCGGGTGGCGGTCAATTTGCTCGAAACCGAAAGCGCGATGATCAGCGTCGATGGCGAGGTTGCCATTCCGGGGCAATATCCGGTGCTCGGTCAGATGACGCTGACCGATGCCATCTCTTCGGCGCAGGGCGCGACCCAGTTCGCCGACACCGACTACGTGGTGATCTTCCGCACCGTCGACGCGCAGCGCTACGCCGCGCTTTACGATCTGCGGGCTATCAGAAGCGGCGCGGCCGAGGATCCGGCGATCTACTCGGGCGACAGTGTCCTGGTGGGCGAATCCCGCGCGAGGCGCATCTTCTCGGACGTCTTGGCCGCTTCCCCGCTGCTGCTTGCACCGGTCATAGCCTTGCTGCAGAGTTCGAACTGATGCCGGCGGTCATTCATTCATGAGCGATATCGATCTGCGTCTCGACCGAGCTTCGGATGCGCCCAGAACGCGCCGCGAACCCTTTCAGCCCGATCCCGGTGCCCGGCAGACCTCGCTGCTGATCCGCTACTGGCGTCTGATCATGCGGCGGCGCAACTGGATCATCGGCGCCATTATCGCGTCCCTTATCATTGGGGTCATCGTCACGTTGTTGATGACCCCCATGTACGATGCGGCAACGCGGATCGATGTTCAGCGGCAGGGTGACAACATCGTTCGCATCCAGGGCGTGGAGTCCGAAGCCAGCGGCGCGGATGTCGAGTTCTACCAGACCCAATATGGCCTCCTTGAAGGGCGCTATCTGGCCGAAGACGTGGTTGATGAGCTCGATCTGGCGGACAATCCGGCTTTCTTCGCCGCTTTCGGCCAGGCTGAAATGGCGGACGAATACTTCGTCAATGGCCGGCCGATCCGCAGCGATCCGCAGAACGCCGATATCCGCCGCGACGTTGCCGCCAGCCTGCTGCTGCAGAATGTCGAGATCGAGCCGCAACGGCTGTCGCGCCTTATCGACATTATCTTCACCAGCCCCGATCCGGCGCTCTCGGCGCTGGTGGCCAACCAGTGGGCGACAAGCTTCATCGAGACCTCGCTCGAACGCCGGTTCGAGGCGACCTCCTACGCGCGCAATTTCCTCGAGCGGCGGCTGGAACAGGTCCGCGCGCGGCTGGAGGATTCGGAGCGGCAGCTGGTCAACTACGCCTCGCAGCAGCGCATCGTGAACCTGCCGTCCAATGTCGCCTCGGCAACGGGCTCGGGAGCCGACCGGCCGCTGCTGGTGGACAATCTAGCGCAGCTCAATTCCGAACTTTCTTCCGCCACGGCGGACCGGGTGCGCGCGGAGAGCCGCCTCAGAACCGCAGGCCGGTCCACCACCGAGGCGTTGCAGAACAACACGATCAGCCAGCTACGCACCTCGCTGGCGCAGGCCGAGGCCGAATATGCGCAGCTGATGATCCAGTTCGAGCCGGGATATCCCCAGGCGCAGGCGCTCGCCGCCCGGATCGAGGAATTGCAGAGCTCGCTCGACCGGGAGGAATCACGGGTCGGCAATACAGTCGCCTCGACCTATCGCGAGGCGCTGAGCCGCGAGCAGGACCTGCGCGGCCGGGTGGAGCAGTTGCAGAACAACCTGCTCGATCTGCGCCGCCGCTCGATCCAGTACAATATCTACCAGCGCGATGTGGATACCAATCGCGGTCTCTACGATTCTCTGCTGCAACGATACAAGGAGATCGGGGTCGCCGGCGGGGTGGGCATCAACAATGTCTCGATCGTCGATGCGGCGCAGGTCCCCCAGTCGCCGGCCAGCCCGATCATCTGGCTCAACCTGGGCGTGGCGCTGGTCTTCGGCACATTGGTAGGGTGCGCGATCGCGCTGGCGCTCGAACAGCTCGACCAGACCATTTCCGATCCTGGAGACATACCGACCAACCTCGGTATCCCGCTGCTGGGAACGGTGCCCCGGCTCGACCGCGAAAGTCCGGTGGAAGCGGCGCAGGACCCTAAGTCGCCGATGGTCGAGGCCTATCTTTCGATCCAGACCAACCTGGAATTCGCCACCGACCACGGTGCGCCCTACACGGTGGCGGTCACCAGTTCACGACCAGCCGAAGGCAAGTCGACCAGCGCCTACACGCTGGCCAAGCTGTTCGCCCGGGCGGGCAGACGGGTGGTGCTGGTGGATGGCGACATGCGTTCGCCCTCGGTCGATACCATGCTCGGATTGTCGAACGAGCGTGGTCTGAGCAATTATCTGGTCGGCGGGGCCAATCTGAACCGCCTGATCCATGTCAGCGAACCGCCCGGCCTGTCGGTGATGACTGCCGGGCCGCGGCCGCCCAACGCCGCCGAACTGCTGGCCGGATCGCGGCTGCCCGCGCTGCTGGCGGAACTGCGCGAACGGTTCGACCACATCATCATCGATGCGCCCCCGGTCATGGGCCTGGCCGACGCGCCGATCATCACCGGGCAGGTCGAGGGCGTGATCTTCGCCATCGAGGCGCATGCGACGAGCATCGACCTGATGAAATCGGCGCTGTTGCGACTGGAGGCGGCGCACGCCCCGGTGATCGGCGCGGTGCTCACCAAGTTCTCGGAGAAGAGCGCCTATCGCGGCTATGGCTATGGGTATGACTACGGTAGCCAGAACGTCGAAAAGACCGCCTGAACATGCGCCGCACGGGTTGGCCCTTCCGCATCATGGCGGTGCTGTCCGGACTGATACTGAGCGTGCTCGGTGCGACGATGGTGCTGGCGGCGGTGGTGCAGGACAGCAATGCCGAGGCCGCGCGCACGCTGGCGCCCTACCAAGCGGGTGCGCTGGCGGGTTCGGCATTGGCGCTGCTCGAGGCAGGCCAGCGCGACGCCGCCATCCAGCGCGCGCGCCAGGCGGTGATGCGCGAGCCGATCAATGTCGAGGCGCTGCGCACGCTGGGCCTGGCCGCGTCTTTCGCCATGCAGGAGGAAGCGGCGCGCGACCATCTGATGCTGGTCCAGCAGCTGAGCCGGCGCGATCTGGCAGCGCAGCTGTGGTGGATCGAACATCAGGTCGCGCGCGGTGACATCGCTGGCGCGCTGACCTTCTACGACCAGGCGCTCAAGACATCGCGGCGTGCGGGCGAGATGATCCTGCCGACCCTGGCGCGCGCTTCGGCCGAACCACTGGTCGCTCAGAGGCTCGCACCATTTCTCGAAAATAGGCCTGCCTGGTTCCGCCTGTTCTTCATCCAGGCGACCGACATTGCACCCGATATCACCGAGGTCGCGGCGCTGGGCACTCGGCTGCTCGACCCTGGAAATGCCGATGACCGCGATCTTATTGACCGGATCATTCGCCGGTTCGGCCGCGATGGTCGATACGACCAGGCCCGGGATGTGTTCGCCTGGGCGAATGGCGGCCAGCCGCCCGGCGGCGGTGTGATCAATGGCAGTTTCGAGGAGCCGAGCGGCCTCTCACTGTTCGACTGGGAACTGACCCGGACCGACGTTCTGACCGCCGAAATAGCCAGCCGGGGGGAAAGCGACGCGCTGTGGCTGATCGCCGAGGTTGGCCGCGGTGTGGTTGCCCGGCAGATGCTGCGCCTGCAACCGGGGCGCTACGAGCTCACCGCCGTGGTAGGCGAGGTGCCCGATGCCGCGATCGATCGCCCCACGCTGGCCATCTCGTGCGCTGATGATGCGAGTGTGGTGCTTGCGCCGATCACCTTTCCCGGGTCGGCGGGGGCACCGGCGCGGCTCGCCGGGCAGTTCGATGTCGGTGCGGGCTGCCGCTATCAGTGGCTCGAGATCACGGCCAGCGCATCGACCCAGGACGAGACGCAGGCCTGGATCGACGACCTTGTCATCCGACCGCGTCGCTAGACACCGGATGTCAGTTTGAGCACCATGCCAGCTACGCGCGCATGATGACGGGTTTCCCCGGCCCGGGCGTGCCGCTGTCCCGCAGGCGGATATTGCGCAGCGCCGGAAGCACTTCGCTCGGTCTGCTGGCGGCAGGTGGCGCGTCGGGCCAAAGCACGGCGGGCACGTCTGCGGCCTGCGAGCCGGCGATGGCGCCGCATGGCCCGCTGGTAACGCTGCTGCAACAGCGAGGCTTGGACACGCGCGAATTTGGGGCGAAGTTCGATGGGGCGAGCGACGATGCGCCGGCATTGCAACGGGCGATCGATGCCGCGCACGAACAGCGCCGGTCGCTGCAGCTCCCGGGCGGCACCGCGCTGCTCGGTCAGCCGCTCAGCCTGATCGGGCGTGACCTGACGATCGTCGGCGAAGGCATGACCGCTACCGTGCTGCGCGCGTCCAGGGAAATGCCGGTGCTGATCGATATCGAGGAGAGCGCCGAACGGATCGTCTCCCCGGTCGCATTGATGCGTCTGGCGCTCGATGGTTCGGGCATGGTCTTGCGCAACCTTGCCATCCGCTATCGCCACCATTCCTGGCTGTTCGAAGTGCTTTCGACCGGAGCCGGCACGGGGTTTTGGGAACGCGACTGCTGGCTTTCGCGCCGCTACAACTGCCGCGCCCATGACAACCGCATTGGCTGGCACGTGGTGGGCTCCAACCATTCGAGCCTGTGGGAAGCCTGCACCATTACCGCCTGCACACACACGCACCTGGCGATCGGCAACGAGGGCACAGCGACCGACGGCAATGCCTCGCTGCTGTTTCGCGGCTGCGACGTGGAGTTCGGGACCGGGCACGGCGTCGCGGTGGCCGCGGGTGTCAATGCGGTGTTCGACGGATGCTATCTGGGCGAGAATATCGGCGGCGACACGCTGCGCAACGAGGGCTTCGTGGTGATGCGCGGCGGCACTTTCTTCTTCGGTGGCGGTGCGGGCGTGGGCATCCGGCCGATAGGCGGAATGACCAGCCTGGAGCATGTGACGATCAATGCGCAAAGCGGCGGCATCGCTATGCTGGTCAATCTCACTCCAACGCAGGCTGAAGCGGGCCATGGCCAGGTTCGCATTACCGAGGCTAACGCCAATCTGCCCGTCGGCGGCGACCCGGTGCTTCAGGGTGACCCACTAGCCCGCGTGCCGATGACGGTGTTCGCTGCGCGCCTCGGGCGCGACTGGGAAAGCTGGGGGGTTAATGCCGTCATCACCCAGCAGCACTCGCCCGGCGGCCTGCCCGATGGACGCGAAGTGAGCTGCACCGCTGTTCGCGGCAATCCGGCGCTGATGGGTCTGCGTGCGCCGCTCACGCCTCAAAGATGGCGCGAAGCCGCCCCCGTTTATCTGGCCTGCGTCTATCGCTCGAGCGCGCCGTTCGCCCTCAGACTTAGGTCGGCCGGCGGCGATGCCACGCATCCAATGATCGAGGTTCCCGCCTCGCCCTCCCGCGCGACCTATGTCAACGTATCGCTGCGGCTTCCCGCAACCGGGTTCTCGGTAATCGAGGCGGTGATGCAAGCCGTACCCGGCGCCCGGCTCGGTCTGCAGGAACTCACGCTGGCCGATGGCACCAATATCCAAGGCCCGGCCGGCAATTTGCGAACCCTGGCGCTTGCACAATGAGCCGTGTCGTTTTGCCCTCCTGCCGGTCGACATGATGAACAGCCCACCCGCATCTGCCCGCCAGCGGCCATCCTCGGACCCCCTGACGCAGGCGGGGCAAGGCGCGGTCATCCCGGTGCTGCTCCTCGCCGGCCTGCTGTTCTTCCCGCCCGCGCTTCCGTTCCTGCTCAATGTCTCCTCCTTCCTCATCGGCACGATCATCTTGTGCCTGGGTCTGCTGTTTGCCTATGTCGCGGGCATTATTCCGGTTCGCCGCACCGAAGCCTTCACCGAGATGGCGGCGTTCGGCGGCGCACTGATCGCCTTTGTCATCGTCCACCTGACGATCTGTTCGCTGGTAGGACCGGTCGCGCTGTTCCGCGCGCTGCAGACATTGCCGATCCTGGGTGTATTCCTGCTCAGCGTTCCCGTGGTGGTGGCAGCCATCTTCGAGCGGGACAAGCACGCCATCGACCGGGCGGTGCTGATCGTCTTGGCTGGCTACGCGCTGTCCGGTGTGCTGAGCATAATCGAGCTTCAGCCGCCCGGCTTTTACGGCGAGAAGCCCACGTTCCCCTTCACCGAGCCTTCCTTCCTCGCCTTCACCATCGCCCCGGTGCTCATCTATTTCTGCGTGACCCACTCCTTCGTCTGGCGCTGGGCGGCGGTGGCCGCGGTGATCGGCTTTGCGGTTGTCGTCTCGAACCTGACCACGGTTGCCACCGCGCTGCTGGTGATCCTCACCTTCGCCCGCTGGTGGCAGATCGGCGGGGCGGTGGCGGCGGGCTATCTGGTCTGGCCTTATGTCGACCAGGACTATTTCATCGAGCGGCTGACGCTGTCGGTAGAAACCACCAACCTGACCGCGCTGGTCTATCAGCAGGGTTGGCAGATGCTCGATGAATCGCTTCGGGTCACCAGTGGCTGGGGCCGGGGCTTGCAGCAACTGGGCGCCGGTTACACTAACACCATCGCCTCCTACCGCATCAATCAGATCATGGGGGGAGACGTGAACCTGCTCGATGGCGGCTTCCTGCTGGCCAAGACCGGCAGCGAGTTCGGCGTGCTGGGGCTTGGCGCCATCGCCGCGCTGACGGTGTTCGCCGGCTTTGCGCTGCTGCGACTGCGTGCCTTTGCGCGTGGCAAGCAGGACTATCCGCGCCCCGTGGTACTGGCCTATTCCTCGGTGGTGGGCAGCATGGTCGAGATCTATCTGCGCGGAAGCACCTATTTCACCGGCACCATATTGCTTCTCAGCGCGGCGATCTTCTACCTCATCAACACCAGGCAGCCGCGTGGCGGCGCGACCGACCGGCATCGCGCGATGCCGGGCCGCTAGCGCCCGCAGGGCATGACGGGGCAGGCGGAAGACAAGGTCCGGATCGGGGTCAATCTGCTGGTCCTGACAGATCGCCCGCCCGGCGGCACCGGGTATCATGCGATCAGCCTGTTCGAGGCGCTGGTCGAGGCCGAGCAGGACGGAACGACGCGCGCGCAAATACTCGGCTTCGCGGCGGGCGCGGCCGCACAGCATTTCTCGCCGGCAGCCCGGGAGCGGCTGGTCATGTTGCCACCGGGTCGGGGCTGGCGGCGCGCGCTCAACGAGTGGGTCCGGCTGCCGCTCGCCGCTCGGCGGGCGGGGATCACCTGGATGATCAACCCCGCCTTCTTCGGCGCACCATGGGGCAGCCCGAAGCGCGCGCTGATCATCCACGATCTCTATTTCCGCAGCGTGCCGCATCTGGTCCCCTCGCGGCGGCGGGTGCTGCTGCGCGCGGTAATGCCGCTGCTCGGCGCGCGCAGCGACATCATCTTCACCGTCTCGAACGCCACTCGAACGGAACTGGCGCGGTTCTATCCCGGGCTGGCGAAACGCACGCTCCTGCTGCCGAGCGGCAACCGCGCTCTGCTATCTCCAGGCGACCAGCGGACAGAACGGGATGATCGACCAGCCCCGCCCCGGTCCGCGTACCTGCCCGCTCAAGTAAGGCAGCCCTACCTGCTGATGGTGGGCCATCTCACCGCCAACAAATCCCCACAGACCGTTGTCGCCGCCATGGCCGCGCTCAACCAAGTCGGGCGTGATCTCACGCTGGTCCATGTCGGCGACGATGCCGGGCGGCTGGGACCGCTCGGCACCGAGATGTGCGGGCCGGGCGATATCGTCGCACTCGGACCGCAGCCTGACCGGGTTCTTGCCGCCTGCTATGAACATTGCACCGCGCTGGTGATCCCCTCGATCCGCGAAGGCTTCGGCCTGCCGCTGATCGAGGCGCAGGCGCATGGCGCACCGGTCATCGCCTCCTCCTGCGACGCGCTGATGGAGGTGGGCGGCGATGCAGCGCTCTATTTCCCGGTCGGATCGGTGACGGCCTGCGCCGAAGCCATCAGCCTGGTGCTTGATAATGCGGTCACCCGCGACCGGCTGATCGAGCGCGGCTATGCCAACGCCGCGCGGTTCCGGTGGGACCGGACGGCCAGGTTACTGCTCGAACACATTGGCCTTGCCGCAGTAGGATCAGGTGCCGGCGGTCAATCGGGCGATCAATGAGGCATAGCGCTCACCCACCGGGCCAAGGCTGTATTCGCTGCGAAAGGCCTGCGCGGCGCCCGCAGCCAGCCGGTCATAAAGCGCCTGGTCGGTCGCCAGCGCCGTAAGCTGCTTCGCCAGGTCCTGCGCATCACCCGGCTGAGCCAGCAGGCCCGTCTCGCCGTGACGGTTGACCAGCGGCACGCCCGATCGTGCAAGGTCTGTCGCGACCACCGGCTTGCCCGCAGCCATCATCTCGATCTGGGTGAGACCATACATCTCCTGCGCCGTGACCGATGGCAAGCAGCCGAAATGGGCGAGTTCGACCAGATCGGCCATCTCGTCATCGGAAACCTGTCCGGTCATGATCACCCGCTCATTAAGACCCAGCTCGGCGATCTGGCACCTGAGCGCCTCTTCCAGCGGCCCGCCGCCCGCGACCACGCAGAACAGGCCGTCAACCAGCGCCATGGCGCGGATCAGCACGTCGAACCCCTTGTAGGGAACCAATCGCCCGGCCGCCAGAACCACCGACCGGCCACACGCACGCTCGCCGATCTGCACGATCCGCTGCGACGGCTGCGCGCCCGGGCGCGGCGGCTGAGGCACAAACGGGAATGCGATCACCTCCCCCTTTGACACCAGATGCTTCGCCCTGTTGGACGCGGTGAGATGGACCCTGGTCGGCGCGACGATGGCATCGGCGCGGCGGGCAATGGCGATATCAACCGGTCCGGTAAATCGTCCCAGCACGCGATGATCGAAGTCGGCATGCCACAACACGATCAGCGGTTTGCGCCACCCCGCCAGCACGGCCAGCGCGCCGAGCGGATTGGGGACATGCAGGATGGCGGCATCATATTGGGGCGACAGGCGGGCAACCTGGCGCACATAATCCCATGAAAAGGTCTTGTTGCCCGCCACCACCGCGTTGGTCGGACTGCGCATGACGCGGTAGCCCGCCTCCTCGTGGTCGCCTGTGCTGCCGAGCGCCATGCATAACACATCGGCGCGCACATTCGCCGTTGCCAAAGCCTCGCTCAGGTTCCGGGTAACGGTCTCGATCCCGCCGACATCGGGATGAAAATGCTTGCCGATCTGGAGGATGCGCGATCGCGCCATGCAATTCGCCTAGCGGAACACGGGAAAGTGTTGCTGATTGGCCAATGCCTGACCGGTTGTCTACACGGCCCGACCCGTATCACTTGATCCAAGGCTTCCTGGTGCCGTAGTCCTTCGGGTAGCCTGATGACACAAAACTGATGTATGTCGATATCAAACAGCGCGGGCAGGCCCTGCGACCCGGCACGGATGCGGCGCGCCGTCCCGCTGGCAACGCGTTCAGCCGGTGGATGTCGACCTTCAGGGGGCAGTCGCTCGCCCTGATGCTGCTCGGCATTCTGCTTCCGGTGCTTGTCAGGCACGGCATACCAGGCGAATTGCTGCTTGCCTCGGCGTCCTTCCAAAACAGTCTTTATGCGTGCGCGCTGGCGGCGCTGTTCGGGCTGATCGTCACCCGCCGCGTCTCGGCATTTCCGGGCACCAAGTCCTATTCGCTGGTGCTGCCCAGCTACGCGATTGCCTTTGGCCTGGCGGCGCTGGCGCTGCTGTCGCTGCGTGCTGATTATAGCGCCTCGCTGCTGTTCCTGAGCTTCGCCGCGTGTGCGGTGACCGGCTTTGGAATCGTCTACGCTACGCGGAGCAGCGCTGTGCTGACCTTCTTCCTGGTTCCCAATGGCGGCGTCGATCTGATGCACGAGGTTCCGGACGTGAACTGGATCCTGCTGACCGAACCCGAGCTTCCGGACTTTCCCGGTGCGGTGATCGTGGCCGACCTGCGCGCCGAGCATGGCTTCGAATGGGAGCACATGCTGGCCCGGGCGGCGCTGGAGGGCGTGCCAGTCTATCACAGCAAGAACGTGCGCGAATCGATTACCGGCAGAGTGCATATCGAGCACTTGTCCGAAAATCACCTAGGCACGCTGTCGGTCAATGTGGTCTACCGCAAGCTCAAGCGGGCTTTCGATCTTGCGGTGTGCAGCGCGCTGCTGGTGCTGCTGGCACTGCCCATGCTGGTGCTGGCGCTGCTGATCAGGCTCGATTCGCCGGGATCTGCGGTGTTCCGCCAGCACCGTATCGGATACGGCGGCAAACCGTTCCTCATGCTCAAGTTTCGCACCATGCACGAGCGCCGCGTGCAGCCGCGTGAGCCGGGCGAGGATGGGACGGGTCACCGGCCGCTCGATCCGCCGCTCGATCCCGTGCAGCAGGCGATCACCGCCACTGACGACGCGCGGATCACCCGCATCGGCCGGTTCCTGCGGCGCACGCGGATCGACGAACTGCCGCAGCTGGTCAACGTGATGATCGGCCAGATGAGCCTGATCGGACCCCGGCCCGAGGCGACCGCGCTGTCGGGCTGGTACAGCAAGGAGGTGCCGTTCTACCTCTATCGCCATATCGTGCGCCCGGGCATCACCGGCTGGGCGCAGGTCAACCAGGGGCATGTCGCCGAGCTCGAGGACGTCAACCTCAAGCTCCACTACGACTTCTTCTACATCAAGAACTTCTCGTTCTGGATCGACCTGCTCATCGCCATGAAGACCTTCCGCATCATCATCACCGGCTTCGGCGCCAAATAGCCTTCCGGTCGCGGATTCTGCGCATGGCGACCGGTGCTATGGCGTGAAGGTATCGATATAGAGCAGCTCGGGCGCGGCGGGGGATGCCATCATCATGTCCATCCCGCCACCCGGCGCCTGCATGGCTGTGGTCGGCACGGGCGCATAGCCCAGGTCACTGGCGGTGAAGGCCGAGGCCTGGACCTCGGCGAAGGCGAGCAGCGTGGCAAACCCTGATTCGGTGCCGGCGCTGCCATCGCGATCGATCTGGAGCAACGTGTCGGCGCCCTGCTGAACGAGCCGCAAGTGCCCGCTGGCGAACGGATTGGTCCCTTCGTCCCAGTTATCTGTCTTAAAAAACAGATACTCGCCCAGAGCGACTCGGTCGATGCCATTAGCAAAATCGGTAATGGTGGTGCTGCTACCATCTTTGATTGTGTATGTGGTGCTGGCCAGCTTAAGAACATCCGCACCTTCGCCCAGCGTAATCTGTTCGCCGCCACCCACGTTGGTGATGGTCACCCAGTCATCGCCCGCGCCTGCATCAATGACGGTTGCAAGCGCTGAGTTCATGATGATATTGTCATTGCCTGTGCCGCCCCTGACGGTGACCGTGTCGAGAAAGCGGTCGGACCAAAAGAAGATGTTGTCATCACCCGCTCCGCCATCGAGCAGCAAGGTGCTGGCGGGTTGCCCGGAAGAAGTGCCGGACATTCCAGTCGCGCGGCTGGAGCGCGAGATGACCAGCGTATCATTGCCGTCCTGGCCAAACAGCTGATCGTTGCCCCCGTCCCTATCGGTCAGAGAGTCGGCAGAGTTGTCGATCCCGGTATTGCCGGAATTATTTCCGTAAAGAACATCATCGCCCAGCCCACCGTCGAGCCGGTCCTGGCCTTGCCCGCCCTCCAGCATGTCATTGCCCGCGCGACCGTTCAGCGTATCATCGCCGCCAAGCCCCTGCAAAAGATCGGCGCCCTGGGTGCCTAACAGCGTATCAGCACCATTGGTGCCCGCGATAGTCTCGCCCGGCGCCTGAGAGCCGTCTGACCCAAAGCCGATATCCGTTATCGTCAGCGACGCGGCGGTGATATTGGCGAAGGTCAAAAGCGTGACGAAGCCGGCGCCGGTGCCGGTGCCGTCGCGGTCTAGCTCGATCAGCGTATCGGCGCCTTGTTGCGTCAACCGCAGGTGCCCTGTTCCGAAGGGGTTGGCCGACGGGTCCCAACCGAACAGCATGGTGGACAGATAATCATCCATCTCGAGCCTGTCGGAGCCCGAGACGAAATCGGTGATCAGCGTAAGATTGCCAATCGAGGAAGCAAAGGCTTCGCTCCTCAGTCGCAACCGGTCCGCGCCGGCGCCTAGCGTGACGGTCTGGTCGCCGCCGGACATCTCGATCGCAACCAAGTCATTGCCCTCGCCCGCATCGATCATGCTTTTGAACACCGATCCGGTCAAGATATCGTCATTGCCGACACCTCCTCTGATTGTCACCGTATCGACGAACCGGTTGCTGGACCAGAATCGGATGTTGTCGTCACCTTCACCGCCATCGAGCAGCACCGTGCTCGCCGGTGCTTCGAGCTCGCCACGACCGAACTGATTCGCGGTGTAGCGCGATACCCATACTGCGTCGTTGCCGTCCTGCCCGAACAACTGGTCGTCCCCACCGTCGACATCGTTGAGAAGGTCGTTAGACGTATCGGACCCGATATTGCCCTCGTTGTTGCCGTAAAGGATATCATCTCCCAAGCCACCATTGAGCCGGTCCAAGCCTGCGCCGCCCTCGAGTATGTCATCGCCCGCGAGTCCTTGCAGGTGGTCATCGCCGGCCAACCCTTGCATTCGGTCGCGGCCGCCAGTTCCGGTGAGGAAGTCGGTACCGTCGGTGCCGGTGAGCGTCCGTATGTTCGAAGCCGAGCCATCGGGTGAATATCCCAGATCCTGCACACCAAGGGTGGATGCGGCAAGATTGTCGAAGGTCAGCAACGTGGCAAAGCCGGCCCCGGCGCCCACGCTTCCGTCCCGATCGAGCTGGAGCAGCGTATCCCCGCCCTGCTGAACGAGGCGCAGATGGCCCGATCCGAAGGGATTGGAGGACGAATCCCAGTTCTGCAACGTCGCGCCGAGATACTGGTCGATGTCGAGCCGATCGACCCCGGGCGCAAAGTCGGTGATCACGAACGAGTTCGCCAGCGCGAAGGCGAAACTGTTGCTCTTGAGCATCAGAACGTCCGCGCCGGCGCCCAGCGTGACCAAGAGCTGGCGGCTGGCGGCGGACAGGCTGACCCTGTCATTGCCATCACCTGCATCAATCGTGGCCGACAGAACCTGATCTACCGAGATGTCGTCATTGCCCGTGCCGCCTCTGATGGTCACCGTATCAAGCGCGCGACCGTCACCAGTGAATACACTGATCTGGTCATCGCCGGAACCGCCGTCGAGCAGCACAGTGCTTGCCGGGCCGGTAAAGCGCGAAACCCTTAGCGTGTCCCAGCCGGCCTGACCGAACAAACGGTCATTGCCGCCCTCGTCGTCGATCAACGTATCAAATGAGTCATCGATGCCAAAATTGGTTTCGTTGTTGCCGTAGAGCACATCATCGCCCAGACCACCGTTGAGGAAGTCCCGGCCTCGGCCCCCCTCAAGCACGTCATTGCCCGCACGCCCGTTCAAGGTGTCATCGCCGCCCAGACCCTGCAAAAGGTCGGCGCCGGCGGACCCGTTCAGCGTATCCGCGCTGTCGGTACCGGTTATGGTAAAGGCGTCGCGGGCGAACAATGCGTAAGAGCCGGTCGCGCCCCCGGTGGCGGCAACGGTCACATAATAGGTGGCGCTGGCCGGAGCGATGAAGCTGTTTCGCGGATCGGACGCTTCAGACCGCGACAGCACGCGGCCGGTCGCATCATGAATGGTGAGCACCGCGCCCGCATTGGCCACGGTGACGCCGAAGGTAACGCCGGTGCCGCTTGCCAGGTCGATGGCGAACCAGTCCTGGTCGCCGGTGCTGTCGATCGCCCCGGTGACATTGTCCGCCAGCACGAGCGCGTGCGCATCCTGCTCGGTGCCGAACGCGCCTGCCGCGCTGCGCCCCTCGTTCGCGCCGTACAGGATATAATGCTGCGTAGCGGCGCGTGCGTCGAAGCCGGCGGCGGTCAGGTCCGGATGGGTGAGCAGGTAGGCTTCGGCCTCGAAACCGATGCTGCGCCCTTCCAAGGCGCCAATCCGCACGAAATGGCGGGTCGCAGCTAAGGTATCCACCCCGAAGGCCGCGCGCAGGTCATCATAGGAGGCGATGTAGGCGAGCGCGTCGAAAGCATCGTCGGTGCGGCCTTCCCTGGCGCCGAACAGGATGAAGTGGCGCGTCGCTTCGGCAAGGTCGGTGCCGAAAGCTGCGCGCAGGTCTGCATAGGAAGCCAGATAGGCCGTCGCGTCGAAATCGATACTGCGTCCTTCCGCAGCGCCCATCCGCACGAAATGACGGGTCGCGGCCGCGGTATCCAGGCCGAATGCCGCGCGCAGGTCGTCATACGAGGCGATGTAGCTTAGCGCATCGAAATCGGCCGTGCGCCCTTCTGCCGCGCCATACAGGATGTAGTGCCGGGTCGCCGCCAGCGTATCGGCGCCGAACGCCGCGCGAAGATCGGCGTGCGAGGCCAGATAAGCGGTCGCATCGAAGTCGATCGTCCGCCCTTCGGAAGCGCCGATGCTGACGAAGTGGCGGGTCGCCGCCGCGGTATCCAGCCCATATGCGGCGCGCAGGTCGGAATAGGAGGCGATGTAGCCCAGCGCATCGAACGCATCGTCGCTGCGGCCCTCGCGGGCGCCATGCATGATGTAGTGCCGGGCGGCCGCCAGCGTGTCAGCACCGAATGCGGCGCGAAGGTCGGTATGCGATGCAAGGTACCCCAGAGCATCGAAGCTGATCGTCCGGCCCTCCGCAGCGCCGAACTGCGCGTGATGCCGCCGCGCTGCCACGGCGTCGGCCCCCAACGCAGCGCGCAGATCATCATGTGAGGCAATATAGGCGAGCGCCCGCGCGTCGTCCCACGTCGAACTGTCCATCGCAATCCCCCCAAACCGGATCCCGGTCGCCGAATGACCCCTAGCGGCTCATCATGATTTAATCGCATCGGCAGTCGCGCGATAGTCATTAAGAGCGCTTCAACTTAACGTTTTGTTGGTTTGGTGCCGGAACGAGACAGGCGGCCGCGCCAACACTGGCCAGGAGGCCACCACGAGGAACGATCGCATGTGCGGCGCTCGTTCATCACCGGCCGCCTGGATACAGGCGGTCCAGTCAGGCCAGCCGCCTGCGTTGCAAATGGCCCTGACATGAGCGACAAGCGCGCGGCACCGGCGCTGCGCAATGCAAGAAGGTCGAATGGCTCGCGAGTTCGTCATCTATCTTCCGGTGCGCAACGGATCGCGCCATGTCGACATCGCCGTCGCCAGCGTCATCGCCCAGGCCCACGGCGCGTGGCGGCTGGTGGTCCTGGAAAACGCCAGCACCGACGACACGCCCGCCCGGCTGGCGCGCTATGACGATCCGCGCATCACCGTCCTACCTGCCGACCGGCCGCTTTCGATCCATGCCAATTGGCACCGCGCGCACGAACTAATGGCGAGCGAGCCCGAGGACCGGCTGGTCACCTTGCTTGGCCATGACGATGTCTATCATCCAAAATTTCTGGCCGATATCGCCGAGCTTGCGAGCGAGCACCCGGAGGCCTCGTGCTATCAGACCTTGTTCGACCTGATCGATGAGAACGATGGTCGGATGCGCCCGTGCCGCCCGGTGCCCGATCGCGAGAGCTGGACCGCGCTGCTCGACGATCTGCTCTGGTCGCAGCGCGATTCCTTCGGCACCGGCTATGTGTTTCGTGCGGGCGACTACCGGCGCGTGGGGGGCATTCCCAACCTGCCGATGCTGCTGTTCTCCGACTGGCTGGTGTTCACGCGGCTGACCCGGCTTTCATACAAGGCATCGACGCTTTCGAACCGGTTTTCCTATAGGCGCCACATCGGCAGCACTTCCGGAGCGCCGAGCAGGGAGAAGTATGCCGCGCATCTTGCAGGCATGGCGCAATTCGTGCGCATCGTTCAGGGCGAGTTCGCGCCGTTCGCCCAGACCGATGCCGGGCGCGCCGGGCTGGCCGCCTTTCTGGCGCGCGAGTTGTCGCTGCTGAACGTGCCGGTCATTCGCGCAGATTTCTCGCGCAAGGACCGGGGCAAGCTGGACGCGCTGCTGGCGCTTTACGAGCAGGTGGCGGGCGGAGTGCCGGCCAGCACGCTGGTCGGGCAGCCCTATCGTCCGGCCAGGCTATTCATGGCGTTGCGCCGGTTCAACGCCGCGCAAGCCTATCTGCGCCAGCGCTTGCGGAGCCGGTTTCGCCGCCGGTAAGGCGCGCGAGCCTGCCGATGGCCGATCCCTTCCTCATCATTCTGCCGGTGCGCAACGGGGGTGCCTATGTGCGCCAGGCCATCGCCAGCATCCTTGGACAGAGCGATCCCGATCTACGCCTTGTGGTGCTGGAGAACGCCAGCGAGGACGACACCGCCGCCATTGCCGCCTCCTTTGACGATGCGCGGCTTGAAATCCGCCCGGCGCCGACACCAATGACGATCGAGGACAATTGGGGACGCGCCAAGCACGTGCTGACCGCCGTCGATGGGGAGACGCTGGTCACCTTCCTGGGTCATGACGACTATCTTTATCCCCGCTTCGTCGAACGGATGCGCGAACTTGCAGGATCGAACCCGTCGGCCACCTTGTTCCAGTGCCATTTCGACCTGATCGATGCCCAGGGCGGGCTAATTCGCCCGTGCCGCCCCATCGCCGAGCGCGAGACCTGGCAGGACCTAGCGGCAATGATCGCCTGGGGCCTGCGCGATGCCTATGGCACCGGCTTTGCCTTCCGCGCGGGCGATTACCTGAAGGTGGGCGGCATCCCGCCACTGCCGGGTATTCTCTACGCCGACCACCTATTGTTCCTGCGGCTTGCGCGGCTGGGATACAAGCTGTGCAATCCGGAAGCGGGGTGCGCTTATCGCCTGCATGATGCCAGCATGTCCAACACCGTCAGCATCCCCCGGCTCAACCAGCGACTTGCCGCCTTTGCCAACTTTCTCGAAGCGCTGGACACTGATTTCCCCAATTTCATGGGTGATGATCGCGGCCGCAATGCCATGCTTACTCTGCTATCGCGCGAGATGTTCGTGTTCGGAGCGCCCGGGGTTCGCGGCAACCTGGATGTGGCCGGCCGTCGTAGGCTTGGGGAGATCGCCAAGCGCATCGAGGAACTGGGCGGCTCGCCTGATCCCCGGCATTGGGCCTACGGCGCCTCGCGAGGCGCACGCACGCTGGGGCGGGCGCGGCAGGCGTGGGCCTACGCCCGCGCGCGTTCCAGGCTTTGATCCTTCGGTGAGGCTTGCATCTGTTCTGCCCGAACCGCTGCGCACCGGGTTGCGGCGGTTGCGGCAACACCTGCTCGCCCCGGTTCGCGGCGGCATGCGCAATGCGCGCACCGACTTCGCGCTCGGTGTGCCGTTCGGATTTGCGATGCAACCCGCAACTCGCCGCATCGCCGTCATCTGCCACATGTTCCACGAGGACCTGGCGCCCGAGTTCTGCCTAGCCCTGTCCAACCTACCGCAACCGGCCGACTTGTTCATATCGACCGATAGCGAGCACAAGATCCCCGCGATCAGGCAGACCTTTGCCCATTGGGGACCCGGTCACGTCGAGGTCGATGCCTTTCCCAACCGCGGCCGCGACATCGCCCCCAAACTGGCCGCTTTTCGCAACGTCTATGATGGCTACGATCTGATCCTGTTCGTCCACAGCAAGAAAAGCCTCACCTCGGACCTTGGCGACCATTGGCGGCGCGTGCTGCTCGACAGTCTCGCCGGCTCGCGCGAGGTGGTCGCCAGCATCCTGACGCTGTTCGACCTCACCCCCGACCTGGGATTTGTCGTGCCGCAGCATTTCGCGCCGGTAAGGGGGCTGTTGCATTGGGATGGCAACTACTCTGAAGCGCAGCGTCTTGCCCGCCGGATGCAAATGCCGCTCGCCCGGCATCGGGTGGTGGACTTTCCCTCGGGCTCGATGTTCTGGGCACGGCCGCTTGCGATGCGTCCATTGACCGCGCTGAACCTCGATTTTGCGGACTTTCCGCCTGAGACCAACCAGCTACGCGGCACGCTGCAACATGCGATCGAGCGGATGTTCCTGCTGGTATGCGAGCAGGCGGGCTATCGCTGGGCCAAGGTGGCCGGGCCGCTCGCCGGCGACCCTTTCGCAACGCGCATGCCGATCAAGGTTCCGGGCGACATCGCAGGGTTCCTGGCGCGCCATCGGTTCGACCTGCTGCCCGGACGCGGGACAAGCGGGTGACCCGGCGTTTCATCGGCTCGTTCGACATGCGCGCGCTGGAGACAAACTGGCGCTTCGAGCCGAGCCCCATCGCAGCACGTGTGCGGGTGAAGCGTGCGCAAAGCTGGCTGACCGGGCGCGGCGCGCCGCCTGCGTTCAAGGTGATTGCAACACCCTTTCCCGCCGCACGCTGGAACGTCCTGTTCCTGTTCTCCGCAACGGGCGAGCTGGACTTGGAGCAGCGCGAGATGCTCGCGCGCTTCGGACGGTTCGCGGCGCCCCTGCTGGTGGTGCTGGCCGCGCCTCGACCCGGCACGCAGGCTGAGCGCGATGCCGCTGGAACGGCGGACGCGCTGATCCTCAAAGGCAAGGAGGGCTTTGATTTTTCCGCCTATCACATCGCCCTGCAGACGTTGGCCGAACATTCTTCGGGCACCGTTGCCTATGTGCAGAATGATTCTGTCTTCGGACCGCTCGAAGACATCCAGACCATGGTTCGCCGCGCGCCGTGGGACCTGACGGGGTTTATCGGCATGCGGGCGGTGGAAAACCATGTCTCGTCCTTTGCCTTCATCCTGCGTGGCGTAACGGCGCAACGACTGGCGGCGCTGCGAGAAGTGCTCTCGCCCGAATGGAGCTGTGACCGGTTCGAGGACGTCATCCTGCTGCAGGAGACCCGTCTGGCACGCATCGCCGCGCGCAGCATGAGCGTGGGTGCATACTGGTATGCCCGCACACAACCGCACGACAAACCGCTGCTTTCCGCTATCGCCAGGCGGGTTACCGGAACCCCGCCGCTAATCGACGTGTCGGGCGATCCGCTGATCGCCCAACCCCTGGCCCTGCTCGAAGCGGGCTTCCCTTTCCTCAAGCGTTCGCTGTTCAACAAGTTTGCCGGACTGCACGATCCCGCCCTGTTGCGCGCCGCGCTCGGCGATCGGGGGTGGCCGCAGGGCTGAAGGTTCGCAGGGCAGCTATGCATCGCCGCCTCGTGTTTGTAGAACCATGAGCATGACGCCCGAACCCACCACCCTCGATCCGATGACCGGCAGGCGCGCGGACTATGCCTTCACCGCCACGGACAACCGGGGCTTGCCCGGAGAATTCGCCTATTACCGGGCGGACGACCACATATTTCTAGCAAATATTCCCGATGACCTGGATCGCCACTACGAGGGGGGATACCAGGACATACCCCAAAACGAAGAGGAGCTCGCGGCGCTTGCCAAGGGCGATGCCTACCGGCTCGACCTGCTGCGGGACCTGGTCCCCGAGGGGCGATATCTCGAGATTGGACCGTGGATCGGGTTGGTCGCCTACACCGCCTACCGGAGGGGATACGAGGTGAGCGTTCTGGAACGCGACCCGCGGTGCTGCGAATTGCTGTCGCGGGTGAGCAAGGGCAAAATCAACGCCAACCAGACGCGTGACCCGGCAAGCACGCTCGATGCCATGGGCGACACCTATGACGTCATCGGCCTGTGGCACTCGATCGAACATCTGCCCCGGCCCTGGGAAGTGGTCGAGGCGGCGGCCCGCGCGCTGCGTCCGGGCGGGGTGCTGCTGATCGCCGCTCCCAACCCCGAAAGCGCTCAGCTCAAGGTGCTCGGGAAGCACTGGCTGCATCTGGATGCGCCAAGGCATATCCACCTGGTGCCGCTGCGGGCGTATGAAGAGATCGGCCAGCGCAACGGGTTGCACACGATATTGCGCACCACCGACGACGAGCTCGGACGCATCATCGATGACGACGGCTGGAAATACGAGATCAACCGTTGGCTCAACCCCCTTCCCGTTCTGCGCAAGCTCCGGCGTTTCCCGCTGCATCGGCTGGCCGCGGGACTGCTGCGGCGTAGGTCGCGGCTGGATGGCGCCGCCTTCACGCTGATCATGCAGCGGCCGGCTTCACCGCGCTGAAGGTGCACGCCAGGCGAGCGAGGACAGCTGCTTGCGCGTCGCCTCGTCACCATCGCGATAACGGCGTGTCTGGTTGTCGCCGACCAGCAGGTTGGCCTGCTCTCCTTGCCAGAACGTGCCGCTCCGGTGCCACCGATCGGCCGGGTAGTGCGAGCCGTCGCGACCAACCACGCCCAGCGGCAGCCCACGACGGCGCAGAGTTGCGCTAAGGCCCCGCCGCCCGCTTTCAAACAGCCACGCGTCTCCCTTGCTTGCAGGAGGCGCGAGCGCGGGAGCAAACAGGTCGGCAGGCTCGATCAGCAGTGCGTTGGTGCGCAGATGGGGGTTGGGAAAGGGCGGAAAATCAATGCAGCGTCGCATGTATCGCATCCACGTTCGGACGTAGCCTGTCCCCCTGCCATGCGCCAATCCAAGCTCATCCGAGGAAAGGCTCTCCCACGATCCGGTCGCCGATACCGCGCCTCCACCCTGCCGGTTGCGGGCATGAAACAGCTTGGCGAGCCAGCTTTCACCCAGGATGACGCTGCTGCTGTTGAGCAGGCAGAGGACGCGGGCTGTCGATCGCGCCGCCATGTGGAGATAGGTGCCGATGTCGAGCCCGCCATCGGGCACCTCGACGACCCTAGCATCGACCTGCGCGCAGCGACGCACAAGCGCGTCAAGCCCATCGCCGGCGCCATGACCCTTCGCCGCCACAGTCAGGCGATGCGGCGTGCCTGCGGGATATTTCTCGTAGGACCGGAAGAAGCGCGCGACCGGCTCGGGTCCGTAGCCCGCGTAGGCGATGTAAACGACTTCCAGGTCCACTCCGGTCGCCTCCCCCCGATCCGCGGCCACGCGCTATCGTCGCGCCCGCCCCCGCCTCAGGCCATTGAGCCCAAGGGCTACGATTCGCGGACGGCCAGAAGGCATGCCGCCGGTCCGTTGACGTGGTCGGGCTATTCGAAGGCGGTCTCCACGCGGAAGCCGTGCTTTTCGAACAGCGCGATCGTCTCGCCCTTCTCGATCCAGACCGAATGCGAACTGCTTCCGCCGCAGAAGCTGCTGCTGCTCTGCCCACCGCTATAGCTGCGTTCGTGATAGCGCAGGCTGTCTCCGTCGGACCGGCGCGTCTCGACTTTCCCGGTGAAGGGCGCGCGCCGTGGATCGCCGCCGGGCATGGCCTGCTCGTCGAAGAAATGGCTCCAGATGAACACCCGGTCGCTGATCCGCAGGATATGGCCCAGCGTCAGCAGCGGGTCCTTCAGGTGGTAGAGCACGCCTTGCGCAAGGACCAGATCGAAGCGGCCCTGTTCCTCCGCCAGCACGGTATCGAAATCGGCAAGGACGAAGCGGGCCGACGCGATCCCCAGAAGATGCTGGGTGACCAGGCATTTCAGAAAGGCCCCGGTATTCGCCTCGACCGCAACGATTTCGCGAGCCCCGGCGCGATCGAGCATGGTGGTATGGCCGGCCCCCAGCGGGCCGAGCTCCAGGACCCGCCATCCCGGAACACCGCCGAGCCTTCCCAGACCCCACGCGATCCGCTCGTCGTCGAAGAGTTCGGCCGTGCCGCTCTCGACGCCTTCGATCGGCAGCCGCGAAGCCCAGTCGCCGCGGAAGATATCGACGATCTTCTGCGGCGAAGACCCGCCGCTGACATAATGCGCGTTGGCTTTCCACTTGGGCTCCGTAAGCCGCCTCAGCCACAAGCGCAGGTCGCCTAATTTGCCGATTATCTGTCTCCCTGTCCGACACTATCCTAATAGCGCCATTTGCAACCTGCACCACTGCTGGCGAAAGCGGAAAGGATTAGCTTTGATGCGGTTGGCGGTTCCTACCCGACGACATCACACGACCCTCATGGCGCGCCGCCGGCAGGACGTGTCCGGTATATCTCCTCGACATATCCGCGCCTGCTCCACGAGGTCTCTCGCGAAATGCGCTCGAAACCTTCGAAACGTTTGAACCCCTGCGGCACGTGAACCTGCAGCACGCCCGCGACAGGCGAATAGGCCTCGTGGTTGAAGCTGATGAAGATGCCGTCGAGCGTGCGCGAGGCCCAGTCGAGATAGCGATGAACCTCCTCTTCGGCCATCTCCGGCATCGAATCCTGATTGATCACCACGTTTGGGGTAAATTCGATCGAATGCAGATCGGAATGCGAGACCAGTTCGATCGGACGCCCGTCGGCCGGCGTCTCGCCGCGCAAGGTCAGCAGTTCGGGCATGCTCATTCCCAGGAACGTTGCCTGGATCAGCGCGACCTCGGGCAGGTCGACGATGGTGTAGCGCTCCACCCGGTCGCCCAGCAGCTTGAGTAACCAGTAGCAGGTGCCGCCATAGCCGCCGCCGATCTCGACGATCCGCAACGGCCTGGCGATCCCCGCCCGGTCGATGGCCTCGCGCATGCGCAGCGCACTGTAAAGATGGGTGCAGGTCTCGCGCGTCAGGAACCGGCCGCCGAACATGATGCCGCGCGGGTCCCCCGCCCTTGGGTGTTCGATGCAAAAGCCGAAAAACGCCTCCAGCGACGCGATGAGTTCCTCTTCGCTATGCGCCAGCCGCCAGTATGCGAAATTGCCCTGCTCGTGCTGCTCAGGACGCAATATCGCCAGATATTCGGCCAGCGTGACGACCGAAAGCTCTATGTTGACCGGAAGATAGGCCTTCTGGTGCGGCCAGCGCTCGAGCCAGGTGCCGTAGGTATAACCATCGACCGTGGTGGTCCGGAAGACGGTGCGCAGATATTCGGCGAGCGCGGCGACATTTTTATCGAGGACCAGCGCGCAGATGGTCGCGTAATGCGTCTGACGGATGGTCTTCCACATCGACACGTCGGGCACGAAGGGATCGTCGGGGGTGGCGGGGAGATGCACGCTGTCGATGATCCGCCGGGCAATCCCGGTGTATCGGGAGGCCGGCAGCGGCTGGGGGGGAGCAAGGTCCTTGGGGCTGGTCAGGGGCTTCTGGATCAGCCATTCGGGCCGCCCGATCGCCCATGCCGCGGTCTTGAGATCGAGGAACCGGTAGCCCGCGCGCATCCAGGCATGCTGGGCCCGGAACAGCATCCGGGGGTTCCTGGCAGCCTGGCGGGATACAAGCCGGCCGAGCGAAACCAACAAATTCACCGCAGTTTCCTCATATTTTGCGCATCGCTTCCGTTAGCGGTGCCGGTCGGTTGGCGATAGACCCGGCGGTCGCTGTCACCAAGGATATCCGCTGATCGCACCGCCGCGCCCAGCTCCGCTATCGCTTGAGCTGCGCGTGCTGCCCTTCGCGAAAGAGGCGCCAGCGCGTCAGAAGCCAGGCGCGGCTTTCCGGCATGGCGACGAACGACAGCAGGATGGCAACGCCCCCCATCACGCATCCCGCTGCTGCTCGCACCAGCGCGTCATCGACCAGTTCGACCACCAGGCGCGTTCCGCCGATCACCGCCAGCGAGATGAGGACGGGCACGCCCACATCGACCGCATACCACCGCCCCATTTCATTGGGCAGGAGCCGGCCATGCATGATCTGCACCTGTATGATAACGTAGCTCAAAGTCAGGGTTATCCACGCGAGCGGACCACCGGCCGCTCCCAAGAGGTTGACCAGCACCAGCACCAGCGGGACGAACAGCGCCACCGACACGAGGTTGACGGTGAAGGTGAGCGACGTCCATCCGTAAGCAAATTGCAGCGCCACCGGCATCATCATCAGTGCCAGAAGCGTGTTGCCTACTGCGAACAGACTGAGCAGCAGCTGCGTCTGTGTAGCGATCTCGGCATCGCGCAGATACACCAGCAGCAGGTCGGAGGAAAACAGCGTCAGCGTGACTCCGACGGGCACGACCACCGCTGCCGTCAGTTCACATGCTTGATGATAGAACCGGGCAAGTTCGCGCTCGTCCTTCAACGCCACCCGGCGCACGATGGCCGGGAACAGCGCGCCGTGAAGCGCCGCTGCCGCGGTAAGAAGCAGCATCGCGATGCTGCTCGCCAGGGCGTAATGGCCAAACTCCTCCAGCGGGAGCAGTCTGCTCAGCAAGATCTTGTCGGCCTGGGTGAGGATGACCGACAGCAGCGCGGTTCCGGTCACCCCTGCCGTGAAGGCGAAGATGGAGCGGAACGAGGCAAGCCGCACCATCGCCCGATGCCCCGCCAGGAGCAGATACCGCCAGCTCGCAAGCCTCAGGATCACCACCTGAACCGCCGCTATGGCGGCCTGCCAGACGAAAAAGGCAAGGGGGGTGGGCGAGATCAGCCAGAGGACCAGGACGGCCCCACCCCCGGCGATGGTGGCGCATATGCTGGTGATGACGTTCAGGCTGACATGGCGCATCTGCCCCATCAGCGCGCCGGTGTAGAGCGGCACTGGCCAGCGCATGAACGCGACCACCCCCATGAGCTGCACCGCCCGGGTGGCATCTTCGGGAGACAACGAGGTAAGCTGTAGCCAGGAATCGGCGATCCAGGGCGCCGCGATCACGATGCCGCTGCCGATGGCTGCGCTTATCACCCAGTACGCCGCCTCGAGCGAACGCAGCAATGTTCGAGCCTCGCCACGCTTATCGGGGTTTTCCGAATAGAGCGCCAGCTGGCGGTTGATGGTGGTGCTCAGACCCAGATCGAGCACGGTGAACACCGCCATCATGGCGACGAAGAAGCCGATCAGCCCATAGGCTTCGATTCCCAGGAACTGGATATAGAACGGGACGAAGGCAAAACTCATCAGCGCCGACCACAACCGGCCAGCGACATTGGCCACCAGGTTGTGAAAGGTTCTCATTGCCCGGCGATGAGCGCGCGCCGCTTGGCCGTCGATCCCCAGAACGCCAGGGGTTCATAGGTGGGGTAGGGATAGCGCCCAAGCTCGGGCGTGATCGCCAGACCTTCCTGGGCAATCCAGCGCTCGACCAGTGCGCGGATGGATATAGGCGTGCCCGAGCAGATATTGACCACCCCGGCATCGCGTTCCAGCCGTGCCAGCGCGATGATCTGGCGCACCACCCCGTCCACAGGCAGATAATCGCGCAGCTGCTCGCCGGCGGACATGGGGAAGGTGGCATCTCCGCGCGCCGCGGCGGTTCTGAGCAGCGGGTACAGCGACGTCGGTGCCTGCCCCTCCCCCCACAGATAGAACAGCCGCGCCCAGGTCAGCTTGAAGTTATGCTCGCCCTGGAGGAATTGCAGTTGGCGCAACAGGCTCGCCTTAGCAAAGCCATAGGGATTGGCGGGTCGCGGCTCGAATGTCTCGGCCAGTTCGCCGTTGACCATGCCATATTCGTAGCAGGTGCCGGTCACCAGCAGATGCGGCAGACCGGCGCGCACCATGGCAGCGAGGAAGCGGTATTGCAGCGCCAGCTCGTCCTCGAAATGATGCAGCGAGAGGTAGTTGGGCAGGCCGCCCCAGGCCAGATGGATCAGGCTGGAGGGGCTGCCGATGGCACGATACGTATCCTGGTCCGCCTCCGCCAGATCGAGTTCGACAATGCGTGCGCCGGCAATCGGCCGGGCCGGGACGCCTCGCACCAGCGCGCACACGTCCTGCCCGTCCGCCACCAGCGCCCGCACCACGTGGGCGCCCAGGAAGCCCGCCGCCCCGGTAACCGCGATGCTCATCCGGCGCGAGCGTTCATGCTGCTCGGGGCGCTCATGCGATCAGCAGCCGGGGAACCGCGGTCACGAATTGGCCGCCCCAGTCGCGAACATAGGACAGCTGCCCGGTGATCTCGTCGCGCAGGTTCCACGGCAGGATCAGCACGAAATCGGGCCGCTGCTCACGCAGATGCTCCTCGCTCACGACAGGGATGCGCGCACCGGGCAGGAACTTGCCTTGCTTGGCCGGATTGCGGTCCGCCACGAAGGGCAGCAGATGCGGCCTGACGCCGGCGAAGTTGAGCAGCGTGTTGCCCTTGGCCGCGGCGCCGTAGCCCGCCACCGTGCGGCCATCGCGTCGCGCTTCGAGAAGAAACAGGTTCAGCGCATCGACGATCATCTGCGCGTCGCCCTGCAGCGGGGCATAATAGGCAGGCCGCGTCACCCCCGCCCGCTCCTCACGCTCCAGCATCGCGCCCACCCGCTCGCTTGCCGGCTGCGCACCGGTGTCGGCCCGCTGGGCATAGACGCGCAGCGATCCGCCATGCGTCGCCAGTTCCTCGACATCGAACACCGAAAGCCCGTTGGCGGCGAAGATGCCCTGCACCGTGGTGAGCGAAAGATAGGAATAATGTTCGTGATAGATGGTGTCGAACTGGCGCTGTTCGATCAGGTTGCACAGATGCGGAAACTCGAAGGTGGAAACGCCATGCGGTTTGAGTAGTGCGGCAAAACCGGCGACGAAATCATTGATGTCGGGCACATGGGCCAGCACGTTGTTGGCCACGGTAAGGTCGGCAGCGCGGCCCTCATCCACCAGCTTTCGGGCCAGCTCGACCCCGAAGAAGTCCTCGACGATCTCGATGCCCTTGTCGCGCGCGGCCCGCGCGGTGCTGGCGGTGGGCTCGATCCCCAGCGCGCCGATCCCTCTCTCCTTCACATATTGCAGCAGATAGCCGTCATTGGCTGCGACCTCGACCACCAGCGAGCCCGACGCCAAACCGAACCGCTCGGCCATCGCGGCGACATAGTCTGCGGAATGGCGCAGCCAGCTGGTGGAGAACGAGGAGAAATAAGCATATTCTTCGGAGAAGAACTCGTCGCGCTTGGCGAAGTCCTCGGTCTGCACCAGCCAGCACACCTGGCACACCGCCACGCGCAGCGGATACCAGGTTTCGGGCTCCGAAAGCGCCGTGGGCGTAAGATAGGAATTGGACGGCGGCGCCGATCCCAGATCGATCAGCGGCAAGGCGAGCTCGGCTCCGCAATGGCGGCAATGCATCACTGAATTCCTGCAAAATCGGGCGCGATCATGGGATGGGCACGATCACGCGCGGAGATATCAGTCGCTTCCAACGGCCAGTCGATCGACAGCCGCGGATCGAACGGGTTGAGCGCGCCCTCGGCCTGGGGTTCGTAGCGCCGAGTGTGCAGATAGATGAGCTCGCAACCGGGCGTCAGCGTCTGGAACCCATGCGCAAAACCCTCGGGAATGATCAGGCTGCGCAGGTTTTCGCCCGACAGGCGCTCGCCATGCCAGGCAAGGAAGGTGGGCGACCTGGCGCGCAGGTCCACCGCCACGTCGAGCACCTCGCCTTGCAGCACGCTCACCAGCTTGTCCTCGGCGAAAGGCGGATGCTGGAAGTGCATTCCTCTGATCGCGCCTGCCGTGCGGGTGAAGGTATGGTTGATCTGAACCACTTCGTCGGCATACCCGGCCGCACGCATCTCCTGCGCATCGAACAACCGCGTCAGAAACCCGCGCTCGTCCCCCATCGCGCGGCGGGTGACTAGCTTCAGCCCCGCCAGCGGCGTATCGGCGATTGTGAAGCGCGGCTCAGTCATGCACCGCCTCATAGGCGCGGATCTGCCGATACGTGAAGGCGCGCATGTCCTCGCCCGCAGCCCAGGCGCGCTGCCAGGCGACCGTGGCCTCGAGTGCCTCGCCTAGCGACCAGCGCGGGGCCCAGCCAAGCTCGGCGCGCGCCTTGGCGATGTCCAGCTTCAAAGAGCGCGCCTCATGCGGGTGCTCGCGCGCATCATCAGTCCACGACGCGCCTTCGCCCCACAGCGCGCAGATGTGATCGGCGATCCATCGCACAGGCTTGGCATCCTCGTCGTGCGGGCCGAAGTTCCAGCCCTGCGCCGCTCGTGGCCCGTCCCACAATGCCTGGCACAGCACCAGATAGCCCGACAGCGGCTCGAGCACATGCTGCCAGGGCCGCACCGCGCCTGGGTTGCGGATCAGCGGCTGCTCGCCTGTTGCGAGCGCGCGCAGGATGTCGGGGATCAGCCGGTCGGCCGCCCAGTCGCCCCCGCCAATCACGTTTCCCGCCCGCCCCGATCCGACCGCGGTGTCGCTATCGGTAAAGAACGAGCGGCGATAGGCCGAGGTCGCAAGCTCGGCGCAGCCCTTGGAGTTGGAATAGGGGTCGTGCCCGCCCATCGGCTCGTCCTCGCGGTACCCCCACACCCATTCGCGGTTCTCGTAGCACTTGTCCGTGGTGACGATGCATGCCGCACGCACCCCGGGCGACTGACGCATTGCCTCGAGCAGGTGAACCGTGCCCATCATGTTGGTGGCATAGGTGCCTACCGGATCATCATACGAAGCGCGCACCAGCGGCTGGGCGGCCATGTGGATGACGATCTCGGGTTCGGCGGATGTCAAAGTATGCGCCAGCACCTCGCGTTCACGAATATCGCCGATGACCGAGACCATGTTCTCGGCCACATTCGCCTCGCGAAACAGGGCCGGCTCGGTTGGCGGGTCCAGAGCGAACCCGGTCACCTTGGCGCGCAACTGCTGCAGCCACAGCGACAGCCAGCCGCCCTTGAAGCCGGTATGCCCGGTCACGAACACGCGCTTACCCGCCCAGAACGAGGGGTCGACCCGGCCGTCCGCGCTGCGGGTAGCAGGCGCGCTCATTTGATGCCGCCCGGCATAGGTCGCTCGGCACGGATTACCTGGACCGAAGCGCTCACCACACGCGCCAGGGCGCGCGCCGGCTGTCCCACAAGGCTTCAAGATGCTGCTTGTCGCGCAAGGTATCCATCGGCTGCCAGAACCCGTGATGCTCGAACGCCATCAGCTCGCCATCGGCAGCCAGGCGTTTGAGTGGCTCCTGTTCCCACGTGGTCGCATCGCCCTCGATATAGTCGAGTACCTTGGGCGACAGGACGAAGAACCCGCCATTGATCATTCCGCCATCGCCCTGCGGCTTCTCCAGGAAATGGGTGACCTGCCCCTGTCTGATCTCCAGCGCGCCGAAGCGCCCCGGGGGATAGGTGGCGGTCAGCGTGGCGGTGCATCCATGGCCACGGTGGAAGGCGATCAGCTGGCCGATATCGATATCGCCAACCCCGTCGCCATAGGTGAAATGGAAGAACTCCTCGCCCGCGACATGCTCGGCAACGCGCTTCAGCCGCCCGCCCGTCATGCTCTCGTCGCCGGTGTCGACCAGCGTCACCTTCCAGGGCTCGGCGCGCTTCTCGTGCACCAGCATCTCGTTCTGCCGCATGTCGAAGGTAACGTCCGACATGTGGAGGAAGTAATTGGCAAAGTATTCCTTGATGATATAGCCCTTGTAGCCGCAGCAGATCACGAAATCGTTGACCCCGTGCGCGGCATATATCTTCATGATATGCCACAATATGGGCCGTCCGCCGATCTCGATCATGGGCTTGGGTCTGAGAGTGGTTTCCTCGGCGAAACGCGTACCGAGGCCACCGGCCAGGATCACCGCCTTCATTTGCCGGGCTCCGCAAGACCGAGAGCTTCGACGGCAGATCGCAGCGAAACGCGACGCTGCGCGGACGCGCACATCCTTGCTGGTCGGGGCGACCGGGGGCGTGCCGGTTCGCCGGTGCTGAACATTTGGCAGGGCATGACGCCCGGCCTGATAATACTTCGCGCGGCCCAGTCCACCCCGCAGCGACAGGGCCCGGCCATAGCAATGATGCTTGCCAAGCGAGGCGCTGCTTGTCACCGCACGGGCCATGCCCCCCGCTCGCAAGCTGCCCCGCGTGGTCATTATCGGCCGGCCCAATGTCGGTAAATCGACGCTGTTCAACCGGCTGGTCGGCAAGCGCCTGGCTTTGGTCGATGACCAGCCGGGGGTGACCCGCGACCGGCGTTTCGGCGAGGCAGGGCTCAAGGACATGACCTTCGAACTGGTCGATACCGCGGGTTGGGAGGACGAGGACCCGGCCAGCCTGCCCGGGCGGATGCGCGCTCAGACCGAAGCGGCGCTCAGCGGCGGTGATGCCGCCCTGCTGGTGATCGACGCGCGTGCGGGGCTGGTGCCGATGGATGAGGAGATCGCCCGCGCGTTGCGCGCCGCCGGCGTGCCTGCAATCCTTATTGCCAACAAGGCCGAGGGCCGCGCAGGTGATGCGGGCATCTACGAGAGCTACGCGCTGGGTTTGGGCGATCCCATCGCCTTTAGCGCCGAACATGGCGAGGGCGTGGCCGAACTCTACACCGCGCTCGCTTCGTTGATCGGCGATCCGGGCAGGCCGGACCTGTCAGCAGATGGTGCGGCAGGAGAGGTTTCCGATCAACGAACCGAACCCGATGAAACGGTTACGCCGACGAGCGGGCCCTATGCGACCGGACCCGAGCAGGACGAAGATTTTGATCCGCCAGAAGAAGGGTTCGACGACGCCCCGCTGTCGCTCGCCATTGTCGGCCGGCCGAACGCAGGCAAGTCCACGCTGATCAACCGGATGCTGGGCGAGGACCGGCTGCTGACCGGGCCCGAGGCGGGCATCACCCGCGACGCGATCGCGGTGGATTGGGCGTGGCGCGACCCGGAAACAGGCGAGCCGCGCGCGGTGCAGCTGGTCGATACCGCCGGCATGCGCAAGCGCGCCAAGGTGGCCGACAAGCTGGAGAAGCTGTCGGTCGCCGATGCCCGGCGGGCGATCGATTTCGCCGAGGTGGTGGTGCTCCTGCTCGATGCCACGCGCGGGCTCGAACTGCAGGACCTCAAGATCGCCGATGCGGTCATCGAGGAGGGTCGCGGCCTGGTGGTGGCGATCAATAAGTGGGACGTGGCCCAAGATCCGCGCGCGCTTTACGAAGGCGTTCGCGGCGCGCTCGACGACAGCCTTGCGCAGTTGAGGGGGGTGGAGATCGTCGCGGTCTCGGCGCTGACCGGCAAGGGGCTCGACATGCTGCTCGCCAAGGCCTTTGCGGTGCGCGAGGCATGGAGCAGACGCGTGCCCACCGCCGCGCTCAACCGCTGGTTCGACGAGGCGCTTGCGACCAACCCGCCTCCCGCGCCGGGCGGCCGGCGGATCAAGCTGCGCTATATCACCCAGGCGGGGAGCCGGCCGCCGCGCTTCGTGGTGTTCGGCACCAGGCTCGATGCGCTGCCGACAAGCTACGAGCGGTATCTTCTCAACGGCATCCGCCGCGACCTTGGTTTCGGCGCGGTGCCTGTCCGGCTTTCCTGGCGCAGTGCGCGCAATCCGTTCGCCTGAGCCGTTTTTGCGACTGAATATGCCACCAAGACCAAAAGCCGCCTAAATCACATCCGATTTTAGGGGTATAATCGGTGGTCAAGCGAGAGAGATGCAGCGGCGATACGCGAAAAGGCAAAGGAACATGCAGCGCTACGAAGTGCGGATTGTCCCATCGGAGGGAAAGAGTGAGGTTCGCCCGTTCATCCTCGATGCGCCCAGCCTGCGCACCGCGTTGATCGTGGCGGACATCAATATCGGCGGCGGAACCGCGGAAATCTGGCTTGAGCAACGACGTCTGGCACGAATGCGCAAGGCCGCGAAGGGCGAACAGACGCTCTGGAAACTGGGCTAACTCGCCCTTCGTTGCGCAAAGCTTGGCGCTAACCGCCGCGCTGGCCCCAGCGGCTGTCGTTCTCCTGCTCGCCGGCGGGCGCGCTGTTGAGTTGGACGTAGTTGTCCAGCCCCATTCTGGCGATCATGTCGAACTGGGTCTCGAGGAAGTCGACATGTTCCTCCTCGTTCTCCAGGATGCGTTCGAAAACCTCCCGGGTGATGTAATCGCGCACGGTCTCGCAATGGGCGATGGCCTCGCGCAATAGCGGAATAGCCTCGTTCTCGAGCGCAAGATCGGCCTTGAGGATTTCCTCGACTGATTCGCCCACCTTCAGCTTGTGGATCGCCTGGAAATTGGGCAGTCCGCCCAGGAACAGCACCCGGTCAGCCAGCACGTCGGCATGCTTCATCTCGTCGATGGACTCGTGCCGCTCGTATTCGGCCAGCTTATAGACGCCCCAATTGTCGAGCACGCGGTAATGCAGCCAGTACTGGTTGATCGCGGTCAGTTCGTTGGTCAGCGCCCGGTTCAAGTAATCGATGACCGTTTGGTCGCCCTTCATGGGTCAGTCTCCATTTGCACGAAGACTGACATGGCGCCCGCTCTCGGCGATTGGCAAGGGTAGACCCGTCGGAAAAGCGCAATTATCGGTAAAAATCAGCGCTTTTGCGAATGCCTAGCAGAACTAGGCCGGATGAGGGTTGGAGATGGCAAATGGCGAGGTGAAGCGGGCGGAGCAGCGTGCCGAACGCGCATCGCATAAAACGTCGTCGGCTTCATCGAGACACTGGCCGCAATCGGGAAACTTGCCGAGCATTGCATAAACGCTCTGGGCATCTCCGCTACAGGTCAGCGCCGCGCGGCGCAGATCGTTCTCGCGGATGGCATTGCACACGCAGACATACATGTGACGCTCGCTCTCCTGTTCCTGTGGATTGAATAATGCGAAACGCTCGCAGTAGCAAGACCCTTTGCGCCTATAAATCGACCAGCTTGCGCCAAACCACCTCGAGCGGCCCCCGGCCAAAACGCGCGAGCAACGGAGCCGACCAGCCAAGGATCGCGATCCAGGCCAGAAGCACGACGGGCAGCAGCATCAGCCGGTCGAGCTGGCCATACAAGCCGCCAGCCCACCCCTGGAAGATGAGCATCAACACCAGCGAAGTGGCGATGTAATTGGTGAAAGCCATGCGCCCCGCCGCCGCGATTTTTCGCCCGATCGCGGTTTGCTCCATGCGGCCGGCGAGCAGGACAAGCAGCGCCGCATAGCCGAGCATCATCATCAGGCTGGGCAATGGCGCGGCGGTGACGAACAGGAAACTGGTGAGATAAGGCGGGAAGCCCCTGGCCATCGCCAGCGCGCCCAGCGCGGTCAGGATCAGCGCGCCTATTATCACCGCTGCCCCGCCCCAGCGGCGCACGCGTGTCGGGTCGAAGCCGCCGGTGAACAGGCCAGCGCGATACAGCCCCATCCCGATCAGCATCACCGGGACGGTTTCGGTAAGCGCCAATGCCGACGCAAGGCTTAGAAGGTCGCGTTCCTCGGTCAGGCGATAGGCGATCACCCGGCCATAGGTTCCGGTGGAATAGACCGCGTGCTCCACGTCGATATCGGCCAGGTAGGCCTGCCAGCCGCGCGCATACGCGGCCCAGTCCTGCCCGCTTTGCTCGCGCATGGCCGCAAAGGTCTCGAGCAGCGCCGCGTCGGCCGAGGTGGCAAGCAGCAGCAGCGCGGCGCCGACATACCAAGCCGCGCCCACCGCGATCTGCCAGCGCGGCGTGTTGTGCACGAACAGCAGACCGGCAAATCCCGCCAGCGCATAGGTTACCAGGATGTCTCCCGAAAACAGCAGCGCGAAATGGATGAGGCCGAACACCAGCAGCCAGCCCAGGCGGTGCGCCTGGCGACGGGCAGCGGCGCCGCGCTCGGCCAGCAGCGCCAGCCCTGCGCCGAACAGCAGCGTGAACAGGCCACGAAACTTGTGGTCCACGAAGACGAACTGGAACAGCCAGACCCAGCCGTCCGCCGCATTGCCGCCGCCGGGCAGCGCCCCGGGCCAGGAATAGGCGGCGAAGGGATGGGCAAAGGCGGTGATATTGGCGAATACCATGCCGAGGATGGCAATGCCGCGTATGAAGTCGAGCGCGGCGATCCGCTGGTCAGAGGCGGGCCCGCCTGTGGAACCGGCGAAACCCGGCACGGCTGTCTGGCTGCCCGACGGCTTCGAACTTGTCTGCATGGTGACGGGCGGGCCGGACGTGTCTAGCTGCCGACCGATACGCCGCCCTTCCACAGCGCAGTGACCCGGCCCTGGACCGGCTGGCGATCGAACGGCGTGTTGCCCGCCGCCGCCGCCATCCGCTGCGAATCGACCACCCAGGGTCGCTCGGGATCGACGATGGCGAAATCGGCCTCGTGACCCGGGGCGAGCAGGCCGGCGTTCACGCCGAGCAGACGGGTGGGATTGCGCGCCACCAGATCGAATGCGCGGCCCGCGTCGATAAGGTCATCGCGCACCAGGGTCAGCACCATCGCCAGCAGCGTCTCGGCGCCCGCCATTCCCGGGGCGGCATCGGCGAAGGGCTGGCGCTTGTCTTCGGGTCCGCGCGGATCGTGGCCTGAAGAAACGACATCGATCGTGCCGTCGCCAAGCGCCTCGCGCACCGCCTGGCGGTCCGCCTCGCCGCGCAACGGGGGTGAAAGCCGGGCGAAGGTACGAAAATCCGCCAGCGCGAGATCCGAAAGCATGAAGTGGGCCGGCGTCACTCCGGCAGTGACCGCCACGCCGCGCGCCTTGGCCTCGCGCACCAGCCGAAGCGCCGCGGCGGTTGTCACCTGGCGCAGATGCAACCGCGCCCCCGACATCTCGGCGAGTGCGATATCGCGCGCGGCGGCGAGCGCCTCGGCTTGGGCGGGAGCGCTAGGCAGGCCCAGCCGCGTCGCCATCTCGCCCGCAGTCGCCACCGCGGTTCCGGCAAGGCCTGCATCTTCGGGATGCGTAACCATCACCAGATCGAGCATTGCGGCATATTCGAGCAATTGCAGCATGAGACCCGCGTCGGCGATCCAGCGCCGGCCGGTGGCAACGCCCCTGGCGCCCGCCTCCTTCATCAGCGCGATCTCGGCCAGCCGCTCGCCCGCAAGCCCGGCGGTGGCGCCGGCGAGCGGGTGGACCCAAAGGTCGGGCTTGCCGCTATAGGCGACGAAGCGCACCCGCGAGGGATGGTCGATCGGCGGCGCCTGGTCGGGCATGAGCGCGGCGCGGGTGATCCCGCCGAAGTGAAAGGCCGGTTTGTCGATCGCAAACACGCCGAGGTCGACGAGCCCTGGAACCACCCAGTTCCCGCCCGCGTCGACGATCTCGTCCCCATCCTCGGGGCTGCCTTCGCCCGCCGCCGCGATCATTCCGCCGACGCAGCGCAGCACACCCTCGCGAAGACCGTCGGGCATCACCAGCCGGCCGCCGGTAACCGCAAGCGGACGCGCCTGTCTCAAGCGGACGGCCGGGCGGCAGGCTGGTCGCCCCAGCCTGGGATCCGGCGCGCGCGCCTGGTCAGCACATCCAGACAGGCCATCCGGATCGCCACCCCCATCTCCACCTGGTCGGTGATGATCGAGCGCCGTTCATGCGCCTTGCCGATCATGTCGGCGACCGACGAATCTATCTCCACCCCGCGGTTCATCGGGCCGGGATGCATGATGATGAGGTCCCTAGCCGCCCGTTCCAGCCGCTGCGGCGTCAGACCATAGAGATGGCGGTATTCGCGCGGCGAAGGCACGAAGCGGCCCTCGATCCGCTCGGCCTGCAGGCGCAGCATCATCACCACTTCGGCGCCGGCAAGCGCAGCGTCGAAGTCGAGGCAGACCGTAGCTCCCAGCGCTTCGATCCCGCATGGCATCAGCGCCGGCGGTCCGCACACGCGAACCTGCGCTCCCAGCGCGGTGAGGCATAGGATGTTGGAGCGCGCCACCCGGCTGTGCATTACATCGCCGCAAATGGTCACCTTCAGCCCGTTGAAACTGCCCCCCGGCTCGAGCCGTCCGCACGCCGCCAGTGCCCGGCGCAGCGCCAGCGCATCGAGCAGCGCTTGCGTTGGATGCTCATGCGAGCCGTCGCCCGCGTTGATCACCGGGCAGCCCACCTTGTCCGCGATGAGCTGCACCGCGCCCGAGGAATGGTGGCGAATGACGATGGCATCGGCACGCATGGCATTGAGCGTGACCGCGGTGTCGATCAGCGTCTCGCCCTTCTTCACGCTCGACTGCGCGGCATGCATATTGACCACGTCCGCCCCCAGCCGCTTGCCGGCGATCTCGAAGGACAACAGCGTGCGCGTCGAAGCCTCGAAGAACGCGTTAATGATGGTCAGCCCGGCCAGCGCATCGGAATGCTTCATCGGCTGCCGGTTGAGCATGACCCACTGCTCGGCCTCATCGAGCAGATAGAGGATCTCGTGCGTTGCGAGCGAGCCTATGGCGATAAGGTCGCGATGGGGAAAGGCCTGGCCGCCCGGCGGATAGCGCGACCGATCGAAGGGGGGGGCGCTATCGGAGCCGGCTGAAACCTTGCCGGTCACACGGTGATCGCCTTCTCGTGCCATTGGCTGAAGCCCTAGGGCACCGTGTGCATGGCGCTCAAGCGCTTTGTCCGCTGGTGCTCGGATGACAACGCTCGCAAGGACACCGCAAGCTTTGTGGTGGCGCACAAGGCGCAGCCCCACTAGATCGGTCATCATGGCCACATCCGCGCTTCCCCCCGCTTCCCCCGCACCCGCCACCGCCAAGCCGCCCGGACCCAGCTTCGCGCGCAAGGTCTGGCGGCTGCTCGTAGGCATCAAGGATGCGCTGGTGCTCATTTTGCTGCTGGCGTTCTTCACCCTGCTGTTCGCGGCCCTCAGCTTTCGACCAAGCCCCGCCGCGGTGAGCGACGGCGCGCTGCTGCTGGAACTCGAAGGCGTCATCGTGGAAGAGGCGACGCCCTTCGACCCTGTTGCCGCACTGTTCGCCGGCGGCGCGGTGCCGACGCGCGAATACGAGGTGCGCGATATCGTCGATGCAATCGACATCGCGGCCGGCGACGAACGCATCGAGGCCCTGGCGCTCGATTTGACGCTGTTCTTGGGTGGCGGACAGGTCCATCTCGAGACCATCGCCGATGCGCTCGACCGGTTCCGCGCTGCCAAGAAGCCCGTCTATGCCTATTCGGTCGCCTATACCGATGATTCCATGATGCTCGCTGCACATGCCGATGAGGTGTGGGTCGATCCGCTCGGTGGCGCGGTGCTGCAGGGACCGGGCGGCGAACAGCTCTATTTTGGCGATCTGCTCGAGCGGTGGGGCATCACCGCCAATGTCTACCGCGTGGGCACCTACAAGAGCGCGGTAGAGCCGTTCATCGACAGCGAGATGTCGCCCGCCGCGCGGCAGAATGCCCAGGCGATCTACGAGGGTCTATGGGACGAGTGGCGCGCCGATGTGTCGCGCGCGAGACCTGCGGCGCGGATCGACCGGGTGGCACAGGAACTGCCTGCGCTCATCGCCCAGAACAATGGCGACCTGGCGCGCACGGTGGTTTCTGCAGGCCTTGCCGATCGGATCGGAACCCGCACCCAGTGGGGCGCGCGCATCGCCGGGACGGTGGGCGCCGTTGAGATCGACGAGACGCCGGGTGCCTTCCAAAATACCGGGCTCGACACCTGGCTTGCCGCCATCGCTCCAGAACGCGCGGGTGGCAGCGACTTTGCGGTCGTCGGCCGGCCTATCGGTGTGGTCACCATTGCCGGCGAAATCGTCGATGGCGAGGCGGGCCCGGGCACCGCTGGAGCTGATCGCATCGCCGACATACTCGATGACGCGCTCGACCAAGACCTGGCAGCGCTCGTCGTGCGGGTCGATTCGCCCGGTGGCACCGTCACCGGCTCCGAGATCATCCGCCGCGCTATCTTGCGGCACAAGGCCAAGGGCATTCCCATCGTGGTGTCGATGGCCAATGTCGCGGCGAGCGGCGGATATTGGGTGGCGACGCCTGCGGACCGCATCTTCGCCGAACCCGCCACATTGACAGGCTCGATCGGCGTCTTTGCCATCCTACCCAGCTTCGAAGAGCTGCTCGGCCGCTATGGGGTCAATTCCGATGGCGTGCGCACCACGCCGTTTTCGGGCCAGCCCAATATTCTCGCTGGCCTGACCCCGGAAACCGATGCACTGCTGCAGGCGAGCGTGGAAAGCTACTACGCCCGCTTCATCAACCTGGTGGCCAAATCGCGCGACCTTAGCGCAACGCGCGCGGGTCAGGTCGCCGAGGGACGGGTGTGGACGGGCGGCGCGGCGCGCCAGCTCGATCTGGTCGACCAGTTCGGCGGGCTCGATGATGCGATCCGCTGGGGTGCCGCCAAGGCCGGGCTCGAGGATGGCGGCTTCCATCCGGTCTATCTGGAAGGCGAGGTCGATCCTTTCGCCGCGTTCATCGGCCAGATGGTGGAGTCCTCGCTGCAGTCGTCCCCCGCGGCAGGCGGAGGTGATCTGTTCTCGCTTTTTGCACTGGGGCGATACGAGGAAGGAACAAGGGTGCTCACCGGTCTGTCACGCACGTTGCGCCCGCAAGGTGTGCAGGCGCGATGCCTTGCCTGTTTGCCGGCATTGGTCGCAGCGCCCCAGGGGCGTGCGGAGCCCGCTTCTACCACCGCTTCGCTTCTCGCTCGTCTCGGCGGAGGCGACCCGCACTGAACGTCTGAATTGGCACTTGAACTGGCTCAGGGCGCATGCCAGAGGCGCGGCCCTGTCGGGACGGCTGCGGTTCGTGCGCCCGCATTCGCGACATCCCGGGCGGGCGCGTAGCTCAGTGGTAGAGCACACCCTTCACACGGGTGGGGTCGCAGGTTCAATCCCTGCCGCGCCCACCATCTTTTTTGCGCACCCGTTGCGATGCATGAGCAATAATCATGTAAGCTGAGCAAGAGCATCGGTTCGTGACTACCGATAACCGCTACGCCGCGCCCACCGGCCAACCTCGCTTGCAGACAGGCCCCGTGCGCTCCATCATCGCATGGCAATGGAAGAATTCGCCGCCCTCGTCGACGCCCTGGTATTCACCCGCAGCCGCAACGCCAAGCTTGACCTTATTGCCGGCTATTTGACGCGCACGCCCGATCCCGATCGCGGTTGGGCGCTGGCCGCGCTTACCGGCGGGCTCGACTTTCCGGCAGTGAAATCTTCGACTATCCGAAACCTGCTGCACGAGCGGGTCGATCCGGTGCTGTGGTCGCTGAGCCGCGATTTCGTGGGCGATACGGCGGAAACGGCCAGCCTGTTATGGCCCGAACCCATTACGATGGATGCGCCTGCGCCCAGCCTCGACGAGGCGGTCGCTTCGCTTGCCGCCATGACCAGAGCGAATGTCGCCAGCCAGCTGCCCGGCCTGCTCGACAGGCTCGATCCGCAGGGTCGCTATGCGCTGCTCAAACTGGCGACCGGAGCGATGCGGGTGGGCGTTTCGTCCCGGCTTGCCAAAGTGGCCTTCGCGCAAGGGTTCGGCACCAAGGTGGAGGAGGTTGAGGAATATTGGCACGCGCTCGAGCCGCCCTACACGCCGCTCTTCGCGTGGGCGATCGGCGGCCCCGCACCCGATATTGCCGGCCTGCCACTGTTCCGCCCGTTCATGCTTGCGCATCCGCTCGAAGATACCCGCGTCGACCTTGCCGAATATGTCGCCGAATGGAAATGGGACGGCATTCGCGTGCAGCTGGTTCATGTCGAAGGCGAGACGCGGCTCTATTCGCGTTCGGGAGACGACATCACCGCCACTTTCCCCGAAATGGCGGACGCGCTCGATTTTGCGGCAGTGCTCGATGGCGAATTGCTGGTGCGCGGGTCGCATCAGGGCGGGGAGGAAGGCGGCGCGGCAAGCTTCAACGCGCTTCAGCAACGGTTGGGACGAAAACAGGTCTCGGGCAAGATGATGGCCGAGGCGCCCGCGTTCGTGCGACTTTATGACGTCCTGGTGCTTGATAGCGAGGACCTGCGCGCGCGCGCCTGGAGCGAACGCCGCGAACGATTGGAGGCGTTGATGGACAGGTTGCCCGTCGACAGGTTCGACCTGTCGGGGATTATCGAGGCGAAGGATTTCGATCATCTTGCCGAGATCCGCGAAACCACGCGCGATGACGCGATCGAGGGTCTGATGCTCAAGCGGCGCGACAGCCCCTATGTCGCCGGGCGGAAGACCGGCCTGTGGTACAAGTGGAAGCGCGATCCGTTGCTGATCGACTGCGTGCTGATGTACGCACAACGCGGCAGCGGACGCCGGTCGAGCTTCTATTCGGACTATACTTTCGGCTGCTGGGACGGCGATCCCGATGATGGATCGAGCAGCGCCGAACTGCTTCCCGTGGGCAAAGCCTATTCAGGCTTCACCGATGCTGAACTGAAACTGCTCGACCGTCATGTGAGGCAGAACACCGTCAGCCGGTTTGGGCCGGTACGAGAGACCGACAAGAGCCTGGTGTTCGAAGTGGCATTTGATTCGGTCCACAGCTCACGCAGGCACAAGTCCGGTCTGGCGATGCGCTTCCCGCGTATTCACCGCGTGCGCTGGGACAAGCCGGCACATGAGGCAGACCGGATCGATACGCTACGTGCGCTGGTGAGCGACTAGAAACCAGTCCCTCACCATAATTTCCAACTCCCGGGGCCAATGACCGGGCGGGAGAAGGGCACGCGGTTGGCGTCAGAGATCGTCGATCTCCTGCTCGACCTGATCAGCAGCTTCGGTCGGGGGGCAATTCACGTCATCGTCGGTGCACGCGACCGCGGCCGCTCCGGCGCCGGCGCCAAGCAGGCCGACACAGCCCGAAAGCGCCAAGCCGAGCGGCAGGATGGCAAGATAAACCTTTTTGTTCATGAATTTAGCTCCTGTTCCATCCGACAAACGGAGCCTGTCCCATCGGGTTCCAAGACACTCACCGGCCGAACTTGCGCTGATACCGCCTGTCCGATCGGAGCAGCTTAAGAAAAATCGATCGCGATGCCGTCCTTTACCCAATCGCCGTAGCGGGTCGGGCTGAGGGGTTCTTGCGTCTCGGCGGCGGCAGGGGCAGGCGGCGGATCGTTGGTCCAGTGATCGGGCTTTTCGAACGCGCCGGGCCTCTTGGTCTTTCGATCTGTCATGGAGTCGAAGATGGGGCGGCTGGCGCGCGCCTGCAACCAGGCCTAGAGCCTTGGTGGATGTCCAATTCCCCCGGCCTTGCCGCCCGTCGCGCCGCCCTGCGCCTGCTCGATGCGGTGCTGCGCCGGGGCGAAACGATGACCGCGGCCGAACCGGGCGCGATGGCCGGGGTCCCACTTGCCGCCGACCGCGCGCTGGCCCGCGCCATTGCGAGCGAGGCGCTGCGCTGGCTGACCGATCTCGATCATCTTATCGACGGTGTCACGCGCCAGCCGCTCGCTGCGGATGCCAAGGCGCGCATGGTCCTTCGCATCATGCTGGCTCAGGTCCTGCGCCTGGAAACCGCGCCGCATGCGGTGGTCGCCACCGGGCTGCCGCTGCTCGATGGCGGACCCCGGCGGCTGGCGCATGGCGTGTTCGGATCGCTGGTGCGCGCCCGCGTGGCGCTTCCCGCAGCGCCGACGCTGCCGCCACCGGTTGTGCAGCGCTGGGGAGCCAAGGCGTCTGATATTGCTCGCGGTCTTGCCGAGCCGCCGCCGCTCGACCTGTCGCTTGGGGACCCGGATGCCACCCCCATGTGGGTCGATCGGCTCGAAGCTGCGAGCCTGGCGCCCGGTCATCTACGGCTGGCGCGAGGCACGCCGATCACCCAGCTTGCCGGCTATGACGAGGGGGCCTGGTGGGTGCAGGACCTTGCCGCCTCGCTCCCTGCACGCCTGCTCGGCGATGGCGCCGGCCGGAGCGTGCTCGATCTTGCTGCAGCGCCGGGTGGCAAGACACTCCAACTCGCCGCTTCCGGCTGGCAGGTGACCGCGCTCGACAACAGCGAACGCCGGCTCGGCATGCTGCGCGACAATCTTGCCCGCACCGGGCTTGCCGCCGAAATCGTCACCGCGGATGCGCTTGAGTGGGAGACCGACGCCCGCTTCGATGCGGTGCTACTCGATGCCCCGTGCACCGCCACCGGCACCTGCCGCCGCAATCCCGATGTGCTTCATCGGATCGGCCAGCAGCAGATCGCCGAGATGGCATCGCTCCAGTCGCGACTGCTCGAGCGCGCGGCGGCATGGCTCGCACTAGGCGGACAGCTCGTCTATTCGGTCTGTTCGCTTGAAGAAGAGGAAGGCGCAGACCTCGCCGCTCGCCTCGCCTTGCTACATGACCCTATTTGCCAGGAAGAGCTTCCCGCCGGGCTAGTCCCAAGCGCCCAAGGCTGGCTGCGCACGCACCCGGGGATGCTTGCCGATCAGGGCGGGTTGGATGGCTTCTTCATCGCCCGGTGGCGCAAGGATTAGCGAGCAGCATTGGCAGGGTGCGCTGCCCCTTGGCTCGTGCAGTCTGCCGGAAACCTGCTCCTAGGCCTTGACCCGCTCGGCAAAGCTCTTGCGCAACTTGGTGAGTTTGGGCGGGATCGTGGCCATGCAATAGGGATTGCGCTGCCCTTCGTTCTGCCAATATTCCTGATGCTGATCCTCCGCCGGATACCATGTCGCCGGACCTTCGATGGTGGTGGCGACACGGCCGCCATGTGCCTCGTTCGCCCGCGCGATTGCCGCCTCGGCCTCGCCGCGCTGCTCATCGTCCAGCGGAAAGATGGCCGAGCGATACTGCGTTCCCACGTCATTGCCCTGGCGGTTCAGCTGGGTGGGATCATGCGTCCCCATGAACATATCGAGCAATTCGCCGTAAGGCACCGCCCCCGGGTCGAACGTCACCTTCACTGCCTCGGCGTGGCCGGTGCTGCCCGAACAGACCTGCTTGTAGGTCGGATCTGGCGTGTTTCCGCCGATATACCCGCTCTCGACATGATCGACCCCGATGACGTCGTTCATCACCGCCTCGGTGCACCAGAAGCACCCGCCGGCCAGGATCGCGGTCTTGCTCGTGCTGTCTTCCATCGCAATTCTCCTTCGTGCTTCACGCCATCATGTGGGCGGCGGCGTGGGGATTGCCATCCCGGGCGAACCGCCTAGGTTGGATGGCGAACATAATCTTCGGGAGAGAACCAATGCGCCGACTAGTCATTGCCACCCTGGCAGCCACCGCGATCAGCCTGGTTGCCGCCCCGCCGGCCCTGGCGGATCATCATGGCGCCAACGAGGCCGCCTTTACCTCGGTGCTTCAGGATGATCGCCGGGCCGAGGACCGGTCGCGCGACCAGTATCGCCATCCGGCAGAGACCTTGGCCTTCTTCGGCATCGAGCCGGGAATGACGGTAGCCGAATATTCTCCCGGTGGCGGCTGGTATACCCGCGTGCTGGCACCCTATGTGGGCGATACGGGCAAATATATCGCGATCGGTACCGACAGCGATTCGATCCGATGGCGGGCAGACCAGGCCGAAGCCGAGGCACGCACCCGCGGCTGGCCCCAGGCTTTTCCGGCGCAAGTGACCGAATGGACCGGGCTCGATGCAGCCAAGGTCGCGGCTTACGAGAGCGACGAAGTGCCCGACGAGGTCAAGGGTTCGGTCGACCGGGTGGTCATCTTCCGTTCGCTGCATGGCATGATGGGCGGAAACACGGCGGATAGTGAATTGCGCAACATCCGTGAGATCCTCGCCGATGACGGCATGGTGGGCGTGGTTCAGCATCGTGCTCGGGCCGACGCGCCATATACTTACAGCAACGGCAGCCGCGGCTATCTGCGCGAGGCGGACGTCATCCGGCTGTTCGAGCTTAACGGCTTCGAACTGGTAGAGAAAAGCGAGGTCAACGCCAATGCGAACGATCCGGCCAACTGGGAGACGGGCGTGTGGTCGCTGCCGCCCAATTTCGCCGGCGCCGATGAGGGCAGCGAAGAGCGCGCGCGCCGCGCCATCATCGGAGAATCGGACCGGATGACGCTGCTGTTCCGCAAGCGGGGCTGATCCTGCGGTCGGCTGGTCCTGCGGTCGGCTGGGCTAGCTGTCGGATGGGCCTGAAAGATTGGGGCGGTTGGCGAGCGGCTCGAAGCAGTGTCGGGTGAGCCCGGAGCAATTGACGTGATCGGACCCGTCCGGCTTGCCCTTGCCTGGTCGATCATGCTTGCGCTGGCGGCCTGCGGGGGCGGCAGCGTCGATCCGCGCGGCGTCGACCGGTCCGAGACGCTGCTATCGGTCAGTGCCACCGGCGAGGCCGATGCGAGGCCCGACGAGGCGGTGTTTCTGGCGGGGGTCAATAATTGGGACGCCAGCGCCGAAGTGGCGGCGGACGAGACGCGCTCGGATATCGACGCCATCGTCGCCGCGCTTCGCGCGCTGGGGATCGCAGCCGACGACATCCAGACGCGCATGGTCAATGTCCAGCGGATCGACTGGGGTGATCGGCGCGGACAGTTCCAGGCATCCAACACCGTCAACGTCCGCGTGCGCGACATCGACAAGGCAGGCGCGGCGGTGTCCGCCGTTACCAACGTGGGCGCCGATATCGTGAGCGGACCCGATCTTCGGCTGTCCGATCCCGAAGCGGCGGCCAACTCGGCCTACGCCAATGCGTACAAGGCGGCACTGGCGCGGGCGGAGGCCTATGCCGAGGCCGCCGGGATGGAGGTCAGCCGGGTGCTCTATATCCGCGATGCAGGCGGTTCGCAGGGCATGCGCACTCTGCCCGGCGCCATGCAGATCACCGACGCCATAGCCGCGCCGCCCTCGCCGGTCGCCCCGCCGCCCCCGGTATCGACCCAGGCCGCATCACCGGAGGAAGGTGGCGGCCGCGCCACGATCATGCCCGGCCAGACCACCAGTTCGGTGGCGGTGCAGGTCGACTTCGCGCTTGTCCCCTCCTGAGCGCACGCCTACCTCGCGCTCATCATGACGCGCATCAAGGTTGCCGCACTCCAGCTTGCTCTCGGTTCGGAGGACGAGCGACAGAACATCGCTGCGGTCTCGTCGCTGGTCGAGCAGGCGGCGCGGGCCGGTGCCAATATCGTCCTGCCACCCGAACTGTTCTCCGGACCCTATTTCTGCCGCGAGGAGGCCGACCGCTTCTTCGATCTTGCCCGCCCGACGCTGGAGCATCCATCGGTGATCGCCATGCAGGACCTGGCAAGGCGGCTGCGCATAGCCATTCCCACCAGCTACTTCGAGCGCGATGGCCCGCATCACTTCAACTCGCTGGCGATGATCGATGAGCGAGGCGAAGTGCTGGGCACCTATCGCAAGAGCCATATTCCCGATGGTCCGGGCTATGAGGAGAAATACTATTTCCGCCCTGGCAATAGCGGCTTCAAGGTGTGGGACGTCGCCGGCACGCGGGTGGGAATCGGCATCTGCTGGGACCAGTGGTACCCCGAAAGCGCGCGGGCCATGGCGTTGATGGGGGCCGAGATGCTGTTGTACCCGACCTGCATCGGCTCCGAGCCGCAGGACGCGCAGTTCGACACCAGCCGCATGTGGCGCCGGGCTATGGTCGGTCATGCGGTATCGAACTGCATGCCCGTTATTGCTGCCAACCGGATCGGCACCGAACCGGTCGGACCCGATGGTGGGCAGACCTATTACGGGCACTCGTTCATTACCGACGAATGGGGCGACCTGCTGGCCGAGATGGGACGCGAGGAAACCGGTTTCATCATCGCCGAGCTCGACCTGCCCGCCGCCCGCCGGCACCGAGCAAGCATGGGGTTTTTCCGCGATCGGCGACCGCAGCTCTACGGTCGGCTGTGCGAGGATATCTGAGCGCGCAGACCTATCTTGTCGCGACCGGCTCCAATATCCGCCATCCGCGCCTTGGCCTTCCTCGCGCAGTGCTGGCAGCAGCGATCGGTCGGATCGGGGAAATGCCATCATGCCAGGTGACGCGCGTCGGCCCTGTCATCGACAGCGCGCCCGTCGGTTCGTCCCGGCGAACCTATGCCAATAGTGCGCTCCTTGTCGCAACGACACTCGAACCCGAGGCGTTGCTTGCCGAGCTCAAGCGGATCGAGCGCGAATTCGGACGCCGCGCCGCGGAACCGCGGTGGCGGGCGCGCTTGCTCGATCTGGATATCATCCTGTGGAGCGGGGGCGTCTTTGCCTCGCCCGGGCTGACCATCCCCCACCCCCGTTTCCGCCAGCGCGCGTTCGTTCTGCAGCCCGCCGCCGCCATTGCCCCTGCATGGCGCGATCCGGTGACCGGCCTGACCGTGCGCCAGTTGCGCACCCGCTTGACCGGAACGCGCCCGCTGCCTAGGTCACGTTGCGTGCTTCACGCCGGGCAATGCCCGCCGCCCGGGGGCCCTTAGCTCAGTCGGTAGAGCAACTGACTTTTAATCAGTAGGTCGCTGGTTCGAACCCAGCAGGGCTCACCACCTTTTTCAATGACTTAGTGGGAACTCCACAGTCGTTATTGACAGAAATGTTAGCAAAAGGACTCACCTAGGATTCACCGTTGCAAATCGTGGGGTCTGTTTTTCGGCCCCGTGAATCCTTTGAAAACGTGCGAACGCCAGTTTTTCTAGTCGAATTTCGCAATTTCGATTTAAATTGAGCCAGCTCTACCCAAAGCAGATTGCTGGCTAGACCCTATCCGCCCATTGAGCCGAACCACTCCACTCGGAGCCGGTCTAGGCCGACGACAATGCCCTCGGCGGTAACTTCGTGGCCCACCAGATCGTCAGAAGGGTCATAATCTTCCAGCACCCAACGCTCTCCCGTCACGGTGACTATCGCTAATCCACGCGGCGTTTGTTCAAGTTGCCCGATAATTCGTTTTCGAATTTTATTCATTTGCTTCCGTAAGACGTCCAGCGAACAAGCACGCTTCGCACATAGCCAGGCGTTTCGCGATTTCTCGGTATACCGTCTGCCTTAGTGACTACTCCAGGTCCAGCGTTGTAGGCGGCAAGCGCAAGGTGCACAGAGCCGAAACGATCAAGCATTTGCTTTAGATAACGCGCTCCACCATCAATGTTTTGGGCAGGATCGTGACGTTTGGTGACCCCGAGTTCGCGAGCTGTGCCGGGCATCAGCTGAGTTAGCCCAGCAACACCATCAGGACTGATTGCCATTGGGTTGAAACGCGATTCTGCCCAAATTAGTGCCTGAAGGAGTTTTGGTGGCAGTCGATGTCGTACCTCTGCTTCCTTGATCAGCGGAAGATAGCTTGCCTCTCTGTAACTTGAGAAGCTCTGGCGATGGGCAGGGGGCCGCGTTGGTCTAACTCCGAATTCTTTCTCCCACGTTTCACCAACTTGGGTGTTTTTACTTTATCCCGTGCTGGTGGTCGAATAGCTGAAAATACTGAGCGCTCCCACTGGAGACGAGAAGGATACAAGCGGCACCAATAAGCTGAATTTTGAAACCTGACGTCATCATAGGAACCCTCGATTGATCCGAACCGAGTAAGGACATACAATGAACATTGGCCTGTAGGGAAACGCTTGTTCCAAGGCTTAGAGGAGAGGCGGCGCGCTGGAGGGAGGCGAACGACACAAAGGAATTTTCATGCCCTCTCAAACGACTTGCGTACCCAATTCTCTTGCTGATACTGCAAAGCGGATTTGCGAGACCCGCGGCGGCAAATGGTCCGGATCCAAAGGCATGGCGCGATGTCCCGCCCATGATGACCGAATACCTTCGCTCGGCGTAACGCTTGGCCGCACCGCGATCCTGTTTCATTGCTTCGCGGGATGCTCTCAAAGTAGCGTACTTGACGCCTTGGCCCGCAGCGGTGTTGCAGGCCGGAATCTCTTCTCGGCGAAATCCGACCGTTCTACAGCGACAGTTCCCTACGAGCAAAAACCATCATTCGGCGCGCTTCGGATCTGGCGAGAATCAAGCATGCTGAGCGATAGCCCAGCCAAAGCTTATCTCGAAAAGCGCGGGATTCTTGCTGGATCGTCAGCCTTACGCTTCAATCCGGCAACGCCGCTTGGACCAAAGGGCCGCACTGAATTTCTGCCCGCCATGATCGCGGCTGTCAGTCTGGACGATGGACCGATTGCGATCCACCGGACCTTTCTTGACGGCTCGAAACCCGCAATTGCAGGCTTCATCAAGCCTAAGCGCGCGCTTAATTCATTACGCGGAGCCGCAGTTCGGCTGTTTGCACCAAAAGACGGCGGGCTTGGTCTCGCCGAAGGCATTGAAAGCGCTCTGTCGGCCAAAGCGCTCACTGGCATCCCATGCTGGGCAACGCTGGGCAATGAGCGGTTCGGCCTGTTGACCATTCCTGAAAGCGTTACCGACCTCCATCTCTTCATCATGACAAAGGCGGCGACCTCGCTGCAGCGCGAGGCATTGAAGCCTATGCCAAAGATGGTCGGTCCATCCACGTGCGGCGGCCATCAAAACGCGGAAAGGATTGGAATGATGAACTGTTGAGCTGGCTCCGGCGCAAACAGGCTTCCTAGAGGAGAGAGGACTTTTTCCTGATGATCCGGCTGACGGCATTTCCTGCCCGATGCCCCCATCAGGAGGACTACCCCATGTTACAATCGGATTTTTTCGGGACCTGCAACGATGCCGGCACCCGCAATCTACCCGTCATAATCGGGACGCGAATTGCATTCAGCCTTGCGAGTGGCTGTCATCTCACGCGAAGCACTATCGCATCATACTTTACCGAAGAAACCGGCGTGAACGATTGGGGCGCGGCCTGGTCGATAGATGATTACAATGATGCAGTGGAAATCGGTGCTTTGCTTTGGCTGCGTACACACGGCCGCATTGGAATTTCAACAAACATCCATGAAGCCGCCGCGCGCTTCGAATGGCTGGGTGCCGCCCTGCCGCCGCGCCATGTCCGCAGCGAGAACCAGATGGAACTCCAGCAGTTCTCGACCCCGCCGATGCTTGCCTGGCTCATGGCTAGGTCGGTCGGGCTGAAGTCCGGAGAGATGCTGCTTGAACCTTCGGCGGGCAACGGCGCTTTGGCGCTGTGGCCCGCAATTGCAGAATGCAAACTGTCGCTGAACGAAATCGATCAGCGGCGCCGGGCAGCGCTTGCCCATCTGTTCCCCGAAGCCTTGATCAGCGGCCATGACGGAGAGCTTGTCGATCATCTGCTCCCCGACATCTCGCCCAGCGGCATCATCCTGAATCCGCCTTTCGCCCGTAGCCGCGAGCGTGGTGTCAGTGGTCCAACTGCCATGAGTCACTTACGCAGCGCTTGCCGACTTGCGGCTGAGAATGCGCGCATTGGAGTGATCATGCCGGACGGTTTCGACGTTACTGGCTTTGTCGCCTCAGAGGGCAACCTGACCTTGCGTCTCGACGTTCGGGTCTCGAGCGCGTTTCGGAAGACCGGAACCGGAATCCCAGTGCGGATTGTGGTCATCGACAAATCCACCGAGACTTTCCGCGCGGCGACCGCCGACATGTCCGATCTTGCCGAACTCGATACGCTGATTGGCGACCTGCCTCCCCGCAAGCGGCGAATATCCAACATCGCCCGTCTTTCGGTCCGCGTCCTTTCTCATCCGACAAAGCCGCCGCTCTCATCCGGCAAAGCCGCCGCTTCGCGTGAGGCCGGATGCTCCCTTTTCTTCCAGCGCGCGTACCAGCGAGGCCGCAGCAACCCTTGCCTATGAGCCGCTCGACGAGCCCGCTACCGTTCCCGAACAGGCAGGTCTTTATCTTTCCTACCGTCCGAGCCGGATCGCCTTCGAGGATGCACCCGTTCATCCCACGCCGCTCGTCGAATCAGTCGCAATGAGATCGGTTGCCGCGCCCATTCCCTCCGTGCGCCCACGCCTTCCGTCAGGGTGGCGCGAGAAGCGACTGCTATCGGCCGCACAATGCGAGACGCTTGTCTACGCCTGCGAAGCCTTCGACCGCGACTTGCCGGGTCTTTACCGGCCAGCCCAAGAGGCTGCGATGCTCGAGCAGGCGGACAACGGCTGCGCCTATCGGCAGGGCTTTTTCCTCGGCGACGGCACCGGTGCGGGCAAGGGCCGGCAGATCGCCTCGGTCATCATGGATCGCTGGCTTGCCGGGGAGCGGCGGCACATCTGGATCACCAAGAACGAGGCATTGCTCGGGTCCGAGCAGGGCATGGCGGGCCTAAGGTTGCAGCACCATCTCCCGCGCGCCCGCGTCCTTTATGCTTCTGCCACCGGCGCATCCGATATTGGTAATCTCGGCTATGCAGCGCGTTTAGGGCTGTGGGGGCCGGAAACCGCTTTCCCGACCCATGAGAGCTTCATGACCGAGATCCGTGCCGGCGGCGTGGCAGCCATGGAACTGGTCGCCCGCGATCTGAAGGCGCAAGGCCTCTACCTCTCACGCTCGCTGTCTTTTGCCGAATTTGAATACGAGATCCTTGAGCACCGCATGACCGAAGCGCAAATCGGCATCTACGACGCCTATGCCGAAGCCTTGGCAATCATTCACCGCAACCTCGATGAGGCGCTCGAAGCCACGCGGGTCATGGACGAAGACAGCGGCGACACACTCAACCGCAACGCCAAGGCGGCAGCGCTTTCAATATTTGAAGGCACCAAGCAGCGCTTCTTTGCCCAGCTGCTCCTGTCGATGAAACTGCCAAGCCTGATCCCCGCGATGGAGGAAGCGCTTGCCAGCGAGCAATGCGCGGTCGTCCAGCTTGTCTCGACTGCCGAGGCGATGCTGAACCGCCGCCTTGCCGATCTCACACCGGAGGAACGCGAAGCCCTCGAAATCGACCTGAGACCGCGCGAATATGTCATCGACTATCTCGCAGGCAGCTTTCCGGTTCGGCTCATGCAAATCTTCACCGATGATGACGGCAATCTGCGCTCCGAACCAATGAGCGACGATGCTGGCAATCCCGTCTTGTGTCCTCGCGCGCTGGCAGCCCGCGATGCACTCATCGAACAGCTGTGCGCGCTCCCGCCAATTGCCACTGCACTCGATGCGGTCATCGAGCATTTTGGGACCGACCAAGTCGCCGAGGTGACCGGCAGGACGCGCCGACACGTTCTTGGCGCAGACGGCCAACAGCGCCTCGAGCGCCGTAGCGCGAGCGCCAATGTCGCAGAAGCGCAAAGCTTCATGGACGGTGGCAAGCGTATCCTGGTCTTTTCCGACGCTGGGGGCACGGGCCGCTCCTACCATTCCGACCTTGATTGCCAGAACCGGCAGCGCCGGGTCCATTTCCTGCTCGAGCCGGGCTGGCGCGCGGACAATGCCATCCAAGGACTTGGCCGGACGAACCGGACCAATCAGGCTTCGGCTCCGCTCTTTCGTCCGGTAACAACCGATGTGAAAGGCGAGCGGCGGTTTATCTCGACCATCGCTCGCCGCCTCGACAGCCTCGGGGCGCTTACCCGCGGCCAGCGCCAGACCGGCGGTCAGAACCTGTTCGATCCTGCCGACAATCTCGAAAGCGATTATGCCAAGGACGCGCTCACCCGCTGGTTTCACCTGCTCTATGACGGCAAGCTGGAAGCGGTAAGTTTTGCGGACTTTGTGCGCCAGACCGGGCTGCGGCTCGAAGGGCCCGAAGGCTGCCTGACCGACAATCTCCCGACAATCCAGCGCTGGCTCAACCGCGTGCTCGCGCTGCCGATCACGGTACAAAATGCGATTTTCGATGAATATCTCGCTTTGATCGAAGCGCGGATCGAAGCGGCGCGCGAGGCAGGAACGCTCGACCTTGGCCTGGAGACGGTCCTTGCCAGCAGCTGCACTGTCCTTTCCGACCAGCTCTTGCGGACCGATCCGGTGACGAGCGCCGAGACACGTCTGCTCTCGCTGGAAATCACACGGCACCTGCGGCCCCTGCGATATACCCGGCTATCCCGCCTTCACGAAATCGGGTCGATTCGGGCAGTCCCCATGCGCAATGCCCGGTCTGGCCGCGTAGCGCTGAGCGTGCCCGCCCGCCGCCTGATCGCCGATGATGGCGCGGTGATCGAACGAAGCCGTCTCCTGCGTCCGCTCAAATCGGCAAACTGGACCCGCGAGGCGCTCGGCGAAAGCGCATGGGAGAGCGTCGACACAGAAACCTTTGAGTGCTGTTGGCGCGCTGAGGGAGACGAGGCGCAAAACGAACCGGTGACCGAACGGGTCCATTTGGCCACCGGGCTCCTGCTGCCGGTCTGGAAGCGGCTGCCGGGCGATCACATCCGGGTAACCAGACTTGTCGCGACCGATGGTCAGTCCTTTATCGGACGAGAGGTCGCTGCGGCAGACCTAACCGCGATCGCAGAAACGTTCGGGCTCGGCGAAACGGCGCTGCCTTCGCCGCAAGAGCTCGCCGATCTGGTCCTTGCAAGCGGTAAGCCACAGCCTCTGCATAGCTATGACAGATTGACGGTCAAACGCAGCCTGGTGGGCGGCGAGCAGCGGATCGAGCTGACCGGGTTCGAGCCGCGCCGCCTCGACTGGTACAAGGCCAGGGGCTGTTTCACCGAGATCATTCGCTACCGCACAAGGCTGTTTGTGCCGGTGTCCGGAACGCCGGAAATACTGCGCAAGATGGCCGCCTGATCAACGCGTATCCCTGCACCATCACAGGAGAGGAAAGAGGGCTTTGGGCCTTGTGGCCCTGTGGCGTGAGCAGGGTCATTCAATCTCTCAGGAGAAAACCATGATCCAGTCAATTGCATTAAAGAAACTCGTTCCGAGCCCCCGCAATGTTCGCAAGGTCAGCGACGCTTCCGCTGATTTCCAGCTTAAGGCAGATATCGCCGCGCGCGGCCTGCTGCAGATCTCGTGGTGCGCAAAGCGGCCCGGGGCAAGTTCGAAGTCGAAGCCGGCGGCAGGCGCCTCGTCGCACTGCAGGCGCTCGCCGAAGAAGGCGTTGTCTCAAAAACCCACGAGGTTAACTGCCTCGTGATCGAGGGCGATGAGAGCGAGATCCGCGAGGCAAGCCTTGCTGAAAACTTCCAGCGCCTCGCGATGAATCCAGCCGATGAGGCGCAGGCATTCGCCTCCATCATCGACGCCGGCGCCACGGCAGAAGACGTCGCCCGCCGGTTCGGTCTCACGGTCCGCTTCGTCGAGGGCCGTTTGCGCCTGGCATCACTGGCCCCTTGCGTGTTCGAAGCGCTCGCTGAGGGACCGATCACGCTCGACATGGCCAAAGCCTATGGCGCGGTGTCCGATATCGAGCGGCAGGCGCATGTCTTCGCCGAACTGCAGGAGGCCTGGTACCAGATTACGCCCGACACGATCCGCCGGATGGTGCTGGACGCGACCGTTCGCGGCTGCGACCCCCGCGCAATCCTGGTTGGCCGCGAGGCCTACATTGCAGCGGGCGGCAGAATCGAACGCGAGCTGCTTGACGATGATGCCAGCAAGAGCTGGATCGATGTCGCGCTGCTCGAGGATCTCGCTCACAAAGCAATGGAGGCCGCCGCAAGTGCGCGATCCACTGAATTGGGTCTGGCATGGGTCAGGCCAACCCTCGACTCCTATGTCAGCCACGACCTTGTCGAAGGCCTTGGGCGGCTGCCAGCAGAGCCGGCTTCTCTGAGCGAGGAGGAAGCAAAGGAGCTGTCCGATCTTGAGAGTGAATATGACCGGGAAGCGGCCATCCTCGAAGATGAAGACAGTTCCGAAGACGAAATCGCCAAGGCCGAGGAGGAACTGGCGCGCATCGACCGAGGCATGCGTGCGCTCAATGACCGGCCGCCTGTCATCGCCGACGCCCTCAAGCCCGAAGCAGGAGCCTTCCTGGTCCTGTCGCGGCATGGCGAGCCAGTGCTCGTCCCCCAGTTCTACACCGAACAGGAGAGCACATGTGCAGACGAGGGAGCACAAGAAGCGGTTGAACAGGACGGGCGAGACAAGCACAAGACTGCCGCATTCTCCCAGCGGCTGCTTGATGAACTGGCTATGCAGCGCCGCGACGTGCTGGCGATCCACTTCGCCAATGATCCGGCGCTTGCCCTTGATGTGATGGTGTTCACCCTCGCTGATCAGGACGCGCAAGACTGGCATGCGAAGAAGGCGGTGACCATCGCCGGACCCGTCGCCCATGGTCCTGTTTCGGGGTTCGAGGCCAAGGATGCTCCGGCGAGTGCAGCGCTCGCCGAGTTCTCTGGCTCGCTCGACGAGAGTTGGCGCAGCGGTGGAAACGAAACTGAACGCTTTGAAGCTGTCCGGGCATTACCTGACGAAGCGAGAAGCCAATGGCTCGGCTTTCTTGTCGCGCGCGCGTTGATCGCCAGCATCAACGCCGAAGGCGATCGCGGTGTGCCGATCCATGAGGCTCTAGGCGGCCTGCTTGAAATCGAGATGGCCCATTGGTGGCGCCCCACAGCGGCCAACTTCTTTGATCGCGTCCCCAAGGCGCGCATTCTCGAAGCGCTCGATGCGGTGGGCGGGCCGGAACTGGTCAGCCGTTATGCTGCATCCAAGAAATCCGAGCTCGCCACGGCTGCCGAACGGATATTTTCCGGCAATTGCATCGGAGAAACCGGCGTCAAGGAACGGGCACTCGCTTGGGTGCCGGGTGTCATGCGCTTCGCACCAGCGGGCCAGTCCGCAGATTCAAGCGCCGATACCACTGCGCCAGACCGCAGCAGCGAGGAGATAACCGAGCAGGCAGCCTGAGCCTCCTGACGGGATTTGTCCGCCGGTTGGCGGCCCTTCCCTTCGGGGATGGGCCGCCATTTTCGTTTTGGCTGCTCCTGCGAAACCACAATCGCACGTCGTCCTGGCTCAAACCGATGAGAGGAGAGGGAGCTCTTGCTGATTGTCCCGCGGCAATTCCGTCCTGGCAATCAGGAGAATTATTATGCGCAAGTTCAAACGCTCTTCAGCCTCCCGTTCACGGGCTCGGTCTTCGGCCCAGTCTCCGGCAGCGCGGATTACGGCCACCATCATCGAAAAGCTCGAGCAAGGCACCAAGCCCTGGGTCAAACCCTGGCGCGGAGTTCCAACCTCCCGCCCTTTGCGCAGCTGCGGCACGCCATACCAGGGCATGAACACGTTCTGGCTGTGGATGATGGCAGAGGCGTCAGGCTTCGCCTCGCCTTACTGGATGACCTACCGCCAGTGCGCAAGACTCGGCGGACAGGTGCGAAAAGGCGAGAAGTCGAGCATCGCCATCTTCTACAAGACCTATGACAAGGAAGTCGAAACCCCCGATGGCGGCGAAGACACCGAGACGCGCCGCGTCCTCAAGTCTTACGCAATCTTCAATGCGGACCAGTGCGATGACCTTCCGGCCATGTACAGTCCCGCGCCGCTCATGGAGCCGGTAGAACCCGCCGGGCGTAAGCATAAACTCGATACATTCTTTGCGCAGATCAATGCTCAGCTGCGGCACATGGGTAGCGAAGCTTATTACGAGCCGGTCCGCGATCGCATCACTATGCCGCCTGCCACGCTGTTCGAGGGATTTGACCATTACTATGCAACACTTGCCCATGAGCTGTCGCACTGGACCGGGCATTCATCCCGGCTAGATCGTGATCTCAAGAACCGTTTCGGTAGCGAATCCTATGCCGCTGAAGAACTCGTAGCCGAGCTTTCCTCGGCGATCCTGGGCGCTGAACTGGGACTTCCCGTTGCTTACCTCGACAATCATGCCAGTTACATTTCGCACTGGCTGAAGCTCCTGAAATCGGATGAGAGAACCATGCTGACGGCAGCAGCAAAGGCTGAAGAAGCGTCATCGCTGTTACTCCGTCTTGGCGGCTATGACGAACGCAGCGACCCTGAATTCGGCCATGATCTCGCCGAAGCAGCGTGAAGGGAGGCAGGTCATGGGACGTTCTGTAAGCCACCCACGAGGGGCCATTGTCGCTTTTCGTCTGATCGATAGCGAAGAGGAGGGCGATTCCGATTGGGAATATGAATGCCTGGTTGAAGACATAATCAGCACAGCCCGCGAAGCCTTCCCCTCACTTGTCCCTCACGCTGGCTGGCGTGGGCGCGAAGACCGGATCCTTCTGCGCAATGCCTATGCCGACTGCGGCATCTCTATCTATTGCGGTCTCGCAGCCATCAGGCTCGCCGAGCGCGATGACAGCCGCTACTGGGAAGCCGATTATGGCCGCCCCAGGACTGGCCGCGCATAGCGGTGGCTCGGGCTAGTGTCCGGTAAGTTTCTGGAAATGTTCGGAGAACTTCGCCAGATCGGTCATTTCTCCAATGGCGAGGGCGTGTTCGAGAAAATTTATCCTGTTCAATTGAATGATTAGATGCTGTATGCATCATATGAAAGGAACAGATTATGGCAACACGAGCCGCTGAATTCCAGACTGACGATGGCAAAGTCCTGACTGATGCCGTTGCCCGCATCGCGCAGTTTTGGGGGCTTACCAACGCCAAACTGGGCGCGGTGCTTGGCCTTTCACCTGCGACCATATCGCGGCTGCGTTCGGGTAAGGCCGAACTCGACCCTGCCTCGAAGTCCTTCGAGGCAGGGCAATACTTGCTGCGCCTGTTTCGCTCACTTGACGCGCTTCTCGGCAGCGACGATCTCGCCGCGTGGAGCTGGCTGGCTACGCCCAATCTCGACCTTGATGCACAGCCGATCGATCTCATCGACAGCTTCAAGGGTCTCATGACAGTTTGCGACTATGTGGACGCCCACCGCGCTTGCGTCTGAGTTTCGGCGCTATCGCCGAACCGTGTGGCGGGTGGTCGAAGCGCAGCACCGTATCTCGACCAATCGGCTTGCGGCAAATCTTGCCGACCAGAAACGGCTCGAGGATCTTGCGGATAGCGCCAAGCCTGATCTCCCCAAATCGGCACGAGGCCTCCATTATCTTCTAGGCTCACCTTTTCGCTATGGCCACGGCGCGGCCATGCGGTTTCGCCGTGCCCACGAAAGACCCGGCATTTTCTATGCCAGCGAGGCCGAGACCACTGCTGTTACCGAGACCGCCTATTGGCGGCTGCGCTTCATATCCCGCTCACCTGGCTTTTTGCCCGGCAACCGAACCAGTGAACATTTGAGCTTCAGTATCCCCGTATCGGCAAGCCGCACTCTCGACTTGACGCAGTCCCCCTTCGAAGATGATGTCTCCACTTGGTGTGACCCTGATGACTATTCCGCCTGTCAGGATCTGGCGGCTTCCGCTCGCGCAGTCGAAGCGCAGGCAATCCGGTCCAGATCTGTACGGGACGGTGATGGCATCAACATTGCCTTATTCGATCCGACCTGTTTCTCGTCTCGCGAACCTGTTCATGGCCGAAACTGGCATCTGCGGCTTGAAGCGGGCCGCCTGACTGCGGTCGCCGCGTTTCCTGGCGAGCAAGTGCTCTACTTTACGCCCGAACAGTTCGGATTGCCGCCCCTGACCTGACTTACCCATGCGTTCTCTCCTACGTGAGGGTGCGACACATCCAACCACCCTGCATCCGCATTGCCTGTTCGCTCGGAAGTGCCCTGGACCGGCCGGAGCCAGCCGCAACCCGCGAAGCTGCGGCCCGTGTGGCCCGCGTCAGCCTTGCTTCGCGGGTTTCCCGCTCACGCGGTGCACCTGTCTCCTCCTGCCGGTCCTGACCGGGCTCCGGCGAACAGCCGGAGAATGCCGGTGGTCGGTTATTTCCCTGTCGCCGCACATCAGGAGACTTACATCATGTATGACAGTTTTATCGGCCAGCTTGCGGGACTTGATCTCTCGGGACTGACCATCGCTCCAGCACCTTTGGGCCAAGCCGATTTTCCCAGCGACGAGGCCAGTCAGCAAACCATTGCCGCCGTCTGGTCAGATCTTTTTTCCCTGTTCGCCGATACTGCGCTCGAGGCCGATGCGGAGGATATCGCCTGGGGCGTCGTCAATCTCTCCCACCGTGCTGCGACCCGCAAGTCGGGACAATTGGACCGGTCCAGCGATGAAATTCGGGCGCTGCTCGCTTCCGCCGATGGCTCGGAAATCCATACCTCCAACCTTGAAGAGCAGATTGAGCGTGCCCAAGCTGCCGATGCGAGCATGATCGCTTTTGAACAGATGCGTGAGATTGCAGCGTCGCTCTACCTCGACGAAACCGGATCGTCTTGGAAGCCGTTCTCGGGCTCACGCTCTAACCATTCGATGAAAGTGACATCCGCAGTCGTCAATGCCCGTGATTTTCTCAGAGCCCGGGCTGAGAGGCACCGAGATGCACACAATCCCGAAGGTACTCCCGTAGTCTTCGCCGGAGGCAGACTATCGTTCGAAAACTCTGAAGACGCACGCACCTATGCCGATAATATCTGGGCTACTCTCGATAAGGTTCGTGCCAATGTCCCCGATGTGATCCTCGTTCATGGCGGCGACGGCAAGGGTGCCGATCGTCTTGCTGCGAGCTTGGCTGAACGCCGGCAAATCCAGCGACTCACACTCGGTCTTGACCGGCGGCTTGGAGCACGAGCCGGATTTAAGCGCAACCAGCAGATGCTGGCGATGTCACCACGTTACGTAGTTGCGTTTCCCGGCAATGGCGTGACCAAACGGCTTGTCATTGAAGCCAAGTCACGCCGGGTGACAGTCGTTGATCGCCGTGGTCCGCTTGCCACAAAGCCGAAGGGCGGGTGAGCGCTCAAAACCGCTACTCAGAAACGGTTTTCGAACACTGCAAAGCAGACATTTGCGCAACCCACACTTAGGGTACGAAATCGGGTGGTTTGCGGAATGTTCGCTTTACAACTCCAACGCTTGGATAGCGCCCGTTTCGCTTCTTAATTGGTTAATCCTCACATGCGCGAGTCGGCGAAATGCAGCCGAACCAGCGCGCCCGCTTTCTCCCAAAGCATGGGTGATCCACCCTTGATAGTGGGACCATAGCGCTCGTTAACCTGCTGTTCAGATACGTTATTCTCGATCCATGTGCCACCGACAGTAAGCGTGTTGAGTAACAAAGGTTGCAGGCGATTAAGCGCCTTTGCGAATTTGGCTTCGGAAGTTTCTGCCGCTTCGAATTCGCGTCATAGCGACAACAATCGTTTCGCTTGACTGGCTGGCAGCATACCAAAAAGGCGCTCGGCTGCTTTCGTTTCCGCGATCTCAATTGCGGCAGCGTCGTGATCGCCGTGAATTGGCGCGTCGCCTGCATCAATCTCGACTATGTCATGGATTAGAAGCATCGATATGACTTTGCCCGAATCCAGCCCGTCATCATCTGCTAGGATTAAAGCAAACATTGCCAAGTGCCATGAGGGCTCAGCGGAGTTCTCCCGGCGGCTGCGGTCCACTATATGCGACTGACGAATGACTGATTTGAGTGCGTCAATCTCGGCGAGAAAAGCCAACTGCTTGGAGATGCGATTTTGCATAAAGTCTGCTTGTGGGACAATCCGGAGCGGGTGTGAATGACGGGCAGCGTCAATGTTCATCAGCTTCATTGCAATTTTAACGCGGCACGCCGCCACATCCATTGAGACGCTGACCGTTCAACTCAATAGCAACGAAATCGGAATAGCCCTTGCCGCTCATGCTGTCCACGCAAGCTTGATCGGAAATCGCGACCGTTAGTTCATTGGCCTCCGTCCGCGCTTGATATTTTCGCCCATCGGCAGTCGCCTGCACAGACGGAAGCGGCGTGGTGATGGTTCGTTCGCCATAATCCGTGACCAGTGTCATCCGGTCCGTTCCGATTTCCAGCATCCATCCGGGTTCATTCCCCCGCGCGTGATAGGGATTTTGGTAGGACATGAGTCCGTAGTGATCGCTCCGTTTGCAAGACCGGAAAGCCTTGCTGCCGATCTTGAGAGTTGCTTGCGATACCTTATCCCAAAAAAACTACCGGCTCGTTGGTTGACCGGCCTTCGTATCGCGCGCCTGAGGCCGCTAGGACCCGCACGAGATCGTAATTACGACCATCAATGTTCAGCCTTAATTTATCGCCCTGAAAGCTGGCAGCGACACGCGTGTCACCGCAATTATACACGGCATTTTTTGCACTTGTGGGACCATCAGCCTGTTTTGTAACTTGCACCAGTTTCAAGATGCCCAGATCATTTACCCGCTCGGACCCGTCAACCGGATTCATGGTATCGGTGATCCACAATAGATTATCTTCGCCATCGCGGATGATGCCGCGCACGCTGTAGCGTCTGCGTGGTTCAAACTGCGCGCGGTCAATTTCCAGTTCGAAAGCCACGGGCACCTGGCGACCGTTCAAATCAATTTTCTGACTTGCAATAACGCGCGACGGAGCATCCGCGAGCGACACATCCGAAACCGTTATTTCGGCCACGCTGCCGGGCGGCAAGACAAACTTCTGAAGATAGGTCAGGCCACCTTTGACAGTAATTGTTTCACCCGGTGCAGCCACCGACTGATCATTCTTCAGAGTTGTACAGGCTGACAAGGTTATTGAAGCAGCAATGGCTGCGAAAAAAAGCGAAAGTTGTTTCATGGTTTGACCCCTTGATGATTGCAATCAGATCAGGGCGTGGCCAGTTTCATCATGACAAGGCCGCTCACGATCAGAAGCGCCGCCCCGATGCGCATCGGGCTGACCGCCTCGCCGAACAGGACAATGCCTATGACAAATGCCCCGACGGCTCCGATCCCTGGCCAGATAGTATAAGCGGTGCCAAGCGGAAGCGACCGCATTGACAAGGACAGCAGCGCGAAGCTGACGATCATTGCCACTATTGTTATGACACTTGGCCAAAGACGGGAAAAACCGTGGGACTGCTTCATCGCATTGGCCCATATAATTTCGAAAACGCCCGCAAATCCCAGATATATCCGCACCACAGCAGCCTCCTTTTGGCTGCCGGGCCGTCCCGGTCTTGATACCCGTAGGGACGGGAACGTGGTCACCGCAAAAATACATTAAGTCCCGTCTGCGTTGAATTCAAGGGACAAATAGCGTTAGACATTTAGAAGTCCGTATTTGAATGGCCGGTTTATGAGCCCCGTAAAGGCTTTTGAATGTCCATTTCCAAGTCGATAGCAGTCATACCGAAATGCGCAGGCGCAATGTCTGATTTGGCCAGCCTTGATCCGATACCAGTTAGCCCGGTTACAACCAACATTTGAGATCTACGTCGAGTTAACATTGATGTGATGCAAAACATGCTGGCCAGCGCTACAATCCACATATGGACCTCGATGATCTTCTCGTTCGCTATTTCGCCACCGACGATCTGTCTGCGGTAACACCCGATGCAATGGCTTCGGGCATGGAACGGTGCCAGGTCGATCTGGGCCTTGAGCAGGACCGGGGAAAGCGCTTTGCCTTGTGGGCGATGCTTTACATGTTGGGATCAGCGCCCGACCTTGAGGCGGCGTTCGAAGACGAGGATGATCGGGACGCAGCACGGAACTTTATGGATTTGCTGGCTGCCTCGGATAGCGACGCATCCGGTGATTGAAACGATTGGACTCCAGCCATCCCTTCAGGCGCATATCCGAAGCCATTCCGGCTTTCACTGCGAACCTGTCTGAACCAGGTTAGCTGAGGACAGCAACCCGTTTTTCAGCCGGCCGTGTTGGCAGCTGCGCTGCCTGCCCGCACCACCCGGCGTAAATGGGTTTCCCTTGGCCCCAGACAAGTCTGAGTGCCTGCGGTGCTCTCCTCCCATGCCCTGTTTCTCATCGACGTTCGCAAGCCGGAAATGGTTTCCGGTTTGAGATCTGAAGGAGAATTTCAATGACCAATCTCGTAATCCTCACCGGCCGTATCGCCCGCGATCCAGAGACCCGCGAAATCAAAGGCGGAACCAACGTCACCGGTGTCACCGTCGTCACCGATCGCCCCGCGCGCGACAAGGACGGCAAGACCTACAAGGACGAGAACGGTTACACCGCCAAGGAAAGCGAGTTCCACCGGGTGACCTGCTTCAACGGCCTTTCCAAGACTGTCGGACAGTATTGCACAAAGGGCCAGCTGGTCTCGATCCAGGGCCGCATCCACTATACCCAGTGGGACGATAAGGAAGGCGTGACCCGCTACGGAACCGAGATCCTGGCCGACAAGGTTGAGTTCCTGTCGCGCGGCAACGGTTCCAGCGACGAAGGCGACAACCGCGACGCTCCTGAGATCGACTGACCTCTCCGGTCGATCTCACCCTCGAAGAGGCTCTGCGGGAAACGGCAGGGCCTCTTCTTTGTGTTGTTAGATGGGAGCGAGAGAGGGGAGGGTCTGGCTCAACGATTGCCAAGCATGATGTCCGCTCGCATCCCGCGTCAAGGACGGCGGGGACCCCACCATTTTGTCTCCCCTTCGCTACGCTTTGCTTCGCTCCGGTCCGACAAAATCGTGACCCCCACCGCCGCTTCGCGGTCGCCCTGCGGGCGATCCCGGACCCGGGACACGCGCGAACATCGCACATTCTCCTGTCGCTTTCGACACATCAGGAGAACAATCATGACTTATGCAACTGTATCTACAAACAGCTATTTCGACGCACTCGAAACCGCAGAGCGCCGGTCGCTTCACAGCTTTTTTGATCAGCACATTCTGAAAGACGAAGAGGCGGGCTATATCGCGCTTGACGAGGGTGATTATAACTGTCTGCCTGACCACCTGATGCAGTGCGTGGTGCACACGGTTCATGGGGCCATGTCTGACGAATACTGAAACCCACCGAGGGCGGGAACCGGTAACGGTTCCTGCCCTTTTTTGTTTTCACCGAGCAGAGGAAATGGGAGAAGCGGAGCGGGGCTAAGGACGCGCACTGTCCCGCGCATCCAATGGATGCGCTCCTAAGGGCGCGGCGTGTTTGTCTTGGCCCCGCACGCATTTGCAAACCGGCGCCGGGTCGGGGCAGCGGGACGCTGGCGGGAACGACTTTGCCCCGCCCCCTTGCGTCCCACATGCCCCTTGGCCGCCGCCCTTTTTGCAGGTGCGGTTCTTGTTTCAGATCACTCCAGATTGGACCAGTTACAGGCCTCGAAAGCACGGTGCAGTTTGGCCCAACCAAATGGCCATTTGTTACCAAACTAAGGCCAGTTGGTAGCCCAGAGCTAATTTTGCCCAGAATCTCGCCTTGTCCCGAAAAGGCCCACCTGCTCTCGCTCCGAAAATAAGTTAGATAATTCAGTGCATTGAACGGAACTCGCGAGCTACTGGAAACGTCCGCGCATATGGGAACTTGACAGGCACACCGAACGCAGCGAGCCGCAGGAAGAAAGCCTCGTTAGATCACCGAGTTATCTGTCATTTTGGAGGTGTGCGCTAAGTAATTTGAGCGCAAATCGTGCCTCGCCTTGGCGCATCACCGGCAAATCACCGCTTCGCAAACCATTGGCATCGCTGGCAAATCTCGACATCGCCGGCCGGCTCGCGATAGCCGATACCGACGACCAGATTGAGCGGGTCGATCGTGTCGAGCGGACGCGGCGTTTGGCCCGGCGAGAGGATATCGCCTTTCGCGTATGCGATCGCGAAGCGGCTGTAGATGCCGTTATCCATGCGCAGACCTGCCTTGGCTTCGACCCCTCTGATTTCAACCGCGTCGAAATTGACGAACTGAAATTGCGCAGGATTGGTCGGAGTGGACGAACCGCCAACCACTTGCTGGCTGATGAATTCGTCGTAATCTGCGGTGAAGCCGGCGATCTGTAGGGACACGGCATCGCTCGTAAAGCGGATACCGCCTTCCCAGCTTTCGCTGCGTTCCGGCCCGAGATCGGGATTGGGAAGCGAGGTAGCCGAAGGCCAGGTTTTCGAAGAAATTGTTGACCTGATAGGGCGTCGGCGCGCGGAAGCCCTGTGCGTAGTTTCCATACAGAACCACGTCGTCGCCCAGTTTCACGGTCACACCAACCTTGGGCGACAGGCGGCTGTCGCCCTGTTCCGCGCCGGCGAATGTCGGCAGCAGCGGATCATCGGTCGGGTCGAGATCGTAGAAGTCGTAACGCAGCGCCGGGAAGATGGTCACCGCCCCGTCGCAGAACGCAAAGTCGCTGGCGATAAACAGCCCGCCGAGCATGAAATCGGTGGCCGGGAAGGCGCGGCTGGGGAAGACCTCGCCGAAGGGCGGCTCGGTTCCGTCGCGCAAGCCTTCCTGCCGGGTCCAGCATATGTCTCCGCCGAATGCCAGCGTGGTCCGAAAGCGCTCATCGCCGAAACCGCTTCGAGCTTCCGCCGCCAGGCCATAGACTTCGTTTTCGAACGTGTTGAGCCGTTCGCGATCGGGGCGCGGTGTGGCGCTGACGAGCGAGCGGTCCTCGTCGGTGAACTGCACGTCCTCGCCCTCGTGATAATAGGCGGCGACATGCGCATAATCGATTGCCCGCCCCATCTTCGGCGCCGGCATAGGTCCAGTCCAACGAGACCCGGCTGCGCTCGGTCGTATCGAATGCGGTCAGGGTGTCGACGATCTAGCTCGGAAACGGACCGAACAGGAATGCCGGACCCTGGCCGGATAGCACATTGGTGGACAATTCGGTGTCGAGGGTTTCGGCCGTCAGCCGGAGCCGATGCGCGCCACTGTTCCAAACCAGCTTGCCCAGAAATGCGTTCGATTTGCCCTCCTGCGGGTTAGGAAGCGTACGACTTTCTCCGATCCCGCTGATTTCGCCCTGATTTTCCAACTCACGGAAACCGCGGCGCGGGTAGGCGAGCATGGCCGAAAACTGGCCAAGCAGACCCGCGATTGCCGCGGCTTCGGCAAGTTCCTTATCTGCGCTCAAATAGGATGCGCGGACGAAACCGCCAATTGCGTTGCCCGCGTCGATGAGGTCGTTGGGATCGCTCGTCGTAAAGCTCACCGCTCCTGCCAGACCATCGCTGCCGTAGAGCGCCGAGGCAGGGCCGCGCAGGATTTCGACCGACTTGACCAGTGAAACGTCGGTATGTCCCCCGCGCCCGGCATCCTGCGCTCCGAAGGAAAAGCCTTGCGGGCTACGGATACCGTCCACCTGGATCAACACGCGGTTGCCGCCGATGCCGCGAATGACGAAATCCTCGTTGCGCGCACGGCCGGTCGATCCCAGAGCCGCTCCGAAGCGGGCCGGTGCGCGCCTGACCGACACACCCGGCTCGTAACGCACCAGATCCTTGATATCGGTAACCAGCTCGTCCGCAATCTGCTCCGCGTCGATGACGGTGACCGTAGCCGGCGCATCCTCGAGTTCGATGGGTGTGCGAGTGGCCGATACGACGATCGTCTCCTCGCCTAAGGTTGGCGCACCCCTATTCGCTTCGTGAGCCGTCGCTGACACGGAAGATAGTGTGCCCGCAGCCAGAGCGGCAGCACAGGTCGTCGGATAAAACTTGCCCACGATTGTCGATCCCCGAAAAACAGGTCCTGCGATTGCGGCTGACTCGCAATAGCAGGGCGCCTAGCAGATCATGGTTCGTCCGCAAGGCCGATCTCGGTCTGCAGTTTGACGATGGGCCTCTTTTCTGGAGCGACAGGCGAGATGAGCAAGCTGCTCACTCAGCGGGGCAGCGCGTAAAAATACCTTGACCTTGCTTCAAATGATAATCAATCGCAATAATAAGGGATGACGCCACCAAGGGTACGCTGCAGATGAATCGTATCTTATGGGTTTGGCGCAAGTATCGTGGCGCTGGCCGGTTCGCCGCTTGCCGCGCAGCAAATACCGGACAGAGCAGATACCGTCGACGAGACGGCCGGCACCATCATCGTCACCGGGCAAAAGACGGAGCGTAAGCTGCTCGATACGCAGGCCAGTGTCGCAGTCGTCACCGGCGAGGAAATCATCGAAATGAATCTTACGAGTTTCCGCGAGGCGTTTCGCACGATGGCCAATGTCATCGATGCCGATTTCGTCGATGCCGGGTTCGTAATTCGCGGTGTGAATTCGGAAGGACTGACCCCTGGCGGAGCGCCCTTGGCGGCGATCTATATCGACGGCGCGGAGCAGACCAGCCAGGCTGCCCGGCGAGGCGCTCGCGGCCTGTGGGATGTCGAACAGGTCGAGGTATATCGCGGACCGCAATCGACACTTTCGGGCCGCGCAGCTCTGGCTGGCGCGATTTACGTCAACACTAGCGATCCACGTTACGACTACGATGCTGCGGCGCGACTGAGTTATGGCGAACGGGAGAGCTTCGATGCCGCCATTGCTGGCGGCGGCGCCATCATCGACGATGTGCTGGCCTTCCGCGTGGCGGCAGAATACCAGCGCCGCGACAGTGAGATAGACTACCCGACATACGCCGAGTTCGCCAATTATGACCGGCTGATCGAGGATGAATATTACCAGATCCAGGGCAAATTGCGGGTTGATCCTGCGCCCGGATTGCGGGTCGATCTGACCTATGCCTACAGCTATGATCCCCCGCCTATGATGATGTTGCAGGTCCGGGCTTTGGATTTGGGTTCGAAGACCGGCGCGGCGATTTCAACCTGCCCTTCTTCCAGGAAGCGCGGGAGGCGGAGAACCATAGCAAGATCGCGCAGGTTACCTACGAAATTGCGCCCGAAATTACGCTGACCTCGCTTTCGACACTGGTCGATACCGAGGCCGATCGGTCGTCGGTCAACGCCGGCACGCCGGGCGAGAATTTTACGACCATAGGCGCGATCGAGGAGCGCTTGTTCACTCACGAACTGCGCGTCAATTATGATGGTGCGAACGGGCTGCGCGCGGTGCTCGGCCCGTATTATGCCTATGATCGAAGCGACAGTGGTTTTTCCCGAAGCGTATTCTTCGGCGGTGGACGGAACGACACCACCCGTTCGCTTTCAAGCAATCGCAACTATGCCATCTTCGGCGAGGCGACCGTTCCCGTTCTGGAAAGGGTCGACCTGATTGCCGGTGGCCGCATTGATCACAACGAGCGTGAACTCAATTCCACCTTCATGCGCGACAATTTCAATCCGGCCAGGCCCGACGTGTCGACCGCGGATTTCGTCGAGAGCCAAGAAACCGTGTTCCTCCCGAAGCTGGGCGTCGACATCGAACTGGCGAGCGACCTTCGGCTCGGCTTCGTGTTTCAGCAGGGCTATCGCCCCGGCGGCGCCTCGCGCAACGTCATCAGCGGGACTATTGCCCAGTTCGATGCCGAATTCACCGACACTTTCGAAGCGTCGCTGCGCAAGGAGCTGGGACGGCGCGGCAACCTTGCAATCAATGTGTTCTACACCGACTGGACGGATCAGCAGTAGAGTTCGATCTCGATCCCGATGATTTTTTCAGCCGTATCACGGGAAATGCCGGCAAGTCGCGCCTTTATGGTGGCGAAGTCGAATTGGGTGTGCGGCCCACAAGGGACGTATCCGCCTTTGCCTCGATAGGCATCGTCGATACCCAGTTTGAGGATTTCGTCGTCGCAGGTCTCGGTGATTTCACCGGCCTGGAGTTTCCCGAAGCACCGAACATCACCTTGGCCTTCGGAGCCGACTATCGTCCGGATACCGGGTTTTTTGCCGGAGCCGATGCCAAGTTCGTGGGCGAGTATTTTGCTCGCGACTTGCAGAACGCCCCGCTCGACGAAGTCGGCAACTACTTCGTGGCCAATGCCCGGATCGGCTATCAGTTCAGCTTCGGATCGATGATGCTGTTCGCCGACAACATCTTCAACGAGCAGTACCTGGTATATCGCGACCGGATCGGCGATTTCGACTGCTGCGCAACCCTTGGACGCAGCCGGGTCGCCGGGGTGACGGGCCGTATCGACTTCTAGGCGGCGGGATCCACTTTAGTGGCGCCAACGGCCTACCTCGCGCTGGTTCCGCTCGGCCTGGCGGTCGCCCTGCTGCGTTTGACGTGAACCGGGCGAGTGGGCCGGGCCGGGGGTCTGACCGTCGCCATTATCTTCGCTTGTCTGGCCGGTATCCTCGCGGCGCAGGGGCTGGGCCCCGGACGTGGCATTACATGGGTGCTCGTAGCGATCAGCATCATGGCTGCGATCGCGTTGTGGCTCGGTCGAAGCACAAAGCCGTACAAACCCGTCCGCGAACGCGATGCTAACGGTTCGTGCGACTGGCCCGACTGGCCCATCCGCTGGTTGATGGCTGGACCATTGGCGGGCGTAGCATCGATGGCGGCAGGGGCGCTGGCGGCGGCCATTCTACCCCTGGCGACCGGCAACAGGGTGATGTTTGCGCTTTTCGTGGTGCTGACCGCTTGGGGTTTGGCGGGCAGCTGGTCGCTGGCGACCGCCCGCCGCGCGCGAACGGCTGCCATCCTCGCTATCTTGTCGGTTGCCGGGTTAGGCGGCGCTGCATCCGGGTTGGTGCTGTGACGGAAGATTCGCGCGGTTTCGTGCGCAAGAGCATGTCGGCTCACGGTTTGCTCGGTCTGGTACTGGGAGCATTGATCTATCAGATTTGCCTTACCGGAACCCTCAGCGTGTTTGCCGGTGAGTTGCGACAGCTCGAAAGTCCCGACGCGCCGGTGGTCCGATCCGTTGCGCCCGATGCATATGCGGCAGCGGTCGAGCAAGGGCTGCGCATCCTCGATGGCGGAGAGGCACCGGTCATCATTCTGGGTCCGACCGAGCCGCTTCCCCGGCTCGAGATCAGAGTCCCGGGCAAGCGCTCCGTTTACGCCGATGCCCAAGGCGTCCCCGCAGTGGAAACCGACACGCCTTTCGCCGATTTCGTGACCGAATTGCACGAAGCGCTGCACCTGCCGTCTCCCTGGGGGACAGCGATCGTAGCCCTTGCCGGTATCGCGCTGTTTGCGCTGCTTATTACGGGGATCGCCGCGCACCCTCGCATCTTTCGCGACGCGTTCCGCCTGCGCCTGGGCGGCAATGCGCGGCTCGAACAGGCCGATTTTCATAATCGCACGGGTGTATGGGGCCTGCCGTTTCACGCGATCGTCACGGTATCGGGGGTCTATCTCGCTTTGCTTCCGCTGCTCGCGAGACCGCTGGCATTCCTGGCTTACGACGGCGACGTCGACCGCGCGATGGCCGAGCAGATGGGACCGCAGATAGACGGTTCCGGAGCCGCGCAACCGATCCCCGATATTGCCGGGCTGATCCGCGATGTCGAACGCGACAATGCCCAGGCCAAGGTCAGCTTCGTGATGGTCGAGCTCGCAGGCACCGACCGCCAGGTCATTCATATCGACACCGATGTTCCCAAGCAGCTGGCGAGCGGCGAAAGTTACCGTTTCGATGGCAATGCAGCAGCGCTAGGCCCAGCCGGCTTCGCTGATGGTGCTCCCGAAAAACAGGTTCGGGCAGCGATGTTCCCTTTGCACTTCGGGACCTTTGGCGGACTGCCGGTCCGGTTCGTTTATGGCGTCCTAGGGGTCGCCTTATGCTGGCTTTGCGCGACCGGTATGCGGATCTATTTGGTGCGCCGCATACAGGCGGGCAAAGCGAGCCCGGTCCTGGAACGCCTCTGGCTCGGAATATCCTGGGGCCAGCCAGTGGCGTTGGCCGCGTGCTTTCTTACCGCGACGATCGGCTGGGGGGCCATCATACCCTACGTGGTCGCAACGATAGCGGTGCCCCTTGTCTTCGTCTTTTCGGCATCGATTATAGCGCCCCGCCGAGGCAGCGCCGGCTTGATCGGAATCTTCGTCCTGATCGCGGTCGCGCTGTCGTTGCTCTAAACTGACCAGTACCGATAGGCTTCTTATGCGGGCGTTAAACGGGTCGCAGGCTATCGAAGTCTTACGGTGGGGTAGCGCACGGCAGAAGCGAATTCGCCCCGATCGCGCCAATGCAGAGCAGCGCCCCGGTCACTCGCCTGCTCACTCATAGCACAAGCGAACGACATAAAGGCTCCCTCACCCGATGCGATGCTCGCTCTTGATCCAGCGGGTGGTGCCCGAGCTTGAGCGCATGACGACGCTGTGGGTGGTCATGCGGCCGCCACGCAGGCGCTTGACGCCGTCGAGCATCGAGCCGTCGGTGACGCCGGTGGCGGCGAAGATGCAATCGCCGCGGGCCAGGTCGCGGATCTGGTAGATGCGATCGAGGTCCTCGATCCCCCAGCGGCGGGCGCGGTCGCGCTCCTCATCGTTGCGGAAGGTGAGCTTGCCTTCGAACTGGCCGCCCACGCAGCGCAGCGCGGCCGCCGCCAGCACGCCCTCGGGCGCGCCGCCGGTGCCCATATAGGCATCGATTGTGGTCTCGGGGTCGGTGGTGGCGATGACGCCGGCGACGTCTCCGTCGCCGATCAGCACCACCCCGCAGCCCATCGCCCGCAACCGGCCGATCAGGTCGCCATGCCTCGGCCGGTCGAGCACGCATACGATGATCTCGGCCGGGCGCACCCCCTTGGCCTCGGCCAGCGCGGCGATATTGTCCTCGACCGGGCGCGCCAGGCTGATCACGCCTTGCGGATAGCCCGGGCCGATCGCCAGCTTGTCCATATAGACATCGGGCGCATTGAGCAGGCAGCCCTCCTCCGCGGCGGCCAGCACCGCCAGCGCGTTGGGCGCACCCTTGGCGGTGATGGTGGTGCCCTCGAGCGGATCGAGCGCGATGTCGATCTTGGGACCGGTCCCCGGCGCGCCGCCCACCTTCTCGCCGATATAGAGCATCGGCGCCTCGTCGCGCTCGCCCTCGCCGATCACCACGGTGCCGTCGATGTCGAGCTTGTCGAACGCGCGGCGCATCGCCTCCACCGCGGCGGCATCGGCGGCCTTTTCGTCACCCCGGCCGACCAGCGCGGAGGCGGCGATGGCGGCCTGCTCGGTCACCCGCACCATCTCGATCACCAGCACCCGGTCGAGCAGGGTCGAGCGCTCCGACGGATCGGGGTCTGCGCCAGAACCGATCTTGGTCTCCGGATCGCGGGAATCCGGGCTCGCTTCAAGCTTGGCGTTCATCGGCAATACACTCCCCGTCAGGCGATCATGTCGCCAGCGCGCTTAGGCCGAGGGGGCGGGGATGTCGAGGATAGCTGCGCTGGCGGGCATGGGCGCGGCGTCGGCCTTGTTCTTGGTTCCGGGAATGGCGGCGGCGCAGGAACCGGGCGAGCCGCTCTTTGCGGAGCAGGCGATCGAGACGGCGCGCGCGCTTTATTCGGTTCCCGAGCAAACGGTCAGCGTGTGTCCCGATGATACGGGCGAGGAAGCCGAGGATGGGGCGGCGGGCGACGTCATCATCGTGTGCCGCCGGCTCGGCGGACCCTACGAGTTCCAGACCCGCGCGGGTCCCCGCGCCGACACCTCTCGCACCGCCGGCGGCGCGCCGCGGCCGCCCGACGTCAGCACGATCCCCCCGTGCGGCAGCGTGCCCGGCGGCTTCGGCGTGGCGAGCTGCACCCGCTTCGGATCGGCTCCGCCACCGGCCCTGATGATCGATGTGACCAGGTTTCCCGAACCGCTCTCGCCCGAGGATGCGGCAAGGGTGTTTCGGATTGAGGAGGAGGCGTCGCCATTGCCGGTAACCAGCGGCGGAAGGTGACCAGCGCACGGATGCCGATGGGATAAAAGCACTGACGGACACGGATTGCGCCTCGTCCACGCTCTGGTCGGGTCGAGAGCGAGCCGGCACCCCGCTTTGGCGATCACTTCGTCGAGCCACTCTCCCCGGGCAGGAGCATTGGCTGAAGCCTGGTCCCCTACTCGACCAGTCGCATCACCAGCGGCGGCTCGGTGATGTCGGGGGCGTCTTCGAGCAGGCGAAGGGCATGGGCAATGGCGCGCTCGGGCGCGTCGTGCGTGACCATTGCCACCAGCACCTGCCCAGAGGCGCTGTCGGCCGCGCCGCTGCCGGGCTGGCTCAGGCTCTCGATCGAGACATCGGCATCCCGCATTGCGGCGGCGATCCTAGCGAGCACGCCGGGGCGGTCGGCGACGAGGAAGCGGATATAGGTCCGGCCACGGCGCTCGCCCGCCTCGGCCCGCTTGGCGCGCACCAGCGAGCCGGCGCTGACCCCCATTGCTGGGCGCAGCGAACCGCGGGCGATATCGATCAGATCGGCCACCACCGCACTGGCGGTCGGCCCGTCGCCCGCGCCCGGTCCTTCGAACAGCAGACGGCCCACCTGGTCACCCTCGATGGCGACCGCGTTGGTCGCCCCGTCGACCGAGGCGAGCGGGTGAGTGCGCGGCACCAGACACGGCGCGACGCGCTGAAACAGGCGCGGCGCGCCGCCGTCTCCATCACCAGAGCCGCCATCGCGACCATCACTCGCATCACCCGCATCAGCGCCGTCATGCGAAAGCTCGGCCCGCCCGACCAGCCGCACCACATGACCCAGCGCGGCTGCCTGGGCGATGTCGGCGGCGCGGATGGCGGTGATGCCGCGCGTATCGACGCCCGCCAGGTCGAGACAGGTGCCAAAGCCGATCGCGGCCAGGATGGCGAGCTTGTGCGCCGCGTCCACCCCCTCGACATCAAAGGTGGGATCGGCCTCGGCATAGCCCGCCGCCTGCGCCTCGGCCAGCGCGTCGGCGAAATCGGCGCCGGTCTGCTCCATCCGCGAGAGGATGAAGTTGGAGGTGCCGTTGAGGATGCCGTCGATGCCGGTGACACGGTTGGCCGCGGCCCCCTCAGCCAGGCCCTTGACCACCGGGATGCCGCCCGCCACCGCCGCCTCGAAGCGCAGCGGCGCCGCATGGTCCTCGGCCAGCCGGGCCAGTTCCATGCCGTGATGGGCGATCATCGCCTTGTTGGCGGTGACCAGCGCCTTGCCTGCGCCCAGCGCGCGCCGGGCCAGCGTCAGCGCCGGGCCATCCGCCCCGCCGACCAGCTCGACCACCACATCGACATCCGCCCGCCCGGCAAGCGCGGTCATGTCGTCTTCCCAGGCGAAGCGCGTCAGGTCGATGCCGCGATCGCGCCGCCGGTCGCGCGCCGACACCGCGACGATCTCGATCCGCCGACCGGCCCGCGCGGCGATGAGCGCGCCATTGGTGGCGATCAGCCGGACCAGCCCGGCGCCGACGGTGCCCAGCCCCGCGAGCGCCAGGCGCAATGGTTGGGCCATCGAACGCGCTCCCTTGTCGTGCACCCCGCCGGTGTTCCGCATTGCCCCGAGACTGGAGCGCGCCGTGCAGCCGGCAATCATCCCGAAGTCCCGGGCGTTAGTCAGCAGGGCACTGTTTGGCTAGAGCGGAGAAATTGTTCCACGTGGAACATTGCACGAACGCGGTGCTTAATTGGGCGTTCGCACCATGCTCCGCGCGCAGGGACCCAGCGCTTGCAGCATCAGTGCATAATCCTCGCGCGCCTGTGCCCGCATCGTCGACTGGTCCTGGAGGAAGGCGGCTTCGGGCAGGGTATCGGGCAGGAAGCAGGCTAGGCGGTACCATTCGAGTGTGTCGGGAAGCGGCGGGGTGGCGGAAGGATCGACGATCTCGGTCCACGACACACCCCAGCGCGGCGCCATGCCCGGGCGGCGGATGGTGGTGAGCGAGACAGGCTCACCGCCTTCGGTCTGAAGAAACAGCTGGGTCTCGGATTCGCCCGCCAGATTGCCGGCGACCGAGATCACCTCGCGCACCCCGGTGACGCGGGGCAGCGGACCGGCAGCGGCGATCTGGCGCAGCACGGCGCGCGTGCGTTCGACCAGCGCGGGCTCGGCGGGCAGCATTCCGCCGGGCGCCGCCAGCGCGATCTCGTCCTCCCGGCCGGCGACCGTGTCGGCGAACAGCAGATGGCGCTGGCGCTTGAGGCGCGGGGGGCGGCGATTGTTGCGCAGCGCCCGGTCGGCCAGGAAGGCAACCTCGCCGCCCACCCCGGTGCGGCCGCCCAGCACCGCCTCGGTCTCAGCTTCGAGATAGAGCCGCGCCTTGCCGGGCTCCAGCCCCGGGGCGCGTTCGGCGGGCACCACCGCCTGATCGGCGATCCTGGCCACCAGCACCACATCGGCGCTTTCCGCCAGGCTTACGAGGTCGGCATAGGTCGGTGCGAGGGGCGCGGCGGGGGTCGTGGAAGCGGGCACAGCTTGGGTCGCCGGCTGCGCATTGGCGGGCAATGCCGCCAGTCCCGCGAATAACGCCAAAGCCGCGATGCGGCCAATCGTCGCACTTCTCCGAGCGGCGGCCCGGCGCAATCGTGCAATCATCACAGGCACATTTCCTTGTCCACAAAACCCATCGCCGGCACCGGCTTTGGGACGCAAAGCCTGCCAGGCGCTGAATTGCGACTTAACCGACAAAGCGATTGCCCGTCCAATCCTACACCGTTAAGGGACCCGCAAAACGGGGGCGAAGAACTCGGGTGGGGAATGGACAGGGGCTGCAGCCCATGACCACTTCGCACAACGAAAACGCCCCCATCGTGCATCTAGCGGCTGGACAAAGCCGTATCGCCGCTGTCAGGATGCAGACCGGACACCGCCGCAAGGACGGGCCGGGGTGGAGAGAGAACAGGAGTTTGGGGTCTGGATGGCTTACGCTGATCAAGAACTGAGCGGCAACAAGATCATCGCGATCATCATCGTGGTGATCATCCACATCGCGCTGGGCTACGCATTGATCACCGGCCTAGCCTACAAGGCGGGTGTGGCGGTGGTCGAACAGCTGACCACCATCGATATCGACGAGCCCGAGCCCGAGCCCGAGCCTGAGGAAGAGCCGCCGCCGGAAGAAGTGCAGCCCCAGCCCGAGGCTCCGCCGCCGCCCGTGGCCCCGCCGCCGCCGGTCAATATCGCGCGCACACCGCCACCGATCCGCACGCAGGTCAACATTCCGCCGCCCGCGCCGCCGCGCCTGGTGGTGCCGCCACCGCGACCCACCATCGTCAACCCGCCGCCCGCGCCGCCGCCGCCGCCGCCACCGCCGCCGCCTTCACGCGCCAAGGGTGTGTCGCGCGACAACTTCAACCGCTGGGCATCGCGGATCCAGGAGGATTATCCCTCGCGCGCCATCAGCCGCGAGATCGAGGGCACCGTGGGCGTCAGCGTCCAGATCGGTGCCAATGGCCGGGTGACGAGCTGCCGCGTGACCTCGTCCAGCGGCGAAAGCATTCTCGACCAGGCTGCCTGTTCGGGAATGGAGCGCCACGCCCGATATGACCCCGCGCTCAACGCCGCCGGCAACCCCATCGCCGGGTCGGACAGCCTGAGCATCGTCTACCGCCTCAACTAGAGCTTCATCGCCCAACGCATCACGAAGAGGAAACCCCGCAATGTCTCTTGAAATCCTCGCTGCCGCCGCCGGAGAGGCGCCGGTCAACCAGTTCGGTTTCATGGAAGCCATGAACCAGGGCGGCTTCGTCGCGTGGTTCATCTTCGGTGTGCTGGTGATCATGTCCGCCGGCTCGTTCTATATCCTCATCACCAAGCTGCTCGAGCAGAACAAGGTGATGAACCAGTACAAGGACGTCCATTCCAAGTTCTGGCGGGCGAATTCGCTGGGCGAGGGCGCCACCAAGCTGGAAAAGAACTCCGCCTGGCGCCAGCTGGTCGATGATGCGCTGGCCGCCGAATCGCAGCACACCAAGATGACCGACAGCCTGGAGGCGCATGACTGGATGCATGGTTCGCTCGCGCGTTCGGAAGCCTCGATCAACGCCAAGCTGGCCTCGGGTCTGCCGTTCCTTGCCACCACCGGCGCCACCGCGCCGTTCATCGGCCTGCTGGGCACGGTGATCGGCATCTACCGCGCGCTCATCAATATCGGAATGGCCGGATCGGCGTCGATCGACAAGGTGGCCGGCCCGGTGGGCGAGGCGCTCATCATGACCGCCATCGGCCTGCTGGTGGCGGTGCCCGCGGTGATGGCCTATAACTGGCTGCAGAGCCGCAACAAGCGGATCTCGGCAATGCTGACCGGCTTCTCGACCGATCTGATGGCCAACATCACCTCGCGCGGCGCGGTGAAGCCGGAGCTGATGACCAGCACCTCCACCCCGGCTTCGGCCAAGACCGCCAAGACCGCGCCCGCCACCGCCGGCACGACAACGGCGCGTCCGGCGACAGCCACCGCCGGCACCGGAACCGCCGGCGTCACTACCACGACGACCAACACCAAGACGTAAGCTCTTCCGGCGGGCGGCGGCACGATAGGCTGCCGCCCGCCCGCCGGGGACGACCTCGACCAGGGACAGGACTGAACACATGGCGATTTCGACGGGTGGCGGCGGTGACGAGACGCCGATGTCCGACATCAACACGACCCCGCTGGTGGACGTGATGCTGGTTCTGCTGATCATCTTCCTGATCGCCATCCCGGTGGCCATCCAGCAGATCGAGGACTTGCAGGTGCCGATCTTCGAATCGATCGAATCCGACGACAAGATCGAGAACTTGCTGATCACCGTCACCACCACCGATGCAGCGGGACGCACGCCGGGCAATCTGCAGACCGCCTATGTCGGCGCCACGCGCGATGGCGAATGCCGCGTGTTTCTCAACAACACCACGCTGGTCGATTCGACCGAACTATACGACCAGGCCTTCTCGCGGCTCGACGCCATCGTCCAGCGCGCAGGCGGCCCGGAGGCGATCATGGAAGAGCCCGACCTCATCCCGCAGGTGCATATCCGCGGAGACGAGAACGCGCCCTGGCGCTGCGTTGCGGGCACCATCTACAACATCCAGCGCGCGGGCTACCCCACCGTGGGCTTCATCTCGAACCCGGTCGATCCCAATCCCAGCTGAGCTGGATTGGTTCGGCCGGGGTGAATTAAGGCAAGGAGCAAGCAATCATGGCAATGTCAGGCGGCAAGGACGACGGTACGCCGATGATGGACATGAACACGACGCCGCTGATCGACGTCATGCTCGTGCTCCTCATCATGTTCATCATCACCATTCCGGTGGCGACGCACGCGGTGGCGATCGACCTGCCGCAGCCGTCCGACCAGCCGACCGATGATGTCGATCCGGTGGTCAACAAGATCGTGCTGACGCAGAACGGCGAGGTGCTGTGGAACGCCGAGCCGATCACCCAGAACCAGCTGGTCGCCAACCTCCAACAGACGCTGACCTTCGCGGTCGAGCCCGAGCTCCAGTTCGAGCCCGAGCCCAATGCCAGCTACGACCTGTCGGCTAAGACGCTCAACATCATCAAGGCCAGCGGGGTCAGCAAGTTCGGCTTCGTGGGCAACGAGCAATTCCGTGATTTCGCCTCCAGCTAGCGCAGGTTCTCGGTTGCCCTATGAGGGCTGAGCCGATCGCCTTTGGCCGGGCCCATAGCCTTTGGTCCGGCCAAGTTCCGGCCAGCATTCCGATCTTGATGTCACAGTAGCGGCGCGCTCGGCATCGCGCGTCCTCTGGTCGATCCCCGCGAAGCTAGTGGCGCGCTCCGCCCGATAGCACCTCGGCCCCGCCCATCGCCGCCGCCGCCAGGCTCTCCGCCTCGAGCAGCAGTTCCTCGTCCGCCGCGCCCTGCGGGGTCGCCTCGCGGCCGATCATCACCATCACCGGCACGGCCAGCGGGCTGACCCGGTCGAGCCGGACATGCTCGATCCGCCCCGCGGCATTGTCGAGCAGATGGCCCAGCCGGCCGACATCGGTCATTCGGGTGCGCGCGTCCGCCCAGGCCGCCTCGATCAACAAGTGGCCGGGCTCGTATTTGCGCAGCACGTCGTAGATGAGGTCGGTGGAGAAGGTCACCTGCTTGCCCGTCTTCTTGCGCCCGGGATGCTGGCGCTCGACCAGCCCGCCGATCACCGCCACCTCGCGGAAGGCGCGGCGAAGAAGATGCGAATCCTGCACCCAGTCAATGAACTCGTCGGTCAGGATATCGCGCGACAGCAGCGGCGCGGGGTCCTCCACGGGTCTGAGGCCCCATACCGCGAGCGAGTAGTCATTGGCGACGAAACCCCCCGGCATCAGCCCCATCGCCTCCATCCGCTGGGTGATGAGCATGCCGAGCGACTGGTTCGCGTTCCAGCCGATGAAGGTGTAGTAGACGGTGTATTCGCGCTTCACGTGCGGGAAGCTCTCGACCAGCAGGTTGCCGGGGCCGGGCAGCGAGGAGCGCCAGTCCTGCACCTCGAGCCATTCGCGCACGTCGTCGGGAAAGCGCGCCCAGCCCGCGCGGTCGACCAGCATGGCGCGTACCCGGTCGGCAAGGTGGGTGGTCAGCGGCAGGCGGATACCGCCGTATGATGGGATCATCGCCGACTTCGCCGAGGCGCGCACGACAAGCTCCATGTCCTTCAGTTGCTCGACCTCGACATTGACGCCCGCGAACTGGAACGTGTCGCCCGGTCTCAGCGAAGCGGCGAAGCGCTCCTCCACCCGGCCCAGCGATCGTCCGTTGCGGAAGCGCACCTCGAGCATCTGGGTGTCGATGATGATCCCTGCGTTCATCCGGTGGCGCTGGGCGAATTCGGGATGCGACAGCCGCCAGGTTCCGTCCCGATCACGTGTGATGCGGCGGAACTTGTCGTAGGTCTTGAGCGCGTATCCCCCGGTGGCGACGAAATTGAGCACCCGCTCCCACACCGTCTCGTCGACCCAGGCATAGGCCAGCGTGGAGCGCACCTCCTTCAGCAGCGCGGCCTCGTCGAACGGGCCGGCACACGCGCAGGCCATGACGTGCTGGGCAAGCACGTCGAGCCCGCCGGGGCGAAAATCCTCGCCATCGCGCATGCCTTCTTCGACCGCGTCCTTGGCCGCCTGCGCCTCGAGGAACTCGAACCGGTTGCCCGGCACAATCAGCGCCCGGCTGGCGATATCGAGCCGGTGATTGGCCCGGCCGACCCGCTGGAGCAGCCGCGAGGAACCCTTGGGCGCGCCCATCTGCACCACGCAGTCGATATCCCCCCAGTCCACGCCCAGATCCAGGCTGGAGGTGGCGACCAGCGCCCGCAGTTCGCCGCGCGCCATCGCCCCCTCCACCTTGCGCCGCGCCTCCTTCGACAGCGAGCCGTGGTGAATGCCGATCGCCAGCTTGTCCTCGTTGGCGTCCCACAGATGCTGGAAGATGTATTCGGCCAGGAAACGCGTGTTGGCGAATAGCAGCGTGGTCTTGTTGCGGCGGATCTCCTCGTAAAGCTGGGGGATGGCCCAGGTCGCCGCATGGCCGCCCCAGGGCACGCGCGCATCCTCGGGCAGGAGGATATCGACCACAGGTTCGGCGCCCGTCTCGCCCTCGACCAGCGCCACCCGGTCGATCTCGCCCCAGGGGGCGATCCAGCCGCGGAACGCCTCAGGATCGGAGACGGTGGCAGAAAGCCCGGCGCGCGTCAGATCCTGCGCCCCCGCCTCGCTGATCGCCTGCAGCCGGGTCATCGCCAGCGCCAGGAGGTCGCCGCGCTTGTCGGTGGCGAAGGCATGCACCTCGTCGATCACGATCCGCCTGAGCTGCGAGAACAGCAGGTGGCTGTCCTCGTAGCTGAGCAGCAGTGAGAGCGATTCAGGCGTGGTCAGCAGCACATGGGGCGGACGCGCGCGCTGGCGCTGCTTGCGCTCCGAAGGCGTGTCGCCGCTTCGGGTCTCGATGCGGATCGCCAAGTCCATGTCTTCGACCGGCGCCACTAGGTTGCGCTGCACATCATGCGCCAGCGCCTTCAAAGGCGAGACATAAAGCGTGTGCAGACCATCGGGCGGCGCCGCTCCGGCCAGTCGCGAGGGGATGAAGGCGGCCAGCGTGGGCAGGAAGCCGGCAAGCGTCTTGCCCGCGCCCGTATCGGCCACCAGCAGCGCGTCCTGCCCGGCATCGGCGGCGTCCAGCATCTCGGCTTGATGACGGCGCACCCGCCAGCCGCGCGCGTCGAACCAGGACAGGATCTCGGGCGGAATGCTCATCGCGATGGCACCATCTAGGCGCGCTTGCCTGGCGGGCCAAGCCTGGAGCTTGCGCGCCCGCTCGTACCGGTCGCCCCCCATGCTCTTTTCGCCGAACCGCTGGAATGCTGCGCCCAACCGGGGGAACCGAAACGCGGGTGTCGTTCGTTGCTTGGGTAGCAGGTGTGCATCAAGCAACCAGTTGATAGATCAGGAGAACCAAGATGGCAGAGCGCGACCAATATCGCCGACAGGATAACCGCGACGATTACGACCGCAATTATGGGCTCGAAGGCAATCGCAACGGGCGCGGCAGGCAGGCCGAGCAGTATGAGAGTGAGCGCCAAGGTTACCGCCAGCGCGATGATCGGTATGACCAGATGGGCGGCGACACTCAGCGCGGCTCCTATGACCGCCAGCAGAACCAGGCGGACACTCGCGATGATCGCTATGGCGGGTCGTGGCGCGACGATGAGTCCTATAGCGGCGGCGGGGGCGGCGAGCGATATGAAGGTGGCGGACGCGGCAGCTATGGCGGCGCGCGCTATGACAATCAGAGCGGCGGCTTCGGCAGCTTCAACTCCGAAAATTACGGCAGCGGCAATGTCGGCCGTGGCCAGGGGCGCGACAGCTATGGCGGCGGTTCCTATGGTGGCGGTTCCTATGGCGGGGGCTCCGCTGGCGGCGCGGCTTATGGCGGCGGCTCCTATGGCGGCGCTTATGGCCCGGGCGACCAGCGCGGCTATGATCCGCGCGGTTCGGGATCGGGCGGCCGTGACGATCGCGGGTTCTTCGACAAGGCCGGGGACGAGGTTGCCAGCTGGTTCGGCAATGACGAGGCCGCGCGCCGGCGCGAGATGGACCATCGCGGCCGTGGTCCGGCCAATTACAAGCGCTCGGACGACCGGTTGCTCGAAGATGCCTGCGACAAGCTGACCGAGGACTGGGGCGTCGATGCGCGCAACATCCAGGTCACCGCGCAGGACGGCGAAGTCACGCTCGATGGCACGGTGGACAACCGCCGCGAGAAGCGACGGGCGGAAGATGTGGTCCACGACATCTCGGGCGTGGCCCATGTGCAGAACAACCTGCGCACCACCGACAGCACCCGCAATACGGCGGACCGCACGGTGAACGAGCAGACCAGCGAGCGCAACACCGGCACGCTTGCCTGACCCGCGCGACCATCGCACGCAAAGCAAGGGGCTCGTCCGGGAAGGGCGGGCCCCTCCTGCATCATACCGATCCGCCGGGATCAGCGCTCGATCTTGTAGTGGATCGGTTTGAAACTGCCGCCGTTCGAGGCATAGGCCGAGCAGGCGGTCAGCCCTATAATCAGGTCCATCCGCGCTTCGAAGCGAACAAAATCCCCCGCCTTGCTCACTGGCGGATCCACCCGCAGCCCGCCGCCGGCCGCGTCCACCACCACGTTCATGAACACGTTGAATGCGCACGGAATATCATCGGGCTCGATCCCGTGCGGTGCCAGCGCATCGGCCAGATTGCCGAAGCAGCCGCGATGAACGGGCGCATCGGGATAGAAATGGCGGAAGGTCGCCTCGCTGCATGGAGTGAGCAGGAAATCGTGCACCCCTACTTGGTCCTCGACGATCTTCATCATCGGGTTGGAGCGGTTGGACCACAGAGTATTGCCCGCGGTCAGGCGGATGGTTTCCTCGTAATCGAAGGTGCGGCCGTTCGAGATCGCCTCGCGCGGATCGGCGACGCTGAACGCGACCAGATCGCTCACCTGGCAACCGTCGGGATCGATCACCCGCAACGTCTGGCCGCGTGCCAGCGCGAACGCAGTGCCGGTGCGCGGTTCTATTATCGCGGTTTCGGGCAAACCGGTCGGCTTACGATGCGCGCTTGTCGGAGAACGGGCAGGTCCAGTCGGGTCCTACCGCGCGACCCGAATATTGCCGCGCCTCGCTCGCTTCGCCATGGCGCGAGAGCATGGGGTTGAGAGTGCCCGCCAGCGCCTTGTCGCGATCGAGGATAGCCTCGCGCATGCGCTCGTAGCGGCCCTCCTCGCGCAATCGCTCGAACTGGTCGTGCAGGTTGAACACCATGGTCGGGCGCGGAAACCGGCGTGCCGCGCGGCTGGCGCCGGCGTGCAATCCGACCACGAAGAACGCCTCGCCGCCGAAGCTCAATGAAAAATGCGGATCGGCCGGATCAGGGCTGACGCGCGTATCGTAGGATTGTCCGCGCCATTCGTCCTTGTCGGCAAGCGACTGGATCCGCTCCCACATCGCCTGCTCGAAGGCTTCCTCGCTCATGCGCCTGGGTCCGTCGAACACCACCGCCAGGCTGCGCAGCCCGGTCGGATCGCTGCGGTAACGCGCCGCCCATTCGATGAGCTGGGAATGGATGGTGACATCGTCCCACCCGCTCTCGATCGAATGCCCGACAATGACCTTGAGCGTGTCGCGGGCCAGCGCCGATTTGGCACCGACGCACGGAAACCCCTTGTCCTCGATCCGGGCGAACAGCTCGCTTCGCGCTTCCTCGCGCGTGATGTCATCGACCAGCATTGCGGGCGCCGACCCTCTCAATCTTGTGAAATCCGTGCGCCACAACGGGTCAGCGGCGGGCAGGGTTCCGAATTAATGGCGCGAGGTCATGCGGACCTTGGGGCAGGGTGGGGGAGGCCGACGAACGGTCAGTGTCCCGCCTGCGGCCCGCGTTCCAGTCCAGAGGCGGCAAGCTGCTCATCGATCTGCGCCATCAACCGCGCCAGGCCCGCCTCGCTGTCGCTTTCTGCCCGCGCGACCAGCACGTCCTGCGTGTTCGAGGCGCGCAGCAGCCACCAGCCATCGGGCGTGGTGACGCGCACCCCATCGGTATCGTTCACCTCGATCTCGCCCGAAGCGCTCGCCAGCCGCGCCTTGACCTCGTCGATCGCGGCGAACTTGCGCGTCTCGTCCACCTGGAAGCGCATCTCCGGCGTGTTGAGCATTTCGGGCATCTCGTCGCGCAGCTGGGTGACCGATTTGCCGAGGCGCGCGGCGGCGGCGATGAGTCGCACGCCGGCATAGAGCGCATCGTCGAAACCGTAATAGGTGTCGGCGAAAAACACGTGGCCGCTCATCTCGCCGGCCAGAGGCGAGGAAACTTCCTTCATTTTGGACTTGATCAGCGAGTGGCCGGTTTTCCACATCAGCGGCTGGCCGCCGAGCTGCTCGACGACATTAAACAGCGCCTTGCTGGCCTTAACATCGGCGATGATCGTTGCGCCGGCATGGGTTTTCAGAACGTCCTTGGCATAGATCATCAACAGCTGGTCGCCCCAGATCACGCGGCCCTTGCCATCCACCGCGCCGATCCGGTCGCCATCGCCGTCAAAAGCCACTCCGAAATGGAGGTTCTTCTCCGCGACAAGATTAACCAGATCCTCAAGGTTAGCCTCAACAGTGGGGTCAGGATGATGGTTCGGAAAATTCCCGTCGACTTCGGTATACAACAAATGGTGCTCGCCAGGCAGGCGCGCGGCCAGCGCCTCGAGCGCGGGACCCGCAGCGCCGTTGCCCGCGTCCCAGCCCACCTTGAGCGAGGCGAGCTTGGCCGGGTCGATCCCGTCCAGACCCTGGAGCAGCCGATCGACATAAGCCTCGAGGAGCTCGACGCGCTCAACGCTTCCGGCACCATCGTCCCAGTCGCCCGCCGCGGCCATCGCGCCCAGTCGTTGGATGTCCTCCCCGAAGAACGGACGTCCCTGAAAAACCATCTTGAAGCCATTGTAATTGGGGGGATTATGGCTGCCTGTTATTTGAATTCCGCCATCAACCTCATCGTCTGACGCCTCGGCGTAATAGAGCATCGGGGTCGCGCTCATGCCGATCTGCCTCACGTCGATGCCGCTTGCGGTAAGCCCTTCGACCAGCGCATGTTCCAGCATGGGAGACGAGCGCCGCCCGTCATAGCCCACCGCCACCTTGCTGCCGCCCGCCCGCGCCAAGAGCGTGCCGAAGGAGCGGCCGATCGCCCGTGCGTCATCCGGGCCCAGCGTCTCGCCGATAACGCCGCGAATATCATATTCGCGCAGCACTGTGGGGTGGAACTGGTGGCTCATTTTGGCTCCTCGGGGTGATCGATGATGACGGGGGGTATCTGCGCCAGCAACAGGTCACGCGCCGCATCGGCCTCGTGAACCCGCGCATCGGTCCCCCCGCGATCGGGGTGGACTTCGGCGATGTGGCGACGATGCGCCGCCATGATCGTGCCGCGATCGGCATCGGCACGCACGCCGAGCAAGGCGCGCGCACCGGCCAGCTTGCGCTGATGCGCGTCGATTTTGGGCTGCCATGGCCAGCGCCCGGTCATCAGACGCCAGACCAGCATCACGATTGCGGCAAGAACGAACAGACGCACCATCGGTTCAGACGGCCCGGTCGATATGGGGCAGTTCGTGCTCGCCCGTCGAGGCATCGGGGCCCGGGTCCGCGATCCTGCCGGGGCCGCTGTCGCCCTTGCCTGAGCCGGCGGTGGTGCCGTTGCCTGCGTTGGCGGTTCCACCGGCGATTGCGCCCGTCCCGCGCCCCCCGGACCGCGCTTCGTCGCCGCCCTGGCCAGGCGCCGTGCCCGCGTCACCGGCAGCGCGGCGGTCGGCTTGCGTTGTGCCGCGCCCCAATCCCGGCAGGTTGAGGTTGGCCACCAGCGCGCGCAATTCCTGACGCGCGACCAGGTGACTGGTGCCCAGTTCGCCCAGCTGGCCCTTGTCGAGCAGCGTGAGCCCGGCGGGAAACAGCTCGCGATAGGTCACCCGCTCACTGAGCCCCGGACTGACGCGAAAGCCCACCCGGCGCGACAATTCCGCGAGCGCGCGCTCGATCCGCCGCTGGTTCTTCGCATCGGTGTGACCGGTGCGATTGCGCACCACCACCCAGTCCATCTCGCCACGCTCCTCCTCGATCTGACGCCGGCTGCGCCGCATCCGCGCCTCCCAGATCAGCTCGGCATAAAAGCTCAGACGCTTGACCTTGAAGCTTGTTGCATCGACCTGGCCGATCAGGTCGAAATCCACGAAACTGTCGTTCATCGGCGTCACCAGCGTGTCCGCCTGGGTGGCGACATGACGGGCGAAGGGATCGTCCCGGCCCGGGGTGTCGAAGACGATGAAATCGGCGTCCTGCGAAAGCTCGGCCACCTGCTGCTCGAGCGCTTCGATGCTGTCCCCCTCGAACACGCCGAAGCGCGGCTGTGGCAGGTCGATCTTGCGCCGGGCGATGGTCTCGGCGCGGTTCTCGCAATAGCGATACAGCGTGCGCTGGCGCGGATCGAGGTCGATCGCCGCCACCCGCGCACCTTGATATGCTAAAGCCACGGCGACATGCACCGCGGTGGTCGACTTGCCCGTCCCGCCCTTCTCGTTGGCGAACACGATCGAATGCGGTGCCGACCGGCGCGGCTGAGATCGCTGCTGCTGAGGCGGATGCGGATGGGTCACGGCGGGGCCTGGGCTTCCTCTCACACTCGCACGGCGCTAGGCGGGATGGCCCCACGCATCACCCGCTTTATCCAAGGGAAGCGCACATGCAAACCATCGACCAGCTCGAAACGCTGCGCCAGGCGGTGGATGGTTTGCGAGCGGACGGGCCGGTAGCGCTGGTTCCCACCATGGGTGCGCTGCATCAGGGCCACCTGGCGCTGGTGCGCGCGGCGAAGGCGCGGGCGACGAACGTGGTCGCCTCCATCTTCGTCAATCCGCGCCAGTTCGGCCCTAACGAGGATCTGGCGAATTATCCGCGCCGGCTGGAGGCCGATGCACGCATGCTCACAGACGAGGGGGTGGCGCTGCTGTGGGCGCCCGCCGCAAGCACGGTCTATCCGCCGGGCTTTTCCACCACCATCTCGGTCGCGGGGGTGTCCGAGGGCCTGTGCGGGGATGCGCGGCCGGGCCATTTCGACAGTGTGGCAACGGTGGTCGCCAAGCTGTTCAACCAGGTGCGGCCCGACCTGGCGGTGTTCGGCGAAAAGGACTGGCAGCAGCTCAGCGTCATCCGCCGGATGGCGCGCGACCTCGACCTGACCCATCCGCGTGCCGAGGCGATCATCGGCCTGCCCACGGTGCGCGAGGCGGACGGGCTGGCGCTCTCCAGCCGCAACCAATATCTCTCCCCCGCCGAGCGCGCGGCGGCGGGCGCGCTGCCCAATACGCTGCGCCGCGCGGCACGCCTGGCGGCACAGGGCGACGAGGACTGGCGCGCCATTCGCCGGCAGGCGGAGGAGACGATGCTGGCGGGCGGCTTTGCGGGGATCGACTATCTCGACCTGCGCGACGCCGACAGCTTGGCACCGCTGGAGCGCAACAACGGCAATGCGCGCGTGTTCGTGGCCGCCACCATCGGCGGCACGCGGCTGATCGACAACATGGCTGTCGGCACCTCCGACCCGACTGGCGACAACCCTGTCGCCTGAGCGGAGCGTGCTTCGCGTAGACGTTGACAGGCACCGGACAAGCGGCCAGATTTGTCCGGACATTTGCGCCCCCCCTTGAAGGACACGGGAACCCGTCATGGCTGACCTGCCCCCGCCTTACACCGCCCTCACCCGTCATCCGATGATGCCGCGCACGCAGCACGACGAGGCGGCACGGTTCAATTTCCTGACCCATTTCAACCGCTATCTCTCGGGCACGATCGGCGCGGGCAACAAGCTGGCCTACGAGAAGCGCGTGCTGCCCGCCTTCCGCGCCGAGCATGGCCGCGATCCCGAACATCGCTACGAAATCCGCGAGGCGATGGACCGCGACCCCTGGCACCGCGCGTGGTCGGCCTGCAAGCGCAATTCGATGGAGATGCGCCAGCACAACGGCCGCCAGATCGTGCTGCGCCAGCTCGACGAATTGGACGCCATGGCGCGGCAATATAACGAGCATTCGGGCCAGCTGGAACTCGACCCCGCGATCGCCCAGCCCGACTACCAGACCCAGGTCGACATCCATTGTCAGCCCGGCGGCTATCATGGCGGCGAGCGCGAAGGCGACGTGACCGTGGGCGCCAATTACGATGCCGGGCTGTTCGCCACCACCGGGGGTGCGCTGGGCGGGCTGAATGACGGCGGCGGCCAGGCGCTGGTGCGCTGGGTGCGCGAGCAGCGGCCCGACTGGAGCCCGCGCCGCATCCTCGAGATCGGCGCCACGATCGGTCATAACGCGGTGCCTCTGGCGCAGGGCTTCCCCGATGCCGAGGTGATCGCCATCGACACCGCCGCCGCCTCCCTGCGCTACGGCGCGGCGCGCGCGGCGGCATTGGGGATCGCTAACATCCGCTTCGTCCAGGCCAATGGCGAGGACCTGTCGCGCTGGTCCGACGGACATTTCGACTGGGTGCAGACGACCATGTTCCTGCACGAATTGTCGGCTACCGCAATGCCGCGCATCCTCGCCGAGGCCACCCGCGTGCTCGCGCCGGGCGGGCTGATGCTGCATCTGGAACAGCCGCAGTATTCCGACAAGATGCCGCTGTTCGAGCAATTCATGCGCGACTGGGACGCGTTCAACAACAACGAGCCGTTCTGGTCGGCGATGCATGGCAGTGATCTTTACGAGGCGATGGAAGAGGCGGGCTTCCCACGCGATGCGCTGTTCACCACCGGCGTGCGCGCGTTCGTCGATCCCGAGATATTCCCGCCTTCGCCCGAGGATGGCAAGGAAGATTTCGGCCGTGCGGCGATCTGGAACGCCTATGGCGCGTGGAAACCTGCGGCAGATGACGGGGCGGCAGGTGACAAGGCAGCCGAGGCAGCGTGAGCGACGAGCTCGACTGGGTCGCGCTGTCCGCCCGTCGCGCCAAGGGGCGGCGGCCTCAATATTTCGACGATCCGGCGCTCGATCGGCTGACCTCGCTTACCCTGGCGCTGGCCGCCGAGGTCTCGGCGCTGCGCGAGCGCAACGACACGCTCGAGCGGCTGCTGGAGCGGGCGGGAACGCTCAAGCGCGAGGATATCGAAGCCTACGAGCCCGATCGCGAGGCGGCGAAGGAACGCGGGCTGGCAACCAGCGCCTATGTCGGGCGGATCATGCGCGGCTTCCAGCAGGAGATGGAAGCAATGGAGGCCGACGATCCGCCGATCATGGAGCTGGTTGACAAACTGGCGCGCAAATAACGGGTTCAAGGAGGGGGACAAAATGGATCGCAGGACCATCATCGGCGGGGCAATGGCGGCAGGCGCGGCCGCGTTCGACTGGACCGCGTTCGCCACACCCGCCGCCGCCGCCACTCCATCCGGCCCGAGCGATCTACAGATGCGTTCGGATGGCACTTACGCCACCGTGCCGCTGGCCAAGGACAGCTTCACCCTAACCGTGGCGCAGACCCGTGTGGTGCCGGTGGAACTCGACAACCTGGCGCGCACAAGAGCGGCCAATGTTCGCCACATGACCGAGGTGATCGACGCCGCCAGCGGGTTTGCCGGGTCCAAGGACATGATCGTGTTCCACGAGTTCCCGATCACCGGCTACAGGCATACCTGGGACCTGGAGGATGCGCGCCGCGTGGCGATCGAGATACCGGGCGAGGAAACCGAGATGCTCGCCGCCAAGGCGCGCGAATACAACACCTGGCTGGTGTTTGGCTCCTATGTCCGCGATCCGGACTGGCCCGGCCGGCTGCTCTCGATCACCAGCGTCATGGACAGTTCGGGGCAGATCGTCGCCAAGGACTGGAAGGCGCGCAATCTCAAGGGGTTCTTCCCCGGCGGGCGCGAGTTGTTCACCACCACCATCTACGACGTGCTCGATCAATATGTCGAAATGTACGGGGCCGACCATGTGGTGCCGGTGATCCGCACGCCGCTGGGCAACCTGTTCACATCGTCCTCGCAGCTCGAGCCCGAACTGTTCCGCGCCGCCGCCATGAAGGGCGCCGAGATCATGCTGCGCACCGCGACGGGCAATTTCAGCGAGCTCGATATCCGCGCGACCTCGCTCTACAACCGGGTCTACAGCGCCATCGCCTCGAACAGCGCGCTGATCGACAGCCGCTATTACCTGACCGATGCCGAGCCCGGTCATGTGGCCATCTTCGGACCCGACGGGGACGCGCTGGTACAGGCCGAGACCGAGCTCGAGACGACGGTGGAAGCGCGCATTCCGATCGCCGAGTTCCGCGCCCGCCACCGCCAGCCGACCGTCCACTGGGAGCTCTACGAGAACGTGTTCGACCGCTATCGCAGCCCCTACGGCCCCAATCTTCTGGCCGATTATCAGCCGACCGACACCACGGATGCCGGACGCTACCTGCGGGCCAAGACGCGCTGGTAACAGGAGACCAACCATGCCCGCCTACATGATCGTGACCGCCGCCATCCAAGACCGCGACCGGTTCATCAGCGGCTACGGCGCGGCGGCGGCCAAGCTGGTCGAACAGTTCGGCGGGCGCTACGTGCTGCGCGCACCGGGGGCCGAGCTGCTGGAGGGCGAGTTGGGCGGCGGAGAGTTCGGGGGCGCTTCGATGGTCATCTCCGAATGGCCCGACAAGGCGGCGGTGCACAAATTCTGGAACAGCCCCGAATATGCCGAGGCCAAGAAGCTGCGCGAAGGGATCGCCTCGTGCCAGGTGCTGGTGATCGAGGCGGCACCCATTGGCGGCTGACCCACCCCGGCCGGCAGATATCATCAAGCGCACCACGCTGATGGTCCGCGACGCGGACCGCGCGGCGAACTGGTACCACACCGTGTTCGGCATGCGGCGCTGGATGGACACGCCGTTCACTCTATCGGGCACGCAACTGGCCTCGGGGCAGGCGGGCGACCGGACGCGGCTGGTGATCATGCAGGGCCGGGACGAGACGATCGGCATGATCGGGCTGCTCGAATGGCTCGATCCACCACGCTCGGACATACCGGCGTCGCTGCCTGTCCAACTGGCCTTCGGAATGCCGATCTTCGTGGTGGCGGCAGACGATGTGTGCGCGACGGTCAGCCGTGCCGAAGCGGCGGGATCGCGCATCCATTGCCAGCCGCTCGAATGGCAGGTGACGGGCGCGGATGGCCGCGAACGGGCCATGCTGGGCGCCAGCCTATGGGACCTCGACGGCTATTTCTTCGAGGTGAACCAGTTGCTCGCGATCGCCGAGGCGTGAACGCGCCGGTCGCGCCCGCCGCCTTCGATGCGCTGGCCGAGTGTGTGGTGGACGAGGATGCGAACTGCCAGTGGCGCGTCGCCCGCCGTCCGCAAGGCAATGTCCGCCCGGACGACTTCGCCTGGCATCGCGAACCGGTCCCGCAGCCCGGCCCGGGCGAGGTGCTGCTGCGCACCCATTATCTGGGTCTGGCGCCGGTGATGCGGATGTATATGGCGGGCACCGCGCGCACCGGCGACGCACAGCTCGCGCCGGGCGATGTGATCCACGGGCGCGGCGTTGCCCAGGTGGTGCAGTCGCGTCACCCGGACTGGCGCGAGGGGGAGATCGTCCAGGGGCAGATCGGCTGGCAGACCTACAAGGTCAGCGCGATGACGCGGCAGGAGAAATTCTTCCGCATGCCCGATAACGGTCTTCCCGCCTCGCTGGGCGCGGGCGTGCTGGGGATGACCGGAATGTCCGCCCATGCCGGCCTGTTCGCCTGCGGGGAGCCGCGCGAGGGGGATGCGATGGTGCTGTCGGGCGCGGCGGGCGGGGTCGGCTCGCTGGTGGCGCAGATGGCCAGCAACATCGCCGGCTGCGATGTGGTGGGCATCGCCGGTGGGCCTGCCAAATGCGCCTTCATCAGGGAACTGGGCTGCTCGGCGGCGATCGACTACCAGTGCGACGACCTGGCCGCGCGGCTCGACGCATTGCGCCCCGGGGGCATTGACCTCACTTTCGACAATGTCGGCGGGGAGACGCTGGCCGCCTGTCTGGAGCGGCTGGCACCGCGCGCGCGCATCGTGCTGTGCGGTTCGATCAGCGAATATGCGCGCGAGACGCCCTTCGCGCTGACCAATTACACCCGGCTGCGCGCCAGCGATGCGACGATGCGCGGGTTCTTCGTCTATAATCATCTGGAACGCTGGGAGGCGGTGATGGAGCAAATGAGCGGCTGGATAGGCGAGGGACGGCTGCGTCCGATCCAGGATGTGGAAGAAGGGTTCGCCGCCATGCCGCGCGCGCTGGCCAGACTCTATCACGGCACCAATGTGGGCGTGCAGATATGTTCGGTGCGCGGCGAGCCCGGGCAATGGCTGTGAGCACGCCTCCCAGCCCGGGCCCGTCCTCGTCGCCGATCCCTGCTTCAGGCCCGGCCCCGACCCCGGAACCGGCGCTGCGCTTCCAGCGGGCCAATTTCGTGGTCGCGGATATCGACCGGGCGCTGACATTCTATCGCGATGTGCTGGGCTTTACCGAGGAATATCGCCTGCCGCATAATCCGCAAAGCTACTCGCTGGCGGTCTTCGCCATGCCACCGGGGGCAAAGATCGGGTTCTCGGTGCTGTCCGCGCCGGGTCAGCCCAGGGTGATGGCGTTGACCGAGGTGACCGAGCCGCCGCTTGCCCCGGTGCCGCCGCCGCGCCGTGCCGCCATCGTCCTCGACATCGCCGATCCCGATGCGGTGATGGACGGCGCGCGCGCGCTGGGTCTGACGGTCTATGACGAGGAGGAACTGGTAACCCCCGATGGACGCGTCGGGCGCGAGATCGGCATCGTGGATTTCGATGACAATCTGGTGGTTATCTACCGCATCACCGGAACCCGGTAATGGCCACCACCGGCAATCCGCCCGTCGATCCGCCTGCCGATCCGCCTGCTGGAATGGCCGCCAGCCCGCCCGCCACCGCGCCTGCCGCGAGCGAGGACCAGACCCCGCCCTGGCCCAGCCCCCGCGCCGGCTGGACGCTGGTCGTGCTGTTGACGCTGGCCTACATCTTCAGCTTCGTCGACCGCTACATCCTGGGTCTGCTGATCGAGCCGATCAAGGCCGACCTCGACCTCTCCGACCAGCAGATCGGCTGGGTGATCGGCTGGGCCTTCGCCATCTTCTACGCCACCATGGGCATTCCGCTGGGTTGGCTGGTGGACCGCAAGAAGCGCACATGGATCGTGGCGTTCGGCATCGCGGTCTGGTCGCTGGCGACCGCGATGTCGGGCCTGGCGAGCAAGTTCTGGCACCTGTTCCTGGCGCGCATGATGGTGGGCGCGGGCGAGGCCACGCTGAGCCCGGCAGCCTTTTCGATGATCGCCGACAGCTTTCCGCCCGAACGACGCGGCAAGCCGATCGGCTTTTATTCCGCCGCCCTGTCGCTGGGCGCCGGCATCGCCTCGCTGATCGGCGGCGGCGTGCTGCTATGGGCCAAGACCACCCCATCGCTGGTGCTGCCGATCGTGGGTGAGGTGGCACCCTGGCAAGCGACCTTCTTCGCCGTCGGCCTGCCCGGTCTGCTGCTGGCGGCGGTGTTCTTCTTCGTTCGCGAGCCCATCCGCCGGATCGCGAAGGCGAGGGATGCCAACCTTGCCGGCAACTCTTTTCGCGACGCGATCTCCTATGTCGGGCGCAATGCGGGCACGTATCTCGCTTTCGTCTCGCTGATCGCGGTGATGGCCATCACCGCCTACAGCCAGGCCTTCCTGCCATCCACCTTCGCCCGCACCTATGGTTGGGAGATCCAGAACTACGCCTTTGCCAATGGTGTGGCCCTGCTCGCCATCGGCCCCGCCACCGTCGTCGGCGCGGGCTGGCTCAGCGACCGCTGGAGCCAACAGGGCACGCGCGATGCCCCCTTCCGTCTGCTGGTGATCGGCTATCTGGTCATGCTGCCGACCGCGGTGCTGCCCTATTTCATCCCCAACGGCTACCTTGCCTTCGCGATCCTATGCGTGAACACGGCGGGGATCGGCATGGTCACCGCAGTGGGTGTGACCGCGCTCCTCCTCATCACCCCGGCACAGATCCGCGGGCAGATGGTGGCGCTTTACTATGTTACCATCAGCCTTGCCGGCCTGCTGCTCGGGCCGCCGGCTGTCGGCTGGCTGTCGACCAACGTGTTCGGCGAGGACCAGATACGCTGGGCGATGGCCAGCGTGCCGCTGATCTTCGGGATCATCCCCGCGCTGCTGCTGCCGGTGACCGCGCGGCTGTTCCGCGCGCAGATGGAGCGCGTGGGGACCAGTTCGGATTAGCGGGCGCCCCGGGCGGCGGTTCGCGCCGAGTGCGCCTGTCCGGGTTCAGCCCAGCGCGCCCGCCTGCCTCAGCCGGTCGATGCGCGCCTCGTCATAACCCAGATCGGCCAGCACCCGCGCGCCATCGGCACCCGGCAGCGGCAAGGCCTGTGCGCGGGTGGTGCGGCGGCCGTCCATCTCCAGCGGGATGGCGGGAAGCTGTACCCGGGTCCCGCTGTCCAGCGTCACCTGCTCTAGCCCGCCCGCGGCAAGATGCGGATCGTCGAACAGGTCCTCGGGCCGGTTGATCGGCGCGAACGGCAGCCCGGTGCCTTCCAACCGGTCGATCACCTCGGCGCGGCTCATCCCCCCGATCAGCTGGCGAATGACCGGGATGATCCGCGCGCGCGCTTCCACCCGGGCGTTGTTTTCGCGCAAGCTTTCGTCCGCCCACAATTCATCGAGCCCGAACAGGCGGCAGAACTTTTCCCACAATGCATCGGATACCACGCCGATGAACACCGGCTCGTCGCGCGTCTCGAACACATCGTAGATCGCCCAGGCGGAAACGCGCGCCGGCATGGGCGCGGCGGGACTGCCGGTGACCGCGAATTGCGCCATGTGCTGGCCGACCAGATAGGCGGTGGTCTCGAACAGGCTGGCAACCACCTTCTGCCCGCGCCCGGTGCGATGGCGCTGCTCGAGCGCTGCAAGAATGCCGATCACGCCAAACAGCCCGCCGGTGACATCGATCACGCTGGCCCCGGCGCGCAGCGGCTGGCCGGGCGGTCCGGTCATATAAGCGAGTCCGCCCATCATCTGCGCCACCTCATCGAGCGCGGTACGATCCTCGTAGGGGCCGGGCAGGAAGCCCTTTTCGCTGCAATAGATCAGCCGCTCGTTGGCCGCCGAACAGTCGGCGTAACCCAGGCCCAGCCGGTCGAGCGCGCCGGGGCGGAAGTTCTCCACCAGGATGTCGGCGCGCGCCACCAGGTCCTTCGCCACCGCGAGCCCGTCTTCATGCTTGAGATCGAGGCAGATCGAGCGCTTGCCGCGGTTATACATCGGGAAATAGCCCGCGCCCGAGCCCTTGAGGCGGCGTGTGGCATCGCCGCCCACCGGTTCAACCCGGACCACTTGTGCCCCCAGCCCGGCGAGCACGTGACCCACCGTGGGTCCCATCACCATGTGGGTGAACTCGACCACGACGAGGCCGGCGAGGGAAGCAGCGCTGGTGTTCCCTGCGGTGTCCCCGCCGGCGCGATTACCGGTATCGCCCGCAGTCATCGGGCCATCCTCTGTTCGTAATCCAGCATCGGCCCGGCATCGGGGGTGAACCCGTAGAGCGTTTCGCCCGGCAGCGCCTCCTGAAGGATTTCGCGCACTTCGAGCAAGCGCGCCAGATCGATGCCGGTATCGAGCCCCATCGAATTGAGCATCAGCACCAGATCCTCGGTGACGATATTGCCGCTTGCGCCGGGCGCATAGGGGCAGCCGCCCAGCCCGCCGAGCGAGGCATCGAAGGTGGTGATCCCCTCCTCCAGCCCGGCGACCACATTGGCGAGCCCGAGCCCGCGCGTGTTGTGCAGATGCAGCGTGGTCAGCTTGTCCGCCCCCACCGCCGCCTTGACGCTGCGCACCAGCCGGCGCACCTGCGCGGGATCGGCATAGCCGGTGGTGTCCGACAGGCTGAGCTCCTGCGCGCCCGCAGCCACCGCCCGCTCGGCGAGCCGCGCCACCGCGCCCTTGTTCACCGCGCCCTCCAGCGTGCAGCCGAACGCGGTGGACAGGCCGACCGCGAAATGCACGTGCGCCTCGCGGGCGATCGCGGCGCACCGGGCGATCTCTTCCAGCATGGCGGGATGGTCGCGGCGCACGTTCTTCACCGAATGCGTCTCGCTCATCGAAAAGGGGATGCTGATAGCGTCCACCCCCGCCTCGATAGCTGCTTGCGCGCCCTTCGCATTGGGCACCAGCGCGACCACGTTCAGCCCCTCGATGGTCTTGGCGAAGGCCACCACCTCGGCGGTGTCGGCCATTTGCGGCAGCAGCTTGGGCGGCACGAAACTGCCCACCTCGATCTCGCGCACGCCTGCCCGCGCCTCGGCAGCGATCCACCGCTTCTTCGCCTCGGTCGGCATGATGCGCTCGATCGCCTGCAACCCGTCGCGCGGACCCACTTCGGATACGAGGATTTGGCTCATCGGGCGGGCTCCAGATAGACCCAGGGCCGCGCCCGGCGATCGGCCGCAGTCCAGCCGGCGATGGCGTCGGCCTGGGTGAGTGTCATGTCGATCGCGTCGCGCCCTTCGCGCAGCATCTGCTTGGCTTCGGGCTCGATGGTGAAGTCATGGCAGGCGCCCGCGCCCGTGACCGTCTGCGCGGCCAGGTCGACGGTGACTTCCGCGCCCGCCAGCCCTTGCGTCACATCGCGCGGCAGGGTCACCGGCAGCAGCCCGTTGCGGATGCAGTTGCCCTTGAAGATGGGCGCGAACCCCACCGCGATGATGCATTTGATGCCCCATTCCACCAGCGCCCAGACCGCGTGCTCGCGGCTCGACCCGCAGCCGAAATTGGCGCCTCCGAGCAGGATCGCCGCGTCGCGGAAATCGGGGCGGTTGAGCACGAAATCGGCTGCTTCCACCCGGGCATCGGCATCCTCGTAGCGCCACGGGGCGAACAGGCCGTCCGCCAGCCCGGTGCGCCCGGTGGTGCGCATCTCGCGGCTGGGGATGATGGTGTCGGTGTCGACATTGTCGGTGATCAGCGGCGCGGCGAGCGAGACCAGCGGCTGGGGAAACGGGGTCATGCCGGCGCCCCCTCGCGCGCATATCGGCGCGGATCGGCGATGGCGCCGGCAATGGCGCTGGCCGCCACCGTCTCGGGGCTGGCGATATGGGTGCGGATGCCCGGGCCTTGCCTGCCCTCGAAATTGCGGTTGGTGCTGGAGATCACGCGCGATCCGGGCGCGAAGCCCTCGCCGCCGGCGTAGAAGCACAGCGAGCAGCCGCTCATCCGCCATTCGAAGCCCGCCGCCTCGAACACCTTGTCGAGCCCCTCCTCCTCGGCCTGGCGCTTGACCGCCGAGGAGCCCGGCACCACCAGCGCCTGCCGGATGCCGGGCGCGATCCGCCGCCCTTCGAGGAGGGCCGCCGCGCGTCTGAGGTCCGAGATGCGGCTGTTGGTGCAGCTGCCGATGAAGGCCGCATCGAGCGGTGTCCCGGCCAGCGGCGCGCCCGGAGCAAGGCCTATATATTCGTGGACTCGCTCGGGTCCGCGTGGAACCGAGCCATCCACCCCGATGGCCTCTTGTGGACTGGTGCCCCAGCTCACCATCGGCGCGATCTCGCCTGCCTCTACGGCGATCTCGGCATCGAAGACGGCATCCTCGTCGCTGCGCAAGGTTTGCCAGTAAGGCTCATCGAACGAGGCGGGTGCATAGCGCCGCCCGGCGAGCCAGGCGAAGGCCTTCTCGTCGGGAGCGACAAAGCCGCTCATGGCGCCGAATTCGGTCGCCATGTTGCACAAGGTCATCCGCGCTTCCATGTCGAGCGCGCTAACCGCCGCTCCGGCGAACTCGATCGCATGCCCCGCCCCGCCATCGGCGTCATGCGCGGCGATGAGGTGGAGCGCCATGTCCTTGGCGGTGACCCCCTTCGCCAAGGTGCCGGAAAAGGCGACGCGCATCGCTTTGGGCCGGCTCATGCGCAAGGTGCCCGTGGCCATCGCATGTTCGGCCTCGGACGAGCCGACCCCCCAGGCCAGCGCGCCGAACGCCCCTTGCGTGCAGGTGTGGCTGTCGGGCGCGACCAGCGTCAGCCCGGGCAGCACCACGCCAAGTTCGGGGGAGATGACATGGACGATGCCCTGTTCGCGGTCGGTCACGTCGAACAGAGTGATCCCCGCCGCGCGGCAGGCGGCGCGGGTCTCGGTGATGAAGGCCTGGCCGCCGGGCATCAGCGTCGCCCCCATGCCCCCCGTGCCGCGACCCGGCCGGGTGTCGACGATATGATCCATCACCGCGAACACCCGCGCCGGGTCGTGCAGCGCACGGCCCTGCTCGGCCAGCCGCGCCAGCGCCGCCGCGCCCGTGCGCTCGTGCAGGAACACCCGGTCGATGGCGATCAGCTCGGCACCCGACGGCGCCATGGCGACCCGGTGTGCGTCCCAGATCCTGTCGAACAGCGTGCCCGCCATGCCTGCGCTTGCTCCCCGACCCGTTACGCGAAGCCGCCGAACGCGACCTCTTCGCCGCGTTCGGTCGCCGCGTTCATCTCGGCCTCGATCCCCCGCCAGTCGCGGCTGACGAACCGCTCCTGGATGGCGGTGCGCGTCTCCAGCTGGCCATTGCGGATCCAGTGCCAGGTGCGGCAGCGGTTCTGCTCGTCGTCCGAGATCTGGATCTGCTCGTACAAATAAAGCTCGGGATCGCCGGTGCGCTGCCAGTAGAGCATCATCGTGCGGTTGTGCTCATCGAGCGGCACCGGCGCGGCCCAGCCCTGGATCAGCTCATTGTCCCACCAGATCCGCCCGTCGCGATATTCGGCGGGAAAGTCGCGGATCTCGGTGCGCCCGTCGGCCCACTTGTAATGGTTGGTCTGGTGATAGGGGTAAGGCCCGTCACTGGGGATGCGGCACAGAAGGCGGCTGGCATGCTCGTCCACCTTCTCGTTCTTCGCGTTGAAATAGGTATAGACGCCGTCCCACACGCCCTCGTGGCGCGCGAGCATCGGCATTTCCTTGGCAATGTCGATCATGGCTGGGTCGCTCCTTTGCGTTGCTTAAGATAGGCATGATAACGCGGCGCTGCATCCTTTGCGCGCAAACGGGCACGCGCGCGGCGGGCGATGGCGGCAGGCTCGAGCAGCGCTGGCTGAACCGGAATGGCATTGGCTGTGCTCGCCGCGTACCAGGGGGCGAAGATCGCCTCGCCCCGCGCGGCGCCCCAGGCCGCGGCCAGGTGCGCACCGAAACGCTCGGGCGTGAGGTCGGGATAGAGACGAGAGGGATCGCCCGGCGGCGGCGGGGGCGCGGCCAAATGAGCGGCACCAAGCTGCGCCATCGCCTCGCGGATGGCGGCGCCCGTATCGTCGAAATCGTCCGACAGGCCATGCCCCGGCACGTCGATGGCGACCGCGTCCGCCGGCGGATCGGCCAGCTCATCGGCGGGCGGGTGAAGCATCATCCGCTCTGCGCCGCGCGTTCCTCGCCAATGCAGCAACCGGTCATCGAGCACCAGCCAGCCCTCATCCTGGTCCTCAGCGAGAGCCGGCGCTGCCTGCGATGCGGCGTGCTGCCGGAGGAAGGCAAGGCTCGCTGCCTGATGCTCGGCCGGGCTGGTCACCTTGTGCGCTTCCCAGCCGGCGGGAAGCGGTCCCAGCCGGTCGATATGCTCCTGCAACGGATCGCCGTCATAGGCGGTGATCAGGCATGGCGGCAGTCCGGCGCTGGCTGGATCGTCGGCGACAGGAATGTCGCGCGGGGCACGCAGCACCGCGCCATACCCGGCCCGATAGGCATCGCCCGCATCGAGCATTTCCATCACCGCCTGATGCACCCGCGCGAGGTCCGCATGGGCGATGGACAACCGCGTCTGGTCGCTCAGCGCGAACCAGGGGAAGAACCAGCTCTGCTCGAGCATCCGGTTCCACAGCCAGGTCAGGTGCTCGCCATAGGCGGACGGACGGAACGGCGGCAGGTAATGCTCGCCGAACACCGCCATTTCTCGCGCGGTCCAGATCGCATAGCCGCCGATCGCCAGGCCCGAGAACAAATCCGGATGCCGTTTCAGCGCCGTGACCAGGATGATCCCGCCCGAATGAAAGCCATAGGCTGCGCACCGCTTGACGCCCAGCGCCGCCAGGAACTCGGCCAACGCATCGGCGAAGTCGCCGATCTCGGGCTCGCCCACATGCGCCGGATGCAGCGGATCGGCCAGGGGATCGGATTGGCCGAAGCCCGGCGTATCGGGTGCGATGCAGGTGAAATGCGCCCCCCACCGGCGCATCAGCGGCTCGTATTCGGCCGAGCTGCGCGGGCTCTGGTGAACCATCAGCAGCACCGGGCCCGCCCCGCAGCGCCGGTAATGGACCCGCCGTCCGGAGCCGAGCGTGAGGATATGGCGGGTGATCATGACGCCCAAGTTGTCCGGACAAATAGCTCTCGACAGGCGTCTTGGCGGCTCTATTCTCCGCTGTCAAAGCCTGGTGAGACAAGGGAGCGCGCATGGCGGACATGGTGGGCACGAAGATGGTCGAGGACGGGCGTACGGCAAAGGCCATTTTCGAGGAGGTCATGGCCAACCCGGCGCGGCGCAAGTTCGGCTTCGGCGACAAGGCGGGAATCGTCAATGTCGACATCCAGCAGGCCTATACGCGCACTGACCGGTTCAAGACCGCCTATGAAACCGACCCGCGCCAGATCGAGCATGTCAACACCATCAGCCGCCTGGCGCGCGAACGTGGGATGCCGGTGGTGTGGAGCCGGGTCGCCTACAAGGGAGACGCGGGCGATGCGGGCGTCTGGGGCACGCGCACCGATACCGAGGATTCGCTGCAGAACATCAAGCATGACAGCGAGCGCCACCGGTTCGATGCGCGCTGCGACATCCACGAGGACGACCTGACCTTCACCAAGCGCATGCCGAGCGCCTTTTTCGAAACGCCACTCGCCAGCTACCTGGTGTGGCACAAGGTGGACACGGTGATCGTAACTGGCGGCTCGACCTCGGGCTGCGTGCGCGCCACGGCGGTGGATGCGTTGAGCCACGGCTATCGCACCATCGTGCCGATCGAGACCACGGCGGACAAGCACGAGAGCTATCACTTCGCCAACCTGACCGATCTGCAGCTCAAATATGCCGATGTCGAGCCGGTGCAGGCGGTGATCGACTGGCTGGAGCGGCGCTGATGCACGAGGGTGCCCCCGATCCCGGGCTTTACGACTACCACCCCTATGACGAAACGCGGCCCCGAATTACTGGCCCGGCGGCAAGAGCGTGGCGGTGTGGGTGGCGCCCAATCTGGAGGTCTACGAGATCGACCCGCCGCCCCACCCCAAGCGCAAGGCCTGGGCGCGCCCTTCGCCCGATGTGGTCGGCTATTCGCACCGCGACCACGGCAACCGCGTGGGCCATTGGCGGATGGCGGACGTGATGACCCGGCACGGCTTTCCCGGCTCGGTCAGCCTGTCGGTGGCGATGTGCCAGCATCATCCCGAGATCATCGCCGATGCGGCGGCGCGCGGCTGGGAGTTCTTCAGCCACGGCATCTACAACACCCGCTATGCCTATGACATGGACGAGGGCCAGGAGCGCGCGATCATCGAGGACTCGCTGCGCACGGTGGAACAGGCCACCGGCCAGCGCATCCGCGGCTGGCTTGCCCCGGCGCTGACGCATACGCCGCGCACGCTCGACCTGCTGGCCGAATATGGCCTCGACTATACCTGCGACCTCTATCACGACGACCAGGTGCAGGAGGTAAAGGTGGCTTCCGGTCGCCTGGCCTCGATCCCCTACAGCCTGGAGGTGAACGATCACTACGGCTTCTTTGTCTACAACATGTCGGGGCGCGAATATGCCGATACGCTGGTCCGCCAGTTCGAGCGGCTGGCGGCGGAGGGCGAACGCAAGGACGGGCCGGGGGGCACGGTGATGTGCATCCCGCTGCATGCCTACCTCATCGGCCAGCCGCACCGGATCGGCCCGTTCGAGGAAGCGCTCGCGCATATCGCCGCCGACGGGCGCGGCTGGCTGGCAAAGGCGGGGGAGATCGTCGATGCCTGGCGGGATCAGACGGGGCGGGATCAGACGAGGCGGACACAGACGGGGGCACAGCGCGATGAGCCTTGATCCTGCCTATCTCGACTATCCGCGGCGCCGACACGGCTACGACCATGATCTGTATGCCTGGTCGAACATTCACGAGCGCGCGCCCATCCGCTGGCCGGGCGACAGGCCGCTGGCGGTGTTCGTGTGCGTCAGCCTGGAGTGGTTCCCTATCACCCCGGCCGACAAGCCGTTCCGCGCGCCCGGCCATATGGTGACGCCCTACCCCGACTACCGGCACTACACCGCGCGCGACTATGGCAACCGGGTTGGCGCGTTCCGCTTCCTCGACGCCTTCGCCGAGGCCAAGGTCAAGGCGTCCTTCGCCACCAACGCCGCGGTGGCCGAGCGCTACCCCGCGCTGGTCGAGCGCGTGCGGGCAGACGGCCACGAGATCATCGCCCATTCGACCGACATGAATGGCGGGATCGACAGCTCGCTCGGCGAGGAGGCGGAGCGCGCGCTGATCGGCGAAAGCCTGGCCCGGCTCGAGCGGGCGACCGGAACGCAGCCCAGGGGCTGGCTGTCGATCGCGCGTTCGCAGAGCTGGCGCACGCTCGACCTGCTGCGCGAACACGGGGCTGCCTATTGCTGCGACTGGGTGAATGATGACCTGCCCTATCGCTTCGCCAACGGGCTCACCAACCTGCCGCTCAATCACGAATTGTCCGACCGCCAGATCATCGCGGTGCAGCAGCAATCGGCGGACTCGTGGGGCCAGTCGCTGCGCGATGCGGCCGACTGGCTGGCGCGCGAGGCGACGGCACAGAGCTCAGGCCGGTTGCTGGCGATCCACCTGACGCCTTATATTACCGGCCTGCCCTATCGGATCGGCGCATTGGAGGCGCTGCTGGCGGACCTGGCGGCACGCGGCGATGTCTGGTTCGCCACCGGAAGCCAGATCACCAGGCATTGGGAGACACAGCAATGAGGGCGAGCAACCCGCGCACCGGCGAGGCCGACTACGAATTCGCCGAGACCCCGCGCGAGGACGTGCGCCAGGCGGCCCAGCGGCTGCGTGGCGCCCAATCCGGCTGGGAAGCGCTGGGACCCGAAGGGCGGGGCAAGGTCCTCCTCGCCTATGCCGACAGGCTCGAGGCCGGGATGAGGCCGATCATCGAGGCGCTGGCGGTCGACACCGGACGCCACGCGGTCGCCGGGATCGAGGTGATGGGGGTGATCGCCAACCTGCGGCGCTGGGCAACGCGGGCGCCAGAGCTTTTCGCCGCCATGGCGCAGGGCGTGGCGCCCTCCGCCATGCCGGGGATCGAGATCGATCAGCGCCACTCGGCCTACCCGCTGTTCGGCGCCATCGCCCCGTGGAACTTCCCGCTCATCCTCAGCCATATCGACGCCATCCCCGCGCTGGCGGCGGGCTGCGCGGCGCTGGTCAAGCCGTCCGAGGTCACCCCGCGCTTCGTCGAACCGCTCGCCAGGGTGCTGGCCGAGCTGCCCGAACTGCCGCTGGCCTTCGTGATGGGCGGGCCCGATGTCGGCCAGGCGCTGATCGAGGAGGTGGACTATGTCTGCTTCACCGGCTCGACCGCGACCGGGCGCAAGATCGCCGAGGCGGCGGCGCGCAATCTTATCCCCGCCAACCTGGAAATGGGCGGCAAGGACCCGCTGATCATCGCCGCCAGCGCCGATCCGTCATGGGCGGCGGATATCGCGCTGCGCGCCAGCGTGGCGGCGACCGGCCAGGCGTGCCAGTCGATCGAGCGGGTCTATGTCGCGCGAGGGATCGCCGAGCGGTTCCTCGCCGCGCTGGTCGAGGGAGCGAACGCGGTGGCGCTGACCTATCCCGATCCGCGCCAAGGCCATATCGGTCCGTTCATCTTCCCCGCCCAGGCCGACAAGGTCGCCGCCCAGATCGCCGATGCGCGGGCCAAGGGCGCGCGCGTCATGGCCGGCGGCGAGGTGGAGACGCTGGGCGGCGGCCGCTATCTGCGCCCCACCGTGCTGGCCGATGTCACTCCCGAGATGGCGGTGATGCGCGAGGAGACCTTCGGACCGGTCATCCCGGTCGTCGTCTACGATGATCTGGACGAGGCGGTCCGACAGGCGAACGCGGGCGAATACGGGCTCTCGGCGGCCGTGCTCGCGGGTTCGCTCGAGGAGGCAAGCCAGATCGGAGCGCGGCTCGATGCGGGCGCCATCTCGCTCCAGGACGCCTCGCTCACCGCCATGGTTCATGATTCCGCCAACCAGTCGCGCAAGGCCTCCGGCCTGGGGCCATCGCGGATGGGCGATACGGGAATGCTGCGCTTCGTCCGCCAGCAGGCGCTGATCCGCCAGACGGGCGAGGCACCCACCATTGCCGCCTTCGCCGAACGACCGGTGACGGCATGATCGGCGCCTGGCTCGCGCTTACAATGGGCGCACAGGCGCTGCCCGCCGCCGCGCTGGGCACGCCGGTGGAGCAGGCCTGCGCGGACCCCGTGCTGATGGTGGTCACCGGCACCACGCATGACCGCGAGCGGATGCTCGCCTATGGCGCCGCCATCGCGGCAAGCGGGCTCTATCGCGAGCTCGGCGGCTATTATGTCAACGTGCCGCGCGCCATCGCCCATTTCGAAGGCGAGGCCGAGGAGGGGCACGTCACGCTGATCGTACGCTTCCCCTGTCTCAGGAACGCGCAGGCGTTCTGGACCAGCCGGACCTACCAGGAGGACATCCTGCCGCTCCGGCTCGAACCCAGCGCGGGCACCTTCATCGTCCGCGTCTATCCCGAAGCGCCGTTGCCCTTCTATATGGAGGGCAAGGTGGGGGACGATGCCTATAGCGGCGCGTTCGATCCGGCCGGGGTGGAACAGGCCGCGCCCTAGAGCGGTCACTCCGATTGCATCGGATCGACCGCTCCAGGCTCTTGTTTTGCCCCGATTTTCCGAGCCGCCGGTTAATTCCACCCGGCTCGAAATCGTTCTAGCGGTCGAGCTCGACCAGCTCGTAGCGGTTCATCATGTAGCCGCCGACCTCGGCATGGACCAGCACCGCGTCCGCATCGTCGGTGACGAAGATGTCGTAGTCCGGATGGGTGGTGCCGCCCATTCCCTCGCCCTGATCATCGACAAAGCGGAAGTGGCGGCAGGCGAAGGTGCCCGCGGCCACGGTGCGTTCCGCCTGTCCCACATATTCCAGCGTGATGACGTGTTCGGCGATCATCGGCGGGGTGGCCCCGCGATGGTCGGGCGAGGGCAGCATCACCCGCAAGGCGCGCCGGTGCGGTCCGCGCGTGATATCCATCGCCTGCGACAGGAAGGCATCGCCGACAACCGGATGCGTGCCGAACCCGTCGATCGCGCCCAGCTTCTCGCGCCGCTCGGAGACACGGCCGATCGTGGGGCCGAAGCTCTCGCATTCCAGCGTGTCCGCCGCCGGATCGTGATGCAGCCAGCCCGATCCCAGGAACTCGCCACCCAGCATCAGGTGGACATGCAGATCGAGCGGCACACGGCCCGGTCCCATGCGGTAGATGATATCGCGCAGCACGCTGGGCGCAGGCTCGTCGATCTCGCAGCGCGCGCGCATGATGACCGAACCGTCGGCATGGTGCGTGAAGACGAACCATTCGCGCCCGCGCTCGCTGCCCTCCATCCCCGGCTTGTCCGACAAGTAGCGCACCTTGCCCGAGACCGTGCGATGCGCGCTCATATGATGCCCGCCTTGTCGAGCCGCTCGATCACCTGCTGCTGCGCGCGGCGGAAATAGTCGCGCTCGGGCAAGGCTGCGCTACCCTGGTCCATCATGGCGTTGGGGCGGTGGAAATCTTCGGCGCTGGCGGCATAGGCGGCGGCGAAGAGGTGCGGGCGCTGACGGGCGAGATAATTGGTCATCGCCGGGGTGCGCCGCGCCTCCCTTAGCGCGCCCAGGTCGATCGAGGCGAAGGCGGTGAAGGTCTCGCCGTCATTGCTCTCCGCCAGCACCTTGCCGCGATGGTCGACGATGGTGCTGTTGCCCTCGGCGCTCGCCAGCGGCAGCGCGGTGCCTGAAATCCCGGCGGTGTTGGCCGAGACGACATAGGCCAGGTTCTCGAACGCGCGCGCCTGCTTGGCGATGTCCTTGTTGGTGGCGAGCGGCGAGCCGACCTCGCTCGAGGAATGAACGAACAGTTCCGCGCCGCGCAGCGCCAGCACGCGGGCGATCTCCGGGTAAAGGATTTCTTCCGAAGCGATCGCCGCCAGGTTGCCGATCTCGGTGCGCGCCACGGGGAACACGCCGTCAAGCCCGTAGCGATCGAGATAGGCGTCCCACACGTCGTGCGGGCTGGGCGCGAACATGGACAGCAGCCGTCGGTAGCGTAAGGCGACATCGCCCGATGGCGCGACGATGAAGCTGGCCTGGAAATAGAAGCCCGGGAAATGGGGGTCGGTCTCGTAGGCATTGCCCGCGACGAACATGCCCAGCCGCTGTGCCAGCCCGCCCAGCGCCTCGTATTCGGCGCCCTCGGGGGCAAAGCCGACGCGCGCGGCGAAATCGGGGATCGACACCTGCCCCGGATAGGAGGTGAACAGATATTCGGGCAGCACCGCCAGGCGCACCTGGTGCCCGCCATAGATGCTGATGAAGCCCGCCGCGCTGCGGATCATGGGCTCGAGTTCGGCGATATGGGCAAGGATCGCGGCGCGCGCCGCCGCATCGTCGGGCTGGCGTTCGAGCGAGCGCGCGGTCAGTTGCATGGCAACGGCGGAATAGGTGGGCGTGTCGCGTTGGTTTGGTGTGTCGGGCATGGGGTTCCCTGATGCTTGAGCGGCAAGCGCTGCGGGGGTGAGGGCGGCGCACAGCGTGCCGGCGAGCGCGGCGCGGCGATCAATTGCGGTGCCCCAGCCCGGCCCTCGAGGAGCGGGCGCGGGCGTCACGAGAGGCCGAGAGAGCCGGGGTTCATCAGCCCGCGCGGATCGACCTGCCGCTTGATCGCGGTGAGCAGCGCATCGGCGGCGGGATCGAGGCTGTCACGGTAGCGATAGGCGCGTCCGATCTGGAAATGGGCGGCATCGTGCGCCAGGAAGATATCGACCAGCGCCTGCTTCAGCTCGTGCGCCAATGTGCGCGCGGTTTCATTGCCGGGCAGAACGGGAAGTTTGCGCAGATGCGCGGGCTCGATCGTATCCTCGATCAGCGGATTGCGCGCGTCGGGCCAGTACAGGCAGGGCTCGAGTATGAGCCCCGCCCCGCCCACCGCGGCGATCAGCGTGGCGCATGTGAGGCCGGCCGCCTCCATCTTGTCGCCACGTTCGGCCAGCATCGCCCGCACCGCCGCCATGCAGGCGGGCGCCCTGGAATGAGACAGCAGCCCGTGCACCGGTGCCCAGCGATCGCCACCGGGACCCAGGATGGAATTGAGCGGACCGAACGGATTGGCGCGCACGATCTTGGGGATGGTGTTCTCCACCTCGCGCCCGCCATTCTTGCTTGCGATCTGCCTGATCCGGGCGATATCCTCGTCGGCCGCCGCCTGAATGCGCCCCTCGGCGATGACGTGGAGCGAATAATTCGCATCCTTGAGGAAGCCGCGCCCGGCGGCCACCACCTTGGCGCCCTCGGTCAGCGCCTTCATGAAGCCGCCCTGCCGCTTCATCATGCCGACCAGCTGCCTGGCATCGCTGGCCATGCTGTCGCGCGTCATGCGGATGGCGTTGAGCACGGGATCGAAACCGAAGCATTCGCTGGCCAGCCCCCGGCGCTCGATCTCGCTTGCCGCTGCCAGCCAACCGCCCTCCTCATCGAAGGCAATGGTGGCATGGGCAAATGCCTCGGCCTCGCGCACCAGCTTCAGCGTGATCGTGGCCTTGATCCCCAGCGCGCCGGTGTCGGCCAGGAACAGACCCGCCAGGTCAGGCCCGTATGGCCGCATGTGCCGCTTGCCGAGCGTCAGCAGCGTGCCGTCCGCCAGCACCACCTCCAGCGCGGTGCAGCTTTGGACCGCCGTGCCATGCCGTCCGGTGCCCCAGAACACCGCGTTCTGGCTCATTCCCCCGCCGATGCTGGCCTTGAGCCCCGAAAGCGTGCCCCACATCGGCGTGCGCAATCTGCGTGGCGAGAGCGTCTCGTAGAGCTTGGCCCAGGTGCAGCCGGCTTCCACGGTGACCGTCATGTCGGCCTCGTCGACCGCCAGCACCCGGTCCATAAGCGAAAGGTCGACCAGCACGGCGCCCGGATTGTCCGCGGTATAGCCGCCGGTATAGCTCATCCCGCCGCCGCGCGGGATAACGGGCGCACTGGCCGCCGTTGCCGCCTTTACCGCCGCCGCGAGTTGGTGCTTGTCGGAAGGACGGACCACGGCGGCAAGATCGGCACCGCGCTTGTAGATGTCGTGCGCATAGAACTCGAGCGAGCGCTCGTCGCTGAGCACCGTGGCACCGCTTGCCGCGAGCGCCTCGCCCAGCGAGGGGGCCAGCGTTGCCATCAGGCCGCGCCTGCCACCGCACGGCGCGGTTCGGGCTCGACCTCGGGGAACTCTTCGGGATAGCGGCCGAGCAGCAGCAGCAGCGCACCGCCGAGCACGAACAGTACGGCCGCCACCGTCAGGATGGGGTCGTAGCTGCCGCCCACATCGCGCACCGTTCCATAGACCGTGGGCGAGATGGCGGAGAACAGACCGAACGGCATATAGAGGAGCCCGTAGATCTTGCCGTAATGCGCCATGCCGAAATAGCGGCCGGCAAGATAGGCGATAAGGTCGGATTCGGCGCCGGCGGCGAACCCGAGCAGGAAACCGCCCGAGGCCACCAGCGGGAAGTTGGTGTCGGTGCCCATCAACGCAAAACAGGCGATCGCCGGCAGGCATAAGAGCGGGAAGGCGACGTAGCCGGCCCAGAACTTGTCGAGCAGCAGGCCGGTGATGATGCGTCCCATCAGGATGCCCACGCCCACGATGGCGAGCACGTTGGCCGCGTCCTCGGGCGCGAACCCGTGGTCGAGCACGATGGGGAACATGTGGATATGCGCGCCGCCATAGGCAAAGGCGATGCAGGCGATAGAGGCGAAGATCAGCCAGAACCGACGATCGCCCAGCGCGGCGCGTGCGCCAACGCCCGTCAGCTTGCCCGACATCGAGGCGATCTCGCGCGGCCGCTCCTCGGGCCGGGGCTCGCGGAAGAGCAGGAAGGCGGCAGGCAGCGCCAGCAGCAGCGGCAGCGCGGCGACCCACACGAACATCTCGCGCCAGCCATGCGTGTCGATCGCCCACACGGCCAGTTGCGGCACCACCAGCGCGGCCAGGCTGGTGCCCATCAGCATGATGCCCAGCGCCAGGCCCCGTCGGCGGAAGAACCACAGGTTGATGCCGCGGCTCCAGGTGACGGGCGTGGACCCGATCCCCACCAACCCAACCACGAACCACAGACCGTAGAACATCAGCAGCGAGGCCGAGGCCAGCGATAGCGCGGCAAAGGCGATCCCGAAGGCGACCAGCGAGAGCAGCGCCACCGGGCGCACGCCGTAGCGATCCGCCATCCAGCCATAGACGGGCGCCAGCAGCGAGGCGGTAACCCCGAAGATGGTGATCCCCAGGCTGACTTGGCCCCGGCTCCAGCCGAACTCGGCATTGAGCGGATCGAACAATGCGCCGATGACGTTGAACGGGATCGGCGAGGCGCCGCACATCACGCCGAGCATTGCCGCCAGCAGCACCGGCCAGCCGCGGGCGAACTCGCCCTTGGTCTGGGTCGGGCCAGTGCTGGGGCCGGTATCGCCCGCTTCGGGGACGGAGGTGGAGGCGGGGGCGTCTGTCTGGCTCATTCGTCCCCCTTTGCCTCAACCCGAGCCGCGCCGTCGAGCACAATGCGCACCATGTCCGAAGCGTGGTCGTCCGGGCGATTATGGCGGATCACGGCTATCGCGAACCGTGCTTCGGACCAGCGCCCCGCCATCGGCCCGCATTCATGCCTAGCCCTGGCGTTCGCGCAGCGGCGCGAACACCCGGGTGACGAAGCTTTTGGCCTCGGCATCGGGATTGCCGGCCCGCCCCTCCAGGGCCATCAGCCGTTCCTCCTGCCGCCACACCTCCTGCGCAAGGTTCATGACCACCGCGACAAAACGGTCCATCGCCACGTCCTCGAAGAAATGCGCCTCGTCGCTGTCCTGATGAACCGGCTTGGGCCGATGACTGGAACGGTGCGGCGACCGATTCACGCCTTGAACGCACCAAAGCCGAACCACATCACGCCTTCGGCCAGCCGACCGGTGGTGGCGCTGCCGATCTCGGCGCTGACCGACCGCTCGATCGCCTCCTGCCCATAGATGCCGAGGCTGGGGACGACGAACTCGATGTAGTCATCTTGCGAAAAGCCGGCACGCCGGCACAATTCGCGCGGGTCCTCGTCACGGTAGCCCTTGTAATAGGGCTCGGCGTTGTAGTGCGAATCCCAGTCGAGATAGAAGCCTTCGAAGGGCCCCATGCGGTCGTTGGGCGGCAGCTCCATGTGCAGCATCAACCCGCCCGGGCGAAGCACACGCCGGGCCTCGGCGAACACCCGCGCACGCACCTTCCTGGGCAATTCGTGCAGAAACATGGAGGAGAAAACGAGGTCGAAGCTGTCATCGTCATAGGCCAGGCTGGAGGCGTCCATCTGGCGAAACTGGATGTCGGTTTCCATCGAACGCGCGCGGGCGCTGGCGTAACGCAAAACGCCTGGCGCGGCGTCGATGCCGACCACGCTGGTGCCGGGATAGGCGGCCTTCCAGGGCAGGGTGTTGTGCCCTACCGTGCAGCCCAGATCGAGGATGTCGACGGGCGAGAACTGGGGGTAGCGCGCCTCCACCCAGGCAGCCATGGATTGGCCGATATCGCTCAGCTCCTTGCCCATCAGGCCCATGGAGAAGATCGCCAGCCCACGGTCATAGACCGCACCCGCCTCCAGCCCGCCGCCGCCGCGCGTATAGCTGCCAGGCATCAGGTGGACATCGATGTCGCCGACATTCGGGGGCACGACCAGCGCCTCGTCCAGCATCAACGCGCCCGGGCGATCGGACAGCGTCGCCTCGGCCTCCTCCAGCGCGTCCGCATCACGTAGCACGCCGCTGCCGACCGCGTCCCACACCATGCGCTGGGCATGCACCCGCATCGAGGAATAGATGCGGAAGGCAGGCTCATGCACCAGCGCGTCATGCGCATCATCGCTCGTTTCCGGCTCGCGGCCATGCGCCTTGCTGAAGGCGGGCGCGGCACGCCGGTCGTAGACCTGCTTCAGGTCATCCGCGAGATCGTTGAGGATGAACGAACGGATGCCCGAGACGAAACGTCCGCGCGCCTCGTTGTCGGGATCGGGCGCGGGGGCCAGATCATGGCTGAGCTCTACCAAGACGACGCCTCCCTAGAAATTCACCCGCGCCTTGACCAGCCAGGTCCGCGGCGGATTGAGATAGCTGTAATTGGCGAGCGAAGATTCGATCGCCTCCTCGTCGAAGCAGTTGCGGCATTCGGCGATGAGGGCGAAGCGTTCGGCCAGATCGAGCGTCAGCGTGGCATTGACGATGAAGCGCGAGTCCGAGAACGAACCGACGATGAAGTCGCCATTGCCCACCTGGTTGGCCGGAAACACCGTGCCCGCAGACGAGGTGATCGGCGCGTCATAGATCGACACGTTGTCGATGCCCACTTCGCTCTCGTCCCGCCAGCTGACATTGACCGCCGGGGTGAGCGACGTGCCGTCGCCGAACTCCAGCTCGTAGCTGCCCCCGAAGGCCACGGTGAATTCGGGCGTACGCACCGGAGTGGAGAGCGACCCGTCGGAGGCGACGATGCCCTCGCCGCAGGCGGTCGCATCGCCCCCCGCGACCAGACCCGCGGCAAGCTGCGACAGGCACTGGGCCTGCTGCACGGCAACCGCCTGGACGCCGAACTCGTCGGCCGGCGCACTGTCGGGATCGAGCTTGTACTTGTCGTCCTGATAGCCGCCCGACAGATAGAGGTTGAGCCCGCGCACCGGCCGCGCCTGCAGCTCGATCTCGACGCCCCTGTTCTCGTAATCGGCGAAATTGCGCGTGATGAAGCCGATCGAGCCGTTCGGGCGGATCAGCGCGGCGGGCGTCTGCAGGTCGGACACATCGAGCCAGAAGGCGGTCAGATTGACCCGCAGGCGCCGGCCCAGCCCTTCCCACTTGGTGCCCACCTCGTAGCTCCAGGCGAATTCGGGGCCGAAGGGCAGCAGTTCGGACGCCGAGGTGCCGCGCGCGTTCCAGCCGCCCGACTTGAACCCGCGGGTGGCGCTGGCGAACAGCAGGAAGTCGGGATCGGGCTCGTAATTGACCGCAAAGCGCGGGGTCCACACATCGACGTTCTGCTTGGTGGGGATGAGCACGCCGTTCGCCGCCACCAGGTTCGCATCATCGATGCAGTTCGGCTCGATGCTGCCGTCATTGCACGAAGCCCGGTTGTCGCTGATCGAGAGCTCCTTGGTCTCGTCGGTATAGCGGATGCCCGCGGTCAGCGTGATCTGGTCGGTAATGTTGAGGTCGCCCTGGGCATAGCCCGCATAGGCACGGGTGGTGTTGTCGAGCGTGCGATCGGCCAGCACAATGGGAAAGCCGCGTGGCGGCGGGGCGAATGGCAGCGTGAAGATATCGCCGAAATCGGAGAAATTGTCCTCTTCGAAATAATAGACACCGGTGACCAGGTCGAACCGGCCATCGAACAGGCTGGCGTTGACCTTCACTTCCTGGCTGAACTGCTCGAACTCGCCCTCGTTGACGATGGTAAAGCCCCCAAAGGTATAGCCGCGCACGGGTGGGCGCGGACTGGTCAGGCTGGGGAGGCCACGGCCATCGGCGAAATCGAGCGCATAGTCCTGCGCGGTGAACACATAGCCGGTAATGGCGTTAATCGTCGCCACACCGGCGCGGAACTCGAAATTGGACGAGAAGAAATCCACCCGAGTGTCGTTGCCCAGCCCGTATTCCGCCTTGTCGCCGGTTAGCAGGCTGGTGAACTGGGTATCCTTGGTCAGCCCGGTGGTAACGAAGCGGCCGTCACACTGGGTGGGATCGGCCGGATCGCAATCGAAATTGAGGATGTTGGCGGCCTGGGTCTCGGTATGGAAATAGTTGAAGTTCCACGAGACATCGGGCGTCAGGTCGGCCAGCCACGCGGCGCGCACGCCCCACCCGTCGCCCTCGTTCACCCGCTCGCCGGTGGTGGAGTTGCGCGCATAGCCATCATCATCATTGACATAGGCCGACAGCTTTACCGCAAAGCCCTCGAACGCGGGCAGGTTGACCGAGCCGCGCGCCAGCTTGTTCTCGTACGAGCCATAGCCCAGTTCCGCATAGCCGCCGAACTCATCGGTCGGATCCTGCAAGAAGACCGAGACCGCGCCGCCGGTGGTGTTGCGGCCGAACAGCGTGCCCTGCGGGCCGCGCAACACCTCGATCCGCTCGACATCGAACAGCGACAGGTTGTTGGCGTTCTGCCGGCTGAGATAGATATCCTGGACGTAGGTGCCGATGGGCGGATCGAAGGTGGGGATGGTCTCGGAATTGCCCAACCCGCGCAGATAGTAGGAGTTGGCCGAACCCAGCCCGGTATTGTTGAGACCCACCAGATTGGGCACGAACTGGGCGATCTGGAGCGCTTCGGTCACCCCGCGGCGTTGAAGCTCGGCCCCGTCGAACGCGCTGATCGCGATGGGCACATCTTGCACGCTTTCCTCGCGCCTTTGTGCGGTCACGACGATGGCGGTGAGGCCGTCCGCCTCCGCCCGCGCCTCTTCCCTTGCCTGCTCGTCCGTCTGTTGGGCTGCTGCGGGTAAGCCACAACACAGCGCGGCGATCGAAGCGGTCAACAGCGCGATGGGTCGCGGATGGACGGGTCTTGCTGTCACCATTTCACTCTCGATGCCGGTGTATCACGAGCGCGGCGGCAAACACCCCCTTGACCTCGTCCGGCTTGCTGGCGCAATTTGTCCGGACAAATCCGGCAAAGTCAAGCGGCATCGGGCGAGGACGCACCCGGCGTGACGGGTCACCGCCCGAACCGCCGCACATCGCCGCAGCGAAGGAGCCAACCCTGCGATGACCTATCAGCTGCTCGTGTTCTTCCATCTGCTGCTGTTCGTGATGTGGCTGGGCGCGGATGTCGGCGTGTTCGTGCTGGGGCAGCATTTCCGCAAGCGCAGCGCCTATTCGCTCGACCAGCGGCTGGTGCTCTTGAAGCTGCTGGTGACCGTGGACCTGGTGCCGCGCGCCGCCTGGGCGCTGATGGTGCCATCATCGCTCAGCGTGCTGGCCGCCGGGGGATGGTGGGACGTGCCGTGGTGGCTGCTGGCCGCCGCCTTCGCCATCGCGCTGATATGGCTGTTCCTGGTGTTCGATGCGCATGCCCACGACCAGACGCCGCGCGCGGCGCGCAACCGGCGGATAGAAGGATGGGGCCGCTGGCTGCTGGCCGCCTTCTACCTGTGGCTGGGCGGCCAAAGCCTGGTCACCGGCGCGCCGCTCGCCGCCGACTGGCTGGCAACAAAGGCGCTGCTGTTCGGCCTGATCTTCGTTGCCGCGATCATGATCGATGTCACCTTCAAGCCGGTCGGCAAGCAGTTGGGCGCCGTGCTGGCTGAGGGCTCGAGCGATGCCACCGAACTGCCGCTGCTGACCATCATGAACCGCACCCGCATCTGGGTCTGGGCGGTTTATGCGCTGCTGCTGGTCACCGCGTTCCTAGGCAATGTAAAGCCGTTGCCCTAATACGACACATGTTGGGAATGTGTGGCCAAAAGGCGAATATTTGTCTGGACAAATTAGGCCAAAAGCGGAACTTGGCGGCGGGATTTTGGATGTGCCGCGCGAATGTCAAGCGAGGGCGCAAGGGGGAGGCTCTATTCATGCGACACACCAGGCTCAAGGCCGCGATCCGCGCAGGCGTCATCACTGCCGCCATGTTGGTGCCTGCCGCCGCGATAGCTCAAAACGACAGCGTGATTACTGGCAGCGTGACCGATCCCGGCACGGTGAACAACCGACAGGCGGCCGGCCCGGTGAACGAAATCGTCGTCACCGCGCGCAAGATCGCGGAATCGATCAACGACGCGCCGGTCGCGGTCACCGCCTTCAATTCCGAGACGCTTGAAGACCGCGAGATCCGCGACATCAGCGCGCTGGCCCAGTTCACCCCTGGGCTCAGTTTCAGCCAGGCCTTTGGCCGCACCGGCGACCGGCCGGTGATCCGCGGCCTGTCCAACGTGCTGGCAGGCGTGCAGTTCGGGGTCGAATCGGGCGTGTCGGTGTTTCTCGACGGAGCGCTGTTTCGTGGCGACATTCAGACCATAAACTTCGACGCCGTCGAGCGGATCGAGGTGGTCAAAGGCCCACAGAGCGCGCTTTACGGACGCAACACCTATGCCGGCGCCATCAACATCATCTCCAAGAGCCCGGGCAATGATTTCGGCGGTTTCGCCAAGGGCCGCATCGCCGAGCACGGCGAATACGAGGTCACCGCCGGGCTCGACCTGCCGGTGGTGCCCGACCTGCTCTCGCTGCGGGTGGACGGGCGTTACTACGAGTTCGGCGGCGAATATCGCAACACGATCACCGGCGACCGGGTGGGCTCGGAGCAGAGCTATGGCGGCGCGGTGACCGCGTTCATCACCCCGGGTCCGGACATCGACATGCGGGTGCGCGCACAATATACCGAGGATGACGACGGGCCGACGCCCTTCTTCCTGACCGGCGCGGTGAACAACAATTGCCGCCCCGGCTTCCGCTCCACCCGCTTCCGCACCGGCGGCGCACTGCGCTCGAACAACGACAACCAGTATTTCTGCGGCGTGATCGAGCCCCGGCCCGATCTGATCGCGCTCAACACCGATGCGGTTCCCGGATTTGCCGACGGCACCGCCTTCGACGGGGTCGAGATCGAGCGGCTGTTCATCTCGACCAATATCGACTGGGACATCGGCGGGTCGGGCTTCGTTGCCACCGCCATCGGCGCCTATCGTGACGAGAAGCAGCTGTTCGGCAGTGATTCCGACTTTTCGGAAGCCAATATCTTCTTCGGCCCGCCCGGGGTGGTGGAGCCGCTATTCGCCAATACCGATATCGAGGAGTTCGAGGATTACAGCATCGAGCTCAGGATCGGGACCCCGGTCGACCGGGCGATCCGCGGGCTCTTGGGCGGCTATTACTACAATTTCGAGGAGCGCGGCCGCGACATCACCTTCGCCTCGGGCAAGGAAGGGGTGGACTTCGGCACGGTCGGCCCGGGCAACGACCGCTCGACGATCGAGAACTACGCGGTCTTCGGCCGGATCGAGGCCGATATCACCCAGACGATAACGGTCGCGGTCGAGGGGCGCTATTTCGAGGAAACCAAGACGCTCACCGAGTTCAACCGGCCCGGCGGGACTGATTATCCCGATTACCAGACCAGCGATTTCACCCCGCGCGTCACTATCGACTGGCAGCCCAGCCCCGACACGCTGATCTATGCGATCTATGCCGAGGGCACCAAGCCCGGCGGGATCAACGGCGCTTCGGGCATCTCGGCCGGCTCACCCACCTTCGAGGACGAGCTGCTGACGGGCGGCGAATTCGGCATCAAGCAGACCTTCCTGGCGGGCCGCCTGCAGGTCAACGCCGCGGTTTATTACAACGACGTCACCAACGTCCAGCTGACCACGTCGGTGCCCGACGTCACCGGCACCACGGCGGTAACCTCGGTCGCCACCAATCAGGGCAATGCCGAGGTCTTCGGTGTGGAGCTCGACATGCGCGCGCAGGCCACCGACTATCTCGGCTTCGGTCTGACCTATGCCTATATCGACAGCAAGTTCACCTCGGGCTGTGACGATTTTCAGTATACGCTCAACACCGGCGGTCTTCGTCCCAATTTCGACACCCGCAACCCGACACCCGCGCAGCTCGAGCTGTGCAGCATCGAGGGCAACCGGCTGCCATTGGGATCGCCGCACCAGGCCTCGTTCTTCATCGATCTGGACGCACCGATCAGCCGTGACCTCGATTTTGTCGGCAATGTCTCGCTGACCTTCGAGGATTCCAAGTTCGTTCAGGTGCACAATCTTGCCGAGACCGGCCAGGCGGGGCTGCTCTCGGCCCGGCTGGGCGTGCAGGGTTCCAACTGGGAGATCGCGCTGTTCGGCCGCAATCTGATGGATGAGGATGCGGTACCGCTGGCGACCCGCTGGTTCGACCTGCGCTATGGTTTCGCCCCGCGCGACATTCCCTTCGGGCAGCTCGCCGCACAAGGCCAGGCCGCCGATACCGGATTGCCGCGCGCCTTCTTCAGCGCCTTGCGCAAGGGCCGGCAGGTGGGGCTGGAGGTCAGCTTCGATTTCTGAGCCCGTGCGACCGGGCCGCCGGGCACCTTGGCGCGGGACGACCGCCCTCCTGGTGCTCGCCGTTGTTTGTGCTGGGCTTGCCCCGGCCCCGGCGGTGGCTCAGGCCGAGCGGGGCTGGACCGAGGCGGTGGTCTCGGTCGCCGACCTGGATGCCATGCCGGGCTTTCTCGAGCGTATCGGCAATTGGCATGAGACCGGCTCGGGCGAACTGACCGCCGGCGAGCTTGCCTATTGGCAGGTCGAGGCCACCGGCCGCTGGCGCCGCCTGTGTGCGCCCGAGGCGGTGGTCGGATGCATCCGCTTCGTGCGCTTCGATGGCGCCCGCCAGGAACCCATCCGCCCGGCCGCGCGGGCCTGGGATACAGGCGGCATCTACTCGCTGATGATCCGCTCAAACGATGTCGATGCGCTTTACCGGGCGGCGCTCGACGAGCCGGGCTGGTGGGCCGAGAGCCCGCCGATCCGCTTCAGCTTCGGCACCTCGGACCTTAAGAACGTGGTGATCAGCGGGCCGCACGGGATCAAACTCGCCGCCTACGAGCGCGTCTCGCCCGCCTTCACCGCCTTCCCGGTGGGGCGGATCAGCCAGGCGTTCAACACCATGCGCATGGTCAGGAACCAGCCCGCCGCCAAGGCTTTCTACGCGCAGCTGGGCTTTCGCGAGCGGTTCGATTCGGACTACGAACCACTCGAACCCGTCTGGTCCAACTTCTCCATCCCGCGCAATTTCACGCCCATCATCCGCCGCAAGGCCGCCGCGATGCAGCCGCATGGCGACGAACTGCCCGATGGCGAATGGGGCCGGGTGGAGGTGATGCAGATCGTCGGCTTCGAGGGGCGCGATCATTCGGCGCGCGCGGTGCCGCCCAATCTGGGGATCCTGTCGGTGCGCTACGAGGCGGACAATCTGGACGACTATCGCGCCCGGCTCGAAGCAGATGGCGTGCCCATCGCCTACCGGGCGAGCGGTGTCGCGATCGGCGACCTTGGCAAGGTGGACATCTTCGCGGTACGCAGCCCCGATGGCGCGCTGACCGAGTTCTACGCGCCGGCCCCATAGGCCTTATCCGCCGCCGGGTCAGGCCCGTTCACGCGGGCGTTACAGCATCTGCGCGACCAACTGCGCGGTGCGCTGGCCGCTTTCCAGCGCCGCCTCCATCCCCGTCGACCCTTGCGCCAGATGCTCGCCGGCGAAATGCAACCGGCGACCGGCAAAGCGGGTGGCGGCGGCAAGCTCGGCCGCCATCCCGGTGCCGATATGGTGATAGATGCCGCGCGCATAGGGCGAGGTCTGCCAGATGAACAGGCGCAGCACATCGAGCTGGCCGCGCGCCGCCGGGCGCATCGCCTCGATGCGCGCGATGATCATCGCCTTCGCCTCTTGCTCGGGCAGCCGGTCGAGCAGGTCGGCGCCCGCGCCGGTGGTCCACAGCTTGAGCATCGGCGGCTGCCCGGCCGATCCGTCGCCCAGCACGAAGACGCGGCCGATCAGCGGATCGTCGGTCCACAAGGTGTCGGGCATCCCGTCCTGGCGCCAGAACGGCGCGCGCGCGGCGATGAAGGCGAAGCTTGCGTGCGTATAGGGAAGCGTGGCGATCATCCGCGCGACGGGCGGCGTCAGTGCGGCTTTGATCGGAATGGTGCGCAAGGCGGCGAAGGGAATGGTGCAGATAACGTGGCGCGCATGCAGCGTCTCGTTCGCCAGGTGCAGCGTGACGCCCGCCTCGTCCTCCTCGATGGCCCGGACCGGACTTGCCAGACGCGGTGGCGAGGCAAGCGCGGCGGCCATGGCCTCGGGCAGGCGCTGCGACCCGCCGGCGATGGTCGAGACGGGGCCGGGCTGCGCGCCATAGACCGCCAGCGTACGCGCCAGGTGAAGCTGGGACATGCCCGACAGCGTGTCGCCGTTGAGATTGGCCTCCATCAGCCGCAGCGCCTCATCCTCCGCTCCTGCATCAATCAATGCCTGCCGCAGCGAGACATCGAGCCGGGGATCGGCATCGAGCCAGGCCGCGGGCGCGGCAAGGCGGGGCACCGCGGATGCGAACAGCCGGGTGAGCGAGGCCGGCTCGGTCTCGCGCGCTGTGTCCTGCAGGCGATTGGCCGGGCTCGAGGACCAATCGGCGCTGGCGACCCCGATGCCGTTCACATGATAGAGATTGCCCGGAACCTGGCGGACCCCGGCACCTACCCCGGCACCCGCGCCCTCCCCGCCGACCAGCCCAACACCCAGTTCGGCGGCGATGCGGCGCAGGATCACATAGCCCGGGCCCACCTGGATGCCGCCCGCCTCGGGCGCGCCGGGCAGGTCATCAAGCGTATGCAGCCGCCCGCCCACGCGCGGCTCGGCCTCGACTACCACCACCCGCACGCCCGCAGTCTCGAGCAGCCGCGCGGCATGAAGCCCGGCGAGGCCGGCACCGATAATCGTCACATCGGCGCCGGTCCGGCCCCACGCCGAGCGCGGAGCCACACCTGCCGCGAGCGCCGCCGCGCCGCCCTTCAGAAGCGAACGGCGGGTGGTCATTCGTGCGGTTGTACCGCGCCGCCTTCCACCATCCGCCGCTCATCGGTCAGCTTCTTGAACTTGGTCCAGGTGGTCTCGTTGGGCCGCGTGTCATCGGCCGGCGGGGCATCGACATATTCGGGATAATTCCGGCGGATCTCGTTCTTCACCAGATCGGGCAGTTCCTCGAACCCGCCGGACAGTTTCCTGCCCATCGCGTTGAACACCATCTGGCCCGGTCGTCCGCCCATCTTCATCCACGGCATCCAGTCGGACAATCGCACCCAGGCAATCATGGGGTGCGCGGTGGGACGGTCGGTGTCGTACAGGTCCTCGCGCATGGCGGCGAAGTCGAAGATCTCCATCGCGTGATAGGCGTTGCCGACATATTCCTGATAATCGCCGGCCAGCGGATTGGTGTAGAACAGCGGCACCTCGTAGGGCACAAAGACATAGGGCCCGCTCTCGCGCAGCGTGGGCAGCGCGAAAGGCTCGCCACTGGCGGTGCGGGCATGGCTGGGGCGGCTGTTCACCGGGTCGTTGTGGATATGCATGACATCGAGCGCCTCGCCGGTCCACGGGTTCTCCCACCGGTCGAGCACCTCGCCCGTCTCGGGGTCGAGATAGAACATCACCTCGCGGCTCACCATGCGGTAGCCGGGTCCGCGCACCGGGTCGTTCACCGCTACGCAGCGGCGCACGTTCATCCCCTCGCCCTTGAACAGCAGCCGATCGGGAACGCCCGGGGTGCGCGCATAGACATTGCCCGCCCAGTGATAGACCGCGCTCTCGCCATCCACCCCGCCGCATTGCAGTCGCTTGGATATCTCCAGCGCATCTTCGGGAATATCGGGATCGAGCATGCGTGCATCGGCCGGGGTCGCAAGTGTGCCGGCAAAGGTCAGCGCGACCAGTGAAGTGAGGAGGTTGCGAAAAGCCAAGGTGTTGATCTCCCTTACAAAATCACCGGCCTTGCCAAGCGGCGGCCAGTTTGTTGCTTGACTTTAGATTTGTCCGGACAAATTGTGAAGCCAAGACACGACCCCTTCCGTTTACCAACGCACGAGCCTTGCCGCAAACCATGTTCGCCAGCACCAGCCTGCTCTTCGTGCCGGGTTCGCGCTCGGATCGCTTCGCCAAGGCGCGCGGCGCGGGGGCGGGGCTGACCGTCATCGACCTCGAGGACGCGGTGCCGGCGGGCGAGAAGACGGCGGCGCGCGAGGCGGCCCTGGCGCAGGTCGCGGATGACGGCGATGGCTGGGCGATCCGCATCAACCCGGTGGCGAGCGCCGCTGGCATCGACGATCTCGCTGCGCTTGCCCAAGCCGACGCTCTGCCCGAAGCCCTGCTCGTGCCGATGGCCGAGGAAGCGCGCGACATCGAGATCGTCGTTGCTGCGCTTGGCGACCAAAGTCCGCCACTGATCCCGCTAGTCGAGACCCCGCGCGCGCTCCGCCAGGCGTTGGCCATCGCCCGGGCGCCGCGTGTCGCCGCGCTGATGTTCGGCGGCGGTGACTTTGCCGGCGAGCTGGGCACCGCGCTAACCTGGGAACCGCTGCTGGTCGCGCGCCAGCTGCTGCTGCTGGCCTGTGCCGAGGCACGCGTGCCGGTGATCGACGTTCCGTTCATTCACCTGGACGATGAGGACGGTCTTGCCGACGAATGCCGCCGCTCGCGGGCGCTGGGCTTCGCGGCCAAGGCGGCGATCCACCCGCGCCAGCTGGCTGCGATCCATACCGCGTTCGTGCCCAGTGAGCGCGAGCTGCGTGAGGCGGCCGAGGCGGTCCGCGCGTTCGAGGATGCGGGCGGAAGGGCGGTGCGCCATGCCGGCCGGATGCTCGAGGCGCCGCTCATCAAGCAATACCGCGCGGTTCTGGCGCGCGGGCAGGCGCAGGATGGCGCCGAGGATCAGGCGAATCAATCAGGGGCAGAAGGGGCGAAAGCCGATGCGTGAAGGTTCCATCGAGGTCGCCCCGGGGCGTTTCCGCGAAACCCAGGGCCGCTATTTCGAAGATTTCGAGATCGGTCATGTCTATGAGCACCGGCCCAACCGGACCATTACCGATGCGGACAATGTGTGGTTCAGCCTGCTGACCATGAACACCCACCCGGCGCATTTCGACTACGAGTTCGCCAAGCGGACCGAATTCGGCAAGCCGCTGGTGGTCAGCCCGCTGACCATTGCGCTGATGACCGGAATGAGCGTGTCCGATACCAGCGCCAAGGCGATCGCCAATTTGGGCTGGGACGAGGTGCGCATGGTGCATCCGCTGTTCGTGGGCGATACGCTGAGCTGCGAGAGCGAGATCCTCGACAAGCGCGAAAGCAAGAGCCGGCCCGAGCAGGGCATTGTCACCTTCAAGACCACCGCGAAGAACCAGGACGGCGATATCGTCAGCCACTACAAGCGCTCCGTGCTGGTATGGAAGCGCGGCCACGGCCCGACAGACGACTAGAGGAATGAACGACATGGCACCCGCTACCGCCGCACTGACCGATCACAAAGCGCTCGAAGAGCCCACCCGCACCATCGATGCCGAGGAGGAGCGCGCCTTCATCGAGGCGATCGACCGCTGGATGGAGCGCGAGGTCTTCCCGGTAATCCAGCATCACGACCACAACGACATCTGGCCCGCCGAACTGGTCGGCCAGATGGCCGAGCTGGGCCTGTTCGGCGCCACCATCGGCCAGCAATATGGCGGGCTGGGACTGCCGGCGCAAACCTATGCCAACATTGTCGCGCGCATCTCCAGCCACTGGATGGCGCTTACCGGCATCTTCAATTCGCACCTCATCATGGCGGCGGCGATCGAGCGCTTCGGGACGGCGGCGCAGAAGGAGCAGTGGCTCCCCCGTCTAGCCGCGGGCGAACTGCGCGGCGGGCTGGCGCTGACCGAGCCCAATGCCGGGACCGACCTGCAGGCGATCCGCACCGTGGCCCGCCGCGATGGCGATGATTACGTCATCAACGGCACCAAGACCTGGATTTCCAACGCCATCAACGGCCAGTGTTTCGCGCTGCTGGCCAAGACCGATCCCGAGGCATCCCCGCGCTACAAGGGGATGAGCCTGTTCATCGCCGACAAGCGCCCTGATGGAGGCAATGGGGGGCTCAGCGTGGGCAAGAAGTTCGACAAGATGGGCTACAAGGCCATCGATTCGGCCGAGCTGGTGATGGAGGATTACCGGGTTCCCGCCGACCAGCTGATCGGCGGCGAGGAGGGCAAGGGGTTCTTCCAGGCCACCGGCGGGCTGGAACTGGGGCGGATCAATGTCGCTGCACGCGGAGTGGGCCTGGCCGAGGGAGCGCTGCGGCTGGCGAGCGACTATGCCCAGACGCGCCAGACCATGGGCAAGCCCATCGCCGAGCACCAGGCGATCCAGCTCAAGATCGGCGAGATGGCCACCCGCGCCCATGCCGCGCGGCTGCTCACGCTCGATGCCGCGCGCGCCTATGACCGGGGCGAGCGGTGCGACATGGAAGCGGGCATGGCCAAGTATTTCGCCAGCGAGGCGGCGGTGGAGAACAGCGCCGAGGCGATGCGCGTGTTCGGCGGCTATTCCTATTCCAAGGAATACGACATCGAGCGTTTCTATCGCGATTCCATGCTGATGTGCATCGGCGAAGGTACCAACGAGATGCAGCGGATCATCATCGCCAAGCAGCATATCAAGCGCAACCCGGCCTGAGCGGCGGGCAGCGCATGAGCCTGCATCTGCCTCTCGCCGGCACCCGGGTGCTCAGTGCCGAGCAATATGGCGCCGGGCCCTATGGCACGATGCACCTGGCGCAACTGGGCGCACAGGTGATCAAGATCGAGCCGCCGCGCCGCCCCGACGGCACCGGCGGGGGGGACACCGCGCGCGCGGTCGGGCCGCATTTCTTGCGCGATGGGGAAAGCCTTTATTTTCAAGCATTTAACCTCAACAAGCGGTCGTTGACGCTGGATCTGCGCCAGCCCGCCGGCCAGGATGTGTTTCGTCAACTAGCCGCTACCAGTCACGCCGTCGCCAACAATATGCGCGGCGACCTGCCTGACAAGCTGGGCCTCACCTATGCCGCGCTGAGCGAGGTCAACCCGGCCATCGTGTGCGCGCATTTGTCGGCCTATGGCCGCGGCAACGAGCGCTCCAAATGGCCGGGCTACGACTATCTGATGCAGGCCGAGGCGGGCTACTGCGCGCTCACCGGCGAGCCCGGCGGCGATCCGCAGCGCATGGGCCTGTCGATGGTGGATTTCATCACCGGCACCATCTTCTCGATCGGCCTGCTCGCCGCGCTGCTCGATGCACAGCGCAGCGGCAAGGGGCGCGATGTCGATACCGACCTGCTGTCGGCCGCGGTCCACCAGACCAGCTACCCCGCGCTGTGGTACATGAACGAGGGCGACGAGAGCGCCCGCCAGCCGCGCTCGGCGCATCCCACCGCCACTCCCAGCCAGATGTTCCGCGCCGCCGACGGCTGGATGTTCGTCATGTGCCAGCTGCCCAAGTTCTGGGCTATTCTGACCGAGCGGATCGGCCGCGCCGACCTTGCCCAGGACCCTCGCTTTGCCACCAACGAGGACCGCCTGGCCAATCGCGACGTCTTGACCGCGTTGCTTGACACCGAGTTCCAGCGCCGGCCGGTGGCGCATTGGCACGGATTGCTCGCCGGACACGTTCCCGTAGCGCCGGTCCACTCGCTGGCCGACGCGCTGGACAATGACTGGCTGCGCACCACCGGGATGCGCACGCAGGTCGCCCATCCCGACCGCGCGCAGGTGGAGGTGCTGGCCAGCCCGATCAAGCTCGACGGCGAGCGCCTGCCCAACCGGGCCGCGCCGCTGCTGGGCGCCGATACCGAGGCGATCCTGGGCGAGCTGGGGCACGACGCCGACGCGATCGAGGACCTGCGCCAGGCGGGCGTGGTGTGACGCCGATGGGCAAGCTGGCCGGCATTACCGTCCTCGATCTGACGCAATTTCTCCCCGGCCCGATGATGACCATGATGCTGGCCGACCAGGGCGCGCGGGTAATCAAGATCGAACCCGTCGGCGGCGATCCGGCGCGCCAGATGACACCGCACCTGGCGGGTCACTCGGTGTGGTTCGCCAATTGCAATCGCGGCAAGGAGAGCCGCACGCTTGACCTGAAGAGCGAGGCGGGGCGCGCGGCGCTGACCGCGCTGGTGGGCGAAGCGGACGTGTTCGTCGAGGGGTTCCGCCCGGGAGTAATGAGCCGACTGGGCTTCGACTACGTGGCCGTCCGGGCGCTGAAGCGCGACATCGTCTATTGCTCGATCTCCGCCTTCGGCCAGGACGGCGCGCTGGCGCATCACCCGGCACATGACATGGCGGTGCAGGCGCTGGCGGGGTTCCTGTCCGTCAATGACGGGGCCGACGGCGCGCCGGTGGTTCCCGGCGTTCCCAGCGCCGACTTGGCCGCCACGCTCACCGCACTGTCGGCGGTGCTGATGGCGTTGCTGGGCCGCGAGCGCACCGGCAAGGGCGATTATATCGACTGCGCGATGTTCGATGCCTTGCTGCCCTGGTCGATCCACATCGCGGGCGACGCCATTGCCGGGGGCGCGTCGCCGCAATCCGCCAGCCAGCGCTCGCTCGGCGGGGCGGCGCTCTACCAGGTCTATCGCGCCGCGGATGGTCGTCACCTGGCGCTGGCCGGGCGCGAACCCAAGTTCGCCGCCAACCTGCTGCGGGCGCTGGACCGGCCCGACCTGATCGAGCACGCCGCGCGTGAGGCGGGCGAGCAGGACGAGCTTATCGCGTTCCTTGCCGAAACCTTCGCGCAAAAACCGCTTGCCCAATGGATCGCCTGGTTCGCCGACAAGGACATCGCCTTTGCCCCGGTGCTCGATTTCGTCGAGGCTTTGCACGAGCCGCATATCGCCGAACGCGGGCTGCTGGTCGAGGCGGCGGACGGAACGCGGCACATTGCCCCTGCGATCCGCTTCGCCGGCGAGCAATGGCGCCCCGCCGCCGTGCCCGCATTGGGCGCGGACGATCCTGGTCATCCGGAAGCGGGCCGATGAAGCGCGCCTCAGTCGTCGAGGTCGATATGCATCGAATAGGCGAAACGCTCGCCGGGATGGTGGCTGACCGAAAGCTCGAACAACTGTCCCCCCCGGTCGCAATAGCAGCGAAGAATGCGCAGCACCGGCGCCCCCTCGTCGATCTCCAGTGCGCTCGCCATCTCGCGCGTTGCCGGAACCGCCTGGATGTCCTGCGTCACCCGGCCGATGGCAAGTCCCGCCAGCCGCTCGAGCTGTGTGAACAAGGTGCCGGCCCCAAGGTCGAGCCGGTCGATCGCCGTACCCAGCCGCTCGTGCAGGAAGACATCGGTCGCCGCGATCGGCCGGGGATCGCCCGCCTGCCGCCGCACCCCGTGAAAGCGGTGCCACCGCCCGGCGCAATTCCGGTCAAGCTGCTCGGCGAGCCGGGGGGGCAACTCGCCCGCTCCGCGCTCGACATAGGTCACCTCGCTGCCCGCGGCATATTGCAGCAACTCGCCCACGTTGGAGAGCGGCTGATGCAGCGCCCCGGCTCGCGCCGAGGCGGGCTGGACCACCGTTCCCGAGCCGCGCCGGCGCGAGATCAGGCCTTCTCCCTCCAGCCGCCGCAAGGCCTCGCGCACGGTGAAGCGGCTGACCCGATAGCGCTCGCACAGCGCGGTCTCGGTGGGAAACTGCACCCCATCATGATAACGGCCGGCGATGATCGCTTCGCGCAGTTCGGCGGCGAGCTGCAGATAGCGCGGAGACTTGTCCCTGGCCGGGCTCGCGGCGGCGTCCACTGGCATCCTTCCTGTCGCGATCCCCATCCCGCAAGGGCTGGTCTATGAGCGAAGCATTGCTGGCGCAACTCGCACGCCGTCTGGCCCGCCCGGTGGACGATGACACACTGGCACGGGCGCGGCGTCATCTGCTCGACTGGCTCGCCTGTGTCGCCGGGGCGCGGGGGAGCGAGGTTTCGAGCCGGGGGCGGCAATTGCCGCTCCGCCATGCGAATGCCGCGCTGCTCGGCAACGTGCTCGAGATGGATGATGTCCATCGCACCGCGCTGCTTCATCCCGGCCCGGTGATCTGGCCGGCGGTGTTCTCGCAGCCGGTCGAGAACATGGCTGAAGCGCTCGATGCCGGTGTGCGCGGCTACGAGGCGATGATCGCGGTGGGCATGGCGCTCGACGCGCATCACTATGCGCATTGGCACCCGACCGCGACCGCCGGCGGCATCGGCGCGGCGGCGGCGGTGGCGAGCATCCAAGAGCTGGACGAGGAACGCACCATGTGGGCGATGGCCAATGCCGCCTCGGTCGCCGGCGGGCTGTGGCACATGCGCCACGACCACGTGATGACCAAGCAATGGCACGTCTATCATGCGGTGGCGACCGGCTGCGATGCGGCGGTGGCGGCGGCGAGCGGCGTCACCGGGCCGGCAGCGATCCTGGAGGGCGAGCAGGGCCTGTTCGCGGCGATGGCCCGCGCGCCCGGCCCGCTCGGCGGCACGGATGAGGGCTGGCTGATCCACCAGGTCAGCTTCAAGCCCTTCGCTGCCTGCCGTCATGCGCATCCCGCCATCGATGCGGCGCTCGAGCTGCGCACGGCGGGCAGGCTCGCGCCCCCGTTCAAGCTCGAAACCTATGCCGATGCGATCCGCTTCTGCGACCGGCCCGATCCGCGCACCGAGACCGAGGCCAAGTTCTCGCTGCAACATTCGGTGGCGGTGGTGGCGGATGGACGCGCGGCGGAACCCGCCGACTTCACGCCCGAAGCGATCGCCGCGCTGGCCCCGCTGCGCGCGCAGGTGAGCGTGGCCGAGGACCAAGCGATCACCGCGCGTTATCCCGCCCGTTTCGGCGCGCGGCTGAACGATCTGGAGCTGGTCGACGCGCTGGGCGACCCCGAACGGCCGCTGTCCCCGGAGGGTCTCGCCCGAAAGACGCATACGCTGTTCGCCTGGGGCGGGCTGGAAACGAACGAGGCGGACCAGGTGATCGCGCTCGCGCTCGAAGGTGATGATCCCGAGGCGATCGACAATTGGTTGATGGAGCGCACGACATGAGCGCCACCGCCGATCTGCTCGCCTTCGCTACCGCCGATCACCGGCTGCCGGCGGATGTGCGCGCGGACACGGTGCGGCTGCTCGGCGACACGCTGGCGATTGCCGCCGCGGCGGTCGGCGCGCCGGGCGAGCCTGCCATCCTTCAGGTGGCACGCGGCATGGGCGCCGGTGAGGAAGCACGGCTTGTCGGCACCGGCGAGCGCCTGCCCGCGCCCGGCGCCGCCTTCGTCAACGGCTACCGCATCCATTGCCTGGAATGGGACGCGGTGCACGAGCCGGCGGTGGTCCATGCGATGAGCGTGGTCACCGCCGCGGTGCTTGCCGCCATCGATCGTCGCGGCGGCTGCGATCCGGACGAAGCGCTCGCCGCGCTGGCGGTGGGCGTGGATATCGCCGCCGGGCTCGGTCTGGCCTCGACGGGAGCGATGCGCTTCTTCCGCCCCGCGGTGACCGGGGTGATGGGCGCAGCGGTGGCGGTGGCGCGGATCGACGCAGGCCCGGTGGGCGATGCGTTGGGTCTTGCCTATTCCTCCGCCGCGGGCACGATGCAGGCGCACGTCGAGGGGTCCGAGACGCTGCCCTTCCAGATCGGCAATGCCGCGCGCGCCGCCATGCTGGCGAGCGACCTGGCGCGCGAAGGCTTCCACGGCCCCGCCGACCCCCTCGAAGGGCCGTTCGGCTATTTCGCGCTGTTCGAGGATGGCGACCTGACGCGCTACACCGCCGATGTGGGAAAGCGCTGGCTGATATCGCAGGTGAGCACCAAGCCTTTTCCTTCCGGACGCGCTAGTCATGCAGCGCTCGGCCTGTTGCAGACGCTGGCGCCCGATGTGGACCAGATCGAAGCGATCGAACTGGCCGCGCCGCCGCTCATCCGCCGACTGGTCGACCGGCCCTACCGCGCCGACATGAGCCCCGCCTTCGCCCGGCTGTGCATGCCCTACCTCACCGCGCTGATGCTGACCGATGGCCGGATCGATCCGCGCCGCTTCACGCCTAGGGATTTCGCCGACCCGCATTTGGCCGCGCTTGCCGGCAAGGTGCGTCTGCTGGCGGATGGCAATGATGATCCCAACGCGCTGTTTCCGCAGAGCCTCGCCATAACCCGTGACGGTGAGCGCCAGGAGCATGCGATCGAGCACACGCTGGGCAGCCCGGATAATCCGCTCTCGGCCGAGCAGGCGCGCGCCAAGCATGCCCTTGCGCGCGAGCTTGCACCCGCCGATGCCGATCCGCGCATTTTCGACGACCCTCTTGCCTTTCTGACGGACGCTGCATGACCTTTCCGACCTATTTCGAAGCGCTCGACCACCGCCAGATGCTGGCCGATTACCCGGTCGGCGAGGCATTCCTGAAGCGCTACCGGGCGATGAGCCGCGACGAGCTTCATGCGTTGCAGGACGCCCAGTTCCGCCGGCTGATGCAGCGCGGCTGGCAGGTGCCGTTCTATCGCCGTCTGTGGAGCGCCAGGGGGATCGAGCCGGGCGACATCACCGGGCTGGCCGATATCGCCAAGCTGCCAGTCTACGACAAGTCCGATCTGATGCAGTCGATCGCCGAGCACCCGCCCTTTGGCGACTTTCACGGCATGGGCGATCCCGCCACCCGCCCGCCGACCATCTTCCACACCACCAGCGGCACCACCGGCAAGCCGCAGGTGCTGATGTTCGGCCCCAAGGGGCGCGAGGTGGGCAATCTGCTGGTCGGCCGGATGTATCGCTGGATGGGGCTTGAGCCGAACGATGTGGTCCATTCGGTCTATGGCCACGGGATGATCAATGGCGGGCACTACATCCGCGAGGCGGTGACCCATTTCACCAACTCGATCTTCCTGTCCGCGGGCACCGGGATCGAGACGCGCAGCGCAGCGCAAGTGAGGCTGATGGCCGATTTCGGCGTCACCTGCATCGTCGGCTTTGTCGATTATGTGCGAAAGCTTGCCGCCACCGCCGAAGCCGAGGGGCTGTTCGACCGGATCGCCATCCGCATGATCATCGGCCACCTGGGCACCGAGGACCGGCGCGGCACCGAGGACGCCTGGCACGGCGCGCGCGCCTATGACTGGTACGGCGTGGGCGACACCGGCTCGATCGCCGGCGAGGGGCCCGAGCGCGACGGTCTCTATGTGTGGGAAGACGCACAATATCTCGAACTGCTCGACGTCGACAGCGGCGCGCCGGTGGGCTCCGGCGAGACGGGCGACATGGTCGTCACCTGCCTCTACAAGGACGATGTCGCGCCGTGCATCCGCTTCAACACGCATGATATCAGCCATGAGTTGGACGGGCGCGGCGAGATCGCCTTCAAGCGGATCGCCGGGTTCAAGGGGCGCAGCGACAACATGATCAAGCTGCGCGGGATCAATGTCTTTCCCCATGCGATCGGCGCGCTGATCGAGAACCGCAGCGACCTGACCGGCGAATATGTCTGCCACCTGCGGCGCGATGCGACGCAGAAGGACCACATGAGGGTGACGATCGAGAGCCGCGGCGGCAGCGATGCGGGCGCCATCGGCACGCTGCTGCGCCAGGGGCTGGGTGTGGAGGTCGACGTGGCGCTGTGCGAGCCGGGCGGTACCGCCGCCGCGACGCAGATCGACACAAGGCAAAAGCCGCTCCGCCTGATCGACGAGCGCGGTGGTTGACCCGCCGGTGATCGACTGGGACCATCTCGAGGCGGTCAATGGCAGGCTCAATGCCTTCAGCCATTTCGACCGCGCGGCCGTGGGCGATCGCAGCTCAAGCAGAGGCGCGCTCGCCGGGACGAGCATCGGCATCAAGGCCAACATCGCGGTGCGCTCACTGCCGTTCCATGCCGGACTCGCCGCCTTCGAACAGCGCATCGCCCGGAGCGATGCGGCCACCGTCGCCGCGTTGCGCGAGGCGGGCGCCGCGATCATCGGCATCACCAACATGGAAGAGGGGGCGCTCGGCGCCAAGACCGACAACCCGCATTTCGGCGCGGTGATCAATCCGCATCGCGATGGCTTTTCCCCCGGCGGTTCCTCGGGTGGCAGCGGCGCGGCGGTGGCGGCCGGACTGGTCGATGCGGCGCTCGGCACCGACACGATGGGCTCGGTGCGCATTCCTGCCGCCCATTGCGGGGTCTTCGGTTTCAAGCCGGCGACCCACCGCGTCAGCCAGGTCGGCCTCGAACCCGCGGACCTGTCGCTCGATGCGATCGGCCCGCTGGCGCGCGATTTGGACCTGCTCGAGAAGGTGGCGCGGGTGATGTCGGATTTCGGCGAGGATGCGCTGACGGGGGATGGCGCGGTGCTCTGCGATCACGGCGTCGCGCTGCATCCGGCGGTGGCGGCGGCATGGGATCGGGCGCGAGCGGCGCTGGGGACAAGCTCGGCCGAGGTCAGGCTCGACCATCCCTGCGGCCGTATCCGGTTCGCCGGCTTCATCCAGGTCGCGAACACGCTGTCGGCGCATCTCGACGGGGTCGCGCGGTCGGACCGGCTGTCGCGCCTGCTTGCCCATGGTCCCGCACGCAGCGAGCAGGATTGGGCCGACGACCAGCACATCCTCGAGCAGACCCGGGCCGAAGTCCGCGCGCTCATCACCGAGCACGGCTTCCTGCTGCTGCCCACCGTGCCCAACCCGCCCTTCCCACATTCGACACGCGAACCCGCCGCCCAGGCGGATTTCACGTGCCTCGCCAATATCGCCGGCCTGCCCGCGCTGAGCCTGCCCGCCGGCTGGACCGACGACGGCCTGCCGCTCGGGGTCCAGCTTATCAGCGGCCAAGGCGCGGAGGCGGGGCTGTTCGCGCTCGCCCGTCATCTCGACAACCGGCTATGCGCCACCCGCGCACCGCAACCAGGAGACCACTTGTGAAGATCATCTGCCTGTTCAACCTGAAGCCCGGCACCGATGTCGCCGAATATGAGCAATGGGCCAGGACCCGCGACCTGCCCACGGTGAACGCGCTGGGTTCGGTCAGCGATTTCGCGGTGCTCAAGGCCACCGGCGTGTTCGGTGACGAAGCAGCGACGCCGCCCTACCAGTATATCGAGATCATCGAGGTGACCGGGCTCAACCCGTTCGTCGCCGATATCTCCACCAAGCAGTTCCAGGACGCCGCCGCGCCGTTCCAGGGCTTTGCCGATGCGCCGGTGTTCATCCTCACCCAGGCGCTGTGACGGGCATGGGTGATTTCGACGGCAAGAGCGTGGTCGTCACCGGCTCGGGCAAACACAAGGGTCTGGGCCAGGCGATCCTCCAGGCTTTTGCCGACCAGGGCGCAGCGTGCGTGGTGTCGGACCGGACGATCGATGCCGAAGCGCAAGGTGTGGCCGACGAGCTGCGCGCACGCGGCGCGAAGGTGGAGACCATCGCTTGCGACGTCTCGCAGCCTGAGCAGTGCCGCGCGCTGGTGGGAGCGACGATCGAGGCGTTCGGCGGGCTCGACATCCTGGTCAACAATGCCGGGATCGGGTTCAAGATGAAGCCGCTGCTCGAGGTCGACACGAGCGATGAATGGGACCAGGTCATCGCGGTGAACCTGTCGGGCGCGTTCTATTGCACGCAAGCCGCCGCGCGGGCCATGGTGGAACAGGGGCGCGGCGGGCGGATCATCAACATCGCCAGCCAGGCGGCCAAGACCGGCTTTCCCCACCTGCCCGCCTATGTCTCCTCCAAGCACGGGATGATCGGGTTGACCCGGGCCAGCGCGGTGGAGCTTGGCGCGCATGGCATCACCGTCAACGCGGTGTGCCCCAATCATGTCACCACCGGGTTGGGCGCACAACAGAACGCATATTTCTCGCAGCTGCTCGGCTTCGACAGCGTGGAGGCCTATCTGGCGAACATGGCGGCGAAGAACCCGATGGGCCGCCCGGGCCTGCCATCCGACACCGCGGCGGCCTGCCTGTGGCTGGCGAGCGATGCGGCCTTCTATGTCACCGGCGAGGCGCTCAACGTCTCGGGCGGGGAGGAGATGCACTGATGGCAAGCGAACCCATCCTGCCCGAAGAGCGGATCGACTGGCCCGGCGGCGCCAGGCTGGCGCTGAGCGTGGTGGTGAACCTGGAAGAAGGTAGCGAAATGACCATCGCCCGCGGCGACCGGGGAATGGAGCCGGTCGACGAGCTGGGCGTGTTCGTCAAATCGAAGATGCGCAATTACTCGAACGAATCCAATTATCTCTATGGCATCAAGGCGGGCGCGCCGCGGGTGATCAAACTGCTTCAGCGCTACCAGATCGCGGCCAGCTGGACGGTGGCGGCGATGAGCCTGGAGGAGCATCCCGAGATCGCCCGCGCCATCGTCGCGCTCGGCCACGAGCCGGTCAGCCATGGCTGGCGCTGGGTCCACCAGTTCAAGATGGACGAGGAGGAGGAGCGCGCCTTCATCCGCCGCGCCGCCGACAGCATCGAGCAGACCACGGGCCAGCGCCCGCAAGGCTGGCTGAGCCGCTACCTCTTGACCGACAACACCCGCCGCCTGCTGGTGGAGGAGGGCTTCACCTATCACATGGACGACTATTCGGGCGACGTGCCCTTCTGGGACCGCGAGACCGTGCCCGGCAGCCCCATGGTGATCCTGCCCTATCAGCTCGATTCCAACGACATGAAGATGTGGTCCGACCCGGCCTATACGCCGCATTCGTGGCTGGCCTATGCCAAGGCCAATTTCGACCAGCTCTACCGCGAGGGCGAAGAGGGCAATCCCAAGCTGATGAGCCTGGGCCTGCATCTGCGGATCATCGGCCGGCCCGGACGCGTCTGGGCGCTGGAGGAATTCCTGCGCCATGTCCGCGAGCACGACAAGGTGTGGATCGCCACCAGAGGCCAGATCGCCGAGCATTTCCGCCAAGTCCACCCGGCATGAGCCTGCGGCTGGAGACCGACGGTCCGCTTGTCACCCTGCTGATCGACCGGGCAGCCAAGCGCAACGCCTTCGATCTGGCGATGTGGCAGGCGATGCCCGATCTGCTCGACCAGACCACCGCGAACCCCGAGGCGCGGCTGCTGGTGATCCGCGCGGCGGATGGCGGCGCGTTTTGCGCGGGCGCCGATATTGCCGAGCTGCTGGCCAACAAGGACGATCTGGACTGGCGTGCCACCAGCCAGGTGGCGATCAACCGCGTGCAGCGCGAACTTACCCGCCTGGCGCTCCCCACGCTGGCCTTTATCGAAGGCGACTGTGTGGGCGGCGGCTGCGGCATTGCGCTGGCCTGCGACCTGCGCATCGCCACCCCCGCCGCGCGGCTGGGCATTACGCCGGCCAAGCTGGGGCTGATCTATCCGCTGCACGACATCAAGCTGCTGGTCGACCTGGTCGGCCCGGGCCAGGCGCGGCGGATGTTGTTCACCGGCGAACTGCTCGATGCGACAGAGGCGCTGCGGATCGGACTGGTCGAACGCATTGCCCAGACGCCCGAGGAAACCATCACCATGCTGCTTGCCGCCAGCCCTACTTCGATCCACCAGATCAAGCGCTTCATCCGCCGCGTGCTGGACGGCCAGTTGGATGACGATGATGCCACTAGGCGCAAATTCGCCGCCGCATTCGAAGGCGAAGACTTTGCCGAGGGGACGCGCGCCTTTGTCGAGAAACGTGCACCCAGGTTCGTGCGATGAGCATCTCGCACGGGACCATCCTGGGCGGACTTTCCACCCTGCCAAACCTCGATGCGGGTCTGCGCGCCTATCACCAGGTGCTGGGGCTCGACCTGGTCGAGACCGGCGAAATCGGCGCCGCGCTGGCGGCAAGCTGGGGCTGCCCGGCCAATGCCGGAGCGCGCTATGCGGCGCTGCGGCCGGCCAGCGGCGAGCCATGCTGGCTGCGGCTGGTCGAACAGCGCGGCCAACCCGATTTCGTCCCCACCACCAGCTACGGCTGGGCGGCCTTCGAGCTGACCGTCCAGGACGTGTGGCAATGGCCCGAAGCCTTGCCCGCCGAGCTGTTCACCATTGTCGGCCCGCCCAAGGTGCTCGAGAACTTGGAGCCCGCGTTCATCCCCATGCAGGCGCTGGGGCCGGGGGGCGAGATGGTCTATCTCAACCAGGTGCTGCGCGACATGCCCGACACCGATCTGCCGCGCGCCCGTTCGCCGGTCGATCGCATCTTCATCGTGGTGCTGGCGGCGCGCGATCGTGAGGCGAGCATTGCCTGGTACCGCGATGCGCTCGGGCTGGAACGGGGAAGCGACTACACGCTGCCTTATTCGATGATCAACAATGCCTTCGGCCTGCCTGCCGATACGCTTACCACCATCACCGTGGTCGGCCATGGCCGGATGCCCATCGTCGAGGTGGACGACTACCCCGAAGCGACAACCGAGCGCCCGCGCCATCCCGGAATGCTGCCTCCGGGCAACGCGCTGGTGAGCCTGGGCGTCGATGATTTGGCGCGCTGCGATGTCCGGTGGATCACCCCGCCCGCCCTGCATGAGGGAGCGATCTACGAGGGGCGCCGCGCAGGCACCACGCAAGGCCCGGCCGGCGAACTGGTCGAGCTGATCGAGACCGGGCGGTGAGGCTGTTCGCCTGCTGGTGCCACGATGCGCCGGGCAGCGCCGGCCCGCGCGATGCGGAACTGGCGGCACACCTGGCGCATGTCGAAGCGCATATCGGGCGCTATGCGGTCGCCGGGCCATTGAAGCGCGGCGATGCCACTATCGGTTCGCTGCTGGTTCTGAAGGCAGAGAATGAGGCGGATGCCCGCGCCTTCCTGGAGGCGGACCCCTATTTCGCCGCCGGGGTATGGCGGGAGATCGAGGTCGAGGAACTTAGCGCGGCCGCCGGCGACTGGGTGGGCGGCGCGGCCTGGAAGCGTGCCTGATCGGTGCTCGCCCCTGCGGCCGCCCGCGAGGGACGAACGACCGGAGCGGAAGTAAGCTAGCGGGTCGATCCGGCGGCACAGAACCGGCGCCATGCCACCCCCTGTCACGGCAGCAGCAGCGTCGAGCCGGTGGTCTTTCGCGCCTCGAGATCGCGGTGCGCCGTGGCTGCGTCGGTGAGCGGATAGGTCTGGCCGATGGTCACCGACAGCACGCCGCTGCCGATCATTTCCCACACCCGGGCAATACCCGCCGCCCTTTCCCGCGGCTCGGCATAATAGTCGAACAATGCGGGCCTGGTGGTGAACAGCGAACCCTTGCGCGCCAGGATACCCAGGTCCACCGCGCCCACCGGCGCATCGGCATTGCCGTAGCTGACCAGCAAGCCGCGCGAAGCGGTGGCCTCGATCGAGGCGTCCCAGGTCGCCTTGCCGATGCCGTCGAACACCACCTCGGCGCCCTTGCCCCCGGTCAGTTCGCGCACCCGCGGGGCAACGTCCTCGCGGCCGTAGAACACGATGTCATCGGCGCCTGCCTTGCGCGCCTCGGCCGCCTTGTCCTCGCTCGACACCGTGCCGATCACCCGGGCGCCCAGATGCTTGAGCCATTGGACGAGGAGCAGCCCCACCCCGCCCGCCGCCGCGTGCACCAGCACGTCCTGTCCGCGCTGGACCTTGGCGCACCGCTCGACCAGGAACTCCGCGGTGCTGGCCTTGAGGATTGCCGCTGCGGCGGTGCGCGCGTCGATCGCATCGGGCAGCGCGAAAAGCTCGCTCGTCGCCATGTTGCGATGGGTGGCGTAGGCGCCGCGCGACGGGCCGAAGGTGGCCACCCGGTCGCCTTGTGAAAACCCTTCCACCCCCTCACCCACCGCCACGATCCGGCCTGCCGCCTCCAGCCCAAGCGCGCTGGGCAGCTCGACCGGATAGATCCCGCGCCGGTGATAGGTATCGATGAAATTCAGCCCCACCGCCTTATGCGCGACGCTGACCTCGCCATGCGCCGGGGGCGGCAGCTCGTCCTCCACCCACTCGATCACCTCGGGACCGCCGTTGCGGGTGATCTGGGCGCGGGTTGTCTTGGTCATGACCGGTCCTTTGGTTCGAGCGGGCCGCACCTCGCCTGCAGCCGGCGATGATCGGTGCGGATCGGGTTTGCCTAAGGCCTCCACAAATGCTTGGAAAGGGCTGGGCCCGACAATTCAGGTTGGCCCCGACAAGGCGACAGGGGGTGCGCGTATGGCAAGGACGATCGGATGGGCCATGCTGCCGGCCCTGCTGCTGGGGTTCGCCCCGATGCCTCCTGTTGCCGCGCAACCGGCGGCGGGTGCGGTGGCAGAGGTGGCCAAGCCTGCGCCCGCGCCGTCGCCGCGCATCATCGTCGAACAGGCGATCGGGGCACATGGCGGCGAGGCCTGGCGCACGCCGGCAACGCTGGTGCTCACCGGGCATGCGGTGTTCTACGCAACCGACAGCGCCGAGCCGCGCAGCCGGGCGGACGATTACCGCATGTGGCGCGAATTCGATCCCTCGCGCAGCACCGCGCATGGCGCCGAGGGCAAGGTGCGGATCGTGGCGCGCGCGAACGAGCGGCTGGTGTTCGAGGTCGGCTATGACGGCGCGACCACCTGGACCGAGCGCGGCATCATCCCGCCCGCCGAAGCCGATGCGTTCTGGGCGAGCAATTTCGGCTTCGGCATCATCCGCCAGGCATTGGCCGATGGTTTCACCTTGGAGGCGGCTCCGCCCCGCGAGGTGGGCGGCCATGCGATAGACCTTGTCCGGGTCATCGATCCGCAGGGCCAGCCGACCCTGTTCGGGTTCGACCGCCAGAGCCGCTTCATTCGCTACATGGGCTTTGCTTCGCCGCGCGGATGGCATGAACGCATCTATGATGATTTCATCCGCCTGCCGGACAGCGGCTGGGTCCAGGCGCGCGAGGTCACGCTGCTTTACAACGGCGTCAAGGCCAACACCGTGTTCTGGCGCGAGGTCGAGGTCGACGTGCCTGTTCCTACGGACATATTCGCCGCGCCTGACGCACAGCCGCAGGCCTCGCCTCAAGCGGGCTAGCTTACCAGCGCGACCCCGGAACCCGGCGCCGGCACCGGTCTTGGCCCGGTTCCTCCAGAGCGCTCGCTCAATCCGATCGCTCGCGGCGCAGCAGAACGGTCCGCGTGGGAAAGGCGATATTTACACCCATCGCTTCCAGCTTTTGCATGATCGCCAGCAGCAATGTCTCCTGCATCGCCAGCGATTCGGGGAAGGAGAAGGTGCGCAGATAGGCGAAGAACTCGATCTCCAGCGCGCTTTCGCCGAACGCCAGGAACCGGACCCGCGCATCTTCCTGGATGATGTTGGGATCGGCCGCCAGAACCGAACGCAGTTCGTCCAGAACGCGCCCCATCAGCCCGGCATCGGTATCATAGGTGACGCCAACGGTGTGCTGGAACAAGAAGCGGTCCCTCAGCGCATAGTTCTCGATGGTTTCGGACGCCAGATAGCCGTTGGGGATGGATACCAGCGTGCGATCGAGCGTGCGCACCAGCGTGGAGCGCATGCCGATATCCTCTATCACCCCGAAGATCTCGCCGATCTTGGCGGGGTCGCCCACCTGGACCGGCTTGTCGGCGATCAGCGTGACCGAGCCGACCAGGTTCTCGATCGTCTTCTGCGCACCCAGCGCCAGCGCCAGTCCGCCGATGCCGAGCGCGGCGATGCCGGTGGTGACATCGAGACCGATCGTGTCGAGCACCGCCACGGTCGCCACCGCCAGCAGGAACACCTTGGCGCTGCGGCGCAGGAAGCTGATGATGGTCACCGCCTGACGGCGCTCGGCCCGCACCATCCGCCCGGTGACAACGCGCGAGACCGCATCGACCAGGCGCAGCGCGAACCAGGCCAGCGCGATCCACGCCACCACCGCGGCGTAGCGCAGCAGCGTCTGACGGGCGATGATGGACACTTCCAGGTCGCCCGCCGTGGCATAGAAGGTCAGCACGGCGAGATAGAGCGCCAGCGGCGGCAGCGCCGCGTCGAGGAAGCGATATGCAGGGCTGGTATCATGTTCGATGATGAACCGGCGCATGATCGCCAGCGCCAACGCGGCCAGGAGGCGGAAGGCCAGGAAGGCCAGCGCTGCCAGCAAGATTAGCTTGAGCCAGTCGAGCAGCGGGGCACCGGCGATGACGAACGCCTCGTCACTTGCCGCCTCCACGATGGCTTCTGGAGGAACGATCTGGGCGATCTCCGCCGCGGTTTGCGCAGCAATGCGCCACCGCGTGCCGCCATCTTCCGTAACCGATCGCTCGAGCAGCACCGGCATCGCATCGAGCGCTTCGGAAAGTTGCCCTACCCGCTCGAGGTTCTCGGCCAGTCCGTCATCGATCTCGCCCGCGGAATCGTTCGACAGTACGGGGAAAGGCAACAAGCTGCCGCCGCGATCGAGTGCGATCTGGAACTTCTGCGCAAGTCTTGCCGCGCGCCCCAGATCGCCCTTCGGAACGCCCGGCAGTCGTTCGTCCGCCGCCTGTGCCACGCTTGGAGCGACTTCAGGCAGATCATCGGCGCGCGGGAAATAGCGCGCGGCGCGGATGTAGTCGCCATCAGCCAGTGCCTCGAGCAGGCCGGTGACCGTGCTGCGCGGCGTCTCGCGCTCGAACGGATCGGCCGCTGGTGCTTCAACGGTCTCCTCGACCTCGCCGGTACCGGGCAGAGACTGCGCCGACACCGGCGCGGCCAGGACGATCGCCCACATGCCGATCAGCAAACGCAGGAAGGTACGCCAGTTGCTCATGCGCAAATGTTGGGGGAATTGGTGGCTGACAAGGTGGGCCCGATAAGCAGTTGGCCGCGCGCCTATTCCACATTCCTGCCGAACGTATAGGTCAGCGCGATACCGCCTGAGAACTGGTCGCGCGAACCGAACGCGTCGAGCACGGGCGAATCCGCCGGATCGCCGACCAGCCGATCATACTTCAGATAGGTGAACATGCCCCATCGCGGCGAGAACTGGCGCAGATAGCCGGCCGCCCCGCCGACCGACTGGACACCGCCATCAGCGTCATAGGCCGCCAGACCGGAGACCGCCGCGTCTTCCGGCCGCACTCCGAAATAGGCGTTCTGATAGGTGCTGTCGGTGATGGTGACGCGCGGTCCGACCGAAAACAGCTGGCGGTCACCCTCACGCATGACCCAGTCTGCGCTGACAACCGAGATGAACCCATCGTGCCCGCTCACCGCCTGGCGGGCTTCGGCGCGCAGGCGCAACTGTTCGCTCGCCTCCCACTGCACGAAACCACCAAGCTCGACCGAGAAACCGACCCGAGGAAGCGCCCCGCCCACATCCTCGCGCGAACGCCTTCCTTGAAACCCGCCCGATGGTCCGAGCGTCCAGTCACCGCTGCGAACCAGAGCAAAGCCGAAGCTTTCGTCAGGCGCTTCGAAGGCGATCTGGTCATCGCCGCGCGCCCGGGAGAGATCGAATAGCGGGCGAAGCACCATCTCGTCCGACCCTGGATAGCTCGGCACCAGCTGCGGCCCCAGTGCCACGCGTGTTCTGAGCGCCGCATCCTCCTGCGCGCTGATGGCGACGGGCATGGCAAGCGCGATCGAGGTCAGCGCGGCAAAGGGCAGGATCCGGTTCATGAACGACTTTCGCTTGGGAACGATCGCCCGGCTGTAGCGAGAGTGCCTCGTCTGAGGAAGTGGGGTACTGATCGTCGGCAGTGCCGAACACCGCGATCATCGGCGCGAGCGGGTGGCAGCGTTTAGCAAACCTTAACGGTCCGTGTTTACGACATTTTGTTGGAGCCCATCAGAGTGTTTTTGCATGTACCCTATCCCCAGCGACGAGTTGGAACGTCTGAAACTCATTGCCGACTGTTCGCTGACGGGTCGCCCGGCGCAGCGGCAGTTCGACGAGATCGCCCTGCTGGCCGCAACGCTGTTCGACGTGCCGATCGCGCTGGTGACATTGGTCGATCGGCAGGAACAATGGTTTCACGGTCGCACCGGCCTCGATTGCGATGGCACCTTGCGCGAAGTTTCGTTCTGCACGCATGCAATCGCCAAGGAAAATCCCTTTATCGTGAACGATGCGCTGAATGACGCGCGTTTTGTGAACAATCCCCTAGTGACAGGTGACCCGCATATCCGCTTTTACGCCGGTGCGCCGATCGCCAGCGAAACGGGGGTTCGACTAGGGGCCGTATGCATCATCGACAATGTGCCCCGTCCGGACTTTCGGCTCAGGGACGCGGGTCCGTTGGTCCAATTGGCTAAATTCGTTTCGCGCTACCTCGATAAGGCGCGCGAGCCGCTTCCGGGTAGCGCCCTTACCAGTTTTGCCGAAGCCACCGGGCTGGCGATCCTTACCGCTGATCCCGAAGGGCGGATAAACTCATGGAATGCTGCGGCCGAGCGGATGTTCGGTCATTCCAGACAGGTTGCGATCGGCCAACCCCTTGAGCTTATCATCCCGGATAGGTTCCAGAATGCTCATCGTGAGGGATTGGAACGGATCAAGCGTGGCGGCAAGGCCAGGTTGAGCAGGAAAACCGTCGAGGTTGTCGCGCGCCGCGCGGACGCGACCGAATTTCCGATCGCGATCTCCATTGCCGCGTGGCCGAGCCGGTTCGGCATGGAAACGGGCGCGCATATCGAGGACATATCGGAGCGAAAGGCATCAGAGGCGGCGCTGGAACATCTCGCCAGGCACGATCAGTTGACCGGACTGCTTGGTCCCAAGGCTTTCAGGGAAAGGCTCGAGCATCAGATCGATACCAATGCTCTCACCATCCTGATGATGCTCGACCTCGATGGCTTCAAGGCGGTCAATGATACACTTGGCCATGCGGTGGGCGATGTGTTGCTCCAGTCGCTAGCCGTGCGTTTGAACGGGCTATCGCAACAAAGCTGGACCATCGGCAGGCTCGGCGGAGACGAGTTCGCGATTATCCTGAACGAACCGGGCGGTCTCACCCAGGCTGCCGAGGTCGCCGCCAGTGTGCTCGCCAGCTTCGGCAGGTTGTTTGCGGTGGGGGGTCACAGGCTTCATCTTGGTGCGAGCATCGGCATGGCGCTGGCCCCCGATCATTCAGACAACTGCGACGAATTGATCGCTCTGGCTGATCTGGCGATGATGCGAGCAAAGCAAGGTGGAGGAAACTGCTATCGGTTGTTCGACAGCTCGATGCGCGCCGAAGTCGCTGCGCGCCGCACGCTCAATGACGGTCTGCGCGATGCCCTGGACGCCGGCCAGTGGGAGCTTCACTACCAACCACAGTTTCGCCTTTCGGACGGCGCGCTGATCGGTGCAGAAGCATTGCTTCGCTGGCGTCATTCGAACTGGGGGCTGATGCTGCCGGGCTCCTTCATGCAAGTACTCGAAACGCATCTGGTGGCCTTCGAGGTCGGGCAGTGGGTGCTACAGCAAAGCTGCCGCCAGCTCGCCGCATGGCGCCAGGCGGGCGTCGTTATTCCGCGGATCAGCTGCAATCTTTTTGGAGCGCAGGTCTACGCCGCCAGTTTGGCCGAGGATGTCGAGGCGGCCTTGACCGCCCACAAATTGTCGCCGGCGGACCTGGAACTGGAAATCACCGAAACGATCGCGCTGGGTCATGACGAACGATATCTGCGCCCACTATTCGACCTGGTCGACCAGGGCGTAGGCGTCGCGCTCGATGATTTCGGCACGGGCTACGGTTCGCTCAGCACGCTCACCCGCGCGCCTATCACCCGGCTCAAGATCGACCGAAGCTTCGTCAAGGAAGTCTCCATCGATCGCCATAGCGAGGCGGTGGTCGCCGGGATCGTCGCTATTAGTGAGAAGCTCGATGTCGATGTCGTGGCGGAAGGCGTCGAAAACGAGGATCAGAGACGAAAGCTGCTGTCGCTCAACTGTTTCGGTGTGCAGGGCTATCTTTATGGCCGGCCAATGGCTGGCGACACCTTCGCTCACAAGTTCACATCGAACCAAACTGCGCGGTTCGATCGAGATGTAAACCGGTGACCCGTTGCATCTGCCATTGATGAACAAACACCACTCTGGAACGCAGGCTATACGTCGATTATCCGCATAGCACGCGTTATGCTGCGTCCGGCGGCGCGCTCGTATGACCCAGGTCCGTCCGGCCAACCGTGCGGTGCGGTGAGTCCCGCACTGCCCTCCACGGATGACGGTTTCTCGCAGATCACCTGGAAGTTTGGAGCGGGTAGCGGGAATCGAACCCGCATAGCCAGCTTGGAAGGCTGGTGCTTTACCACTAAGCTATACCCGCTTCTGACGACCGGCTGCCTGCCACTGCCGGGGCCGCGCCGTCAAGCGCCCGCGCCGGCTTCGCCGCGTGGTGTGGCGCTCCTGGGCGGTGTCTGTGGGTCGGCACCGGATCCGGGAGCTGCAGCTGGGCGTGCGGCTGGGGGCGCGGCTGGGGGCGGGGCGACCACCAGTTCGACCCGGCGATTGCTCTCGCGTCCCTGCTCGTTGGGCGATCCGTCGGGCAGCGCGTTGGGCGCGATGGGGTTCTGCTCACCCATCGCGATGACCTCGATCCGCTCGTCCGCCAAGCCATGCTCGACCAGCCAGGCGGCGACCGCCTCGGCCCGGGCGCGCGAGGCGCGAAGGTTGGCCCGGTCATTGCCCGCCGAATCGGTATGCCCGCGCAGGATGACGGGCCACCCTGCTTCCATCGCGCGCGCTTCGAGCGCCCCTGCAAGCAACCGTTCCGAGCGTTCCGACAACCCGGTTCCACCATCGGGAAAAGGGATCACCAAGCGCAAGGGGCGTGGCGGCGGCGGAGCGAGCACGGGCTCGGGCGCGGCGTCTTCATCGCGGATGATCGAGGCGCCCTGCGGCACGGCGGGGTCGGGCTCGGACTTTGGATCGAGCGCGGCCTCCACCAGCGTATCGGCCTCGCCCGGCCCGTCGTCTGCCGGCTGATCGTCGCGGCGCAGTTCGCACCCCGTCGTCAGCACCGCCATGGCGACAAGCATCAGTGCCGCGATGGTTGCTCGTGTCGTCATCCCGCCTCCCTTACGCCGTTGCCGGCCCCTCGATATCTTGTACCGCCGGCCGCTTGCGGTCCTTCTTCGCCGCTACCTCCTCAGGCGTTTTCTTGCGCGGCGGGGAGAAGGTGATGACCGTGTCGTCCGCGCGCGGTTCGGGCGCGGTGGCATGGGTGAAGAAGCGCATCGTCCCGTCGGGCCGCAGCAACATCAGCATGTTGGCCGCCTCGGGCAGCGTCTCGCGCGCATCGTCGATATCGAACTGCTCGGACAGCTTGGTCCGGCGGAAAACCCAGCCCTCGAGCTGGCGCTGATGAACATCGGCCACGCCCAGCCCCGAGGCAAACAACGCCCGGCCCCGCAACGAGGCGGGAAGCGCGCGGTGATCCTCGTCATCGCCCGGTTCGCCCAGCTGATAGACCTTGTCGGTGCCGATCTCGGGTGCGAATTCGGAGCATACCAATGTGTTGTAGGCCTCGTTATCGGTGGCCGCGACCAGCACCTGGTAGGGTGCTAGGTCGAGATTGTGCTCGGTCGCCTCGTTGAGGATCTCGCCGTGATAGGTGGGAATGCCGGCAGCGCGCGCGGGCTTCAACCGTCCCCAGCTGGGGTCGACCACGGTGACGGGCGTCTTCAACTCATGCAGCTGCTTGGCAAGCGCGATGGTCCAGGGCGTGGCACCCACGATCAGCAGGCCGGGGCGCTGCTCGCCGCGCACCCCCAGCCACTTGGCAACAAGGTCGATGGTGAAGCCATGCGCCACGATGGTCACCACCACCACCGCAAAACTCAAGCCGATCAGGATGGTGCCGTCGGCATAGCCCATATCCGCCAGGCGCAGCGCGAACAGACCCGAAATGGCGACCAGCACGATGCCGCGCGGCGCGATCCAAGCGAGGAACAGCCGCTCGTTCCACGGCACCTTGGTCCCTAAGAGGCTGATGAGGACGGTCGCCGGGCGGACCAGGAACAGCAGCGCCACCAGGAACAGACCGAATTGCCATTCGAACTGACGGAACTCCTCCAGCTCGAGCCCGGCCGAAAGCACGATAAAAATGCCTGAGACCAGAAGCACAGCGATGTTCTGCTTGAACGGATGGATCGAGCGCAGACTGGCCACATGCATATTGGCCAGCGCCACGCCCATCACGGTTACCGCCAGCAGCCCCGCCTCGTGCTCGATCATATTGCACAGCACGAACACGCCGACCACGGTGACCAGCAGGATCGGCACCTTGAGATATTCGGGGACCAGACCGCGCGGAAACGACCAGGCGATCACCCATGCGGCCGCCCAGCCGATCACCCCTGCGACCGCGATGGCAATGAACAGCGGCGGCAGGATCTGGAAGAGCGTGCTGCCATCCACCGACAGGCGAAAATATTCATAGGCGATGACCGCGCACAACGCGCCGACGGGATCATTGACGATTGCCTCCCACTTCAGCACCGCGGCGGGGCGCTGCTGGATGTTGGACTGACGCAGCAACGGAATGACCACGGTGGGTCCGGTGACGATGAGGATGCCGGCGAACAGGATCGCCACCGGCCACACCAACCCGGCGATGTAATAGGCGGCAAGCGAGCCCAGCAGCCAGCCCAGCGGTGCGCCCAGCAGCACCAGCCGCCACACCCCCTCGCCATATTTGTTGAGCTCGCGGAAATCGAGGCTGAGGCCGCCCTCGAACAGGATCAGCGCCACGCCGATGGCGATCATCGGCTCGAGCAGTTCGCCGAAGATTTCGTCGGGATCGAACAGGTCGAACACCGGGCCCGCGAGAAAGCCCGCCACCAGCATCAGCACGATCGCCGGCCAGCCGGTGCGCCAGGCGACCCACTGCGCGCCGATCCCCAGAATGCCGATAAGGGCTATGATCAGCGCTTGGTGTTCCATCATGCCCCGTGAGTGAGCGCGCGCCGCCCCGACCGGTATCGCAATAGACCGGTCGAGCGAGCAAGGCCAATGCTTAACATCATGCACTGCCCATTCGGCGACATAGTCTTAGGGCGGCCTGGCGCGAACGGTGGGAAAGTCTCCCGCGCTCATCGCGGCCAGGCACTCCTGTTTTGCGCGACGCTGCTTGGCAAATAGATCAGAACGCCATCAGCGCACTTCTCGCCACGCCTTTGCCTGGCAGCGCATAGGTTCCGCCAAGCCAAGGCAGGTCGATGACGAACAGCGCGCCGGTCACCTTGGCCCTGCCAGACGCAGCAGCGAATGCGCGGGGCAGCAGGCGGGTGCGTGTTCAAAAACCCCATCCGCGCCGCCAGCCCGCCCGCAAACCGCTCGAGCCCCGACGGTCATGCCGGGAACGGGGCACCGAGCCGCAGATGCTAAGCCTTCTCGCCCTTACGATGTTTGGGCTTCACGTTGGACCAGACCTGCCGCTTGGCGAGCCAGGCCAGCACCGTGGCGAACAATAGGAACCCCAGCACCGGCCAGCCGGCCTGCTTGCGCTCGACCAGCGTGGGTTCCGCGGTCCAGGTAAGGAACGCCGCGACATCCTGCGCCATCTGGCTGACGGTGGAGGCGGTGCCGTCGTCATAGGTGACCTGTCCGTCAACCACGATGGGCGGCGCCATGCCGATATTGAGCCCCGAATAATAGGGATTGAAGTAGTTGCCCGGCTGCGGAAGCAGTTCGGGATAGGCCTGCGCAAAACTGACCCCATGCTCATTGGCGTAGGTCGCCGCATCCGTATAGCCGGTAAGCAGCGAATAGAGATAGTTGGTCCCGTCCCCGCGCGCCTTGGTGATAAGCGACAGGTCGGGCGGGATCTTGCCATTATTGGCCGCCACCGCCGCCACGTTGTTCGCATAGGGCGAGGGGAACTGGTCGGTGGGAACCGCGGCACGCATGGTGGCCTCACCGGTATTGGGGTCGATCCCCGGAACCTGCCAGTTGGCCGCCTCTGCCTTTACCTGTCCTTCCGAATAGCCAAGCTCGGCCAAGTTGCGGAAAGCCACCAGCCGCAACCCGTGGCAGGCCGAGCAGACTTCCTTGTACACCTTGTAGCCGCGCTGGAGCTGGGCATAGTTCCAGGTGCCGAACACGCCATCATGCTGGAAGGACACCTCGCGCGGCTCCGCATGGAACGCGCGCTCGGCGGATGGTTCGACAAAGAAGCCCTGCCGCAAAACCAGCGCCACGCCGGGGACGAGCGACCACAGCAGCACGGTGGCAACGAAGAACAGGCCGAGGAATATGCCAACAGGGCGTATCATCGTTGCTTAACTTCCCCCAAGATTTGCAGGTGAGCCGATCGGCTCAGGCCGAGACAGGCTGCGCGTATTCGCCCTTGGCCATTTCCTTGTCCGTCCCCCCGCCAAGCACAGCATCGGTGATGGAATAGGGCAGCGGCTCGGTCTTCTCGAACGAGGAGATGAGCGGCAGGATGATCAGGAAATGGGCGAAGTAGTAGGCCGTCGCGATCTGGCTGAGCATGATGTAGGGCTCTACGGCGTAGGCGCCTCCGCACCAGAACAGCACCCCCATGCAGGGCAACAGGCCGAACCAGAAGAACTTGCGAAACAGCGGCCGGTAATGCCCCGAGCGGACCGAGGACCGGTCGAGCCAGGGCAGGAAGAACCACACCAGGATGGAGGCGAACATCGCCACCACGCCGAGCAGCTTGGCCTCGATCAGCGTGAAACCGAAGAACGGGATCGTCAGGTCGCCGGTAAAGGCGCGCAGAATGGCGTAGAATGGCCAGAAATACCACTCGGGCACGATATGCGCAGGCGTGGAGAGCGGATTGGCCATGATGTAATTGTCGGGGTGACCCAGCGCGTTGGGCGCGAAGAACACCACTGCCAGGAACAGGATGAGGAAGATGCCCAGACCGAAGCCATCCTTGGCCGTGTAATAGGGATGGAACGGAATGGTGTCGCTCTGGCTCTTCACCTCCACGCCGGTCGGGTTGGACGAACCCGGGATATGAAGCGCCCATACATGCAGGATGACGCAGCCCAGGATGACGAAAGGCAGCATGAAGTGCAGCGAGAAGAACCGGTTGAGCGCCGCGTTGTCGGGTGCGAACCCGCCCAGGATCCACATCTGGAGCGGCTCGCCGATAAGCGGGATGGCGGCGAACAGACCGGTGATCACCTGCGCGCCCCAGAAGCTCATCTGCCCCCATGGGAGCACGTAGCCCATGAAGGCGGTGGCCATCGCCAGCAGGAATATGACGACGCCGATCAGCCAGATCATCTCGCGCGGCGCCTTGTAGGACGAATAGAACAGACCGCGACCGATATGGATGTACAGCACCAGAAGAAGAAGCTGGCGCCATTCGCGTGGGAGTAGCGCATCAGCCAGCCCCAGTTGACGTTGCGCATGATGTGCTCGACCGATTCGAACGCCACATTGACATTGGCTGCGTAGTGCATGGCCAAGACCACGCCGGTGACGATCTGGAACACCAGGAAGAACCCCGCCAGCACACCGAAATTCCAGAAATAGTTGAGGTTGCGCGGAACCGGGTAGCCGGCACCCACCGCATTATAGACGAGCCGGGGAATCGGCAGCTTCTCGTCCAGGTAGCGCATCAGCGGATTGGTCGGCTGGTACTGCCTGGCCCAGGGAAAGCTCATCGTCTTGTTCTTTCGCTTTGGTTCACGTCTCAGCCGAGCAGGATCGTGGTGTCGCCGGTGAACTCGTACTCGGGCACCAGCAGGTTGCTTGGTGCGGGGCCTTTGCGGATGCGCCCCGCAGTGTCGTAATGCGATCCGTGGCAGGGGCAGAAATAGCCGCCATATTCGCCCTTGTTCTCCCCCTCCACCGCACCGAGCGGAACGCAGCCCAGATGCGTGCACACGCCCATCGTCACGAGCATGTTGGCGTGACCTTCCTTAGTCCGGTCGGAGAGCGATTCCGGATCGCGCAGATCGCCGAGCGATACCGCCTGCGCCTGTTCCATCTCGGCAGGTGTCAGGTTGCGCACAAATACCGGCTGCTTGCGGAACACCGACTTGATCGATTGGCCGGGCGCGATCGCCGCGGTGTCGATTTCGGTGGTGCTTTCCGCCAGCACGTCGGCAGACGGTGCCCATTGCGATATCAGCGGCAGGAGCGCGGCAAGTCCGCCTACGCCGGCAGCCGAAACCGCAGCGATATTGATGAAGTCTCGCCGCCGAACACCGTCCTCGGCGGTCACGGCACCGGCGGTCACAACATCGCCTGACGGGGTCACGGGAATGTCTGCCATCGTTTCGCCTTGTCCGCCCACCGCCGCTCGCCCCCGTGGGGCGCTTGGCGGCGGTCATTCACCGAAAAACCAGGGGTCCATGGAGCGCCGTTCTGCTGCGGCAGACCGTTCCAAGGCCCGGGGGGGCTGATAACCGAGGCTTGCTCCGCTGCCAACCCGCCTTTTGGCGGTAACATGACAGATATGCGCGACGAGAGGTGGCGGTGCTCCATTGCACCATTGTTCGGCGATGAAAGCTGGATAGTCAGCCGGTGCCAAGCGCAATGAGCGAGATCTGCCGACCATATTGCGCCTCGCCCCGATGGCCTGCGCGGCGATAGGAATAGAACCGCTCCTCATCCGCATAGGTGTCGAGCGCCAGGTTATCGATCATGGTCACTCCAGCCGCCTCGAGCCGCGCTGTCACATATCCAGGCAGATTGAACTGGTATCGCGCCTTCGCTCCTGCGGAAAAGAACCTGTCATTGGCATCATCCGCGCTCAAAAACCGGTCGCGGAACGCCTGGTCCACTTCGTAACTCGGCTGCGCGATTGCCGGGCCGATCGCGGCGGTGATCCGCTCGGGGTGAGCACCCAGATCACCCATTGCCGCTATGACATTGCCGAGCACCCCTGCCAGCGCGCCCTTCCACCCGGCATGCGCGGCACCGATGACCCCGGCCTCGGGGTCGGCGAGCAGCACCGGCGCACAATCGGCGGTAAGGATGGCAAGCAGCATGCCCGGCTCATCGCATACCAGCGCATCGGCATGCGGCCGGTCGCGATCGGGCCAAGGGCGCAACGCCGCTTTCACCTTGGAGGAATGGACCTGGTGAACGGTGATAATATCGCACCCCGCGCACACCGCCTCCGCCGCCAGCCGCCGGTTCTCGGCCACCGCTTCATCGTCATCGTCAGCGCCGAGCCCGGCCTGAAGCCCGGCGATGACGCCGCGCGACACGCCCCCGCGCCGGCCGAAGAAACCATGCGGCACGCCCGCCAGTACCGCCGAGCGGAATACTTCCAGCCGCTCAGCCAAGACTGCGGCTCACCTGTTCATAGGTATCGCGCGACAGGCCGGGTGCGTCCGCGATCCGCTCGAGTTCGCCGCGCATCAGGTCCGCGCGCCGCGGCTCGATCCGCCGCCAGCGACCCAGCGGGGGAACGAAGCGCGCGGCGGTCTGCGGGTTCACCGGGTCGAGCCGCAGCACCAAGTCGGCGATCATCCGGTAGCCCTCGCCACTCGCATCGTGGAAGGCATGCGGATTGCCGGCAAAGGCCATGTAAAGCGAGCGCACGCGATTGGGATTGGCGAGCGTGAAATCGGCATGATCGGCCAGCGCCTCCACATGGGCGAGCGCCCGGGGATGGAGCGAACCCGCCTGGATCGCGAACCACTTGTCGATCACCAGGGCGTTGCCCCTGTAGCGCTGGTAGAAATCAATGAGGCGATGCGTGCGCTGGGCCACTTCCAAGCCGGCCAGCACCATCAGCGCACCCTGCCGGTCGGTCATGTTGTCCGCCGCGCCATATTGCGCATCGGCACGCGCCGCGCCCTTCGCCTCGTCGCCCGCGGCAAGCAGCGAGAGCGCCTGGGTCTTCACCTTGCGAGCCCCGCGTGCCTCGGCATCGAGCGAGAACGGCACCGCACCAACGCGCTCATGCGCGGCCTCGAGCGCCGGGCGAAGCGCATCTCCCAGCCATGCGCGAAGCGCCTGGCGCTCGGCATGGATCGCCGCCGGGTCCGCCATGTCGATCCGCTCGGCCAGGACCACTTCGGCGGGCAGGATCATCAGCTCGCCGCGCATCAGATCGTCGAGCGCATCATCGGCCAGCGCTGCCGCCATCGCCTCGCCGATCGCCTCGCGCGCCGCCGCCCGTTCGCCCTCGGCAAGCGCGCCCGCCACCGCCGCGATCAGGTGGCGCGCGACCAGTTCCTGCATCGCCTCGTAGCGGGCGAAGGGATCATCGTCACGCACCGCCAGGAACAACAGGTCAGCCCGGGGAATGTCGCGCTCGATAATGACCGGAGCGGAAAAGCCGCGATTAATCGAGAGCACCGGCGGCTCGGCAAAACCGTCGAACGTGACGCTCGTTTCCTCGTCCTCAAGCACTAGCAGCTGTTCGCCAGCGTGCTTCCCGCCCGCCCGATCGATCAGCGCGGTGACGAGCGGGATCACCATCGGCCGCATGTCCGCCTGACCGGGCGTGGGCGGAACGTTTTGCGCAAGGTGGAGCGTCACGCGCTCGTTCGCATGCTCCATCCGCACCGAAACGCGCGGCGTGCCCGCCTGGTCGTACCAGCGGCGAAACAGGGTTAGATCGAGCCCGGCGCCCTCCTCAATGGCTTTCACGAAATCCTCGCAGGTTGCGGCCTCGCCATCATGGCGCGAGAAATACAGGTCGCAGCCGGCGCGAAAAGCCGCCGGTCCGGCCAGCGTGCGCATCATGCGGATCACCTCGGCGCCCTTGTTGTAGATGGTCGCGGTGTAGAAATTGCTGATCTCGCTATAGGAAGCGGGCCGCACCGGATGGGCGAGCGGACCCGAATCCTCGGGGAACTGAACACCGCGCAGCACCCGCACATCCTCGATCCGCTTGACCGGGGCCGAGCCCGCGTCCTGGCTGAACAGCTGATCGCGCAGCACCGTGAAGCCTTCCTTCAGGCTGAGCTGGAACCAGTCGCGGCAGGTCACCCTGTTACCCGACCAGTTGTGCAGATACTCATGTGCGATCACCCCCTCGATCGCGTCATAGTCGCCATCGGTGGCGGTCTCCCGGTCGGCCAGCACGTAGCGGGTGTTGAAAATGTTGAGGCCCTTGTTCTCCATCGCCCCCATGTTGAAGTCGCTCACCGCCACGATATTGAAGGTGGCAAGGTCGTATTCGCGGCCGAAGGTCTCCTCGTCCCAGGCCATGGCCTTGGTCAGCGATTCCATTGCGTGGCCGGTGCGTTCTAGGTCGCCCTCGCGCACCCAGATCGCCAGCTCGACCTCGCGTCCGCCCATGGTGGTGAACCGGTCGCGCCGGGCGACCAGGTCTCCCGCCACCAGCGCGAACAGGTAGGAGGGCTTGGGCCACGGATCGCGCCACTGCGCCCAGTGCGTGCCATCCGCCCTTTCACCGCTCGCCACCATGTCGCCATTGGACAGCAGCACGGGGAACAGCGAGCGATCGCCGGTCAGGCGCACGTCATAGGTCGACAGCACATCGGGGCGGTCGGGAAAGAAGGTGATCCGGCGAAACCCTTCGGCCTCGCATTGGGTGCACAGCATGGCGTTGGAGGCATAGAGCCCCGACAACTGGCTGTTCGCCGAAGGATCGAGACGCGTGACGATCTCGACCTGGTGGCGCTCGCCGATAAGCTCGAGCAGCAGATCGCCACCGTCCATCCGCCAACTCGGTGCTACCGGAGCATCAATGACCGTGTCATCCTCTCGCGACGTCGCCTGGACGGGCACACCATCGACCAGCACTTCGAGCGGCGCGATGCCATCGCCGTTCAGCCGCAGCGTGTTCGACGGCTCGGCCTGCTGATTGCGTTCGACCGTCAATGCCGCGCGAACTGTGGTCGCGGCAAGCCCGAGCGCGAATTCGAGCTCCACTTGTGGCACGTGCCAGGCGAAGGGCTTGTGATCCTTGGCGCGGATCAGCGTGGGCGCTTTTGGCTCCACGGCGGCGTCCGCCATCAGCGGGTTTCCGTCGGGCGTGGCGGGGGTGCGGGCAATATCCATTTGCAATCCGGGTCTTATGTCCTTTTCAGCTTCGGGTCCTGTCTGGTGAACGCGGCAGCGGAGCAAAAGTGGCGATGAAAGCCCTGTTTATCTTCGGCCTGGGCTATAGCGCAGGCTTCATCCGGGCAGCGGCACGGGCGCATGGGTACGAGGTGACGGCAACCGGCAGCACGGGCGACATTGCCTTCGACGACAATGCTGCGGTGCTGACCGCGCTTGGTCGCGCCGGCCATGTGCTGAGCTCGGTTCCGCCCGATCGCCAGACGGGTGCGGACCCGGTGCTGGCGCGTTACGGCGGCGCGCTCGATGGCAAGGCGCTCGCCTACCTCTCCTCCACCGGCGTCTATGGCGATGCCGATGGGGCCTGGGTGGATGAGACCACGCCGGTGGGCGGCGGGCGGATCGTGGGCCGGTGTGAGGCGGACCAGGCTTGGCTGGAGCGGGGCGCGCGGGTGTTCCGCCTGCCGGGGATCTATGGCCCGGGCCGCAGCGCCTTCGACCGGATCGCGGAAGGAACGGCGAAGCGGATCTCGGTTCCTGGACAAGTGTTCAGCCGTATCCATGTCGCCGATATCGCCGGCGGGGTGATCACCGGGCTTAACGCGCCTGCGGGCGCCTACAACCTGGCCGACGACCTTCCCGCCAGCGGCAATGCGGTGATCGAACGGGCCTGCGATCTGCTGGGTGTCGCCCCGCCGCCGTTGATCGCATTGGAAGATGCCGACCTGTCACCAATGGCGCGCGGCTTCTATGCGCAGAACCGGCGGGTGGCGAACGGCAAGGCCAGGCGCGTGTTAGGCTGGCGACCCGCCTTTCCGACCTATGTCGAGGGTCTGCTCGCGATCATGCGCGCCGAGCAGGCTGGGGTGGCCGCCCCCTGAGGGCGACCAGCAGGCCGACAAGCGCCAGCACCGCGCCCGCGATGGCCAGCCCGGACCAGACATATCGCTCGAACAAGGTCGAAAGCGCCATCGCCACCACCGGCGTCAGCACACCGACATAGGCGGCCCGCCCCGCGCCGACATCGCGGATTAAACCGAAATAGAGTGGAAAGGTGACCACCGAGCCGAACACGGCAAGATAGATTACCCCGCCCCAATAGCGCGGCTCAGCGGGGATAACGGGCGCCCCTACAGCCACGAACGCGAAGGTCAAATCGAACAGTGTTCCCCACGCCATGGCCCAGGCTAGCAACAGGAACAGGGGGCGCTTCTGCGCGGTGGGTGCGGCCTGCAACACATTGGCAACCGATGCCGAGAGGATGCCCAGCACCGCCAGAAACACACCCAGCCCGGTGGCGGCGCCCGGCGGCGCGGCGGCGAACTCGTGCGCCAGCAGCAGCCCGATGCCCACCAGCGCGATCCCGGTTCCTAGGACGAACCGCCAGGTCACCCGCGTTCCCAGGAAGAGCCGCGCGAGCACCGCATTGGGTACCATCAGCAACGCGAACAGCACCGCCACGATGCCCGAGGTGATGTAAAGCTCGGCGCGATAGACAAAATTGAAATTAAGAAAGAACTGCGAGAACCCGATGCCCAACGCCATCAGGTGGCCGCCGAGCGTCATCCGGAAACCGCGGCCCGAGCGGGCGGCCAGCAGGAACATGAGCGCGGTGGCGATGGCGAAGCGATAGGCGACCGACCAGGCGGGCGGCGCGGCTCCGAGCCCATCGCGGATCACGAACCAGGTCGAGCCCCAGATCAGCGACACCACGAAAAACGGCACCGCCACCCCCGGCCGCAGCAGCGCATGGCGGGGGCCGGGCTCGATCACCAGTCTGGTCATGGTGCGAGCGCTGTCATGCCGTGCGGGCGAAGGGCAGCCTCTTTCGCATACCGCATGCTGCCAGGTTGGCGCTCAGGAACCAGGGCAGCCCCAGCGACCACGCGCATCACAGCGCCGCCAGCGCCCGGCCGAGCGCGTCGGCATCCTCGCCCCGCGCATCCCAGGCGGCGACGAAGCGCGCGCTGGTCTCGCTCCAGTCATAGAACCCGAAGCCTTGCGCCCGCAGCGCGGCACGCTCGGCGGCATCGAGCCGGACGAAAACCTCGTTCGCCTCGACCGGGTGGAGCAGCCGCTCGCCCGCGCCCTGGCCGATCACTCGGGCGGCGCTGTTGGCGGCGCGCGCATTGTCGAGCCACAGCCCGCCCTCCATCAGCGCCAGGATCTGCGCTGCCAGAAAGCGACCCTTGGATTGCAGATGTCCGGCGCGCTTCCTGCGCCAGCGTGCGATCTCGGCCGCCTCGGGCGCGAACAAGACGATGGCTTCGGCGTTCATCGCCCCGTTCTTGACGCAGCCCAGTGAAAGCGCGTCCACCGGCCCCGCCGCCTCGCCTGGTTCGCACTCCAGAAATGCGACAGCGTTGGCGAACCGCGCGCCATCCATGAACAGGCCCAGCCCATGCCTGCGAGCCAGCGCGCCCAGCGCCGCCAGTTCATAGGGGCGATAGACCAGGCCATATTCGCTCGCCTGGGTAATCGCGATCGCCTGGGCGGGCACCTGGTGGACGCCGCGCGTTATCCCCGCCAGCACCGTCTCGATCGCGCCCGGCGCCAGCTTGGCACCCTCGCCATCGGCCAGCAGCAGCTTGGCGCCGTGCAGATAGAAGCCTGGCGCGCCGCATTCGTCCATCTCTATATGCGCCTCGCGGTGGCAGACAACCGCGCCATGCGGGCTGACCATGGTGGCCAGCGCCAGGCAATTGGCCGCGGTTCCGGTCGCCACCGCCAGCCCGGTACACTCGCGCCCGAGCAGCGCAGTCAGCGCCTCGTCGAGCCGCCGGCTCAGCGCATCGGCGTCATAAGGCGCATCGGCTTCGTCGGCGGCCTGCATGGCCTGCCACACAAGCGGATGCACGCGCGCCGCATTGTCGGACAGGAACTGCATCGGAACGCCTTGGCGGCGCATTTCGTTCGGAGCAAGAAGGAGGGTAGTGGGTCAGTTTGAAACCTGACCCTGTTTTTTGTAAGGTCCGCGCTTGCCGGGCTTGGCCTCCGCCTCTTCGACCAGCTTGGCAACGTCGGCAATATCCCAAAGCCTGTCAGTCACGCCAGCGGCCATTGCCGGGGTCACGCGAAGCGTCTTATGGATGCGGACGAAGTTGTAGTACATCATGTGCAGCGCAACCGCGTGAGCGTGGTTCTCGACCTTCTTTGAGAAGGCGTTGGTCAGGCGGGTGAAGCGGCGCATGTGCATCCGCATGGTCAGGTTCTGGCGCTCGACGTAACTGGTCGAGACGTGAGCAATATCGGGGTTGCCTTCGCGGCGGATTTTCTTGGAGCCGGTGCATTCGGCGGGGCTGTAGCGGCCCGGTGCGCCGATGGTGTTACCATACATCTTTACCAGCTGGGCATAATCCACCTCCGCGCCGAACGCGCCTTCCACGGCTTCAAGATAGGCGCGGTGACCGTCGCTGGTTAGCTGGACCCGGTTGGCGAGACGCGAGGCCAGATCATCCATAAACCACATGGCGTATTCAGCGTCCCGACCGCCCACGAGATACGAGACGATCATCTTGCTATCGGCGTCGAGCGCAGTCCAAGTCCACGTGTCGCCAGCGCCTTCCGGCGCATCCTTCGCAGTCGCTACGTTCTTTTGCTTGGCATAGGTGAACGACCAGATTTCATCGACCTGGACCCGCGCCGCCTTCACGTTGCGGACGTTGGCATCGTGATAGGCGGCACAAGCCTTGCCCGCGTCGATCAGCAGCTTCGCCACGGTGTTCTTGCTCGCGCCAGTCAACCGGGTGATCGCCCGGATGCTGGCGCCTTCGCACAGGACGTGGAGGATGCGGGCACGCTCTTCGATGGTCAGCTTGTTCATAGGCAGACCATACTGGCAAGCGGCGTTTAGTCAAGCATAAAGGTCAGTTTGATACTACTTGCAAATCTGCCCTTGCACACCCAGATTCTCCTGTGCTACCACGCGATAAATGAGGATCGTGTTCGCTGAAGAGGAACTGGCGCTGATCGAAACGGACCAAGCAGGGGCAACTCGGCTGAGCGTTTCGGTCATTAAGTCGGCACGTCGGAAGCTCACTGTCCTGCGGGCGGCGGTTGACGACCGTTCGCTCCGAAATTGGAAGAGCCTGCATTACGAAAAACTGAAGGGGGATCGTGAAGGGCAAAGGTCGATACGGCTTAACGACCAGTTTCGGATGATGTTTGAACTGGACGAAGAAACGGACCCGCAGACCGTCACGATATTGAGCATTGAGGACTACCACTGATGGCTAAGGCCGCACCATTGCCGGTGGACCACCCCGGCACGTTCATCGAGGAAGAGCTTGCCGCTCGTGGATGGGCGCAGGCGGACCTTGCCTATATTCTCGACATGCACGTCAGTCAGCTGAACAAGCTGATCAAGGGTGCAACCAAGATCACGCCCGACACGGCGGTTGCGCTTGGCGATGCCTTCGACATGCCTGCCGAGTTTTTCATGAATCTACAGAAGCTATACGACCTTCACACGGCGCGTCAGGCCGACCCCGGCGTGAAGACACGCGCTGCTTGGTTGTCGGTGTTCCCGGTCCGAGAGATGATCAATCGCGGCTGGATCGAGAACGCGGAGCCGGACCTTCTCGACCTCCAGATGATGCGCTTCTTCGGCAAGAACCGTATCGACGATATTCCATTTGTCAGCGATGCTCCATTGCTCGCCCACGCCGCGCGCAAGAGCGATTATGAGGGCACGACGGAAATCCAATACGTCTGGCTCAATCGCGTTCGGAAGATGGCAGAGCAGATTGGGTGCCCGTTATATTCGGAAGACGCGCTTCGTAAGAGTTTGCCCGCAATCAAAGAGCACCTTCTATTGAAGGAAGACTTGATCCACATCCCAGAGATTCTGCACCGGTGCGGTGTCCGATTTGTGCTTGTCGAGCACCTTCCGGCATCAAAGATCGATGGTGTGTGCGTTTGGCTAGGCGGGCAGCCTGTTATCGGTCTTACCCTTCGGCTGGATCGCATTGACAACTTCGCCTTCGTGCTACGGCACGAGATCGAGCACGTCCTCAATGGCGACGGCAAGGAATACACCTTCGCCCCAGTTGACAGCGATACAGGCAAGGACGCGGAGCTTGAGTGCGAGAAGGTCGCCAACGATGCGGCGGCGACCTTCTGCGTTCCCTCGGCACAGCTACAGTCTTTTATCGCCCGGAAGAGCCCATTCAGTTCGCGCGAGGATGTGCTGCAATTCGCTGCGCGGATGGAGGTGCACCCAGGAATCGTGGTGGGGCAAATCCAGAACCACACCAAGAAATGGAACTGGCTTCGCGAATACCAGATCGGTGTCCGCGAACACCTAATGGAATGGAAATACAAGGACGGTTGGGGTCATTTTTCCCCGACCGGCCTCTAGGAGCGGATGATGGCCGATTACAATGAGCAGGTGGTCCTGCACTGGAATGAATGGGAAGAAGAGACCGGGCAGGATTCGGGCGATCCAAACGATTTCATCGAGTGGGCAATGGCGCGCGGTAAGCTCGGGCTTCGCCCGCAAGACGTGCGCCGGGTGTTGCGTAAACAGGTGACGCAGGCACTCCGCCAGGCAAAGCGCTACGATGAAGAAGGCGGCTTCGCTTACCGCGCCAAACAGTGCGTCACGCTTTTTGATGCAAATGGCGTCGGAGCGAAGCACTACTTTGACATTGACCATGGCGGGACGCCGACGAAGCGTCAGCGGTCAGTCCGTCAGCGCCGGGAGGGCATCGCAAATGATGTTTATCGGGCGGTGTGCGACGTGGAGCGCATGAACAAGAACTTCCCGTCGGACCCGCAGCTTACCTTCTACCTGTCATTCGACGACGACGTAATCGAGCATCGCGCCGCTGAGCAGGCGGGTCGCGATAGAGGCGACAAGGCGGCTTAGGATTTCTTCCAGCGGGCTTGGGCAGCGATTGAAGCAATCTCGGATCGCTCGGCTGGCGTAAGAGCACTGGCGCGAGCCTTGCCTCCCTTTTGACCACCTTTGGATGCACGCTGCTGATTGGCTGTCGGAGGAGCGTCGCTTTCCTCGCCGGTCGCAATATCAACCATCAGCTTCGCAAGCTGGTTGGCGTCACGCGGGCGCTTCGGGGCTTTTCCTGTCATACAGACCATATAGCGCGGCTGGCGCTAAATAGCAGGGTCGATTTCAAACTGACCCACTACCAGAAGGAGACACCCGATCATGAGCGAGACCGCCATCAAGAGCACCGACGAGACCACGCACGGAGCCTATCGTGTCGATGTCGCGGGCAGCGAGCGCCCCGCCGAACTGACCTGGACCGCGCGGGGCCCGGCACGCAGCGCCGATCATACTTTCGTGCCGCCCGAAGCGCGCGGCGAGGGCGTCGCGATGCAGCTGGTCGAGCGAATGATCGCCGATGCGCGTGAGCAGGGCTTCACCATCGTGCCGCGCTGTTCCTATGTTGCCGCCGCCTTCCGCCAGCACCCCGAATGGGCCGAGCTGCGCGCCGATCCCGGAGCATAGGCGCGAATAGGCGCGACCGGGAAATTTGGAAAAACGTCGTTGATAAGTCGGAACAATTCGGGTGCATTGCTCATTGGTTAACTGAATGCAGGGGTGATTGTTCATGCCGCGCGGATCCCCTTCCAGAAAGGGTCGTAGCCGCGTGATGCAAGGTCACCAGCAACAACGCACTGAAAGAGAGCAACACATGAACCAGACCAACACAATGCAACGCCAGGACCGTCCGCTCGAACGTGATGAGAGCACCACGCTGATCAGTTCGGACAAGGTGGAAGGAACTTCGGTCTACGCCATCGACGGCGAGAAGATCGGCTCGGTTTCGCATCTTATGATCGGCAAGCGTTCGGGACGCGTGGAATATGCGGTGATGAACTTCGGAAGCTTTCTGGGCATCGGCGGGTCCTATCACCCGCTTCCTTGGGAAGCGCTTGACTACGATACCAACAAAGGCGGTTATGTCGTCAATATAGACAAGAACCGGCTGAAGGATGCACCATCATACAAGCAGGACAGTCAGCCCGCTTTCGACAGGCAGTATGGTGAGCAGGTGTTCGGCTATTACGGCACGACTTACTAATCCTGTCACCCTGATTTGGAGAGGCCCCGCGCAGCAATGCCGGGGCCTTTCTTCTGTGCAGCGCGCCCCCTTTGCTGGTGGCCTCAGCGAGGCAGCGCGGAATAATCGACCGCCACGATCGAGGTCAGGACTTCATCGCGCATCTGCTTTGCGCGATCGAGCGGCAGCCCGTCGATCCGCAATCGCCCCCCTGCGAGGCCCATGCGAAGGCTGGCATATCCGCTCCGTCGGCCGAGCGGGCCCTGCGCCAGTTCCGCCGAATGGAGATTGGCGCGCGTGGCGATGGTGATGCGCGGTGCCAGCAGTCCGACGCGCGTGACGATCTGTTCGGGCTCAAGCGCATGACGATGCGCGCGGGCGATCAATATTTGCCAGCATCCGATCAGCAAAGCGACCAGCGCGACGACCAGCGCGGGCCAAGGCTGGCCCAGCGCCAGCACGAGGAGCGCGACCAGCAGCCCGGGGATGGCGGGAATCATTGCCCGGTCGCGCCAATAGCTGTGAGCGGGTCGATGCCACCGGGTCGCATCGCCGGGCAACGCGAAGCCCGCTTCATGTGCCACGCGAGCCAGCTCATCCAATCTGGCAAACGGCGCCACCGCGTGATTGGCCGAGCCGGCATCCTGCGCCAGGGTGATGAAGGACAACGCGTGCCACCCCCATAACCGCCGCACCATCCCGGTTGTCAGACGAAGCGCCTGCACACGGTGCACCGGCATGACCACATCGGTGCGCGTGAACAACCCACGGCGGCGGCGAAAGCCGCGCGCGGTGCGCTCGAGCGTGAAGCCCCATTCGCGCGCGAAGGTGCGCACGATTCCTGTGGCGAGGCCGATCAGCGCCAGACCCAGCACCCCGAACACCACGCCGACAAGCCGCGCGGCCCATCCCCACTGCGCCAGCCAGCCTGCTATCAGCGCATCGGACCCGGCGAGCCGCGCCTCCCAGTTTTCCATATCCCACAGGTCGAACGGGAGCAGGAAATCGAGTTGCTGCGCCGCGCCGCCAAGCAGCGCGAACACGATCAGCGAGAATTCGAACAGGCCGAACATCAGCAACCGCGCCGGTCCCATCGCAAACAGCGCCGTTGTCGGACCGGTCGCGTGTCGGGGTGCATCGCCCGCGGCTACCTGCCGATCGGCATCTGCTCCCTCCCCGGCAACAATGCCACCCGTCATCGCATCGGGGGCGCTGTCGAGCCGGGCGCGCACCGCCTCGCGCAACGTCTCGCCCTCGCTCCTGGTGACATAGGCAAGCGCCAGTTCGTCCCCCGCCCCGGCGCCGGTCTCGAACCGCACCGCGACCAGGCCGAACAGGCGGGGCACGAGCTTCTGCTCCAGGCTCACGTCTTGGATGCGTTCGAACGGGATCGAGCGCGCCTGCCGGCTGATGAGCCCCTTCACCGCCGCCACGTCGGTGTCGCCCAGCCGGTAACGCGTGCGCCACCAGGCGAGTGCGGCGAAAAGCACGCTCAGCGATACCGCGAGGCAGCCTACGATCAGGGCCAGCAGGCCGCTGCCTTCGTCCGCCCCCGATCCCAAGAATATCGCCACCATCGGCAGTACTGCAGAGCCGATCCCGGCAATGCTGTTTGCCGCGATGCTGGCCGGGCTGACGCGGTGCCAGCCTTCGCCGGTTTCGCCCGGCCCGGCCTTGTCATCCAGCTCATTGACCGACCCCTGGGCCGTTCCACCGAGCTGCGCACCAGGTCCACCGTTCGGAGCTATCCCCGTTTGCATATCGCCGGCTTTTGCTTGGGACCGCGCAGGCCGCCCGGCCGGCGGATCGGTTGAATGAAACGTCCCGCTCACATCGTCTCGCGCCGCACATGCGCCCGGATCGCCTCACGCATGGCCACCGCCTGCGCATGCGGCAGGCCGGGAAGCGAGACGCTGTCATTATGCGTGCCGGCGGTATAGAGCGTAAGCGTTGCCAGGCCATAGCGCCGCTCGATCGGTCCCTGGGTCACGTCGAGATGCTGAACCCGGCCGAACGGGACGACGGTGTCAGTCCTGAACAGGATGCCGCGCGCGATCCTCAGCCGATCCGCGCCCATGTCGTAGCCACGCGCACCATAGCGCCGCCAGGGCATGGCAACGAGCACGATCCCTGCCAGCAGCACCACCGGAACCGCCAGCATTCCGGGCAGCGGCAGCCCCGCCGTCTCGATGACGAGTGCGACGATCATGACGGGAACGAGCAACAGGCTGAGCTTGATGCGCACCACCTTGACATAATCGCGGTGCACCTGCGTCAACGGCGCGCCGCCGGTCATCCTGTCTTCGGACGCCCTATTAACAGGCGGGCCAGCAGGTGGGGGTTCGGGAGGGTGGATCGCATCCATGTCCGGCCCTTCGCGCCATGGCGGCTGGCTTTGTGCGAGGCAAGCGCGAAGCGACGGCGGCGCTCCCTGTGTTCAGTAAGCCGCCCTGAAGGATCATGCAGATAATACTGGGGTGGACGGTGTCGAGGGAACGGGGCCGCCGGATGGTGCTGCTGGGGAGGATTGAACTCCCGGCCTCACCCTTACCAAGGGTGCGCTCTACCACTGAGCTACAGCAGCGTTGTCCTTAGGGGAAGCGGCCGGGCTATCGGCATCCGCATGGCGAAAGTCAAGGCAGGCTTTCGCGCTTCGGTAGGCGGGCGCGGCCCCCCTGTTCGCAGCCGTATAGGCCTATGCCAAGGTGCTAAAGCGCCGCTTGCCCCATCGGCTTGTCGGCGGCATGATGAGCGCTGCCATGGCACTCTCGTCACATCCCGCTTCGCGCGAACAGCGGCTGGCGGCTCGGCTGCGCGACAATCTGAAGCGTCGCAAGGCGCAGGCCCGCGCTCGGGCGGGTGCGGATGTCGACGCCTCACCTTGCGACCCGCTGCCCGATGCATCTGCGGACAACGGCGTCGAGGGCGGACGCGACGCGCAAGCACCCGCATCGGCCGAAAAGATCACACCCGAGCGCACCCTTCCCAAGCGCGAGAAGGGCGGCTAACTCCACCCGCGCCATCCGGCATGTCCGCGCCCATGTCCGCGCCATCGGGAAGACCGCCTCTCAAGATGCCAAAGCTCATTCTCGTCCGTCACGGCCAGAGCCACTGGAACCTTGCCAACCGCTTCACCGGCTGGTGGGATGTCGATCTGACCGAACAAGGCACCGCCGAAGCGGAGGCTGCCGGCCGGCTGCTCGCCGACAAGAAGCTGCTGCCCAGCTGCGCCTTCACCTCGCTCCAGCTGCGCGCGATCAAGACGCTGCATATCGCGCTCGAGCAATGCGGCCGGCTGTGGATCCCCGAACACAAGCACTGGCGGCTGAACGAGCGTCATTATGGTGGGCTTACCGGGCTCGACAAGGCCGAGACCGCCGCGCTCCACGGCAAGGAGCAGGTTCATATCTGGCGGCGCAGCTTCGACACGCCGCCGCCCGCGATGGAAGCGGGCCACGAATACGACATGACGGGCGATCCGCGCTATCAGGGCATCGAGGTTCCGCTCAGTGAAAGCCTGGCACTGACCATCGAGCGTGTACTGCCCTATTGGCAGGAGACGATCCACCCGGTGCTGAAGAGCGGTGAGACGGTGATCATCTCGGCACATGGCAATTCGCTGCGGGCGCTGGTCAAGCACCTGTCGGCGATCTCGGACGAGGATATCACCGGGCTCGAGATCCCAACCGGCGCCCCGATCATCTACGAGTTCGACGACGCCATGCGGCCGGGCGAGCGCTACTACCTCAAGGATGCCTGATCTGGCGGGCGCGGCAAACACCGCTGCCCCGCCCGGGCGCCGGGTCGCGGTGGTGATGGGAAGCCAGTCCGACTGGGCCACCATGCGCCATGCCGCTGACCTGCTGGACGAGCTGGAGATCGCCCACGAAGCGCGCATCGTCTCGGCGCATCGCACGCCTGAGCGGCTGCATGATTTCGGCAGACGCGCAGCGGCTGAGGGTTTTGCGGTCATCATTGCCGGGGCGGGCGGCGCGGCGCACCTGCCCGGAATGCTCGCCGCGCTCACGCGGCTGCCGGTGCTTGGCGTGCCGGTACGCAGCCGGGCGCTGTCGGGGCTCGATTCGCTGCTCTCCATCGTCCAGATGCCCGCCGGCGTTCCCGTCGGCACGCTGGCGATCGGCAAGGCGGGGGCGAGCAACGCCGCGCTGCTGGCCGCCGCCATCCTCGCGCTGTCGGACAAGGCGCTGGCCGAACGGCTCGAGGCCTGGCGCGCGCGTCAGACGCAAGGCGTGTCCGAACATCCGGCGGCCGAGTAGCAGACGCCTAGATGCGCTTACTGCCGCGCCCGCGCCCCAACATCGCCGGCACATGCTTGTCGGGCGGGCCGGTTTTCGCTTTAGCGCTTGGTATGACCCCTAGCGGCGGGTTCCAGACAGGCGGAGCGAGGTTCAGGTGACCCAAGTGATCGCGCCGGGCGCCACGATCGGCATCCTGGGCGGCGGCCAGCTTGGCCGGATGCTGGCGATGGCCGCGGCCCAGATGGGCTATCGCTGCCACGTCTTCTCCCCCCAGCCCAAGTGCGTCGCCGCCGAGGTCTCAGCGCGCTTCACCCAGGCGGACTGGCACGACGAAGCCGCGCTGGCCGCGTTTGCCGCCGATTGTGCCGTTCTGACCTACGAGTTCGAGAACGTCCCCGTCGCGTCGCTGGCCGCGATCCCGCAGGACAAGCTTGCCCCCGGCCCGCGCGCACTGGAGATCGCGCAGGACCGGCTGGCCGAGAAACGGTTCGTCGAGCAGCTGGGCGGCCGTCCCGCGCGATTTGCCGCGGTAGGCTCGCGCGCCGAGCTCGACGCCGCGCTCCAGGCCATCGCCACCCCGGGCATCCTCAAGACCCGGCGCGAAGGCTATGATGGCAAAGGCCAGCACCGGGTCGCCTCCCCGGCCGATGCTGCTTCCATCGCCATCGACGGGCAATCGCTGATCTACGAGGCGCAGGTCGATTTTCCTTGCGAGTTCTCGATCATCCTGGTGCGGGCGCGCGATGGTGGGGTGCGCTTCTGGGACAGTCCGCACAACCGGCACGAGGGCGGCATCCTGCGCACCTCGCGGCTTCCGGCTCCCCAGATCATCGAGCATCAGACGCCCGAGGCGCGCGGGCTCGCCCACAAGGTTGCCGATGCGCTCGACTATACCGGTGTGCTGACGCTGGAGTTCTTCGCCACCGAGGACGGCCCGGTGTTCAACGAGATGGCCCCGCGCGTGCACAATTCGGGCCACTGGACCATCGAGGGCGCGGCGACCAGCCAGTTCGAGAACCATATCCGCGCGATCTGCGGCCTGCCTCTGGGAGACACCGCCACATTGTTCCCAAGCATCGAGATGCAAAACCTCATCGGCGAGGGGGCGCTGGACCCTTTGCAACATTTTGCCGACCCGGCAGCGCGCGTGCATCTCTACGGCAAGACCGGTGCCCGCCCGATGCGCAAGATGGGGCATGTCACGAGGGTGGGCGGCGAATGAGTGCACTTGGGTCCGAATTACCGGTCTGGCCCGGGGTTCAGGGTCACGCCTCGCCCGCTGCACTTCATGCAAGCGCGAGCACGGGGAAGCGCAGTGCCGGTGCGGGCGTGGCCGGTGCGCACGAGGCCGGCGTCCGGGTAGCAGGCTCAGCATGTCGTTATGAGCGCAGACGATTGCCCGGAGGCGGCGCCTGTTGCGCTAGGCTCGGGCGGCATCCCCCCGCCATGCGCGGCACATGGCGAAAGTGTCAGCCTGAGCCGTCATCACCGCCAGCGCGTCACAGCGGAACATCTGCGGATACCAAACATCCGACCATCGATGTGTCGAACTGCAAACAAGCGTATGGTGGCATCCGCCGGACCGGCGTCGCGCGTGCGCGTGCGCGCGAGGCGACGGGCAAACCAGCGGCAATTTCCTGGCCTATCATCATTCCTGCCGGACCGCCTGGGTACCTGTCATCCGGTGCCATTGCCGCGCGCCAACCACGCGCGGGCCCACGCACCTTGCCGCGCTCTTCAGCTTCGGCTCCGGGGTCGCGGACGAACCCTTCGGCAGGGCAAGGCCTTGCGCGGACCACATGAACAAGCCCAGCGCATTACCGGACGCCGGCGTTACACAACGCGCAGGACATGTCACCGGCGAGCATGACACAAGCGCCGTCATCGGCATTGTCGCCCGCGGCCGCGACGGGTGTATCGCCAGGGACGGCGCGGTGCCGTGGCGGATCGCTCGCGACATGCGCCATTTCGTCCGCCATACCACCGGCCGGGTCATGGTGATGGGGCGCAAGACCTTCGACAGCCTCCCCGGTCTGCTTCCTGGCCGCCGCCATATCGTGCTCACCCGGCAACCCGACTGGCACGCGGATGGCGCCGAAACCGTGCATTCGCTCGGCCAGGCCTTCGCCTGCGCGCAAGGGGACGCAATCGCGGTGATCGGCGGGGCGGAAATCTTCGCGCTGTTCATGCCCCATATCGACCGGTTCGAGATTACCGAGATCGATGCGGACACCGAGCTTTGCAATGTGCGGCTGCCCGCGCCCGACCCTGCGATCTGGCGCGAGGCGCAGCGTGAGCCGTATCCCGCTGGCGATGATCACCCGGGCTTTGCCTTCGTCACCTATCGGTGCCGGGACGATGCGCCCGCCGCCGGGCGTGCCAAGTGAAGGGCCTGCCCGCCACCCGCCGCCTGCGACCTTGGAACCTGTCCTGGGCACTGCTCCGGGTTCGGCGCGATCGGCCAAGTCGGCGGACCGCGCGGTGCTTCCGTATCGCCACCTGCCAGGGTCATGGCGCGAGGGGCAACGCTGGCACCATCGCGAGATCCGCACCAGCACGGACCACAGCGCACCGAACGATCCGCCACCGCATCGGCAGGCCCTGCGCCCCGACCGCCCTGCGCCAAAGCGCCCCGCCCATCAGGAACCGGCGATGACCGCTGCGTCCCTTCCCCGCTTCTCCCACCGCGACCCGCTTCCCCCGGATTTTCGCGATGCGATCGTGGCGCTGGGCAATTTCGACGGCTTTCACCTGGGTCATCAGCGCGTTGTTGGCGAGGCGATCGACTGGGCTCGAACCGAGGACCGTCCGGCAATCATCGCCACCTTCGATCCGCACCCGGTCCGCCATTTCGCGCCCGATGCCCCCCCTTTCCGCCTCACCAGTTTGGACCAGCGCGCCGAATTTTTCGCCGCCGCTGGCGCCGATGCCATGCTCGTCTTCGCATTCGGCGCCGAGCTTGCCGACACTTCGGCGCAGGACTTCGTTGAAGACCTGCTTGCTCGCCGGATCGGGGCCGCCGGCGTGGTGACGGGCGAGGACTTCACCTTCGGTCGGCAGCGCGGCGGCAATGTCACGGTGCTGCGCCGGATCGGTGCGGCCTGCGGCATCGAGACACGCGCGATCGGACCGGTGCTGGCTGGGCCTAAAGCGGGGATGGGCGAAGCGAAGGTGGGCGAAGCAGGAAGAAGCGAAGCGCGGACGAGCGAAGCGGGGGGCACTCCGGTTTCCTCGAGCCGTATCCGCGAAGCGCTCAAAGCGGGCGATCCCGTCACCGCCACTCGCCTGCTCACCCGCCCCTTCGCCATTCGCAGTATCGTCAGGTATGGGGACAAGCGCGGTCGCACCATCGGCTATCCCACCGCCAATCTGGAGCTTGGCACCTATCTGCGCCCGCGTTTCGGCATCTACGCGGTCACTGCGCGGCTGCTCGATACGGGCGAGTTGCTCCAGGGCGCCGCCAACCTGGGCATCCGTCCGCAATTCGAGCCGCCTGTCGAGTTGCTCGAGCCTTATTTCTTCGATTTCGCCGGCGATCTTTACGGCCGCGAGATTGAGGTCGCGCTGCACCAGTTCCTACGGCCCGAGGCCAGGTTCGACAACCTGGACGCGCTCAAGGCGCAGATGGCGCGGGATTGCGAGGCCGCGCGCGAGGCTTTAGGGCCGCGGGCCTGATGGCCAAGGCTCCTCCTGCAGACAAACGCAATCCTGTCGAACGCGCCCGTGCGCAGCGCGATCCTGTCGAACACGACCGTGCGGCGCGCGATCCTGTTCAGCGCGACCCCGCCGCCCGCGAACCTGTTCAGCGCGATTGGCGGGACACGGTGTTCCTGCCCAAGACCGACTTCCCCATGAAAGCCGGTCTGCCCGCCAAAGAGCCTACCATCCTCGCCAAATGGCAGGCGGAGGACCTTTATGCCCAAGTGCGCCAGGCGCGCGCGGGGGCCGAGAAGTTCATCCTCCACGACGGCCCGCCTTATGCCAATGGCGACATGCATATCGGCCATGCGCTCAACCATGTGCTCAAAGACATGGTGGTGCGCACGCAGACGCTGCTCGGCAAGGACGCGCCCTATGTCCCCGGCTGGGATTGTCACGGTCTCCCCATCGAATGGAAGGTCGAGGAGCTCTATCGCAAGAAGAAGTTAAACAAGGATGAAGTCCCCTCGGCCGAGTTCCGCGCCGAATGCCGCGCCTATGCCGCGCACTGGGTGGGCGTGCAGCGCGAGCAGCTGAAGCGCCTGGGCGCGCTGGGCGATTGGGACAATCCCTACCTCACCATGCAGTTCGAGAGCGAGGCGGGCATCGTCGCCGAGCTGATGAAGTTCGCGGAGAGCGGCCAGCTCTATCGCGGCGCCAAGCCGGTGATGTGGTCGCCGGTGGAGAAGACCGCGCTGGCCGAGGCGGAGGTCGAGTACGAGGATATCGTCTCGACGCAAATCGACGTGGCGTTCGAGATTGTAGATTGCCCGAACGTGCCCGAGTTGGTGGGGGCGCATGCGGTCATCTGGACGACGACGCCTTGGACCATTCCAGTTAATCAGGCTTTGGCGTATGGGCCAGAGATAGAGTATGTTTTGGTTGACCTAAGTTTCGTCGCTGGAGGTTGGGTAGGGGAGCAAGACGAGTCCGTCTTGGCTAAGAGCCATCAAGCGAACATCGACGCGCAGTTTGCGAGAACCCGTTGGACGAACCGACCAATTCTCTTAGCATCCTCTCTTTCCGACAATGCGCTCACAGAAGATTTCTCGACTCGTTTTCAACAAGCCAATGGCTTCAGCGTGGTTATGCGAGAGCGTTGGCGCGGCAAAGGCTCAGACCTTGCCGGCACCAAGGTCCGCCACCCGATGCACCATCTTGGCGGCTTCTTCGCGGAAGCCCGCCCGATGCTGCCGGGCGAATTCGTCACCACCGACAGCGGCACCGGCCTCGTCCACATGGCGCCCGACCATGGCGAGGACGATTTCGCGCTGTGCCGCGCCTATGCCGACGAGCTCGGCACGCCCAAGCTGCCGCTGCGCCCGCTCTTCGCGGTCGAGGGCGATGGCCGCTACCGCGAGGACTGGGGCTGGCTGCCGCGCAGCGACGAGCGCAACGCCTCGGTCATCAACCCCAAGTTCAATGCGCCCGATGGCCCCATCTGCGCCGATCTGAACCAATCCGGTGCGCTCCTCGCAGCTTCGTCGGATTATCGCCACTCCTACCCCCATTCGTGGCGCTCGAAGGCCAAGGTGATCTTTCGCTGCACACCGCAATGGTTCGTGCCGATGGACAAGCCGATGCGGCGGTCCGACTCCCCGGCCGCCCCCCTTCCCGCAACCGGTGGCACAGATCCAAACCGCACCGCCACATTGCGCCAGAGTGCGCTTGCGGCGATTGCCGATACGCAGTTCATCCCCGAACGCGGACGCAACCGGATCGGTTCGATGATCGCGCAGCGGCCCGACTGGGTGCTCTCCCGCCAGCGTGCCTGGGGCGTGCCGATAACCTTGTTCGTCCACCGCGTAACGGGCGAATACCTGGCGGACCCCCTCGTCAATGCTCGCATCGTCGAAGCTGTCCGCGCTCACGGTATCGACGCGTGGTCATCGGACAATGCGGCGAACCTGCTTGGTGACGAGCATGATGCAGCAGACTACGAGATGGTCGGCGATATCCTCGATGTCTGGTTCGATTCGGGCTCCACCCATGCCTTCGTACTCGAGAGCGAACGCTGGCCCGAGCTGCAATCGCCCGCCGATTTGTACCTCGAAGGTTCGGACCAGCATCGCGGCTGGTTCCAGTCCTCGCTGCTCGAATCGTGCGCCACGCGGGGCCGCGCCCCCTACAAGGCGGTGCTGACCCACGGCTTCACCATGGCAAGTGACGGGCGCAAGATGTCGAAGAGCCTGGGCAATACCATCGACCCCAACAAGGTGATGGAGCAATATGGCGCCGACATCATCCGCCTGTGGGCGCTGAGCGTCGACTATACCAATGATCACCGGATCGGTGATGAAATCCTCAAGGGCGCGGCCGACCAGTACCGCAAGCTGCGCAACACGCTGCGCTATCTGCTTGGCGCGCTCGACGGGATCGCCGATGCCGAACGCGTGGCGGCTGACGACATGCCAGAGCTCGAGCGCTACGTCCTGTCCCTGCTGGGTGGCGTCGATACCACGTTGCGCAAGGCCGCCAAAACGTTCGATTTCAATCTTTACACCCGCACGCTGATCGAGTTCTGCAACGAGGACCTGTCCGCCTTCTATTTCGATATCCGCAAGGATTCGCTCTATTGCGACCACCCCGCTGACCCACGCCGTCGCGCCTGCCGCATGGTAATGGACACCCTGTTCCACGCGTTGGTACGATACGCCGCGCCGGTGCTGGTGTTCACCAGCGAGGAGGTGTGGGGCACGCGCTTCCCCGAGGCCGGAAGCGTCCATCTGCTTGACTGGCCAGAGGTGCCGACCATCGCGACCGATGAAGGCAAATGGGCGGCGCTGCGAGCCTTGCGGCAGGACGTGACCGAAGCGATCGAACCGCTGCGGCGCGACAAGATCGTTCGCTCGAGCCTGGAAGCCGAGGTCGGCATTCCGGATGCCCGCTTTCCGGAAGGGTCCTCCGAAGAGCAGCTGGCCGAGATGTTCATCACGGCAGATGTTTCACGTGGAACATCCGCTAACCTTGCTGTAACCAGGACGGTTCGTTCGAAGTGCGGCCGGTGCTGGCGTCATATGCCCGAAGTGTCCGAAGACGGCGCGCTGTGCGCACGATGTTCCGATGTCGTCGAGCGCCTGGAACCGGCGGCATGATGATCGACAGCAATCCGCAGGCATGGCGCAACCGCGCGATCGGACTGGCGTTGGCCACCGCGATCTTCATTTCAGACCAATGGATGAAGCGCTTCGTTGTCGAGACGCTGGGCCTGGTCAACAGGGGCGACCATTATCCGCTGCTGCCTTTTTTCGATCTCACCCGGACCAACAATTACGGCATCTCGCTCGGCCTGCTGCAGGCAACCAGCATGGAAATGCGCTGGATCCTAGTCGCGGTGACCGCCACCGTCGCGCTGCTTATCGCTGTGTGGCTGCTGCGCGAGCGGCTGATGGGCGACATCACCGCCCTGGCGCTCGTACTTGGCGGCGCGCTGGGCAATATTGTCGACCGCGTGGCCTATGGCTACGTGATCGACTATGCCGACTTTCATATCGGTAGCTTCCGACCGTTCCTGATCTTCAATATCGCCGATGCCGCCATCACCATCGGCGTCGTGCTCCTGCTTGCGCGCACGTTGTTCATGCGCGAGAAAGACCCCTCCCAGCACGACGCGGCGGCGGCCGAACATTCTCGCGGAGACCCGACCTGATGTACGATCGAACCCCAATCGCCCCACGCGCTGTCATGGCAATGGGCTGCGCGCTGGCGCTGGCCGGATGCGGCTCGAGCGGACTGCTGGGGCGCGAGCGGCCCGACGAGTTCGCCGTGCAGCGCCAGGCTCCGCTGGTGATTCCGCCCGATTTCGAGCTTGTCCCCCCGGCCCCCGGTGCGCCCCGGCCGACCGAGGGCACCGCGGCCGAGCAGGCGCTCGACGCGCTTTTCGGCGAGCCCGAGATGAGCGCCATCGAGGCGAGCGCGTTCCGCCGGATGGCCGCGCCTGAACCCGGCATCCGCTCGACCGTGGGCGATCCGGGGACCCATACGGTCGACAAGGGCAATCTCACCCGAACCATTATCGCCGCACCCGAGGGCGATGGCCAGGCGGCGCGGGCGGTTATTCCGGGCTGAGCGAGCTTCGGGCGCGGGGTGTGTCCGTGCACACTAGGTGCCCCCCCACCGCGAATTATGGGTGACAGCAAAACAGGAAGCGGACCCGGACCGCGCCGCCCCGACCTGTCGGCGCTCGATCATCGAACGTGCGACGGGGCGAGCGCTACCCGAGCCTTTCAAAGAACCCCGCTGGCTAGACCCGGCTTAATAGCAACTTGTCGATCCGCCTGCCATCCATGTCGATGACCTCGAAGCGCCAGCCTTGTTCCTCGAACAGCTCGCCCTCGGCCGGCAGTTTCTTGAGCACCCACAGCACATAGCCCGCCGCGGTGGCGAATTCGCGGTCCTCGGGCAGATCGAGCTCGAGCCGCTCACTCAGCGCATCGGCCGACATCGCGCCCGAGACCAGCAGCGAACCGTCGGCGCGTTCGACCAGTTCGGGTTCGTCACCCTCGTCCTGGTGGCTGGCGAAGCTGCCGGCCATAGCGCGCAGCACGTCGGCCGGGGTGACCACGCCCTCGAGATGGCCATATTCGTCATGCACCATGGCCATGCCGGTGCCCGATTGCTGCAGCACCCGCAAAGCATCCATCGCGTCGAGCTGGTCGGGAATGACCTCGGCCTTGCGGATCAGTGGAACGATGTCGAACGCAGCCCCTGATGCCTGATTGGCCGATGCCTGGTTGGCGAGCCGCATCGCCAGCACCTCGCGCACCTTGACCACGCCCAGCATCCGGTCGGCCGAGCCATAGCCCACCGGCATCAGCGAGTGCGGCGTCTGGGCGATCGAGGCCAGGATGTCCTCCTCGCTGCCCGCCTTGTCGAGCCAGTCGAGCTCGGTGCGCGGGGTCATCAGTTCGCGCACCGGCCGATCCGCAAGCCGCATGATGCCCGACAGGATCGCGCGCTCCTGTTCCTCGATAACCCCGGTGCGCGTGGCCTCGGCGAAGATCATCCGCAGCTCTTCCGCGGTCAGCCCATGCTCGCCGCTCTGGCGAATACCGATCGCACGCATGATGGCGCTGGAAGAGGTGTCGAGCAGCCAGACGAAGGGCGCCGCCACGCGGGCCAGCAGCGCCATCGGTCGTGCCATCAGGATGGCGACAGGCTCGGCCGCCCGCAAGGCGAGCTGCTTGGGAACGAGTTCGCCGACCACCAGCGAGAGAAAGGTGGTGATGGCAATAACGACGACGAACCCCAGATCATCGGCCAGTTCGGGCTCGACCCCCAACAGCGCGATCCGCTCGCCAACCGGCCCGCCGAGCGCGGCGCCCGAGACCGCGCCGGCAATGATCCCGATTAGGGTGATCCCGATCTGGACGGTGGACAGGAATTTGCCCGGCTCGGCGGCCAGCGAGATCGCCACCTGCGCGCCGGAACTTCCGCGCTCGGCAGCCATCTGCAACCGCGCGGTTCGCGCCGAGACGATCGCCAGCTCGGACATGGCGAACACCCCGTTCAAGAGGATGAGCGCGAGGATCGCGGCGAGGTAATGCCAGGGAAAGGCGTCCATCAGGCCCGCCGCTAGCAGATCGCACCCGCGGCGCGAAGCGGTTGCAAGCACGCGTTCAGCATTGCTGAGCCAGTACGAGGCTAGTATGAAGCAAGTATGAGGGCCCGCATGAGGGAACGGCGCGCCAAGCGTCGCATTCTTGAACCGCACGAGGCGTGCGAGCCGCGGGTTCCGGCTGTCTTATGCAAAGAGGCAAGAAAAGGGGAATAGCAATGACACTCAAGGGTAGGAAAAAACGCATTCTCGGCACGACGTTGGCCGCGGCTTCGCTGGTATCACTATCGGCCTGTGTTACCGATCCCAATACCGGCGAGCAGAAGATCTCGCGCACCGCGATCGGGGGCGTCGGCGGGGCCGGGCTTGGCTACTTGCTAGGCGGGCTCATCGGCGGCAAGACCGGGCGCATTATTGGTGCGGGTATCGGCGGTGTCGCCGGCGGAGTGATCGGCAACCAGATCGATCAGCAGATCAAGGAGCTGGATGAAGTCACCGCCGGAACCGGGGTCGATGTATCCGAGACGCCCGATGGCACCGGTATCCTGCTCAACCTGCCCGATGTTACCTTCGCGGTGGATTCGGAACAGGTCGGCCCGCAGATGCGCACCGTGCTCGATGACGTGGCGCAAAGCATGATCCGCTATCCCAACTCGCTGATCGACGTGATGGGTCACACTGATTCGACGGGTGCGGAGGCCTATAACCAGGCGCTCTCGCAACGGCGGGCGGCGGCGGTGGCCGACTACCTGGTGATGCGCGGCGTGAGCCGGGCGCGGATCGAGACGCTGGGCTATGGCGAGCAATATGCCATTGCCGACAACACCACTCCCGAAGGCCGGGCGCAGAACCGCCGGGTGGAAGTGCGAATCACGCCGATCAGCCAGCAGGAAGTGCAACAGGCGCGCCAGTAGGCGCTGCCTCAACGGTTCGCGCGCCCGCTGCCCTAAGGGTGGCGGGCGCGCGTCGTTCTATCAGGTCGCGGCAATCGTTCGGTTTGCCATAGCAAACGCGGCCCGGGGCAGGGCTTGGTCGGTGACGGCCGGCCTCTCTCGACCATGATGGCAAAGTGTCGGACACCCCCGCTGCACCGTCCCCCTATTGTCTTGAGGTCGTCAAGACCGGGTGAACGCGGTGCGACCGACCATGCACCCCGCAGCAATCGCAGGCGCTATCGCCCGCTGCGCGCTGCCAATTCCGCACGGGAAGCGAAGCGCTCGACGGCGGCGGCATGGATCGCCGGGGCGCTCACCAGCAAGCCATAGGCGCGCGGGTCGCGTTTGTTGAAGATCAGCGGTTGGCCCAGCGCATCGCTTGTCGCCGCCCCCGCCTCGCGCGCGATCAGCGTGGCGGCGGCGACGTCCCATTCGAAGCCCCATCGCTGCGTGGCGAGCAGATCCGCCTCGCCCGCTGCCACCATGGCGATCCTGAGCGCGATCGAATTGGGCTTGGCGACGGCCACCAGATCGCGGTCCGTGCGCGGCAAATTATCGGCGGGAACGCGTGCGCCGGCCAGCTCGCCCCGGTCGCTCGCGGTCAGCCGGGTCCTGTTCCTGAACGCGCCGCGCCCGGCCTGTGCGGTCCATAACTCACCATCACCAATGCCGTTCGCATCCGCGCCACCGAACCCGTTCACATTGCCCGCCCCACCACCGCCACGCGCGGGTGCCGCCAGCATCGCGATCAAAGGCCGCCCCGCGCTCACCAGCGCCACCGAGATCGACCACCCGGTCCGCCCGCGCAGGAAGTCGCGCGTGCCGTCGATCGGGTCGACCACCCAGACCAGCGCGTTTGCAAGCCGGGAAGGCGCATCGGCCGTCTCCTCCGACAGCCAGCCCGCCGCGGGCAGCAGCGCGCCCAGTTCGCGCTTCAAGAAAGCATCGACCGCCAGGTCGGCGGCGCAGACCAGTTCGCCGGGTCGCTTGTGCCAGCTTTCCACCTGGTGGCCCGCCCCGGGCCAGGCGGCCATCGCAATCGCCGACGCTTCGCGCATGATCGCTGCAAGGCGGGTCTGGTCGATCATGACACCCCGCCACGTGGGCGCGCGCCGAAGGGTTTGCAAGCCGCCCGCTTAGCTGCTTTAGCGCCGCTGCCTGCCTCGGGAAGAGGCCCCCTCACCTGCGGAGATGCGCGATGAATGTTCACGAATACCAGGCGAAGGAACTGCTCGGCAAATTCGGCATCGGCATCCCCGCCGGCCACCCCGCCGCCAGCGTGGAGGAGGCGGTCGCGGCGGCTAACAAGCTTCCCGGGCCGCTCTACGTGGTCAAGGCGCAGATCCATGCGGGCGGGCGCGGCAAGGGCAAGTTCAAGGAGCTGGGTCCCGATGCCAAGGGCGGCGTGCGGCTGGCTCATTCGATCGACGACGTGCGCGAAGCAGCGGACGAGATGCTGGGCAACACGCTGGTCACCGTGCAGACGGGCGATGCGGGCAAACAGGTCGGCCGGCTCTATGTCACCGACGGGGTGGACATCGCGCAAGAATACTACCTGTCGATGCTGGTCGACCGGGCCTCGGGCCGGGTGGCGATGATCGTCTCGACCGAGGGCGGGATGGATATCGAGCAGGTGGCGCACGACACGCCCGACAAGATCGCCAAGATCGCCATCGACCCGGCAACCGGTTTCATGCCCCATCACGGCCGCGCGGTGGCCGGTGCACTGGAGCTGGACGGCAAGCTCGCCAAGGCGGCGGCCAAGCTCGCGGGCCAGCTTTACGAGGCATTCACCACGCTCGACTGCGCGATTCTAGAGATCAACCCGCTGGTCGAGACCAAGGACGGTGCACTGCTGGTGCTCGACACCAAGATGAGCTTTGATGGCAACGCGCTCTATCGCCATCCCGAAATCGAAGCGATGCGCGACGAGAGCGAGGAGGACCCGATGGAGGTCGAGGCGGGCAAGCACGACCTCGCCTATGTCAAGCTGGACGGCGACATCGGCTGCATGGTCAATGGCGCGGGCCTGGCTATGGCGACGATGGACATCATCAAGCTGAACGGCGCGTTCCCCGCCAACTTCCTCGACGTCGGCGGCGGCGCCAGCAAAGAGAAGGTGACCGCGGCGTTCAAGATCATCCTCTCCGACCCGGCGGTGAAGGGCATTCTGGTCAACATCTTCGGCGGCATCATGCGCTGCGACACCATCGCAGACGGCATCGTCGCGGCGGCGCGCGAGGTCGATCTGAAGGTGCCGCTGGTGGTCCGGCTCGAGGGCACCAACGTGCAGCAGGGCAAGGACATCCTCGCCTCCTCCGGCCTGCCGATCATCTCCGCCGACGACCTGGGCGATGCGGCCAGGAAGATCGTCGGCGAGGTGAAGCAGGCGGCGTGAGAGGATTATCGATCTGCGCGCTTTTCTGCTCCCTGACCCTTTCTTCGGTAGAAGGGCGGGCTGCCCCCATCGACGCACAGACGCTGCTTCAATACCAATACAACGTGGACGCGATCCATTGCCATACCACGCTGGCTAATGGCCTACAGGTGGAACTCAGCGGGCTCTTCGCAAACGAACAAGGGGGCGTGCGCTTTTACGAGATCGTAAACATAGGGCTGAAGACGGACGCGCACTTCGGATTTGCCGAGCTCGTCGCGATCGAGGGGGGCGGCATGGTCTATCCGGCTAAGGTTTCAAAGCTTGAGGATGGAATTGTCTTCTTTTCGCTCGGATCAGAATTCCTGAATGACCTTTGGGGAAGTGAGGTAACGTTCATAGTTAGGAATGCGGGTGGCAAAAACGCTTATCTGAGCCTGCCCGCCGAATCTGAAGAGGCCAGGTTTGCACTCAGTCGATTGCGCACGTGCTACACGGAGGCATTAAACGCGGATTGAGGTCAACCCGCCGTGCCCGGTTGCGGAGACGGCAAACAGATCGGTTGCCACCGGAGAAGCGTAAGCATTTTGCGTTTACCGAGCATGAGCAACAGCGCAGACAACAAGCACCCGATCGGGACCGGAATAGCGAGGGAGCACAATCTCGAGCAGCCGGACGTGCGAGGACGCCGCTTTTGAGTCGTATGCGACAAGCATGCCACGATGACCCGCCCCGCCAACGTACCAACCTTGAATCAATAGCGCGTGCGATCACCGCGGCCTATCCTCCATGGCGGCGGGACGGCGAGCAGGCCAACCTCATGGTCCGTATCATGGTCGATGCCGATGGCGCGATCGTCGCCGAGATGACTTCGACGAGATATCTAGCAAACGATGCCCGCACCCAATTCGAGCGGCGTGCCGAGTTCGAGCCGGCCCCCGATGCTACGGGGAGCCGATACCGAATAAGATGACCAGCCAGCCGCTCAGAACAGCAGCGTCACCGAATGCAGCGTCAGGCCCACCAGCCCGCCGACCAGTGTGCCGTTGATGCGGATGAACTGGAGGTCGCGGCCGACCGCGTTCTCCATCCGCTCGGTGATGGTGGTGGCGTCCCAGCGCTTGACCGTGTCGGACACCAGACCCACGATCTGGCCGCCATAGCGGCTGACCAGGCCGACGATGGTCCGGCGTGAGAAGCGGTTGACCTGCAACTGGAGCGAAGCGTCGCGCTGGAGATTGGCGCCCAGCTCGGTCAGGCTCTCGCCGATCTGGCCGGCGAGCGGTCCCGCATCCCCGCGCGCCATCGCGATCAGCGCATGACGCAGGCGCTCCCACACCCCCATCCACCAGTTGCCCAGCGCGGGATTGGCGATGAGATCGGCCTTGATCCGCTCCACCTTGGCGCGCATCGCCTCGTCGTGCTGCAGGTCGTGCGCCAGGCCGGCCAGCGCTTCCTCCACCTTGCGCCGCAGCGGATGCTCGGGATCGACGAGGATCTCGGCGAGCATGCGATAGAGCCCGTCCACCACCGAAGTCGCCACCCGCTCGTCCAGCCCGGTCCAGCGCAGCAGCGCGTTGGTCCGCTCGCGCACCATCTTGCGCACCATTTCCTCATTGTCTTCCAGAGCCAGCCCCGCCCAGCGAATCATCCCGTCCATCAGCGGCCGGTGACGCCCGTCGGCGATGGCGGCGGCGAGCATGGAGCCCAATAGCGGCGCCACCTCGATCCGCCCGATCATCTGCGCCAACCCCGCCTTGACCCGCGCGCCCAGCCGGTCGGGGTCGAGCGATTCGAGCAGTTCCACCAGCAGGTTGGCCGCGCCCGCCCTGATCCGGCCCTCGCCTCCGCTCGCCCGCCCGGTGAGATATTCGCCGGCAAGACGGGCGATATTGGTCTGCTTAAGGCGACGCGCGACCACCTCGGGAGTAAGGAAGTGGCGCTTCAGGAAATTCGCCATCGTCTCGGCGATCCGGTCCTTCTTGCGCGGAATGATCGCGGTATGGGGGATCGGCACGCCGAGCGGATGGCGGAACAGCGCGGTGACCGCGAACCAGTCGGCCAGCCCGCCCACCAACGCGGCTTCGGCAAAGGCGAGCACGAAGCCCCACCCCCAGTGACGCTCCTCCAACCCAAAGGCGAGGATGAAGAGTGCCGCCATGGCCACCAGCAGCATGGTGGCGGCAATGCGCATGCGGCGCGCCGGATCGGGCGACGCGGCGCCAGGTGGGGTCAGCGCGGCGGTAGTGGTGGGGTCGGGCACGGCCGGACCGGCAGGGTCGGGGCGGCAACCGTCCGATGCGCGCATTCTGTCGGCGGCCGGCGCCCGATGCTCGTCACGGCGGCTCACTCGGCGGGCTGCGGCTCCGGTCCGGCAAGCGGGCCGCGCCGCCCGCTTCCGTCTCCGGCGGGCCGCGGCGTATCGGGATTTTCGCCGGCGACACTCGTATCGTCATCGCCATCACCGCGATCGTCACCGGGACGGAAGGTCAGGAACCTGTCGCGCAGCCAAGGTCCCAGCCGCTTCTCCATCCCGTCGGCAAGACTGAACCCGGCGGGCACGATCAGCAGCGTGAGCAGGGTCGACAGCACCAGCCCGCCGATCACCACGATGCCCATCGGCTGACGCCACGCCGAATCGCCATGCAGCGAGAGCGCGGTGGGCAGCATGCCGGCGGTCATGGCGATCGTGGTCATGATGATGGGCTGGGCGCGCTTGTGCCCGGCTTCCAGAATGGCGTGGCGCTTCCTGGTGCCGAGCGCCATCTCCTCGATGGCGAAGTCGATCAGCAGGATCGAGTTCTTGCCCACGATCCCCAGCAGCATCAGCACGCCGATGAATACGGGCATCGACATTGGCTGAATGGTCCCGGTCACCGTCTCGACGATGACCAATGCCAAAAAGCCGCCGAACGGCGCCAGCGCCAGCGAGGCCATGTTGACGAGCGGCGAGACGAAGCGCCGGTAGAGCAGCACCAGCACCGAGAACACCAGCAGGATGCCCGAGATCAGCGCCACCGCGAAATCGCCGATAAGGTCGGCCTGCCATTCATCGGCACCCACCGGCTGGTTGCTGACACCCGTCGGCAGGTCCTGCATGATGGGCAATTCGTTGATCGCGTTCAGCACGTCGCCGCGCGCTGCGCCCGGTGCCAGGTCCACCCCCACGAACACGCGGCGGGTCTGGTTGTATCGCTCGATGGCGATGGGTCCCGCGCCGAAAGATATCTTGGCCACCCGCTCGAGCGGAACCGAGCCGCCGTCGCCCGTGGGGACAGGCAGGTTGCGAATGGTCTCGACATCGCGCCGCTCGCCCTCGGCCAGTCGGACGCGAATGGGGATCTGCCGGTCGGACAGCGAGAACTTCGCCGCGTTCTGATCAATATCGCCCAAAGTGGCGATGCGGATCGCCTGGCTGAGCGCGGCGGTGGTGACCCCCAGCTGCGCCGCCAGCTCCTCGCGCGGCTCGATCACCAGTTCGGGACGCTGCAGGTCCAGATCGACCCGCGGCGCCACGGCATCGGGCACCTCGCGCTCGATCTGCTGAACCAGCGTCTTGGCGGTCTCGGCCAGAAGATCGGGCTCCGAGCCCGCCAGCATGACCGAGATCGCCCGGCCGGTTCCGCCCCCGCCTCCCTGCGCATTGAAGAACGACACCCGTGCATCGGGAAAGTTCTGCAGAACCGGGGTCATCTGCTGCTCGAATTCGGTCGACTTGCGCTCCCGGTCATCGCTCAGCACCAGCCGCACGAAGCCTGTTCCCTCGCGCGCGACGCCGAGCGCAACCGACACCTCCTGCTCCCGCGACATGCGCGCGGCGACATCTTCCACCACCTGCTCGCTCTGGGCCAGCGTGGTTCCAGGCACCATCTCGATATCGATCCGCGAAAAGTCGCTGTCGCCATCGGGGAAGAACTGGGCCGGCCGGTTCATCACCAGGATGACGGTAAGCCCGAGCACGACCACGCCGACGCCGATCATCCACACCCGGTGATCGCGCGCGCGCGCCGCGATGCGGCCGCTGAACCAGTCGTGATGCGCTGCCATGTCGCCGCCGGCCGAGCGGATCACCATGCTCAGCACCTTGGCCACGAGCATGGCGGCCGCGATCGCCACCCCGACATAGGCGAATGCGCGGGCGCCATCGCCTTGGAACGCCAGCGGCATGACCCCGGGCACGAACCACAGCGCCGCCGCGAATGCCGCGATCACCGCCACGACGAACAAGGTCTCGACGACAACGCCTCCAGCCCCGGCGCTCGCCGGCACCAGTCGGCGGCGATAGGCGCGCGCCCTGTCGGCATCGAGCGACCAGTGCAGCACCTTCATGTAGCGGTCCATCAGCCGCCCCTCGCCATGCTCGGCATGGCCCTTGGCCTGAAGGAAATAGGCCGCGATCATGGGGGTTATCAGCCGCGCGACGGCCAGGCTCATCAGCACCGAGACCACCACCGTCAGCCCGAAATTCTTGAAGAACTCGCCCGCCACGCCCGGCATCAGCGCGACCGGGAAAAACACCGCCACAATGGAGAAGGTGGTGGCGACCACCGCCAGGCCGATCTCGTCGGCGGCATCGATCGAGGCCTGATAGGCGCTCTTGCCCATCCGCATGTGGCGCACGATGTTCTCGATCTCGACGATCGCGTCATCCACCAGCACACCTGCCACCAGGGCCAGCGCCAATAGCGACATGGTGTTGAGCGTGAAGCCCAGCATGTCCATGAACCAGAAGGTGGGAATGGCGGACAGCGGGATCGCCAGCGAGGCGATGATCGTGGCCCGCCAGTCGCGCAGGAACAGGAACACCACGACAACCGCCAGGATCGCCCCCTCGATCATGGCCGCCATCGAGCTTTCGTACTGGATCTTGGTGTAATCCACCTCGGTGAACAGCCGGGTGAAGGAAACGCCGGGGTTCTCCTCCTCGATCTGCTTCAGCACCTCGACCGAATCGTCATAGACCGTGACGTCGGAGGCGCCGCGTGCACGGCTGATCGAGAAGGTGATGACCTGCTTGCCGTCGATCCTGGCGGTCGAGGTGATCTCGCCATAGCTGTCGGTGACCCGGGCAATATCGGCCAGCTTGACCGTCCGCCCCCCGCCCAGCTGTATCTGCGCCTGCGACAGGTCATAGGCGTCCTCGGCATTGCCCAGCACGCGGACCGACTGGCGCGCCCCGGCGATCTCGGCGCGCCCGCCCGCGGCATTCAGGTTGAGCTGGCGCAATGCCGTGTTCACCTGCGACGCGGTAACGCCCAGCGCCTGCATCCTGTCGGGCTCCAGGATGACCAGGATCTCGCGGTCCACCCCGCCATTGCGACCCACCTCGGCGAGACCGTCAACGCCCAGCAACCGCTTGGTCACCGTATCATCGACGAACCAGGACAGCTGCTCGACTGTCATGTCATCGGCGGTGACGCTGAAATAGACGATCGGCTGCGAGCTGGTCTGCTGGCGGAAGATATTGGGCTCGAGGATGTTGTCGGGCAGCTCGCCGCGGATCTGGTCGACCTGGTTCTTCACCTCGTTGACCGCCTCGGCAATATCGGTGCCCAGCTCGAACTCGATAACGGTAAAGGTGTTGCCCTCCTCGGCGGTCGACTGGATGTTCTTAACCCCCTCGATCGTCTGAATTGCCGATTCCACGCGCTGAGTGATCTGGTTCTCGATTTCGGTCGGCGCTGCTCCGGGCTGCGCGATCGAGACGATCACCACCGGGAACTCGATGTCGGGCTCGTCCTGCACCTCCATCTGCATGAAGGAGAGGATGCCCGCGAGCATGAGGCCCATGAAGGCAAGGATGGGGACGATCGGGTTGCGGATCGCCCAGGCAGAAGCATTGCGAAAAGCCATGACCGGCGGTTAGCCGCCGCGCCTCTCGCGCACCGGACGCACCGTCTCGCCCTCGCTCAGGAACCCGCCGGCACGCGCGACAATGGGCTCGCTGCCGTCAAGACCAGAAGCAATGGCGATGCCGCGCGCGCTGATCCGGCCCAGCTCGACCGGCCGGCGCACCACCTTGTTGCTGCGGTCGACCACGAACACGTAGCTGCCCGCATCATCGGACAGGATGGCGCTTTCGGGCAGCACGGGCGCGACCAGCCCGCCGCTGCTGATCTGGGCGGTCGCGAAACCGCCGGGCCGCAGTGCGGGCGCATAGCTGAGGGCAATGCGCGCGGTGCCCTGCCGGTCGCTTTCCTCGATGGTCGGAGCGATCTGCCAGACCTGGCCCGAGAACCGCTGTTCGGTGCCTGCGGGAATAACGCTGGCCGAAGCGCCGACATTGAGCTGCGCGAGGTCGTTTTCAGACAGGCGCGCGAGCAGTTCCATTTCGCCGCCGCGAGCGATGGAGAACAAGGTGGGCGACCCCGAACCGACCACCTGGCCGGGCTCGACATTGCGCTCGAGCACCAGCCCGGCGGCGGGCGCGACGATGTTGAGCCGCTCGTTGCGCGCCTGAAGCTCGCGCGACTGGGCCTGCGCCAGGCGCACCCGGCCGCGCGCCGCATCGCGGGTGGCGGTCAGCCGGTCGACATCGGCCTTGCTGATGAAACCGCGCTCGACCAGTTGCAGCGCGCGATCGAGATTGGACTGGGCGAGCTCGAGATCGGCCTGGGCGATATCGATCTGCGCCTGCTGGCTGGCGAGCTGCTGGGTCTGGACCGAGCGGTCGATCACCGCCAGCACCTGGCCCGCGCGCACCCAGTCGCCCGCGTCCACCGGCACCGAGACGACACGTCCGCCCTCGCCGACCACCCCCACCGGCAGCTCGCGGCGCGCGGCGAGCGTTCCGGTCGCGGTGATGGTTCCTGCCAGCGAAGCACGGCCGGGCGAAATGACGGTCACCGCCGGCGCGGTCCCTTCCGCATCGGGCGCGAAGGCAACCTCCTCCTCGCCGCGCGAAAGCATGAAGGCGGCAACGGCCAGAAAAACGACCGCGACGATGATGACGATGGCAAGACGCTTGCGCCGGCGCGAGCGAGCCTCGTCACTATCCGGATCAAGGTCAACGGGCCTAGCGGTCGCGCGATCGTCGGCGGGGCTGCCGGGCACGGTATCGAGGTCCAGTTTGGTCTCGTAATTCATTCGCGGCGTCGGCCCCTGTCGATGGCAGGCCCCCCTATAGGGCGCATGCCGCGACCTGACCATCTATAGCCGGAGCGGTCGCCAGCCCATTAATAGGGTCTTGCAGCACCAAGGGCAACGCGCTGTTGGCCAAATAGGCCGAAAGCCGCGCAAGCGGGGCGGATTTTGACCAAAGATAGAAGCAGGACCCGGCTTTCATCAGCCAGGTCATGCCGCTTCTATATTGATAACCTCGTTATAATGTCACCGCCAATGACTAGGCGGCGGTAATGAAGCCTGAGATTACCGCACCCTGCCGCGCTGGATAAGGTTGACGATACCCAGCAAAACCACCGCACCGACAAGCGACATGAGCAGCCCCGGGATACTGAACGAAGTGAGCGTTGCATCAACGCCGAGCAGCGCGCTACCAAGAAACCCGCCGATCAACGCCCCGATGAGCCCAACAATGATGTTCCAGAAAATACCCATGGAGGCATCACGCCCCATGATCATGCTCGCGATCCAGCCGATAATGCCGCCCACGATAATTGCGACGATCCAACCCATGTGACCAATTCCCTCTGTTTAAGCCTCTTCGCCCATCAAACGCTGCTAACCTATGCGTGTTCCGGTAGCGACCGATGCTTTGGAACCCGCACTCTGGCCGCACCTAGTGTCTGCAAGGGGGCCTAGCAGAGCAATGCGCGCACCGCTGGCACGAGGCTTGGTTTGCCCGGGCTTTGTTCGAGATGATCCTCGAGGGGGGGTTCTACCAATCGTGTGGATAGCACAAGGATCGAGCAAACCCGCTACGAACGACTGTCGGTGTTATGAAGCCCTGATGGGTCGGGCGCTGAACTCGGGTGGGGGGTACATTGGCCCCGCGAGGTTTATTGGGGCATTTTGCGAGCCGGGCGATCTTCCACCGGGCCGGGACATGAGCGACCGGGCACAGCACCAGCGAAGCCTCAGGCGGTTTTGTGGCTAGACATATGCGGCAGTCGTGGTTTCGCGATTTGGCGCGTACTCGTCCGGTCCTTGGCTGGTTATCAGCTCCGCCCCGACGGCGATGAAGTTTCCGAGCCCGGTGGCGGCGGGTCAGAACTTTTGCTGGCGTTCGTAGAGGTCGCGGTAGTGCTGGAGGCGCGTGACCCTTAGACCCTGCATTCCCGAGCGATCCACCGCCCGCTGCCAGCCGGCGAATTCCTCGAGCGTCAGATCGTAACGCGCCAACACGTCGTCTATCGAAAGCAGCCCGCCATTGACCGCCGCAACCACTTCGGCCTTGCGCCGGACCACCCAGCGCCTGGTATCGGGTGGCGGCAGGTCGGCGATCGTCAGCGGCTCGCCGAGCGGGCCGATGACATGGCGGGGTAGGTTTGCCTGGTTGATGCTCATCAGTGCCTCGCCTCGCTGGCATGAAGGCGGCCAGTTGCCGCCTCATGCTGGGACGAGAGGGGAGTAGCGCACCAGACCTTGTCATCAGGCCAAGAAGGATGGTTAACGCGGTGGAAGGATGATTGCCGATCATCTGCGCAATTTCGCCGGACCGGGGGGTCTGATGCAACCCAGCTGGCCAATATCACAGGAAGAATAGTCGGATGCATGGACGCGCTTGTGCGCAGCAATTGCCTAACATCCGGTAAACGAAACCCGCTTTTTCACGCTTTCCAGCGCCGTTGGTGGCACTATCGGGACCGAAGCTCTATCTGGACGCCGTCATGATCGTGCCGAACGCCTCATCCACGCTGACCGCGCCGCGCCCCAGCGCCCTGACAAGCGCGGATGCAGCGGCGCTGTTCGATCTGCCGCGCGCTGCAAGCGACTGCCGGATCGTGGTGGCAATGTCGGGCGGGGTGGATTCCTCGCTCGTCGCCGCGCTTGCCGCCGCCAGCGGAGCCGAGGTCGTGGGCGTCACCTTGCAGCTATACGATCATGGGGCCGCCACCAGCCGCAAGGGAGCATGTTGCGCGGGCGACGACATCCGCGATGCAAGGCTGGTGGCGGACAGGCTGGGCATCGCGCATTACGTGTTCGACCACGAAAGCGCCTTTCGCGGCGATGTGGTCGATCGCTTTGCCGATGACTACCTTGCCGGGCGCACTCCGGTGCCGTGCATCTTGTGCAACATGGGTCCCAAGTTCACCGACCTGCTGCGCATGGCGCGCGAACTGGGGGCGGATTGCCTGGCCACCGGTCATTATGCCCGCCGCATCGCCGGGCCCATCACCTTGTCCACGGGCGCCGAACTGCATCGCGGGCTCGATCCGGCGCGCGACCAGTCCTATTTCCTGTTCGCCACCTTGCAGCACCAGCTCGACTTCCTGCGCTTTCCGCTGGGCAGTCTGGCGAAGACCCGGGTCCGCGAGATGGCAGGCGAGCTCGGGCTGGTGGTGGCGGCCAAGCCCGACAGCCAGGATATCTGCTTCGTGCCCGATGGCGATTACGCCAAGGTGGTGCGCGCGATACGGCCCGAGGCGGGGCGTGACGGACCGATCATCCATGCCGCCACCGGCGAGGAGCTGGGGCGGCATCGCGGGATCATCCACTATACGGTGGGACAGCGGCGCGGGCTCGAGATCGGCGGGCAGCCGCGGCCGCTCTACGTGGTGGCGCTCGATGCCGCGCAAGCGCGCGTGCTGGTCGGCCCACGCGAGATGCTGGCGGTGCGGACTGCGCGGATCGAGCGGACCAACCGGCTCGGACGCGTTCCTGAGGGTCCGCTGCACGCCAAGGTGCGCTCGCTGGCCAAGCCGGTCGCGGTGACGCTCGAGGGTAAGCTGGGGGCGGACGGGGACGCGATGCTGCGCTTTGCCCGGCCCGAATATGGCGTTGCCCCGGGTCAGGCGGCGGTGATCTATGATGGCGACAGGGTGGTCGGCGGCGGTTGGATCACAGCGACACAAGGCTGGACCGACGCAGGCTGGACCGATGCGCGGGCGAACCGCGGCTAGACGCGCAATTAGACCTGGTCAGGCAGAAAGAAGCGCCCTTCCACCATGGTGATGCACATGCCGGCCAGCACCGCGCGTGCGCCCTCCAGCCGGCAAGTGAGGTTGCCGCCGCGGGGCGAGGCCTGGTGCGCGCTGAACCTCTCACGCCCGAGCCGCTTGGCCCAGAACGCGGTGAGCGCGGCGTGCGCCGAACCGGTGACGCTGTCCTCGTTAACGCCCCAGGCGGGCACGAAGACCCGGCTGACGATGTCCGCGCTCGCAACCCCGGACCCCGTCCCGGACGCGGACCCGACCCCGTCGCCCGGCGCGGTGCAGATCGCCATTAGGCCGGTCGCCGCAAGCGCGCGCATATCGGGGGCAAGCGCGCGCACCGCGGCTTCGTCCTCGAGCAGGATGATTACCGTATCGGCGCTGCCCGAGACCGAACGGAAGGTGGCGCCCTTGGCCCCCAACGCGCGCAGCAGCGCCGGCTCGTCGGCCGGTTCGACCAGCGTGACGGGCAGGTCGAGTTCGTAGCGAGCCCGCCGCGGATCGCCATCGCTTGTCCGCCGCACCTCGAGCAGCCCCGCCTTGCGCGTGGCGAAGGTGACGCCGGTGCCCCCGCCGGTCCCCCCGTCACGGCTGAGCAGCACATGGCCCGAGGCGAGCGTGGCATGGCCGCACAGATCGACCTCGCTGGTGGGGGTGAACCAGCGCAGCGCGTAGTCGGCTGACCCGCTCGTCTCGCGCACCACGAAGGCGGTCTCGGCGAAATTGTTCTCCGCCGCGATCGCCAGCAGCAACGCGTCATTGGGCCACTTGTCGAGCAGCATTACCGCCGCCTGGTTGCCAGTGAAGGGCCGCTCGGCGAAGGCGTCGACATGCCAGTAGGGGACCGGTTGGCGGGTCATGGGCGGCGGGCCATGGGGCGGCCAATCATGGGGCGGCGGGTCATGGGCGGTCAGTCACGGATAGAGCAAGCTGGAGCGCCAACCACCCGCCGCGCCATCATCGCGCACAAACAGCCGGCGCTCGTGCAGCCGATGCGCCCGGTCGAGCCAGAACTCGATCCGCGCAGGGATAAGACGAAACCCCGTCCAGTGCGCGGGCCGGGGGATGTCCTGTCCGGCGAATTCGCGCTCCAGCTCGGTGATGCGGGCCAGATACACATCGCGGCTTTCCAAGGGCCGCGACTGGTCGGAAGCCGCCGAACCGACCTGCGAGGCCCGGCTGCGCGAGGCGAAATAGGCGTCGGCTTCGGCGTCGCTCACCCGCGACAACCGCCCTTCGATGCGCACCTGACGGCGCAGGCTCTTCCAGTGGAACAGCAGCGCTGCCTGCGGATTGGCGCGCAACTCGCCTCCCTTGCGGCTGTCGGCGTTGGTGTAGAACACGAACCCGTCAGGCCCGTGCCCCTTGAGCAGTACCATGCGTACCGAAGGCGCGGCATCAGGCGACGCGGTGGCCAGCGCCATCGCCTCGGGATCGTTGGGTTCGCTCTCGCGGGCCAAGGCGAACCACTGCTCGAACAGGCCGAACGGGTCGCTATCGGGGATAGGGGTGTCCGCCTCGCTCATGAAATAAGCCGATCGCCCAATGACAATTGTTCCACGTGGAACAATACGCGAACGAGGGGATCAGGCGAGCGCGATATCGGGCGCATCTTCCTGCTTCATGCCCACGGTATGATAGCCCGCATCGACATGATGCACCTCGCCCGTCACGCCCGAAGCCAGGTCGGACAGCAGATACAGGCCTGCCCCGCCGACATCCTCGATGGTGACGTTGCGCCGCAAGGGCGCGTTGAGCTCGTTCCACTTCAGGATATAGCGAAAGTCGCCGATGCCGCTTGCCGCCAGCGTGCGGATGGGACCGGCGCTGATCGCATTGACCCGGATGTTCTCGGGACCAAGGTCATTGGCAAGGTAGCGCACCGAAGTCTCGAGCGCCGCCTTGGCCACCCCCATCACGTTGTAATGCGGCACCACCTTTTCCGCGCCATAATAGCTCAGCGTCAGGACGGCACCGGCATTGGCGCGCCCCCCGTTGGCGTGTCCCCCATTGGCGTGTCCCTCGCCGCCCGCCAGCATCAGCCGCCGCGCGCGTCTGGTGGCGCCGACCAGCGAGTAGGCCGAGATGTTCATCGTGGTGAGGAAGTTGTCGAGACTGGTATCGACGAACTTGCCGCGCAGTTCGTTCTTGTCCGAAAAGCCGATCGCATGGACCAGGAAGTCGAGCCAGCCCCAGCGTTCCTCGATGCTGGCGAACAATGCGTCCATCTCGCCCTCATCGGCGACATCGCAGGGCAACAGGAAATCCGATCCCAGGTCGGCGGCCAGCGGAGTGATGCGTTTGAGCAGCGCCTCGCCCTGGTAGGAGAACGCGAGTTCGGCCCCCGCCCCGCTCAGCGCCTTGGCGATACCCCAGGCGAGCGAGCGTTCGTTGGCCAGGCCCATGACCAGACCGCGCCGGCCATTCATCAGCCCGGCCGCCGTCTGTACGGTTTGCCCCGTGCTCGCCAAGTCCTGCCCGCTCATCTACTCTCCTTGCCATCATGCGATCGGACCGGTTCGTGCGCCGCGCGCTGCCTATCGTCCTCCAGGCCGATCAGGTCGCGCTCTTCCTCAGGGGTTTCCGCCATCGCCGCGTTGAGCTCGGCGCCCGCCACCATCCCTAGGCCCACCAGCCAGAAAAAGAAAAGCGCGATCATGAACCCCGCCAGCGAGCCATAGGTCAAATCATAGGAGAACACCGAGCGAAGCAGCGGCGGCATGGCAATGGTAACGCTGACCCACCAGATGGTGACCAGCAGCGCGCCGGGCCATTTGGGATAGCGGCGGTCGCGATAGGCGGCGGGGGTGAGCGAATAGAACAAAAGGAAGATCGAGCCGAACAGCCCCACCGCCGGGATGATGCGCGACCAGGCAAGCGAGCCGACCAGGTCGGTAAGCTGGGGGAAGTAGGCGTGGATGACCTGCTGCGCCGCGCCGATCAGCACCTGAGCGATGAGCGAGAGCAGCAACATCAGCACCGCGCAGATGATGATACCGGTGGACAGCAGGCGATATTGCCAGAACGCCTTGGTTGAATGCGTGCCGTAGGCGCGGCGCAGCATGTCGCGGATGGTCTCGACCAGGCTGCCCACGGTCCACAGGCCGAACAGACCGCCAACCCATAGCAGCACGCCCGATCGCTGCTCGATCACGCTTCTGGCCACCGGCTCGATCACTTCGCGCACCACCGGCGGCAAGGCCACCAGAACCGCGTTGATCGAAGCGGCCCGTTCGCTCTCATTGCCGATGATCGAGAAGATCGCCGCCCCGGTGATGAAGAACGGGAAGATCGCCAGCACCGACATATAGGCCAGGTTGCCGGCATGGATGAAACCATCGTTGAACGTGCCGATCACCACCCGGCGGGCGATCTCCCAGGCCCGCGGACCAAACCCCAGCCGACTGGCGACGCGGTGCGGCAGACCGTTGTCGATCGCCACCCCGTGCACCGCCGCGCGCCGCCGCGCCTCGGGCGACAGATCGGTTACGGGATCGCCGGCGACCGGATGATCTTCCTGTGAGACAGTTGCCATCGCGCGCCCGTTCTAGCGGACATCCCCGGCAAGTCGAGCATGCCGCGCGGGCGGTCTTTCAAGAAACTTATGTCCGCCGTCCATGCGAGCCTCGAGGGAGGGTGGCAAAACGGTCCGAGCTTCATGGGCAACTAACGACAGCAGCTTGCGTCAGACCGCCAGGTCGCGTCGCACGTCGCTCTCGTCGCGCCAGCCTTCGAGCCGGGTCGCGAGTTCGGTCGGATCGTCAGGAAGCGCAATCGAGAGCGCAACCAGCTGGTCGCCGCGCCCGCCATCCTTGGCGGTGAAGCCCTTGCCCTTCAACCGCAGCACCTTGCCCGAACTCGAGCCGGGCGCGATGGTCAGCATGACCGGTCCGTCCACCGTGGGCGCACGCACCTTGGCCCCCGCCACCGCCTCGTCGAGCGTGATCGGCAGATCGAGCCGCACGTCATCGCCATCGCGGGTGAAGAGGGCATGCGGCTGGATCTCCAGCTTGACGATGGCATCGCCCGGGCCGGCGGGTCCGGCTTGCCCCTTGCCCTTGAGCCGAACCTGCGTGCCGTCGGTCAGACCTGTGGGCAGCTTGAGATCGATGGTCGACCCATCGCTCAGCGTGATCCGCTGGTCGGCCCGGGTGGCCGCGTCGATGAACGGGACGAGGAGGCGGTAGGAGATATCGGCGCCCCTGCTCGGTGGCGGTCGGCGACCGAACTGGGCGCCCGCGCCTGCACCCGCCGCACCCGCGTCCGCCCCACCAAAACCGCGCGCGCCGCCGCCACCGCGTCCGAACAGGCCTTCGAACAGATCGCCCAGGTCCTCGGCCCCGCCGAAGCCCTCGAAGTCGCGCGCCGAAGCGCCGCGTCCGCCCGCGCCGCCGCCCCCCATGCCGCCACCAAAGCCGCGTGCTCCGAAGCCGCCGCCGCCGGCAAAGCCTGCGCCGAACGGGCTGGCAGGATTGCCATCGGCGTCGATCTCGCCGCGGTCGAACCGGGCGCGCTTGTCCTTGTCCGACAGCAAGTCATAAGCGCGCGTCACCTCGGAGAAACGCTCGGCCGCCTTGGGATTGTCGGTATTGCGATCGGGATGCAGCTCCTTGGCGAGCTTGCGATAGGCGGACTTGATGTCCTTCTCGCTTGCCTGCCGGTTCACGCCAAGGGTCGCATAGGGATCGGCCATGCCGGTCAGCTAGGTGCTCGCATCAAGGCTGGCAAGCGGCCTCGGCACACCTGCGCGCCACGACTTCCGGTTCGACCGGTGCGGCAGGCGAGGGGCGCGGGGGGCGTTGGAGCTCACGCGGGGACCGGTCGCGATGACCGGACCGGTGCCCGGTGCATTTCGCGCGAGCTTCAGCCGGTGCGGAAGCGCGCCGCGAAGCTGCCCAGCGCGGTGCGCCAGGGACGTGCCGACCGTTCGTCCATGCGCACCTCGGGTCTGACCGGCCAGGGACCGGGGAGCGGCATCAGCCGGCGTTCCTCTGCCGGCAGCGGCAATTCGGCGAGCAGTTCGGCGATACGCAGCGCACTGTGCCCATCACCATAGGGATTATGCGCCCGCGCCATTGCCGCATGCGCCGCGGCATCATCGAGCAGGCGATTGGTCTCGAACATGATCCGTTCGGCATCCGCCCCCACCAGCCGCGCGGTGCCCGCCTCCACACCTTCGGGCCGTTCGGTGGTGCGGCGCAGCACCAGCACCGGAGTGCCCATCGACGGCGCTTCTTCCTGCACCCCGCCGCTATCGGTGAGCATCAGGTAGGAGATCTTGAGCAGCCGCGCGAAATCCGGATAGCCCAGCGGCGGGACCAGCGCGACATTGTCGAGATCGGCCAGCCCCTCGCTCATCACCGCGCCGGCATTGGGGTTCTTGTGCAGCGGCACCACAAAGGCGACGTCCTCGCGCATCGCCAGTTCGCGCACCGCTTCCACCACCGCAGCGATCCCGGCGCCGAAATTCTCCCGCCGGTGACAAGTCACCCCGATGATCCGCCGGCCGGCAAATCGCTCCTCCAGGGCCACGATCCGCGCGGCCAACGCGGGCTCTTCCTCGATCCGCCGGTTGATCCAGGTAAGCGCGTCGATCCCGGTATTGCCAGTGACATGAACGCCCTCGGGCGCGATGTTCTCGGTATAGAGCGCGCGCTGCGCGGTGGCGGTGGGAGCACAGTGGAGGATTGCGATATCGGCGATCAGCTTGCGGTTGACCTCCTCGGGCCAGGGATTGTGGTTGTCGTTGCTTCTCAACCCCGCCTCGACATGGACCACCGGCACGCGGCGGTAATAGGCGGCCAGCGCACCGGCGAGCGCGGTGGTGGTATCGCCTTGGACGATGACGCAGGCGGGGGTCTCGGCATCGATCACCGGGCCTAGGCCGGCGATCAGGCGGCTGGTCAACTCATCGAGCGTCTGGCCATCGCGCATCAGGTTCAAGTCGTGATCGGGCTCGATCCCGGCGATCTCGAGCACCTGGGCGAGCATGTCGCGGTGCTGGCCGGTGACGCACACGATGGGTTTAAAGCGGTCGTCTGTCTCGAGCACGCGGACCAGCGGGAATAGCTTGATCGCCTCGGGACGGGTCCCGAATATAATCAGGACCCGTTGCGTGCCCCCCATGGGCAAAGCATAGCGCTCTTAATCTATGTTTGGCTAGAACATTTGTTCGCCGGTCAATTGGGCAGATGCTCGCAGCGTTCTATGGCCGCGAACCGATTTGTGCCGGTGCGCTCGAATCGACCGGAACCGGACTTTGATCGTCATCATCCTCGAACGGCACCGGCCCGGGCGCACGCGGCGGCGCCCGATCGGGATCGGTAATGCCTTCAGGCGGGGCGGAAGGATCGACCGCGCTGACTGGCTCACCCTCCTGCTCGCGCCGCAACCGTTCCATATAGGCTTCTTCCAGCGCCTCCACCCGCGCCTGGGTGGCGGCGGCCTCCTCGTCGATCTCGGACAGGCGCTCGGCACGCGCGGCCTCGATCAGCTGGCTGAAGCGCACCTGGTTGCCCTGCGCGCGCTCCTGATAGGCCGCCTCGATGAACTCCGCGGTGCAACCAAGCTCGCCGCCCGTGCCCACCGGCGAGCACGAGAGCGGGCCGAAATTGCCCACCGTCTCGAAGCTCTTGACCCGCTCGGTCCATGCCAGGTTTGCCGGATCGCCGCTCTGCCGCAATGCCGGCGGAATTCGGAAGCGCTCCGCCTCGTCCAGCCGCGCGCATACGGTGATGGTATCGCCGGTCGATGGCGGGCACGCGTCATCGCCATAGATGATCACCGTGTTGACCCTGTCGCCCGCCTCGTCCTGCGCAAACGCGGCAGCCGGAATGATAGTGGCAAACCCGGCCAGGGTGAAGATAAGGGCGGTGGTCCGCATGGCGTTCATCCTCTCGTCCGTTTGTGCGGCGACACCCAATATCAGGCGCGCGCCGGCGTGAATGCGCGGTGAAGCGCGTCGGCTCGCCTGCCTGTTACGCGAGCCCTGATGATCACAACCGCTTGGTGACCGCAATCGCCGCCCGGCAGCCTAGTTTGATCGCACCTGTCAGAAACGCGTAGCCCGGTGCCTGTTCGGCCCCGGAAGCAAGCGCGGTCTCGCGGTGCTCGCGCTCATCCTCACGAAAGGCGCGGATCATGTCTGCGAGTTCGGGGTCGGCATCGGTGGTTCCCGCGTCCGCTTCGAGCTCGTCGAGCTGGTCGGAATAATGCCGGTCGATCTCCTCTTCCACCGCCGCGGTGCACGCCATTGCCGCCTTGGGACCGATCAGCGCGGTGGCCGCGCCCAAGGTATAGCCAGCCACGTTCCACAGCGGCTGGAGCGCGGTGGGACGAACGCCGCGGCCGACCAGCAGCGCGTCAAACTGGGCGCGATGGGCCGCTTCCTGCTCGGCCATGGCGCGGATCTCCGCCGCGTGTTCGCCATGCTCGCCGATCACCGCGAGCTGGCCGGCATAGATGCGCGTGGCGCCGAACTCCCCCGCCTGGTCCACGCGGATCATCTGCGAGCGGTTCTTCATGATCTGGGTCCTGTGCGTATCGTGTCCCTGGAGCGGGCGAGAAGGCTCCATATGGCGATTGCGGCGCCAATTGAAATCAGCGCGTTCCAGCCCGCGAGCGATATGCCCATCAGGCTCCACGGCGCCTGATCGCAGCGGGTGACCGGCGCGGCGAGCACCGCGTCGAGCGCATTGCCGCCTGCCGCAGGTGGCATGGCGCAGGCGGTGACGCCCTCCCACCAGCCATATTCCACACCCGCATGAAACCCACCGATCAGGCCGGAAACCAGCATCGCACCCGCGGCCAGCGCGATGAACAGCCGGCGCGGGGCGGCCAGGGTTGCCGACAGAGCCAGCGCGATGGCGGCGAAATGCGGCCAGCGCTGCCACAGGCACATCTCGCACGGATAAAGCCCGAAACCATATTGCGAGACATAGGCGCCCGCGAGCAACAGCGCAGGGATACCGAGCGCCAGTCGCAGCGCCAGCCGGGCGGCGGGGAAGCCAGGGTTCGCGGCGCGGGTCATGGTCGATGGCAATGCGGTCAGGCCGGCCCCCTCGTCACCAGCTCCCCGATCACCGGGAACGCGTGCGATGCGATGGGCGAGCGGACATCACTGCCTGGCCGCCAGCCGTCCGCCACCGACCCGGCGCAGCGTGCGCACCGCGTAGTCGAGCTGGAAATCATCGACCCCCTGCGCCTCGAGCTCCTCGGCGGTCAGGCTGAAGCGCGGATCGATCTTGCGATCGGCCTCCAGTGCCTCGTCCTCCAGATCGATCTCGTTGACCAGATGATTGCGCAGGTCGGTCTCGCGCACCGCGCTCCTGGCGCGGCGCTCGGCATCGGGATCGGACAATTGCGGCACGGCGATATCGGGCTCGATCCCGCCTTCCTGCACGCTGCGACCCGAGGGTGTGTAGTAGAGCGCGGTGGTCAGCTTCAGCGCGGTATCGCGGGTCAGCGGCAGGAGTGTCTGGACGCTGCCCTTGCCAAAGCTGCGCTCACCCATCACCACCGCGCGGTTCTGATCCTGCAACGCGCCGGCGACGATCTCGCTGGCCGACGCGCTGCCCGCATCGATCAGCACCACCATGGGGATACCCGCCGCGACATCGCCGCGATAGACGGTCTCGGCTTCGTAATAAATGGTGTCACGCGCGTGACGGCCGCGTTGCGATACGATCTGGCCGCGCGCCAGGAACAGGTCCGACAGCGCCACCGCCTCGTCCAGCGAGCCGCCCGGATTGCGTCGCAGATCGAGCACCAGCCCGGCAAGCTGGCCACCCGCCTGCAAGCGCAACGCCTTGAGCGACGCAGCGACGTCGGCCCCCACATCGCGGCTGAACTCGTTCACGCTGATGACCCCGATCCGCCCGTCCATCAGTTCATGGGTGACCGGCTCCAATTCGATCACGCCCCTGGTCACGGTAACATCGACCGGCTCGTCGCGCCCCGGGCGGACCAGCGTCAGGTCGATGGTGGTGCCTGCCGGCCCGCGCATCCGCGCCACCGCCTCGTCGATCTCGATGCCATAGATCAGCCGCCCGTCGATATGGGTGATATAGTCGCCCGCCTTGATCCCAGCGCGATCGGCCGGGCTGCCCTTGAACGGCGAGATCACCTTGACCGCGCCGTCATCCATCTGGACCGAGATGCCCAGCCCCTGATAATTGCCGTCGATCAACGTGTTGAGCCGGTCGAACGCGGCCCCGTCGATATAGGAGGAATGCGGGTCGAGCGCGGCGAGCATGCCGTCGATGGCGCCGCGGATCAGCACCTCGTCCTCCACCGGCTCGACATAGCTGGCCTTGATCCGCTGATAGGTGGCGAACAGCTTGGCGAATTCGGGCGAGGCACGCCCCTCGACCTGAGCCAGACCGGCGGTGGTCGCGGGCAGCAGCGCAATGGCCGTGGCAAGCGCGCCGGTACGAAGGATGGGGGCAAGCTTCATCGCAGCGATGGTCCTGACTGAAAGGGCGTGGCGCGCTGTCCTATCGCAGCCGCGCGGTGAACGCCAGATGATGGCGGCCCGGTCAGGCGACAACAAGGACTTTGGCCGCTGCGGCATCAGGAGCGGCCTCAACCCGAGCGATGATAGGGATGCCCCGCCAGAATGGTGGTGGCGCGATAGAGCTGCTCGGCCAGCATGACGCGGGCGACAAGGTGGGGCCAGGTGGCGCGGCCGAAGGCGAGCAACAGGTCGGCGCTCTCGCGCGCCTCGGGCGGATGACCATCGGTCGCGCCGATAAGGAAGCGACATTCGCGCGCACCCTCGTCTCGCCAGCGGCCGATCAGCTCGGCGAGTTCCTCGGAGGAGAGGTCCTGCCCCGTCTCATCGAGCAGCACGGTCTTGTGCGGGGTGAGCGGCTCGGGCAGCCGGCCGCCGCTCTCGGACAGTTCGGTCAGCCTGACGGGCCAGGCGATCCGCTTGGCATAACGCCCGACCAGCTCGGCCTCGGGCGAGCGGCCGATCTTGCCGCGGGCGATGACGTGGAGAAGAATGGCCTAGCCGCCCCCGGCGCTATTGCCCGGAGCCCATTTCCCGCATCATCGCCTCGCGCATCTGGTCCGCGGTCAGGTTCTCGATCCGGCTGTGGAACGACCAGCGATAGCCCGATGGATCGCGATAGACCGCAGTCCTGTCGCCATAGAACTGGTCGGCCGGCTCCTGTTCGCAGGGTGCCCCCGCCCCAACCGCGCGAGCATGGAAGGCGTCGATGTCATCAACATAGACAGCAAGGCTTATCGGCGAATCGGTGCCGCTGGTGGCGGGCGACTTGGTCGCATCCGGCCACGCGTCCTCGGGGGCGCACATAAACAGCGTGTCGCCCTTGTGGGTATATTCGGCGTGGACCGGCGTGCCGTCCGATGTCTCGAGCGCATAGGCCAGCGCGAAGCCGAACGCCTCGGTGTAGAAGCGACGCGACTGTTCAAAATCGGCCAGCGCCAGATAGGGATTGAGCCAGGGCTGGGTGTCGGGCTTGGCAATGAAACGCGTCATCGGCGGTCTCCTCTCGACGCATGGGGAAGCCTTAGGAGACGGCGCGCGCGCCCTCCTCGCTGGTGAAGCCCCACATGCGTTCCAGGTTGTAGAAGCTGCGCACTTCGGGGCGGAACAGGTGGATGACGACGTCGCCCGCGTCGATCAGCACCCAGTCGGCGGCGGGCAGGCCCTCGATGCGCGCGGTGCCATGACCCTCGCGCTTGAGCCGCTCGGCGAGCTTCTGCGCCATCGCCGCTACCTGACGCGTCGAGCGACCCGAGGCGATCACCATGTGATCGGCGATGGATGACTTGCCCTCGAGCGGGATGGACACGAGGTCGCTCGCCTGGTCGTCATCGAGCTGTGCCAGCACCAGCGCATGCAGCGAGCCGGGCTCGGCGGATCGGGCGGCTGACTGAGCCGCTGAATGGGCTGTGGGAATGGCGGGATCGGTCATGGATATCGTAGCCGACTACTCAGCGCGCATGCTGCGCATCAGGTCGACGCGTGGTGCTCCTGTGATGAACAGATGATGGCCTGGACGACCGGTCGGACGCGATCGGTGCGGCTCAAGCGCGGGACCCGGATGGCGACCGGGCGGCGTCGGAAACAAGCGACCGGCTCACCTGGTCCCTCGGCGCTGGCCCGGCGAAACGCGCGGCCCAACAGGGATCTGTCCGGCGCATCTGGGTGGCCGAACGCGGATCGGGATCGAAGTGCAGTTCAATCAGCGCCGGCGCGCTCCATTCGCTCCGGTTGGTCAAGCGGGCAGCGGACAACCGGTAACGCCGCAGCCAAGCCATCGCGGGGCTCGCGAGGGCGGCATTGTCATAACCGGGGCGCGCAATCACCGCAATCGGCATTTCGCGCGCGATCATCCGCCAGTCGCGCCAAAGGTGCAGCTGGGCGAGGTTGTCCGCGCCCATCAGCCACACGAAGCGCCGACGCGGAAACCGGCGGCCCAGTGCGCGCAGGGTGTCGATGGTGTAGCGGGTGCCAAGTTCGCGTTCGATGGCGGTCACCCGGATCCGCGCGTTGCGAGCCTGCGCCATCGCCGAGCGCACGCGCGCGCCAAGCGGGGCCATGCCGCGCTCCGGCTTGAGCGGATTTCCCGGCGATACCATCCACCAGACCTCGTCCAGCCCCAGCGCGCGGATCGCGAACAGGCTTATCCGCCGATGACCACCATGCGCGGGGTTGAAACTGCCGCCTAGCAATCCGGTGACCGGCGCGCCGCGACCGCGTCTCCCGGGCCTCGCTAGCCCGGTGTCGGCCGGCGGGCAGTGCGCCCGTTTAAGGCCGAAACAACCTGCCAAGGGAGGGACCAGGCTCAGCGCGCGTGACCGGTGCGAAGCCGTCGCGCGGTTCAGGCGCGGACCTGGCCGGTTCCGGTGACCTGCCACTTATAGGTCGTCAGCCCTTCGAGTGCGACGGGACCGCGCGCATGCAGCCGGCCGGTGGCGATGCCGATTTCCGCGCCCAGGCCGAACTCGCCGCCATCGGCGAACTGGCTGGAAGCATTGTGCATGACGATGGCGCTGTCGACCTCGGCCAGAAAGCGCGCCGCGACGGTGTCATCGGCGGTGATGATGGCATCGGTATGACCCGAGGAATGGCGCGCGATATGGCCAAGCGCCGCATCGGGTCCATCGACCACCGCGACCGAAAGCACGGGGGCGAGATATTCGGTGTCCCAGTCATCCGGCGTTGCCGGGCGGACGCGGCTGTCGATCGCCTGGGCCCGCCGGTCGCCGCGCAGTTCGCAGCCCGCCTCAACCAGGTCGGCGAGCATGGCGGCGGCGGCGGGGAAGGCGGCATCGATCAGCAGCGTCTCCATCGCCCCGCAGATACCCGGCCGGCGCATCTTGGCATTGAGCGCGACGGCGCGCGCCATCTGCGGCTCGGCGGCGGCATGGACATAGGTGTGGCAAATGCCGTCGAGATGCGCGAGGACCGGCACCCGCGCATCCTCCTGCACCCGCGCGACCAGCCCCTTGCCCCCGCGCGGCACGATCATATCGATCAGCCCCGCGGCGCGCAGCATGGCGCTGACCGCCGCGCGGTCCTGGGTCGGCACCAGCTGCACCGAAGCCTCGGGAATGGCGGCGGCGGCAAGGCCGCGCTTGTAGGCCGCGATGATGGCCCGGTTGGAATGCACCGCCTCGCTTCCGCCGCGCAGCAGCGCCGCATTGCCGCTCATCAGGCACAGCGAGGCGGCATCGGCGGTGACGTTGGGACGGCTCTCGTAGATGATCCCGATCAGCCCGATGGGCACGCGCCGGCGGACCAGTTCCATGCCCGCGGGCGCCAATTGCCGATCGATCACCTGGCCCACCCGGTCGGGCAGCGCGGCGACCTGTTCCACCGCGCCCGCGATGCCCTCGAGCCGCGCCGCATCGAGCGCCAGCCGGTCCTGCAGCGCCGGTGTCAGGCCATTCGCCCAGGCGGTGTCGCAATCGCGCCGGTTGGCTTCCAGGATCGCGGACGCATCGTCGCGCAACGAGGCGGCGGCCTGCCGCAGCGCCTCGGCCTTATGTTCGCTGGCCAGCGATGCAAGCGCGGGCAGCGTCGCGCGTGCTTGGCGAGCTAGGCCTTCGATAAGCGGATTGGCATCGATCGGCGGGGTGTCGCCGGGTAGGGCCCGGGCGTGGGCTGGGCCGGGGGCTGGGGCGGTGGCTGGCGCGGAGGCGGAAGCGGATGCGGTCATCGCGTGCGGATAACAGGACGGGGCCTATTTGTCAGCGCCCGCACTTGGCGCGCTTGTTCCGAGGCGCACAACGGCTGGGCGCGACTCGTGCCCGTCGCTGTCATTGCCAAGCTTGTCGGGTTCGCGCGGATTGGTGAGGGGCCACGGCGCGTCTCGCTTCGTCCCTCCCCCGGTCCGGTTCAGCCAAATTCGCTGTTCCAAAGCTGGATTCGCCGGCGAGAGACCTTAGCAGGGCCGGCGGAGCGGGAACCGAAACGACTGTCGGGGGTAGATTTTGCCGTCAAACGCCAGGTGTAGCGATCGTCCGCAGGGGCGCCAATGGTTCGTGCGGACCGATATCACATTGCAATCAACGCATAAGGCTCGCTCGATCAGCGTCTCGCCGGCGGCGCAGGTAGGCGCTCTTTTGCTGCTGGTGTTGCTGGCCGGTCTGGCACTGGCAGCGACCCTCGGACTTGCGGATAGCTGGCGACAAAGCGCGGTAAGCCAGTCGGCGCTGGCCGAACGTGAGGCGCAGGTGGCGCACGATACGGCCCGGCTCGCAGCCAGTCGCGACGAGATCGACGTGGCACGCGTCAGGCTGGAGCAGCGCCAGTCCTTCCTCGAACAGGCGCTCGCCATGCTGCCGGCGGACGAGGGGGACGAAGACCCGTCGGACGGTTCGGCAACGAACGAGGCGATCACGGACTTTTCGCACGGACATGATCTGCAGGTGCGTAACGATCATATCGATCGCCAGAACGCAGCCGCGCCCGGGATGCGTGGCTTCGCACGGATCGAGCAGCGCCAGCTGGCCTCGGTGGCCATGCTGACCCGCTATGGCGAACAGCGCGCCGCCCGGGCCGAGCAGGCGATGCGCCGGCTGGGTCTGGAACCGCGCCGTCTGATCGCGGCGAGCGAGCCGGGCCTTGGGAATGCGCGCGGAGGGATCGCCAACGCAGGGAAAGGCGGCCCGCTCGAGACGCTGGCCAGCGAACCCGACGGCTCGCTCGACCCGCGCTTCGAGCGGCTGGCAAGCGCGCTTGCTCGGATGAACGCGCTCGAGCAGGGCCTGATCAGCATCCCGCAGGTCATGCCCACCCAGATGGCGCGCATGACCTCGGGTTTCGGCTATCGCAGCGACCCCTTCACCGGCACCGCGGCGATGCATTCGGGGCTGGATTTTGGCGGCCGTTTGGGCGAGCCGATCCTGGCCGCCGCCGCGGGCCGGGTGGTGTTCGCCGGCACCAAGGGCGGCTACGGCCAAACCGTGGAGATCGCGCATGGCAACGGCTTATCGACCCGCTATGCCCACTTGTCGCGTTTCACCGCGCGCGCCGGGCAGCAGGTGGCGGCGGGCCAGCAGATCGGCATGCTCGGCAGCACCGGCCGCTCGACCGGGCCGCATCTGCATTTCGAGGTGCGCCTGAACGGCCGCGCCATCGATCCGCGCCCCATGCTCGAGCAGGCGACGCACGTCCTGGCCGAGGCGCGCTCGGGCGGCTGACGACCTGCTGCGGAAGGAACCTTCGCCAGGCAGCGGCCCGGAGTGGGGCAATCGCGCGGGCCGTGCCCGGAACTGCTTGCGATGGGCACGACCATCGCGCGATTGAGGTCCGGCGTTAACCGATCGAGCGCGCATCCATAGCCTTGAACCCGCGCCAGGAACCGGCACCCGCGTCCGAAATGAAGCGCTAGCTGCCGCCGGTCTGCGTCTCGGCGGTGCGACGCGCTTCCAGCCAGGCCTCGGCCTCCGCCTCCTGCGCTGCCTCGACCGCCGCCTTGGCCGTCTCCTCGCGCTCCCGGCGCAATTCCTCGATCAGGCGGGTCTTGTCGTCACGCGGATCGGCAGGTGCGGCACCGGGGTCCTGCGCCGCGTCGTCCTGCGATGCAGGCTCGTCTTTCGCCGCCCGCTGCGCGCCGCGCGTCACCGCCGCATCGAGCTCGCGCTGCGAGCACAGGCCCACGGTGACCGGGTCCTTGGGCTGGATGTTCTGGATATTCCAGTGCGAGCGGTCGCGGATGGCATTGATGGTGTTGCGCGTGGTGCCGATCAGCCGGCCGATCTCGGCATCGCTGATCTCCGGATGGTTCTTGAGGATCCAGGCGATGCCGTCGGGCTTGTCCTGCCGCTTGGAAACGGGCGTATAGCGCGGCCCCTTGGTGCGGCTGACATCGACCGGCGCCTTGTGCATCACGAGGCGATAGTTCTGATCGGACTGGCCCCTCTCGATCTCCTCATGCGTCAGCTCGCCGGCATGAACCGGATCGCGCCCGGTATATTTGGACGCCGCGAGATCATCGGCCATTGCCTGCACCTCGAGGATGTGAAGCCCGCAGAACTGGGCGATCTGCTCGAAGCTCAGCGAGGTGTTGTCGACCAGCCAGGAAGCGGTCGCATGGGGCATGAGGGGGGCGGGCTGGGCCACGAGGTTGCTCCGGTCTCGATACAAAAGCGCCGCCCGTTGGAGGGCGGCTTGCGAACGCACCTTGTAGGGGTGATCGCCCGATGGAGCAAGAACCCCGGCGCGGCGGTGCATTTCGCGCGTTTCGGATCCCCCGGCAGGCGATGCGATCTGCCCGGTCAGGCGTCCTGGTCGTCACTGACGCGTTGCCCCGTCCAACCTGCACTTGCGCCCGCCTTATCGAACGGCGCCAGCGCGGCGAGGAACTGCCCGGCACTCGCCTCCCAGGTGAACGAGCGGCCGTGTTCGACGCAATCGGCCCGCTCGAGCGTCAATGCCTTCGCGATTGCCCTCTCGAGCGCCTCGTCCATCGCTCCACTGGCAGGTGAGAGGACGTCGAGCGGACCGGCAACGGGAAAGGCGGCAACGGGCGTTCCGCAAGCCAGCGCCTCGATCATCACCAGGCCGAATGTGTCGGTGCGGCTGGGAAAGACGAACACGTCCGCCCCGGTATAGCACCGGGCCAGCGCGGCGCCATGGAGCGGCCCGAGAAAATGTGCGTCGGGGAACGCGATGCGCAGCCGTTCCAGCGCCGGCCCGCCGCCCACCACCACCTTGCTGCCGGGATGGGTGTTGGCCAGGAACGCCTCGATGTTCTTTTCCACCGCCACCCGGCCGACGGTAAGCTGGATCGGCCGCGCGAGCTGGAAGAACAGGTCGGGCGGGGGCAGGTCGGGGGTGAAGCTGGCAAGGTCCACCCCGCGGCTCCACGCCGTCACCTGGCTCAGCCCCTGAGCGCGCAGCTGATCGCGCACGCTGCCGGTCGCCACCATGATCCGGGTTGCAGGGCGGTGGAAGCGGCGGATCATCGGCCAGATCAGCGATGCGGACAGCCTGGTGCGCCGGGCAACATATTCGGGAAACTGGGTATGATAGGCGGTGGTGAACGGCCAACCCTGCGCCTGGCACCAGCCCCGCGCCGCCCAGCCGAGCGGACCTTCGGTGGCGATATGGACGGCCTGAGGCGCGAAGGCGGCCAGGCGGCGTCCCACCATGCGGCGACCCGCAATCGCCAGGCGGATCTCGGGGTAAGTCGGACAGGGGACCGAACGGAACAGGTCGGGCGAGGTGACCTCGACTTCATGCCCGCGGCGGCGCAATTCGCGCACCGTTTCGGTCAGCGTGCGGACCACGCCGTTGACCTGCGGCGCCCAGGCGTCGGTAACCAGCGCGATCTTCATCTGCTGCGCTTCTGGTTCCAGACCTCGCCTTTGTCCCCCGCAATCGCGTTGCGGACGATCAGGCAGCGGCCGCCACCCCTTCGCGCAATTCGGCATGCGCGGGCATTGCGCCTGCAACCGCCGATTTCTGGGCGGCGAGCGCATCTTCCTGCTCGGCGGTCCTGCGAGCGATCTCCTCGGGCCAGTGGAGGATTTCCATCCGCCCGTCGGAATGCTCGACCAGCGCGTTGCAGCCCTCCACCCAGTCGCCATCGTTCCAGTATTCGATCCGCCGCCCCTCATGCATGAAGGTGCGCGCCTCGGCGGTGTGGATGTGACCGCACACCACTCCGTTCACGCCGCGCTGGCCGGCGGCACGGGCGACCACTTCCTCATATTTGGAAATGAACTCGACCGCGTTCTTCACCTTGTGCTTGGCCATCTTGGAGAGCGACCAGTAAGGCATGTTCATCCGCCGACGGAACCAGTTGACCCAGCGGTTGAGCGCCATGGTGGTGTGATAGAGCTTGTCGCCCACAAAGGCGAGCCAGCGATGCGCCAGCATGACCGCGTCGAACTCGTCGCCATGCAGCACCATCAGCCGGCGCCCATCGACGGTGTCGTGGAAGGCCGCGCGGCGGATTTCCACCCCGCCGAAGCTGAGGCCGGTGAACTGGCGGAACATCTCGTCGTGATTGCCGGGGATATAGACGATACGCGTTCCCCGCTTGGCGCGCTTGAGAATGCGCCATACGATGTCGTTGTGCGAGGCGGGCCAGTAGAACTTCTTCTTGAGCCGCCAGCCATCGAGAATATCGCCCACCAGATACATCGTGTCGCTGTCGGTGGTGTCGAGAAAGTCGATCAGCAGCTCGGCATTGCAGCCCTTGGTGCCAAGGTGGACATCGCTGATCCAGATGGTGCGGAAGCGCCGCCGTCCTTCGTCACCGGGCTCGGCGCGTTGCGGTTCGCGCAGCGGTGGCAGCGCCTCGCCGATGGCCGGCATCCGGGCGGTCGGTCCCCCGCCCCGGGCAATGTCCTCATCGCGCGTGTCGCCGAACATGTCGATCCACCCCTATTGTGCGTTTGGCCATGCGTTTGGTCGGCACAGCCTATAGAACATCAATATTACACGCGATTCATAGTTCAGCGTCAATTTGGCGACAATAGTCCCACGGCCATGATGGTGCAAAAGCCGCTAAGAGTTGGCGTTGCCCGTTGCCAGCACGATCTTGCCGACATGTTCGCCCGCCTCCATCCGCGCATGGGCAGTGGCGGCTTCTTCGAGCGGGAACACGCGGTCCATCCGCGGCCTCAATGCGCCTTCTTCCACCAGCGGCCACACGGTACGGGCGATCTCGGACGCAAGCGCAGCCTTGAATCCGTCCGAGCGCGGACGCAGCGTGGAGCCGGTCAGGATGTGTCGTTTCTGCATCAGCTTGGCCATATTCACTTCCGCCTTGACCCCGCCCTGGACCGCGATGGTGACCAGCCGGCCATCCTCGGCAAGACAATCGAGCCCGCGCTGGGTGTAACTGCCCGCGACCATGTCGAGCACACAGTCAACACCTTTTCCCCCGGTAAACGCGCGCACCTCTTCGACGAAGTCCTGCTCGCGGTAATTGATCGCGTAAGTGGCCCCGATTTGGCGCGCAACCTTGCATTTCTCGTCCGAGCCGCAGGTCACGATAATGCTGATGTCGAACAGCCGGGCCAGCGCGATGGCCATGGTGCCGATCCCGCTGGTTCCGCCATGGACCAGCACCTGCTCGCCGTCGCGCACCGCGCCGCGTTCGAACAGGTTGTGCCACACGGTGAACAAGGTCTCGGGCAGCGCCGCAGCCTCGGCGAGAGAAAGACCGGCCGGGACGGGCAGGCAGTGATCGGCGCGGGCCACGCAGTAGGGGGCATAGCCGCCACCTCGAACCAACGCGCACACCTTCGCGCCCTTCTGCCATGAGGCGCCTTCACCGACGGAGACGATCGTGCCGGCGATCTCCAGTCCGGGAAGGTCGGGCGCGCCGGGGGGCGGCGGATAGAGGCCGCGACGCTGGAGCACATCGGGCCGATTGACCCCGCAATGCGAGACCGCGACCAGCACTTCTGCTGGCCCCGGCTGCGGCACCGGCCGCTGCTCGAGTTGCAGCGCTTCGGGCCCGCCCCCACCACCGGTGATGGCGACTGCCTGCATCGTCGGGGGCACGCCTGAAGGCACATGCGGGGGCATTGGCATCGCCACTCTCCTCATCAGCATCTGCCCGGGCAACCGACGCCTGCCTATCACCCATGACGCGGTGATCCACAATCCACGGCCTAACGTCCCATTGACACGCAGCCCCCGTCTGGCCGAAGCTGCAGCGCAATGGAAGACGATCTTCCCCGGGCCCGCGGCGATGTCGCAAGCCGGCTATCGAGCGAAAGCCTCGATCCCTATTCGCAGGCCGAGTTGCTCGAGCGGATCGAACTGCTCGAAGCCGAGATCGCGCGGGTGAAGGCGCGTCACCGGCAGGCGGGCGACCGGCGGCGCCATGCCGAGACGCTGTTCGGCAAGCCCGCGCCGGGTGCAGACCGCGGGTGATCGACGGCTTGCGATCATCGTTCCCCCTTCAACGCGCGTTCGCGAGCCCCATATCTGGCCTTGAGGACGGCGCCCGAAGCGCGCGGCGACCGTTCAGCGAAAATCTTTCCGGCGCGTCAACCATATCGAAAGTATCGGCAGCCTATGGTCCGCCGATCATGTTCGCATCGCAATCCCCCGGCTACGGATAATATTATGCCAAGCTTTGCCCAGAACCTTGAAAAGACGCTTCATTCGGCGCTGCAGAACGCATCCGACCGGACGCATGAATATGCGACGCTCGAGCACCTGCTGCTGGCACTGGTGGAAGACCCCGAAGCGGCTGAGGTCATGAACGCGTGCGGGGTGGATCTGAGCGAGCTGACCAGCGTGGTGCGCCAGTATCTCGATCAGGAATATCAGTCGTTGAAGTCCGACCAGGATGCCGATCCGCAACCCACCGCGGGCTTCCAGCGGGTGATCCAGCGCGCCATCCTGCATGTCCAGTCGAGCGGCAAGGACACGGTGACGGGGGCCAACGTGCTGGTGGCGCTGTTCTCCGAGCGCGACAGCTACGCGGTCTATTTCCTCCAGCAGCAGGACATGAGCCGGCTCGATGCGGTAAGCTTTATCAGCCACGGGATCGGCAAGAACGGCCGCCAGCTCGAGAACCGCGGACCGCGCGGCAGCGAAGAGGAGGGCACGCGTTCCAAGGGGGATGAGAAGGCGGACAAGGCGGGCTCGAAGAAGGATTCCGCGCTCGACCAGTTCTGCGTCAATCTCAACGCCAAGGCGCACAAGGGCAAGGTGGACCCGCTGATCGGCCGCGCTTCGGAGGTTGATCGCACGGTCCAGATCCTATGCCGCCGGTCGAAGAACAACCCGCTTTACGTGGGCGATCCCGGTGTCGGCAAGACCGCAATCGCCGAGGGGCTGGCGCGCAAGATCATCGAGGGCGATGTGCCTGAAGTGCTGCTCGATGCGGTGATCTACTCGCTCGACATGGGCTCCTTGCTGGCCGGAACGCGCTATCGCGGCGATTTCGAGGAGCGGCTGAAGCAGGTGGTCTCCGAGCTGGAGAAACTGCCCGAGGCGATCTTGTTCATTGACGAGATTCACACGGTGATCGGCGCCGGCGCCACCAGCGGCGGAGCGATGGATGCGTCCAACCTCCTTAAACCCGCGCTGTCGGGCGGCTCGATCCGCTGCATCGGCTCGACCACTTACAAGGAGTTTAGGAACCATTTCGAGAAGGACCGTGCCTTGCTGCGGCGCTTCCAGAAGATCGACGTGAACGAGCCTTCGGTGGAGGATACGGTGAAGATCCTCAAGGGACTAAGAAGCGCGTTCGAAGAGCATCACAAGGTGCGCTACACACCTGACGCCATCAAGGTGGCGGTGGAGATGAGCGCGCGCTACATCAATGATAGGAAGCTGCCCGACAAGGCGATCGACGTGATCGACGAGGTGGGCGCCATGCAGATGCTGGTGCCGCCCAGCCGCCGTCGTAAGACGATCACCGCCAAGGAGATCGAGAAGGTGGTGGCGACGATGGCGCGCATTCCGCCCAAGTCCGTCTCCAAGGACGACAAGGCGGCGCTCGCCAACCTGGAGAAGGACTTGAAGCGCGTCGTCTACGGTCAGGACAAGGCGATCGAGAAGCTATCCACCGCCATGAAGCTCAGCCGCGCAGGGCTTCGCGAAGCGGACAAGCCGATCGGCTCGTTCCTGTTCTCGGGGCCGACGGGTGTCGGCAAGACCGAGGTCGCGCGCCAGCTCGCCTCGATCATGGGGATCGAGCTGAAGCGCTTCGACATGTCCGAATACATGGAGCGGCACTCGGTCTCGCGGCTGATCGGCGCGCCTCCGGGCTATGTCGGTTTCGACCAGGGTGGCCTCTTGACCGATGCGATCGATCAGCACCCGCATTGCGTGCTGCTGCTGGACGAGATCGAGAAAGCGCATCCCGACCTGTTCAACATCCTGCTGCAGGTCATGGATAATGGCCGGCTGACCGATCATCACGGCAAGACGGTGGATTTCCGCAATGTGGTGCTGATCATGACGACCAATGCGGGCGCTGCCGATGCGGCGAAGCAGGGGATCGGTTTTGGCGCGGGAACCCGGGCCGAAGCGAGCGAGGAGGCGGTCAAAAAGATGTTCGCGCCCGAGTTCCGCAACCGGCTCGACGCCATCGTTCCCTTCGCCTTCCTGGGGCCGGAAACGATCAGCCGGGTGGTGGACAAGTTCATCCTCCAGCTCGAGCTTCAGCTTGCCGACCAGAACGTCCATATCCAGTTCGATGCCGAAGCGCGCGAGTGGCTGGGCAAGCGCGGCTATGACAAGCTGATGGGAGCGCGGCCGATGGCGCGGCTGATCCAGGAGAAGGTCAAGCAGCCGCTCGCCGAGGAACTGCTGTTCGGCAAGCTGTCGGGTGGCGGCGAGGTGCATGTGAGCGTGAAGGACGCCGCCCTCGCTTTCGAGCTTTCCGCGGCGTCGCCCAAGGCCAAGGCCCGGCCGAAGAAAGGCAAGCCCGACATCGCCCCCGCCGAGGGTCCGAACGAAGAGAAATAGGGTCTGTTTCTGTCCGACGCGTCTGAATTGAGGCGCGCCGCAAGCCATCGTCTGGCGCAGGCGATGGGGGCGCGGTGAACCTCGGGTGCGCGGCAGTTTTCTTCGACGTCTGGTTAGGGATTGGGCGTTCGGCTAACGTCTCTATTCGTGGCACTAAGATTATGCGCCGCGTGACCCATCGCCCCGAATTCGGCGGTCTCGACAGCATGCTGGCCGGGCGTTAGCTTACCGAGGAAGGCCGTTGGCGCGCCATGCGCTGCGGTCCTGATGCCTAGAAGCCTTAGGGGGGAGCGGACGATCGACAATCCGCCGCAAAAAGCCGCAGCGCAGCGTAATTCGCCCGCGACCAACCATCTGGCCGGTAACCAGCCGCTGTTCTTCCGCATTGCGCCCGGCTCGCACGGGACGCTCGCCACACCGCGACAACGCGCCGGAACGAGCGTCCGGGTTGCCGCGCAATCGCTAGGCGGAATGCAGAAAGAGGCCCTGGTCGTCTCCAGCCATGGCAGCGCGATCTGGCGGCTTGCGAGCGACGAGGGCGCCTATCTCGCAGGTCATGACGAGGCGCCCTGCCCCCTCTCGTTCATGACCGCCGGAATGGTCGCCTCGTTCATGGAGGAGGCGCGGATGCTGGCTCGGCAGCGCAGCATCATCATCAAAGCGATGCGGCTCGAACTGGACAATTTCTACACCATGAAGGGCTCCGCGCTGGCCGGAACGATGATCGGCGGTGCGCGTGGTGTCGAACTGGGGGCGTGGATCGATGCCGATGCCGACAAGCCTGCATTGCGGGCGCTCATTGCCGACGCAGTCGCCGCCTCGCCGGTCCATTCCCTGATCGTCGACCCGGTGCCCGGCTGTTTCACGCTCACCCACAATGCGCGTCCGCTTTCACCGGACCGGGTGGTGGCCTGCGCCGAGCCTGCTCCGCCCGATCCTGCCGCATCATTCGGTGATCTGAAGGCCGCTCCCGGCAAATGGGGGGATATCATCGTGAAGGGTGGGCTGACACCCAAGACGAGCGAATCGGTCACCAATGCCAATGACAGTCTGGAAGAGGAGCAAAACCGCCTGCTTCATCTGCGTGGCACCTGCACACTGAGGTCCGATGGACTGAAGGTGATCGATCAGCAGATGTTCAACCCGCGTGGCTCGATGTTCCAATTTCTTAGCGAGGAGGGCACGGGCGACGGCACGCCCGGCCGGGCGCCCGATGCGCTGAGCCTGGTGGCGGCGGGGATCGCCTTTTGCTTCATGACCCAGCTTGGCCGCTATGCCGCGATTTCGAAGAAGCGGCTCGGCGAACACAGCGTTGTCCAGGACATTCTTTTCCCGCCATCGGGGTCGGCGCGCAGTGCGCGCGCGCTGCCGGTCGAAACGCACCTGCTGATACACAGCGACGAGGATGACGGCTTTGCCCGCACCGCGCTCGACATGTCCGAGCAGACCTGCTTTCTGCATGCCTTGTGCCGAAGCCGGGTCGGAGTGAAGATGCAGGTTTCTAGGACCGATAGCACGGTTACTCCGCCGGCGAATTGACTTGGCGGTTACCGTCAGGCTGTTGTGATCTGTTCGCTCGGTGGATGAGATGGGACAAGGACGCGCGGCCGGCCTATAGCATTGGGACAGGCGGTTAGCGGATGCCGCATGGGTCAAGCCAAGGCGCAGGTGTTACAGTCGAGCCACCCGTTGCAGCCCCTTGCGCATCATGATCGGACGGAATTGTCCCGCAGCAAATAGCGTTAACGCCTTATTATAACTTTTCCTGCATATGGTTTTCACGGTGACACGAGGCCGAAACTTCATGCGTAACGGCGCCGGTTAGGATGGGATAAGCAAGATGAGCGTTGCCCTCGCTCCGGTAGCGACCAACAGGCGCAGCGCGCTTGCCGATGAGATTGCCGATACGCTGCTGCACCGCATCGGCAAGGACGAGAACGCCGCGCGTCCGCACGACTGGCTCAACGCCACCATCCTGACCGTGCGCGACGACATCATCGAGCGCTGGATCGCCTCTACCCGCGAGGCGCATGCGCGCGGCGCCAAGCGGGTCTATTATCTCAGCCTGGAATTCCTCATCGGCCGGCTGCTTCGCGACACCATCGTCAACCTGGGTCGCACGCGCGAGGTCGAGCAGGCGCTGGCCGAACTCGGCGTCGATCTTTCCGAAATCGAAGAGCTCGAACCGGACGCGGCGCTGGGCAATGGCGGCTTGGGACGGCTCGCCGCCTGTTTTATGGAAAGCCTCGCCAGCATGGACCTGCCCGCCTTTGGCTACGGCATCCGCTACATCAACGGCATGTTCCGCCAGCGCATCGAGGACGGGCGGCAGGTCGAGCTGCCCGAGACCTGGCTTGCCAACGGCAATAGCTGGGAGTTCGAGCGGCGAGAAAGTGCCTATCGGATCGGTTTCGGCGGTGTCGTGACCACCGATGTGCAAGGCCGGGCACGTTGGCAGCCGAGCGAACTGGTCGAGGCGAGCGCGGTCGACACGCCGGTCGTCGGCTTCGGCGGCGCGCGGGTGAACACCTTGCGGCTATGGACAGCGCGCGCGGTCGATCCGCTTCAGCTCGAGACGTTCAACAGCGGCGATCACGCAGGCGCGCTGGCCGATCAGACCCGCGCCGAAACTTTGGTGCGCGTGCTTTATCCCAATGACAGCACACCCGCGGGCCAGTCATTGCGGCTGCGGCAGGAGGTTTTCTTCGCCGCCGCTTCGGTGCAGGACATCGTGCGGCGGCACCTGCAATATTTCGGCGATCTTGCCTCGCTGCCTGACAAGGTGGCGATCCAGCTTAACGATACCCACCCCGCTATCGCCGTCGCCGAACTGATGCGGTTGTTGCTCGACGAGCATGATCTCGCTTTCGAAGAGGCGTGGGATCTCACCCGCCGAACGATGGCCTATACTTGCCACACGCTGCTGCCCGAAGCGCTGGAAAGCTGGCCGCTAGCGCTGATTGAGCAGCTCTTGCCGCGGCACATGCAGCTCATCTACCAGATCAACGCAAATGTCCTGGCCGCCGCCGAAGAGCGCGGGGGACTAAGCGAGGCCACACGCGCCGCCATCAGCCTGATCGACGAGCGGGGCGAGCGGCGTGTGCGGATGGCTAATCTGGCCTTCATGGGGTCGCACAGCATCAACGGGGTGGCGGCGCTTCATACAAGGTTGATGACCCAGACGGTCTTTTCCGAGCTCGATGCACTGTTTCCGGGCAGGATCAACAACAAGACCAACGGGATCACTCCGCGGCGCTGGCTTACTAGGTGCAACCCGAATCTCGCGGCGCTCATCCGCGAGGCGATCGGCGATGGCTTCACCCGCGACCTGTCGCGGCTCGAAGCGCTCGAGCCGTTGGCTGATGACGCCGCCTTTCAGCACCGCTTCGCCGCAGTCAAGCGGGCGAACAAGGAAGCGCTTGCGAAGCTCGTTGCGGAGACCACCGGGGTCGTGGTCGATCCCGCAGCGATGTTCGATGTCCAGATCAAGCGGATCCATGAATATAAGCGGCAGTTGCTCAACATTCTCGAGACGATCGTGCTCTACGAAGCGATCCGGGCCGATCCGAGCGGCGGCTGGGTGCCCCGGGTCAAGCTGTTCGCCGGCAAGGCCGCCTCAAGCTACGTAGCCGCCAAGCTGGTGATTCGCCTCGCCAATGACGTGGCGCGAAAGATCAACGCCGATCCCACGACCAACGAACTGCTCAAGGTCGCATTCCTACCCAATTACAACGTGACGCTGGCCGAGCGGATCGTGCCTGCAGCCGATCTGTCCGAACAGATCTCCACCGCCGGAATGGAAGCTTCGGGCACGGGCAACATGAAGCTGGCGCTCAACGGCGCGTTGACCATCGGCACGCTCGATGGCGCCAATATCGAGATGCGCGACCGGGTTGGCGACGAGAACATCGTCATCTTCGGCCTCACCGCCGAGGAGGTCGCGCAGGCCCGCGCCAAGGGTTTCAATCCGCTCGCCGCGCTGGCCGATGCGCCCGAACTGGGCGATGCGATCGCTGCGGTGCGCCAAGGCGCCTATTCCACGGGCGAGCCAGACCTTTATGCCGGGCTGATGCAAGAGCTGCTTACCGGTGATCGCTACATGCTCACCGCCGATTTTCCCGGCTACTGGACAGCGCAGCGCGAAGTCGATCAGCGCTGGCTAGACCCCGCCGGGTGGACCGCCAGCACCATCCGCAACGTCGCCAGAATGGGCTGGTTTTCGTCGGACCGCACGATCGGCGAATATGCGCGTGATATCTGGGGTATGAACTGACAAGGCGCGGGTGCGTTGGACGATGCGGGTTTTTTCGGAGTTGAGCGCCGTATGCCCGGGTACCATCGAAGGTCGATCTTTCGCCGGGCTTGCGTGCAGCCTGCTCGGATCGTCAGACTCCTAACGGCCATTAAGGTTCGCGTAAGCTTGAACCCCCATGACTGAAAATAGCATCAGATTGATGCTCGCTGCAAAAAGCGCGTCCGATCCTAATCAAGCCCCAAAAGGAAGCGAATGCCTCGAGGAGGCCTGATGTCCTCGCCCGTCGAGCGAACAAACGCATAAGAAAGACAGGAATGTTCCCGGCTCCTTGCGGTCCCATCATACTCTGAGCTGACCGAGCAGCGGGCGAACGCGCCAGTTCAGCGAGGCTCTTTTGGGGCCGGGCGGAAGACAAGCAGACTATGCGCGATATAGTTGAACACGAATGCACTGCCGATACCGGCGAGCTTGCTCAGCGCAGGCGAACCAAGGAAGGCGTGCAGCAGCCACGTTACACCTACGTTGATCGCTAAACCCACCGAGGCCACCGAAAGAAATTTAGCGAAGCGCTTTCCCGTCACCGGCGTCTTGAACACCACCAGCGAACTGGCGGTGAAATTGAACACCGCCGCCACTAGGAAGCTCGCCGTTGCCGCCAGCGGAACGGTCAACCCGGCGCGCTCGAATATGACGAACAAGCCAAAATCGATGACTGCGGCCAGTCCGCCGGTCATGCCATAGCCGAGGAACCGGGCGCGGCTCAGCACCGGCGGCGGGCATTCATCGGGGCGATTGCGCGTGCTGCCATTACCAACCGTCGAGCGAGATATATTGCTGCACCGAGAGCACTTCGACCAGCGGCAGGTCGATAAAGGTCGTGGCGATGATCGACACGCCGAAAGCGACGCTCGCCCCCATCAGCAGCCGCGAGGTGAACAGCTTCTCCGGCGCCTGCGCCACCGACCCGCGTGCCATGGATAGCGCCATATACACCCCGAACAGCAGGCACAGGAACGGCAAGCACAAAATATATTCGTTGCGGTACTTGGTCAGGAACACCGAAAACAGGCTGACGCACAGCAGCGCATAAAGGAAGGTGGATACGAAGAGCGTCACTTCGGTATAGTTGGCAAAGCTCTTGCGGTAGCGGACCAGCAGTTCAATCCCATGCGTGGAGACGATCTCGCGATATTCGGAAAAGCGCTTGGCAGCCATCAGGAACGCGCCGCCCAGCCAATAGGCCAGCACGATGGAGGAGGGCGGCAGCGACATCGAATCGATCATTGCCCAGCCGATGAGCAGGCGCAGCGGGTTGTTGATCGATTCGGAAATGACATCCACAAAAGCACGATCCTTCGAGCGGATCGGCGGGACGTTGTAGACGACGCCCTGAAGCCCGAACACCACCGCAACTGCGAACATCAGCCAGCTCGAAGCAAAGGCAGCGCCCAGCCCGACAAAGAGGAACGCCAGCCACAACGTGTAGACATAGGCGGGATTGAGCGCGACATTGACGCTGACGCGCGCGGACTTGGTGGGATGATGCCGGTCGAAATCGCGGTCGAGCCATTCGTTGATGACGTAATTGGCCGAGGCAATCGAGATCGCGCAGACGAACCCCAGGAAGACATGGACGAGAATATCGGCATTTTGTGCGCCGCGCAGCAGCAGCGCCAGCAATATGCCGGGCAGGATGAAGACATGCTTGGTCGCATGATCGAATCGCGCAAGGCGAAGATAATCAGCCAGGCCCGCTGAACGGGTGACGGAAACACTATGCATAAGACCCCCCTTGAGGTTCGATATCCCGCCTGGCGATAGAATACTTTCGCTGCGATTCTGCGACCACCAACGCCGCGGCCAATGGAACGAGCCAGATTGCTCTTGCCTGAAACCGGTCATAGACGCCGGCAAGCAAAGCGCAGACAATCGCGTTGAGCACTGTCCCAAACAGGAGCAGCAGCGCCATCGTCTCAGCCTCGCTCGGCCGGCGCGCATAAAAGCGGCCACCAAGGGTCACAAGCAGAAAAACGAGCGACGATAGCGTCACGGCCAGATTGATTTGGGCGATCTGTTCGAGCACTTGGCCAGCGTCGCGAAAGCTGCGGGTTGACCGCACCTTGCCGAGCAGCGGCTCTGCCAGCACCTCGGGCAAGGTTTTGAGCGAGACCTTGTAGTCGTTGAGATCGATATGGGTGAGCTGCCGGCCGACATCGCGCAACTGCCTTGTTGCAAACGCCGCCGGCCGTTCGCGAGCGACAAGAAGAACGAGCGCGAGCTGCTCATCGACGAGCGCATAGCGCTCGGCGAATGGCGCGCGGGCGAAGACGCCGACCTCCGGTTCGCGTGAAAACATAAATTCGACCCAGTCCGCGGTCTGAACCTGCTTTTCGTAGCGGCAGATGACAAGATCGAGGTTCTGGCAATGCTCGGCCAACACTTCGCGCCCTTCAGGTGAAGTGGCGATGCGCGCCGAAAGATGCGGCAGATCGACAGGCGGTCGGCCGCTTATCGTAAGTGCGATTGCCTCGAACGCGAATATTCCGGCGATCCCGGTAAGGCTGGCGAGCCAGACCGGCGCGAAACGGATCACCAGGCCCCGCCCCCGGGGCACCAGCACCGTCGCAATGCCGAGCAGCGAGACGATGAGCAGCCAGGCAAGGACCGAATTGTGCGCCAGCGCCGAGAAGCACATCAGCCCCCCCAGCACCAGCCGATCTGCCAGAAGGAGCTTGTTCCAGAGCGTGAGCAGTGTGGCGGCGGCGATGATCGTTATCGGCAGGAAGATGTCCGGGATGAGCACGGCGGCAATGACCGCCAGCGTCGTCAGTGTCGCCAAGAGCGCCATCAGGGCGACATAGCCGGGCGCGCCCCCGCCGGCGCGAAACCAGGCGATGGCGATGGCAAGCGAAACGCAAAATCCCTGTACCAGCGCGATCGCATGGGTGCTGGCGATTGCCGCAAGCAGTGCCATCGGGGCGCCGTAATACATCGATCGACCCGCCATCCACGGCCGATTGCCTCGCTCCGCCAGGGTCTGCTGCGCACCCGCCCCCTGACCGAGGTCGAGCCCGGCAGGGCGCGAGGCCGGTTCACCCGGCGGCGGCGGAACGTCGGGCAACACGCTCCATTCGTTGCCGATACCCAGCTGCTGGAACACAAAGCCCGGCCGTGCGAGATAGGCGGTGCTGTCTTCGAAGAAGAGCGGCCACTGGTTGTACACCAGAATCCACGACAGCAGCAGACAGCCGATGATCGCAAAAGCGTAGGGGCGCCATGCAATCCACCTGCGCCGCCCAGGCGAAAATGGCAGAAAATGGTCCACCTGTTCAATGCCCCCGGTGCGTCATCTGCGCGCCATGCACGCGTCGCGCGACGCCAGTAATACGCCGCGAGTGCCTTATACGCGTGCTGCCCCTGCGATTTGGTTAACAGATCGGCCGAGCATTTGCAGCAACCAAGTCGCCGACAAATTTTATTGTCTTATGTGAAGAGGGTCCCAAACGACCGGCCAGCGGGTAGCGGGGCGAGCGGCGGGCGATTCGAGGCAAGGGGCGCGGTGACGAGCGTTGGGCGAACCCGTGCACGCGAGAGCGGGCGTTGCCTAACTAATCGTTATTGCTTCACAAAAAGGGGAAGCGGGCCTGCCGAAACCACTGGCAACCGGCTGATCGCAGCGCTCAGAAACACGCATTTATGCTACGGCGCGAGGAGCATTGGGCCGCGCTGGGCGCATGCTTTCGATAAGCGCCCTCGCCTTGGCCATAGTGGCGAATGGTCGGTCCGTCTGGCTTTGCGCGAGCGCGACATCCTGCTCATCCGAATCGCGCAGTTTGCGCCAACCATCCTCCCCATGTTCGATCAGCCCCATGGCGGCCAGAGCCCGGAGCTCCTCCAAGAGCACCGGGCGGTTCCACTTCTGCTCGAACAGGGCGGCATCGGCTAGAATGGCATCGAGCATGCGGACAGCCGGCGTCATCTCCGGGCGATGCTGACGATAGGCGGTGGCACCCATCGCATAGGTCAATGGCAAGCCCGCCGACATGGCGGCACGGGCGAAATCCTTGTCGAGTACGCTGGGCCCCCGGTAGCGTTCGTCGAACCCGCCGAGCGCGGCGAAAGCACTTGCCGCCAGTGCGAAGTTGTCGCCGTGAAAAGCACGGTAATCGCGGCATGGAACTGCAACCTTACTGGCACAGGCGGCAAGTTCGGCGGGGCTGGCGGCCATGCGTTCCGGATGCAGCGTACCCAATCGAGCCAGCCGCGCGAAGTCGAGCCGCCCATCCTCACTATTCTGACCCAGGGCATCCCGGGGCAGGAACGAAACTTCGCCTAGTGACACACCGCCCGTATTGGACGCAGCGACATAGGCTCCAAGCAAGCCTGGGCCAGGGAGCATGTCGCCATCCAGAAATACCAACAAGTCACCCGTCGCGCGGGCGGCGGCTTCATTGCGCGCCTTGCCGAGGCTTGCGCCAGTATCCCCAAGCGGCACCTGTTTCACCGGGAAGGAGGCGGATGGCAGATTGATCCGGCGCGTTCCGAAGACCGCGACGACCAGATCGATGGGCGGGCGAGGCGAGTGCCGAAGGGCGACCACCAGCGCCAAGAGCTGTTCACTGCGCTCGGGAGCAACGACGCAGACCGACACCTTCATGACGCCGCTTCCGCCTTGTTCGAATAGCGCTTCAACACCCCGCCAGGCACTATCGCCGCGAAGGAGCCACGGACTGCAACGGCGCATCGATCTGGCCCGCAAGCACCGGAACCTGTGCCCCGCTTCCCTGCGCCTGCCGGCTCGCCATTTGTCATCCGACCTGTCCCATTGGCCCTTAAGTAGCAGATACTTCTGATAATAGCCCGCGGTTCCGGCGCGTTTCGCACTCCAGCCCGCAATGCGCGATGTTGCGTGGCGGCGGGGCGGTCATTACTTCGGATGGCAGTCCGAACCGGCAAGAAGCGAGCCCATGACCACACACACCACGCGCATGCTCATCATCGGCTCGGGGCCGGCCGGATTGTCGGCGGCGATCTATGGGGCGCGGGCCGGGCTCGAGCCCATCGTGGTGCAGGGTCTGCAACCCGGCGGCCAGCTGACGATCACCACCGATGTCGAGAATTACCCCGGCTTTCGCGATGTCGTCCAGGGTCCTTGGCTGATGGAGGAGATGCAGGCACAGGCCGAGCATGTCGGCACCCGGATGGTTTGGGACACGGTGCTCGAGATCGATCTTCAGTCGGGAACGCCGTTTCGCGCCACTGGCGATTCGGGCGATATCTATGTGGGCGAGACGCTGATCATCGCCACCGGAGCGCAAGCCAAGTGGCTGGGGGCTCCAGGTGAGGAGGAGCTGTCAGGCAAGGGTGTATCGGCCTGCGCCACGTGCGATGGTTTCTTCTATCGCGGCAAGCGCGTGGCGGTGATCGGCGGTGGCAACACCGCGGTGGAAGAGGCGCTTTATCTGACCAATCACTCACCCGACGTAACCCTGATCCATCGCCGCGACGAGCTGCGCGCCGAGAAGATCCTGCAGGACCGCCTGTTCGCTCATCCCAAGATCAGCGTGCTATGGAACAGCCGTGTCGAGCAGTTCCTTGGCGATCCGGCGGCGGGCGGGCTGACCGGGCTGCGGCTTGCCGATACGCTCGACGGTGAAATGAGCGAGTTCGCCTGCGAAGGGGCGTTCGTGGCGATCGGCCATGCTCCGGCAACCGAACTTTTCCAAGGCAAACTGCCGATGGACGAGGCGGGCTATCTGCTGGTCGAGCCCGGCACCCCCAAAACGCGCGTTCCGGGCGTATTCGCCTGTGGCGACGTGATGGACCATGTCTATCGCCAGGCGGTGACCGCGGCAGGGACCGGGTGCATGGCGGCGCTCGATGCCGAGCGCTTCCTGGCGACGCTGGAATATGTGAGCAACGAGAGGGTGGCGGCAGAGTAGCCGCAGCTGGGTTGCCGGAACGAGTGCGCAATCCGTCGGGTGGTCGAGCAAGAGCACTCACGCCCACGTGCGCAGGTTTTAGCTGTCGGACAGCGAGCCGGTCAGTTGTTCGATGAGAAGGTCCTTGTAGTAGTCACCTCCGGCCTGCTCCTTCGCCTGCTCCAGGTATGATGCCAGTTCGCCGGGCGCGACCGATAGGCCGCAATCTTCGAACCGGCCCTGCTGCCAGTAATGCGGGAAGCCGACCAGACCGGCGAGTCTGCCGGCGGCTGCGGAGCGCTGGATCAGCCGCCCGCCCTCGCACACATCGCGCGGCTGCTCGTTCAGGCCGAGCATGGTGATATATCCGACCACGAACAGCGCTTGGGGATAGTCGCCGGCAACCGCCTTCGCGCGGTAAGGCAGCGCCTCGCCGCCGCGCCCGCTATAGCCCAGCGCCCGGGCGAGCTGATAATTGAGCCGCGGATTGTCGGGATCGCCCGCCACCGCCTGCTGACACGCCTCGATCGCGGCAGGCAGATCGGCATTCGTCCGGGATACGCCTTCGCCCACACGATCGGGATCATCGGGATGCGCAATAAGTCGATCGCACTGGGTTATACCATCCGATCCTGCGCCTTGCCGGGCGGATGCTGCGGCAAGCCTGGCTGCCAGCGCCTCGACCCTGCCGTCCGACGCGGCCACGCTGATCTCGCTCCGCGCCAGTTTGATGTAGCGGGCAAGCTCGGGCGCGGTGGGCGGGGTAGTGCAACGGGCCAGACGGCCATCGAGCGATTTCTCGACCAGGTGATAGGCGGACCAGGGGTGGCCGAGCGAAACCGCCCGGATCCACATCTCGCTTGCCCGGCATAGGTCGTCAGCCGGAGCATCGCCCAGTGAAAGCAGGTAGCCGAGCACGAAGATGGACTGGGGATAGCCCGCCGCCGCCGACGCCTCGAGCCAGGGCATCGCCTCTTGCGCCTTGTCGTCATAGAACAGCACGCGGCCCAGATGATAGGCGGTGCGCGCATCGAACGGGCGCTCGTTGGCTGCCTCGCTGCACACCGCGATCGCTGCGGGCAGGTCGATATCCTCGCGCTCCTTGCCGAATGTGATCCGGTTGGGATCGTCGGGATGGCTTGCCATCACCGCGCATTGTTCCACTGCCGGACTGACCGGTGCGCTGGCAGCCGCCAGCATTATCGCGCTTATGAATGTCAGCATTGCCGCCCCCTTGCCTATGGATGCAGCTTGGCCATAAAGACCCTGGCGTCAAGATCAGGCGGGAGCGCCGGGCCTCACGAGGGACATGCAGGGTGGACGAAGCGAGCGGGGGGCGACTCAGCCGTGCTTGGTCTCGCGGGTCGATTCCACCATGCCCTCGGTCAGGAAACCGATCGGGCGCACTTCGGCTGCGCGGCGCTTCAACTCCCCCTTCATCTTCTCGTATTCGTCCTCCATCCGCTGCGTGACGGTGGGGCGGCTGTCTTCCAGCGCGGCCGTGAAATCGGCGGCCTTCACTTCCAGCGCGTCCTTATCACCGCCCTCGGCCGCGTTGCCGCGACGGATGGCGTTGAGGCCGGCGCGGCGGACCACGTCTTCTAGGTCGGCACCGGTGTAGCGCTCGGTCTTCCCGGCGATGGCGGCCAGGTCCACATCGGGCGCAAGCGGCATACGCTGGGTATGGATGCCCAGAATATGCGAGCGGCCGGCGCGGTCGGGGGGGCCGACATAGACCAGCTCGTCAAAGCGGCCGGGCCTCAGCAGCGCCGGATCGACCAGGTTGGGCCGATTGGTGGCGCCTATGACCACGATGGAGTTGAGGTCCTCCATCCCGTCCATCTCGGCGAGCACGGTATTGACCACGCGCGCGGTCACCTGCGGTTCGCCGGCGCCCGAGCCACGCGCCGGCACCAGCGAATCGATCTCGTCGATGAATACCACGCATGGCGCCACCTGCCGCGCGCGGGCGAACATGCGGCTGATCTGCTGCTCGCTCTCGCCATACCATTTGCTGAGCAGGTCCGAGCTCTTCATCGAGATGAAATTGGCCTCGGCCTCCTTGGCCACCGCCTTGGCCAGCAGCGTCTTGCCGGTGCCCGGGGGACCGTAGAGCAGGAAGCCCTTGGCCGGACGGATGCCAAGCCGGTCGAACGCCTGGGGACTGCGCAGCGGCAATTCGACGCCTTCGCGCAGCGTCTCTACCGCGCTGTCGAGTCCGCCGATATCATCCCAGCCGATGGTCGGTGCCTGGACCATCACCTCGCGCATGGCGGAAGGCTGGACGCGCTTCAGCGCCTCGCGAAAATCGTTCTTCTCGACCTGTAGCTCTTCGAGCACCTTGGCGGGGATATCGCGCGCATCGAGGTCGAGCTTGGGCATGATCCGGCGTACCGCCTCGATCGCCGCTTCGCGCGCGAGTGCGGCGAGATCGGCACCGACGAAGCCGTGCGTGCTGCGCGACAATTCCCTCAGATCGACACCTTCGCCAAGCGGCATCCCGCGGGTGTGGATCGAGAGGATTTCGCGGCGCCCGTTCTCGTCGGGCACGCCGATGATGATTTCGCGGTCGAAGCGGCCGGGCCGGCGCAGCGCCTCGTCGATCGCATCGGGCCGGTTGGTGGCGGCGATGACCACCAGATTGGTGCGCGACTGAAGCCCGTCCATCAGCGTCAGCAGTTGCGCCACAAGCCGCTTCTCAGCCTCGCCCTGGACGTTCTGCCGTTTGGGGGCGATCGAATCGATCTCGTCGATGAACACGATGGCAGGCTGCGCGCGCTCGGCCTCTTCGAATACTTCGCGGAGGCGCTTCTCGCTCTCGCCATAGGCCGAGCCCATGATCTCGGGTCCGTTGATGGTGAAGAACTCGGCATCGCTTTCGTTCGCCACCGCCTGCGCCAGCCGCGTCTTGCCGGTGCCCGGCGGACCATGCAGCAGCACGCCCTTGGGCGGATCGACGCCCAGCCGGGTGAACAGCTCGGGATAGCGCAGCGGCAGTTCGACCATCTCGCGCAGCTGCTTGATGGTCTCTTCCATTCCGCCGACATCGTCGTAGTTGATCACCCCGCGCCCGTCGCGCGGCTCCTCGAACTCGGGCTTGAGCTCGACCTCGGTGTTCTCGTCGATATGGACGATGCCCTTGGGGGCGGTGGCGGTGACCTGGAGGCGGATCTGGGTCAGCGCATAGGCAGGTGCGTTGAACATCCGGCGCACCTCGGGCGGCATGTTCTGCACCGGCTGCTGGCCATGCGTGGCGACCAGATCACCGGCGGACAGCGGCTTCTTGTAGAACACCCGCTTCAGCGCCTCGGTCGGGCCTTGCAGCCGCATCTCGCGGCGTGCCGGCGCGAACACCACGCGGGTCGCCGGGCGGCTCTGCGCGCGGCGCAAGGTGACATGCTCGCCCGAAGCGGTCTCGGCATTGGCGCGCTGGAGACCATCGAGGCGGATGACCTCAAGCGTCTCGTCTTCCTCATAGGCGGGGACCGCGAGCGCCGCGGTGACCCGCTTGCCCTCGATCTCCACCGCGTCACCTTCGGTTATGCCCAGCGCCTGGAACGCCGAGCGCGGCATGCGGGCGATACCGCGGCCGCTTTCCTCCTGGCGCGCGGCGGCGACCTGCAACTTGACCACCTTATCGCCGACCTCGACCGCTTCTGCATCCGCCATTCCTGTTCTCCCGCGCCGCCCGTTCGTGCAGCGAGCCCGCCCGCCATCAGCTAGGGTCGGACCACTCGATTGCAAATGACTAGCACGGTCAAAGGTGTCCCAAACGCGCGAGCTGCCTTCATCGATCGGCGACGCGTCGTCGAATGGGGTTTGAACCGATGCTGGATGATCGAGCGACAAAAAACCGGGTCCGACTAGGGAGGCCGGACCCGGGAAGTCTTGGGAGAGGATGCCTGAAAGGCGCACGATCTATGCTGAGCGACTGTTCATCTCGCAAGTGCGAAAAGATCAAGTTTGGTTGTATCGCACGCAACGTGTCGACAAATCGCTGGCCGCAAACGCAGATGTAACTCCGTTGCGGATGCATCGACCGTCCGCGCGGCCTTCGTATCAATCACGAACGATCCCACTCTTGCGCGACTAGCGGTTGCGCCATGCGGGGGGATTTGCGAACGGTGCAAACGATCATGTTCTTGTCCTTCAGGAGCCCGGTTCAGAAATGCGCAAACTCTATCCCGATGCCCAAGCCGCGCTCGCCGGAGTGCTCAAGGACGGAATGACGATCGCGGCCGGGGGCTTTGGCCTGTGCGGTATCCCCGAACGGCTGCTCGATGCGATCCAGGCGAGCGGGGTGAAGAAGCTGACCTTTGCCTCCAACAATGCCGGGATCGACAACGAGGGTATCGGCAAGCTTTTGCGCACCAAGCAGGTCGCCAAGATGATCTCCTCCTATGTGGGCGAGAACAAGGAGTTCGAGCGCCAATTCCTTGCCGGCGAGCTGGAAGTGGAGTTCTGCCCGCAGGGAACGCTGGCCGAGCGGATGCGCGCCGGCGGAGCGGGGATACCCGGTTTCTATACGCGCACGGGCGTCGGCACGATGGTGGCCGGGGGCAAGGAGACAAAGCGCTTCGAGGGGCGCGACGGCGCGCATGACTATATCCTCGAGCGCGGCATCTTTGCCGACCTGGCTATCGTCAAGGCATGGAAGGCGGACGAAGCGGGCAACCTGGTGTTCCGCAAGACCGCGCGCAATTTCAACTTGCCGGCGGCCACTTGCGGCAAAGTATGCGTGGTGGAGGTGGAGGAAATGGTGCCGGTGGGCGCGCTCGATGCGGACTGCATTCACCTGCCCGGCGTCTATGTCCAGCGCATGATCGTGGGCGCGCCTTATGACAAGAAGGTGGAGTTCGTCACGACCCGCGAGCGCGAGCCTGTCTGACAGGGGGCGCTACTGACCAACATGTCGCGCGTGCCTCAATCATCGGCCCGGCCGCTCACCTAATCCAATCGCATCGATGAACCCGATCGCACGCTTGGCCGTTTGTTCTCCATGCAGACCGCCCGCCTTGTCGAGCAGACGCGCGCCCCGTGGCGACCGCGCCGCCTCTTTGTCACCCGGTCCGCGCGCGAACATGCGCATGGCCGGGCGATCATGGAACGCGCGGCGGCGCTCGATGTAGCGATCGTCGAGTTGCCCGGCGACCGGTTGAAGCTCGACCTGCCCGACGATCCGCGCCGCGCCTATGCCGAGGCCAAGGCGACGCTGGCGGCGGTGGTCGCGCCGCCCTCCAAGCTGCGGTTCGAACCGATCGCCCCCAGCGCGGACTGGCGGGTGGACCTGGCGCAGGGCTGCCCCGCGCATTGCAGCTATTGCTACCTCGCCGGCTCGCTCAAGGGCCCGCCGATCACGCGCGTCTACGCCAATCTGGACGAAATCCTGGACGCTGTGCCCGCCTATCTGGGACAAGGCACGATCACCTCGAGGAACGCCGCGCGTGCGCACGAGGGCACCACCTTCGAGGCTTCGTGCTACACCGACCCTCTGGCTCTTGAACCGGTGACGGGCTCGCTCTCGGCGGCGATCGCCTGGTTCGGGCGGTGGAAGGCCGAGGCGCAGCTGCGCTTCACCAGCAAGTTCGCCGATGTCGCGCCGCTGCTCGGCCTTGCGCATGATGGGCGCACGCGGATGCGCGCCTCGATCAATCCGCGCGCCTATGCCCGGTTCGAGGGCGGCACCGCGCCGGCGGCCCAACGACTCGAAGCGCTCGCGCGGATGGCGGCGGCGGGTTACCCCGTGGGGCTGACGATCGCCCCGATCATCGCTGCTGACGGATGGCGCGAGGCCTATGGCGACCTGATCGAGAATGCGGGTTCCGCGCTTGCCGGGATCGCTGATCTGGACCTGACCATCGAGCTTATCACGCACCGTTTCACCGCGGGTTCGAAGGCCGTGCTGGATAGCTGGTATCCCGGCTCGCCGCTCGACATGAGCGCGGCCAACCGCACCACCAAGCGCACCAAGTTCGGAGTCGAGAAGCAGGTCTATGACGCGGCCACGATGCGGACGCTGCGCGAATTTTTCGAGCAGTGGGTAGCGGATGCGCTGCCTGCCGCTCGCATTCTCTACTGGACCTGAGGTCCAAAGCGCCTCTGTCCCCCGGCCCCGGCCTTATGGCGTCTTCATGGCGAGAGTCGGTGCTTTAGCGATCCCCGCCAAATGGAGCGAACCTAGCGGCCGCGTTCCCGAGGGTCGTACCCCCGCACCAGGCCCGACGGATCGAGCCCGTTGAGCGTCCATACCTTGCGATCGGAGAAATGCTCGAGCAGACGCCGGTTCTCGGCCGAACCGAGGTCATTCACCCACACGATTGACGCAGCGTCGATATCCGCGCGGTTATACACCCACTGGACCAGCGGCGAATCATCGGGCGCGGGGCGTACGATAACGAGGTCGCGCCCCGGTATCTGCTCGAGCCTGGCCTCGATCGTGGAACGATAGATCTCGGGCTTCCTCGTTGCATTATGGCCGATTTCGACGACCATCGAAACTATGAGCGCGACCACAAGCAGCCGGGACAGAGCAACTCCGACCTGCCGGCCGCGCCAAGCGACCCGCCGCATCTGGCCGAACCCGAGCGCGATCGACAGCAAGACGACACCGATTACCGGCACGACATAATAGGGCCAAGTGAAGAATATGAAGGCCATGCCTACCCAGGTCGACACCCCGGCAGCGAAGGCGACGGGCCGGCGCAGCAGTCCGGGCAGGCCGAAAACAAAAGGCACGAGGAGGATCGGGCCGAGATAGAAAAGAAACGCCCGCCGCAGCTTCACCGCGAACTTGCGTGCCTGCCGTTCGAGCGAGCGATCCAGGTCTTCGCCAAGCTCGAAATCATACGCCCTGGCCGCGTGCGGGGGGACATCGGGATTGGTGGGCACGTTGTAGTCGCTGGTGATGAAGGTGGGCGCGTGCGCGTGCTGGATCCGGTTGAGCTGGTATGGCGCCACGAGCGGATCGCCCGTGTTCGCCTGGTTGTCGGCCAGGGTCAGGCCAAGACCCGCGATGGCGAAGACGAGCGGTGGCATCGCCAGCCGAAGCGCATCGGTCCAGGCGGTGGCGGTAATGAGCGAGACGAGCTGCACCGCCAGCAAAAGCGCGAAGGGCAGGCAGAAGAACATTCCCTCGAAGGGGCGGTTGACGATCAGCAGGAAAACGCCCAGCCCGGCGAGCGAAGCATCGCGCCAACGCGGCTTCTTCATCAGCCGGGGATAGGCGCCCAGTACCAGGATGCCGCCGAGCGCGCCGAGCTCGATCCCCATGAGCTGGTGCGCCATGGGGCCGATCAGCGCAAAGGCGATCACGAACACCGAGTGCGCCCAGCAGCGCCAGGGCGGGACTTGTCCAGCCGCGCAGCGCCCAGAGCATGGCGCCCGACGTCACCGCCATCATCAGCATCACGCCGACGCCCGGCTCGCCGAACAGCGCGGTGCCAAGAAGCGGGGCGAAGGCGCGGCCGGGAAAATACATCGAGCCGTAGCTTGGCGTTTGGTGAACGTAGACGGTCTCAAAATGGGCGCCGAACGGTTGAGGGGAGTTGGCGAACCGGCCGTGCAGGAGCGTGTCGACCTTGAGCATCATGCTGAACTCGTCGGCAATATGCACCTGTGGCCAGCCGATCAGCGCAACGACGGAGCAGCCTCAGCAGGATGCTAGCGACAACGACGATGACCCAGCGCCGCGAGCGGCCGCTGCGCCAGTGCGCGGATAGCCTGGTCTTCCAGCGCGGCGAAGAGTTTCTTGGGCGATCTGCGGGCGCAGGAAGGCGAGGATGAGCTGCTACACCAAGCAGTGCACCGGGGACAAGATAGTCGATTAGCATAGGCCCCCCGACGGCAACGATGCGCGTAAGTATCGCTCAGCAAATATGCAATCGCTCGATACCACTACGTCCGTTCCTCGGCGGCCTAGTGCTGCGAGCGTTGCGCACCGTGGGGCGCGATTGCAACCGCAGTGTTCGGGCTGTCCTGTTATGGGCGCAGCGCCGCCGGGCATGGGTTTGAGGCGGTCTATCATGGTGTCGTATTCATGCCGGGAAGGCAGGGACGGACCAACGAGCAATGCCGTCCGTAACCTCTCCAAACCTACATCGCCGAGCCACCACGGGGAGCGATGTCGACGGCCGGCCCAAAGAAGACGGATCGCTTGCCCGCTTGCCAAGCGCCGCGATAATCGCAAGGGCGCAAGGCGAACGTCGGTCCGCGGCACAATGCGAGTGCTGGAGCCCGCGCCGCCGAACTGGAGGAAGGACACCGCCAATGCCCTGGACCCGCGACCAGATGGCCGCCCGCGCGGCGCGCGAGCTGCATGACGGCTATACGGTGAACCTTGGCATCGGCATCCCCACGCTGGTCGCCAACCATATCCCAGCCGATATCGAGGTCACGCTGCAGAGCGAGAACGGCATGCTGGGGATTGGCCCGTTCCCTTACGAGGACGAGGTTGACGCCGATCTTATCAATGCGGGTAAGCAGACCATCAGCGAACTGCCTCGCTCCGCCTATTTCGACAGCGCCACCAGCTTTGCCATGATCCGCGGCGGCCATATCGATCTGACGGTGCTGGGGGCAATGGAGGTGTCGCAGAACGGTGACATCGCCAACTGGATGATCCCGGGCAAGATGGTCAAGGGCATGGGCGGGGCGATGGATCTGGTCGCGGGGGTGAAGAAGATCATCGTGGTGATGGAACATGTCAGCAAGTCGGGCGCGCCCAAGTTCATTCCCCAATGCACGCTGCCGCTGACGGGCACCGACGTGGTCGACATGGTCATCACCGACCTTGCCGTGTTCCACCGTTCCGATCATGCCGCGCCCTTCCGCCTGATGGAGCTGGCGCCGGAGGTTTCTGCAGCCGAAATCGCGCAGAAGACAACCGCGCATTATCTCAGCTGAGCCGGCCGCCCCCCGACGACATGGCGGTTCGGTCTAGCGTCTCAGCGCGGCAGGCTTGTTGCCGGATGTGCGACGCCAAAGCCACTCGAGCGGTCCCTGCCGGAAGCGCATAAGCCAAGCGGGCGACAGGGCGAGCATCAAGGCGATGGGGATGAAGCTGACCGCCATTGCCTGCGCCCGGCTCATCGAACCGAACAGCCCCAGTCCCCAGCTGGCGAAAATGGCCGCGAAGACGATGCTGGTGGCGATGTAGTTGGTCAGCGCCATCCGGCCCGCCGCGGCCAGGCGGTGCGTGAGCGGATGGTCCTGATACCGAGCGAAGACGGCCATCGCCAGCGCTGCCCATCCTATTGCCAGCAGCAGATCGAAGGGCGCCGAGAACACCAGCGCATTCGCCGCGGTGACCACGGGGGCAAAGTCGCTCAGCATGTTCGCCGCCGCGAGCAGCGCCAGGCCGGGAAGCGCGACGCCGATCGTCCAGCGGGCAAGCCGCAGCAAACGCGCGCGCGGCCATTGACCGTTGAGCAGTCCTGTCTTGAGCATCGCGATGCCCACCAGCATCGCGGCCAGCGTGGAGGGAATGGCCGCGCCGGCGGTTCGCAGCGGGCCTGCAAGATTGCCCATTCGCCGTTCGATCCGCCCGGCAAAGCTTTCGCGACCCCGTTCAATCGCCTGGGCGAGCCCATCGGGATGCGCGCCGAAGGCATATTCGGCAGGCACGAGCGGCGCGAAGTCGTTCACCTCGCCCGTCCGCCATTGCCACCAATAGTCGAGCCAGCCCCACGCGAAATATCCGGCAACCACAAGCTGCGCGATCACCAGCCCCCCGGCGATGAGCAGCAGGTTGCGCACGCCGAACCTCAGGAAAAGCGGCAGGAACAGTCCGGCGATGGTATAGAGCCGCAGCACATCATTATTCGCCAGCGTCAGCGCGTGGACAAAGCCGATCGCGAACAGCGCCGCCATTCGCGCGAAGTGACCGGCGAGCGGGCGCGGGCCGGGCCGGGCGATCAGCATGGCCACACCGGCACCGAACAGCATTGCGAACAGGTTGCGGAACTTGTCCTCCACCAACAGGAACGCGGCCAGCCAGGCGAGCGTGTCCGCCAGCCCCGTGCCACCCCATGCTGCCGGATTGACATAGGCCTGCGCCGGCAGGGCGAAAACCAGGACATTCATCACCGCGATTCCCGCGACCGCCAGCCCGCGCAGCGCATCGAGCGCGGCGATGCGAGCGTCCAATGCGCTGGCAGACAGCGGGCGAGACTTCCCCTCGTTTCGAGTGACTTGTGGCGTAATCATACGCTTGTCATAGATGCCTGCGAGATCGACTGCCGCAAATAAGGCTGTCGCGCCATGCCGCTAAGCTCCCAGTCCATCCTGCCCAGCCTCCTCGCCGCCTGCGGGCTCGTCATGGCACAGCCGCTCGCCGCGCAGCAGGCTTACGACCGGCCCGCCTCGATGAAAGAGGTTCAAGCCTGGGAGAGTGGCGAGAACTTATGGCGTTCCCCCAACCCCGACGATTCGGCCGCGCCGCGCTACAAGGGCGTGGCGATCCCGATGACAACGCGAAGACCTTTGCCGAGCTGGCGCAATGGCTCGGCACCCAAGTCAAGGCTGTCGAGCCGATCCGCTTCGAGCCGCTCGAGGCCTGGCGCCGCTATGACGGGCGCGACATGCGCCTGGCCATGATGAAGACGAGGCGAGACGGCATCGAGCAGATGGCCTGGTTCCTGGCGCGGACGACCGAGGATGAGGGGTTCAATTTTCTTCTCCTGGGCATGGAAGTGCCGCTCGAAACCTATCGGCAATGGGGCGGGATCGCCCACCTGTTGGCTCTACGCGACATCATCCCCTCGGTCGCCTCGATGCCCGCGGACGAGCGCGACCGTGTCTCGCGGGCCGACGGCGAGGCCCAGACGGCGGTGTTCGAGGCGGCGCTAAACGCACAATTCCTTGGTCTCTCGGCGCAAATGCGCGCCAGCCAAGCTTCCACCTTGCTGCGGATGCAGGAGCTCAACTACGACATGCTGCTGGGTGACGACATAACCTCGCCCGGGATCGCCGACTAGCCGCCGCTCCCCGCTCAGCCCAGCGCCGCTTTCAGCTCATTGCCGAGGTCAGTGCGCTCCCACGGAAAATGATCGCCTTCGGCCTTACGGCCGAAATGGCCATAGGCAGCGGTGCGGCGATAGATCGGCTTGTTGAGCCCCAGATGCGTGCGAATGGAGCGCGGGGTCAGGCTGCCGAGCCGGGGATTGGCGCGGATTGCCTGTTCGATCGCCTCGTCGGCGACCGTGCCGGTGCCGTGCGTGTCGACATAGAGCGACAATGGCTCGGACACGCCGATGGCGTAGGAAATCTGGATCGTGCACCGGGTCGCGATGCCCGCCGCGACCACGTTCTTGGCCAGGTACCGGGTGATATAAGCCGCTGAACGGTCCACCTTGGTCGGGTCCTTGCCCGAGAACGCGCCGCCGCCATGCGGGGCCGCACCGCCATACGTATCGACAATGATCTTGCGTCCGGTCAGGCCGGCGTCGCCATCCGGCCCGCCGATCTCGAACTTGCCTGTCGGATTGATGTGCCAGGCGGTTTCGCTGGTGACAAAGCCTTGGGGAAGAACCTCGGTCACCGCCTGGCGGACATAATCTTCCAGCTCGCGATATTTTGCCTCGTCGCCGCCCTTCCTCCCGTCCTTCTCCCATGGCTTGCACCAATCGGGCTTGTGCTGGGTGGACACCACGATCGCTGCGGCGGCAACCGGCTTGCCATTTTCGTAGCGCAAGGTGACTTGGCTCTTGGCATCGGGCTCGAGGAAGGGGGCCGCTCCCGAATGACGGTCGGCCGCCAGCCGCTCGAGGATCTTGTGGCTGTAGTCGAGCGCCGCGGGCATCAGGTCGGGTGTCTCGTCACAGGCAAAGCCGAACATGATGCCCTGATCGCCCGCGCCCTCGTCCTTGTTCGAGCCTTCTTCGCCCTGATCGACACCTTGTGCGATATCGGCGCTTTGCGGATGAAGGAAGTTCTCGAACTTGAGGTTCTGCCAATGAAACCCCTTCTGTTCGTAACCGATCTCGCGAACGGTCCGGCGCACGACTTCCTGGATCTTCTCCAGCGCGCCGGGCTCCCAGTTGCCGTCCGCATCGATCATGCCCTTCCCGCGCACTTCGCCTGCCAGCACGACGCGCTCGGTGGTGGTGAGCGTCTCGCAGGCAACGCGGGCTTCGGGATCGCGGCTGAGGAACAGGTCGACGATGGCATCCGATATTTGGTCGGAAACCTTGTCGGGGTGGCCCTCGGAAACGCTTTCCGAGGTGAACAGGTGCGTGGCGCGCATGTCGGCTGAGTATCCCATTGGCGAGGCGCTTGGCCCCCGCGGTTGCGGCGATCTAACGGCGCGCGGAGCGCAAGGCAACGCCCGTGGCGCATAGCAGCACCAGCGCCCAGCCGAAGGTCAGCCAGTGACCCGCGCGGGCGAACAAGGTGGCGGGCGCGGCGGGCGGAACGAGCGTATCGATGCGACCGGCAACGCCTGTGGGCAGATATTCGCGCACAATGCCGCGCGCATCGATCACCGCGCTGATGCCGGTGGTGGTCGCGCGCAGCACCGGCAGCCCCTCCTCCACCGCGCGCAGCCGCGCTTGTGCCAAGTGCTGCGGCGGACCGAAAGCGCCGAACCAGCCGTCATTGGACGGATTGAAGATATAGTCGGGCCGCGCGGCGCCATCATCCACGACCTCGCCCGAGAAGATGATCTCGTAGCATATCTGGACCGCCGCCCGGCCCTGGTCGCCCAGATCAAGCGTGCGGGGGCCCGGACCGGGGAAGAAATCCATGCTTCCGGGAACCAGGCGACTAAGGCCGATGGGCTCGAGCAGCGTGCGGAACGGCAGGAACTCGCCGAACGGCACCAGATCCGCCTTGGCATAGCCGCCACGCAGCCGCGCCTGACCATCGACCGCGGTGACCGAGTTGTAGGCCCCCGCCGCGCGCATGTCGCCCGAGCCGTCGGGTTCGAGATGCAGATCGACCGCGCCGGTCAGTAGCATTCCGGCCGGCCCGATCGTGCCGGCAAGGCGGCGGCGGGCGAATTGCGCGCTGCCGAAGGCGGTGGTGGCATCGTAATAGCGCTGCGGATAACCCTCGCGCAGATAATCGGCCAGACCGGACTCGGGCCACAGCACAAGCCGCGTGGCGGCGCGGTCGCGGGGGAGCGAAAGGCCCGCGAGCCGCTCGAAGTTCACTTCGTAGAATTCGGGCCGGTTGAGCTGCTGCTGCGCAAGATTGGGCTGGACGATGGTGACATCGAGCGTGCCCGTCCGCCCTTCCCCGGCCGGCCAGTAGATACCGGCGGCAAGCAACAGCGCTGCAATTCCGGCAGCGATGAAGCGGCGTTCCATCAAGGCGAAGGTCAGCCCCGCCGCGATCAGCACGGCGATCCCGGAAAGCGCATAGGTTCCGGTCCAGGGCGAGATTGCGGCCAGACCGGCGCTGTCGAACGGACCGAGCAGCACGATGCCGAACGGGTTCCAGGCATAGCCGGTTAGCACCCAGCCCCGCATCCATTCGGCGATGATCCAAGAGGCGCCCAGCGCAGGCGCCATGGTCCAGCGCCGGCCCGCTCCGGCAATCGCGCGCGCGGTGCCGGCTGCCAGCGCGGGAAACAGGGCCAGATAGACCGACAGCAGCGGCACTGCCGCCCAACCGAGCACCGCGGGCATGTTGGACTGGTGCGTGAAAGCCGTGGCAATCCAGTTATTGCTGAGCGTGAAATAGCCCATTCCGAACAGCCAGCCGAGCCAGGCTGCTCGGCGCCAATCCGTTGTATTGGCCAGTAGAAAAGCGAAGCCGCCCATGGCCAACAGGGCCAGCGGCCACCAGTGGAGCGGGACGAAACCCGTAGCGGCAAGTGCACCTGCTCCGAGCGAAGCAAGGCGGGGCCAGGCTGAAATGCGCTTCAGGACACCCGTGTCCGCCGGATCGAGCGATCCGTGACGTTCACCCGCGACTATCGTTTGCATGCTCGACACGATCTACGCTCGATCAACTCGCGCCGCGCACAAATTAACTTATTGCTTCGAGCGCTTCCTGATCGCCGTCGTCGGCGGGCGGGCGCTTGCTTACCCGGGCGCGCGTGGCCCGGGGCTTGGCGGCCGCACGGGGAGCACGCGCAGGCTCGCCGGCCGCGCCATCCGTTTCGCCATTCTCGCCGTCACCTGAACCTTTCGCGGCCTGGTCGTCATGCTCGCGCTGACCGATCGAGGGGGGAAGCGAACCGGGGTCCAGACCGCCCCCATCGGACGCCCCCTCATCGGAAACCGGTCCGTTCTTGCGTCGGGGGGGCCGGCCGCGAGCAGGTCGGGCACGATCGTCGCGCACGAACGGATTGTCCCCGTCGCCACCCTTGGTGTCCTCGGCCTCATCATCCTGACGATCGTTCGGCCCATCCTCGCCCGACCACGACCCGTCCACGCCCGCATTGCCGCGCGTGTTGCGACGTGGCTGGCGCTGGGCGGCGGACCGCTCGTCCCGGCTGCCACGAGAAGGACCGCGACCGCTATCGGACCTGTCGGACCCATCGCGCGACTGATCGGCGCGCCCGTCATCCTCACCCGATGAATCCTCGTCGTAGTCATCGCGCTCGTGCTGGTGACGCGGGCGCTGATCGTCCTTCTGCGACCGGCTGTCGGCAAGCACGCGAAAATAATGATCGGCGAACTGGAGAAAATACTCGGTCTGCACCCGGTCGTCGTTGAGCGAGGCATCATGCGCGAGCTTGCGGTATTTCTCCAGCAATTGCGGAGCGTTGCCCCGCGCCCGGCTGTCGATCCGGTTGCCTTGTCCGCCGCTGCCGGGCCCACGATTATTACCGCGACCACGCCGACGGTTGTTGCTGCGATTGATGCTCAAGGGAATTTTTATCCTCGTTCGGGCCGTTCGAAGCTGCCGCTTCGAAGTATGGCCGCAAGACCCCTTTTGTCACGCTAAGGCCGTCATGGCGGTTCGCGTGCAGCCCCATCTCGCGAAAAAGCTGCCGAAGCGGCCCGTCGAAAGCAATGATGGAGTTATTGGTCGGGTTCGGACGAGAGCATATTGCGCATCGCCCGCCGCTGACCCATCCTCAGGCCTAGCTATTCGCCGGGCCTTTGCCAACCCCTAAATGGTGAGCACGACAGCGCGCGGCCTTCCCGCCAGATCGGCACGAACGGTGGTGACAAAGCCGGCAGCATGGCCAAGCGCGGTTACCGGGGACGCCTGCGTGGCGCCGATCTCCAGGACCGCGAACCCCTTCGGCTCGAGCAGCGCGCCAAGCTGCGGGATGAGCCGGCGGTATTCGTTGAGCCCATCCATGCCGGCGAACAACGCCCCCGCCGGTTCGAAATCGCGCACTGATCTTGGAAGCTTGGCACCCGTTTGGACGTAAGGCGGATTGGCAAGGATGAGGTCGAACAGGCCAAGGCTTTCGCGCCAGTCGGGCAGGTTCCAGTCACGGCGGACGAACCGGGCTAGGTCACCGCCTGCCTGCTGCGTCGGGGCGTCGAGCAGGCCGGTGTCGATGGTGCCATCGAGCACGTTGGCGCGGCGCTGCGCATTCCTGGCCGCGACTGACAATGCGGCAGCGGAACTGTCGAGCCCTACCCCTTCCGCCCCGGGCCACAGCGTCATCGTTGCAAGCAGCAGCGCCCCCGACCCTGTGCCCAGGTCGAGGATCCGGCGCGGCGGCTCGCGCTTCGCGAAGGCCTCGCGCGCCGCCTCGATCAGCGTCTCGCTGTCGGCGCGCGGGATCAGCACCGCGGGACTGACCTCCAGGTCGACGCCATAGAACTCCTGCGTTCCGGTGATGTATGCGACAGGTTCGTGCCGCTCGCGTCGTTCGACCAGCGGGGCGAACCGGGCGGGCGAAGCGTCGCCGACATGCTTCAGGAGCAGGTCCGAACGCGTGACCCCCACCGCATGCGCCATCAGCACTTCGGCATCGAGCCGCGCGCTGTCCGAGACCGCCGCCAGCCGCCGCGCAGCCCAGCGCAGCGCCTCGGCGATGGTCATGTCTCTATCGCCGCCAGTCGCTTGGCCTCGTCTTCCGCCACCAGCGCATCGACCAGTTCGGCCAGGCCCGGCCCCGCCAGAACCTCGTCCAGCCGATGCAGGGTCAGCCCGATGCGGTGGTCGGTAACCCGGCCTTGCGGGAAATTATAGGTCCGGATGCGCTCGGAGCGATCGCCCGAACCCACCATCGCCCGTCTTGCCGAAGCCTCCTCGCCATGCGCCTCCTCGCGCCGCTTCTCGAACAATCGCGCGCGCAGCACCTGCATCGCCTTGTCGCGGTTGCGGTGCTGGCTGCGCTCGTCCTGCATCGCCACCACGATGCCACTGGGGACATGCGTGATCCGCACCGCCGAATCGGTGGTGTTGACGTGCTGGCCGCCCGCGCCACTCGAGCGGTAGATGTCCACCTTGAGGTCCTTCTCGTCGATCGAGACATCCACCTCGGTCGGTTCGGGAAGCACCGCCACGGTGGCCGCCGAGGTGTGGATGCGCCCGCCGCTTTCGGTCACCGGCACGCGCTGCACCCGGTGGACGCCGCTTTCGAATTTCAGCTTGGCGAACACGCCTGTCCCAGCGACGTTGGCGACAATCTCCTTGAACCCGCCGACATCGGCGGCCGCCATGCTCACCGGCTCGACGCGCCAGTTGTTGTCGGCGGCGAAGCGCTCGTACATGCGGAACAGGTCGCCCGCGAACAGCGCCGCCTCGTCACCGCCGGTGCCAGCGCGGATTTCCAGCATCGCCGGGCGCGCGTCGGCGGCATCGCGCGGCAGCATGGCGAGCGCGAGCTTGCGCTCGGCCTCGGGCAACCGTTCGCGCAAGGTCGCGAGTTCGGCCTCGGCCAGCTCGCGCATCTCGGGGTCCTGCGTGAGCGCGGCCAGTTCGGCGATTTCGGCGCGCATCTCGCGGATTTCGGTCGCCACCTTGGCCACCGGCTCGAGCTCGGCATAATCGCGCGATGCGGCGACGTATTCCTCGCCCTCGAGCCGCCCCGAAGCCATCCGCGCCTCCAGTTCGGCGAAACGGTTGGCGATCTGGTGCAGGCGTTCGTCTGGGATGGTCATGCGTTGTAGATCACAATCTTGATCTGGTTCGCCAACAAGTCGTCCGCAGTGCGCACCCGAATATCGGGTTTGCCATCCATGATCGACCAGCCGACGATCGCACGGCCATTAAGCCTTATCGCCTTGTCGAACCGCTTGCGGGTGCTTCCGGACGCGATCAGCTCAGTGGAGAAACCCGCGCGCCGAAGCGAAACGACGCTCGCGACCCCTTCTGCGACAAGGTCATCATCCTCGACACTAACCACCACATCGGGAAAGGTCTCGCCGACTTCTACCAACATCGCCAGCCGCTCAATGCCCGCCGCCCAGCCGACCGCGGGCGTCTCGGGGCCGCCCAAACTCGGCATCAGGCCGTCGTAGCGGCCGCCGGCGAGCACGGTGCCCTGCGCGCCGAGGCGGTCGGTAACGAATTCGAAAGCAGTGTGGCGGTAATAGTCGAGGCCGCGGACGAGGGTGGGGTTGCGCTCCCATTCGACACCCGCTGCATCGAGGCCGGCGGTGACATGGGCGAAGAAGTCGCTCGCTTCGGATGAAAGGAAATCGTCGATGCGCGGGGCGTCGGCAACGAAGGGGTAGTCGAGCGCGTCCTTGCTGTCGAGGATGCGCAGCGGGTTCTTGTCGAGCCGCTCCTGCGAATCCTCGCTCAGGTCCGCGCGGTGGCCGGCGAAATGCTCGACCAGCGCCGCGCGCCAGGCCTCGCGGGTGGCGGCATCGCCGAGAGTATTGAGTTGCAGCGCCACGCCTTCGCTGATGCCCAGCTCTTTCAGCAGCTGGTCGGCGAAGGCGAGCAGCTCGACGTCGGCCTGGGGTTCGCTTGCGCCGATGATCTCGGCATCGAGCTGGTGGAACTGGCGGTAGCGGCCCTTCTGCGGGCGCTCGTAGCGGAACACCGGCCCGTGCGTCGCCACCTTGAGCGGCGCATGCTGCTGCCAGCCGTCGGTGAGGAACGCTCTGGCGATGCCGGCGGTGAATTCGGGCCGCAGCGTGAGCGATTCCCCGCCCCGATCATCGAACGAATACATCTCCTTGGAGACGACGTCGGTGGTCTCGCCCAGCGAGCGGGCAAACACCTCGGTCCGCTCGAACACCGGCATCTCGACACGCCGGAAGCGATAGAGCTTGCGCACCCGCTCGAAGGTCTCGACAACATGCGCGAAGGCCTCGGCTTCGGGTCCGAAGATATCCTGCGTCCCCCTTATTGGGCGGGGTGTCTCGACCTTGCTCACCGGCATGCCCTTATGCGGCGGGGGACAGGTGCGCAATCATCGCGCGGCGTAGCTCGATGATCAGCGATACGAAGGAGAAAGGCCGATGGTGTCGGTCACAAGGATCGCGTCCCGAACCGGTTGGCGGAAGATGCGCACGTTCAAACTGACGAAACCTTGCAGGACCGCACACTCCTATCGTTGCAGGACATCAGGTTCCCGGCACCGGTCCCCCGGCCGCGCCGGCCTGAGCGACTGCTTCCCGGGATTGTCCGGCGAGCAAGATTGAACAACAGCGCCAAAGGATAGCCCGGTGTCGCTGGGCCTGCCGGGCCTGATCGAGCGGCCGGTGCGAAAGCCCCTACGCGCTGATGGCATCGAGCGGCGGCTTGTCGGACAGTTAGTCGGCGGGTTGTCATGGTCGTGGCCGATAATCCGGTGCCGGCATCCGCGATAAGCTCTCGCATTGCCCGGATGGCTCGGCTAACTCCCCGCGCGTCACCCGCTCGGCCCGAGAGCCGGCATTTCGCATCCCACTGAATTAACACGGAAACGCAAGCTGTCATGCGCATTGAAAATCTCTCCATCGGCGACAATCCACCCGACAGCCTCAACGTCCTGATCGAGGTTCCGGTCGGCGGTGAGCCGGTCAAATACGAGTTCGACAAGCCCTCGGGCGCCTTGTTCGTCGACCGTATCCTGCATACCCCGATGCGCTACCCGGCCAATTACGGCTTCGTGCCGCACACCTTGTCGCCCGACGGCGATCCGCTCGACGCGTTGGTCGTCGCACGCTCGCCCTTCATACCCGGCTGCGTCGTTCGGGCACGACCGATCGCGGTGCTCAATCTCGAGGACGAGCATGGCGGGGACGAGAAGTTGGTCTGCGTTCCCGTCGATTCGACTTTTCCCTACTACACATCGGTTAACGAAAAGGGCGACCTGCCCGAAATCGTGTTCAAGCAGATCGAGCATTTCTTTACGCATTACAAGGACTTGGAGAGCGAAAAATGGGTCCGCGTGGGCACCTGGGGCGGTGCCGGGGAAGCAAAGCAGGTCGTGCTGGAAGCGATCGAGCGGGCGAAGAAAGCCAAGGCCGCCTAGATCGGCCGCACGCCGCTAATGCATCGACCGCGAGCATGACGTAATCCGCGACGTCCTCGTTTCGTCCGCGACCCGATCGTCCGCTTATTCGACAGGGCGTCCGTGATCGAGCAGGTCGCGTTCGCCAAGCCCCGCGGCACGCTCGTCATCGACCATGCGCACGATCTCGTTCTCAGGCGCCAGGTCCTCCGCTTCTTTTGGCAATGACGACCCGGACCCGGTGCGCGCGCGCTCATCCGATGGCAGCCGGTCTTTGGTTACCGCCCGGTTGCCACCGACGTGAGGCTTTGGCTGCCCGGCAAATCCGAGTTCGCCGTGTTCCCCCGAACCGCCCGATCGGGTATCGAGTGGCAGCGGCATGGTCCGCTGATCGAAGCGCAGACGGTAGATGGGTTCGGGCAATGCAAAACCTGCATCCTCGAGCGCCGCCTTCACCCGCGCTATTGCCAGGCTGTTCGCCTTGAACCAGTCGGTCTCGCGCTGGTCGATCCAGCCGAGGAACTGGAGCACGATATTGGAATCGCCCACCTCCACCACGCGCGCTTCGGGCGCGGGTTCGCCAAGCACGAAAGACAAGCCGGCCAGCGTTGCGCGCCCCAGCGCCCGCGCGGCATCGGGATCATCATCGGCATCGATCCCCAGCTTGAATTTGAACCGGCGCTGGGGGTTGCGCGTATAGTTGAGGATCACCGCCTTGAAGACGGTGGAGTTGGGGATGCGCAGATGGTTGCCATCGAGCGTCATCAAGATCGTGGCGCGACTGGTCAGGCGAATGACACGGCCTTCCTGCATGTCGATCAGAACCCAGTCATTGGGGCGGAAAGGTTGTCGCAGGCTGAGCATGAGCGAGGCGACATAGTTCTCGATCGTGTCGCGCATGGCGAACCCCAGCGCGATGCCGATCACACCCGCCCCGCCGAGCACCGCGCCAAGCAACGTACCCGCGCCCACCATGTCGAGCGCGGCGATGATGCCGCCGATTACGAAGGCGAAGCGGATAGCGCTGGCGATGAGTTCGGCCAGAAACCCGTTGGGCGCAAGACGGTGCCAGATACCGGTGAGCGAAGCGATGGCATAGCCGAGTCCGGCGATGAAAAGCGCTACCAGCACCGCCATGCCGACAAGCGGCAGCATCCGGACGATCTCGCGCACCTGCTCGCCCAGCCCGCCCAGACCAAGGCCGCCGCCGACCGATACGTCGCGCTCGATCAGGTTCTCCACCGTAACCACGCCATCCACTCGTGCGGCGATGGCTTCCGCCCGCTCTTGGGCATCGGCTGAGCCGACCGTGCCCGAAAGCGTCACCACGCCTTCCTCGACCTCGGCCGAGACATCCGCCAAACCGGGGATCTCGGAGAAAATGCCGGCAATGCGTCCGGCGATCCGCCCGTCTTCATTCTCGCCCTGGCTCGCATCGATGGTGGGAGCGGGGGCCTCTGATGCCGCGGGCTCGGGGGCGGCAGGCTCGGCTGGCAGCATCGCGCCTGCTGGCGGCGCCAACGTGAGAGCAGCGAGCAGCGCGAGGACCAGAACGAGGCGTCTGTAGACGGTCATCGACACGCAACGCACCACAATGGCGATCGGCTAGGACGGCAAACCGAGCTTAGCTCGTCGCAATCACAGGTCGCGCTCAACCAACATTTTCCGAACAATGCGGGACTGGTCCCGGCCGCCTGGACCAGCCGGTCAAACCAACGCGATCACGCCTTTAGAAGCGGCGCACAAGGCAAAGGGCAGGCCTATCGCGCATAGCCACAACGCGGCAACATCGCGACGGAACGCAGGCAGAAGCGCGGGATCGTGAGCCCTTTCGTCCGACACCGCGTTCCAGCGACTTTCGAACCAGCGAGCACCGGGGATGATTGCAGCGATAAGGAAGGCAAGCCCGAAATAGGGCATGATCGACCCGCCCTCGCCCGACTTCAGCGCCTGCATGGTCACGAAGATCTGCAGCCCGGTATAGACAAGCAGCGCATAGGCGACATGATCGCTTACACGTTTGCTCCAATCTGCAGTCGTCGACAACGCACCGTCCGATCGTCCGCCGGCTTTGTGCCGAAGCCGCGACGACAACGGACGCGCACCCGACCTAAGCGCGACTTGCTCATGCAGCGCCTTTGCCATGCGCTTGCTCCTCTCCAACTCTTTGGTCGATTATTCCAAAAAACAGAAGGAGATGCAAGGAGCACACCTGTCCGACCGACAAAGTCGCCAATGTCGCGGATTGCAACCGGCCGTCATCGGTGCGCTCTTTCAAGCAGCCGCTATCGTGCTAGATGCGCATCATGACACCGCTTGAGGATGAAGACCCGGACATCGCGCTTGCCGAGCCGTTGAAGACAATGCCCGAAAATGTCGTTGCGCCGCAGGCCGGTGATGGTCTCAAGGTGGTATCGATCGCCAAGAGCTACGAGAAGCGGGTGGTGCTGAGCGATATCTCGCTCGCCGTCGCCAAGGGCGAGGTGCTGGGCCTGCTCGGGCCGAACGGCGCAGGCAAGACCACGTGCTTTTATTCCATCATGGGGCTGGTGAAACCCGATTCGGGCCGCATCCTGATGGACGGCGTGGATGTGACCCGGCTGCCGATGTACCGCCGGGCGATCCTGGGTCTGGGCTATCTGCCGCAGGAAACCAGCATCTTTCGCGGCATGAGCGTGGAACAGAACATCGCCTGCGTGCTGGAGATGGTCGAGCCCGACAGGACGACGCGCAGCGCCGAGCTCGAGCGGCTGCTCGACGAATTCGGGCTCACCAGGCTGCGCTCCAGTCCGGCAATGGCGCTGTCGGGCGGCGAGCGGCGGCGCTGCGAAATCGCCCGCGCCCTGGCTGCCAATCCCTCGATTATGCTGCTCGACGAACCCTTTGCCGGGATCGATCCGCTCTCGATCAGCGACATCCGCGAGCTTGTGCGCGATCTGAAGCGACGGGGGATCGGCGTGCTCATCACCGACCACAATGTCCGCGAGACGCTCGACATCGTCGACCGGGCTTGCATCATCTATGGTGGCCGTGTGCTGTTCGCCGGCTCGCCACAGGAATTGGTGGCGAACGAGGAGGTGCGCCGGCTCTATCTTGGGGAGAGTTTCGCGCTTTGATCCCTGATCGCGGGCAGTCGGACGGACGGAACGGCGTTGTCTCCAGACGTCCTGATGCTACGCTGCGCGGTTCGCTTGCGGGAAGCGAGCCTCCAAGGTGGCCGACGGTCTGATGGTTCTCGCGCCGCGCCTCGATCTCAGGCAGACCCAGTCGCTGGTGATGACGCCGCAGCTGCAGCAGGCGATAAAGCTGCTCGCGCTGTCGAACCTGGAAATCGAGACATTCGTCAGCGAGGCGATCGAGAGCAACCCGTTGCTCGAAGAGGGTGGCGGCGAGGATGCGGCCGAACCGCCGTCTCAAGTGAATGAAGCGGCGCGCGAGCCTGTTACTAGTGATGAGCTGATGCGCGCCGGTGCGGGAGAAGCCGATGCCCCGCTCGATATCGATCCCGCCGCGCTCGACCGCGACCGCGATACCGGTGATCGCGATGTAGCAGACCGCCCACTGAGCGAGGGTGGTGCTGATTGGGCAGTCCCTGCCAGCGGCGCAGGCGGTGACCCAGGAACGGGATTGGAAGAGCACGGCAATCACGCCTTGGGTCTGGCCGAACATCTGGAAGCCCAGGTCGGCGTGGCGGCGCGCGACCCGCGCCAGGCCTTCATCGCCCGTACGCTCGTCTCGATGATCGAAGACACCGGCTATCTGACCGAGCCGCTTTCGACCATAGCGGATATGCTGGGGGTGCCGCTGGCCGAGATGGAAGCCGCGCTCCGCCTTGTCCAATCGCTCGATCCGATAGGCGTCGGAGCGCGCGATCTGGCCGAATGCCTCGCGCTTCAGGCACGCGACGCCGATCGCTACGACCCCTGCATGGCGCTGATGATTGACCATCTCGAACTGCTGGCACGCGGCGAGGTGTCGCAGCTCAAGCGGATCTGCAATGTCGACGACGAGGATTTCGCGGACATGGTCGCGGAGTTGCGCGGCTATGATCCCAAGCCGGGGCTGCGTTTCGGCGCCAGCGAGGCAATGACCATCGTGCCCGACATCCTCGTGCGCGCAGCGGCGGGCAAACAAAGCTCGCCAGCCTGGGATATCGCACTCAATCCGGCAACAGTGCCGCGGCTGGTGGTCAACCGGGACTACTTTCTCGAACTGCGCGGGACATGCGGCGATGATGAAAGCAAAGGCTGGCTCGGGGAAAAGCTGGCGGACGCCAATTGGCTGATCAAGGCGCTCGACCAGCGCCAGCGCACCATCCTCAAGGTCGCCGCCGAAATCGTCCGCCGCCAGGAGGGCTTTTTCCTGCGCGGGGTGAGCGAGCTCAGACCCCTGACGATGCGCGTTATTGCCGAGACCATCGGCATGCACGAGAGTACGGTAAGCCGGGTCGCGGCCAACAAGTATCTTGCCTGCGATCGGGGCACGTTCGAACTGCGCTTCTTCTTTACCAGCGGTGTCGGGGGCAGCGAGGGTGAGGCCGCCTCTTCCGCCGCGGTCAAGGCCCGGCTCAAGGCGCTGATCGATGGCGAAGCTGGCGGGAAGGTGCTTTCGGACGATAAGCTTGTCGAACTGCTGCGTGCCGATGGTTACGATCTCGCGCGGCGCACGGTAGCCAAATACCGCGAATCGATCGGGATCGGCAGCAGTGTCGAGCGCCGAAGGATGAAGCGACTGGCAGGGGCATGACGCCGCTCCGTTAAAGCATATGATCGGATAGCACCCATTGAAAGTTCCGTTTCGGATGGTTTCGGCTCTTGTGTGTCGTGCCGCTGCTGTCTGCCTTCTCTGCCGCTCCTTCGGCTGGTTTCCGCAGGGTCGAACCCGTGATCTCCATGCCTTCCTTGCAAACAGGCGGACCTGTCAAAGTCGATCCGGTTCATTAACCTCCATTCCGGATTAACCATAGGTTTTCACTTTCTCCTTACCGAATTAGGTCAAGGTTAAGTGGTTAATCGAACAAGGCAGTTCTCCCCGAAAAGACCTGGGACATCCCGGTCGAGCCAAAGGAATGGATTATCATGCGCGTTTTGCTGATCGAAGACGATCCTTCCACTGCCAAGGCAATAGAACTGATGCTGGGGTCGGAAGGCTTCAACACCTATATTACTGATCTTGGCGAAGAGGGTCTCGATCTGGGTCGGCTTTACGATTACGATATCATTCTGCTCGATCTGAACCTGCCTGACATGCATGGCTACGACGTGCTCAAGAAGCTGCGGGTCGCCAAGGTGCAAACCCCGGTGGTTATCCTTTCCGGCGTTGCCGAACTCGACTCCAAGATTCGCAGCTTCGGCTTCGGCGCCGATGATTACATCACCAAGCCCTTCCATCGCGACGAACTCGTCGCCCGCATTCACGCCGTGGTCCGCCGCTCGAAGGGACATAGCCAGTCGGTCATCCGCACCGGACGCCTGTCAGTCAATCTCGATGCCAAGACCGTCGATGTGGATGGTTCGCGTGTGCATCTGACCGGCAAGGAATATGCGATGATCGAGCTGCTCAGCCTGCGCAAGGGCACCACGCTGACCAAGGAAATGTTCCTCAATCACCTATATGGCGGGATGGACGAGCCCGAGGTGAAGATCATCGACGTCTTCATCTGCAAGCTGCGCAAGAAACTCGCGACTGCCTGCGGGGGTGATAACTACATCGAAACGGTCTGGGGCCGCGGCTATGTGCTGCGCGACAGCCGTCTGGAGGAGGATCTTCAGGCCGCCTGACGCGCATCGGCAGCCTGGCATCGGCGTCCGGTAGCCTATCGGATCGCCGGGCACGGATCGACCGGCAGCCCGTCCTTCCGCCTTCGTTTCGGTGCGATTGTCTAACTCACCGGCATACCCTGCACAGCGGCTATCATAACCCCCTTCGCTGCCATTTATGGGCAAGATCTGGGCCCAGAACCTGGCAGCATCTTTCGGCGAGAATCAGCGCCAAATTGATTTCCACTTTCCATGCGGCTGGACAAAAAGGCTATGCTGTCTAGCTCCCCTATTGCATGGGCGCTTACAAAACCGGTGATCCCACCACCCTGGGTCGCCTCTACGGTCGTTCGGTCGGCAAGAAGTTGCGCGAGCGCCAGCAACGGCTGGTCGATGAGAAACTGCCCGAAGTCGCAATTCCAGCCGAAGGTCCGATAGATCCTGAAACAATGTTCGGCGACGGGTCGGCGCAGCGGCCCGTGCATTTGGAGATCGGTTTCGGCGGCGGCGAACATCTTGCAGAGCGCGCAGCCATGTTGCCCAATCACCTGTTCGTCGGTGCCGAACCCTTCTTGAACGGCGTCGCCCAGGCGCTCGTCCACATCGAGGAGAGGCGCCTCACTAATATCCGCTTGCACCATGGCGACGCGCTCACGCTTATCGAGCGCTTGGCGGACGACGCTTTGGCCATGATCTATCTACTTCACCCTGATCCCTGGCCCAAGGCGCGTCATGCCAAGCGGCGAATGATCAATGACGGGCCGCTGGCGTTGTTTGCCCGTAAGCTCGCGCCCGGCGGCGAGCTGCGAATAGGAACCGATCATCCTGTTTATTTAAGCCACGCGCTGATGGTCATGCGCCGGTTCGAAAGCTCTTTCCAGTGGCTCGCCGACCGTCCCGGTGATTGGCGCCGCCGGCCAGCCGACTGGCCGCAAACCCGCTACGAAGCGAAGGCCCGGCGCTTCGGTCATGAGGTCTGGTACCTGCGCTATCGGAGGCGGTAATCGGCGTACGGGGAACGCAGCGCCAGCCCGCCCCGTTCACCAGCATCAAAACGCCGCGCATTGGAGTTCGAAGGCGGAATGCAGGCGGGCAATATCCTCATCACCGGTGCATCGCGCGGGATCGTTCTTGGTCTGGCGCGCGAGTTCTCGCGCCGTGATTGGGAGGTCTTTGCCAGCCGGCGCACGGCAAGCGCGGCGCTCAAGACGGCGGCTGTCCAGTCGGGCGGGCGGATCGTCATCGTGCAAGCGGATGTCACCGACGAACAGAGCATAGGCGCGCTGCACGATGACCTATGGGGCACAACGCTGGACATACTCGTGCTCAATGCCGGCGTTTACGGACCACCGGACCAGTCGATCCTCGCGCTTGGCCGCGATGACCTGGCGGACATCATGATGAGCAACGCGGTCGGTCCGGCGCGGGCGGCGGTCCGGCTGATGCCGCTGGTTCGCGGCGGCGGCACGATCGCCATGATGACCTCCAAAATGGGCTCGATCGACGATTCATCGGGCGGGGCCAATCACTACCGGCTGAGCAAGGTTGCGCAGAACATGCTTGCGCGCTCGCTGTTCGAAAGCCATGCGAAGGACCGGGCATTGCGGTTCTGTCACTGCATCCCGGTTGGGTGAAAACGGCGATGGGCGGGTCTGGGGCGCTGATCAGCGTGGAAGAAAGCGCCCACAACCTCGCCGACCTTCTTGTCCAGCCCAGACCGACAACGCATGAATTCCTCGATCGCACCGGCGAGCGCATACCCTGGTGAACGCCGCGCAATGCAATGGCGAGCAGTGTCGGCACCCTAGATCGTGGTGCCGTAATGCCCGCCAGAGCCTGACCAGTTCGCCAGCGCCGACCCAGCCGGGCGAGGCCGAGAGTGCGCTCGATAACTGATGCTGGGTGAGTTCGGTCTGCCGGCGTTGCTGCCCTACATCGCGGTCGGTTTTGCCGCGCAGCTGGGGGATGGGGCACTCGACATGGCGTTCGGTGTCATTACCAACTCACTGATGGTCGGCGTGCTCGGAGTTCCCCCGGCCCTAGCGTCACAGCGTGTCCATGTCGTCGAATGTTTCACCACCTTCACCTCCGCAATCAGCCATTTCCTCAACGGCAATATCGACCGATCATTGTTCACTCGGCTGCTTCTCCCAGGGGTCGTCGGGGGCATTGCCGGCGCTTATCTGATGACCTCGATCGACGCGGACATCGTGCGTCCTTTCGTGCTTTGCTATCTGATCGGGATCGGTCTTTATCTGCTGTGGCGGGGAATCATCTTTCGGCCGCAGGTCAAGCGCCCTAAGCGAGTCGCGCCGCTAGGGTTGATCGGCGGCTTCCTCGATGCGGCCGGCGGGGGTGGCTGGGGTCCTGTGGTCACCTCCAACCTGCTCGTCCAGGGCGCCGAGCCGCGCAAGGTGGTCGGCACGGTCAACGCGGTCGAGTTCTTCCTGACCGTGACGATTTCGGCTGCCTTCATCTTCCATCTGGGCATCGCCGACCTTGCCGGGGCCACGCTGGGCTTTCTTATCGGCGGTGTTGCAGCGGCTCCGGTCGGAGCATTCGCCGCCAAGCATTTTCCGGCCAAGTGGATCATGATCCTTGTGGGAATCGTCCTGACCGCAACCAGTGCCTACGGCATCTGGACAGCGTTCTTCATCTGATCGGCAGACGTGGAGGGGCGGTTAATCAGCCGACCACCCCGGCCGCCGAAAGCACCGCCAGGGTCAGCACATCGGGAGCAATGGCAGTCATCGGCGCTATCTGGATGGGCTTCTCCATGCCGATCAGCATCGGCCCGATGACCGAATTGCCGCCCAGCTCACGCAGAAGCTTGGCCGAGAGATTGGCGCTTTGCAGGCCGGGCATGATGAGGACATTGGCGGGGCCCGACAGGCGGCTGAACGGATAGAGCGCCATCACCTTTTCATTAAGCGCGGCATCGGGGGCCATCTCGCCTTCGTATTCGAACCCGGGCTGCTCCTCGTCGAGGACCTGCACCGCCTCGCGGATGTTTTCCAGCCAGCGTCCCGGAGGATTTCCGAAGGTGGAGTAGGACAGGAACGCCACCCTTGGTTCATGGCCCAGCCGCCGGGCAACGGCGGCGGTTTCGCGAGCAATGTGCGCAATCTCGCGCGCACTGGGGCGCTCGTTGATCGTGGTATCGGCCAAGAAGACGGTGGAGTTTTTGCCGACCATCATGTGGACGCCGAACGGCACCTGATCCGGTTTGGGATCGAGCACGAGACGCACTTCGCGCATTGTCTGGGCAAACGTGCGGGTGAGCCCAGAGATCATCGCGTCGCCATGGCCCAGCGCCACCAGCAGACTGGCAAAGACGTTGCGCTCCTGGTTGACCATCCGGCGGGCGTCTCGCTCGGTATAACCCCGCCGCTGAAGTCGCTGATAGAGATAATCCCCCATCGCCGGGACAAGATCAGAGTTAGCCGAGTTCTGGATCTCGAAGCTTTCCGGATCGCTGATGCCGAGGGCCGCAAGCTGCGCGCGAACCGCTTCGGTTCTGCCAACCAGGACAGGCGTGCCGTAACCGAAGTCGCGGAACTGGATCGCGGCGCGCAGCGCCACGTCTTCCTCCGCCTCGGCAAAAACGACCCGCTTGGGGTTCTTCTGCGCCGCTTCATAGACACTGGTGAGGACCGCGGTGGTGGGGTTGAGCCTGGCCTTGAGCTTGAGCTTGTATTCGTCGAAGTCTTCGATCCGGGCCTGCGCCACCCCGCTGTCCATCGCGGCCTGAGCCACGGCGGCGGAAACCCGCTCCATCAGTCGCGGATCGAACGGCGCAGGGATGATGTATTCGCGGCCGAACTGGTGGGCGACGCCATAGGCCGCGGCAACTTCCTCGGGAACCCGTTCGCGAGCAAGTTCGGCGATCGCCCTGGCGGCAGCGATCTTCATCTCCTCATTGATCGTGGTCGCACGCACGTCGAGCGCACCCCGGAAGATGAACGGGAAGCCCAGCACGTTATTAACCTGATTGGGAAAATCGGAACGACCAGTGGCAATGATCGCGTCCGGACGAACCGCTTTCGCCAAATGAGGCATGATCTCTGGAACCGGATTGGCCATCGCGAAAATGATCGGCTGGTCAGCCATTCGCGCCACCCATTCAGGTTTCAGGGCGGCGGCGGCGGAAAGTCCGAGGAAGATGTCCGCGCCCACCAGCGCCTGTTCAAGGTTGCGGGCGTCGGTCTGAACGGCGTGGGTGCTTTTCCACTGGTCGACATTGTCGCGCCCGGGATAGATCGGCCCGGCCCGGTCGCACACGATGACCTGATCGTGAGGAACGCCCATGGCCTTGACGAGCGCGGTGCAGGCCAGCGCCGATGCCCCCGCCCCGTTCACCACCATCCTGACGTCGGCCAAATTGCGCCCGGTAAGAAAACAGGCGTTGAGCAACCCCGCCGCAGCGATGATCGCGGTACCATGCTGATCATCATGCATGACTGGGATGTTCATCCGATCGCGCAGCGCCTGTTCGATGACGAAGCACTCGGGCGCGGCGATATCTTCCAGATTGATGCCGCCAAAGCTCGGCTCGAGCAGCGCGACCGCCTCAATGAACTTGTCAGGGTCCTCGGTGTCGATCTCCAGATCGATCGAATCGACATCGGCGAAGCGCTTGAACAGCACCGCCTTGCCTTCCATCACGGGCTTGGACGCCAGCGCGCCCAGATTGCCCAGACCCAGGATGGCGGTGCCGTTGGAGATGACTGCCACCAGGTTTGCCCGGGCGGTGTAGCGCGCGGCGCAGGATGGATCGGCGGCGATCGCCTCGACCGGAGCGGCGACCCCCGGTGAATAGGCAAGGCTGAGGTCACGCTGGGTGGTCATCGGCTTGGAGGCGATGATCTCGATCTTCCCCGGCCTGATCGTCTCGTGGTAAAACAATGCCTCTCGCGTGGTGAAGCTGGGGTTGCGATCCTCGGCCAAACGTCTTCTCCCTTCCCGTCTTGGCACGGCCCTATCGCGGCACCGGGCCCAGCGATAGTGGCGCACGGCAGGCAAAGCGCTCCGTGGCAGACCTTCCGAACGCAGCCGATGCGAGCTAGGCCAGGATGATGGCCCCAGCCGCGACCCCGATGATGGCGCAATACCTAGCGCTGAAAGAACAGGCCGGCGATTGCCTGCTGTTCTACCGGATGGGCGATTTCTTCGAGCTGTTCTTCGAGGATGCGCAGATTGCCGCAGCGGCGCTCGACATCGCGCTGACACACCGGGGTGAGCATGGCGGGGCGCCAGTGCCGATGTGCGGCGTGCCCGTCCATGCCGCCGAGACCTATCTGGCGCGGCTGATCCGTGCGGGCCACCGCGTCGCCATCGCCGAGCAGGTGGAAAGCCCTGCCGAGGCTAAGAAACGCGGCGGTTCCAAAGCCCTGGTCGCGCGTGCGATCGTCCGCTTCGTTACCGCCGGCACGCTGACCGAGGAAGCGCTGCTCGAACCCAAGCGGGCGAGCGTTCTGGCAGCGGTGTGCGAGCTTCGCGGAGTGTTCGCGATCGCAACCTGCGATGTGTCGACCGGGCGGATGGAGCTTGAGGAGTGCGATCCGGCGGAACTGGAAGACGCGCTTGCCCGGATCGCTCCCACTGAGCTTATTGCACCTATGGACTGTCCGCTCGGAGTGCGGACTGCGATCACGTGCGAGCGACACGATTTCTCGAGCGAACGAGGCGAGCAGCGGTTGCGGGCGCTGCACAAGGTGGGTGCGCTCGACGGGTTCGGGCACTTCACCCGGCCGATGCTGGCGGCGGCGAGCGGCCTTCTGGCCTATCTGGACAAGGCCGGAACGGGGTCCTTGCCGCTTCTGCTTCCCCCGGTCGCGCGCACGACAGCAAATACGCTGGCAATGGACGAAGCCACCCGGACGAGCCTGGAGATACTCGAGGCGCAGGGGGGCGGGCGCGATGGCAGTTTGCTGGCGGCAGTTGACCGCTGCGTGACGGCTGCGGGGGCGCGACTGCTGGCGGCCGATCTTGCGGCGCCGTTCGCCCGGCGCGACAAGATCGATGAACGCCTCGCGTTGGTGCGCTTCTGGCATGACGATCCTCTCAAGCGCGCCGACCTGCGTGCCGCGTTGCGCGCAATACCCGATTTCGGGCGGGCGCTTGGTCGGGTCGTCGCGGGGCGGGGATCGCCGCGCGATCTGGGACAAGTGCGCGACGGTCTTTGTGGCGCGGGCGCGCTGGCCCGGATGCTTGCCGAATCCGTCGAGCGACCCGAATTGCTCGATCTGCTGCTGCGTCATCTTGCGGGACACGAATCGCTGGTCGACCTGCTCACCCGCGCGTTGGTGGCGACGCCGCCTTCGGAGCGCACGGGCGGCGGTTTCATTGCGCCTGGATATGATGAGGCGCTCGACGAGCTGCGCGAGATCTCGAGAAACGCCCGCCGGGCGATCACCGCGCTCGAGACACGCTACCGGGCTGAGACCGGGATCAGCACACTCAAGATCAAGCACAACAATGTCTTAGGATATTTTATCGAAGCGCCCGCGCGGCATGCCGACGCGCTCATCCAGGCGGGATCGAATTTTACTCACCGCCAGACGATGGCCAGTGCGATGCGCTTCAACTCGCTGAGGCTGCACGAGGAAGCCGGCCGGATCACCGAGGCGGGCGGCCGCGCCCTGATCGCCGAGGAAGCCCATTTCGAGGACCTGGCGCAGCAAGTTGGCGAGGCGCGTCTGGCTATTGCCGCAACTGCCGCTGCGTGCGCACGGCTCGATGTCTCCGGGGGCCAGGCGGAGCGGGCAAGCGAGGGAGCCTGGTGTCGGCCCGAAATGGTCGATCAGCCGTGCCTGGAAATCGCCGCCGGACGTCATCCGGTGGTGGAAGCGGCGCTCGAGGGAGTGGGCGCGCGCTTCGTCGCCAACGACTGCAAGCTCGATGCACACGACAGGTTGTGGTTGATCGGCGGGCCGAACATGGGCGGCAAATCCACCTTCCTGAGGCAGAATGCATTGATCGTGTTGCTGGCACAGGCGGGCGGATATGTTCCTGCGGCAAAAGCGCGGGTTGGGCTGGTCGACCGGTTGTTCAGCCGGGTGGGGGCGGCCGACAACCTGGCCAGAGGGCGCTCGACCTTCATGGTCGAGATGGTCGAAACCGCCGCCATCTTGCGCCAGGCCACCGAGAAGAGCTTTGTCATTCTCGACGAGGTAGGACGCGGGACGTCGACCTATGACGGGTTGGCGCTGGCATGGGCGGTGGCAGAAGCAATCCATGAGCAGACGCGGTGCCGTTGCCTGTTTGCATCCCACTATCATGAGCTGGCGCTGCTGGGGGAAACCTGCGCTGCATTATCGCTTCATCATGTCCGCGTGAAGGAATGGAAGGGGGAATTGGTGCTGCTGCACGAGGTAGCGCAAGGTGCGGCGGATCGCTCCTACGGCCTTGACGTAGCACGGCTGGCCGGAGTGCCACGGCCGGTGATCGCACGCGCCCGGCAGGTGCTGGCCAAGCTGGAGAAAGGCCGGGAAGAAACGGGTGGACTTACGGCAGGCCTAGGTGATCTGCCGCTTTTCGCTGCGGCCGACATCACCCGGACCGAACAAGTCGATATGTTGCATGAACGGCTTGCCAAGCTCGACATTGACACGCTTTCACCGAGGGAAGCGCTCGATCTGCTTTATGCTCTCAAGCGCGAGGCGGGAACGGGTTAATCGCGCGCGGCATTGAGAGCCATGGCTGATGACGGTCCCGAAAAGAGCAAACACGCTTACGACAAAGCAGAAAAAGCCGACAGCGAGGACACCCGCAACGAACTGGCGATCGATCGCACCGACATGGCCGAGGATCGCACGATCATGGCGGTGGAACGGACCTTTGCCGGTTGGATCAGGACCGCTTTCGCCTCGATCGGCATCGGTCTTGGCTTTCGTGCGCTGTTCGGCGAGATGGAGCCAGCCTGGCTACCCAAGGCGATCGCCTCGATGTTTATTGGTTTTGCCATTTTTCTGGCGATCGCTGCCGAGAAACGAGCCCGCAGATCGCTCGACCGGATGCATACCCATGCGCTCGACAAACCCGATACGCCCAAGTTCAAGTGGTTGGCCTATGGCGTGTCATTCGGAGCGGTCGTGCTGATTGCAGGCCTGTGGTTCCTGCATGAGGACAACTTGGGACTAGGCTAGCGGTTGTTCGAACGCGCGGGCGCGGCAACCCCGGATCGCTCGAATATCAGGTGCCGTCGCCGCGCAATCCGTCAGGTTTCGCGCGCTTGCCAAGCTTATCAACGTTGTCGTCGTGGTTGGGCTCGCCTTCGAAAGCGCCCATGTCAATCCGGCCCGAACTTTTCATGTCCTTCATATGATCAACGACATCCTGGGTAGAATCTCCCAGCAAGCCGCTATCGCCTGGACCCTTGCGGCTTTCGGTCGGCGAGCCGGTCCCCGGTGTGAGCGCGCGAGCCTGCTTGGCCACTTCCTGCGCCTGATCGCGATGATCGTCCTGCTCGTCATTATGCGTTTCCGGGGCAAGCCCCGCCTGGCGCTGTTCCTGGCTTTGTGGCCTATCGCGGTCGGCATCGGACATTCGTAATCTCCTTTGTCATGCGAACGGGTCGCTGCCCACCCCCGTTCCCGCGGGTCGCTTTCCGATCCGCCTGTTTATCGATTGATCATCAGGAGAACGGCAACGACTACGATGGCGAGCGCCTGATACTTGATACGTGCGAACATCATCTTGTTCTGTTGCACTTGCATTCGTCCGACATGATCGGCCTCGTCCTGATGCTCGAGATCGAGCTTGGTGCTTTGGAGGAAGGCGATGATCCCGCGCACGAGCGAAATCACGACCAGGATTGCAAGAACGATGATAAGGATGACCAGGAAGGCGTTCATGAACGTATATCTAGGTATGTTCGAAGCGGATTCCAGCCGGGCTTTGTCCCGCCCGCAGCATATCGGCAAGCGCTGTCCCGTCCATGCCTGCCTCTCGCATAGCGGCAAGGGATGCCGAACCGCAACTCTTGGCCAGCTTGGTTCCGGTCTGCCTATCGATCAGCAGCGGATGATGATGCCAGACCGGCACCGGCATTCCGAGCACAGCCTGAAGCAAACGATGGACGTGCGTGGCACCAAACAGGTCGCGCCCGCGAGTAACCAGCGTCACCCTGTCCGCGGCATCATCCAGCGTGACGGCAAGGTGATAGCTCGCGGGGGTGCCGGGATCCTTGCGCACCAGGATGATGTCGCCGGCAAGGTCGGGCCGGGCAAGCTGCCGGCCTGCGAGTTCGTCGTGCCAGTGAAGCGGACCCACACGCCGCATCGCCGCGGCGGTGTCCAAGCGCCAGGCGACCAGCTCCGCGCTATCTACCTGCGCACCCTTGCAGGTTCCCGGATAGATCGGACCGTCGGGCCCATAGTGGCGGGCGGCGACGGCAATATCGGCGCGGGTGCAGCGGCAAGGGTAAAGCAGACCCGCCGCCTTGAGTTGCTCGGCCGCCGCGAGGTAGCTCGCCACCCGGGCCGTTTGCGGCGCGACCTCGTCCCAAGTCAGACCCAACCAGGCAAGATCGGCGCGAAAGGCATCGCCAAGTTCGGAACGCGAACGCCCTCCGTCTATGTCTTCCACCCTGAGAACGAAGCGGCCCCCACGCGCCTGCGCCAGATCATGCGCGCGTATCGCCGAGAACGCATGGCCAAGATGCAGCGGACCGTTGGGGCTGGGCGCGAACCGGGTGACGCACCGGCTCATCGCTCGATCGACCTCTTGCCCACCATGCAAGCGCGACTCGCCGAAGTTCCTGTCGATAAGCCCGATGTAACAGGCTTGACGCTTTTGTCCGCAAATGCTCCCCTCGCACGGTTCAGGGAGGGCACGTATCGGTGTTCAAGGCCGAACTGATCGAACGCAGCGCCGAGTTTCGCAGCTCGGGTGAGGATCCTTTGCGCAAGCTGGAAAGTTGCCCGGCGCTGGTGTTGAATGCCGATTACACTCCGCTTTCCTACTATCCGCTCAGTCTTTGGCCGTGGCAAACTGCGATCAAGGCCGTGTTTCTCGAGCGGGTTAATATCGTCGCCAGTTATGATCGGCAGGTTCATTCGCCATCGCTCGACATGAAGATCCCAAGTGTGATCGCATTGAGGCAATATGTTCGACCAAATGAATTTCCGGCGTTCACCCGTTTCAACCTTTTCCTGCGTGATCGGTTCTGTTGTCAATATTGCGGCAGTCCCAACAATTTGACCTTTGATCATGTCCTGCCGCGAAGGCTCGGCGGACGGACGACGTGGGAAAACATCATCACCGCCTGTGCACCATGCAACATGAAGAAGGGTGGAAGGACCCCCAAACAGGCGGCCATGCGACCGCATCTTGATCCCATCCGGCCGACGAGCTGGCAATTGCAGCAACACGGCAAGAGCTTCCCGCCGAATTACCTGCATGAGACGTGGCGGGACTGGCTTTATTGGGACATCGAGCTGGAGGCCTGATCGCTCCTACTGGTCGATGATCCGCGTTTGCGGATGATGGCGGTCGAGATGCTTCCTGATGATCTTCAAATTGCGACTGTTCGAGCGGAACATGAAATCGAACAGGTCGCCGGCGACCGGCACCGCGCCAACCGCCGTATCCAAAGCGACATTGCCGGCCATGCGTGCCAGTTTCCACTTTGGTAGCCCCAGATTGCGAGCTTCCCATACGAGATAGGCTCCCATTCCCGCCGTGACGACATCGCCGACCACGGGGATCAGCCCGGCCAGCGCATCGAACCCCACCGGCCGGTTGATCCCCGGTATGACGAAGGCGCGCTCGAGCATCTTTTCCATTGCCTCGATCCGGCGGCGCACCGAAGCCACGTCCCGGCCCAGGGGCAAAGATGCGTCCATTGGTCTGGCCTTTGTCTTTGGCGCAGCGGCCGGGGGTGAACCATCGAAATCCGGGTCGGATGTCATTGTCGTTCCAATCGCCTGCTAACTGGCGACAACCGCCATGGGCGGCAAGGGGTGGAAGGCCCAGGGATTGGGCATGAAGCCGCCGACATTGCCGCGGACCAGCGACCAACGCACCGGCGTTCCGATCGGAATATAAAAGCTGCTTTCAAGCATTGCCCGTTCGGCCTGGGCAAATAGCGCAGCACGTTCGCCGAGGTCGCGGTTGGCTGCTGCTGCGGCGACAAGGCTGTCGATCTCTTCGTCGCAGACGCCGCGATCCAGCTTGCAATGAAACTGGTTCATAAACCATCGCGGCGACATGTAGCGGGCGACGCGGTCGACGATCTGCAGATCACCACGCTGGCCAGGTCGCGCACGCTCGAGACGAATGCCGATCCCGCTCAACTGAGTTGCCAGCCCTTCGAACAGGAGTTCGTAACCCGGCTCGTCATCGATCTCGATTGTCAGGCGAACAGGGCCCGGGGGAGTGTCGCTGCGGCTAGCCCGCCAGCGGGCGATCCGGCTTCGTGCCTCCGCTCGCAACGCTTCTAGCGCCAGGCCCTGCCAGCGCTCGTCGGCAGGCAGAGCCTGATCGGCAACGCCAGGGGTCACAATACGGGTGGTGGGGGTCCAGCCGCCAAGCGCGAAGGGTGCAATCAGCGCTGGCCGATCGAGCGCCATGGCAATCCCCTCGCGCACCTCTTCACTGGCCAAAGGTCCTCGCGGCTGGCGGACCTGCAGGCCAAACAAGCCGATCGCCGGATCGAGCCTGACGGTGCCTAGCGAAAGCGGTCCGGTGTCGACCAGCGGAAGCGTGCCGATCGTGCCGCCAAGCACAACATCCACATCGCCACGCTCGAAGGCGTCCAGCGCCGCGTCGGCGGGGAAGGTTATGACCCGCACCGCGCGAACGCCGTGGCGCGAGCTGTCCGGTTCCAGATCGGTCAGCTCAAAAGGTGACTTGAGTGCGAGCAGGGCAACATCGTCTTGCCGAGCTAGTGCCATGTCACCGCTCTGCGCAGACGGGCGCAGCGCGAGTTCGGGCTGTGCGAGCAACTGCAGCAACGAGGGAAACGGTGCCGAAAGGCGTAGTTCGATCACCCGGCCAGCCATCGCCCGCACCTCGGCGACGGGAGCAAGGTCAAACGCCATGGATGTTCCTTCAAGCTGGCGCACGGCTTGCAGGAACGCGATACGCGCGCTTTCGCTGCTCAGCGGCGAGCCATCGGGCCAAGTGCCGCCGCGTAACCGGAAAATGTAGCTCAGCCCATCATCGGTAACGATCCAGCGATCAGCCAGAGCTGGCACGATCTCACCGGTCGGATCCCGAGCGACCAAGCCCGAAGCGGTGGCAGCTTGCAGATGCTGAGCCGGTTCGGACAGTCGGCTACCCGTTGCGAACAGCTCGGCAGGCGCCGCGATAAAGGCGATGTCGAGCGCCCCCTCATCAGCCTCGCTGCATCCGCTGAGAAGACTCATACTGGCAAACAGGACAAACGCGGTTCGCCGGATCATACCGCCAAGTCGTATCCGTAGTCCTTCCGGACGGCAACTATGCCTCCCGAGCGATCGCCCTGCGTCACATGCTAAGATACGAAGCCGCGCTCGAGGTGGTAGAGCGGCGTGCCTCCCTAAACGGAACGCAATTTCAACGGATCGGTACGAGTCGGCTCGACCAGCGAATAGCGCCGCATTTCGGCTGTGACGGACGGGTCAGTGGTGGCGATCGGCTCCCGAACCTTTCCCGAATCGATAGGATCGGCAAAGGCGATTCCAAAGCGGTTGCCCTGGCGCCACGCCACGCTTCCTTCGACCCAGCCGACGCTCCGCAGTTCGACCTCGACACCAGTGCCGCGCGCCACCGGAAGATCACTTTCCGCCATCATTCCGCCATTCGACAGGTTGCGGACCCTGACACGATAGGTTGCCTCTTCACCATCGAGACGCAGGTTGGCCAAGAGCAACAGGCTTTCACGCCCGATCTGGCGGATATCTGTCTGATCCATTGGTTCGTCTTCCATTTGCGGTACGCCCTTGCCTCGTGGCGGGGGCGGCGCTTCCTGCCGATTCCCCGTCCGATCCAACCATCTTATGCGGCGGTAAGGCTAATGTAAGGTTAATTTCAGAATGATGGCCGGACCTGTATCAAATAAGCGCATTTTTCGCGGTGCCGTCGCGATATCCGTTTGCTATCAATCATCGCGCGAGACTTTTTCCCGGCGCTCATGAGCCTCCTGCGCCTCGACCGTCATGGTGGCGATCGGGCGGGCAGTGAGTCGCTGGATACCGATCGGCTCGCCGGTCGCTTCGCACCAGCCATACTCGCCCGCTTCAACCCGGCGCAGCGCGGCATCGATCTTGGCGATGAGTTTGCGCTGGCGATCGCGGGTGCGCAGTTCGATGCCCCAATCAGTCTCGCTCGACGCGCGGTCGCTCATATCGGGCTCGCGCAGTGGCCCGTCCTGAAGGCTTTGCAAGGTCAGTTCGGAGGCGGCCAAGATAGTGCGCTTCCATTCCAGTAGGAGCACCCGAAAATAGTCGAGCTGCTTGACCGACATATAATCCTCATCCTCGCTCGGGACATAATCGCTGCCAAGAGCGCGCCTCGTCCGTAGCAGGATGGTATTGTCGTCCTTGGGCAACGAGGACATTCGACGCTCTCCGAACCCGGCTTTGCAGAAGCGATGCCGAGCTTTCGTCGTATTGCTGGAAGCACCATTTCGCCGGCTCCGGCGGCCTATAGGTTGCGGACAAAACGGGCACAAGCCGCAATCGGAACCGGGCTCCGGGGCACGCCGGCTGGCCGTGGGGTTACCCTTGGCAAAAAATTTCAAAGGCGTTCGATGGTTACGTTTTATTAACCATGTGCGGCGATGTTCTGTGCTGCGCAGGGCGAATGATCGCAGACCTTCGCGGATCGGAGTTCGGGGACATGGACGTGAGGAAGCAGACAGCACCAGCAGGAGTGGTGGTCGAACATATGCTGGCCGCCGCATCGCGCGGTGACGGCGAGGCATGTCATGCGTTGGGGATCGCTTTTTCCACATCGGGCGAATGTGCCCGCGATCTTGTCGAGGCGCACAAATGGTTCAACCTGGGCGCGCTGCATGGTCATGAGGAATGTGGCTGGTGCCGGGCGGATATTGCCGAAGAGATGGGCCGCTCCGAAATCGCCGAAGCCCAGCGTCGCGCGCGCGAATGGCTGGGTGCCGGAATGCGCCGCGCGGCTTGATGAGTCACAACCAGCAAACGGGCGCCCGAACGCTTATTCCTTTTTGAAGGGGGCATGTCGATCAAGCATCAGCTTGTCGCGTTCGACGCCGGTGCGCTCTTGGCGGAGAAAGTCGGCAACCGCAGCCCGGAAGTCCGGGTCGGCAATATAGTGCATGCTGGTCGTCTCAACGGGCTCATAGCCGCGTGCGAGCTTGTGGCCCCCCTGCGCGCCCGCCTCGACCCAATCGAGGCCCAGATCGATAGCGACATCGATCGCCTGATAATAGCAAAGTTCGAAATGCAGGAACGGCTTGTCGACAACGCAGCCCCAATATCGTCCATACAAGGCGTCGGGGCCGATAAAGTTCAGTGCACCCGCGATCGGCTGACCTTCGATAAAGGCAAGAATGAGCAGGACCTTGTCTTCCATGTGCTCGGAAAACAGTGGGAAGGCTTCGCGCGTAAGATAAGGCGTGCCCCATTTGCGCGCTCCGGTGTCCTGGTAGAATAGCCAGAAGGCATCCCAATGTTCGGGGCGAATTTCAGCACCGCGTAGGCGCCGGATCTCAACGCCTTCCTGTGCCGCCGCGCGTTCCTTCTTCAGCGCCTTGCGCTTTCGTGAAGCAAGGCTGGCGAGGAAATCGTCGAAGTCGCCATAACCGCGATTGCTCCAGTGAAACTGGATATCGCTGCGCTCGAGCCAACCGGCTGCGGTAAAAAACCCGTGCTGTTGCTTATCGACAAAGGTCGCATGTGCGGACGAAAAGCCATGCTGCTCGCAAACGCCTTGTGCTGCGCGCAGGAGCGGAACCGCCAGATCGGGCCTCGACAGCAACAGGCGTGGCCCGGTGGCGGGGGTAAACGGGGCAGCGATCTGAAGTTTGGGATAATAGGCGCGGCCCGACCGCATCCATGCATCGGCCCAACCATGGTCGAACACATATTCGCCCTGACTGTGGCCTTTTACATAAGCCGGTAGCGCGGCAAGCAATACGCCGGCATCATCCTCGATCACTATCGGAGCAGGTTGCCAGCCGGTCCCGCGCCCGACACTTCCCGAGTCTTCGAGGGCGGACAGAAAGGCATGCCCGACAAAGGGATTGCCGGCGGTCAATGCGTCCCATTCGCCTTGGGGCAGGCTGCCAACCGAGGGAGCGACCCTGGCAGTGAGAGCGGCAACAGACATGGCGCTTAGCTAGATATGGTGTCGCCTCAGTACGACCCCCCCTTTGGGACAGCGCCGACAGGATGGTCGCGGTGGCAGGCCAGAAGAGCAGCGGTCGGAAGCGTTAGATCAACGCTTAGCTTGGAACCAATTATCCGGCTGGGTCCCCCCCAAATCGTTCTCACAACTGGTTCCGGATACGCGACCATCACGCGCCGCTCAACGCTCCGGTTTGCGTATCGCCGCACAAGCCAGTCCTGATCCTTGGGCACGTCCTCGTAGACGCAAACCCGAGTCTGGAAGAAACGAGCGACGCGCCAACCTAGGCTTTGCCAAGCGCCACGATCGCATCAATTTCCACAGCCGCGCCTAGCGGGAGCACGGGCACGCCGACCGCGCTTCGAACATGTCGGCCCGCCTCACCGAACAGTTCGACCATCAGGTCGGACGCGCCATTTGCGATCTTGGGCTGGTCGGTGAAGTCGCCTGTCGATGCTACAAAGGCTCCGAGCCTCAATATCCTCTCGACCCGCTCCAGCAGACCGGCGTTCTCCAGTTGCGACAGGATCATCAGACCACAAGCACGGGCCGCCTGCTCGCCTTGTTCGAGTGTGAGGTCTTCGCCCAGACGACCGGTAACGAGCGTGCCATCGATGATCGGGAGCTGTCCGGAAATATAGGCAACCCCGCTATGTTCGACGATAGGAAGATAGCTGGCGACTGGAGCAGCGGCGGGCGGCAGGGTGATGCCGTTCTTCGCCAGGCGCGCGTGAATGTTCAACCGTGTTCTCCGTGCAGTTCTTCCATGGTCCAAGATAGCGCGGCCGCCCAATTGTCGATACGGGCGTGGGCATGACCGGCAACGAGTGCGCATCGAACGTGCGGAGCTATGGCCGGTTCACCGCAAAAATGCAGCCGCCTGAGTTCGGGCACCAGCTCGGCGGCGGACTGGTGATGCTTGGCGATATCGTCGATGAAGACTGCACGAGCCGGGTCGTGTGCGTCGATGATCCGGCGCAGGGCGGCGCCCTTTGGCCCCTGATTGGTATGAACCACCGCTTCGATACCGATCGCGCGAAGTTGCTGGGTGCGCGCCTCGTTGCGCTCATCAACCAAATTGGTGAGCACCACAACGTCGGCCTCGCGCTTCAACTCGTTGATTGCCGCGACAGCGCCTTCGATCGGCTGCTGAATATGCATCTGCGTATCGAAGAAACCGCCAAGCAGCGCCCATGCCTCCTCCTGATCGACTGCAGCCCCACCCTCGCGTCGCCGCATCGCCTGAACAAACGGATCGCCTTCGAGAACGAAGTCGATGGCGTGCTGCTCCCCCAGCCAGTCGCGAAAATGCCGGATCATATGGAGCAGCACTTCATCACAATCGGTGATGACGAGCGGGCGGTTGGAGCCTGACCTGCTCATCCATGAAGCTCGCGCTGGGCAGCGACAAGCTCGCCAGGATCGAGTTCCAGCGCTTGCGCTGCGGCAACAAAATCAGCTTCGTGCGACGCGAGAAACTCGAACACTGCGCGATGCAGGCGGCTTGAGGCGGCGGCGCTGCGCAACGCGTCTGGAGACAATCCGGTAAGGTCAAGAAAGCGGCGCGCTCGCGCAGGGTCGCCGATGATCCAGGCAAGCGCTTCGAGCGCTACTGCATGCGGATCGCGTGTGGGGGGTTGGGCGTCGCGGATGATGATGCGTCTGCCTGGTGTGGTACGGGTTGCCCCACGAAATGCGAGGCGTGTCCCTACCAATGGCGGAGGGAGCACTCGATGTCGAGGGCGACCTAGGAGACCTGGGCGACCGCTTATCGTTTCGGGCAAGAATGTGGGCAAGGTGGCAGCTGCGTCCCGGTGCCCCCTGCTTGACAAGCGCGCCTCGCCGCCTCTTGTGCTCGATCGGATGGCAGCACCGCCCAACCACCGCACCCGGCGCGGTCCAGCAAAGTGAATGAAATCATGACCCGCGAAGACGTCGACAGCAAGATCCGCGAACTTATCGAACCCTTCAACAAGGAGGGCGTCACGCTGACCGAAGCTACGACATTCGCCGGTGATCTGGAATTCGACAGTCTGACGGTGATGGATTTCGTCGCCGCGATCGAAGATGAGTTCGACATCATAATCTCGATGAACCAGCAGGCCGAGATCGAGACCTATGGCGAATTGGTCGATGCAGTGACCGCGCTGGCGGCGGCATCTGGAGGGGGACAGTGAGCGAAGGAGTCGGCCAGTCCGATCGGCTGCCCGAACGCCCGGGTGGGGCGCCGGACCTTTTCTCCAAGTTCGACAAGACCATTGCCATGCGTGAGCAACTGCTTGCCAGCGGGGTAGAAGACCCCTTCTCTCTAATCATGGAGGCGGTGCTCTCCCCGACGCGGGCGATCTGCAACGGGCGCGATACCATACTGCTTGGAACCTATAATTACATGGGCATGACTTTCGACCCGGAAGTCGTCGCGGCAGGGCAGCAGGCGCTTGCCGACTTCGGTTCGGGCACGACGGGGAGTCGCGTGCTCAACGGCACTTATCAGGGTCACCGAGAGGTAGAAGAGGCATTGCGCGAGTTCTACGCGATGGATCACGCGATGGTGTTCTCTACCGGCTACCAGGCGAACCTTGGCATCATCAGCACGCTCGCGGGCAAGGGCGATTATATTATTCTGGATATCGACAGCCATGCGAGCATCTGGGACGGGTGCGGGCTGGGCAATGCCGAGGTGGTGCCCTTCAAGCACAACGACGTTGAGGCGCTGGAAAAACGCCTGCGTCGTGTTCCCGACGGGGCAGGCGTGCTGGTTGTGCTCGAAGGTGTCTATTCGATGCTCGGCGATGTCGCGCCGCTTCGCGAGATGGTCGCGCTATGCAAGCAATCGGGCGGCATGGTTCTGGTGGATGAGGCGCACTCGATGGGCTTTATCGGCGAGAACGGACGCGGAGTCGCCGAAGAGCAGGGCGTGCTTGACGACGTTGATTTCGTCATCGGGACATTCTCGAAATCGGTCGGCACGGTGGGGGGGTTCTGTGTGTCCAACCATCCCAAATTCGAGATTCTGCGGCTGGTCTGCCGGCCTTATGTATTTACTGCCAGCTTGCCGCCCAGCGTGGTGGCGACCGCAGCGACCAGTATTCGCAAGCTTATGCAATCGGCGCAGAAGCGGGCGCATTTGTGGGAAAACTCGCACCGATTGCATGGCGGTTTGCGCGAACTGGGTTTCAAACTTGGCACCGAACAGCCGCAAAGCGCGATAGTGGCGGTTATCATGCCCGATCTGGAGCGCGGCGCCGCCATGTGGCAGGCCTTGTTGCACGAAGGCCTTTACGTAAACCTGGCGCGGCCTCCGGCGACACCGGCCAATATGACGCTGCTTCGCTGCTCGTTATGTGCCGAGCATACGGAAGAGGAAGTCGACACGATCCTGGATATATTCGCGCGCGCAGGTCAAACAGTCGGGATTATCTAGGAAGGCAGGACAGCATAAAACCCAATAATCTTACCGCAGTTGATCCAGGGAGGTTACCTGAGCGCAAGGATCATCGGGTTCGTCCGAGTTGCCTTGCCCGACAAGTGTGAGGACGAGTATGCCTGCGATGACAAGCGCGACAAATGCGGTCGTCACCAGAACAAGATATTCGTCGATAAACTTCTTGATCGGCCTGCCGAAGACCCGAAACAGAACCCCTACGGTCAAGAATATCATCCCCCGTCCGGCGATGCTGGCGAGGATGAACGATATGAGGTTCATCTCAATGAAGCCGGCGGTAATCGTCAGCAGCTTGAATGGCACTGGCGTTGCCCCGGCGATGAGGATCACCTCGAAATCATACTCACGCAGATAGCAGGCAGCTTGGGGGAAGGCGTCGGCAAGGCCCAGCGCGGCGATCAGCCAAATACCGATAGTTTCGTAGAGAAAATAGCCGATCGCGTAGCCGAACAGTCCGCCTGTCACCGAAGCGGCGGTGCAGATAAGGCCGAACCGCAGCGCCTTTTTCGGTGCTGCAAGGCACATTAGCCCGAGCAACGGATGCGGCGGGATCGGAAAAAAGCTCGACTCGACAAAGCTAAAAAAGGCGAGCCAGACCGGCGCATGCCGATGGGCTGCCTTGGTCATGGTCCATTCGTAAAGCCCGCGCAACATGATGTGTCCCCCGGCCTTCGCCGGTAAGCGAAGATGAAAACCAGCGCAATCACGCTGGTAGAAACCCGTTTGGTTATATATTGGTTGACATTGTCACGCTCTTTGGTTACAAAAAGGCGATTATATACTTTACACACCCACGAATTTCCGCTAGATCGAATGGGCAAACGGAGCTTCACCATGTCGGTTCTTTCTTCCCCCCACTTCCACGACGAAGCCAAGGCCTTCGAGTACCTTGAAAGCATCGTGTGGACTAGTGGAGTGGCCTGCCCGCATTGCGGCGTGGTCGGTGGCCGCGTGTACGATTTGTCGGGTGTCCGTTCCAAGCCCTCGATCAAGCACCCCAATGGCAAGGTTCGCTACGGTCTGAAAAAGTGTGGCGAGTGCAGCAAGCAGTTCACGGCCAAGGTTGGCACTGTGTTTGAATACGCCCGCATCCCCCTCACGAAGATGCTCCAGGCCGTTCACCTGATGGTATCCAGCAAGAAGGGCATCAGCGCTCACCAACTGCACCGCGTCCTTGAGATCACCTACAAGTCGGCGTGGTTCCTCGCGCACCGTATCCGCGAAGCCATGCGCTCAGGTGATCTGGCACAGCCCTTCGGCGGCAATGGCGGCGCGGTCGAGGTTGATGAAACCTATATCGGCTTCAAGCGCGATGTGCCTACCCGTCGTGGCACCGCCCACAAGCATGGCGTCCTTGCGCTGGTAGACCGTGAGACCAGCCAAAGCCGTTGGTTCAAGTTCGACACCGCTACCGCCGATAAGATCCACCCCATCGTACTCGGCAACATCAGCCGCGAAGCTCGCCTGATGACGGACGAAGCCAAGATGTACCGCAAGATCGGCCGCGAGTTCCGCGAGCATGGCACCACTACGCACGCTCGCTTTGAATACGTGAACCTATCCGACCGCACCATCCACACGAACACGGTTGAAGGCGCGTTCTCGATCTTCAAGCGCGGCATGCGCGGTGTTTACCAGCATTGCAGCGAGCAACATCTGCACCGCTACCTCGCGGAGTTCGAGTTCCGCTACAACACGCGCATCGCTAATGGTTTCGACGACAAGGCGCGCGCCGCTGAAGGCCTCAAGGGGATCGTCGGCAAGCGCATCACCTATCGGCGGGATCACCACGCTGCCTAACCGAGGAAGGGGCGGTCGCGCTTTTATCCGCTCACAAAAAAGCGGATTCGATCAAGGACTTAGCTCTCAAATGAGCTTTAAGTTTATGGATTCGTTGGAAAAGTCTTGACGTTGAGCAAGAAATCTGATTCAAAGGAGAGCGTGGCAGGCATGCGCCGGAACCACCCCGAGTTGCCCTCGCGGCAGCAGCGCCCTCTGCGGCGTGCATCAGGGGCCGGGGGCCTGCCATAACTCATTCATCCCTAGCGCGAACTTGCGCTGATCATCATCCAGGGGACAGGTCCCAATCGGCGGCAGGAGCACCAATCCGGTGTTCAGGACTTTCCTGTTTTTCGATAGAAAGCGCTTGGCAAGAGTGTTCGCATAGCGCGGCTCATAGAGGCCGTAGCTGTTTGGCTCTAGGCCTGCTGCGGTCGCGCTAGTTACGACATCAGCAAGCTGAAGCCCTGCCCAACGAGAATGGTTTTCAACCTTGATGTTCTCAGGTGAAAACACCGACCAAATTATGCTTCGGACCGGACGCACTCGTTCAAGGCCGTCCCGCATCAAGATGAGGTATTCGCGCATAGACCGATAGTCAGTTCCGCCCCTGCGTGAGAAAACCACACGTAGCTCGCACTCCTGGCCAGTGCGATCCGCGACGGCTCGAACTGCACTGGTGACCCGTTCCAGAAGGTACCTGGTGAGGTAGTTGTACAGATGTCCCTTCTGAGTGAAGCGCTTGAAAAGCTCCCCTTCATCGCAGAGGGTAATCTTGTTTGAGCAAACGCAGCAGATGCCGAACGGCTTGCTCGCCAGATGCTGAACCGCGACCACTTTCTGATGATGATTGAGATCACGGAAATGAAGGTCGCGGCGATTTTTAGCCGGGAATTTGGCCATAACCTCATCCCGCCAAACCGTTAACTCCCGATCGTGCTCCTCGCGGATGAGGATGCCGCCGATAACGAGCCACTTGGATTGCCCTCGGGATGCACCGGCCTTAAGCTTACCTAGGCCCTCGTCGCCGGCTTCATCTATGTATGCTACAAACCGGAGGGTCATGATGACCAAGCGTGAATCCGCCTCGTCCGAGAGTCAACTGAACAAGTTCAAGGCCGCCGCTCGCGAGTTTGAGTGCGATGACAACGAGCAACGCTTCAAGGAGCGGCTAGGGAGGCTGGTGAAGCGTCCCGCGGTGGATAATCCACAGGTGGGTACTGAAAAAGACTCGCCAACCGTCGAATAGCGCGGAATCATACCCGTGGGCTGAAGCCCGAGTGCCGCCGAGCCTTATGCGCCGGAGGCACACGCGGTGCCTTCGGGCGAACGGCCCAACCGTTCTTCTTTCTAGGAGCAATCCGATGAAGAAGGGCACTCACCAGCGGGCCCGCAGTGCGGTCTCTGGCCGCATGGTCACGCTGGCCCAGGCTCGCCGCAGTCCTCGCACGACTGTGGTCGAGACCTATAAGACGGGTAAGAAGGGTCCGAAGAACTAACGTTCTAACCTTCAAACCTTGAATGGGGGCCGCCGGGGGAAACCTCGGCGGCCTTTCATCCTTGAATCAGAGTTGGGCGGCACGGTCAAGGGCAAAGCGACGAACCGATCCGGTTAGAAACCTGTTTCCTACAGTGTGACGCTTGATGTAGAGATTCTCGCATGATGGCCGAATCGGATCGGGACGAGACGCCCCGATCAAGCGCCCATCTGACTCTAAGGCGCTTGCATTCCCGTGATTTTCTGATCGGGTTTGTAAGGTACATATACGCCTACAAAAAACGAACATGGCGTTTTACCGATTCGCCTTCCTACCCGCCCATCACATCGGAGAAACCCCTTGAGCGAGGCTGACCCGAACCGGCGCGCGCTTATGCGCGTCGACAATTGCGAAGGACAGGTTGGCGAGGAGACGAGCGGAGATGGATGGCGCCGCCTTTTTCTGGACTTGCTGGCGCTAACTTCGAACGTTTCCCGATCGGCGCAAGGCGCAGGGATAGACCCCAGCCGGGCATACCGGCATCGACGAAATGATTCCGCGTTCGCCAAGCAATGGCGCGACGCGCTCGACGAGGGATATCTTCATCTGGAAATGGAGACCCTGGAAAGATTGCGCGCCGCCCCGGATGGCGAGCAGCAGAAATTCGATGTCACCGGAGCGCTGCGGTTGCTTGCCCTTTATGGCAAGGGTTCCGGTAAGGATGATGGCGCTAGAACCATAAGAGACGAACAGACAATTATGGCTGCGATCGATGCAAAGCTCGACCGAATCAGGGCGCGCCAGGAGAACGTCGCCCGCATGCTCGAAAACGAAGGGGTCAACACGCCAATCCTGCCGGGCGGGGATGGATAGGGCCACCTGGCTCGCGGGTCTCGCTCCCGAGCAACGGCGCAAGGTCCTCAATGAATTCGACGAGCAAGAGCAGGACGCGCTTCGATACAACTGGGGTATGTGGGCACGCTCGGAGCAGCTTGCGCCGGCAGGTGAATGGCACTGTTGGTTGATATGTGCCGGTCGTGGCTTCGGCAAGACAAGGGCGGGTGCCGAATGGGTTCGCCAGATTGCAATGCTATATCCAACTGCTCGCATCGCACTAGTGGCGGCCTCCATTCCCGAAGCTCGGGCAATCATGGTGGAGGGGGAAAGCGGTATCCTGAGCTGCACGCCGACAGAATGGCGCCCGGATTTTGAACCGTCCCTCAAAAGGTTACGATGGCCTACTGGCGCCCAGGCCTATCTCTATTCAGCCGGGGAGCCCGAGTCTTTGCGAGGGCCTCAGCACAGCCATGCCTGGTGCGACGAGATAGCCAAATGGGATAATGCGGCTGATCGGTCAGGCCGGGCTTGGGACAATATGCTTATGGGCCTTCGTCTTGGGGCGATACCACGTATCCTGGCTACCACGACGCCGCGGGCGGTGCCCTTGATGCGCCGGTTGATCGAGGAAGAGTCGACAGGCGGCATCGTGGTGACGCGTGGAAGCACCTATTCCAACGCGGCCAACTTGCCAGAACGGTTCATCGAATCCATGCGCAGTCAGTTCGGCGGCACCGCCTTGGGCCGGCAAGAGCTTGACGGTCACTTGCTTACCGAAGCGGAAGGAGCGCTTTGGAGCCGTGCTATCCTAGAAAAGAATCGCGAGGCGTTCTGCGGCGTGAAAATGGGGCGGGTTGTGGTTGGGGTCGACCCCCCCGCCTCTGCCAACGGCGACGAGTGCGGTATTATCGTGTGTGGAGTGGCCGAAGATGGTGTGGCTCGCGTCTTGTCGGATGCGTCGGTCGCGAAGGCGAGCCCCGAACGCTGGGCCCGCGCGGTTGCGGCTGTGGCGCTGGCTTGGAAAGCTGACCGGGTAGTGGCCGAAGCGAACCAAGGCGGTTCAATGGTTGAAAGCGTATTGCGTGCGGCTGATTGCCAGATGCCGATCCGTTTGGTTCACGCAAGTCGCGGCAAGGTTGCTCGAGCAGAGCCAGTAGCCGCGCTGTATGAGGCCGGAAGGGTCATCCACGTAGGCCTATTCGCCCGATTGGAGGATCAGTTGTGCGGGCTGATGGCAGGTGGTGACTTTGAAGGCCCTGGCCGAAGCCCCGACCGGGCTGATGCGCTCGTGTGGGCGCTTACCGAATTGATGCTCGGACGCCGCGGTGACCCGCGGGTGATGCAGCTTTAGGAACAAAAGGGATACAGCAATGTCGTTCATCGAATCGCTGCGCACCGCTTTCAAAAGCAGCGATGCGGCACGTGTACCCCTGACACACGGCTTCTCCTCGCCATGGTCGTGGACAGGCGACAACTCGGTAATGCGCGCTCCTTTCAGCTACGATCGTGCAGTCAGGCACGCCTTCCTCGACAACCCTGTAGCCCAGCGAGCGGTGCGCATCGTAGCTGAAGGGGTGGGGGAGGCACCCCTCAAATCGGTCGATGAACGAGCCCGCCGGTTGGTGTTGGCGACCAGTGCCGGACAATCGCTGCTTGAGACGCTGGCGGCGCATCTCCTGCTTCATGGCAATGGCTTCGTGCAGATCATGAGGGATAGCGCAGGCCAACCGTTAGAGTTGTTCGCACTGCGCCCCGAACGGGTTTCCGTAGTGCCTGGGCCGGACGGATGGCCAGCGGCCTATCGATACAAAGTAGGCGAAAAAACGCTCACGATCCCGATAGAGGATACCGAAGGGTGGCCGGGAATTATCCATCTCAAGGCATTTCATCCTATCGATGACCATTATGGCGCGGGTTGTCTGAGTGCAGCCGAACAGGCGGTGGCGATACATAATGCTGCGGCCGAATGGAACCGGGCACTGCTCGAGAACGCAGCGCGACCCTCGGGGGCGCTGGTGTTCGATGGTGGCCCGGACGGGATGGGTTTGACTACCGATCAATTCGACCGACTCAAGAACGAACTCATGCAGGCGTTCCAAGGTAGCGGCAACGCCGGACGTCCGATGCTCTTGGAAGGCGGGCTCAAATGGCAATCGATGTCGATGAGCCCGGCAGACATGGATTTCGCCGCGCTCAAAGCAGCCGCAGCACGTGATATTGCGCTTGCCTTCGGCGTGCCACCAATGCTGCTTGGTCTTCCGGGTGACAATACCTATGCCAATTACCGCGAGGCTAACCGCGCGCTATGGCGACTTACGTTGTTGCCACTCGCCGGAAAGATATTGTCTGGCCTTTCGGAAGGCTTGCAGCTCTGGTTCCCTGGTCTTGAACTGGCCATCGACCTCGATCGGGTTCCTGCGCTTGCCGAAGATCGCGAAAAGGCCTGGGCGCAAGTTTCCGAAGCTGACTTTCTCGAACCCGAGGAGAAACGTTCGCTGCTTGGCCTGCCAGCCAAGGGCGATATCGCGTGAAGCGCGAGGACATGCTGGCCAAGCTGGTTTCACAAGCGTCCGAGGAAGGCAGCGATTTGGTTACCCTTCGAGCCATCGTGGAGGAGTCCACGGAACTCGGCGCGGAACGCGTACTTGGGCGGCTCGGCCTTAACGACGAGAGAGCCCATGGCGACCTTGATGAACTGCGTGACCTGTTAAGCGCCTGGCGCTCGGCCAAAGCAAGCGCGTGGAAGGCAGCGATCGAATGGCTGGTTCGCGGGGTGATGGCAGTGCTGCTCATCGGTATCGCGGTTCGCCTCGGTTTGACCGACTTCGCAAAATGACAACGCCCGCCCTTCGCATCGCTGGTTACGCCGCATTGTTTGGTATCGCCGATGCGGCGCGCGATACCATTAATCCGGGAGCCTTCGCGCGGACCCTCACCGAGCGACATGAGCCGCTGCCCTTGTGCTGGCAGCACCGGCAGAATTGTCGAATTGGTACAGTTGAGCAGGCGCAGGAGGATGACCATGGACTGCGCATAATCGCTCGGCTCGAGAGCGAGGCAAGCCATGCCGCTTATGCTCTTAGATCGAAAACAATCAGCGGGTTAAGTTTCGGCTACCGAACAAAAGCCTTTCGATTGCTGCCTAGTGGCAGGTTACTTGAACAAATCGACCTTATCGAGATCAGCCTAGTCACAATGCCCCTACAACATCGAGCGAGAGTTCATTTGATAAGCGAAGAAAGCGTGCCTTGAATCAAAGCGACGGATTTGTCGGTATACCAATAACTAAATCAATACAAATATAGAAGGGTTATTGAGATGGAAAACCTGCCAATGACTGATAGTCTGAGCGCAAGCTTTGACCTAGTTGCTCGCCAGGATGCGATTGATATCGAAATTAAGGCACTGCGAGGTGATGTGAACGAGGTCAAGAACCGGCTCGACCGGGTCGGTCGCGCAGCTTTTCGCCCTACATTGGGCGATAGCGGAAGCAATGAGTGCGTCGAGGTTAAAGGGTTTGTCGACGGCTATTTGCGTCGCGGCTCGGATTTGGAAATCAAATCGATGACAGGCATCATCGCGAAGGATGGTGGCTATTCAGTGCCACGTGAAATCGATGCGATGATCACCAGCCAGGTGACGGCCTACAGCCCTATTCGTCAACTTGCTCAAGTGGTTCAAGTCGGCAGTTCGGGTTATCGCAAACTCGTTGCCGTAGGCGGAACCGCGTCAGGTTGGGTAGGCGAAGCCGTAGCGCGGCCCGAAACGAACTCGCCCGAATTCGCCGAGATTGCCCCTCCTTCCGGTGAACTTTATGCAAACCCTGCAGCTAGCCAGGCGATGCTCGACGACGCTGCTTTCGACGTCGAAAATTGGTTGGCGAACGAAATCGCTATCGAGTTTGGTCGTGCCGAAGGTTCAGCATTCATCAATGGTACCGGGATCGACCAACCAAAGGGGTTTTTAACAACCGCCATTGCCAAGACTCATGATGCCACGCGTGCTTTCGGTACACTTCAGTATATTCCAACTGGTGATTCGGATGACTTTGGCGGTAACCCCGAAGCCAAGCTTATCGATCTGGTCCATGCGATGAAGCCTGCTCTGCGTCATGGGGCTAGCTGGGTGATGAATTCTGGCACGCTGGCTGAAGTTCGCAAACTCAAGACTGCCGATGGGGCGTTTCTGTGGCAGCCTGGTCTTGTCGAGGGCCAGCCTGATCGGTTGCTCGGCTATCCGGTGGTCGAGGCCGAAGACATGCCGATGATTGCTACCAACGCAACGCCTATTGCCTTTGGAAATTTCAAAGCGGGCTATCTGATCGCAGAGAGAAGCGCGACGCAGGTGCTGCGCGATCCGTTCACGAACAAGCCCTTTGTTCATTTTTACGCGACGAAACGCGTAGGCGGTCAGGTGCTTGACAGCGAAGCAATCAAGCTGCTGCGCATCGAAGCTTGATCGAATAGAGGGTCCCCCGCGGGCGGGGGAACAATTACCCCCGCCCCAGGCCCGACGGTTTTAAGATACCGTCTTAGCCGTGCGGCTCGAGCTTCAACGACCAGACATGATCGGAGACCGCCATGAAGCGGGCAATCGTCGTTCCGGCGATCCTGCCTAGTATCGCCCTTGATGACCTCAAGAGCTGGCTAGGTATCACCACCTCTAGCGACGATGCCGTCCTGATAGCCCTACTGCATGCATCGCTTGATTTGTGCGAGGCTTTTACCGGGCAAATGGCGCTCGAAGCCTCGTGCGAGGAAATTATCAATCCGAGCTTCGATTGGCAGCGCATCGCAACCCGGCCGGTGTTGGCTCTAACGGGTATTGAACATCTGGCTGTGGATGGTTCTCGCTATCCCGTTCCCTCGCAGGACTATGCTTTCGAGCTTGATAGCGATGGCTCAGCGAGCGTGCGCCTGCTTCGACTAGGGAACAGCGGACGCCTGGCTATAAGATTCTCGGCGGGGATGACTGCGAATTGGACACATTTACCCGATGGCTTGCGGCAAGGTGTGCTTCGTCTCGCAGCCTATCATTATCGCCAGCGCGACGAAGCGGGTACGCGATCGACACCACCGGCGGCAATAGCCGCGCTATGGCAGCCTTGGCGCCGAATGCGCCTGCTATGATCGAAGCAAAATCGAAAGGGTTCGATCGTCTTGAAAAACAGCTGACGAGCCACGCCAGTGTGATCGCGGCCGCAGCGCATAAAGTTCGACATGCCTCAAGGCAGCCAGATGCGTCACGCTGGAGACAGGCAAAGACGCTCTGGCCCTTATTCGGGAGAGGTCGCTAAGCCATGGAAACCGAATTACGCGCAGTACTTCTCGATTGGCTCCGCTCTGACCTGCCTCTCAAGGAAAAACTTAATACGGTCGCCGAGGAAGCGCCGCAGCGTGCAGCGATCCCGTGGTTAGGCATCGCAGCAAGCGCCAGCATCGATTGGAGTACCAAGGAGCATAAGGGCCGCGAGGTTCGCATCGCGATGGAACTTCATTTGCGGGGTGACGATCCCGCTACCGGCAGTGCCACAGTCGCTCAAGTCGAGCAACGGATCGAGAGTGTCCCCCGCCACCAGCACAGTTTCGCGATAATCAGTGTCCAATTCTTGCGCGCTCGCGCTGAACAGCGACCGGCAAACGTGCGTGCAGTGCTTCTGGAATACCGCTTCCGAGTGATCGAAACATCCAGCGTACCGGAGTAATTAAAATGACCGCACAAAAAGGCTCTGCCTTTCTCTTAAAGATCGGCAATAGTGCACCTTCGGGCACTTATCAAACCGTCGCAGGACTGCGTACCACGCAGATGTCGATCAACGGCGATACTGTTGTTGTCACCCACAAACAGTCGGGTGGTTGGCGCGAACTGCTTTCCGGCGCTGGAACTCGCTCGGTCTCCGTAAGCGCTGCCGGGATCTTTCTTGGGAGCGAGGCCGAAGCATCGATCAGGTCCCACGCATTGGCAGGCACTATCGACAGCTACGAATTGTCATTCGAAGATGGCGAAAAGCTGCGCGGTCAATTTTTGGTTCAGCGTCTCGATTATGCAGGAGACTTCAACGGCGAGCGCAACTATTCGCTTCAGTTGGAGAGTTCAGGCGCGGTCGTCCCGGCATGACGAGCGCGAGCCAGGCAAACAGTATCCGCGGCGAGGCGGCGATTTTTGTTGGCGGGAAACCGCAGACGCTTCGCCCTACCTTCGCGGCTCTGGTTGCCGCCGAGGAAGAGCTCGGTTCGCTATATGCACTGGTAGAGCGGGCTGGAGAAGGCCGTTTGCGCCTAGCCGAAGTTGTTACGCTCTTCTGGCATTGTCTCGCAAACCGAAGCGAACTTTCGAAAGACGATCTGGGTGAAGCAGTTACGCATTGCGGTCTTGCTGGTGTCGCTTCGCCATTACGAACCCTACTTACTCAAATTCTGCAAGGCCGCATGTGAGCGAGAGCTTTGCTTGCGATGCAAAGCGTATCGCAGGTACTGTTTGTCGGTGGCTCAGCTGGCGACCGGCAGATCTGTGGGACGCGACCCCAGCTGAAATCGCCATGATCTTAACGCCGGATATCATCGGGGATGACGCAACCCTGAGCCGGCGCGAATTGGTTACCCTCATGGAGCATGACGCAAATGGATGACCAGTTCGAGCCGCTACTTATTGAGGTGCGAGCGGCTACCAGCGGCTTCAAGGCCGACATCGATACGATGCGGTCGACCTTCGACGGAACTTTGGTTGATAGCTTCGGTAAGGCCGGCAACGTGCTTGAGCGAGGACTATTGTCCGCGATACGCCGCGGAAGCCTTGGGTTCGATGACCTTAAAAGGACCGCGATACAAGCGCTGGGGGAAATCGCCACTAACGCCCTGCAGTCAGGCTTAGGGGAGGTATTTGGTGGCAAGCCCGGTGGCGGGGCGGGGTCGATTGTACAAGGAGCGCTCGGCGCACTTCTGGGTCTACCCGGGCGTGCTACAGGCGGACCAGTCTCCCCCGGTCGCGCCTATCTTGTTGGCGAGCGGGGTCCCGAAGTGTTCGTTCCGACCAGTTCCGGCCGCGTCGATACGGGATTAGCATCGCGCTTAAGGGAGAAGAACGTGCGGGTGTCGATAAATCTTGCATCATCGAAGGGCGACTCGCCGGTCGCCCTGCGCCGCTCCTCCCGCCAAGTGGCAAGCGCGGTAAGCCGTGCTTTGCGCGACTACTGAGGGATTGGTCATGGCATATTGGCTAAGCTCTAAGAGGGAGAAACAAGCATTCGATCATATCCAGCGTTTTGACCCCCGTTTCTGGACTATTGACTTCCCTCGGCCGATGATGGGCTCGGTCGTAACCACCGGTGCCGACAGTCTTAGGGTTGATCTTGAGTTCTATCACCGAGATGCGCTCGCAGGACTTATTTGGGATAGTCTCGATAGCCTCGATCATCCGCTTCTCGCATATAAGACGGACCGGGATTATTCGCGGACGATGCTGCGGTTTCAATGGCGCTCGACCAATGTCGTCCCGCTGGATGAGCCGCATGGGCCAACACTTACTATCGAAGGTCGTGACGAGGCGGGGCAGCCACAGTCTTGGTATGTCCGGTTATGGAACTACGCCAAAGGTACACCGGAAGATGCTCTTATAGAGCTCCGGTTCTCCCACCTTATTTCCGGTTGGGCGGCGGATCAGGAACAGGTCCACCCAGCCGATATTGACCGCATCTTCATCTCATTAACGCCGCCAGGTTACGAACCGGGCCGACATGATCCTTTGCCCAATCGAATTGACGGATGGATTGAAATCAGCGCAATCGACTGTGATGGTGAGCGCGGCCTGCTCGAAATTGGCGACAGTTTGTTGCCGCCGCATGATGTTCGTATGTGTACTGCCTACGACGATAGTTACAATCAAACACCCAAACGTATCCTTCGCTCTTTGCGCGGGCTAGGCTACCGCAACGACATTGTTCACTACGTCGGCATGAGCCATTACTTTCAGCTCGATCATGGCTCTGGAGAAAACCTATATGTTGATCGTTCCGGACAGCTTGCGGGTCCGTGCATTGCTTGGCACCGTAGTTTCCTCCACGAATGCGTGAAGACAGGATACGAAACCGTCCTTTCAATGTCCTACGAACTGTTCGACGCCCATTGTCCGGAGGATTGGAAACAACGATTTTGGGATGGAACACCAGCGCAAACGGGCTGGACGCCGCCCTCCACAGTGCTTTCCCCGGCTAACGAAGAAGCAAACGAATATTTGCGTGACGTTGCCGAGCGCTTCGTGCGGCTGGCGATGGATGCCGGAATGCCGGTCGCCTTCCAAATCGGCGAGCCGTGGTGGTGGCAGTCGCCGGACAAGCGGATCGCACTATATGACGACGCTGCCCTCGCACATTTCCGTTCGAGGCTGAATGGCGAAATTCCAGAGATACCATCCCTAAATGTTTCACTCGATGCGACGCAAATAACGCTACTCGATGAGGCAGGCCATGTGCTTGGCAATTCGGTGCTGTCAATCCGCGACCGAGTGAAGGCAATAGCAGGACAAGATGCACAAACCCTAGTCCTGCTTTTCACACCTACAATTCTGGACCAGCAAACTCCCGAAGCTTTTCGCGCTAACGTTCCTGTTGAATGGGCTTGGCCAAGCTTCGAAAGACTTCAACTCGAAGATTACGACTGGCTAACTGAAAATGCGCAAGCGCACCGGCGCCATGCTTATGCCACCATGCAAGATCGTTTGAACTATCCTTTCGAAAAACAGGATTACCTAGCGGGATTTGTCCTGCAGCCGCGCGATGCCGGCACCTATTGGAACCTAATCGACGAGGGGATTGATGAAGCTCGACAGCGTGGGGTTGCCCGTTGCTTCGTGTGGGCTTTGCCGCAGGTTTCGCGAGATGGGTATACCCGCCTTACCGCTCAGGACGATGGAGACAAGATGCAGGCCTTCGATGATGTACTTTATCCGCTGGCTCTGGGACGAGACGCGGGCGTGAGTCCCGAGTTCTCGACCACAATAGCGGTAACCGCATCAGGACATGAGCGACGCAATAGTCTGTGGGCGGATGCCCGCCTTCGTTTCGACGTTGGACCAGGCATACGCTCCGAGTGTGAGCTTGGCATCCTCATTTCATTTTTTCGTGCACGGCGCGGAGCAGCTCGAGGCTTTCGGCTAACTGATCCGTTCGATTATAGCTCCAACGGAATGACGGGGCTTCCAACACCCGACGACCAAATACTTGCAACCGGTGACGGTAAGGCAGCAACCTTTCAGCTAATCAAGCGATATGGCACAAGCGATGACGCGCAACTCCGCCAAGTCACGAGACCACAGACAGGCACTGTCCGGGTCAGCGTCGCAGGAATAGAGGTCCGCGACTTCGTGGTTGGTCCGGGAGGTACGGTTATGCTGGCGGAAGCTCCACCACTAGGAGCGACAATTAAGGCAGGTTACCTCTTTGACGTACCAGTACGCTTTGCCGAGGATCGGCTCGATGTAACCGGGGCAGCGTTCGCCGCAGGGGAAGCGCCGTCAGTACCACTAATTGAGGTGCGGGAAGGGCAATGAATCGTGTCTTCTTCAACACCGAGCTAGAGAGCGTCGCTATCTATTGGCGCATAGAACGCAGCGATGGTGTAGCACTTGGCTTTACCACTCATGACCGAGATCTTCGTTTCGATGGACTGCTTCATCGATCAGCGCCAGGATTGGTCCCGTCGGCGATAAGACGCAATTCGGGTCTTGAGTTGGATAATGCTGAGGTGCGAGGCGCCTTAAGCCACGATTCGATAAGGGCCAAAGATCTCGCTATGGGACGATACGACAATGCTCGCGTCGAGATTGGAACTGTCGACTGGCAAACGCTCGAGCGCGCAGGCCTCTATTCCGGTAAGATCGGACCAGTATCATATGATGGCATTAACTTTGAAAGCGACCTTCGCTCGGCCAAATCCGATCTTCAAGCCGACTTGGTTCCTAGGACCAGCCCAACCTGTCGGGCGAAGTTCTGCGGCCCAGGATGTAACTTGAGTTCTCAGCGCTTCACCCACAATGTTATTGTCGATAGGTACAACCAAATCGACAGAATACTTACATTTTCCGGCGGGCCAACGCCTTCGAAAGTAGTAGGCGGCTTTGTCCGGTGGGTTGATGGGCCTTACTCCGGTATAGAGATGACCGTCCTTAATGCGACGGAAGGTGGCCTTCTACTTGACTCGGATTTCGAACAACATCCGTCGCAGGGACAGCATGCGCTATTGCGCGAAGGCTGTGACCATACTTTTGCCACATGCCAGTCGCGCTTTGAGAACGCGCTGAATTTTCGCGGTGAACCATTTTTGCCGGGTAATGACGCGTTGCTGCGCTATCCTACGAGAGCAGGTTGATCGGAAGTCGGTTACGGATAGCCGAAGCGGCGGAATGCTGCATTGGAACGCGCTTTGTATTGCATGGCCGGGACAGGGCGCTTGGGCTAGATTGCGTCGGCCTTGTTTTAAATGCTCTAGCGCAAAGCGGGCAGCCTCTTTTGGAACTGGCTCCCTACGCGCTTCGCAACCTCTCCGTCGAGCGCCAACTCCCTTGTGCCGAGTTGCTGGGCCTGAGCCTGGCGCAAGGAGGCATGGAGCCCGGCGACATCATTTTATTCCGGCTTGGCCCTGCTCAGTACCATTTGGCGGTCGTGTCATCAGCAGGTTCCCTTGTTCACGCGCACGCAGGTCTTGGCCGGGTTGTCGTAACGCCTCCGGGTCAGGACTGGATAATCGAACGCCATTGGCGTCTGACCAATGATTGAGGACACGATATGGCGACCTTGGTTTTTTCGACCATCGGCACGGCTTTGGGGGGGCCGCTGGGGGGCGCATTCGGAGCACTTGTCGGCAATCAGTTCGATCGGGCAATCGCAGGATCGCCCCGTCGCGAGGGACCGCGTCTTACAGAACTAAGCGTCACCACCTCTAGCTACGGCGCTCCAATCGCGCGCCAGTTTGGTCGAGTGCGTACTTCCGGCACGGTGATCTGGGCGACAGACTTGAAGGAGTCGAAGGAAAAGGCTGGCGGGTCGAAGGGCGCACCGGCGGTCACCACCTATGCCTACTCAGCCTCGTTCGCCGTCGCCCTTTCAAGCCGACCCATAAAAGGCATAGGACGGATCTGGGCAGATGGGTCGCTGCTTCGTGGCGGGGCAGGTGACCTGAAGGCACAAGGTCAACTGCGTACTTATCGCGGACACGGTGACCAGGAACCCGATCCGCTGATCATGGCGGACATGGGCGAACGGATCCCTGCTTTTCGCGGCATTGCCTTGTGTGTGTTCGAGGATTTGCAACTCGCTGACTTCGGCAACCGCATCCCTGCCCTAACTTTCGAGTTATTCGCTTATGACGGCAACACCGATGTCGCTCTCGCTGACCTGTCAGCAGGTTTAGCCGAAAGTGGACATTCGGAGCAGCTCATAGGTTTGAAGGGCTTTAGCGACGAAGGCGGTCCTCTTGCCGACAGCTTGGCCACCATCGACCAGGCTTATCCGCTGCGCTGCGTTGCAGATACCAACCGGTTGCGTCTCACATCGACCGACAGTTGGGGCAGCGAAGCGCGCATGCTGCCACCGCCCGCCGTCTCTTCGCAAGATGACGATCCAGCGGTAGCAGGGGGCGCTTTGATCCGCCGTGCGCATGATGAGCGGTTGCTGCCAAGCGGCCTTCGCTATTACGATCTGGAACGCGATTATCAGCCAGGCCTGCAACGCGCAGGGGGCAGAGCTAGCTCACAAGCATCGCGCATCACGGACTTTCCAGGAACACTAGCTGCTTGTGACGCACGCGAGCTTTGTAGCGCCATGCAGCAACGAGCGGCTTGGTCGGGTGATCGCATGTTCTGGCGTGTTGCAGAGCTGGATCCAACCCTTGCGCCCGGTGATATCGTAACCGTGCCCGATCATGCCGGACGTTGGCGTATCGAGACTTGGGAATGGGGAGTCTCGGGGGTCGAACTCGATCTCAAACGCCTGCCCCCAGGGCGTTTGCATGCGCTCGCGAGTGATCCTGGCAATATTCTGCGACCACGCGATATTGTCGCAACACCGACGCTTCTTTCGGCTTTCGAACTGCCGTGGGATGGTGTGGGTTCGCCTGATCAAAAACGGGTTCATGTCGCTGCATCGTCATCAGGCCAAGGCTGGACAGGCGCGGCCCTGTATTCGATCGAGAATGAGGCGTTACGGTACCTGCAACCCACCGGTACGCAGCGAAGCACTGTCGGTATTCTTCGGAATTCCCTGTTACCCTCAAGGAGCCTAATTTTCGAGCCCGAAGCAACGTTCGAACTGCAACTCGTCGCCGATGATCTGCCATTAAGATCCACTACGTTAGAGGGCTTGGCACGAGGTAATAACAAAGCACTAGTCGGCAATGAGGTCATACAATTTAAGGATGTTCAGTCGCTTGGAATGGGGCATTGGAAAATTAGCGGCTTGCTACGTGGACGAGGGGGTACTGAGCGTGCCGCAACGTCGGGCTGTAGTTCGAGCACACCGTTCGTGCTGATCGACGATACCCTAATGGTGCTCGAACTTGAGGTTAATAGCGTAACTCAACCGTTACGGTTCGCAGCAATCGGGCTGGCAGACGATACGCCAGCGATTGCGACCGTCATAAATGATGGAGCGGGTCGAAAACCGTTGAGTCCGGTTCAGCCGAGAGTCTCGCACCTGCCCGATGGCTCGCTAGAACTTGGATGGACGCGCAGGGCGCGCGGGGCGTGGTCTTGGCCGGAGAGTGGCGAGGTGCAGCTCAATGAACAAGACGAACGCTACTTCGTTGGCGTCGGAGACGTCGATACGCCTGTAATTGCTTGGCATACTAGTAAACCCGAGCTCGTTATTGAACCTTCATCAATTAGTGCCCTCCGTAGTTCACACTTGAGCGCGCAAATTTGGGTTCGCCAACAAGGTTCGCTCAGTCAATCCGACCCTTTGCTCCTTTGGAGCTTGACCTAACTGACACGACGAAAGATTTCATGATGACACAACCTATTACCCTGGATGCGCGCACGGCCCGCTTTAGGCTCCCGTATCTTTATGCAGGCCAAGCACAAAAGGAGGTTCAGCTGAACGAGGCGCTCGCGCGGTTGGATGGCCTTTTGCATCCTGTAATCGAAGGTGTCGCCTCGACGCCTCCCGCAGAACCGACCGAAGGAGAAAGCTGGGTCGTTGGGGAAAACGCTACCGGAGCCTGGATTGATCGCGAAGACCAAATCGCCTGTTTCCAAGCAGGTACCTGGCTCTATACCCAGGCCACGAATGGAATGCGTGTTATCGACAGAGCGAGCGGCAACGAGCACCGGTTTGACAAGCGTTGGAAGGAACCGGATCACATCTCCGCTCCAGCTGGCGGAAACGTGATCGATGTTGAAGCTAGGCAAGCTGTACAAGCGCTAATCGTGGCCTTGGTGCGCCTTGGGCAGGTTCGACAAGACCAGCCTAGTTGATTTCAAGCTCACCAAAAATGCGGTCATAATCTAATGGATCACGAGCGCCCGCCTCAGCAAAACCCTTAAGCCGCAGACGACAGCTATCACACCGTCCACAGGCCTTCCCATTGCCTACCGGATCGTAGCAAGACCAACTCAATCTTGGATCCAAGCCAAGCCGGAGGCATTCGCGCACGATGCGTCCCTTGGTCCAATTTTGCAAAGGTGCCTCGACGTTTATGCTCTTACCAACGATAGCCCCCTTAGTGCCCAAGGACAGCGTTCTTGCGAAGCTTTCGATGAATTCAGGGCGGCAGTCTGGGTACCCTGAGTAATCGACGGCATTTGCACCGATGAATAGGTTGTGCGAACCAATTGCTTCCGCAAGGGAAGCGGCTAGCGATAGAAAAACGAGATTTCTACCTGGGACATAAGTCTTTGGAATTTCGTGGGTGAGGCCAGTTTTCGATATTTCGCCATTGCCGGTAAGTGCTGAGCCACCAAAACACGCCAGATCGACTGGCATGATGATGTGGCGGTCGATCCCCAGATTTTCTGCGATCTTGCCCGCCGCTTCAACCTCCCTGCTATGGCGCTGACCGTATTCGATCGTCAGCGCAACCAGTTGAAAGCCTGACTCGCGAGCAAGACCTGCCGCGACCATCGAATCTAGTCCGCCGGACAAGAGGACCACGGCCAACCTAGACCGGCTCGTCATCGTTTTAAATCCTTACTTTAGTTGATCTACGGTGTAAGACGCCTATTGCGGGCAGACACCGACCTGCCGCGCCTCAACGTTCAGTGAGAACGGCGCTCCCTTCGACAGCCCCTGACTGTCGATCTGAACAAGCTTTGCATTTTCCTGACGGATCGTAGTTCTACCTGAGCCGCCCCTTAAACATTTGTACTCGACCGTAACCCTGCGCGTTTCGTCTCGTACAACGAAATAATTGCAGCGCTCCGTTCGATCGCGTAGCCTAAGAAGCTCATTTCCCGACCTGATACACACCTTTTGCGTTGCGCCGCTCCTGCGATCGCGCAATTCCCATAGTCCGGGGTCAAGCTGACTGAGCATGGTAAGTCTTGCTTTCTGCGCTACGCTGGGATTGGCTAACCCGCCTGCCAACATAGCAGCGAGAATGGCACTTACCGTAAAGCAAACCTTCAACCCCATCACAATCTCCGAACACGAACGCGACTTACCCAATCTTGAAATGTGTTGCTCGGTCTGTTTCGAGTGGGCTTAGCGAAAGCGAACCTTGTCTTTCTGTGCCACCTTTCCGCTACACGATATTGCTGAAATTACGCCAGCGATCTGATCGCCTGATGCCCCTGTAATGCCCGGCCTTACGACCAGGCCGATCTGCTGGCTCCGAGTGAAGGACAGATCGTACGATAGCCTGCAAACCCTACTAGCTAATTAAGTAGTCCGAACGTCCAAAGCAAAATTGATTTCTGCGCGTGAATCCGATTTTCCGCCTCGTCGAACACCACTGATCGCGGACCTTCGAAAACGTCGTGTGTAACCTCCTCTCCCACGTGCGCTGGTAAACAATGTAGGAACAGCGCACTGGTTTTGGCATGCGCCATAAGCGCTTCGTCAACACGAAACGGGGATAATAGTTCGACCTTGGCGGCATCAGCTGCGTGCCCCATTGAAAGCCACGTATCGGTAGCCACTACGTCAGCGTCGCAAACCGCCCTCGACGCTTCTGTCGTCAGCTGGACGGAAGCTCCTGCACTCCGCGCCGCCTCAACGTAAGCTCTTTCCGGCTGCAACCCATGGGCGGTACCGATCCGCACGTCAAACCGCATCAGACCTGCCGCCTCAACGATAGAATTGAGGACGTTGTTGCAGTCCCCGAGCCAGGCGAACTGCAATCCAGGCAGAGGTTTGCGGTGCTCGGTGATCGTGAGGAGATCGGCAACGATCTGGCACGGATGCGAAAGATCGGTCAGCCCGTTCAGCACTGGCACCCCGGAATGAGCAGCCATTTCCAGAGCGTTCGCATGGTCACTGGTGCGCACCACGATCGCGTCGGCCATTCGCCCGAGCACGCGCGCCGTGTCCCGAATGCTTTCTCCGCGTCCGAGTTGAGACGTTCCGGCCTCAAGTATAACGCTCGACCCGCCAAGTTGGCGCATGGCAATGTCGAAGCTGATACGGGTCCGGGTCGAGCTCTTCTCGAACACCATGGCAAGGACATGCCCGGCAAGCGGCTGATCGTCATCCGGCTTGCCTTTCGGCCATCCCATCCGCGCTCGCTTGCGATCAAGCGCATCCGCGATCATGGCTGCGATCGCATCCCCTCCAGCATCCCCCAAGTCGAGGAAATGTCGTGTTGAACTCACGCGGCTTCGCTTTTGTCGTAGGTCGCACATCCTTGCGATAGCCGATCGGCGAATTCAGCTATTTCAGCCTCTCCAATGACCAGAGGCGGTAATAGCCGCAAGGTTCGGTCGGCAGCTGCTACCGTGAGCAATTGATGCCTGTCACGCAGATGCTGCATGAAGGGCCGCGGCTCAACCCTCATCCTCAATCCAAGCATCAAGCCTATTCCACGAATTTCTTCGAATAGCTCGGGGTAGTTGCCGATGAATTGCTCCAAAGTTGTTCGTAGCTTCTGGCCTGTATTGCGGACGTGTGCGAGGAATTCGGGCTGCGTCACGATATCCAGCACCGCGCTACCGGCGGCCATGGCCAACGGATTGCCGCCATAGGTCGAGCCATGCATTCCTAAGGTCATGCCTCGTGCCGCTTTCTCGCTAGCTAGGCACGCGCCTAACGGAAAGCCGCCGCCAATCCCCTTTGCAACTGCCATAATGTCTGGTTGGATGCCATATTGCTCGTAGGCGTTGAATGTCCCTGTCCGCCCAATCCCGCACTGAACCTCATCAAGCACCAGCATCAGATCATGCTTGTCGGCAAGATCGCGCAGACCTCTCATGAAAGCCTCAGAGGCTACGCGGATTCCGCCCTCTCCCTGAACAGGCTCGACAAGAAACCCGGCCGTATGTTCTCCGATTGCCGCTTCGGCAGCTTCTAGGTCGCCGAACTCATGATAGGCGAACCCCTCGAGCAAGGGGCTGAAGCCCTTGTGCATCTTTGTCTGATTAGAAGCACTTATTGTTGCCATCGTCCGCCCGTGAAAGGCGTTGTCGAAGGTAATGAGCTCGAACCGATTATCATTGCCGCTGGCCTGGTGGTAAGCCCGGGCCGTCTTGATCGCGGTTTCGACTGCCTCGGCACCCGAGTTGGTGAAAAACACGGTGTCGGCAAAACTGTTGGCAATCAGCTTTGCTGCAAGCGCTTCCCCCTGCGGGCTACCGTACAGGTTTGAGACATGCATCAGCGTCGCAGCCTGACGCTGGATGGCGCCGATCAGGCGCTGGTCCGAATGTCCCAGCGAGTTGACCGCGATACCCGCTGCGAAATCGAGATAACGAGTTCCGTCCTCCGAGATGAGATGGCAGTGCTCGCCAAGCACCGGCCTGACATCGCACCGCGGATAGACCGGCATAAGCGGTGGTATCGACACGCGGGCACCCTTCGCATGGAGTGATCAAAAGAAACGGGCGGCCGCGAAGGACCGCCGCGTTTATTCCCTAGAACTGCCGTGCAACGCGGTCAAACGCGCCCCGTCATCCGTTAGCAGCCAAGTCCAGCCTTCCGGCGCTTTGACGATCAGCCTTGGGTAGGGACCAGATTGACAGCGGAATATTTGCCCCGTTTGTCAATCTCCAGATCGAACTCGAACCGGTCGCCCTCTTGGATGCCCTGCAGTCCCGAGCGCTCAACCGCACTGATATGCACGAAAGCATCCTCCTTGCCATCGTCGCGCGTGATGAAGCCGAAGCCCTTCATCGCATTGAAGAACTTAACGGTTCCCACTGCCCTTTCCCCGGTCAATTCACGCGAAGGCGCTTTCGCCTCGACGGGAATGACGTCGCCTACAAGCTGAATATCGGCGGCAGACACTTTGCCTCCGCGATCGACAAGGTTGAACTGGAGCTCCTGCCCCTCTGCAAGGCCTTCGAGACCTGCTCGCTCAACCTGGCTGATATGGACAAAAACGTCCTCTCCACCCTCATCGCGTTGAATGAAGCCGAAGCCTTTCTGGACGTTGAAGAACTTTACCTTGCCTTGGCCGGTGCCCACGACTTGGGCGGGCATTCCTCCGCCTCCGCCTCCGCCGCCAACACCGCCGCCGCCGCGCTGTCCGCCGCCAAAGCCGCCTCCGCGACCAGCGCCGCCGCCACCGAAGCGATCGCCGCCAGCGCCACTGCCGCGGCCGCCGAATCGGTCACCCCCGAAACCGCCGCCGCCGCCGCCGCCGCCGCGCCAGTCATCCTGCATCGGGGGAGGCCCCCGGTCGCTGAAAGGATCGAAACCGCCCTCGCCAAACCCATCGCGCTTGTCCCGGCCCTTGCCGCGACGTCCTTTGTCATAACCCATGAAGTGAACGTACCCTCGATGCTCGCCCTCTCATTCACCCGGCGGCACGGACGAAGTCTCGCCGGATCGGAAAGTTGGCGACGCATCGCCCCCTTCTCGCGCAAGCGCTTATATCGCAGTTCGATGGGGAACGCGAACAAATTAACACGCCCATAACAGAGACATCGCTTAGGACGATATGTCGGCGGGGTAGCGCCAAATCGCTTGTCAGACGAAAATGGCGGGCGCAAAGGCGCTCGCGCGATGGATATTATGGCGCTGCTCACCGACCCGGCCGCTTGGGCTGCCTTACTGACCCTTATCGTGCTCGAAGTCGTTCTCGGCATCGACAACCTCATTTTTATCGCCATCCTGTCGAACAAGCTGCCCGAGCATCAACAGCAACGGGCCCGGCGAATCGGGTTGATGTTCGCGCTAGTCATGCGGATCGGGCTGCTCATGCTGATCGGCTGGATCGTCACGCTCGAGACCCCACTGTTCGATCTGGGTATCGAGGGGAACCTGACTAAGAGCGGCGTTCCAAGCTTCGAGACCGCCTTTTCTGGCCGTGACCTCATCCTTCTTGTGGGTGGTCTGTTTCTCCTTTGGAAGGCGACCAAGGAAATCCATCATGCGATGGAGCCCGACGATCATGCGCCCGACCTGATGAACAAGCAGGCGGCAGTCGAGGCTACTTTTGGCGCGGTCATCGTCCAGATCATCGCGCTCGACCTCGTCTTCTCGATCGATTCGATTCTTACAGCGGTCGGCATGACCAATGAGATTCCGATCATGGTTGCCGCGGTGACGATCACCGTTGGCATCATGCTAGTCGCGGCTGATCCGTTGGCCGACTTCATCGAAAAGAACCCCACGCTCGTTATGCTCGCGCTCTCGTTCCTTGTGATGATCGGTCTTGTGCTTATCGCCGATGGCCTGGGCTATCATGTACCAAAAGGCTATATCTACGTAGCGATGGCTTTTTCGGTCGCGGTAGAATTTCTCAACATGCTGCGCCGCAACCGCACCCGTGCCGAAGCGGATACGAAGGCAATGAGCGCCGAGAATAGCGGGCAGGCATGAGCCATTTCCGGCGCCTCGACTCTGTTACCTGGGCAAGCCCTCAGATAGGCGGGGACGATCTGGCCGAGGCTGCACGACGCGGCTTCAGTATGGTCGTCAATAACCGGCCCGACGGCGAGAGCGATAAACAGCCGACGAATGCGCAAGTTGCCGAAGCGGCACAACAGGCGGGGCTAGCTTACCGCTTCATTCCTGTTGACCATGCAGGTTTTTCGAGCGCCCAAATAGATGAAATGCGCCGGGCGCTCGATGACGCCGATGGGGCGGTTTTGGCTTACTGCCGCTCGGGTACCCGTTCAACGATGCTGTGGGCGCTTGCCCAAGCCAAAGCGGGGACAGATTCCGAGGAACTTGCCGCCGCCGCCAGCGCAGCAGGTTATGATCTGAGCCCCATACGCGCGGTGCTCGACATTCTTGCACAGCAAGAACGCAATTAGGAACCACTATGTTTAGTCAAGCGCGTCCATAGAGACAGCGCGTTGCGAGCGATTGCCTGATTATCAATGGGTAGCAGACACATCGCCAAAATGAAGCTGGCTTAGTTCCTATTAAATCCAGCGCCCCACAAAAAAGGCCGGAGGATTGCTCCCCCGGCCCTTCTTGTAGCCAACTGCGGGTGGACGGGATTACATCCCCGATCCCTACATCCCCGATCCGGGCCCGTAGGTGATCTCGACACGGCGGTTCTGCAGCTCGCGCACGCCGTCGGCGGTGGGAACGCGTGGGTTCGCCTCGCCGAATGCTTCGCTCGAGATGCGCGTGGACGGAATACCGCGGCCGGTCAGGTACTGCTGGACCGAGTTGTTGCGGCGCGCCGCCAGACCCAGGTTGTACTGCACGGTGCCCGAACGATCGGTATAGCCTGCCAGCATGATCGGCACGGTGCCGCAATTGCCGTAGGCGGTGATCGCTGAGTTGAGCACGGTGGCTGCCTCGGGCGTGATCTCGGACGAATCCCAATCGAAGAACACGATATACGGACCCGTGTTGCACTGCGCGCGCGGCGGAGGCGGAGGCGGCGGCGGAGGCGGCGGGGGCGGCGGGGGCGGCGGTGCGGTGCGCGGCGGAGGCGGCGGCAGCGGTGCGACCGGCTCTGCCCCACCGAAGTTGAGCAAAACACTCACCAGCGCGGAATGGGTCGTGAGATCGAAATCGGTCGTCCGACCCCGCGCATCGCTCAGCCGGAAATCATGCGTATCGAAATATTTGTATTTCACCCCGATATCGAACATTTCGGTAACCGGAATGCGCAGCGCGGCGATCGCCTGCCAGGCGAAATTGTCATCGCGTTCGGACTCGTCGATGAAGCTTTCGTCGAATACCGAGATTGTCGTGAGTTCGGTGCCCAACCATGTGTAGCCCGCACCTGCACCGACGGACAGGCCGACCCCGTCATTGCCACCTAAATCGAGCATGGCGTTGGCCATGACCGAGGTCAGCCTCATCTCACCGCGCGAATCGAACGTGCCGGTAACCACCGAATTGTTCGACGGTGAAGGCAGGCCGAGCGTACCGGTCGTGACGGTGTCGGGATTGAACTCGCGGTAGGAGCCTTCGAGTTCGGTACGGATGGCCCCGAAATCATAACCGATCTGGCCAGCGGCCTCCCACCCGGTCTGAAATTCAAGTTCGCCGTTATCAAACCCGCTCGTCGTAATGTCGGTATCGGCAGCGAAGATGGCACCACCATCGAGTCCTAGATAGCCTTGGCCGTCACGCGCCATCGCTGGCGCTGCCACGGCCGCGGCCGCCGCGCCCAAGCATAGTGCAACCTTCCTCATCACCCATTCCCCTTCTGAAGCATCATGCCCGCCATAAGTGCGAGGCAGGGCCACGGCAACCCGAAGCAATTTCATGCGGCAATTTGAAGGCACAACCGGCACCTCCTTTTTTTTGATAGCCCTAAACGGCTAGATGACTGAAGTTCCCGAATTTCTTTTGCGGTTTTGGGCAGGTAAGTCATAACAAGGGTGACATGCATCGCGACGCCTTGTCATCACGAGAAAGCGCCGGTTACCGAAAGCCTTGCGTAAGAATATGCAATTGAAAACTTCATCGCGATCAACTCCGACCGCCAAAGTCGGACGATCGCCTAGCCGACCCGCCCCCCAAAGCGCCGGTGTGATCGTTCACAACACTTTGGCGAACTCGGGATAGGCTCCGATTCCCGTCTCCTCCTGATCGAGCCCCGCAGCCTCTGCCTCAGCATCCGGCCTTGTCCCCAAGGTGTATTTGAGCGCGAACCAGACAAGCGCGCTCGCCGCCGAGACGAACGCGGCGACGACCACAATACCGGTGACCTGAGCGATCAGGGTTACACCGGGATTGGTGATCGGCACCGCGAGCGTACCCCATATGCCCGCGACCAGGTGGACCGGGATCGCACCCACGACATCGTCGATCCGCAGTCTGTCAAGCAATGGCACGAATATGACCGGGATTGCGCCGCCGATCCCGCCGATCAGGATTGCCACGCCGACATGGGGCGTCAGCGGCTCTGCGGTTATCGATACCAGCCCTGCAAGCGCCCCGTTCAGCGCCATCGTGATGTCCGCCTTGCCATAGAGCACCTGGGTGGCGATGATCGCCACCACCACCCCGCCCGCCGCCGCCATGTTGGTGTTCACGAAAATGCGGCTGACGTCCGATACGTCGCTCACGGTGCCCATCGCCAACTGCGACGCGCCGTTGAAGCCGAACCAGCCGAGCCACAGGATGAAGGTACCAAGCGTGGCCAGCGGAATGCTCGAGCCGGGAAAGACGCGCACGCCCGCGACCGTATAACGCCCAAGTCGCGGGCCAATGATAAGCGCACCAATCAGCGCGGCTCAGCCGCCAGTTGAGTGGACCAGGGTCGAGCCGGCGAAATCAGAAAATCCTAGCACGTCCAACAAACCACCGCCCCATTCCCAACTTACCACGATCGGGTAGATCAGCCCGGTCAGAACTGCTGTGAAGATGAAGAAGGGGATAAGTTTGGTGCGCTCAGCGATCGTACCCGAGACTATCGATGCGGTCGTCGCGCAGAACGCCATCTGGAAGAACCAGTCGGATGCGACCGAGTAGACGGCTGGATCCCCCCCTCCGCCCTGCCTCAGGTCAGCGCTTGCTTCCGGCATTGTAACCCAGCCGCCGAGGCCACCTAGGTAACCGTTGAAGTTGCCCGGATAGGCAAGGTTGTAGCCCATTACCCAGAACATCAGTCCGGCGATGGAATATAAACCGATATTCTTGAGACATTGCACGCTCACGTTCTTGGAGCGGACCAGTCCGGCCTCGAGCATGGCGAAACCTGCTGCCATCCACATGACGAGAAATCCGCCGATAACGAACAACAGCGAATTGAGGATAAAGGCCGTATCTTCAGCTGCTGCGAACCCTGCGCGAGGCTCGCCGGCCTGCTGAGCAAGCAACGGTTCGGGAAGGACGATCAACCAAGCACAAACCAGCAGTCCCGCCGCGACCCGCCTATGTGCGCAAAAACAAATCATGATCTTGACCCCAAAGCCCGCACTCCGATCTGTCCGGATGCGCGTGACGAAGCGCTCGATTGAACGAGCACCCTCCAGTTGAGGTGCAGCCCTCCCACACGCTTCCATCAGGGTGGAGCAGGATCGTGCCAGCCGAGGACGCCTTGCAGTCTGGCCCCTACGGAAAGGGATTGACGCGCTTGCGGATGAAACACTGCCTACGCAGCGCGCACCATGCCCGCCAAATAGCCATTAGCCGCGCAGTGAAGCCCAGGCGGGCAGGTGATCCGAAGCGCGCGCGGCCAGCGCGCTGTGATGGATGCCTGCCTCCTCGCAGATCAGGCCGGCTGAATGGATGATGCGGTCGAGCATTGCCAATGGCCGCCGGCTGGGGAATGAGCGGCCGGGCGCCTGCACCGTCCATCCAGCGGGAAAGCTGCGCAACGAACCGCGCTCACGCGACCATTCGTTGAGGTCGCCCATCATGATCGCGTGGCTGCCCGCCGAGCTTCCCGCGTCCCTCATCGCATCGCATATCGCGGCGATCTGGCGCCGGCGCAGAATCCCCGATAGGTCGAGATGCATCCCCCCGACGCACAAAACATCTTCCCCGACCGCCAGCCGGGCAATGATCGCACCGCGCGGTTCAAGTGTAGGCAACTCGATTCGCGCACAGTCGAGCACCTCGATATCGCTGCGAACCAGCATCGCGTTGCCATGCCAGCCGATGCTTTGCGCTCGCAGGGCTACAGGGACCACCTGCCAATGATGGTCGGCCAGAAGCGAGCGAGGCAAGACGCTTTCGCGCTCGCGGAACCGGCGATCTGCTTCCTGAAGCGCCACCACATCGGCATCAAGTTCGCGCAACACGGACAGGATCCGCTCGGGATCCCGCTTCCCATCGGTGCCAACCGCCTTGTGGATATTGTAAGTGGCGACCTTGAGCCGCATTATACCGGCCGCGCACGGGAAAGAGCGCTCACCGCTCCTTGGTCGCCGAGAACGAAAGCGCGGGGTTTCGTTCCTGCTGGTAACCCACGTCCCATGCGGATTTTGCCATAAACACCAGGTCGCCAGCCCTGTCCCGCGCGAGGGTGCCCTGATTGAACCGCTCGAACTCGCGCATCGCCTCCTCGCTCCCCTTAAGCCACCGCGCGGTGGCGTAGGGCGATGGCTCGAGACCTGCTTCCACCTTGTATTCGGCCTCGAGCCGCGAGACCAGCACGTCGAGTTGCAGCTGGCCGACCACACCAACAATGCTTCCGCCACCGATCTCGGGGTAGAACACTTGGATCACCCCCTCTTCCGACAGGTCGTCGAGCGCTTTTCGCAGCTGCTTGGTTTTGGTGGGATCGCGAAGCTGGATGCGCCGCAAGATCTCGGGCGCGAAGTTGGGAAGCCCGGTAAAGCGCACGGCGTTTTTCTCGCTGAGCGTATCCCCCACGCGCAAGGTGCCGTGATTGGGGATGCCGACAATGTCCCCCGCCTCGGCGCTGTCGGCGATCTCGCGGTCCTGGGCGAAAAACAGGATCGGCGAATGGATGGCGATGGGCTTTCCCAGCCCGCTCGGCACCAGCTTCATGCCCCGCCGGAAAGTCCCCGATACAAGGCGCATAAAGGCGATCCTGTCGCGGTGCTGCGGATCCATGTTGGCCTGGACCTTGAACACAAAGCCGGTCACCTCATCGCGTTCGGGGCCCACTTCCCCGTCGTCGGCAGGCTGCGGACGCGGCGGCGGGGCATGGGCGGCGATCGCTCCGATCAGCTCGGAAACGCCGAAATTCTTCAGCGCCGAACCGAAATATACCGGCGTCAGGTCACCACTACGGAAAGCTTCAAGGTCGAACTCGCGATAGCCTGCACGCGCCAGCTCGGCCTCTTCGGCAACCTCATAGGGAATGGCGGGATTGTCCTCCCGCAAGCCCAGGAACTCCTTGGACGCGCCTTCTGGACGGGCCACGGTTTCGCTTGCAAAATCCCATACGCCCTCGAACAGCCCGCCCATCCCCACAGGCCAGCTTTGCGGCGAAACATCGAGCGCCAGCATGTCGGCAACCTCGTCGAGCAGGTCGAAACAGGCGCGACCCTCTCGGTCGACCTTGTTGATGAACGTCATGATCGGAACCGAACGCAGCCGGCACACCTCGAACAGCTTGCGCGTCTGCGGCTCGATACCCTTGGCAGCGTCGATCACCATGATCGCCGAGTCCACCGCAGTCAGCGTGCGGTAGGTGTCTTCTGAAAAGTCCTCGTGACCGGGCGTGTCGAGCAGGTTGAACGTGATGATATCACCATTGTCGTCCGGCTTGGTGAAGGTCATCACCGAACTGGTTACCGAGATACCGCGCTGCTGCTCGATTTTCATCCAGTCCGAGCGCGCCCTCCGCGCCGCGCCGCGTGCTTTGACTTCGCCCGCCAGATGGATCGCGCCGCCATGGAGCAGCAGCTTCTCGGTCAAAGTTGTCTTGCCCGCATCAGGGTGCGAGATAATGGCGAAGGTTCGGCGGGAAGCGGCAGCGTGCATGGAAGCAAAGCCGGTTAGCTGCACCATTGGCTCGCGTCCACCCGTGGCGGGCGCCGAGAGGCGGGGGGAAGGAGGGGAACCGATACCCAGCGCCGCGGTTTTTCGATGACCCGGCCGATCTGCGAGAGGGCGTCATGCGACAACCGAAATATATCGCGAAATTCTTGGCGAAACTCCTGCTTATTGCTGCTGGTACGACCGCCCTTGCTGCCTGCAACACCGGCGAAGAGTCCAGATCGATCGAGACCGACCCCGCCGTCGCAACCACGATGGATGCAGACGCTCCGTTCCAACGTCGGGCGACGACGACGCTGACAACAGCGGCCGGAGAAGAGGTCGGTTCGGTTACGGCTACCGAAATCGACGACCAAGTCGTCGTTCGTCTTGAAGCGACGGGACTTGAGCCCGGCGAGCACGGTGTTCATGTTCATCAAACGGGCCTTTGCGATGCGCCCGATTTCAAGAGCGCTGGCGGACATTGGAATCCGACTGACCAGGCGCATGGTTTGGATGACCCGCAGGGTCAGCACGCCGGTGACATGCCAAACCTTACCGTAGGTGAGGATGGTACCGGCACGTTGGAATACACTCTCGAAGGAGGCGCGGGTTTCGACGGACTGATGGATACCGACGGTTCGGCCTTCATCATTCACGCGGGACGCGATGATCAGATAACCGACCCATCGGGTGGTAGCGGCCCGCGTGTCGCTTGTGGGGTTTTTGTTTTGCGAGACAATTCGCGCTGAAGCAGCGCACCATCGTTTCACGATGTTAGCGTATGGGCCTGCGATCAACTCGAAAATTTGGTGTGCGTCGGAAGGCGACCTAGCCGTGATATTGCGCATCTAGCGATGCTGGTCATACGGCTGGTCATGCCCCGTCCAGATGATGCTGCCAATAGCCGGGAAACCGCAGATCGCCAAAACCGCGCGTTAACCTGTTGACGCTACCCCTCATGAACCGTCTTGGTTACCATGCACGCAAGCACGCCCTCGGGCCCATCTTCGCTTCCGTGACCAGACCATTTGACCCCGCCGAATGGTGCGTCGGGCGCAGCGACCTGCTGGGTATTGATCCCCACCATCCCGGCCTCGATCGTATCGGCAAGCCGCCGCTGCCGTCCGACATCGCTCGTCCAGGCATAGGCCGCTAGGCCGTAAGGCAGCCGGTTGGCCTCGGCGACCATCGCCTCCTCGCCCGGATACGGGTTGATCAGCGCCAGCGGACCGAACGGTTCCTCGTTCATTGCGTCGGCCTCGAGCGGTACCTGCGAAATTACGGTTGGCTCGAAATAGAACCCGCGATTGCCGATCCGCCCGCCGCCCGTATCCACCCGGGCACCCTTGCTTCTCGCATCGGCAACAAAGGCCTCCATGGCTTCGGGTCGGCGGGCATTGGCCATCGGACCCATCTGCGTTTGGGGATCGAGCCCATCGCCCACACGCGTCGCTGAGAAACGCTCGACAAAGCCAACGCGAAACTCGTCGAAAACCTCTTCGGCAACGATGAACCGGGTTGGCGAGATGCATACCTGACCGCAATTGCGCCGCTTGCCAGGAACCACAGCGTCGAGCGTGCGCGGAATATCGGCATCGGCGAAAACGAGCACCGGCCCGTGTCCGCCAAGCTCCATCGTGGTCCTGAGCATGTTATCAGCGGCAAGACCCATCAGGTGCTTGCCCACGCTCGTCGAGCCGGTGAAGGACAGCTTGCGGATCACCGGGGCGGCGAGCAGATGGCGGCTCACCTCGTCCGGCACTCCGAAAACGGCCTGCGCCACCTCGCCGGGCAGGCCGGCATCGAGCAGGGCACGCACCACCGCAAGTGCACCGGCAGGCGTCTCTTCGGCACTTTTGACGATCACCGAGCACCCGGCGGCAACCGGACCGCCCAGCTTTCTTGCCGGATTGATAACCGGGAAGTTCCATGGGGCGAAGGCGGCAACCGGCCCGACCGGTTCGTGCCGCACGCTGGCTCGCTGACCCACGGGACGGACCAGTTCGCGGCCGTAGATGCGAAAGACCTCGCCCGCGTAGAATTCGAACAGGGCCGCCGCCGCCGCAACCTCGATCCGCGCCTCGGCCAGCGGCTTGCCGACTTCGAGCGTGACGGCGTGCGCGATCGCCTCCTTACGTTCACCAAGAAGGCGGGCAGCTCCACGCAGCACCGCCGAGCGCTGTTGGGGCGTCGAACCGCGCCAGATCGCAAAGCCGCGCTGGGCGTTTTCCAGCGCCTGGTCGAGATCATCCGCCTCGGCCAATGGCAGTGCGCCGAGCGTCTCGCCGGTGGCCGGGTTGATCACATCGAAATTGCGCCTGCCGCCCCCTTGCACATCGGTGCCGCCGATGATCATGTGGAGCGAGGGATAGTCGCTCATCATCCGTTCCCTTCGAGTTGTGTCAGTGCGCTTCAAGGATGCTTGCGAGGGCATGGCGGCCCCGTCAACCAGCAGCACGGCCGACTGGCGGTATACGCAGCCGCGCCGCCGCCTGTAGACGCCGCCGCGCGCATCCGGCATGAGCAGGACACGCGACGATGTGGCAGCTTCACCACTTCCCCTTATGTCCTTTCAGCCGCAAGGTGCGCCTCGCGCTGGCCGAGAAAGGCATCGCCTTCGATCTGATCCACGAGAATGCGTGGGATGCAAGCGATGCGTTCCTTCAGTTGAACCCCACCGGCCGCACCCCGGTATTGCGCGACGAGGGCCGCGGGGTAACGTTGATGGACAGCCAGGCAATCTGCGAATATCTCGAGGAAACCGAGGAAGCGGGCCCACTTATTCATGGCAACGCCGCCAGCCGCGCGGAGATTCGCCGGCTGACCGCCATGTTCGACCAGGTGTTCTATGCCGATGTCACCGCGCCGTTGCTGCAGGAGAAGATGAGGAAGCGCCTTGTTACCGGGGAGCCGCCGAGCGCGCAGCTGCTGCGCGGCGCCCTTCGGCTGGCGCATGAATATCTCGATTATATCGACTGGCTGACCGACAATCGGCGCTGGCTTGCCGGCGCGCGGCTCAGCCTGGCCGACTTCGCCGCCGCCGCCCAGATCTCGGTCGCGATCTATCTCGAGGGGATCGACTTTGCCGGTCACGAGGGCGCTCATTCGTGGTATCGGGTGATCAAGAGCCGCCCGGGTTTTCGCCCGCTCCTGGCGGACCGGATGGCGGGCATACCCGCCCCCCGCAACTATGCCGACGTCAACTCATGAAGGGGTGCGCTTGCGACCTGGCGCCCCGGTTACGATATGCATGTGGCCACCTCGCGCTGGAGGGCACGGTCGTTGAGCAACCGGCTGACAGCGCTGTTACCGTGACGCCCGAGGAGACATGATGTCCGACCAGTCCCTGCCCGAAGACGACGCGCAATGGCGCGAGCGGCTATCACCCGAACAATATCGCGTGCTGCGCCAAGGCGGTACTGAGCGCGCCTTCACCGGGGCTTACGACAAGAACAAGGAGCCCGGGGTCTATCGCTGCGCGGGGTGCGGTCAGCGCTTGTTCGAAAGCGATGCGAAATATGACAGCGGCTCCGGCTGGCCCAGTTTCACTACTCCTGCTGAGGAGAGCGCGGTGGAAACGCGGCGCGATGCAAGCCTTGGCATGGTTCGCCACGAGGTCGTATGCGCGCGCTGTGCCGGCCATCTGGGCCACGTCTTTCCTGACGGTCCGGCGCCCACCGGACAGCGTTATTGCATCAACAGCGCAGCACTGGACTTCTTGCCCAAAACTGATTGATCGCACGACTTGCGGGTCCATTAACCAAATATTCGGCTTGCCCGGTGCATGACGAGCGGCAAAGACGACGGGTACGGGGCGCGCCGTCGCTGAAGGGCACGGCAGAAGGGGGCGGATGGCAGGCAGCAGGAGCACGCGCGCCAGGCAGACGCGCAAGGTAATCGAGCGCCGACCGCAATCGCGGGTCTGGCGCTGGACTCGCTCGCTGATTGCCTGGGGGTTATCGCTTGTGCTCCTAGCAGCGATTGCGCTGGGCACATCGGTTTATTTCGCGGCGCAAAACATCCCCTCCTACAATCAGCTGATGACCAGCCAAGTGGGCCAGACCATCGTGGTGCGCGCCCGCGATGGCAGCGAACTCATCTCGATCGGGCCCAGTTATGGCGAGTGGCTCGATGGTGACGAGATCCCGCAAATCATGAAGGATGCCATGGTCGCGGTGGAGGACCGCCGGTTCTACATGCATCCCGGTATCGATCCGCCAGGCTTGATGCGGGCCCTGTTTGTTGCCTTCCGCACCGATGACAGGATCGAGGCCACCTCGACCATATCGCAGCAATTGGCGCGCAACATTTTTCTCAATTCCAACCGCAGCCTGGACCGCAAGCTGCGCGAGGCGGTGCTGGCGATGGCGCTGGAATGGCGGTTTTCCAAAGACCAGATCCTCGAGCTTTATCTCAACAAGGTCTATTTGGGCGGCGGCGCCTATGGCATCGATTCCGCCTCGCGTCGGTTCTTCGATCACTCGGCGCGCACACTTTCTGTCGAGGAGGCGGCGATCATTGCCGGTCTGGTCAAGGCGCCCAGCCGCTATTCGCCCACTGCCGATGCCGAAGCGGCAGTGGAACGCGGCAACGTGGTGCTAGGCGCAATGGTCCGCTACGGCGCGCTCCGGCCGGGTCAGGTTGGCCGCGTCGATCTATCGACCGTCAACCTGAGGCGCGAGGAAGGGCAGAACTCCGCTCGCTATTTCACCGACTGGGCGCTTCCCCAGCTCGACCTTCTGCTTCCCTACGGCAGTGCATACGAGCCGATCGAGGTCTGGACCACGCTCGAACCGGCGCTCCAGCGCGCCGCCAACGCGGCGATCGAGAACAATACGCCTTCACGCGCGCAAGGAGCGCTTGTCAGCCTCGACCGCGACGGCGCGGTGCTCGCGATGGTGGGCGGGCGCGACTATGTCGCCTCCAGCTTCAACCGCGCGGTCACCGCGCTTCGCCAACCCGGTTCGGCATGGAAGCTGTTCGTCTACCTGTCCGCTCTCGAGGCGGGTTACTCACCCGATGACGGCGTGCGCGATGTGCCGGTCACCATCGACGGCTGGAGCCCGCGCAACTCAGGCGGCACCTACGCTGGCGATATCGATATGCGCAGCGCCTTTGCCTATTCCAAGAACACCGTTGCCGCACAATTGGGCAACGAGGTGGGCTTCTCCAACGTCGCCTCGATGGCCCGGCGCTTCGGGATCACCACGCCCATCGCCACCAATCCGGCCATGGTGCTGGGGAGTTCTGAAGTGCGGGTGATCGACCTCACGCGGGCCTTCGCCTCGATCTCGGCCAAGGGTGAATCGGTCGAGCCCTACGCGATCCTGCGGGTAGTAAGCGCGAACGGCGAAGTGCTTTACGCTCATCGCCGTGCGCGCGCCTATCGCCTGGTGCCTGATTATGTCGCGGCCGGAATGACCGACCTGCTCCAGACCACCGTCGCCACAGGCACCGGGCGGGCAGCTCAGATCGGGCGGCCGGTGGCGGGCAAGACCGGGACTACCAGTTCGAACAAGGACGGCTGGTTCGTCGGATTTTCTAGCGGGATCACCACCGGCGTCTGGATGGGGCGCGATGACGCACGCGCGGTGCCCGGGCTTCAGGGCGGAACCGCGCCGGCGCGTGCGTTTGCCGATTTCATGCGCGCTGCGGTGCGGAGCCGCCCTGTCGAGGAGTTCGAGACCGCGGTCGAACTGCCGCAATGGCGACTCGAACCCGAGGACGAATTGCATGCCGGCGACCCGGCGCTGCATTATTACTTCATCGACGAGGACGGGAACTGGATAACTCAAGAGAGCCCGACAAGCGAGCCGGCGCCGGGCATGGCCGGAGGGCGACCACCGGCGACGTCCCGGCCGGGCGAAGTTCAGCGGTCCGGGTCACCCGCCGCTCCCGGCCAACGCCCGCGCGCGCCGCCCCCCGCCGCTTCCGATGATTTCCTGGAACAGGCAATAGGCGGGGAACTTGCGCCCGGTTGAAGCCATCTTGCGGCATCCTTCCGATTATCTGAAAACGATTGTCCGATTGCCATACAGGAACACGTGCCGTTCGGCAGTCCAGCGCACTGCGCGCGCCAGGACAGGCCCCTCAATGTCCCGCCCTATCCGGGCAAACTTGCGCTCGGTCGACCGATGGTCGACCCACTCGACATCCTGCTCGGTGATCGGACCTTCATTCAACTCGCTGGTCACGAAATGAGCGGTCGCGCCGATAAGCTCGACGCCTCGCTCACGGGCATGGAATTAAGGTCGTGCACCTTAGAAACTCGGGAGGAAGCTGCGGTGGATATTGATGCATCGGCCAGTGTAGCGCGATGATCTGGATGAGAAGCGGGCGACGATCAGGATGAGAACTGATTGTCGCGGCTTTTGGCTGATGGCCGGTCTGGTTGACGCTGGCAAGGTCTATGTATCGGTCTGATTGTCGCGGGGCGCCGGTTGCCCGGCAGTTTTGATTGTCGCGTAGGTTGGCGGTCGCCCGGCGCCCTTTTGTCGCTGGACGGCGGTGCGCCGGCGATAGCTCTCGACGTTCATCTCGAAGATGGTGGAGTGGTGGAGTGGTGGACGAGGCGGTCGACGGCGGCGAGCGTCATCGCGGGATCGGGGAAGATCCGGTTCCATTCGCCGAACGGCTGATTGGCGGTGATCAGCGTGGAGCGCTGTTCGTAGCGGGCGCTGATGAGCTCGAAGAGGACCGATGTTTCGGCCTGGTCCTTGGTGACGTAGGCGAGATCATCGAGGATCAGCAGATGATATTTGTCGAGCCGGGCGATGGCGGCCTCGAGGCCCAACTCGCGCCGCGCGACCTGGAGCTTCTGGACAAGGTCCGATGTTCTGGCGAACAGCACCCGCCAGCCATTTTCGATGAGCGCCAGGCCGATCGCAGCGGCGAGATGGCTCTTGCCGCCGCCCGGCGGCCCGAACAGGATCAGGTTGGCGCCCTGTTCGAGCCAGCCATCGCCGGCGCAGATCGCCATGACCTGCGCTTTGGAGATCATCGGCACGGCATCGAACGCGAAGCTGTCGAGCGTCTTTCCGGGCGGCAGCTTGGCTTCCTTGAGATGCCGCTCGATGCGCCGCCGGTCGCGTTCGGCGATCTCGTGTTCGGCCAGGGCCGCAAGGAAGCGCGCGGCGGGCCATCCTTGTCGGCGCGCACGGCGATATCGGGCCAGGTCTGCTTGATCGCCGGCAGACGCAGGTCATGCAGGATCAGGGTGAGACGCTGTGCGTCGACCGATCGGTTGCTATCGGTCATGCCGCCACCCCGCCCAGCAGGATGTCGTAACCGGACAGGGGGGCAAGCGTGACCACAACCTCGGGAAGCGTTGCGGGGTCGGGCGCGAAGCGTGTCCGCAGTGCTGCCATGTCCGGCAACCGATTGGCAGCCAGATCGGCAGCGAGGATGCTGGCAAGCTCGGCTTCGCAGGCACGTTCGTGCGCCAGCGCAAGCAGTTCCACCATCATCCGGCACGCGGCCCGTTCGGGTCTCTGCTCGATCAGGCGCTCGAACATCCGGCGATAGGCCTCGCGCGGGAACAGCGCGTCACGATAGATCAGGCCGGCGAGCGCCATCGGCTTGCGTCTGAGCGAGCGGATCACGTGCCGGTAATCGACGACATGACCATGCTTGCCGTTCGCGCCCGCCCGCCCGCGCGGCAGCGTCATCAGCGGCGTTCCGCCCAGCAGCAGGTCGAGCCGATCGTCATACAGCCGGACACGCAGGCGGTGACCGATCAGCCGCGAAGGCACGGTGTAAAACACCTTCCTGAGCGTGAAGCCGCTGGTCGAGGTGACGGTGACGATCGTCTCCTCATAATCGCTGGTTCGCCGGTCGGGCAGCGGCTGAAGACAGGCTTGCTCGGCATCGATCCGTGCGGCATTGCGCCGGTTCTTCGCCGCGATCACCTCGTCGATGAAGCCGCGATAATCGGCAAGGTCGTCAAAGGCCCCAGACCCGCGCATCAGCAATGCATCGCGCATCGTCTTCTTGAGATGACCGTGTGCGCTCTCGATCAATCCGTTCTCGTGCGCGACGCCCCGGTTGTTGCGGCTCGGCTTCATGCCGTAATGTTCGCACAGCGCATCGTAGCGCCAGGTGAGATCGGCGCGGGCATCGGCATCGAGGTTCCGGAACGCCGCTGATAGGCTGTCGCTGCGATGATCGACCGGGCTGCCGCCGAGCGCCCACAACGCATTTTGTAGCCCCTGAGCAAGGGCGATATAGCTCTCGCCGCCCAGGATCACATGGGCATGCTCGAAGCCCGACCAGACCAGGCGGAAGTGGTAGAGCCGGTGATCGAGGGACGTGCCGGCGATCGTGACGCCGAGCTCGGCCATGTCGGTAAAATCCGACAGTCCCATCTTGCCCGGCTCATGGGTCTGGCGGAAGATCACCTCCTGATCCTCGCCGTGAAGCGCGCGCCAGGCACGGATGCGCCGTTCCATCGTCCGTCTGACCCCGAGCCCGAGATCAGCATGGCGCCGCTGCATCTCCTCGAAGATCGCGACCGCGCGCAGGCCCGGCGCTGCCTGCAGCATCGGCACGATCTCGGCGTCGAAGATATCAGCCAAGGGATCGGGCCGCCGCCGACCGCGTGGTGCCGTTTCTTGCGAGGAAAGCTGTGGGTCGCTGGCAAGCCGGTATCCCGTCGCCGTGCTGAACCCGGCCCTGGCCGCCGCTACCGCGACGCCGTCACTCTGTCGCAACTTCATATATAACCTCATCTGATGATCGGTGACGTGACGGCCGGGCATCCAGGGACTTCCTCTCTGAGCGAAGAAGCCCGGGAATACCCGGCCGGCCGGGATCATCAGCGGCAACGCCCCAAAAGGAACGCACCATCGCGCGGGGCTACGACGGCTCCGGGCTACGCCCTGCGCCGCCGCACCCCCGCGCGATCCTCATCCTGATTGTCGCTGCGCTCGCATCCTGATTGTCGCGCTGCAGGCCAGATAGCTGCCTGACGAGCTCCGGAGACAAGACCTGCATGTATCGGGCGAGCGCAGGAGTATCGGCTTCGTTTTGTCGAAACTGTTCGGCGTCAGCACCAATGAGACAGATTGAGGGTATTTGATAGGAGGATTTTGGTCTCATCGCAGTGACGAAGGAACGAAGATGAGATCAAAATCCTCAAGCGCCAAGGCGACCGCTGGCGAGCGTGTAGTGAAGGACATCCGGCGTGCTACCCGGCGCTAGTTCTCCGCTGAAGAGAAGATCCGGATCGTGCTCGACGAATTGCGAGGCGAGGACTCGATCGCCGACTGTGCCGACGCGAGGGCATCGCCCAAAGCTTGTATTATGTCTGGTCCAAAGAGTTCCTCGAAGCTGGCAAACGGCGCCTGGCCGGCGACACCGCGCGCGCCGCGACCACTGACGAGGTCAAGGACCTGCGGCGCGAATCGAGCACCCTGAAAGAGGTGGTCGCCGAACAGGCGCTCGAGCTGCGTCTTCTGAAAAAAGCTTAATCGCGGGTGGGGGAGATGCCGAATGAGGTACCCCACATCTGAAAAGGTCGAGATTATCAGGATCGTCGAGCAGTCGAGCCTCTCGGCGCGGCGCACCCTGGAACAGATCGGAGTGGCTCGCGCCATCTTCTATCGCTGGTACGACCAGTATCAAACCGGCGGCCCCGAGGCGCTGGAGGATCGACCAGCGCGGCCAAGCAGGGTGTGGAACCGCATCCCCGACGATATCCGCGCCGCGATCATCGAGCTGGCGCTTGAGCGGTCCGAGCTCAGCCCACGCGAGCTGGCCGTGCGGATCACCGAGGAGCGCGGTTACTTCGTGTCGGACCCGAAGGGCGGCGGAGCCAACCCACTGTCTACCGCCTGCTCAAGACCCACGACCTGATCACCAGCCCCGCCTTCATCGTGATGAAGGCGACCTCGGAGTTCACCGACAAGACGAGCCGGCCGAACGAGATGTGGCAGACCGGAAGCGCAGCTGTCCAAAGAACACTTCACCTATCTGAAGATTATCGGCTGGGGCTGGATGTACATGTCGACGATCCTCGACGACTTCTCGCGCTATATCATCGCCTTGGAGTCGAAGACGGGCGCAGCCCTACCTGTGCACGACGATGAAGGTCGAAGACATCACCGACACTCTGACCCTGGCGCTAACGGCCTCAGGTTGCGACCAGGCCCAGGTCCGCCACAGACCGCGGCTGCTCAGCGACAATGGCTCGAGCTACATCTCCGGCGAGCTGGCCGAGTGGCTCGATGAGCAGCGCATGGCCCATGTCCGCGGGACACCTCACCATCCGCAGACCCAAGGCAAGATCGAGCGCTGGCACCAGACCCTGAAGGACCATGTGCTGCTGGAGAACTACTACCTGCCCGGTGACCTCGAGGCGCAGATCAAGGCGTTCGTCGACCACTACAATCACCGCCGATACCACGAGAGCCTCGACAACCTGGCCCCTGCCGATTTCTACTTCGGCCGCGGCCCCGCCATCCTCGCCCAGCGCGCCCGGATCAAACGACTGACCATCGAACATGGGCGCTTGCAACACTGCAAACTTGCCGCCTAAAATCAACAACCAGACGAGGCTGACCTCCGCTAATCTACGCCACCAACTTTCCCAAATGATCTGACGACGCACAGCCACCCGCGTCGATCTCAGCCTCGGCCTCGTAATCGGCGTGCGCAAGGTGTGGCGGCAGCTCCGGGCGAGGGCTTCGACATCGCCCGCTGCACAGTGACGCGGCTCATGCGAGCCATGGGCTTGGCAGGCGTCATTCGTGGCAAGCCGGTCCGCACCACGGTCAGCGACAGGGCGGCGCCGTGCCCGCTCGACCGGGTGAACCGTCAGTTCCAAGCCCCAAGCCCGAACGCGCTATGGGTTTCTGACTTCACCTATGTCGCGACCTGGAAAGGCTTCGTCTATTTGACATTCGTGATTGGTGCATGCGCTAGACGCATCGTGGGATGGCACGCCAGTCACATCGCGCGCCAGCTTCGTTCTCGATGCACTGGAGCAGGCGTTGCACGACCGACAACCGATCCACGGCGGCGGTCTCGTCCATCACTCCGATCGCGGCGTCCAGTATGGTTCAATACGCTATACCGAGCGCCTCGCCGACGCCGACATCGAGCCTTCGGTCGGCAGCGTCGGCGACAGTTACGACAATGCTCTCGCTGAGACGATCAACGGCCTCTACAAGGCCGAAGTCATCCACCGACCCGGGTCCTGGCGTTCGTTTGAAGCCGTCGAATACGCCACGCTGGAATGGCTCGACTGGTTCAACAATCAGCGTCTACTCGAGCCAATCGGCTATATCCCGCCCGCCGAGGCAGAAGCCGCCTACTATACGCAGCTTGAGGACATCTCGATGGCCGCGTAAAACTCAAACCAATCAGCCCCCGGCAAACCCAGGGCGGTTCAAGGCACCAATTGAGCCGCGTCTGAGCTCCACCTTATCAGTTGTCCCGCCACTATAGTAGTGTAGTGCCAGGACCCAATGAAAGAATCCCCTAGGCGATCGCGATCTCATTCAATAGCGACATCGTGGAGGTGCCGCCATTGGAAGCGAAGCGGTGCAAAGCACAGTCAACCCATCACTCTCTCCGCAAGCAATTTAACGGCTCCTGAGCCTAGTGATGTTCAGCTGTTTGTTTTTCAAGCCGGCTTTCTCGCGAACAGCCCGAACCCGGCGATCAAGGCATAGCACGCCGCCGGCACGACCAGCGCGAAGCCGAGGCTCGACTGGTCGGCGACGAACCCGGTCAGCGGCGGGATGACCGCACCGCCCACGATGGCGACGTTGATGATGCCCGACCCGTCGGCCAGGCGCGGCCCCAGCCGCTCGCAGGCGAGCGAGAAGATGGTCGGGAACATGATGGAGTTCATGAGGCCCACCGCTAGCAGGCTGTATCCCGCCACTGCCCCGCTGGTATTTGCGGACAGGAGGATGAGCAGGATCGCGCCGCCCGCGTTGAACGCCAGCACCTTGCCCGGACTCACCACCCGCAGCACGGCCGAGCCGATGAACCGGCCGACCATCGCCCCGCCCCAGTACAGCCCGATCATCCAGCCGATCACACCCTCCGGTGCGCCGAACACCCGCGCCTGTCCCAGATAGTTGATAATGATCGAGCCGATCGCGACTTCCGCCCCGACATACAGGAAGATCGCGGCCGCGCCGTAGCCGAAGCGGCGGCGGCCAAGCAGGTCCAGCCCGCCCAGTCCGCTCGACGCCTCGTGCCGCTCGCCCTTCAATCGGTTGCGGAACAGCCATACGGCCAGCGCTACCACCCCGATGGCGATCGCCAAGCCGAGATAGCCCTGCCAGATCGCCTCGCTCTCCGCCTGGCGGTAGGCGGTCAGCTCGGTCCCGGACAAGTCGGCCGCGCTGACCCCCGCCAGGCTGCCGAGGATCAGCGCCGCGCCGATGATCGGAAACACCGTGGTGCCGAGCGAGTTGAACGCCTGCGCAAAGGTCAGCCGGCTATGCGCGGTCCGCGCCGAACCGACCAGGCTGATGAGCGGGTTGGCCACCACCTGCACCACCACCACGCCGGATGCGAGCACGAACAGCGCGAACAGGAACACGCCATAGGTGGCGTTCTGGCTCGCCGGGGTAAATAGCAGGCACCCGGCCATCATCGTCGCCAGCCCCGCCACCGCCCCGCGCATATAGCCGATGCGCTTGACCAGCTTGGCGCCCGGAATGCCGATAATGGCATAGGCAGCGAAGAAGCAGGTCTGCACCAGCATCGCCTGCGTCCAGTTAAGCGTAAACAGCTCCTTCAGCTTGGGGATCAGCACATCGTTGAGCGAGGTGATCCCGCCAAAGATGAAGAACAGGCCGAACACGAAATATTGCAGGCCGGGGGCATCGACATTGCTGCCCGCCGCTTCGAGCGGAGCAGGATCGGTGCTCGTTGCCACTTCCGGTGCCGCCGCCGGTGTGATCGCCATGTGTTGCCCGTTCCCTTGTTCTTGTGGCCGCCGCTTACGTCAAGTCACATCGGGTTGCACAAATAAACAAATCTGGTCAGACGGGCTGAATGCAACGCGGCGCGTCTATGACACCGGCACGAGAGAGAGAGAGAGAGAGAGAGAGAGGAATGGGTCGCAGGACACGCGGCTCGAAAGTAAGTTACAAGGTCGCGCAGAGCGTTGCCGCCGCGTTGATTTGCCTGGCCACATTCGGCTGGAGCGAAGCGGCGTCCGCGCGCGACGACGTGACGCATCAGCAATGCTCGCCCGACAGCAGGCTCTGTTTCGTGCTCCGGCACGCTCCCCAATTTTAGACATTCGTTCAGGTTCCTCAACTATGCGTTTGAACCCGCGCTTCGAGGGCAGCTTTTAGGCACCGTATTCTGTTGAAGAAGTCGGCCTCTGCGACGACGGAGCGGCGAGGCAGATTGCAGACGAGTGGGCTCCAGGTTCCGATCAGGCAAGAGCGAGCCTCTGCACTGGTGTCATCTTCGCCATCTTCCGGAGGTTCTGAGCTGCGGCGGCGAGGTGGAACTCATCTGTTGCTGACAATACTTGCAATGCCTCGGACCATCACGGCGTAACCCGGTCAGGTAACTCTGTTGTTTTCCCAGACGTGTCCCACATTGAGGTTATAACGCGGTTCGCCTGCGAATACTTCGACGTCTTGAGCCCGGCAGACAGGCTCAGGACAGATCACATAACTTGTCGCGTGCGCTCATCGTCGGACTGAACGAAGCTGCGGTCGATCCTGATCGGATCGCGTCGCGATCGAGGGACACGATATCTTGATCGGCGAGCAACGTCCAATTGCGGTGTGATCGCATAGGAGCGAGGCAACCTGTGAACCGCAGGCACCGGCGCACCGCTGGTGTATTATGAAATTCGACGTTGACGGTGCGAGGAGCCATGCGCGTTAGGATGCTGAACGGCAAATATTCGAGGTTGCATGCCGTCCCAACAATCGCAGTAATTCCGACCTCTCATGCACCCTGCTTCAGCAATATTGACTGCGCAGGCAATGGTCATACAAGGCACGGCTAGACAGGAGAAAACGCGAATGGCCGAGACGGACGGAAATGATTTTCAATCGGAAAAGGCCGTGGTCCGCGCTTTCCATGAAGCGCTCGACAATTCGACGCCGGCGACGATCGAGCTGTCATTGGCGCGGTTCGTTTCGCCCGAATGGCACTGGCGTGGAATGCATCCCTTCAACGAGCAGCGTGGCCCTGCCGCGGTGGCGCGAGCTTTCTGGACACCGCTGCGAAATGCCATCAAGCCATTGCAACGGCGCCCCGATATCTTCCTTGCGGGTCGCAATGTAATCGATGGCGGTAAAAGTATTTGGGTGGTCGAGATGGGGCACCTGATGGGCCTATTCGACCGCCCTTGGCTTGGCATTCGTCACACACTGCGGATCGTCATGCTGCGTTATTGCGAGTTCAATCGCGTCGAGGACGGCAAGATCGTCGAAACCGCCATGTTCTGCGACATCCCACATCTGATGATGCAGGCAGGACAAAACCCGTTCCCACCGCAGACCGGTACGATGCTGGTCCAGCCCGGACCAAGAACCCATACCGGGCTCTGCTACGATAAACAGGACCCCGCACATGGCGAGGCGACGATGGCAGCAATCGACGCCATGCTGCACAATCCCAACCCCAAATCACAGAACAAGGATGACGCGTCGCGCCTCGCCCGCGTCTGGCACGAGGACATGATCTGGTGGGGCCCGGCGGGTATCGGCGCAAGCTATACTATCGAACGGTACATCCGCCAGCACAGCATACCTTTCGACAAGGCGCTGTCGGCGGGATACCGTTTCAACGGGCATATTGCCAAAGTCGCCGAAGGAGAATTCGGCGGGTTTTTCGGCTGGGCGAACCTGACCGTTCGCAATGCCGGCGGGTATATGGGTATGCCTGCAGGCCCGGGGGCCTCGGAGATGCGCGTCATCGACATGTATCGCGCAGAAAGAGGCAAGCTGGCGGAAAACTGGATCTTCATCGACATCCTGCACTTTCTCGCCGTCCAAGGGCTCGACGTGCTCGGAAGGATGGACGCGGTACAATCAGGAGGCGGCTAGGCGAACAGGCAACAAAGGCCGACCGATATACTCTCTTAGGCGCGCGCCCTTGCCCCCGGTCAGATAAGCGGCTGGCTTGACTGCGTATTCATTTGGGTTAGATCCACTGGCAGTGAGCCGTGAAAGCGCCCTTATCCGGCCAGTCGGTACGGCCGATCTCGAGGCGGTTCTTGATCTGACCCGCCGGGGTGGGTCCGGGCTCACCAACCTGCCGCCCGATCGCGAAACAATCCGTCGCCGGATCGATTCCGCCGAACGCGCGATGGTAGCCGAGAGCGCCCGCGAGGAGGGCGCGCCGATCATTCTGGTGGCCGAACTTGGCGAGCGGATCGTCGCTACCGGCATGATCTTCGCTCGGGTCGGCGCCGAGTGGCCGTTTTACAGCTACAGGATCACGCGGCAGGTGGCGGTTTCGCGGTCGCTGGCGCGCTCCAAGGCGCAAAGAATGCTGAACCTGGTCAATGATTTCGACGGCGAGACCGAGGTCGGGGGCCTGTTTGTCGACCCCTCGATGCGGGGCATGGCGCTTGGTCAGCTCATCGCCCGGGCTCGCTACGTCTTCATCGCCGCGCATCGTTCGTGGTTTGGCCAGCGCGTCATCGCCGAGTTGCGCGGCTATCAGGATGCCGATGGCCGTTCGCCTGTGTGGGACGCTATCGGGCGTCATTTCTACGACCTGGAGTTCGATGAGGCGGATCGAACAGGCGCGATCGATGGCAACCAGTTCATCGCCGATCTTGGCCCGCGCTATCCGATCTACATTTCGATGCTGCCGCAAGCTGCGCAGGATGCCATAGGCCGTCCGCATGACGACGGTCGGCCGGCACATGCCATGCTTCTTGCCGAAGGCTTTCGCGATGAGGGGTATGTCGATATTTTCGATGGCGGACCGACCCTGGTGGCGCCGATCGATTCGGTACGCACGGTCGTCGAAGCGCGCGAGGCTGTGTTTGCTGGACAGGCCGAGGATGGGTGCGCCGCGATAATCGCCACCGGACATGGTTCCGGTTTTCGCCTCGTTCGAGGGCTTGCAGCACGAAACGAGGGTAAGGTCCGGATCGACGCCATCTCCGCAAAGCTGCTGAACATAGCGGGCGGAGAGGCGGTCCGCATCGCTGAGCTGGAGACCACGGCACCATGAACGACCCGCACCCCTTCGAACTTCCAACCCGCCCCGCGGTCACGCTGCTGCGCCAACAGGATGCCCGGGCGATGCGCGCCCTGGCCGAAACCCAGCGAACCCAGCCGCTCGGCGGGTTCGAGGACCGCTTCGTCGATATCGTCGATTACATCGTGCGCATCACCGACGAGATCTGGATGGATCGTGCCGTCGGTTACATTTACGATACTTACGATGCGAGCTGCACGATCTACTCGTCATACGGCATCGTGTGCTCGGTGGAGGAAGTGATCGCCTCGACCGTATCGACGCTCAACGCCTATCCGGACGGCGAAATCCATCATTTGGCAGTGGCGTGGAGCGGTGACGAGGAGCGCGGGTTCTATACCTCGCACCTCGGTCACAGCCGCTCGACCAATGTCGGCCGGACCGCCTGGGGACCCGGTACCGGGCGGCGCACCTCGATCCGCTTCGTTGCCGATTGCATCAGCCGCGACAATCGCATCCACACCGAATGGCTGGTGCGGGACAACGGCGCCGCAGTGCGACAATTGGGGTACGATCCCCATGTTGTGGCCCGCGGCATCGCCAAGGCGGGCGCGGCCGAAAGTTTCGTGGTCGCTCCCCCCACCAGGCTGGATGGCCAGGCGCCGCGCGGCAGGCTCGAGATCGATGAGGGTAGTTTGGAGGGGTGGGCGCGCGCGCTGTTCCACGATGTATGGAACCTGCGCCGGCTCGACTGGCTGACGCGCGCCTATTGCGACGACGTGATTGCTCATGCCGGCGGCGGCCGCACGGCGCAGGGCTTGCGCAACTATCAGACGCTCGTACTCCATGTGCTTGCGGCGATCCCCGACGGGATGATGCGGGTCGAGCATGTCTGTTGGGCGGAGGAGGTCGATGGACTGATCATCGCGGTTCGCTGGGTACTCGAGGGGCGCAGTGCGCCCGGCGGCGTGCTCGGCGAATGTCCGGTCGGAAAACCCGTATTTATGATGGGCATGAGCCATTTGCGCATGACAGCGGGTAAGATTGTCGAGGAATGGATGCTCTTCGACGAGATCGGCGTCCTGGCGCAGACCTACCTTTGATAGATCGACGCCCATCGAAGTGTTCGCGCCGATCGGTCGACCGTTCGCAGTGCTGGGCCCGACAATCATGAGCGTGCCGCCGATAGTGCTGCTTCCGGGCAACATGTGCGACCAACGGCTTTGGGAGCCGGTCGCCGAGCGGCTGAAGGCGGCGGGCAATGATGCCACCCGTCATGCGCCGCCTCCCGATCAGGCTTCGATCGAAGAGATGGCTGAAGCGGTTCTGGCTGATCATAGCGGCCCGATCATCGCGATCGGCTTCTCGATGGGGGCGATCATTGCCGCTCAAATGGCGTCAACCGCCCCAGACAGGATAGCGGCGCTGGGCTTGGTTGCGTTCAACGCGGCGGCGGATCTGCCCGAGCGCGCCGCTGTCCGGCCCCACCAGCAGGCCGAAGCGCGCGAAGGCAGGCTCGCCGACCTCGTCGCCCATGAATTGAAACCCAATTACCTGGCGCAAGCGAACCGAAGCGACGGGGCGTTGCTGGACACGGTCATGGCCATGGCGCTGGCACTGGGACCAAACGTGTTCATCGCCCAAAGCGAAGCGCTTCGAGGCCGCCGCGATCTGCGAGCGGACCTGACCGGCCTTCAAATGCCGGTAATGCTGGCCGCTGGCAGCGAAGACCGTCTATGCCCACCTGCATGGCATCGCGAATGGGCCCGCCTGGTCGGAACGAACGCCCGCTTCACCGAGATAAACGGGGCTGGACACATATTGCCGCTCGAACAACCCGAGGCCTTGGCTGACACGCTGATAGGCTGGCTCGACGAGGAACAACCATGCCGGATCGCATCCTAACCACCCATGTCGGCTCATTGCCGCGCAGCGCCGAAATGGCCGAATTGCTATTCGCCGCCGAGCGGGAAGAGCGGGTCGATCCCGAGGAGTTCGATCGTGTAGCGGCCGCGGCGGTCGAGGAAACGGTGCGCCGCCAGGTGGCGGCGGGGATCGACATCATCTCCGATGGCGAGATGAGCAAGATCAGCTATGCCACCTACATAAAGGACCGGATCAGCGGATTTGCCGGGGACAGCCCACGCCGCGCGCCGGCGGACCTGGAGCAGTTTCCGAGCTTTCTCGAACGCCAAGCCAAAGGCGGCGGAACACCGAGCTACCGCCGCCCGCGTTGCGTGGCCGAAGTCCACGCAGTCACGCTTGCTCCGCTCCACGACGACCTTCGCCGCTTCACCGCCGCGCGCCGTGCGCATGGTGATCCCGCAGGCTTCATGAACGCCGCCTCGCCCGGGGTCATCGCGCTGTTCCAGCCCAACGACTTTTACCCTGACGAGGATGCCTATCTCGAGGCTCTCGCCGAAGCGATGCGACCGGAATACGAGGCGATCGTCGGCGCAGGGCTCCTGCTCCAGCTCGACAGTCCGGATCTGGGGCTTGGTCGGCACATGATGTTCAAGGACCGCTCGGACGCAGAATATCTGAAGGCAATTGGCCGACATGTCCAAGTGCTCAACCATGCGCTGCGCAATGTGCCCGCGGACCGTTGCCGAATGCACGTGTGCTGGGGCAATTACGAAGGACCGCACCACTGCGATGTCGAGATGGCGGTGATCCTGCCGACGCTGATTGAGGCCAAGCCGGCGGGCCTGTTGTTCGAGACCGCCAATCCGCGCCACCAGGCCGACTGGGAGGCATTCGAGGCCCAACTCGCCACCTTGCCTGCGGACAAGGTGCTGATCCCCGGCGTCATTGATTCCACCACCAACTTCATCGAGCATCCGCGTGTCGTAGCGGAGCGGGTCGAGCGCTATGTTCGTATGGTCGGCGCTGAAAGGGTCATCGCCGGTACCGATTGCGGCTTTTCGACTTTCGCGGGTTTTGGTGCCGTAGACGAAGAGATCGTCTGGGCCAAACTCGGCGCATTGGCCGAAGGGGCGGCAATCGCCGGCGAGCGGGTATCAGCATGGGCCTGAAGCAGCGGCTCGCGGCAGGCGATGCGTTGTGGGGAAGTTTCCTCAAGACGCCATCGCCGATCCTCGTCGAGGTTCTTGCCCATGCAGGCCTCGATCTGCTGTGCATCGATGCCGAGCACGCACCCTTCGATCGCCTGGCGATAGACGCCTGCGCGATGGCGGCACGCGCCGGCGGCCTCCCGACCCTAGTTCGAACACCCACCGCCGCTGCCGAACATGTCCTCAACGCGCTCGATTGCGGGGCTGACGGCGTCATCCTGCCCCATGTCCGCTCGGCGGAAGAGGCGCAGGCCGGGGTCGCGGCGGCACATTTTGGGCGTGGCGGGCGTGGCTATGCCGGTTCGTCCCGTGCCGCCGGCTTCGGGCGGGTCCGGATCCCGCAGCACCTGGCATCCAGTCTGGAGAACACCGTGCTCATCGCGCAGATCGAGGATGTCGAAGCAGTCGAAAGAGTGCGCGAGATTGCCGCCGTTCCCGGGCTCGACGCACTATTCGTTGGGCGGATTGACCTGACGATCGCGCTGGGCGAAACTGATCCCGACGCGCCGGCTGTTCTTGCCGCGGTCGAACAAGTGCTCGCCGCGGGCTTTGCGGCGGATCTGCCGGTAGGGATGTTCGTGCCCCGTGATGCGGACGTGCCGGGCTGGGCAGCCAAAGGCGCCAGTCTGTTCATTCAGGGTTCGGACCACGCCTTCATGACCGCGGGCGCAAAGGCCTCACGCGCGACTGCAGGGCTCTAGCGCCGGTCAGTCGGTGCCGCGAACCACGATCAGTTCAGCCTTGCCATCGACCGCGCGATAGGACCTTGTGGTGCCGACCGGCACCGTCATCGTATCGCCGGTCTTCAACGCGATGCACTGGTCGTCCACATGGACTTTTACCTCACCGCTTTGCACGAAGACGACCTCTGGCCGTTCCCCCGAGGATGGGGGAGACGCCTCCTGCCCGGCAAGGCGCAACCGTGAAACCACGAAGCCCTCGGCTGGGGGGAGTGGACCGCTTCCGCCTATCACCACGCTCTCGCCATCAGGGGCGTCGGCAGCCCGGGCTATGAGTTCGGGCTCGTCCTCGGGACGCATCCGCCGCAGGCTCTCGATCGCATCGCGGGTCGGCACCGGCATCGGCTTCACATCGGGGGGCGGCGATTGCCCCGCCGTCGTATCCACCAGTGCGCCGTTCTCGAGCAGGATCAGCCCGTATTCCTCTGCCAGCTCGAATACCTTGGGCGCCCAGTGCACCCGCCCGGGATCATCGCCTCCCAGCACCGACCAGAGGAACGCGTTATCATCCCCAACATTCTCGAAGCCGCGAAAGGTGCGGACGGGAAACGACACGATATCACCCGCATACCCATCCACCTGGGCATCTTCGCCGTGCTCGCCGAAGGTGAAGCGCCAATGCCCGGTGTGCACCACGAACACCTCGGCGGTATCGTGGCTATGCTGGGAATTGACGCAATGGGGCGGCTGCCGGGCGCCGCCTATGTTAAACCCATGCGGTTCGGCAATGTGGACATGCTGATCGGGGTTCTCCGAAACGCCCGGGCCGATAATGGTGAAGTTCTCCTTCGCATCCGAACCCGGCGTACGAGTGTCGATGAACGCATTGCGGCAGGGAACCAGATCACGGTAGCGGACCACGCGCTCCTCGAGCTGCGCAGCGCTCCAATGTTGCGCGGTACTGCGTCCATACAACATCCCAGCCATCATCCGCCTCCGTCACCGGAAACAGGCGTTGCAATCTTATGCATACGCAGTCAATAACAATCGCGACTCTTCGAAAGGATTTGGCATGGCAACCTGGCTTAAGCGCGGAGTGACCACCCAGGCGCGTGCGGACCTGGACCGCCGGGTGCGCGAAACGGTGGAGAGGACGCTGTCCGACATCGAGGCCCGCGGCGATGCGGCCGTACGCGAACTCTCCGTGAATTACGATCGGTGGGATCGCGACGACTACCGGCTGTCGGCACAGGAAATTCAGGATTGCCTGGATCAGCTCACCAAGCAGGACCTGAAGGATATCGAGTTCGCGCAAACGCAAGTCAGGAACTTTGCCCAGATCCAGAAGGACAGTATGAAGGAGGTCGAGGTTGAGACGCTCCCCGGCGTCGTCCTTGGCCACAAGCACGTTCCGGTCAACGGCGCGGGCTGCTATGTTCCTGGCGGGAAATACCCGCTTCTTGCCTCGGCGCACATGAGCGTCATCACCGCCAAGGTCGCCGGCGTTCCCCGGGTGATCACCTGTGCGCCGCCCTTCGAAGGCAAGGCCGCGGCGGCGATCGTTGCCGCGCAGGCGATGGCCGGGGCGGACGAGATATACGCGCTTGGCGGCATCCAGGCGATCGGCGCGATGGCGCTGGGAACCGAGACGATCGATCCGGTCGACATCCTCGTCGGTCCGGGCAACGCTTTCGTCGCCGAGGCCAAGCGCCAGTTATACGGGCGGGTCGGGATCGATCTGTTCGCCGGTCCCACCGAGACCATGGTCATTGCCGATGAGACGGTCGATGCAGAATTGTGCGCCACCGACCTTTTGGGCCAGGCGGAGCACGGTCCGGAAAGCCCTGCCATCCTCATCACGACGTCCGAGAAGCTTGCGCGCGAGACCATGACCGAGGTCGGCCGCCTGCTCGAGATTCTGCCGACCGCCCCGATCGCACGTCAGGCCTGGGAAAATTACGGCGAGGTGGTGGTCTGCGAAGACGAAGAAGAGATGGTCCGCGTCGCCGACGACTATGCGAACGAGCATGTCCAGGTGATGACCAGGAACCCCGACTATTTCTTGGAGAACCTCACCAATTATGGCGCGCTCTTCCTGGGCCCGCGCACCAACGTCGCCTATGGTGACAAGGTCATCGGCACGAACCATACCCTGCCGACGAAGAAAGCGGCCCGGTACACCGGTGGTCTGTGGGTCGGCAAATTCCTGAAGACCTGCACCTTCCAACGGGTCACCAGCGACGCGGCTTCGGCAATGATCGGCGAATATTGCTCGCGTCTATGCGCGCTCGAAGGTTTCGCCGGGCATGGTGAGCAGGCCAACGTGCGCGTGCGCCGCTATGGCGGTCGGAACGTGCCCTATGCCGGAAAGGCCGAGGCGCTGGAGCAGGTGTGAACGACGACAAGCCAGCGCTGCCCCACACGCCTTCGTTCCGGCTCGACGGGAGGCGCGCACTGGTAACGGGAGCGGGCAGCGGCATCGGTCTGGCTGCAGCCGCTGCGCTGGCCGACGCGGGTGCCTCGGTAACGCTTGTCGCTCGAGGCCGCGATGCGATCGAAGCTGCTGCGGCGGCCATTCGCGACAATGGTGGTCAGGCAGATGCGGCGGTGCTCGACGTCACCGACCTTACCGCCATCAAGGATTTCACGGCCGCGCAGTCGCCGTTCCATATCTTGGTCAACAACGCCGGAACCAACCGTCCGATGCCGATGACCCAGGTTCGCCCGGATGATTATGATGCGGTGCTGGGATTGAACGTCAGGGCGGCCTTTTTCATGGCCCAGGCCTGTGCCAAAATGTTGATCGAGGCGGGTGAGCCCGGCAGCCTGATCCACATCGGGAGTCAAATGGGCCATGTCGGCGGAGCCAACCGCAGCCTCTATTGCGCTTCGAAATGGGCGATCGAGGGGATGAGCAAGGCCTTCGCTCTCGACCTTGCAGGCCATTCGATACGCTCGAACACCATTGCCCCGACCTTCATCGAAACCCCCATGACCAAGCCGTTTTTCCAGGATGAAGCATTCCGGGCAGGGGTGCTGGAAAAGATCAAGCTCGGGCGTATCGGCTGTGTCGAAGACATCATGGGAGCGGTGCTTTACCTCGCTTCGGACGCCTCGGCGCTCGTCACCGGGACAAGCCTGATCGTCGATGGCGGGTGGACCGCGGAATAGTCCGGCAAGGCAACGTCGTTCGATCTCGCAATGGTTCGATGGGGTTCAACCGGTTTCCTCTCCCGACCTTCTGACTAACGCTCCAGGACGCCTCGCCTGAACGCAGCTCAGCGGAGCCCCTTGTCCAGAACTCTCACGCAGCTAATGCCGATCGGGTGAAACCGTCCAGCAGGAACCGAACCGATCGGGACCGTCGGCCGACCTCCTATGATGTCGCACGGCTTGCGGGCGTGTCGCAGTCGGCCGTGTCGCGCTGCTTTCGCCCGGGAAACAGCATCTCGGAAGAAAAGCGCAAGGCAATCCTGAAGGCTGCGACCAAGCTTGGGTATGAACCCAACGCCTTTGCCTCGATCCTGATAACGAAGCGCTCGAACCTGGTGGCGGTGCTGATCTCGAACCTCACCAACCTGTACTATCCGCAGGTTCTGGCGGAACTGACCCAGCGGCTCGATACCCAGGGCATTCGCGTCCTGTTGTTCGCGCTTCAGAACGAGAGCGATGTCAGCAAGGTTCTCCCGCAAATCTGGCGCTACCGGGTGGATGGCGCGATTGCAGCGGCACATCTTACCTCGCAGCATCTGGCGCAATTCGCGCGTCACCGGGTGCCCGTGGTCTTGTATAATCGCTCGGCTGACGGCGATCCGGTGCCAGGCGTCTTTTGCGATTCAATCGGCGGGGAGCGGGTGCTTGTCGACCGTCTGGTCAGCGCCGGGCACCGCAATTTCGCCGTCCTGTCGGGACCACCCGACAGCTATGTCAGCAATCAGCGGGTTAAAGGTGCTCTTGCCCGCCTCGCGCATCATGGCTTGAGCGCGACCGTCTTTCCCGGACGCTTCGATCATGAAAGCGGTGCCGACGGCTTGCGCGATGCGCTTGCGCTCTCCCCTCGTCCAGACGCTTTGATCTGCGCCAATGACCTGATGGCAATCGGCGCAATGGATGCGGCGCGGAACGAGTTCGACCTCATCGTGCCGGATGAGCTTTCCATCGTGGGTTTCGACGGAGTCGGACCTGCCGCCTGGCCCAGCTATCGCCTCACGACAATTCGGCAGCCGGTGCGACGAATGGCGCAGGCTACGGTGACGATGCTGCTCGAGCGGATGGAAAATCCCGACCTGCCCCCAGAAATCCGCAGCTTCACCGGCGCGTTTATCGAAGGCAATTCAGCGCGGCTCGATGACTAACGCCGGGATGGTTCGTAACTTGCAGGGGGTGAAGTCGGCGACCCAAAAGCTATCGGCGTAGATGCACGACGCAGGGGCTGGCGCACATCATCCGTCCCCCACGTCAGACGAGGGCGACGCTACCCTACGATCAGCGAAATCAGTCCCGCAAGCGAACAGCGACCGAGGCGGGGGGGGCGTTGCGGTTGCGAAGCCGCAGCAGGATTGCCTCGCGGTTCTCGGCACGGGCCGTGCGGATTTGCCCATCGAGATCATCGATCGTCGCCACTGGCCTTCCGTTGGCCTCCAGCACGATCACCCCGCGCCCGATCCGCTTGGAGGCAGCATCGGAACTGGGATCGACCGCGGTCACCGCCAGTCCGCTGGTATCGCCCGAGACGCCGAGCTGGGCGGCGATGCGCGGTGTGAGCGGAATCAACCGAAGCCCCAGAGCCTGTTCCGCCAGACCACCTTCGCCCTGACCGGGTGTCATGTCGGGCGCTTCCTGGTCGGGGTTAAACATCTGCGCCGCCATTTCCTCCTCGCTCGGACGGCGACCGACCGTCACCTCGACCGTGCGCTGCCGACCGTCACGAATGATGCGGATCGGAACCTGCGTCCCGGGACGGATATTGGCGACCAGATAGGACAGCGTCTGGTCGGGTGTGACCGCCTCGCCATTCACCTCGACCACCACGTCGCCGGCGCGCAAGCCCGCACGCTCGGCAGGCTCGCCCGGCTGGACCGACTGGATGAATTCCCCGCGCCGCTCGTCCAGCCCCAGCGCATCGGCGAAGTCCTCGGTCACCGGCTGGATCTGCACGCCCAGGTAACCGCGCACGATCTCTTCACCGGCGATCAGCGAACTGACGATGGGCGCGGCATCCTCGGCGGGGATGGCGAAACCGATCCCCACGCTGCCGCCCGATGGCGAGAAGATCGCATTGTTGATGCCGATCACATTGCCCTGCATGTCGAACAGCGGACCACCCGAATTGCCGCGGTTGATGCTGGCATCGGTCTGGATATAGCGATCATAGGCGCCGCCCATTCCGGTGTTGCGCAACACGGCCGAGACGATACCGCTGGTCACCGTGCCACCGAGGCCGAACGGGTTGCCGATGGCGATCACCCAATCACCCACCCGCGCCTGACTCGAATCACCGAAGCGAACGAACGGGAATGGTTCACCGCGAACGATCTTGAGCACCGCCAGGTCGCTTTGCGGGTCGCTTCCCACCAGTTCGGCGCGATATTCGGTGCCCTCCATCATGGTAACGGTCACCTCTTCCAGCCGCGCGCGCTGGTTGGGAGGAGACACGACATGATTATTGGTAACGACGTAACCATCGGGCGACACGATGAAGCCCGATCCCAGAGACTGCGCCTCGCGGGTCGTCGGCTGACCGTTGCGGCCGAACAGATCGGCGAAAGGTGTCCCCTGGAACGGATTGTTCTCCACGGTGATCGACTGGCGGGTGGAGATGTTGACCACTGCCGGCTGAAGAATTTCGGTCAAGTCGGCGAAGCTTGCCGGAGCCCCATCGCGCGGAACCGCATTCTGGATCCGCAGATCCTCGTTCTGCGCCACCTGCGCTCCGGCGGGAAAACCGGTCGCCACGGTGAGCGCGGCACCACCGGCCAGCAATGCAGCAGTGATCCCGTATGAAATCCGCACCGTTTCTTGTCCTCTTCTAATCATCGTACAGCCACCACCGCAGAGCCAGCTACCGCAGTAACATTTCTCACTAAATAGACAGCCCCTGAACCCGTTTTGAACGCCTCGACTTGCGATCCAACCGCCCTGACCAGCTAGCTCGCGTCAGTTCGAACCACCGCGAAACTGCCGCAGATATTCGTTGTCCGGCGAAAGAATAATCGCGCTCTCCCCGCCGCCCGCCTGGAACGTGCGGCGATAGCTCTCCATCGCCCGGTAGAAGTCGTAGAACGAAGGGTCCTTGCCATATGCATCGGCGTAGATCTGGGCTGCGTCAGCCTCGGCCTCGGCGCGGATGATCTGGGCATCACGCCGCCCGCCCGCACGGATCGTCTCTGCTTCTTCCTGCCGGTCGGACTGCATCCGGGTGAATGCCGCCTGCAACGGGGTTCCCTGCGGCAGGTCGGCGCGCTTGATCCTGACGTCGAGCACCTGCGCGCCATATTGCCGCGCCTGCCGGTCGAGCGCGTCACGAATATTGCTCATCGCGTTGCCGCGTTCGGGCGTCAGCAGGCTGGCAAAGGTCCGCCGGCCGAGCTCCTGACGCAGCACCGAGGTGAGGATCGGCTCGAGCTGATTGCGCAGCTGATCCTCGCTGCCCGCCGCTTCGACGAACAGCACCGGATCGAAGATACGGAAGCGCGCATAGGCGTTGACCTCGAGCCGCTGCTGGTCGTTCGACAACACCGTCTCGCCTTCCATGTCGAGATCGAGGATGCGGCGATCGACCATCTGCACGCGTTCCAGAATGGGGATGCGTGGAATAAGCCCGGCACCTGTCTGCCCGTAGGGCTCGGCCGGGTCATACTGATTGGCCACCCGGTTGGGCTCGCCGGTACGGATGATCACCGCCTGGTGCGTCTCGGGCACAATGACGAAACTCGAGATGGCGGCGATCAAAAGCGCAACCGCAGCGATGATCGGCAGCTTGTGCCGGTTCCACACGTCTTCCATCAGCGAGCTCCGTTCGGGTTCGGCGCGGGCGTGGGCTGCGCCTGGTTCTGTCGCTGCCGTCGTTGCACCTCGGGAAGCGGCAGGTAGGGTGTCACGCCCTCGGCCTCGATGATCGTCTTGTCGGTATCGGCCAGCACGCTTTCCATGGTCTCATAGTAAAGCCGCCGCCTGGTCACCTCGGGAGCAAGAATATACTGCGCGTAGATCTCGTTGAACTCGGCGGCCGAACCTTGCGCTTGAGCCAGCAATTGCTGCTCGTAACGACGGGCTTCGTTCAGATTGCGCTCGGCATCCTGGCGCGCGGCCAGCACGTCGTTGAACGCCTCGATCACCTGCTGCGGCGCCTCGGTCCGGGCGATCTCGACGCCCTGCACCGCAATCCCGGCATTATATGCATCGAGAATGTCCTGCATCCGCGTGCGAACGCGTGTCTCGACCTGTTGCCGGCCCGCGCCCGAAAGCACGGTATCAAGATCGGTTTCGGCAACCGCAGCGCGCATTGCCGCCTCGGCCACCTCGCGAAGGGTCTCTTCGGGCTCGGCCAGGGCGAACCGGAACTGGACCAGATCCTTGATGTTCCAGCGTACCAAATAGGACAGATCGACCAGGTTCTGGTCGCCGGTCAGAATCAGGTTCTCGCCCGAGTCGCCGATTGTCTCACGCCGGATGACGCTAACATTCTCAATGTCCACCGCCTGGATAGGCCATGGGAAAGTAAGGTTCAGACCCGGATTGAGCGTGTTCGAATATTGCCCGCCCATCCAGGTCACGACGCCCTGCTCACGCGGGGCAACCTGATGCACGCTGGATACGAACAGCCAGATCGCAGCGATCGCGCCGATCGCCAGCGGAAACCAGCTCTTGCCGCCCGGGCGCTGCGGCATCCGGAAGCGTGGCCCGCCCGGCCCGCCGCCGACCCGCCTCGGACCCTCGGGTCCGCGGTTCTTGAAGATATCCTCGATGCTGGCCGTGCGACGAGGCTTGTCCGAACCTCCTCCGCCCCCCGGCAGCCAGGGATTGCGCGGACCGGGACGGCCCGGCGGTGGATCGCCCGGCTTCTCGCCCTTGGGCGGCCCGTCTCCCGATCCACCGCCCGGCTCTGCATCGGAGCCGCCCGAAGGCCTGCCCCAGGGATTGCGCTTGCCGGCCATTGCCAGCACCCATTTGCCGAAACTTCCGCCCGTCCTGTCCATAGTGATGTTATAGGCGCGACTTCGCCAAAAAACAGGGGCCTTTGGGACAAGGGTGGCAGGCGCCACTTTTTCGCTGCAACCCTCGGGCACCTTGGGTAAGAGCCGGACGACATGACGATCGATCCCGCCATTACCCGGGCGACCCCCGCGCATCTTCGCTCCACGATCCGATCGGCAACGCTGACCGGCGGCATCGCAACCATTATTGCCGATGGGGGCGGGCTTGGCGATACGACTGCACAAGAGCTGAAAACAGCGTTGGTCGATGCGCTCGCGGGCGTGGACGGGATCGACCAGGTGCGGGTGGCGCTGATGGCGGATCGCACGGCCGGCTCGGGTTCGGCGCGCGGTTTGGATGGCGGCGGATCGGCAAGTCACAGGGCTAGCCTCGGTCGCCGGAATGGGGACATGAGCGCGCCGGTGATCATCGCAATCGGTTCGGGCAAGGGCGGGGTCGGCAAATCGACACTGACCGCCAATCTCGCAGTGGCACTGGCGCAGCAGGGCCGGCGGGTGGGTGTGATCGATGCCGATATATACGGCCCCAGCCAGGTCATGCTGCTCGACCCGCAGGGCATACGCCCCGAGGCGCGCGATGGTCGCCTGGTGCCGGTGCACACCGCGCATGGCGTGGCCCTGCTGTCGATGGCGCAACTGATCGAACCCGACAAGGCGATCGCCTGGCGCGGACCGATGATCGGCAAGGCACTCGCGCAACTCGTCGAGGCGCACTGGGACGACGCCGACCTCCTCCTGGTCGACCTCCCGCCCGGCACCGGCGATGTCCAGATCACTCTGATGCAGCGCTTCCGCCCGGCCGGCGCGGTCATCGTCACTACCCCGCAAGACCTTGCTCTCATCGATGCGACCCGCGCACTCGACTTGTTCCGCCAGGCGCAAATCCCGGTTATCGGCCTGGTGGAGAACATGGCCGGCTACGCCTGTCCCCATTGTGGCGAAACAAGCGACCCGTTCGGCGCCGGAGCGCGCTATGGCGGAGCACAGGCGGCAGCGGACAAGCTGGGGGAGCGCTTCCTGGGCCGCGTGCCGCTCGCCCCCGCGATCCGCGGTGCCAGCGATGCAGGCACACCTGCCGCGGCGGCGGGGGGCGCCGAGGCCGAGGTCTTCGCCGATATCGCGCAGGAGCTGGACCGCTGGCTTGAGCGGAATGCTGAGAGGGGCGCTCTTTCGAATGAACCTGGCGATGATGGCGGGGTGCGGGCGGGCAAAGCGGGTTGATTGGACGTTCGTACCTAGCAGGGCTGGTGTCAGCCGTCATCGCTCATGCCCCCAGGTGAGCGTGCTGGTCTTATGATCACCGGGCAGTGCCGCCAGCCTCGGCCCTCCTGCCGATGGCGTTAAGCCGCCGCGCGGTAATCGGCGGGGCGGCAGCGGGCGGCGGGCTGCTCGTCGCCTTCGCCCTGTTGCCGCGCCGCTACCAGGCATCGCTCGCGGCCGGCACGGGTGAAGCGCCGTTCAACTCCTGGCTCAGGATCGGTGTCGACGCGGTGGTCACCGTGGCGATCCCGCAGCTCGAGATGGGACAGGGGGTGAGCACGCTGCTGGCCCAGATCGTCGCCAGTGAACTGGGCGCCGATTGGCGTCAGGTTGCGGTCGAGCCCGTGCCTCCGGGGGGCGCTTACGCCAACCTGCCGCTTGCCGCGCACTGGGCGCAGTTATGGCGGCCGACGGATCTGCTCGTGGGGCTGACCGATGCTGCGGACGATCTCCTGCTCAGGCGATGGGCGGGATCACAGGCCTTCACCGTCACCGCCGAGGGCACGGCGCTGCCCGCCTATGAAGCCGCCTGCCGCCACGCCGCAGCCAGCGCGCGGGCGATGCTGGCGATGGCGGCGGCGCAAAGTTGGGACACCCAATGGCAGGTGCTGGAGGCCCAAGATGGTTTCATCATCCATCCCGATCGCCCGAATAGGCGGCTCGATTTCGGCTCGCTGGCGCTGGAAGCCGCTGCGTTCGATCCGCCCGATCCGCCGCCGTTGCGGCCCGATGCTGGGTTCCGGCTGGATCCGGTTTCACAGTTCGACCTGGATCCTCACCTCGATCGCTGGAATGAGCCGGACCCTCTCCCTGCGCTTGCCGCCGGTCGCGAGGCGGAAGCTGATGCCGATGCCGGTTCCAATGCTGATCGCACCGCCGATCCCGATAGCCCGGACACAGCCGACGTCAACGAACCCATTGCGAATCGCGCCGCATCCGAACCTCCAGACGGCACCGAACCGGCATCACCCAACAATCCGCTACCCTCTATTTTACGGCGTCCCAGCAACGCCGTCCGCCCGGATCGAACCGCGTTTCCCCGCCTCGACCTGCCGGCCAAGGTGGATGGGTCCGCGGTGTTCGCGGGCGACGTGCGCCTGCCGGGGATGCTTTATGCGGCGATCCGTCACGGACCCAAGGGGCAGGCCGAGCTCACCCACCTCGATCCTGATGCCGCTGCGACGCAGCGCGGACTGGTCGGCATTGTGCGGGCAAAGCGCTTCGTTGCCGCGCTGGGTGAGGCCTGGTGGGCCGCCGACCAGGCGCTCGAGCGGTTGGCGCCGCGGTTTTCGGTCGGCAATGTCGTCGAGCATGCGGGGATCGACGCGGCGCTCGAGCGGGGCATTGCCTTCGGTTCGCAGCAGCGCATCCTCGAACGCGGCGGCGGGGTCGATCCGGAACACAGCATGTCTTTCGTGCGCCGCTACGATGCCCTGCCCGCGCTGCATGCCCCGCTCGAGACGGCCACCGCCACCGCCCGGTTCGACGATGGCCGGCTCGAATTGTGGATCGCGGTCCAGGCACCCGAACAAGCTCGCCGGGCGGCGGCCGCGGCGCTCGGGCTGTCGGCGGCCGATGTCGTGCTTTATCCGATGCAGGCGGGGGGCAGCTTCGATGCGCGGCTGCAGCACGATCACGCAATCGAGGTGGCGATCATAGCGCGCGAGGCGGCGCAAAAGCACGGCCGGCCGGTCCAGCTTGTCTGGTCGCGGTGGCAGGAGTTACTGGCCTCGCACCCGCGAATGCCGGTCGCTGCGGTGCTGGGCGCCAGTTCCGCTCCTGACGGACGGATCGCAGCCTTTCGCGCACGCGTCGCCTGTCCACCAACCATGCGCGAGTTCGGCGAGCGGCTGTTTTCCAACGCCACTTCCTGGACAGCGATCGAGGCGACGCATGATCAGTCCGATCCACTGACCATCGACGCCTTCGCCCCACCCTACATGATCGAGCGGCTGGCAGTGGACCATGTCCCTGTCCGCCTTACCCTGCCGACTGCCCGGATGCGTGGCGGCGGCCATGGTCTTGCCTGCTTCATGACCGAAAGCTTCATCGACGAACTGGCGCAGGAAGGCGGGTTCGAGCCTGCATCCTTTCGCATCGCCATGCTCGGCGGCGACACGCGTCTGGTTGCCTGCCTTCAACAGGTGGCGCGGCTGGCTTCCTGGGATGGGGGCGCGCGTGGCAGCGGTCAGGGGCTCGCCTGCGCCGCCATGCCGGCCATCGGAACCGTCGAGGATGAGATACACGACCAGACCGGCCGCAGCGGCGCGCGCATCGCGGTAATCGCCGAGGTCGCGGCGGGGGAGCGCGGCCCGGTCATCCGCCGGTTGTTCGCCACCGCCGATATCGGCAGCATCATCAACCGCGACATCGCCCGTCAGCAGATCGAAGGCGGACTGATCTACGGGCTGGGCCTCGCGCTGGGCAGCGCCACGCGCTACGAGGCGGGTCTGCCGGGCGCGCGCCGTCTCGCCGATCTTGACCTGCCAACGCTCGCCGACTGTCCCGAAGTGGTGGTCTCGTTCATCGAGGGCGAAGGTCGCTCATACGATCCCGGCGAGATCGGCATGGTGGCGGTGGCGCCTGCCCTGGCGAATGCGCTTCATGCCCTAACGGGCCGTCGCTTCCGTCGCCTGCCGCTGCTAGGCGCCGCGCGGTGACTTGGCAGAAACAGCTTCTTCCGCCCGACCATCCGCCGGTCAGGAGCGGCGCCACCGGTGTCCTGCTGGTCAATCTGGGCACACCCGATGCGCCCACCACCTCGGCGGTGCGGCGCTACCTGGCCGAGTTCCTGTCCGATCGCCGCGTGGTCGAGATCCCGTCGATCATCTGGCAACCCATCCTGCATCTGCTTATCCTCACCACAAGGCCAAGCAAATCGGCGGCCGCCTATCGCGAGGTCTGGACCGAACGCGGCTCACCGCTGGCCAATATCACCGCCGACCAGGCCGAGGCACTCCAGGCGCGGCTTGGGGCGGATATCCACGTCGCCTGGTCCATGCGCTACGGCCGTCCTTCGATACAGGAACAGCTGGCAATGCTGATGGCGGCGGGTTGCGAGCGCATCCTGCTGGCGCCGCTCTATCCGCAATATTCGGGCGCCACCACGGCCACGGTGGTCGACAAGGCGAGCGACGCGCTCGGGGCCATGCGCCATCAGCCTTCGCTGCGCGTGCTGCCACCCTATCATGACGATCCGCTGCATATTGCCGCCTTGGCGCAGGACATCGGCGCTCAGCTCGATGGGCTCGATTTCCTCCCCGAGGTGCTGCTCCTCAGCTTCCACGGAATGCCGCGCCGCACGCTGGACCTGGGCGATCCCTATCATTGCCAGTGCTGCAAGACCGCGCGGCTGCTGGAAGAGGCTCTCGCGCGCCCGCAGCTGCGCGTGCGGACCAGTTTCCAGTCCCAGTTCGGCCGTGCCAAGTGGCTCGAACCCGCGACCGATACCGTCATTGAAGAAGAAGCGCGCGCGGGCACCAGGGCGCTCGCGGTTGCCGCACCCGGGTTTGCCGCGGATTGCCTGGAAACACTGGAGGAACTGGCGATCCGCGGTGCCGAACAGTTCCGCCAAGAGGGCGGCGAGCATTTCGCCGCACTGACCTGCCTCAATGCCGGCGAGGCGGGAATGGCAATGCTGGAAGCGATGGTCCGCCGCGAGCTTGCGGGCTGGCTCTAATCGGCATTCGCGGTGGGACCGGGGTCGCTCAGCGCCCGAACCTTCGACAGCTTTGTCAATTTTGTCGGGATACCGCTCATCCTATAAGCATTCGCCATGAGCGCGCGCACACCCGTTGTCCCGGCCGATGACCAGGGCATCGCTCATGCAGCGCGGCTCCTGCGCGATGGCGGGCTGGTGGCGATCCCTACGGAGACGGTCTACGGCCTTGCCGCCCGGGCTGACGATTCGAACGCTGTGTCCCGCATCTTCGCTGCCAAGGGCCGACCGGCGCATAACCCGCTGATCGTTCACGTGGCCGACTTCGCCCAGGCTGACGACCTCGTGGAGTGGGATGCCACGCCATCGCAGGTCAACCGGCAGCTAACCGGACCTGGGGGAACCCCCTACGAAACCAGGGCCTTCGCCCAGCAAGTCTGGCCCGGTCCGGTCACACTGGTTCTGCCACGCCGCGCCGATGCGCCGCTCGCTGCCGGCATCAGCGCCGGCCTCGCCACGTTGGCGGTGCGAATGCCCGCGCACCCCATCGCGCGCGCGCTGATCGCACAAACCGGCGCGCTGGCTGCTCCCTCGGCCAACCGCAGCGGCTTTGTCAGCCCCACCAGCGCTGCCCATGTGCTGGCGACGCTGGACGGGCGGATCGACCTGATCCTGGATGCCGGGCCGTGTGAGGGCGGCGTCGAATCGACCATTCTGGCACCCGACGGCGCGGGCGGCTGGCGGGTGCTGCGGTCGGGGCTTGCCGAAGGTCTGGCAAGCGAGGGGATCACGGCGGACGGCAACTCGGTCAGGCAACATGGAAAGGTCGAAGCGCCCGGCCAATTCGCCAGTCACTACTCTCCCGCAAAGCCCGTACGGCTGGAGGCGCGATCGGTGCATGCCGGGGAGTTCATGATCGGCTTCGGCGCGATCGCCGGGGATGTGACGCTCTCGCCGAGCGGAAACCTGGAGGAAGCGGCGCAGCGGCTTTACGCCTGTCTGCACGAGGCGGCGGCGGCGCCCCAAATGAGCGTTGCGGTAGCGCCGGTTCCTCGCGAAGGGCTGGGGATCGCGATCAACGACCGGCTATCCCGCGCCGCCGCCTGATCTTCTCCAGCCACGTATGAGCAAGCCTTAACCCGGCCAGCTCACGCTAACTCACGAAGGCGATGCATCCAGCACCTGCGAACGCAGCGCGCTGAAGTGAACGCTGAGCGCCTTCCAGCCATCACCGGTGCGAACGCAGGTGGCCGTGGCGAAACCCGGGCGCTGACGGAAACCTGAACCTTGCGGCTTGCCCCGCTCGTTGAAGAAACAAGATACGACGGCGCTGTCCTCGGCAAGCGCCATCGTCTGGACGGTTTGCGCAATCCACTCATGCGCTTCCCAGCTGTCGCGGTGAAAGGCCAGATGATCGGCATAGGCATCGTGATCGAGCGGGAATGGCACGTCGTGGACGATGGCCAATCCCTCGGGAAGGAGGAAATCGAGCCGCCTGGCGCTGTCGAACGCGCCTTCGTGCGCAGCCAGAAATGCCTGTGTCGCCGGATTGGCCTGCGCTGCCGATTGCTGAGCCATGGCAGGGCCGGCAAGCGCCGCTCCGGCGGTAACATGCAAGGAACCGGCAATCATCTTGCGTCTGTTCATCGTGCTGATCCTGTCCTGTTAGCCGGGCGACTGGGCGCTGACATGACCGATGATCGGGCTCTGGTGCCAGCTCGACATTCGCCAGCCTTCGGGCAGCTTGATCCAGCCTTGCGAGAACATCATCGGTCTGAGGCGGAAGCCCGCATCGCGCGGTTTGCCCCGAAACATGGCGAAACCCGCCGCTACGCCGGTGTTGCCCTGTCGCCGCACGCGGACATGGTGCGGTTTCCAGGAGAAGCCCTCCCAGGTCGAGTTCAGGTGAAAAGCGATATGCTCCTGGAAGCCGGCACGGTCGACACGAAAGGGAAGGTCCTCGTCCATGATGACCGCGTCGGCCAGGATATGGCCGTAGAACGCGTCGAGATCGCCGGTCGCCAGCGCGTTTTCCAGCGAGCGGAACGCTTGCTCCAGTTCATTCATGGGCACATCCCTTTCAACCCTGGACCGATTCGATGAATTCGCTCAGTTCGCGGGCGACACCGTCCGGGTCCCGGTCGGGCTGGAAATCGGAACCGCCGACAATGCTGCGCCTGGCATCCGGACGCAGTTCTCCCGCCCGCTCGAACAGCGGCCACAGCACATCGTCCTTCGAACAGCAGATATGAAGCGGCACCTTGACGCCGCGATACAGCGCCTCGGCGTCCTGGTTCCAGACCGCGTCGAACGCCATGGGCATCGTGCGGTGCGCGATCAGATGATCGACCATCTCGCGGCGGTGCAACTCGACCGATGATGCTGCGCCAATCATCGCCAGATAGTCCCAGGCAACCTTTAGGAATTCGCCGCTGGCCTCCACTTCGAACGGTTTGGTGAAGACCTTGCGATACTCCTCGCGTTCTTGCTCGTTGGCCAGCACGGGCCCTATCAGCGTGAGCGAGGCTATGCGTTCCGGCTTCGCAACCGCCATTTCCAGCGCCACGCAACCGCCCGTGTGATGGCCGCAGATGTGGAACTGGCCGATCCCCAGATCATCGATCGCCTCGAGCAAGCGGTCGGCCGGCTCGCGCAGATTGGGGATGTCCTTTGGCTGATAGGACTGACCAAAACCCGGCGTGTCGAACGCCAGGCAATGGAAGCGGTCGGACAAACGCTCCATGACCTGTTCGAACATCACTCCGGAAGATGCGGTCTGGTGGAAGAAGCAGATCGCTGGCAAGCCTGCATCCCCGGCTTCGCGGACGTGGATCTGTCCATCGCGGCAATCGGCGAAGCGACGTCTGATGGTCACCGGCCCGCCCTCGCCCGGTTCACCCGCATTCCGGACGCCAGCGCGATCTCGACCTTTATCCCCGCATCAGCCAGATCGATCACATTATAGTAATGGGTCAACCGCACCCCCCCTTGCTCATATTGTCATTGCCACGAATGCGCTGACCGGACAGAGCCGCGCGGCTCAATCCTGATCCGTTTCGACTAGCGATATCGCATCATCATAGGGCGTCGATTTCTGGCCTTCGCGCGCCAGTTCCTCGCGCTCATGATGGATAATCCGCAGGATATTGCCGAGATAGACTTCGCGCCAGTCGTCACGCTCTTCGCGCACCTTGGCATCGGGAATGAAGCTGTCGACGCTCTCGCGGGTAATCGGCTTGCTTTCTTCAGACAGGCGCTCGATCGTGTCGAGGCGGTCGCGCAGCACCGCCACTTCCCCGGCCAACGCCATGGTGATCGACAGCACTTTGTCGATCGCCGGGTCCTTGAAATATTGCGGGCGCTGACCCTTGGCCTTTTTTTGCAGCTCGACACGTTCGGTCATCGGCTCCCCCCTTCAAGCAACGGGCGGCCGGAAACGCGATGGCTTCCGGCCGTCCATGTTAGGCTTACTTGCGGACGCCCCAGACCCACCAGGCACCACCGCCGCCGAAATCGCCGCCCTGGAACACCTTGGTGCGGCGCGCCTCTTCGGCCTCGAATGCGCTGGGCTGATAGCCTTCGAACGCCTTGGCCGCATCGAAGCCTGTCTCCTCGGCGATCTGGTTGGCCTCAATCTCGTGAGCGGCACCCCAGAAAGGCTCATTGTTGTTGCGCGTATCCCAATCCAGCATGAACGCGTCATAGGCGGGAAGATCGCGATAAGGCGGCGTCTCGGCGTGGATGACCACCCCGCTTTCGCCCAGCAGCCGATGGCATTCGCGCATGATGTTGCGGATTGCCCGGTGACTGGTCTCGTGCACCAGGATGTGGCTGACGATCAGGTCGAAATGGCCATCGGCGAAATCGGTCTTCTCGGCGTTCTGCTGGCTGAAATGCACTTCCTTGCCAAGCGAGCGGGCACGGGCATGTGCATAGCGCAGCACCGGCGCGCCGATATCGATGCCGTAGACTTCGGCATCGGGATAGGCGTCGCAGTAAGGCAGCGTGGAATGACCCACGGTGCAGCCCATGTCGAGAATGCGGCGCGGCTTCAGATCGGGGAAGTTCTGCTTCAGATAGGCGATCGTGGTATCGCCGATATCAGAATTGAGCGGCCCCATCCGGCCCATGGCATAGATATAGACCGCCCGGTCGTAGAGCGCGCCATTGGCAAGATCGTTCTCGGCGAACTCGGTATGATAGCCGCCCGGCATGCAATGGATGTCGACCGACTGGTGATAGCGGGGGACCTCCAGCTCGGGATCGAGGCGCAGACTGCCAAGGTTCTGGTCAAGCTGCCCCGCCTTGCCGATAAGGTCGGGAAGCTGCCGCTCGATCGGCAGTTGCGCCGACTTCCACATCATCTCCTGGCTGTTGCGCTGCAACGCGCTCCAGAAGTTGAAATAGGGGTCTTCGTTCATCGCCCGGCGCATGTCGTGCAACGTGTCGGCATTGCGGTTTTCCGCCTTCTTGAACACCGCCCCGGCGCGGCCGGTGAACGCGTCCTTATTGCCTACTGAAACCTGGCTGGCGAGGTGATATTTCAGGCTCTTGACGAATTCCTGTCGCGCAAACTCGTCGGAGTTCGGCACGGGGTAAACATCATGCTTGAACTGGCTCTTGAGGTCCATCTCGGTCATCGGGGCATCCTTTCACTGGGTTGGAGCGCGGGTTTCTTCCGCTGGATTTCTATGAACAATCCCTGCTTCTCATTTTGTCACGCAGACATTTTCTTCAAGTCGGCCAGCGTGGGGAACGGATAACCCGGGCTGGGCGGGCAGAAGCAGATATGGCGCAACGGCTTGTCGCCCAGCACCTTGACATGCTTGCGCGTGCCTACCGGATAGGTCCAGAACATGCCCGGCTTCACATGCACTTTGTGGTGCTCTGAGTAGAGCGGCGGGAGCCAGACATCGAGCTCCATCTCGCCCGAGATGCAATATTGAAACTCGTCATGGGTAAACACCCAGTCGAACTCCTCCCCGGGCATGAAATCCTCGACGATGATCTGGCAATTGGGCTCATCGATCGCCGAATATCCGCGCACCTGGACACCAGGATTGAACGGCAGATCGAGCAGCGGCGCTGCGTCCAATGTCTCGTGATCGACCTCGTGGATCGCAAAGCCGGACCTTGCGGTGGGCGCTAATCCGATCGGCACGATCTCTCTCCTGTTGCTTCGCCCGGTTCAATCCGGTCTAGCGGCCGTCTAGAAGTCATAACGCACCTCGACGCCATAGGTTCGATCGGGCGCGCGGAAAACCGCGTGAGCGGTGGGCAGGATGACGACAGCGTCACTATTGTAGCTCTTGTCGAGCAGGTTCTTCGACCAAAGCGCCACCTGCCAACGCTCATTGCCCACCCCGATACGCGCATTGACGATGTCGATCGGGCTGCGCTCGGTATTGGCCACGTTGCGCTGGTCGTAGAAGATCGTTCCGGTGCGGGTGTAATCGCCACGCAGCAGCAGCTCCAGGTCGTCGCGCAAGGGCTGCGTCAGCTGGAAGCCGGCGGAGATATTATATTCCGGAACGAAGGGGATGCGGTTGCCGATGATGGCCTCGCGGTCCGCCGGGTTCTGGCTGTCGATATCGGTGATCTCGTCATCAAGGTAGCCCACCCCGCCAAACAAGGTCAGCTCGTCGGTGACGCGCGCATTAATGTCGATTTCCGCGCCATAAATCTCGGTCTGCTTGATCTGGCTGATCGCCTGGATACCGCCCGTCGGGAAGAATTCGAACTGCTGCGCATTCTCCACCGAGGTATAGAACACCGCGCCATTGATGGCGATCCGCCGATTAAGCAATGTGGACTTGAAGCCCACCTCGAAGGAATCGGACACTTCCTTGTCGTAGCTATCCTGAACCAGAACATCGGGAAGACCCGCAAGCAGAACTTCGCGTGTGCCGATCGGGTTGAAACCGCCCGACTTGAAGCTGCGTCCGTAACCGGCAAAGACCGAGCCGTTGCCGCTGGGAAACTTGTAGGTCAGCGTAACCTTGGGCTGCAACTGGCGGAAGGTGCGCGAATCCTGGCAGTCCTCGACCGCGCGCCCGGCGATCGCGACACACAGATTGTAGTTTTCCGCCGGCGCACCCGGTGCAACGCCGAAGAACGGGTTGGCCAGATCAGGGGTGAGCGATTGCACGCTGCGCTCCTCGATATCGTAGCGCAGCGCCGCCTGAAGCTCGATTTCCTCGGTGATGTCGAACTGGATGTTGCCGAACGGGGCGTAATTGCGGGCCTCGTACCGGTTGGCATCGTAGTTCAGCGTGGGATTGTTCGTCCCCGGGCCGTCAATGCCCAATGTCGGCAGGATGGTCCCGCCGCCGATGATCAACCGCTCGACAGGGGAAACCGGCGCGCCGATATCGGTCCCGGCGATGACGAAGGGCGGTTGCAGGTTGCCTTCGGCATCTACGGGAATGCGTCCGTTCAACCCCTGTTCGGTATAGAACAGCCGGTTGGAGTCGAGGAAGAAGAACCCGACCTGCCAGCGAAGGCGCTGATCGCCGGGCGATGTCAGGCGGATCTCCTGGATGATCGCCTCGTTCGAAATCCGGAACTTCTGCGTGTTGTCACCAAAGGCGGCAATGATGTTCAACTCTAGTCCCGGCGAAATCGCGTCGGAGTTGAAATCATTGCCCTGGAAGGAAAAGTCCGCATAGGGATAGTTCTTCGCCTGATAGCGGTCGATAATCTCCGAGAACGAGGTCACCGAAGTCAGGGTGGCCCAGCCAAACTCGTGATCGATTTTGAGTGCCGCGCTGAACTTGCTCTGATCGTTATCGCCCGGCACGTCCGAGGTGTAGGGCAGGCTGGTATCGTCGGTGTCTATCTCGTCGACGAACACGCCGCCCACCGTGGTGCCGATCACCTGCGAGTTGAACGCGATCGCCCCGCCCGATACCTCGCTTGCATTTACCCGTACATCGAAGGTCGTCGGCCCGCCATCGTCCCAGATCGCCCGCAGCCGGCCGATCTTCTCGGTCGCGCGCATGACGTTCTCGCCGGTGTTGATGTTCTCGTAAGGACCATCGGTATCGCTCAGCGCGGCGGATGCGCGGAACCGCAGTTTTCCAGGAATGATCGGACCGCCCACGCTGGCGCTCAGGCTGGCCGCCTCGTAATTGCCATAGCTCGCTCGCACCGATCCTTCGAACTCGTCGGTCGGCTCGATTGTGCGGATGATGATCGCGCCCGCCGCGGCGTTGCGGCCGTAAAGCGCGCCCTGCGGACCCTTCAGCACCTCAATCTGCGCAACGTCGAACAATTCGCCGTTGAACTCGTTCTGGGTGGCCAACTGGACGCCGTCGATCACGATCGCCACCGCGCCTTCGGACTGGCGGACCGAGGTCTGGCCACGGATATTGACGAAAAACTCGCCCGCGTGGTTCGAGGTCTGGAAGGCCACGTTCGGCGTCAGAGAGAGGAAATCCTCGGGCCGGGCGATGCCGGCGTTCTGGATCAGCTCCTCGCTGAACACCTGCACCGAGACCGGCACATCGACGAAGGCCTGGTCGCGCTTCAGTCCGGTCACCACGATCACATTCTCCGGCGCCACGTCATCGATCGGCTCGTCGGTCAGTTCATCCTGCAACGAGATCGAGTCCGCATCCTCCGCCGTGGTTTGAGCATTCGCCTGCGAGGCGATGGAAAACGCGGCAACCGACAGCAATAGGCGGAATTTAAGGCTCATGCGGTTCTCTCCCCCTCGGGTTCCCTATCGCCGATGCGACACGGAGCCCGACCCTCCATTGATCACAATTTTGTATACAGGATAATCGACAGGGATTGCCGGTCCGTCAAGCCGAAAATTCGCCGGTCCCATGATGCTGTGCTGCTCGATTAGCATGTGTGGACAACAACAGAACGCCTGCCGCCCGAACACGCTCGATCAACCTTGATAACGGGCGAACATTTGTTCTGGTAACCGACGATGCGAGCGACCCCTTCTCAGCCAGGTCAGCGCCGGTTTAGCTTGTATACAGAAATCGGCGCAGGCTTTCGGCCACGGTCTCGGCATCCAGATCGGGCTCGTAGTTCGCGCCGGTTATGTCCATCACCTCGGCCTTCGGCTGGATCTGTTTGGCGCGCTCCAGGAATGGGTAAAGCACGTCTTCCGGCGCGGCACCGATCAGCAACGGACATTCCAGCTTCTCATATTGCCCCATGAAATCCTGGTCCCAGACCGCGTTGTAGGACTGCACCCGCCCCCACCAGGCGCGCAGTTGATCGGCCATTTCGCGATGGATCAGCATAGGGTCGGCATGCGCGCCCAGATTGCGCAGGTATTCCCAGTTCTCGAGCAGGTAGGCACCGCTGACATTGGGCGTGAACGGGGTGCCGAAATGCTTCGAGAACTCGAGCCGCTCCTCGGCGGTCAGCGGCACCGGACCGATCAGCGCCATCTTCTGCGCCAGTCGCGGCTGCAAGGTCGCCAGTTCCACCGCGATGCAGGCGCCGGTGTGGTGGCCAACCACGTTGCAGCTGTCGATCCCCAAAGCGCCGATCGCCTCGCCCATCCAGCGGGCGTAATCGGTCATGCTAGGTGACGCATCCTCGGGCGCGTCGAACGATCCCCCGAAGCCGGGCGTATCAAGCGCATAGAGCGGCCCTGAGCCCTCGAGCCGATGCATCACCTTGATCCACATCTGGCTCGAGCTGGCGGTCTGGTGGAGGAAGACGGTCGGCGTTCCACTACCCTCCAGATGGCGGTAGTGAATTTGGCCGCCCGAACAATCGACATAGCCCTTGCGCATCTCTGAAATCCCCTTCTTGTTTTCAATCGCCGCTATCAAAAGCGCGGCATGACTTCTTGGCCGAATTGGCGAATGCCCGCTTCGAAATCGGGGCAGCTGAACAGGATGCCGTCGACCTTGGTCTCCTGTTCGATATCCGCGATCTTCCGCGCCACGGTCTCGGGGCTGCCATGAATGACCGGGATGCCCATGAAGGCCGCGTTGCCCATGTCGAGCGGCAGAGACAGGCCCTGCTTCAGCCGGTCGGACGTGCCCCCTTTATTGGTGTCCAGCGCGGCGCTGGCGAGGATATTGGTGATCGCGCCCTTGTCGCCTGCCGCGATGATCGCCTCGCCGGTTTGCCGCGCCTTCTCGTCCGTCTCGGCAATGATAAGGTGGAACAGGCCATAGGTGCCGACCTGCCGCCCATAGCTTCGCGCCTTGCCCTTCACGCTCTCGACAATGCCCTTGAGGGCGGCCGGATCGGCGATGACGAAGTTTCGGTCCCCCATCCGCGCGGTGAAGTCCTGCCCCTTGGGCGACTGGCCCGCGCAGACGACCGGGATCTCGCGCCCGGGCGTGGGCAGGACGGCGCAGTCCTCCAGATCGAAGAACTCGCTATGGTGCGTCGTGCGCCCGTCGCGCCACAGGTCCTTGACGATGGTGAGGTAATCGGCGGCGAATTCGTATCTTCGCTCGAAATATTCATCGCCCTTCCACAGTCCCATCTGGACATATTCAGGCTTGTTCCAGCCGGTAACGATGTTGAGCCCGCCACGGCCGTTGCTGATATCATCGATGGTCGCCACCATCCGCGCACACAAAGCCGGGTGGTGGGCCAACAGGGTCACGCTGGGAAACAGACCTATCTTCGTGGTCGCGGCCGCGAGCCCCGCCATCAGCGTGAAGCTTTCCAGGCACGCGTCCCAATACCCGGTCTCGCCCCCGAAGCCCCTGTATTTCATCATCGACAGCACGAAGTCGAAGCCCTGCCGTTCGGCCTCCAGCGTTATCGCCAGATTGTGCTCGTAGGTGGGCAGATAGACCGGGCTTCCCTTCGACGGGATATAGCCGTTGCTGCCATTGGGGAGAAAAATGCCGAACTGCATCTAGTCCTTCCCCCCGGCCTCACGCAATTGCGGCGCGGCCACGGTGTCGCAGGCGAACACCTGATAGTTCACGCTCTGATCGGCCAGGTCCGGGTCGGGGACGGCTCCCCATTGTCGCACCCAATCGCGAGCAAAACGGGCGATCTCGGGATCTTCCAGAACATCTATCGCCGAACACCCGTCCTCCATTTCAAGGATATCGAAATGGGTGAAGGTCCTCGCCCCCTGAACGTCGTCCCGGATCCGATAATTGACATAGCGGCGAACCGAAGGCCGAGAGTTGAAGAACGGGTTGTCCACCTGTCGCAACCAGTCGTGATAATCCTCCAGCTCGACATCACCACGCGGCGTGTAGGTGAGCAGGAGGGTGGCTCCCATCGAGCGTTACCCGGCTGCCTTCTCGCGTTGCTTGCTGCGCGCCACCGGGATCGGGTAGCCCGGGTTGGGAAAACAGAAGCACAAGTGGCGGAACGGCTCGTCCGAAAGCACGCGCCAGACCACGCGGCACCCGCGCGGCAGGTAATAGGTGCTGCCTTCCCTCACCACGGTCTTGCCCGTCTCGATCATCAGTGGCGGGAGGTGATATTCGATCTCGCATTCGCCCTGCAAAACGTAATGCGCCTCGTCATGCGCCAGGGTCCAGGGGATTTCCGCGCCTTTCTCGAAATCCTCCAGATTGACCTGCAATCCCGGCTCGTCGATCCCGGTGCACACCGCGCGGAAGCGGCTGCCGGGGACAAACGGAAATTCCAGGTCCGGTTCGTCCGCCAAGTCTTTGTCGTCATAGTGATAATGGGCGAATTTGCCCCAGGTGATCTTGTCCATGGTCAATCCCTCAATGAACGCCGAGCGCGCCGGGGTTCATCCGCGTGTCGGGATCGACCACCTGCTTCACGCCCTTGGCTAGCTTCCACAGCCCCTCATTGTTCATCATCTGCTCGTAGGAATAATACTTGCCGAGCTGAAGGTGCAGGCCGCCCAGCGAATCGAACAAGTCGCGCAGTTCATCGCGCAACTCCAGCGCCACCTTGCGCCGGTTCTCGTCGGCCGGGATCGACTTCCACTTTTCGGCGAATTCGGGCTCGATAAGCGACAGCCGGAACTCGCCGAGTTCATCATGCCAGTAGAAACTGGGCTCGATGACGAATTCGGGTCCGGAAAAGCAGGTGAGATAGCTGGTCTTGATGCCCCACTTGTCCATCAGCGGCTTGCGTTCGGCAAGAAAGCGTTCGGTAGCCTGCGCCGCCTCGACCGCGCGCGAAAGCGGGAAGTAACCATGAACGGGGATCCAAATCTCGCCCTCGGAGCCCAGCAGCACCGTGCGCACGCCATCGAAAGGCGCATTGCGGAACACGACGGGGATCGAGTTCGCCATCTCCACGCCGCCCTCCTCGACACAGATGTCGGCGGCGATATCCGTATGTTCGGCGGCGACGCGTTCGGAATGGCCGTCCAGCGTCATGTGCAGCGAATAGCGCACATCGCGCAGGATCTTCTTGCCGCCCATCGCCACCTTGGCGGCATTCATCACCCCCTTGAGACCGCCCCTGCGCGCGATCTGGCCCACCTTGGACAGGCCTTCCTCGAAGGTAATGCCCTGCTTCTCGAATCCTGAATTGTAATAGGGGTCGAAGCCATAGCACTCGGACGAGATGTTCATCCGCGCGATCCTGACCTGCGCGTTGAGCATGGCGTCCAGACTGTCGAACTTGTAGGATAGAAAGCCGGTATGCTTGGGCGTGGTCACCAACCGCAGCGCACAGACCGCCTTGATCCCCATCGCGCCCGTGTCGGCGGTGAATATGCCGGTGAAGTCGGGACCGAAATGGCGCCAGAACGGCTTGCTGTGCTTGTGTGCCCACGAGCCGGTGGTCACCACCGTGCCGTCCGCGAGCACCACCTTGAGGCCTATCACGCTTTCGGCGGCGGTCCCGCCAACTCCCGAACCGTGGAACAGGCTGTTCTGCGACAGCGCACCACCTATGGTGGCATAGGCGCCCGAGAGCGGCCCCCAATAAGGCGTGCGCATGCCATGCGGCTCGAGCGCGGCGTGCAATTCCTTCCAGGTGCACCCCGCCTCGACGATGACATACATGTCCTCGGGATTGATCTCGACCACGCGGTTCATCTTGCGCATGTCGATCAGCATCGTGTTCGCGCGCTGCGGTGTGTAGCCGCTGGTGTAGGACATGCCGCCACCGCGCGGCACGATCGCCATGTCGGCCCCCGCCGCCGCCTCGATAGCGGCCGAGAGCTCCTCGAGCGATCCGGGTTGGACGATCACCTCGGCAACCTCGCCGGGACGGAAACTCAGGTCGGTCGAGTAGAACTTCCTGCTCTTCTCGTCGGTGAGCACCTGGTCATTGCCGACGATCTGCTTGAGCTGATCGATGACGGGACGCTCGGCGACGGAAACACTTGCCATGACATCTCTCCAAAGATTGTATGCCACTTGTGTATGCAAACGACCCTGAGCGGGCAAGGCATTTGTGCTTGGCGCGTCAGGGGCGCTGGTCTAGAGCCTCGCCGCCATGGGCGCCGCACTCCACGAAGAACAGGATCGCGGCGAGGACAGCGCGTCGCTGGTCGAGTTCATCGTCAATTCCATTGTCGATGGGGTCATGGCGGGGCGTTATGCGCCGGGCCAGAGGCTGATCGCCGCCGACCTTGCCGAAGAGTTCAAGGTAAGCCGCGCACCGGTGCGCGAGGCGCTGCACATGCTTGCCGGGGAAGGCGTGGTCGAGCTCATCGCCAATCGCGGCGCGCGGATCCGCAGGCTGACGGTGCAGGAGCGGATCGACTTTCTGGAGTTCACCGAAGCGCTGTGCATGCTGGGCGTCCGGCTGGCGACCGAGCGGATGGGCGACCCTGCCTGCCGCGCGGCGATCGAGGATGCGTTCGTGCGGATCGAAGAGACCGCGCATCGCCGTCACGCGCGTGACTTCGTGGATGCGCTATATTGCTATCACATCGAACTGAACCGCTTGTCGGGCAACGAGTTCGTCGTGTTCTTCTATCGGCGGCCATATATCCGCTTCTATACCACGCTTCTATCTGAGCTCGCTCCCGGCGATCATTGGGATCAATACATCTTCAATTACCGGCTGATCCACCAGACGATCCTGAGCGGGGACGCCTATTCGGCCGGGGTGACCTTTTCGAGTCATATACACTGGGTGCTGCGCTTCATGCGCGAAGCCAAGCTCGATGAACCGGGGGCGGCCTGACCGTACCGACCTGCTCATAGACCGGGCGCCGGCAGCTTGTCTTCAGCTCCCCTCTGCGAGCCGCCCCGCCCCAATCAGTCACATCTCGTAATTGAGGCTGAGCAGCCAGGTGCGCGGCTTGAGCACCGTCAGACCGGGCACCGGCAAGGACACGATGCCGCTGACGAAGGTGACCTCGTCGGTCAAGTTCTGCACCTCGAACTTCAACTCCCATGCCTCGTCCAGCGTGCCCAGCGCGACAAAGGTATTGAAGCGCGTGTAACCTTCCACGATCAGCGAATTGGTGACTTCAACAAAGGAGTCCCCGGTATAGCGTCCGTCCAGACCGAACCTGCCGATAAGCACGCCGGCCAGTTCGCCCTCGTAGGTAAAGCCTGCCTGGAGTGTCCAGTCGGTCACCAGCGGCAGGTCGGTCGCTCCGGCGGTGGCCGCCTGAGCGGTGGGGATGAGCGAAACGTAGTCGCCGTCCTGGTAGCCGACATTGGCGAACACATCGAAGCCGGGCTCGGGCGAGATCAACAGCTCGGCCTCCACGCCCAATATCTCGGCATCGCCCACGTTCTGTGTCGGGAAGGACGCCGGCGGCAACAGCGCGGTCTGCTGGAGGCTGGATAGCTCGTTATAGAACGCGGTGACATTCAAGCGAACGCGCCGGTCCCACCACTCGGTCTTCAGACCCGCCTCGTAGGCCCAAACGTCCTGCGGCTCGTAGACCGTGCGCAGCACCAGCGGGTTGAGCACGCTCAGTCCGTTGAAGCCGCCCGCCTTGAACCCCTTGGAAACCGAAGCGAAGCCAAACACGGTATCGGAGAACTCGTAGTCGAGCCCGAACTTTGGCGTGAACGAGGTGAATTTCTCGTCCAGCGCCACCTCGGTGCGCGGATTGGGGGCACCGAAGCCCGACTGGATGCTCGCATCGAAGCGCTTGCGATCTTCGGTGTAGCGCCCGCCAAGCGTGGCGGAGAGGCGGTCGGTGATGTTATAGGTGCCTTGCGCGAACACCGCCCAGCTTTCGGTTTCGATTCTAAGGAATGTGGGGTCCAGCCGCGGCAGGCCGAAGACGGGTATGGTATCAGTGATGGTCTGCTCGCCGTCCTCGTGGAAGTAAAACGCACCCAAGATGAATTCCAGGTCGCCGTCGATGAGGTCGCCAAGCAGCTGCAGCTCCTGGGTGAACTGCTGCGAGGTGGCATCGGAATCGCGGTCGAAACCTGGCGAATAGACGCCTGGCCCAACCTCGAGCCCCGATACCAGGTCCCAGCGGAACTCGTCTTCCAGATCGACATAGCCGGTGATCGAGCGCGCGGTGAGGTTCCCGAGGTCATAGCTCACATCGAGCGAGGCTGCGATGGTCTCGGTGCGCCCCAGACTGTCCTGCGGCGACTGGGTGACATAGGGGTCGGACCCGTAACGCGGCCGCGCCTGCGCCGTGGAAACCGCGGTGTCACGCCCTGTAGGAATGCGGGGAAAGCGTGCAGCCACCGGGATGTAACCATCATTGCGGTCGCGGCTATAGGTAAGGCCTGCGACCATTTCGAGGTCGCCATTGTCATAGGCAAGCTTGGCGCGGGCGACGAGGTTCTCTTCCCTGCCCACGAACCGGTCCTGCGCGCGGTTGAAAATGTAGCCCTCGCCAACATCGCGATAGTGCATTGAGAGCGAGGCGCCCAGCGTGTCGGTGAGCGCCCGCCCGACCGAGGCTTGCGCGCGAACCTCCTCGAAGCTGCCATAACCGACCGAGGCGTTGAACCACTCGTCATCGGGCGAGGGGGTGCGGGTGATGATCTTGATCGCGCCCGAGAAATTGTTGCGCCCGTAAAGCGTGCCCTGCGGCCCGCGCAGCACTTCGATCCGCTCGATATCACCAAGCTGGGTGTTCGATCCCTGCAACCTGGCGCGATAGACATCGTCGATATAGATGCCGACCACCGGCTCGGAGGTAATCAGGCCGCCCACCTGTTCGGACCCGCCACGCAGGCCCACCTGAAGCGTCGAGGGATTGGCACTGATGGGCAGCAATTGCAGGTTCGGCACCGCACGGGCCAGATCCTCCACTTCGCTAATACCCAGATCGGCGATCGCCTGACCCGAAAGCGCGGTGACGGCGACGGGGGTCTCCTGCAGGTTCTCCGCCCGGCGCTGCGCGGTGACAATGATCTGTCCGCTGCCGAAGTCATCGCGCGCGCGCTCCGGCGTGCTATCATCGGGGCTGGTGACGACCTGCGCTTGCGCCGGGAGAGGTAGGCCGGCCGCCAGTGCGAAGAGGCTCGAAACCCGGATGGCAGCATGCATGGCGTTGGTCTCCCCCTGACCTGCACCGAGTTTTCGGCAGCCATTGCCGGGCTCAGCTAGCCTTTGATGCTATCGGGTTGATGAGCAAGGTAAAGCGACATCGCGCACGCGTCTGACCGCCCGGCGGATAAGCGCTGTTCGCTGCAATGCGGATGATGGTCGCTGCGCTAGGTCCTGCCTCCATGACCACCGCCTCGACGGCGGGCCGGCTGCGTTCGCCGAGCTCCGCTGCCCGCTTCTATTGTCTTGCGGCCTTGTCCTTCGCGGCGATGGTGAGCTTTATCGACCGGCAGGTCATCAATCTTCTGGTTGACCCGATCAAGGCGGATCTGGGCCTGACCGATGTTCAGATCGGTCTTGTCCAGGGCTTCTCCTTCGCGCTGTTCTATGCCGTCTTCGCCATCCCGCTGGCCTGGATCGCCGATCGGCACGAGCGCAAGTGGGTGATCATCGCGGGGGTGGTGATCTGGTCGGCCGCCACCTTCTCCAGCGGGCTTGCCGGTGCCTTTCTCGTGCTGTTTGTCGCCCGGATGATGGTGGGGATCGGCGAGGCTGCGCTGACGCCAGCGGGCACCTCGATGCTGAGCGACTATTTCTCCAACGAGAAGCTGCCGCTCGCGGTGAGCATATTCACCGGCGCCGGCTATGTTGGCTCGGGGCTGGCGCTTATCCTGGGCGGCTACCTGTATGATCGGCTGGACAGAATGGGGTCTGTCGAACTTCCCTTCGGCAGTTTCGAGCCGTGGCAGGCCACGTTCATGATCGTGGCCTTGCTCAGCGTGCCGTTGCTGCTGTGCCTGCTGGCGATGCGCGAACCGCCCCGCCGCGAGACAGCGGGTGCCGCCACCGCGTCGCAGCCTCCATCGACTGCCGAAACCACCCGGTTCCTGGCCGATCACGGCAAGCTGTTCGCCCTGTTGTTCCTCGGCTTTTCGTGCATGGCCGCCGCCCAGTTCGGCATCGGTGCCTGGGCTCCAACCTATTTCATTCGCATCCACGGCTGGTCTCCCCTCCAGGTAGGGCAGCTGTTTGGTCCGGTGGTGATGGTGGCGGGGCTGGGTGGGGTGATTGGCGGCGGTTTCGCGGCTGAACGGCTGCTTGCCCGCGGCGTTCGCGATGCCACCTTGCGCGTGCCCATCATCGGCGTGCTCATCGCGCTGCCCTGCGCCATCGCCTTTCCGCTGATGTCCTCTCCCTACGTTGCGCTGGGACTTCTCGCGCTCACCATGTTCTTCGGCAGCAGCCCGTTCGGCGCGGGTGTTGCAACCTATCCGCTCATCACCCCCAACCGCATGCGCGCTCAGGTCATTGCGTTATATATGCTGGTGGCGAACCTGTTCGGTTACTCGGCCGGTCCGCTGCTGGTGGCAGGGATCACCGAGACCGTGTTCGGCGATCCCGATGCGATCGATCTGTCGCTGGCGACCGGGCCGGCGGCGACAATGGTGGTCGGGCTCGTCCTCGTCGGAATTGCGCTGCGCCCCTATCACCGCATGCTGGACAAGCGCCAAGCGGCGCTGGCGGCAGGACAGGCGCAGCCGGCGTAGAACCAGGCGACCTGTCGGCGACCATTGAAAGGTAACTTGGCGGTGGCTCAGGACGCTACGCCGAAGTCAGCTCGACCAGTTCGTATGAAGCGTCGAGATGGCTCCACTCCATCCACACCAGCAGCGCGAGCGGTCCGGTCACCCACATGCGCAGCGGCGGGAAATCGCCATATTGCACCGCGTAACCCTGGCATAGGAAGCTGCCCGCCGCCGTTTCCCTGCGCGCTTCGCCAAGCGCGGTCAGGCGGGCCGACGCTGTCAGCAGATCGGGCGCGCCGCCACCATCGGCCTGATGCGAACAGGTGACCAGGGGCTCGATCACCCGTGTCTCGCCTTCCTCCAGGCCGGTACCAAACCGTGCGAGCCAGCCATCATTGGTTAGCGAATGGGTGCCGAAGAAGCGGCACGGCGCTTTCAGTACGAGTTGCCGCGTCTCGCCGGAGGGACCCAGCACCGCCTCGATCGCGCCACCGTCGATCCGGTAGAACGCCGAACCGCTATGGCGGCCGCGTTCGACGATGCGGACAAAGGCTTCGGTGGGATGACCATCGGCGCCTAAAGCCAAGATCGCATCGCGCACCAGCCCGACATCGTCCATTCGGCACAGGGCGCGCAGCGTTTGTGAGCCATCGCCATGCTCGCACAGGTCGAACCGCTCCTCGCCGGTGGAGCCACCCTTGCCCCTGTAAAGGATGCGCCCGTGCCAGCGCTGTCGGTCCTGCAACATCGGGCCTGTCCCCCGTGTCCTCGTGATGCGAAGGCCTGTCACTGCTCGCTAGGCACTTGCCTCCCTCCCTTGTGCCCTATTGGCGAGCAGCGGACGAGGCTTTATCCACTGGCCGGTTACAGCGAAGAGCAACCCGAGGGCCGGGGCTTTCGCCAGCTAGCTTGTCGACCATTCACGCGAAGAGGCCATTTGCCATGTTCATGCTCAACACTTTCCAGCAGGCCGATCACCCGATGCTGCCGGACGCCACACCCGATGAACGTTCGCGACAGGAATTTGCCAAGAGCTTCAAGCAGTTCATCCAGGGCCGTCTGCTGCCGGGCCTGCAACCGGTCTACGAACACCGCGCCAAGCGCGCGTTCAAGCGGGAGCAGGGGCGCACTCCCGAAGACCGGCACGATATCCGCCGCGCGATGACCCGCGACATCTTCTTCCAGCATTACGCGGCGGCCAACCGCATTGCGCAGGAGCTTTTGTGGGACGGGGTGATCTCCTCCATCGATCGGCAGCTCCCAGCCATGATCGAAACCGCGCGCAGCCTGTCGGACAAGAGCGGGGCGCCGCTCGAGACCGATCCCGCCTTCGACACCCCGCGCTATGTTACCGCGATCGACATCCACTGCATGCCGGGCGGCTATGCGCACGAAGCATCCGCGGACGACATCGCCGCGGGCGCGCTGTATGATCGCGGGGTCTACCTATACGCCATGGGCTACATGGGCCCCGACAATGACGACATGGGCCGCTCGGCGGCCAACTACATCAAGCGCCAGATGCCCGACTTCGCACCCAAGCGCATCCTCGACATGGGCTGCACCGTCGGTCACTCCACGCTGCCCTACAAGGAGGCCTTCCCCGATGCCGAGGTGATCGGCATCGATGTGGCTGCGCCGTGCGTGCGCTATGCGCATGCACGGGCGGCGGGAATGGGGGTGGAAGCGGGTTTCCTTCAGCGCAATGCCGAGGACACCGGGTTCGAGGATAAAAGCTTCGACCTCGTCGTCAGCCATATCCTGCTGCACGAAACCAGCGGTCAGGCCATGCCCCGCATCTTCCGCGAATGCCACCGGCTGCTACGTCCGGGCGGAGTGATGGTCCATGCCGACCTGCCGCCGTTCGACAAGATGGACCCCTTCGCCCAGTTCATCCTCGACAACGAAACCTACTACAACAACGAGCCGTTCTGGGGCGCGATGCGGCAGATGGATCAGCTGGAGCTGGCCAGGCGCGCGGGGTTCGAAGCTGATCAGGTGCGCTTCGATACCGCGCCGATGGCCATTCTAGAAGCGATGGGAGGCGGCGCGCCCCCGCCCGAGGAAAAGGCCGAGGACGAGACCAATCCCGCCGACTTCAAGGCCGGCGAATATGCGCCGGGTGGCGGCTGGGAAGTGCTGGTCGGGCGCAAGTCGCAATGAGCACGCCCGGTTCACCGGATGCGCTGGAGATTCCAAGATTCTCCCGCGGCAAGCGCCCCGATTTCTACGACACGCCCGGAATGGACGAGGCGATGGTGATGATCCTCGTTCTGGCAAGCGAGCTTACCGTGGCGCGCGACCGCATCGACACGCTCGAGCGGATGATGGCGCAAAAGGGCATGATCTCCGCCGACGAGATCCAGCAATTCTCGCCCGATCAGGAGGCGCTGGAAAAGCGTGAGCAGCGGCGTCAGGACCTTCTCGAGCGGCTCTATTATCTGCAACGTAAGCAGGCGCACGAGCTGGCCGAGCAGGATACCAGCGACAAGTATCAACGCGCGCTCGACGAGATCGCGCAAGGCTGATGGCGACGCTGGCCACACAGGGCACCGCGATCCTCCAGCAACTGGGGGAAATCGTCGATGACGCGCACCTGCTGACCGGCGAGGACGAGCGACGCTTCTACGCCACCGACGTCTACTCCACCGGCGCACTTCCTGCCGCGGTAGTCCGGCCACAGAGCGTCGAGCAGTTGCAGCGCGTGGTCGCCGCCTGTGTGCAGAATAAGGTTCCGGTTGCCATAAGGGGCGGCGGGGCGAGCTATACCAACGGCTACCTCCACCGCGCCCCCGATGGCATCACCATCGACATGCGCCATCTCGATGCGATCGAGGTGGACGAGGTCAACCAGACCGTCACCGTGGAGGCGGGTTGCAGCTGGGCGAAGCTCTACGAACACCTGAAGGAGCGCGGTCTCAGGACGCCTTTTTGGGGCCCGTTCTCCGGGCTGGCGGCGAGCGTCGGCGGATCGGTCTCGCAGCACGCCATCAGCCACGGGACGGGGGCTTTCGGCATCTCAGCGGAAAGCGTGCTCGGCCTCGAGGTCATCACTGGCGAGGGCGAGATGCTGCGGCTTGGCGCGCGCGGGCAGGACGATGGCGCGCCCTTCTTCCGCTTCTACGGGCCTGATCTTGTCGGCCTGTTCACCGGCGATTGCGGCGCTTTCGGGGTCAAGGCGCGGGTGACCTTGCGGTTGATGCGCCGGCGCGAAGCATTCCAGGCGGTGAGCCTGTCGTTCGACAATTTCGCCGCGATGCATTCCGCCATGCGGACGATTGCGGTCGAGCACGTGGACGATGAGAATTTCGGCCTCGATGCCGCATTGCAGCAGGGCCAGATCGGTCGCCAGAAAGGCGCGCGGGCCAAGGCCGAGATCGCCCGCAGCGTGCTGGGGTCGGCGGGCTCGCTCAGGAAGGGCATGGCGACGCTGGCGCGTATGGCGGCGGCGGGCGAGGCGGCGCTGCGCCGCGCGGATTACGCAGTACACTACATCGCCGAGGGGGAGGACGAGGCTGCGGCCAAGGCAAAGGCCGAGACGATCCGCCGGATCGGCGGTGAATTCGGCAGCGAGATCGCCAACACGGTTCCGACCGTGGTGCGCGGGATGCCGTTCGCCCCGCTGACCAATGCGCTTGGCCCCGAAGGCGAGCGCTGGGTGCCCATGCACGGCTTGTTCGCGCATGACCAGGTGCTGGCGTTCCACGAGGCGATCAACCGCGTGTGGGACGAGCGGCGCGCCGAGATGGAGCGCCTGAAGATCACCAACGGGGCGATGTTCATGGCGATCGGCGCCAGCGCCTTTGTCTACGAGCCCGCGTTCTACTGGCCCGACGAACAGACCCACTATCATCATCGCGAAGTGCCCGAGACACATCTGCGTTCGTTGACGCGTCACGAGGCCAATCCGGAAGCCAAGGCGCTGGTGGCCCAGTTGCGCGAGGACATTACCGGGCTGATGCAGCGCCATGGTGCCGCGCATCTGCAGATCGGCAAGGTCTATCCTTACCTCGATCGCCAGGACGCGCTTGGCCAGGCGCTGCTGCGCGATATCAAAACCAGGCTCGATCCGCACGGCATCTTCAGCCCCGGCGCACTGGGGCTCTGAGCCCGTCCCGCACGGTATTCAGCGCGACAGGAAATCGGCGACAATCGCAGCCCATGCCTGTGGCTGCTCATCGATAATATCATGCGTGCCGCCTTCCAGTTCGGCGTAAGCGAAATCGGGCCTGAGGGTCGCGGCACGGCGCGAGGCCTCGTAAAGATCCTCGCCGGTGTTGGTCAGGATCAGCGTCGGCACGCCGAGAGCAAGCAGATCGGAGCGCATATCGTGCGCCAGCGCGGCCTCGAAGCCCAGATGGAAGGTCTGGCTGATCCGCAACATCTCCACGACATAGAGATGCATCGCTTCAAGGTCGGTCCAGCCCGGACTGGCGCGCACGCGCATGTCCCAGGCGTCCAGCAGATGGCCGCCGTCGGCACGCAGGTCCAGCGGAGCGAATGCGAAGGTGGCGAAATGGGCAAGCTCGGCTTCGCTGAACAAGGGCACCCCGTTCAGCACTAGGCGATCCACGCGCCCGGGGTGAGCGACTGCAAACGAGGCTGCTATCGCCGCGCCGGTATGATGGCCCAGAATATGGCAGCGGCTCCAGCCCAGCGCGTCCAGCAGCGGCTCCAGCGCTGTTCCGTGATCGGCAAGGCTGGTGCCGGGCGGAGGCGGATCGCTGTTGCCATAGCCGGCCGTATCGGGGGCGACGATGTGAAACCCCGCTTCGACCAGACGGGGGATCGCTGCCTCGAACATCAGGCCGGACACCGGCGACTGGTGAAGCAGCAGCAGCGGATCGCCCGAACCCGCCTCGCGCAGATGGACCTGGCCCCATTGCCCGTTGACATAACGCCGGCGGATCGCTGCCCTGTTCATACAGGCTCGTTCACTGCGTCATAGTCGAACAAACCCAGCGTCTCCTCGTTGCGCAGCGGACCACGCCCCAGCGCGGTGGGATCCTGGCCCTGGAAGGTCATTCCCAGAAGCCGCGACTGGGTCTGCACCATGGTGGTGCGCTCGCGGCGGGCGGTCTCGTATCGCTGCAAGGCCTCATCGGGATCGAATGCATCCAGACAGCGCGCCAGCACCATCGCATCCTCGATCGCGGTTCCCGCACCCTGACCCAGGAACGGGAGCATGGCATGTGCGGCATCCCCCAGGAGCACCGCGCGCCCGGCGGTCCAGCTATCAAGCGGCTCGCGCGTGAACAGCGCCCATTTGTGCATCGCGTCGGGCGGTGTGGCGGCGATGATGGTGCGCACCAGCGGGTCCCACCCCTCAAAATGGCCGAGCAACTCCTGCGCGCTCGAGCGGATCGACCAGCTCTCCTCCTGCCATCCCTCGAGCTCGACGAAGGCCGCGTAATTGAGCAGTGTTCCCGCGCGCACCGGATAGCGCAGGAACAGGCGTTGGGGTCCGATATGGATGCCCGGTGTGTTTCCCGCCGCACCGGGCGGAAGGCTGTCCGACGCCAGCAGCCCGCGCCAGGCGACCTGTCCGGTGAAGCGGGGCTCGACGCTGGGAAACAGCGCCTCGCGCAACGCCGAGTGAAGCCCATCGGCGCCGACCACCACGTCCGCCTCGATGGTCAGCCCGCTGGAAAAATGCGTCCGCCCCTGTCGGTCCACATCCACCAGCCGCTGGCCCAGTTCGAGCGCGTCCGGAGCAATGTCGAGCAGCCGCCGGGCGAGCAGCAAGTGCAGATCCGCGCGGTGGACATGCAGATAGGGCGCGCCGTAGCGCTCCTCCATGGCATCGCCGCGCGGGTGTTCGCGCAGCACTTCGCCCGTCTGCCAGTGCTGCACCCATTGATGCGGCGGGACATAACCCATCGCGCGCATCTCCTCGCCGAGCCCCAAGTGATCGAGAACCCGGCTCGCATTGGGCGACAAGGTGAGCCCCGCACCCACCTCGGCAAGCTCGTCGACCTGTTCGAACACGCGGACGGCGCGCCCCGTCCGAGCCAGCGCAAGCGCCAGGGTCAGCCCGCCGAGCCCCGCGCCGATGATCGCGATCTCGCCGCTCATACTCGCTCCTCTCCAAACCCTTGCCGCACGCGGTCACGCCTTTGTCCTTCGATGGCAAGGGTTCGTGGGTGGCAATCGCCCGACGTCGTGATGCAGCGATGACTTTGCCCGACAGGCGGTCATCCCCCGGTCCCGGCCTGCCCGGTGGCCTTGCGCAGGGCCAACATGCCGGCATGCAGCGCGACTTCATCGATATCAACGGGCGTTCGGTCCATTTCCATCACGGCGGACGCGGGGCTGCGCTGATCATGGTCCACCAGAGCCCGCGATCCGCGGCCGAACTGCTGCCGCTCGCCGAACAATGGTCGGACAGCTTCACCTGCATCGTTCCCGATACGCCGGGGTTCGGCTCGTCCGATCCGCTGCCCGCCGGCTCGGGGCTCGACGAGTATGCCGATGCGCTGGCCGCGCTTGTCGAGGCGCTCGGCCTGTCGTCGGCGGCGCTTTATGGCGAACATACCGGGGCGATCATCGCGCTGGCCGCAGCCGTTCGCCATCCCTCCAGGGTCAGTGCGCTGGCCGCGCATGGCTACGCCGCCTGGACGCCCGACGAGCGGGTGGTGTTTGGCGCCGAATATCTGCCTCCATTCGTTCCCACCGCCTATGGCCAGCATCTGGTCTGGCTGTGGAACCGTTGCCGCGAGCAGAGGCGCTTCTTTCCCTGGTATCGGCCCGGGGATGACAACCGCCTGTTCTATGGCACGCCCACGCCCGAGAACCTGACCGAGGAAGCGCTCGACTTCCTGCGCGCGGGCGATGCTTATCGACCGGGCTATGCCAGCGCCTTCGAGGCGGATGCGCAGCTGCCCAAGCGTCTTCGTGTGCCGACCCTGCTGGTCGCCTCGCATCCCGATCCGCTCGCGGTACACATGGAGCGCCTGTCCGATCTTCCTGAACAAGTGGAAACGCGCAAGACCGACGACTGGGACAGCGCGCGTGCCGCCGCACGCGACTGGCTGGCGGACACGCTGACCCCGACGCAACCGGAACTCCATCTGCCGGCGGGGCGGCATGTGATGATGACGCTCGATACACCCGAGTGGCAGGGCCGGCTCCATGCCATCCGCGGTTCGGCCGCGACGCGCATGCTGATTGTGCCGCAACCGGGCGGCTCGGCGCGCGCGCTGTCCTCCCGGCTGGGCGAGGATGCGATGGTGCTCGATCTTCCTGGCCACGGGCTCAGCGACACCGCCGCTGGCCTATCCCGGGACCCTGCCGCATGGGCCCGCGTGATCGAGGCCGCCGCCCGTCATGCGCAGCTGCCGCTTTCCAAGGTCGCACTCGTCCTGGAAGGCCCGACAGGCGCGCTCGGCGCTTACTTGGCGGACGGCTTCGCGCAGGTTAAGACAGAAATGCCCTCGTGGCTGGCGGAGCGTGACTATCCCCGCTGGCTTCCCGACTTGGCCCCCGATCCGTCGGGCGCGCATCTGTTGCATGCCTGGGATGCCTTGCGCGAACGCGCAATCTTCGACCCGCCATGGCTGCAAGAACCAGGCGGCTATCGACCTTTGGGCGAGCTTGATGCCGAACACCTTGCGGCGCAGCATTTGGCACTGCTTGAAGCGTCCGGCGCGGCCATGCTGCTCAACGCCTGCCATTCCGGCGCGGCGGGCAATCCGCGCAATCGGCGATAACGACTTTGGCGAGCGGGGCCTCGATAACCGCGCCGTGGCTCGGTTGACCGCGCGACAACGAAGATTTTCGCCAGCAGATAGTGCTGGCGCACCCGACAGGATTCGAACCTGTGACCTCTGCCTTCGGAGGGCAGCGCTCTATCCAGCTGAGCTACGGGTGCCGATGGCGCTGCCTTTACGGCAGGATGCGCAGGCGTTGCAAGCGAGGTGAAGGGGCGCTGCCTCCATTCGCCCGGCGCCGGTGCCGCCGGATGCTTGACCATGTTCGCGCTATGTTCGATGCCCCGGACATGGACGAATCATCAAAGACAGCGACAACGACCATTACCAACCCCGCCCCATCCGAAAGACGCTCAGCCGAGGTGTCGCGCGGCATCTGCAGGTTGCTAGCGAGGAACGATATCTGGGTGATCACCGAAATGCCGCTGCGCAATGGTCGCCGAGCCGACCTGATGGGCATCGATGCCAAGGGCCTTATCGTCATTGTCGAGATCAAGACCCAGCGCGGGGATTTGATGGCCGATGGCAAGTGGCCCGATTACCTCGATTTCTGCGACCGGTTCTTCTGGGGCCTGGCGCCTGAGCTCGACCGGTCGTTGCTCGAGACCGAGCGCTACCGGCCCGATTGCTGCGGCATCATCATCGCTGATGGTTACGATGCCGAGATCGTGCGTCCCGCGCCGCTTCATCCGCTCGCTTCGGCGCGGCGAAAGGTGGAGACCGAGCGGCTGGCGCGCGCGGCGTTGAGGCGGCATCTGGTGGCGCTCGACCCGTATTGCGCGTCATGGGGCGCGGCATGGAGCGCCTCGAACGACGGCTAGCACTGGCACCTTCGCCTTGCCTGCGCCATAAGGCCGTTCGCTCATGCTTTTGGCGCTCTTCCTTGCATCCCTGGCGATGACCGCCATCGTCGCGCTGCGCTATCTGGCGACGAGCGGCGGCTTTGCGCTGGCGACGACGCGCGTGCGTCCCGGGCTTTACCATGGCCTTGCCCCGCAGATCCGCCGCGAGATTGTCTGGTCGCTGGTTTCGGCGGCAATTTACGGCATCCCTGCAGGCATCGTCGCCTGGGGCTGGCAGGAGCTGGGCTGGACCCGCATCACCACCAGCTGGGACGCCCAGCCGCTGTGGTATTTGCCGGTCTCCGTGTTCATCTACCTGTTCGCGCACGATACCTGGTTCTACTGGACCCACCGGGCGATGCACCGCCCGCGCCTGTTCCGCATCGCCCATGCGGTCCATCATGCCAGCCGCCCGCCGACCGCCTGGGCGGCGATGAGCTTCCATCCGGCAGAGGCGCTGACCGGCGCGGTGGTGATCCCCGCGCTGGTGTTCATCGTGCCCATCCATGCAGCCATGCTCGGCGTGGTGCTGGCGATCATGACGGTGATGGGGGTAACCAATCACATGGGCTGGGAGATCTTTCCGCGCCGTCTTGTTCATTCCCGGGTCGGGCGCTGGCTGATAACCGCCAGTCATCACCAGCGCCATCATGATGAGTACCGATGCAACTACGGCCTATATTTTCGCTTCTGGGATCACCTTTGCGGGACCGATCGCGGCCTGGCCGCGCACGACTGGGATCGGCGGACGCGCGCGACATGACACGCTCATGGATCGCGATGCTATGCACGCCGCTGCTGATCAGCGCTGCACCACCACCGGTGCTGGTCGATATTCACATCGCGGTGACGGGTCTTCGCTCCGAGCGCGGGGTGGTCCGCGCCTGCATGACCGCCGACCCCGAGCGCTTCCCGCGCTGCCGAGGCGATAACGCCGCCTATTCGCTGGTGGTGCGGGCGGATGAAGCGGGCTCGCTCGCCTTCGATCATGTTCGGCCGGGCACTTATGCTATCGCGCTGCTGCATGACGAGAACGGCAACGGCAAGGCCGACCGCGCGCTGGGCATGATGCCGCGCGAAGGATTCGGCTTTTCCCGTGATGCGCCGGTCGCGCTTGGACCACCCACCTTCGGCGAGGCCGCTTTCGTGGTTCCCGGGGGGGCGACCAGACAGACGATCCGGATGCGCTACATGTTCTGACAGCGCGGCATCGCCAGCCGAGTTTACCAGCCTTTAACCTGTGCCGTGCCAATATGTCCCTGGCGCATTGCAAGGAGGGTTAAGCGGTGCTGAGCTTGTATGCGCTGGCCGATGCTGCCGGTATGGCTGAAAAGGCGGGATGGGATGAGAACGGCACGCCGTTCGCAGATGCCTCTCCGCCGGCCGATGACAACCCCGACGAGCGGCGGATGCAACTATTGGCGTTCGACCTGTGGAACAGGTTGCTTGGTCAGGACCAGATTCCTGTCATCACCAACTTGGAACCGAGCGGCCATCCGCTGCTGTCGCCATTCGCCGTGCTGCTCGATATGAGCACCTCGCGCGAAGATCCCAAGATCGTTTTTCTCGGTCAGTCGCTGGCCGACGAGTGCGGGGTAAGCTGTTGCGGGCTCAATAGCAGCCCATCTCAAGCCTCGGGCGTACGTGATCCTGGCAGCAAGATCCCGTCCGTCGGGGGCGCTCGAAATCGCGGTGCACCCAGCCCCGAAACACCGCGCGCACGAGCAAGCCGCAGTCTGCGTTCCCGCATCCGAACCGCTCGCAAAGTCTCCGAGCTTCCCGCCCAGTCGCTGCTCGCTCACATTGCCGAACTCTACCTCGCGGCGCTGGTCGCGCCCGTTCCGCTGGGATTCGAGACCGAATGCATCAATCAGCGCGGTCGCATCGTCCTTTGCAGGGGCATCCTGCTGCCATTTACGCGCTCATGTCCGAAGGTCGATTTCGTATTCGGGGTGATCAACTGGAAGGAAGCGGTGTCCGGACGCAAGGGAAGCGGGCCGGGGCGCGAGCTGTCGATCCCGTCCGGCCAAGGGGCTTCACCCGCCCGGCAGGACAGGCCGGTTCCAGGCAGCCTCGCCGCTGGTCAAACCGTGGCTTCCGCCATGGCGGCAACGGGGCCCGATGAGTGCTGCGTCGAGCTTGCTACCACCGTCGCGCCTTTGCATCCCTAGTTTTCCGAAGTTCGCATCCGATGCGTCGCCAACCCGCCTATTTCAATCGTCCCGCGATGCTGCTCCCTTGCACCAACCGCTTGCACGTCAGGCCAAGTCGCGAGGGGCGCGATGATCGAGCTTACGCGGAGCGAACCCCATGCAAATCGCAGACGATCGCTCGCTTGTCCCAGCAAACAACGTCCCCTTGTTCGCCGTGCATAGGTCGGGCAAGCGCTCCTGCAATGTTCCGCCCCCGCCCCAAGCCGATCCAGCTCCAACCTTTTTTCGGTCATCGCAGCCGAACCCGTCTGCGCCTTGCCGCGCGTGCCTTGCGCCAGCGCGAACGTGGGTTCGAGGTCTCGGGGCGGTTGCGGGCGATCGGACTGCTGCTCGGCCAGTTCGCTTCGCACGAAGTACCAGGGCTCAACGTGCGCCTCTCATTTCAGGGGCCGGACCGCGTTCCGAACCAGACCAACGCGATTACCGATAGCGAGGGGTTCGTGCGGTTCGACATCCCGCTCGATCCGTCCTGGGAATTCCCCAAACATCCTGCCTGGGAAACCGTTCACCTCGCCTGGAGCGATCGCGGGCACCGGGCCACGACAACCGCACATATCCTCGCCCCGGGTCGGGACGGCCGCCTGGCGGTCATCTCGGATATTGACGACACCATCATCGAGACGGGGATCACCGGCGGGTGGCGCAGTCTGGCGAAGAACTGGCGGCGTATCGTCGCCCAGCTTCCCGGCGAGCGCGACATCGTCCCCGGCGCCCTCCCTTTCTACGGCATGCTGGGTGGCGGCGAAGTGCCTAGCGAGGTCGAGGCGGATGATTACACGCATGACGATGGAACGCCTAAGCTCCCCCGTATCCCCGCCACGCACAGACCGTTTTTCTACGTCTCCTCCTCGCCATGGAACCTGTTCGCCTATCTGGTTGCCTATCAGCGCGCCAAGGGCCTGCCCCTTGGTCCGATGATGCTGCGCGACTGGAGCTTCGACCGGGCCACCCTGGGCAAGGCCAGCCACGCCGCTCACAAGCGCGATGCCATCGCCTCCATCCTGGCGATGCATCCCGAACTCAGATTCGCCCTGATCGGCGATGATACGCAGGGTGATCTGCCCGCGTTCGCCGGCGCGGTCGCGGCCTATCCGGGCCGGGTGGCGGCGGTGTTTGTCCGAACCGTGGGCAAGCCGTTTTCTGCGCAGGAAGAGCAGGCAATCAGCGTAATCCGCACTGCGGAAGTGCCGTTATGGCTGGGCGAGAGCTTCGCAACGGGCGAAGCATTCCTGCGCACACTCGGCTTCACGCCCGGCGGCGAGACCGAGCAGATCGTCAAGGCGGTGGAAAAGGTCGACAATCCAATGCCGACGGCAGCGCAATGAGCCGCCCCATCCACACGGTCACGGGCCCTGGCAAGTTCCTACCAAGAGCGCCACACGCCGTGCCGGACCATGAATGGCGCCAGCGGCTCGGCGTTCGCCTTCAGACCTCATTCAGCGATCCCCTGCGCATCGCTTGCCGCTGCATGACCGCGTCGCGCCAATCCAAGGCCAGTGCCGCCCCCTTGGCCCGCTCTGCTCGGGCCGTCATGCGCGCGCTTGTCGTTACCCTCGCGCTTGCGGGCTTGATCGCCCAACCGGTCGCGGCGCAAAGCGTGCTGCGCGATGCCGAAACCGAGGAACTGCTTCAAGACATGCTCGATCCCCTGGCCGAAGCCGCCAGGCTGGGAGAAGGGCAGGTCGAGGTCGTGCTGCTGAACGATCCGTCGATCAATGCCTTCGTTGCCGGAGGGCAGCGCATCTTCATCCATTCGGGCCTCATCAACGAGGCCGACACCGCCAATGAGGTGCAAGGCGTTCTGGCGCACGAACTGGGTCATATCACCGGCGGACATATCAACCGGATTTCGGACGGGATCGGCCGCGCGGGCCGTATCCAGCTGCTCTCGCTGCTTGCCGGCGTTGCGGCTGCTCTCGCCGGCGCCGGGGACGCGGCGATGGGCGCGATGGCGTTGGGGCAGCAGGCAGCGATGGGCTCCTTCCTCGCCTTCACGCGGACGCAGGAGGCCAGCGCTGACGCGGCAGGCGCCACCTATCTCTCGCGCGCGGGCATTACCGGCAAGGGCAGTATCGCCTTCTTCGAGAAGCTGCTGAACATGGAAAGGCGCTACGGCTACAAGCAGACCCAGGAAGCCGAGTTCGCCCGCACGCACCCGCTATCGGGTACGCGGATCGCTCGGCTGCGCGAAGTCTACCGCGAAGATCCTGCCTGGGACGTGGCCCCCGATGCCGTGCAGCAGGCCCGCTTCGAGCGCGTCCGCGCCAAGCTTTACGGCTACCTCGCCGAGCCGGAACGCACCTTGCACGCCTATCCGCCCACCATGACCGGCGTGCCGGCGCGCTATGCCAGGGCCTATGCCTTCCACAAGCAGGCGAAAATGGACGAGGCACTGGCCGAAACGCAGGCGCTTATCGCGGGTGACCCGGACAATCCCTATTTTCTGGAGCTCGAAGGACAGGTGCTGCTTGAGTCCGGGCGTCCTGTCGAGGCGCTCGAGCCGCTCCGGTTGGCGACCCGGATGACCGGCAACCATCCGCTCATCGCCAGCCTGTTCGGTCACGCGTTGATCGCGACCGAGGATGCGGACCATTACGCCGAAGCCGAGCGGGTGTTGCGCGCAGCGGTGGGCCGTGATCGAGAGAACCCGTTCGCCTGGTATCAGCTGGGCGTGGTCCATGCGGCGCAAGGCGACATTCCCCGGGCCCAGCTCGCCAGCGCCGAGCAACAGGTGATGAGCGGCAATCCGCGCCGCGCGTTGGCCAGCGCCTCCGCTGCCGAATCGCAATTGCCGCCCGGCAGCGCCGACTGGATCCGGGCAGGCGATATCGCGCTTCAGGCGCGGGCCCTGATCGAGCGCGAGGACGAACGGCGCGACTAGGGCGATGACGGCCTGGCGCCCGTTCGCGCTCGCCGTGCTGGCGCTCGTCGCTGGGTTCGCGGGCGCGGCGCTGTTCGCCTGGTCGGGACTGGGCGCGCGGTTCGAGAATGGCGCGGCGATCCGCGATTACCTGCTTGCCGAGCCCGAAGTGCTGCGCGAGGCATCGGAGGAATTGTACCGCCGCGATATCGCCCAACGCATCGCGCCGCTGCGTGCCGAGCTCGAGACGCCCTATCCCGGCGCGGTCCTGGGCAACCCGCGCGGAACGCTCACGCTGGTGGAGTTCAGCGATTACGCCTGCGGCTTCTGCCGCGCCGCGATGGCCGATATCGACCAGCTGATCCAAGCCAATCCCGAACTGAAAGTCGTCATCCGCGAATATCCCGTTCTGAGCGAACAAAGCATCGATGCCGCGCGCATGGCGCTGGCCGCGGCCGAACAGGGAAAGTTCGAGGCGTTTCACCGTGCCATGTTCGCCGCCGGACCGCCTTCGCCCGCCGCCATCGAGCGCGCCGCGCGCGGCGCCGGAGTCGATCTCGACCGGGCGCGCGAGGCCATCGCGCACGGACGGCTCGATGCGCAGCTCGAAGCCAATGTGTCGATCGCCGAACGCCTGGGCCTCGCCGGCACGCCGAGCTGGATCGTGGGCGACGAGGCGCTGAGCGGCGCAGTGGGCGCCGAGCGCATCGCCCAAGCGCTGGCGGCGGCGCGCGAAGGCTGAGGGGACTTGCTGGGCACGCTCGCCCCGTTCGACGCCGTGTGAGACCGAACCCATCGCCGATCTCATCGATCTACCGGGATTTCCATGCCGCCCTGAAGAGCGCGCATTTGTTACCACCGCTCGACGTGCGACCATCGCGTTCCAGTCGCCTTCGAACAACAAGACTCGCTTGCCTGTGCCTCACGCCTTTCGGAAGCCGCGCGACCAGGAGCCTGCGAGGGACGCCCGCAAATCCCATCCAGCAATCCGCCAGGGTGTCGGGTCCCGCGAGCTCGAATGCCGCCAATCCAGCGGTGCAGCCGTTATCGCCAAGACCTTGTACGGTCCGCGCAATCATTCCAAACTCCTGCTGACAAGCGCATTGTCGATACGTCGCGAGCATGATCGGCGCGGCACGCATCGATCGGCACAGCACTAGCGACCGATCTTGCGCAGGAGCATGCAATCGCGCCGGGCGCCGCCCGCCCCTACATGAACCGATCGGTTGCGATCGCCGGTCGTGCCATCGACGAACAGAACCTGCAGCGGCCAAGCGGGCAACCCCACCTAGCCTGCCGCTGGCAAAGTCCCTCGCCACCCCCCCCCCCCGGGGGGCGCGCTCGCCTCGCCCCGACGCAAAAGCCCCTGACGCTGCGCCGCCGGATACGCTAGGAGGTCAGATCCATGGCGATGCTGCCTTTCGAACCTGCCCCCTTCTTTGCGGACAAGAGCCGCGCTTTCTGGCGGCTGCAGATGGTCGGCTGGGGCGGGGCCATGTTGGTGCGCGCCAGTTCCTCCCTTGCCAATCAGCGCCCGCTCGACTTCTTCATCATCATCCTCATCGCCACCATCACCGGCTTTTCGATCAGCACCATCCTGTCGGTCATCTATGGCCGGCTCATAAACCGCCGCCCGCTGGTCACCTGGGGAGCAACCGTGCTGGTGCTCTCGATAGCGGTGGCGATCTCGGCCTCGATCAATGGCTGGGTGCTCGATCTCTATCAACCCGGCAGCGAAAGCACCTTCGTCAGCCTGCTGCTGGGCGTGTTCTATCTTGATCTCACGCTGCTGGCCGCCTGGACCGGGCTCTATTTCGCGATCAACTATTTTCTTCAGGTGGAGGAGCAGGCCGATCAGCTCGAGCGGCTCGAAGCGCAGGCAACCGGCGCCCAGCTCGCCATGCTACGCTATCAGCTCAACCCCCATTTCCTGTTCAATACGCTCAATTCCATCAGCACGTTGGTGCTCCTCAAGCAGACCGAGGCGGCCAATGCCATGCTCACCCGCTTGTCGAGTTTCCTGCGGCACACACTGGTCACCCAGCCGGGCGGCAGGGTGACCGTGGCGCAGGAAGTCGACACGCTGAAGCTCTACCTGGAGATCGAGCGGATGCGGTTCGAGGAACGGTTGCGCACCGAATTCCGCATCGATCCCGCGGCGTCCGAGGCGCTGATCCCCTCGCTGCTGCTTCAGCCGCTGGTCGAGAACGCCATCAAATACGCGGTCTCGGCGCAGGAGGAGGGCGCGCGCATCCGGCTGAGCGCGCAGGTTCTGGGCAACCGCCTCAAGCTGACGGTGAGCGACACCGGCCCGGGCATCACCACGCTCAAGGAGGGCGGCCCTCGTTTTGCCCATGCGCCGCCGGGAAAGGGGGGTTCGACCGGCGTCGGGCTGCCCAATATCCGCGAGCGACTGGGTCAGGCCTACGGGGATGACCACCGCTTCGCCATCGAGACACCGCTCGAGGGCGGCTTTACCGTGAGCATCGAAGTACCGCTTGAACGCCACGCCACTTACGAAGAGGCGGGTGGCGACATAATGATCCGTGCCGTGCCATCGAACATCGCCGTGCCGAACCGTCAGCAACTGGGAACCACAGCATGACCATCAGAACCATCCTCGTCGATGACGAGAAGCTTGCGATCCAGGGGCTCGAATTGCGGCTCGCGCCTTATACCGATGTCGAGATCATTGGCACCTGCGCCAATGGCCGCGAGGCGATCCGGGCGATCAAGACGCAAAAGCCCGACCTGGTCTTTCTCGACATCCAGATGCCCGGCTTCGACGGCTTCTCGGTGGTCAAGGGGGTGATGGAGATCGACCCGCCGCTGTTCGTCTTCGTCACCGCCTACCAGGAGCACGCGATCCGCGCGTTCGAGGCCAACGCGGTCAATTACCTGATGAAACCGGTGGACGAGGACAAGCTTGCCGACACCATGGAGCGCGTGCGTACCCGGCTTTCGGAGATGCGCTCGGCCGAGGAGGCCGAGAAGCTCAAGGACGTGTTGGCCGAGATCGCCCCCGAGAGCCTCGAGGAGTTCGATGCCGAGGGCGAGGGTGCAGGCGCGGTGGCGGGGCGCTACGAGAAGATGATCAACATCAAGGACCGCGGCAAGATTTTCCGCGTCGAGGTCGACACGATCGAGCATATCGAGGCGGCGGGCGACTACATGTGCATATATACCGGCGACAATTCGCTGATCCTGCGCGAGACGATGAAGGACCTGGAACGCCGGCTCGATCCGCGCAGCTTCCAGCGCGTGCACCGCTCGACCATCGTCAATCTCGATCAGGTGCGCCAGGTTCGCCCGCACACCAACGGCGAATGCTTTCTGGTGCTCGAGAGCGGCGCTGAGGTGAAGGTCTCGCGCTCCTACCGCGACGTGGTGGCAAGGTTCGTGCACTGATCTATCTTCCGCACGCCCATCCGGGCGCGCGTCCTCGCCGCTGTTCCCTCCGCCCTTCGGGCTGCGGGGCGGCTGCAGGCGGCCGTTCGGCCTTGCGGTCGGCTCGGCGCCGACCGGATACTCGATCCGCATCATTGCTCGGCAGGGACCGGGCTGCGCCAAGCAGCCCGCTAGCGCGAACGCGCGCCCGGAGCGAAGCGGAGGAAAGCCTCAGGCCGCAGATGCGGCCGCCGGCGCTTGAGGCAAAAGCAAAAGACCGCCATAGGCTCCGCATGCCAGCTTTCGATCTCCCCGGCTTCGACCTCGCCCGCTTCGTGCGCCAGACGCTGGCCGAGGATCTGGGCGAGGGGCAGCCGGGCGGCGGGCGCGACGTCACCTCGGAGAGCGTTATCCCGGCCGACGCGCGCTTTGCAGGCGTGATGAGCGCGCGCCACGAAACCGTCGTTGCGGGCCTGCCGCTTGCCGCAGCCTTCTTCCGCCACCACGATCCCGGAATGACGATCGACCTGCTCGTCGATGAGGGGGCGCAAGTCTCATCCGGAACCGACCTTATGCGCCTGTCAGGCAATGCGCGCGCGCTGCTCATGGGCGAACGCTCGGCACTCAACACGGTGCAGCACCTCTGCGGCATCGCCACCCTCACCCGCGCTTTTGTCGAGGCGATGGGCGATAGCCGCGCGGCCCTGCTCGATACCCGCAAGACCCTCCCCGGCCTTCGGGCGCTGGAGAAATACGCGACGCGGATGGGCGGCGCGCAGAACCACCGTATGGGCCTGTGGGACGCCGCGATGATCAAGGACAACCACATCCTCGTCGCCGGCGGGGTCGGCGAAGCGGTGCGCCGGGCGCGCGCGGGCGGGGTCGAACAGATCATCTGCGAGGTGGACCGGCTCGACCAGATCGAACCGGCGCTAGCGGCCGGCGCCGACCACCTGTTGCTCGACAATATGGGCCCCGCCGCCTTGCGCGAAGCGGTCGCGCTCATTGACGGGCGCGCGGTGAGCGAGGCTTCGGGCGGGGTGACGCTGGAGACCATCGCCGCCATCGCCGCGACGGGCGTCACCTACGTTTCGGTCGGCCGCCTGACCCAAAGCGCGCCGGCCGCCGATATCGGGCTTGATTTCACTCGGCTGTGACCGGGCCGCATCCGCCATCGATGCAGCGCTTCGACCTGGCTTATCTTGCTTCGCTGGCGATCCCCGGCCTGGCCATGATCTGGGACTTTGACGATATCGTGGCCGAGTCGGAGGCCGACCCGCTGCTGGTTGGACTTGGCGCGCCGGTCCTCGCTACAACTGCCTTGGTAATCCTGCTGATCGCTCTCCTGCCATGGTACCTTGCGAGCTATCGGCGCGTGCGGTTCGCCAGGTGGATGCTGGTGATCTTCTTCGCGCTCGGCCTGGTGAGCGTCCCCGACCTGCTGGCGTCCGAGTTCTCGACACTGGATACGGCGTCCTTGGCCTCGTTGATCCTCCACGCGGTGGCGCTCTTCTTCTTGTTCAGGCCCGATTCGAATGCCTGGTTCCAGGGCAGTGTCGATCCTGCGGTGTTCGAGTAGCCAGTCTCGGGTCGCCTAGCGCCGCTCCCGAAAAAACCCCCGCAACTGCGCCGCCGCCGCCGCCTCGCCGATCCCGCCCAACAACTCGGGTCGGTGCAGGCACCCGGGCTGATCGAACAGCCGCACGCCACGCTCCACCGCGCCGCCCTTCGGGTCCGAAGCGGCGTAATAGAGCCGCGCCAGCCGCGCATGGACGATGGCGCCGGCGCACATCGCGCATGGCTCGAGCGTGACGAACAGCTCGCAGCCTTCGAGCCGCTCGCTGCCGAGCCGCTCGGCCGCGCGCCGGATCGCCAGTATTTCGGCATGGGCGGTCGGATCGTGCAGCGCACGCGGAGCATTATGCGCCTCGCCGATCACCGCGCCGTCCTTGACCACAACCGCGCCCACGGGCACTTCGCCAGCCCGAGCCGCCTGCCGGGCGAGCTCCAAGGCACGCGCCATCGGCGGGGGAAGCGGCCAGCGGGTCATTGCGCCTGTCCGCTAGCTGCCGGGCGACACCCGGGCAACGTCGGCGTCATGTCCCCGCCTTGCTTGACCCCAAGCGTCGCGAGCGCTAATGGCCAGCGCCTTTGCGGCCCCGGCCGGTATTCACCAGTACCAAACGAGAGAACTCGCCATGTCGCGTATCTGCGAACTGACCGGCAAGGGTCGCCAGGTCGGCCACGATGTCAGCCACGCCAACAACAAGACCAAGCGCGTCTTCCTGCCCAACCTGCAGAACGTGACCTTGCTGTCCGAATCGCTGGACCGCAGCTTCACCTTTCGCGTCTCGACCCACGGTCTGCGCTCGGTCGAACATAATGGCGGGCTCGACAACTGGCTAATGAAGACCGCGGACGAGAAGCTGTCCACCCGCGCGCTCAAGGTAAAGCGCGAGCTAAGAAAAACGGCGACGGCGACGGCAACCTCGACGGCGGCGGCAGCCACGGGGGCAGCTACGGCCGCCTGATCGCACCGCGCTGCCAGCGCAGCCGGGCCAGCAGCGTGCACTGGAAGATGCTCATGTTGTCGTCCGACATCAGCCATATGGTGAGCGTATCGCCCCCGTCAGCATCGCTTTTGTCATTGGGCTCGAGCGCAAGCGCCTCGTAATTCTCGAACGGAAGGGCGGGGTTAAGACGCACGAGTGTGTGCGGTCGCCAAGTCGCATCCCCGGCGATCTCGCGCGGATCGGCGGTCATCAGCATCGAGCGGAAGGGTGGCCAGCCACCGCTCCGGATCAGCCGGCGCATCAGCACGAGCACGCGTCCATCGGGCACCAGCACGGCATCGACCGGGTGCCAGCCCGGCGGCCAGGCGATCGTGAAGCGAAGCGGAGGCTTGCGATTCAGCGGATCGCCGGGGAATATCAGACCGCGGGCGTTGCGTTCACCAAGCAGGAGGAAGCGCCCATCCGCCAGCCGGACCATCGCCTCCGCCCCGCTATTTCCTGGCCATTCGCGCATCGCACGCAGGTGAAGCGAGCGGATCTCGCCTGTCACCGGGTCCAGCCGCCGCAACGCGTGGACCTGCTCGTAGGCTAGCCAGATATGCCCGCGCTCCCCATCGCGCACCGCCGCCTCGATGTCGGAGCGTGACCAGGCGAGGCGGGCGGGCGGGCTCAGCGCGGTCATCCGCGCGGAACGAGTCGGTTGGCGACCAGGCAAGGTGAACCGCAATTCTTCGCCCAGATCCGAAAAGGCACGCGCTTCCCCTGCCTCCAGCAGCAGCGCGGAAAATCCCCCGAACAGCGCGTCGCCGCTCTCGATCTGCCATATCCCCTCGACCGTCAGCCCGGCCGGCCAGTCTGCCGATAGACCCGGCTCGAGCGCGGTCCATTCGAGCTGCACTGTGCGATCCGATCCGGGGATTGTGCTTGGCAGGCAGCTCGCGGGCAGCATCGACAGAGCAAGCAGCGCCGCCGCCCCAAGCCGCCATCGCGTGCGACTTGGTCGAGCCGCCGCGTACTCATGAGCAACGGGTATGAGCGCCCCTGCCATTCCCCCGCACCACCCGTTCGAAGGCGGGGCTAAGGCATCGGGCCGGTGAACAGCAGCGGATCGAGCCGCGCGCCGCGCCAGGTCAGGCCCCAGTGCAAGTGCGGTCCCGTCGCGCGCCCGCTGGCACCGATCGTGCCCAGAACCTGCCCCTGCCGCACGCTCTCGCCTTCTTCCACCGCGATCGAATTCATGTGCAGGAAGGCGCTGTTGAGGCCCTGGCCGTGATCGACGATCAGTAACAACCCTTCGAGGCTGAACTCGGCTCCGCTTGCCAATACCACCACCCCGTCCGCCGGGGCGACGAAAGGCGTTCCGGTGGGACGCGCGATATCGATCCCCGAATGATAACTGCCCGCCTCGCCGCCGCGATAGATCCGCTGCGAGCCGAAGCGACCCGAGATACGCCCCGTCGCCGGCCAGCGAAACGCCTGCCGCCAGCCTTTGGCGCCGGTATCGTGCGCACGCGCCGCGACGATCCGTTCGAGCTCCGGGCGGCGTCGCTCCAGGAAGGCCGCGCTCGGCCCGCCCGGCCGCCGCGCCACATTGACCCGCTCGATGTTCCAGGCGCGCGAGGCGATTGTGACAGGCGTGGTCAGCGTCCGGGCATCGGCAAGCGTGGCGACGAGCTCGATGCGTGTGTCGGCATCACGGTCGAAACCTGCAAAGAAGCGGCCGTCCTCATCGAGCGTGAGCACGGTGTCGCCCAGACGCGCGGTGCGCGTGCCGGCGGGTGCCCGCCCGCGCACCCAGCCGCCCTGTTCGAGCGCCCCCTCATAGACGAACGTTGCCGGCCCAGCAGGCTCGGCAGCGCGTATGGGGCCCGGAACGGGGGCCGATGCGGGGCGCGGTGCGGTTGCTTGATCGCCGGGGGATGGTTCGACGGGCATCTGCTGCGTGCTTCTATCGGCGAGGGGCACGCATGCTGCGCCCATCACCAATACTGCCAGGACAGCAAATCGCCTGATGCCGCGTCCCATCATTGCCCGGTAAGCGCCCGGGTGGCGATCTCGGCGCTGGCATAGGCCTCTTGCCGCTCGACGCTCCAATAGCGCAGTTCCTCCAGCGGGACCGGCTCGCCCGTCACCGCGCACAGGACGAAACGACCGGTGCGCACGATCCGAAAACCGTTGGGGCCGTAAACGAGGGTGGCGGCGTTCTCGCCCGATTTCATCAGCATTGCCGCGTGCGTTTAGCGCTCTGGAATGGTCAAAGCAATTTCGGTTGGTGGGAAGGATCGGACCTGGCTCTCAATTGGGCCTTTGTCGGACCACCAGCCCGCGCGTGACGCATCGGTGCTGCGGGCAGGACACCATCGGCAAAGCGGATGTCGACGCGCGCATGGCGTAGCGCCTCGGCCCGGCTGGAAAGCGCGGCGCCGCTGCTGTCGAGCACCATCGCATAGCCGCGCTCGAGCGGACGGTCGGGATGAAGCTGGCCTAGCAGGCGCGCCAGACCGGCAAGATCGCGCCGCGCGTCTGCCATTGGACGAAGGAGGAGGGCGGGGATTAACTTACTCGCGCGCAACCGGTCGTGCGCCTGCGCGGCTCTTGCGCGCAGCAAGGCGAGCGACAGCCGGGCCCGATCATCATGCAGCGCCCGGCGCGCCAGTTCCACCCGTGTCGCCAGGCCACGCACCAAGCGCTCGCCGCGCTCGTCGAGCGCTAGGCTCGCGCTTTGCGCCAGGGACTGCGGGCGGGGCAGTTGTCGCACCCGTGCCTCGAGCCGCTCGCGTCCCAGCTCCACCGGGCGAAGCGCGCACCGCCGCTGACGATGGGCCAGATCGGCGACCAGCGCGGCAAGTTCGCGCCGGACCGGCACCGCCATCTCGGCCGCCGCGGTCGGCGTGGGCGCGCGCCGGTCGGCCGCATGGTCGCACAAGCTGGTGTCGGTCTCGTGGCCCACCGCGCTGATCACCGGAATGCGCGAGGCGGCAACGGCGCGGACCACCTCTTCTTCGTTGAACGCCCACAGATCCTCGTTCGAGCCGCCGCCGCGCGCCACGATCACCAGGTCGGGCCGGGGCACCGTGCCGTCCTCGTCCAGTTGGTCGAACCCGCGCACCGCGGCCGCCACCTGGCCCGCCGCGCCCGGGCCCTGCACCTGCACCGGCCACACCAGCACCCGGACCGGAAAGCGATCGGCAAGGCGATGCAAGATATCGCGGATCACCGCTCCTGTCGGCGAGGTCACCACGCCGATCACCCCCGGCGCGAAGGGCAGGTCGCGTTTGCCGGCGGGGTCGAACAGCCCTTCGGCCGCCAGTCGCGCGCGCGTCTTCTCGAGCAGCGCGAGCAGCGCGCCCTCGCCCGCCAGTTCCATCCGCTCGATCACGATCTGATATTTCGAGCGTCCGGGATAGGCGGTGATCCGTCCGCTCGCCACCACCTCGAGCCCATCCTCGGGGGCGAAGGCAAGGCGCGGCGCGGCGCTTTTCCACATCACCCCGTCGATCACCGCCCCCTCGTCCTTCAGGCAGCAATAGAGGTGTCCCGAGGCGGCGCGCTTTACGCCCGACAGCTCGCCGCGCAGGCGCACGAAGCCGAAGCCTGTCTCCAGACTTCGCTTAATCGCTTGCGAGATCTCGCTGACCGAGAGCACGCCGGAATTGTCGCCCGCCGCCTCAATGGCTACCAGCCCCTCGGACCCGTCGCTTTCGCCGGCAAGGCCAGGATTGCTGGTGAGGGTATCGGGCACGTTGCGGGACGGGGAGGCGGGCATGAACATCCTGTTGCTGGGCTCTGGCGGGCGCGAACATGCGCTTGCATGGAAGCTGGCGCAATCCCGCGCGATCAAAACCGACGGCGGGGTGCTATGGGCGGCTCCGGGCAACCCCGGGATCGGCGAACTGGCGCGTCTGACCATGCTCGACTTGGGGGACCACGATGCTCTCGTGCGCTTCTGTCTAGAGGCGCGCATCGGCCTGGTCGTCATCGGGCCCGAGGCGCCGCTGGTCGATGGGCTGGCTGACAGCCTTCGCGCGAGGCATATCCCGGTGTTCGGCCCATCGGCGGCGGCGGCGCGGCTCGAGGGCAGCAAGAGCTTTACGAAAGCGCTGTGCGAGCGGGCGGGGATCCCCACCGCGGGCCACCGGATCGTCACGTCGCTCGCACAAGGACGCACCGCGCTCTCCCGCTTCACTCCACCTTACGTGCTCAAGGCCGATGGGCTGGCGGCGGGCAAGGGGGTGGTCATCGCACCCACGCTGGCCGAGGCTGAGGATGCCCTGGGTGAGATGCTGGGCGGCCGGTTCGGCGATGCGGGCGAGCAGGTGGTGATCGAGGAGTTCATGGCGGGCGAGGAGGCGAGCCTGTTCGTGCTCACCGATGGTCATACGATCCTCCCGTTCGGCACTGCGCAGGACCACAAGCGCGCTTTCGATGGCGATCGGGGGCCCAATACCGGCGGCATGGGCGCCTATAGCCCGGCGGCCATTCTCACCGCCCAGCTCGAACATCAGGCGATGAAACGGATCATCATCCCCACCATCCGCCTGCTCGCCGCCGAGAGCACGCCTTATTCGGGCATGCTCTATGCCGGGCTCATGCTCACAGCTGAAGGGCCAAAGCTGGTCGAATATAATTGTCGCCTGGGGGACCCGGAATGCCAAGCGCTGATGCTGCGCTTCGAAGGCGATCTTGCCGAGACGCTGCTCACCTGTGCGACAGGCGCGCTGGCGGAATCGCCGCCGCCGCGCTTCTCAGGCCAACAGGCGCTCACGGTGGTGCTGGCGGCGCGCGGCTATCCGGAGGCACCGGTGACGGGCGGGCGGATCGAGGGCCTAGAACGCGCAGCGCTTGCCGGAGCGCGGGTGTTCCAGGCTGGAACCGCGCAGGCGCAAGACGGCGGCCTGGTAGCGAGCGGAGGCCGCGTGCTGTCGGTGAGTGCCGCCGGTGACGACCTCAACCAGGCACGCCAGCGGGCCTATGCCGGGGTTCGGGCGATCGATTTTGCCGACGGCTTCTGGCGCAACGACATCGGCCAGCGTCGGGCATAACATCCGATCCGCCTATTGTGCGCGGTATACCACTGATTCGCTTACGCGAAATCGCTCCCAAAACCGAAGCTAGGTGGGTCGGATCAGCCAAGCTTGGCCTTCACCAGCGCCTGCAGATCGGCCTCGGGCCTGGCACCATAATGGCTGATCACCTCGGCCGCCGTGATCGCGCCGGTGCGCAGGCATTCCTCGAGCGGACGGCCGCGCGCATGGCCATGGAGGAAACCGGCGGCGAACAGGTCGCCCGCCCCGGTGGTATCGACCACCTTGTCTACGGGTTCGGCGGGCACCTGCGCCCGTTCGCCCCGGTGAACCGTGACCGCGCCATGCTCACCGCGCGTGACGGCAAGCGTCGCCACCTTGTCGGCAAGCACCGCCAGACCGGCCTCGAGCTCGGGTTCGCCGGTCAGCATCGCCAGTTCCGCCTGGTTGGCGAACAGGATGTCGATCAGGCCTTCCTGGATCAAGCTGCTGAAATCATCGCCATGCCGCTCGATAACGAACACGTCGGAGAGCGAGAAAGCGACCTGGCGTCCCGCCTGGCGCGCATGGCGGATCGCCTGACGCATCGCCCGGCGTGGTTCGTCCGGATCCCACAGATACCCTTCCAGATAGAGGATGCGCGCGCCGCCGATGGCCTCTTCGTCGAGCGCGCTCGCGGGCAGGAACTGCGATGCGCCCAGGAACGTGTTCATCGTGCGCTGTCCGTCCGGAGTGACGAAGATCAGACAGCGCGCGGTGGGCGGTTCCTGCGCGCGCGCGGGGGTGTCGAAATCAATCCCGACCGCGCGAATGTCGTGCGCGAACACCTGGCCCAGCTGATCATCCGCGACCTGGCCGATGAACGCACATTGTGCCCCCAGCGCCGACAGGCCAGCCAGCGTATTGGCCGCCGAGCCGCCGGAAATCTCCTTCGCGGGCCCCATGGCGTCGTACAGCTCGCGCGCCTGGTCGGCATCGACCAGCGTCATCGCTCCGCGAGCCAGGCCCAGCTCCTCGATCAGGCCGTCCTCGCAAGGCGCCATCACGTCGACAATGGCGTTGCCGATGGCGATCACGTCATATTTGGCTTGGGTCATCGGCAAATCTCGCTGGCTGGCTGGGGCAGGGAAAGGTTGGCGGAGGAGCATGCGCTGCGCTTCCGCGGCGATTGACTTGGCCGTTCGCACCCGCGATCGCAAGCCCCGGATGGGCAACCTTATCGCCTCGCTGCTGCGCGCGCCGGGCGTGCTGGCCGATCGGGCGGTCTGGCGTATCCTCGTCAAAAGCCTTGCCGTCTCGTTGCTGGATTTCGCGTTGCTCGCCGCCGGCGGCTGGTGGCTAGCGGACCGTCTGCTGGCGGGTGCCGGCCTTGCCAACGCGCTGTTCGCAGGTGCCGACGGCTTGCGCGGCGCGGCGGCGGCGCTGCTGGCGGCGATCGGCCTGTGGCTGGGCTGGCGGATCGTGGCGATGGCGGTGATCCAGTTCTATGCCGAGGAGGTGTTCGCCGCGGTCGAAGCGCGCCATTACCCCGCCGCGCTGGCGCGGGCCCGCTCGCCGGGAATGGCGCTGCAGGCGCGGGCCGCGACAAGGTCGGCGCTGCGTGCGCTGGCTGCCAACCTCATCGCCTTGCCACTGGCGCTGGCCCTGCTGGCGACGGGCGTCGGGGCGGCGCTGGTCTTCCTGCTGGTCAATGCCTGGCTGATCGGACATGAACTGGCGGACATGGCGCGCTTGCGTCATGCAAACCCGCCGGGCAAACCCGCCATCGCCCGCGTGCCGCGCTATGTGACGGGGGGCCTGGTGGCGGGTCTGCTGCTGGTGCCCTTCGTCAATTTCCTGGCGCCGGTGCTGGGAGCGGCGGCGGCGGCGCATCTGACGCATCGAAAGGACCGCGCATGAGACCCCTCGCCCCCAAATCCGCTCTGGCCTTCGCCCTGGCCTCGGTCACCGCGCTGCTCTGCGGCTGTGCCGCGGTGCCGCGCACCGCGCCTCCCGGCGCGCCGCCGCCGCGCCCTGTGCTTCAGGTCCCGCCGCAGGACCCCGCCGGGCCCATCATTGGCGGCTTCCGTGCCCCCGCGATCCAAAATCTGGCCGGGCTCGACTGGCTCTATCGCCGCGATATCCGCGCCCTGGCGGGTGTGCTGGGCGACCCGCGGCTGGACGTGGTGGAGGGCGATACGCGCAAGCTGCAATTCGCCGGCGAGCCATGCGTTCTGGATGTGTATCTCTATCCTCTGGCCCCGAACGGCGAACCGGTCGCCACGCATGTCGAGGCGCGCCGGGCAAGCGATGGCGAAGAGGTGGACCGGCGCGCCTGCGCCGAAGCACTGCGCCGCCGCTAAGACGCGGAGGTAAACCGGACCAGCAGGTGTTTAGCCGAGTTTCAATCGCCTAGTCGGCAGCTCAGACCATGAAGCTCTCGCCGCACCCGCACGCGCCCTTGGCATTGGGATTGGCAAAGACGAACCCGGCGGAGAAATCATCTTCGCGCCAGTCCATCACGCTGCCGATGAGATAAAGCACCGAGGCACCGTCGATATAGAACGTGCCGCCGGGCGTAACGATCTTTTCATCGAGCGGGTCTTCCCGGCTGACATAATCGACCGAGTAAGCCAGACCCGAGCACCCCCGTCGCGGGGTGGAGAGCTTGACCCCGATCGCATCGGCCGGAGCCCTTCCCATCAATGCGGCGACGCGCGCTTCGGCGCCCGTGGTGAGGGTGACGGCCGCGGGGCGCGCTCTGGTTGCGGTGTCGGTCATCACAGCATCCCCAGTTCGAGCCGCGCTTCGTCGCTCATCTTGGAAGGGTCCCAGGGCGGGTCCCAGGTGACCACCACCTCCGCATCGCGCGCGCCGGGAAGCGACATCATCCGCATCTCGATCTCGTTGGGCATGGTCTCGGCCACCGGGCAGTGCGGCGTGGTCAGCGTCATGGTGACGGTGATGTCCACATCGTCGGACACCTCGACCCCGTAGATAAGGCCCAGGTCATAGATGTTCACGGGAATCTCCGGGTCGTAGATATCCTTCAGCGCCTCGATCGCCGCTTCGTGCAACGCGCCGCCGGGTTCGCCCGGGGAAACCGTGTCGGGCTGCTTGGCGAGGAACCCTTCCAGATAGTCGCGCTTGCGCTCGAAATCCGCCCGCGCGCCGTCGACCGGCTCGCTGTCCAGCGGCGCGTCGGTCACGCGTGCGCGCGGGGGCCTTGCGCGCGGCTCGTTGGCCTCGGGCGGTGCGGCGCTGTCCCCTTCGCCCGGGTGATGATCGAAAGCCTGCCTGTCCATCAGCCGAATATCCTCCTTGCGCGCGTAATGCCGCGTATCAGCGCCTCGACATCCGCCTCGTTCGAATAGAGTCCGAAGCTCGCGCGGGCGGTCGCGCTTATGCCGAGCCGCTCCATCAATGGCTGCGCGCAGTGATGCCCGGCGCGGATGGCGACGTCTTCCTCATCCAATATGGTGCCCAAATCGTGCGGGTGAATGCCTTCGATGAGAAAACTGACGATTCCGGCCGAATCCTCGGGACCTAACAGCGTCACTCCATCCATCTCGCGCAGGGCATCGCGGGTGGCGGCCACCAGCGCGGTTTCGCGGGCGTGGATCGCATCGAGACCGATTTGGACGATATAGTCGCACGCCGCCGCCAGCGCGAGCGCCTCGGTGATGGCCGGCGTTCCCGCCTCGAAACGCTGGGGCGCAGGCGCATAGGTGGTGCGCTCGAAGCTGACCTTGTCGATCATTGCCCCGCCGCCATGCCAGGGGGGCATCCGGTCGAGCAGTTCCGCCCGGCCCCACAGCGCGCCGATGCCCGTGGGCCCGTAAAGCTTGTGACCCGAGACCGCATAGAAATCGCAACCGAGCGCCGCCATGTCGAGCGCCAGACGCGGGGCGGACTGGCAGCCATCGAGCAGCAGCTTGGCACCCACGCCATGCGCCAGCGCGGCAGCGCGCGGGACATCGAGCACCGAGCCCAGCACGTTGGAGACATGCGCGAAGGAAACCATCGCATGATCGCGCGTGAGCATGGCCTTGGCGGCGTCGAGATCGATCCGCCCGTCGCTGGTGAGCGGGCAAACGTCGATCTGCCAGCCGGCAAGCTGCCAGGGAACGATGTTGGAATGGTGCTCCAGCGCGGAAAGCAGCACGCGGCGCCCCCCGGCTTCGGACTTGGCGCCGGTTACCTGCCCCCAGCTATAGGCGACCAGATTGATCGCCTCGGTGGCACCGCGGGTGAAGACCAGCTCGTCCTCGCTGCCGCCAAGGAAACCCGCGATCCGCCGCCGTGCCGCCTCGTAACCCAGCGTCATTTCGGCCGAGCGCGAATAGACGCCGCGATGCACGGTGGCATAATCCGCCCCCAGCGCCCGCGCCATGGTGTCGATCACCACCTGCGGCTTCTGCGACGTGGCCGCGGTATCGAGATAGTGCCAGGGCTTGCCGGTCGAGGTGACAAGGCCAGGGAAGTCCGCTCTCACATCGCCATATGACGCCTTAGCCCCCGGCGCCGTGTTACCGGCCTCGCCATCATCATCGTGCTCCATCGCGCGTTCCAGCGCCTGGCCGCTCGTGCCGTGCTCGATCACGCCGCATCCTCCAGAACATCGAGCGCCAGCCCCAGCAGCCGCTCGCGCTCGGGCTCCTCGCCAAGCGCCACCAGCGCATCGGCGATGAAGGCGCGCACCAGCAGCGACTTGGCGGTGTCGGGCGCGATGCCGCGGCTGGCCATGTAGTAGCGCGCCATCTCGTCGAGCTGGCCCACCGTAGCGCCATGCGCGCATTTGACATCGTCGGCATAGATCTCGAGCTCGGGCTTGGCATTGGCCGAAGCCCCGCGCGAGAGCAGCAAGCCTTTGAAATCCTGCGCCGCATTGGTGCGCTGAGCATCGCGGCCGACATCGATCCGGCCCAGGAAATTGCCCGTCGCACCGCCCCAGTGAACGCTGCGCACCACCTGCTGCGAAGTGGCCGCGGGACTTGCATGATCCACCCGGGTGACGAACTCGCGCGTCGCTTCACCGCCGCCGATGGTCACTCCGCCGAATTCGAAATGCGCTGCCTCGGCAAGATGGACGATGGCCTCCATCCGCCCATAATCGCCCGCCCGATTGACCGCGAACAGCTCGAAGCGCCCACCTTCGCCCACCTTGATACGCAGGCGCACCAGTTCGGGCTCGGCGCTGTCCAGCACCACCGTCTCGCGCCGGGTCTCGCCCGGATCGACGGTGATGTCGCGCCAGCCCTCGAAGGTGGCGGGCGACAGGCGCTCGAGCACCGCGGCATCGGCATAGCGCCATTCCTCATCGCGGATGCTCGGCAGTCGCTGCGTCATCGCCGCTCCTCGCGCACCGCTTTGCTCAGGTCGGCGATGATGCCGCTGCGATGGGTGGCGACGCAGGCCGCGACCTTGCCGCGATCTTCGCCATGACGGCGTACGCAGCCGGTCGTGGTGCGGCACAGCCGATCATCGATCCAGGCGGTGCCGCTCGAGGCGGAAAGCGCGCATTGCCAGCGCCCCTCGCTGTCCTGGCCGACCGACACCTCGATCGCCCGCAGCCGCTCGGCGGTGACCACGATGCGGTCGTGCAGCGCTATGGCAGCAGCGGGCCCCACCACCGGCACTGCTCCTGTCGCCAGTATCAGCGCGAGCGCGATCATGCGGGCGCGCACCCGATGACAGGCGTCGCCGCGAAGGGGTGACAGGCGAACGCCGTGCTCACCGCTTCAGGGCGTCGCCATAATCGTCGAGCATGTCGTCCTGCTCCTTGCGCATGCACCGCCCATAATCTTCCCGGCCCTTGTTCTGGCGAATGGTGCAGATGACCGTGGCGCGGCACACGCGATCATCGACATAGGGGCTCCCGGTCGAGGCGGTGAGTGCGCACAGCCAGCCGCCGCGCGCGCTTTGCGAGACGTTCGCCTGAACCAGCGGCAGGCGCTGCGCGATGGTTGCCACCGACAGCGGGGTCAGCATGGACTGCGCCGTATCGGCGGGCAACGGAGACAAAGCCTGGGCAAACACCAGGGTAGCAAACGCGATCATGCCAGAACCTCCTCGTAACCTTCGCTCTCGAGCTTGAGAGCAAGCGCGGCATCGCCGGTGGTGACAATACGTCCGCGCGATAGCACATGGACGAAGTCGGGGCGCACGTAATCGAGCAGGCGCTGGTAATGCGTGATCAGCAGCACGCTCTTGCCCGGCCCGCCGCCGTCCTTCGGGCGCATGATCGCGTTGATCCCCTCGCCCACCACCTTGAGCGCGTCGATATCGAGCCCGGAATCGGTCTCGTCGAGCACCGCGAGCCCGGGGTCGAGAATGCCCATCTGGACCATCTCGGCACGCTTCTTCTCACCGCCCGAGAACCCCACGTTCACGTTGCGCTTCATCATTTCCATGTCGAACTTCAGCAGCTGCGCCTTCTCGCGCGCCAGCTTGAGAAATTCGCCTGCCGATAGCGGTTCCTCGCCCCGCGCCTTCCTCTGCGCGTTCAATGCCTCGCGCAGGAACTGGACGTTGGAGACACCGGGGATCTCGACCGGGTACTGGAAGCCCAGAAACAAGCCTGCGGCGGCGCGTTCGTGCGGGTCGAGCGCCAGCAGATCCTGCCCCTGAAAGGTGACCGAGCCTCCGGTCACCGTGTAGCCGGGCCGTCCGCCCAGCACATAGGCGAGCGTGGACTTGCCCGAGCCGTTGGGGCCCATGATCGCATGCACCTCGCCCGCGTTCACCTCGAGCGAGAGACCGGTAAGGATCGGCGTGTTGCCGACATTGGCGTGGAGATTAACGATTTCGAGCATCAGTAGCGCACCGGAGGTTCGGGGATGTAGTCACGAGCGAGCACTTGCCCGTCGAGGTCGAATGGACACGACTTCGGCGGCTCGTCCATGGAGAGATCGATCGTCTCCGTGCCCGCCTTCTCGAGGGCGCTTTCATAGGCCTCGATCAGCATATCGGGCATCAGACGCCGCAGCGACGGGCTCTGCTTGAGCAGCTTTTCAATGCTGCTCCGCTGCGCCTGCACCGAATTGGTCCATTGCCGGCGGGGCTCGGGATAAAAGCAATAAGCAAGCTTGATCAGATGAACGAGGATCAGCTCCAGGCGGACATGCAGCTCACGACGATCGCTGCCGGCCATGCTTTCCACTTCCTCGGCAAGATTCGCGAGATCGAGTTCCGAATTGATCCGCGCAGCGGCCATCGCCCGAAGCTTGGCCGCCTGCTGCAAGGACCATTCGTGGAAGTCGGTATCGTAAAGTGTGGCCATCAGCGCTGTCCTCCCGATGCCGCGCGCGGATGATGCTCGCGGCCGGCGGAGCGGCCGGGTCGCGAATAGTGCTGGTTGGGATTGGCCGCCGCATGCGCGCGGGCCTTGCCCTTCCGGTCCGCCATCCGCAGCCGCATCCCGGCGGTGATGCGCGCGAGCACGGCGTCGATGTCCTCGAGGATGTCGGCCGCCGCGATCCGCATCACGCGGATGTTGACCGCCTCGAGGCTCTTGTCGCGGCGCTTGGCCAGCGCATCGTCCTGACCTTCCTCGTCGATGGCGATGGCCATGCCGAGGTTGTGGCAGACGAAAGCGACGATCGCGCTGCCCACCACCGCATGTCGGGTGAAGCTGTAGCGCCCCAGATCCGCCTTGGCGAAGCGCGCGGCGAGCGCCTTGTGCGCGTCTGTCGAATGCCGCCGCATCTCGCGCGCGCGCTCGTGCAGCGCATCGAGGCGCTTCTCCGAAATCTCCCACCCGCGGCCCTTCTTCTTGAGCGCGGGCCCGGCGTCGGCCTCGGATGGATCGCGGAGCTGGAGGGTCTTGCGGTCAGTCATTGAGCTGCAACGTCCACGACGCTGGCCGTTGATAGGATTATCCAAAAGATGGCGAGGATGATCCAAAACCATCGGTTGATTTTGATGAGCCGAAAGCTCGGCCGAACCGCCAGTATCATCGTGTTCGAAATCAAAATAGTGACGTAAATCGCAAAGAACGTTCCAATTCCCCAAAGCCAACCAAATGCGCTTCCTGCCCAGAACGCCACGAAGAACAATGCGAGCCAATGCAGGTAATGATCGTCGCGAACCCGATCAGCATATTTCTCGAAGGTTTCTCCTTCTTTCATCACCCCACGCTCCCCTCGAGCGAGATCGCCAGCAGCTTCTGCGCCTCGACCGCGAACTCCATCGGCAGCTCTTTCAGCACCTCTTTGGCAAAGCCGTTGACGATCAGCGCCACCGCCTCTTCCTCGCCCAGGCCGCGCTGCATGGCGTAGAACAGCTGGTCGTCCGAGATCTTCGAGGTGGTCGCCTCGTGCTCGATCTGGGCGGTGGGGTTCTTGACCTCGATATAGGGCACGGTGTGCGCGCCGCATTCGCTCCCCAGCAGCAGCGAATCGCACTGGGTGAAGTTGCGCACATTGTCGGCATTGGCGCCCACGCGCACCAGGCCGCGATAGGTGTTGTCCGACTTGCCGGCGGAGATGCCCTTGGAGATGATCGTCGAGCGGCTGCCTTTGCCGTTGTGGATCATCTTGGTGCCGGTGTCGGCCTGCTGGTGGTTGTTGGTCACCGCGACCGAGTAGAACTCGCCCACGCTGTCCACGCCGTTGAGCACGCAGGACGGATATTTCCAGGTCACCGCGCTGCCCGTCTCCACCTGCGTCCAGCTTACCTTGCTGCGCTTGCCCTGGCACAGCGCGCGCTTGGTGACGAAATTGTAGATCCCGCCCACGCCCTCGGGATTGCCGGGATACCAGTTCTGCACGGTGGAATACTTGATCTCGGCATCGTCCATCGCGACCAGTTCCACTACCGCGGCGTGGAGCTGGTTCTCGTCGCGCATCGGCGCGGTGCAGCCTTCCAGGTAGCTGACATAGCTGCCTTTTTCCGCCACGATCAGCGTGCGCTCGAACTGGCCGGTGTTCTCGGCATTGATGCGGAAATAGGTGGAAAGCTCCATCGGGCAGCGCACGCCTTCGGGAATATAAACGAAGGTGCCGTCCGAGAACACCGCGCTGTTGAGCGTGGCGAAGTAGTTGTCATGGCGGGGGACGACGCGGCCCAACCATTTCTTAACCAGTTCGGGGTATTCGCGGATGGCCTCGCTGATTGACAGGAAGACAACGCCCGCCTTCTTCAATTCTTCACGAAAGGTCGTCGCCACCGAAACCGAATCGAACACCGCATCCACCGCCACCTTGCGCGCGCCCTTCACGCCCGCCAGCACCTCCTGCTCGGCGATGGGAATGCCGAGCTTGTCGTACACCGCCTTGATCTCGGGATCGAGCGCGTCGAGGTTCTCCAGCTCCACCTTCTTCTTGGGCTCGGCGTAGTAATAGGCGTCCTGATAGTCGATCCGGGGGATTCTCAGCTTGGCCCAGTTGGGTTCGGCCATCCCTTTCCACACCTCGAACGCCTTCAGTCGCCAGTCGAGCATCCATTGTGGCTCGCGCTTCTTGGCACTGATGTAGCGCACGGTATCCTCGTTCAGGCCCTTGGGCGCGAACTCGGTCTCGATGTCGGAATGCCAGCCGAATTCGTAGTCGGCGGCCTTGGCGGCGGCTTCGCGCGCATCCTCATCGAGCGGGCGCTCGCGCGTATCGTCGTCGAGCTTGGCAAGGTCGGTCATGCGGTTACTTCCGGTTGGACGGCCAGCGAAGGCCGGGCAGTTTGCGATGGGGAGGGGGCATGGCGGGTCAGCGGGCGGGGCGGCCCTGCCAATCGGGTCAGCGCGACATCGGCGAGCGCACCGCGCAGTGCCTCGTTAACGATGCCCCAATGCGGCCGGACCGAGCAATTCGCTTCCAGCGCACAATCACGATGCGCGCCCTCGACACATGATGTCAGCGCGATCGGACCCTCAACCGCCTCGATGATGTCCGCCAATGTGATCGACGCCGCCGGCCTGGCAAGTTGCAACCCGCCGCGCGCACCGCGAACCGAGCGCAGCAACCCAGCACGCACCAGCATTCCGGCCAGTTTCTGCACGGTGGGCAGCGGCAGACCTGTCTCACCGGCGATGCGCGTGGCCGATGCCCGCCCGCTGGCCTCGCGCTCGGCATCACCACGACGCGCAACCGCGCACATCGCGACGACGGCGTAATCGGCAAGGCTGGACAGGCGCATGGAATATCCTCGGTACAAATCGGACCGGATTGGTAGCAATTGAGGTAAGGGTGCGCGCACCGCTGCGCAAGGCCTGATGCGCAAGGCAAGTCCGAACCCTTGTTCCGGATTGCTGGCTCGTCACGCAAACCGCCGTCGGACGGGCTGGCGTGGCAGCAGGTGGCCTGGTGTGTCGGACGGCGTATCGCCGATAACGAAGTGGGGTGCCGCGCCCACGATCCGTTTCCACGAGATGTCCGCCGCCGTGTCGCATTTCGAAGAGTCAACGCGGACCCGGTGACTGGCTTATCGGCCTTTCCGCAGCAATTTCGTAAGCGACCCCTCAATTTTTGTCATCCGGAAGGCGGAGGGAAATCATGCGTTTATCGGCCTACCGTCGCGCGCCGCTCGTTCTTGCCAACGTCCCAAGGTCCATTGAGAAATTCGCGGCGGCTTCTCGATGCTGCTCAACATTGTCCTCTAGCGCGGCCTGACGCACACGACACGATAGCCCGGCTTAAGACCGGCGATCGCCTTGGACGAGCTCTGACCCGACCCGCCTCGATCCACGATCGAAGCGCTTCCCAATCGCACCACCGGCTACATCCGGCCCCCGGAACCCACCCCTCGACAGCGCCCCGGGCCTTTGGCAAGCCCGTCGCCGATGCTTTACCGTCTGGCGCGCCCCGCCTTGTTCCGGCTCGATCCTGAACGCGCGCATGCGCTCGCGATCGCTTCCGCCAGAACCGCCGCCATCGCGCTTCCCCGCCCCGCGCCGAACGAGACATCCGCATTAACGAGTGAAGTCGCCGGCCTTTCCTTCGCCAATCCGCTTGGGCTCGCCGCCGGCTTCGACAAAAGCGCGGTGGCACCCGATGCGCTGCTTGCGCTCGGGTTCGGCTGTGTCGAAGTGGGCTCGATCACCCCGCGCCCGCAGCCCGGCAATGCGCGCCCGCGCCTGTTTCGGCTGGTCGATGATGCGGCGCTCATCAACCGGATGGGGTTCAACAACGAGGGCGCGAACACGGCGCTGGCGCGGCTGCAGCGACGCTCCAAGCCCAGGCTCCAACAGGGGCACCGCACAGGCATCGTCGGCGTAAATATCGGCGCCAATGCCGATTCGCCCGACCGGATCGCCGATTATGCAACGATGGCGCGGATGATGACGCCCGTTGCCGATTACCTGGCGATCAATGTGTCGAGCCCCAACACCAGCGGACTGCGCGCGTTGCAGGAGGAAGCCGCGCTCGCCGCGCTGGTCGACGCGGTCATCGCGGCGCGCGACGAAACGCTTGTCACCGGCGCCGCGCCGCCGCCTGTGTTCCTCAAGGTCGCGCCCGATCTGGAGCCGCGCCAGATCGATGCCATCGCCCGGATCGCCCTCGAGCGCCGACTGGGCGCGCTCATCATCGCCAATACCACCATCTCGCGCCCGCAATTGCGCTCGGATCATGCCGGGGAAACGGGGGGGCTTTCGGGCCGTCCATTGGCACCGCTCGCGCTCGCCAGGCTGCGTGATTTTCGCCAGGCGACAGGTGGCGGCATCCCGCTGATCGGCGTGGGCGGGATTGCGTCGGCGCGCGATGCTTTCGAACGCATCCGCGCCGGTGCTTCGTTGATCCAGCTCTATACCGCCATGGTCTATCGCGGTCCCGGTATCGCGCGCGCGATCACTTCGGGTCTTGCCTATCTGCTCAAACGCGACGGGTTCTCCTCCATTGCCCAAGCGGTGGGAAGCGAATAGCGCGGGCGGCCATGTTGAGACCGTTGCTCCTCGCGCTCGCCGCATCGCTTGCCACCGCCTGCGTCGCCGTCCCCGCGCCCGCCCCGTCCTTGCCGCCCACCGGATCCCCCGGCACCACACAAGGCGCCGCCGCGGCCAACGACCCGCGCGTCACCGCCATCGGCGAGGCCATTTTGGCCAGGGGTGGCAACGCCACCGACGCGGCGCTCGCCATGGCTTTCGCGCTAACCGTGGTGGAACCGCAGAGTTCGGGGATCGGCGGCGGTGCGTTCTATGTGCGCGGCGCCGCCGACGGCACGGTGGTGACGATCGACGGACGCGAGACGGCGCCCGCCGCCGCCTCGCCCGACTGGTTTTTGGGGCCGGATGGCGAGCCGATCGAGCGCGGCGTGGCGGTGAGAAGCGGGCTCAGCATCGGCGTTCCGGGTCTGGTCGCCATGGCGGCCTTGGCGCATTCCGAACACGGTGCGCTGCCCTGGCGCGCAATCATCGCCCCCTCGATCGCACTCGCCCGCGATGGCTTTGCGATCAATATCAGGCTGCACCAATCGCTGACCGAACTTGCCGAGACCGCCGCGCGCGATGCTGGTGCCAGGGCGATCTATTTCGACGAGACGGGCACGCCGCTGGCACCGGGCACGCGGATCCGCGTCCCCGAGCTTGCCGCCACCTTCGAGCGCTTGGCGCAACAGGGTCCGGCAAGCTTCTACGGCAGTGAACCAGCGGCTCGCCTGGCCGCCGAGATCGCCGCCGACACCCCGCGCGGGCAGGCGATGACCCCCGCCGACATCGCCGGTTACCGCGCCATTCAACGACCCCCCGTGTGCGGCACATACCGCCGCTACCGCATCTGCGGCATGGGTCCGCCGAGCTCGGGCCCCATCGCGCTGATCGCCATCCTGGGTCAGCTCGAGCGGTTCGACCTGGCCGCCCTGGGCCCGCGCAATCCCGTCACCTGGCACCTGTTCCTGGAATCGCAGCGGCTCGCCTATGCCGACAGGGAGCAATATCTTGCCGACAGCGATTTTGTCTCGGTGCCGGTCGCGGGTCTGGTCGACCCCGCCTATCTGGCCCAGCGATCGCAGCTGATCGATCCCGCCAGCCGGCTTGCCGATCCGCCTGCGGGCCTTCCGCCGGGCGCCATGGCGCGCGTCGACGGGGCGGAGTGGCCCGAGAACGGCACCAGCCATCTCGTCGCGGTGGATGGCACGGGCACGATGGTCAGCATCAACACCACCATCGAAGGCGGCTTCGGCTCGGGTCTGTTCGTCGACGGATATTTCGTGAACAACGAGCTGACCGACTTTACCTTCGTGCCGCGCGGCACCGATGGCCAGCTGGTTGCCAACCGGGTCGAGGGCGGCAAGCGGCCGCGCTCCTCCATGTCGCCGGTGGTGATCTATGACCCGCAAGGACGCCCGTTCATGACCGCGGGCGCCGCGGGCGGGCCGCTGATCCCGGTACAGACCGCGCGCGCGATCATCGGCGTCATCGATTTCGGCCTGCCGCTCGAGGAGGCACTCGGTCTGCCGTTCATCATGGGCTTTGGCGAAACGGTCATCGTCGAAGAGGGAACCTGGCTCGAACAGGCGATCCCCTCGTTCGAAGCGCTTGGCCACGCACGGGTTCGTTCGTTCGACGGCCTGCTGCGCACCACTGCGGCGTTGCGCGGCGAAGTTGGCTGGAGCGCGCGGATGGACCCTCGCCTCGACGAGCTGGTACTCGTCCCTCGCTAGTCAGAACGCCAAGGCCTGCGATCAAAAGGCGTGTGACGGAAAAACAGGCTGGGAAAACCCGCGCCGGTTCGGACAACCTCTACGTCCAACCGCTGGCGAGTTTCTTGCAGGGGTTGGAAAGCGCCCTCAGGATAGGCGCACGCGGGCACCGCGTTTCCTATCTTGCTACGTGTGCCCCCCGGTCGGCAAGTTCCACACGCGGCGCGCGCAGCAAGTCGTGCCTAGCCGCAAAGATCGCATCCTGCGTTTCGAGCCAGGCCCGGCGCCGCCGTGTAAGAAACGCGTGCGGTTTCCAGGAAATGCTGTCGGGATCGGCGTCGACAAACCGCGCGCCAAGCGCCGGATCGGTATGTTTCGAGCGGGCGACGAGCCGCGGCCCGGTGACTGCCATACGCCCCATCATCTCGACCGTACGGCGGTGTTGGCCAGACATTAGCCGCGAGAACAGCCACCACGCTGCCTCGTAGCGGCGCGCCCCGAGCAGCATGGGCAGATAGCCGATCACCCGCGCGCGGCCCAGGCGGAACACCTCGGTCACAATGGTGGGCTGTTCCTGCTCGATCAGGTCCAGCGCGCGCAAGTTCGACTTGGCGGATCGCAGCGGGCAGAGCGACATGTTGGTGTCGTGCATCCTGTATCCGACAAGCGCACGGGGGCAGCATGCCGCCGGACCCAGCGCCGCCAAGCGCAACTGCATCAGCAGGTCCTCGGCGCCTTCGATCCCCTCGTCGCGCAACCGCGAATCATGGCCTCCGACCGCGCGGGCAAGATCGGTCGGCACCATGATGCTGCTCACATTGCTGAAGAAGTTGGTGGCGATCTGACGACAGATGGTGTGCCCGGACACGTCGGTCAGCGGGCGGTAATTGGGCAGGACACGGTTGTCCTCGTCGATCAGCCGGTAGCCGCTATAGACAAAGCTCGACGGTTGCCGCGCGGCAGCGAAGGTCGCCAGCTGCGAGGCGATCTTTTCGCGGTGCCACAAGTCATCCGCATCGATATAGGCGACATAACGCCCTTGCGCCTCAGTTAGCGCGGCGTTGCGAGCCCGCGCCACGCCCCCATTGGCCTTCTGCAACAACCGGATGCGGCTGTCCCCGGCGGCGGCCCTTCGCGCCACATTGGCGGTGGCATCGCTCGATCCATCATCGACCACCAGGATCTCAAGGTGCGAATGCGTCTGGGCGCTGATACTCGCCAGCGTCGCCTGCAGCGTTGCAGCGGCATCGAATGCAGGGACGATTACCGTGACCAGCGTCCGATCGGCGGCGGACAAAGTCATGTCGCCAAATGCCCCGTCGCCGGCCGCCTGTGGCTGCCGGCTGGAAGGGTCGCCGTAGCTTTGCCGAGGCGTATCGCCCAGCCAGCGCAGGCGTGCTTGCGCTTCCAGAGCACCTGGTCCGTCGCGTCGGCGGGCGCGCTGTGCGAGTTTCGACATGACGAACATTATGTCTATCCGCTCACAGCCGAAGCGCCGTTCGGTCGGCCCAACGTGGTCGCCAACATCCGCTCAAGGGCCTTGCCGCTGCAATTGCGCACATGCAGCCGCGGCAGCTCGAAGCGATCCGAGCGCGACGTGGCGATGCCAAAGCGGCTGCAGGTCGCGTTCGCAAAGCCGGCATCGCGCAGCAAGCGCGCGGTGCCCGATCCGACGCGGCCGAACGGATAGGCGAAACTGCTCACCTTCTGCCCGGTCAGCTCGACCAAGCGCTGGCGGCCGCCGCCGATCTCTTCGATCGCCAGGTCTTCGGGAAGCGCCGACAGGTCGGCATGGGTGGCCGTATGCCCGCCGATCTCGACCAGCGGCGAGGCGGCAAGGTGAGCGAGTTCCGCCAGCGTCATGGGCGCGGCAAGCGCATCGGGCGGCGCGACACCGACCCCGGCCCATGCGCATAGTTCGGCAAGCGCGTCGTCCCGCTCCTGGACGGGAAGCGAGGCGAAATGCTGCCATACCGTCAAAAACATGCGCTGACGGCGGTTTTGTGGCGGTTCGTCATCGGCCGACCACCTGCGATTGGCCGCCAGCACCATCGCGCTCACCGTCGCTTCATCACCAAACGCCCGCTCCGCACCGGGCGCTGGTCCCGAAGACACGACGGGGCATGGCGTGCCCGGCAAGGTCTGCGTGGCCAGGAAAATCTCGGATAGCCGATCCCACCAGAAGGCGGCGGGATCGCCGATCGCATCGGCAATCACATAGACCGTCGCCGGCACCTGCGCGTCGGCCAGCAATGGCAATGCACAATGAAAATTGTCCGCATAGCCGTCGTCCAGAGTGACCGCGATGCTGCAATCGGGCGCGCCTTGCGCCTCAAGATGATCAGCGAAGTCGGTCATGGTATGCGGCGTGCCGAAACGACGAATGACCGCCAGGTGCTCGGCGAAGTTGGCCGGGCTGATCGCCATGCCCCACGGGTCCGCGGCGGGTTCGGCGACGCGATGATAAATGAGGATAGCGCCGCGCCGCAGCAGCCCGGTGCGGTGGCGCTCGACGAACCCCGCGGCACCTTGGCGCAATTGTTGGAGGCGGCGGCGCAGCATGATTACCCTGCCTTGCGGGCGCGGATGCCGATCAGCAGATGATAATCGGGATCGTTGTAATCAAGTTCGCGCGGGGTGAATTCCTGATGCGCCAGGCCGTGCAGAAAGGCGATGCTGGTCAAGACGTTGCCATAGCTTTCGACCTCCACCTCTTCGCCGAAACCGTCACCGAACAGGCGTCGGGCCGAATTGGACGTGAAGTTCCAGAACCAGCTATGGCCGAACTCGGGGTCGGCGACTTGCGAAATCCCCGGAGCGGTCGCCAGGACCACGCCGCCGGGCTTCAGGATGCGGTGCAACGTGCGCATCAATGCCGGCAGGTCATAGATCATTTGCAGCGTCTGGGTGATGATGACGCAATCGAAGGTGTCGGACGAAATCTGCGGCGCGTCCATCAGGTCAGCCGTGATCGTGACCGGAGGCGTGGACTTGTCATAATGCAGCACGTCGCTGTGCGAGACGCGCTGGCCGCCGAACTTGCGTGTGTAGGTATTCTCGGAAATCTCGAGCACATGCCCGCGTATGTCCTCGCGGTGTTGGGCAAGGAACGCCTCGATATAGTAGCGATCCACCGGAGCGCCGCGGTCCCAGCCGTACATCGTGCTGATCGGATCGAGCCGGCGCAGGCCACCCATGTCCACCTTGCCCACACGCGGTCCGGCGATCATCCGCCGCAGGCGCGGGCTTACCCGGATCGCCAGCAGACCCAGACCCGCAAGAGTTCCGGCAGGCGCGGCAATCGACATGAGCTGCCGGACCTTCCCGGTCCGACGGGTGCGGTGAATACTCATCGTCAGACCCAACCGCCGAGAGGCGGCAATAGCAGCATATGGAACATCTCTAATGCTCTTTTCATTCTTTCGATGCGCGGCGTGTTCGGCAACGAGGCCGTCACGACCCGAGGATGATCGGATCGTCCCAAGCTTTATTAACCGTGCTTGTTGTTGCATTTAGCACGTAATGATTAACGACCAATTGCAACGCTACGGCCTCTTGGTCGTAAGTACCAAAAAGAGACAAACTTTAGTTGTTAACCTTTTATAAGTGAGCTCACTGTATTGGAGGATCTGTGTTGGAGGATACGCACGAGGATACGCCGGCGGTTTCGTGCATCATCATCTTTCTGAATGGAGAGAGATATCTCGAGCAGGCGATCGAGAGCGTGTTCGCGCAGACCTTCCCGAACTGGGAGTTGATCCTGATCGATGACGGCTCCACCGACGGCGCCACTTCCATCGCCCGCAGCTATGCGCAGCGTCATCCGGACCGGGTCAGATATGCCGAGCATCCGGACCACGAAAACCGCGGCATGAGCGCCTCACGCAATGCCGGTATCGGCCTTGCCCGAGGCGATCTGGTCGCGTTCCTCGACGCCGACGACATCTGGCTGCCCGACCGGCTAACGGTGCACATGCGCGCGCTCGAAGCGCACCCCCAGGCAGTGATGTCGATGTCGCCGACCATGCTTTGGTCGAGCTGGAACAAAGAGAACCTGCCTACATCACGCCCTTGGCTCGCGGCCGATATGGTCGCAGGGTTGGGCTTGCCGGCGGACCAGGTGCTCCACCCGCCACGCGTCGCCGCGCATTATCTGGCCAGCCATGGTGCCGGGATGCCGGGTATCTGCAGCCTGCTTGTCCGGCGCGAGGAGCTGCTCGCCGTCGGTGGGTTCGAGGACAGCTTTCGCAGGCTCTACGAAGACCAGGTCATGCTGTTCAAGATCTTCCTCCACTATCCGGTCGTCGTGGTGGATGAGGTGCTCGACTATTACCGCCAGCACCCCGAATCGGCGTGCAGCAGCGACAAGGCCCACGCCGACCTGAGCGATAAAGGAGTGCGGCCGAAGTTTCTCGAATGGCTACAAACCCACATGATCGAGCACCGCATCACCGACCGTGAGACCTGGCGCGCGCTTCGCGGTGAGATGCTGCGGTTCGATAACCCCCGGGTCTGGCGGCTGGCCAACCTGCCGCATGCCGCTCTTGAGCGCTGGAATGTCGAATCGCGCCGTGCGCTGATCTGGTTTCTCACCCCGCCCCGCTATCACGCGCTCCGCCGCCGCTTCGGCATGAAGCCGGTGCAAATCTCCTAGTTAAGCGCAACCGCTTGAGTCTCGCGGGCCAAGCTCGCCAATGGGTCGATCCGTCCGTGATCAAGCCGGATGACATCATCGGCATGATGCACTGCATCGCTTCGGTGAGACACGCTGATGATCGTCCGCCCGGCCAGGCGCTGCTCGATCCGCGCGCGGATCCGGCTTTCCAGCGCGGGCTCCAGGGCGTTCATCGCCTCGTCTAGAAGCAGGATTTCAGGATCGCGCAACAAGGCGCGGGCCAGCCCCAGCCGTTGCCTCTGACCACCCGAGAAGCTCAGCCCACCCGCGCCGATATGCGTATGCAGACCATCCGGCAGTTCGTCGAGGTCGGCCAGTATCTCGACCAGCGCAAGAGTTTCGCGCACCGTTTCCTCAGCCACTTCGCGGCCGCCCAGGACAAGGTTGTCCATCACCGTACCCTCGAGCAGTTCCACGTCCTGTCCCGCGATCGCCAGCCGTTCGAGCCAGCTTTCGCGCGTGAAGTCAGCCAGGTCGACCCCGTCCACGAGAATGCGGCCCTCATCGGGCTCGTACAGGCGCAGGATGAGATTGAGCACGGTGCTCTTTCCCGATCCGCTCGGCCCCAGCAGCAAGGTTCGCTGGCCACGCTTGATGGTGAACGAGATGTCCTGGAGACTGGGCGCCTTGCGCGGGTCATGCGTGAACGCGACGTTTTCAAAGGTGAGCGACCGGGCAAGTCCGGGGAACGTCTTCTTGCCCTGACGGGGCCACGGCTTGCCGTCGATCTCGACCGTGCGGCGCACGTCGCGCAGCGATGCGCTGACATTGGCCAGCGCCATCCGGTGCTCCTCCATGTCGAGCAGATAGGGCTGCAGCCGGAACAGCAGCAGCACGGCGGCGATGGTGGTGGCGATGTCGATCTGAGCCCAATTGCCCACCAGCACCATGAGCACGAGGATGCCGATCCCCGTAATTTGGTTGAGCGGTCCGGTCGCGGCCTTGAACAGCTCGGCCCTGATCGCCCGTCGCCGCACGCGCGAGGACGCTTGCGAAAACCGCGACAGCAAGAAGCGCTCGAGCGCATAGATGCGCAAGGTTCGCATGCCGTTGATGCTGACCAGCATGCGTTCGGTCAGCACCTGGTTGGCCTCGAGCGTCTGCAGGCCCAGGCGATGGATCGGCCGCGAGATGAAGCGCAGCATCACAAAGGCGAACCCCCCGCCCGCAAGCGCTGCTAGGCCGAGTTGCCATGACAGCGCCAGTATGCCGCCAATAAAGACCGCGGCTGCGGCCAGGTTCACCGCCACGCGTGTCATGCTGTAGAACGCGTCGGCCACGGTCCAGCTCTCGTTGGCCAGCGTATGGACCAGCGCGCCATGATCGCGTTGCTGCAGATAGATGTAACCGACGGTGATAAGCCGTTCGTGCACCACGTTGCGCACGCGTTCGGCAACCCGGTTGAGGATGATGCCGCTCACCGCGTTGTTGGCGTAGGCGAGGGCCGCGGCAAGCAGGAGCAGCATCACAAAAATGGTCGGGATCAGCGCCGGGCTTGCCCCGAACAGCTCGTTTATCCAGATGTGGATCCGGGCGAGCAGACCATCTATGTTGTCGAGCTCAACATCGTTCTGGAGCAGCGCGAAAAGCAGCAACACCGCCATGCCGATGCTCAGGGTCTCGGCAATGGCGGACGCCAGCCCCAGCCCGACGACGCCGCATGCGACCAGGCGCGGTGCGGCGAACAGAGCGGTCAGCCGACGCGCCTCCGACCAGGTCTGCAGCCGCGAGAGGTCCGGCGGGGGCGAACTGTCTGGCAAAGGCTTTGCGTCCCAATTCGATCGAGTGAACCAGCCGGCGGCTCTTCCGATCGCCGCTGCCGCACCATCATGTGTGCCCGGCGAACTGTTAGCTCGACGAACTGTTAGCCCGACAACCCGACAAGCCCGATGAGCGGAGAAAGCGCGTCCGCTGTCAGACCATACGGCTCAACCCGCCAAGCGCCTTATGCAAGGTCAGTCCAATTGGGCGAATGATGTCTGGCGGCGCGTTCGCGGGGAAGCAAGCGCTGTGTTCGATCCTCTCCTGCACCACCCTCCGACGCTTCTGACGAGTTGTTGGAACCCTTGACCGAAATTGGGTTCAGCACCTTTATGCGGATCCGGTTAATTATCCGATAACGCCAGTTCCGCCTCTCGCAACGGCAAGCGATAGAACTCGATGGCGTTCAAACCGAAGACCGACGCGCGCGCTTCCTCGGGTACCAGTTCCCACGTTGTATCGAAAAGGCTATTGTAATCGCGATAGAGCTTGTCGACCGGGAAGTTGGAACCCCACATCACCCGTTTTGGCCCGAAGACTTGCAACACGCCTTCGATAATCGGGCGAAGCGAATTTCGCGTCCATTGCGGATCGAACATTCCCAGGCCCGATAGCTTGCACATCGCATTCGGCACTTGGGCGAAGGCCTCTAGGCCCGCCGTCCAGCTCTTCAGCGATGCTGCGTCCTGGTGCCAAGGCGAGCCGGCGTGACACAAGGCCACCCGCAGGTCGGGTATCGCGGCGAAGACTTCTGCGGCGGTTTCGAGGAGCGGGGGGGTAAGCTGTAGATCGAAGCTTAGCCCGCGACCGGCAAGCGTGTGCAATCCGCGCGAAAAGGCGGGATTGCGCAGCAGAGCTTCGCCCTCGCTGCCGGTGTCCTCGTCGGGATGGCGGCTGACGATCTGGCGGACACCGCGCAACCGGTCGGATGCTGCTTGATGCCGATCGAGCTGGTGCTCCAGCCCCGGTGAGGTCAGGTCGGCAAAGGCAATGATCGCGCTCGGCAATCCGCTTTCCCGCGCTTGCCGCTCGAGCCATTCGGTTTCCGCCAGTTCCTCGCCCGGCGCCGCCCCCACCTGAATGTGGACGCTTCCTTCAACCGGGATATGCGCCCAGTCGGCGCGGAAATCCTCCACCAGGTAATTGCGCTGGATCGCCGAGGGATCGCCGAAAAACCGCCGCACACCCTTGGCTTCAAGCCATGGATATCGAACCTGCGACAGGTTCCACAAATGATGATGCGCATCGATGATCACGATAGAAGCGGCCTAACCCAGATCGCCTGCGCAAACAAAAGGTCTGCATTGCGCAGCCTGTCACCGGATCCGTGACCCGGTAGGTGGGGCGAATGCGATGTTGCCCGCCCATTGCCGCGCGTTGCCCCAACCGCTAGCGCTGCCCGACACCGGGGAGGCGGGGTTGGAACTGAGCGATATCACGCGGGCGAACAGCCTGGTCGGCCTGTTCTTCGAGCGGGCGGATGAGCTTGGCGACCGGCCGTTCCTCTCCGCCAAGATCGCCGGCCAGTGGCAGCCTGTCTCGTGGAACGAGGCGGCATGCCAGGTCGCCACCCTTGCCACAGGGCTGCGCCAGATGGGCCTCGATGATGGCGAGCGGGTGATGATCGTCTCGGAAAACCGGCCCGAATGGTGCATCGCCGACCTTGCGATCATGGCGGCGGGGATGGTCACCGTGCCCGCCTACATCACCAATACCGAGGCCGACCATTGCCACATCCTGGACGATTCAGGTGCGCGGGCGGTGTTCGTCTCGAACCCCAGGCTCGCCGGGCCGCTGCGCCGGGCGATGACGCGTGCGGGCCATGCCGAGCACCTGATCGGGATCGAACCTGTCGCCGCCGCGCAATCGGGCAGCTTCGAGGTTCACCAATGGTCCGACCTGGTTTTGCGCGGGGACGCACGCCAGGCGCGCACCGCGATTGCCCCGCATATCGACCGGGCTACGCGCGATGATCTGGCGTGCATCATCTATACCAGTGGCACCAGCGGTTCGCCGCGCGGGGTCATGCTGCACCACGGCGCCATCCTCGCCAATGTGGAGGCGGCGGGCCGGGCGCTGGCGGGCAATTTCGGTTGGGACGAGGAGCGGTTCCTGTCCTTCCTGCCGCTCAGCCATGCGCTGGAACACACCGCCGGCTTCATGCTGCCCATCGGCATGGGCGCCGAGATCTGGTTTGCCGAAGGGCTCGACAAGCTGGCGACCAACCTTGGCGAAGCCCGGCCCACCTTCATGATCGTGGTGCCGCGATTGTTCGAACTCTTGCGCGCACGGATGATCGCCCAGATCGAGAAACAGGGGGCGGTGGCCCGGTTCCTGCTCGGGCGCGCGGTGGCGATCGGACTGGGACAGCTCGATGGGCGCCGGCGGCTTGTCGACAGACCGGTCGACCTGTTGCTCGGGCGCACCTTGCGACCCAAGATTGCCGAGCGGTTCGGCGGCCGGATGAAGGCGATGGTCTCCGGCGGGGCGCCGCTCAATCCCGAAGTGGGCGCGTTCTTCTCAGGGTTGGGCCTCACGCTGCTGCAAGGATACGGGCAGACCGAGACCGCGCCGGTGATCAGCTGCAACCTGCCTTCCGCCGGTATCCGTCTTAGAACCGTGGGCCCGCCGCTCGGCGAACATACCTCGGTACAGATCGCCGAGGATGGCGAGATCCTGGTGCGCGGGCCGCTGGTGATGAAGGGTTACTGGAACGATCCCGCCGACACCCGCCGCGCCATCCTGGGCGAGTGGCTGCATACCGGCGATATCGGTCATCTCGACGAGGACGGGCGGATCGTCATCACCGATCGCAAGAAGGACATTATCGTCAACGACAAGGGCGACAATATCGCGCCGCAGAAGCTGGAGGGGATGCTCACGCTCCAGCCCGAGATCGCGCAGGCGATGGTGACAGGCGACCGGCGGCCTTATGTCGTGGCGCTGATCGTGCCCGATGAACATTGGGCGCAAACCTGGGCGCAAATGGGGGCGCAAACCGGTTCGGAAACCGATGCCGGGGATGAGGGCGACGCGACGCCGCTTGCGGTCATCACCGCGCGGCCGGGCTTCACTAGCGCAATCAAGGCGGCGATCGAGCGGGTGAATGCCGATCTTTCGGTCACCGAAAAGGTGCGCAAGTTCATCCTGGCGGACGAGCCGTTTACCGTCGATGGCGGCGAGATGACCCCGACGCTGAAGATCCGCCGGCACCCGCTCAAGGAGCGTTACGGCGCAAGGCTGGACGCGCTGTACTGATCGTCGAGCGGCTCTTCGGCCAGGCGGCTAGGAAAGAAGATCGGCTCGCGCATCGACCATCCCGGGGTCGCCAGCACCGCCGCACCCACGCTGGCGATCAGCCTGGCACGCCTTGCAGGCTCCACTTCGGGAAGCGCGGCGGCGGCGCAGAAGGCGGCCGGCAGGAACGGGCGCACGCGGGCGCCGAGCAGCCGCTCGTAAAGGAAGCGGTAGGCAGCGAAACTCTCGATCATGCCGCCGGCGATCTCGTACCTTGTGACCAGCATCAGCGCCAGCAGGAACTCGCCCGCCTCCTCCAGCGGCTGATCGGCCGCAACACGCGCGCTGGTGGCGATCAGCTCCTTTTGCGCCGCGGCATGACGGCGGCAGCGCGACGGCAGCGCGCCGGCGGCCGGCGCCTCGCGCGCCGCAAGGAAGGGCCGCGGTCCGCGCACGATTTCAAGGCTGCGTTCGATGTGGAACTGCTCGTGCGGGCAGAAGCCGGCAAACTCGCGCATTTCGGCAATGGTCTGCGAGGCGGTGCGGAATACGGCCATGATCGGCTCCCGTTCACTTTGTCCAGGAGATGATCATGCGCCCCAAGTGGTTAGCAAATCGTAAACCATGTTCGCGATTTTGTTCGGGATCCTAAGAGCGCGCGGGCCACAAGCCGCCAGACTCCCGGACCCGCCGAGCTTGCTTCGCGTCAGATCAACCCGGCAAGCGGGCTCGAGGGATCGGCGTAGCGGCGCTGGCCCATGCGGCCTGCCAGGTAGGCGCCGCGCCCGGCCTCGACCGCCAGCCGCATTGCCCGGGCCATGGCGATGGGATCCTTCGCCTCGGCGATCGCGGTGTTCATCAGCACCCCGTCGCAGCCCAGCTCCATCGCCACCGCCGCATCGGACGCGGTTCCCACGCCCGCATCGACCAGCACCGGCACGCTGGCGCCCTCGACGATCAGGCGGATAGTCACCTTGTTCTGGATCCCCAGCCCCGAGCCGATCGGCGCGCCCAGCGGCATCACCGCCACCGCACCTGCCTCCTCGAGCTGGCGCGCGGCGATGGGGTCGTCAGCGCAATAGACCATCGGCTCGAAGCCCTCAGCGCTCAGCACCTCGGTGGCGCGCAAGGTCTCGCGCATGTCGGGATAGAGCGTCCTGGCCTCACCCAGCACCTCGAGCTTGACCAGCGTCCAGCCGCCCGCCTCGCGCGCCAGGCGCAGGGTGCGGATCGCATCTTCGGCGGTGAAGCAGCCGGCGGTATTGGGCAGGTAGGTGACCTTTGCCGGGTCGATGAAATCGGTCAGCATGGGCGCTGCGGGATCGGAAACATTGACCCGGCGCACCGCCACGGTGACGATCTGGGCCCCGCTCGCCGCCACCGCCGCCGCGTTCTGCGCGAAATCCTTGTACTTGCCCGTGCCGATGATCAGGCGCGAGGTGAAGCGCCGCCCGGCAACCTCCCACTCATCGGAGCGCGTTGGCGCAGGCGCCTGCGCCACGTCATCTCCGCCGCCCACGAAATGGACGATCTCAAGCACATCGTCCGGCTCGAGCGGGGCCTCGGAATAGGACGAGCGCGGGATGATCGTGCCGTTGCGCTCCACCGCCACCTTCTGCGGCTCGAGCGAGAGTTCGCGCAGCAACGCCTCGATGGTGGCGGCGCCGGTGCGGCGCGGTTCGCCGTTCAGGGTGATCGGGCAGGGACTGGACATCGGCATGCTTCGCAGCTTGCGAGATAGCGTCCGCGGCCCGGGTTGCAACCACCTGCTCAGGCGCGCTGCAAGTTGGTCCAGTGCGCCGTGGCGATGAACGCCAGGCCGATCATGGTGAGCGGCAGTTCTGCGATTCCGTGACCCACACTCACGGCGGCGGCGAGCGAGGCGATCCCGCAAGTCGCCAGCAGCACCGGCTTTGTCCGCCAGCGCCGCACCGCGCCGACACCGATAGCAGCGGTCGCGACCAGCACGGCAATAACCAGGCCAACCTTGTGGATGGCAGGATGAAGCAGCATCGTTCCGGCAAAGCCCAGCATGCCCACCAGCACCAGGCTGGCCGCGCAATGCAGCGCACAAAGCCCGGACATGACGATCCCGAGCCGATCGAATCGGTCGCCGACCCCGTGGGATACGACACGATTGGCCGGCGCGGGGGGGCAAGACAGACGGGCGGGATTGCTGGCCATGCACAGCCTCTATGTTACAAGGTTACATAATGCAAGACGCTTCCCCTGTCCTGATGACCCTGTTAATCGCGGGCGAAAGAGCCGATATGGCCCCCTCGCAATGGTCGCCCGCACAAGACAGATCAATTTTACCCTGACCGGCCCTGGGCGCACGCGCCCGCTCGCGCTTGCCCGCTGGCTGTTTCTCATTGCAGCGCTGGTGGTGGTGATGGTGCTGGTCGGGGGGATTACCCGGCTGACCGAATCCGGGTTGTCGATCACCCAGTGGAACCTGGTTACCGGCATCGTCCCGCCGTTGAGCGAGAGCGGCTGGCAGGCCGAGTTCGACACCTATCGCCTGACGCCCGAGTATCGGCTGGAAGCAAGAGGCATGGACCTTGCCGCCTTCAAGCTCATCTATTTCTGGGAATGGTTTCACCGCCTGCTGGGCCGCTTGCTGGGCCTTGCCTATGCCCTGCCGCTCGCCTGGTTCTGGCTGCGCGGTGCCATCCCCGATGTCATCAAGCCGCGGCTGGTCGTGCTGCTGGCACTGGGCGGGGCGCAGGGCGTGTTCGGTTGGCTGATGGTGCGCTCGGGTCTGACCGGGCAGATGACCGATGTCAGCCATTTGTGGCTGTCGGTTCACCTGATGACCGCGCTCGCCACGCTGGTGCTGCTGGTCTGGACCGCGCTCGACATACGGACCCTGGCGCGCGCGGACCATCTGCCGCGCAAGCTTATGGAACACGGCGAACGCGAAAGTGCGCCGGGCGATGCCGCCGGGTTGCTCGTTCGACCGACGGTGCTTGGCCTGGTCGCCGGCGCTGCCCTGGCGCTTCAGTTGCTGTTGGGCGCCTGGGTCGCGGGGCTCAATGCGGGTCATGCCGCCTATGACTGGCCGTTGATGAACGGCCGGCTCTTCCCCAAGATCGACTGGTCGCCCGGCATCGTATGGACGCTGACACATGATCCGTTCCTCCTCCATTTCCTCCATCGCTGGTGGGCGCTGGCAGCGCTGCTCGCGCTGGTCCTGCTCGCGCGTCAGGCGCGGCGCAGCGGTGGCAATGGCGCGTTTGCCGGGACCGCGCTCAATGCAGGCGTGGGGCTGCAGGTGCTGCTAGGGATTGCCACGGTGACCGCCGGCATTGTGCTGTGGCTGGCGGTGCTGCACCAGCTCACCGCCGCGCTGCTGGTGGCGGCGACCGCCTGGGCGGCGCATGTCGCAGGCAGGCGGGCATGAGCGGCATCGTGGCGGGGCGGGAGCCTGCGCTGATCTGGTGTCCCTTCGCCAGCGAAGCCGATGCCGTCGGCGTGGCGTATATATTGCTCGATGAGCAGTTGGTCGCCTGCGCCAATATCCTGCCGATGATGCGCTCGCTGTTCATTTCCGACGGCCAGCGCGGGGAAGCGAGCGAGACCGGCGTATTGTTCAAGACCAATGCCGCGCTGCTGGCCCGCGCGATCGCCCGGATCGAGGCGCTGCATCCCTATGACACGCCCGCGGTGATCGGATGGCATGCGCGCGAGGCCCCCGAAGCGGCGCGCAGCTGGCTTGCCGGGCTGACCAGCGAGGCGAGCACAGCCGCGTGACCCAGATGGACCGGCGCTCGCTGATTGTGTTGCTGGCCACGCTGGCGCCCGCGCTCGCCTCGCGGGGGGTGCTTGCCCAATCGGCTCCTGCGCCCGGCACCGTGGCGGGCGCGCTGATCGACCCGCCCGCGCGGCCGATGGTCTATTCGCGCCGGCTCGAACGAGAGATGACCGGCGATGCCCGGTTTGTCGTCGACCGCCGCTTTTCGGTTTTGTTCTCGCAAGACAATGCGGGTTTCCGGATCGAGGGCGAACAGATCGGGGTCGCGGTCGAGGCTCCTGCGCGCTTGGCGCCCCTTGCCGAGCTGGAACGCGCGCGGGTGGAGGCCGGGCTGTTCCCGCTCGATCTGTCGCCCAGCGGCCTGATCCGCTCGGCCATATTGCCCGACCCGCACGAGGAGGTCCCCGAGGTCGAGCAGGCGCGCGCCTATGTCCTAGAGATGCTCGAAACGCAGCGTCTGACCGATAATAGCGCGCTCAAGGAGTTCGTCGCCGCACTGGACCGCGCAGGCGGTCATATCATCTCGGCCCTGCCCGTGGACCTGTTCGCACCCGCTCCCGGCGAACGCAGTGCGACAGCCAAGGTGGCGCTGCCGGGCGGCTTGACGGGACGGGTCAGCACCCGTTTTGTCGCCACCCGCAACCCGGCGACCGGGCTGATGGACCATGCCACCCGCGAGATCGTCACCGCGATCGAGGGCGAAAGCCGGCGCACGATCGAGACCTTCGCGCTGGCTCCAGCACCCCAGATCATCCCGGCGGTATCTTGATACCTCCCTGCAAACGCGCCTGAGCGCTTGACTTTGGCCGCATCGGCGGACATTTGGCCGCGCATCGGTGTCGGTGCGCCCAAGTCTGGTGCGCGCCCGACCCAGCTCCGGCAGCCGTCATTCGGATTGCAAATATTCCAGCGCCGGGCTCCTACCCCTGCGGCGCCAGCAAAGGATGTTTCCCATGGGCATGAAGGCGCTCAGCAAGCAGACAAGGTCGGTCAAGCCGGCCGAGATCGAGAAGAACTGGCACCTGGTGGATGCGGACGGGCTGGTCGTGGGGCGGCTCGCCTCGCTGGTCGCCAATATCCTGCGCGGCAAGCACAAGCCCATCTACACCCCGCATGTCGATTGCGGCGACCATGTGGTCATCATCAATGCCGAGAAGGTGCGCTTCACCGGCAACAAGATGAAGACCCAGACCTATTACAAGCACACCGGCTATCCCGGCGGGCTGAAAGAGGTCACCGCCGACAAGGTGCTCGAAGGGCGCTTTCCCGAGCGGGTGCTGGAAAAGGCGGTCGAACGCATGGTGCCACGCGGGCCGCTGGGCCGAGCCCAAATGCGCGGGCTGCATCTGTATGCCGGCGCGGAGCATCCCCATTCCGGCCAGAACCCCGAACCGCTCGACGTGGCGGGCATGAACCGCAAGAACAAGGTGTCCAAGTGATGGCCGCTGAGACCGACAAGCCCGAAACCACCCCAACGCCCGATCCTTCGGCCGAAGCCAAGGCGGGGTCCGAAACTCGGGGCGAGGCGAGCGAAACCGCTGCTTCATCGCAGTCCGAGGCCGTGGCGAAATCCGACACGCAAGCGGACAGCACGTCGCCCGCAACCGATGGTGAGGCGCGCCCTGCATCTGGCGATGCTGACGATACCCCCGCCAAGTCCCGGTCGCAGCCCGCGGACCAAGCGAAGGCCCAGACCAAGCCCACGTCCGAACCCGAGGCCCCGACCTCAGGCCAGGCCCCGGCCGCGAACGAGGCGGAACCCGCCAGCGAGCCCGCCAGCGTCAGCGATCTGGCCGACCTTGGCGCGCTGGCCGGCGATACGCCCGATGCCGGCGAGCGCGAGGTGCGCACACCAAGCGCGCCCTTGCGCGAACAGCAGCTCGATGCGTCGGGCCGTGCCTATGCCACCGGGCGTCGCAAGGACGCGGTCGCGCGCGTCTGGCTCAAGCCCGGCAAGGGCAAGGTGGTGGTCAACGGCCGCGATCAGGAGGTTTATTTCGCCCGTCCCACGTTGCGTCTGGTGATCAACCAGCCCTTCGCCATCACCGAGCGCGAGGGCCAGTACGACATCGTCGCCACGGTCTCGGGGGGCGGGCTTTCGGGACAGGCGGGCGCGGTGAAGCACGGGATCAGCCAGGCGCTGACCAAGTACGAGCCCACGCTGCGATCGGTGGTCAAGGCGGCCGGCTTCCTCACCCGTGACAGCCGCACCGTGGAACGCAAGAAATACGGCCGCGCCAAGGCCCGCCGCTCGTTCCAGTTCTCCAAGCGCTGAGTTCGACCCCCGGCCCGGGGGGCCATCAGCCGCGAACACCGGCGCCTGCATTTGTTTGCCCCGGTCGAATGGCCGCTTAACCAATGTCATTGCGATCCGTGCCTGTTTGCAGGCATCTGAAATCGCACGACAAAAGGAGAAGCACCATGGACGGCGGAAGGGTGGCTGGGGCACGGGGCGGGATGCTTTCGCGGCTATGGATGGCAGAGCCGCCGCCAATTGCGCGGCTAAAGCATGTCTACCGGATCAAGTTTCCCGAGGAACATGACGGGCGCCCGGCCAAGGATGTCGAGTTCGAGGCGCATGATTCGAGCGAGGCGCTGCTCATCGCCCACCGCGAGGCGCGCAGCCGCTCGGCCGAATTGTGGCGCGACGGGGCCAAGATCTGCACCATCCGGCGCACACCAAGCAATGTGTGGGAAATCTGGCCGCTCTAGCGTGCCGCTGGGCGGTGGCGGCGCTACCTCATTGAGGCTTGCGCCGGCCACTCGCCACCACCCCTCGCTGAATCGGCCGGGCTAGAACGTCTGCAGGTAGGCGCTGTCGAAGTCCGCCGCCATCTTCAGCCCTTCGGCATCGAGCATGCAGGCGCGGCGATGGCGCAGTTCGAACAACCCGTCGCGCCGCAATTGCTGCAACGTGCGATTGACGTGCACGCTGGTCACCCCGCACACATCCGCCAGATCTTCCTGAGTCAGCGGCACGTCGAACGAGCCGTCGGTCACCTTGCCCGTCTGCGCCAGGCGCTCTCTCAGCTCGCAGATCATGTGGGCGATGCGCGCATAGCAATCGCGCTGCCCCAGATTGGCGATCCACATCCGGAAGATGCGCTTCGAGCGCGCGGTGAGTTGCCACAGCAGACGGGCGAGTTCGGGATGTTCCAGCGCCGCCGCCTCGAGAGCGCGCGGCGGACAGGAGGCGGCGCGGCAGGCACCCAATGCCACGATACCCTCGCATGGCGCGCCCTCGGAGTGGTACACCGGAAACAGGTCGCCCGGAAGCAGCAGTTCCACGATCTGGCGGCGGCCGGCGGCCAGGTTCATGGTGCGTGCCGCCCACCCCTCGCGCAGCACGAAGGTGGCGCGGGCCGAAGTGCCCTCGTGGCACAGATGCTCGCCCCGCTCGAAGCGCGTCTCCTGCTCGAACACATGCGCGAGCGCCTGCTCGCAAGCGTCCGAAGACTGGTCGTCGTAATGATCTTGCGCCATCAATGCGAGAGGCGCCAACTTATCAAGTTGCGGTGCATGGATTGCAAGTTCCAGCATGATCCATTCCCTCATTTATTTAAATAGGTTGGTAACATAGATGGGTGTGCGTAACTAGGTTTGTATAACTTAGGTCTAGGCACCGCGAAGGTTCAAGCTTGTGTCGGCTAGCGAACAAAACGTGACAAGCCGGTACAAAAAGTTTAAACGATGTTTATCGTTCGCCACGGAACCGGGCGCGAACGGCTGAAAGACATCGCGCACTTTCGCCCCAAGCGAATGGTGCGAAATGTCAATGATCCTAGAGCCTTCGGCCGTCCAGCAGGGGTCTTCGGCCAACCTGCTGGTGGGTAAGTTCAGCCAGGACCTGTTCGATCGGCTGGCCCCCGCCTTCGAGCGGGTGAAGCTCGAGCAGGCACAAAACCTTGCCGTCCATAACCAGACGCCGAGCCACGCCTACTTCCCCGAAGGGGGCGTGTGCTCGATCATCTCGCTCGCCAGCGGCAACGAGCTGCCTACCGAGGTCGGCCTGTTCGGACGCGAGGGGGTCTCCAGCGTTGCCGTGCTGCTGCATCCGCAGGCCACGCAGCTTACCACCACCGTCCAGATCAACGGGCAGACCGCGCTGCGGATCGAGCTCGCCAGGCTGCGCGAGGAGATGGACCGCGAGTCCGAGCTGCGCGGCCTCATCCTGGCCTTCGCGCAGGTGATGATGCACCAGCTCGCCAGCAACGCGGCGGCCTATTCGCACCACCAGCTGGAGGCGCGGCTGGCGCGCTGGCTGCTGATGTGCCACGACCGGGTCGGCACCGACGAGCTGGCGCTCACGCACGAGTTCATCGGCACCATGCTCGGCTCGCGCCGCTCGAGCGTCACGGTGACGCTGCATGTGCTCGAGGGAATGGGTGCCATCCGCTCCTCGCGCGGCAATGTGACGGTGCGCGACCGGAGCAAGCTGGAGGAGCTGGCGGGAGCGACCTACGGCACCGCCGAGCGCGAATACAAAAAGCTGATCGGCGACTTCGTCTAGGCTGCCGGCAAGGCCTCCTGCCGACAGCGCACGACCGGTTAAGGTCACCGGGTCAGGTCACCGGGTCAGGTTACCGGCGGATCGGTCCGCGGCACGGCGTTGACCGGCGCCACCGGCTCGCCCGGCTGGCGCGGGGGCATTGCGTTCTCGGGCACGTCGTGGATCATCATGTCGGGGGTCGACACCTGCTCCAGATTGCGCACCTCGACGCACAGCCGTTCCCCGTCCCAGGTCAGTTCGTTGAAGCTGGGCGGGGTCGAGCGCACCCGCTGCGACAGCGTTCCCGCGCCGATCATCCGCACCGCGCCGTGGACGGTCTCCTCGGTGATGTCGAACGCGTCGTGGACATGGCCCGAAAGCACCGCCAGCACGCCCCGCCGCGCCAGTTCGGCCAGCGCCTTTCTGCCGCCATGGGTAAGCGCGGTGCCCTGCGTGCCCACCTCGCGCAGCGGATGGTGCGCCGCCACCAGCGCGCGCGTGCCCTGTGGCAGCGCGTCGATCGCGGCCAGGCACTGGTCCAGCGCGGCGCCCGTCACCCAGCCCTTCGACCAATTGAGCCGCGGCTGCGCACGCACCGCGGTCTTCAGGGGAACCAGCGCGATACCGGCAAGGTCGATCTCGGCCTCGATCTTGTCGGCGATGGAGCGGATCCGCCGGTAGGGATCGAAGAACCGCTCGACGAGGTTGAAATAGGGCATGTCGTGATTGCCCACGATCACGCTGGTGGGTGCCTCGAGCGAACAGATCCAGCGGCAGGCGGCATTAAATTCGCGGTGGCGCGCGCGCATGGTCAGGTCGCCAGTAATGGCCACCGCATCGGGCCGGTTGGCGGCGATCTCCTCCTTCACCCAGTCGAGCGCGCGGTTGTCCTCCAGGCCGAAATGGATGTCCGAGAGATGATAGAGGGTGGTGTGTCTGGCCATGCCTATTCGCTCGCCCACAGGTCGACCTCGACGGCGGCAAGCTCGAAGGTTGCGCCAGCGCCCGGCGCCTGCGCGGGCTCGCCATCGACCAACAGGCCGAACGGCTCGCCATCGGTGCTCGCCAGCACCACGCGCCGCGTGCGCCCCAGCTCCTCGTGCGGCCCCTCGCGGAAATCGCGCTTCAGCAGCGCCACCGACTGCGCCAGATAATCGCCCGGCGTCTCGGCGTGATAGGCGAGCACCACGATCGCATCCTCGGCCGGGCGAAGCAGGATCAGCGGATAGCCCTCGCGCCGGCCCAGCGGCGGCTCGGTGCAACAGATCATCGCCCCGCCAAGCGAATCATCGAGCGCCTCCACCGCGTTCGTGGCGATGTCCAGGATCGCACCCTCGCGCATCGCCTCGCGCACGCTGTTCCAGCTGGTTCCCGGCCCCGCCATCAGCCCGGCCATGGCCTCCCAATTGTCGCCGCGAATCATGTGCGGGTGCAGCTTGCGCGCAGCGCCGCTCGCCACTGCGCGGACCACCTCGTCCACCTCGCGGGTCCCATGCAGCCGATGATAAAGCAGGTTCATCGTTCCCCCCGCCAGTACCAGCACCGCGCCGCTCCAGCCGGCAAGATGCTTGACCACCGCGTTGATCGTGCCATCGCCCGCGAATACCGCTACCAACTCAATCCCGGCGGCATCGAGCATGGCGGGGGACGGCAGCTCGCGCGCGGGAAAATGGGTGTGCTGGGCGATTGTGAACCCGGCCTCGCCGCAACACTCCTCGAGCAGATGTTGCTCGTCGGTGGTGTTGCTGCCACTTGCCTTGTTGTCGATCAGCCAGAGCCGCTGTTTGGTCCCCATACGCCTATAGCGCGGCGGCGCGCCCGCCGGTTCCCAGGCAATCGAATCGACCTCCGGCAAAGCAGAGAGCTTAGATCCGGCGGGTGAGGATGGCCCAGGCTGCCCCCGCATTCATCGCCGAATAGAACGCATAGGCAATGCCCCAGCCCGTGCGTCCGCTCGAGACCAGCAGCATGACCGCGAGCAGCAGCACGAATTCGAAGCTTAGGCTCATCCGCCCCAGCAGCGAGGACTTGTGCCAGCGAGACAGCGTCAGCCAGGGGTGCCCGCTTTCCAGCACCGCGCGATGCAAGGCGAAATTGCCGATCCCCAGGCAAAAGGTGATGAAGACGCCCATGATTCTTGCCGCATGATGCCCAACAAGCGGGGCGCTGCCAACGGTGTTTCGCCGTAGGGACAGCGCGGGTCCGGCCAGGCGGGCTGCCCCCTTAAGCGCGTTCGAGCAGCCGCTCCTCGCGGATCTTCTCGCGCCAGTGGAGCGGGGCCAGCGTGTGGACATTGGCGCCGGTCGAATCGACCGCTACGGTCACCGGCATGTCCTTCACGGTGAACTCGTAGATCGCCTCCATCCCTAGTTCCTCGAACGCCACCACCCTGGCCTCGCGGATCGCCCGCGAGACCAGGTAGGCGGCGCCCCCCACCGCCATCAGATAGGCCACCTTGTGCTCGGCGATGGTCTCCACCGCGCCCTGGCCGCGTTCGGCCTTGCCGATCATCGCCAGCAAGCCCAGCTCGAGCATCATCTGGGTAAACCCGTCCATCCGGTTGGCGGTGGTGGGGCCGGCGGGGCCGACCGCCTCGCCCATCACCGGGTCGACCGGGCCGACATAATAAATCGCGCGGCCCTTGAAATCGACCGGCAGCGCCTCGTCCTTGTCGCGCATGTCGGCGATCCGCTTGTGTGCCGCGTCGCGCCCCGTCAGCATCGCGCCCGACAGCAGCAACCGGTCGCCCGCGCGCCAACTCTGCACCTCCTCGGGCGTCAGCGAGTCCAGATCGACCCGGCGGGCCGAGGCGTCGGGCGCCCAGTTCACCTTGGGCCAGCGGTCGAGATCGGGCGGCGGCAGGAAGGCCGGTCCAGAGCCGTCGAGCGTGACATGCGCATGGCGGGTGGCGGCGCAATTGGGGATCATGCCCACCGGCTTTCCCGCCGCATGACACGGCCAGTCGAGGATCTTCACGTCGAGCACGGTGGAAAGCCCGCCCAGCCCCTGCGCGCCGATTCCAAGCGCGTTCACCTCGTCGTAGATCCTCACCCGCAGCTTCTCGATATCCGTCTTGGCCCCGCGCGCCTTCAGCTGCGCCATGTCGATGGGCTCCATCAGGCTCAGCTTGGCGAGCTTCATGCAATGTTCGGCCGTCCCGCCGATGCCGATCCCCAGCATGCCGGGCGGGCACCATCCCGCGCCCATCTGCGGGAGCTGCTCGAGCACCCAGGCCACAATATCGTCCGACGGGTTCATCATCTTGAACCGGCTCTTGTTCTCGCTGCCCCCGCCCTTGGCGGCGACGTCGATCCCCACCTCGCGCCCCGGCACCATCTCCACCGACAAGGTGCAGGGCGTGTTGTCGCGCGTGTTGCGGCGGGTGAAGGCGGGGTCGGCCAGGATCGAGGCGCGCAGCTTGTTGTCGGGGTGATCATACGCCCGGCGCACCCCTTCATCGACCACCTCCTGCAAGCTGCGATCGGATGCCAGCCGGCACTGCTGGCCCCAGCGCACGAACACATTGACGATGCCGGTATCCTGGCAGATCGGCCGGTGCCCCTCGGCGCACATCCGGCTGTTGGTCAGGATCTGCGCCATCGCATCCTTCGCCGCCGGGCCCTGCTCCGCCTGGTAGGCGTCACCCAGCGCGGTGATGTAGTCCATCGGGTGGTAATAGGAGATATATTGCAGCGCATCAGCAATGGTCTCGATCAGGTCGTCTTCGGTGATCGTGGTCATGTCGCTTGGTAGCTGGTTCATCGGGCGCATACCTTCCTTCGATCGATTGCCGGTTGGGCTCGGGCGGCGCTTCCTAACACGGCGGGCGGAGCGGGACCCGCCTTTGCAGGTCAAAGCGCTTGGCCTCGCCCGGCGTTCCGCTTAAGGCGGGCGCGGGCGTGCAAAGGGCGGCATGCGCGAATGTGGCGGCAGATGGCGGGATCGCAATGGACGGCGTGGTGAGTGACAGACCGGCACCGGGTACGCCGACCCCGACAGAAGCGCAGCCCATAACGCCAGCGCCCATAACGCCAGCGATCATACCGCCAGCGCCTACATCGCCAGCACCCACACCGCCACTGCACAGCATGAAACCGGCCCACGGGGCGGCAGGGACGGATCGGGTCATCGATGATCTCGCACCGGCCAATGCGTCCCGCTCATCGCGCGGCTCCCCGCTCCCGTCCACTGCCGGCGACGTCGCCACTGCACGCCGGGCGATGGTCGAGAGCCAGCTGCGCCCCAGCGGGGTCAATGACCGGCTGGTGCTGACCAGGATGCTGCAAGTGGCGCGCGAGGACTTCGTCCCCGAACACGCCCGCGCCATCGCCTATATCGACCGGGCGCTGCCGCTCGGACCCGGGCCGGGACCGGGACCCGGCGGGGAGCAGCGCTTTCTTCCCGCGCCGACGGTCCAGGGGCTGATGCTGCAGGAAGCGGCGCCCCAGATCGCCGACCGCGTGCTGGTCGTCGATGCGGGCAGCGGATACCTGGCTGAGCTTCTGGCGCCGCTGGTCGCCTCGCTGACCCGCGCCGTGCCCGAGGCGGCGGCAAGGGGCGAGGTCGAAGGCGGCCCGTTCACGCTGCTGCTTATCGATGGCGCCATCGAACACGTGCCGCCCACACTCGCGGGACTGCTCGTCGAGGGCGGCCGCTGCGTCACCGGGCTGGTCGAGCGCGGCGTCACGCGCCTTGCCGCCGGCCGGCGTGTGGGAGAGGAACTGGCGCTGCTGCCGCTCGCTGAACTGGGAATACCCGCGCTTGCCGCCTTTGCCCGGCCGCGGGGCTTCACCTTCTGAACCATCCGCTCGTCCGTCGCCGCGCGGTGTTGACCACCGCGCTCGTGCTGGCGCTGGCCGCCGGCGCCACCCCCGCCGCCGCCGATACGCTGCGCGAGGCGCTGGTCAGCGCCTATCGCACCAGTCCCACGCTCGAGGCCGCCCGCGCCCAGCTGCGGGCCAGCGACGAGACGGTCGCCATCGAGCGGGCGCGGGGCCGTCCCAGCGTCGATGCCTCGGGTGGCTATACCGAGTTCGTGCTGCAGAACGCGGCCAGCTTCATCGCCCCCGATCGTCAGGTTACCGCCGATCTTGGCCTCAACGTGCCCGTCTTCCAGGGCGGCGCGGTGAGGAACGGCATTCGCGCTGCCAGGAACCGGGTGGAGGCGGGCCGGGCCGATCTTCGCGGCACCGAGAGCTTCCTGTTCACCCGGGTGGTGGCCGCCTATATGGACGTCATCCAGCAAGAGGCGCTGGTGGCGCTGGCGATCAACAATGTCGAGGTGCTGACCACCAACTTCCAGGCGACCAGCGACCGGTTCGAGATCGGCGATCTTACCCGCACCGATGTCGCCCAGTCGCAAAGCCGGCTGGCGCTGGCGGTGGGCGATCTGGAGGGCACCCGCGCCAACCTGCTGACCGCTCGTGAGAATTATATCGCGCTGGTCGGTCAGGCGCCGGACGAGCTCGAACCGCCACCGCCGCTGCCTAACCTCCCCGACAGTCCTCAAATCGCGGTGGATGTTGCGCTGGCCAACAATCCCGATCTCATCGCCGCGGTGGAGCGGGCCGAGGCGGCGGACATCGATATCGAGGTGGCGGGCGCGGGCCGGTTGCCCAGCGTCAGCGTGGTGGTCGGCGGCGGCTACCAGAACTTCCTTGGCACATTGGGCGCGGTTCCCGGCCAGAATGTCGACCAGGCCGCCACCTCGGCACAGGCGGGGCTGAGGCTGTCGGTACCGCTGTTCCAGGGCGGTCTCACCGCCGCCCGCCAGCGTCAGGCCACCGCGCTCGCCAATGTCGCGCTGGAACAGGTCATCGCACTGGAACGCGACATCATCGCCGAGGTGCGCGCCGCCTATGCCAGCTGGCGGGCGGCGAACGAGATCATCGAATCGAGCCTGGTCGCGGTGGATGCCGCCGCGCTGGGGCTGGAGGGCGTCCGCGCGGAGAACACCGTGGGCAACCGCACCGTGCTCGATATCCTGGATGCTCAACGCGAGTTGCTCAGCGCCCGGGTCCAGCTCATCACCGCACGGCGCAACGCCTATGTCGCGGGCTTCAATCTGCTGGCCGCGATGGGCCGTGCCGAGGCGCGCGACCTGGGGCTGGAGAGCGATGTCGTGCTTTACGACCCGGTCGAGAACTACGACCGGGTCCAGGGGATAATCTGGGATTTCCAGCGCGATCCCGATCCCGTCGCCCGCTCGCGCCGCACGATTGACATACCCGCCGCCGGGGGAGACATTCCCGAAGAAGGCGCAGGGTTTAAGGAGTGAGGCGATGCGGCAGGACAGCGAGCCGACGGTGGACCAGTTGCTGCGCTCGATAAAGAAGGTGATGGCGCGCGAGCCGCGTTCGCCCGCGACCGATCCGCTATCCGGCCCGCTGCCTGACCCTCTGCCCGGCCCGCTGCCTGATGGCGCACAGCCAGGCGATGCACCAGCCGAACCGTTGGGTGGTGGGCCAACGACCGGCGAGCCTTTCATCGCCTCCGCCTCGGCCCCCGCCACACCGGCGCAGTCCCCCGGATCGGACACCCCGCCCGATCCCGCGGATAGCGAGGAGGCGGCCGAAATGCGCGCGTTCGGCGAGGCCGGCCTGGAAGAGCAAGGTTTGGGCGAACGGGGGTTCGGCGATGCGGGCGATGTCCTGCCTGAAGCGCTGCCAGCCGCAAGCGATGGCGGGCCGCTGGCCGATCCTGCTGGACCGTGCCCATCCGAAGACGAGGACGGCCTAATCGAGGACCAAGCCCAGGGCGAAGCGGCCGTTGGCGCGACCCTGACCCAGCCCGGACCTGTTTCCCCAGGTGAGCGTGCGTCTGACGGAGCGCCCCTGCCCACAAACAGTGTTCGGGGCGAGGATGACGGGCAAGCCGGCGAGCCCACCGACTCAGCCCCTTCCACCGTTCGCACCGACATTGCCGGTTCTTCGCACGAAAGCGGTCCCCACTCATCAACCAGCGACTCATCCTCCTCCGAAGCGCCCGACGCCGCCACTTCGCCCGATCCGCCATCGCTGCTTAGCGCCGAGACCAGCGATCAGGTGCGCCGAGCGCTCGCCGCATTGTCGATGCTCGCCGATCCCGATGCGCCGGACACGCCCAATCTGCCGGGCGGCGCGGCGCTCGAAGCCAGCGTGCGCGCGGTGCTGCGACCCATGCTCGCGCAATGGCTCGAGACCCATCTTCCCGCCATGGTCGAGCGCGAATTGCAGGCCGAGCTGGCGCGGATCAAAGGCCGCTCACCCGGCTCGTCCGGTTCACCCGGCTGACCTTGCCCCCCGCGCCGCACAGCCTACCTATCGCCCATGTCCAGCACTTTCCTCCCGCCTGATAAACCCGTGCCCCCTCCGCCCAAACTCGACAAAGCGCGGCGCACGCTCGCCAAGATGGGCGGTAATGCGATTGGCCGGCACATTTTCCTGTGCGCGATGAGCGAGAAGCAGGAGTGCTGCCGGCGCGAGGAGGGCACGGCGAGCTGGAAATATCTCAAGATGCGCCTGAAGGAGTTGGGCCTGGCAAAGGCGGACGCCCCCGGCGGCATCACCATCCAGCGGACCAAGGCCGATTGCCTGCAGGTCTGCGAGGCGGGGCCGGTGGCGGTGGTCTGGCCCGAGGGCGTCTGGTACCACTCCTGCTCGCCCGCGGCGCTCGAACAGATCATTCAGGAACACCTGATCGGCGGTGTCCCGGTCGAGCAATACCGGCTGCATCCGGCGGACTGAACCGCCCTCGCAGGCTCGCCTACCCGCTTATCCGCGAATACGTTTCAGGCAGAGCCCCGGCTAGTCGCGCCGATCCATCCGGTCATCGATCGAATCGTCATGGCCGGTGCCGTGTGAGAGGAACAGCAGACCCATCAGCGCGCTGGTCAGTAGCATGGTGAAGCCGATCCCCAGCGCGGCGGCGATGAACACATGCGGCGAGGCGAATCCCACTTCGTACCAGATCCACACCAGCGCCAGCACCACCACCGCCAGCGTCGCCGCCATCATCCACCGCATAACCTGGCGAAACCGCGCCCAGGCATGCGCCGCGGTCACGGGATCATCGAGCGGGGAACCGGCCATTGCCTGTCCTATATGGGTCACTGAATGCGCGTCTGGCAAGCGTGCACTCGGTGACAGGCCTTTGCCCGCAGCGACACAACGTGCCATCATCACGCCCGACTGACGAACAACCCCATGACGGGCAAGACGGGAAAGGAGCACGGGCGATGACCATCGCGGCACTGCTGGAAGGACGCGAACAGACCATCATCAGCTGCACTCCGCGGCACCTGGTTCACCAGGCCGCGCGGCTGCTGGCGGACAACCGGATCGGCTGCCTGCCGGTGATGGAGGGCGCGCAGGTGGCCGGCGTGTTCTCCGAGCGCGACTTGCTCTACTGCGTCGCGCGCGAGGGCGCGGCCACGCTCGAGCGACCGGTCGGCGAGGTGATGACCGCGCCCGCCATCACCATCGACAAGGACATCAACGCGCTCGATGCCATCTCGCTGATGACCCGGCGGCGGATCCGCCATCTGCCGGTGATCGAGGACGGGGCGATGATCGGCTTTGTCTCGATCGGCGATATCGTCAAATTCCGGATGGACCGGATCGAGCACGAAGCCCAGCAGATGCGCGAATATATCGCCATGTGACGAACGTCGCCCCCCGTCTTCACGGGTCAAGCGGCGCACGCGTACCGATGACCACCCCCTCGCAAGCTTGAGCCCACGCGTGCAAGCGCCTACATCAGCGCCATGACCGACACCGCCACGCTCGCCCCAGACGTCCCACCCGCCCAGGCCGACACGCGCGCCGTCACGCTCACCCCGGCCGCCGCCGCCAGGGTGGAGCTTATCGCGCAAAAGCAGGGTCGCCCGGCATTGCTGCGGCTGATGGTGGAGGGCGGCGGCTGTTCGGGCTTCCAATACCGCTTCGATCTTGCCGATGCGCCCGATGACGACGATCTGGTCAGTCAGACTGGCGGCGCGCGCCTGGCGGTCGACCCGGTCAGCCTCGACCTGATCGCCGGCAGCGTCGTCGATTATGTCGAGAGCCTGGGCGGTGCGGCATTCCGGGTGGAGAACCCGCAGGCGGCGGCGGGGTGCGGCTGCGGTTCCAGCTTCGGCATCTGACCGCTCCTGCCTGCGGCCCTGTGACGGCCACATCGACGGGCACACCGACGGGTATATCGACGGGCACATCTTATGCGCATCGCCAGCTTCAACATCAACGGCATCAAGGCCCGCATGCCGCGCCTCATCGAATGGCTCGACGAGACCCGTCCCGACATCGCCTGCCTGCAGGAGATCAAGTGCCAGGACGACGCCTTCCCCACCGCCGAGTTTCAGAAGGCGGGCTATCATGCGGTGTGGCACGGGCAGAAGGGGTTCAATGGCGTCGCCATCCTGAGCCGCGGTGAGCCGGTCGAAGATCACACGGCCGGGCTTCCGGGCGATCCCGAAGATGAGCAGGCGCGCTTCATCGAGTGCGATACGCGCGGCGTCCACATCGCCAACCTCTACCTGCCCAACGGCAATCCCCAGCCCGGTCCCAAGTTCGACTACAAACTCGCCTGGATGGAGCGGCTGCATACCCGCATGCGCGAGCTGCTCGCCACCGAACGCCCTTGCGTGGTGCTGGGCGATTTCAACGTCATCCCCGAGGATAAGGACACCTATTCGGTGCGCGCCATGCAGAATGATGCGCTAATGCAGCCCGCCACGCGCGATGCATATTTCCGCATCCTCGCCGACGGCTGGACCGATGCGCTCGATACGCGCAACCCGGCGGGCGGGGTGTGGACCTTCTGGGACTATCAGGCAGGCGCCTGGCCGCGCGACCACGGCTTCAGGATCGACCACATCCTGCTGTCACCCGAATGCGCCGACCGGATGCTGGCGGCAGGCGTCGACAAGGAACATCGCGGCCGCGAACGCGCCAGCGATCACGCGCCGGTGTGGGTCGAATTGCGCGACTAAGACCAAGCACCCCGGTCGGCGCAGCGCCCAGCAACCTCGCACCCGCAAAGCGCGCCCCCGGTCGGCACCTCGCCGACCGCAAGGCCAACCGGCCGCCCGCAGGCGCCCCGCAGCGTAAGCGAAGGGAACAGCGCCGAGGACCGCGCCCACAGAACGCCCACCCCGGTCGGCACCCCGCCGGCCGCAAGGCCGACCGGCCGTCCGCAAGCGCCCCGCAGCGAAGCGGAGGGAACAGCGCCGAGGACCGCGCGCCCGGATGGGCGCGCGGAAACCACGCTATCTATAAAAAATATGGCTGTCGATCGTCGCGCGGGCGGTCTTGCGCTGCGCCCAGCGCGGGCTGACGTAATTGGCGTGGAAATAGAGCGCATCGCCCGCTTCGCTCGGCCACAGGTCCTGATGCGCGATCCGGGCGATGGCGGTGGCCCGCTGCCAGGCCCGCGAGCTTTCGTTGGCCTGCGGGATCTGGCCGCGACGCACGAAGGAGAACTGCGAGCGCTGCGTCACAACCGAACAATAGTCGCCCGGAAACAGGCCCGATGAGGCGCGGTTGATGATCACCCGGCCGACCGCGAGCTGGCCTTCGAGCGGCTCGCCGCGCGCTTCGAAATAGATCGCCTTGGCCAGGCACCGCAAGTCGCGGCCCATCTCGCCCGCTGCCGGCGTTACGGCGACCAGATCGCCCAGCGAGGCATGCGAGGCGGCTGGCTGTGATCCGATTGCGTCATCACGGCTGAACGGATCGGTGCCGACCTGTTCGGGAAGCGGCTGGACTACCGGCGAGGCGACAAAACGCGGCAGCGCCTCGGCATCGGCATTGGCGGTATCAGAAGAGGTGAGCGGCGGCACCCAATTGATCTGCGGCACCGAAGCGCCCTCGGCCTCAGCCCGCGCCATCGATCCCTGGATGGCAAACAGCATGACAGACAATATTGTAGCCGAGGCGAATGCCCCGGCCCTAGAGGCCTTGCGCGACATGGTTTTTGAAAACTCACTGCGGTGAGCACCTGATGCGGGTCAGGACAGATCGCGGCTGCCCCCGGCAACCCGTTCATGCGTGCGATCCGTCCGCTGGCCCGCCGGCCACTCCCCGTCTCGCATCAGCGTCGCTCGCGGCCTTATTGCCCGTCGCGACAAGCAGTGCTCGTCGAAGTCGGCGGCTCATTTGCGGCCTGCTTCCTACAAGTCAACCGTCGGGGGGCGCTCCGTCGATGAACCGTTCGGCATTTGCGATATCGAGCTCGACGATCCACAAATCGGGGTCCTGCTCGCGCCTGCGGGTGCAATAGGCGTCGAATTCTTCCGGCTGCTCAATGCTTTGCCGCATTGCAACATTCCACGAACGCCGTCCGCCCGGCTGTGGCATGCGTTCATAGGCGCGCGAGGTGCCGGCCCCGCCATAGGCGATCACCAGCAGCGTTCCGGCATCGCGCTCGCCCTTCGCCAGCACGGTGGCAAAGCCGCCTTCGGCCTGCACCCGGCGAATAAGCCCCGCCACCTCCAGATGCGCAGGGAGACGCGGCTCGCTCACCTATGCCTCCTCCAGCCGATATCCCGCCAGACCCGACAGCGCGATCCGCGAGCGCATGAAGGTGCCCGTGCCGCGTCCGATGATCTCGCCCGTTGCATCGGTCAGGCTGGCCTCGGCCAGGAACACGCGCTTCCTGCCGCTCAGCCAGCGCCCTTCGGCCAGCGCCTCGCCCTGGGCGATGGGGCGGGTGAAGTTGAGGCTGAAGCCGGTGGTCAGCAGGAAGCGGTCGGTGACCAGCGAGCTGGCCGCGTAGAAGGCGGCATCATCGAGCATCTTGAAATAGATCGTCCCATGCGCCGCGCCCGCGGCATGATGGACCCGGGGTCCGATATCGAAGCGGATGCGTGCCACGCCGGGTTCGGGGATTTCCAGCCGCGAGGGGAACACCTCGTTGATTGGCGCGGCCCGGTAGAGGCTCTCGAGCATCCGGTGATGCACCCGCGCGCCGCTCGACCGGGCCGCGCTATCCCCACCACCTGCAGCCCCGCCGGCATTATCAGAATCGCTCGACCCGCCTGCCGCATCACCCGCATCACCCGCGCCATCCGCCCTGTCCGCAGCGCGCTCGCCGTCACCGCCCCCCGACCCCGGCACCCTGCCCGCGCTCGCTCCCGCCATCGCTAGGCCGCCGCCCCCCGATCAGGCCGCGTCGCGCTCGGCGGCGCCCAGCACCAGCGCATAGAGCGCCTCGGCGTCCGAAGCCGCGATCAGCGCGTCGCGCACCTTGTCCTCGCGCATCAGCCGCGAAATCGCCGCCAGCGCCTGCAGGTGCAGCGCGCCGCTATTGGCGGGGCTGAGCAGGCCGAACACCAGCTCCACCGCCATCGCGTCATGCGCGGCGAAATCGACCGGCCGCGTCAGCCGCACCAGCGCGGCAACCGGACGGGCCAGGCCGTCGAGCCGCGCATGGGGGATCGCCACGCCGCGCCCGAACCCGGTGCTGCCCAGCGTTTCGCGCTCCTCGAGCCGCTCGAGCACTTCGTCCCCGGCAAGCGCGTAGGCATCGGCGAAAACCTGCGACAGGCTCGCCAGAATGGCCGGCTTGTCCACCGCCCCGAGCACACGCACCGCGTCGGGGCTGATCGAGTAGAATGCGTTCATCTGTCGTGATACTCGAAGGCAGCGCCTACTGGTTCATCGTGGCGAAGAAGTCTTCGTTGGTCTTTGAATCCTTCATCTTGTCGAGCAGAAACTCCATCGAATCGATGGTGCCCATCTGCATCAGGATGCGGCGCAGCACCCACATCTTGGAGAGCTGGTCCTTGTCGACCAGCAGCTCTTCCTTGCGCGTGCCGCTCTTGCCGACATCGAGCGCAGGGAAGATGCGCTTGTCCGCCACTTTCCGATCGAGCACGATCTCGGAATTGCCCGTGCCCTTGAACTCCTCGAAGATCACCTCGTCCATCCGGCTGCCGGTGTCGATCAGTGCGGTCGCGATGATCGATAGCGAGCCGCCCTCCTCGATATTCCTCGCCGCGCCGAAGAACCGCTTGGGCCGCTGCAATGCGTTGGCATCGACGCCGCCCGTCAGCACCTTGCCGCTCGAGGGCACCACGGTGTTGTAGGCGCGCCCCAGCCGGGTGATCGAATCGAGCAGAATGACCACGTCGCGTTTGTGCTCGACCAGCCGCTTGGCCTTCTCGATCACCATCTCGGCCACCTGGACGTGGCGGCTGGCGGGCTCGTCGAAGGTGGACGAGATCACCTCGCCTTTGACCGAGCGCTGCATGTCGGTGACCTCCTCGGGCCGCTCGTCGACCAGCAGCACCAGCAGGATCACCTCGGGATGGTTGTCGGTGATCGCCTTGGCCATGTTCTGCAACAGCACCGTCTTGCCGGTGCGTGGCGGGGCCACGATCAGCGCCCGCTGGCCCTTGCCCTGCGGACTGATCAGGTCGATCACCCGGGCCGACTTGTCCTTGACCGTGGGGTCCTTGGTGTCGAGATTGAGCCGCTCGTCGGGATAGAGCGGGGTCAGGTTGTCGAAATTGGTCCGGTGGCGAACCGCGTCGGGCTCGTCGAAATTCACCTTCAAGAGCTTGGTCAGCGCGAAATAGCGCTCGCCGTCCTTGGGCGCGCGGATCTCGCCTTCCACCGTGTCGCCGGTCCTCAGACCCCATTTGCGCACCTGGTTGGGCGAGACATAGATATCGTCCGGGCCGGCCAGGTAATTGGCCTCGGGGCTGCGCAGGAAGCCAAAGCCGTCCTGGAGCACCTCGATCGTGCCGATCCCCAGGATCTCCTCGCCGTCCTCCGCCACTTCCTTGAGGATGGCGAACATCAGCTCCTGCCGCCGCAGCGTGGAGGCGCCCTCGACCTCGTATTCCTCGGCCATCGAGACCAGCTCGGCGGGAGTGCGCTGCTTGAGTTCCTTCAGATGCATCGGTGTCTTCCAGTCGACAGGGGGGCCGGGGGACCGTGTTGGGCTTGGAGAAAGCAAGGTCTGGTCGCTGTGAAAATGCGACCACCGGATGGCGTCAGATAGGATCGGCGCGCCGCCTCGTCAATCGAACAACGCCTGGGCGCGCATCGGGCCATTGCCTTCCAGCCCGGTCACGCGCTCAGAACGGCTTGACCACCACCAGCACCACGATGAGCGCCACCGATATCCCCGGAACCTCGTTCAATAGCCGCAGCGCCTTGCCCGACAGCGTCCGCTTGCCCGCCGCCAGCTTGCGGCCATAGGCGATCAGGTAGCCGTGATAGGCGCTCAGCAGCACCACGATGGTGAGCTTGGCGTGCAGCCAGCCCTGGTCCCAGGCGCCGATCGAGAAGGCCAGCGCGATCCCCAGCGCCCACACGATGATCAGCGAAGGCGTCAGGATGATCTTCCTCAGCTTGGCCTCGCGGTCGATCCAGCGCGCCTCTTCCGCCGATCCCGCCGCTGCCTCCTGGTGATAGACGAAGAAGCGCGGCAGCATGAACAGCCCGGCCATCCAGAAGATGACAAAGATGATATGCCCGGCCTTCAGCCACAGATAGGTCATCGCGAAAAGGTCCTGCATAGCCCGCGCGTCTTAGAAGCGCATCGCGGCGGCGTCATCCCCGCGTTTCGCCCGCACAAGGAGCTTGGGAGGAGGCGGCGGAAGAGGGTCAGCCGCGCACGATCGCCAGCAGCCGTTCGACATGCGCGATGGGGGTTTCCTTGTCGATCCCGTGGCCCAGGTTGAACACGTGCGGCCGGTCGGCGAAGGCGTCCAGGATGCGCCTTACCGCCGGCTCCAGCGCGGTCGAGCCCGCCAGCAGCAGCAGCGGATCGAGATTGCCCTGCACTGGCAGGTCGGCGGGCAATTCGCGTGCCGCCCACTCGGGGTCGACCGTCTCATCGAGGCCGATCGCATCGGCGCCGGTGCCTTGCGCATAGGCAACGAGCTTGCCGCCTGCGCCCTTGGGAAAGCCGATCACCGGCACCCCCGGGCAGCGCTGGTGCAGCGCGGCGATGATGGCGGCATTGGGTTCGATCACCCAGCGCTCGAAATGCGCCGGCGACAGACTGCCCGCCCAGCTGTCGAACAATTGCACCGCCTCGGCGCCGGCGGTGATCTGGCCCGCCAGGTAGTCCACCGTGCAGGCGATGATCCGCTCGATCAGCGCCGCCATCGCCGCGGGATCGCGATAGGCCAGCAGCCGCGCGGCCCCCTGGTCGCGGCTGCCCTGGCCGGCGATCATGTAGGTGGCGATCGTCCAGGGCGAACCGGCGAAGCCTAGGAGCGTGGTCGCCGGCCCCAGGCTCTCGCTGAGCAGCGCCACCGTGCGGGTGACCGGCTCGAGCAGGCTCATGTCCGCCTCGCCCAGCGCGTCGATATCGCCATGGCTGGTGATCCGCGGGGCCAGGCGCGGACCCTCGCCCGCCTCGAACCACAGCTTCTGGCCCAGCGCCATCGGCACCATCAGGATATCGGAAAACAAAATCGCCCCGTCGAAGCCGAACCGGCGGATCGGCTGGAGCGTGATCTCGGCCGCCGCCTCGCTGTCCAGCGCTAGTTCGAGAAAACCGCCCTTTTCCTCCCGCAATGCGCGGTATTCGGGCAGGTAGCGCCCCGCCTGGCGCATCAGCCAGACGGGCGGGGGCGACGCGGTGCGCCCTTTGAGCGTTTCGATCAGCAAACCGGGCATATCGAGGCTTCCATGCAATAGAATATAAGATTTAGATAGGTTTGCTGATGGTGGTTGGCCCTGTGGATATCGGGGACTTCGCGCGCATCACCCGACCTGTCCGTGGGTGCACCGCAGCATGGCGGCGCATCGACTCCGCACGCCTCTTGAGTCAAGCAAGGCTTGTCCCCGCTATCCCCCGCCGATCGGCTATCGCGCGCGCCTGTCCACCTGTCCCTGCATATCTCGCATGCCAGCGGGGAGCATTTCGACCCCATCGCTTGTCCCCGTCCCCCTCCCGTGGTTTATGCAGGTGCCTGTCCACAGCGGACAGACGATCCACCGCGACACGCACCGTCGCAACCACGTCGCAACCACCAAGCAGCAGGAATGGCCCGCCTCCACCTCCACCTTTTGTCCGATTCGACCGGCGAGACGCTGGAAACCATCGCCAAGGCGGCGCTGGCCCAGTTCGTCGATGCCGATGTCACGCGCCATTTCTGGCCGATGGTCCGCTCGCAGCAGCATCTTGACCGGATCATGGGCGAATTCTCCACCCATCCCGGCCTCGTGCTCTATACGCTCAGCAATGACGGCACGCGCGCGCATCTGGAGGAGCGCTGCCGCAGGCTGGGCCTGCCGCATGTCTCGGCGCTCGATGTCGTGGTCTCCGCGCTCGAGGAGCGGCTCGGGCGTCAGGCGCACGGCCGGCCGGGAGCGCGTCATGTCATGGACGAGGCCTATTTCCGCCGGGTCGACGCCATCCAGTTCACCATCGCGCATGATGACGGGATCGGCTGGGACAATTGGGAGGAGGCCGATATCGTGCTGGCCGGAGTCAGCCGCACCTCCAAGACGCCGACCAGCATCTACCTCGCCAATCGCGGCTACAAGGTCGCCAATATTCCGCTGGTGGTGGAAAGCCCGCCGCCCGACAACCTGTTCGAGCTGCAGGGCCCGCTGGTGGTCGGTCTGACCACCGCTTCCAAGCGGCTGGTCGAGATCCGCCGCAACCGGCTTCTCTCGCTCAATGAGACCGCGCGCACCGCCTATGCCGACGAGGAACAGGTCGAGCGCGAGCTGGCCTATGCTAGACGCCTGTTCGCCAATAATGGCTGGCCGGTGATCGATGTCACCCGCCGGTCGATCGAGGAGACCGCCGCCGCGGTTATCAAGCTGGCGAATGAACGCGCCGCCCGCCCCGTCCCCCGCCCCCCGGGGCCGCGCCCGATCTGATCGGCTGCACCCCCGCAATGAGGCGCGACAAAAACATCCCTCAAAACCACCTCCCAAAAACATCACCGAACCGCACGGCATTTGTTGATGTGCAACGCCGCCCCGCCCCTTATGGGAGCCGCATCGGACTGCGGGCGGGTTCCGGCACCGGCGATGTCCGCCATGAACATGCCCGCTTACCGGCCTGGAAGGGAGACCCTGATCGCACCATGACCGCTAACCTCCTGGTGACAGGCGAACCGGAATGATCGTGCTCGCCTCCAAATCCGCCTCGCGCCGCTCGATGCTGGCGGCGGCGGGCGTGGCGTTCGAGGTCCGGCCTGCGGCGATCGACGAGCGCGCGCTCGAGGCCGAGCTGGGCGCGCGCGAACCCGCCGCCATCGCCCGCGCGCTGGCCGAGTCCAAGGCGCTGTCGATCGCCGATGGTCGGCACCCGGTGCTGGGCAGCGACAGTGTGGTCTCGGTCGGGGGACAAAGGTTCGACAAGCCCACCAGCCGCGGCGAGGCGGCCGAGCACCTGCGGTTCTTCTCGGGCCGCGAGATGCACATCGCCTCGGCCGCCGCCATCGCGCTGGGCGGCCGGCTGCAATGGGGCCATGTCGGGCACGCCGCGCTCGACGTGCGCCAACTCACGCCCGACTTCATCGAGCGCTATCTGGCCGCCGAATGGCCCGAGGTGGCGCAATGTGTCGGCGTGTTCCGCATCGAGGCGATGGGCGTGCAGCTGTTCGACGCCATCCGCGGCGACATGTTCACCGTGCTGGGAATGCCGCTGCTCCCCGTGCTCGCCGCGCTGCGCGTGCTCGAGGAACTGCCCGCGTGACCGTCCTGCCGGTCCGGGCCGGCCGCGCGAGTCGGCCCGGCGCGATGGGTGCAAGTATCCTTAGTAACCAGCCGCGAACCGAACGAAGCGCGCTGCACCCGGCCCTCGACAAGCCCGGTCCGACGCATCCGCTCCAGCGCTCGTGAGCACGCCCTATGCCGAGATCATCGGCGATCCGGTCGCCCAGTCCAAGTCTCCCGCGATCCACAATTTCTGGCTAAGCAAGCTCGGGATCGGGGGCGAATACCGCGCCTGCCGCGTCGCGCCCGGCAAGCTTGCCGACTATCTCGCCACGCGCCGGGCCGATCCCGCCTGGCGCGGATGCAATGTCACCATGCCGTTGAAGCAGCAGATCGCGCCGCTGCTTGACCGGTTGGAACTGGGGGCGGAAATGATCGGCGCGGTCAACACCGTCCAGGTTCGCCGGCGCGGCGGCAAGGTGGGCGGCGGGGCGGGCGGCAAGGCGCTGCTGATCGGGTCCAACACCGACGGGGCGGGCTTTCTCGAGCCGCTGCGCATGCACCTTGCGCGCACCCATTGGTTCCGCATGGCGCGCGTGCTGGGCACCGGTGGCGCGGCGCGGGCGATCGTGGCCGCGCTTGCCGAGCACGGCTTCACCATCGTCCTCGCCGGGCGCGAGCGGGCCAAGGCGCAGGCGCTGCTCGATGCGCTCGACCCCGATGGCGAGCATCACGCGGCCCAGCTCGCCGACTTCGCCTCCTCCACCGATTTTGCCTTCGACGACCGGCGCGACTGCCTCGATCTGGTGGTCAACGCCACCCCGCTGGGAATGGCGGGCCACGCGCCGCTGGCCTTCGATCTCAGCCATGCGCCGCCCGGCAGCATTATTTACGATATCGTCACCTTTCCCGCCGATACGCCGTTCCTGCAGGCCGCGCGCGCGGCGGGGTTCGCCACGGTGGATGGGTTGGCCATGCTGATTGGCCAGGCGGCGGCGGCGTTCGCGCTGTTCTTCGGCCAGCCGCCGCCTCGCGATGATGGCGATGCGCAATTGCGCGCGCTGCTTGATCGGTGACGCCGCTCAACCATCCTCGGGAGCCAACCGCAGTTGTCTCCTCGCCCCACCAATGCCGCCGGCCGACCGGTCGCACAGGCGCAAGCCCTCATCACCGCGGGCATTCGGCGACATGACACAAAAGCGTGAACCCGGGTCGCCCTTGCTGCCTTGTGGTTTGACGCAGGAGCGCGAGTCCTTGTCCTCCTCAGCGCAGGACCACCCCCCGCGCGCGACGAGGCTTTCGCCTCCAACGCCGCCCAGTAATTGGGCGATGAGGGTTGGGGCCGCCACACCCGGATCGCCCAGTGATGCCGAGCCGCGTTCGCCCGCGATCCCCCCGCCATCATCAACCAGCAATGCCACCCCAAGTCCTCGGCCCCCGCCACCATCGATACCAAGCGACCCGACGCGCGAACGCGAGGCTTCGGCTAGGGACAAGCGCACTGGGCGGCCATCAGGTCCGCTCATCCTGGGGCTGACCGGGTCGATCGGGATGGGCAAGTCCACCGTCGCGGCCATGTTCGCCCAGGCCGGCGTGCCGGTGTTCGACGCCGACCTTGAGGTGCGCGCGCTGCAGGGGCCGGGCGGCGCGCTGCTGGGGCCCATCGAGACCGCCTTTCCCGGCACCACCGGGCCCGACGGCGTGCTGCGCGATAAGCTCGGCGCCGCGGTGTTCGACAATCCCGCGGCGCTCGCCCGGCTCGAGGCCATCGTCCATCCCGCGGTGCGCGAGGCGCGCCAGGCGTTCCTCGGTCGGCATCAAGATGCGCGGGTGGTGGTGCTCGATATCCCGCTCCTGTTCGAGAAAGGCGCTGATTATGTCGACCGGATCGCGGTGGTATCCGCCCCGCGCGACATCCAGCGCGCGCGCGTCCTCGCCCGCCCCGGCATGACCCCCGAGCGCTTCGCCCAAATCGACGCGCTCCAGCTTCCCGACACCCAGAAGCGCGCCCGCGCCGACCACGTCATCGACACCAGCCTCCCCCTCGCCCAAACCCGCCATCAGGTCGATGCTCTGGTGGCTCAGCTAACCCAATAGAATCAACAAGTTGGAGAAAAATCAGCCGCGAGTTCTGGACGTGAACCGTCGTCCCCGGCTCGCAGCGCCGAACCGGCAAGACAGGCGTCTGCGAAAAGGCGCCCTACCGCCAAATCCACACCGCACCCGTCCCCCCGCCCTTGTCATCGCCCGGCCGCATCGCCTAACCGCGCTCTCATGCGCGAGATCGTGTTTGATACCGAGACCACCGGGCTCGACCCCCGGACAGGCGACCGGATGGTGGAGATTGGCTGCGTGGAGGTGGTCGGCCGCATCCCTACCGGGCGCACCTTCCAGGCCTATCTTAATCCCGAGCGCGACATGCCCGCCGGCGCCGAGAAGGTGCACGGGCTGTCCGCCGCCTTCCTCGCCGGCAAGCCCTTGTTTTCCCATGTGGCCGAAGAGTTGATCGCCTTCATCGCCGATGCGCCGCTGGTGGCGCATAATGCCCAGTTCGATTTCGCCTTCCTCAATTTCGAGCTCGACCGGTGCGGCCACGGTCTCATCTGCACCAGCCGGATGGTCGATACCGTCATGCTCGCCCGCAAGCGTCATCCCGGGGCCAAGCATTCGCTCGATGCGTTGTGCTCGCGCTATGGCATCGACTGTTCGCACCGCACGCTGCACGGTGCGCTGCTCGATGCCGAACTGCTTGCCGAGGTCTATATCGAGCTCACCGGCGGGCGGCAGATGGGCTTCGCGCTTGCCGGCAATGACTCCAATGGCCCCGATGGCCGGGCCATGCCCAGCGCCGCCGCCGCCGTGGCGCTGGCTACGCCCGGCGCGCGCATCCGCCGGCCGCGCCCGCATGCCGCCAGCCTGGAAGAAATCGCCCGGCACCAGGCCTTCCTGCAATCGTTGCAGATAGAGGCCTGGGTGCATTGACGCCGCCGCCCATGCGGGCAACACGGTCGGGCTACAAATGATAAGGAGGGCGGCAGTTGGATATTCGCATTTCGGGGCATCAGGTGGAGACCGGAGCCGCCCTGCAGGACCATGCCGACCAGCGGTTGGTGGCGATGACCGAAAAGCATTTCAGCCGCGCCCATTCGGCCACGGTCACCTTCGGCAAGGCTCCGGCGGGGGCGTTCGCCTGCAATATCGTGCTCCATGTCAACCAGGGGATGATCCTCAAGAGCCATGGCGGCGCGCATGATGCGCATGTCGCCTTCGACCAGGCGGCGGACAAGATCGAGAAGCAGCTGCGGCGGTACAAGCGGCGGCTGAAGGATCATGGCGAGAAACCGGTCTATGCAGCGCAGGAGGACGATGCCGCCTATACCGTCTTCGGCGTGTCGCCCGACAATGAGGGTGACGAGAGCGAGCAGCCCGACGCGCCGCCGGTCATCGCCGAGACCCGCGTCGACATTCCCGAGGTCAGCGTGTCCGACGCGGTCATGATGCTCGACCTGCGCAACACCAACGCGCTGTTCTTCAAGAACGCGGGCACCGGGCGGCACAACATGGTCTATCGCCGCGATGATGGCTCGGTCGGCTGGGTCGAACCGGCGTGAGGGGGCGTCAGATCATGTTGCTGCGACCATCCATCGGGCCGATCGCGGTGGGTTCCGCCCCCTTAACCAAGGCCCGCCCATGAAGATGACCATCGAGATCGACTGCACGCCCGAGGAGGCGCGCCGGTTCATGGGTCTGCCCGATACCGAGCAGGCCAACGCGTTCTACCTCGAATCGCTATCGACGGCGATGAAGGGCGTGTCGGGCGGCGAACAGGTCGAGCGCTATGCCCGCCAGCTCGCGCCGATGGGGCAGATGGGGATCAAGCTGTTCCAGACCTTCCTCGAGACCGCGATGGCCAATGCCGGCGCTCCCGCCGCCCCTTCCACCGGCCCTTCCACCGCCTCTTCGGGCACCTCGCCCACCGGCTCTCTGAGCAGGGATGACCGGCGGTCCAAGCCGGAGAACTGACCGGGCCTAGGCTCCAATGACGACCATTTTCGCGCTTTCCAGCGGCGCGCCGCCCGCCGCCATTGCGATTATCCGGGTTTCGGGACCGGATGCGGGGCTGGCGGTCCAACGACTAGCGGGTCCGCTTCCCGAGCCGCGCCACGCGGTCCGGCGGGCTTTTGTTGGCGCGGATGGCGTCCCGCTCGATGATGGGCTGCTGCTGTGGTTTCCCGGGCCCGGCAGCGCCACAGGCGAGGATCTGGCGGAACTGCATCTGCATGGCGGGCGCGCGATCGTCGCGGCGGTGGAGGCCGCGCTTGCCGCCGTCCCCGGGCTGCGTCGGGCCGAGCCGGGCGAGTTCACCCGCCGCGCCTTCGCCAATGGCCGGATCGACCTGGCGCAGGCCGAGGGTCTGGCCGACCTGCTCGCCGCGGAAACCCAGACCCAGCGCCGGGCCGCGCTGCTGCTGGCGGGCGGCTGGCTGTCGCGCCGGGTCGAGGACTGGCGCCAGCGGCTGCTCGATCTTTCGGCCCAGATCGAGGCTGCGCTCGATTTCGACGAGGAGGACACGGTCAGCGAGCCCGGCGTGGCTTTCACACAGGCGCTGGCGGCGCTGCGCGCCGAGCTCGATCAGGCGCTGGCACTGCCCGCCGCCGAGACGCTGCGCGATGGCTTCCGAGTTGCGCTGGCCGGTCCGCCGAACTCTGGAAAGTCCACGCTTTTCAATGCTTTACTGACTGAGGACGCGGCGATCACCGCGCCGGTGGCCGGTACCACCAGGGATGTGCTGATCCGCAACGTTGCTATATCAGGTGTGGCACTGACCCTGGTCGACATGGCCGGTCTGCGTGATGCGCGGGACGATCGGATCGAGGCGATCGGTGTGGAACGCGCGCATGATGAGATCGCGCGTGCCGACTTGGTGTTGTGGCTTGGCCCCGAAGGCGAAGGACCGGAGGGCGCTTGGGAGATCGAACCACGCTGCGATTTGCTCCAGCGCCCGGGGCGGGGCAATAAGCGCACATCACGGCATGTCGTGTCGGCTCTGACCGGTGCGGGCCTGTCCGAACTGATCGCCGATCTGCTCGACCATGCCCGTGATGCCGCCCCGCCCGAAAATAGACCCGCCCTTGCCGCTCGCCAGCGCAACCATCTGCAAGCCGCCATGGTCGCACTCGAGGGCGCGGCAGGCGCAAACGATCTGTTGCTTGTCGCCGAGGAATTACGGATCGCACGGGCGGCATTCGATGCGTTGACCGGCCGTTCGGCAACCGAGGACATGTTGGACAGCCTTTTCGCGCGCTTCTGCCTCGGCAAATAGCCGAAATGTTCCACGTGGGACAATCACATCAAACACGCCGACATCAATTGTTCCACGTGGAACAATGGCAGCCTTTGACCAACAGCATCCGAGGTTCTAATTCCGATACATGATACGCGAATACGAGGTTCTTGTCATCGGTGGCGGCCATGCCGGCTGCGAAGCGGCAGCCGCGGCGGCACGGATGGGTGCGCGCACCGCCCTTGTCTCGTTCGATCTCGCGACCATCGGCGCGATGAGCTGTAACCCAGCGATCGGCGGGATCGGCAAGGGTCACCTGGTTCGTGAGGTCGACGCGCTCGATGGGTTGATCGGCCGGGCCGCGGATGAGGCGGCAATCCACTACCGCATGCTCAATCGATCGAAAGGCAGCGCGGTGCATGGTCCGCGCGTGCAAGCCGACCGCCGCCTGTTCAAGCGCGCGATCGACCGGATGCTGACGGGATATGCCAACCTCACCTTGATCGCCGGGGAAGCCACTGGTTTGCAGATAGCCCATAGCCGCGTCACCGGGATCACGCTCGCCGAAGACACGACAATCGCCGCCCGGGCGGTCATCCTGTGCACGGGAACATTCCTCGGCGGTAAGCTCTTTCGCGGCCGCGAAAGGCTTGAGGGTGGGCGGATTGGCGAGAACGCCGCGCATCGGTTGGCGGCGCAACTGCGCGAGGTCGCTCTGCCGATGGCCCGGCTCAAGACCGGCACGCCACCGCGTCTCGACGGGCGGACGATCGACTGGGCGATGCTTACCGGCCAGCGCTCGGACAGCGAACCCTGGACCATGTCGCCGCTTGTCAAAACCCGGCGAAATCCGCAGCTTTTCTGCGCTCTTACGCGCACCACTGGGCAAACGCGCGACATCATTCGTGCCAATCTGGATACGTCGCCTTTGTATTCGGGCAACATCGACGCGCAGGGTCCGCGCTATTGCCCGTCGATCGAGGACAAGGTGCATCGCTTCGGTGATCGCGATGGTCATCAGGTATTCCTCGAGCCCGAAGGCCTGGACACCGCGCTGATCTATCCCAACGGGATCAGCACATCGCTTTCGACGGATGCGCAAATTGCCATGCTGCACACGATCCCCGGTCTGGAATCGGCGTCCGTGACCATTCCCGGCTATGCGGTCGAATATGACCATGTCGACCCGCGCTCGCTTGGCACTGACCTACAGATGCGCCAGCTCGAGGGGCTCTTTTGCGCCGGACAGATCAACGGCACGACCGGCTACGAGGAGGCTGCGGCACAAGGCTTGATGGCCGGTCTGCACGCTGCAAGTGTTTCACGTGGAACAATCGCGCCAGCGCTCGACCGGATGAACGCCTATATCGCGGTGATGATCGACGACCTCACCTTGCATGGTGCCACCGAGCCATATCGCATGCTTACGGCGCGCGCGGAATATCGTCTTCGGTTGCGGGCGAACAATGCGTCTACCCGGCTCACTCCAGTGGGCATTGGCGCCGGATGTGTTGGTGAAGAGCGCCGGCGCTGGTTCGAGCAACGCGAACTTGACCGCGCCGCCATCTCATTGGCTTCGGCCGGCGGGGCGTCTGTGAACCAACCCGCTGAAGATGAAGATTTGGCTGCCGAGTTGGCCGAGGATGAGGCTTACCGGCCCTATGTCGAGCGTCAGGATGCCGAGATCCGTGATTTGCGGGCCAGCGAGCGCTTGATGCTTCCTGCCGACTTCCCCTTCCGCGACATTCCTGGCCTATCGCTCGAAATGGCCGATCGGCTGTCGGCCTCCGCGCCCGATAGTATCGGCGCGGCGGGTCGCATCCGCGGTATCACGCCGGCAGCGCTGGCCGCCCTGCTTGTTCACGCGCGCAAAATCGACGCACGGGCGGGGTGATCGAGACCGAAGAGGACGCGCGACATTATTGTCAGAGCGTAGCGGGCGCCGAGGCCCTTTCCCGCCTCGAATGGTTCGTCGATGCGCTGCTTGTCGAAAACACTCGACAAAACCTCGTCTCGCGACCCAGCCTCGATCACGTTTGGCAACGTCATATCGCCGATTCGGTTCAGCTTCTGCCCATTGTTCCACGTGGAACATTGCCGTGGCTCGATCTTGGCACGGGTGCCGGGTTCCCCGGGCTGATTATAGCGCTATGCGCGTTGGAACGAAGCGTCATTCTGGTGGAATCGCGCCGCCGCAGGGCGCAATGGCTTCAGAGCGTGGTTGATCATTTGCAACTAGACAGCTGCCGGGTACTTCATCAGCGTCTGGAACAGGTCGGGTCATTCGCCGCAGGGGTGATCTCTGCTCGAGCTTTTGCGCCGCTACCGGTTTTGCTCGATCTATCCACCCGCTTCTCCACCGCTGAAACCGTGTATTTGTTGCCAAAGGGCCGTTCCGCGCACATTGAGATGAACGCCTTGCCCGATCACCTGCGCCAAATGTTCCACGTGGAACAATCCTTGACCGATCCCGAAGCAGGCATCATCGTCGGGCGCGGGAGGCTCGGATCATGATCTGCATTGCGGTCGCTAATCAGAAGGGCGGGGTGGGCAAGACCACCACCGCGATCAACATCGCCGCGGCCATGGCGCAATCGGGCTGGCGGACATTGCTGATCGACCTCGATCCGCAAGGCAACGCCTCAACCGGCGTCGGAGTTGACCCGTCGCGGCGGGAGATGAGCGCTTATGACATGCTGATCGATCAAGCGCCGCTTGCCGACTGCATCCAACCGACGCGGATCGAACGGCTCGATCTGGTTCCGGCCACGGTCGATCTGAGCGGCGCCGAAGTCGAGCTGGTTTCGGTCAAGGCGCGGACCGAGCGGCTGGCAACAGCGCTGGATTGTCATGGCGCGCATGACATCTGCTTTATCGACTGCCCGCCTTCGCTTGGCCTGTTGACCCTCAATGCCCTCACAGCCGCCGACACCTTGTTGGTGCCCTTGCAGTGCGAGTTTTTCGCGCTGGAAGGGCTGAGCCAACTTCTGCAGACGGTGGAACAGGTGCAGCAAAGGTTCAATCCCGACCTCGGCATCGTCGGCATCGTGCTGACCATGTTCGACCGCCGCAACCGGCTGACCGATCAAGTGGCCGAGGACGTCCGCGAATGCATGGGCGCGCTGGTGTTCGATTCGGTTATCCCGCGCAACGTCCGCTTGTCCGAGGCGCCAAGTCACGGGGTGCCCGCATTAACATATGATGCGTATTGCATGGGCAGCCGCGCCTATATCGATTTGGCGCGCGAACTCGAGGGGCGGTTGCCGCCTGAACGGAGGGCGGCATGAGCAAGCAAGATGACGGGAGCTCTGTGGGCGATGAGACGAGCGTGAACGATGTGGTTGCAAGAGGCGCCGGGGGAGCCGCCAGCAGCGGTGCTCGCCGCAAGCTGGGACGGGGGCTGGGCGCCTTGATGCGCGAGGTGCGTCACGAGGAACCGGTCATCAGACTCGATGCGCGCCGGGGTGGCGGTTCATCGGTTGAAAGCGGGCGGGGAGAAGCGGATGATCGGCCGCGCTCTGCGGGACTGCTCAATCTGGCGGTGGCGGTGATCGAGCCGCATCCCGATCAGCCGCGCCGGCGGTTCGATGAGGTGGCCTTGGCCGAACTTGCCAGCTCGATCGCCGCGCGCGGACTCATCCAGCCGGTCATCGTCCGTCCTCTGGCGGGCGGGCGGTTCCAGCTGGTCGCGGGGGAGCGGCGCTGGCGGGCGGCCCAAATGGCGCAGGTGCACGAGATCCCCGCGCTGGTGCGCGAGCTGGCCGATCACGAGGTGACCGCGCTGGCGTTGATCGAGAACCTGCAGCGCGAGGATCTCAATCCGGTCGAGGAGGCGCGCGCCTATCGCCGCCTGTCCGAGGAGGACGGGATGACGCAGGAGCAAATCGCCAAGCTGGTCGACAAGTCGCGCAGTCATGTCGCCAACCTTCAGCGCCTGCTCGCGCTGCCCAACCGGGTGCTGGACCATGTCGAGGAGGGCAAGCTCGACATGGGGCACGCGCGCGCTTTGATTGGGGTTGCGGATGCTCAGGAGCTAGCCGAACAGGCCATCGCCAAGGGGCTGAGCGTGCGCGATGTCGAGCGGCTAGCGCGGCGCAGCGGGCAGCAGCAGGCGGGTGATGGCGAGCGCGCTGGCGCTGAGCGGCGGGCGGCGGGAACGGCGCAGGACGACGATATCGCCGAGATCGAACGGCAGCTGGAGGATTTCCTCGGTCTGACCGTCCGGATCGCCGCCGACGCGGGCAAGGGATCGGGAACCGTAACGGTTCGCTATCGCACGCTCGATCATCTGGATCTTATTTGTCAGCGATTGACCAGCCGAGATATCTAGCCGGTATTTTAGCCATATCGGTTAGATGAACCGGGCGAGGTTCTTGCACGGCTGTCAGATCCGCTCGCCGATAACCTGCGCAAGACTCTCCAGTCCGACCTGGTCCTCCGCATCGAAGCGGGCAAGCGTCGTGCTGTCGCAATCGATCACCGCGATCACGCTGCCACCCCCCATGACGGGCACCACCAGTTCCGAGCGGGTCGCCGCATCGCAAGCGATATGGCCGGGGAAGGCGTGGACGTCGGGCACCAGCAGGCTGCGCGCCTCGGCCGCCGCGGTGCCGCATACGCCTTGACCGAGCGCGATGCGGATACAGGCGGGGCGGCCGCAGAACGGTCCGAGCACCAATTCATTGCCCAGCACCCGATAGAATCCGGTCCAGTTGCGGTCGGGCAGATACAGCCAGAGCAACGCCGCGCAGTTGGCCATGTTGGCAACCGCGTCGCTCTCGCCGCCAGTCAGCGCGTCGGCCGCCTGCGCAAGGTCGCGGTACAGCGCGGGCTTGGGCAGCGAGCGATCGGGGGCCAGGTCGAACATCGTCCTGACCCTAGCCGCCTGGGCGATTGCCGAAAAGCACCCGCCGCCCTATTTCGCTCGCATGTCGCGCCCCGCCAAGATCGCCATCGCCAGCATCGTCGTCATCGCCTTGATCGCACTTGCCCTGTGGCTGGCGCTACGCCCCAATCGCGCCGACCTGCCGCTGGAAGCGACCACGGGAACCGATCCGGTTATCGCCGACGCCGAACCGGAGTGGTTCCCTTCGATCGGTATCGCCGAGCCGATCGGTTGGTCCGAGGGCGCCGTGCCACAGGCCGCGCCGGGTCTGGCGGTCAACCGTTTTGCCCAAGGGCTCGATCATCCGCGCACCATCTACGCCCTGCCCAATGGCGATGTGCTGGTCTCGCTCACCAACCGGCCGCCGGGTGCCGAGCCGGGCGGTGGAGGGATCACCGGATTTGTCGCCGGCCTGCTGTTCGCGCGGGCCGGTGCCGATGTTCCCTCGCCCGACATGGTGGTGCTGCTGCGCGATGCGGACCGCGACGGGGTGGCCGAACAGCGCTTCGTGCTCAGCGACCAGCTGGCCTCCCCCTCGGGTCTGGCTTGGCATGATGGCCAGCTTTACATCGCCAATCACGACGCGGTGCTGCGCTTCGACTATGCGCTCGGCCAGACCGCGCTCGCCGGCGCCCCCGAAAAGCTCGCCGCGCTGCCGCCGGGCGGCAATCACTGGATGCGCAACCTGATCCTCAACCAGGACGGCACGCGGCTCTATGTGGCGGTCGGCTCGGCGTCCAATATCGGCGAGCAGGGCATGGAGGCCGAGCTGGGCCGCGCGGCGATCCACGAGATCAACCTTCAGACCGGCGCCGCGCGCATCTTCGGTGCGGGTCTCAGGAACGCCAACGGTCTGGCGTGGAACCCGTGGTCGGGCGAATTGTGGACCGTGGTGAACGAGCGCGACATGCTGGGTCCCGATGTTCCCCCCGACTACCTGACCAACGTGCCGGTGGGCGCGCATTATGGCTGGCCGTGGGTCTATTGGGGCGACGTGTTCGACGAACGGGTGAACGCGCCCATGCCCGCCTTTCTGACCGAATATACCCGCACGCCAGAATATGGGCTGGGCACGCATGTCGCGGCGTTGGGCCTGGTGTTCACCGAGGAGGGCGCGCGGATGGGGGCCGGTTTCGGCGCCGGCGCGTTCATCGCCCGGCACGGCTCGTGGAACCGGTCGCCGGCGGCGGGCTATGACGTGGTGTTCGTGCCGTTCGATGCGCGCGGCAATCCCGCCGGCAAGCCGCGCCCGGTGCTGGCCAGCTTCCTCACCGGCGATGGCGAGACGCGCGGCCGGCCGACCTGGGTAGAATGGGACACCACGGGCGCGCTGCTGGTGAGCGATGACACCGCGGGGATCATCTGGCGCGTCACCGCCCCGAACGCCGCGCCCGCCGCGCCGATCGAGCGCAATCGCGGCCGCGCGCTGGAGCCGCAGCGCAACCTAGAAGGCGACCCCACCCGCGCCCTCGGAAACCTGCCGTCAAGGCCCGGTCCTACGAACTGAGCCGCAGTGGGATGGGGGGGCGGGCCTGCTCACGGGGTAAAGGCGCGATCCGCTCCTGTCTTATGACGGCGGTGAGCAGGTTTCTTGAGATCTTTACTTCACACCGTTCTTGTCAGGTAGGCGGCGCCCGGTTCCATCCGCCTGCCCGGCCCGCCGGACTGCGAATAGTGCTTGCCAAGTTCGAGAAGCGCGGCGGATGTGTTCAGGCAAACCGTCGGCTGCCCGTCCGTCGAGTGCCACGTATTGCCGGAGGTGCATTGTGACGTAATACCGCAACGGACGGCCTATCGCAGCGCGCGACGCGCCGTGGGTGCTTGCGCCTCCGACATTGCCGGACCGAGCAAACACCGCCAACCTTAACTGACCGGCGCCACAGCGGGACCGGCCGCGAGCGATCAGTCCGCCATCCCGGCCACCTCCGCCAGGATGATGTTGACCAGCGCGGTGTCGTCCCAGTCCGTGCGTGTCTCGCCGATCCTGACGATGGTGAGCTGTTGGGCGGGCACCACATAGACCCGCTGGCCCCCGAACCCGTCGATGAAGAACACGCCGGCGCTGGCGAAGGGTTCGCCTGAGCGCACGGTGTTGGACGAGGCGACCGAGTAGCGGCGCTCCTCGACATAGGGGTCTCCCAACCACAGATGGAGGCCAAAATTGGGGTTGGCGGGGGACGGGCGCTTCATCTGCTCGATCCAGCTTGCCGCAATGATCTGGCGACCGCCGAACCGTCCCGACCCGCGGATGAGTTCGCCGATCCGCAGCCAATCACGCGCACTGGCCAGCAGGCAGCAGAAGTAGCGCGGCGTGCCGGTGCCCTCGTCGACCCATAGCAAGGCGTCGGAAGCGCCGATCGGTTGCCAGATGCTGCGCGACATGAAGGCCGGGTAATCACCGACGGCGCGGGTGAGCGCCAGGCCGACGAGCTGGCTGTTGGTGTTGTCGTAATCGAACGGCCGCGCGCCGTCCGGGCGCCGGGGTGCCTGAAGCGCGGCGCTGCTGATGTCGTCGCCGAACATCAGCGCCGTTCCGCGAACCGCCGAGGGCGTGCCGCGAACAGGGGGTTCGAGCCCGCTCGCCATTTGAAGGAAGCTGCGCAGCGGTATCGCGCCCCGGGCATCTTCGCGCCACTCGGGAAGATGCTTGCCGATCGGATCATCGGGAGAAAGCAGGCCCTGTTCGACCGCCACTCCGAAAGCCAGCGCCAGAACGGTCTTGTGCATCGAGGCGGTGGCGAAGCGCGAACCGGCATCGTGCCCGTTCCAGTAGGTCTCGCTGACAACCTGCCCGTTCTGGGCGATAAGCAGCGCATACGACCCGCTTTGCCGCGCATATTCGCGCGCGTCGGCAAAGGCGCTTCCGAGCGGATCGGCGATCGGATCGGCTGCCGGATCGGCGATCGGATCGGCAACTGGCAAGGGCACCGAACCAGCGGCTCCGGGAATGCGCACAACCGGTCGATAGGCGTCGAGCGCGGTGACCGGATCGGCACCGGCGAAGGCAGCGGCACGCGTGGTGATCCGCTCGTTCTCGCTCGTGGGGCGGGCCATGTCGGGGCCGATCGAAGCGTGGTCGGCCGAAGCATGACCAGTCGATCCGTCGGCGGTCGAAGCGTGATCGGTCAGCGCCTGGCCGGCACAACCCGCGCCGGTCGGCACAAGCAGCGCGAGCAATAGCGCGCGCCAGGTTAAGGCCCCGGCCCTAGACCTGCGCGCGTTCAATGATTTCCAGCGCCGCGCGCTCGCCTGATTCCATCGCCGACTCCATGCCATATTCCACCCGCCTGGTATGTTCGCCGGCAAAGTGGATCCGGCCCACCGGATCGATCATTTGGCGAGCAAAGGCGGTCACCTGGCCGGGCGCCATGCTGAAACCGCACCCGCGCTGGAGCGGATCGGCTTCCCAGTCCTTGTAGGCGACCAGGCGCGTCAGTCCCTTGGCCGCCGGACGCATCCGGTGCAGCCGCTCGAGCAGGAAAGGTGCCGCGGCCTTGGGCCCCATGGCCGATAACCGTGAGGCATCCTTGCCCGTCAGCACGATCATTGCCCGGTGCGGCCCGCCCCGGCGATGGTTGTCGATCGCCCAGAACATCTCGAACGGAGTGGCGAAAGAGGCGGGCAGACCGTCTTTCTCCCAGAACGGCTCGTCCACCTGAAGATAGGCACGCGCGGTATTGGCATAGGGCATCTGCCCGATCGCGCGCTGGTGGACAGCGCCCAACCCGGGCTCGATGGCGATGCCGCGCAGCATGGTGAAGGGAATGGTGAGCACCAGGTAGGAGCCTTTCATGCGCGATCCGTCGGTGCAGGTAATGCTCGCGCCGTCCAGCCCGTGCTCGATCCGCGCCACTTTCTTGTTCAGTCGCACCGCATCGCCCAGCGCTTCGGCCATGGCGATGGGCAGACGCGCGGTGCCGCCCTTGATATTGGAGATCAGCGCCAAAGGCTCGTCGGGCTCGCGCCGGTTCTGGAAGCCGTAGGGTTGCAGCTTCTCGGCGCCGCCCTGACCGCCGGTCTGGGCATCGCGCTGGCCCCTCGTGGCTTCCTGCCAGATGCGCAGCATGGATGTCTCGCGCGCCCCGATGCCCGGCGCGAAAGCCGAGGCTAGCTCGATCGCCTGGTCGCTGTGGCCCTTGGCGCGCAGCAGCGTCACAAGATCGACGTCATATTCGCGGTAGGCCTCGTCCAGCCAGTCCTCGGGCACTTCGAGCGGGTTATATTGCGCGGCCAGCCGGGTTCCCAGCATGAACGGGGGAATCGCGCGCTCCTCGCCCTCGAGCCGGTTGAGCGGGTGGTCGGGCCACTCGCCCTCCTTGATCCACTGTCCCTTGTAGAAGGTTCCGAACGGCAACAGGCCGCGATCCTCGGGGACCAGTTCCAGGCCGTGCTCGAGCGCCGCCGAGATCGTGCGGCCATAGGTGCGCCCGATCTGGCTGGCACCCACGTCGATGAACGTATCGCCCGCCTTCACCGTCTCGACGCGCCCTCCGACCCGGTCGGCGGCTTCAAGCACCAGCACCGACAGGCCCACCGACTTGAGAATGCCGGCGACATTGAGGCCCGCCAATCCGGCGCCGATGATGACCACGTCCGCGCGTTCTTCGATCGCGCCCGCGCCACCCGTCCTGTCGCCGGTGCAGCCCAGGGCCGCACTGGCCATGGCGCCCGCAAGCAAAAGTCGCCGGTTCATGATCGGCCCGTCCCCGGTCATGCGAATTGCAGCATTTCGGGGTGATCGCGTTGCAGCCGGCGGGTCAGGAACTCGGGCAGCCGGTCCGACGAGGCGATCTTCTGGCCGAAGAACCGCCACAGGATGGGGATCGGCTGAGCCAGCGTGGGCACCCAGGGGCGGCTGTCGGTCACGAGGATGGCGTTGGTGAGCGAGGGCAGGGACGTGATGCGCTCATCGAAGGCATTCGCCGCCGGAGCCACGAAGGTGACCAACTGGGCGACGCGGCGCTGCATGGACCCTTGCGTCTCGATGCGGCCGTCCGAGCCCGTCTGGAAGGCAGCCTGCGCATCTTCATGCACGTAGATATAAGGCTCCATCAGGAACGGCGCGGGCACCGGCAGCTCGATCTCCATATCCGGCCGCCGCTCGCCGCCGAACATCACCTGGTCGGGGGTGATGGTGATGCGCGGAGAAGTGCGCGCGTGCTTCACCGGCTGCAGGCCGATCAGCGGATGGTCGATGGTCTCGATAATCTCGCCGCTGTCCTTGTCGGTATAGTAGCTGGCCTCCTCGATATGCTGGACGTAGCGGTCCTCGTCCACGCGCTCGAAGCGCACCCATGACAGGCCGATATTGCTGATGATGTGCGGCAGCAGCCCGTTCTCGGTCAGCGCGAACAGGTCGGCATGATACAAAAAGCCCACCGTCTCGCCCGAACTGTCGCCGCGCAGCTTGAGATAGAGCCGCAGGCGCTCGCTGTCGCTCCAGCTCTCCTGGCCCAGCCGCTCGACCGGTCCCGGCGCACCCGCATTGGCCATCGTGGCTGCCAGGCCGGTGCCCGCGATGCCCGCTCCCGCCGCGGCCAGGAACAATCGGCGCGAACCTGCCGGCAGGGCCATCAGTAGCGCACCGTCGCGGTCACGCCGAAGCGTCGTGGTTGCGGTGCTGCCAGCGTGATGCCACGGCTGAAATCGCCCAGCGAAAGCGTGGTCGCGGCGATCACCGGCGTCTCGTCCGCGGTCAGGTTCTGGACGAAGGCGACAAGCTCGAGCCGGTCCATCTCCACGCCGACCTGCATATCGGCGATGAAGCGCGACCCGATCGATTCCAGAATGTCGGAGGTGAACGCTTTCTGCGGCGATTCGTAGCGCGCCGCCCAGCGGCTGAACAGGTCGACATCGGCGCTGATCGGCGCGCGGTAGGTCAGCGCGCCGTTGACGGTATGCTTCGATGCGCGCGGGAACTGCTGCCCGGAAATATCTACCGACGGCACCACGCCGACGTCCCGCAGCGAGAAATCCTGCGCATCGGTAAAGGTGGAATCGGCCAGCGCATAGCCGGCGGTGAAGGTCAGCTCGCGGGTGGGCCGCAGCGTCAGCTCGATCTCGCCGCCCTTGCTTTCGCCAGTGCCCGCGTTCTGGACCAGGAACAGCGGCCGGTCGGCCGCCACCTGGGTGGTGATCTGGATCCCGCTCAGATCAATGTAGAATACCGCCACATTGAGCCGCACCCGGTCTTCCCACAGGTCGAGTTTGGCACCCACTTCGTAAGTCCAGTTGAACTCGGGATCATAGGACACCGATCCGGCGGGGATGCCCAGTTGGGTGTTGAACCCGCCGGCCTTGGCCCCGCGAGCCACCGAGGCGTAGAACAGGCCGACATCGCTGTCATAGCTGACCGAAACGCGCGGGGTCCAGAAGGTGAAGGTCTCCTCCGCCTCGAACCCGGCAACGGTGGCGGCATCCTTGCGTTCGGACGTGTAGCGCAGCTCCCCGCGCACGCTCAGCCGGTCGGTCAGCGCCAGGTCCACCGCGCCAAAGCCGGCCCAGCTTCGTGTGCCGGTCTCATCGCCCGAGAAGAAGCCCAGATTGTCGCCCAGATCGGCGAGCGAATCGCAGCAGTCGGCCGGTACGGGGCGTGTTCCGGCCGGGCCGAACGCACGCGAGAGCAGCGTGAACTGTCCTGGCGCCAGATCGCCGCCCGGTAGAGCCGAGGTATCCATCACGAACGGCGTGGCCGAGGTGGCCGACAGGTCGTAATAGCTCACTCCCAGCAGCACATCGACCCGCTCGGCAAGCTCGAGATCGAGCCGGAATTCTTGCTGAAACTCCTCGGACTGAAACGTAGAGCCGGTCAATGATGGAAGCGGGAAGAAGCCCGCCAGGCTGAAGGGCGGGTTGAACACCGGACCGATCGAAGGAAGCGTCCGGTCCTGGTCAAGCAGACGCTCAACGTCGAGCTCGCTGTAGCCGGTCAGCGAGGACAAGGTTGCCGCGCCCAGGTTCACCTCGATCGACAGGCTGTTGCGCCAGATCTCGCGCAGCACGCCGAAGGCGCGCGGATCAAGGTCGAACCGGGTTTCGCTGGGGACATCGGGCACCGTGCCGCACACCCGCTGGAACGCGCCACGTCGCGGGCTGAAGCCGCTGGTGACAGGCTCGCAGTTGCCCGGCGTGATCAGCTGGGCGGGGTGATCGATCTCGTCATCGGCATAGTAGGTGGAAAAATCGGCGGTCACGTCCGGCGTGGGCTGAAAGCGCAGCGCGCCCAGCACCGCAACGCTTTCGAACCCGCCCAGGTCGCTGCCATCATTGAGGTTCTCATAGCCGCCGCCATAGCTGTCATAAAGCGCGCCGATCCGCGCCTGCAGCACGCCCGGGACAATGGGACCGGAAACCGCGGCCTCGAAGCGGTAGGTCTCATCCGTGCCCACGGTGGCGGCAAGCTTGGCCTCGAGCGTGTCGGACGGTTTGCGGGTGATGTAGTTTATCGCGCCCGAAAAACTGTTGCGGCCGTAAAGCGCGGATTGCGGGCCCTTGACCACTTCCACGCGCTCGAGGTCGAGAAAGCTGAAGTCCAGCCCGTCGCGCCCGGAGACATAGATGCCGTCGATGAAGGTGGCGACATTGTTCTCATCGTCGAGTCGCGAGACCTGCGACACGCCGCGGATGACCGGCGAGGTGAACAGCTTGCCGGGCAGGCCGTCGAATTGCAGACCGGGCACCTGCTGGGTGATGGCTCGCACATCGCGCACACCCGCGCGCTCGAGCTCCTCGCCACCAAGGGCGGTAATGGCCAGCGGCACGTCCTGCAGCGCCTCGACCCGCCTGCGCGCGGTGACCAGGATCGTTCCGGGATCGACCTCGGCCGACCGGGTCTGCGCGAGGTCGTCAGCCTGTGCGCCGCGCGCCGCTGCCGGATCGGCCCGCGTGCTCTGCGCCATCGCGCCGGTGGCGAACATCGTGCCCGCCAGGAGCGCTCCTGCAATCATCCCGGTTGTTCTCATCGATCCTGCCCCCCCGGTCGCGGCCGGCTTTTTGCCGATCGTCGCCATGTGCGTGTACAAGGGGAGGATGAGCGATTGATCGGCCGTGTCACGCCCGACTGGCCAGAATGCGCAATTTGGTGCACGAATGGCGCGGCTGATACCGATATGCTGCACGAACGGCATTCGTGCTTGAAGCGGGAGTGGGAGAGCAGAAAATGGCAATAAGCGGGTATCGCGCGGAACGGCCGGTGCATTCTCCCGCATCGCCCATGCCCGCCGCGCCCGAACGCGCGCGCATCAGCCGGCAGATCGGCCGGTCACGGCTGCTGCGGCTGCTGTTCCACCTTGGAATGCCGGTGTTTTTCGGCGTGGCGATCGGGTTCCAGCAACCCGGGCGGACCGAAGCGGTCGGTCTGGCGCTCGCGATTGTCTACTGGGTTGCCCTGTGCTCGGTCACCTGGAGCCTGGTCAACCTAACCTGCGCTTCGTTCGCGCATGTCTTTCCCCGGCTGCGCCAGGGTTCGGCGTTCTGGGGACTGCTGGTCGGCGGGTGGCTGATCAGCCTGCCGCTTGCCTATGCCGCCAGTGCCAGCCTGGCGCAGGTCTTCGCCAGCCTGGCACCGGCGCTGGCGAGTTCGGTGGTGCTGCCCCCCATGCCGCCCGAAGTCTCGGGGCTGGCGGGCGGTTTCCTGCGCGACGGAATGCCCGGGCTGGTGCTGTGGCTGGCCACGGTGGCGCTGTTTCACTTCGGGCTCAAACTGCCGCTGTTCGGTGCCGATCCCGGGTCCGGCAGGGTCGCGCGCGAGGCAACGCACGAAGCGAGCACCGATGATGTCCTGCCCGGCTTCATCACCAAGCTGCCGCTGCATTTGCGCGCACGTCCGATCGCGCTGAAGGCCGAGCGGCACTATATTCATGTCTATACCGAGCATGGTTCGGCCCGCATCCACCATGCGTTCGGCAATGCGCTGGCCGAACTGGCGGATGGCGACGGCCTGCAGGTTCACCGCTCATGGTGGGTCAGGTCCTCGGCGGTGCTCAGCGGCCAGAGCACGCCTAGCCGGTTGCGCCTGGTCAGTGGGCTCGAAGTGCCGCTCAGCCGCAGCCATTTGCTGGCAGCGCGTGAGGCCGGACTGCTCTAGCGCCGCCGCGCCCGCCATTGTTGCGATGCGCGCATGCTGGGGGTTTCAAGGCGTGCGGCGGACAGGTTGGCCCGCGTTCGCCAAGGTCAGGCCAACAATTCGGCCACCGCGTCGAGGATGGCGTCGGTATCGAGCCGGTATTCGCGGTAGAGATCGGCCAGGTTGCCGGTCTGGCCGAACCGGTCGGTGCCCAGCGCCGCCACGCGTTGTCCGCGCACGGCGCCCAGCCAGGACAATGTGGCCGGCGCCCCATCGACCAGCGTCACCAGCTGGGCATCGGGCGCGAGCGGGGCAAGCAGGTGTTCGACATGCGAGCTTGTGCGCCCGCCACCCGTCCAGCGGCTCGCCTGGGCCGCCGACCAGCCGCGGTGCAGCAGATCGGCCGAGGTCACCGCCAACAGGCCCAGGCCAGGGATGTCGTCCGCCAGCGCCTCGTATGCGGCCAGCGCCTCGGGTGCCAGCGCGCCGGCATAGGCGATCGCCAGCGCACTGCCCGCTGCCGGGGGACGCAGCCAGGTCCCGCCCTTGAGCGCATCGGCCTGCCAGTCGTCCCCGGGCCGCGCGATCTGGTCGAGCGGACGGGTGGACAGTCGCAGATAGACCGAGCCGCCATCCTCGGCCTGCAGATGTTCGAGCGCCCAGCGCATGATCAGCGCCAGTTCGTCGGCAAAAGCGGGCTCGAAGAAGGTGAGGCCGGGCTGGCTCATCCCGATCAGCGGCGTGCCGATCGACTGGTGCGCGCCGCCCTCCGGCCCCAGCGTGATGCCCGACGGCGTTCCCACCAGCAGGAAGCGCGCATCCTGATAGCAGCCGTAATTGAGCGCATCGAGCCCGCGGGCGATGAACGGGTCGTAGACCGTGCCCACCGGCAACAGGCGGGTGCCGAAATGGGGGCCGGCCAGGCCCAGCGCGGCAAGCAGCAGGAACAGGTTGTGCTCGGCGATACCCAGCTCGATATGATGGCCGCTGCCGCCACCCGCCCATTTCTGCGGGCTCTGCGCCTTCATCTCGGCGAAGATGTCGCTCATCGTTGAACGGCGGAACAGCCCGCGCTGGTTGACGAAACCGCCCAGGTTGGTCGACACCGTGACATCGGGCGAGGTGGTGACGATGCGCTGGGCGAAGGCGGCATCCGAGCGGGCGATGTCGAGCATGATCTTGCCGAAGGCGACCTGGGTCGACTGGTGCGCGCCCGCGGGAACCGCGAAGCTGGACGGAAGTGGCACCGGATCGGCGCGCGGTTCGGGCCGGGTGATCGCCTGTCGCTGGCGTTCGAGCAGCGCCTCGAGCGGTGCGGACAGCGCGTCGGGAACGCCTGCCAGCCGCTCCCATTCCTCGCCCTCGGCAATGTTTAGCCGGTCGCGCAGGGCGCCGATCTGGGCCTCGGTCATCAGCCCGGCATGATTGTCCTTGTGCCCCTGGAACGGCAGGTCGCGGCCCTTGATCGTATAGGCGATGAACAAGGTGGGGCGCTCATCGCCCGCCGCCGCATCGTAGGCAGAGGTGAGCGTTTCCAGGCAGTGGCCACCCAGATTGGTCATCAGCGCGCCCAGCGCCGGGTCGTCGAGCTCGGCGATCAGCGCCAGCGTGCGCGGCTGGTCGGCAAGATCGGCCTGTAGCCGCGCGCGCCATGCGGCCCCGCCCTGATAGGTGAGCACCGCGTAGTCGGCATTGCCGCAGCCCTCGATCCATTCGGCCAGCGCCTGCCCGCCCGGCCGCCGGAAGAAGGCGGTCTGCATCGCCCCGTGGCGCAGCGTCACCACGCGCCAGCCGCAGCTCTCGAAGATTTCGCCGAAGCGGCCGAACATGCGGTCCGCGGTGGTCGCATCGAGCGACTGGCGGTTGTAGTCGACGATCCACCAGCAATTCCTCAGGTCGTGCTTGAAGCCCTCGATCAGGCATTCGTAGATATTGCCCTCGTCGAGCTCGGCATCGCCCATCAGCGCGATCATCCGCCCGGCCGCTTCTGGCTCGAGCCGCCCGCGTGCCAGGAGGTAGTCCTGGACCAGGCTGGCGAAGGCGGTGATGGCCACGCCCAGGCCCACCGAGCCGGTGGAGAAGTCGACCGGGATGGCGTCCTTGGTGCGGCTGGGATAGCTCTGCGCGCCGCCGAACGCGCGAAACGCCTCGAGCTGGGCGCGCGACTGGGTGCCCAGCAGGTAGTGGATCGCATGCAGCAGCGGGCCACCATGGGGCTTGACCGCCACCTTGTCCTGCGGGCGCAGCGCATGGAAATACAGCGCCGCCATGATGGTGGCCATCGAGGCGCAGCTCGCCTGGTGGCCGCCCACCTTCACCCCGTCGGTGTCCTCGCGCAGCGTGTTGGCGTGGTGGATGGTCCAGGCGCTGAGCCACAGCAGCCGCCGCTCGATCGTCTCGAGCAGCGTCAGTTCGCTGGGATGCGCCTCGTTTCGCCGAGCTGTGCCCACATCGTCCGGGTGACCCGCGTCCATCGTCCCTTCCATTTCCCGGCCCATAACATCCGGCCCTTAGCCGCTCAGGGGCAAGAACGCATCCCGGCATGACGATTGTCCGCGCGGTGGAGATAGGCGCCATCCCCGCTGCCCCCCGGGCCCATGCTTGTTACCGGTAAACGATAGCGCCATACCGGCCTGGGAGGTGAGATGATGACACAAGCGGCCATTCTTCCCGCCGGGACCACGCCCGGCGAGGATGCGCGAGGCTTCCTTGACCGAGGGCGGCACAAGCTGCTGATCGGCGGCGACTGGCGCGACGCGGCTTCGGGGCGCAGCTTCACCACCCACGATCCGGCGACCGGCAAGGCGCTGGGCGAGATCGCCCGCGGCGAGGCGGCTGATGTCGACGCCGCGGTAACCGCCGCGCGCCGGGCGCTGGGCAATGGCCCCTGGCCGGCGATGACGCCGATGGCGCGTGCCGGGCTGATGAACGCCATCGCCGATACGCTCGAGACCCATATCGACGAGCTGGCCGAGCTGGAGACGCTCGACCAGGGCAAGCCGCTCTTCGTGGGCCGCTGGGCGGAGATCCCCGGCGCGATCGGCCAGTTCCGCTATTTCGCCGGGATGGCGAGCAAGATCGAGGGCGCGACCATCCCCACCTCGATCAGCTACCAGCCCGAGGGCAAGGAGGTGTTCGCCTATACCCAGCACCGCCCGGTCGGCGTGGTCGGGGCGATCGTGCCGTGGAACTCGCCGCTGGTGCTGACCGCGATGAAGCTGGCGCCGGCGCTGGCGGCGGGCTGCACCATTGTGCTGAAGCCGGCCGAAGACACCTCGCTCACCGCTGTCCGGCTGGTCGAGCTGATGCTCGAGGCCGGGCTTCCCGAAGGGGTGATCAACCTGGTCACCGGCACCGGCGCGGAAGCCGGCGCGGCGCTGGCCGCGCATATGGGCGTGGACAAGATCGCCTTCACCGGTTCCACCGCCACCGGCCGGGCGATTCTGGACGCGGCCAAGGGCAACCTGAAGCGGGTGACGCTGGAACTGGGCGGCAAGTCGCCGGTGATCGTGATGGACGATGCCGACCTCGAGGCCGCCATTCCCGGCGCCGCCAACGCCATCTTCTTCAACGGCGGCCAGGTGTGCATCGCCGGCTCGCGGCTTTATGCCCACCGCACGGTGTTCGACCAGGTGGTCGAGGGCGTGGCGGGGCAGGCGCGCGCGATCCAGCTGGGCCACGGGCTCAATCCGGCGACCCAGATGGGGCCGCTGGTCTCGCGCGCGCATGCCGCCAAGGTGGCGAGCTATATCGAGGATGGGCGCAAGGCGGGCGCGTCCGTCCTGTGCGGCGGCGAGACCGCCGGGCCGAACGCCAGCTTCGTTGAGCCCACCATCATCACCGGCGCGCGGCCCGACATGCGGCTGGTGCGCGAGGAGATCTTCGGCCCGGTGCTGGTGGCGGTGCCGTTCGACGACCTGGACGAGGTGGTGACGGCGGCGAACGACAGCGAGTATGGCCTGGCGGCGGGCTTGTGGACGCAGAGCCTGTCCACCGCCACGCGCACCGCGAGGCGGCTCGAGGCGGGCACCGTGTGGATCAATTCGCACGCCATGTATGACGCCTCGCTGCCGATCGGCGGGATCAAGCAATCGGGATGGGGACGCGACAGCGGGCAGCAGGCGGTCGAGAACTATCTCGAGCTGCAGACCGTCTGCGCGATCGTGTAGGATAGCCTCATGACCGAACTTGCCAGCCTCTATCGCCCCGACCATGACGAAGCCGCGCGCCAGGCCTTTGTCGCCGCGCTCAAGTTCTACGCCAACGGGCCGATGGAAGACCGCCTGGCGCAGCTGTGGGATGCGCGCTCCGAGGATGATTCCGGGAGCCATCCCGGGAGAGGGCACGGGGGGGGCCAGGACGGGGGGGGCGAGCCCGACCTCGACGCCGCGATCGCCCGGTTCGAACCGCAGCACGACTACGGCTTGTGGGCCAATGCCGCCTATGTCTCGCAGGACCTGTTGTGGGAGGCGGTGGGCCAGACGGTGGCGCGGGTGAAGCCCCAATTCGAGGCGCGGCTCGCAGCGCTGGCCGAACGCGCGCCGCTCGGCAGCCTGGTGCTCGACCCCGATCTGGTGCTTCCAGAGCCCATCGCCTCGCGCGAGATCCATCGCCAGCCGGGCGGCTATTTCGGCGCCGCGCATGACGGCGACCTGACCGCCGGGCTGCTCTATTTTGCCAGCATCGAGCTCTACCGCACCGCCAAGGGGCTGGGGACGGGCGCGGCCACGGGCGCACCGGCGATGGCCCCGCTGATCCTCAAGGTGCTGGGCGAGAAGGCGCCCGGCCTGGCGCCGCGCCGCATTCTCGACATGGGCTGCGGCACCGGCACCGAGACGCTGGGCTTCGCGCGCGCCTTTCCCGATGCCCGGATGCATGGCCTGGACCTTGCCGCCCCGCTGCTGCGCTTTGCCCATCTGTGGGCGGAGGAGCAGGGCGAGGCGGTGGATTATCGCCAGGCCAATGCAGCCCATACGCCCTATCCCGACGGGCATTTCGACCTCATCGTCTCGCACATCCTGTTCCACGAAACCTCGCACGAATTGCTGCCACGGATCATGGCCGAGGCGCGCCGGCTGCTGGCTCCGGGCGGCGTGTTCCTCAATGCCGATGTCGCCTATCAGCCGCATCGCCTCACCATGCCCAAGCGGGTGACCAACGCCTGGCAGGTGGAGCATAATGGCGAGCCGTTCTGGCGCGGGTTCGCCGAGACCGACATGGCGAGCGCGCTGGCCGAGGCGGGGTTCGATCGGGACGCGATCTTCGCCGATTATGTGCCGCTCGGCAGCGGGCACTACCTGATGTTCGGTGCGGTGAGCGCGGGTTGAGCGCCGGATGACCGACGGGGACGGAGCGGACGGGGAAACAGCGGGCGGTCAAGTGGCGGGTGGTCAGGTGGCGGGTGATGAGACGGCGGGCGGGCGAATGGAAAATGAGCAGGGCGGGGACGGGCGGCCCAGCTTCACCGGCGATCCGGCCGCCGAGCGGATGATGGCGGCGGTGATGCGGCTGGCGATGGAGCTACAGGTGCTGCGCGACCGGCTCGACACGCACGAGGCGCTGGCCGAAGCCGGCGCCTATTCGCGCGAGGACGTGGAGGCGTTCGCCCCCGACAAGGAGCGCGCCGCGCGCCGCACCGCCGCACGCATCGCGTTGATCGACGGGCTGATGAAGGATTTCGGCCACTCGGGCGGATGACGCCCGGCCGCGTTCGGACCGGGCTTTGTCACGCCGGCCTGACCGGGGGCGCCTCGACGACCGCAGTTGAGGACGGCGGAACCCCCCACTGAATCCCCTTTCGTCATGCTGCCTCTCGCCACCGATTGAAGCCGGACCCCGGATCAAGTCCGGGGTGACGATCCATAGCTCGTGCAGCCAGCGCTAGTCGCCCATCCCCAGCCTGGGCAGGTCGAGCGGTGTTTGCGGGATCATGGTGGTCTTTTCCTCGGTGAACAGCTCGACCGACCCCGGCAGGCCGTCGCGCCCGATGCCCGACTGCTTGAACCCACCGAATGGCGCCCGCAGGTCGCGCGCCATGGCGGTGTTGACCCACACCGTGCCCGCCTGAAGCGCGTGGCGCGCCTTCATCACCGACGGCAGGTGGTCCGACCAGACATAGCTGACCAGGCCATAATCGCTGTCATTGGCGCGTTCCAGCGCATCGTCGAGATCGCGGACCCGCTGGATGGTGACGAAGGGGCCAAAGATCTCCTCGCGGCACAGGCGCGCCGCGTTGGAGCGCGCCTCGACCACGGTGGGCGCGAAGAAATAGCCCCGCTCGAAGCCCGGTGCCGCCCGGCCACCCGCCAGCACCGTGTATTCATCGCTGCTCCCGGCTTCGGCGGCGAAGTCCAGGACGCGCGCGTAATGGCCGGCGAAGGCGAGCGGGCCGAGCTCGGTCTGGGGATCGAACGGGTCGCCGATCCGCACCTTCTCAACGCGGGCGACGAAAGCCTCGAGGAACGCATCGGCGACCTGGTCCTCGACCAGGATGCGCGAGCCTGCCAGGCATTGCTCGCCATTGCCCGCCAGGAAGGCGAGCAGCGAGCCGTCGACCGCGCGCTCCATGTCGGCCGAGGCGAGGATGATATTGGCCGACTTTCCGCCAAGCTCCAGCCCCACCTTCTTCAGCGTGCGCGCCGCCTGCGCCATGATCGCGCGGCCGGTGACGGTGCCGCCGACAAAGCCCACCACGTCGATCTCGCGGTGCCCGACCAGCGCCGCGCCGGTGGTCGGGCCGGGTCCGCAGACCACCTGGACCACGCCTTCGGGCAGACCGGTCTGGGTGATGATCTCGGCCAGCCGCAGGATGGCGAGCGGCGCGTGCTCGCTGGGCTTGACGATGATCGCATTGCCCAGCGCAATGCCGGCGGCAAGCTTCATCGAGGCGAGCACCAGCGGTGCGTTCCACGGCGCGATCAGCAATCCCACGCCGACCGGCTCGCGGGTGACGATGGAGAGATAGCGCCCGGTCTGCTCGTAGCTCTCCCCGGCGAGCGAATTGGCGACATCGGCGAAGAAGCGGAAGTTTTCGGCGGTGCGCGGCACGTGCATGGTGCGCGCCTGGGCAAAGGGAATGCCCGTCTCCAGCGTGTGCAGCACCGCCAGCTCGTCCGCATGGGCAAGGACGGCATCGGCGATGAGGTGCATCACCTGCGCCCGCTCGGCGGGCACCATGCGCCGCCACGGGCCGGTGCGGAACGCTTCGCGCGCGCGGGCGGCGGCCGCCTCGACCGCCTGTTCGTCGGCGTCGGGAACGTCGGTCAGCGGTTCTTCGCTGGCGGCGTAGATCAGGCGCGAGGATTTGGCATCCGGTGTTTCGCCCTTCGCCCAGGCAAGGCCCGCGGGAAGCGTGACCGCGTGCTGGGTGCGCAACTGGTCGAGCATTTTCATGCGCCTCGCGCCGGCAGGATCAGCTTCGACCCGCCCCGCCCCGGCCCGCCCGGCCTCATCGCGCCGCCACTTCGGGGGCGGGCTCGCCCATGGTGTCGCGCTTCAGGGCATTGATCACCGCCTGCTGAATGTCAGGATCGGTCACCGGGCCGCTCGAGATAATCATGCTGGTGCCCGGCACATACTCGTCGGGGCCGGCGATATATTGGCGGATGGTCTCCTCGGTCCAGACCAGCCCCTCCTCCCCGGCGCGGGCCAGCGCGGGCGAATAGTGGAAATTGGGCACGGTGGCGGCCTGTTGACCGAAGATGTTGTTGAGATTGGGACCCAGCAGATGCGCCTCGCCCGCCTTCATCGTGTGGCAGAACTTGCACCACTTGTAGGTCTCCTGCCCGGTGGTCAGCTCGAACTGGGTGGGCTCGGTCAGCGCCACCTGGGCCATGCGCTGCTGGTGCCAGGTTATCGAGGGATCGGCCTCGATCAGCACGCCGGTTGCGAACGGGGTCACCCGGAACAGCAGGTAGGGCATGGTGAGGCCGAAGCCGATCAGCACGAACAGCATGGCAAAAGCGCTGCCCCGCGTCGCCCAGCCCGCGCTGCGCCCGGCGATATCGGCGAATTTGCCCGCGCGCGCCGCCCGCACGATCAGCCAGAAGGCCAGCACCAGCGCGATGAAGATACCTGCGGCAATAAAGCCGGGGCGGCGCTCGGCGAAGCTGTTGAGCGCGTAGATGAAGATGGCGACGCGGACCAGGAACACCACGCCGAAACCGGCGGGGAAGGCGGAGAAGATGCCGATGCCGTAGCGCGCATAGCCATAGGCGGCGCTGAGCACCCCGGCGAGCGCCAGGAACACCGTGGCATTGGCGGTGGCCGAGTGGAAATAGCCCGAGAACTGCCACACCGAATGGTCCTTGCCCATCAGCTGGGGCAGCGTGAACAGCCCCGCCATGTGCAGCTCGCGCCCCTCGGCCCAGCCGTAGAGGAAGCCGAGCGGTCCGCCCAGCACCACCAGCAGCAGCACCCCCAGCACCAGCGCATGGTGCCAGAAGCGCAGTGCGGGCGGCACCACCGCGGGCGACAGCGCGCCGCGTTCGCGCATGAACAGCACCAGCCGCCAGATCGCCAGCACCAGCAGCGTGATGCCGATCACGTAATGCCAGCCGCGCGCCATGTCGCGCACCGCTGATTCCTTGTCGAGCCGCGGCAGAATGACGATGAGCACGGTGTGCGCGATCATCGCCAGAGCGAAGGCCCAGCCGACCATCCGTGCCCGCGCGCTCTCTCCTGTGGCTGCGATTGCGCTTACCATGTGTCCCTCCCCTCCTCGCTCATTCGCCCAGCTGCCCGGCGAAATGGCTCTCGTGATTGGCGCGGTAGAACTCGGCGATCTCCTCGCGGGTCGCCCACCAGATGCCGTCCAGCCCCTGCGCATAGGCGATGAACTCGCGCAGCGCGCGGATGATATGCGCGCGGCCCGAGACATGCGGGTGCAGCCCCACATTCATCATCCGCGCGGTGTGCTCGCCCTCGCGGTGGAGCACCGACAATTCCTCGATCAGGATGTCGCGATATTCATCCGTCGTGCGCGCGTTGCGGGTGAGGATGGTGAAGTCGTTGATGACGTTGGAATAGGGCGTCGCCACGATCGGCCCGGCATCGGTGCGGATGATGTAGGGCTGGTCATCATTCATGATGTCGCAATAGGCGGCGAAACCCTCTTCGACCAGGATGGTGGGGGTGTTGAGCGTGCCGCGCAGCGAGGAGGAGAGCCAGACCTTGGGCCGGCGGCCGACATGGCGCTCGTACATCTCGACCGAGCGGCGGATGATGTCGCGCTCGGCTTCGATGTTATCATGGAAATCGGTCAAGAGCTCGCCCTGCTCGTAATTATGCGCGATCAGCTCCCAGCCGCGTTCGAGGCACGCATCGGCCATCGCCCGGCGCCGCTCGAACGTCACCGCATTGACCGTGCAGCCGGCCTTGGCGCCCATCTCGTCGAACAGGTCGAACATCCGCCAGACGCCCACCCGCTGGCCATATTCGCGCCAGGAGTAATTGGGATAGTCGGGAATGCGCCCGGCCAGCGCATTGGGCAGCAGCGCCGGGCCGCCCGCATAATAGGGCTGGTCGGTGTCCTTGGTAAGGTCCCAGGTCTCCAGGTTGAAGGTGATGATCAGCGCCACGCGCGCGCCGTTCGGCCAGCGCAAGGGTGCGCGGTGAGGCAGCGGGACATAGTCGTAGGAGAACATGGCGGGGGGTGGCTTTCTAGAACTCTTCCATCAGCCGGCCAAAGCCCTGCTTGCGGTCGGTGATGGCGTTCATGCGCAGCGCATTCCAGTAGGTGGCGGTGTTGATGGCGATGACGGGTTTGCCAAGGTAGAGCTCGGCCGCGGCGGAAAGGCGCACCATCGACAGGTTGGTGCCGACCTGGACCAGCGCGTCGACATCATCGCCATCCAGCTTGGCGAGCTCGGCGCGCAAGGTGACGGGCGGCACCTGGGCGATGGAGGTCCAGCTGGGGCACTCAAGGCACGTGTCGCGGACCACTTCTATGCCGTGATCGGCCATGAAGCGGATCACCTGTGCGTTGGCGGAAGGGTAATAAGGCGAGATGAGCGCGATCCGCCTGATCCCGCCATAGGCCTCGAACGCGGCGATCAGCGATTGCGAGCCGGTGCACAGCGACAGGCCCGCCTCGCGCTCGATATTCTCGCGCCACTCCCGCGCGCCTTGTGCCCCGCCATAGAAGGTGACCGCCGACATGCCCATCACCAGGAAGTCGGGGTTGCAGGTGAGCACCCCGCGCACCGCCTCGATGGTATTGCGCGAGATCTCCATCGTCCCGGCCATGAAGGTCTCGTCCGAGATGGCCTGGGCATCTTCCACCACGATGCGGCTGTAGTGGTTGGTGACGCCGGTCACCCGCAGATCGTCGAAATCGGGCTGGACGATGGTGTTGGTCGACGGGCCGAGCACACCGAACAGCCGGCGATAGCCGAGCACATCGGGTTGGGGGCGGGGCTTCACCGGCATCAGGCGAGCGCCTTCTCGCGTTCGAGGCAGTCGATCATCGATTGCTGGAGCAGGAAGGCGCGGCGGCGCTCGGGATCATCGCGGATGGCGCGCATCTCGCTCTTGCGCCTGGCATGGCGGCCGCCCTCGCCTTCGCTCAGATATTGCAGGTTGCGGATGGTCTGGGCCTGGATGAAGTCATGCGTGGTGGTCCGCCGCTGGTGATCGAAGCGGGCCAGCTCGGTGGCAGGATTAGCGCCCTCGCGGTAGATATTGAGCAGCTTGTCGCCGATATTGAAAGCATCGTGGATGCCGCTGTTCATGCCGAAGCCGCCGATCGGATTGTTGAGATGCGCGGCATCGCCGATGATCGCCACCCGTCCGGTGACGAAGCTCTGGGCGACGCGCTGGTGCACCCGGTAGATCGTGCGGTGCGCGGTCTGGACCGCCGCGCCCTTGCCCAGCAGCCGGTCGAACACCGCGTTCTTCTTGGCGTCGGCTTTCAGCTCCTCGTCCGGCTGGTCGTTGTCCGCCGGCACCAGCACGCGCCAGAGCGAGGGCACGCGCAGCAACACCATCCACTCCTCGGGGTCGGACACGTAATTGACATGCGCCAACCCGTCGATCTGCTCCTCGAGCGGCTCGTCGGTGGTGAAGCACAGGAACTTCTCAGGGTAAGTGAAGCCGTCGAACTCCACCCCCAGCCACTTGCGGGTGATCGAGTTGGAACCATCCGCCCCGATCAGGTAGTCGGCGCGGATCTTGCGGATGGAGTAGGGCGTCTCGGCGAACACGTCGACCCCGGTATCGTCCTGCTCGAAGGCGACCAGCCGGTGCTCGAACAACACTTCGGCGCCCGCATCATCATGCACCGCGGCCGACAGCATGCGCGAGAGGTGGTACTGCTCGCATTGCAGGCGGAACGGGTAGCGGGTGATATCGGCCAGCTCGCCCAGGTCGAACGCGATCACCTCGCCCGTCTTGCGTTCGCGGAAATGATAGATCGGCGCCTTCAGCCCACGCTCGATCAGCCGCTCGGTGATGCCCAGCGTGTCGAGCATCTCCAGCGTTGGCGGGTGGAAGGTGGAGGCGCGCAGGTCCATCGCGCAGTCGCCGCCGGTCTCCAGCAGCACCACATCGATCCCCTGGCGCGCCAGCAGATAGGCGGTCACCGCGCCAACCGGTCCGGCTCCGGCAATGGCCACCTGGGTGCGAATCTCGTCCATTCACGGGCTCCGGGTTGGGGGCGATGCGCGGCGCAGCGCTGCGTGCGGCGTTCCAGCATCGGGTCTTGCCGAATGGTAGCCGCGCCCGGGGGAATGGCCGCCAAGCGGAGAAACGCGCGCAGGGAATGCGGCGGACGCGAGGAGCGCTGCCAGACGGGAGGCCGGGATGGAAGCGTTCGACTTTGTCATCGTGGGCGGTGGCTCGGCGGGCTGCGTGCTCGCCAACCGGCTGTCGGCGAACCCGGGGTGCGCGTGCTGCTGCTCGAAGCAGGGGGCGAGGCGCGCTCGCCGCTGATCCGCGTTCCCGCCGCGATCATCAAGCTGATCGGCAATCCGCGCTACGACTGGGGTTTCGGCGTCGAGCCCGACGCCTCGCGGGCCGGGCGGACGGATTACTGGCCCGCGGGCAAGGTGCTGGGCGGCAGCTCCTCGATCAATGGGATGCTGTGGGTGCGCGGCGCGGCGCGCGACTTCGACCATTGGGCCGCGCTGGGCAACAGGGGATGGAGCTTTGCCGAGGTGGCGCCGTTCTTCCGCCTGCTGGAGCGCTGCACCTTTCCGGTCGACTGCGAGCGGGGGACGGGCGGGCCGCAGGCGGTCAGCCATCTGCGCAGCACGCATCCGCTGGCCGCGCCGTTCATCGCCGCGGCGATGGATGCCGGGATGGCGGCCAATGCGGACTATAATTCGGGCGACCAGGAGGGGATCGGCGCGCCGCAGCTGAGCCAGTTGAAGGGCGCCAGGTTCGGCGCAGCGGACGGCCACTTGCGGGCCGCGCGCGGACGAGCGAACCTGGTGGTGCGCACCCGCTCCGAGGCAACCAGGCTCACCTTCGCCGGGCGGCGCGCGACCGGGGTGGTCTATCGGCGCGGCGGGCGCGAGCACACGGTCTCGGCGACGCGCGAGCTGATCCTGACCGCGGGCGCGCTGCAATCGCCCAAGCTGCTGATGCTGTCGGGCATTGGGCCGGCCGGCGCGCTGCGCGAGGTGGGCATAACCCCGCTGCTCGATCAGCCGCATGTGGGCCGCAACCTGCTCGAGCATCCCAGCGCCCAGCTTGCCTATGAAGTCGACCAGCGGACCTACAACCAGGAGATCAACAGCGCCCGGATCGGCTGGCACGCCTTGCGTTGGCTTGTCGGGCGGCGCGGGCCGGCGACCAGCCCCTATCCCCACGCGGTGGGCTTCTTGCGCTCGCGTCCTGAATCGCCCGCGCCCGATATCCAGCTGATGTTCGGTCCGTTCGGCTTCGAGCTGACCCCGCAGGGCGTCGCCCCCTCGCGCCGGCCGATGGTGACCGTGGTGGCGGGCCTGTCCTATGCGCATGGCTCGGGCACGCTGGGCCTGCGCTCGGCGGACTGGCGCGACAAGCCGCGCATCGCCATGGAGATGCTGGCCGACCCGCGCGATATCGCCGCGCTCACCGCTGCAGGCCGATTCGCCCGCGCGATCGTGAACCGGGCGCCCTTCGCCGCGCATGTCCGCGCCGAGATGGCGCCGGGGGTGGCGGTGGAGAGCGATGCGGATTGGGAGGAGTACCTGCGGCGCACGGTGGACCCCACCTATCACCCGGTGGGCAGCTGCCGGATGGCGCCCGATGCCGGGGCCGGCGTGGTCGATCCGCGGCTCAGGGTGCATGGGATCGACGGGTTGCGCGTGGCCGATGCCAGCGTGTTCCCCGCGCATGTCAGCGGCAACACCAATGCCGCGGTGATGATGGTGGCCGAGCGCGCCGCCGCGCTGATCGGCCAGGACGCACGCGGCTGATGTCCGTCATGCGGATAGAAGCCGCGCCTGCTTGCAGGGGCTACCGGCAGCCGTGCTAATGTAAGACCTGGATAAGCAAAGAGGACGCCCCGACCATGCCGCTCAACAGCCGCCCGCTGCGCGATATCACCGCCGAGGATATCGAGACCTACGAGCGCGACGGGGCGGTGTGCCTGCGCCGGGTGCTCGACCGCGACTGGATCGACCTGCTCGAGCCGGTGGCGCGCGAGGTCATCATCGGCAAGAAGGATGTGGGCCTCCTCCCCACCATCCCCGGGCGCTACATGGCGCGCCGGCTGGAGGAATATCGCCGCCTGGTGTTCGAGGGCCCCATCGCCGAGGCCGCCGGGCGGGTGATGCGCTCCAAGGAAATCCGCTTCTTCTTCGACGAGTTCTTCGCCAAGCCGCCCCAGTCCGATGCCAAGACCATGTGGCATTGCGACCGGATGGGCTGGCCCGTGGTGGGCAAGATGGTGCCCTCGCTGTGGATCCCGCTGACCCCCATCGTCAAGGCCAACAGCCTGGAGGTGCTGGCGGGCACGCAGACCGAGGATGTGCGCTACTGGCTGTTCAGCCCCAATGCGCGCAAGATGATCAAGCCCGACGACCGCGCCTCGCATCCCGAGATCGAGGCCCGCCGCGGCGAGGAGGGGCTGCGCTTCCTCAGCTGGGACATGGAGCCCGGCGACATGCTGGTGGTGCACCCCTGGGTGCTGCATTATTCGGGTGGCAATCCCACCGACGATTGGCGGATCGCACTCTCCAACAGGGTGTTCGGCGATGACATCCGCTGGGCGCCGCGACCCGATTGCGTCAACCTGGCGGGGGTGAGCTTCGACGAGATGCTCGAGGGCGAGAAGCCCCAAGGCCCGCTGTTTCCGCTGCTGTGGTCCGAGGACGGCCGGCGCGATGACGACAGCGCCTACCCGCGCGGTTTCGCCACCACCTGGCCCAAGCGCGAGATGGGCACGGTGAACGAATACGGCAAGTTCAAGGAGATGGCGGAAAAGGATGAAGCGGGCGAGCTGTCGCGTCGCGAACGCGCCCCGGCCGAGTGAGCCGCGATGCTGGTGGGCGCCGGGAGCCGGGCTCACCGGACAAGCGCGTGACTGCCCGATGATCCCCCGGTGAGCGCTGCTGCGAACCTGCGCCGGCGTCTGGCCGCGCCCGACATTCTGGTGGCGCCCGGCGTTTATGATGCATTGAGCGCGCATCTGGCGGCGGAGGCGGGGTTCGAGGCGGTGTTCGTCTCGGGCTCGGCGCTGGCGGCAGCCCAGCTCGCGCGGCCCGATCTGGGGCTGTTCACGCTGACCGAGACCGCCGAGGTGGTCGGCCGCATCGCCGACCGGGTGGCGGTGCCGCTGTTCGTCGATGCCGACCAGGGCTTCGGCAATGCGGCGATGACCGCGCGCGCGGTGCGGCTGCTCGAGAAGGCGGGCGCGGCATGCATCCAGATCGAGGACCAGGCCGAGACCAAGCCCGAGGATGCGCTGCTCGGCCGTCCGCTGATTGCGACGCGCCGCATGGTCGACAAGATCGGCGCGGCAAAGGACGCGCTGGCCGGCGAGACGCTGCTCAGCGCGCGCAGCGACGCGATGGCGAGCGAGGGGTTCGAGGCCGCGCTCGGGCGCGTGCATGCCTATGTCGAGGCGGGGGCGGACATGGTGTTCGTCGAAGGGCTGACCCGGCGCGCCCAGATGGAGCGGCTGGTGGCCGAGCTGGGCGCGCGGGTCCCGCTGCTCCACAACCTGCTGCGTGCCAAAGGGGCGCCTCGCGACGAGGTGACCGGCGCCGCCGACCTGGAGGCGCTGGGCTACCGCGTGGCGCTGTTTCCCGCGGTGGGCCTGACCGCGGCGAGCGAGGCGCTGGCCGCCGCTTTCGCCGGGCTTGCCGCGACGCCGGAGCTGCCGGGCGGACAGGCCGTCGCGCCCGACCGGATCGGCGGGGCCGCCTTCATCGCCCGCTACACAAGCGGCTGAGGCTAGCGCGCAGCCTCAGCCAGCAGGTTGGGCCAGCAGGTTGGGGATGACCGCATCGTCGTATGCAAGGTCCGTCAGCCCGATCCGGGCGATGGTGATGCCATCTTCGGGCAGGACATAGACGCGCTGGCCGCCGAACCCGTCGAGATAGACCAGGTCCTGCGCCACGAAGGGTGCCGAGTGGATGATGGTGACCGGATTGTCGGCGCTGTAGCGGCGCGCCGGCGTCCATTCGCCCGCCCGCCACAGCTGGTAGCCATATTGCGAATTGGCGGGCGAGGGCCGCGCCATCGCGTCGATCCAGCTTGCCGGAACCACCTGCCGCTCGCCCACCTTGCCGCGGTTGCGGATCAGCTCGCCGATCCGCGCCCAGTCGGCAAGCCCTGCGTGCAGCCCGGCATAGGCGCGCGGGCGCCCGGTGGCATCAGTCCACAGCCGCGCATCGCCATTGCCCAGCGGACACCACAATTCGCGGCCCAGGAAATCGGCGAACCCGGCATAGCCCGCCTGGCGCGACTGGCGCTCGATCACCATTCCCAGAAGCTGGCTGACCGCGTTGTTATAGGCGAAGGTGCTTCCCGGTTCGCCCGCGCGCGGTGTCTCGAGGGCGACGGCATCGATATCGGGGGCCAGCAGCAACTTGAGAAAATCGCTCTGCCCCAGTCCGCTCGACATGGTGAGCAGCGCCTCGATCGGGATCCGGCCGCGCGGATCGTCCCGCCATTCGGGAATATAGCGGCTGACCGGATCCTCGAGCGAGGCGATCATGCCGCGTTCCAGCGCGATGCCCACCAGCAGGCCGACCACCGTCTTCATCATAGAGGCGGTGGCGGCGGGCGTGGCGGCATCGACCCCGGGGGCGTAGTGCTCGTGGATGACGGCGCCATCCTTGAGCACGATCAGCCCCAGCCCTTGCGCATTGTCCGAATAGGCCTGCGCATGTGCCAGCGCCGATGCCAGTGCGGGATCGGGGGCGGCATCGGGCGCGGCGCGGGGCAGCGCACGAGGACCGCAGCCGGCGAGCGGCATGGACGGGCGATAGCGCGCGACATCGAGGATGGTCGCACCCTGCAGATCGGCAGGCGTGCTGGGCGCCTGGTTGGACGTCTCGCTGGGCGTTTGGCTCAGCGTGGAGTCGGCCTGGGCGGTGGCCGGCAGCGGCATGGCCAGCGCCGCCGCTGCCAACAGCGCGGTCCGGATGGCACGTCTAGTCGGCGACATAGGCTTCCCCGGCAATCGGCGCGCCCGGCGAACAGGGCTGCTCATTGCCCAGCGCGCGTTCGATGAAGCCCAGCGTGCTTGCCTGCGCGCGTTCCAGCATGGCGCGCGCAGTGGTATCGGCCGGGCGTTGGCGGCCGAACAATCCGCCGAAATAATGGTCGACGCCCTCGCCCACCCACAGCGCGCGGTTGCCCGTGGGCGCGCTTTGGTAGCTCACCTTATGCACCCGCCAGTCATCGACGAAGCCGGGCAGCACATCGGCGGTGCCGGTGATGGTGAGGTTGGGGACCGCGATGAGCGACCAGCCGCGCGATTCCATATATCCCTCCATCGGCCCCGGCGGCGACCAGCCGACCACCGCATCGACCGAGGGCACGCGGCGGCCGCCTGCCGGTTCGCCGGGCAGGACCGCCCTGGCCCCGCCGGCGAGCTGGGCGATGAGCGCGCCGTAGCTGTGCCCCATCGCCACCCGATGCTGGGCATCGAGCGTGATCCCGTGGCGCGCGAGCAGCGCCCTGGCCTCGACCGGCGGGGCCAGCGCCAGCGCCATGTCGGCGTTGCGCGTCTCCCAGGTCTCGGCCTGCGAGGGCGGCTGGGCGCGCTTCAGTTCCTCCGAATCGATATGCATTGGCGCGATGACCACATGGCCCGCCGCGGCCAGCGGTTCGAGCAGCGCCCGGTAGCGAGCGGGCGCGGCAAAGGCGCCATGCGAGAAGGCGATCAGCGGATAGGTGCCGGGCTGCGCGGGGGCGAAGATGGTCAAGGCGACCTCGCGCGCGGGCGCGTCGGAGCGGGCGGGATCGATGACGGTCAGGGTCAAGTCCCGCGTCTCCCCCGCCATCTTCTGCATGCAGCTGGTGCCGGCGAGCGGCTGGCCAGGTGTGACATTGCCCGCGCAGGCGGCGGTGGCGAGCAGCAGGGCGCCGATGGCGGCGCGGGTCAGCGAGCGGGCCAGCGAAGGGGGTGGCGATTGAAGTGCGGGCATTGCCGCAAGGGTCGCACCAAAGCCGACCCGACGCGGCAGGCAAGCGCGGGTTTGTCCGACTGGCGGGCAATCCGGGTCGCCGTGGCTGCGCGTGGGCGTGTGGCTGTCAGGATGGCGCGATGGGAGATATGATGGGCGGCAGGCGATCGGTGTTCATCAGCGGCGCGGGGCCGACCGGGATGGTCGCGGCGATGCTGTTCGACGCGCTCGGCTGGGAGGTCGTGCTGTGCGAACGGCGCGCCTCGCCGCAGGATTTCGAGAAGAACAAGTCGTTCAACTACCTGATCGACCCACGCGGGCAGGAGATGCTGCGCCGGCTGGGGATCTATGACCGGCTGTATGATTGCGGGGTGGAGACGCGCGGCTTTACCGGCACCACGCTGACCCCCGATGGCCGGAGCGTGACCAAAAGCCCGCCGATCATCGATCCCGCGCGCCCGACCTGCTTTTGGACCACGCGGCGCGCCTTCCTCACCATGCTGCACGATGCGCTTCGCGAGCGCGGCGGGCGGATCGAATTGCTCTACGAGCACGAGGTGACGCGGCTCGAAGCGGAGGGCGCTGCCGATCGAGCTGCCGGTTCCGGCGGGCGGGCGCGGGTGCTGGTGACCGGGCCGGACGGCAGCGAGCGGCGTTTCGCGCCCGACCTGGTGCTGGCCTGCGACGGGCTCAACTCGGCGATCCGCCGCGCCGCCGCCGCGCTCGATGCGGTCCCGCCCGGTCATTTCGCGATGCAGCAATCGAGCTCGATCAGCACCGGGCTGCGCTACAAGGTGCTCAACCTGCCGGCCCGGTTCGAGGCCGCCGGCGGCACGATCAAGGTGGACGACAACCGGATGAGCTACATCATCCCCTCGCGCCACAAGGACCGCATCAAAGCCTGCTCGCTGTTCGCCTTCCCGGTGGCCGATCCCGACCATCCCCGCAGCGTGAACATCATCCGCGAGGCCGATCACCACTTGTGGACCATCACCGATGCGGATGAACTGCTCGACTTCCTGGACGACGCCTTTCCGCAGCTCGACATGAGGGCGCTGGTCTCGCGCGAGGAGGCGGCGGACTTCGTCTCGTTCGAGCCCGGCAGCTTTCCCGCCTCGCAATATGCACGCCATCTGGTTGCCCGGCTGGGCGAGGGGGACGATGCCGCGCATGTGGTGCTGCTGGGCGATGCCGCGCATGCCTTTCCGCCCGATCTGGGGCTGGGGGTCAATTCGGCGCTGCAGGACCTGACCGTGCTGATGCGTCACATGGACGAAGGCGGCATGGGCAAGGGCGCCCCGCTGGCCGACACGCTGGCCGATGCTTTGGAAGCCTATGCCGCCGAACGCGAGCCCGAGAGCCGCGACCTTGCATGGGTGGTGCGAAACTTCTTCCCCGAGCAGTACAATCATCGCCCGTGGGCGCTGCGCCGATGGGCGGCGGGTTTCGTGGTCCGCAAGCAGCTCAATGCGCTGGCCCCACGCGTGTTCGACAAGCCCGCCTTCTACCTCTCGCAGGACCCGGCGATGACCTATGGCGAGATGAAGCGGCGCAAGCTGCGCACCGACCGGCGGGTGCGCGCGCTGGCGGCCGGGCTGGTCGGGCTGGCGGGGTGGGCGAGCTGGGTGGCGGCCACGCGGCGCCGGTCGGGGTGAGCGGCGGCGGGAGTTGCAGGATCGGTTGGATTGGCGAAGCGGCGGGCTGGTCATAAGCTGGCCGGACTGATCCGTAGCGATCAGGGAGGGCGGGCTGGCGCGGGTTAATTGGGTGCGATCCAGAAGGTGGGATCGAACACCCGGGAGCGGCTGGCGACACGAGGCCCTGACAGCTCAACGGCTGGTAGGTTCAAGGGCTGGGCAGGTTCGGGCGCTGAACCGCGGCACTGCGCGGATCGGACAGATTGCCGGTCAGAATGGGCGCGATCAGGATAGCGCGGCTTGCGCAGCCATGCGCCGACGGGGTTGCCCAGGGATGACGGGGTTGCCGATGATTTGGCCTGATGGGTTGGGCCTATTTGTGATGGCGGATGGCGATGGTCAGCTCAACCGCACCAGAAGGCCCACCAACCGGTGCGCTGCCGAACGCGGTCAGGCGGTGCCATCGGCTCCGGTCAGCGCCGCCAGCACGCCCTTGGCGATGCGCCCGGTGGCCTCGTCGAGCCGGTTCTGCAGCGCTTCGCTGGGTTGATGCGTCTCGACCGCCTGGCGCACATCGACACCGCGCGCCTCGAGCACCTCCTCCAGCACCATCACCCGGTCGGCCAGCACTGCCACCTCGCGCGCCAGGGTGATGACCGCGCGGCCGACATTGTCGAGCTGGGCGGGGGACAGATACCGGGCTTCGGGCAGGTTGAAATGCGCCCAGTCGCCCGGGCTCACGGCTTGCGGCCCTGGACCACATGCGGGTAGCGCCCCTCGGCCTTCACATCGGTGAACCCTGCCTCGCGTGCGATTTCGGCAAAGTCGAGCCCGGCCGAACAGCGCCAGTGCGGCTCACCGCCCAGCAGCGCCGCGCGGTCGGCCTTCCACACCGCCAGCTTGTCCATGTCGGCGTAGCGGGTGACATCGGACATCACCATGTCGCCGCCCGGCGTGAGCACGCGGAATGCCTCTGTAAAGATCGCCCGGATAGCGTCGGCGGGCATTTCGTGGAGGATGATGTAGCTGGCGACCAGGTCGAAGCTGCCATCTGCGAAGCCGCTGTCCTCCGCCAGCCGCTGGTGCAGCCGCCAGTTCCAACCGTTGGTGTTGGCGGTGCGCCAGGCATGTTCGAGCATCCGCGCCGAGATGTCGATCCCGGTGATCTGCGCATCGGGATAGGTGCGTTGCAGCGCGGTGGTGAAGTGGCCGCTCGAACAGCCGATATCGAGGATGCGGGCGTAACTATCGCGCGGTGCCATCTCGGCCACCGCCTGGCGCTGCTTGAAAATGCCGCCGGGAAAGAAGCGCGCGACCATCTTCTTGTGGATGATCTCGCCATGGATGAAGCCCATGTGCGCGTGTCCGTCCCAACCGCCTTGGGTGCGGTGGAAATCCACCCCGTCCCAATAGGCGGGCGGGACGAGCGCGGGATCGAGTTCGAGCGTGGCGGGGCCGTTCTGCGCCTGGCGCATGGGCTGGGCGAGGTCGGCCGCGATCTCCTCGAAGGCTTCGGTGGCGATGCGTCCGTGCATCCGCCCGTGCCAGTCACCCATCAGCTGCTGGACCGCGAATGGCGCACTGTCGGCAAGCGCCTGGTCCATGTGCCGGTGGCGTGCGTCGAGGTCGTCGGGCAGCGCGGCCGGATCGGGCACGGCGGTGGTGATGTCGGCCTCCACCGCATCGCGCAGGCCGTTGGCGGCGATCGCCATCTGGGCGAGGAAATCGACCGAGGCGCGGCCGCGCTGGTTGAGGTGCGGATCGTGAAACTGGGTCATCATGCCCTCCTTTGACGGGTTCGGCGCTTTGAGTTCGGCACTATGTGATCAGGCCGATTGTGGTGCGGCCCCATCCGGTGCGGCGGCCTCCAGTTCCTCCTGGGTGAGCCGGTAGCCGGTCAACAGCCAGAGCCCGACCACGCCCATGATGGCGGGGAGCACGGCCACGGTTATATAGAGAGCGGTGTCGACATTGTCGCCCTGCGGCACGTCCGGCGCCAGGCTGGTATCGAAATCGGCCAGCTGAAGCGCGAAGCCGACCAGCAGCGGGCCGAGCGCGGCGGTGAACTTCTCGACGAAGCTGTAGAGCGCGGTGTAGGCGCCCTCGCGGCGAACTCCGGTGCGGCGCGAATCATATTCGATGATGTCGGTCAGCATGGACATCGCCAGCACCACATTGCCGGTGGCGGCGATGCCGATGAGCACGCCGCGCACCGCGATGGCCCAGATCGGTTCGCCCTCGCCCGCCAGTGCCCAGCTCAGCACCCCGACGATGTAGAAGGCGGCGGCGACGTAATAGGCCTCCCGCTTGCCGTAGCGCTTGGAGAAGCGGACCAGCAGCGGCGCGGCGATGACCGTGGTGATGGTGAGCACCACGCCATAGACCACCAGCACGTCGAACCCCAGCTCCAGCGTCTGGACGATGAAGAACAGGAACCCCGCCTGGGTCAGCTGGACACCCGAAAGCTGGGCGAACTTGACCCCGATCAGGCGCAGGAAGTGCTTGTTGCGGCGGACCGCGTGGAACTCTTCCATCAGATGGCTCATCGAGCTGGCCCGCTCGGTGAAGCGGGCGCGCGCGGTGCTGGCATAGGCGGCCATCATGGTCACGAAGATGACCACCGCGCACACCGCGCCGACCAGGGCATAGCTCGACCATTCGGTACGCCCCAGCTGTTCGATGATGGCCGGCGCGATGGCCGCGGCCAGGAACGAGCCCGACGAGACGAACACGATGCGGTAGGCATGGATCGAGGAGCGCTCGTGATAATCGTCGGTCATCTCGGCGGGCATCGCCATGTAGGGCACGTTGAACAGCGTGTAGCCGAAGGTGTAGATGCACAGCGCCACGAACACATAGGCGGCGGTGAGCCACTGGTTTTCGAACACCGGGGTGGCGAAGATGAGCGCGAAACTGGCCGCGCTGACGAACCCGCCCCATAACAGGAACGGCCGCCGCCGGCCGCGCGGCGAATTGTGCCGGTCGCTCCACAGGCCGACCACCGGGTCGGTCACCACATCGAACAGCTTGGAGACGAACACGATGCCGCCGGCCAGCGCCGGCTCGATCTTGAGGATGCCGACCAGGTAGAAGAATATCAGCACCGAGATGCCGTTCATCAGCATCGCCACACCGAACGCGCCGGTGCCCCAGCCCAGCTTGAGCGAGACGGGCAGCTTGCCGATGGTGGCCGCCCCGGCGCCCGGCGGGGGCGTGGCGACCGACGCGTTCACCGGCTTGCCCGGCGCGGTTGCGGCTCGGGCAGGGGAGCGCGGCCTTCGCGCACCGCGTCAGCGATCAACAGGTTGGGAACAAAGGCATTGTCCCATTCGCGATCCCGGGGCGGATTGTCACCGGTGCGCAGAATGATCATGTCGAGCGAGGGGATCATGGTGACCACCTGGTTCGAATTGCCGTCGAACAGGAACAAATCGCGGTCCAGATAGGGCTCGGAATGGAGCACCTTGCCGATATCATTGTCGGGATGCGCGAAGCCGCGCCGCTCGATATAATCGCCTGCCACCCATACGCCGAGGCCATAATAGGGGTTGTGCTCGGTGCCGCGCCGCATCTGAGCAACATAGCCCTCGGGCAGCAGGCGCCGGCCTTCCCAGACCCCGTCATCGAGCAGCAGCATGGCCATGCGCACCCAGCTTTGCGCGGGCAGCAGCAGGCAGCAGCCCGAATGCGCGCGCCCGCCCTGGCGGTTGACCCACACGCTGCCACCCGCAGCGCCGATGGGTGCGAGCAGCTCGCGCGACAGGTAATCGGCGTAGCGCACCCCCGTCGCACGCTCGATCACCACCGCGACCAGTTCGGAATTGGCGTTGGAATATTCGTAGCGCGTGCCGGGCTGGTGGGTCATCGGGTAATCATGGATGATCACCTCGTCATGCCGGGGGTGGAGATAGGCGCGGTTGAGGATGTCGTCGGGATCGGGCGAGAAATCCTGCGGCAGCAGGCCGGTGCGCATGTCGAGCAGGTGGCGCACCAGGATCTTGGAGCGACCGGGATCGCCGCGCCATTCGATGATGAAATCCGCCACCGGCTGGTCGAGCGAGGCGATATGGCCCTGCTCCAGCGCGCGGCCCACCAGCAAGGCGGTGACGGGCTTGGCCATCGACTTGGAGACGATCGGCGTGTCGCGGTCGAAATCGCCGAAATAGGCCTCTTCCTCGAGCTTGCCGTCCTTCAGCACCAGGAAGGCCGAGCTGTTGGCCTGCTCGGCATAGCCGCGCGCGCGGGCGAGGGCCCCGGGCGACAGGCTCGCCGCGGCGCCGGCCATGGGCAGCGGCCGGGGCGAGGGCGCGCCGGCGACCGGCTCGAGCGGATCGTAGCTGGTCAGCCCCGCGCCGACCCGCGCATCCTCGAGCAACTGGTTGAACCGGCGCAGATATTCGGCTTCATCGGCGGCGCTATAGCGCGGCGCGGCGGGGTTATCTTGCACCGAAGTGGTGGCGGGCGAGCTGGTGGCGGGGGGCCCGTTCATCGACATGCAGCCCGAGGCCAGCAGCAGCGGCGCGGCGCAGGCGGCGGACAGCAGCGTTCGTGTGGATCGGAGCCCTGAGCGGAGCCCGGATCGGAGCGTGGTCATGCGAAGTCCACCGAATAGCCGGTGTGATGGCTCCGCTCCATGACATAGGCGCCGCCCATCGAGCCCAGGTTGATGCGCATGTCCTCGTCGCAATAGACGACATCGGAATGGAGCGCGGGCGGCTTCATCTCCACTTCCAGCGGCGTATCGGCATCGAGCGCGAACGCCTGGCGCAACGCATCGTCATCCGCGCCATCGACGGCCTTGAGCGCGATGCGGTGGAAGTCGACGATATAACGCTGCGGGCTCGCTTCCTCCAGCGCATAGCGGCCGTAGACGATGAGATGCGCGCGCATCCCTCCCTTTGGCCCCCCGCCCGGCGCGGCGATCACCTGGACATTGTTGTAGTCCTTGCTCTGGTGATGGATCTCCTGCTCGATCTGGAGCAGCCGGATCGGCGCGGCGGGGAACTTGCCGAAGGTGAGCAGCTTCATGCTGGTCTCGTGCTCGATCGGCTTGCCCGCGGTGTGCTTGGGACCGAACTGGGCGAACAGCGAGCGCCACGGCCCGGCAACCTGGTCCTGCTCATCGATGGGGCGGGGAATGGGCGTGACCTTGGCTAGCTCGCCCATCAGCGTGTGAATGGTCTCGACCACGTCCTCATCATAGGTGCCGTCGGGACGGGCCCGGTCGATCGCTTCGCGCAGCGCGCTCTTGAGCGAGGCGTTGCTCATGACAAGCGTTCCGCGATCGACCGCGCCCGGATCAGAACTCGACCCCCACCGACAGGCGCGCGGTCCGCTGCGGCCCGAAGATGGGCACATAGCTCGACGAGCGCGCCCCGCCGGTGCCGATCAGGAACAGCGAGTTGGAGACATATTCCTTGTCGAGCAGGTTCTGCACGGTGGCGCGCACATTGAACCCGCCGAAATCCACACCCGCCTGCAGATTGACCAGGAACCGGTCGGGCACCCAGGCCAGATTGACCTCATCGACATATTGCTTGGTCTGATAGCTGGCATCACCGCGCAGATAGAACAATGCGTCAGGCCCGATCAGTTGCTCATATCCAAGACCCACGAACCCGTCGAACTCGGGAATGCGCTCCACCTGGTTGCCGCCGATGGGCACCTCGCCGGTGGGGCACACCACGCCGTCGCAATTGCCCGCCAGCTGGAAGCGCTGCGATATCTCGCCGTCCTTGTAGCGCGAGCGGTTATAGGCGGCGCCGAAGTCGAGCGTGAAGTTGTCGGTCAGTTCCCACACGCCCTGCAGCTCGGCGCCATAGACCTCCACGCTGCCGACATTGCCGGTGACGGTGGACAGCACCGCGAAGGTGGCGGGCACCAGGCCATCGGCATTGCGGCGGACCTCGGTGGTCTGCAGGTCCTGCCAGTCGGTGTAGTAGACCGCGCCGTTCAGCGTGAGACCCAGGCCGGGGAAGAAGTTCTTGCTCCCCAGCTCATAGGTCCAGTTGGTCTCCTTGGTATATTGGCGCTGCGGCTCGAACGGCACGAAGCCGTTGAAACCGCCCGCCTTCACCCCGCGCGCGGCGGAGGCATAGACCTGGTTGTCGGGCGTGATCTCGAAGGTGATCGAGCCACGCGGGGCGAAGAAGTCCTCGGTGATCTGGGCCACCGGCGGATCGAATGCCTGGATTGCCGGATTGGTCGGCTCGCGCGTCAGGAAGTCGGTCGCGGTGCGGTCCTCGCTGGTGTAGCGGCCCTCCAGCGAGACGCGCAGCGCCTCGGTGGGGCGCACTTCGACAAAGCCGTAGACGCTGTAGATATCTTCCTCGCGGTCGATGAAGGTGCGCCGCTGGAAGAAGGCGGTGGGGAAAGGCAGTCCCGGCCCCACGGGGAACAGGATATTCTCGATGCCCGGCGTGGCGGTGGTGCCGACCGGATAGACCTCGCTGGCATTGGATTCGATATCCGAGGTCTGCGCGAAATTGCCGCCGATGAAGGCGTAGATCGCCTCGCTCTCGTAGGTGATACGCGCATCGTGGCTGGTGCTCTCGAACTCGCTACCGGTGCCCGAGGCGTCGAACAAGGTGCCGAAGTTCTGGCCGAACAGGACGAGGCCGCCCAGCGGATTGCGCTGGGTGGAACCACGCGCGTCGATATTGCCGAAAGTATAGCCGAACTGGTAGGTCAGCTTGAGCGCGTCGGTCGGTTCGACATCGAGCGTGATGGCAACCACATCGGTCGGTCCGCGAAGGCCGAAACCGCGCGGATCGATCAGGATGCCCTCGGGCCGCGGATCGGGCACGGGCCCCGCCAGCGGGCCGCTCTGCGCGCCGGTGGCATAATTGGGGTCGGCCACCAGTTCGCCGCAATAGAGCCGGTTCTCGGCCTGCGGATTGGGGTTGAACGCACTGGGAGGCGAGGCGACCGGGCTGCAATTGTTGTAATTATAGGCGTCGGTCAGCCCGGCAGTGCCGAAGCTGTAATTGGGCACGTGCTCGACCAGGCGCTCGGTGTGGAAATAGCTGGCGCGCAGACTGATCGCATCGCTCGGCCGGCCCAGCAGCGTGACCTGGTAGGTCTCCTTCTCGAAACCGCCCAGATTGCCGCAGGTGATGCAGCCATCGGTATCGGCCAGCGGATGATCGTTCTGCCAGGTGCCGTCGAACTCCTGATAGGCGACATGGCCCAATATCGCCAGTTCACCGGGGAACAGCGGGATGTTGAGCGTGCCGCTCAGCTCGTAGAACTCATCGGTGCCGATGCCGGCGCGCGCGTGGCCGCCGATCCGGTTCAAGTCGGGTGCCTTGCTGATCAGGTTGATCACGCCGGCAAAGGCGTTGCGGCCGTAAAGCGCCGACTGCGGCCCCTTGATGATCTCCACCCGCTGAAGGTCGATCAGCCCCTGGTCGATCAAATAGGGGCGCTGCAGGTAGATGCCGTCGAGATAGGTGGCGACATTGGTGACGGGCGAGGTGACGCGCAGGTTGGTCTGTCCGCGGATGGTGGGTTGCGCCAGCGGACCGGTGAAGTCCTCGAACGAGAAACCCACGGTCTTTTCCGCGATATCCGCCAGACCCTCGATGCCCTGGCGCTCGAGCGCCTCGTCGGTCAGCACCGAGACCGACAGCGGCACGTCCTGCAGGTCCTCCTCGAAGGTGCGCGCGGTGACGATGATGACATCGCCCGCATCACGCGCCCGGTCGGGCGTCGTTGCAGCAGGCGTTGACGGGCTGACGACCTGCGCCGAAGCCATGTGACCGGTAAGCCCGGCAGTGGATACCGATGCCAGCACCATTGTGCGCCACGCGAGCGCACGTCCACCCAAGTTCCTCATTACGTTACCTCCCCTCAGAGCCGCCCTTTTTATGACGGTTCGATTACCCCTGCTTACTGATCCCGAGGTGCGGGCGTTGTCGCCAGGCCCCTGACGAGTGCCCGCACCGCGGATAACTTCCCCTAGCGGTCCGGCCTATTGCCGCGCTTCCTGCATCCGCCGATACCACTCGGGCAATTGCGGCTCGGGTGCTACCGGAACCACGCCATCGGCGGGCAGCGGCGCGGGGGTCTGCTCGCGCGCATAATGCTCGAGCGAGGACAGCGAGGGTTCTTCCCAAGTTTCGGGCGCGTCGAGATACTTGGGATAGTTCGCGCGGATATATTCCACCGTGGCGGGATTGGGCAGCTTGTCGATCGAATCGACCGCGCCCATGAAGGTCTGGTACTGGCAATGGCCGGGGGTGGGGCCCATCAGCATCCAGGGCAGCCACGGCGTGGTGCGCGACCACACGCCGTCATATTCCACGCTGGTCTGGTCGGCGTTCTGCATCTCGTTCCAGTCGATGAAATACAGGAACGTCTCGGTCACCTGGTTGAACGCCCCGCCGCTTTCGCGCGGCCATTGGTTGGGCTGGAGCGCGGCCGGGTAGAACAGGTTGATGTGGCTGAACAGGTTCAGCATGTCGCCCCGCCGGCGCCAGTCGAGCTGGAGCGGGACGGGCGGCGGCGCGGCCTGGTTCAACCCGCCATAGCTGGGCGGCGAGGGGCGGAAATTGGTGATCGTGTGGTTGAACGGATCATTGGCGATGGGCACCACGCGAACGGTCTCGTCGAGATAGGGATTGTGCCAGTTCTCGATAATCTCGCCGCTTTCCAGGTCGGTGTAGAGGCCCACCTCGCGCAGCACCTTGCGATAGCCCTCGCCATCCTCGTGCGGCAGCAGGCGCGCGGCCGAGACCATGGTGAAACCGACGAGGTCGCGGATCGCCTCGCCCGGCAGCACACCCTGGATGATACCCTCGGCAAAGCCGTATTTGACCGAGCGCATGTCGGTATTGCCGAGCAGCCTTGCCCAGGCCTCGCGATTGCCCTCAGGCTTGGTCAGGTCGAGAAAGTCGCCGTCCAGCGTGCGCGCCACATCGCCGCGCATGCCAGCGTTCTGTGCCGCCCTGGCCATCGCCGGGGTCAGCGCCAGTCCGCCTGACAGCGCCGCGCCTGCGGCCATGAATATCCTACGGTCCATTTCAAATCCTCCCAAGGCGGGTTAGCCCGTTTGTGACAGCAATTAAGGTGTTGGCGTGCGCGCGGCAGCAACCAGCGCCCGGATGATCGACTGGCGGACATTCGCGCCAACGGCGCCGTCGCCGCGTGCATTGCGTGGCTTGGCTGTCAGAGTTCGGGTGGGTCGAGGCGAAAGGCGGGGCGGGCGATGAAACTGGCGATATTCGGGGCAAGCGGGCGAACCGGGCGGCTGCTGGTCAAAGGCGCGCTCGCCCGCGGATGGCAGGCGAACGCCTTTGTGCGCGATGGGTCTGCGTTCGATGGCGATGCGACGCCCGGTCTGACGGTGGTGACCGGAACGCTCGATCAGCCCGATGCGATCGCGCGCTGTGCGGCGGGCACCGATTGCGTGGTCTCGGCGCTGGGCACCACCACCATGCGGAAAAACAGCGTGCTTTCGGATGGCACCGCGCGGATCGTGCAGGCGATGCGCGCGCAGGACGTGAAGCGGCTGGCGGTGATCACCAGCCTGGGCTGCGGCGATTCGCGCGGGGCTGTCAATTCGCTGGCGATGCGAGTGCTTATCGCCACCATCGGCCGGCAGATCTGGGCCGACAAGGACCGGCAGGAACAGGTGGTGCGCGCCAGCGGCCTCGATACGCTGATCGTGCGTCCCGGCGGCCTCAGTGACGATGCCGCGACGGGCAAGTGGCGCGAACTGCGCGGCGACGAGCGGATGACAGGCAGGCAGATGATCGCCCGCGCCGATGTGGCGGCCTATGTGCTGGCGCGCATCGCGCAGGGTGCGCTGGGTGGCGACTGCGTGACGCTGGTTGGGGATGCCGAGGCCCGGGCGGCGGCTTGATCGGGGGCGCAGCTGGCTGGGCGTCGGCCGGGTGGCGGGGCTCGCCACCTGGAGGGCCAGGGTGGCCGGACTGGTGCGGATTGCCCCTGTAGAGAACCGTCACCCCGGTCTTGATCCGCGGTCCAGCTTCGACCACCTGCGAAAGGCAGCGGGATGCTGGAACAGGTCCGGCATGACGAAGCCGGTCAGGTTGAAGCACGCCGCTCAGGTTCGGCAGGGTTTGCGGACTGGATAAGGCGGTCGCTCGAGTGGCGGAAACGGTCGGCTTGTTCGGCGGCCCGACCGACGCGGTAGCAGTGTGACGGCGGCATGGGCAACGCGGCGGTCCGGGTAACGCGGATCGCGCCCCGGCTATCGCAACACCCGGTCATGCGATCCCGCCAGTTCCGCTTGGAACGAAGCTAGTCGAGCAGCTCGACCTCCGTCCCCGCGCCTGTCTCCCCCGCCGCGCGCCAGACCTCGTGTGCGGCGGCCAGGTCTTGCGCGGCGACCCCCAGCGACTTGTAGATAGTGATGTCGGCTGGCCCCTCGCGGCCCGATGCGTGGCCCGATGCGCGGCCCTCGGCAATCTCGCCGATCTCGGCCCGGATGTGGTTCTCGTCGACCAGCCCCGCCTCGATCGCGCGCAGCAATTCGCCCGCCGCCGCCAGCGCCGCGGGACGATAATCGACAAAATAGCGCGCCCGGGCGACCGCCTCGCCATCGACCTCCGCGCTGGTGGGGATGGCCGCGCCGACCAGGTTCACATGCTGGCCCGGCTCCAGGTCGGCGCCGGCCAGGATCGGCTCGGGCGAGGCGGTGGTGGTGCAGATGATGTCCGCCCCCGCCACCGCGGCCGCGGCGCTGGGCGCGGTGTCGACGCGCACTCCGCAAGCCTTGCTCGCGTGGCCAGCGAAACGCACCACGTGCTCCTCGTTGCGGCCCCACACCACGACATGCTCGATGGGCCGCACCGCCTGCATCGCCGCGACGTGCCGCATCGCCTGTTCGCCGGTGCCTAGCACCGCCAGCCGCGTGGCATCGGCGCGGGCCAAGAGGTCGGTCGCCAACGCGCTGGCCGCCGAGGTGCGGATGGCGGTGAGCGAGGAGCCTTCGATCATTGCCAGCGGCACGCCCTTCATGGTGTCGAACAGCATCACCATGCCGATATGGCTGCCCAGCGGATCGCCGTGCGCGCGCTCGTATTTGCACACCAGCTTGATGCCGAAGCACGCGGGATCGGCCAGCGTGCCCGGCATCAATGCGAGTTTGCCCGGCGCATCGGGAATGGGCAGGAACTGGCGGATCGGCAGCGAGGCTTGCCCGGCCGAGACGGCGATCATCGCCCGGCGCATCACCTCGATGCACCGCCCGACGGGCAGCAGCCGCTCGACCTGGGATCGGGTGACGATCCGCATTTGCTAACTCGGCTGGCGCGGCGGCAGGAAGCGCATCCGGGCCATCACCTCCTGGACATTGTCAGGCCGGGCGAAGGGTTCGGGCATGGGTTCGCCGGGCGTGCGGGGGCGGCCGATGGCGTTGAACCAGTCCTCGAGACCCGGGGGGAAGAACACCCAGAACATCTTCATGTCGATGGTGCCGGTGTTCTCGATCCGGTGGCCGCAATTGCGCGCGAACAGCACGGTGGAGCCGGGCTTGAGCGGAGTCACCTCGCCGTCGATATCGACCAGCCCCTCGCCCTCGTAGACGAACACCAGCTCATGGTTCTGCTTGTGCCCATGCTCGCGCACCTCGCCGCCCGGCGGCATCACCTGGATACCGCTGGAGAAGGTGTCATAGGGCATGTTGTCGGGCGTCAAGTTGATGGTGACATAGCCGCGGCTGGGGAGTGGCTGCCACAGCGACTGGCCTTCCTCAGACCCAATGATGACCGATTTGCCTTGGGTGATCGCATCGCTCATGGCGTCCAAGTCTCCTCGTGGTTCAGTCGCGCAGAAACGCGAGCACGCGAGCACTATACGCGTCCGCAGCGACGATAGGGCAGAAATGCCCGCCGCGCTCCAGCAAATGCAGCTCGGCACCGGAAATGCCGGCGGCCAGTTCGCGGGTGAAGCCGGGCGGAGTGATCTGGTCGTCCAGCGCGCCGATGCACAAGGTGGGAACGCGGATCTCGCCGATCCGGCTCCGGAGGTCATGCGTATAGACCGCGTTGATCCGCGACAGCTCCACTTCCAGCCCGGGGAACGCCGCCAGCCGCTCCTCCATGAACGCGCGCGCCGAGGTCATCTGCTGCTGGAGATGGTCGCCGGGCATGGCCAGATAGGTGCCGATGGTGAGATAGGCGAGCGGGCCGCAGCTGATGAGGATCTCGCGCCGGGTGCGGAACAGCTGGGTGAGATAGGTATCCGGCCCGGCCCAGCTGGAGGACAGCACCAGCTTGTCCAGCCGCTCGGGTGCGGCAAGCGCGATGTGCTGGCCGATGGCGCCGCCGGTGGAATGGCCGACCAGATGCGCGCGGCTCATTCCCAGCGCGTCCATCAGCGCGATGACGTCGGCCGCCATGTGCTCGGCGCCAGTGACCACCTTGTCGGGCGTGCTGTTGCCGCAGCCGCGATGGTCGAAGGTGGTGACGGTGAAATGGCGCGCGAAGTGGCCGACCTGGTTGCTCCAGAACGCGCCGCGTCCGCCCAGCCCGGCGACCAGCAGCAGGTGCGGCCCGGCGCCGGTGGTCTCGACATGGATCTGCGCGTCGCCCACATCGACCAGCCGCGTTTGGGCCGGGATCGCGGCGTCGCTCACTCTGCTTTACTCATCCTGCTTCGCTCGCTCACAATGTGGCGAAGACCGACTTGGTGGCGAGATACAGCTCGAGCCCGTCGCGCCCGTTTTCGCGCCCGATGCCCGACTGCTTCATTCCGCCCAGTGGCACGTCCCAGTCCGCTCCCATCGCGGAGTTGATGGTGACGATGCCGGCGCGGATCTGCTTGGCCATCTTGTGCGCGGTGGAGAGGTCGCGCGTCCATACGCAGCCGGCGAGGCCGTAATCGCTGTCATTGGCCAGTGCCACCGCCTCCTCGGGCTCGGTGAAGCCTTGCGCGACCAGCACCGGGCCGAAGATTTCCTCGCGCACCACCTTCATCGTGTTGCTGGTGCCGGTGATGATGGTCGGCTCGAGGAAATAGCCCTCCTCGCCATGCCGCCTGCCACCCGAGGCGATCTCGGCACCAGCGGACCGGCCGTCCTCGACATAGGCCGAGACGCGGTCGAATTGGCGTTGCGAGACCAGCGGGCCAAGCTGGCTCGCTTCGTCCAGCCCCGGTGCGATGGTGAGCGACTTGCCGACCGCGGCGATGCCGTCGACCACCTGTTCGCGTACGCTCTCATGGACATAGAGCCGCGAGGGCGCGGTGCAGGTCTGGCCGCTATTGTAAAAGATGCCCATCGCCGAGGCGGGGATGGCGGCTTGAAGATCAGCATCGGCCATGATGATGTTGGGCGACTTGCCGCCCAGCTCCAGGCTGACCTTCTTCAGTCCCTCGGCGGCGACGCGGGCGATGGTCCTGCCGGTGGCGGTGGAGCCGGTGAAGGCGATCTTGTCGATCCCGCGATGGCGGGCCAGCGCCGCGCCGGTGGTCTCGCCCCGCCCGGTGACGATATTGATGACCCCTGCCGGCAGCCCCGCTTCCAGCATCAGCTCGCCCAGCCTGAGCGTGCTGAGCGAGGTATCCTCGGCCGGCTTCAGGACCGCGGTGCAGCCGGCCGCAAGGCATGGCCCCAGCTTCATCGCCGCCATCACCAGCGGGTAGTTCCACGGCACGATGAGCGCGGCGACGCCGACCGGTTCCTTCAGCGTATAGACATGGTGCTCGCCGGGCAGGCCGACCGCGTGCGTGGTGCCGTGGATCTTGTCCGCCCAGCCGGCATAATAGCGCATCGCCCCGATCGCGGCCGCGACATCGCCGCGCGCGAAATTGACCGGCTTGCCGTTGTCGAGCGTCTCGAGCTGGGCAAGGCTCTCGGCGTGCTGCTCCATCAGCTCGGCGATGCGAAAGATGATCCGCACGCGCTCGCCCGGCTTCATGCCCGACCAGCGCTCCTCGTCGAACGCCTTGCGTGCCGCCTTGACCGCGTTGTCGACATCTTCCTCGCCCGCATCGGGGATCTGGCTCAGCCGCGCGCCATCGGCGGGGTTGATGACGTCGATCGCCACCCCGGTGCCCGCCTCGCGCCAGGCGCCGCCAATCAGGATCTTGCGGTCGGCCTCCAGGAAGCTGCGGGTCTCGGGCGCAAGGTCAATCAGGGCCATGTCGGTTCTCCATCGAGGTCGCCTGCGCCGCCGGAGGGTCCCGGCAGCCTGGCAATTAGGCGCGCAAGCTCGGCTTGCAGCCGGAGCCGGGCGCGCGGGGCTTCAAGCATCCTATGGCGCGGGCAGGCGGTTCGCTTCAATCCCCCGCGCATGCAAATATCCGACAGCCGGACAGCGCCTGCGCGCACGGTCGCGAGGCGCCCGCGATGCGGCATGGGGCGGGTGATGAACGCGCCCCCAGCCCTCAACGCCGATGCTCTCACTGCCGATGAGGCGCATGGCCATCTCGATGCGCTGACCGTGATCTGTGGGAGCGAGGGGGTGGACAGCGACGAGCGCGTGCGCCGGCTGGCCAGCCAGGACCTGTTCTTCGAGGGTACACTGCCGCTGGCGGTGGTCTCGCCGGCCACCAGCGAACAGGTGGCGCGCACCGTGCGCCACTGCGCCGAACACGGCATCGCCATCTGCCCGCGCGGTGGCGGCATGTCCTATACCGACGCCTTCCAGCCGCCCTTCGCGCGCGCCATCATCCTCGACTTCGCCCGGCTGTCGCGGATCCGCGAAATCGCTCCGGTCGACGGGCATGTCACGGTGGAGGCGGGCTGCACCTGGGCGGCGCTGGACAAGGCGCTGGCGGCATATGGCATGCGCGCGCGTTTCTGGGGACCGATGTCGGGCGGCCGCGCCACGATCGGCGGCGGGCTGAGCCAGGGGTCGATCACCTTCGGCTCGGGGGTGGCGGGGGCCTCGGGACTGACGGTGAAGAGCTTCGAGATCGTCACCGGGGCGGGCGAGGTGATCCGCACCGGCTCCGACGGCAGCGCCGGAACATCGCCTTATAATCGCAATTTTGGCCCCGATCTGACGGGCATCTTCGCCAATGACGCAGGCGCGCTGGGAATAAAGACCGCTGCCACGCTGGAGATCGAGCCGCGACCGGCGCTGGTCGACGGGCTGTCCTTCGCCTTCGACGAATTCGAGCCGATGGCGAGCATGTTCGCCCAGGTCGGCCTGGCGCGGCTGGCAAGCGAGTTCCTGGCGATGGATGCCGAAGTGGCGCGGCAGAACACCGGGCCATCCGACTGGAGCGCCGATGCCAAGGCGCTGTGGCGGATCGGGCGCACCGCGGGCGGCGCGCTGAGCGCGGCGGTGCGGATGGCACGGGTGGCGACGGGCGGGCGCAGGTTCCTGGCGAACGCGCTGTACACCGCGCATTTCATGGTCGAGGGGCGCGACCGTGGCGAGCTCAGGAGCCGGCTTGGCGCAATCCGCGCATTGGCCAGCGGCGGGCGCGAGATCGTCAATACCGTGCCGCTGGCGATCCGCGCCGCGCCGTTCCCCGAGCTGGCGCTGACCCATCCCGATGGCCGGCGGATGCTGCCGATCCATGGCGTGTTCGCCGCCAGCAGGATCACCGGCTTCCATGCACAATATATGGAATACAAGCGCAGCCGGGCGGCCGAGATGCGCGAGGCGGGCGTGACCATCGCCGAGTTCTTCGCCGGGATCGCCGGGATCGGGATGCTCTACGAGCCGGTGTTCTATTGGCCCGATGAGCGCAACGCCTATATCGAACAGCGCAACCCCGCGTACCTGGCCGCCAGCATCCGCGACTATCCGCCCAACCCCGAGGGGCGAGAGCTGGTCCGCGACCTGGTGTCCGGCGTCATCGCGCTGATGCGCGAGCATGGCAGCACCCATTTCCAGCTCGGCCGGCTCTATCCCTATCGCGAGACGCGCGAGGAGGGCGCGGGCGGGCTGCTCGATGGACTCAAGCGGCAGCTCGACCCCGATCGCATCCTCAATCCCGGTGCGCTGGGTCTTTGAGCGAGATCGCCATTATCGGGGCGGGGATCGGCGGGCTGGTTGCGGGCATCGCGCTGGTCCGCGCCGGCATAGAGGTGTCGATCCATGAGCGGGCGGCCGTTTTCGCCGAGGTGGGCGCGGGGCTGTCGCTGTCGCCCAATGCGGTCAAGGGCTTGGTGAGCCTGGGGCTGGGGGGCTTCCTGGAAGCGAGCGCCAACGAGCCGCTCGACCAGTTTGTGCTGCATGGCGAGACGGGCGAGGAGCTGCTCCGCTTCGACCGGCGCGACTGCCGGGCGACCTATGGCGCGCCCTATCTCCAGCTGCACCGCGCCGACTTGCTGGCCGAACTTGTGCGCGTGCTGGGCGAGGAGCGGTGCCGGCTGGATCAGCGCTTCGTCGCGCTGGAACAGGGGGCGGACGGCGTGCGGCTGACCTTTGCCGATGACAGCGACGCGCATGCCGATGCGGTGATCGGCGCCGACGGGCTGCGCTCGGCGATGCGCGATGCGCTGTTTGAGACCCGCCCCCCGCGCTTTTCCGGCCATGTCGCCTGGCGCGCGCTGGTTCCGGGTGATCGGCTGGAAGGAGCGGTGGGCGAGCGGGCGCGGTCGCGGGCTAATATCAACCACGTGGGGCGCGGCAGCAACCTGGTCACCTATCCGGTGCGCGGGCGCGAGCTGGTCAATATCGTCGCCCTCACCAGGGCCGACGACTGGGCGGAGGAAAGCTGGCACGCCACGGCCGATCCCGCCCAGCTGGAAGCGCATTTCGCTGGCTGGACGCCCTATGTGCGCGAGATGATCGCGGGGATCGGCGAGGGCGAGCTTTACCGCTGGGGCTTGTTCGTGCGCGAGCCGCTCGAGCGCTGGGTCGAGGGCCGCGCAGCGTTGCTCGGCGACGCGGCGCACCCGATGCTGCCTTACATGGGACAGGGCGCCTCGAGCGCGATCGAGGATGGGGTGATCCTGGGCCGGTGTTTCGCCCAATGTGCGGACCCGGCCGAAGCGCTGGCGCTTTACCAGGCGACGCGGATAGAGCGCGCGGGCTTCCTCCAGGCGCAGTCGAACCTCGGCGGCGACCGGCTGCAGGCGCTTGATCCCTATACTCTGCGCGACCAGCCGCCCGCGAACGAGGATGCGCTTGGCATCTTCCGCTACGATCCGGCGAGCGAACCGCTCGGCCGACCGGTGGGTCAAACGTCTGGCTGAACCACCGCTCCGGCCATTGGACTTGCGCTTCAGCCGGCCGGCTTCCGCCCCACCAACGATTGCAGGAACGGGTTCGACAGGCTGGGCCCGTCCTCCACCTCGAAGCCTGCCGCCCCGATCATCCCGCGAAAATCCGCCTCGACGAAGCCGGGCGAATAGGGCTCGACATTGTCGCGGCTGTCATAGTCGATCAAGAAGCGGTGCGCGGCGCTGACCTGGCCCTTGTCGTTGCTGGGAAACTCGTAGATCGCGAAGCTGCCGCCGGGGCGCAGCACGCGGTGCGTCTCGGCCAGGATGGCACGCATCGCGTCCACCGTCACCTCGTGGAACAGGATATAGCTCAGCACCATGTCGAAATGGGCGTCGGGAAAGCCGGTGTCCTCGGCCAGCGCCTGCTTGAAATGCACCACCTTATCGCGCTCCACCGCCCGCATATGCGCATAGCGGATCAGCGGTTCGCCGACATCAAGGCCCCATACTTCGGCCTGGGGGAAGCGGTCCTTGAGCACGGTGGTCGCCTGGCCGATGGAGCAGCCGATATCGAGGATGCGCTCCACCTTGCCGTCCGCCGGTGCCGCCGCCTTTTCGGCCAGCTCAACATGCAGCTCGTCCTGGTCGTTGAAGCCCTCGTAGAACACCTTGGTGCCGTAGTGGTAGACGATGCCGCCGATGGGGTCCTGGGTATAGCCACCCGGCTGGCAGTGGATCTCGCGCGTGGTATATTCGGGTGGGCTGAAATCGGGATCGATATGGATGCGCTCGGGATACAGGGATTGCGCCCGGTCCATCCGCGTCATCAGATCATCAGCGTCGCGATAGAAGCTCGCGCGCGTGCGGCGCCACATCATCTCCTGCTGACTGCGCACGAAGCGCTGGAAGGTGGGGGTGACCGGGTTGCCCGCGAACACGCGGCGGATGTCGGCGAGCGGCACGCGCTCGTCCCGCTTGGCCACCTTGCCCGCTTCGAGCGCGCCCGCCAGCGCCGCCTCGCCATGTTGGGCCACCTTAGGAAACATCTGCTGAATCGCCAGCCGGCGGAACGAGGTGACGAATTCGAGGTAGCTCTCATCCGCCAGCGTGGTGGGCCGGGGAAGGACGCCGATCTGGCCGCGGTTCATATGTTCTCTCCTTTGAGGGGGTTCGCGCCGGCGACGGGGCGGCGCAGGAAGCCGGCGAACACGCGATCGACCAGCGCCGCGCGTTCCTGTTCGCGGGCGGCGATCTCCGCTTCGTCGGGCAAGTGCTGTTCGATCGCCTCGCCGACCGGGATGCCGTGCTTCTCGAGCACCTTTTCCAAGACGTTCACCCGGTCGTGATAGGTCCACACCATGGCCGACAATTCGAGCAGCGCATCGAGGATGTTGTCGATCACCACATTGTCGAAATAGGCCCGGCCGGGGCCGCCGATCTCCTCACCCAGCTCGGCGGGAACCTGCGATTGGGACGCCCGCTCGTTCACGTCGTTGCGCTCCAGAGGCGCCTGGCGGTGAAGGGTGAGGCAAGGTTGCTGGTCATCTGGATATCATCATAGCATGATCGGGCGCGCCTGTGGTTCCCCCGGGGTCGCGAATATCCGCTGACTGGATATTCGTAAGGTCCGCCGCCATGCTGCCCGCCGCCCGCTCCTAGGAGAAGCCGGGTGACGATGGGCGCATCCTCCTACCGCGCGGTCTACCGGCGATCGCTCGCGCAACCGGACGAGTTCTGGGCCGAGCAGGGCGAACGGCTCGACTGGACGCGGCGCTGGGACCGGGTGCTCGAGCACGAGGCGGGCACCACCGGGCGCTGGTTTACAGGCGGAATGCTCAACGCCTGTCATAATTGCGTCGACCGCCATGTGGACGCAGGTTTCGGCGAGGCGCCCGCATTGCTGTGCGAAAGCCCGGTGACAGGGGTCTCGCGCGTGGTCAGCTTTGCCCAATTGCGCAGCGCCACCGCGGCGCTGGCGGGCGCGATGAGGGCGCATGGTGTCGGGCGCGGCGACCGGGTGCTGATCTACATCCCCAACTCGCCCCAGGCGGTGATCGCCATGCTGGCCTGCGCGCGGCTGGGGGCGATCCATTCGGTGGTGTTCGGCGGGTTCGCCGCGCCCGAACTGGCCGCGCGGATCGACGATGCCGCCCCGCGCGTGGTGCTGGCGGCCAGCTGCGGCATCGAGGGCGGGCGGGTGTTGCCCTACCAGCCGATCCTTAGCGAAGCGCTGGCCATCGCCCGGCACCGGCCGACAGCGACCATCTGGTGGCAGCGCCCCGAGCACCTGGCCGACCTCGACGCCGCGGATGATTTCGACTGGGACGAGGAGACCGCGCGTGCCCAGCCCGCCGACTGCGTGCCGGTGGCCGCCACCGATCCGCTGTATATCCTCTACACCTCGGGCACCACGGGTCGGCCCAAGGGCATCGTGCGCGATACAGGCGGCCATCTCGCCACGCTGTTATGGAGCATGGGTGCGATCTATGACTGCCCGCCGGGCAAGGCGTTCTGGGCCGCGAGCGATGTCGGCTGGGTGGTCGGTCACAGCTATATCTGCTACGCCCCGCTGCTCAATCGCAACCCCACGCTGATCTTCGAGGGCAAGCCGGTGGGCACGCCCGATGCCGGCGTCTTCTGGCGCCTCATCGCCAAGCACCGGGTGCGCAGCTTCTTCACCGCGCCCACCGCGATCCGGGCAATAAAGCAGGCCGATCCCGACGGAGCGCTGGTGCGCGGGCACGACCTGACCAACCTCGCCTCGGTGTTCCTCGCCGGCGAGCGCACCGATCCCGAAACCTTGCGCTGGACACAGGCGCTGCTGGGCGTGCCGGTGATCGATCACTGGTGGCAGACCGAGACGGGCAGCGCGATCAGCGCCGTGCCGCTGGGGATCGAGCCGCTGCCCGCCAGGCCCGGAGCGGCCGGACTGGCGATGCCCGGCTGGGATGTGCATTGCCTCGATCAAGAGGGCCAAGAATTGCCGCCCGGCGAAAGCGGCCCGATCATGGCGCGCCTGCCACTTCCGCCCGGCTTCGCCACCAGCCTGTGGAACGCCCCCGAGCGCTTCCATCAGGCCTATCTGGCGCGCTATCCCGGCTGGTATCTGACGGGCGATGCGGGCCATGTGGATGCGGACGGCTATCTGCATGTAATAGCGCGGATCGACGATGTGATCAACGTGGCGGGCCACCGCCTGTCTTCCTCGGCGATGGAGGAAGTGCTCGCCGCGCATGCCGCAGTGGCCGAGGCGGCGGTGGTGGGCGTGGCCGATCCGCTCAAGGGCCAGGTTCCGGTGGGTTTCGTGGTGCTGAAGGCAGGCAGCGAGATCGCCGAGCACGCGCTCGCCGATGAACTGATCGCCGCGATGCGCGCCGCGATCGGCCCGGTCGCCGCGTTCAAGCGGGTGCATGTGGTGGCGCGCCTGCCCAAGACGCGCTCGGGCAAGATCCTGCGCAAGACCATCCGCGAGATCGCCGATGGCGAGGAGATGACGGTCCCGCCCACCATCGAGGACCGCTCGGTGCTGGCCGAGTTCGAACGATTGTTCTTGCCGTGAGCGGCGCCCGGCTGCGCGCCAGGCTCGAGGCGGGCGGGATCATTGCCGCGCCCGGCATCTATGACCACATGAGCCTGCTGCTCGCCGGCCAGTGCGGGTTTCCGGCGCTCTATGCGTCGGGCTACTGGGGCACCGCCTCGGCGCTGGGCGAGCCGGACGTGGGCATCGCCGGTTATTCGGATTTCCTCTCCATCTTCGCCCGTTTCGCCGCCAGGTCTCCCGTCCCGATCATCGCCGATGCGGATACCGGCTTTGGCAGCCTGACCAACCTGGCGCGCGCGGTGGCCGGCTACCAGGCGGCGGGGATCGCGGCGATGCAGATCGAGGACCAGCCCTTTCCCAAGATCTGCGGCCATGTCGGGCGCGCGGTGTCGGTGCCGGCCGAGGAGATGGTGCGCCGGATCGCAGTGGCGATCGAGGCGCGAGGGGGCGGCGACATGCTGATCATCGCGCGCACCGATGCGCGGCGCAGCGAGGGGCTGGCAGCGGCGATCGACCGGCTGGGCGACTATGCGCGCGCCGGCGCCGACATCGTGTTTCTCGAGGCGGCCGAGAGCGGCGCGGAGATGGCCACCGCCGCCGCCGCGCTGGACGCGCCGCTGATGATCAATGCCGCGCATGGCGGGGCAACGCCGATCCTTTCCCCAAGCGAATACGAGGCGCTGGGCGTGGCGCTGGCGATCTACCCGGCGGGCGCCCCGCTTGCCGCCGCGCGCGCCGCACGGGACTTCTATCGCGGGCTGGCGGCGGGCGATGCCAATCCGGCGGGCGAGCGCCAGTTCGATTTCGCCGAGATGTCGCGGCTGTTGGGAATCGACGAGGTGGTCGCCTTCCAGGACCGGCATGGCGCGCCATGAGCATGAGGCGAGCATGAGGCGTTGGGGCAAGGGGCCGGGGCATGGGTGAGGACATGATGAGCGCCACGCGCGTCATCCGCAGCGACGCGATCGAGGCCATCGCCAGCGTGCCGATCGTGGTGGTGGGCGGCGGTGCGACGGGGCTGACCGCCGCGCTCGCCGCGCGCGATGCGGGCGTCGAGGTGCTGGTGATCGAACGCGACGGCCAGCCGATGGGCACCACCGCCATGTCGACAGGGCTCATCCCCGCCGCGGGCAGCCGCATCCAGCGCGAGGCGGGCATCACCGACAGCGCCGAACTGTTCGCCGCCGACATTGCCGGCAAGGCCGAAGGCGAGGTCGATTGGGCGCTGGTCGCGCATCTGGCGGCGCAATCGGCGCGCACGGTCGACTGGCTGGCGGACGAGCACAAAGTGGCGCTGAGCCTGGTCGAGGGGTTCACCTATCCCGGCCATTCGGCCTTGCGGATGCACGGGATGCCGAGCCGATCGGGCGGCGAACTGATGGGCGCGCTGGCCAGCGCCTGCGAAGATGCGGGCGTCGATATCCTGACCGACAGTCTGGTCGAGGAACTGCATGTCGATGCGAGCGACCGGGTGATCGGCGTCGGCACGATCCGTCCCGACGGCGCGCGCGAGGTGATCGGTTGCCAGGCGCTGATCCTGGCCTGCTGCGGCTTTGCCGGCAACGAGGCGATGGTGCGCGACCTCATCCCCGAGCTCGAGCATGCCACCTTCTACGGCCATCCGGGAAATCGCGGCCACGCCATCGCCTGGGGCCGCGACCTGGGCGCGGCGATGGCAGACCTGGGCGCCTATCAGGGCCATGGCGGCCTCGCGGCGGGCCATGCCATCCCCATCCTGTGGCCGCTGATCGCCGAGGGCGGGATCCAGGTCAATCGCGCCGGCCAGCGCTTTCACAATGAGGCGGCAGGCTATTCGGAAGCCGCGGTCGCGGTGCTCGAGCAGGACGGTCATGTCGCCTGGAGCATCTATGACGAGGCGCGCCATCGGATCATGCGCCAGTTCGACGATTACAGCCAGGCGCTGTCGGCAGGCTGCATCCTCAAGGCGGACACGCTGGCTGAGCTGGCGCGGCTGGCGGGAGTAGATGCGGCAGGGCTGGAGGCCAGCGTGGCGCAAACCCATGAACTGGTGCAAAGCGGCGATGCCGACCGGTTCGGCCGATCCTTTGCCGGCAAGGCCCCGCTCGAGGCGCCGTTCTATGGGGTCAAGGTGACGGGCGCGCTGTTCCATACCCAGGGCGGGCTCGAGGTGGACACCGATGGCAGGGTGCTGCGGTCCAGCGGTGAACCCTTCGCCAACCTCTATGCCGGCGGCGGCGCGGCGCGCGGCGTCTCGGGATCGGGCGCGAACGGCTATATCGCCGGCAATGGCCTCCTCACCGCGACCACCCTGGGCCGTCTTGCGGGCGAACACGCGGCGCGCGCGGTCAAGGCCGGGTAGCCTGGGCGGGCGCGGTGAGCGGGCTGCACCTTATCCAGCCGCCGCCTTGCCATGCGGGCTGTGCGAAAAGACCCCACTTGCCGGGCGCCATGCCCGGTTCGAACGGGGGGCTGAAGACGGGTTCGGCCTAGTTCTCTGGTTTTTTAAAAATTGGATATGGCGGGGGCGTTACCGCGACCCGAGCAAGGCCCTGCCCTGGCGGATGGCGCGGGTGCAGCGGTCTTGTGCGCAGATGCCCGCCTCGCGTTCTGACCGGCGCGGGACTTCCAGGTCGTAGATCATGTCGGGGCCGAAGGGCGCTATCATGGCGGCCAGCGGCAGGTCGCCTTCGCCGGGGCGCTGCCGCTCGCCGATCGCCTCTTTCCAGCGCGCGTCATCTGCAACTTCCGTCGGACCGTCGCTCAACTGGACGAAGGCGATATGCGGTGCGGCCCGGGCGATCTGGGCGGTGCTGGTCCCGCACCGGGCGGCGTGCAGCGTATCGAGGATGACCTTGCACGCGCCCCCGCGCTCGGTGGCCGCGCGGCATAGCATTACCGCCTCCGGCAAGCTGGTGCAGTGCGAGAACGGATTGAACTCGACCGCCGGGACGATGCCATGCTTGGCCGCCAGTTCGCTCAGCGCGACGAGCTGGTCAGCGGCCTCGTCCGGGTCGGCAAGTTGCGAATGCACCACGGCGAACGAGGCTCCCAGTGCCTCGCCGATCGCCAGCGCCTGGCGGACCGCCTGCCAGTCCGGATCGCGGACCAGCGGGAAAACCTCGAGCGCGTGGCAGCTTACGCCAAGCCCGTGCATCAGCCGCGCCAACCCTTCCACCTCGGTCGGTTCGACCATCGGATAATGATGGCGATGCGCCGCCGGCATATGACCGAACAGGCTGACCAGCCGGCAATGCTCACGCGCGGCGTAGCGCACCAGTTCGCCGGGCGATGCATCCATCGCGGTGAGGTGATGCAGCGAAATATGCGCCATTGCCTGGTGCTATCGCGCCGGTCGGATCCGGGCCAATTAAAAACATTCATGATTGTTTTTCGCCGACCGGCTTGTATGGTTCGGGCGGCGCTGGAGGTTTCGGGATGGATGCAGCCCAGACTGCACGAGTGAAGCAACGCATGGCGTTCGAAGCCGAGCGCAAGGGCCCGCCGGAGGGCTTCCCCGCGCTGCCGCCAATCGCCGCCGGACGCTATACCGACGCCGCCTTCCTGGACCTGGAGCGCGAGCGCATGTGGCGCCGGGCCTGGCTTTATGCTTGCCACGCCGACGAGATTCCCGAGCGCGGAAGCTGGAAACTGGTGCGCACCACCGGCGCGCCCATCATTGTGCTGCGCGATCTGCAGGACCGGTTCAGGGCGTTCTACAACACCTGCCAGCACCGCGGCGCGCCGCTGGTGAAGGAGGATGCAGGCCAGGACCGTGGCTTCGTGTGCGGCTATCACGGCTGGACCTATACGCTGGAGGGCAAGCTGGTGGCGGTGCGCGACCGACGCGATTTCACCGACCTGGACTTCGACTGCCACGGCCTCAAGCAGGTGCGCTGCGACACGATCGGCAAGCTGGTCTTCATCAACGAGGACACCGAAGCCGAGCCGCTGGGCCAGCATATCGGGCCGATGGCAGCCGAGCTTGAACAGTTTGCCTTCGACCAGCTCGATTTCGTCGAGAGCCGTTCCTACGAGGTGGAATGCAACGTCAAGGTGCTGCTCGATGCTTTTCTCGAGGTCTACCACCTGAAATCGATCCACCAGAAATCGGTCGACCGCTTTCTCGACCATCGCGGGATGAGCGCGACCCTGTGGCCCAAGGGTCATTCGCGGATGATCACCCCCAACCGGCGGCCCGACTGGCAGGACCCGGGCACCATCGGCATGCCCAAGCTGGACGCGGTGGGCGAGATCGCGCGCGACAACAATGTCAGCTATCTGATCTATCCTAATTTCGTCATGCCCCCGTCCGACAGCGGCATCCCGCTGCTCCAGTTCTGGCCCACCGGCGCAAGCACCTGCCGGGTGGTATCGACGTGGATCGCGCCGCAGCACGATGCCGCCGACCCGCATCCCAAGTGGGAGCAGCGCTGCGCCAACTGGGAGCGCATTCTCTACGAGGATTTGCAATTCGCTCCGCAGATCCAGGAATCGCTGGAGTCGCCGGGGTTCGTGGGGATGCCGCTGAATTACCAGGAACGGCGCATCTATCATTGGCACGAGGAGCTGGACCGCCGGATCGGGCTGAACCGTGTGCCGGCGGAACTGGCGGTGACACCGGTGCTCGAACCCTGGCTCGAGGCGTGAACGAGCTCGGCCCGGTAGGCGCGACGGACGGGACGAGCGAGGGGGGCGGGGCACACGAGACGCGCCCGCAATTCGGCTTCACCGATGCCGAACTGGCGAGCATGCAGACCGTCTATCGCGACGATCTGCTCGGGGGGCAGGTGGTGATCGTCAGCGGCGGCGGGTCGGGGATCGGCAAGGGCATCGCCTTCCTCGCCGCGCGGCTGGGAGCGCAGGTGGTGATCTGCAGCCGGACCGAGGACAAGCTGGTCGCCGCGTGCGATGCGATCGAGCGCGCGGCCGGCCGCCGGCCGATGCACCAGGCGATGTCGATCCGCGAACCCGAGGAGGTGGACGCGCTCTACGACCGTGTGTTCGAGCGCTTCGGCAAGGTGGACCACCTGATCAACAATGCTGGCGGCCAGTTTCCGCAGGACGCCATCGACTTCAGCCGCAAGGGCTGGCGCTCGGTGATCGACCTCAATCTCAACGGCACCTGGTGGATGATGCAGACGCTCGCGCAGCGCTGGCGAGAGCACGATGCGGCGGGCAACATCATCAGCATCGTGGCCAATGTCGAACGCGGGATGCCGCAGGCCGCGCATACCTGTGCCGCGCGGGCGGGGGTCATCTACCTGTCCAAGACGCTGGCCACCGAATGGGCGCCGCTCAACATCAGGGTGAACTGCATCGCGCCCGGCGTGATCGAGAGCGAAGGGTTCCGCGTCTATCCGGCAGAGGCGCTGAGGCGCTTCCACGATGCCAACCCCATGAAGCGGCGCGGCGATGTGTGGGACGTGGCCGAGGGCTGCGTCTACCTGATGGCACCGTCTGGTGACTTCATCACCGGCGAGATGCTGGTGATCGACGGCGGCCAGGCGCAAAACGGCACGGTGTGGCCCGCGGGCCGGCCCGACTGGTTCGGCGGGGAGGCGCCCAACCGCGTCTGATTGCCGGGGCGTGCCCGCGGAAGCGAGCTTACCCGGCCTCGCGCGCGGCGACGACGCTCTGGCGGATTTCGGCATTGGTCGGATTGCGGCGCAAGGTCAGCCCGCCGTTGACCTGCAGCGTCTGACCTGTGACGAAGCAGTCGTCGCCGGCAAGCCAGGCGCAGGCGCGCGCAATGTCCTCGCTGCTATTGACCCGCCCCATCGGCACCTCCTTCTCGAATGCCGCGACCAGGCCGGGCGTATCGGCGGCGCGCTGCGTCATGGGGGTGCGGGTAAAGCCGGGCGCGACCGAGTTGGCCCTGATGCCGCGCGCGCCGAACTCGTTGGCGATGCAGCGGATGACATGCTCGCTGCCCGCCTTGGTGCCCATATAGGCGGCATGATCTTCCAGCATGATGGTGGCGGTGGCCGAGCTGATCTGGATAAGCGCGCCGCCATCGCGCATCACGCGCAGCATGGCCTGGTAGAACAGGATCGCACCGGTGAATTGGAGTTGGGTGATCTTGTCGAGCTGTTCGCGGCTCATCTCGAGAAAAGGCACCAGCAGCCCCGATCCGGTGGCATTGATGGCGATGTCGAGACCGCCGTGACGCTCCACCGCCGCCTCTGCCAACGCGGCGAGCTGCTCTTCGCTGGTGATGTCCGCGGTTGCCTGGTCGGCGCCCGTCTCGGCTGCGAAGCGCGACAATTCGTCCGAATTGCGCCCGGCGGCGATCACCTTGGCGCCTTGCGCCATCAGCTCGCGCACGATCGCCTGGCCCATATTGCCGCGCCCCGCCGCTCCCAGGACGATGGCCACCTTGCCCGCGAGCGGCGCGCTCATTCCTCGATGCCGAGCTCGGCGAGCAGCTGGGCGCGCAGGCGGAACTTCTGGATCTTGGAGGTCGACATCGGCCATTCCTCGACGAAGCGGATGTCGCGCGGCAGCTTGAAATTGGCGATCTGGCCCCGGCAATGCTCGATCAGCTCCGCCGCATCAGCACTGGCACCGGGCGCCAGTTCGACAAAGCCCACGGGCACCTCGACATAGCGCTCATCGGGGATGCCCACGATCTGCGCCAGCTTGACCGCCGCGTGGGTCTGCAACACGCTCTCGATCTCGGCTGCGGCCACGTTCTCTCCGCCCACCTTCAGCATGTCCTTGGTGCGGCCATGGAACAGGATCGTGCCGTGCTCGTCGAACGAGCCGATGTCGCCGGTATGCAGCCAGCCCTCGTGGATGGTCTCGGCGGTCTTGTCGGGCGCGTTGAAATAGCCGCTCAGCATGTTGGGGCCGCGCGCGCAGATCTCGCCGCGCTCGCCGGTGGCACATTCGTGCCCGGTCTCGATGTCGAGGATGCGCACCTCCCATTCATCGAGCGGAACGCCCAACCTGGTGGTGCGCGATTGCAGGCTCTCGTCCAGCCGGCTGGTGCAGATCGTCCCCGCCGCCTCGGTCAGGCCATAGGTGCCGACATGGATGGTTTCGGGCATGGCCTGGAGCATCGCATGCTTGATCCAGGCGGGCTGGACCGCGAAGTTGCTGTTCATCAGCCGCATCGTGGACAGGTCCGTGCGCGCGAAGCTCTCGTGCGAAATCAGGTCCTGCATGATGGTGACGAAGCTGGGATAGGCGATGGTCGCGCCCTCGGCCGCGAGCATTTCCAGCGCGGTTCCGGCCTCGAAATAGGAGACAGTAAGATAGGTGCCGCCCGCATCGGCGATCATCATCATCGGCAGGATGCCGGCGATGTGGTAGATCGGCAGCGGCGACCAGACCTTGTCCTTCGCGCTGACCTCATACCGCAGCCCCAGGTTGCGGCTATTGCCCACCATCGCCCGGTTGGAGATCATGCAGCCCTTGGGGCTCGAGGTGGTGCCCGAGGTATAGAGGATGAGCGCGGTATCGGCCGGACCGATCGAATCGATGCCCAGTTCGATCGTCGCCAGCGGTGTCGCCTCGGCCAGCGCCACCGCCCGACTATGCGGCAGGAGCGCGCGGTGGCAGCGTTGTTCCAGACACACGATCTGGCGCAATTGCGGGGCTTCGGGCAGGTCCAGCGCCAGCGGATCTTCCGCCCGGTCGAGCGAGGGCAGGGCGGCGAGCAGGCGCTGCTCGAAATCGAGCGATTCGGCCACCTTGCCGGTGGTCACCAGCACACACAGCGCGGCGTCCTTGATCAGGTAGGACAATTCGCCCGGCTGGTAGCGCGCGTTGACCGGCACCGCCACCGTGCCCAGCAGCGCGCAGCCGAAGAACACCTCGACGAACTCGCGGCAAGTGGGCAGCAGGATACCGACATGATCGCCGCGCCGCGCGCCCAGCGCCTTGAGCACGCGCGCCCAGACCATCGCCGCATCATAAAGCTGGGCATGCGTCAGCCGCTCGCCGGGAAGCACCAGCGCGTCGTTGTCGCCATGGTTCTGCGCGCTGCGCCGCACCACGCCGCCGATCGTGTAGATGTCCCCGGTCAAGCGGTGGTCCCCATCTCGCGCAGCAGGGATTGCAGGTCGCCGTCCCAGTCGCGCGCGGCGCTGGCGATCACCGCGAAGAATTTGGCGATCGCCGGGCAGTCCTGGACGATCTCGACCATATGGCCGAGCGCCGGCCGACAATCGACATAGCAGAAGCGCACCTCGCCAAAGAAACCGCTGCTGGCGACCTTCGAAGCCCTGGTCCAGATAGGGCTGCAGTGTGGCGTCGAAATCCTGCGCCATGATGGCGACGTGGTGCATCGCCTCCTCGCCTTGCGGGCACGGTGTCGCGGTAGCACGAGGGCCTGTCGTCATGCTGCTCGACCAGCTCGATCTGGATCGGGCCTGCCTGCGCGATGGCGACCGAGAAGTCGATTGCCCCGGGCTGGCCGCGATGGAGCGGCTGCGAGATGGTCAGGTGGCGGTTGATCAGGAACGGCCCGATGCCCATCGCCCGGTGCCAGCGGCGCGCCGCGTCGGCCAGGTCGGGGACGACCCAGGACATCTGGAAGATGCTGCGGCTTGCCGGGATGGCGTTCATCTATGATGGCCCCTCGCCAGTGAGGCAATGACCTTACCATCCCGCGATCGGGTGGTAAACATACAGGCATGCTTGTTTGTTTGCCGGCTTGCAGGATAGGCACGCCCGGCGCTAGACACCGGACGTGCAGCGCGCCCCGCCCCGCATGTTCGAGGACCTGGAGGTGGGCGAGACCCGCCGGTCATCCGCGCGAACAATCAGCGAGGCCGAGATGCTCGAATTCGCGCGCGCCTATGATCCGCAGTGGTTCCATGTCGACGCCGAAGCCGCGCGCGGTTCGGTGTTCGAGGGGCTGATCGCCAGCGGCATCCACGTGCTCGCGATCTGGCGCCAGCTCGATCACGAGATCAATTCCGACATCGACTTCGTCTGCGGCATCGGGTTCGACGAGCTGCGGATCGAGGCGGCGCTGCGGCCGGGCGACACGGTTCATGCCACATCGCGCATCGTCTCGCTCGAGGCTTCGCACAGTGGCAAACCGCGCGGCACCGCGCGCACCTATTACGAACTGCGCAACCAGAACGATGCGGTGGTGGTGCGGTTCGAGAGCATCAATCTGGTCCACACCCGCGCGGCGCACGCCTAGGTCGGACCCCCGTTTAGCCCCCTCCCCGGTCACCCATGCCCCTCAGCCTGCCCGGCCGGCGGGTCAGCGCGCGCCAGTCAACCCTCACCGCTCAGCGCGCGTGCCAGGCGCTCGGCTTCGCCTGACGCGGCTTCGACCGCCTGGCGCACCGCTTCTTCCGGGCCGAATGTGGGTGAGACATTGATCACATCGGTGCGATCGATGCCGATGAAGCCCAGCCACGTCTCCAGGTAGCGCATCTGAAAATCAAGCGGTGCGAGCGCCTCGTCGGCGGCGAAGGGCATCGCGCTGGCGGCGATCACCACCGCCCGCCGGCCAGAGGCCAGCCCTTCCACATTGCCCGCTGCGTCATTGCGGAAGGTCATGCCCGGCTGCGTCACCACATCGATGAAGTGCTTGAGCGGGTAGGGGATGGAGAAGTTCCACATCGGCGTGCTGATGAGATAGGCCTCATGCGCCAGAAACGCTTCTGCCTGCGCGCGCACCGCCTGCCACTCCCCGGCAATGTCGCCATCCACCTCCTCGCCCATGATGAGGGCATAGCGCCCCTCGATCATGTCACCGCCAAGCGATGGCAGGGCCGCATCCCACAGGTCCAGGCGGGTCACCGTGACCGAGCGGGGCAGCGCGGCCACGAACCGGTCCGCGACCACCCGCGAGCGCGAGCGATTGGCGCGCGGGCTGGCATCGATATGCAAGAGGCGCATCAACCGGCCCCGGGATCGAGCCGGCGATCGAGGTCCACCGCGATGGCGCCGTCATGCTCCTCGCAATGCCAAGCCTTGATCGGCTTGTCGGTCAGATCGCCCTTGGGACAGCCATTGCGCAGGTCGAAGCGCACGCCGTGCAGCGGGCAGAAGATGAACACCTTCTTCACCTTGCCTCCCGCGAGTTCCTGATAGGCGTGGCTGCACCTGTTCTGGACCGCGAACACGCCATGATCGGTGCGCACCAGCAGCACCTCTTCGCCGCCATGCGCCACCGCCAGCGTGCCGCCCGGTTCGATATCGTCGAGCCTGGCGATAACCTCGCGTCCCATCAGCGCCGCTGGTCGAAGCGCCGGCCCACCATGGCGCTGGCGATATTGGTCTTCTGGATGTCGATCGCGCCCCCGGCGATGCCCCAGCCCCAGGCATCGCGCATCCGCCGTTCCATGGGGAATTCGCGCGAGTAGCCATAGGCGCCCATCAGCTGGACCGCGTTGCCGGTGACGTCGCGGGCGATGGAATTGGCGAAGCACTTGGCAAGCGAGGAATCGAGCACCGACGGCAGTCCGTCCTCGGCATTGGCCGCCGCGCGCCAGATCAGGAGGCGCGCGGCATCCACCGCCATCTGCATCTCGGCCAGCTTCAGCTGCACCGCCTGGAACTCGACGATGGGCTTGCCGAACTGCTTTCGTTCCTGGACATAGTCCAGCACGTCCTCGAGCGCGCCCGAGGCCTGTGCCAGCGCCATCGTGGCATTGCCGCAGCGTTCCAGATCGAAGGCTTCCATCAACTGGCGAAATCCGCCGGCGGGAACGATGATGTTAGCGAGCGGCACCCGGCAGTCGTCGAACACGAGGTCGGACGAGGGGATGCCGCGAAACCCCATCAGCTGCTCGCCCGGACCGAAGCTGAGGCCGGGCGTATCGCGCTCCACGAACACCGCGCCGATGCCCTTCGCGCCCGGCTCGTCCGACATCCGGCAATAGACGACATAGCCGTCCGCATGACCGCCGCCCGAGCACCAGCGCTTGGTGCCATCGAGCACCAGCATGCCGTCCTTGTGGGTCGCGCGCGTCTTGAGGTCGGTCAGCGCGCTGCCGGCATCGGGTTCGGACATGGCGACCGCCACGATCATCTCCCCCCGGCACACCGCGGGCACCACGCGGCGGCGCAGTTCTTCGGGAGCGAAGCGCTCGATCGCGCGCACCGGTCCCACGCAGGACTCGAACACCGGAAAGGCGATGGCGGAGGAGATCTTGCCGAACTCCTCCAGCACGATCAGCGCTTCCAGATTGCCCAGACCCAGCCCGCCCAGCTCTTCGGGCACGTTGATCCCCAGAAAGCCCAGCTCGGCATAGCGGGCGATCAGCTCGCGCGAGGGCGGCTTGTCCTGCGCCTCCAGCTCGGCGGCCAAGGCGGGAAGTTCGTCGCGGGCGAACCTGCGCGCGGCGTCCTGCAACTGGAGCTGGTCGTCGCTCAGGGTGAATTTCATCGCCATCCTTCGCCGTTCGGCAACCGGGCCTCGTGACAAGCCGGAAGTTCAGGGTTTGGCCGGGAGTTCAGGGTTTGGCGAACACCATCAGCAGGTTGCCGGGCATGTGGAAGTAAAGCCCATAGCCGCTATTGGCGATGACGTGGCCCTGATAGACCGCCGGCCCCGGGCCGCTCATCCCGCCGCCCATGGCCACCGTGCCGGTGACGGTCTCGACCGGCTGGCGAGTATCGACGTTCCACAGCAGCGCGCCTGTCGCCCCGTCATAGCCGCGTAGCCGTCCGTCCAAGTGGCCGGCCAGCACCGCGCCCGGAATGGCGGTGGCCGCCGCCGAGATGCCGGGATCGCAATAGGTTTCGCCAGCGCAGATATTGTCCGCCTTGTGCTGCCACAGGATGCTGCCCGTCGCGGCGTCGAGCGCGTGGATGCCGGCGCCGTTGAGCGAGGCGTCATAGACCCGCCCGTCATAGGTATCCGCCATATCGACGATGGGGACGTAGACGGTGGTCCCCTCGCGCGCCATGCCGAAATGCACGCCTCCCTGGGTGCCGCCGTGGCCGAGCCGCTGGCGCCAGGCGATGGAGCCAGCCTCGGGGTCGATGCCGAACACCATTCCCGACTTGCCGCCCACCACCACCATGTCGCGCGTCCCGCCGAGCGGCACGAGGAGCGGCGAGGCGGCGATATCGAGGTCGGGTCCCTCTTCTTCGGGGCAGTTCTCATTCCCTAGCATGCAGCCCACGTTCCAGGCGTCGTCGGGGGTGAACTGGACCTGCCACAGCTTGCGCCCGGTGGCGGCATCGAGCGCGAACAACGCATCGCTATTGCCGTCGGCGGGCGTGGAATAGTTCTGGCCCGAGCCGAAATAGAACCGGCCGCGCGCGGCATCATAGGCGGGGCTGTTCCACACCGGCGCTCCCGAGGGACCGAGGATGCGCGCGCCGGTGTCGGTCGTGCCCTGCTCGCTCGGTGGCTCGGGCACGGTGTAGGTCTGCCACACTTTCTCGCCGCTCGCCGGGTCGAGCGCCAGCAGCGAACCGCGGAAGGTGCAGCAGCTATAGTTGGGATCGGCCGCCGAGGTCACTTCCAGCGAGGAGACCGGAACCGCCAGCACCCCGCCGCCCAGCGTCGGCGTTCCGGTAATGGTGGCGTTGGGATGGTCATCCGCCTTGATGCGCCACACTTCGTCGCCGGTCATCGCATCAAGCGCATAGACGCGGCCCACGATATCGCCGAAATAGAGCCGCTGCTGCTCAGCATCGGCAATGATCGCGGTGCGCACTTCGGCCCCGGCGCGATAGGTCCAGCGCGCACAGCCGGTCTCAAGATCGAAAGCATGGACATGCCCGGTCTGGCTGCTCACGAAGATGGTGTTCCAGCCCACCGCCGGCTGCGACCGCGCGCGGTTGGCTCCGGGATAGGCGAAAGCCCACTTGAGCCTCAGTTGCGACAGGTCACCCGCCTCCACGCCGCCGACATTCGCCGGCACGAAGCGCGAGGTATCATGCCCCCAGCCCACGCGCGCGGGCGGCGCTCCGGTGAAGCCGGCGGCCTCGCCGCTGCAGCGCGGCGGCGGGGCGGGCGGCTGATAGTCAGCCAGCTCGATCCGCGCGAGATATTCGGCGATCTGGCGCTGTTCCAGGGCGGAGAGATGCGCCGCCTGCTGCTTCATCACCCCGTCATGCATGGAAGACAGCACCACGTCGGGTTCGAGCATCTCCAGCCAGACCACCGCGGGCGCCTTGGGCACCGAACCATTGTGACAGAACAGGCAGTTGCGCTCGAACAGCGCCTTGCCCGGATGCGTTTCCGGATCGATTGGCGTGCCGCCGCGCGACTGGAGCTCGTCGATCGAGGCCATCCGCGTGTCGCCGACCGGCACGTCGGCCACCGCGTTCGGGGGCACCGCGCTCGGGGCCACCGCGCCGGGTGCCGCAGACCCGGCCGCCGCGAAGGCTACCGCCATGACCAGTGCCGATATCGTCTTGCCAAGCTGCATCATCTCAGTTTCCCAAAGTCAGGCCCACTTCCACTCCGAAAAAGCGCGGTGGCCCGAACTGGCTGTTGAGCCACAGCCCGGCCACGTTCTGCGACGCGGTGCGGTAGCGCTGGTCGGTCAGGTTCTGGCCGATCAGCCGCACGTAATAGGCATCGTCGATATCACCCAGCGTGATCGAGGCGTTGACCAGCGTGCGCGCATCCAGAAACGTGTTGCCCTCCGGCTCGGTGATCGCCTGAGTGAACAGATTGCGGTCCTGGTAGGAGACGCTGCCGTTCAGCGTGACGTCGAAATTGCGCGTCAGGTCGAAGCGGTAGGTGCCATCGATCGTCCATTGCCATTCGGGCGCCCGGTCGAGCGGCGAGGTGGACAGATCATAGCCCGCATTGGGCGCGTCATATTCGCCATAGCGCGCATCCTGATAGCCCAGCACCGCGCGCAGCGTGAGATCGTCGACCGGCTCGGCGGTGGCCTCGGCCTCCAGCCCGGTCACCTGCGCACCGGCCGCATTGACGAAGATCGTCACCTGGTTGGGCGCGCCATTGACCACCAGCGGCACGTTCAGCTGGCGTTGCAGGTCGTTATATTCGACATGGAAGCCGGTGACGTTGAGCCGCAGCCGGCTGTTCAGCAGGTCGGCTTTGAACCCCGCCTCGTAGCTATTGGCGGTTTCGGGATCGGTGGCGCGCGCGGCCTGGGCGAAGGCGGCAAGATCGGTCCCGAATGGGGCAAAACTGCCGATCTGGTCATTGAAGCCGCCGGCCTTGAAGCCCTTGGAGACGGTGCCGTAGAGATAGAGGTCGGGTGTCGCCTGATAGCCCAGGCTGACGCGCCAGGTCAGCTGCTCAGCCGAATCCTCCACCCGGATGACCCCGGCGGGAAACTCGTAGACACTGGCATCCAACGCCTCGTCGATGGTGATCGTGGGATCGAACCCGCCGCCGAGGGCGGGAATGAAGGTCTGCTGCCGGCCCAGCCAGGTCTTGTCTTCCCAGGTATAGCGCAGGCCGCCCGTCAGGCTAAGCGCGGGCGTGATCTCCAGCGTGCCCTCGCCGAACACCGCGGTCGACTGCGCCTGCTGCGCGTTGCACAAGATGTAGGGCGTGTCGTTCCAATTGCCGAACGGCAGCGGGCCATTGGTGAGGTCGAGGAAGCCGAGGATTTGCGAGACGCAGAAATCGGTGTCGTCGTCCTGGTAGAACCCGCCCAGGATCATGTCGAACGGACCGCCGAAATCGGTCGAGAAGCGCAGCTCCTGCTGGAACGTCTCGCGGTCATCGTCGCGCGTGGCATCGAAGATCGACAGCGGCTGGCCATCGGCGGCAATCGGAGCATGACCGGGATAGGAATTGGGCAGGCGCGACTTCTGCTGCCGCCAGCCGGTAACCGATGTCAGCGTGCCGAAGTCGAAGTCGAAATCGATATTGGCATAGAGCCCGTCGACATCGATCCGCTGCCCGCGCCGGGCGAATAGCAGCGCGTCATTGCGCAGCGTGATCCCCGCATTGTCGAGCGGATCGTCGCTGGCGGGGTTGAAGAAGCCGGTATTGAGCAGATCGGTAAGGAACGGCGCCTCGCCGGTGTAGCGGAAGTTCTCGTTGACCGACGGCACCGAACCTGAACGATCGCGCAGGAATTCGTACTGGAACAGCGCGCTGATATTGTCGCCCGGCTCGAACAACAGCTTGACCCGCGCCGAATAGACCTCGGTATCGCCGATCTCGTCACCGTTGAGGCATCCCGCCGCACCCGCGAACTTGCTGGGCACGAAGCTGACGACAGGGCCATAGCAGGCCCCGTTGCGGTAATACCCGTCGGTCACTTCCACCCCGCCCACCAGCCGCAGCGCCAACAGGTCCTCGACCAGCGGCAGGTTCACCGACGCCTTGGCGTTGGCGGTGCCGAAGCTGCCCGCCTGGAGCCGCAGCCGCCCCTCCACCCGGTTCATGTCCGGGCGAATGGTGCGCACGGTAACCGCGCCGCCGGTGGTGTTCTTGCCGAACAAGGTGCCTTGCGGTCCGCGCAGCACTTCCACCTGCTCGATATCGAAGGTGTCGAGGAGCTGGGTCTGCACGCTGGGGACGACGAAATCATCCACCAGCACCGCCACCGGGGGCTCGAAATAGACGATGATGTTGTTCTGCCCCACGCCGCGCATGGCGAAGCTGGCCGCATTGAAGCCGGTGATGGTCTCGGCCGAGAAGTTGGGGACGAAGGTGGCCAGCCCGCCGATGTCATCGACATTGGACTGCTGGATCAGCGTGCGATCGATCGCCGAGATGGCGATGGGAGTGGTCTGCAGGTCGGTCTCGCGCCGGGTTGCCTGAACGATGATCCGCCCCACGCCTTGCTGCGTTTCGGTCGCCACCCCTTCGGCGTCATTGGTTTCATCGACCGTATCTTGCGACCGGGCGGATCCCGGCAGCGCCGCCGCGGCCAGCGCAAGCAGCGCCGCGCCACTCATCGAGGCGGATCTGTTCATGTAAGGCTTCCTCCCAGCGCTTGTCCCGCTCCTATCAGCGGTTCGCGTCTCCGTTTGCCGGTTGACACGACTCTCCTGCCATATCAGTGTATAACAATCAATCATGCTTGTTTTTTTTGAGACTGCCGAACGGATCGCCCGCAGAGTTTGGCGGCAGGGGCCCGACGGCAGGGAGTTACAGACGATGAACTTCGATTTCCGCAACTGGGACATCCACGTCGGCACCCCGCACCCGTTCAATGCCGAGCGCGAGCGGCCCGACAACGGCACCGCGCGGCCCGATCCGGCGCGCTATTACGAGCCGCGATACTTCCAGGCCGAATGGGACAAGGTGTTCACCCGCACCTGGCTGCTGGCGGGCGTGGAGAGCGACATTCCCGATACAGGCGACTGGCTGCGCTTCGAGATCGGCAGCGAGAGCTTCATCGTGGTCCGCCAGTCCGATGGCGGGGTGCGCGCATTCTACAATGTCTGTCCACACCGGGGCAGCCAGATCGCGCTGGCCGATTTTGGTTCGGCCGACGCCTTCACCTGTCCGTTCCATTCTTGGCGCTTCGGGCTCGACGGCCAGAACCAGAAGGTGACCGACGAGGAGACCTTCCACCCCGATGTGCTGTGTCATGGCAAGGATCTTACCGAGGTGCGCTGCGAGAGCGCGGCGGGTCTGATATTCTTGTCGATGAACGACCAGGTGATGCCGCTGGCCGATTACCTGGGGGAGGTGGCCGATCACCTGGCGCTCTACGATATCGGCGCGATGCACGTGGTCCAGCACAAGCGCTCGGACTGGGCGGCGAACTGGAAGGGCGGCGTCGATGCCTTCTACGAGATCTACCACCTGCATTCGGTGCATCCGCAAACCCAGGCGGTGATGGACGATCGCACCCAGATCGACCTGTTTCCCAACGGGATGAGCCGCCAATTCGTCCCCTTCGCGCAGCCCAGCCCGCGCTTTCCTGATCAGGAGAGCATCAACGCCGGCATCGCCATGATGCTGGCCGATGCGGGGATCGACCCCGAAGCCTTCGAGGGCACCGCGCAGGAAAGCCGCGCGGCGATCCAGCGCGCCAAGCGCAAGCGCTCGGACAAGCATGACCTGGGCTACGAGAAGTTCAGCGACACCCAGCTCAGCGATTCGACCATCTATGGCCTGTTCCCCAACATCCAGATCGGCTGCCACCCCGAGGCGGTGTTCATCCATCGCTTTCTGCCGCACGCGCGCGATCCCGAGCAGTTCACGTACGAGACCATCATCCTGTTCAAGCCCGAGGATATTCCCGGCTATGCGCCGCCGGCCTGGATGGGGCTGGCCGACACCGCCGATACCAGCGGGCTCGACCGGCCCGAGATCGTCCGCACCAGCCTGGGCCAACCGCCTGAGCTGGGCGAGGTGCTCGACCAGGACAGCGAGCTGCTGCCGATCGTCCAGAAGGGTTCGCGCTCGCGCGGTTTTAGAGGTCCTTTGTGGAGCGAGCAGGAGGCACGGCTGCGGCATTTCCATGTCGAGCTCGACCGCCATATCGACGGCGCGAAATAGGAGCTACGCGAATGCCGATGACCTTCCTGTCGCGCTTCAAGGTGAAGCCCGAGAAGGACGCCGAGTTCGTCGCGCTGATCAGCGAGGCCGAGGCTGTCGCCGCGCGTGAGGCCGACACGCTACAATACAAGTTCTACCGGCTTGACGAGCCGCATGCCTTTGCCGTGTTCGAATGCTTCACCGGCCCCGAGGCGGACGAGGCGCACCAGGCCAACCCCGACAACGCGCCCATCATTGAACGGATGATCGCCTGCATGGATGGGAGCTACAAGCGCGAATACCTGTTCGATGTGGAGGCGGGCAGCAGGTGAGCGAGATGGCCAAGTCGTTCATCGCCACCTTGCGCACCAGGCCCGACAAGCGCGCCGAGTTCATCGCGCTGCAGACCGAACTGAAGGCTCTGGTCCATCGGCACGAGCCCGATGCGCTGGCTTATGAACTGCTCCAGTCGGACGAGGAGCCGGACCTGTTCTACTGCGTCGCCACCTTCAGGAACGAGGCGGCCTTCGATCATCACATGCAGATCGACTTCCATGAACGACTGGTGCCGCCGATCCTGGAATGTTTGGCGCAGGAGATGGAGCTGGCCTTCTTCCGGTCGCATCAGCCATGAGCGGGGCGGTCGGCCAGGACGAGCTGGCCGAACTGGTGGCGCGTTCGAAGATTTATGACGTGCTCACCCGCTACTGTCGCGCGCTGGACCGCTGCGATGTTGCCCTGATGCGCTCGGTCTACTGGGATGACGGGGTGGATGATCACGGCGTATTCTCGGGCAATGCAGCCGAGTTCGCCGACTTCATCATCCGCGAGATCCAGAACTGGTTCGAAGTGACCATGCACGCGATCATGAACGTGCACATGGAGGTCGCAGGCGATGTCGCCTGCACCGAGAGCTACCTGTTCGCCTATCACAAGGTGCGCGGCGAAAAGGCCAAGGTGGAGGAGATCTTCGGGTCGCGCTACATGCGTCAGTTCGACTGGAGCGAGGCGCAAGGCGTGCCGCATCACTTCTATTATGGTGGCCGCTACATCGACCGGCTGGAGCGGCGCGATGGTGAATGGCGGATCGCCCGGCGCACCGTGGTGATGGACTGGAACGACAACCGGATCAGCGGCGAAATCCTCGACCAGGGGATGTTCGCCACGCTGCATCCCAGGGGCGAGCGCGGCGGCGGCGACCCGGTCTTTGCCAACCGTCCCTAGCCAAGCCCGAAGGTCAACCGGCCAATTGCTCGGGCTGCTCGATCAGACCGGCCAGCGCCTCGAGGAAGCGGGCCCCGTCGATGCCGTCGATCGCGCGATGATCGCAGCTGAGCGACAGGTGCAGCACGGGGACGATGCGCAGCGCGCCGTCATCAGCGTATGGCTCGGGGGCCGCCGCGCCGACCGCCAGGATGGCGCCCTGCGGCGGATTGACCACCGCATCGAAGGATTCCACTCCGAACGCACCCAGGTTGGAGATCGAGAAACTGCCGCCCTCGAACTCCTCGGGTCGCAACTTGCCGGCGCGGGCACGCTGCGCCAGTGCCGACGCGCGGCTGGCGATATCCGCCACGCCAAGCGTGTCCGCCGCCTCGATGATGGGGGTGATCAATCCGCGCTCGGTGGCCACCGCGATGGCGATGTCGGCCCGGGCGAAGCGGTGGATGGCATCGTTGTGCACCTGGACATTGACCGCGGGCACCTCGCGCAGCGCCAGCGCGCAGGCGCGCAACAGGTAGTCGTTGATGGTGCCCGGCTTGCCAGCCAGTTCGCGCATCGCGATCAGCCGGTCGGCGCGCACCCGGCGGCGCAGATAGATATGCGGGATGGTCTGCTTGGCCGCGCTCAGCCGGCGGGCGATAGCGCGGCGCATCGCGCTCATCGGCACGATCTCGACCTCGCCCCGACCGGGTGAGGGTTTGCCCGCAGAAGGTTGCTCGGGCGCGCGGGACCGGGGAGTATCGCCGGCCGCAGATTGCTCGATCAGCGCCAGAACATCGGCCTTGCACACCCTCCCCTTGGGCCCCGTCCCCTCGATCGCCGCCAGGTCGAGCTGGTTCAGCACCGCCAGCCGCCGGGCCAGCGGAGAAGCGAAGGCCTGCTCCTGCCCGGGCGCCTCGATCGGACCGGTCAGGACCGGTGCGCGCTTTCCGGCCAGCGCCTTGTCCACATCCTGCCGGGTGATCCGCCCGCCGCGACCGGTGGCGGTGATATCAGCCACCGCAAGCCCCGCAGCCTCGGCCGTCCGGCGCGCGGCGGGCGAGATCGCCACGCCCTGCGCGATGCGGGTCGCGGGTCGTTCGCGTTTGGTCGGTGTCGGGGGCGCGGCCGGTGCTTCCCCCGAAGTGGCGTCGGCATCCTCCTTCTCCTCGGCATCATCCGCGGCCCCGCCACCCGCCGGCTTGAACGCGGCGATGAAGGCGTCGATGTCCTCGGGCGATGTGCCCGGAGGCCCCAGCACCGCTAGCAGCGCGCCCACCGGCAGCGTCTGCTGTTCGCTGGCGACCAGGCGGACCAGACAGCCATCCACCTCCGCCTCGATCTCGTTGGTGATCTTGTCGGTCTCGATCAGCGCCAGCACCTGGCCCTTGGCAAACGGTTCGCCTTCCTCGACCTGCCAGCCGGCGAGCGTTCCCTCGCTCATCTCGATGCCCCACTTGGGCATGGCGAAGGGCTTCAAGCTCATCACCCCCACTCCAGCACCCGGCGCACCGCCGCCTCGATGGCTGGCGGACCGGGCACCCAGGCGCGCTCCAGCTCGGGCGCGAAGGGGACAGGCGTGTGCGGCGCGGTGACGCATTCTGGCGGTGCATCGAGGCTGCTGAACGCCTTCATCGCCACCAATGCGGCAATGTCGCGCGCCAAGCTGCACCGGGGCGGGCTCTCGTCGACCACCACCAGCCGGCCGGTCTGCTCCACGCTGTCGAGGATCGCCTCCTCGTCGAGCGGGCTGGTGGTGCGCGGATCGATAAGGTCACAGCCGATGCCGTCCTCGGCCAGCTTGTCGGCGGCCTTCTCGGCGAAGCTCACCATGCGGCCCAGCGCCACGATGGTGACATCGCCCCCCTCGCACGCCATCCGCGCATGACCGAAGGGCACCCGGTGAAGGCCATCGGGCACCTCGCCCTTCTTGCCGTAGAGCGCCTTGTGCTCGAAGAACATCACCGGGTCATCGCCCAGAAGCGCCTCGTTCATCAGCCCTTTGGCATCGGAGGGCGTGCTTGGCAGCGCCACCTTAAGGCCGGGGATGGCGGTGAGCAGGTTGTAGAATGCCTGGCTGTGCTGCGCGGCGGCGTTCATTCCCGCGCCGTAGATGAGCCGCACCACCACCGGGCAGCGCGCCTTGCCGCCGAACATGTAGCGGAACTTGGCGATCTGGTTGATCAGCTGGTCGCCGCACACGCCGATGAAATCGGCGAACATCAGCTCGGCCACCGGGCGCATGCCGGCCAGCGCCGCACCCGCCGCCGCGCCGATGATGGCGCTTTCCGAGATCGGCGTGTCGATCACCCGTTCGGGGCCGAACTTGCCGACCAGACCGCCGCTGGTCCCCCAGATGCCGCCGATCGCCTCCTGCCCGCCCGCGGTGCCCGCGCCGCCGGCCACGTCCTCGCCCATGAGGATGACGCTGGGATCGCGCTCCATCGCCTCGTGCAGCGTGCGGTTGATCGCCTCGCGGATGTTCATCACGTCCATCGGCTCAGGCTCTCTCAATAGACCGCATAGACATCTTCCTCGATCTGGGCGGGGTCGCACCGGTCGGCGGCGCGCGCCTCGTCCACCGCCCGGTCGATCAGCGCGGCGACCTCGGCATCGATCGTGTCGAGCTGGCCGGCATCGAGTGTCTGGCGGGTGACCTCGGCGGCGCGGAAGATCTTCAACGCATTGCGTTCGGCGCGGATGCGGTCGAGCTCGCCCTTGCCGCGATAGCGCTGCGGATCGCCCTCGAAATGGCCGTAGAAGCGCTCGGTATCGAGCTCGATCGCCGCTGGCAGGCCCGTGCCGCGCACATGATCGAGAAGCTCGCCCATCGCCTGATGCGTGGCGAAGAAATCACAGCCGTCGGCGCGCCACGCCTTCATCCCGAACGCCTCGGCGCGGCTGGCGATGTCGTTGTCGGTCGCCACCGCATATTCATCGCCGGTATGTTCGGAATAGTGATTGTTCTCGAACACGAAGATCGCCGGCACCTTGATCACCACCGCCATGTTCATCGCCTCAAAGGTGGTGCCCTGGTTGCACGCTCCGTCGCCCGAGAAAGCCACCGCCACCCGGCTCTTCCCCGCCGCCTTGGCGGCGATGGCCGCGCCCACCGCCTGGGGTGCGCCGGCGCCCACGATGCCGTTGGCGCCCAGCATGCCGATGGAGGTGTCGGCGATATGCATCGAGCCCCCGCGCCCCTTGCACAGCCCCTCGCGCCGGCCGAAGATCTCCTTCATCATCGCCTTCACATCGCAGCCCTTGGCGATGCAGTGGCCATGGCCGCGATGGGTGGAGACGATCATGTCGTCATCGCCCAGATGCTCGCACACGCCCACCGCGGCGGCTTCCTGCCCGCAGTATAGATGCGTGAAGCCCGGGATCTCGCCCTTGGCGATTTCCTCGTGCAGCCGTTCCTCGAACTGGCGGATCGTGGCCATGTGGCGATAGGCGCGCAGCAGCGCATCGGCAGAGAACTGCATCACACGTCTCCCTCGCCCGGCCCGTTATGGCCGTACACATAATCATCGAGCGTGCGGTGGAAGTGGCGCAGCCGCACCTCCTGCTCGCCCAGCCACAGGCCCTCGAACGCGTCCGAATGCATGCCCGCCTGAACCTGCGGCAGGTTGAAGGCGTCCTGGTCGAGCACCTGGCCGATGGTCCGGTCGCCATGGCGGAAATACTGGTGACGCGGGCGCTCGGGCCACGGCTTGCCTTCGGGCACCAGCTCGAGCATCCAGATGTCGTAGAACATCTTGTCAGGATCGGTGGGATGCGGGCGCTGGCGGAACATCATCACGTCATCGGCATGCACGTTCATCGAGACATGCGGGAAGATGGTGTAGTGATAGTCGTCGGTCAGCTGCTCGTCGGCGAGGTCGGAATAGTCCTTGCCCTGCTCGGGCCCGTGCTCGCGCTTGAACAGCTGCAATGCGCGCCTGATGCCGTCCACCGGCCCCTCGTATTCGGCAGGATCCATTCCCGCCTGCTCCATCATCCCGGCGATCAGCGGCGGTATGCTGGAGGGCAGCTGCACGCGCGGGCTGACCGCGGCGAAGGGGATGAGGTAGCGGTTGTGCTTGTCGTAGCAGTCATACTGCACGTTGATATCGTCCAGATACCACTTGAGCTGCGGATGGATGCCCTGGACATGATAGGTCTCGCTAAAGGCGTCCACGCTCGCCTTCCAGTTGCAGTCCCACTCCACGGTGATGTCGCGCACCCACGCCATGCGCTCCATGTGATAGGGGTCCAGGTGCTCGGGAATGACGCCCAGATAATCCATCAGCGGCTCGGCATCCGGGTTGAGCGAAAACCACACGAAACTGCCCCATTCGCCCGTCTTGACCGGCTTCACCCGGCCGCAGGGCGGCGGTCCCTGGGGGAAGGTGTCGCGGTCGGGCATGTGGAGCAGCTTGCCGGTCGAGGAATAGGCCCAGTGGTGGTAGGAGCAGCGGAACACGCCGTCCTCCTCGGCGACCGATCCGTGACCTTCCTCGGGCACCAGTCGGTTGCCCCGATGGAGGCACACATTGTGGAAGCCCGCGACCGAGCCGTCCTTCTGGCGCACCAGCAGCACCGATTGCCGGCCGATATTGGTGCAGATATAGTCGCCGGGTTCGGGCATGTCGGATGAGCGCCCGCCAAGCAGCCACACCTTGGTCCACATCCGCTCCCATTCCAGCGCCATGAACTCGGCCGAGGTGTAGCGCGCCGCCGGAATGAGGTTATGGCCCAGCTGCGGATCGGGCGCCTTTGTTACCGGCGTGCCGCCCGGCTTCTCGTCCGGTGGAGAGCGGAACACATCCTGCTGGCGCTTCACATCCATATCGCGGGTTTCCTAGGCGTTCCTGTCAGAAATGCGTGCAGTTGGTGAAGCCGCCATCCACCACCAGATGGGCGCCGTTGCACCAGCTGGCCGCGGGGCTGGCAAGGAAGCCCACCGCCCGGGCGATCTCCTCGGGCTTGCCGAAGCGGCCGAGCGGATGCTGGCGGATAAGCGAATTGTAGAACTTCTCCATCGCGCCCTTGAGCATCTCCCAGTTGCCGCCCTCGAACTCGACCGGACCGGGTGATACCACATTGACGCGGATGCCGTCCTTGCCGTGCGCCAGGCCCAGCTGCTTGCCATAGGTGATAAGCGAGGCCTTCATCGCGTTATAGGCCTGCGGACCGCCCATCGCCTCACGCACCGAGGTGGTGCCGATGAGCACGATCGAGCCTTCCTTGCGCTCGACCATTCCCTCAAGCACCGCGTCGATCGCACGCACCGGGCCCATCACATCCACCGCGAAGGCCTTTTCCCAGTATTTGAGGCTGCCCATCCCGCCTCCCGCCGAACTGATCGGCACCAGGATGTCGCAGCCTTCCAGCTCCTCGTCGGTTCGCTCCATCCATTCGCGAAAGCCGTCTGTATCCTTCACATCCGCGCCCGACCCGATCACCTTGGTGCCGTATTTGCGCAAGGTGGCGACCGCATCCTTGACCGAATCATCGTTGCGCGCGGTGATCGCCACATCGCAGCCCTCACGCGCGAACAGTTCGGCGATGGCATAGCCGATTCCGCGCGCACCGCCCACGATGATGGCCTTCTTCCCCTTGAGCCCCAGATCCATCGCTAAACCCCTCTTAGTTGACGCAATTGCGCGTTGCCGGGCAGGCGGCCCAGCTGTGCGCCCCCCGAAACCTGCACGATCTCGCCGGTGACGAAGCAGTCGCTCGCTACCAGCCATTGAACCGCCGAGGCCACTTCTGCCGGACTTACCGAACGTTGCCGCAGCAGCGCCTGGTCCAGATAAGCCTCGCGCAGCGGCGGATTGGCGAAGATGGGCTCGGTCATCGGCGTGCGGGCGAAACCCGGAGCCACGGCGTTGACGCGGATCGCGCGTTCGCCCAGCTCCACTGCGGCAATGCGCACCAGATGCTCGAGCGCCGCCTTGGCGCAGCTATAGGCGGCCAGCCCCGCGCCGGCGAGGCTGGCGGTAAGCGAGGAGAACAGGACGATCGCGCCGCCGCCGGGCATGGCCCCGATCGCATGCTTGAGCAGCAAGGCATTGGCGGTGAAGTGGATCGTCATCTGCTCCTCGATCTGCTTGCGGCTGATCCCCGCCAGCCTGCCCGCGCAAGTGGTGCCCGCGGCGTTGACTATGATGTCGAGCGGCTCCGCACCGGCGAGCAGCCGCGCGACCGCCGCCTCGTCGGTGATGTCGCAACCGGCGCTGTCACCACCGATCCGCTGGGCGAGCGCGCCGACCGCATCCTCGTTGCGAGCGACAACCGTCACATGATCGCCCGCGTCCGCCAGCCGGAGTGCGGCGGCCTCGCCCAGACCGCCCGGGCTGGAGCAACCGATCACCAGCGCCCGTCGCCCCGTTTCGCCCGCTTCGCGCATTCCAGCAGCATCCTAGGGCATGCGCGCTCCATCGCAACAAAAAAGCAGGCATGATTGTTTTTATGGCCGGATGCTCAGCCCGTTGTCGACCAGATATTCACCGCCGGTGAGGAAGCGTGCCTGGTCGCTGCACAGGAACACGATGAGGTTGGCGACATCGTCGGGCGCACCGATGGCTTCGGCCGGCAGGACGCCTTCGGGAACCTCCTGCTGCTCGCCCGGACGCCCCATCGCCCCCTGGATCATCGGCGTCTCGATCGAGGAGGGATGCAGCGTGTTGCAGCGCACCTTGTAGCCCTGATCCTGGCAATGGATGGCGATGGCCTTGCTCATCGAGCGCACCGCGCCCTTGGCTGCCGAATAGGCGAAGAACGGGGGATAGCCGAAATGGCTGGCGGTGGAGCACATATTGATGATCGAGCCGTGCTTGGAGCGGGCGAGCAGCGGCAGACCCAGCTTGCAGCCCAGGAACACGCCCTTGCACATGATGTCCATCACCCGGTCGAACTCCTCGATGGTGGTCGCTTCGGGATCGGCAACCACCACGATGCCGGCATTGTTGACCAGAATATCGAGGCGGTCATGATCGGCCTCAATCCGTGAGTACACCGCCTCCCAGTCCGCGGGCGAGGCGACATCATGCGCCAGCGCCACCGCCCGCTCGCCGATCTCCTGCGCCACCTTGCTAGCGGCTTCCTCATTGATATCGGTGACATAGACACGTGCGCCCGCCTCGGCGAGACGCAGACAGTCCGCCCGGCCAAGGCCCGATCCCCCGCCGGTGACCAGAGCGATTTTGTTGTCGAGCAGACCCATGACTTTCCTTTCTCGATGATTCGTTTGACGCGCGTTTTCATTAACAGATAAGAAGCGAGGCTAAGCAGGCACGATCGCATCGTCCCCGCACGCATCGAAATGATCAACCGCAACGCACCTTTCGCCCTTGAGGCCGGCATAGGCGATGAGCCTGTCCGTCCGCCTGCCGAGCCCACCGCGCAGGCGCTCAAAAGCGCCAAGACGCGCGCCCGCCTGATCGAGGCGACGATAAGGTGCCTGGTCAAGTACAGCTATGCCGATACCACCACCCCCAAGGTGGCCGAGGAGGCGGGCCTTTCGCGCGGGGCCATGCTGCATCACTTCGAGAACGGGCGGCAGCTGATGCAGGCGACGCTGGTGGAGCTGCATCACAAGCGGCTGCGTGCCTTTCGCCGGGCGGCGGGCACGCTCGACCATGACACGCGCACGCTGCTTCACGCTTATTGGGGCCAGTTGCTGCGGCCCAGCTTCATCGCCTTCCAGGAGTTGGCTCTGGCCTCGCGCACCGACAAGCAGCTGGCCGCCACGCTGGAGCCGGTGCGCCAGGAATTCCGCGAGCGCTGGCATGATCTGGCGATCGAGCTGTTTCCCGAATGGCGCCAGGATCCGCGGGCGTTCGACATCGCGCTGGCGCTGACCCAGAGCACGCTCGAGGGCATGGCGGTGAACCGGCTGACCCATGGCATCGATGACGACACCATCTCGCTGGTGCTCGATCACCTCGAGAAGGTCATTCTCGACCTGCGACCCAAGCGCGCGCTCTAGCGAAGCTGCCTCATTCGCCGATCCCCCAGCCGATCCCCCGCCGCAGCAGCTCGGTGAACACCGGATAATTCCATGCCCCCCGCTCGGGATGGGGATAGTAGTCGGCGAGCGGCTGGAGGTCGTAATGGCCGCGGCAATGGCCCAGCGTCAGATAGAGCACCGCGCCTTGCCCCACCGTGCGCTCGTACAGCACCGGAACTTCGCGCTCGTCCCATTCGTGTTCGCCGAAGTCGGGGCACGCGCCCTTGAAGGAGGTGTGCAGCAGGGTCTGGGAGGGGGCGGTCTGGCGGGTGAGATAAAGCTCGTCGATCACCGGGAAGTCGCGCAGGCCCCGCGTCATCTGGTGGTCGGGCTGGGTTACATGCACCTTGTATGGGCCGATCGGCGGATGGCCTGCGAATTGCGAGCCCAATAGCTGCATGAACGCGGGCGCCTCGTCCGGGGTCTCGATGGTGCCGCCCGGGGTCAGCTTGAGGATCGAGTTGGTGCCATGCAGCGCCAGCCATCTGCCGCCACCGCGCAGCCATCGCCCCAGCACCGCCACCTCGTCGGGCGAGGGTACCAGGTCGCAGGTATAGGTGATGAGCAGCCGCGCCTGGCTGATAAGCTCGCCATCGGCATAGCTCGCCGCCACGCTGGTGCGCAGCTGCGGACGCTCGGCCAGCAGCTTGAGCAGCTCCAGGCGGGCAAAGTCGATATCGTGGTATTTCCCCGCCGCGATCAGATGCACCTTCATGGCTTTCGCGCGCACGCCTCCCCGCCGCCGGACTAGCGCTTGCGCTTGCGTCCATCCCCGGCCAAAAACAAGCATGATTGTTTTTTCGGAACCCCGCTGATGCCCGAAGAACAGGCTGCCGCGCAGGCCAACACGGGGCCGCTGCGCGGTGTCCGCGTGATCGATCTCACCAGCGTTCTGATGGGCCCCTACACCACCCAGATCCTGGCCGACATGGGGGCCGACGTCATCAAGGTGGAGGCGCCTTCGGGCGATACCACGCGCGCGCTTCCGCCCGGCCCGGCGGAAGATCGCGGGGCCATGTTCATGAATGTCAACCGCGGCAAGCGCAGCCTGGTGCTTGACCTGAAGCGCGAGGAGGCGCGCGCCGCGCTCCTCAGGCTGATCGGCGATGCCGACGTGTTCATCCATTCGATGCGCGGCAAGGCCATCGCGCGGCTGGGGCTGGCCTATGACGACGTGCGGCGGGTGAACCCGGGCATCGTCTACGCCAATCTCTACGGTTTCGGGCGCGGCGGGCGCTATGCTGATTATCCCGCCTATGATGATATCGTCCAGGCGGCATCGGGCATGGTGGCATTGCAGGGCCATCTTTCGGGCGGCACTCCCACCTATCTGGCCACGGTGGTGGCGGACAAGGTGGCGGGGCTGACCGCGGCCTATGGCGTGCTGGCGGCGCTGTTCGATCGCGAGCGCAGCGGGCGCGGGCAGGAGATCGAGGTGCCGATGTTCGAGACGCTCGCCTCCTTCGCCATGGTCGAGCACCTGTGCGGGGCGCTGTTCGACCCGCCGCTCGGCCCCACCGGCTATGTCCGTGCGCTGTCGCCCGAACGCCGCCCCTATCGCACCAGCGACGGGTATATCGCGGTGATGATCTACACCGATCGTCACTGGCGCAGCTTCTTCTCGGCGATCGGCGACCCCGACTGGTCGAAGGATGAAATCTTCGCCTCGTTGCGTTCGCGCACGCAGAACATCGGCGCGGTGCTCGCCCGGCTGGCGGGCGTGCTTCAGGAGCGTTCGACCGATGACTGGATGCGCCTGTTCGCGCAGGCGCAATGCCCGGCAATGCCCGTGCGGTCGATCGACGACCTGCTCGATGACCCGCATCTGGAGGAGGTGGGTTTCTGGCAGAGGTTGGAGACGCCCGACGGCCAGGTGCGCATGCCCGCCCCGCCGGTGACCTTCTTCGGAACGCCGAGCAGGGCGGGCGCGCCCGGGCCGGGTCTGGGCGCGCATAGCGAGGAGGTGCTGGCCGAGGCGGGGTTCAGCAGCGACGAGATCGCGCGGGCCTTGGGCAGCGAGCCTTCGGTTCAGGCAGGATGAAACACGATCAGCGGCTCGCCGTCCTCATGACGGATACGGGCGCGCACCGTCATGCCGATGGCCACCGCCTCGGCCGCCACGTTCTCGACCCGGCTCATCATCCGTGGACCTTCGGACAGATCGACCAGCACCACGTTGTAGAGGGCCGCGGGGGGCTTTGGGTGGACGATGGTGACCGAATGAACCTTGCCCATGCCCGAGACCTCGAACCATTCGAGCGCCTCGCCCCCCGGTCCGGCCGAACGCGGCGGGAAGAAGGCGGCGCCGCCCCCGGCAATGCGTTGCAGCAGGAATTGCCCCTCGCCCAGCGCGGCGCGCCAGTGCGCTTCGGGTGGTCCGAACGAGATGTCGGGATCGAGAGGATCGGAGACATCACTGCGAACCCTGCTTCCCATGGCCTTGCGCTATGCAAGCGCCGGCGCCACGTCAATCGGCACGCATCGGCATGAACGAGCGCTTCCCGCGCGGAGCCGCCGCAATCACCGGGCTGGCGACCTTCGGCATCGGCGAGGCACCTGGCTATGCGTCGCTCGAACTCGCCGCCCGCGCGGGCCTTATGGCGACGGACGACGCCGGCCTGACGCCGCAAGGAATCGATGCGCTGTTCGTCTGCCTGCCCGACGACTTGTTCGCCGGGCTGTCGCTGGCCGAGCATTACGCCATCCATCCGCGCTTTACCGACAACAACCGCACCGGCGGTTCCTCCTTCGCCAGCCATGTCATCACCGCCTCGCTGATGATCGCGGCGGGCTATATCGACACCGCGCTTATCGCCTATGGCTCCAACCAGCGCAGCAGCGGCGGCAAGCTGGCGACCCCGGCGCGCAGTTCGCAATGGGAAGCGCCCTATCGCCCGCTGTTCCCGCTCAGCAGCTATGCGCTCGCCGCCGCGCGGCACATGCACGAGTTCGGCACCACGCGCGCCCAGATGGCGGCGGTGGCGGTGGCGGCGCGGCAATGGGCGATGACCAACCCCGAGGCTTTCGCCCGAGGTCCGCTGACGATCGAGGACTGTCTTGCCAGCCGAATGATCAGCTCGCCCATCAGCAAGGCCGATTGCTGTCTGGTGACCGATGGCGCGGCGGCCATCGTGCTGACCGGTGGCGAGCGCGCGCGCGATGGCCCGCGCCCCGGCGTGGCGGTGCTCGGAGCGGCCGCCGCGACCTGGCACAATGCCATCACCCGCATGGCCGACCTCACCCGCACGGCGGCGGTGGAATCGGGCGCGCGGGCAATGGCGGCGGCAGGCGTCAGGCCGGACCAGATCGACAATCTCCAGCTCTATGATGCTTTCACCATCAACACGATATTGTTCCTCGAGGACCTGGGCTTTTGCGCCAAGGGGGAGGGCGGGCCGTTCGTGGCCGGCGGGGCCATCGCGCCAGGGGGAAGCCTGCCGGTCAACACCAATGGCGGCGGGCTGAGCTGCTGCCATCCGGGGATGTACGGCCTGTTCGCGCTGGTCGAGGCCGCCCGCCAGATCCGTGGCGAAGCGGCCAACCAGGTTTCCGGCTCCCGCCTTGCTTTGGCGCATCTGAACGGCGGCACCTTGTCGAGCCAGGCCACCGTAATTCTGGGCTCGATGGATACTATCTGAGCCGGACAAGCGGCTCGCAACAGGAGAAGACCCATGCCCCGTGTCCATGTTCCCGACGCCCATGCGCATGATCCGCTGAGCTATGTTTGGACCCAGTACACGCCCGAGATCGGTGCGGCGGCGGCCGACTATTCGCTCAAGGTCTATGAGCGCTCGCGCCTGTCGCTGCGCGAGATGGAGGCTGCGCGGATGCGCACCGCGCTGATCAACGGCTGCAACCTGTGCCAGGAGCTGCGCGGGGCGCGCGATCTGCCCAGCCATATCGAGCGCAGCGGCGGCGATGCCTCGCTGGCCGCCGGATCGCGTGACAACACCGCGCCCGACGAGGCGTTCTACGACCAGGTGGCCCGGTGGCGCGAGGCCTCCAATGGTTTCTCGCCGCGCGAGCTGCTGGCGATCGAATATGCCGAGCGACTGGGCGAGGCGCCGCAATCCATGGATGAGGACGAGGCGTTCTGGGAGCGGATGCACGCGCATTTCAGCGACCGGGACATCGTCGATCTCACCTTCGCGATCGGCTCGTGGATGGCACTGGGCCGCTTTGCCCACGTCCTGGCGCTCGACGGGGTGTGCATGCCGGGATCGCGGCCGACCTGAGGCGCTATGCGCTGGTCCCGAAGGCCAGAGCCGACGCTCGGTGGTTCAGCGGTCGCAGTTTCCGGTTGCGCAATCTCTCGCCGACGCGCGATTATTACCCGGAGAAGACCGGCTTGCGCTTCTCGCGGAAGGCCTGGATCGCCGCGCGGCAGTCTTGCGTGTTGCCCGCGATGCGCTGGACCTCGAGCTCGGCCGCCAGCGCCTGTTCGTAGGTCTGCGCCTGCGCGCTGCGCACCGCCTTGCGAATCTGCGCATAGGCGGTGGTCGGTCCCGCCGCCAGCCGCGCCGCCAGCGCGCCCGCCTCTTTGGCGAGTTCATCATCGGGCACCACCCTGGCGATCATGCCCCATTCGAGCGCTTGTCGTGACCCGATGCGTTCGGCCAGCATCAGCGCCTCGATCGCCCGCGCGGTGCCCACCAGCCGCGGCAGGATCCAGCTCGCCCCTGCATCAAGTGCCAGCCCGACCTGGGGGAAGGCGAAGAAGAAGAACGCGCTGTCATCGGCGATGACCAGATCCGCGCTGAGCGCCAGCGACGCGCCCGCACCCGCCGCCGCGCCATGCACCGCGGCGACCACCGGGATATCGAGCGCCGCCAGCCGGGTGAGCATGGGGTTGACGCTTTGCGTGAGGCCGTCCGCCAGCACCTCGCCGAACCCGGGCTCGCCGGCGCCATCCATCCCCATGTCGCCGCCCGAGCAGAAGGCCTTGCCCGCGCCGGTTATGAGCAGTGCGCGCGCATCGCCAAGCCGGCCCAGGGCATCGCCGATCGCCTCGGCCATGGCCCAGGACAGGGCATTGCGGGTGGCGCGATCATCGAGCGTGAGCACCGCCACGTCGCCCTCGCGCTCCAGACGCACCAAGCGGGTCATCGGGCGCGCGTCCATAATAAGGTCGCGCCCGGCCCGATGCTGCGCGCGCTCACCTGGTGTTCTCGATCACCATGGCGATGCCCTGGCCGCCGCCGATACACATGGTGATGAGCCCGTAGCGCCCGCCGATGCGCGCCAGTTCGTATAGGCATTTCACCGTCAGGATGGCGCCCGTCGCGCCCACCGGGTGGCCGAGCGAGACGCCCGATCCATTGGGGTTGGTCCGCTCCGGATCGAAGCCGAGCTGCCGCGCCACCCCGCAGGCCTGCGCGGCAAAGGCCTCGTTGCTCTCGATGACATCGATCCGGTCCAGCTTCAGCCCCGCACGCTCCAGCGCGACGGGCACCGCTTCCACCGGTCCCAGCCCCATCACGCGGGGTTCCACGCCGGCATGGCCCCATCCCAGCACCCGCGCCATGGGCTTGAGACCCGCATCCTGGACGGCGGCGGCGCTTGCCAGCACCAGGGCGGCGGCACCGTCATTGAGGCCGCTCGCATTGCCGGCGGTGACCGTGCCGTCCTTCTTGAACACCGGCTTCAGCCCAGCGAGCGATTCGCGCGTGGTCTCGGCGCGGACATGCTCGTCGGTGTCGAACATCGCGCTGCCCTTGCGCGACTTGATCTCCACCGGGACGATCTGCTCGCGGAAATGGCCGTTCTGGATCGCCGCGGCCGCACGGCGATGGCTTTCGGCGGCCAGCGCGTCCTGGTCCTCGCGGGTGATCGACAGGCTGTCGGCGACATTCTCGGCGGTGACGCCCATGTGCTCGTTGTCGAACGGATCATGCAGCGCGCCCAGCATGGCGTCCTGCAGCGCGATTTCGCCCATCTTGGTGCCGAACCGCGCCGCGCTGGTCATGTGGGGCGCGTTCGACATGCTCTCGGTGCCCGCGCCGATGGCGAAGTCGCATTCGCCCAAGCCAATCGCCTGGCTGACCGAGATGATGGCCTGCAGCCCCGAGCCGCACAGCCGGTTGACATTCATCGCCACGCTGCGCGCCGGCACGCCCGCATTCATCGAGGCGACGCGGCTGACATAGGCATCGGACGGCTGGGTGGGGATGACCAGTCCCACCGCCACCTGCTGCACCTGGTCGGCCGAGATCCCGGCGCGCGCGATCGCCTCTTTCATGACGATCGTCCCCAGCTCCGCTGGACGGAACCTGGCGAGCGACCCGCCGAATGTCCCGATCGCGGTGCGCGCGCCCGAGAGGATGAACACCTGTTCCATAATTGAACCGATCCTTCGTTCTCAACGTGGTTCGTTCGTGCCCGACGCGCGGGCCATGTCGCCCGTGCCAGGCCATTCCATGCCCCATCCGCGACCCGGACTGGCCTGATGTGCCTAGTCTGTCCGCCTGCCGATCATGAACGACGCAGCGCCCGGCGGCTTACGCGAGCGCTGGCCTTAGCCTTGCCCTAGGCGCCGTTCGCCAACTCCTCGCTTCGCGCTCCACCGCCACCGAGCGCAGGGCTCGCAGCGATCGCGCGCGCGGTGTCCTGCAGCGCGGACAAATAGCGCTCGACCGCTTCCTCGGGCTTCATCGCGCTGGCGAAATAGACCAGCACCAGCGCGCCGAGCAGCGCGTTATCGCCATCGAGCAACGGCACCGCGATGGACGAGGTCTTGCCCGGATCGGCGCTATAGGCGTTGCGCACCTGCAGCGCGTATCGATCGGTTCTGATCTTGTTGAGCAGGTAGTCATCGCTCATCAGCAGCAAGCCCATCGATGCCGCCTGGTTGTCGGTCGCCTTCCAGCCCTCGATCACCGCCTCGCGCTCGTCCTCGCCGCAGAACGCCAGATAGACCTTGCCCGACGCGCATTCGGCCAGCGGCAAGGTGTAGCCGGGGTAGTAGTTGGAGAAGGTGAGCGCGGTCATCTTGTGCGTCGAATCGCGCACCATCATCCTTGTGCCCACGCGCGTGGCGATGGTGATCGGCCAGCCGACCTCATGACACAGCGCCTCGATCGGACCGCGCGCCGCGCTGACCAGCTCGTCCTCGGCCTGGAAACCGGTCGACAGCGTCTGCACCAGCGAGGTCACCCGGTAGCGCTTCCTTGCCGGCTCCTTCTCCACCAGCCCCTCATGCAACAGCGTCTGCACGAAGCGACAGGCGGTGGGGTAGGGGATATCCACCGCCCGGGCGATCTCCATCATGGTGACCGGCCCGTTGCGGTTGATCGTGGAGAGCACCGCGATGCCGCGGCTGATCGCACGGATGGGGACGCCTCGTTCCATTGGCTGCGAGGCTATGATCTATCCGCCTGTCGATCAAGTCGCCAGTGGTTTGCGGGCCGATGGTTTGCGAGCCGATGGTTTGCGAGCCGATGGTTTGCGCGGGGCTTCGGACATGGTCTCGCCGCGCAGCACCGCCAGCGCATCGGGGAGCGCGATGACCTCGGCATATTTTGCCTGCATGTCGAACAGGTTGGCCTCGTGCGGGCCGGGGTGCCGGTCGGCGCAGGCTTGGCGCGCCACCAGCGGGATGAAGCCGTGCTGGATCGCATCGAGCACGCTGGCCCGCACGCAGCCCGAGGTGGAAAAGCCGCAGATGACCAGCGTGTCGATGCCAGCGCCGTGCAGGCGTTCGGCAAGACCGGTGGCAAAGAAGGCGGACGGATATTGCTTGGTGATGACCGTCTCGCCCGGGCACGGCTCGAGCGGTGCGGGAAAGGCGCCCAGCGGCGATCCTTCCTCGAACGCCACCAGCGCAGGCACCTTGCGCGCGAACACGCCGCCATCGGCGCGCCCCTTGCGGTAGGAGATGTTGGTATGGACCACGTCGCGCCTCGCCTCGCGCGCCGCCGCCAGCAGCCGCGCCGCCGCATCCACCGCCGCCGCCGCGGTGTCGCAGTACAGGTCGGACGTGGGGCGCAGATAGGCCTCGACCATGTCGACCAGCAGCAGCGCGGGCCGCTCGCCCGGTTCGAGCCTGCCGGAAAAGGCGGTGGCGTAGTTGGCGTCGAGATCAGGCGGGGGCGCGATCATCGGACAGGCCAGACCATCAGATCAGGCTTTCGGCAGCAAGCTCTTCCAGCCGCGCCGCGTCATAGCCCAGGAGCTCGCCATAGACCTCGCCATTGTCCTGCCCGGGTCGCGCGGGCGCGGGGCGGCGGACCGATGACGGCGTGCGCGAAAACTTGGGGAATGCGTTCTGCATCTTGAGCTTGCCGTGGCCGGCGGTCTCGACCTCGATAATGGCCTCGCGCGCGGCGAAATGGGGGTCGGCCAGCATGTCGGGCGCGGTATAGACCCGGCCGGCGGGCACCGAATGGCGCGCCATCAGCGCCTCGAGCTCGTCCACGGTATGGGTCTTGGTCCATTCCTCGACCAGGTTGTCGAGCTGGGTCTGATGTCGCCCACGCGCCAGATGGGTGGCATAGCGCGCATCCTGGGCTAGCTCGGGGTGGCCCATCGCCTGGGCGAGCCGCACGAAGATGGCATCGCCATTGGCGCCGATCATGAAATGGCCGTCGCGACAGCGATAGACGTTGGACGGAGCGATGCCGGGCAGGATCGAGCCCGCGCGCTCGCGGACGAAGCCGCTGGAATCATATTCGACGACCAGCCCCTCCATCACCTGCAGCACCGCCTCGTAGAGCGCCATGTCGATCACCTGGCCTTCGCCGGTCTTCTCTCGGTGATGCAGCGCGGCGAGCACGCCCATGCAACCGTAGCTGGCGCACAAAGTATCGCCGATCGAGATGCCCATGCGCGCGGGCGGCCGGTCGGGATCGCCGACGATATAGCGCCAGCCGCCCATCGCCTCGCCGATGCCGCCAAAGCCCGCGCGGTGCGAATAAGGCCCGTCCTGGCCATAGCCCGACATGCGCGCCACGATGAGCCGCGGGTTGGCCGCCATCAGCGCGGCCGGCGCCAGGTTCCACTTCTCGAGCGTGCCGGGCTTGAAGTTCTCGATCAGCACGTCGGCGGTGGCGATCAGCTCGCGGGCGATCTGCTGGCCGCCCGCCTCGCGCAAGTTGCAGGTGACCGAGCGCTTGTTGCGCGCGATCACCTCCCACTGCACCTTTTCCTCGCCCTGGCCCCAGTCGCGCATCGGATCGCCGCGTCCGGGCGGCTCCACCTTGATGACGTCGGCCCCCATATCGCCCAGCAGCTGGCCGCAGAACGGCCCCGCCAGCAGCTGGCCAAGCTCGATCACCCGCAGCCCCGCCAGCGCGCCCGCCTCGGGCCCCGCCTGAGCCGGTGCCGGCGCCCCGCCCACGCTCGGCGTGCTCATTCGGCGGCTTCGGCGGCGACCGGCTCGTGCCAGACCGGCTTGCGCGGCGCGGGAAGCCCGGTGTCCTGTTCGCATGTCCGCCGCAGGTCCTCGATCTCGGGACCGAAATCGAACAGTTCGGCCGTGCCGCGCTCGCTGCGCATCTCGTCGCGCAGGCGGGCGGTGGCCTGTGCATCGACCTTGCCGCTGGCATCCGCAACCACGCCATAATCGCGCGCGCCTTGCGGCGTTACCAGTCCCTGGCGGATCTCCTTGCCGACCAGCTCGGCATCGCGTTCGAACGGATCGCCCCAGCCGCCGCCGCCCCAGGTGATGAAGTGCAGCTGGTCGCCCGCGCCCACCGCCACGTCCTCCACCTTGTTGCCCACGATCCGGCTCGTTCCATCCGCCCGCTCGAGCACCTTCCTGGCGCGGGCCGCCGGAAGACCCCCGTTCACCCCCCAGGGCGGCACGAACCAGCGGTCGTCATGGATCGCGATGTTGCCGTCCGCCAGGAAACGATAGGTGATGTGGATGCCGTTGCCACCGCGATGAAGCCCGGCGCCGCCGCTATCGGGCTCGGTCTCGTAACGCTCGATCCGTAAGGGAAAGTAGCGCTCGAGAAACTCGTTGGGCACGTTGGTGAAGCCGGGCCACAGCGAATGGCCGTCGGGTCCATCGCCCAGCGGCCGGCCGGGAATGCCGCCAAAGCCGATCTGGAACAGCTGGAACCATTCGCCCGCGCTGCCCGGCCGGTTGTCCCAGCCCGAATAGAACAGGTGTGGGCTTGAGCTGAAGCCGGCCGCATTGAGGAACTCGGGCGTCTTCTGGCCCAAGAGCCCGCCCAGCACGTCGAAGATTCGGCCCAGCGCATGCGTGCGGCCCGACAGCGCGGCGGGAAATTGCGGCTTGAGCAGCGAGCCTTCGGGAATGCGCACGTCGATCAGATCGTAGAACCCGTCATTGAACAATATCTGCGGGTCGAACACCATGATCATGTAGATGCCGAAGAACATCTTGAACATGTTCTCGTTCAGGTAGAAATTGATCGAGGCGGCGCTTTGCGGGTCGGTCCCGGCAAAGTCGAGCACCACCTTGTCGCCCTCGCGCCACATCGTGCACTTGATCCGATAGGGGCCGTATCCCATCCCGTCGTCGCACACATAGTCTTCGAAACTGACGGGTTCTTCGGCCACCGCCTGCGCGATCAGCGCCTTCATCGCCCGGTGATTGCGCGCCAGCAGTTCCTGCGTCGCCGAGACATAGACATCATCGCCGAAGCGCTCCGCCATCTCGATCACCCGGCGCGAGGCCACGCGGCACGAGGCGATGAGTGCGTTGAGGTCGGCCTGGCACCAGTCGGGCTTCCTGGTCTGGTGCATCACCAGGCGCATCAGGTCCGCGTTATATTCGCCCTTGCGCCAGATCTTCACCGGCGGGATGCGCACGCCCTCCTCGAAGATCGACATCGCATCGATCGGCATCGAGCCCACCACCTTGCCGCCGATATCGGACTGGTGGCCGAACATCGCGGTCCAGGCGATCAGCCGGCCGTCCTTGTAGACCGGCAGCAGCACCAGCCAGTCGTTGGAATGGCTGACCGCCCCCTCGCAGCTATAGGGGTCGGACAGGAAGATCATGTCGCCATCCTCGATCGTGCCTGAGAAACCCTTGAGAAAGCCGTCGATGAAGCTGCCGAACTGGCCCACGATCATCCGCCCCTGAGGATCGGCGATCAGCGGGAAGGCATCGCCCTGCTCGCGGATGCCCGGGCTCATGGCGGTGCGAACCAGCGTCGCGTCCATCTCGGTCCGCGCGTTCCTCAGCGCATTCTCGATGATGTCGAGCGTGACCGGGTCGATCTCAATCCGGTCGAAGGGAGTGGTGTTTTCTTCGATGATCTGGGCGGGCATGGTTCAACTCCGGTGATGGGGGGCGGGCGGGGCGGCGCTCATTCGGGCTCGATGAGGATGTTGCCCACCTTGTCCACCCGGGCAACGCAGCCCGGCTCGACCAGCGTGGTGGCATCCATCTCGGTGATGACCGCCGGGCCGGGCACCTTGTCGCCCTGCCGCAGACGCGCGCGGTCGTAGATAAGCGCGGGCTGCTCGCGGCCGGCGGCCCAGATGGTGTGGTCGCGCAGCTTGGCCCGTGCGGGGTCGCCATCGCCGCGCTCGAGCTCGGCGGCGGGCAGGTGCGGCACCGCGCCCAGCGCCACCGCGCGCAGGTTCACGATCTCGTGCGGGGTGTCCATGTTGAAGGTGAACAGCCGGTTGTGCTCGGCATCGAAGCGCTCGATCAGCCCGGCGATGCCCTTGTCGCGCAAGGTCTGCTGGTCGATGGTCAGCGCCACCTCGAAGGCCTGGCCGGCATAGCGCAGGTCCACCTCGAACTGGGTGGTGACCTCGCTTTCGGGAATGCCGTCATCGATCAGCTCGGCCCGCGTCTGCGCCGCCATCTCGTCGAGCAGGCTGACCAGCTCGCTTGCATCCGTATCGCGCGCCAGGCGGCTGAAGCTGCGCGCGGTCTCGGTCCGCATCCGGGTGGTCGCATCACCCAGGGCGCACAGCACGCCGGGGGAGACCGGACTGATCGCCGGCCAGCTGCCCATCAGCCGGGCGACCGCATTGACGTGCAGCGGCCCCGCGCCGCCGAAACCCATCAGCGCGAAATGCCGGGGGTCGTAGCCCTGCTGCACGCTGATCATCCGCAATGCGCCGAACATGTTCTCGTTGACGATGTCGATGATGCCGCGCGCCGCTTCCATCAGCCCGATGCCCAGCGCATCGGCGATGGTCTGCACCGCGCGGCGCGCGCCTTCGCGGTCGAGCCGGAATGAGCCGCCGAGCAAGTCCTCGGGCAGATAGCCCAGCACCACGTTGGCATCGGTGACGGTTGGCTGGGTGCCGCCCTTGCCGTAGGCGACCGGGCCGGGCACCGCGCCCGCGCTCTGCGGGCCGACGCGCAGGGCGCCGGTCAGTTCGGGCACATAGGCGATCGAGCCGCCGCCAGCGCCCACGGTCTTCACATCGAGCGAAGAGGCGCGCACCGACAGGTGGCCCACATCGGTGGTGCGCGAGCGGCGCGGCTCCAGGTCCTCGATCAGCGCCACGTCGGTCGAAGTGCCGCCCACATCGAGCGTCAGGATCGACTTGAAGCCGGCATTGCGCGCCACCCACAGCGCGCCCGTCACCCCGCCCGCGGGTCCGGACATCAGGATGTTGACCGGATGCTCCTCGGCCTTCTGCGAGCCCATCAGCCCGCCATCCGAGCGCAGCAGCGAGAGCTTGCCCGCAACGCCCGCATCGCCCAGCTTGGTGCGCAGGTTGGCGACATAGCGCCCCACCACCGGGCGCACCGAGGCATTGGCGACGGTTGACAAGGTGCGCTCGTATTCCTGCATCTCGGGCAGCACCTCGTGGCTGAGCGAGACGGGAACATCGGGCATCACTTCGGCGGCGATGGCGCCGATGCGGCTTTCGTGCTCGCCGTTGAGGTAGGAATTGATCAGGCTGACGGTGATCGCCTCGACGCCCGCATCGCGCAGGGCGGCAAGCTTCTCGCGCACCTGTGCCTCGTCTAGCGGGCGGACCTCCTGGCCGTCGGCATCCATGCGCCCCTTGACCGTGACCGTGTCCTCAAGCGCGGCGAGCGGCTCGGGCTTGGGCCAGATGATCCAGCCGGCAAGCCCCCCGGGCACGAAGCTGCGGGCGATCTGCATGATGTCCCGGTAGCCCTCGGTCACGATCAGGCCAACGCGCGCGCCCTTGCCCTCGAGCACGGCGTTGGTGGCAACGGTGGTGCCGTGCAGGAAGGTGCCGATCGCGGCGGGGTCGATCCCGGCATCGCGGGTGATCGTGCCCACGCCTTCCAGAATGCCCTGCGAGCTGTCCTCCGGCGTGGAAGGGGTCTTGTGCCGCCAGAAGGCGCCGCTGTCTTCATCGAGCAACAGGAGGTCGGTGAACGTGCCTCCAACATCCACACCCAGCCGGTAGCCCATCAGGCGATCTCCTCCGTTATTTCAACCGTTTGCCGCGCTTGCGGCGGGAAGTTGCGTGCGCGCGGAACCATCGCGGGCAGCGGTTTGTCCATTACGCGGGAGAGCCAGGCATTGGCCTCGCCGAGCAGCGCGTTGTCAAGGCCGGTGGCGATGCCGGCGCGGGACAGCATCCAGGCGACATCCTCGGTCGCCACATTGCCCGCCGCGCCGGGCGAGAACGGACAGCCGCCCAGCCCGCCGATCGAGGCATCCACGGTTCGTGCCCCCGCGCCCACCGCCGCCCAGACATTGGCCAGGCCGGTGCCGCGCGTGTTGTGGAAATGCACCCTGACCGGCAGCGGCGCGATCGCCTCGCGCACTCGGGCGACCAGATGCGTCACATGCGCCGGATCGGCGACCCCGATCGTATCGGCCAGGGCGATCTCCACCGCGCCCGTCGTCGCCAGCTCGCGGGCCATGGCCAGCACGTGGTCCGCATCCACCTCGCCATCGAACGGACAGCCGAAGCTGGCGGCGATGGTCACCTGCCCGCTCAGCCCGGCATCGTGCGCCAGCGCCATGATCTCACCCGCGGCAGCCACCGATTGCGCACTGGTCTGGTTCTGGTTGGCCAGCCCCAGCCCGTCGCTTGCCACCGCCACCGCGCCCAGCTGGTCGATCCGCCCGGTGGCGATGGCGCGCTCCGCCCCGCGCCGGTTCATGACCAGGCCGATAGTGGTGACATCCGTGCGCACGGGCAGGCCGGCGCACACCTCGTCGGCATCGGCCATTTGCGGCACCGCGCGCGGGCTGACAAAGCTGGTCACCTCGATCCGGCGCGCGCCGGCTTCGATCGCGCGCGCGATCAGCTCGAGCTTGGCCTGCGTGGAGATCTGCCGCGCCTCGTTCTGCAATCCGTCGCGTGGCGATACTTCCACCATCTCGATGGTGTCGGGCAGGGCGGAACCATCATCTACAGGACGTGCAGCAGCGCGCGCGCTCATGCCTTCCTCCGCGCCGGTTCTGAAACGAATGTCGCCAGCCCCTGATGCGCGTCGGCATAGGCGTGGAAGGCACGGCGGATATGCGCGCCCATGGCATCATGCGCCCAGCATCCGTCACCCCGGGCAAAGGCGGACAGCAGCTCGCCATGTTCGCGATGCGAGCGGACAAGCTCGCTATGCGCATAGTGATGCGCGGTGCGCCACACGATCGGCTGCTCGACCAGCGTGGCGATGAGCGCGGTCAGCCTGGGCGAGCCGGCGGCATCCAGCACGCGTGCATGGAATTCGCGGTTGCCCGCCAGAAACGCTTCGACATTGGGCTCTCGGCCTTCGATCGCCTGGCCGATCACCGCATGGCACCGGCGCATCGCCTCGAGTATCGCAGGCGTCATCCGCTCGGCCGCCCGGCGCGCGGCCAGGCCCTCCAGCATGGCGCGCAGTTCGAAGGAATCGGCGACATCGTCGAGCGACCATTCGGCAACGAAACTGCGCTGCGAATCGCTGCGCTGGACCAGCAATTCGGCCTCCAGCCGGCGCAATGCGTCACGCACCGGGGTGCGCGATACGCCGCACCATTTCGCCAGCGCTTCTTCGCCCAGCGGCGCGCCTGCCGGGAACTCGCCCGAAAGGATGGCGTCCCTGATGCAGGAATAGGCCTTGTCGGTCGCGCGCGACACGTTTCTCTCCGGTGGATCGGCGATCTTGCTCGGCCCAACTGTATACAAGGTTGGCCCCGCTCGGCAAGCAGGTCGAAGACCGCGACGACACGTGCGAGCAATCGAGTCGCACCGCGATAAATGCGTCGAACAAATTTGCCGTTGAAATGTATACCGCGCTGCTGTCTGATCGCGACATAAACACCGACCAGGGGGAAACCGGCCGATGAAATCACGCGCCGCGGTAGCATTCGAGGCCAAGCAACCGCTCGAGATCGTCGAGGTCGACCTCGAGGGTCCGCGCGCGGGCGAGGTGCTGGTCGAGATCAAGGCATCGGGTATCTGCCATACCGACGCCTACACGCTGGACGGGCTCGATTCCGAAGGGCTGTTCCCCAGCATCCTGGGGCACGAGGGGGCGGGTATCGTGCGCGAGGTGGGGCCGGGCGTCACCTCGGTGGCAGAGGGCGATCACGTCATCCCGCTCTACACGCCCGAATGTCGCCAATGCAAAAGCTGCCTCAGCGGCAAGACCAACCTGTGCACCGCCATTCGCGCCACGCAGGGCAAGGGCGTGATGCCCGATGGCACCTCGCGGTTCAGCTATCGGGGCCAGACCCTCTATCACTACATGGGCTGCTCGACCTTCTCCAACTTCACCGTGCTGCCCGAGATCGCGGTCGCCAGGATAAGGCCGGACGCGCCGTTTAAGACCTCGTGCTATATCGGCTGCGGCGTCACCACCGGCGTGGGCGCGGTGGTCAACACCGCCGACGTGCGCCCGGGCGAGAGCGTGGTGGTGTTCGGCCTGGGCGGGATCGGCCTCAACGTGGTCCAGGGCGCGCGGATGGCGGGAGCGGGCATCATCTTGGGGATCGACCTCAACGAAACGCGCGAGGAATGGGGTCGCCAGTTCGGCATGACCCATTTCCTGGGCAGCGCGGGCATGAGCCGCGAGGAGGTGATCGCCCATGTCCTGAAGATCACCGATGGCGGCGCCGATTACAGCTTCGACTGCACCGGCAATACCGAGGTGATGCGCACCGCGCTGGAATGCTGCCACCGCGGCTGGGGCACCTCCATTATCATCGGCGTGGCCGAGGCGGGCCGCGAGATCGCCACCCGCCCGTTCCAGCTGGTCACCGGGCGCAACTGGCGCGGTACCGCGTTCGGCGGCGCCAAGGGCCGCACCGACGTGCCCCGCATCGTCGACTGGTACATGGACGGGCGGATCGCCATCGACCCGATGATCACCCACACCATGGGCCTGGAAGATATCAACAAGGGCTTCGAACTCATGCATGCGGGGGAAAGCATTCGCAGCGTGATCGTCTATTGAGCAACACCCCGCGTCCGCCGACACCGGCGGGCACGGAAGCGAACAAGGGAGGAAAAGCAATGTTTAGCCACGTCATGCTCGGGTCGAACGACATCGCGCGCTCGAGAAAGTTCTACGACGCGGTGCTCGGCACACTGGGGTTCACCGGCGAGCCGATGGCACGCGAGGAAGAGAACGGGCCCAAGGCCTTGTTCTACATGCATAATGGCGGCGCGTTCGGCGTCACCCGGCCGATCGACGGCAAGCCCGCCAGCAGCGCCAATGGCGGCACGCTGGGCTTTGCCTGCTCCTCGCCCGAGCAGGTCAACCAGTTCCACGATGCCGGTATCGCCAATGGCGGCACCTCGATCGAGGACCCGCCCGGCCTGCGCCAGACGCCCGGCTTGGGGCCGATGCACCTTGCCTATCTGCGCGATCCCGATGGCAATAAGCTGTGCGCGGTCTACCGGGGCGCCTGATGGAATTGGAGACGCTCAGCCAGGCGAAAAGTCACGGCGGCACGCAGGGCGTCTACCGGCATCGCTCGCGCGAGACGGGGACGCCAATGAACTTTGCGGTGTTCGTCCCGGACCGCCCGCCCGGCACCAAGCTGCCGGTGCTGACCTATCTCTCGGGGCTTACCTGCACGCATGTCAATGTCATGGAGAAGGGCGAATATCGCGCGTCTTGCGCCGAGCACGGCGTCATCTTCGTGGCGCCAGATACGAGCCCGCGCGGCGAGGATGTGCCTGATGCCGACGGCTATGACTTCGGCCAGGGCGCGGGCTTCTATCTGGACGCGACCCAGGAGCCCTGGGCGAAGAACTTCCGCATGCGCTCCTATATCGAGCGCGAACTGCCGGAGCTGATCGAGGCGAAGTTCCCCGCCGATCCGGAGCGACAGGCGATTTCCGGCCACTCGATGGGCGGGCACGGCGCGCTCACCATCGGCTTGCGCGGGTCCGGCCGGTTCCGCTCGGTCAGCGCGTTCTCGCCCATCGTCAGCCCGCTCGCTTCGCCATGGGGCGAAAAGGCGCTGTCAGGCTATCTGGGCGACACCCGGGCGGACTGGCGGCAATATGACGCGGTGGCGCTGATCGAGGACGGCGCGCGTCTGTCCGACCTGCTGGTCGATCAGGGCACGGGCGACGAATATCTCGAAGGGCAACTCAAGACGCGGCTACTCGAACAAGCCTGCGCCAAGGCCGATATCCCGGCCACCATCCGGATGCAGGAGGGCTACGACCACTCCTACTTCTTCATCTCCACCTTCATGGCCGACCACGTCGCCTGGCATGCGGAGCGATTGAAGCGCTGATCGGAATGTCGGTGCGGCCCGATCCGCTTTCCGGAGGGGGCGGGCCCGGTCGCTGCCGCGTGGCAATCCGCCGATGGAACCCGGAGCATTTCGGCGTCGGCGGACCCCAGCGTTAGCGTAAGTGGAGGGGGTCGATCCCTGTAATCCCCGACGCCGACGGCTGCCGGTCGTGAACCGCGCGGTCGCCCGTGCGCGCGATCGCCACCCGGTTCCAAGCGGTCGGGCGACAGGCCGGGACATCGCGCCGGCAATGCGTGAAACGTGCTATCACCCGACGCCCGATTGCCGCCCGGCCCGGGAGGTCGGCGGACGGGCCGGGCGGGTCGCGCCAGATCGATCGCGCGGGCGCGCTGGTCGGTCCGCCCGGTCGCTCGGCATGCGTCCACCTGGTCCGATATGAAGCCAGGCTCGGAAACGGGACGAAGCCGCAGCGCCCCCGCTCGGCCTAGAGCGGCTTGCTCTAAACCTGTCCCAAGTCCGGGGTGACGATCCATATTTCGCGCAAACCGCCTAGCGCCGCTCGCGCTCGAAAGGGACCGTGGGAAGCAGGCTTGCGATCTCCTGGCGCAATTCGGCCTCCCGGCGGCAGGCGCGGTCCGAGCCTTCGCTGCATTGCTCCTGCGCGCGCAACCGGTCGCGCTCGAGCCGACCGATATGTTCCTCACGCCGGCGGATCTCGCGGCCGCGCTTCTCGTCCGCTTCGGACTGGCTGGTGGTGACAAGGTCGACCGCCTTGCCCGCCGCGCGCACCGGCGCGGTAACGACGTCGAAGGCGGTCCTGGCGAGACACCCGGTCAGCGCCAGGGCAAGAAACGGGAGAAGAACGATCGCAAGCCGGGGCAAGAGGGTCCGCCTCCTTCGACCACGCGATTATGCCTGGCGCCGGTTAATGCCAGGTTAGCGCGCAGGCGCAATACCGCCCCATCCGCGCCGCGCCCCGGGCTGGCGCTCTCGCGAGCCGATTGAGGCGCGGGTTGGCCGCCGGACTGGCCGGCGCGAAGAAGTCATACCGAAGGGCGCCGCCCCCTGGCGCCCAGCAGCAGCAGCAGGGCAGCGGAGCGCATCTGCCGCGCCTCAATCCGTTGCCGGCCCCCGCCCAGGCGGCGCCGACCAGGGCGCCTTCCGAAAGGCTAGGCCGCGTCCTCCGCATTGTCGTAATATTGCGGCGCGTGTTCCTTCAGCACATCGAGGATCTTGCCCAGCGCGGCCTTCTCGTCGGTCTTTTCCATCGCCGCGAGCTCGCGCGCCAGCCGGCTGGAGGCGGCCTCGAAGATCTGGCGTTCGGAATAGGACTGCTCGGGCTGATCCTCGGGACGGAACAGGTCGCGCGTCACCTCGGCGATCGACACCAGGTCGCCCGAATTGATCTTGGCCTCGTATTCCTGCGCCCGGCGCGACCACATGGTGCGCTTGACCCGGGGTTTGCCCTTCAGCGTCTCCATCGCCTCCTTCAAGGTCTTGTCGGAGGACAGCTTGCGCATCCCGATCGCTTCCACCTTGTTGACCGGCACGCGCAGCGTCATCTTCTCCTTCTCGAAGCGCAGGACGTAGAGCTCCAGCTTCATTCCGGCGATTTCCTCGCTCTGCAGCTCGACCACCCGGCCCACCCCGTGCTTGGGATAGACAACATAGTCTCCGACATCGAATGCGTGGAATGCTTGCGCATTGGCAGCCATTTGCGATCCTTTTCTGTGGCGCTCCCCTAATCTTGCAACACGCGAGCAAAAGCCCCGCACCATCGGCGGCGCCCTGGTCTGGTTCAATGTCGCTGGTGGGGAGTTCCTGCCTTCCTATCCCGGCCGCGCATACGCTCACGCGTCAAACGACACGGGGTCCAGATCGCAGTATATAACAGCTTTGCGACACATTTTAAACCCCCGTGCGTCCGCCGGGTCCGAGTGATGGGCCCTGATGATAAGGTGTGCGCAGGTCCGGCATGGACGGGACGCGGCGCGTAAAGGTTCAGTCGTGTTCGTCGCCGGGCAATGTGTCGGCCGCATTGGCATCGCGCTGACCCATCGGCTGCTCCTCGCCCACGGTGGTATCGGCCCGGGTCTGGCGTTCGAGTTCGGCATTGATCTCGGCCCCCAGCAGCAGGACATAGGCCGACAGGTAAAGCCAGGTCAGCAGCACCACCACCGCGCCAAGCGAGCCGTAGGTGGCATTGTAGCTGCCGAAATTGGAGACGTAGAAGCCGAACGCCGCGGTCAGTAGCATCCAGCCCAGCGCGGCAAAGGCCGAGCCTGCCGAAATCCACTCCCAACGGGCTGCATCCCGGTCGGGGCCGAAGCGGTAGAACGCCGCCGCCGCTGCCGTGGCGATCGCCAGGAACAGCGCATAGGAGGCGATCTTGCCGGCCAGCACGGTCAGCCCGGAGGCGGCGGGGAGCAGATCGCCCAGCGCCGCCAGCACGGTCATCGCGCCCACCACCAGCGGCACCGCCACCACCGCGCCCACGGTTATCGCCAGCGCCACCAGGTTGAGCTTGACGAAGCCGCGCGTCTCCTCCTCGTCATAGGCGATGTTCATCGCGGTGATCGCCGAGCCCGCGCCGTTGCGCGCACCGAACAATGCGATCCCCAGCGCCAGCAGCAGCCCCAGCCCCTTCTTGCCGCCCGAATCCTCGACCACATTGCGCAGCTGGTCGCCGATCAGTTCGGCGGCCGACGAGGGCAGCGTCTGCGCCAGCGAGAGGATGTGGCCCTGGATATCGGCAGGATCGGCGACCAAGCCGTAGGTCAGCACCAGCGCGCCCAGAAGCGGCACCATGGCCAGGAAGGCGTAGAAGGCCACTCCCGCCGCCACGATGCCGATATTGTCCTGGCCGCCCTCTTCCCAGGCCCGCAGCAGCGCCTGCTTCCAGTCGGCGAAAGACATCTGCCACGGCTTGTCCGCGCTCGAGACGCTCATGCCTCGGCGCCTGCCAGGGCCGAGCGCCGATCCTGCGGATCGCCCGAGTACGCGAGCAGGTTACGGACGACGGGAGAGACACCGGCGCCAGCGCCGATGCAAGGCCGCGCGGTCACCTGTCGGAATGCCCCGCGTGCGCGCATCGCCGGCGCATTGCGGCGGCTCAGTCGCCTTCGCCCGGATCGGGCGAGAAGTGCTGGTCGAACTTGCCGTCCTTGCCCTTGTAGTCGTCGGCGTCCTCGGGCGGCTCCTTCTTCTCGGTGATATTGGGCCACTCGGCAGAGAACTTGGTGTTCAGTTCGAGCCAGCGCTCGGTCCCCTCCTCGGTATCGGGCAAAATCGCCTCGGCCGGACATTCGGGCTCGCACACGCCGCAGTCGATGCATTCGGACGGGTTGATCACCAGCATGGTCTCGCCCTCGTAGAAGCAGTCGACCGGACAAACCTCGACGCAATCGGTGTATTTGCACTTGATGCAGGCGTCGGTGACGACATAGGTCATTGGCGGAGTTACTCCCTGGTCGCGCGCGTCCCCGCAGGTGGCGGGGCATGACGCGACACTTGGCTGGCTGGCGGCGCGCACGCTAAGGTGGACGACCCGCGCACGTCAAGCGCACGATAATGGCTGCGTGCCTCATCGGCCGGCCCGCGGCGGGCGGGCAGCGCGCCGATCTCGATCACCAGCACGCTGGGCCCGGGCGGCCCGGCCATGGGCAGGGTGACGATATCGCCTGTCGCGATACGCCGGTCGTTGGCCGAGACCCGCTCGCCGTTCACCCTTATATGGCCCTTGCCGATCCAGGCCTGCGCGCGCGCCCGGCTGCGCGCCAGGCGCAGGCGGTGAAGCAGCACGTCGATCCGCATCGCGGGTGGTCCTGGCAGCGGTTTTGGCGGGGGCGGCGAGGCGGGCGGGGCTGGCTCCATGCTCAACGCAGCAGGTCAGCCAGCCCGGCGAAGGCAGAGCCCGGTCGCGGCGATTGGCGCACGCTGTTCGCCTCGCGGCCGGGTTTGCGCCGCTTACCCGTAGCGGATGGCGCATCCGATCCGCGCCGCGCGCCCTTGGGCGGTTGCCAGCGCCACGGGCGCGGCGGTGGCGGGCCGAACATGCCCGGGGCCAGCTCGGCCACGGGATTGGGGTGAAACCCCGCATCGCCGAGCAACCGCGCGAAATTTTCGCCCGTCAGGCCCATCGAAGTGGCCAGCGCCGGGTCGAGAGGAAATCCACGTCCGGGCGTCCTGACGCGGCGCTCATGCGCGGCCCGAAGCAGCTTTTCGGCCATGTCGACGCGGATCGCCTGGCCTCCGGCGCGGCGATAGCCCGCGGGCAGCGCGTCGGTCCCCGAGACCACCGCCGCCATCGCCGGCTCTAGCGGACGCGGATCGATCTGCAGCTCGTGCAGCAGCCGCCGCGCCGCGGGCTTGAGCAGCACCGGAACGAAGACATCGAGCGCGCCGATGCTTATTCCCAGCCGCCGCAGCACCGGCCGCCGTTCCTTGCCGATCGCCTCGAGCCCCGCGGCGCCGCGCGCCACCACGCCGCCGCCCTCGATCAGCGCCACCAGCAGCGCGCGCACTTCGCTCCCCGCCGCCTGGTCCGCGCTCGCTTCCTCCAGCGCGCGCAGCGGGGCCAGGGGTGTGAGCTGCGCCTCGAGCCACGTCTCGAGCGCCTGCGTCACCCGGGCGCGCTGTGCCGGCTCGAGCATGGTCACCTCGCGCGCCAGCACGATCCGCGGGCGTGAGGGCGTGCGCCCCTGCTCCAGGCTGGCGATCGCCCGCGTGCCTTGGATGATCGCGCCGCCCGCCAGCGCCAGTTCGCTAAGGCCGTCCGTCAGCAGCGCCTCGGCCTGGCGGGCGAGCAGTTGCGGCAGATGCTTTTCCGCCGCCGCCAGCATCAACCGCCGTTCCTCGCCATCGGCGCTGTGGTCGAGCACGAAGGCAAAGCCCTCCAGCCGGCCGATCGGCTGGCCTTCCACCAGCACCTCGCCATCCTCGCCCAGTTCCACCGCCAGCAGCCTGGCGTCGCGCCCCATCGCCCTAAGCAGGACCGCGGTGCGCCGGTTGACGAACCGTTCGGTCAGCCGTGCATGGAGCGCATCGGACAGCCGCGCCTCGGCCGCCCGGGCCCGCGCGGCCATCTCGTCGCGCGCCAGCACCCAGTCGGGCCGCTGGCAGATATAGGCCCACGAGCGCACCGCGGCGAGGCGCCCTTGCAAGGTGTCGATATCCCCCGCCGGCCGGTCCAGTTCGGCGATCCGCGCGGCAACGAAATCCGCACCGATATGGCCATGCGCAAGGTCGCGCCACAGCCGGGCGCAGAAGCGGGCATGCATGTCGGTCCCCTGCTGGCGAAAGTCGGGAAGCTGGCACACCTCCCACAGCCGCCGCACCAGGCCCCGCGTGGTGGCGGCGTCGGTGATATCTCCATCCGCCGCCAGCCGCTTGAGCACCGCCAGATCGATCGCCTCGGGCGCGGCGGCCAGGCGCGGCTCATGGGGCGGTGCCTCCAGGTCGGCGATCAGCGTGGCCACGCTGTCGAACGAGGGCTGGGCCTCGCGCCAATAGAGATGGGTCAGCGGCGCGAACAGGTGGTTCTCGATCGCGTGCACCTCCTCGTCGGTGAAGGCATTGGCCTCGCCGCGTCCGCCGCCCGCCATCGTCCCGAAGCTGCCATCCTGGTGATGACGCCCCGCGCGCCCGGCAATCTGGGCCATCTCGGCGGGTGTCAGGCGGCGGCGGCGCACCCCGTCGAACTTGGCGAGACCGGCGAAGGCGACATGGCGGACATCCAGATTGAGGCCCATGCCGATCGCGTCGGTGGCGACGATGTAATCCACCTCGCCGCTCTGGAACAGCGCGACCTGCCGGTTCCTGGTCTGCGGGCTGAGCGCCCCCATCACCACCGCCGCGCCGCCTCGGAACCGGCGCAACAGCTCGGCGGTGCGATAGACCTCCTCGGCCGAGAAGGCGACGATGGCCGAGCGCGGCGGCAGGCGCGAGAGCTTGGCGCCGCCGGCATGGGTAAGCGTGGAAAAGCGCGGCCGGGTCTCCAGCTCGATCCCGGGAAGCAAGGCGCGCACCAGCGGCTCGAGCGTGGCCGCGCCCAGCAGCATCGTCTCCTCGCGCCCGCGCGCATGCAGCAGTCGATCGGTGAAGATGTGGCCGCGCTCCTCGCTCGCCGAAAGCTGTGCCTCGTCGAGCGCGACGAAGGCGGGCGGCCCTTCCAGACCGCCGCCGCCACGCCGGTCGAAGGAGGCGGGCATGGCCTCGGCGGTGCACAGGAAGTAGCGCGCGTGCGGCGGTTCGATCCGCTCCTCGCCGGTGATCAGCGCCACCGCGCCCTCGCCCTTGATCGCACACACCCGGTCATAGACCTCGCGCGCCAGCAGACGCAGCGGGAAGCCCATCGCGCCGCTTGAGTGGCCGCACATGCGCTCGATGGCGAGATGCGTCTTGCCGGTATTGGTTGGACCCAGAATGGCGAGCAGACGCCCCTCTCCGGTGCCGCCATGGCGCGCGCTCATGCCGGGCGCGCGGGCGGCAGGGGCTCGGGATACGCGGGGGGCGGGGGAGCTGGAGTCCACGACGCGGGCCTATGTGGCTTGCCGCCGCGCATGGTGCAAGCCGGGACGAGGGCGCGAGTCTGCGCGGCAGCTTTGCGTGGAGGCGCATGCGCCTGGTCAGCCTGTCGCAGGATCGACGCGTTTCACCTTTGTTACCCATGTCTTCACTTTGCTGGGGCAGGACGGCATGGCTAGAACAAACGAGCGGTGGCGGGTTCGCGATCTGTTGGTGGGGTCGTGTTCGCAGTTCGTCACGCGTGCAGGGCAAAGGCATCTTCGGCGGGTTTGAAGGAGGACAGGTTGGAGGATCGGTCAGGTCGGGCGGGGGCGGGGTTGGACCTGGTTGTGTGCGGGTCTGAGCGCGTCGCGCGTTCGGCCAACCGGTTCGCGGCTGCCTGGCGTTGGGCGATCGGTCGGGGCGGCGGACTGGCCAGCATCGGCAGATCATCGGGCGGCGCTTTCCGGCCATCCGTTCATCGTTCGCCCGAACTGGCCGGGACAAGGTGGATGGCATGGGCGGTGCGCAGCGCGTGAGCAAGGCCTTGGTCAACGCCCGCAATACAAACGCGACGCCCGGGGCGCGCGAAGGTTTTGCGGCGCACGGGGATGGGCAGTCATCGCCGGACAGCACCGTGCGGCCGCCCTCCGACAAGCTTTCCGGCGATGTCGCCAGCCTGCATTCGCGAGCGGGCGAACGGCTCTTGTTGCGCGCACAAGGGTCTCTCGAACAGGGGTCGCACGCGCAGGCCGACACGGGCGAGACGTCCGGCATACCGCGATCCGATTCCGCGCACCCTTCGCGCCCCGGTCGTCCCGCTCCCAGCACCCGCGCACGCACCGATTCCATCGCCAGCCTGCGCGAAAAGGCCGGTACCGGCAGCGCCTCACGCACTGCCGAGCGTTCGCGCCCCGCCCGCGCGCGCGGTTTCGTCCTTGCGCCCGACCTCGCGCGCCAGATCGGGTCGCGGCGCTGGTTGCGCGGCGCGGCAACGCTGATCGGCCTGATCGCGCTGGCGATCGCGCTGCTGCCCGGCTTCGGCCCGGTGGAAGCGGCGCCCCAGGTCGTCCTCAGCCCGAGCGAACGCGACGAATATCGCAGCCTGGCCATCGCCCCGCTGGCGCTGGGTGCCGATAGCGGCCGACGGATGGGGCCGACGCGCGCAGTCACCCCGCTGGCCCGCGCCCCGGAACGCCCGCGGCTCGATCTGGTGGCAACGCTGGCCACCGGCGACGGGTTTGCCGCCATGCTGCGGCGCGCGGGCGTCAGCACAACCGAGGCGCGGACGGTGACTCAGATGATCGGCAGCGCCACGCCGCTCGCCGGCCTCGCGCCCGGAACCAAGGTCGACCTGACGCTGGGTCGCCGTCCGGGGCCGGGCGCACCCCGGCCGCTCGAGGGCCTGGCCTTTCGGGCGCGGTTCGACCTGGCGCTGGCGGTGGAGCGGCGCGGCGGCGCTCTGGTGCTTGCCCCGCAGCCGATCCGGGTCGATGCCACCCCGCTGCGCATCCGCGGCACGGTGGGCGAGGGTCTCTATCGCTCGGCCCGCGCGGCGGGAGCACCGGCCAGCGCGGTGCAGCAATATCTGCGCACCATCGCCGCCGATCTGGACGCGATCGGCGCCGGCGACGAGTTCGATCTGGTGATCGAATATCGCCGCGCCGCAACCGGCGAGGCCGAAGCGGGCCAGCTGCTTTACGCCGGCATCCTGCGCGGCGGAAAGCCGCAACGCCAGATGCTGCGCTGGGGTAGCGAGGGCCGGTTCTACGATGCAGCGGGCGTTGGCGAGCTGCGCGAGGGGCTGATCGCGCCGGTGTCGGGCTCAATCTCGTCGCGCTACGGCATGCGCCGCCACCCCATTTTAGGGATTATGCGGATGCATTCGGGCGTGGACTTCCGCGCCGCGCCCGGCTCGCCGATCTACGCGGTGACGGACGGCCAGGTCGAGTTCGCCGGACGCAACGGCGGCTACGGCAATTTCGTGCGTCTGGTTCATGCTGGCGGGCTGAGCACCGGCTATGCGCATATGAGCCGGATCGCGGTCAGGCCGGGTGAACGCGTGGCGCGCGGCCAGGTGATCGGCTATGTCGGCTCGACCGGGCTCTCCACCGGCGCGCATCTGCATTACGAGATGTATCGCGGCGGTCGCAAGATCGATCCCGGCTCGGTCACCTATGTCACCCGCGCGCAGCTGTCGGGCCGCGGGCTCGCCGCGTTCCGTGCCAGGCTTGCCGCGCTCATGGCGGTGACGCCGGGCGCCGCGCTCGAACCGCTCGCGCTCGAGCTCCCGGCCCGTGATGAACCCGAGCGCGAGATCGATCGCGTCGAGGCGCGCCGCCAGGAGCGTTGAGGCCGGCGCATCGGTGGCCTTGGAAAGGAAAGGGTCGCGCTGCGACGAGGGTTAGGTTGGTCCAAGTCCGGTGAGGATCACCCGTTCGATGTCCCCCTGCCGCTGTCTCGTGGCGAAAGGAATGCGCAGGCCAGCGCGTCCTCATGCGATCACGCGATCAGCCTCTACCCACCCGCCCCGCACCCCCTTAGGCTCGCCGCCCTTGCGCCAGGGTCTCGCGCGTTTGCCACCTCGGACTGGCCTTGTACCCGGGCTTGGATAGACACACCCTGGAGTACCCGCTCCATCACGTTGTCCTTATGGACCGCCTGCCCCGGGTGCCCCCGTCACGTATCCCAGCGCCCCCGTTTGCTCGACCCCGTTTTCTAGACCCGGTCCGCTCTATCTGGCGAAATGCTACCCCCGCGACCAGCTACCGGCGGGTCGCACGAAGGCTCGAACAACCCGCCGGACCGTTCACAAGCAACGACAGCCCCCCGGCGATCCGCCCGCTACTGAGGCCCGGCACGAACCGTCACTTTCATCGCATGCACCCGCACCGCTTTGCCCTAACACCCCCAACAACGACCATGGCAGAACCCCGCTTGCATTGCCGCGCCCCTGCTTTTGCGCCACATCCGCCATGATGACAGCTTCCCCGCCCGGTCCCGCCTTTCCCGCCACCCGGATGCGGCGCACCCGCGCGAGCGCCTGGAGCCGGGCGCTGTTTCGCGAGACGCGGCTCACCCCGGCCGATCTGATCTGGCCGCTATTCGTCACCGGATCGGGCGCTGCGCAAGAGCCTGTTGCTGCGCTGCCGGGGGTGTCGCGCTGGTCGCCGGCGGAGGTGGGAGCGCGGGCGAAGGAGGCGGTCGCGCTGGGTATCCCCGTCGTCGCCCTGTTCCCCAACACTCCGGCGGACCGGCGCACCGGCGATGGCGCCGAGGCGACCAATCCCGACAACCTGGTCTGCCGCACCATCAAGGCGGTGCGCGATGCGTGCGGCGAGAGCATCGGGATCATGACCGACGTGGCGCTCGATCCCTATACCACGCACGGCCAGGACGGGCTGCTCGACGAGGCGGGGCGAGTGGCCAACGATGCGACCATTGCCGTGCTGGCCGAGCAGGCGCTGGTCCAGGCGCGGGCGGGGGCCGACATCATCGCGCCGTCGGACATGATGGACGGGCGCATCGGCGCGGTGCGCGCAGCGCTCGAGGCGGCGGGCCATCACGATGTCCAGATCATGGCCTACGCGGCCAAATATGCCAGCGCCTTCTACGGCCCGTTCCGCGCCGCGGTGGGCTCGGGCGAAAGGCTGGCTGGCGACAAGAAGACCTACCAGATGGACCCCGCCAATGCCGATGAGGCACTGCGCGAGGTGGCGCTCGACATTGCCGAGGGCGCCGACAGCGTGATGGTGAAGCCAGGCCTTGCCTATCTCGACATCATCTGGCGGGTGAAGCAGCGCTTCGGCGTGCCCGTCTTCGGCTACCAGGTATCGGGCGAATATGCGCTGATCGAGGCGGGCGCGGCGGCGGGCGTGGGCGACCGGGACGCGCTGCTGATGGAAAAGCTCATCGCCTTCAAGCGCGCAGGGGTCAGCGGGGTGCTGACCTATCACGCGCCGCACGCCGCCCGGTTGTTGGGTGGCTGACTAGCGCGCCAGGCTGGAAACCTGTCGGCTGGTGCTCCACCCGCCTACGCCGGATGACCTGCCTTTTCTGCTCGAACGGATAAATACGGCCACGGTGATGCGTTTTCTCGGCGGCCGGCCACGCCACCCTGAGAAGGTTGTGCAAGAGCTGCGGGCCGATATCGACGCTTTCGCCAGCGGGGAATGGCGGCGCTGGACCATCTGGTTGCGCGCACCCTACTGCCGGATCGGGCGGTGCGGATTGTTCCCCGTCCGGTCCGGTAGCGCCCCGATACAGATGCGCGGCGGACACCAGATCGGCTGGATGCTGGCAGATGAGTTTCGGGGACGCGGCCATGCGACCCAAGCGGCGCGGGCAGTGCTGGACTATGCTTTGCTGCTTACGGGGGGCTTTCGGCTTACGGGGGGCTTTCGGCTTACGGGGCCTGCAAGAGATCTTGGCCCAGACCAGCGACTCGAACCGCCCGTCGACCAATGTGATGCACCGCCTCGGTTTCGCCCGGCGTCCCGAGCTCGATTATCACGACCCGGACTATCCGTCGCAGGACAACCCGACGACGGTCTGGTCCTTGTCGGCAGGGGCGTTCAGCGCGTCCGTCTGAGGTTTATGGCGGGGCGGCTTAGCGATCGGCGTCATCGGCGGGATAATCCTCTGGCCCCCTGCAGCGCGGGTTCATCACGGCATTGACGCGACGCTCCAACGCGGCGAGCAGGGGCGCGATGGAGAACAGCTTGCCACACACGCTCGATCGCCCCCGCCTGGTCCCGCCCGCCGCGTCTCACCGCGCCCGGTGCGCGAGGTGGCAATGACCGGCCCGATCGACCCGCTCGCCGATCCGCAGGCGCGCTTCCCCTGGGCGATGATCCTGTCGTTCGAGGGCAAGACCCCGGTGATCGACCGCACCGCCTTCATCGCCCCGGGAGCGCAGGTGATCGGCGATGTGACCATCGGGCCGCAGGCGAGCATCTGGTATAATTGCGTGCTGCGCGGCGACATCCACGCGATCGAGGTCGGCGCGCGCTCCAACGTGCAGGACGGCTCTGTCTTCCATGTCGAAGGCCCGCGCCCCGATACGGATGGCTGCCCCACGATCATCGGCGAGGATTGCGTCATCGGCCATATGGCGGTGGTCCATGGCGCCAGCTTGGCGGACCGCGCGTTCGTGGGCATGGGCGCGGTGGCGATGGATGCCAGCCGCATCGGCCCGGGCGCCATGCTGGGCGCGGGCGCGCTGCTGTCGCCGGGCAAACACATCCCCGCGCGCGAGATCTGGGTCGGCCGGCCGGCCAAGCTGCTCAAGGAACAGAGCGAGGCGCAGGTCGACAAGATCAGGTTCCAGACCGAGCGCTACTGCCGCCTCGCCGAGCGCCACATGGCCGAGCTGCGCAAGCGCTGGCGTTAGGCGCCGCTCGCCGGGGGTGGGACTTGCGCACGATTGTTCTATGATCATGCGGGCGGTACGGACGGTCAGGCCAGAGCGAAACCTGCGCCGTCGCCGACCGCCAGCGCCGCAAAAGTGCAGCACGGATGCGGGAACCCGGTTGCTGCCCCACCCGTAATCGCCGGGCGCGCGCCGACAGCTCGCGCCCCGTAACCAGACCCGCAACGAGGCTGCGAGCGAACCCGATGACGATGCGCCGTATCCTCAAGCTTGGCGGTGGTCTTGCCCTTGCAGGCGTCGCGGTAGCCGCGGCCGGCTCGCGCATGGCCGGCGGATTGGGTGCGGCGCGTGCGGTCGCCTATGAGCCCACCAACACGTTGAAGCCGGTGGGCGAGGACCTGTGGATCGTCGATGGCGAGCCCATCTCGGCAATGGGGCTGACCGTGCCCGTCAGGATGAGCGTGATCCGGCTGGCCGATGGAACAACCCTACTACATTCGCCCATCCGCCATTCGCCTGCCCTGGCGGGGATGATCGACGAATTGGGCCCCGTGCGCCATCTGGTCGCGCCGAGCATCGCGCACTGGAAGTTCCTCGCCGACTGGCAGCGCGCCCATCCTCAGGCTACGACTTGGGCTGTTCCCGGGCTTGCGGATAGGCCGCAGGTGCGCCTGTCGGGCTTGCGGATCGAGCGCGAGCTTGGCGAAACCGCGCCGCCCGAATGGTCTGGGATCACCCAGCATCTGGTGCGGGGCCTGGGTTTTGTCGAAGCCGTGCTGTTCCACCAGCCCAGTCGCACGCTCATCCTGTGCGACCTGATCGAGAACCTGGAACCCGGCAGGTTGCCTGCGATCACCGCCGCCGCCGCGCGGCTGGCCGGGGCGTGCGAGGGCCGGCCGGCGCGTCATGTGCGCGCGGCGCTGCGGCTGGGCGGAACACAGGCGCGCGCGGACATTGCCCGGATGATCGCGCTGGCGCCGGAAAAAATCGTCTTCGCGCATGGCAGCTGGTTCGACCGCGATGGGGAGATGCGCCTTCGCCGGGCCTTCGACAGGCCATGAGCCGTGACCGCGACGGCCTCTCGCGGGTGCATAGGATAGCAGGATGAGCAAGACCGATACCTTCCCCGACCTGTTGCAGCTATGCCTGTGGGACCTTCGCGCAGGGTGCGAGGCGCTTGGCGAGCGATTGCCCGCCATCATGCGTCAGGCGTCCGACCCCCGGCTTCGCACCGCGCTCGAGGCTTGCGTGGCGGGAGCCCGCACCCGGGCGGCGCGGTTGCGCGAGACCGGTGACAAGGAGCAGGGCCCGGACAATCTGTGGATGGCGGGCATCCTCGAGGATGGCGAGCGCGATACGCGCAGCATCCAAAGCGGCGTGCTGCTCGACCTGGCGATAGTCGGCGCGCTGCGCAAGGCGCTGTTCGCCGAACTCGCCTCGCTCGCTACTGCGCGGGCGATCGCCGCCAGCCTGTCCGAGACCGAGGTTGCAAGGGCGGTTGAAGCGAACGAGGGCGAATTGCGCGAACAGGACGCAGCGCTGGAACGGTTGCTCTGGTCGCTTGCCTGACCCCCTCGCGTCCAGCTTGGCGCTTGCGTCACCGGCGCTGGGGGGTATCGCCTGACCGACCATCCCGGTCCCGCCGCCAGTTTCCCGCAAAAACGCACCAGCCGGTCGAACCGGGCGCAATCCGCGCGGCTGAGAAAGTCCGGCGCACAGCAAAAGGCCCCGCCATGACCGACACCGCCACCCACACCGCCGATGCGCACACCGCGCAGCCTAGTCTTGCCGGGCGGCGCGCCATCATCACCGGCGGCACCACGGGCATCGGCCGCGCGGTGGCGGTGCTGCTTGCCTCGCAGGGCGTGCGCGTGTTCATCTGCGGGCGCAATCCCCAGCATCTGGCCGACGCGCTCCAGCGGATCGGCGAAGTGGGCGAGGGTGACGGGCTGGCGCTCGATCTGGCGCGCCAGCAGGATGTCGACCGTTTCGTCGAGGCAGGCACCCGGTTCCTGGGCGGGATTGACCTGGCGGTAATCAATGCCGGGCTCGCCGCGGGCGGGGTGGAGGACACCGACGTCCATTCGATCCGCTACACCGTCGACACCAATCTCACCGCCATGATGACTGCCACCAGGCTGGTGGCCGAGCGGATGGAGGCGGGCAGCGACATCGTGTTCATCGGCTCGATTGCGGCGGTATCGCGCGGCGCGGGGTCGAGCGTCTATGCGGCCACCAAGACCGGCGTCCAGGCGTTTGCCGAGGCGCTGGGCAAGGAACTGGCCGAGCGCGACATCAAGGTGGGCAATATCGAGCCCGGCCTGGTGGGCACCGACATGCACCTGCCCGATATCTCGGTGGAACAGCAGCGCGAGATGATCGCCGCGGGCGAGATGATGCGCGCCGAGGATATCGCCGTCGCGGTGCGCTTCATGCTCGCCCAGCCGCGCCGCACCCGGGTGTCGCTGATGCGGATCGAGGCGCTGGGATCGGGTTAGACGTCCCGCCGCGCGTCCCCCGTTCGCTTGCGCCAACCATGAAGAGCGCGGTCACCATCCCCCCCAATCCGCGATTGACAGTGCCGGTGCCCACCCGCATGGGCGGGGCAGACGGTGCTGCGGGTCCGCAAAGGCGCGCAGCTAAGAGGGAAGCCGGTCGAACGCCGGCGCTGTGCCCGCAACTGTAGGCCGGGAGCCTCGAGCCACCCAAGTCACTGGCCAGGCCTTTTGCAAGAGGGCGCGGCCGGGAAGACGGTTCGAAGGCGATGATCGGCAAGCCAGGAGACCTGCCGTCGCGTCGTTCGTCCGGGGCCGGGTCCAGCCCTTGGGACAGGAAGCAATTTCCGCCGAGACGACAGCACTGGCCGGTTCGGAAAAGCCGCTTCGCCCCCAGCGCGAATGCGGCAGGCCACCCTGTCGAACCGCGATGCGGGCACCGGCCCTCGCATCGCGCGCGAGCGGAAAGCCATTGCCATGTCCATCCACCGCATGTTCGCGGCCGTCATTCTTGCCGCCGTCCCCGGCGCGCCGGTGCTGGCCCAAATCTCCGACCTGCCGCCCGGCGCTTCGCCGAGCGACGAGACGATCATCGTCACCGCCAACCGCGCGCCGCGCAGCCTGGGCCAGGTCGGCCAGTCGGTCACGGTGATCGGCGAGGAGGAGATCGTCTCCCGCCAGCCCACCAGCGTCACCGACCTCTTGCGCACCGTTCCCGGCGTCACCTTCAGCCGCAATGGCGGGCCGGGCACGGTGACCGGCGTCTCGATCCGCGGCGCCGACAGCGACCAGAGCGTGGTGCTGATCGACGGGGTCAAGCTCAACGACCCCGCATCGCCGGGCGGCGGGTTCAATTTCGGACCGCTGCTCGCAGGCAACATCGCGCGGGTGGAGGTGGTCCGCGGCGCGCAGTCGGTGCTTTACGGCAGCCAGGCGATCGGTGGGGTGGTCAACCTCATCACCCGCGCGCCCACGCGCGCGCCGGCGCTGTTCGCCAGCATCGAGGGCGGGTCGAGGGATACGGCGCAGCTGGTCGGCAACGTCTCGGGCCGGCTCGGACCCGTGGGTGCGAGCCTTGGCGCGACCTTCCTGCGCGACGACGGCGTCTCGGCCTTCAGCGAGGCGCGCGGTGGCAGCGAGACCGACGGGTTCGAGAGCTTCGGGGTGAACGCCAAGCTCGACATCGCGCTCGCGCCGAACGTCGCGCTCGACCTGCGCGGGTTCTATGCCGACGGCGAGACCCAGGTCGACGGCTTCCCGCCCCCCGACTTCGCGCTGGCCGACACAAGCGAGGTCTCCCGGCGCCAGGATCTGGTCGCCTATGCCGGGCTGAAGGCCGACCTTATGGACGGGCGGCTGCGCAACCGGCTGGGCCTTGCCGTGACCGATATCGACCGGCGCGATACCGACCGGTCAGGAAACGCGCCACTCGAAACCTTCGCCGCGACGGGCGAGAACCGCAGGCTCGAATATCAGGGCGTGTTCGATGCCACGGACCGGGCCGAGCTGGTATTCGGCGCGGAACGCGAGGTCTCGCGCTATGAAAGCGCCAGTTTCGGCGGGCCGGTGGCCAGCGCCGATACCTCGATCAACTCGCTCTATGGCCAGCTCAACCTGACGCCCGTCGCCGGGCTCTCGCTCACCGCCGGCATCCGCCATGACGATCACCAGACCTTCGGCGGCGAGACCACGGTGGCGGCGAGCGGCGCGTTCTCGCCCGATGACGGCGTCACCGTGCTGCGCGTCAGTTATGGCGAGGGGTTCAAGGCGCCCTCGCTGTTTCAGCTGTTCAGCGATTTCGGCAACCAAGGGCTGCTTCCCGAGCGCTCGCAAGGCTGGGATGCCGGGATCGCGCGCAGCTTTGCAGGTGGCAAGGCGCGGGCCAGCATCACCCGGTTCGAGCGGACCTCGCGCGACCTTATCGTGTTCGTCTCATGTTTCGGCAATGCGCTGCCACCATGCCAAAGCGAGCGTCCACCTTTCGGCACCTACGACAACATCGCCCGCGCGCGGGCGCAGGGTTTGGAACTGGCCGCCGCGCTGGCGCCTGCACAAGGGTTCGAGCTGAGCGCGCAATACAGCACAATCGAAGCGGTCGACCGGACCAGCGGCAAGCGTCTCCCCCGCCGCGCCGACGAGACCTTCAGCCTGCTCGCCGATGTCCGCATGCCGGGCGGGCCAGCCATCGGCGCGACGCTGCTGGCGGTGGGCGACAGTTTCGATGATGCCGCCAACCGCCGGCCGCTATCGGGCTATGTCCTGGTCGACCTGAGGGCCAGCCTGGCCGTTGCCCGGGGGGTCGAGCTGTTCGGCCGCATCGAGAACCTGTTCGACGAGCGCTACGAGACCGTGCTGTTCTATGGTCAGCCCGGGCGCGCGGCGTTCGGCGGCATCCGCGCGCGGCTCTAGTGGCGGTGCGACGGGTCCTGGCTGCGCTGCTCGGTGGGCTGCTCGGTGGGCTGCTCGCCGCCTGTTCGAGCCCATCCGCGCGCCAGTCCGGGCCTGAGGATGGCAGCGAGGAAGGCGCCCCCGGGCGGATCGTGAGTCTCGATTTCTGCGCCGACCAGTATGTCCTTCGCTTCGCCGCGCGCGAGGACATCCTGGCGCTGTCGCCCGATGCCGCTCGGCCGTTCTCCTTCATGCGAGCCAGCGCGGCAGGGCTGCCCACCGTCCGCCCGCGCACCGCCGATATCCTGGCGCTCGCGCCCGACCTGGTGGTGCGCTCCTATGGCGGCGGACCGGGCGTGGCGGGCTTTCTGGAACGTGCGGGGGTTGAGTTGATCGAGATCGCCTCGCCGGTCACCATCGCCGATGTCCGCGCCGAGGTCGTGCGCGTGGGCAGCGCGCTGGGACAACCGGACGAGGCGCGTCTTGTGGCCCGGGACATGGACCACCGGCTCGCCAAGCTGGCCGCGCGGCAGGAGCACCGGCGCAGCGTGCTCTACCTGACGCCCGGCGGGGTGACCGCGGGGCCGGGAACGCTGGTGGATGAGCTGTTCAGCGCCGCGGGTCTGACGAACTTCCAGCATCGCCCGGGGTGGAACCCGATCCCGCTCGAACGGCTGGCCTATGAGCGGCCCGACCTCATCGCCGCCGCCAGTTTCGAGGGCGCGGCAGGCAGCCTGCACCACTGGAGCGCCGCGCGCCACCCTGTCGCGCAAGAGCGGCTCGGCGATCTTCCGATGGTGACGCTGGATGGCGCCTGGACCTCGTGCGGCGGCTGGTTCCTGATCGATGCGATCGAGGCGCTCGCCTTATCGGGTACCCGGCGGGCGGCGAGCCCGGCGCCGGCCGGCGCAAGGCCCCGCTCCCCGGCGCTTTCGGCAGGCGACGCGGCGATGAACGCTCGGCACCCTTGGTCGCGCAAACGCACCCATTTCGGACCGGACGCAAGATGAACCGGGTCAGCGCCATCCTCGCGAGCGCTCTCATCGCCGCGCTTCTCGCCTCGCTGCTCATGGGATCGGTGCCGCTGCCCGGTGCGCGCATCCTCGCCGCGCTTGCCGGGCAGGGGGCACCGGGGGACCAGCTGGTCGTCTGGCACATTCGCCTGCCGCGCGCGCTCGCCGCCGCCGCCGCGGGCGCCGCGCTGGGAATGAGCGGCGCGGCGCTCCAGGGCCTGTTGCGCAATCCGCTCGCCGAGCCCGGCATCCTCGGCGTCTCGGCCAGCGCGGCGCTGTTCGCCACCTTCGTCCTGTATTTCGGCCTGGCCGGCGCGGGCGCGCTGGTGCTGCCGGGAGCCGCGGTGGCGGGCGCGCTGATGGCCACCGCGCTCATCACCATCGCTGGCTTGCGCACCCGCTCGGTGGTCACGCTGATTCTCATCGGGGTCGGCCTGTCGAGCTTTGCCGCCGCGCTGATGGCGCTGATGATGAACCTGGCGCCCAATCCCTTCAGCCTGTCCGACATGGTCAACTGGATGCTGGGCACGGTCGATAATCGCAGCCTGGCCGACCTGGCCTTCGCCGCGCCGTTCCTGGCGGCAGGTATCGCGGTCATGCTGGCGAGCGGGCGCGGGCTGGCGGCGCTGGCGCTGGGCGAGGAGACCGCCGAGGGGCTCGGGCTGGACCTGGTTCGCCAGCGCACGCAGGTGATCGTGGGCGCGGGCCTCGCCACCGGAGCGGCGGTGGCGCTGGCGGGTGCGATTGGCTTTGTGGGCATCGTCGCGCCGCATCTGGTGCGCCCCTGGCTGCGCTATGATCCCGCGCGGCTGCTGGTCCCCTCGGGCCTGCTCGGCGCGTTGTTGCTGGTGCTGGCCGATATCGGCGTGCGCCTTGCACCCACCGACAGCGAGCTCAAGCTGGGCGTGGTCGCCTCGCTGATCGGCGCGCCCGTATTCGTGTGGATCGCCGCGCGGCAGAGGCTGGCATGAGCCCGCTCGAGGCGCGCGGCCTTGGCTATCGGGTCGCCGGCAAGCCATTGGTTCATGAGGCAGGCTTCGCGCTGGAGCCCGGCACGCTGACCATGCTGATCGGCCCCAACGGCGCGGGCAAGACCACGCTGCTGCGCCTGCTCGCCGGGCTGCTTGCGCCCGACACCGGCGAGTCGCTGACGGATGGTGAGCATATCGCCGGGATGGCGCATGGCGAACGCGCGCGCCGGATCGCCTACCTGCCCCAGGCGCGCCCGCTCGTCTGGCCGCAGCCGGTGCGCGATATCGTCGCGCTCGGCCGGTTCGCGCATGGCGGCGCGCCCGGTCGTCTCTCGCCCACAGATAGCAAGGCGGTGGCGCGGGCGATGGCGGCGTGCGATCTGGCCGGGATGGAGGAACGCAGCGCCGACACGCTGTCGGGCGGCGAGCTGTCGCGCGTTCACCTGGCTCGCGCATTGGCCGGCGAAACGCCCGTGCTGCTGGCCGACGAGCCCGTCGCCGCGCTCGATCCGCGCTATCAGCACCAGGCGCTGCGGTTGTTCGCGGCCGTGGCGGCGCAGGGGCGATGCGTGCTGGCGGTGGTCCATGACCTGGCGCTCGCCGCGCGCTACGCGAACCGGCTGTTGTGGATGAAGGAGGGCTGGATCATCGCCGACGGCCCGCCCACGCAGACCGTGACCGCCGAGCGTTTGCGCAGCGTATTCGGCATCGAGGCGCATCTGCTCGAGACCCGCGCCGGCACCGTCACGCTCGACATCACCGGGCCTGCCTGAGCGATCAGCGTGCCGGGTGACCCGCTATCGAAGCGATCACCAGGTCACCGAAGCGCGGTCGTCATCAGGTGGGGGCTTCCATCGCCCGATGGGTCTGCATGGCGAACCCGTCCCCCAGCCTCTTGGCATAGCGCTTTATCATCCGGGGTCCGCGCCAGGCTTGCTCTCCGGGCTCACTCCCGGGGCTCAGCCTCGCGCGGCAGGCGGGCGGCGGCGGAACGAGCGACCTCGGCACGTTCGGTCGGCGACATGACCAACCACCGGGCGATCTCGTCCAGCGTCCGTCCGCAGCCCACGCATAGCTCGCCCTCGTCCGACAACCGGCAGATCTGCCGGCAGGGCGATGCGGACGCGGCTGGCTCGTCTTGCGGCATGCGTTCGGCCTACCGGACCGCGATGCGCTTGCAAGGGAAGTCCCCCACATACCATCGGCCTATTGCATGGCTGGCTCACCCGTGCGCTTGCCGCTAGGGGCGCTGGGGGCAGGGCGCGGCTGACGAGCCGCCGACCCCGAGGGACCAATCATGGCGGTGCGACATGCTCGGCGAGATGACAGCCTCAGGCACCGGTGCGCCACGCCTTACCACACACCTGGGATAGCGCCCCGCCATCCATCTATCGGCGCTCTGATCGCCTCGCGTGCGCGTCCGCGCGTCCGGTCAGCCCGGTGATCCGGCGGGCGATCATCCACACGCTGATCTCGCGCCAGATCAGCACGGTGTTCATGGGCGTGGGGATGCTGGTGCTCGCGCGCCTGCTCACGCCCGACGAATTCGGCGCCTTCGCGCTCGCCCGGGCGATCTTCGCGGTGGCCGAGGTGATCGCCGATTTCGGCCTCGAGGCGCGCCTCGCCCGCGACAAGCAGGTTTCCAAGGACGACTACGGCAGCGCGGTCGGCCTTAGTTTCATGGTCGCGGTGGTGCTGATCGTGGTCGGCGCAGCCCTGTGCTGGATCATCCCGGCCGCCATCCTGCCCGGCGAGACGGTGTCGCTGCTGGCGTTGATGGCGCCCGCCATCTTCGCCCGGCCGCTGCGGCTGATGGTCGAGCCGCAGCTGGTCCGCGATCTGAAGTTCGGGCTGCTCTCGGTCGCCATGACCGTGCAGCTCACGCTCGAGGCGCTGGTGGGGATCGCGCTCGCGCTTGCCGGGATGGGCGCGCATGCGCTGGCGGGCGGCGTGCTGGTCTCGCACCTGGTCGCAGCGGTGCTGGTGTTGGTCGCACGGCGCGGCATGGTCGCGCTGCCCTCGCGCCATGGCTGGCGGCGGCTGCTCAGTTTCAGCGGCATGTTCTCGGGCGCCAACCTCTTGACCCGGGGGCGCGACCTGGTCGTCACCATGGTGATCGGCGGAATGCTGGGGTTGACCGCGCTGGGCATCTTCAACCGCGCCACCGCCGTCGTCACGCTGCTCGACCGCTCGCTGCTCGAAGGCATCACGCGGGTGATGATGCCGGCGATTTCGCGGTCGATGGATGCCGGCATGGCAAGCGCGCGCATCTACCTTGCCAAGATTGATTACCTCGCCGCGCTGATGTGGCCGGTATTCGCCGGCATCGCGGTGCTGGCCGAGCCGCTGGTGGCGGTGCTGCTGGGCGCGCAATGGGATGCCGCCGTGCCGATCACCTGGATCCTGTGCCTGATCGGCCTTGCCATGCCGTTCAACCGGATGAGCCTCAAAATCTTCGCCGCGATCGACGCGCTGCCCGCCTATTTCCGGCTGCATCTCAACAACAATATCCTCACGCTGGTCATGGTCGCGGGCGGCTCGCTGTATTCGCTGACCGCGGTGGCGTGGGCGTTCGGCATGGCGCAGCTGATAAAAGCGGTGCTGATCGGCATCTCTCTCAAGCAGCTGATCGCCTATTCTTCGCGCGAGTTTGTCGCCATTGCCGCGCGCGCGGCGCTGGCCTCGGGCGTGGTTGCGGTGCTGGCGGGAGCGTGCCGGGCGCTGCTGGCGGGCAGCCCGGCCTGGGTGACGCTGGCGGTGGGCATCACCGCCTGCGCCATCGGGCTGCTGGTCGTCCTGGTGACTACCCGCCATCCGTTGATCGGCCAGGTGCTGGAGATCGCGCGTCCGCTGGGTCGGCGCTTTGCGGGCGGCGGGCGGTCCAGCTAGTTCGGGCCAGCTAGCCCGGTCCAGCTAGTCGCACTGATTGGTTTGTGCCTCAAAGGGCACGGAACATGTCGCGCGCGACCAGGTAGCGGAACACTGCGCGCAGGTCTTTGGTGGCCAGCACCTCGTGGTCCACTACCCCTTCGCCCGGATCGGCGAGCAGTTCGGCCCGGTGCGCGCGGCGGAACCGGGCGGTGCGGTCGGCGCGCGCCTCGCGGCGGTCGGCGAGCGCGCCGCTGGCCCGGCGCAGCAGCGACCAGTCGCGCCGGGGATCGACCGGTGTGAGCGTGAGCGCCGTCTTGTCGAGGCGGAAGGGACGCACCCCCGAGAACACCGGAACGTCCAGCAGCGGCGCGTATTCGTGCGCCACCAGCGCCACCTGGAAGCGATCGCCCCGCCGCCATTCGGGCGCCAGCGCCAGGATGCGCAGCAGCATGGCGGTGGTGAAGTGGGGTGCCAGATAATAGCAATATTCGTTGAACGCCTGGATGTTGAACGCCTCTTTGGATGCCTTGGCAAAAGCCCATAAGGCGGTCGCGGCTGCCACATCGAAGCCGTCCGGCGACCAGGCAATCCCCGCTCCTTGCGCCAGATCGACCAGATCCTCGTCCATCCGCTCCAGATAGGCCTCGCGCGCAGGCGACGAGGCGAACACGTCGGTATAGGCCTCGGCATAGGTGGCAGCGAAATCGCCCGGGGTCACATTGCCCGACCAGGCCCACACGCGCTTGTTAACGAAGCCGGGTCCATAGCCTGCCAGCTGCAACCGCGGATAAGGGGCGATCCCGCCGTCGAAGCTGGCTGCCACCCCGCTGGTCGCGCCATAGGGCAGCTTGAAGCCATGACGCCGCATCAGCGCGTGCCGCTCGGCCGAGCGATGCGGGGTGCCTTGCGTCCAGTCCATCACCCTAAGCCTTGCATCAAGCGTGGCAGCGATGGCGCGCGCGGCGGCCAGGTCGCGGCGCTGGGTATAGGTCATGGCACTGTCGCCGCGCCCGTAGAGCAGGTGACCGGCCAGACCATGCTTGGCGGCCGAAGCCACCACTAGGCGCGAATCGAACCCGCCGGTGACATTGACACCGACCGGGCCGACGCTGTTCAGGGCACCGAAGATCAGGTCCGATTGCGCCCGATAATCGTCCAGCCCTTCCTCCGGCGAGGCGGGCATGGACCGCTGGCGGAGCGGCGGACCGTCGACCAGCCTGGCGTTCCAGCCACCCGCCGCTTCGTCGAGCGCGACGAACTGGTGCCCGCGCACCGAAGAGACGCCCGGCACCACGCTGCGCGAGGCCAATCCGCGCTCGCCATGAAAGGCGGCATGCAGCGCGCCGGCTTCATCGATCGGGTGCTCGAGCCAGGGCAAGGAGCGCAGGTCGGCAAGATCGGTGGCGATGACGAAATCCCCGCCTTGGGAACCCGTGCCCCGGCAGGTGAAATAGACCGCATAGCTGCACACCGCGTCGCACAGCACGAAGGCGCGTCCGCCGCGCCGGATCGCCAACGCGTAATGGCCGAAGATCGTCTCGCGCACGGCAAGCGGATCGGCCGCATCGAAGCGGTCAGCCACGTAGCGTAGCGCGTCGGCCCCCCAGTTGCCCGCAAAATCGGCGTAGGTGCCCGTGCCCGCCGCCCAAGCATCCTTGGCATCCTCGCGCGCGTGGTGCACATTGTCATGCTCGATCCGCCGTTTCATGGCAATAACGGTGGGCAGCGATCCCGGCAGCATGCTGGCGGCAAGCCCGGCATCGCTCCATTGCCCGCGGATCTGCTCCACCCGATCGCGGCGATTGCTGATGAACAAGCGAGCCATTGTGCGCTGCATCATCTATCCCTATGAAACCATTCGAACAAGCGCGGAGTGACGGATGACATCGGCGATGAGCCCGCTCGATTTCATCGTGATCGGCGGCACCAAATGCGGCACCACCAGTCTTTATGGCTGGATGGAGGCCCACGACGGCGTGGCGCTGGCGCCCAAGGAGCAGCGCGTGTTCCTGGGTGACGGCGAGGTCCGGCCGGCGGTGCGCGGCGCATCGGGTGACCGGTACGACCAGGCCAAGCGCATTGGCGAGTTCGCCAATGGCTACACGCGCGATCCGGTCTATCCCTCGCCCGCCGCCGCGGTCGCGCGCGCGTTCCCCGATGTCCGGTTGCTCTACCTGATCCGCGACCCGCTGCGCCGGATCGAGAGCCATTACCGCCATCGCCTGGTGACGGGGCGCGAATGGCGCTCGCCCAGCGATGCGCTGACGGGCGATCCCGGCTACCTTGCGGCAAGCTGCTATGGCCACCAGCTGGCGATCTGGCGCGACCATTTTCCCGCCGAGCAGATCTTGGTGATTGAGAGTGAGACCTTGTTCGCCGAGCCCGCCGACACGTTGGCGAGGATCTGCCATCACCTCGATATCGCGATTGCCGACCATCCGCTGGCGCGCGAAAATGCGGCGCGCGCGCGCCGGGTGATGCCCCGTGCGCTGCGCCAGCTCGGCCGTTTCGCGCCGCTGCACGCGCCGTTGCGCCGGCTGGCCGCGCTGCGCCAGGGATCAACGCGGCGCGGTGCGACCGCCGACGCGCCCTCGTTCGAGGTTCGCGGGCAAGTGGCCAACAAGGTGGTCGACACGCTCGAGCAGGACCGCGATACGCTCGCCCGGTTGCTACCCGGACCGCCCCCCTCCTGGACGCTTTCGGCCGACCGGCTGTCGCGCCCGTCTCAACGAAGAAGCGCCCAATGACCTTCGTTACCGACATGCTCGCCCGCCAGGCTCCTTTGGGCAGGACGATATCCTTCGCCGCCGATTTCGGCACGCGCGGCGTCAGACGCCGGGTGAAGCGGGCAGCGCGCCGGTTCGGCCTGCTGCCACAGGCGCCGGGTCAGGCCCCGAACGCCGCCGGCGACGCGATCTCGGGTACCGCACCCGACGAGGCGCTGCCCTACGGAACCATCGCCGAAGTGGACTCGATCCGCCTCAAGCTCGACGAGCGGATCGCGCCGATGAACGTCGTCAAGGTGCTCGAGGGCCGGCACTCATCGCACGAGCGCGCCATGCTGCGCGAAATCCTGCGTCCGGGCGACCGGGTGATGGAGCTTGGCGGCGGGATCGGCACCGTGGCCATCACCGCCGCGCGCATCGTGGGATCGGACAATGTGGTCTCCTACGAGCCCAATCCGGGGATCGAAGACCTGATCCGCGAGAACTACGCGCTCAACAATGTCTCGCCCACGCTCAAGACCTGTTTGGTGGGCGAGAAGGCGGGCAGCGCCACCTTTTATGTCAATGAGCGGTTCTCGCGTTCCTCGATGATCAAGGCGGAGGGCGAGAGCCGGCCGGTCGAAGTGCCGGTGGTGCCACTGGCCGATGAACTGGCGACCTACAGGCCCAATGTGCTGGTGGTGGATATCCAGGGCAGCGAAAAGGATTTTGTCTTTTACGCGGACCTGGGCTCGATCCAGTGGCTGGTGATCGAGTTCCATCCCGACATGCTCGGTCTGCCGCTGGTCGCCCGGCTGCGTGGGCATCTGCGGCGCCAGCACGGCTTCGAGGAGCTGCGCCGTGCGGCCAATTGCTTCCTCTACCGCCGCTGAACACCCCCGCCGCTGAGCACTAACGCCGCTGAACTCACTCGCCGCTGACCCCGGCGCCGCCCGCGCGTCGGACCGCGCAAGGGGCGCTACTTGATCGCCAGGAACCCCTCGAAGCAGATGTGCTTGAACACGCTCATCACATCCTTGAATCCGGCGCGCTCCAGCATGTCGTAGTTCCCCTGGGTGGAGAACGGCTCGAGCACGCCCTTCAAGCTGCGGGTCTTCTGGACGATCTCGCGCTCGTCGAAGCCCTGGTCGAGCTTGTGCTCGGTATAAAGCGCGCTGGCGATATCCTGGAAGCGGGCGTCGGGCGCGCGCACCTTCTCGAACATGACGAACGCGCCGCCCCAGTTGAGCGCGGCGTAAATCCGGTCGAGCAGCATCTGGCGGTGGGCCGGGCGGATGAACTGGATGGTGTAGTAGGAGACGATAAGATCAGCTGCGCCCAGATCCAAGTCCAGAGCATCGCCCTGAAGGATCGAGACGGCGGGAAGATGGGCGCACAGCTTCTGCGCTGCCTTGACCATCTCGGGTTCCACCTCGATCCCGGTGAGCTGCACCGCCTTGCCCTCGTTCCATTCGGCGATGCGGCGCAGCAGCGCTCCGGTCGAGCAGCCGATCTCCACCGCTGATGCGCCGTCATAGAGGAAATAGTCCGACAGCTTGGCGATCATGTCGTGCCCGCCGCGGTAATGCGGCACCGAGCGCTCGATATGTTCCTCGAACGTGTCGGCCACCGTGCCGCCGAAGCTCCAGCGGCCGTTGCCCGCGGTGATGTTCTGGCCAACGCTATCCGCCGGCCGTGTCTCGCTCGTTGCGCCTTGCCCCTCGCTCATGGCTCTGCCCCTCTGCCGCCCGTCAACCCACCCGGCGCTCGTGCCAGGCGACGAGCGCGTTGTTGACCACCGCCTCGACCGGCTTGGCCAGCCGCGCCGCCACCCGGGTGAAGCGTGGGCTCTTGCCCGCCACCGGCACCTTGCGCATCATCGGAATGAGAATGCCCTGCATCCGCCGCATCGAATAGATGCTGCGCTTCTCGCTAACATATGTGGGTTTGGCCTCAAGCTGCCATTTGTCGATCAGCCGCTCGAGCGAGCGCTGGCCGTAGGAACTCGACCAGCGCAGCGCGAAGAACGGCCAGTCCTCGGTGTTGAGCGGCCGTGCGCGGCAGGGGAACACATAGGTGACTACCGAAGAGGGTTCGAACCACACCTCTTCGCCCGCCGCCCTGACCGCCATCGAGAAGTCGATATGCTCCTTGGTCGACAGCAGCTCCTCGTCGAGCGGGCCGATCTTGTCGAAGATGTCGCGCCGGGCGAGCACGCAGTGGAACTCGCACATTCCGGTCACCTGGCGCTCGAGCCGGCCGTCCCAGTCGCTGCGCGGCTCGCCATGCGCGATCATCACCTCGTCGAACGCGCGGCGGCCATCGCCGTTGGCCACGAAGCCGTCAATGTCGCCCACCGCATAGGTACCGCCGGCATGGTGGATCTGGCTATGCGCGGGGATGCCCTGGCAGGTGAGCGGCGCCACCACCGCGGCGCCCGTCTCTTCGGCGCATTCGATCATCGCATCGAGCCAGCCGGGCGTATAGAGCACGTCATTGTCGACGAACACGACATATTTGGCGCTCGCCGCCGACAGGCCCAGGTTGCGCGCCTGGTTGGGGGTGAGAAAATGGTCGGTGCGCAGCAGCGTGAAGCCGCGCTCGGCCTGTTGCCCGCGCAGATAGCGCGCCACCCGTGCGGGGCTGTTGCCATCGACGATGATGACCTCGACGTCCTTATCGATGTGGCGATAGAGGTCCTCGAGCGATTCCTCGGTCATGCCGAACCGCTCGCGCTGGGTGACGATGACGCTCGCCTTGCTCATGAAATCAAACTCCAGCTACGGATCGGTGGAACATATATGCGGCGGGCCATGGTTGCGGGCCAAGTTGCGCACAGGTCACGAACGGACATCGGACGCGGATGCTTCGCTCACAAGCAGCTCGGCGCGCCGCCCCTCGAGACAGGCCCTATACGCGGCGATCGTGCGGCGTGCTACCTGTGATCGGCCATATTCGGCAAGCACCCTGGCGCGGCCCGCCTTGCCCATCGCCACCCAGTCCTGCGGGCGCGCGACCAGATCGGCAATGGCGTCGGCCAGTTCGCCGGGCGCGCGTTCGGCCACCAGGCGGCCGTTCTCGCCGTCCTTGACCAGTTCGGGAATGCCGCCGTGCCGGGTGGCGACCACCGGCAGCCCGGTCGCCATCGCCTCCTTGAGCACGTTGACCGGTGCATCCTCATTGCCCGAGCCCGAGCGGACCGAGGGGGCAAGCGCGATGTCGGACCCATGCAGCGCCGCGGCGATCTCGCCATGCGTGGCCGCGCCGTGACAAGTGACCAGCCCCGCCAGCTCCAGCGTCTCGATCTGCTGCTCGAGCTCGCTGCGCCGTGGCCCGTCGCCGAAGATGTCGAGCGTGACCGCCAGCCCGCGCTGGCGCAGCAGATGGACTGCCTCGATCGCATATCGAAAGCCCTTCTTGCCGACCAGCCGCCCCACCGCGATCAACCGGACCGGGCGGCCGTCCAGCGGCGGCCGGTGGGCGGGCGGGGCGAACCGCTCCGGGTCGAGCGGCGAGCCGATGACGATGATCTTGTCGGGCGGGCAGCCCAGCGCGATCGCCCGGTCGCGGAAATGACGGCAATTGGCAATGAACAGGTCCGCATCGCGAAACAGGCCGCGATAGATGTCCTGGCCGTTTTGTTCGACGAAGGCGGTGATGTCGTGGCCGCGGACATGGACCACCAGCGCACGGGTGCGCAGCAGACCCAGCTTGCGCAGCCGGCTGGCGGCAAGGCCCAGGCTGGCGAAGTGGCAATGGACAATATCGAACCGCCCTTCGCGCAGCACCAGCCGCACCCGGCCGAGCGCGCGCAGCGGCATGAAGGCGGTCAGCAATGCGCTGATCCGCGAGGTTCCCGGCCCGGACGCGCCTGCCGATAGTTCGGGCGAAGCATAGGCGGCGCGCGCGAGCAGATCGGAGCGGTCGACATCGCCATGCATCCGCCCCGCAGCCAGCGGCGGGTGGTGAAGATCGAAGGCCAGCACGCGCAGATCGATCCCGGCGGCGATCAGGTCCTGCGCCAGCGTGGTGACGAAAGGCTCGGACAGAACCGGGAAGTTCCAGGCGACAAAGCCGACCCGCATGGCGGCAACACCGGTCGCTTCCCGGCGAGGCCGGGCGACGCCGCGCAGCGCCGCTGGCGGCTCCGGGCCGGTGCGTTCGCTCAATGTCGTCATCATCGAAAAGAACCCCGTCCTCGGCAAGCTCCGAATAGGGGCCGTTCATTGCCCGGTCGTGACCTTAAGTTAAGTTGCGAAAATTAACAAACCGTTGCCGACCAGGGATCGAGGCTGGCCCGATGGGCATCCGGCGCGGTGGCCCGGGGGGATTGGGGGTTAATTCTGCAGCGCGACAATATCGTACTGCCCAGCCGCCCAATGTTCCACGTGAAACCTACAAATGGCGCGATATCACGATTTCGCCGACAGCGCCTTGCTGGCTTCGCTTTCGATCGCGCGCAGCTCGCGCAATGTCTCCTCGATCGCCGCTCTTTGTCCGGTCAGCCCGGCGATCCGCTGGCGCACCCGGGCGAGCAGCAGCTCGGTCTGCTCGCGCTGGTCGGGGTCCGCATCGTACAAATCGAGGAACTCGACGATCTCGCGAATGCTGAAGCCCAGGCGCTTGCCCCTCAGGATCAGTTGCATGCGGGCGATGTCACGGCGCGAGTAGATCCGCGAACCGCCGATCCGGGCCGGCGCGATCAGGCCGTTGTCCTCGTAGAAGCGCAATGTGCGCTGGGTAATGCCGAGCAGAGCGGCCGCTTCCTGGATGCTGCGCAGCGCCTCATGCGTCGCCATTTCGCCTCCAGGGCCGCCCCCGGTGCCGCCGCGCGGCTCCACTCCGGAACCCGTCCGCGCCTCCACACCGCTCCTGTCACCTTGCGTCATCGCCGCCGAACCGGCCCGGAATCCATCATATCGTGGTCACGCCTTGTCCTCACGCTTCCGGCGCTCCTCCTCGACCAGCTCCTTCTTCGACAGCTTGCCGATCAGCGTGCGCGGGAGTTCGCTTCGAAACTCGATCTCGCTCGGGCGTTCGATCTTGTTGAGCCGTTCGGCAAGAAAGGCGTGCAGGCTCTCAGGTGTCAGACCCGACCCTTCCACCGGAGTGACGAACAGCTTGGGTGTCTCGCCGCGATAGGCATCGGGAATACCGATGGCGATCGCCTCGTGGACATCGGGATGATGATAGGCCGCATCCTCGATCTCGCGCGGATAGACATTGTAGCCGCCGCACAGGATCAGGTCCTTGATCCGGTCGACCAGGAACAGATAGCCGTCCTCGTCCAGATAGCCGATATCACCTGTTCGCACCGCCCCCTTGTGAAACACCGCGGCGGTGGCCTCGGGCTTGTTCCAGTAGCCGGTCATCAGCTGGGGACCGCGCGCGCAGACCTCGCCGCGCTCACCTTGCGGTCGGGCTGCGTAAGGCGGTTCGGGATCGCGGATGGTCAGCTCGGTGCCGGGAAAGCGCGGCCCGCAGCTATTGTCCTTCACCTTGCCGAACAGCGGGTTGCAGGCGATGATCGGGCTGGCCTCGGTCAGGCCGTAGCCCTCGACCACGCGCCCTCCGGTGCGCCGCTCGAAGGTCTCGCGGATCTCGAAAGGCAGCGGCGCGCCGCCCGACAGGCAGCACTTGGTGCTGGTCATGTCGGGCACCTTGCCATCGGGCAGCGCGCCCAACGCGGCATAGATGGTCGGCACGCCGTAAAATACCGTGGGCGGCTTACGCTTCAGCCCGGCGAGCACCTCTTTCATCTCGAACCGGGGCAGCAGGACGAGTTCGGCACCGGTCTCGATCGAGTAGTTGAGCACGCAGGTGAGCGCGAAGACATGGAACATCGGCAGGACGCCAAGCGTGCGCTCCTGATGCTCGGACCGGCCGCCGAAATGGGCCAGCATCTGCGCGCTGTTGGCCGCCAGTGCCGCATGGCTGAGCATGGCCGCCTTGGACCTGCCGGTGGTGCCGCCGGTATATTGCAGCACCGCCAGGTCATCGGGCTCGAGCGGGACGGGCGGCGGGGGCGGGCCGTCGCCGGCCAGCAGTGTGCGCAGTTCCAAGAGAAGGTCGGGCTGGGTCACGCGGATATGATCGGAACGGCGCAGCAGGCGAAAGCCCAGCCGCTTCACCGGCGGCAGCACGTCGGCCATTCGGCACATGATGATCCGCTCGATCCCGGTCTCCCGGGCGATCGCCTCCACCTTCTCGTGAATGAAGCGCATCTCGGGCACAGCGATCATCTTGAGGCGCGAATCGCGCACCAGGTGTTCGAGCTCGGAGCGGGTGTAGAGCGGGTTCACATTGACCACCACCGCGCCCAGGCGGAAGGCGGCGAAATACAGCACCAGATGATAGGGCGAATTGCCCATGGCGAGGCCGATCCGGTCGCCCTTCGCCAGTCCGGCCATGTGCAGGCCGCGCGTTGCCTTGCCGATCAGCTCGCCTAGCCGTGCATAGCTCCAGGTGCGGCCGAAGAAATCCACCGCCGTGCGCGCGGGCCAGGTGGCGACGGCGGTATCGATGAGGCCGGTCAACAGGCGCGGGGGGAAGACATGTTCGCCCTTGTCATCCAGGTGATAGGGCAGCGGCGGCAATCGGCCTTCGGTGCGCGACCGCGGCCTCGGTTGCGCGGCGGGCGGGACGTGCGGCGAACCCGCACCGGACCCGCCCATCGCGTCGGACTTGCGCAGCCCGCCGGCCTCGCGCTGCCCTGCCATTGCCTCGCCGCTCATCTCTTTCTCCTTCGCGCTCCTGTCCCATTCATGCGTATCCGGCCAGTCGGGATCGCCGAAAAACCAAACCTTTTCCGCCTATTGTGCACGAAATTTGCTTAACGTATAGGGCAAATCATAACGATTAGGGCAACGGACCCGACCGGCGCGTCCGGGGGTTGCCGACAATGGAGACATCTATGCCCCAGGCCGTCATTGCCGGATATGCACGCTCGCCCTTCACGCCCGCCGGGAAGGGGGCGCTTGCACGGGTGCGGCCTGATGACGTGGCTGCCAGCGTGCTGCGGGCGCTGGTGAAACGCTCGGGCGTGGCTCCCGAGATGCTCGAGGACATCATCATGGGCTGCGCCTTTCCCGAGGGCGAGCAGGGCTTCAACGTGGCGCGGCTGGTGGGTCTTATCGCCGAGCTGCCGCGGGGTGTGGGCGGGATGACGGTGAACCGGTTCTGCGGCTCGTCGATGAGCGCGGTGCATATCGCCGCCGGCCAGATCGCGCTGGGCGCGGGCGAGGCGTTCCTGTGCGGCGGGATCGAATCGATGAGCCGGGTGCCGATGGGCGGGTTCAATCCAATGCCCAATCCCGCGTTGAAGGAGGCGACCGCGGCCTATATCGCGATGGGCGACACGGCCGAGAACGTGGCGCGCGAATACCAGATCGGCAGCGAGGAGCAGGAGCAGTTCGCGGTTCGCAGCCAGCGCAAGGCGGCAGCGGCGATGGAAGCGGGCAAGCTGGCGGACGAGATCGTGCCGATCGAAGCGGGCGGTGCGATGGTTAAGGCCGACACCACCCCGCGCCCGGACACCGATGCGGCCACTTTGGCCGGGCTCAAGACCGCGTTCGACGAGCGCGGCACGGTGACCGCCGGCACCGCCTCGCCGCTGACCGATGGCTGCGCCGCGGTGCTGGTAACCAGCGCCGAGCATGCCGCGGCGCATGGCCTGAAGGTGCTGGCGCAAATCAAGGCAGTCTCGGTGTCGGGCTGCGAGCCGCATGTCATGGGGATCGGCCCGGTCGAGGCATCGAAGAAGGCGCTCGAGCGCGCCGGGATAACGGTCGGCGATCTGGATGTGATCGAGCTCAACGAGGCCTTCGCCAGCCAGTCCATCGCCTGCATCCGCGATCTGGGGCTGGACGAGGAGCGGGTGAACATCGACGGCGGCGCCATTGCCATCGGTCATCCGCTGGGGGCTACCGGAGCGCGGATCGTGGGTAAGGCGGCGGCGCTGCTCCAGCGCGAGGGCGGTCGCTACGCGCTCGCCACCCAGTGCATCGGCGGTGGACAGGGGATTGCCACCGTGCTGGAGGCGGCGTGATGGCGGATGGGGCGGCAGATGTGGCGATAGACGGGTCCGGGGCGGCGACGATGGCCGGGTCCGGGGATCGGGACGGCTCCCACATCGGCAAGGTGTGTGTCATCGGCGCGGGCACGATGGGCGCGGGCATCGCCGCGCAGGTCGCCAATGCCGGCTGCCCGGTGCTGCTGCTCGATATCGTGCGCGATGAGAATGACCGCGACGCGGTTGCCAAGGGCGCGGTGGGCAAAATGCTCAAGACCGAGCCCGCCCCGTTCATGTCGAAGGCCGCCGCCGCGCTGGTCGAGACGGGCAATATCGAGGACCACCTGGACCAGGTGCGCGGATGCGACTGGGTGATCGAGGCCATCGTCGAGAAGCTGGACATCAAGCGCGACCTCTACGCCAGGCTCGAGCCGCTGGTGGGCGAGGACGCGGCAGTCAGCTCGAACACCTCCACCATTCCGCTCGCACAGCTCGTCGAGGGCCGCTCGCCGGCGTTCCAGCGCGCCTTCCTCATCACCCATTTCTTCAACCCGCCGCGCTACATGCGGCTGCTCGAGATCGTCGCCGGGCCCGACAGCGATCCTGCGCTGGTGGCGCGGGTGCGCGACTTCGCCGACCGGCGGCTGGGCAAGAGCATCGTCGATGCCAAGGACACGCCCGGCTTCATCGCCAACCGGGTCGGCACGTTCTGGATCCAGGCCGCGCTCAACGCCGCCTTCGACCTGGGGCTGAGCGTGGAAGAGGCGGACGCCATCGCCGGCAGGCCGATGGGGGTGCCCAAGACCGGCGTGTTCGGGCTGGTCGATCTGGTCGGCGTCGACCTGATGCCCTATCTCCAGCGCAGCCTCACCGCGAGCCTGCCCGAGACCGATCCCTATCATGCGATCGCGCGCGACATTCCGCTGATCGGCAAGATGATCGAGGAGGGCTATACCGGGCGCAAGGGCAAGGGCGGGTTCTACCGGCTCAACCGCGAGGGTGGGCAAAAGCTCAAGGAATCGGTCGATCTGGGCTCGGGGCGCTATGTGAAGAGCATGCCCGCGGCCGCGCTGCCCGGTGCCGCGGGCAAGGGCGACCTCAACGCGCTGATCGACCTGCCCGGCAAGCATGGCGCGTTCGCCTGGGCGGTGCTGGGGCAGACATTGTCCTACGCCGCCGGACTGCTGCCCGAGGCGGCGGCGGACATTCAGGCCATCGATGACGCCATGAAGCTGGGCTATAACTGGAAGTTCGGCCCGTTCGAGCTGATCGACAGGATCGGCGTCACGCGTCTGGTCGAGCGTCTGCGGGCAGACGGCATGGCGGTTCCGCCGGTGCTCGAACTTGCCGAGGGACGCTCGTTCTACAGGGTCGAAGCGGGCCGGCGGCAGTTCCTCGGCCTCGATGGCGAATACCACGACATCGTGCGGCCCGAAGGCGTGCTGCTGCTCGAGGATATCAAGCTGGGCGCCACGCCGATCATGAAGAACGGCTCGGCCGCGCTGTGGGATATCGGTGATGGCGTTGCGTGCCTGGAATTCACCGGCAAGATGAACGCGCTCGATGGCGAGGTGATGACGCTCATCGGCGAGGCGGCGGCGCATGTGACGCAGCGGATGAAGGCGCTGGTCATCTATAACGAGGCGACCAACTTTTCCGCCGGCGCCAATCTGGGGCTGGCGATGTTCGCGGTCAACATCGCCGCCTGGGGCGAGATCGAGAAGCTGGTCGCCGGCGGGCAGCAGGCGTTGAAGGCGCTCAAATACGCGCCCTTCCCGGTGGTGGCGGCGCCTTCGGGCCTGGCGCTCGGCGGCGGCTGCGAAGTGCTGCTTCACGCCGATGCCATCGAGGCGCATGCCGAAAGCTATATCGGCCTGGTGGAAACGGGTGTGGGCATCATCCCGGGCTGGGGCGGCTGCGGCGAGATGCTCGACCGCTGGCAGGCGATGCCGGGCGCGGCGCAAGGCCCGATGCCGGCGGTGGCCAAGGTGTTCGAGATCGTCTCGGTGGCCACGGTGGCCAAGTCCGCGGCCGAGGCGCGCGAGCTGGGTTTCCTGCGCCAGTCAGACCAGATCACCATGAACCGCGACCGGCTGCTGGCCAATGCCAAGGCCCGCGCGCTGGCGCTGGTGGATGGCTACGCGCCGCCCGAGCCGCCAAGCTTTCACCTTCCCGGTCCGGCGGGCAAGGCGGCGCTGGGGCTGGCGGTGGAGGGCTTCCGCTCGCGCGGCATCGCCAGCGAGCACGATGCGCGCGTGGCCATGTCGCTGGCCACCATCCTTACCGGGGGCGACACCGATCCGCTCGATGAAACCAGCGAGGAACGTCTGCTCGAGCTCGAACGGCGCGAATTCATGGCGCTGGCCCGGGAACCCGCGAGCCAGGCGCGGATCGAACACATGCTCGAGACGGGCAAGCCCCTGCGCAACTGAGCGGCCATCAAGGAGAAGACCCATGCAGATCTACGAGGCTCCCTTGCGCGACATGCGCTTCGTGCTCGACGAATTGTGGCACGATGACGGCTTTGGCGAACTGCCCGCGCTGGCCGAGTTCACCCCCGACCTGACGGGCGCCATCCTAGAGGAGGCGGCGAAGTTCAGCCGCGAGGTGCTGCTGCCCCTCAACCGTCCCGGAGACGAGGCGGGCTGCCGGCTCGAAAACGGCGTGGTGTACACGCCCGAAGGCTTCAAGGAAGCCTATGAGATGTTCGCCCAAGGCGGCTGGACCGCGCTGGCGGATGATCCCGAATGGGGCGGCCAGGGCCTGCCCGAGCGGGTCAACAAGCTGGTCGAGGAGATGACTTGCTCGACCAACCTCTCCTTCGGTCTCTACCCGGGCCTCACGCATGGCGGGGTGATGGCGATCGAGGCGCATGGCAGCGAGGATCTAAAGCGGCTCTACCTGCCCAAGATGGTCGCCGGCCAGTGGTCGGGGACGATGTGCCTGACAGAGGCGCATTGCGGCACCGATCTGGGTCTGCTGCGGACCAAGGCCGAGCCGCAGGAGGACGGCAGCTACAAGGTGTCCGGCCACAAGATCTTCATCTCGGCGGGCGAGCATGATCTGACCGAGAACATCATCCACCTGGTGCTTGCCCGGCTGCCCGATGCGCCGCCGGGGGTGAAGGGCATCTCGATGTTCCTGGTGCCCAAGTACCTGCCGCGCGACGACGGGTCGCCGGGCGCATCGAACGGCGTCATCTGTGCGGCGATCGAGCACAAGATGGGGCTGCAGGCGTCGGCCACCTGCCAGATGCTGTTCGAGGGCTCGACCGGCTGGCTGGTGGGCGAGAAGCACCGCGGGCTGGCGGCGATGTTCACGATGATGAACGCCGAGCGGCTCTCGGTCGGCATCCAGGGCCTGGGCGTGGGCGAGGCGGCCTATCAGGCGGCGGCGTATTACGCCAAGGACCGGCTGCAGGGCCGCGCGCTGAGCGGCGCCAAGCATCCCGACAAGCCCGCCGATCCGATCATCGTCCATCCCGATGTGCGGCGCATGCTGATGACCATGCGGGCCAACAACGAGGGTTGCCGGATGCTGGGCGCCTGGGTGTCGCGCGCGCTCGATGCCGAGCGGCACGCGACCGAGCCCGAGGCGCGCCAGCGAGCCAGCGATTTCGTGGCACTGATGACGCCCATCGTGAAGGCGCTGTTCACCGATCTGGGGCACGAGAGCGCGCAGTTGGCGGTCCAGGTCTATGGCGGGCATGGCTACATCAGCGAAAGCGGCGTCGAGCAATATGCCCGCGATGCGCGGATCGCCATGCTCTACGAGGGCACCAACGGTATCCAGGCGCTTGACCTGGTCGGCCGCAAGCTGGGCGGTCATTACGGGCGGCTGCTCAAGAGCTTCTTCCACCCGGTCTCGGCCTTCATCGAGATCGCCAAGCAAGAGGACCAGATGAAGCCGATGGCAGAGGCGCTGGAAAAGGCGTTCGGCGCCTTGCAGCTGTCCACCGCCACCATCGCCCGGCGCGGCCTGTCCGATCCCGAGGAGGCGGGCGCGGCGGCGGCCGAATATCTGCGCCTCTTCGGTCTGGTCGCGATGGGCTACTGCTTCGCCCGGGCGAGCATGATCGCCGGGATGCGGCTGGCAATGGGGAGCGATGACAAGGCATTCTACGAAGCCAAGATCAAGACCGCGACCTTCTTCTTCGACCGCATCCTGCCACAGGCGAGCGCGCATTTTCTGTCGATCAAGGCGGGCAAGCGCTCGATGATGGCGCTCGAGGACGAGGCGTTCTAGGGCGGCGTACCTGCAAGCTGACCCATTTCGTCATGCCGGACTTGATCCGGCATCCCGCTGTCTTTCGCGCATGATCGAAGCTGGACCCCGGATCAAGTCCGGGGTGACGATCCCCCCCTCAGCGCGTCCCGTACCAACCGCCCGGCCGGTGCTCAGCCCTTGTGAACGAGCACCGGGTTCCTTGCGGCGGCGGTCTCGTCGAGCCGGCGGCGCGGGGCGTAGAACGGCGCCTTGGTCAGCGCCTCGTCACCGGCGCGCGCGCGCCCGGTGATGGCGCGCAAGCTGGCGATGAACTGGTCGAGGTTGGCCTTGCTCTCGCATTCGGTCGGCTCGACCAGCATGGCGCCGTGGACCACCAGCGGGAAATATACCGTCATCGGATGATACCCCTCGTCGATCAGCGCCTTGGCGACATCCAGCGTGGAGATGCCCTTGGCAAAGGTGCCATCGCCGAACAGCGCCTCGTGCATGCAGTGGCCCGAAGCGGCGAAGGGCGCTTCGAGCACATCTTCCAGGCTGCGCAGCATGTAGTTGGCGCCCAGCACCGCATCGCCCGAAACCTGGCGCAAGCCGTCGGCGCCGTGGCTGAGGATATAGGCGAGCGCGCGGGTGAACATGCCCATCTGACCGTGAAAGGCGCTCATCCGGCCAAAGCTCGACAAGTGCTCGCGCTCCACCGTCTCTTCCTCGACCAGATGCAGCAGGCCGTCATCGCCCCGCACCACCGAGGGCAGCGGGGCGAAGGGAGCCAGCGCCTCGGACAACACAACCGGTCCCGAACCCGGCCCGCCGCCGCCATGCGGGGTGGAGAAGGTCTTGTGCAGGTTGATATGCATGGCGTCCACGCCCAGGTCGCCGGGCCGCACCCGGCCGACGATGGCGTTGAAATTGGCCCCGTCGACATAGACATAGCCGCCCGCCTCATGGACCGCGCGCGAGATGGCGATCATGTCGCGCTCGAACAGGCCGCAGGTATTGGGGTTGGTGATCATGACCCCGGCAACCTCGGGACCCAGCTTGGCGATGAGCGCCTCGGTATCCACCCGCCCGTCGGCATTGGCGGGGATGGCGCCCACCTCGAACCCGGCGAAGGCGGCGGTGGCAGGGTTGGTGCCATGCGCGCTCTCGGGGACCAGCACCACCCGGCGCGGATCGCCGCGCGCCTCCAGCGCGGCACGGATGCACAAGATGCCGCACAATTCGCCATGCGCGCCGGCCTTGGGGCTCATCGCCACCGAATGCATGCCCGTAAGCTCCACCAGCCAATGCGCCAGCTGGTCGATCACCGCCAGCGCGCCCTGCACGGTCTTCTGCGGCTGGAGCGGGTGGATATCGGCAAAGCCGGGCAGCCGGGCGATCTTCTCGTTCAGCCGGGGATTGTGCTTCATGGTGCACGAGCCGAGCGGGAAGATGCCGCAGTCGATCGCATAGTTCTGCCGGCTGAGCCTGGTGTAGTGGCGCACCGTCTCGGGCTCGGACAGACCCGCCAGACCGATCGGCTGCTGACGCTCGAAGCCACCGAGGCGAACCGGCGCTTGCGGGTCGGGTCGGGGCAGGTCGACCCCGGTGGTCTCGCTCGTGCCGATCTCGAAGATCAGCGGCTCCTCCAGCATCAACCCGCGATTGCCGCTCACGCTGGTGCCGTCGCTGGTGCCATCGTCGGTCTCGGCACCTGTCTCGGCTTTGGGCGCCACGGGGCGCCAGCCGACGGGGTTGATGTTCATCGGACAAGCTCCTCGAGCATGGTGGCCAGCGCCTCGATATCGTCTTCGCTCGTGGTCTCGGTCACCGCCACCAGCAGTCCCGGGGCAAGGTGCGGCTCCTCGGGATAGAGCCGGCCCAGCGACACGCCGCCCAGCACCCCGCGCTCGGCCATGTCCTGCACCACGTGCCGCGCATCGACGCCGTCTCCCAGATCGAGCGCGAACTCGTTGAAGAAGCTCTCGTTGACCAGCCGCACGCCGGGGATGGCGGCCAGCCGGTCGGCGGCGAAGCAGGCGAGGCGGTGGTTCTGGGCCGCCAGCGCGGTCAGCCCTTGCTCGCCCAGCAGCGTCAGGTGGATCGAGAAGGCCAGCGCGCACAGACCCGAATTGGTGCAGATGTTGCTCGTCGCCTTCTCGCGGCGGATATGCTGCTCGCGTGTCGCCAGCGTCAGCACGAAACCGCGGCGCCCTTGCGCATCCACCGTCTCGCCGCACAGCCGGCCGGGCATCTGGCGCACGTGCTTCAGTTCGCACACCGCGAACAGGCCCAGATACGGCCCGCCGAATTGCAGGCCCACACCCAGCGACTGGCCCTCGCCCACCACGATGTCGGCACCCGTCTCGCCCGGCGAGCGGATCGCGCCCAGCGCCACCGGCTCGCTCACCACCGCGATCAGCAGCGCGCCGGCATCATGCGCGGCCTCGGCAATGGCGGCAAGGTCGGGCAGGCGGCCAAGGATATCGGGATATTGGACCAGCACGCAGCTGGTCTCTTGGTCGATCGCAGAGATCAGCGCGTGTTCGTCGCAACCCGCTTCCAGTGCGGGCGCGGCGGCATGCACCTTATCGCCGGCATAGCGCGCCATGGTGCGGATGGTGGAAACATAATGCGGGTGCAGACCAGCGCTTAGCACCGCGCACCCGCGCCGGGTGATGCGCCGCGCCATCGCCACCGCCTCCCAGGCCGCGCTGGCCCCGTCATACATCGAGGCATTGGCCGCCGCGCAGCCGAACAGCCGGGCGACCTGGGTCTGGAACTCGAACAGCATCTGCAGCGTGCCCTGCGCGATCTCGGGCTGGTAGGGGGTGTAGGCGGTGAGGAACTCGCCGCGCTGGATGAGGTGGTCGACGCTGGCGGGGATGTGGTGGCGATAGGCGCCCGCCCCCAGGAAGAACGGCACCGAGCCCGCCGCCAGGTTCTTCGCCGCAAGCCGCTCCATGTGCCGCTCCACCGCCATCTCGCCCGCATGCATGGGCAGCCCGGCGATGGGACCATCGAGCCGCGCCGCCTGGGGCACATCCTCGAACAATGCGTCGATGTCGGGCGCGCCGATCACCTCTAGCATGGCGGCACGGTCCGGATCGGTCAGGGGAAGATAGCGCATGACATTCAATGACCTTGGCTTGGTTGATCCGTTCGAACCGCACCGTGATGGCTTATGGGGCGGCATTGGGGCGGCATGATGCTGTCAACGCGCCGGGCTTGCATTTGGCGGCGGCGGCGGACGGATGCGAGACGGCCGTTGGTCACCCGCGCCTGCCGTCCGATGCGCCCCCGCTAGTCGAGGTCGGCGAGATATTCCTTGTATTCCGCCTCGTTCATCAACCCGTCGAGCTCGCCTTGTTCGGAGATGGAGAGGCGGAAGAACCAGCCCTCGCCCTCGGCGTCGGAATTGACCAACGCGGGATCGTCGACCAGCGCCTCGTTCACCTCGGCCACCTCGCCGGTGACGGGGGAATAGACGTCCGATGCCGCCTTGACCGATTCCACCACCGCCGCCTCACCGCCCTGGGTTACCTCGCTGCCCATCTCGGGCAGTTCGACGAACACCAGATCGCCAAGCTGGCTCTGCGCGTAATCGGTGATGCCGATGGTGGCGATATCGCCATCGACCTCGATCCATTCGTGATCCTTGGTGTAGTGGCGCATGTCTAGCGGGCTCCCCGGCGATGGTAGCGGTGTGGGACGAAGGGCAGGGCAACGGTCTCGGCCTGGAGTGGCCGGCCGCGCACCTCGATGGTGAGTTTGGTACCGGGGGCGGCGTGATCGGCGGCGATCATGGCCATGGCGATCGAGCGCTTGAGGCTGGGCGAGAAGCCACCGCTGGTGACCGTGCCGACCAGCGTATCGCCCGCCAGCACCGGAGCGCCTTCGCGCGCGGGCGGCCCGCCGGCGATGGCGAGGCCGACGCGCGTGTGGCGGGGGCCATCCTCAAGCAGCCGGGCGATCCGCTCGGCTCCAGGATAGCCGCGCGTGGACCGGCGGCGCTTGGAGATGGCGAAGGCCAGGCCGGCGCTGACGGGATCGGTGGCGGTGTCGATATCGTGACCATAAAGCGGCAGGCCGGCTTCGAGCCTAAGCGAATCGCGCGCGCCTAGACCGATCGGGCGCACGCGCGCGTCGGTGAGCAGCGCCTCGGCGAAGGGGGCGGCGGCATCGGCGGGAAGGCTGATCTCGAACCCGTCCTCGCCGGTATAGCCCGAGCGGGCGATGCCCAGCTTCGCCCCCTGCCAGTCGCGGCTGGTACCCTGCATGAAGGCGAGCTCGCCGGAAATACCGGGCAGCAGCGGATCGAGCACGGCGGCGGCTTTGGGACCCTGGAGGGCGAGCAGCGCGCGGTCCTCATGGTGGGTCAGCGTGACGCCGTCCGGCAGGCGCGCGAGCAGATGGGCAATGTCGCCGGCCTTGGTCGCGCCGTTCACCACCAGGTAGAACGCCTCCTCACCGTCATGCGAGATACAGGTGACCATCAGGTCGTCGATGATCCCGCCATCCTCGGTCAGCAGCAGCGAGTACCGGATGCGGCCCGGCTGGAGCGCCTGCAAGTCCGCCGGCAACAGCGTCTCGAGCGCCGCCGCCGCGCCCGGTCCGCTGATCGTAAGCTGGCCCATATGGCTGACGTCGAACAGGCCGGCGCTTTGCCGAGTCCACTGGTGTTCGGCGATGATGCCGCCGCCATTTTCCTTGGCGTACTGGATCGGCATCGCATAGCCGGCGAAGGGGACCATGCGCGCGCCCTGCGCTCGGTGCCAGGCGTCGAGCGGCAGCATGCGCAACGCATCGGCCGGCACGTGCTCGCTTGTTTCCCCCGATGCGAACTGGGTTTCGAGTGTCACGCGGCACCTTCCATTTCGCCCATCACCGCCTTGCGCCCGCGCTGGACGGGATGCTGCGCGATGTGCTGGGCGATCCAGATCTTGGTCGTCAGCCCTTTTCCCCGAAGCGCGAGCGGCGGCAAGGGGGCGAATCGGTTGCCGACCAGGAAATCGTGCATCTGCTCGTCGGTGAAGCCAAGCCGCAAATGCGCATGGTCGCGCCGCAGCAGGTCGTGGTCGTGCGCCGCCAGGTCGACCACCACCAGCAGCCCGTCCGCGCGACACACGCGTGCGGCCTCGGCCAGCGCGAACCCGGGCTCGGCGGCGAAATGCAGCACCTGGTGCAGCACGATGGTATCGAACCGCGCGGGTTCGAAGGGCAGGGCGTTGAAATCGGCCTGGACCAGCTCCCAGCTGTCGGGCGGCAGCGCCTGCAGCCGCGCGCGGGCGAGACGCAGCATTTCCGGGCTCCGGTCGAGCCCCACGATATGGCTGGTGGCAGGTGCCAGCACCTCGGCAATCCGCCCGGTGCCGGTGCCGATGTCGAGCAACTGGCCCAAAGGTTCGCTGCCGAGCGTGTCGAGCAGCGCCGCCTCCACCTCCTCTGCCGGGCTGAGCATGGCGCGCAGGCTGTCCCATTGCTCGGCATGATCGGCGAAATATGCAGCGGCGCTCTTCTCGCGCGTGGCCCTGATCGCCGCCAGATGACGCCGGTCCTCGGCGCAGCGGGCGGCGAACGCGCCATCCTCGGCTTCGGCGGCGGCGAGCAGGCGGGCGATGGCGGCGGCCAGCGGACAAGGCGAATCAGGAGCGAGCGCGCGGCGCAGGAACACCCAGCTGCCCTCGCGGCGACGCTCGGCCAGTCCGCTCTCGCATAGAATCGCCACATGACGCGAGACACGCGGCTGGCTTTGCCCGAGCGCCTGCGCCACCTCGCCCACCGCCAGTTCCAGATGCTCGAGCAGCCGCATGATCCGCAGGCGGGTGGGATCGGCAAGCGCGCCAAGAACCGTCTCGATCTGCACCCGATTCACATATAATGGTTTCCTTATATGCGCAATCGCTTAAAGCCCTTTCAAGCCGGTAGCGGATGACATATAGAGATATCTTGATATGCGCAAAACCGCTCGGTCAGAAGGGGTTGGGCGGTTGGCGAACGGCGGGAGGTCGGCAATATGAACGAAGCTGTATCATTGCCCCGCCCTGCCGACCCGCTGGCGGATTCTGCGCTGTTCCGGCACCTGCCCGGCGACATAGCGCTTTCGTTCGAATTCTTCCCGCCCAAGGATGATGCCGCCGAGGGTCAGATGTGGCGCGCCTATGAGCAGCTTGCCGCGATCAGCCCCGAATTCGTCTCGATGACCTATGGCGCGGGCGGCTCGACGCGCGCGCGCAGCCTTGCCGCGGTGCGCCGGCTGGTGGGCGAGGGCACGGTGCCGGTGGCAGCGCATCTCACCTGCGTGGGCGCCAGCCGCGACGAGGTGGACCAGGTGGCGGTGGATTTCTGGGACGCGGGCATCCGCCATATTGTGGCGCTGCGCGGTGATGGCGGCAAGCCGGGCGAGCCCTTCGTCGCGCATCCCGATGGCTATGGCGATGCCGCCCAACTGGTCGCCGGGCTCAGCGCGCTCAAGCCCTTCGAGATCTCGGTCGCCGCCTATCCCGAGGTTCATCCCGATGCCGCGGACGAGTATTCCGACCTCGATCATTTGAAGCGCAAGCTCGATGCCGGCGGGTCGCGCGCGATCACCCAGTTCTTCTTCGCGCCCGACACCTTCCTGCGGTTTCGCGACAAGGCGGCGGCGGCGGGGATCGACGCGCCCATCGTGCCGGGCGTGCTGCCGATCTCCAATTTCGGCCAGGCCAGCCGCTTTGCCGCCGCCTGCGGGGCAAGCATCCCGGGCTGGATGGCGGCGCTGTTCGAGGGGCTCGACAAGCGGCCCGCCGCGCGCCAGTTCGTGGCCATGGCGGTGACCGCCGAACTCACCCGCCGGCTCTATGACGAGGGGGTGCGCGAGTTCCACTTCTACACGCTCAATCGGGCCGAGCTGACCGAGGCGGTGTGCCATCTGCTGGGTCGCAAGCCACCCGGCGCCGAGGAGGTTGCAACATGACCATCCGCGATACGCTCAACGCCGCCGCGAAGGAGCGCGTGCTGCTGTTCGACGGCGCGTTCGGCACGATGATCCAGCGCTACAAGCTGACCGAGGAGGATTTCGCCGGTGATCTTGCTCTAGGCTCGCCACAGCAGGGCAACAACGACATCCTGGCGCTGACCCGCCCCGACATCATCGCCGAGGTGACGCGCGGCTATCTTGCCGCGGGCTCGGACATGGTCTCGGCCAACACCTTTTCCGCCAATGCGATCAGCCAGGCCGACTATTCAGCGCAAAAGCTCGTGCGCGAGATCAATGTCGCCGCCGCGCGCATCGCCCGCGAGGAGGCCGACCGGTTCACCGCCAAAGACGGGCGGCCGCGCTTTGTCGCCGGCGCGATCGGGCCAACCAACAAGACGCTGACCCTGTCCCCCGACGTGGAGGATCCGGGCTTCCGCGAGATCACCTATGACGACCTGGCCGAGGTCTACCGCGAGCAGGCGGCGGCGCTGGTGGAGGGCGGTGCCGACCTCATCCTGATCGAGACGGTGTTCGACACGCTCAATGCCAAGAGCGCGATCTCGGCGGTGCGAATGCTCGAGCGCGACCTGGCCCGTGAGGTGCCGATTGCGCTGTCGATGACGCTGACTGATCTTTCGGGACGCAACCTGTCGGGTCACACGGTGGAGGCGTTCTGGCATTCGGTGCGGCATGCAAGGCCGGTGGCGGTGGGGCTCAACTGCTCGTTCGGCGCCGAGCAGCTGCGCCCCTATGTGCGCGCGCTGTCCGCCATCGCCGACACGTTGATTTTGGCCTATCCCAATGCCGGTCTGCCCAACGAGCTGGGCGAATATGACGAGCCGCCCGCCAAGACCGCGGCGCTGGTGCGCGAATGGGCGGCGAATGGCGATGTCAACATCCTGGGCGGCTGCTGCGGTTCGACCCCTGAGCATATCGCCGCCATGGCGCAAGCGGTGGCCGGCCTCAGCCCACGCGCCGTGCCCCAGGTCGAGCGGGTGACCAGGCTGGCCGGGCTCGAGCCCTTCACGCTGGCTGCATGACGCAAGCCGTCGGACCGGACTGGCGGCTGCGCGAAACCGAACCCGAGGATGCGGACGCGCTCGCGTTGGTGGGCGCGGCAAGCTTCCTCGAAAGCTTCGCCGGGGTGATCGAGGGCGCGGCGATCATCGCCCATTGCGCGCGCGTCCATACGCCCGCCGCCTATCGCCGGGTGCTGAGTGAGGGCGGTCGTGCCTGGCTGGCGCTGGCCGAGCCCGGCGGCGCGCCGATCGGCTATGCGATGGCCTGCCCGCCCGATCTGCCGGGCGCGCGCGCGCATGACGTGGAACTGAAGCGGATCTACGCCTTGGCGCGCTGGCATGGTAGCGGCCTTGGAGCTGCCTTGCTGGACCGGGTGATCGCTGCCTTCGCCGATGCGCCGCGTCTGGTGCTCGGGGTCTATCGCGGCAACGCCCGGGCAATCGCGTTCTATCGCAAGCATGGGTTCGATGAGATCGGCACGCGCCGGTTCGATGTCGGCGGCACGCTCTATGACGACGTGGTGCTGGCGCGGCCGATGCGGGTCGCGGGCGAGGTCTCGCCGCGCGTGCTGGCCGGAGAGACCACCTGACATGGCCAGTGTCGAACCCGTCGATCCCGAACTTGCCCCCCAAGACGCGCCCGAAACCAGCCGCGCCGCCGCCGCGCGCTTCGTCAATATCGGCGAGCGCACCAATGTCACCGGCTCGGCGCGGTTCAAGAAGCTGATCCTGGCGGGCGATTATCCGGCGGCGGTGGAAGTGGCGCGCAGCCAGGTGGAAAACGGCGCGCAGGTGCTCGACGTCAACATGGACGAGGGGCTGCTCGATGCGCTTCACGCCATGACCACCTTCCTGAAGCTGATCGCCGCCGAACCCGATATCGCGCGTGTCCCGTTCATGATCGACAGCTCGAAATGGGAGGTGATCGAGGCGGGGCTCAAATGCGTCTCGGGCAAGCCCATCGTCAATTCGATCAGCCTGAAGGAGGGCGAGGCGCCGATCCTGGAACAGGCGCGCAAGTGTCTGGACTATGGCGCCAGCGTGGTGGTGATGGCCTTCGATGAGACGGGGCAGGCGGACAGCAGAGAGCGCAAGGTCGCCATCTGCAAGCGGGCCTATGACCTGCTGACGGGAATCGGCTTCCCGCCCGAGGACATCATCTTCGATCCCAACATCTTCGCGGTCGCCACCGGGATGGAGGAGCACGAACGCTATGCGCTCGACTTCATCGAGGCGGTGGCCGAGCTCAAGACGCTGTGCCCGCACGCGCATTTCTCGGGCGGATTGTCGAACCTGTCGTTCAGCTTCCGCGGCAACGAAGCGGTGCGCCGGGCGATGCATTCGGTGTTCCTCTATCACGCCATCCCCGCCGGGCTCGACATGGCCATCGTCAATGCCGGCCAGCTCGATGTCTACGATACGCTCGACCCCGAATTGCGCGAGGCGTGCGAGGATGTCATTCTCAACCGCCCGGGGCGCGGGAAATATGAAAGCGCGACCGAACGCCTGATCGCGCTCGCCGAGCAGCATCGCGGCGGCGCGAAGGAGGAGGCGGGGGCGGCCGAATGGCGCGGCTGGCCGGTCACCCGCCGGCTCGAACATGCGCTGGTCAAGGGCATCGACAGCGATGTGGTGGCCGACACCGAGGAAGCGCGGCTCGAGGTATCGGCGCGCGGCGGGCGCACCATCGAGGTGATCGAGGGTCCGCTGATGGACGGGATGAACATCGTCGGCGACCTGTTCGGCTCAGGGAAAATGTTCCTGCCGCAGGTGGTCAAGTCGGCCCGGGTGATGAAGAAGGCCGTGGCCCACCTCATCCCCTATATCGAGGCGGAGAAGCAGCCGGGCGCGCGCGCGGCGGGCAAGATCGTGATGGCGACCGTGAAGGGCGATGTCCACGATATCGGCAAGAACATCGTCGGCGTGGTGCTCCAGTGCAACGGCTACGAGGTGATCGACCTTGGGGTGATGACGCCGTGGTCCAAGATCATCGAGACCGCTATCGAGCATGACGCCGATATTATCGGCTTGTCGGGCCTGATCACGCCGTCGCTGGACGAGATGGTGACGGTGGCCGAGGAGATGCGCCGCGCGGAGTTGAAGATCCCGCTGCTGATCGGCGGGGCGACCACCAGCAAGGTGCATACTGCGCTCAGGATCGACCCGGCCTATGACGGTTCGGTGATCCATGTGCTCGATGCAAGCCGCGCGGTGGGGGTGGCGAGCCAGCTTCTGTCCGACACCCAGAAGGAGGGCTTCGTCACCGGAGTTGCGGACGAATACGAGAAGGTGCGCGAGACACGGGCGGGCAAGGGCGCCGCGCCGCTGCTGTCGCTGGCCGAGGCGCGCGACAACGCGTTTGCGGCCGATTTCTCGCGCAAGCCGCCCGCGCCCGCCAGGCCCGGGCTGCATGTGTTCGAGGATTGGGACCTGGCCGATCTGGCGCGCGGTTTCGACTGGACGCCGTTCTTCCGCGCCTGGGAGCTGACGGGCGTCTACCCGGCGATCCTGGAGGACGCGGTGGTGGGCGAGAGCGCGCGGGCGCTGTTTGCCGATGCGCAGGCCATGCTCGAGCAGATCATCGCCGAGGGCTGGCTGCAGGCGCGCGGCGTTGCCGGTCTGTGGCCCTGCCGCCGCGCCATGGAATTGGGAGGCGACGACATCCGCCTCGAGAACGGCGCGCTGTTTCCCATGCTGCGCCAGCAGGTGGTCAAGAGTAGGGGCAAGGACGGGCGCGGCCGGGCCAATTTCAGCCTGGCCGATTTCGTCGATCCGGCAGGCGACTGGATCGGCGGGTTCGCGGTGGCGATCCACGGTATCGAGCCGCACCTGGCGCGCTTTGCGACCGATCACGATGATTTCTCCGACATCTTGCTCAAGGCGCTGGCCGACCGCTTCGCCGAGGCCTTCGCCGAGCGGTTGCATCAGCACGTGCGCACCACATTGTGGGGCTATGCGCCGGGCGAAGACCTCTCCAACCAGGACCTGATCCGCGAGAAATATGCCGGCATCCGGCCCGCGCCCGGCTATCCCGCCTGCCCCGATCACAGCCTGAAACCGCTGCTGTTCGAGCTGCTGGGGGCGCAGGAGAATACCGGGCTCAGCCTTACCGAGAGCCAGGCGATGCTGCCGACCGCGGCGGTGAGCGGATTTTACTTCGGCCATCCGCAGGCCTCGTATTTCGGGGTGGCGCGGATCGGCCGCGACCAGCTTGAGGACTATGCCGCGCGCCGGGACTTGCCGCTGGCAGAAGCCGAGCGCTGGCTGCGGCCCAATCTGGATTGAGGGGGCGTCGATCTTCACCCCGACTCCCCCCGAGCCCCCGAGCCGGGATGCTTGAAATCTGGATCGTCACCCCGGACTTGATCCGGGGTCCAGCGGTTATCCTCGCCAGCTTGCTGACCGGAAGGAAGCTGGATGCCGGATCAGGTCCGGCATGATGAAGTAGGTTGGGGTCAACGCATCCGGCTCCCGGCGTCCTCCCACCCTTGCTCCAGAAACCGCGTCGCGCAGGCCGCGAGGAAAGCGGCGCCCTTGGGCAGCGCGCTTTCATCGACCATCATCCGGCTCGAATGGATGGAGCAGCAGCTGCGCCAGTCCGCCCCTTCCTGCGCTACGCCGAGGAAGAACATCGCGCCCGGCACCTTCTCCAGCACGTAGGAGAAGTCTTCCGCGCCCATGATCGGATGATCCATCGCGTGCCAGCCTGTCCCTTGCGCCATTGCCCGCGCCACCGCCTCGCCGAGCACGATGGCGCGCGGATCGTTGATCGTGGGCGGGAAGCCGTCGGTGAAGGTGACCTCAGCCTCGCAGCCATATGCGCGCGCGCTGTGCCGGGCGACCTCCTCCATCGCCGGGCGGATCGCGGCCCGCCGTTCGGGGGACAGCGTGCGGATGGTGCCCGACAGCGTAGCGGTGTCGGGAATGATATTGTGCGCGGTGCCCGCATCGAGCCGGGTCACGGTCACCACGCTGGCCTGGGCGGCATCGAAGCGGCGGGTGACCATTGCCTGCAGCGCCAGCACGATGGCGGCGGCGGCGGGCACCGGATCGCGCGTGTCGTGCGGCATCGAGCCATGGCCGCCCTTGCCCGTCACGGTGACCGCGAACTGGTCCGCCGCCGCCAGCATCGCGCCGGGCTTTCCGGCGATGACGCCATGCGGCGCGTTGGGCATGACGTGGAGCGCGAAGGCGGCATCGGGCAGCGGGCCATGTTCGCCGCCCCCGAGCAACCCGTCCTCGAGCATGTGGCGCGCGCCGTGGAAACCCTCCTCGCCCGGCTGGAACATGAAGCGCACCTCGCCGGCCAGGTCGTCGCGGCGCGCAGCCAGCAGCCGCGCGGCTCCCGCCAGCATCGCGGTATGCGCATCGTGCCCGCAGGCATGCATTCGCCCGGGGATGGTGGAGGCGAAATCCAGCCCGGTGTGCTCGTCCATCTCCAGCGCGTCCATGTCTCCGCGCAGCAGCACGCTGGCACCCGGCCGCGCGCCCTTGAGGACGGCCACCGCGCCGGTGGTGGAAGGGCCGCGACGCCATTCGAGCGGCAGGTCGGCAAGTTCGGCCTCGGCCTTGGCGAGGGTGAGCGGGGTCTCCAGCCCCAGCTCGGGCTCGGCATGGATCGCGCGGCGCAGCGCGGTGATGCGCGGCGCAATGGCGCGGGCGGCTTGAAGCAGATCGGCGGTCATGGCGCGGCAGACTGCGCGCTCGCGCGACTGGTGGCAAGGCGCTGTTGCGATGGAAGCGCCCGCTCTTGCCTCAAGACGAACCACCGCCCGATGACCCGCCTCCCGTCCAGCTACCCGACGGTCCGGTGCCCAATCCAGCCCCAATCCAGCGGCTGACTCTGGTTGCTAAAGGTAACGCATCCGGATGCTGATCGAGGTTACCTCGTTGCCCACGGGAAATGCGGTCTTGTTGTGGCTGGGACGGCCCAGGTTGAAGATATTGACCGAGGGATTGTTCGACATGCCCCCGCCATCAGCGAAGATATCCGTATCGCGGTTGTTGTTGGCATCATGCCGGATCGCCACCGCGTAGCTGCCCGCCTGCGGCACGGGCATGCAGAAGCTCATGCTGCCCGCGCGCGCCGGCGTCTCGATGCGATAGATCCAGCGGTCCTTCTCCAGCCAGTCCGCCTTGGTCGCCCGGTAGATCTGAACACGCATGTTGCCGGTGGAGTTTTTGATGCCCGAGACATTGATCCGCACCGCCGGCCCGCGCCCCTGGCACGCCGCCATGTCATTGCCGATCTTGACCGCATATTGCGCGCTCGCCGGCGCTGACAGAAGCGCTGCGGCCGAAGCTGCGCCCAAAGCTGCACCCTTGAGGGCAAGGCCGATGGCTCGGGGGCGGGTCATGCGTTGCATTGGTTGCCGTCTCTTCCTCATTCCTAGGGATGCGCAGGGCCGCCGGACAGGCGCGCCTGTCCGAACCCGGGCTTGATGCCCGTGCCGGCCCCTCCCGGTTCGTGGGCGGCAGTGGCGACAGGTGACTGAACGGCGGCTGAAATGCTCATGTTCGGCCCGTTAACCCGGGCATGACCTGGCCCGGCCTTGCCGCCAACGTCCCCGTCCGCCGCCGTCCCCGTGTGGAAAAGCACCGCGCCGATGCTTGTGAGCCTGCCCTCCAGCGCCTATCGATCGCCGCACCGCTCATGGCAACGCCGCTCATCTCCCCAAGCATCCTTTCGGCGGATTTCGCCCGGCTGGGCGAAGAGGTGCGCGCCATCGACGAGGCGGGCGCGGACTGGATCCATGTCGATGTGATGGACGGCCATTATGTGCCCAACCTGACCATCGGGCCGATGGTGGTGCAAGCGCTTCGTGCGCACACCGCCAAGCCGTTCGATGTCCACCTGATGGTGGCGCCGGTGGATATGTGGATCGAGCCGTTCGTCAAGGCGGGCGCCGACCATGTCACCGTGCATCCCGAATCCGGGCCGCATGTCCATCGCACCATCCAGGCGATCCGGGCGGCGGGGGCGAAGCCGGGGGTGTCGCTCAATCCCGGCACGCCGGCCAAGATGCTGGACTATCTGATCGGCGAGATCGACCTGGTGCTGGTGATGAGCGTCAACCCGGGCTTCGGCGGGCAGAGCTTCATCGCCTCGCAATTGAAGAAGATCGAGGCCCTGCGCGCGATGATCGACAAGGGCGGTCATCAGGTGCTGATCGAGGTGGATGGCGGGATCAACGCCGAGACCGCACGGCAATGCGTCGATGCGGGAGCCAACGCGCTGGTGGCGGGATCGGCTACCTTCAGAGGCGGGCCGGAGCGCTATCGGGACAATATTGCCGCGCTGAGGGGCAATATTGTGGCGGCGGCGTGATTGTGGCGGCGGCGTGAACGCGCCCGGGCCGCGCCTTCGCGAGGGGTTCGACCAGGCGCAATCGGATTTGGACGCGCAGGACACGGGCGCGGCGGGTGCGCCAGGTGCGGCGGGTGCGCCAGGTGCGGCGAGCGCGGCGGGGCAGATGGCGCTGTTCGACGTCGCCGGGGTCAACCGGGCGCACAGCCGTGCATTGTCGGGGCAGGACAGGTTCGCGGACGGCATTGCGGCGGGGGACGGGTCCGCTGATGACCCCGCGGCCGAAAGCCAGCACGCGCCCGAGCCCGCCTTCCTGCCCGCCACGCAAGATGACGGCCCCGCCGCGCTGGCCCCGCCACCCACCACTCTGGGCGAGCGCCTGATCCGTTTCGCCTATCGTGCCGGTGTGCCGGCCAGCGTGCTGGCCTCGCCCTTCCGCCGCCCGGCGCGCCCGCGGATCACCGCCACCGTCGCCTGTCCGCCGCTGGGCGACAGGGTGGCGGGGATGGCGCTTCGGGCGGGGCATTTCCTGATCGGCGGGGCCAGGCTGCCGAGTGCGCAGGCGGAGTTCGGCGGCACCGCCAAATCCGCGCCGCTGATGGACGAGGTGCTGCACGGTTTTGGCTGGCTCGACGACCTGGCCGCCTCGGCCACCGCGGCGCAGGGTCATGGCACAGCCGAGCGGATCGCCCGCGCCTGGCTGGCGGCCAATCCCGAGCCCGACCCGCCTGCGCCTGGCGGGGCATGGAATGTCGAGATCGCCGCGCGCCGGCTGGCCGCCTGCCTGGTCAACGCGCCGCTGATCCTTTCGGGCGGCGACAAGGCCTATCGCGCCGCCATGCTCGAGGCGATTGCCGAGACCACCCAATGGCTGGGTCGCAACGCGCCGCGCGCCGCGGGCCTTCATGGTCAGGCGCTGGCATTCGCTTCGCTGGTCATGGCCGGGCTGCTCTTGCCCGACGGCAAGCCGTGCCGCCTGCATGGCGAGGCGGGGCTGGCCGAGGCGCTGGGCGCGCTGGTGGGCGAGGATGGCGGCGTGGTGTCGCGAAGCCCGCTCGCCCAGGCTGATCTCCTGGCATGCCTGGTCCGGCTTCAGGCCTGCTACCGGGCCACGGCGATCGAGCCCCCCGGCTTCGTCGGCGCGGCGATCCAGTGCCTGGTCCCGCCGCTGGTGAGCCTGGCGGATGGCGACGGGACGATCGGCAGCTGGCAGGGCGGCGCGCCCATTCCCGGCGAGAGGCTGGCGGCACTGATCGCGGCAAGCGGCGTGCGTTCGCGGATGCTGCGCGAGGTGGGCGCCTGGGGATATCAGCGGCTCGAAGGCGGGACCGGGCGCTCGCACGCGGTGCTGGTGTGCGATGCCGCGCCGCCGCCGCTTCCCGCCAATGCCCGGTTCGGCTGCGCTTCCACGCTGGCCTTCGAGTTGCACCATGCGGGCGAACCGGTGATCGTCAATTGCGGCGGCGCGGCGCTTGCCGGCGGGCTGGTTCCGCTGCGCATCGAACAGGGGCTGCGGGCCAGCGCCGCGCACAGCGCGCTGGTTCTCGACGACGCCAATTCCACCGCCCCGCTGATCGGCGGGCGGCTGGGCAAGGGGGTGACCAGCGTCGAGGTGGATCGCACCGCGGTAAGCATCGAGGACGGACGGCGCGCCACGCGCCTCGATGCGACGCATGACGGCTATGGGGCGCGCTATGGCCTGATCCACCGCCGGATCCTGACACTGACGACCGATGGCGCGCTGCTGACCGGCGAGGACCGGCTCGAGCCGCGCGGCCGACGCGCCAAGCGCGGCAAGGTCGCCTTCGCCATCCGCTTCCACCTGGCCCCGCGCGCGGTGCTGCAGCATGAGGAGGGCGCGCGGTTTGCGGATCTGGTGCTGCCCGATGGCTCGGTCTGGCGGCTGGCCACCGACGATATGCCGCTGACGGTCGAGGAAAGCCTGTGGGTCGATGCCGGCGGGCGGCCGCACGAGACGCAGCAGCTGGTGATGGAGGGGCTCGCCTCGCGCGGCGGCGAGGCCTTTCACTGGCAGATCGAGCGGATCGGCTAACGGTCCTGCCAATGGAACAGGTGACCATCAGACGCGCGCTGCTCAGCGTCTCGGACAAGAGCGGGTTAGCCGAGCTGGCCTCGCGGCTGGCCAAGGGCGGGGTCGAGCTGGTCTCCACCGGCGGCACCGCGAAGGCGCTGCGCGACAGCGGCTTGTCGGTGCGCGACGTGTCCGAAATCACCGGCTTTCCCGAGATGATGGATGGCCGCGTCAAGACGCTGCACCCGCGCATCCACGGGGGCCTGCTCGCGGTGCGCGACGATAAGGTCCACCGGGCCGAGATGGATGCGCATGACGTGGCGCCGATCGACCTCGTTGTATGCAATCTCTATCCGTTCGCGCAGACGGTGGCGGGCGGGGGAAGCCGCGGCCAGATCATCGAGCACATCGATATCGGCGGCCCGGCGATGATCCGCTCGGCAGCCAAGAACCACGGTTTTGTCACCATCATCACCGATCCGGCGGATTACGCTGCGCTGCTGGCGGAACTGGCGGAGCATGACGGGGCGACGCGGTATCCCTTCCGCGAGGCGCAGGCAGCCAAGGCATTCGCCGCCACCGCCGCCTATGACGCGATGATCGCTGGTTGGTTCGCGTCTGCGGGGGATACGGGCGGCGCCGGCGAAAGCACAACCGAGTTCCCCGAGACGCTGTCGATCACCGGGACCAAGCTGGCCGATCTGCGCTATGGCGAGAACCCGCACCAGCGCGCGGCGCTCTATCGTGTGAGCGACAATGTGATGGGCGGGCTGACCGACGCCGAGCAGGTGCAGGGCAAGGCGCTCAGCTACAACAATATCGCCGATGGCGATGCGGCGCTGGAACTGGCGGCGGAGTTCGCCGGCGAAGAGCCCGCGGTGGTGATCGTCAAGCATGCCAACCCGTGCGGGGTCGCCCGGGCCGCCAGCCTGGCACAAGCCTGGCGCGAGGCACTGGCCTGCGACCCGGTCTCGGCATTCGGCGGCATCGTGGCGGTCAACCGGCCGCTCGATGGCGAGACGGCAGAGGCGATCGCGGCCATCTTCACCGAGGTGGTGATCGCGCCTGCCGCCGACGAGGCCGCGCGCGCCGCCTTTGCCGCGAAGCGCAACCTGCGCCTGCTGCTGACGGGCGCGCTGCCCGATCCCCGGCGCGAGGGCCTGATGATCAAGCCCGTCACCGGCGGGTTCTTGGCCCAAGACCGCGACACCGGCGCGATCCGCAAGGCCGACCTCAAGGTGGTCACTCGCCGCACGCCGGGTGAGGATGAGCTGGCCGATGCGTTGTTCGCCTGGAGAGTGGCGCGCCACGTCAAGTCCAATGCCATCGTCTTTGCCAAGGGCGGCGCCACGGCGGGGATCGGCGCCGGGCAGATGAACCGACGCGATGCCGCGCGTATCGCCGCCATCCGGGCGCGCGAGGCCGCCGCGGCGGCGGGCTGGAGCGAGCCGCGCACGGTGGGCAGCGCGATGGCCTCCGATGCCTTCCTGCCCTTCGCCGATGGCGTGGACATGGCGGTGGAGGCGGGCGCCACCTGCATCATTCAGCCGGGCGGATCGGTGCGCGACGAGGAGGTCATCGCGGCAGCCGATGCGGCGGGGATCGCGATGGTGTTTACAGGGATGCGCCACTTTCGCCATTAGCCTTCGGGCGCCGCGCAAGCCTCGACGTCGTCCGCCGCAAGGTCGACAGCACAGCGAGGTATACCCCGCCCCCCCCAAAAGACCGGCAGATGAACGGCGCACGACGCGCCGGTTCAGCGTCGCGCAGAACCGGGTTCGGTAGTTGAGGGGCCACTCGTGATGACCACGATCGGAGCCCTGCCATGCGTGCCTTCAAGTCCGACATTTTGTGCTCGTTCTTTACAGGGTTCGGGCTTACCGCTCTCATCATGACCACCGGCACCTTGCCGCTTGTAGGCTGACCCGCGATGCGCATTGCCCGCCTTTCCCTGATCGCCCCGCTTGCCGGCCTGGCGCTGGCCGGTTCGGCCTGCCAGATGCCCGCGCTGGCCGCCGAGAACATCGTCGAGGCGCCGGCCGCCGCGCGCGTTTCGGATGAGAGCGGCGGGCTCAAGAACGCCTATTTTGCCGGCGGCTGCTTCTGGGGCGTGGAGGCGGTGTTCAGCCATGTGAAGGGCGTGAAGAGCGTGGTCTCGGGCTATCATGGCGGCACGGCTCGCGGTGCCACCTATGATCTGGTCTCCTCGGGCGTGACCGATCATGCCGAGGCAGTGCGCGTGGTCTATGATCCCAAGGTGGTGCGCTACGACCAGCTGGTGCGCATCCTGTTCTCGGTCATCGCCGATCCCACGCTGAAGAACCGGCAGGGGCCCGATGTGGGCGCGCATTACCGCGCCGCGCTGATCCCGGTGTCGGACGAGCAACGCGCGGTGGCGCGCGCCTACCTGGCGCAGATGGCCAGGAGCAAGGCGTGGGACGCGCCCATCGTCACCCGGATCGAGGCGCCCCAGAAGTTCTACGAGGCGGAAGCCTATCACCAGGATTTCGCGCAGAAAAACCCTGACCATCCCTATATCCGCCGCTGGGACGCACCCAAGGTTGCGGCGCTCAAGCGCCTGTTCTCCGCGCTCTACAGCCCTGCGTTTAAAACCGGCTGATTGCCCGCGCGTTCGCCTATGGCTATATCGGCGGCGATGGCGGCCAGATCGCATTCCCACAGCGAGCTTGCGGGCGAGAGCCTGGTGGATGCAGCGCGCGAGGCACTAATTCAGGCGGGCGAGCAATGGACCGAGATGCGCGGCGCGGTGTTCCGTGCGCTGGCCGGGCGCGATCGCCCCGCTTCGGCCTACGACATTGCCGATGAGGTGGGGTCCGCGCGCGGCAAGCGGGTGGCGCCCAACAGCGTCTATCGCATCCTCGACCTGTTCGTGCGCGCCAATCTGGTCAGCCGGATCGAGAGCGCCAACGCCTTTATCGCCAATTCGCATCCCGGATGCCGGCATGACTGCATCTTCATGATCTGCAACGCGTGCGGTCTTGCCAGCCATCTGGACGATGAGCGCCTGACCAGCGCGCTGCGCGAGGCGGGCGCGGACAGGGGATTTGCCGAATTGCGCCCGGTGGTGGAGCTGGTCGGCCGTTGCGGCGATTGTGCCGCCTGAACCGCGCTGCTCGAGGCGCTCTCGCGACCCGGGGTTCGCACTGGCCGAAATGTCCAAGGTGTTGCGGTGCACGGATAATCGACACGCCTGCCGCGCTTGTGTAAGCCCGCTATCATGACCAGGCTTGCGACCCCGCTTCTCGACACCATCAACGTCCCCGAAGAGCTGCGCCGGCTCGAGGCTTCGCAACTGAAGCAGCTGGCCGACGAGCTGCGCGCTGAGATGATCGACGCGGTCGGCACCACCGGCGGGCATCTTGGGTCGGGGCTGGGCGTGGTGGAGCTCACCGTGGCCCTCCACTATGTGTTCGAGACGCCGCGCGACAAGCTGATCTGGGACGTTGGCCACCAGGCCTATCCGCACAAGATCCTCACCGGCCGCCGCGACCGCATCCGCACGCTGCGCCAGGGGGGCGGGCTGTCGGGCTTCACCAAGCGGTCCGAAAGCGAATACGACCCGTTCGGCGCGGCGCATTCCTCCACCTCCATCTCGGCGGGCCTGGGCTTTGCGATGGCCAACAAGCTGACCAGGCAGCCCGGCCGCGCCATCGCGGTGATCGGCGACGGGGCGATGAGCGCTGGCATGGCCTACGAGGCGATGAACAATGCAAGCCAGGCGGGCAACCGGCTGGTGGTGATCCTCAATGACAACGACATGTCGATCGCACCGCCGGTGGGCGGGCTGTCCGCCTATCTGGCGCGGGTCGTCTCCTCGAGCGAATATCTGGGCCTGCGCAGCCTCGCCTCCAAGGTGGCCAAGAAGTTGTCGCGCCGGGTGCACACCTCGCTCGGCAAGGCGGAGGAGTTCACCCGCGGCCTGGTCGCGGGCGGCACCTTGTTCGAGGAGCTGGGCTTCTATTATGTCGGCCCGATCGACGGGCATAACCTGGAACACCTGATCCCCGTGCTCGAGAACGTGCGCGATGCCGAGGAAGGCCCGGTGCTCATTCACGTCGTGACCAAGAAGGGCAAGGGCTACGAGCCAGCCGAGGCGAGCGCGGACAAGTATCACGGGGTCGCCAAGTTCGACGTCATCACCGGCGAGCAGAAGAAGGCGGCGGGCGGCCCGCCGTCCTACCAGAACGTGTTCGGCGAGACGCTGGCGAAGCTCGCCCAGACCGACGAGCGGATCTGCGCGATCACCGCCGCCATGCCGTCGGGCACCGGGGTGGACAAGTTCGCCGCCGCGCACCCGGCGCGGGCGTTCGATGTCGGCATCGCCGAGCAGCACGGCGTCACCTTCGCCGCCGGGCTCGCGGCACAGGGGATGCGGCCCTTCGCGGCGATCTATTCCACCTTCCTCCAGCGCGCCTACGACCAGGTGGTGCATGATGTCGCCATCCAGAACCTGCCGGTACGCTTCGCCATCGACCGCGCCGGGCTGGTCGGCGCGGACGGCGCCACGCATGCGGGCTCGTTCGATGTCACCTATCTCGCCACCCTGCCCAATTTCGTGGTCATGGCCGCCGCCGACGAGGCTGAGCTGGTCCACATGACCTATACCGCGGCCGAACATGACGATGGCCCGATAGCCTTTCGCTATCCGCGCGGCAGCGGCACGGGCGCAGCCCTGCCCGAGGTGCCCCGCAAGCTGGCAATCGGCAAGGGCCGCATCGTGCGCCCGGTCGATGGCAAGGCCGAGAAGGGCGGCAGCGTGGCGATCCTGTCGCTCGGCACGCGGCTGGCCGAAGCGCTCAAGGCCGCCGACACGCTCGAGGCCAAGGGCCTGGCGACCACGGTGGCCGACATGCGCTTCGTCAAGCCCATCGACAGCGAGCTGGTCCGCCGCCTCGCCCATTCGCACGAGGTGGTGCTGACGCTGGAGGAGGGCGCGATCGGCGGTTTGGGCGCGCATGTCCTGACGCTGGCGAGCGACGAGGGCTGGCTCGATGCCGGCCTGAAGATCCGCACCATGCGCCTGCCCGACATTTTCCTCGACCAGGACGCGCCCGACAAGCAGTACGATACGGCCGGCCTGAACGCCCCCAGCATCGTCGAGACCGTTCTGGCGGCGCTGCGCCACAACAGCGCGGGGGTTGAGGAAGCGCGGGCTTGATTCCGGCGCGAGCCATACGCCTCAGGCGGTGAAGAGGAGGTGCGCACACTCGCAAGGAACGCCGGACGCAACTCACCATGGATGCGTTCCTCCGCGTTCAGGACGAGGAGCCGGTACCCTCCTTCCTCCATTCTGCGCTGTGCGCCATGTCCCTGCCCACCAAGCGGCCCAAAGACGACACGCTCCCGATCATCCGCGAGGATGGCAAGTATGCTCTCGCCATCAATCCGAGGCCCATTCTGCAGACCATCAATGGCAAGGCTGAAATACGCAGCAGAGGGGTACCGTACGGGTCCTATCCGCGCGTGGCCCTCATCTATCTCTTATCACAAGCGGTAACCAAGCGGTCGCGAGACGTCTATTTAGGCCGAAATTTTACCGACTGGATGCATCGATTGGGTTACAAGACAGTGTCCTTCGGGCCGCGCGGAATTGCCAACCTGATGCGCGAGCAGGTCGATCGTCTCCTTGCATGCCAATGGCAGATCAGGTGGGATGGACACACTTCAGATGAGAGCGGCTTCGCGGTCCGCGACGTCAAGATTTCGAACGAATATGCGGGGACACTGGACAGCAACGGGGCATTCGCCCGCGAAATCAGGATGTCCGACATCTTCTACAACCATCTGGTCGAACACGCGGTCCCCCTCAACGAAGTGGCTGTGCGCGAGTTGAAGGGCATCCCGACCGCTCTCGATTTCTATACTTATCTCGCCTACCGACTTCCGAGGATCGCTTCCGATCGAGGGCAGGTCATATCTTGGGATCAGCTCGCCAAGCATCTTGGAAACGTGGCGGATACGAAGCGCTTTCGCCAGACCGTTCGCGAGACAATGCAGCTCGTCTCGGCGGTATATCCCAATGCGAATGTCGACCTGTCGGGGCGGAAGGTGGTACTCCATCCTTCTCCGGCTCCGCTCGAGCGCAAGTTGGTCGGGGCTCATTTACGCCTGCTCGGCGCCTCGAAGGAACGAACGGCACCAAGATCATCGGTCGCAAAGGGCGGGGCAGGGGACGTCAAGCCCTGCTCAGCCAGACCTGTCAAAATTGCGTTTCCGTCCGGAACCTTGCTGTATGGAACAGCCGAAAAACCCTTCCTGGAGATCGGTCGAACCAAAGGAGGCCCTTGGGACGTTGATATGATGGCTTCCGAACTCCGCAGAGGGTGCCCGGACATCGACCGGAAGCGAGGGGAGGGGGAATGGTTCCGCATGTGGGAGGCGTTCGTCGTCAGCTATGCAAGGCGAAGAATTTCTCAATCAGACGACCACCGATGATCTCGGTGCCGGAGGCTGCCTGAGTGCATCCCACCTCCGCTCGGCGGGTTAAGAAGGGGCAATGGATTGCCCGGCTGATTGGCGACACCTTGCTGTCCGGCGCCCGCGTTTTTGGGAACTCACCTCTTCTACGAAGTGCAAGTTTGCACAGGCGGTCGGCGACGACGGCGTCGGGTTGCGCCTGAGCGCGATGCTTCGCTGGTCGCACGTGAGCGATTTGGCAGGCGAATGAGAGCCAGTTGGTGGGCACTCCTGCAGCGCTCCTCCTCTTGCAGACGCACATTAACAGGGCGGGGGAGGGCGCAGCGCTGGCATTAGTCGATCCTGAGATTGCGCATGGAGCGAGTGGACACCAGCCGTAAGGCTATTCCGTCTGCGGGCGCGATAAGGATGGAGAATTTGATCAGTGCGTACCGAGTGATTCATCTCCTTCATTGGATAGACGCGATCCCCTCGGGCACTCCAACTCCATGGACTTCGAGAACGGTAGGCTTTCCTGGTATCTGCAGGCAATCGATCTCACCAGGAAGATTGCCCGAGCCTACTCCATCGAGGCGAGCCATGATCTGTTCGGTTGGATCGTTGTCGAGCGCAGATGGGGCCGGATCGGCGGGGCAGGGCGGGGCGAGCGCCGCGCCTTTGCAACCGAGGGAGCGGCAAAGTCCTATGTTCGCTCGCTTCTGGCCAGGCGCGCGACAGCTCCGCGGCGCATCGGCGTCGCGTATGAGGTAATCGAGCCCGTACGGGCAGAGGTTGCAGACCCACGCACGGACCGCGAACTCGATAGTGAGTCCTTCGGCGCGAGAAGTTGGTGAGGCGTCGATCGACCCATGCGCCACGTCCGGCCGCGAATTGAGGACACCAGCTGATCCGCTCTTCCTCACTTGAAAGCCACTACCTGCCGAATCATTCTATTGTGGCAAATGGAACCCTTCGGCGGCTTTCGTAAACCAAAGCCCTACCTCGATACGCGATATTAGAGGCAGGCCTAGCCCGAACTCCGGACATTGCGCTTTCGCCGTTGCACGGCTGCTTTTGGCGCGAGCCGCCGTTCGCCCGTTAAATCGCGGACAGGCGGCATTGCGCCCTGATTTCTGCCGTTTCGTTAACCGCTGTCCTGACATGAATGCCGCCATCTGTTCAGATAAGCGCTGATTGCCGCTTCGCCCTGCTAACGATCCTGCCGAGCTATGGAGAAGCGGACCTGTAGCTCATGATCCCGAGGGATACGGTGTATAAGCTGGGACCGATGCTCATGGACGACGATATCTCTGAATAGCCGTAACTCGTTTCACCTTGTCCGGTAAATTTTTGAACTCGCACAAACTTCGCCTACCTTCTCAAGTGAGAGGGTAGCCGGGCCGGGTCTCGATTGCTGTCATCATGTGTCGTGGTTCCCGTACCACGTTCGCTAAAACTAGCGGTAAATAATATCTTGCAATATGAACATCTTATGGCGTTAATCTAAATCGCTATCGTTGCGAAGCAATGGCTTAGCGGCCATTCAGGTTTTCGCAGGCGCTCTCAAGCCTTTCGCCGTTCCGGAGCCGCGAGATGATTGTAGCGCTCGATAGGAAAGTGCAGCTTGCTCTGCATATTGATGTGGCGGAAGGCGGCCGGCGCGATGTGGGTCAGGTGCTCGACCGTGAGCGATCCGCATTCTCTCGATCGACCACTTCCTGCATCGCCGCGGTGTTCCAAGCCATGACGATGTTGGTCAGCAGCGTCAGGGCTCCGGAGATTGCGGCGACTTCGCGCAGGCTGCGGCCGTGCTTCGCCCCGATCCGGCCGGCGAAGATGGCGCGCTGAAGCTGGTGGACGGACTCGCCTTGCGCGAGGTTGCGATGTACTTCCCTGCGGAACGCCGGCTTGACCAATGGCGACGCCGGCCTGCCGCTCGTTCAAGAGGACGGGCTGGTCGTAGATGACTGCCCACTGATCGCTGACGTGGGTGTAGGTGCCGACCGCGGGCCTGCGCCGTCTGGGCTCGATACGCGCGAGCCAGAGTTTCCGTGTCGCATCGAGGCTCATCATGTCGGCCGAGGCAGCGACGCCCGAGCCCCACTGGGCGGCGATCGGATGGGCGAGCATCTCCGCCGCCACGGCGTCGCTGGCGCCGCGCAGATGGCCAACCTCCTCGACGGTCCGCATGGCGAGCTCGATCCGGTCGTCGCTGAAGCCGTCGACCATCCGCGCCATCTCGGCCGCGGTCTTGTCGGTACCCATGGCGAGGAGCGCGGCATAGAGCGCCTCGAGTTCCTCCTTGCTGGCTGCGTCTCGGCCAAGCAGCACCGAGGAGAAGCGGGTAAGGGCATCTACAGCGACGATGACGTCCGGCAGCTGCACCGAACCAATGACGGCGAACAGAGCCGTTCGGGTCTGGTCGACGGCAGGATCCTTTGGCACGGCCCCAAGCTTGGGGATGCGGAACCGACCGTCGGCGATGCTCAACTCGCCCGCATCGATCGCCTCATCCAGCATCGTCGCCAGCAGCGACAGCGCTTCCCCGAACCGGTGCAGGTAGGCATCGATCGACGTCGTCCAGCGGTTGTCCCGCATGGCCTGCGGCCGCGCCTTGTGCCATTGTGCGCTCGGCATCAGCTGATCGGCCACGCTGCGGTGGTGAACGCTGTGCGGTGCACTGACGGAGCCGTTTCGCAGAGAGCGTTTCAGCAGCATGGCCGTGGCGACCTTGTAGGCCGCCAGACGCTTCGCGGCCGTCCTTGCCGCCTGCAACACCGCCGATTGCGCCTGCGGGAACGGGTCCAACTCCCACGGCATCAAACCGGGGTCGCGCTCGCGATAGCCTTCTGCGAGGGTCGCCAGCGCAAGCTTGAGCGGGTGATCGGCCGGAATCTGCAGGTCGAGCGCACCGACCTGCTTGAGCAGCAGGCGCAACGGTCCGGGTGTCGCGGCCATTTGCGTGCGGATCGCCTGGACCTTGCCCTGGGCAGCCGGAGCCGAGCGAAGCGGCAGCACGGCGAGCGACACTCTCTCGCGGAACTCGTGGTCGGATAGGGCGGGATCGTCGAGCGCGCCGATGATCGCGCCGACGCCGGTGCGGTATTGATTGAGCTGTTCGAGCGCCCGTGCTTCGACCTTGCGACGAGCCTCGCCCCACAGATGGCCGATCCTCCGGCCCGTCTGCATCAGGACCGCGTCGGTGGCCTCGAGCAGCTGGAGCCGCAGCCAGCAGCCGATCTCGACGGTGCGCCGCGGCTCGCCGAGGCGCGGCAGCGTCGATGCCTTGCGGCGGGCGATGCGCACGGCGTGCTGTCGCATGCGTTCAATCGGCACCTCGGGCAGGACGATGCGCTCGGCACCGAGGCTGCGAAGCGCGCCGATTCGCTTCTGTATGTCCTGCAGCGCGCGTGGACCGAACCCCTTCACCGGCGCGCGCAGCCAGTCCAGCAGCGCCCCGCCCACGCCGGGGCCGTTGCCGCTTAGCTTCGCAGCCCATCCCGCAGCCGTGTCGCTGCCGGCGCCCGCCTCGATCGCGTCCTTCAGCTTGCCAAGGATATGCTCCTGCGCCCGAGCGGCCAATTGCTCGAGACTGCGATCGCCGGGGATCAGCATCAAGCGGTCGTAGAGCCAACGGCGCGCTGCGCGGACCAGTTGCTCACGAACGAGTTCAGTCTCGGCCTGTCAGCATCCTCAACTGCGCCTCGCCGGCGGCGCGGAAGCCAGTCGCCGACGCAGCGAGGCGCTGATGCTCGAACAAGGTCATGCGCCGCCGGTAGATCGCGCGCAGCGTCGCGAGCTGCGGCGCCGCCGCGCCAACCTCGCCGGCTGCGTACGCCAGCACCGACGAGGGTACCCGCTTAAGCGCGGGCAGGTGCCGGCCGCTCATCCGCAGGAAGCCGATATGCAGGACCAGTCCCAGGCGCGTCATGGACCGGCGGCGGCTCGCAACGAAGCGACGGCCGTTTGCATCGAGGCGGAAGAAAAACTTGATCTCCGCCTCGGTCAGCGTGTCGGGAATTGCCTCGATCCCGAGATACTGCTCCCGCCAACTCTCCATCGCCGAGTCCCTCCGGCGGGCAGGCGACGGAATACGGCCGTGCGAGTCTTTGAAAACCCGAAACTTAGCTAAGCCGTTGGTTTGCTGGAAGACCGAATTTTCACCTTTCAGCTAACGCATTGCTAATGCACGCTATTCCTTACCGCTACTATTCGCGAAAGTGGTACGGGAACCCCAAAATGGGCTCCACTTCGCCCGGTGGCGGTGTCGCGCCGGCCAAAATTGGCGTCGGTGGTTAACGCATTCGTCTCTTTATTCGCTTATCCCTTCGAAATCCCGGGGAGGACCTTTCGGCAGCCCCCATAGAGCTACGAGCAGACCAAAGGCGACAACCACCCAGGTGTACCACAAGCCGGCGAACATATCGCCGGTGCGCGCGACGATGAAGCCGGAGATAAGCGGCAGAAACCCGCCCAGATATCCCGCGCCGATATGATAGGGTATCGACATGGAGCTGTAGCGTATGCGCGCAGGGAACATTTCGGAAAGCAGGGCGGCGACCGAGCCATAGGTCATCACCGAAAGCACCGCACCCACGAATAGCAAACCCAATATGCCGAGCAGATTGAGAACCGGTGGGCGTTGTTGCGAGAAGTCAAAACCGAACGGCGAGAGCGCGGCTTGCAAACCCTCGCGACGCTCGCTTCCGCTATTGTACCAGTCGGGTTTGATCGCGATCGCTTCGCCGCCGACGGTCAGCGAAACTCGCCCGGCTTCGGCGCGTTCGTAGCGAACGCCGCTTGCGGTCAGCGTTTCCAAGATCTTCCCGCAGTCGCTTTGTTCGCGACCAAAAAGTTCGGCGAATGGGTCGGTCGTGCAGTCCGGACCAGCAACCATCACTTGGTTGCGTTCCGACGCTTGTATCAGGTGCGGGTTCGCAAGACTGCTTATCGCCCAGAATATGGGGAAGATAAGCAGCAGCGTGAGGCTGCCCCCAATAAGGATCGGGAGCCGGCGGCCAACCTTGTCGGACCAAGCGCCTACCAACATGTAAACGCCGAAGGACAGCACGCCCGCGGTGAGCATCAATATCTCGACGACGGTCTGGTCGACGCGCATTTCGCGTTGCAGGAAGGACAGCGATGAGAAGAAGAAGGAATACCATGTCGTCGTTAGAATGCCGGTGACGCCGAACAACGCGACGAAGATGCGCTTCTTGTTGCCGGGATAGGTAAAACTTTCGACGAAGGGGTTCGCTGCTGTCTTTCCAGCCGCCTTCATCGCTTGGAACACCGGGCTCTCACTCAGTTTCAATCGCATCCACAACGAGATGCCCAGCAGGATTACCGAGAGAAGAAAGGGCACCCGCCAACCCCATTCGGCAAAGTCATCTGGGGGAATGAAGGTGCGGCACAGGAGCACGACCGATATCGACAGCACGAAACCCCCTATGACACTCGCCTGTACGAAACTGGTGTAGAAGCCGCGTTTGCCCGGCGGCGAATGTTCGGCGACATAAATCGCGGCGCCGCCATATTCGCCGCCGAGCGCCAACCCCTGCAATATTCGCAGCAGGATGATGATCACCGGTGCCGCGAGCCCGATCTCGTCGGCCGTAGGAACAAGCCCCATCGCCGCGGTGGCGACCCCCATCAGCGTGACAGTGACGAGAAAAGTGTATTTTCGGCCCCAGCGGTCTCCCAGAAAGCCGAACAATATCGCGCCCAGCGGACGAAAACCGAAACCGACCGCGAAACCAGCCCAAACGAGCAGGATCTGCAACGTCTCATTATCGCTGGGGAAGAACGCCGCGCCGATAAGAGTGAACAGCGTCCCGTAGATGAAGAAATCATACCATTCGAAGACCGTGCCCGCCGAACTTGCGGCGATGACGAGCTTGATCTCCTTCTTGTCCGAGGAATATGGCTCGGCGCTCGACCCGGTGGGCAAATCATGATCTCCGCTGCTCGCCTTTCCTACGGTGCTTGAACCGGAAGGTTCGTCCGTCCGCGGGCTTGGCTCAGGCCAGTCCATTCAGGAAAGAGCTGACATTCGCAGCCAGATCGTCGACCGCATATCCGCCCTCGAAAATGACGACCATTGGCAAATCGCACTGCGCAATCGCATTGGCGACTTCCTGAAAATCACGAGTACGCAACGAGAAGCCACATATCGGATCCTCGATGAAGGTGTCGGCGCCGAAGCTTATCACCAGCAAATGCGGCGCGAACTTATCGACGCGTGCGAGCGCCTGCTCAAGCGCGACGCGATAACGCCTTAAGTCGGTGCCGTGCGGCAGCGGCAGGTTCAGGTTATAGCCTTGGCCTTCGCCTTCGCCGACCTCGTCGCTGCGCCCCCAGTAAAAGGGATAATCGACCGAAGGATCGCCATGGATCGAAACATACAGAACGTCGGAGCGATGCCAGAAAATATCCTGCGTGCCGTTGCCATGATGATAATCGATATCGAGTATCGCAATTTTCGATAAGCCCGCGTCGCTCGCGCGTTGCGCGGCGATCGCGGCGTTGTTGAGATAGCAATAGCCGCCCATATAGTCCGCACCGGCATGATGCCCTGGCGGTCGGCACAGAGCGAAGGCTATACGGTCGCCGGCGATAACGGCGTCGGCGGCGCCAAGCGCGGTCTGCGCAGACGCGTAAGCAGACTTCCACGTGTCGGCCACGATAGGGGTGGTGGCATCGTAGCTGAACCGGCCCAGCAGCGCGTCGATACGCTCTAGATCGATCGCCCGCCGCCGACGAATGGGCCAGACATAGGGCAGCGCCTCGCCGCTCCGACCGGCCTCGAGCCAACGCGGATAGGCCGATTGCAGGTGATCGAGATATTCTGGATCGTGCACCGCGCGTAACGGTTCGATCCCGAGGTCGGCCGGCGCTTCCGGTGCCCCCAAGATGGTTGCGACGTTGCCGGCCCGCAATGCCACCTCGCGATAAGGACCGATAGTGCCGTTATGGAACGCGCGTTCAGGCGCGTGATAAAGCTGTGCTTCGTCGAAGAAAATCTTCATGCGCTTGCTCTTTCAAAGCCACATTCTCTACGATCGGTAACGGCCGCCGTCACTGCAGTGCGATGACCGAACATTCTGATGAACAACCGGCCGTCTTCGCAAGTGTCAGCGTTGCACGATCACGCGCAGCCCGTAAGTGCGCGGATCCTGGTATGAAGCAAACGCCTCGTTGTTCGAGCCATATACCACTCGCGAAAGCACCGCCTCGTCGGTGACGTTCTGGACGAAGCCTTCGATGCTGAACGTCTCGTTCGGGTTGGTGTAGCGCAACCTGAGGTCGATCTTCGCGAAATCGTCCTGTCGATCCAGCGAGGTATTGAACGCCGTATTAAAGAAACCGGTCGAATAGAGAAAATTCACGACCGGTGTGATCGTACCGAAATCCGCAAGGTCGAGGTCGTATCCGGTCAACAGAGTCGCACGGAACCGCGGCGAACGCGGCGTATCGTTGCCCGCGAGGTCGACGAACGGACGCCCCGTTTCGGGATCAGCAAAGACCCCCGGTTGCCCGATCGTGTCGCCGGCAAATCCGGGGGAGGTATACTCCTTATACTCGGATTTGTTGTAGGCGAGCGTCGCGAGCGCGTACCAGTCGGGCGTCGGCTGGAACTGTAGCTCCAGTTCCGCGCCGTAGATTTCGGTCTCACCAGCATTGAAGAAGCCCGACTGGCCGACGCCGGCGATCGAGATTACGGTCCCAACCTGCTGATCGGCCAAGTCGCTGTAATAAAGCGCGAGGTTCGCCCTGCGCAGCACGCCACCGAACTCATTCTTGCTTCCGATCTCATAGGTCGTGATCAGTTCGCTATCGAACGTGTTCGCATCGGTCGCGCCCGCGTCGGCGAACCGGTTGAAACCGCCCGAGCGGAAGCCCGTTGCAACCGAACCGTAGAGCAGATTGTTCGGCGTCGGCTGATATTCAGCGCCGACCCGCCACGTCACCTTGTCAAAGCTTTCGGTCGTGTCGAGATCGGGATTGAACCCGAATACGCCGAGCCAGCCGAATTCGCGCAGCTTGAAGTCTTTGGTGTCCTTCGTATAGCGGATACCGCCCGTCACGCTGAACTGATCGGTCAGCGGGACCGTCGTCTGCCCATAGAAGGCGATCGATTCGGTATCTACATTCGTGCGCCGGTCGAAGAACAACGGGGTGAGCTCGCCCTGGCGATTCAGCCGCGGGTTGCCGTTCAGATTCTCGAGGGCGAATATCTCGAACGTCTTGTCGTTCAGATAGAACGCTCCGACGACCCAATCGACTGGACTATCCTCGTTTGAAGTAAGCTGGAGCTCTTGAGTAAATGTTTTCGCTGCAGCTGTTAGCAACGAAGTCTCGTTTCTTACCTCAGGTAAGGCGTCCGTATCCGAATCGTCGAACGGAATGGACTCGAAGTCCGCATATGCGGTAATCGAACGGAGCGTACCGAAGTTAAGCTTGTAAGTCATTTCGAGATCGAGATCGACCGACGTAGTGTCTTCACGCGGCTCAAGGTCGGTCCGTATGGTGTACGGGCCGAAAACAGGCACGCCGATGTCGCCGACGTTCACGCCGTCGACGAAATCATCGATGCCATCGCGTACGCGCGGATTGATGCTAACCGGATCGCCAAAAATCGTCCGCCCACGGCCGATCTCGAAGGATTGTCCGAGGACGGTGTAGGTAAAACCGCCAGCTCCCTTGCGGTGCCGTTCGAGCACCGCGATCCTCGCGATCGCCTCGAACCGGTCATCCGGCTGGTAACGAAGCGAGTTGCGCATGTAGAACAGGTCTTCGTCGTTAATGTCGGTACTTGGCCCAATATTCTCGACGAAGCCGTCGCGCTTCTTGTAGAGAACCGTCGAACGCGCAGCAATGTCGGACCCCAGCGGCGCGTTCACCATTCCAGTTACCTCGACGGCGTTGTAATTTCCGTAGCTGCCGGAAAAGCGATAATCGATCCCGTCCAGATCGGGCTTGCGCGAAATGATGTTGATCGCGCCCGCCGTGGCGTTGCGGCCAAACAGCGTTCCTTGCGGTCCGCGCAGAACCTCCGCGCGTTCGAGGTCCACGGTCGCAGCGAGCGCCTGTGCCGTGCGACTTTTGTAAACGCCATTAATGAAAAAGGCCGTCGCCGGATCGCCGATATTTTCACCGATCGGGGTGATCACACCGCGGATCGTCGGATATTGCGAGGTGCCGCCCTCACCCCAGACAAGGCCGGGCGTAAGCGCTTCGAGGTCGGAAACTTGAGTCGCAGCGATAACCTCGAGCTGTTCGCCGGAAACGGCGGTGACCGCGACCGGTACATCCTGAATGCTCTGCTCGCGCCGCTGTGCGGTAACTATGATCGCGTCGCTGAAGAACGGATCCCTATCGGCTTCTTCCTGCCCGTCAGCAACATCGTCGGCTGTCTGAGCCCCGGCGGCGCTCGCAAATGCGGCGATCGCCGCAGCGCTCACCGTCGCGGCCAGCGCGTTGCGGATGTTCCTGCTTCCAAAATCCTTCACCCGCGTCATGCCCCGCTCCCTCTTCTTTGACATGTTAATCATCGTTCAAGCCAACTCTCGGGATAAGTGCACAGGGTATATGTCTTGTCAACTACCTCTTTCATGACTTATCATTCCCCTATAAGCGGCTGTTCGGGCGGGTGATGGTCGATAGACAAGCTGGATGCCGCGCCCGCTGGAACAGCCAAATCGCTGGCCGCGGAACGCGAAAGCGCTGCAGGGACTTGCGAGTTAGAGTAAGATAAGTCGCTTGGGAGACAGTAATGAGGCAGAAAGTTTCATACGTAGTAGGTTGCGTTATCCTGGCTGCCGTCACCGCTTCGCTAACAGCGGGTTGCGCGCCAATGGTGGCCGGGTCGGCGTCCGACACTACGGCCGCGCTGGAAGAAGCCGCGCCGTCGAGCAGCCCGATCCCGCCGTTCGACTATGGTCCCAAGGGACCGGCCTCCTTTTTCGTAACCAGCAGAGGCCTGAATGGCGGCGACCTGGACGGCTTGGCCGGAGCGGACGCGCATTGCGAACGACTTGCCGCGGAAGCCGATCTTCCGGATGCTGAATGGCGCGCCTATCTGAGCACGCAGACAACATCGAACGCACCGGCAGTCAACGCGCGCGACCGCATCGGCAAGGGACCATGGTTCAACGTCGAGGGTATCAGGGTGGCGAAGGAAATCAGTCATCTGCACGGCGACACGCTCGAACAAGCGCGCGAAGGCAATCTAATCTCGCAGGCAGCAGCCCTGACCGAGAGGGGCGAGCGGATCGGCGGAAAGGGTGATCCGATCCCGATGCGCCACGATATTCTCACCGGGTCGAGAACGGACGGCACCGCCTATGGCACCGGTGACGGTTATGACCGGACCTGTCGGAACTGGACTTATTCTGGCGTGCAAGGAAGCGCGCAGGTCGGCCATTCGGATCGCGATACGATCGGCCTGAGCATTTCGTGGAACTCGGCGCATCAGACGGTCGGCTGTCGGCCGGCAGACCTGGAGGCAACGGGCGGCGACGGGCTGCTCTATTGTTTCGCGGCTTCGCGGATCGAGGCGTTCGACGAATGAGCGAGAACAACAACGCTCCTGTTCGCGCCGGATCGAACATCACGCGGCGCGATTTCATGAACGCGACGCTTATCGGATCAGGCGCCGCACTGCTCGCGGGATGCGGCCCCGATCTTTCGAGCGGCGACACCACCGCGCCTGTAAGCCGCGCCACAGCCTGGAATGGGCCGAGCGGTATCGGTCCCTATCACGGTTCGAACGGAACCACATGGGAAGTCATGGAGGCCGGGCATCGCGTCCGCGACGGCGCTCAAGTAGATGCGGACCGCGTTCGGAACTCGGGCGAACATTACGACCTGTTGATCGTCGGCGGGGGTTTCACCGGCCTTGGCGCCCTTCTCGAATTCGCGAAGGAGCGGCCGGACGGCACCACACTCCTGCTTGACAACCAGCACATGATTGGGGGCTATGCGAAAGCCAACGAGTTCGAGGTCGACGGCTACCGCCTTACCGGGCCACAAGCGTCGCTCAACTTCGTCGTTCCCGAAAAGCCCGGCGACCAGGCGAACGACCTTTGGGACGAACTCGGCCTGCCGCGGCGGTACGAATTTGGCGCGCGTGAGGATGGCGACAAATCAATCGTCTTTTCGCCGTCGACATCCGGTCCGCTCTATTATGGTGAGCAGATCGCAACGGTTGGCTACCATTTCGCCGGTCATGGCATGGTGAACGATATCTGGCGTGACGATCTCGCGCGCGCGCCATGGTCCCAAGCGACCAAAACCTCGCTCCTGGCGATGCGCGACTATGCGCTCGCCGGCGGCATGAGCCAGGACGATCCCAGGGAACTCGACAAGATAACCTTCGCGGAGTTCGCAAAGGCGAAATTCAACGCGACCGACGAGGCGCTCCTCTACATCTCCGAGGGAATGATGACCACCGGGTCACAGATCTCGGCCTATGGCACGAGAGTGTTGCCGAACTTGCGCCGCTACGCCGAAGGCAGCGACGAAGCCCGCCTGGCCGAACGTTTCATCAGCTATCCCGGCGGCAATGCCGTGCTCATTCGCGCGATGTTGCGTTCGGTGATGCCCGAAGCGTTCGGATCGGTGAAGAACAATGCGGCCCACTTCGCGCCGCTCGATGAAAAAGCGCTCGATCGGCGCGGCAGCGACCGGCGCATCCGGCTCGGCGCGACTGTCATCAAGGTCGCCAACCTTCCCGGTGGCGGCGCGGAAGTCATTTATGAGAAAGCTGGCGAACAGCATCGCGTAACCGCCGACGCTGTCGTTCTGGGCATAGGGTCGTGGGTTGCGAAGCGCGTCGTGAGCGACCTGCCCAAGCAGCATCTCAACGCCTTCAACCAATATCATTATGCGCCGATTTTGATGATCAACGTGGCGCTGCGAAACTGGCACTTTCTTGACAAGCTGGGCTGTTCCGCTGCGCGCTGGTTCGAAGGGTTCGGCTTTTACTGCAATATCCGCAAGCCGATGTTGCAGGACGGCGGTCTGCCGCATCCCTTTCACCCGGACAAGCCGATCGTCCTCACCTTCTATGCGCCTTTCTCGCGACCGGATTTGCCGCTCGACCAGCAAGGTCCGACGGTTCGACAAGAAATCTACAGCACCCCCTTCGCGACCTATGAGAAGCTCGTGGTCGACAAGCTGAGCGAGCTGTTCGGGCCCGCAGGCTTCGTCGCCGAACGCGACATTGCCGGCATTATCGTCAATCGCTGGGGTCATGCGTTCGTTATGCCGGGCCCTGGCTTCTATTTCGGCGACGAAGGCGAAGTCGCTCCGGTCGATATCGTTCAAGAACCGGTGGATCGCATCTTCTTTGGACAGACCGGGCTGGAAAGCTGGGCAGGCGCAGTCGACCAGGGAAGGCGCGCAGTGCGCCAGGCGCTGAAACCGAGGTAGTGAAACCGCTGACCCCGCTGCTCAGCGTTAGATGACGTGGGAGAAAGCCCTACTCAACAATGACTTGCCCCGCCGCCGAACCGGTAATAGCATGTCTTTACGAGTTGGAGCGTCCATTTGTCAGCGTTCATCTACCGGCCGCATATTGATCACGGGGACCGGATCGTAACGACCGACTTCTTGATCTATGAGGCTTTCATCGATCGCTCCGATGGCGGAGGCTGCCCGCTTCCTTCCGACCTTCTTAATTCGTCCACGACAGTCGAAATGCGGCCCGAGGACCGCTGGATCTCTGCGGTATTCCGGTTCAGTGGCGATACGGACCGATATCAGGCGCCAGCGCTCGTCATTGTCGATGGCGACATTTTCGAGGGTTCGTCCCTCCTGGCGCAACGGAACGCGCGCATCTTCGTATCGCGTCTTGCCACCGTTCAAAGGCATGCGACGCGCGAGGGCCGGATAGGCGGCGTAGCGGACAGGCCGATGGCGCCAGCCCCACGACGCGCGATCGTCGAACTGGCCACCAATCCGGTTCCTGCTGAACCGCAGGAGCGGATCGAGGTCACCGTTGATGGCGTTATACCGGTAAGGCAGGCTTTCGCAGCACATCTGCTGAAGGAAGGGGCGAAGGCCGATGGGTGACGTAATCAACATGGTGTATGCCGCATCGGTCGGCCATTCGGTTTGGTTCAGCCGCGATCTTGCTGATAGCTGGCAACGCGCCAACACGCACATGGGCGGCATCTACAATGAAACGCGATGCTGGTGCCTGTCGGTTCATCCCGATCGGCCGGGTGAGATACTGTCCGGCACCGACGACGGCGTCTATCGTTGGGTAGAGTTGCGCAAGCGGTGGGAATACGTGCCTTCGCCGATGGATGGGCTCCATATTCTCAAGATAGCGCAGGCGCCGCATGATGCCGACCTCATAATCGCAGGAACAAGACCCGCCGAACTGTTCCGTTCGCGCGACAACGGATCGACATGGGAACGGCTTCATTTCGCCAACTCGATCGAAGCGCCCTTCATTAACACGAACCGCGTGACCTCGATCAAATTCGATCGTGAAGATCCCCAGACCATTTGGATCACGATCGAGATCGACGGGCTCTGGCGGTCGCGGGACGGTGGTGACAGCTGGGAACGTTTAGGTCTCGATCTTCCCGACCAGGACTTGCATAATATCGAGTTCGCGCGCGTAGGCGCTGAGAATTGGGTCCTGGTCGCCAGCGAGGTCGGCTTGTATCGCAGCACCGACGATGGTGCGAGCTTTCAGAAGATCGAGGTTCCGCAGGCGCCCTATCATTATTTTCGCTGCCTGATGCAGCGACCGGACAAAACGGGTGTCATGTTCCTGTCGATCGGTGACCGTCCGTCAGGCGACGACAGCATGTTGCTGCGCACCCGCAACTTCGGTGAGACCTGGGAAATGGTCCAACTGCCCGGTGAACAGAATACGACGATCTGGCATATTTCGGTCAATTCTGCCGACCCGATGATCGTCTTTTGCTGCTCGATGTTCGGCGAGATTTATCGTTCGACCAATGGCGGCGAGAGCTGGCAACGGCCGGAGAAATTTCTTGGCGAAGTGCGGGAGATTGCCTGGGCGCCCGTGCCCGTCGACATGCTGGGCGCGCAAGAAAAGGCCTGGGTCACTGCCGAGGAATTCGCAAGTTCGGATCAGTAGCAAACAGAAACGAGGCGCAAGATGCACGACGTTCAGATCCCGCAATATGTCTATGATCGGATTATGGCCAAGCGGGGACGCAAGGAGGTTTTCGACAGCTTCGAGGCTGCCAAGACCGCGCTTCTCGTCATCGACATGCAGAATTTCTACGTAGCGGAAGTCGATACTTGCAAAGCGATCGTCCCGAACATCAATCGACTCGCTAAAGCGGTGCGTGACAAGAGCGGCAGCGTATGGTGGGTCATCATGACGGTGGCTGAACGCGAAGGCGACCCCAGCAAGTGGAGCCTTTACCACGATCATTTTTTCACCGAGACGAAGGGCGCGAACCACAAGAACAATCTTACGCGGGGTGCCGAGGGTCATAAGCTCTATCCCGAACTCGACGTGCGCGAGGAAGACCGCCATGCCGACAAAACCCGCTTCAGTCCGTTCGTCCTGAACTCGAGCGATCTGCACGAACGGTTGCAGGCCGACGGGATCGAAAACCTCATCGTGGTCGGCACGGCGACGAACATGTGCAGCGAATCCACGGCGCGTGACGCGATGATGCTCGATTACAAGGTCGTTATGGTTCTTGATGCGAATGCGGCGCGCTACGATGAAGACCATCTTGCTGGTCTTACGTCCTTCTATCAGAGCTTCGGCGACGTGCGGACGACCGAAGAAACGATCGCGATGCTCGACTGACGGCCGCCTGCCCGCCGCTGCCGGCAGAAGCGGCGGGCCCCTCTCGTCAGCTGCGCGCCGCTATTTGCTGAAGACGCTATTTACTGAAGACAACGGTTTTCGATCCGTTCAACATGACCCGGTCGGCAAGCATGAGTTCGACCGCGCGCGAGAGCACGCGCTGTTCGATATTTCGCCCTTTCCGCACAAGATCGTCCGGTTCGTCCGCGTGCGACACCGTATCAACGTCCTGCGCAATTATGGGCCCTTCGTCGAGTTCGTCGGTGACGAAATGCGCCGTTGCGCCGATCATCTTCACGCCGCGCTTATAGGCTTGGTGATAGGGGCGAGCCCCCTTGAAGCTGGGTAGGAAACTGTGGTGAATATTAACGCAGCGGCCCGCAAGCGTCCGGACAAGTTCCGGCGACAGGATCTGCATGTAGCGCGCGAGCACGACCAGTTCGGCATCGGCGCCTGAGAGCACCTTGCCAATTTTCGCTTCCTGAGAAGATTTCGTTTCCGGTGTAACTGACAGATGGTGATAAGGAATGTCGCCGAAGGTCGTCAGGTTGAGCGCCAATCGGGGATGGTTCGAAATGATGGCGCGGACGTCCATCGCCAGTTCGCCAATTCGCATCCGGTAGAGAAGATCGCCCAGACAATGGTCGAACTTGGATACGAAAACCACCGTCCGCTTGCGATGATCTGCATCGCGCAGTCCGTAATCCATTCGAAAACGCCCGCAATCGCGTTCGAGCTGCCGTTCGATCGTTTGGCGATCGCACGAAGCCGGCAGTTGCCCGTCGACTCGCATGAAGAAGCGCAAAGTGTCGGGATCGCGAAACTGCTGCGCCTCGTGAATATTGCCGCCGAGATCAGTAAGGGCTCCGGACACGGCATGGGTGATGCCGATCGCGTCCTCGCAGGAAAGTGTGAGAATCCAGGACCGCGTCGCCTTGTTATCGGTCATGAAGAGATGGCCTCGCTGCGTTCGCCGCTAAGCTGCAGAAAAGCGCTCGCCCAATTAATCGTCCGCTGGAGCGAGGCGAAAGTGAAGAAATGCACTCCATAAAGATCGAGCGAACGATCGCTTTGCTGGCGGCGCGCAAGAGTCTCCAACAAGGTCTCGGGGGTTTGCGTACGCAACAGGTTCGCCGCGAACTGGCCGCGACCATGCAGGGCACGCAGCGATTGCCCGACCCCGCAGATCGCCGCATATTTCAGCAACGTGGCCGCTTTGGCGGGACCGGCGATCCCTATCCTGATCTTTGCTTTCACCCCCCTTTCCCGCAAGCGCAGAACGTAGTCGGCAATAACGTCGCCATCGAAACAGAGCTGGCTTACCAGCAGAACGTCGAACCCAAGACGCTCCGCAGCCTTCAGCTTTGACATCAGGGCCTTGTCGAGACTTTCATCGGAAATGCGCGGATGGCCTTCGGGATAGCAGGCGATCGATATACGCCTGATCCCGTTCCCCTCCAGCACGCCAGAATTGAGAATATCCAGGCTCGAACTGAAGTCGCCTTCGCAAACGTCACGATCGCCCGCCAAAATGAGGGCGCGGTCCACCTGCGCAAAATCTACCAGATTGCGAACGAGCTTATCGAGTTCGGCCCTGTCGCGCAGTTTGCGCGCCACAATATGCGGGACGGGCCGCAAGCCGAGCTCGTTCAGCCGCCTTGCGACATCTAACTGGTCTTCCGCGACGTCTTTCGGAAGCGCGGCGATATAGACCCGTGAGCCGGGCGGCATCAATTTCGAAGCTGTGTCGAGCGCCTTGCGATCCGGCGTCGTCACTTCAGCTGAATATCCGCTCAACAGGCGAGCCATATCGGCCCGGAAAGGCAGATCGGTCATCACGAGCAAATCTCGCTACGCGGCCCAGCTTTTGTACGACTTCCTTGTCTCTTCCGATATCGGACATTCGGCGACGGTAACGCCCATTTCCGTCTGCATATGCCGCTCGACGACCGGCTTGCGGCTGCCGCCATCGGGTTCGCCCCACAGCACTTTCAATTCGCGGCCCTGAGTGGCCACTTCAGGCTCGAGAAGGCAAAGCGATATCCACCGGCGGAAGTTCGACGAATAGACCGGATAGAAGGATATCCCGACCTGCCGACCCTTATCGAGCACGGCGTCATAGGGGTAGGTCGCGTAATGCGACGCCGGCATGTCCATGAACTTATACCGGTCGCCTTCGTTGAACAGCGAACCGAAGACGCGGATGACGTCTTCGGGCTCCCAAATGAGCGTCATCTTCTTTTTGTGCGGTCGATCGCGCATCGCTTCGAGCGCCTCGCGGCCGACGAAGTCATGGTCGAACTGCACAATATGCGAATAGCCGAGATCGAAAGGCGAAAGATAATAGTCGTCGGCGCGATCGCAGACCATGCTGCCGCCGAGCGACGCGTTCGCCTCGAACCCGTTGGCGGGCAGCCATTCGCGGTAGGCGCGCATGGCTTCGCCGGTGTAGATCGCCGGCAGTTCCGACGGGATCCAGCCCGATTCATGCGCCACGGTGGAATAGGTTTTTGAGCCGGCGAGAAGCATTCCATGATCGCGTCCGGCTTCGATAATGGCGCCGCGAACCTCCTCGTACCATTCGAACGGACCAAAAAGCTCCAGACCCGGCGCGCCCGCCATCCCATGACGCAAGGCGCGCACCGAACGTCCGGCAATGTCGATTTTGCCCATCCCGAAAAAGCGAAAGCCGGTTATCGGAGCGCCGTTCAGCTGTTCGAGAATATCCCAGGCGGTCGGACCCTGGACTTCAAACCGGAAGAACTTGCGGTTGCTGTCGCTGTCGAGGCTGCGGTCGTCCTTGACGACCTTAACGTCATAGTCGCCGGTTTCCGCGTGATACTGGACCCAGTTTCCCGCATTCGGACGGTTGACGATGCTGACCTTGTTTTCCTCGAGCCCGAAAAGAACCGAATTACCGATCAGGTAACCGTCCTGGTTGCAAACGATGATCTGCTTTGCTTTGTTGCGTCCGAAGTTCGCAAAACTGTTCACGGCAAGATCGGACAGCAGGCGGTGGACGTCGGGTCCTTCGAAATAATGGTCGGTCATGTGTAATGACTGATCAAACAATACGGCGGTCTTGCGAAACGCCTCCTGTTCGTCACGCCAATTCGAAAATTCGGCCTTGATCGGAAACTGGTAAGGCCCGCCCTCCGCGTTGCGCAGCATCGTCACAGGATCGCCGGCCGCGTCGATCTTGTCCTGAAGGCTTTTCGTCATGTTCGGGTTCTCGCCTGCTATCCATGTTGTTGATGACGGCGTATGCAGGACGTCTACCCATCCGCACGCCGCTATCCCAGCATGATAATACAAGTTTTGCCCTTCGCAACCCCGAAAGAATGCGATCGATCCAGAGTTAATAACCAAACTGTCTAGCGTCAATCGTGCTGGTGTAGTTGAACCTCGAACCGGCGAAGGTGAAGCGCGACATCGTGACGACCCTGCCCTTGAACCGGTTGGTCCTTTCGAGAAGAAGGCAGGGGTCGCCGGGGTTCAGCTCCAGTCGACCACAGGTTGTCGGGTCAGGAATGATGGCGCTCAACGTGGTGGTCAGCAGACCCAGCTCGGTATGCCGGCTGAAATAGGCGTATAGGCTTTCCTTCGAAAAATCCTTTTGCAGGAAATTAGGAAACACGTCGCAACGCGCGTAACGATCTTCGATCGCGATCGGAGCGGCACCGTTGCGCTGCAAAAGGACGGCTTGGAAAACAGGTTCATCGGCCGCGAGCTCGAGGAAGTTTCGAACGTCCGGTTCGGGCACGAACTGGCGCTGGATGAGCACTTCGGTGCTCGGCTCGCCGCCTTGCAGCCGAATCTCGTCGGCAAGGTCGGTAACGTGGAAAAGCGGGAAGCCGCGGGTTTTTTCCGAAACGAAGGTTCCCGATCCTTGTACCCGGTCGAGCAACCCTTCCGAGACGAGCTCGCGCATAGCGCGTTGCACCGTAAGCCGCGACACGTCGAACCGCTGCGCGAGCGCATTTTCCGATTCGGTTTTATCGCCGACTTCAAGTTTTCCGGAACGTATCTGATCAAGCAGGTAGTCTTTGATAACCTTATAACGCGGCCTGGAGGCGACCTTGGCGATCGGCATTGCAACTTCTTCCCGCCCAATATATTTTTGGCGAGCCGCTAGCCGTTCGGGCTTGTATAGTCAAACCAGGCAACCTGGTGCCCGCCGCGGCCGTATGCTTGGCTTCGTCGTTTGGACGGCAATTTCCTGAACGCGGCATGTCGACACGATGCAAAGCAACGCTTCGCCCCCGACGGCCCGCCCCGTACGCAACGTCATAGCACACCGTTGTTGCCGGCCGGCTTGCGATCGCGGCATGGCACTCAGGTCGCCCTGATGGTCAAGATCGATTCGTCGGACGCAAGGTAAGGTCCGCTTGAATGTCATCTTCGGACAGCTCTGAACGCATCGGCGAACGGCGGGTGATGGGACCTGCGAAGATCGTGACTGGCGCAATCTTCATCGGATGCGCTCCTGTCACCGTTCGCTTCGGGATCAACATGGGCGAGGATGGATTGGGGCCGTTCGCAATCGCCTTCTGGCGGTTTGTCATCGCGATCCCCATCCTGTTCGCGATATTGATCGTGCGCGATCGCTCCCTGCCACCGCGGCCGAACCGCTTCGTAATCGTAGCAGGCGTCTGCTTTGCCGCCGACCTCGCGCTATGGCATGTCGCAGTGGGCATCACCACGGTCGCTAACTCGACCTTTCTCGTCAACCTCGGAAATATGTGCCTCGGGTTCACCGCGTGGCTCGTTCTGAAGGAACGTCCGAGCCGCTTGTGGTTCTACGCCCTGCCTTTCGCCATTCTTGGCGCCGCGCTGTTGTCGCAGGGCGGCGCGGGCGGACTGCTTGGCGGCGCGGGCGAGGTTCCGCCCACCGGCGCGCGCTCTCCCGATTGGCGCGGCGACCTGCTGGCGCTCGGCGCGGCGATCTTCGCGGCATGCTACATGCTCAGCTCAAAGATTGCGCGCCTGCGTTTCGACGGACTGCTCACGGTGTTTTATGTCTGCATCGCGGGGTCGATCTTCAGCGCGTTACTCGTCATCCTCGCGAGTGAAAGTTTCATTCCGCCAAGTTCGCAGGCGATGGCGGTTCCGGTTTTCCTTGCAATAGTCGTGCAGGTTGCAGGACAATGGCTCCTGCTTAGCGGGCTTGGCCAAACCCACGGCGCGGTTGTCGCCATGCTGTTTCTCATACAGCCGCTTACAGCTGCACTGTTATCGACCTGGATATTCAGCGAAATCCCCTCGCCGCTTCAGATTGTTGGCGGCGCGCTTATCTTGCTGACCGTCTGGGTGATCGGTCAATCCGATCAGGATAAGAACCGCGCGACGCCGGACTGAATGAGCACAGGCCTCGCTGCCGCTTAGCGCGTCACCTCAGACGCAGCACCGCGTCTATTTCGACGGTCTGGCGCTTCACAAGCGCCGCGACCCCGATCGTCGAGCGCGTATGCACACCGGCCGGGTCGCCGAACACTTCATAAAACAGGTCTGACGCTCCGTTGATCACGCCGTTCATGGCATCGAACTCCGGTGCCGAATAGACATAGCCCTTTAGGTTCACGACTTCTTCAATGCGATCGAGTTCGTCGATCACATCACGGACCGTGGCGAGCAACTTCAAGCCCAGCGCCTTTGCAGTTTCATAGGCCTGCTCGGGCGACACCTCATCGGGCACCCTTCCATGACGGACAACGTCGGTGGTTTCGAGCAGGTCGGAGCCATGGCCGGAGACATACACCATTGAACCGACGACCTTTGCCGCAGTTCGGTTCGGGCTCGGCAGCCGCAAGGGTTCTGGCAGGCTCAAACCAAGTTCCGCGAGACGATCTTCAACTTTCGATGACATGCTTTCCGGCGCCTTTCCTGACATTATCCTACCGCGCAACGAACTGGCGGGCGAACGGGCGATCTTTCATCCTTGAAGATCGTCGAAAACCTCTCGCGCCTCATTCTCCGGTCGCTGCCGCAGACCCTTTCCAAGGCACGAGGAAGTCCGTCACAAGCCGATAATTAACTGGTCACGCCGTTACGTGATGTCGACAAGGCTTTGGCAAAGCCGATCTAACCCGGATAGGCGCGCGATCCTTCTTGCCATGTAACCCACTTAACTTCGGTCATCTCGTCGATGTAGGATTTGGTGCTTTCGCGTCCGATACCGCTCTGCTTGACGCCGCCGAAGGGCGCCTGGGGCTCGCACTGCATGGTAGTGGCGTTCACATGCACCATGCCCGACTTGATTTCGCGCACGGCGCGCAACGCATGGTCGATGTTCTTCGTCATCACAGCCGCGGACAACCCAAAGCGCGTAGCGTTGGCGAGTTCGATGGCGTGATCGAGATCGCGCGCCCTGGAAATGGCAACGACCGGCGCGAACAGTTCTTCCTGGAAAATCTCGGCGCCTGGCTCGACGTCCTTGAGCAAGGTCGCCTCGAAGAACGGGCCGTCATGCCTCCCCCCGCATAGAAGCGTTGCGCCTTCGGCCGTGGCGCGGTCGACCATGGACTTGACGTCGGCGGCCTTCGCCTTGCTGATCAACGGACCCAGGGCGACCGATGTGTCTTGCGGATCGCCAACCTTTATCTTCTTGGTCCGCTCGGTCAGCTTCTCGACGAAGGCGTCGAAAATGCCTTCTTGAACGATCAGCCGCGAGCTTGCCATGCAGGTCTGACCCTGGTTGCCGAAACCACCGAAAAGCGCGGCGTTCACCGCATCGTCGAGGTCGGCGTCGTCGAGCACGAGAAGCGGTCCCTTTCCGCCCAGCTCAAGACATACGCGCTTGAATTTCGCCGCCGCCTGCATGGCGATCCTGCGCCCGGTCGCGGTCGATCCGGTGAAAGTGACCATGTCGACGCCATCATGTTCGACCAGCGCGCTACCCACCTCGCCATCTCCCGGAAGCACCGACAACAGGCCCGTCGGCAACCCGGCTTCCTCAAAGATTTCGGCGATCAACAGACCGCTGATCGGGGTCGTCTCGGCGGGTTTCAGGATAATGGCGTTGCCCGTCGCGAGCGCCGACGACACCTTCACCATCGCCAGCACCAGCGGAAAATTGAAGGGCGCAATGGCCGCAACCACTCCGAGCGGCTCGCGGATCGTCATCGACAGTAGACCGGGTACGTCCGAGGGTATCGTTTCGCCGCAGATGCGGCGGCAGTCTCCGGCCTTGGCGCGCAGATCCTGAACCGTGTGCAAGACGTTGTAGATGCCGTTTCCGATCGTGCAGCCCATCTCCTTAACCAGGCTCGCACCAACTTCGTCGATCCGGCGTTCGAAGATGTCCGCGGCGCGCAGCAACATCGCTTCACGCTCGCTGGGACCTGCGAGAGCCCACGCCTTTTGCGCATGGCGAGCCTTTTCGACAGCCTTGTCGACATGGGCGGGAGTGGCGAACGCTACCTTGGCGAACGGCTCGTCATCCGCCGGATTGACATCGTCTTTCCAGACGACGCCGTCACTTCGCCATTCACCGCCAAGATATAAGGGCCATTCGCGCATCGGTTCCTCGGGTTCCTCGCTTGGTGCTCTGACGAGAACTAAACTCCTTCTAACATCTTGTAAATACATCTACATGGGGTAATCTCCGGTGCGGACCTGGAAGGACTATGAGATGAGCCGCAATATCGAAGCCGCAGTCATGGCGCAGGCCGGTCAGCCATTCGAGAACCGCTCGGCGATACTCGATGGGCCTGCCGCCGACGAGATCGTCGTGAAGATAGAAGCGACCGGGATATGCCATACCGATATCGGCGCTCAGAGCCTTGTTCCATCGCCCGCCGTGCTTGGCCATGAAGGAATGGGAACGGTCGAGGAAGTGGGATCGAACGTGGCTTCGCACTCGGTCGGCGACCGGGTCGTATTAGGGTTCGGCTTCTGCAATCAGTGCCCGCCTTGCCATAAAGGTCATCCGTTCGCATGCGACCGCAGCGTGGAAAGCAATTTCGCCTGTAAGCGGATAGGTGGCGACAGCCCGCTTTCCTTTCCTAACGGAAGCGCGTTGGCCGGGGCCTTCTTCCAGCAATCGTCCTTCGCGACCCATTCCGTCGCCCCGGCCCGGACGGCCGTTAAGGTGGAAAGCGACATGGAAGGCTGGCAGCTCGCCCCGCTTGGTTGCGGCGTTATGACGGGGTCGGGCGCGGTCTTGAACAGCCTCGCGATACGTCCGGGCGAGGGGATCGCGATCTTCGGAACGGGTACGGTGGGGCTGAGCGCCGTCATGGCCGCGAGATTGGCCGGCGCGAACCCCATCATCGCCGTCGACGTGGTGCCAAGCCGGCTCGAAATCGCGCAAGAGCTTGGCGCGACGCATGCCTTCGACGCACGCGAAGGCGAGGTGGACCGGAAAATCAGGGAAGTCGCCCCGCGGGGCCTTCCCTACACCTTCGAATCCTCGGGAAACGAAGAGGCGCTGAAGACCGCGGTCGAAGTCCTTGCGATGGAAGGAACGTGCGGCATCGTCACGGTTCCTCATTATGGGCAGAACTTTGACTGGTCGCCTTATGAACTGTTCGTCCGGGCCGGGAAACTCCAGGGCATTTTCTTCGGCTCGTCGCGACCGCGCGATTTCATCCCGCGGCTGGTCCGGTGGTGCGAGAACGGCGATCTGCCCTATACTCGCCTGATCGAACGCTTCGATTTCGCCGACATCAACAAAGCAATCGCGCGTATGAAGGATGGCAGCGCGATCAAGCCGGTGCTGCAGATTGCGTGATGCCGGACCTGGATTGCGCTTGACACAGATTGTCCGTTAAAGGAGCTTAGCTTGTAAACACAAATCGAGCTGGGCCAGACTGCAAGGTGGTGGGAGCAGTTTCAATCGAGGGGTTCTGACTATCATGCGGTTTCATAATTCGCTGTATGCATCCGTAAGCCTGGTCCTGATGGCTAGCATCATTCCTACGCCTTCTTTCGCGCAGGAGGAAACCGCGCAGGTCTTCTCACAGGACAATGCGCAGGGCGTAGCAACCATCATTGTGACCTCGCAGAAGCGTGAGCAGAATGTCCAGGACGTGCCGCTCGCCATCACCGCCTTTGGCGAGCAACAGTTGGAAGCCGTCGGAGCGAACAATATCGAACGGCTCGACGCGGTCACGCCGGGACTTGAATGGGGACAGTTCGGCCTAGGCGCGCGCATTTCGGTCCGCGGTCAAGGCGTTGCGAATTTCGAGGCGAACACCGACGGTCCCGTCGGCCTTTTTGTCGACGGCATCTATCTCGGTCGTGGCCAGCAGATCTGGTCCAGCCTCACCGATATTGAGCGTGTGGAAGTCACGCGCGGTCCGCAGGGCACGCTGTTCGGTCGCAACACGACCGGCGGCAGCATCAATATCGTGCCCAACAAACCCGATCCGGGCGGGATCGAAGCCGGCGCCAACATTGAGATTTTCCAATATGACGGACGAAGCGCCGACGGCTTCTTGAACCTTCCGCTCGGCGAACACGCCGCGGTGCGCTTTTCCGCTTATTATGAAAAGCATGACGGCTTCATCGAGAACCAATTTCCGGATGGAGACGATTATCTCGACGAAGACATGGTTTATTTCCGCGGTTCAGTCCGCTTTGAACCGAGCGACCGCCTGACCATCGATCTTGCTGCCGACTATTGGGATCAGGGAGGCAATGGCGCGGCTTTTTCGGGCATTCGTTTCTTCGATCAGGGCACGCCGCAGTTCAACACCTGGGCTGCATCGCTTGCGGGTCTTCCGCCAACAGCGCTGCCCGCAAATGGCGGCGAGGATCGAGACTGGAGAATTAATCTTGACGGCGATTCGACGCGTGACGTGCAGTCGCTTTCGGTCGTCGGTACCGTCCAATATGAGACCGATGATTTCATCATAAAGTCGGTTTCTGGCTATTCGGATTACGAACAGTTCGCCGGCGGCGACAGCGACTTCTCGACGCTCGCGCTTGCCGACCTCTCGCTCGACACGCAGGCCGAACTCTTCTCTACCGAACTGCAAATCCAGTCGGCGACCAGCAATCCTCTCAGCTGGATCGTAGGGCTCTATTATCTCGATGAGACGATCGACGAGCTGTTCAGGTTCAACTTCATTCCTAGCGGTTTCGACTTCAGTACGCGCGACGGAACGTCGACGACGCAATCCTACGCCGCCTATGCCGACGCTACCTATTATCTCAGCGACCAGTTCGCTGTACTCGGCGGCCTTCGATACACGATCGATGATCGCGGCTATGAATCCTTCGACTTCGCGCGCACCGACGACCGCGGCACCGTCGATGCCAGCGAGACTTTCAGGCAGCTGACATGGCGCGCTGGCGTTCAGTTCTTCCCGAACAACGAAACGCAGCTCTACGCGCTCGTCTCCACCGGGTACAAAGCCGGCGGCTTCAACCGGTATCAACCTCCGGCCGGCGGGGTGCTGAACTACAATCTGGTGTTTCAGCCCGAAACGATCCTGAATTACGAGGCGGGCCTGAAAGCCGATTTCCTCGACAACCGGCTGCGCACCAACCTCGCGGTGTTCTATAACGAATTGGACGACTTCCAGGCCTATGCGTTCGATAACTCGCTGCCGTCCTCGATCACGACGAACGCCGCGACCGCTTCGACATTCGGCGTCGAATTGGAAGCAACGGCAGTGCCGGTCTCGGGTCTGAACCTGCAGGCGATCGTAGCCTACCTTGATGCGAAATATGATTCGTACGAAGAATTCTCGAACGGATCGATCAATATCGACGCGTCAGGCAACAAGCGCGAGCTTGCGCCCGAATGGAAGATCACGCTTGTAGGGTCATACGACATCGATCTCGGCTCCGCAGGGACGCTCACGCCTTATGCGCAGACGACGTACAAATCGTCCTATTTCGTCACCGCGGCGAATGAACCGATCTTCGGGCTCGATCGTCAAGGCAGCTATTGGCAGAGCGATGTGCGCCTCCGCTACACCACCGAAACCGAGAATCTCTACGCCGAAGCATATGTCACGAATATCGGGGACAATTTCGTCAAGACCGGCGGCTTCCTTGCGACCAATGGCTACTGGCTGACCTACGGACCGGAACCACGGATCTTCGGCCTGCGCGCCGGATTCAAATATCGCTGAGGTTTGCGGCAAAAATACGCGTCGCTTGGCTTTCAGGAGTAAGTAGCACTACTCGTTTAAAACTAGAGCTTTCCTATGCGTAATACCTGTTGAATATTACTATCGCTGACCGATTTATACCATGGGTGAGGATGAAGTAGAAGTTTCCTATAAATAGAACGGACTCCTTAGGTTAATAAAGGGATGAGCACGGCGTTCTCGTCAGATATTAGCAAGTAACATCCAGTTTGAGAATCTTCAACTTGAATAAGGGTAGAAACTGATTTCCGAATGGCAAAAGTTGTGATGCGAGGCGTATCGCCGCTAGCTATCGTAGAACGAGAACTAACCGCGGCGTTTACCTCTGGAATCAACGTCTGCCCGCCGTGCTCCAGTGTTCATTGTTTGGTTGCTAGACCCTTTTGGTATTAGAGGCCATTTAATCGATCAGTTGGTCGATGGCATGTTATCTGGGCCGGTAGACAAGAAGATGAGAACCAGTGTCTCTGGCTGGCGACTTGCTTGCTTCTAGGCGGGTTTCGCCCTGACTACGGCCCCGAACCGCGAACCGGTTGTGGTCACGTACGTGTTAATTTATAGACAAACTGATTAACGTAGTGAGATGGGAGAGTTAGGCGGATATGGTGGAAAGAAGTTCGTTTCTCGACCGGGTGGACGGCAGTAGCAACCCGCTAATGTCGGCGCTTTACATGAACAAGCAAGCCGGCGACCTCGTAAACGCCTATCACCAGGTGGTGATGCGCGGCGAATCGGGGCTCGATCCGAAACTGCGCGAATCGATCGCGGCGTTGGTATCTGGGCTGAATATGTGCCCGCTTTGTCACACGGCGCACAGCCGGGTTTCCGAGCTTTTGGGCTACGACCGTGAAAAGATCAGCGCGGCGCGCCTCGAGATCGAAAGCAGCGGCATTGACGAAAAAGAACAGCCGCTATTCTCCTATGCCAAGAAGCTCACGCTCTCGCCTTCGACCCTCACTTACAAGGACGCTGAAGAAGTCTTCCTTGCTGGCTGGACTGAACAGGATCTGCATGACATGGTCAACATCGTTTCCTTGTTCAACTTCATCAACCGGTTCGTTCTCGGCCATGGTATCAAGGTAAAGCCGGAGGCCATTGAGCTTAGCGCCAATGTACTGGCTAAGGTCGGCTATTGGGACGTGGAAAAGAACGCGCCGCCGCCCGGCGCTTGAGAATGACCGGCGAAACATGGTCTTGTGTTCGATTTGAGACGAGGCGCAGTGTATCGGACGGCTTACCGCCATGACCAATCTCGGGTCGGAAGAACGGATCGAGGTTGTAGAGCATGGCAAACGTCTTGTTGGCGAGGTGCGCGACAAGGCCACGCCGGCTTGATGGAAGCATCCATGGTCGAATAATGACTTCCTACTCAGGAGAATCTGTTGCTCATGTCGCTCGCGGAATCGCTGTTACGGTCCCTCGATGCTGAAACGCGAAGTGCGCTGATCGAAGACAAGATTGTCCCCCGTCAGCGCCAATTGCACAGATTTGAGATTGTGATGTAAGGAGGGTTTCGGTTTCGTCGCAGTGACGAAGGAACGAAGATTGAAGCCCAAACCCTCCAATGAAAAATCGCGAGCCAAGGCCTCGGCGAACAGGTGGTGAAGGAGATCCGTCGGCAGGCCCGGCGGCTCTTCTCCGCCGAGGACAAGATCCGCATCGTGCTCGAAGGTCTGCGCGGCGAAGACAGCATCGCCGAGTTGTGCGGCAAGGAAGGCATCGCCCAGAGCCTGTATCGTACTTGTTCGAAGGAGTTCACGGAGGCCAACAAGCGCCGCCTGGCTGGTGACACCGCCCGGGCGGCCACGACGGACGAGGTGAAGGGTCTGCGCTGCGAGGCGCGCGATCTGAAGGAGTGCGTCGCGAATCCCACCTTGGAAAACCGCCTGCTTAGAAAACGTATGCCCGCCCCGTCTGCAAGGGTAATTATGGACGGCATGCTGGTCTGCATCAACGTATCCGGTCTCAAGGTCTAAGCCTTGGCCAAGATGGGTTCCGCGCGGACCGGGCCTCATAAAGCTGACGGTGTCGAGCACCACATTTTTAACCAGGCTGCCGGGACGCCGGTTCGACCGTTATGCCATCTGTCTTGACCTCCACAGACCTTGTCGCGGCTCCGGCTTGGGCCGTCCGCTATCCGATGATCAAGCGGTTGCCGCCTGATGCTCATAGTCGCGACCGTGGCGCAGCACCGCCCAGGCGATGCGCGCCAGCTTGGCTGGCGACCGCGACGACGACGACGTTGGGGTCTGCCCGGGTGAGCATCGCCCGCACCCATTCGCTCAGCGGCGTCAGCTTCTTCGAGAAGTGCGCCATGGCGGCGCGTGCCCCGTGGATGAGCTGGGTTCGCAGATACCTGTTGCCTCGTTTGCTGATCCCGAGGAGCCTGGTCTTGCCACCGGTAGAGTGCTGCCGCGCGGTCAGTCCGAGCCACGCCGCAAGATCGCGGCCTTGGCGAAGGCCGATGCATCGCCGACAGCGGCCACGAGCGCCATGGCGTTGATCACGCCGATCCCGGGAATGGTCGCCAGTCTGCGCGCCTGCTCGTCATCGCGGGTCAGCGCGGCGAGTTCGTCGTCGTAGCTGCAGATACGCCGGTCGACGTATCGGGCACACCAAGGGCGGCCTGAACTCGAAGCTGCATGCGGTCTGCGACGGCAAGGGATGTCCGCTCGTCATGCTGCTCTCCGAAGGGCAGATGAGCGACTACAAAGGCGCGGCGCTGATGTTCGACGCGCTGCCCAAGGCGCGCGCCATGATCGCCTACATGGGCTATGATGGCGACTGGTTCCGCCAGGCGCTCAGCGCGCGCGGCACGACGCCGTGTATCCAGTCAAAATCGAACCGCAAGGTGCCGATCCCGCACGACGCCGTCCTTTACCGCCAGCGCCACCTCATCGAGAACATGTTCGGCAAACTCAAGGATTGGCGGCGTATCCACACCCGATACGACCGTTGTGCCCACACCTTCATGTCCGCCATCCGCATCGCTGCAACCGTCATCTTCTGGTTACCTCAATGAGTCCTGAGCCGAGAGGGCGCGATCTTAAAAGAACCCCCGTATTGAATGCGACAGAAGCGTTTTTCGGAGGGAAAGGCAAGCAAAGCTGTTTTTTGCGTGCCGGGCGCCTCATGTTTGCGCCCCCTGGTGATGTCCTATTGGCAAACCTCCAAGCAAGTGGCATACGCTTTGCAAAGTGACCCCCGTTTTCGTCCATCTAGAGCTAAAATCCGGACCGTCAGCGGGGCGGATGGAAACAAGCGGAAGCAGTTCGGAATAGCAGATCATCGGCAGTCTGAAGGAGGCCGGGACGGTCGCTCAATCCTTTCCAAATCGCCTAGCCAAGCGAGCACTCGCCCCGCTCTTCGCCGTCAGCTTGGCGCCATAGCGCATCGCCGTGCGCGCGTCGCGCCAGCGATAGGCCTGCATGATCGCCGGAAGCCCCTCCCCTGCCGCAAAGTTGTCGTGCGCGACCCCCACCCTGATCGAGTGCGACGACACCGCCCTCATCCAGCGCTCGAGCTCGGCTTCGCTCATCGCACCGAGCAGCTTCTTCTCCCACGCAGCGCGAACAAGCCGCCGGTAGATCAGCGCGATGCTGTTGGCGTGCAGCCGCTCGCAGCCGATGCGATCGATCGAGCCGTCGAAGTGGGTGATCACCCGCCGGAACAGCGGCCCGCTGCGGATCTCGCCCGCCTGGCGCCAGCGCGCGATCGCTTGCATCGTCGCCGGCGACAGATAGGCCTCGGCGCCGCGCTGCTCGCGATCAGTCTTGCTCGAAGGGATGGCGAGGATCCCTGCGCCCTCCCCGTCCGGTCCCTCGATGTGCCCGACGTCGATCGCGACCAGCTCCGATCGCCGCGCGCCGGTGTCGTAAGCCACCCGCAGCAGGGCAGCGTCGCGATAGCCCAACGCATCGCGCCGGCAGGCCTTGAGCAGATGCGCCAGGCATACGCCTGACGCCGGGCTGTCGAGATCGGCGATGTCGCCCTTGAATCGGATCGCCCGCGCCTGGCGCTGCCTGACCCCCAATTCCTTGAGCGCCGCCTTCATCTCGAACTTGACCAGCGGCGCCGCCGACGGATCGGGAAGCCCCGCCATCCGGTAGGCCCACCCGACATGGACCAGGTAGCGCTCGATTGTCGCCAACGCTCGGCGCTTCTCGTCCGACGCCTCGATCCCGGCGAGCGCGCGCACCCAGGCGGCGACCAGCTCGGGCGTGGCGTCGCGTGGCGCGACGCATCTACGGCCGCACCACCGGCCCCACAAAGTCAGGTCCGAGCGGAACGCACGGCGGGTGTCGGCCGACCATCCGCGCATCGCCGCATCGAGCAGAGCAGCATCGATCGGTGCGGACGAGCAGGCAAGCGAGCTTACATGGCTGATCAGATCCTCCGCAGCACCAGATCGAGCTACGGCCGGCTCCGTCCCGCTCGTGGCGGTCGCGACCGGGGCACTGTCCTGCTCGGCAGGCGCGTCGCACGCGGTTTCGATCGGGACCTCGGCCGGCGCTGCGGGCAGCAGCCGTTGCGGGCGTGCGAGAACCGGGCGGCGCATCAGCCCTCCCAAGGATTGATGAGATCGACCCCTGTCCCCTCGAAATCTCCTCCATTGCGCGTCGCCAGCGTCAATCCGTTGACCCCCGCAATGCCGGCGACCTGCGCATTCATCGCCACCATCGGCCGGCCGTCACGCTGCGATTGCGCGCGCAGCTCCGCGGCCATTTCGGCGCTGGCGCGATCGAACGCGACGATCCGCGGGCCGAACCGGGATAGGATGCGCTCGAGCGCGCCGATCAACTCATCGCTGCGCCGCCCGGCGGGCAAGCGGACGACGCCGTAGCGCAGTTCGACGATCGCCACGGTGGGAAGACCGCATTCCCCGCCGTGCCGGTCGACCCATCGGGTAATCCGGCGATCGGGCTCGGGCCGCATCAGTTCGGAGATGACATTGGTGTTGACCAGATAGATCACTCGAAGGTGACCGGCGGGCGATCGGGCACCTTGCGTTGCGCGTCGATAAAATTGACCACATCGGAGTGGCCAGGCCGGGTGATCCGGACGATGAAACTGCCCAGCGGCTCGAGCGCGTCAGGATTCTCGGCGTCGGCCTTGGCGCTAGCGTCGAGGATCCGACGCAGCTCCTCCTCAAGGCTGCGCTTGTGGCGCGCCGCGCGGCGCGCGAGCACGTCCTTGGTTTCCTCGGACAGGCGACTGCGGCTGCTCGAAACCCACCGCGTGCGCGCGGCGTCCGCGATTAAGGCCGCTTCCCGGCCCGGACGCCTGCCGCAGCTGGCGACGTTGCTCGAGCGCTGCCCGGCGGTCACCCCCAAGAGCCTGTACGCGAACTTGGACCTGACGATTTCCGGGGCCGGCAAACTGTTGGCGCGCGCGGCGGAGTTTGGCTTGGTGGCGGAGATCAGCGGCCGGCAGGCGTGGAAAGTCTACCTCGCTGCAGACCTGGCGAGCGAGTTCGGGTTCGTCGAGCGGCCCCGCGGACGCCCGCCCTCCCATCCCTCGACCCTCGGCCCGCTTGATGACGCGCTAGCCCGGTTCGATCGGGAAATGGCCGAGATCGACGATACACTCGACTCATTAAATCTGATGAAAAAGGACGACGACTAGTGTCACGCTCCCTCGTGGGATGCTGCAGACAACACTGGCCCGGCTCGCTGAACGCTGGAGCTACAGCAATGCCGCAAGCGCTTCGACGATCTCGGACTTGTTAGCCCCGGACTTGGAATGGATAGTCACCGTAAGCGCCCCGCCCCGCTTGTGGCGGCTGATGGAGAGCATACGCTTGCCAGCGGAGCTCTCCACTTCGATCGGTTGCTGTTTCGGATCCCCGCTTTTGCGATTGGTCGTCGCCGCGATGAGCCGCTTGGCAACCGCCGGTCCGCTCAGCCCGGAACTTGGGCCATCTCGGCGCTCGTTGGCATCACCGAGTTTATCATCGAGCCGCCGAAGACCTCGCGCATCATAGAAAGCATCTCGCGGTGCATCGACTTGCCCTCATCCACCCGGCTGCCGACTAGTCTGATGAAGTTATAGGCCGGGCGCGCTCGGCCTTCGATCTGCTCGAGCTGCTCCATGGTCGTGCGCGCCATGTCAATGAAGGAGACCGTTGATGAAAAATCGAGTACGCTCGGCGGCATCGGAATGATCATGGCGTTTGCCGCTTGCAACACGGCCATTGAGACCATGCCAAGCGCCGGCGGCGGATTCATGATCACAACATCGTAACGGTCAACGACGCTTATGATCGCCTCGGAGATGAGATCGATGATCTCGAAGCTGTGGGTTCGCGCCAGATGCGCCGCGATCTCATATTCGAGATTATAGAGCTTGAGTTTGGCTGGGATGAGATCCAGTCCAAAGAAGTGCGTCTTGCGAATGATTGACTAGACACCGAGCAGTTCTGGATCGTGAAAATGCCCATATAACGTATCGCTCTCCCCGAGATCGATATCCGGGCGGTAGCCAAACATCATGGTCGTGTTGGCCTGGCTGTCGCAATCAATCAGAAGGACGCGGTAGCCCTTGAGCGCGAGCGACTGTGCAAGGTGGAGCGCGATGGTCGACTTTCCCACGCCCCCTTTAAAGTTCGATATAGAAATGATCGCCGGTGTGTCCTCCTCCTCGCGCCACGGCCGCAAACCGAAAACGGCACGCATGTGGTCCAGTTCTTCCAACGTATACTGGACGCGATGTCCGGACGTGGTGCGTTCGCGTTCGGGCAACCGACGATCGCGTTCAGCCTCGCGGATGGCAGAGGCCGTGCGCTCCACCAGCTTCGCTGCCTTCGATATTGCGAAGGTCGGCCCCTTCTTCTGACCAGTCCCCGGGTCAATCGCACCATCACGAAGCCGCTTCAGGATTGTCGAGGCTTTGCGGTGCAGGACACCGAGATCATCGGTTGCCGTGACTGGCGGGCTCCGTGAAGGCGTTGATTGCGTCGCCATTTCCGCTCCAGCTTGCATGTACGGAGCGGGATTTAGCCTGGTTGGCAGTTTCAGGCAATGCGGGGCCGGCAGAGCTCCAACTTTACCGATGATCTCCGATCCGTTTCAGTACCCGGGTCACTCCAGGCCCCTTCTTTCAAGGGCCAATGATCGCAGAGCCTCTCGGCGAAGCCGCTCATCCCCAGACAACGGTTCTGGGGGTCTGTGGATAAAACACGATGATCTCGGTGCGCGCCGATGATTGCGGTGCGATAGTGCTATGATCTCGGTGCGGGCAAACCGATGAACTCGGAGCGCATACCTACTTACAGAGAATCTTCTTTAAAAAACCCGATTCGGCGAATCGTCTGTTTTTTAGTTTGAATGGGGTGGGGAGGGTGGTCATTTAGCCTAATGGCACCGAGATCATCGGCAAAGTTGGAGGTCTGAGCCAAATTTCGGGCTAAAAATTGCCAACAGCCTTGATTTCCGAGCTGAACCTTGTTGAATCACGACCTGCACCTTGCAGCGGGAGGATTCGGCGAGTGAGCAGGGACAACATCAAACCGATCGGCCATCAATACGCTCTTGCCATGCTGACTCGGCTCGGTGCTGCTGGCCCTGATCTTGTATCTGGAGGCTCTCCTGATCCTAATCTTGGGCGCATGGCAGGGTTCGGCTGCCACGTCCGAGCCATCGCTCAGTCTTACACAATGGTTCGTGGTATTGATTATCAGCGCGCTTTCTACCGGAAGCGGCTATCTTGCATGGACTAAGGGCGTCGCCTTATCCTATCGTGCCGAAGCGCGTGCCTATTCGGCGGATGCTGAGGAGGGTGGCTGACGCCTGGCCCGCTCACCGATAGACCTCTCGCCTATGCCCCACTGCGAGGACAACGATCACCAGTCGGTCCTGCTCGATCTTTACGATGACGCGGTAATCCCCGACCCGATATCGCCAGTATCCGGCAAACTTGCCGATCATCGCAATGCCCTTGCGCCCAGGATTGTCGTCCACGGCAAGAGCTTCGAGCCGTTCAATTATGCGGGCGGCGGCGTATTTGGAAGGCTTGCGGAGCTGTCTTCTTGCCGACGGCTCGAACTCAAGAATCCAGGCCAAGCTCGCGCTTCACCTGTTCGAGGGAAACACGCTGCTCTGCCTCGGGATCGCGCAGCGCTTCCGCGAGAAGGGCGACGTCCTCGGCCTCCTCGAGCTTCTCGATCAGGGCCTGGCGAACCAACGCAACGACCGAGACGCCGTTGCGCGCCGCCAGTTCGGACACCTCTTTCTCGACATCGGGATCGAGCTTGATCATCAGCATGGCGCTTTCCCTTCGCCCATTTCATACATGCACGGCACGGTGGTGCCAATATAGCGGGGATGAGCGGGGATGCGATGAGGACACCATGCGCATGACCCTGTGGATCACCGCCGCGCTGCTTACGCTTTACGCGGCGATCGTCGCGCTGGCCTGGGCGTTCCAGGGCTCGATGATCTACCCTGCGCCGCCGGTCCGGGCGCAGCACGTTCCGCATAACTATGAACGCATCACCTATACCACATCGGACGGCCTGACGCTCGCCGCCGGCCATCGCCCCGCGGCGCCTGGAATGCCCACGCTGATCTTCTTTCATGGCAATGGCGCCGACTGGCAGTCTTCCGCGCTGGTTACGCAGCGGCTCGCGCAGCGCGGCACTGGCGTGCTGGCGGCGGAATATCGCGGCTATGGCGGCAATGCGGGAACGCCATCCGAAGCCGGGCTCTATAGGGACGGGCGCGCCGCCTATGAGTTCGTTAGCCGCAGCGGGGTTGCGCCTGCAGACATCGTGCTGGTGGGCAATTCGCTGGGTTCGGGCGTGGCGACGCAACTGGCGGGCGAGGTCGAGGCGGCGGCGCTCGTCCTCATCTCACCGTTCGACAGCCTCGAGGCCACCGCCGCGCGCCACATGTGTCTGCTGCCCGTCCGGCGGCTGCTGCGCGATCGCTATGACAACGAGGCCAAGTTCGCCCGGATCGCAATGCCGGTGCTGATCCTGCATGGCGAGAGCGACACGCTGATCACGCTCGCCCAGGCACAGGCGCTGGTTCAAGCGCGGCCCGCGACCCGGATCGTCACCTTCCCCGGCTGGGGGCACGATCTGGTATTCAACCCGCATATCAACGACGAGATCGCGCGCTTCCTTCAGACGCTCGAGCCCGAGCGCTAGCTCCGGGCGAAGGTCAGCGCGATAAGGATGCCGAGGCCCGTCAGCGCGACAAACATTTGCGGCTGGCGCAGATAGGCGAAGAAGCGCGGCGCCTCGCCGTGGCGGGCGGCGTGCGGATCATAGGCGAACGCGCTCAAGTAGCCGGCGGCAAGCACGGGAAAGGCAAGGACCGCAGGCAGGACAAGCGCGGTCAGGCCACACAAGAAGCGCCACAGCATCACCGCCAACTGCGAGAAGCGCGGGCCGCCGTCGGTAAAGAAGCTGAGGCCGCGTGCCACCCCGGCGATGAAGATGAGGATCGCGGCCGCCCACACCCGCGCCAGCGGCGCCGCCCAGGCAAAACCGGCCCAGGCGAGCAGCGCCAGCGCCAGGATCAGCAGTACAGGGCCGTAGCCAAGCAGCAGGCTGAGGAGCGGAATATGCTCGGGCGTGTCGCGCCGGGGCGGGGGCATTGGTGCAAGAACGCGAACGGCGCGTCCGCGTTTCCCACCCGCTCGAAGCCGGCGCTGGGCGCCTGCCGGCGTGTCGCCCCAGGGCTCGCGGGCAAGGGTGCTAGCCCAGCCGGCCCCGGCCTTGCACAGAGCGGCAAGCGCAGGCGATCGGCTGGCTTGGCTTAGCGGACGTAGGGCGGGGGGGGGGCGGTGCGGTCCAGATCGCGATACCGCTGGGCAAGGCGCGTCTGGTGGTTGGACAGGGGCGGATCGACGCCCTCGATGAAGACGCGCAGCGAGGCCGAGCGCATGTTGAGCGGATCGTCGTCCCACATCACCAGGTCGCCCAGCGCGTCCGCGCCATCGAAGATGGTTGCGCCGACAAGCGCGGTGGGGACGCCGGGATAAGCGCGATAGGTCGAGGCGTAGGGGCCGGCCACGGGGACGCCGCCAGTCGCCTCTGGGGTGGCCTGGGTGCTGCGCGCGGTGTCCGTCTCGCCCAGCGCGGTGCAGGCGGTGAGAAGCGCAGTCGCCGCGGGAAAAGTGACGGCGGCGCGTCAGGCTCGCGCGCGGATCGGCGGGCGGGTCTCCTCAGGATTGCGGCCGGACTTCGGGGTGCATCCCTGCCGCCTCCGGTTCGCCCACTTCGGCCTGGCCGACCAGATCGTCGCCCACGCTGTCGTCCTTCAGGGAATCCAGATGCATCCACTTCTTTACGATCGGGCTCAGGGCGAGCACCACCGCACCCACGCCGATCGCCACCCAACCGATTTGGCTGTAGACGCCCAGGGTCAATTCCCTGCTCATCTCGCCGCCCTCGCCGCCGGTCGCCTCGCCGATCTTGCCGCCGACGAAATTTCCCACCGCGGTCATGTAGAACCACGCGCCCATGATAAGGCTGGCCATGAAGCTGGGCGCCAGCCGGTTCATCGCTGATAGGCCCACGGGCGAGAGGCACAACTCGCCGGTGGTGTGCAGCAGGTAGATAAGGAACACGAACAGCACCGGGGTCATGGCTGCGGCGCTCACGCTCTGCGCGCCCCACACGAACACCAGGAAACCCGCGCCAACCTGGAACAACGCCAGCGCGAACTTGGCCGGGGCGGATGGCTCGAGCCCCTTTTTGCCGAGCCATTGCCAAAGCGCGGCAAAGACCGGGGCGAATAAGATGATATAGATGGGGTTGATCGACTGGAACACCGAGGAGGGGATGTCGCCGATATCCACGAACCGGTCGGTATACAGGTTGAGACTGCCGCCCGCCTGCTCGAACAGGCCCCAAAACAGCGGGTTGAGCGCAATAAGAAACAGGATCGCGAAAATGCGTTCGCGCGGCTCCTTGTCCAGCTTGAAGGCCTGAAAGAGCACATAGCCCAGCAACGTCACCCCCGAGACGATCAGCAAGGTTTGGATCACATCGCGATATTGTATAAGCAACCACATCACGCCGACAGCCGCGATGCCGCCTGCATAGATCACCCATTCCTTGCTTCTGGCGAGCGCGGCGGGAGCCTCGCCGGCACCGCGCAGCGCGCCCTTGCCAAGCACGAAGACGATAAGCCCGGCGACCATGCCCAGCCCGGCCAAGCCGAAGCCGAAGGCCCAGCCGATCGTCTGGCCGAGATAGCCAACCAGAATGGTGCCCATCGCTGCGCCGACATTGATGCCCATGTAGAAGATCGTGTAGGCGGCATCGCGCCGCACATCGGTCATCCGGTAGAGTTGCCCGACCATCACCGAGATATTGGCCTTGAGGAAGCCCGAGCCCACGATGATGAGCGCCAGCGCCAGCCAGAACATGTTGATCGTGGGGTCCGACTGGCCGCCGCTGCCCTCGAAGGCCATGAACAGGTGGCCCAGCGCCAACAGCACGCCCCCGTACAGCACCGCTTTACGCTGACCCAGATAGCGGTCGGCCAGCCAGCCGCCAAGCACCGGGGTAATGTAGACCAAGCTCCCATAGGCACCGTAGATGACGGTCGATTCGCCGTCACTGAACAGCCAGTGCTGGGTCAGGTAGAAGATCAACAGCGCGCGCATGCCGTAGAAGGAGAAGCGCTCCCACATCTCGGCGAAGAACAGCATGTAGAGGCCTTTGGGATGGCCAAACGCCTCGCGCTTGCGACTGGCGGCAATGAGGCCGCCCATCGCAAGAAAGGCGGCAAGCACCACAGTGGCAACGGCTGCAACCCAGTCACCCTCGTTCCACAGGCCGATGTCCTTCAAGCTAAGCATCCCCCAATTTTGACCGTTGGCAGGTCCTTTCTGGCGAAGCGCAGACTAGCGTCATAACCGGCCTTGTGAAGCAATTGTTGCGGCCGCAACCTACGTCCCTGCCTGGTAAGATCGGTGTTTCCACCGACGCGGCATAGGTCGGGGACGGCGCTTGACCCGCCCCGCTGTATTATGGCACCAGATCACCTACCATGCGAGACACCAGGCCCGTCTATCTGCGCCTGCGAGAACAGATCGCCACAGCGATCATCGAGGGTCGCTATGCGGAGGGCGCGATGCTGCCTTCGGTCCGCAGTCTGGCCGCCGAGCATGGCGCCAATCCGCTCACCGTCGCGCGCGCCTACCAGCAATTCCAGGAGGACGGACTGATCCAGGTGCAGCGCGGCGTCGGCATGTTCGTCTGCGAAGGGGCCGCCACGCGATTGCTGGCCACGGAACGCGCAATTTTCCTCGATGAGGAATGGCCGGCAATCAAGCAGCGGATCGCTCGGCTCGGACTGCGGCTGGAAGATCTTGCGCAGCCTGACAAAAGGTTCCCGGCGCGATTGTGAAAAGCGCCCGATTGTGGCAATTATGCAATCGCGTGGAATGATCGGGGCCCGGCATTGCCATCGAACACATCCGCCAGCAAACGCATCCGCAGCGAACAGGGGGTTTTTAGTGATTAGATCTGAAATGCTTGCCGCGATGGCCGCCGACCATCCCGACTTGAGGTCGGACGAGATCGAGCAGGTGGTCGAGATTTTCTTCGACGAGATCGCCACCCGGCTGGCCGAGGGCGGCCGGGTCGAGATGCGCGGCTTCGGGACTTTCTCCACCCGCCCGCGCGATGCGCGCACCGGACGCAATCCGCGCACCGGCGAGACGGTCGACGTACCGGCCAAGCGCGTGCCCTATTTCAAGCCGGGCAAGGAAATGCGCGAGCGGCTCAATACCGACTAGCGGCGCGCGCGGCGACCAGGTCGCCTCGTTGAGCGTGCCGCCTTAGCCCGCGTCGGGCAGGAGTGGAACGATTGTTCCTGTCTGCGGGTTTGGCCCTGCGAAGGAGAAATTGACATGATCGGTAAGCTCATCGGTGCCGCCGCAGGCGCGCAGGCCGCCAAATATACCCGCAGCCTGGGTGGCCCAGGGGGTGCGGTGTTGGGCGCTTTGGCCATGCCGGTGCTCGGCCGGATGAAGTGGACCTCGCTGGCGGCAATCGCGGCGGGTGGATACTTGGTCAACAAGCTCAATAAGAAGGGCACTGGGCGCTACTAATTACCCCCTGGACGATCGTGAGGGGGCGGTGGCGCGCATTGGCTACCGCTCGTTCTCGCGCGCCAAGCGTGTGCGTGGGAGCGGTTTGCCAGTTCTTGCAGTGGGCCAGCGCCGCGCTAGGTTGGCGCGAACGAGCGGGCGTGGCGGAATGGTAGACGCCGGGGACTTAAAATCCCCTGGGCTTGGCCCGTGCGGGTTCGAGTCCCGCCGCCCGCACCACCGATGCGATCCAGAGCGGTCGTCCAGCATCGATCTAAAGCTTTCGGAAACCATTTGGCGTTAACTCGGTCGGGTGAGCGGGAATCAATCGCGGGAAGCTGTCTTCCGCGTGAGCGCTCGTCAAACGGGGTGTGCGGATGTCCAACGCGTCGATCGGTCGGGAACAGGATGCGCCCTACCACGGCGTCAACCCGGCTGATCTGCGCGCCGCGCCGCGACACGCGCTGCTCATCCGGGCGGCAAAGCTTGTTGTCGACAGCGCCGAATATCTGGTCGTGTTGCGCGACGCCTCCGACACCGGGGTCAGCCTGCAACTGTTCCACGAGATGCCGGCGGCAGGGGTCATGCTGCTCGAATTGCAGAACGAGGCACGGCATGAGGTGGAGCGGGTGTGGCTGCGCGAAGGCCGCATGGGCATGCGGTTCCTCCAGCCGATCGATGTCGAGCAGCTGATCGAGATGCCGGCGCAGTTCGAGAAGCGGCCGATCCGCGTGCGGGTCGCCGCGCCGGGTTCGATCGGCACCCTTGCGGACAACGCTCTGTGCACCATTCGCGACCTGTCGCAGCACGGCGCCAAGGTGGTCTGCGGCAAGAGTTTCGCCATTGACCAGCGCGTCCGCCTGCGGGCCACCGACATGCCGACCGTGCCGGCCAAGATCCGCTGGCGCAAGGGCGACATGATGGGGCTGGCCTTCGAGACCACGTTCCAGCTCAGCGAGCTGGCCAATATCGTCGATCGCTTCAATACCGCGGCCATCGATCTGCAGATGCCGGCGCGCTCGGCGGCGATGCCGTAACCCGCGTGTCAGGCCGGGCGGAACTTCATCGCCAGGCCATTGATGCAATGCCGCTTGCCGGTGGGCGCGGGCCCGTCGTCGAAAATATGCCCCAGGTGCCCCCCGCAATCGGCGCAATGCACCTCGCGGCGGGCAAAGCCCATCTTACGGTCGGTAGCGGTTCCCACCGCTCCATCCAATGCCTGGTAGAAGCTTGGCCAACCGGTGCCGCTGTCGAACTTGGTCTGCGAGGAATAGAGCGCATTGCCGCATCCCGCACACGCGAACACCCCGCGCCGCCCCTCCTTGTCGAGCGGCGAGGAATAGGGCCGTTCGGTCCCCGCCTGGCGCAGGATGCGGTATTGACCTGAACTAAGCCGCGCCTTCCACTGGGCATCCGACAATCCCTTGGGGTTGGGCTGCGCGGCATGCGCGCTGGTGCCGCAGCCAGCGGCGAGCAGCCCGGCTGCTCCCGCGCTGATCAGGAACAGCGCATCGCGGCGCCGGGCGTGTGTCGGAGTTGTCGTTCGGCTCATGGCGCTGCCGATTAATGCGATCGAGCCGAACCAACGCTGAACGCCGTGTGCGGGTCTGGTTGCGTTCGGTGTCCTGTCGTCTCGCTGCAAGGACGCCAGCCCAGGGCTCGGCTGCGGGCTTCATATCCCGCGCCGTAAGCGGCATACTGCAAGAAGCCGCCCCCCGCACGGCGGCCTCAAGCCATAGTCGGTAGCGGCCGCCCGCGCTGCCATTGCCCGTCAAGCCCCAGCTTAGCGCCATCGATCCTGAGTGCCCCGCCGCTCGCGCGCGCAGCGCGAGGTGCGGCATAAGCGATCACGGGAAATAATGCGCGTGCCAGCAACTCGTCCGCGGGTTTCGACCGGGTGAGTACACGATCAGGCCGCGCCGGCACCTTCGCTTTGTGGCACGGGCACGCTAGGATAGGGGTATGCCAACCTCCCCGCGCCAGAAAGATCGGACGACCAGCATCGAGCGCGAGGTGGTCGCGCCGCCCAGGCCCCCCGCGGCCCCCAAGGTTAGCGAGTCGTCCGCACCATCGTCGCCCGCCAGCGGCATGCTCGACGATCTCCAGCACCGCTTGCGCAAAAAGGCGCGAGAGCTGGGTTTCGCCGCGATCGGCTTTGCTCCTGCCAGCGATAATCCGCAGACCGGCAAGCGGCTCGACGACTGGCTCGCGGCAAAACATCACGGCGAGATGGAGTGGATGGCAGCGCGCGCCGATGTCCGTCGCGGACCCCAGGCAATGTGGCCCGCGGCGCGCAGCGTCATCGCGCTGGGCATGGCCTATACGCCCGAAAGCGATCCACTCGCCAAGCCGGCCCAGCCGGGCACCGCACGCGTCTCGGTCTACGCCCAGGGGCGCGACTATCACCTGGTGGTCAAGAAGGCGCTCAAGGCGCTTGCCCGCTGGCTGGTCAGCGAGAGCCATGATGCGGGCCTGCCATGCGAACTCAAGGTGTTCGTCGATACCGCGCCGGTGATGGAAAAGCCGCTGGGACAGGCGGCGGGGCTGGGCTGGCAGGGCAAGCATACCAACCTGGTCAGCCGCGAGCATGGTTCTTGGCTGTTCCTGGGCGCGATCTATACCACGCTGGAGCTTTCGCCCGATGCTCCCCAGCGCGATCTGTGCGGCTCGTGCCGGGCATGCCAGGACGCCTGCCCCACCAATGCGTTCCCGCGTCCCTATCTGCTCGATGCGCGGCGCTGTATCTCCTACCTCACCATCGAACTGAAGGGCCCTGTTCCGCTCGAGTTCCGCGAGGCGATCGGGACACGCATCTATGGCTGCGATGATTGCCTGGCGGTGTGCCCGTGGAACAAGTTCGCGCAAACCGCGCAGCGCAACCAGGCCTTCGCCCCTCGCGAGGACCTGACCGCGCCCGCGATCGCGCAACTGCTGGCGCTCGATGATGCAGCGTTCCGCGATAAGTTCTCGGGCTCGCCGATCAAGCGGATCGGACGCGACCGTTTCGTGCGCAATTGCCTGATAGCGGCGGGCAACAGCGGCTGGGCCGAGCTGACGGAACCGGTCGCGGCGCTGACCCGCGACCCCGATCCGGTCGTTGCCGAAGCCGCTGCCTGGGCCTTGGCGAAACTGCGCGAGGGTTAGGGCAAGATGCCGGCGGGCCTTCGCGCGGCTTTCCTGGCTGGTAACGGGGGGAGCCTGCCGCGCCGCGCCGATGCTAGAGGAACGACTTGAGCGGCTGGTCGGCATCGGCGAGCTGTGCGGGATCGTCCACCAGCAGGCGGTTCTCGACCAGCCGCCGGCCTTGCGCGTAATCGCGGGTAAGGTTCACCGCGTCGACCGCGATCACCCGGCGGTCGCGCAGATAGACGACCGAGAAGCTGCGGGTGGCGGGATCGCCGCGCAATATCGTGGCGTCATAGCCGTGGCTCAATCCGGCGGTCTGCAGACGCAGGTCATACTGGTTGGACCAGAACCAGGGCAGCGCCTGATAGGACCCCGGATCGCCGCAAATCGCCTTGGCGACCACGGTGGCCATGTCATGCGCGTTCTGGACGCTTTCCAGCCGGATGATGGCCCCGTCGGCAAAGGCGCTGGCATGCGCCGCACAGTCGCCCAGCGCGTAGATGTCATCGATGCTGGTGCGGCAGAATTCGTCGACATCGACGCCATTGGCGCCCGCTGCTCCGGCGGCAATCAGCGGGCCGACGGATGGCACGATGCCGATCCCCGCGACGACGATGTCGCAGGCGATGCGGCTGCCATCGCTGAGCACCGCGGCCTCCACCCGGTCGCCCCCGCCGCCAACCTCGCCCTCGAGCGCGGTCACGCCGATGTCTAGACGGATATCGACCCCCTGCCGGCGATGCTCTTCGAGATAGAAGCGGGACAGGTCATCGCCTGCGACACGGCTCAGCAGCCGATCCTGCATCTCCACCAGCGTCACCTGGCAATCGAGCTGGCGCAGCACCGCCGCCGCCTCCAGTCCGATATAGCCCCCGCCCACCACCAGCACCCGGCGCGCGCCCCCGGCCAGTTCGGCGCGCAGCGTATCGACATCGGACTTGTGCCGCACCGCGTGCACCCCGCCCAGCGCCCCGCCCGGGCAGGGCAGCCGCCGGGCATCGCCGCCCGCCGCCCAGATCAGCGTGCCGTAGGTGATCGTCTCGCCGCCGGACACGTCGAGCGCGCGAGCCTCGGGGTCGATCCGGGTGACATTGGTCCCCGGCATCAGTTCGATGCCACGCTCGGCCCAGAACGCGGGTGGCCGGATGAGGATGCGCTCGAACGGCTTGTCGCCGGCAAGATATTCCTTGGACAATGGCGGGCGCTCGTAAGGCGGCTCGCGGTCGCGCCCGACCAGCAGGATCGAGCCTTCGAAACCGTGCTGGCGCAAGGCGATGCTGGCCTGGGCGCCGCCATGACCGCTGCCCACGATGACGATATCGGCGTTCGAGGTCATGCAGCGCGGCACGTCCTGTGTGGTGCTGTCGGATCCGACCGGAAGGGACAAGCACCGCCATGCGCTCCGGCGCCACCATGCTCATGGCGCGAGCAGGTTGCGCGCCTGGCTGGCAAGCTGGGCAAGCACCGTGACGCGGACCGGCCCCGGGGCCTGCGCGCGCCCGACCATCGCCCGAAAGCGCTTGATCGCCGCCTCGTTCTCCTCGCTCCAACGATCGAGCCCGGCAGCGATATCGGCCTTGCCGCGACCCGTCAGACCCAGTTCGCGCAGCAGATCGAGCCGCATCTGCTGGAAATCGCGCGCCAGCCCCGCCACCAGCAGCCGCTCCCACGGGTCCGAGGGATTGAGGCTGACCGCCTGGTTCTGCGCCCAGTCGAGCCGCAACCGCCGGCCCAGGTCGCTGAACGCCGAAGTGAGCGCCAGCGGGTCCACCTCGCAGGCATGCGACAGGCGCGCAATGCCGATCGCGCCATCGAGCGCATGCAGCCGGGCGACCATCTGCGCCAGGTCCTCGGGCGCTCCCGCCTCGACCAGCTGGCCGCGAACCACCTCGCTGCGGCCACGCGCTTCCTCGCCGATCAGCAGATCGACATTGTCGCGCAAACTGGCGATCGTGGGGCTGATCTCGTCCACCAACTGCGAAGGCGCGGCGGGGCCACCGCCGGCGCGCAGCAGGTCCGCCATGTGGCCGTGCAGCGCAAAGGCAGCGTGGCTGAACAAGGCGAGCCTCGCCGTCTCGGGCATCGCGCCCTCATCGATCGCCCGCCAGATCGCCTCCATGTCCAGCAGCGTGGTAACCGAGACAAAGGCACGGCCGACCTCGGCCAGCCCGGCGCCTTCCTCCTCGGCCAGCTCGAACGGGTGAACCATGCCCATCCGGTTGACGATCTGATTGGCCACCACCGTGGCGACGACCTCGGTTCGCAGCCGGTGACCCAGCAGCTGCTCGCGAAACCGGTCGCGCATCTGTGGCGGGAAATCCTCAAGCAGCAGCGGGATCGAAGCCGGGTCTTGGTCGAGCGTGCTGGCCTCGATCGCGTCCTGCAGCACCAGCTTGGTGTTGGACAGCAGCACCGCCAGCTCGGGGCGGGTCAGACCCCGGCCCTCGGTGGCGCGGCGCACGAAGGTCTCGCTGTCGGCCAGCCCCTCGGTGCGTCGGTCGAGCTCGCCCATCTGCTCGAGCACGTCGATCAGCCTGCTTTGCGCCGCCACCGCGCGCGATCCGGTCTGTTCGGCGATGGACAGCGCCAGCGCCTGCAACCGGTTGTCCTCGAGCACCAGCGCGGCGACCTCCTCGGTCATCTCGCGCAGCAATGCGTTGCGCTCGTCCTGCGACAACTGCCCTTGCCGGCAAGCGGCGGCGAGCGCTATCTTGATATTGACCTCGTTATCCGAACAGTCGACCCCGGCGGAATTGTCGATGAAGTCGGTATTGATGCGGCCCCCATCGAGCGCGAATTCGATCCGCCCGGCCTGGGTGATGCCCAGGTTGGCGCCCTCGCCGATCACCCTGGCCTGCAGCTCCTCGGCATCGACACGCAACATGTCGTTGGCGGGGTCTCCCACCTGCTGATGGGTCTCGCCGCTGGCCTTCACATAGGTGCCGATACCGCCGAACCACAACAAGTCGACATCGGCCTTGAGGATGGCCGCGATCAGCCGGTCGGGTTCGAGCTCTTGTTCCTCATCCTCGGCAATTCCCAGCACCGCGCGGCCCTGGTCGGACAAAGTGATGCGCTTGGCGGTGCGCGGGTAGACCCCGCCGCCCGCCGAAAGCTTGGTCTGGTCGTAATCCGCCCAGCTCGAGCGGGGTAGGTCGAACAGCCGTTTTCTTTCGTGCCAACTGGTCTGGGCGTCTGGATCGGGGTCGATGAAGATGTGCCGGTGGTCGAACGCGGCCACCAGGCGGATGGTCTTGGACAGCAGCATCCCGTTGCCGAACACGTCGCCCGACATGTCGCCCACCCCAGCGACGGTGATGGTCTCGTTCTGAATATCGGTGCCCATCTCGCGGAAGTGTCGCTGGACCGAAATCCATGCACCGCGCGCGGTGATGCCCATCGCCTTGTGGTCATAGCCGTTGGAACCGCCCGATGCGAAGGCATCGTCCAGCCAGAAGCCGCGCTCCTCGGCAATGGCATTGGCGGTGTCGGAGAAGCTGGCGGTGCCCTTGTCGGCGGCGACCACGAAATAGGGATCATCGCCATCGCGGATGACCACGCCGTCGGGGTGGACGACGTGATCTTCGACGATGTTGTCGGTGATCGAGAGCAATGTGTTGATGAACAGCTTGTAGCTCTCGCGCCCCTCGGCAAACCAGGCGTCGCGATCGGTCGCCGGGCTGGGCAGGCGCTTGGGATAGAAGCCGCCCTTGGCCCCGGTGGGCACAATGACCGCGTTCTTCACCCGCTGGGCCTTCATCAGACCCAGGATTTCGGTGCGGAAATCATCGCGCCGATCCGACCAGCGCAGCCCGCCGCGAGCGACCGGTCCGGCGCGCAGGTGAATACCCTCCACCCGCCGAGAATAGACAAAGATCTCGCGCCACGGCACGGGCTTGGGCAGGCCCGGCACGGCCGCGGAATCGAACTTGAACGCCAGCGCTTGTGCGCCTGCCGGCGCAAAGGCGTTGGTCCTGAGCACCGCGTCGAGCGTCTGGCGATAGAGCCTCAATAGCCGGTCATCATTGATCGCGCTGACCCCTGCAAGTCCGGTGCGGATCGCCTCGGCCGCCTCGGCCTCGGCGGCTGCCCGGTCGCCTCGGAAGGTGGGGTCGTGACGCCGGCGGAACAGGTCAATCAGCCCGCGCGTGACCGCCGGCGCGCCGGCCAGCGCGTCGACCACCGTATAGATGGTGAAGGCGATGTTGGCCTGGCGCAGGTAGCGATAGAGCGCGCGCAGCCAGTCCGCCTCGCGCGCATTAAGGCCGGTGGTGGTGACCAGGCGGTTGAACACATCGTTCTCGGCCCGCCCGTTGACCACCGCGGCAAAGGCGGTCTCGATGGTGTCGGACCGCTCGAGCAGCGCGGTCGCCTCATGCCCGGCGGGTAGGCCCAGCGTGAAGTCGTGGATGGTGCCGATGCTGTCTCCGGTCAGCTCGGTCGGCCGCTCGCTCAGCACGCGAAAGCCGAAGTTTTCGAGCGCGGGGACGGCGTCTGACAGCGGCAACTGGCCTTCGTGCTGATACACCTTGAACCGCAGCTGGTTCTCGGCATCACCACGCTTGCGGAACAGGCGCGCACCGCGCCCCAGCGGGCTGTCTTCGGCCGCTTGCGCGAGAAGGCGCAGCCGGCCGATATCGAGCGCGGCTTCCTTGGGGCCATAGGCCGCGCGGTAGTCTTCGGGAAAGCTCTCGGCATAGCGGCTAGCGAGCGCGGCTGCGCGCGAGGGCTCGTCGCCCTTGGCAAGCGCGGCTTCCACCGCATCGGCCCAGCCGCGCAGCATGTCCTGAAGCGCGTTGTCGATCGCCCGCGAATCCGGTTGGCGCTCGGTTCCCCGGAAATCCAGAACATAGCGTAGCAGCGCCAGATTGCCGCCCTCCACCATCAGGCTCCAGTCGAGCGTGGTGGTTCCGGTCTCGCGCTCGAGCAGTTCCTCGATTTGCAGACGCACGCGGGTGGAGAGCAGGTCGCGTGGCAGCCACACGAAGCCGAAGATGTGCCGGCCCAGCGGCGCGGTGACCAGCGAGGCACGCGGGCGCGGGCGCTCGGCGATGCCCATCATGGCGGTGGCCACCCGGGTGATGTCGTCATCGGAGAAGCTGATGATGAGGTCATGCGGCAGAACGGTCAGCGCATGCACCAGCGCCTTGTGATCATGGCCATAGGGATCGAAATCGAGCCGCTCGGTAATGGTCGCCATCTGCCGGCGCAACACCGGCACCTTTACGGGCGAGGTGGACAGGGCGGCGCTGGTCCAGATTCCCGCATGAACCGAGATCGCCGCCAGCCGCCCCTGGTCATAGATCGGGATCATGAACAGGTCCAACGGCACGCGGCGGTGGACGCGCGACAGGCGGTTGGCCTTGATGATCAGCGGCACGCGGCCGGGGGCGGAATGTTCGCCGGTTGTCGCTCGCTTGCCCTCGAACCAGGCGAAGGCTGCCTCGTAGGTGCTCTCGGCGACCAGATCCTGGCCACCCTCGCGGCAGATACCCATGAGGTCCGACAGACCGCCGCCGCGCGTCTTGGTCACGTGACCGAGCTGGGTCATCATCCCCCCGCCCAGCCAGCGCAGCAACGCGGCCCCCTCGGCATCGGCAAGACGCTCGGCGTCTTCCTCGAGCGTCTGTTTCATGCTCGGCCAGTCGCGGTTGGCCGCGCGGGTGTCGGTGATGGTGGCGGTAAGTTCAGCCTCCAGCGCGCGCCGCTCCTTGGCATCGATCCGCACGGTCTCGATATAGATCATCGATTCGCGCTTCTCGCCCGTCTCCTCGCCTTGGGGGATCGCGACCAGCCGGCCTTGATCGCGTCGGACAGGGACGATGGGGTGAACCATGAGGTCGATCACCAGTCCGCGCGCGGCAAGGGCGGCGGCGATCGAATCGACCAAGAAGGCCATGTCGCGATTGACCACCGCGATGCGCATGAAGCGCCGCTCGCCCTGCGCCGAGCGAATGAGCAGCGAGGCCTGCTCCTCTTGGCGCGAGCTTGCCGCTTCCATCAGGAAGGCGGTGACCTCATCGAGCCTGTTATCGCTGAGCGGCGTCTCGCCCGGCAGGATGGATTCGGCGACATGGCGGCGCAAAGCGCGGGCCAGTGCGCGCTCGGGTTCGGACAAGATAGCGATGCCCAAATCGCCTGCCGATTTCTCAAGCCCGTCTTCGACGCTCGCCATCCTCAAGCCTTTCCCGCTCATTGCCTCTTCCTGCCGCCTTTTCACCCAAATGGCGCGGCGGGCAACAGGTCATCCACCCGCGCAACGTCCGGAGGCCGCCGGTCGTTTCCCATCGTACCGAACTGTTGCGGTAAGGAGCGGGCGCTGGTGGGGCGATGCGCTAACTGCCCGCTGTCTCGACCAGGGCGGCGATGGTGCGCAGCAGCAGCGCGATGTCTTCAGGGCGCGAGAGCCGGTGATCGCCGCGTTTGATCAGCGTCACCGTCACGTCCTCGCTGGCGAGCGCGTGGGCGAGATCGAGCGATACGCGCCAGGGCACGTCCTGGTCGTCGAGCCCATGGATCAGACGAACCGGCGCGGTGATGGCGACAGGCGTACCGCCGAGCACCCGCCGCGCCTGGCCGTCGCGCCAGAAGGCGGGGTGGGTCGGTGTGGGTTCGGGTCCGTAGGGATTGGCCTGGAACACCGTTTCGCCCGCTGCCAGCCGCGCCTTCTGGCCCGCATCATATCCCCAATCGGTGAAATCGGGCGCGGCGGCGATGCCCACTATTCCGGCCAGGCGCGCCCGATCCCGGTCAAGCGCCAGGCCCAGCAGCACCATCAGCCAGCCGCCCATCGACGAGCCGACGAGGATGATGCGTTCGGACGCGATCTTCGCCTCGATCAGCGCCAGCGCCTCACCCCGCCAGCGGGTCAGCGTTCCTTGCGCGAACATGCCGTCGCTGGCGCCGCAGCCCGAATAGTCGAACATCAGCGCCTCGCGTCCGGCTGTCCGGCCTGCGTCGAACACCGCGCCCGCCTTGTTTCCCGTCATATCCGACATGTAGCCGGGCAGGAAGACGACCGCCGGACCGTTCCCCGCCGTATGACGATAGGCGATCCGTTCGCCCGCTGGCATCGTCAGATATTGGTTTGCGGTCATGGCATTGCTGATGGCCGCGGCCGGGCGGCTTTGCAACGCGCGGGCTTGGCACCGTGCGGCGCGATGCCCACTTGGGCGCCAACGTCGGGCAGCGGGTTTGGCGGGGAAGCGACGTGCGGCCAAGCGGCGTGCGGCGCGAGCACGATGCCTTCTTGCAAAGACCGACGACCCTTCCGGCAATGCCCGCACTGTGCCATGGCCCCTTGCGCCCCATCGAGGACAAGACGATGAGCGAAATGATCAGGATCAGCCTGCCCGACGGCTCGGTGCGCGAGATGCCGCCCGGCTCGACCCCGGCCGATGTCGCCGCGGCGATCGGCCCGGGCCTGGCCAAGGCGGCGCTCGCCGCGCGCGTCGATGGCGAACTGCGCGATCTTACCCGGCCGTTCGATGGCGATGCCGCACTGGCGCTGGTCACCAGCCGCGATGTCGACGAGGCGCTCGAACTGGCGCGGCACGACTATGCCCATGTGCTGGCGGAAGCGGTGCAGGGCTTGTTTCCGGGCACCCAGATCACCTTCGGCCCATCGACCGAGGATGGCTTCTACTACGATTTCGCGCCGCCCCCCGAACGTGGTCCCTTCACCGAGGAGGACCTGCCGGCGATCGAGAAGGAGATGCGTCGCATCATCGCCGATGACCGGCCGGTGGAGCGCGAGGTGTGGACCCGTCAGCAACTCATCGCCTGGTTCCGCGATCATGGCGAGAGCTTCAAGGCCGAATGGGCGGCCGAGCTTCCCGAAGGCGAGGAGCTGACGATCTATCGCCAGGGCGACTGGCTCGATCTGTGCCGCGGTCCGCATCTGGCTTCGACCGGCAGGCTGGACCCCGCCGCGTTCAAGCTCACCCGGGTCTCGGGCGCCTATTGGCGCGGCGACCAGAACAACGCGATGCTCAGCCGCATCTACGGCACCGGCTGGCTCAATCGCAAGCAGCTCGAGGAGCATCTGGTGCGGCTCGAGGAAGCGGCCAGGCGCGACCATCGCAAGCTGGGCCGCGAGATGGACCTGTTCCACCTCCAGGAAGAGGCGCACGGCTCGGTGTTCTGGCACCCCAAGGGCTATCGCATCTGGCGCGAGCTCGAGGCCTATATGCGGCGGCGGATGGACGATGTGGGCTATCAGGAGGTCAAGACCCCGCAGGTGATGGATGCGCGCCAGTGGGAGCGCTCGGGCCACTGGGGTAAGTATCGCGAGAACATGTTCGTCATACCCGACGCGGTGCCGAGCACGGCGGACGGCGCTGAGCAGGGAGGCGCGCTGGTCTCCGCCGATGCGCAGTGGATGGCGCTGAAGCCGATGAACTGCCCGGCGCACGTGCTGATCTTCAAGCAGGGGATCACTTCCTACCGCGACCTTCCCGTGCGGCTGGGGGAAATGGGCTGCTGCCACAGGAACGAGCCACATGGTGCGCTGCACGGGCTGATGCGCGTGCGCCAGTTCACCCAGGACGACGGTCACATCTTCTGCACCCAGCGTCAGGTGGTGGACGAGGTGCGCCGCTTCTGCGAGCTGGCCGACCGGGTGTATCGCGATTTCGGCTTCACCTATTCGGTCAAGCTGGCGCTCAGGCCCGAGCAGCGGTTCGGCTCGGACGCCGATTGGGACCAGGCCGAGGACGAGCTGCGCAATGCGGTGATCGAGGCGGGCATGGCGACGGATGAATATGGCTGGGAGGAACTGCCGAGCGAGGGCGCGTTCTATGCCCCCAAGCTGGAATGGCACCTGACCGATGCGATCGGCAGGACCTGGCAGGTCGGCACCATCCAGTCCGACCGCGTGCTGCCCGAGCGGCTCGATGCAAGCTATGTCGGCGAGGACGGCGAGCGGCATCGCCCGGTCATGCTCCATCGCGCGATCTTCGGCAGTTACGAGCGGTTCGTGGGTATCCTGATCGAGCATTTCGCCGGCAAGCTGCCGTTGTGGCTGGCGCCGGTGCAGGCGGTGGTGGCGACGATCGTTTCCGATGCGGACGATTGGGCGAACGAGGCGGCGGCGCGGCTGGCGAAGGCGGCGGGGCTGCGGGTGGAGACCGACCTTCGCAACGAGAAGATCAACTACAAGGTGCGCGAACACTCGCTGGCCAAGGTGCCGCATCTGCTGGTGGTCGGCGGGCGCGAGGCGGCAGACGGGACGGTGGCACTGCGCACGCTGGGCGAGAAGGAGCAGCGCGTGCTGCCGCTCGCCGAAGCGATCGCGCTGTTGGGCGAAGCGGCGGTGCCGCCCGATTTGAGGGAGCTTTCGTGATGCGCTTGGTCGGTCTGCTGGTTGTGACAGCATTCGCCCTGACGGCTTGCGAAGGATCGGACGAGCCGGCGGACGGTCATTCCGAGATCATGGCCGGCGACCAGGCGGGCGCGCTCACCCCCGCGCAGGTCGCCTTTGCCGAGGCCAACGAGCGGATGCACGCGGCGATGTCCGAGATCCCGCCCGACGCGGACGAGGCCTTTATGCGCGGAATGCTCGCGCATCATCGGGGGGCGGTGGAGATGGCCGAGGTCGAACTGACGCACGGCACCGATCCCGAGGCGCGCGCGCTCGCCCAGACAATCATCGAGGCGCAGAGCGCCGAGATCGAGCAGATGGAGGCCTGGCTGGCGCGCGAGGCGCAGGGCGAGGCGCAGGGCGAGGCGCAGGGCCAGGCGGGGGGCGGTGCGGCGGCTGCGCGCCCCGAAGCCGATGCGGCGGACCATACGAGGCATTCGATGCGGTGACGCCGGTCGCTCGCCTCGACGACTGCGGTCATGGCAGCGGCGGGATGAGGCGGGATCGCGCTACACCGGCTGCCCGAGGCGATAACGCTTGATCGCGGCCGGCGAACCGGTCGCCCCCTGCCGATGACGCTGCCGGCCGGAGTGACACTCGCGCCGGATGCTGGTCCGGGTGCCGGGGCGTCATGCCGGCGGAGTTGACCGGCGGCGGGATCGCGATCGCCGTCGCGGTGGCGCTGATCGCCGCATTCATCCGCGGGTTGTCGGGCTTCGGCCTGGCGCTGATCCTGGTGCCGGTGCTGGCGCTTACGGTCACCCCCGAACAGGCGGTGGTGGCAGCGAACGCGCTGGGCGTGGTGATGGGGCTGGCCAGCATCCGCGGGGCGCGCGCCGCGGCCGAGCGCTCGGCGACCAGCATCGCGTTGCTTGCAGTCGTCACCACGCCCGTAGGTCTGGCGCTGCTGGCGGTGACGCCGGACCAGGTGGCCCGGGTGGTCATCGCGCTTGCCGCGCTGCTCGCCTTTACCGTGGTGCTGCGCCCGCGCCGCGCCGCGGTTGTCACGGCGCAGTCCGCCGATGCCGAACCCCCCGGCCAGCCGGGTCCGGGACTGATCCGGGCGACCGGTGTCACCTCGGGCCTGCTGGCAGGCTTTGCCGGCATCCCCGGACCGCCCGTCATCGCTTTCTACCTGGGCCGCGCGGTCGCACCGGCAGCGGCGCGCGCCTCGGTGTTCATCGTCTTCCTCGCCACCTCGATCAGCGCCTGTATCGCCGCGCTTGCGCTGAGCATTGCCGATGTCACCGCGGGCTGGCTGACAATATTGCTCGCGCCCGCGGTGCTGATCGGCAACTGGCTCGGCAGCCGCGCCTTCGGCCGGGTGAGCCCGCTCGCGTGGCGGTTATGCGCTGGCGGCATCGTGGCCGGGGCGGCTCTCGTCGCGCTGCTGCGTCTGATTTGACGCTGGAGCCCGTCGCAATCCTGTTGGCGAGGGATTCGAGGTGTTTCCCATTGTCGAGCGCATGAGCCCGGGCAAGGTGAAGGCGGCGCGCCGGCGTAGCTTGGTGTGATCCGCACCCGGCTCCCGGCTTGGGGCCGAACCCCTGGCTTGGGGCTACCGGGTTTGGGTTCGGGTTTCCGGCTGGGTTCCGGCTTCGGACTTCGGGCTTCGGAATGACCCGCTTCGAGTTGTTCTAAAGCCCAAGCCTGAGCGGGCAATGCGCGCACCAAGCGTCGGCCGAAAGCCTACATTCCGGCCAGCAGCAGCACGCCGACACAGACGGCGACGAACGCGAAACGCGTAACCGTCGCAGCCCGGCCGGCGAGCCGCTCTGCAACAGGGGCCCGGGTGATGGTTGGGCCACCCATGCGCCCTTTCTAACCCGGCAAATCCTAAGAAAGGCTTAAGCCGTCCCCGACGGGGCGCGTGGCACATGCTGGCTGCAGCAGTGAAAGGCGCCGCCGCCGGTCAGCACCGCTTCGGCCCTGAGGCCCAGCGCGGTGCGGCCGGGAAACAAATCGCCCAGCGCCGCGACCGCCGCCTCGTCCTGCGCGGTGCCGTAGGTCGGCACCACCACAAGGTTGTTGCAGATGACGAAGTTCATGAAGCTGGCGGGCACCGGCTCGCCGCCCCGCTCGAGCCGTCCGGGCGAGGGTATGGCGCGCACCTCCAGCCCCTGGGCAAGCGCACGCGCGCGGGCATCGGCATAGACCGCCGCGTTGGGGTCGTGCGCCCCTGCGGGCTCGGGGATAGCGAGCACGCCAGGCTCAACGAAGCGCGCCAGGTTGTCGACATGGCCATCGGTATGATCGCCCGTCAGCCCCTCGCCCAGCCACACCACCTTCTCGATCCCAAGGTCACGCGCAAGGCGGCGTTCGATCTCGCCCTGCGAGAGACCGGGGTTGCGATTGGGGTTCAACAGGCATTGTTCGGTCGTGACCGCCAAGCCGGTGCCATCGGTGTCGATCGCGCCGCCCTCCAGGATCCAGTCGGCGAGCGGTGCCGCAAGCCCGGCCGCGGCGGCAAGCGAAGCGCCCGTCTGCTGGTCGCCCTCCATCTGGTATTTGCCGCCCCAGCCGTTGAAGCCGAAGCGGCGCATGGCCCGCTCGCCCTGCGGGCCGATGACGCCGAGCGGCCCTGTATCGCGCAGCCAAATGTCGCCATAGGGATGGCGCTCCAGCCCGACCGCGCTGCTGACCAGTTGCCGCGCGCGCGCCTCGTTCGCAGCATCGCGCACCACCAGGCGCATGTCCTGCCCGCTTTCGGCCACCGCATTGGCAAAGGCGGCGACCTGCTCCTGAGCGGGCAGCAGATCGTCTTCCCACAGGTCCTGCGCGTGGGGAAAGCCGATCCACAGCCATTCCTGCGCCTCCCACTCGGCGGGCATGCGCAGATCGACGCCACCCACGGCCCTTAGCTCAGGCCCGCCCACAGCCAGGTCCTCTGCCAGGATCAGCAGCCCTCGGACGAGGCGGCGCAGGAGCGCTGCCTGATGGCGGCGAACTCGTCACCCGGGCGCCAGCCGGGCCAGTCGGCGGTATCGCCCAACATCCGGCCGATGCGATAGGTCAGCGCCAGATCCTGCATGATCCCGCCCCAGTTCCAGTCGGCATCAACTTCATCGCCCGGTGCATGATAGGCGGTATCGATATAGCGCGCATGCCAGGTCTGGCCCGCCGCCGTGCCGCCCTCGATCAGGTTGTCGCCCTGCTTGTAATAGAGCATCGGTACGCCGCGCTTGGCGAGGCTGAAATGGTCCGAGCGGTAATACAGGCCGGCTTCGGGCGAGGTTTCGGGACTGGCGCTGCGGCCGGTCCCGGCCAGCGCCGCAGCCAGATAGTCGTCGAGCGCGCTCTTACCGCCGCCGATGACATTGACGTTGTGCGCTGCCCCCATGGGATAGAGCGCGTCCAGGTTGACCCCGCCCACCGTATGATCGAGCGGAAACACCGGGTTCGCGGAATAATAGTCCGAGCCCAGCAAACCCGATTCCTCGGCAGTGACCGCCAGGAAGACCTGGCTGCGTTGGGTCGGACCGGCAGCGACATGCGCCGCGCCCAGTGCCACGAGCGCAGCGGTGCCGGTGGCATTGTCGACCGCGCCGTTGCAGATCGTGTCGCCGGTGGCATCGGGGGTGCAGATACCCAGGTGATCCCAGTGCGCGGTGTGCAGCACGATCTCGCCCGGCCGCTCGCTTCCCGGCAGCATGGCGATGACATTGTGCGAGGTGAACGAGCGCATCGTGTTGTCGAGCCGGGTCGAAGCGGTAAGACTTAGCGGCACCGCGCGAAAGCCGGGCCGGGCGGCGGCATCCGACAAGCCTGCCAGGTCCTGGCCGGCGGCCTGCATGATGGCCTGGGCGGTGTCCTTCTGCACCCAGCCATTGACCTTGGTCTGTGAGGCCCCGCCATCGCTGCGGCGCGCGTAAAGCTGGGGACCCGACCATGAGGTTTCCACCGTGCCCCAGCCATAGGAGGCGGGGAAGGTGTCATGGACAATAAGCGCGGCGGCGGCGCCCTGCTTGGCGGCTTCCTCGAACTTGTAGGTCCAGCGGCCGTAATAGGTCATCGCCCGGCCACCAAAGGTGCCTTGGGTGGTCTCGGTCTGCCAGTCGGGGTCGTTGACCAGGATGAGCGCGGTCTTGCCGCGCATGTCGATACCGGCGTAATCGTTCCACGCCTTTTCTGGCGCAACGATGCCATAGCCCACGAAGACGATTTCACTGTCTTCGAGCGCGGCGGCGGCCTCCTCGCGATAGGTCACCCCGACCCATTGGGCGCCATGCTCGAAGGCGAGGGCTTCGCCACCGGCGCTGCCAATCCGCAGCGGGGCAATGGTCTGCGCGGTGATCTCGACCAGCGGCACTTCCTGGAACCAGCTTCCGGCATTGCCCGGCTCGAGCCCTGCCTCGGCGAATTGCCGGGCGAGATAGCTGATCGTCTTCTCCTCGCCGGCGGTTCCCGGCGCGCGGCCCTCGAACTCATCGGAGGCGAGCGTGGCTGTAACCTCCTGCATCGTCTCGAGCGAGATGGCGGGGGCCTGATCGCTGCCGGCGGGAACGGTGGCGCAACCGGCGACGAGGAGCGCGGCGGCGGCAGCCGCTGCCGGGGTAAGGGTGCGTGGCATCATCGTGAGCAGCCTTTTGAAAAGTGGCGGACAAAGCGAAGGATGCCAAAGCCGCGCGCCTGTCGCAAGCCTGCGAAACATGTGACGTTGGCCGGGCGGGCCGGGGCGAACGTGTCGCGGCCCATTGGCCTACCGATCGACGGTTCGCGCCTTGTGCGAGGTGGCGCTTCGCGGCAGTCAGTGCTCATGATCACGCAGGCGGCATCAGCAAACCGGGAGGGGGCGGACTGGGCGGGCGCGGACTGGGCGGGCGCGGTCGAGCGCGCGCGCGCATGTTCGCCGTTTCTCGCGCTCGCCATGCGCCGGCTGCCCGAAATTGCCCTATTGTGTGAACAGGGTCACGGCGAAGCGGCGCTGGCAGCCGCACGCGCGCTTGGCGAGCAAAGCGCGGACCAATCGCTCGAGACGGCGTTGCGGCGTGAGCGGCTCGGCTTTGCTCTGGTGCTGGGGCTGGGCGATCTTGCCGGCGCCTTTCCGCTCGCATTCGTGATGGACCAGCTGACCGCGCTGGCCGACCGCGCGCTCGACCGTGCGATCGGCGCGGTCATCGCGCGCCGGGTGGATAAGCCAACAGAAGGGGCGGCGGGGCATGCCCGCGCATCGGGCTTCACCGCGCTGGCGCTGGGCAAGCAGGGGGCGGGCGAGCTCAATTATAGCTCCGATATCGACCCCATCTTGCTGTTCAATCGCGAACGCCTGCCCCGCCGCCCGCGTGACGAGCCGGACGAGGTGGCGCAGCTTTACGCCCGCCGCATCGTCGCGCTGCTCGGGCAGCAGACCGGGGATGGCTACGTATTCCGGGTCGACCTGAGGCTGCGGCCCGATGCCGAGGTGACCCCGCTGGCGATCTCCTTCGCCGCCGCTCTCACGCATTACGAAAGCGCCGGCCTGGCATGGGAGCGCGCCGCCTTTATCCGCGCTCGTCCGGCCGCGGGCGACATCGCGGCGGGCGAGGCTTTCCTCGGCCAGATCAGCCCGTTCATCTGGCGCGGCAATCTGGATTTCACCGCGCTGGAGGAAATCCGCCGGCTGACCGCGCGCATCCGCTCGGCGCACGAGGGTCCACGGCTGCCCGGCCCGGGCTTCGACGTGAAGCGCGGCCGTGGCGGCATCCGCGAGATCGAGTTCTTCGCCCAGACGCACCAGCTGATCTATGGCGGGCGCAACCCGGCGCTGCGCCTGCGTGGCACGCGCCAGGCGCTCGACGCGTTGGCGGCGCAAGCCATCATCCCGGGCGACACCGCGCGCGACCTTGGCGAGGCCTACGACCGGCTGCGGGTGATCGAGCATCGGTTGCAGATGGTCGATGATCGGCAGGTCCACGCGCTGCCGACCAGTGAGGCAGCGCTCGACAATGTCGCGCGGCTGGAAGGGCTTAGCGATGGCGCGCCGCTGGTCGCCGAACTTGTCGGGCTGACCGACATGGTGGCGGCGCGCTATGACGGGCTGTTGGGTGAGGATAAGGCGCGCAGAACCGCGCCGCCCCGCCTTGACGCGGGACGAGAAGAGGTGCGCGCGGCTACCGCGTTCGAGGAGCGCTTCGGCGCGCGCATCGCCCGCTGGCCCAAGACCATCCGCGCCCTCAAGAGCAAGGAGGCGCTGGCGGCCTATGATGCGATCCGGCCCGATCTGCTCGTCGCGCTGGCCGGCGCTCGCGATCCGAGCCGCGCGCTGGCCCGGTGGGAGCAATTGCTCGATGCGTTGCCCAGCGCGATCAACATGTTCCGCCTGTTCGAGCAACGCCCCGCGCTGCTCGAGCGCGTGCTGCACGTGCTTACCTTGGCAAGTCCGCTGGCCGACGAGCTGGCCCGGCGCGTGGCGCTGCTCGATGCGCTGATTGATGGCGGCGCGCTCGATCTGCCCGGCGACATCACTTCGCTCGCCGAGCGCATGACGCTTGCCGGGGACGCCGGATACGAGGCGCGGCTCGACCGCATCCGCATGGCGGTGGGCGAAGAGCGCTTCATGCTCGGCGTCCAGCTGATCGAGGCGCACCACGATCCGCTGGCTATCGCCGAGGGTCTGTGCCGCGTTGCCGAAGCGGCGCTGCAGGTAGGCGCGAAGGCGGCGATCGCCAAGTTCGCCGAGGTGCATGGCCGGATCGCCGACGGCGAGCTGGTCATCCTGGGTCTCGGGCGACTGGGCGGCGGCGCGCTGACGCACGCCTCGGACCTTGACCTGGTCTATCTCTTTACCGGCGAGATCGGGCGCGAATCGACTGGGCCTCGACCGCTCACCGCCTCGCTCTATTTCAATCGGCTGGCGAGCCGGGTGAGCTCGGCCTTGAGTGTGCCCACCGCCGAGGGCGCGCTCTACGAGGTCGATACCAGATTGCGGCCGCAAGGCGTGCAGGGGCCGCTTGCCGTCAGCACCGCCAGCTTCGCCAATTACCAGGCCAGGGATGCCTGGACCTGGGAACACATGGCGCTGGCCCGGGCGCGGCCCATCCTGGGATCGCCGGCGGCAAGGGACGCGCTGGCGAGAACGATCCGCGGCATCCTCGGCCAGCCGCGCGATCCGGGCGCGCTGCGCACGGCGGTGCTGGCGATGCGCGCCGAAATGGCGGTGCACAAGCCGCCCAAGGGTCCGCTCGACGTCAAACGACTGCGCGGCGGGCTGGTCGATCTGGAGTTCATCGTCCACTTCCTGCAACTGCGCGAGGGGGTCGCGCTCGAACCGGCGCTCGAAAACGCGATCGCCGCTCTGTGCCAAGCGGGCTTGCTTCCGGACGATTTCGCCAGGCATATGGCGGTCCTGATCCGCATCCTGGTCTCGGCCCGGCTGCTGGCACCCGATGGCGAACTGCCGCCACCCGCACCAGCCAAGGCGATGGCGCGGGCCTGCGGGGGCGAGGACATGCCGGCGCTGTTGCAGCGTCTGGCCGGGGCAAGGCAAGGTGTTGCGCAAGTCTGGGCCGAATTGTTCGGCGAGAAACTGGAGACCCGAACATGAGCGACACTCCCGATACGGGCGACTTGATGCCCGACATCGCGCTTGAAGCACCCAATGGCGCGGCGCTGCGCCCGTCCGACTTCCGCGGCCGCGCGCTGGTCATGTTCTTCTATCCCAAGGATGACACGCCCGGCTGCACCGCCGTGGCCAAGGACTTTTCCGCGATGCTGGGCGAGTTCGAGGCGGCCGGCGCGGCGCTTCTGGGAGTGAGCAAGGACCCGCCCGCCAAGCACGCCCGTTTTATCCAGCGGCACGATCTGCAAGTGGCGCTTGCCTCAGATACCGCCACCGACGGGCTGGCCGATGCGCTGGGCATCTGGATTCAGAAAAGCATGTTCGGCAAGAAGTACATGGGGATGGCGCGCACCACCTACCTGGTCGATGCAGGCGGACGCATCGCGCGCGTGTGGCACCGGGTGAAGGTGCGCGGCCATGCCGCCGAAGTGCTCGAGGCGGTGCGCTTACCGGAGACATGAGACCGGCTCGGCGGGTGAAAGCGCCAGGCTTTTAGGGGCAGGTTCAATGGGCAAGGTTTAGGCGGCAACCCGGGCGCAGCGACGGCGCAGCGCCACCCGCCCGGTTCGAACCTGTTAGCCGCCCCTTTCAGCCGCCACTATCAGCCGCCCGTGTTTGTTTCGCCGAGCAGATGGCGCTGCCAGAACATCAGCGTCGACCAGTAGTAGTAGTCGGCGTTCTCCTTCTTGGCGAAGCCGTGACCCTCGTTGCCGGCCAGGAAGTGCCAGGCCTCGTTGCCCGTCGCACGCACCGCATCGATGATCTGGTCCGCCTCGCTTGCCGGCACCCGCGGATCATTGGCACCGGTCGCCACCAGCAGCGGAATGTCGATCTCGCTTGCCCGGGTAAGCGGGCTGATCTCGAGCAGCTTGGCGCGCTGCACCGGGTCGCGCTCATCGCCATATTCAGGACGGCGCAGATCACGGCGATAATCTTCGGTATTTTCCAGGAAGGTGACGAAGTTGGAGATCGCCACGACACACGCCGCGCCCTTCAGCCGGTCGCCATAGCGGATGGCGCTGGCATAGCACATGTAGCCGCCATACGAGCCGCCGGTCACGCCTATGCGATCCGCGTCGATCCCCGGATCGGCCGCCAGCCGGTCGAGGAACGCGCCGATGTCCTTGACCGAATCCTCGCGCCGGAACGGGCCGTTGTCGAGCGTGACGAAGCGCTTGCCGAAGCCGGTCGAGCCGCGCACGTTGGGGTATAAGATGGCGACGCCCAGTTCGTTCAGCATGTAGTTCGCCCGGCCGATGAAACCAGCAAAGCTCTGCGCCTCGGGTCCGCCATGGATATTGACCAGCACCGGCCGCTCGCCGGGGAACCTGGACGGATCGGGCCGATACAGGAAACCCGACATCGGCGTGCCGTCGAAGCTTTCGATCTCGACCAGCTCGGGCAGCACGTTGGCCTGGGGGTCCAGCCCACCCATCTCGCTGACCGTCCAGCGGGTGACCGCAAGCGTGCGCGGGTCGACCGCATAGGCATCGGCGGCCGCCTGGTTGGAGACGAAGGTGAAGCCGATCGTGCCCCACGGAGCGATCTCCATCGAGCCGATGACACCGGGCGGCAGATCGACCTCGCGTGTCTGTCCGCTCGCCACATCGTAGATCTTGAGCCGCGAGCTTCCCGCCGCGTTCACTTCGTAGGCGATGAAGCTGCCGTCATCGGACACATCGAAGGACGAGATGTCCCATGCTTCCTCCACCACCGGGGTGAAGGCGCTGGTGACAGGGTCGAACACGCCCAGCCGCTTGAAATCGCTGCCTTCGTCCGATGACACCCACAGCCGTCCGTCGGGCGCGTATTCCATCCCGCTGAAGGCGACCGGCTCACCCTCGGGGGTCAGCCGTGTCTCCTCTCCGGTGGCGACGTCGATATGGAACAGCTCGATATCGGTCACCGACTTGTAGTTCAAAACCAGAGCTTGGCGGTCATCGGGGGTGAAGTCGGCCACATGCCAGCCGCCGCCCTGCCGCTCGGCAAGCAGCCGCGTGGTCGCAGGGTCGCGCGGGTCCATGATGTACAGATCGGTGTCGGTTCCGTTGCGTTTGGTCGAGTTGAAGGCGACCCTGGAGCCGTCTCGCGTCCAGGCACCTAGGCCGTTGCGGCTGGTGCCGTCGGTCAGCAGCTCGAGCTGGCCACCATCGATCCTATAGATTTGATAGAATTCGTTGCCGCCGATATCCTTGGCCACCAGCAGCACATCGCCCCGCCCGCGCGAATGGCTGGCCTCGGTCACCGGCTCCTCTTCGAAGGTGAGCTGCATGCGCGCCGCGCCGGGAGCCGCCACACGGTGGATCTGCGAGGTATCGCCGAACCGCGTGGCGATCAGCATCGAGCGATCCTGCGGGTCCCAGCCGGCAAACGACGCCGTGCGATATTCGAAATAGGGCCGGGTCTGCGCGGCCAGTTCGGCGGGAACGGGCGGAATGCCGTCGGCAAGGATGGCGGCGGGCTTGGTCACCGGTTCAGCGGGCGCGGCGTCATCCTGCGCCAGCGCTGCAGCAGGAGCGAGGAGGAGGGCAAGAGCAAGGGTCGGGCGCATGCGGGTCACGGGTCCTTGTTGCAGATACCGGGCTCAAGAGGCGGGCCGGCCGCCACGCACAGGCATCCGGTTGCGTGTGTAACCGGCACTGTTGGCGATTTTGGTGGGCCGGTCCACCCCCTTTCGGCGAACCGGCCGGGCAGCTGCTGGGATGGGCGGATGCAAGGGTGGTCCGCCGATGCGGCCTGAGATTGCCGATTGTCCCCCGGCGGCGCGGTGTGCAACAGGGCGCTGGTGATCGATCACGACGTCCTCATCATCGGCTCGGGCGCCGCGGGGTTGTCGGCGGCGCTGGTGCTGGCGCAGCGGCACAAGGTGCTGGTGCTGGCCAAGGGCGCGCTCGACGGCGGCTCCACCGCCTGGGCGCAGGGCGGCATCGCCGCGGTGCTCGATGCGGGCGACACGTTCGAGAACCACGTGCGCGACACCATGATCGCGGGCGCGGGCCTCAACCGTCGCGAGACGGTGGAGCATGTCATCGGCCTGGCACCCGAGGCGATCGCCCGGCTGGCAGCGCTGGGCGTGCCGTTCAACGTCGAGGGCCAGGCGCTTCACCTGACGCGCGAGGGCGGCCATTCGCACCGCCGCATCGTCCATGTGAACGATGCGACGGGCTGGGCGGTGCAGGCGGCGCTGCTCGAGGCGGCGGGGGCCAACCCCAACATCACGCTGCTGGCGGGGCGCACCTGTATCGAACTCATCACCGGACGGCACGAGCAGCGCTATTCAGGCTCGGGACGGGTCTGGGGTGCCTATGCGCTCGACGAGACATCGGGCCGGGTCGAGGCCCATGTCGCCCGCGCGACCATCATCGCTACGGGCGGGGCGGGCCGCGTCTATCGCTTCTCCACCGCCCCGCGCGGCGCCACGGGGGATGGCATCGCCATGGCCTGGCGGGCGGGCGCGCGGGTCTCCAACATGGAGATGATGCAGTTTCACCCGACCTGCCTGTACGATCTTGAGGTCAAGAACTTCCTGATCACCGAGGCGGTGCGTGGTGAGGGCGGGCGGCTGATCAACCCGCGCACCGCCAGGCGCTTCATGACCGACTACGATACAGACCGCATGGAACTGGCCCCGCGCGACGTGGTGGCGCGCGCGATCGATGCGGAGATCAAGCGCTTCGGCCTGGACTACGTGCATCTCGATATCAGCCACCAGCCGCCCGAGTTCATCCGCGGCCATTTTCCCATGATCCACGAGAAGCTTCTGGGGCTGGGCATCGACATGACCCGCGAGCCCATTTCGGTGGTGCCCGCGCAGCATTATACCTGCGGGGGGATCTTGGTGGACATGGCGGGGCGGACCGATCTTCCCGGGCTCTACGCGGCGGGTGAATGCACCGAGAGCGGGCTCCACGGAGCCAATCGGCTGGCGTCCAACTCCTTGCTCGAGTGCTTCGTCTTCGGCGATGCGGCGGGGCGCGACATTCTTGCCCGGTGGGACGAATTCAGCCCGCCGCCTCCGGTGCGCGAATGGGACGAATCACGTGTCACCGATTCGGATGAAGAGGTGGTCATCAAACAGAACTGGACCGAGATACGCCGCTTCATGTGGAACTATGTGGGCATCGTGCGGACCACCAAGCGCCTCGAGCGGGCCGGGCGCCGCATCAAGCTGCTGCATGAGGAAATCGAGGATTATTACGGCCATTTCCGCGTCACCACCGACCTGGTCGAGCTGCGCAATCTGCTGCAATGCGCCGAGCTGATCGTGGACAGCGCCTTGAAGCGCCGGGAAAGCCGGGGCCTGCACTTCACGCTTGATTATCCCGAGACCGACGCGGCGGCGCGCGATACGGTGCTGGTGCCCTAGGTCATGGCGCGGCAGCGGCGCGGCGGGTCCGACCGCGCGAGCGGGCCTTTCGCCGACCGCTTAATGGGCGATCACCCCATCATCTTGAGCAGCGCGATATCCAGCGCTAATCCCCCATCATTGCCAGCAGGCTCCAGACTAGGCCGGTGCCGATGCAGAACAGCGGCCATGACCAGTAGAAATGCTGGCCTTCCACAGTGACACCCGAGATATCGAGCACGCCTCCTGCCGAGCCGCTTGAACCCACGAACAGAGCGACGAGCAGCGTCAAAAACACGCCGAGCGGAATAGCCTTGACCAAAGCAATCATGACAGCCCTTCCTGGACCTGCCTCTTCGTGAACCCCCGTGATCATCCTCAATGACGGGGAAAGGTTAATATTTCGCTGACAGGGCGATCGGTACCGCGTCCCGCGAAGCGCCAAGCGACTTATCCGCAGAATTCGGTTTCCACCTCTTGGTCCAAGGCGCGAACCCGGGATTTCCTCACCTCTCCCGCCGCGTTTCGCGTCGGTGGGGAGAGACGTGCCAAACGTGCCGTCACGCCCCACCGCTTGCCAGCGAAGCACCGATCAGACACTATGCATAGGGGGCCATGATGTGCCACACCACTAGAGCTTGATTTCGCGCGCTGCGATCGGCTCAGCCGGATTTGCGCTGAGCCAGCCCGTCACGCGCGAAACATAAGCGGAACACGTGTGGACCCAGACGCGGCGAAGGTCCATTGATGGGAAGGACGACCGAGTGGATTTTTCGGACAGGGATGCAGGCAGGATGGATCTTGGCGAGACAGGCGATTTGTTGCGCGATCGGGATGCGGAGACACCCCGGGGCGAGCGTACCAAGCGCATGCGCAAGGACCGCGCTTCGCAGGCGGACGAGGCGCTTGGCGATGGCGACGCCGCCGCCGCGCCAGCTCGCCCATTCCTTCCCCCGCCGCCCCGGACCGCCGTCGAACAGGAGCCGGACCCGGCCGTTGATGTGGCCGCCGATCCCGCTGATCCGATCACCTCGCACACTGTAAACGCCCGCCGCTTTGCCATCGTCACCGATCCGGCGCGCGACGACCGGCTCACCGTGTTCGGCAAGGAGACGCTGACCGATCGCTATCTGCTGCCCGGTGAGGGCTACCAGGACCTGTTCGCCCGTGTCGCCGATGCCTATGCCGACGACGCCGAACATGCGCAGCGGCTCTACGACTATATCTCGAAGCTATGGTTCATGCCCGCCACGCCGGTGCTCTCGAACGGTGGCACCGGACGCGGGCTGCCCATCTCGTGCTATCTCAACTCCGTGCCCGACAGCCTAGAGGGCATTGTTGCCACCTGGAACGAGAATGTGTGGCTGGCGAGCCGGGGCGGCGGGATCGGCACCTATTGGGGCAGCGTGCGCGGCATCGGCGAGCCGGTCGGGCTGAACGGCAAGACCAGCGGCATCATCCCCTTCGTGCGGGTGATGGATTCGCTCACTCTGGCGATCAGCCAGGGGTCGCTCAGGCGCGGTTCGGCGGCCTGCTATCTCGATATCTCGCATCCCGAGATCGAGGAGTTCCTGGAAATCCGCAAGCCATCGGGCGACTTCAACAGGAAGGCGCTCAACCTGCATCACGGAGTGCTGGTGACGGATGCATTCATGGAGGCGGTGCGCGCAGGTGAGCCGTTCGACCTCGTCAGCCCGAAGGATGGCAGCGTGCGCGCCACCGTCGACGCGCGCGCCTTGTTCCAGAAACTCTTGGAAACGCGTCTGGCGACGGGCGAGCCATACATCGTGTTCTCCGATACGGTGAACCGGACGATGCCGCGCCATCACCGCGAACTGGGCCTCAAGGTCTCGACCTCGAACCTGTGCTCGGAGATCACGCTGCCCACCGGGATCGACCACCTGGGCAATGACCGGACCGCGGTGTGCTGCCTGTCCTCGCTCAACCTGGAAACCTGGGACGAATGGTCGGGCGACAAGCGCTTCATCGAGGACGTCATGCGCTTTCTCGACAATGTGCTGACCGACTATATCGACCGCGCTCCGCCCGAAATGGCCCGCGCGCGCTATTCGGCCATGCGCGAGCGCTCGGTCGGGCTGGGGGTTATGGGGTTCCATTCCTTCCTGCAGATGAAGTCGATCGGCTTCGAAAGCGCGATGGCCAAGACCTGGAACCTGAAGATGTTCCAGCATATCAACGCGCGCGCCAACGAGGCGAGCATGGTGCTGGCCAAGGAGCGCGGGCCCTGTCCCGATGCCGAGGATGTGGGCGTGATGGAGCGTTTCAGCTGCAAGATGGCGATCGCCCCCACCGCCTCGATCAGCATCATATGCGGCGGGACCAGCGCGTGCATCGAACCGATCCCGGCCAATATCTACACGCACAAGACGCTGTCGGGCTCGTTCATCGTCAAGAACCCCTATCTAGAGAAGCTGCTGGCGACCAAGTCGAAGGATTCGGCCAATGTGTGGAACTCGATCCTGGAAAAGGCGGGCTCGGTCCAGCATCTCGATTTTCTGACGCCGGAGGAGAAGGCGGTCTACAAGACCAGCTTCGAGATCGACCAGCGCTGGCTGCTCGAGTTCGCCGGCGACCGCGCGCCGTTCATCGACCAGGCACAAAGCCTGAACCTGTTCATCCCCGCCGATGTCGACAAGTGGGACCTGATGATGCTCCACTTCCAGGCCTGGGAACGCGGGATTAAGTCGCTCTATTACCTGCGTTCGAAATCGGTCCAGCGCGCGGGGTTTGCCGGCGGAGTGGAAGCCGACAACACCAGCGAGCTCGCCAAATACGAGCTTGGCGTGGGTAGCGAGGCGGCGCAGACCGACTACGAGGAGTGCCTGGCCTGCCAGTGAAGGACGACGGACGACAGCAGGAAGGGCCCGGGTATCCATCGGGGATGACCGGCGTGCGGGCGGGGAAACGCCCGAGGCACGCTCCAAGGCGCGCAGAAACAAGCTGGTCACGCTCGCTGTCCCGATCGCTTTCCTGGTCTGGGCAATCTTTGACGCGATCATTGACTGACGGTGAGGCGTGTAGCTCTTGCGCGTTGTCGAGGCGGCAGTCTTTTTGTGACAATGGTGGCCCTTCGCTTCCCGATCAGCTGCGGTCGGGCCCCTTCGAGCCTACATCCCCATCCTAACGCCATCGACCATCCGCCACGTCCTGAGCGCCATCAGCGTAGCCAAACCCTTCGCACGTTCGGCGGCTGTAAAACCCGGCGCGGTGAGCACGCGCGGCGCATGGACCAGCCAGCTGCCACCCACCGCTACAGAGCGGGCCAGCCACAGCGCGCGCGCATAGGGGCGGTCCGCCTTGAGCGCGTGCGCCTCCTGGTTCATTCGCCGCCACTTGCGCACCAGTTCGCCCCAGTCGCGCCGCGCAGGATGGGTGATTGCCGCCCCGTCGCAATAGATGATTTCGTAGCTGGCCGCCTGCGCCCGCCTGCTCCAATCGACATCCTCCGACAGGCCGGTTCCAAATCCGCCGACAGCATCGAATGTCTCGCGCGAACAGAACAGGTTGCCCGACCCGGCGAACCCCTTCTTCTCGATATAGTCGCGCATGCGGAAGGCGAAGATCGCCTCGAACACCTCGGCCCCGCTGCGATGGCCGGGCGGCGGGATACCCACATCGACCCTGCCACCCACCACCGGCGCCTTGTCTAGACAGCCGATACCGGCCGCCAGCCATCGCGGCCTGGCGATACAATCGCTGTCGATGAAGGCGAGCAGGTGTCCTTGCGAAGCCGTGACCGCGGCATTGCGCGCCGGCCCGGCGCCTTTCGTCGGCTGCAGCACCACCTTGGCCCTGCCCGCGGCGACGCGCTCCACCTCGGCAATGCCGCACGGCGAAGCGTTGTCGCCAACCACGATCTCGAACGATCCGGGCACGTCCTCCTGCACGACCAGCGAAGCAAGACAGCGGTCCAGGCCTGCCACATCGTCGAAATGGGGCACGATCACGCTGATGCGCGTTTTATCGTGGTCGGCCATGCACTCTTCCTCCGGCAGCAACGCCGTCCTACATCGGGGCCTGTTAGAACATTCTTTACGCCTGTCCATTATCTAGCCGAGACGGTTGCCCCATGTATGTCGCCATCGCGATCGTTGCCTTCGCCAACCCGGCGGATGTGCTCGCGTGCCTCGATGCGCTCGGCCGGCAGACCCACACCTCGTTCGAGGTGGTGATCTGCGAAAACGGGGATACCGTGGCGCATGCGCATATGGCGCGGGTGCTGCCCAAGGCGCTTCCCGGCGGACAGCCGGTCACGCTGCTGCATGCCTCGGATAACCCCGGCTACGCAGGTGGGATCAACCGCTGCTTCGCGCAGTGCAAGAGGGCCGATGCCTGGTGGGTGCTCAACCCCGACACCATCCCCGAATCCAGCGCGCTGGCGGCCATGGTCGCCCGGCTGGCCCGAGGGGACGTGGCGGCGGTGGGCGCGCTGGTGTTGCTGTCAGGCAACGAGCGGGTGCTGGCCGGAGGGCGCTGGCGCGGCTGGCTCGCGCGCGTGGAGACGTTGCGCTTCGCCGGGCCCGACGCAGCGTTGCCGAGCGCGCGCCAGATCGAGCCGCTGCTCGACTACCTGTCGGGGGCAACCATGCTTGTCGGTCGCCGGATGGTCGAACGCGTGGGCCTAATGCGCGAGGATTATTTCCTCTATTGCGAAGAGGTCGAATGGTGCCTGCGCGCGCGCCGGGCGGGCCTGCGGTTTGGCTTTGCTCCCGATGCGCGCGTGGTCCATGCGTGTGGAACCACCACCGGATCGAGCGGTCCGGTCGCAGGTCGTTCGCGCTTGGCGATCTATCTCGACGAGCGCAACAAGCTCAATCTCGTGCGCGACCTGCATGCTGCGCGACTGCCTGCCGCCACCGCCGCGGCGCTGTTCCTCCTTACCTTGCGATTCGCCCGGCGGGGGGCATGGCGCGCCTGGGGTCATGCGCTGGCGGGCTGGCGCGCAGGCATAGGGGGTGAGCGGGGCAAGCCCGACTGGTTGGCACGGCGCAGGCGTCTTTAGCCAAGTTCTGCCCTGTCATGAGCGATTTTCCACCGCAACGGCAACGGTAGGTAAGGCAATCTTAATGTCTGGGTGGCACATGCTCTGGCCATGCCCGGCGAACGATCTATATCGCGAAATGATCGCTCGGGGCTCTGGCGGGCCGGCTGGCCAGCACATCTCGCGCAGCTGGGATGGGCCATGCTCGGTATCTATCTGCTGGTAGGGGCAATCTGGCCATCCGCCTGTCAGCCGATCAATCCATTCGAGATTTATTCCTGCGCTGCGCAACTGCCGATGAGCGGTCGCTGGCAGGAAGCGGCGCTGCTGGCATGGTTGTGGATCAGTCCGCTGATGCTTGCGCTTGTCGTATTGCGCCGCCTTCACGAATGGCAGGGACCCTATGCCGGTCCACCGGCGAGGCGGCGGACCCAGTGACTACAGGACGGGAGGTTGCGAGCCAAGGGTAGCGAACCTCCCGAACATATCCGACCGGCAGGAGAGGATCGGCGCTCTAGCTTTTCCGGTCGCGCGCAGCCGCTTCGCCGCGACCGCCATAGCCGCGCTGTTGTGCATCGCGTGGTTCTTCGCTCGTGCTCTCCCCCGATGATCGCTCGCTCTTGGCGGAAGACGTGCCGCCGGCACCGGAAGCTTGCTCGGCGCCTTGCCGGTGCGTGTTCTGCGGCTGATTGAGTTCATATTGGTCATATGGCGGGGTGGCCGAACCAGCAGGATTGTCCGTCGCTTGGCGCTGATTGCCTGCCAGCGGACCGCCCGGCTGGGCCTGCATGTCCTGTCGATCGGGGTTGCCATGACCGGTCGCCGCCCGGCCCGCACCCCGCGCGCCGGCACCGCTGCCGCCGGTCGCCTGGTTGCTCGCCTCGGGCTTCCCGCCCGACTGGTTCTCGCGCGGGCCGGTGCGTTCGGGCTCGCCCGGGGCGCGGTGGGTGCTTTGCGTGACATTGCGCGAATCTTCGGGTTCGTATTCACCCATCGAAGGTCTCCATCTTCATCTCTGCGTTATCCCTCCGAACGGGGCGTGCCGCAGACCTGTTCCGGCTTTGCGACCATCTGCTGCGATAATTCGTGGACGGGCCCGCCTCATCCGACCAGGTCCGCGCCCCGCACTAACCCGCGACAAAGCGCGTTATCCCCGCCAAAAGCGCCGCCCGCACCTTCGATTTCCCGCGGCGAACTCCTATATCACCCAGCCCCTCAAGCCGCCCGCCGGAGACCCGCCAGATGTCGCTTCTCGAAGCCCGCAAGACCTATAAGCCGTTCGAATATCCGTGGGCCTACGAGTTTTGGAAGCGTCAGCAGCAAGTGCATTGGCTGCCCGAGGAGGTGCCGCTGGGGGAGGATTGCCGCGACTGGGCGCAGAAATTATCGGCCCACGAGCGCAATCTGCTGACCCAGATTTTCCGCTTCTTCACCCAGGCCGATGTCGAGGTGCAGGACTGCTACCACGACAAGTACGGCCGGGTGTTCAAGCCCACCGAAGTCAAGATGATGCTGACCGCGTTCTCCAACATGGAGACGGTGCACATTGCTGCCTATTCGCATCTGCTCGACACGATCGGGATGCCCGAGAGCGAGTATGGCATGTTCCTCGAATATGAGGAGATGAAGGCCAAGCACGATTACTTGCAGCAATTCGGCGTCGATAGCGACGAGGACATTGCGCGGACATTGGCGATGTTTGGCGGTTTCACCGAGGGGCTGCAGCTTTTTGCAAGCTTTGCCATGCTGATGAACTTCCCGCGCTTCAACAAGATGAAGGGCATGGGGCAGATCGTCTCCTGGTCGGTGCGCGACGAGACGCTGCATTGCGAGGGGATCGTCCGGCTGTTCCACGCCTTCGTCAAGGAGCGCGACTGCCTGACCAAGGCGGTGCGCGAGGACATCATCGATTGCTGCCAGAAGACCGTGCGGCTCGAGGATGCGTTCATCGACCTGGCGTTCGAGATGGGCCCTGTCTCGGGGATGACGCCCAAGGACATCAAGAAATACATCCGCTACATCGCCGACTGGCGACTGGGCCAGCTCGGCCTGCCCGCGATCTACCTGATCGAGGATCACCCGCTGCCGTGGCTGGCGCCCCTGCTCAACGGCGTCGAGCATGCCAACTTCTTCGAGACCCGCGCCACCGAATATTCCAAGGCGGCAACCCGCGGCAACTGGAACGATGTCTGGTCGAGCTTCGATTCGCGCCGCAACGCCAGAGCCGCTAACGAGGAGGACGAGGCCGCGACCAATGCGCCAGACGAGGGGCCGGGGCTGTTCGGGGATGACCGCGCCGTGGCGGCAGAGTAATCGATAAAGACGTAGCCCCTAATGTGTCGCGTTCGCTATTTAATTGAAAGCGCAGAACATCTCGACTGACTTGAGAGAAAGATGACCGACAATAAGACCATTACGAGTTTTAGGCGAGGAGCCCTGATCGCTCCGCCGATACTTCTGAAACCAGATGGTTTTGAAATGTGTCAAACTGAGCAATATCTCAAATTAGAAAAGCTCGCAACGATGTATTTCGATGGTGCTGGTGTAGTAAGCAATAACATGGCTTCGCTGCCTCCCACCCCGGGTCAGACCTACTTGATCGACGAAGGATTTATGGTTCATGAAAGGTTCGAATATAGCCATATGCTTGGAAACGAAGTATCAAACGGGTTAGATTTAAAGGCCGCTTAAATACATGACTTTTTAAGTGCCCGTCCGGAGAGCCAACACGGGCGATGGTCGGTCATTGATACCGAAGGACCAGCTATCTATAACTACGGTCATGACCGTGTTTTTCTTGAGCTATTAGATCGATTTCCTATCCCGCATGATCAAGTATCTCTTGAGGATATTGTCCAGTTTCGCCAACAACACCGTAAAGCTCTTTATAAGTTTCGGCTTAGTTTGGACCATTCTTCAAAAGGTTTGGTTAAATCTGAGCATCCGGGAATTATGGATGGAATTTGCGATAAAATTGAAGACCAACTGGAAGTTATATCAAAGGCAGCGAAGCGAGGATCGTTAAAAACTGTGATGGCTAACGTTAAACTTGGTCTCAAATTAAGCGATTTGGCTGTAGAAGTAGTGAAGGCCGTTTTTGGTATAATACCTGGGGTTTCGGTTTCTATAAATAACTGGCTTTCGGTTAGTATTGATAAGTCGTTTGGTCAGCATCCGTCGCTATCTAGAGATTGCGAATACATCTTGTGTGCCATAGATAAAGATATAGTTCGGGGTTAGTACGAAAGAAGAGTGGTTAGTGGGGCGGGTGAGTAAACTCTCCAGCTAATAAACCGCGGCAAAACACCACCCCCCGCCCCCGGTCCGCCAAGAACCCATTCGCCCGACTGAACGGCCGCGAGCCGAAAAATCCGCGGTGCGCTGACAGGGGGCTCGGGTGGGGGCTTGAGATCACCAGGTGCCGGCCACCGTCCCGCAGTCCCCCGATGCGCGCCGCCTTGGCCTGCGCGTGGGCGCCCCACAGGATGAACACCGCGGGTTCCTCACGCGCGGCCACGGCGGCGACGGCGGCGTCGGTGATCGTTTCCCAGCCCTGTCCCGTGTGACTTCCAGCCCGGCCCGCTTCCACGGTCAGCGCGCTGTTCAACAGCAGCACGCCCTGGCGCGCCCAGCGGCTCAGGTCGCCGCTGGCCGGGGGCTGCACGCCGCAATCGTCGGACAATTCGCGAAAAATATTGCGTAGGGAAGGCGGATGGGGGACGCCATCGGGCACCGAGAAGGCGAGCCCATGCGCCTGGCCGGGGCCGTGATAGGGGTCCTGCCCCAGGATCATCACGCGCACCTGGTCCAGCGGCGTCAGCACGAAGGCGGTGAGGCGCTGGCCGCGCGGCGGATAGATCACCTTGCCCGCTTCTTCCTCGGCCCGCAGCCAGCCGCCCAGCCGCCGCCCCTGGGGCGATGCGCAGGCGGGTTCGAGCACCGCGCGCCAGCTTTCGGGAATGTCCTCTGCCATTGACACGCGGTGTTAACCTTTTGCGCGCAGTGTGGGCCAGCGGGCCTTTCGCTTAATCCCCCGCTCCTCTAAGACCCGGCCACGCATGACAGTCCATTTCCACGAAGAAGACCTGCCGCAAGGCGTATTGGCGGCGGGACCGGTGGCGGTCGACACCGAGACCATGGGGCTGGTCACCTTGCGCGACCGGCTGTGCCTGGTGCAAATCAGCGATGGCGGGGGCGATGAGCACCTGATCCGCTTTGCCAATGGCAGCGCTTTCGATGCTCCCAATCTGAAGCAGGTGCTGGCCGACCCGGCGCGGGTGAAGATCTACCATTTCGCCCGTTTCGACCTGGCCGCGATCGCGCATTATCTGGGGATCGATGCGGCGCCGGTGTTCTGCACCAAGATCGCCAGCAAGCTGACGCGCACCTATACCGACCGCCACGGGCTGAAGAACCTGGTCTCCGAGATGCTGGGCGAGGATATCTCCAAGCAGCAGCAATCGAGCGATTGGGGTGCGCCAGTGCTGAGCGAACCGCAGCGCGACTATGCAGCCTCCGACGTGCGCTATCTGCACCGGCTGCGCACATTGTTCATCGAGCGGCTGGAGCGCGAGGGGCGCAGCGAATTGGCGCAGGCGTGCTTTGCCTTTCTCCCGGCACGTGCGCGGCTCGACCTTGCCGGTTGGGCCGAGCGCGACATCTTCAGCCACGAGTAAGGCACTCACGGACAGGCGATGCATTGATGACCGCACAGGCCGACCGGATCCGCAACAGGCGGCAGGCCTTCGCGGCGCCCGGTGGCTCGTTCGACCGGATCATCAAGTTGCTGGCGATCGGGTTGCCTGCGCTGGTAGGAGCGATCGCGGCCATGATGCTGATCGCGCCGCTGTCCGATCGCGGCGAGGTGAGCTTCCTGCTCGATCGCAACGAGGTGGATGTCGCCGAGGACCGGCTGCGCGTAGATGCGGCGATGTATCGCGGCCAGGATGCGCGCGGGCGGCCCTATTCGCTGGTGGCGGGCGAGGCGGTGCAGCGCAGCGCCAGCGAGCCCTTGGTGCGGATGGAGGACCTGGTCGCACGGATCGTACTGCCCGAGGGACCCGCGGTGCTCAGCGCGTCGTCGGGCCGTTATGCCATCGATCAGGAAGAGGTAGCGATTCCGGGCCTGGTGCGCTTTCGTGCTGCTGATGGCTACCGGATGGACGCGCGCGACGTAACCATCGATCTGGTCGAACGCGTGCTGCGCGGCGAGGGGCAGGTAGCAGGAACGGTGCCGGCGGGCAGCTTTTCGGCGCAGCGGCTGGAGGTCGACCTCGCTACGCGCACGGTCGTGCTGGAGGGCAATGCGCGCATGACCATGGTTCCCGGTCGCCTGGCGCTGCCGGGCGGCACGCCGTGATCATGCCCGCCGCTTCCCTGACGCGGCGCGCTGCGCTATTGGGTCGCTGATGGCCAAGTTGTCTTATTCGAGCCACGTCACCCGACGGTCTTCGCCCGACCGCCCGCGTGGTGCTCGATCGGGTCTGGCCCGGCTTGCCCTGCGGGGTCTTGCCGGTGGCAGCATTGCCGGCGCGGCGGCGGCATTGGGCTTCGGCTCGCTGGCGGGCGCGCAGGACATTGCCGGCTTCGATTCGCGCCAACCGGTGACCTATGCGGCCGATCGGCTCGAACTGCAGGACCGGCAGAACCGCCTTATTCTGGCGGGCGACGTGGTCATCAGCCAGGGCGACCTGAGGCTTACCGCAGGCCGGACGACGGTGGCCTATTCGGATGCCGGCAGCTTGCGCATCCAGCGGATCGACGCGACCGGCGGGGTGACGGTGACCCGGGGCGGCGAGCGGGCGAGTGGGGATGCGGCGGTCTATGATTTCAACCAACGCGTGATCGTGCTTTCGGGCGGAGTGGCGCTGCGCCGGGGTGCCGACAGGCTAGACGGCGGGCGGCTGGTGTTCGACCTCGATACAGGCGTCGCCAGCGTGGAAGGCGGGGGCGCCGCGCCCGGAAGGTCCCAGGACGGGCGGGTAACCGGCACCTTCCTCGTACCCGAACGCTGAACGCGATCCACTTCGGCGCGGTGGCGAGCAATAGGTGCCGAGCCACATTCTGGAGGCGCTGTACGACATCGCGGGTACCGCTAACCCGATAGGTGCTGCCGTAAGCGAACCGGCTCCGGTCCGCTTCCTAACCTAGCACGCTGTCGGCCGTCATTCCGAAAACATCAGAACGCGCGGTCGTGGACGATGACCTTGAGCGTGGAGAATAAGACGCCGATGTCGCGCCAGATGGTCCAGCCTTGGATATATTCCAGATCGGCCTGCAACCGGTCGGCCAGGTCCTCCTCGGTTTCGGTGGCGCCGCGATAGCCGCGCACCTGGGCAAGGCCGGTGATCCCCGGCTTGAGGCAATGACGCTGCCAGTAGCGCCGGTCCACCTGCCAGAACAGCTTGCTTCCCGCCTGCGAGCCCAGCGCATGGGGGCGCGGCCCGACAAGGCTCATCTCGCCGCGTAGCACGTTGATGAGCTGGGGCAATTCGTCGATGCTGGTCTTGCGCAGCAGAGCGCCGATGCGGGTGATGCGCGCATCGTCGCGGGCGGTGGAATCGGTGCCGTCGGCATCCGCCTGCGCCTCGCGCATCGAGCGGAACTTGAGGATCCAGAAGAACCTGTTGCCCCGGCCCATCCGCCGCTGCCGGAAGAACACCGACCCGCCATCTTCCAGCTTGATGAGCAGCGCCACGACGAGGAGCAATGGCGCAAACGCAATAAGCGCGACACTTGAGACCACGATGTCGAAAGTGCGCTTGATCATGCGAGCGCGTGCCGAGAGCGGTCCGGAAGAAACCAGCAAGGTGGAGAACCGGCTCCCGTCGTGGTGAACGATCCCCAATGCGCCGATCTCATTGGCGTAGCGGCTGATCACCTCGCCATGGACGCCCGAGCCCTTGAGCACCTCGGACCAGGCAAGGCAGTCGCGCTCGGGACATGAGACGATAACCTGGTCCATGTTGAGCAGATATTGCGCCAGCCGGTCGAGCGCCGCGGGCTGCTCGACATCGGGCACCAGCCCATGCTCGGCCGCGTTGACCGTGAGTGCATGGCGCAGCGCCACCGCCGGACCGCCCGCCTGGATGACCAGCCGGTTCATCGTCCCCGGCCCCCACGCCCGGTGGATGAGATGCGCGCCGATGATGCGGCTGGCGACGAAGCCGGTCGCGGTCAGCGCCATGCCCGCGACGAAAGCGAGTCGCGAATTGGTTACCGGCATTTCGGTGAGGAAGGACATGAAGCTGAGCAGCGCGACGCCGACAAGCAGCGCCGACAGCGAGCGCACGCTTCCCAGCCGCCAGTCAGTCAGTGCCTTGACCGAGAAGGTCGCGTTGTAGAACGCGATGGTGACGTAGATGGGAGCCAGCAGCATGGCCGGGCGCATCATTTCCACCCCGAGGCGGATCTGCGGGAGCAGCAGATAGGCGATCGCAAAGCTGCTCAGCACGATGGCAAGGTCCATCGTCAATTGCAGCAGATAGAGCTGCACTCGTCGGCTGACGAAGGAGTTGGCCAGACCGGTGACCGGCACCGGCGGCAGCGCATCGCGCGCGTTTGCGTGCCTTAGGGATCGCCGATTCGGAGCCGGGGTGCGGGGCGGTGGATCGCTCGGCGGCGAACCGGTTACAACTTCGGGATCGGTGACTGCATCCGGCAGGCCGGCATGGGCGAGCGCTACCGGGGCGGCAGCGTCATGCGGCTGACCCTGCGCGGGGCTGGACCCCGTTGCCACGGTCCGCTTGGAGGATGACCCGCCAGGTCGCAGCGGACCCTCCGCCCGGACGGTGTCGTTGATCGGGATAACGGGCGCGAGGTCGCTTCGACCCTGGCCTTCACTGGACGAGGGTTCGGGATCCGGGCGTCCAGCGGGGATATCCATGTAAACTCTTCCTAGGCCGCCCCCGGTCCGAAGCGGGCTGTCCATAGCAAAATTCCTGCGGAAAGCACCCCTGTTTTGCCGTATAGGTGATAACGGTTCCTTTTTGGCACAGTAGCCTGCCGGTGTTGCGCTCCGGTTACAGTCACTATCAGTACGAGTCGCGATGGTGGCTATGTCGGGGCCCGGCCGGCTGCCCGTGCGATCCGCACCAACGCATCGGCAAGGTGAAGATCAGCCATCGCCGAACGGGTCATCAGCAGGCGATGGAGTCGCGCCAGGTGTCCGACCAGCCGCTCGATGCGCGGCGCGCTCCAGGCTGCGAGCTGGCGTTCGACCGACTTGCGCTCGCCGAAATAGACCCGCTCGGCATCGCTGGCCGCCTTCACCGATCCGCCTCCGGCAAGCCGTGCCTGGAGCCTTGCCAGCAGAGCGGCGCGCCGCTCCAGCGCGAGCGCGACCACGACCGGATCAAGCCCCACCGTGCCCATCCGCGCCAATTCGCCACGGATTTGGTCGAGCCTGCCGCCAAGCACCGCATCGATCAGCGGCGCGGTGCCTTCCTCCTCGCCCATCGCGCCGATTGCCGCCAGATCGTCGGACGTAACGGGGCGCGGCGCGTCGGGTGCGGCGTCGAGATAGAGCGCCAGCTTCTCGATCTCGGAGCCGGCGAGGCGGATATCCATCCCCGCGCCCCGGGCGATGCGTTCGGCGAGGCCGGCATCGAGACGCAGGCCCGCGGCATCGGCCATCTGGCGAAGTTCGGTGCTGATGGTGGCGAGGTCGGGCGGCCAGAACATGGCCATGAGCGCGTCCTTGCGGCCTGCGACGATCTTTGCGGTGCGCGCCTTGTCGGTCGCCCCGGTCGCCACGATGATGATCGGGCAGGCGCCATCAGCGGCACCTGCATCGGCAAGTTCGAACAGCGAGGCGACGGCCTGATAGGCCTCGTCTCCCGCCGCGCGCACCAGCAGATGCCGCGAACCCCCGAACAGCGAGGCGGAGCGCGATTCGTCAGCTAAACGGGCGGGATCGGCCTTGATTTCGGCACCCGTAAGCTCGATCCGTTCGCCCGGCTCGGGAAGCGCGGCGATGATCTTTTCTGCTCCTGCGGCCGCCCCCGCCTCGTCCGGGCCGCACAGGAAAAACAGCGTGCAGCCACGCGCCGCCCGCGGTGCCCCGCCGATGAAATCGCGGTTGGTCGCCTTCACTGAACGGCTGGGGACACAGGCGCGGGCTGGGATGAGGGAACAATTGGGGGCGGGGGCGACTCGAAGGCCAGCGTAACTTGCGTCACAATCCGCTCGGCGACCACCTGCGCCAGGTTCTCAAGCGCCGCTTCCTCGGCGGCGATGGTGGCATATTCGGAAGCCACGACATCGATCCCAGCGTCTGAGCCGGCGGTGGCATCGAGCATGACGCGGCCGGTCTGCAGGTCGACCAGCTGGAACCGGGCGCGCAGGGTGCGCCGCTCGCGCCCCGTGGTGTCATCGGTGAGCAGGCCCAGCGCTTCAAGCCGGTCGTCGAGCACCACATCGAGGCGATAGCGCGGCGCAACCTCTACTCCCGCGCGGCCGAGCCGGTCCATCAGTGCATTGCGCACCAGCCACCCCTCGCGCCCGGCGATTGCCGGTACTTCGACCGCCGCCAGCCCCTGCGCCACCGGTCCGCTCGCCCCGCCGGCATAGACTGGTCTGAGACCGCACCCACCGAGCATGGGCGGGAGCGAGGCAACCGCCAGAAGGAACGCCGCAGCGCGCATCAGGTAACGATATTGACCAGGCGCCCGGGCACCACAATCACCTTCTTCACCGGTGCCCCCGCCAGCGAGCGCTGCACCTTGTCGCTGGCAAGCGCGAGCGCCTCAAGCGCTTCACGCGATGCATCGCTCGGCACCGCCAGCGTGTCACGCAGCTTGCCCTTGTGCTGGACGGCGATGGTCACCTCGTCCTCGACCAGCAATTGCGCGTCGACCTTGGGCCAGGCGGCGGCGGCGATCAGGCCCTCGCCGCCGAAACGCGCCCAGGCTTCCTCGGCCAGATGCGGCATCATCGGCGCGACCAGCTTCATCAGCGTTTGGATGGCGTGCGTGCGATCGGTGGAAGGCGGGGCCTTCTCGGTGGCACCGGCAAGCTCGTAGATACGCGCCACCGCCTTGTTGAACGCCAGCGCCTCGATATCCGCACCCACCGCGGCGATGGCCTGATGCGTGCGGCGGGCGAGCGCGCGGTCCTCGCCTGGTTCGCTGTTACTAGTGAGGTCCGGATCGAGCTCGCCGAACAGCCGCCACAGCCGCTGGACGAAGCGGTGGCAGCCCTCGATCCCGCTCGCCGACCAGGGCAGGTCGCGCTCGGGCGGTGAATCGGACAGCATGAACCAGCGCAGCGCATCGGCGCCGTAGCGGGCGGTGATCTCGGCCGGGTCGACGACGTTATGTCTTGATTTGGACATCTTCGTAACGGGCTTGATATTATCCCGAAGAAAGCGCCCATTCGGCGCTCTGGTCCGATCAATCTTTCGTCCATTTGCCAACGTGACCGGTTTTATTATTGTCAGCGCAGGATTCACATAACCGTTTTTATTCCACTCTTCTCGATACGTCACCATGCCCTGGGTGAACAGGCTGGCGAAAGGCTCCTTTACTTCGAGCTTGCCGATGCTCGCCAGCGCGCGGGTCCAGAAGCGGGCGTAGAGCAGGTGCAGGATCGCGTGCTCGACCCCGCCGATATACTGGTCGACCGGCAACCACGCCGCGACCTCGGCCGGGGCGAACGGTGCGTCGGCGGGCTGGCTGGCGAAGCGCAGGAAATACCACGAGGAATTGACGAAGGTGTCGAGCGTATCGGTTTCGCGCTGCGCCGCCGCGCCGCATTGCGGGCAGGCGACGTGCTTCCAAGTGGGATGTCGCTCGAGCGGGTTTCCAGGCGTGGAGAAATCGACGTCCTCGGGCAGCGTGACCGGAAGCTGGTCGCGCGAGACCGGGACGACGCCGCATTCATCGCAATGGATGAACGGGATCGGCGTCCCCCAATAGCGCTGGCGCGAGACACCCCAGTCGCGCAACCGCCACACCGTGCGGCCCTCGCCCCAGCCCCCCGCTCCGGCGCGCGCGATGACCTCGGCCTTGGCAGCGACGACATCCATCCCGTCGAGGAAGTCGGAATTCACCAGGGTGCCGAGCTCGACATAGGCCTCGCTCAGCGGCGCCTCCGCCTCGTCCGGCGAAGGGGCGACGACGCGCGGGATCGGCAGGCCGTATTTGGTTGCGAACTCGAAGTCGCGCTGGTCGTGGCCGGGGACCGCCATGATCGCGCCGGTGCCGTATTCCATCAGCACGAAATTGGCGATGTAGACGGGTAGTTGTGCGCCGGTGAACGGATGCGCGGCGGTGAGGCCGATATCGTAGCCCAGCTTCTCAGCAGTTTCGAGCTCGGCGGCCGTCGTCCCGCCCGCGCGGCATTGCTCGATGAAGGCGGCTGCCTGCGGGTCCCGCTCGGCGACCTCCGCAGCGACCGGGTGATCGGGCGCCACCGCGACGAAGCTAGCGCCGAAGATCGTATCGGGCCGGGTGGTGTAAACGGGCAGCCGCTCGCCGTTGGAGAGGGTGAAGGCGAATTCGAGCCCGCTCGACTTGCCGATCCAGTTCTCCTGCATCAGCCGCACCTTGTCGGGCCAATGCTCGAGCTCGCTTAGGCCGGCGAGCAACTCCTCGGCGAAGGCGGTGATCTTCAGGAACCACTGGTCGAGCCGGCGCTTCTCGACCACCGCGCCCGAGCGCCAGCCGCGGCCGTCGACCACCTGCTCGTTGGCGAGCACCGTCATGTCGACCGGGTCCCAATTGACCGCGCTCTGCCGGCGATAGACGAGGCCCGCCTCGTACAGATCCAGAAACAGCGCCTGCTCGTGGCCGTAGTAGCTCGGATCGCAGGTGGCGAACTCGCGGCTCCAGTCGAGCGCGAAGCCGAGCGAGCGAAGCTGTGCGCGCATCGCGGCGATATTATCGTAGGTCCAGCCCGCCGGGTGAACGCCCTTCTCCATCGCGGCGTTCTCTGCCGGCATGCCGAAGGCGTCCCAGCCCATCGGGTGAAGCACCTCATGCCCGGTCATGCGCATGAAGCGGGCAATGACGTCGCCCATCGTGTAGTTGCGCACGTGGCCGATATGGATGCGCCCCGAGGGGTAGGGGAACATCTCCAGGATATAGGCCTTGGGACGCGCGCTGGCGCCGTCGGCCTCGAAGATGCGGGCCTCGTCCCAGGCCTGCTGCCAGCGGTTCTCGGCGGCCGCGAAGTCGAACTTCCCGCCCGCCGAACCTGCTACGCCCGCGCCCTCGCTGTCGTACATCGCCATCCCCCGCCGCGCCCGGCAGGCCGTTCAGCCGATCGCCGAGCGGCGCAGGTCGCGTGCCTTGGTCAGGATGATGTCCTCCAGCCGCTGGATCGTCGCCGCCTGCACGGGCGCCTCCACCCAGGTGCCCTGCTGATTGACCTGGCGGCTGGCGGCAACGCGCAGCGCATCGGCGCGCAGATCCTGATCGAGGATCAGCACCGAGACCTTGACCCGTTCATCGGGCTGCTCGGGATTGGCATACCAGTCGGTCACGATCACCCCGCCCGCGCTGTCGGTCTGGGCAAGCGGCATGAAGGCGAGCGTCTCCAGACTGGCGCGCCACAGATAGGAATTGACGCCGATCTGGGTGATCTGGGCAGCGGCAAGATCCGCCTGCGGCCGCGCGTCGCCGCCACCACAGGCCGTCAGTGCGGGTATCGCGGCAAGCGCGAGAACCGCGCCGCGCACGCTGCGCCATGCCAAGGTGGGGGGGACATCGAACACAGCCATCATCATTATCCTTATCGGTTCTGGGCCACCAGGACGGGTTGCGAACCATCTGCCGGAGCGTCCAGGCAACGGTCTAGCAAACGCTCCGCCGCCGGTGGACCCCTATCAGCGCACCGACCCGGACGGCAAGCAGGACGGCGTGCTTCGCGAGGCGCGAAAAGGGGTTAACACCTGCTTAATCGTGTTTCGTCATTGTGGGCGATGCGCAACACAATCCACGCGAGCGCAGGCAATGCTGATATTGGGACTCGCCAAATATTTGAATCGCCCCATACCGGTGTCTTGTGGACGCCAGCTTCGATGCGAGTCGACGGCTGGTTTCGATGGGTTTCGCGGGCGCTGAGGTCATGTCGTGCGGTTGCGCGTGCGAATGTCGGGGCAGAGGCAAGAGGGGTGAGTGAGGTGAGAAGGGCAGGATCGGTCTTTCGTCGACAACCGGCAAGTGCCGGCCGGCGCCTGGCATTCCTGGTTCCCGTTGCCGCCGTGCTCGCGCTTCCGGCGGCGGCCTATGGCCTGATCGGTGAGGGCGCATTGCAGCAGTCGGGACTGCTTTCGGCCGCCAACTATGCTCCCTTCACACCGGCCTCGGCCGATCCCCGGGTTGCGCGCATCGTTGCCGAACGCAGCGCCGGGGCAACCCCGTTCCTGCGCTTTACGCCTGCCGGCACTGCCGACGTGGGCAGCCGCAAGGTAACCGTGGCGGTGCGGGTCGACCAGCAGGCGGCGCGAGCGATCTCGGCGCGCGGGGCCGGCGATCCGGTGACCGAGCCACGCACCGCTTCGCGCGAGGAGCCGCGCATCGCGCCCACGCGCTATAATCTGGGTCTGGCGCGCGGATATCAGAGCTTTGCTCGTGCCGTTCCGCCGGCCGCCGCGGCGCGCGTTGCGCCGCTCGACACCGGGCGGACAGTTGACCTGGCTGAGTTTGAGCCGTCGCGCGGCGTCAAGGAACAGCCCAGCCGATTCGCCGCCCGGGTCCAGCTCGAAGAGGGCGCGACCGGTCTTGCCGGCCCGCCCTCGCAGCTGGTCAAGCGCCGCCAGCCGGTGATCGATCAGACGCTGGACGTCGCGGGCAGTTATCGCCTCACCCGCAATCTGGATGTCACCGCAGGGCTGCGCTACTCGCAGGAGCGCGATTTGGCCCCGCTTCCCGATATCGAGGAGCAGGATAGTCAGGCGATCTATATCGGCACCCAGTTCCGCTTCTGATCGGCCGGCTTTGGGGCTGGCAGATCACGTTTTTAGGGCAGGCCAGGACCGCCAGGCAACGATTCTATAGCGAACCCCGCGTCTCACACAGCCTCGGCGCCCGATCCGCGCCCGCCTCGCAGGTGATATTCCTGCGTCCCGCGTGATACCAGGTTATCGACATCGATCACCGCCGCATTGGCGTAGGTGAATCCGGGGTCGAGGTTGCGATAGAGCTGGTCGAAGTCGCGCTCGACCGTCTTGCGATAAAGATCCTCGAAGCTTTCGATCACGAAATAGGTCGGTTGCAGGTCACTGATGACATAGTCGGTCCGCATCACCCGGTCGACATTGAGCATGATCCGGTTGGGCGAGCTGGCCTCCAGAGCGAACACCGCCTCGGTCGGCCCCGACAGGATGCCCGCGCCGTAGATGCGCAGCTCGCCATCTTCTAGGATCAGGCCGAATTCCACCGTGTACCAGTAAAGCGCGCCCAGGGCCTTCAACCGGTTGTGGCGCATCGCCTTCCAGCCGGCCCGGCCATATTCCTGCATGTAATCGGCATAGACCGGGTCGGCCAGCAGCGGCACGTGGCCGAACACGTCGTGAAAAACGTCGGGCTCCTGGATGTAGTCGAAGGTTTCGCGCGTGCGGATGAAGTTTCCCGCCGGGAAGCGCCGATTGGCCAGGTGCCAGAAGAACACGTGATCGGGGATCAGCATCGGCACGGGGACCACGCTCCACCCGGTCAATTGCCACAGCTCCTCCGACAGGCGGTTGAAATCGGGCACCCCGCCGCCCGATTTGCGACCGCTCAGATCGAGCTTGTCGAGCCCGCGCATGAAGGCGCTGCACCCGCGGCCGGGAAGGAGCGACATCTGGCGTGCGAAAAGATCGTTCCAGATCGCATCGTCCTCGCTCGAATATTCGCGCTGAACGGGTTCGAGCCAGTCCTCGCCAACGTGCGGCGGACGGCGCAGCGGCGCGGCGAAGCAGCCTTCGGGGACTTCGGGAATGTCGGAAAAGCGGTCGGTTGGCTCTTTGGTGTGCATGGCTTTTCTTTATCGGATGGCCGGGCGCTTGTCGCGAGGAAGGTCGAGCGCGGATTGCGCCGCTTCCGAGCCGCCCGCCTTTATACTTCGCGGGACCTATTCCATTTCCGACTCGGCCGCCGCGATGGCGTCATCGACCGCGGACTGCGCCTCGTCGGCGGCGCGTTCAGCGCTGCGCTCGACCTGATCCATCGACGGAGCCTCGCGCACCGGGCGGGCTTCGGGCTCGGTCTCCACCAGATCATTATCCTCAACCGGCATCGGTGTATCGGCCAGCGCCTCGTCGGCGGGCTGCTCAACGGTATCGGCCACCGCATCCTCGGAGGCGTCATCGGCGCCGCCGCATCCTGCAAGCAAGGCTAGTGCGGCAAGGGCGGGAATAGCTAGGCGCAACGACATTGTCTTTTATCTCCTGAAACCGGGCCGAGAGCGCGCGGGCAATTCGTGCCTTCACGCAGCCAATGCCTATCCCTCTAACCGATCGCGGCGTGGCGGAAAATCGCCAAAATGCCAACCTCGCGATAGCGTTCCTCCCGGTGCGAGCGTTCCCTCGCCCGTCCTCATGTGGCAGGATGACACCCATGAGCCATGCGGTGGACGTGACGGGGGAAGATCAACTAGGCCAGGCGCGCAAGCAGCTGCGCGCATTGTTCGGGTTCACCGATTTTCGTGGCCGCCAGGCCGATGTCGTCGCCCGCGTTCTGGCAGGCTCATCGACGCTGGCGGTCATGCCTACGGGCGCGGGCAAGTCGCTCACCTATCAGCTTCCCGCAACCATGCTCGAGGGAACCTGCGTGGTGATCTCGCCGCTCATCGCGCTGATGCACGACCAGCTGCGCACCGCGCGGGCCAATGGGATCCGCGCTGCCACACTGACCAGCGCCGATGCCGACCGGCACCAGAGCGAACAGGCGTTTCGCGAAGGCCGGCTCGACCTTATCTATGTTGCCCCGGAACGGGCGAGCCAGCCCCTGTTTCGCCAGCTGCTCGAGGCAGGACAGGTGGCGCTGTTTGCCATCGACGAGGCGCATTGCGTCTCTGAATGGGGGCATGATTTCCGCCCCGACTATCGTTTGCTGCGCCCGCTGTTCGACGGCTTTCCCAATGTCCCCCGGCTGGCGCTTACCGCCACCGCCGATGTGCATACCAGGGCCGATATCCTCACCCAGCTGGGCATCACGACCGACGGGCTCGTCGTCGCCGGCTTCGACCGGCCTAATATCCGCTACAATATCCGCCCGCGCAGCAGCGCAGGTCGCCAGCTTGCGCAATTGCTCGAGCAGCATCCCGGCCCCGGCATCATCTACGTTCCGACCAGGTCCAAGGCGGAGGAATTGAGCCAGGGTCTAGCCGGGGCGAGTGGACGCCGCGTCCTGCCCTATCATGCCGGGCTCGAGCCCGAGACACGCGCGCGCAACCAGGCCGAATTCGTCGCCTCGGAAGACATGGTGATGGCCGCCACCGTGGCTTTCGGGATGGGGATCGACAAGCCGGACGTGCGCTTTGTCGCGCATGCCGGGCTGCCCAAGTCGATCGAGGCCTATTACCAGGAGACCGGCCGCGCAGGCCGCGACGGCGATCCCGCGACCGCGATGATGCTGTGGGACAGCGCCGACTTCGCCCTCGCGCGCCGACGGCTCAGTGAACTGGAGGCCGGACGGCAGCAGCCCGAACGCGCGCGTCTCGAACGACTGGCCGCGCTGGTGGAGACCGCCGGCTGCCGGCGCGCGGTGCTGCTGCGCCATTTCGGCGAGGACCCGCCGGATAGATGCGGCAATTGCGACAACTGTCTCGATCCGCCGGCCATGGTGGATGTGACGCAGCTTGCCCGCAAGATGCTGTCGGCGATCTACCGCACCGGCCAGAGCTTCGGCCTCACGCATGTCCAGAAGGTGCTGACCGGTGCCGGCGATGCGCGCATTCGTGAGCGCGGGCATGACCGGTTGAGCGTATTCGGTATCGTCGATAAGGAGGAAGCCCGGCTCCTGCCACCCGTGGCGCGCAATCTGCTGGCGCATGGTCATCTGGAAGCCAACGCGCATGGCGGGCTCGAGCTTGCCGGCGAAGCGTCCGCGATCCTCAAGGGTGAGCGCGAAGTGCAGGTCGTGAATTCGCCTCCGACGAGCGAGGGCCGGTCGGACAAGCGGAAACGACGCCGCCGCAGCGCCGAGGCGGATGCCGATGCCGATGCCGATCCGGTGTTCGAGGCGCTTCGAGCGTTGCGCCGTGAGCTTGCCCGCAAAGCCGGACTGCCGCCCTATGTCATCTTTCATGATGCGACCTTGCGCGAAATGGCCGCCCGCCGCCCCGCCAGCCTAGCCGAGCTTGCCAGCGTTCCCGGGGTGGGAGCGAAGAAGCTCGAAGCCTATAGCGAGGCATTTCTGGCAGTGTTGCGCGCAAGCTGAAGCGGTGTTCGGTTTAAGCCAATTGCGCCCGTCTTTACGACTTGTTTACCAATTCATGGCAGGAAGGATGCATGGTTCCTCTCCGTCATCCTTCCTATCCCCAGCTTGCCGATGGCCCGCGCGCCATGCGTCCGTCCGCATTCTTCATCGCACTCATCGCGGTGCTTGCCGTCGTGGCCATTCCCGCAGGGCTGTTGCTGGCCTGAAAGCTTCGAACAGGGCTGGATTCTCTGGTTGGCCATGCGCATGAAGCAGGCGCAACCTTCGGGAGTATGGAATGAACCTGTTTCGCTTCGCGACCGCGCTTCTTGTGTGTGCCGGCCCCCTGCCCGCGCTGGCGCAGGACAGCCTGCCCGATCCCGGTGAAGCCCCTGGCGAGACGCTTCCGGCTCAACCCGAACGCCCGCCCGAGCGCACACTCGACCAGCAAGCCGAGCGCGATGAGCAGCCATCACCGGCGCAGTCGGCCGATCGCAGCGATAACCTTGCATCGCCAACCGCCCTCGCGCCATTGTCCGATCGCGCCGCCGCCGCGCCCGATCCGCGTTTTACGGGGATGGACCTGTTCGGCCTGACCGTGGCCTCCGATCCGCAGATCAGCCCGGACGGGCGCCATATCGCCTATGTCCGCCGCGCCAACGACATCATGCACGATACCGCCTTCTCTTCGATCTGGCTGATCGATGTAAGCAGCGGGGAGCAGACACCGCTGGTCACCGGCGAGGGCTCGCATGGTCAGCCGCGCTGGTCGCCCGACGGAACGCGCATCGCCTATGTCTCCAGCGTCGGCGACAGCGCGCCGCAGATCCACGTCCGATGGCTCGAAAGCGGTGCCAGCGCCGCGGTCACCGCGGTCCCCGAGCCGCCCGAGACCATAGCCTGGTCGCCCGATGGAACGCGCATTGCCTATACCGCGCTCGTCCCTGCCGGCGGGGCTGAGCTGGGCGGATCGCTCGAGCAGCCCGAGGGTGCCGAGTGGGCCGAGCCGCTCGAGATCTATGATCGCGTCACCTATCGCTTCGACGGACGCGGTTATTTGGCGCCCGGAACGCGGCAGATCTTCCTGGTCGATGCCAACGGCGGCGCGCCCCGCCGGCTGACGGGCGATGCCTATGACAATGGCGGCAGCATCGAGTGGAGCCCGGACGGGCGCACCCTGCTGTTCAGCGCCAATCGCAGACCCGACTGGGAACTGGAGCCGCTGGGCACCGAGATCTATGCGCTCGACCTTGCCAGCGGCACGATCCGCGCACTGACCGATCGTACGGGGCCGGATCACTCGCCGCAATTCTCTCCGGATGGACGTTCGATCGCCTATCTGGGGTTCGATGATCAGGCCCGCGCCTATCAGCAGACCGCGCTCTACCTGATGCGCGCCGACGGGTCGGATGCGCGGCGCGTTGCCGCCGGGCTCGACCGCGATCTGCAGGGCCTGGAGTGGACCCGTTCGGGCCTCTTCGCCGGTTACGAGGACGAGGGCGAATACAAGGTCGCGCGGATCGCCCCCGAGGGCGCGGTCCGCGAGCTTTCCCCCTCGATGAACGATCCCTACTACGCAGTGCCCTATGCGGGCGGCGAATGGTCGGTCAGCGAGGGGGGCCGCATCGCCTATACCGCGACCACCCCCACCCGGCCGACCGATGTGTGGGTGTCGAACGGGGATGACAGCCGCCAGCTGACCCGACTGAACGAGGTCCGGCTGGCCGGCAAGGCGCTGGGCGAGACGCGCGAGCTTGCCGTCACCGCGCCCGATGGCACGCCCATTCCCGCCTGGATCATGCTGCCGCCCGGCTATGTGCCCGGAACCCGGGTGCCGCTGGTGCTCGAGATCCATGGTGGTCCCTATGCCGCATATGGCCCGACCTTTTCCGCCGATTACCAGCTTTACGGCGCGGCCGGCTATGCGGTCGCCTTTGCCAATCCGGGGGGTTCGACCGGCTATGGCCAGGCCTTCGCCGACCGGATTGAGGGTAATTATCCGATCAGCAATCACGATGAGCTGATGGCGGTGGTCGATGCCGCCATCGCCGCGGGCTATGCGGACCCCGCCAATCTGTTCGTCACCGGCGGTTCGGGCGGCGGCCTGTTGACCGCCTGGATGGTCGGCAAGACCGACCGCTTCGCCGCTGCCGCCTCGCACAAGCCGGTCATCAGCTGGACGACCACGGTGCTGATCGGCGACAGCGCGCCGTTCTTCGGGCGCTACTGGATGGGCGGCGTGCAGCCATGGGAGGATCCTGAAGCCTATCGGTCGCGCTCGCCGCTGAGCCTGGTCGGCAACGTCACCACGCCTACGCTGGTTCTGGTCGGTGCCGAGGATTATCGCACGCCGCGCAGCGAGGCCGAACAGTTCTACACCGCGCTCAAGCTGCGCGGCATCGACACCGCGCTGGTGGTCACCCCCAGTTCCAGCCACAACAACCTGTCGCAAAGCCCGAGCCAGCAGGCGGCGCGCACGGCGGCGGTGATCGCCTGGTTCGAGCGGTACCGCACGCAATAAGGCGCGCCTTGCCGATTGGTCGGATGCTGCCTGGTTCGAGTCGCTTAAAGGCAGCGGTTGGGCCAGCGGCGCGCGATCAGCTGGTTCGCACCGTCAGTCGAACTTTCGTGGCTGTGCGGTCTGACCGATCATCCGTCCATCGGCGCTGCCGAGCCTAACAGGCACGCTCGTTACAGGCACACCCGGCCTGACCAATCGTCCTGCCGGGGGGTCCGCGTGAGGCCCGCGTGCCGCTGCCAGACCGGGACCCCTCTCGCTGCCCTTCGCCCGCGATCCGCTTCGAGCCGCCAAGCCAACCTTCACCAACCTGTCCAAACCTCGCCAAGTTTGGCCCTCACCCCCTCGCCCCAACATTCTTGAGACAAATCGCCAGGCTCTTGTCCGAATGAGGCAGCCTCACCCTGCGGCCGCGCATCCACAAAGCGCCGGCTGGACAGCGCCGCGCCGGTTCCCCATCTGCCTGCCATGCCCGCCGATTTCTCCTGGCTGCGGCCCGAACCGCACGGGATCTATATCATCCCCGCCGATTGCTGGATCGACCCCTCGCAGCAGGCGGCGCGCGCGCTCGTCACGCATGGTCACGCGGACCATGCGCGCGGCGGCCATGGCCAGACCATTGCCACGCCCGAGACGCTGGCGATCATGGACCTGCGCTATCAGACGCGCGAGGGCGCCACGCCGGCTGCCTATGGCGAGACGGTGACGCTCGCGGGCGGGGTTACGGCCACCTTCGTTCCCGCCGGCCATGTGCTGGGCAGCGCGCAGGTGCTGCTCGAACATGCGGGCGAGCGGGTGGTGGTGACCGGCGACTACAAGCGCCGTCCCGACCCCACCTGCCCGCCCTTCGCCCCGACGTCGTGCGATGTCTTCGTTACCGAAGCGACCTTTGGTTTGCCCGTTTTTACCCATCCACCGGTTGCCGAGGAGATCGCAAAGCTCATGACCGCGCTGGCGGCGGCCCCCGAGCGCTGCGTGCTGGTGGGCGCCTATGCGCTGGGCAAGGCGCAGCGCGTCATCGCCGAGCTGCGCGCCGCGGGTCATCACGACCCCATCTATCTGCATGGCGCGATGGAGAAGATGTGCCGGCTCTATGAAGAGCACGGGATCGAGCTTGGCGAGTTGCGCCTGGTCGCCGATCATCCGCGCGATGCCATTCGCGGCCATATCGTGGTCTGCCCGCCAGCAGCGCTCAACGACCGGTGGAGCCGCCGCCTGCCCGAGCCCGTCACCGCCATGGCGAGCGGCTGGATGCGCGTTCGCCAGCGCGCCAGGCAGCGCAATGTCGAACTGCCGCTGATCATTTCCGATCATGCCGATTGGCATGAGCTGACGGGCACCATCGCCGAGATCGACCCGGCCGAAACCTGGGTGACGCATGGCCGCGAGGAAGCGCTGATCCGCTGGTGCCAGTTGCACCAGCGCCGCGCGCGGGCGCTGGCGCTGATCGGCCGCGAGGATGAGGACGGCTAGGCGTTACTAGACGCGCTTTGCAAGTTGGTGACACCGCTCGCTGCCTTACCCGCGCGGCACGCTACGGTGACAGATATTTTGGTTCGGCCGGGGCGACCGCGAGAGCTCCGCGTCCCGAACCTTGTTGGCATCCTTCGGACAACAGCCTCGCCTGCCCGAGCGCATAAAGAGTCTCCGGCGTATCCTCGTCTCGCCGCCGTGCGCCAGCGCACCATTGAACCGACCGGCGGCTCGCCACTGGACAAGCGAGCGAAGGCAGGCGCATAGGGCGCGCCCGATGCATGACCTGCGCGCCATTCGGGAGGATCCGGACGGGTTCGACGCCGCCCTGGCCCGGCGCGGCCTGGATCCGGCCGCCGCCCGCATCCTCGACCTCGACGAGGCGCGGCGGCGCGCGGCCGCCCTGCTGCAGGAAGCGCAGGCCAAGCGCAACGAAGCATCCAAGGCCATCGGCGCGGCAATGGGCAAGGGCGATATTGCGCGCGCCGAGGCGTTGAAGGCCGAGGTGGCGCAGATCAAGCAGGCGGCTCCCGCACTCGAGGCCGAGGAGCGCGAGCTGGGTGAACGGCTCGAGACGGACCTGGCGGCGCTTCCCAATTTGCCGGCGGAAGATGTGCCCGATGGCACGGACGAGAGCGAAAATGTCGAGCTGGCGCGCTGGGGCGAGCAGCCGTCCTTTGCGTTCGCGCCCAGGGAGCACGCCGATCTCGGCCCGCCGCTGGGCCTCGATTTCGAGACCGCCGCCGCCATGTCCGGCGCGCGCTTTGCCTTCCTTCGCGGACAGATGGCGCGGCTGCACCGAGCGCTGGGCCAGTTCATGCTCGATTTTCAGACCGCGACGCGCGGCTACACCGAATGCGCGCCCCCGCTGCTGGTCCGCGACGAGGCGGTGTTCGGGACCGGACAACTGCCCAAGTTCGCCGATGATCTGTTCCGCACCTCCGATGGTCGCTGGCTCATTCCCACCGCCGAGGTCTCGCTCACCAATTCGGTGCGCGAACAGATCCTGGGCGATCTGTCCCAGCCCATCCGCCTGACCGCGCTCACCCCCTGCTTCCGCTCCGAGGCGGGGGCGGCGGGCAAGGACACGCGCGGTTTCATCCGCCAGCACCAGTTCGAGAAGGTGGAGCTGGTCGCCATCTGCGCGCCGGAACAGGCCGAGGCCGAGCACCGCCATATGCTCAAAAGCGCGCAGGCCGTGCTCGAACGGCTCGGCCTGCCCCATCGCACCATGCTGCTATGCGCCGGCGACATGGGCGCCTCGGCTAGGAAGACCTTCGACTTGGAGGTGTGGCTGCCGGGCCAGGGCGCCTGGCGCGAGATCAGCTCGATAAGCTGGTGCGGCGACTGGCAGGCGCGGCGGATGAACGCGCGCTACCGTCCCGAGGGCGGCAAAGGGACGCAATTCGTCCACACGCTCAACGGCTCGGGGCTGGCGGTGGGCCGCACGCTGGTCGCGGTGCTCGAGAATTATCAGCAGGCCGATGGATCGGTCCTCGTGCCGCCCGCGCTCCTGACCTATACGGGCGGCCTCGACAGGCTGGAACCCATCTCGTAAATCTTCAGGATCGGTTGTGAAAATCCTCCTCACCAATGATGACGGGATCCACGCGCCGGGACTGGAAGTGCTCGAGGATATCACGCGCGAACTGGCCGGCGAGGTATGGGTGTGCGCGCCGTCCGAAGAGCAATCCGGCGCAGGCCATTCGCTGACCCTGCATCATCCGGTGCGGCTTCAGGAGCATGGCGACAGGCGCTATGCGGTAACCGGCACACCGACCGACGCGGTCAATCTGGCGCTGAGGAAATTGTTCGCCGATGGTCTGCCCGATCTGGTCATCTCGGGCGTCAACGCGGGCGAGAACCTGGGCGATGACATTACCTATTCGGGCACCATCTCGGCGGCGATGGAGGCGGCGCTGGCAGGCGTGCCGGCCATCGCGCTCAGCCAGTCGATGCGGCCCCGCGGGGGAGGGGAGCAGCATGGCTTTGCCGCCACCAACGGCTGGGCGGCGCGTGTGCTGGGGCCGCTGATCCGCGTGCCGATGGCCAGGCGCACGCTCGTTAATGTCAATTTTCCCGCGCTGGCGGCCGATGACGTGCGCGGCGTGCGCGTGGTGCGGCAGGGCTTTCACGACTATTCGCGCGGCAGCCTGGTGGAAGGCACCGATCCGCGCGGGCGGCGCTATTACTGGTTCGGCCTGGAGGACATGGAGCACACACTCGACCATGGCACCGACTTGGAAGCGGTGGCGGACGGCTTCGTAGCGATCACCCCGCTCCAGCTCGACCTGACGCACCACGCGGCGATCGGCGCGCTGGCCGAGCGCTTCGTGCCATGACCTGTGGCCGAGGGCTCTAGAGGCCATGGCCGAGGAAACCCAGCGCCCGACCAAGGCAGCGCTGCGGCTGCGCAAGCATCGCGCCGCGCCGCTGCGCCGCCAGGTCCGGGTGCCGGTATGGGGCGACCTTGGCATCCGCATCGGCCTGGCGCTGGGGCTCATCTTCATCGTCATTCTGATCCACTGGTGGGACCGCGACGGGCTGGTCGACAATCTCGATGGCGAGGTGTCCTTCCTCGATGTCGTCTATTTCACCATGATCTCGATCACCACCACCGGGTTTGGCGACATCGCCCCCATATCGGACCGCGCGCGACTGGTGGAAGCGGTGATCGTGACCCCGGTGCGCGTTCTGGTGCTCTTCATTTTCGTGGGCACCGCCTATAATTTCGTCATCCGGCGATCATGGGAGAAATGGCGCATGTCGCGCATCCAGAACCAGCTTTCCAACCATTGCGTGGTGCTCGGCTTCGGCGTGTCGGGAGCCGAGGCGGTGGGCGAACTGATCGAGCGCGGGACCGATCCCACCTGCATCGTGGTGATGGACACCAATGCCGAACGGCTCGAATCGGCAGAAGCGATGGGCTGCAATGTCATGCAGGCCGATGCCACGCGCGATGATGCGCTGAACTCGGTGCGCATCGCCTCGGCGCGAACCGTGCTGGTCTCGGCCGGGCGCGACGATGCCTCGATCCTTATCGTGCTCACCGTGCGTCACTTGGCCCCCAACACCCCGATCACGGTAGTGGTGCGCGCGGCGGACAACGAGTTGCTCGCCCGGCAGGCCGGGGCGGACAATGTGATCAACCCGGTGCGCTTCACCGGCCTGTTGCTGGCAGGCTCGGCGCAGGGCGCTCATATCGCCGAATATCTTGCCGATCTCGCCAGCGTCTCGGGCCGGGTGCAACTGGTCGAGCGTCCGGTGCGCGAAGAGGAGGTCGGCAAGCCATTGTCGCAGCTTTCGACCAATGGCCGGGGGCTCAGGATCTATCGCAATGGCGGCGCCTGCGGCTTCTGGGAGCACGAGGCGGATTGCCTGCAGGCGGGCGATATCGTGGTCGAGATCCGCGCCACCGACGCCCCGCCGGGCGCGGACGAGATCAGCACCTAACGCTAGAGGCGGTGCGAGGAGCGCTCCAACATACGCTTGCGGGAGACCGAGCCGGCACCATTGGGCGCCAGCAAGCGGTGCGCCGGGATCCCCAGCGCACCGTTCCCGTGGTCAGCGGTTTCCGCAGCTGCTCCAATTACCGCCCTTGCGGCTGGCGCAAAAAACCGGGCTAACCTCAGCGCTGCGACCAACCTATTTGATCGCGACGGTCAAACGACTCGCAGGAGGACAATACCGATGCGCGTCGGCACGCTCGCCAAATCGGTCCGCGGTCGTCGTCGCTGCCACGCGGGTGGGCTACCTAGTCCATCAGGCAGTAGAGCGCGCCCATCGCCGTCATCGCGGCAATAAAATGTCCCGCATCGATGGCGAACAGCTTCCCGCTCTTGCCGAGCAGCAAGTGGGCGATGCCGATGGCGGGCGTCATCAGCATGGCGCCATAGCCGATGGCGATCATCATCTTGGCGCGGTCCGAGGGGCCGGTCATCGCGTATTGATGCGCTAGCGTGAGCGAGATCAGCAGTGCGAAGGCGAAGGCGAGCGCCAGCACGCGCGCCTGTCCGACAGGTGACGCCGCACCATCCGCAAGCCCCGCGGCGCGCCGCCATGCGCCGGCGAATAGCACCCGGTACCACGCGATGGTCACCGCGAAGAAGGCCAGCGCGCCGGCGATCACCTGGCCCAATGCGATATCGCCCAATGCCTTGTTCTCGCCGCAACCTGCCCGTTCACCTAGCGTAAAGCGCGCCTTGCGTGTAGGCCGGCGCCCATCATGGCAAGCGTGATCCAACAGCCAAAGCGCGTCGGCATGGTCAGCCTCGGCTGCCCCAAGGCGCTGGTCGATTCAGAGCGCATCCTCACCCGGCTGCGCGCCGATGGCTATGCCATGAGCGCCGATTATGCGGGCGCCGACGTGGTGCTGGTCAACACCTGCGGCTTCCTCGATTCGGCGAAGCACGAGAGCCTCGAGGCGATCGGCGAGGCGATGGCCGAAAACGGGCGGGTGATCGTGACCGGCTGCATGGGCGAGGAGGCGGATGCCATCCGCGCGCGTTTCCCGCAAGTGCTGGCGGTAACCGGTGCGCAGCAATACGAGGCGGTGGTGGAAGCGGTGCACGAGGCGGCCCCGCCCGGCCAGGGACCCTTTGTGGACCTGGTGCCGCAACGAGGCGGCGAGACGGGCAACGGGGCGGGCGTCAAGCTTACTCCGCGCCATTACAGCTACCTCAAGATTTCGGAGGGCTGCAATCATTCCTGCGCCTTCTGCATCATCCCGCAGCTGCGCGGAAAGCTCGCCAGCAGGCGCGTGGATGCGGTGCTGCGCGAGGCGGAGAAGCTGGTCGCGGCGGGCACGCGCGAATTGCTGGTGATCAGCCAGGACACTTCGGCCTATGGCGTGGACATTCGGCACGAGGCGCGGATGTGGCGGCCGGCGGGCGGCGAACCGCGATTGGTGCGCGCGCACATGACCGATCTGGCGCGCGAACTGGGCGGATTGCGCACGCCCGAGGGCGCGGTGCCCTGGGTGCGGCTGCATTATGTCTACCCCTATCCGCATGTCGATGCGGTCTTCGAGCTGATGGCCGACGGGCTGCTGACCCCCTATCTGGACATTCCCTTCCAGCACGCCTCGCCAGCGGTGCTCAAGGCGATGAAACGGCCGGCCGGCGGAGCCAAGGTGCTCGAGCGGCTGCGCCAATGGCGCGCGATTTGCCCCGACATTGCGGTTCGTTCCAGCTTCGTCGTCGGCTTTCCGGGGGAGACCCAGGCGGATTTCGACCATCTCATCGGCTGGCTCGAGGAGGCGCAGCTCGACCGGGTGGGCGCATTCCGCTTCGAACCGGTCGCCGGTGCGGCGGCCAATGCGCTGCCCGATCCCGTTCCCGAAGCGGTCAAAGAGGAGCGCTACGCCAGACTGATGGAAGTAACTGCGCGCATCTCCGCCGACAAACTGGCTGCCAAGATCGGGCGCATATTGCCGGTCATTATCGACGAGGTGGGCGAGCCGGACGAGGATGGTGAGTTGGGCGCCACCGGCCGCAGCCAGGCCGATGCGCCCGAGATCGACGGCCAGGTCCTGCTGCGCGACGTTCCGGCGAGCCTAGCACCGGGCGCCATCGTCGACGTGCGGGTCGAACAGGCCGACGCGCACGACTTGTTCGGGGTCATCGCCTAGTCTGCCCACGAACGGGACAACGCAGGGCATAGCGCAAGTCCCCCTGTTGCAATCAGGTGACGCGCGGCTTAGCCGGGCGCCGAGCGAGTCCTCGGCTTCTAGCCGGGGGTTCTTGGGGCGGGGGCGCCAAATGAAAATCATGTCGGGCAATGCCAATATGCCGCTCGCCCGGGCGATCGCGGCCTATCTCGAGGTGGGGCTGACCGATGCTTCGGTGCGCCGCTTCGCCGATGAGGAAATCTTCGTCGAAATTCACGAGAATGTGCGCGGCGAGGATGTGTTCATCGTCCAGCCGACCGGGTTTCCGGCCAATGACAACCTGATGGAGCTATTGATCTGCATCGACGCGCTGAGACGCGCCTCGGCCAAGCGGATCACCGCGGTGGTGCCCTATTTCGGGTACGCGCGGCAGGACCGCAAACCGGGACCGCGAACGCCGATCTCGGCCAAGCTGGTTGCCAACCTGATTGTCGAGGCGGGCGCGGACCGGATGCTGTCGGTCGACCTGCATGCGGGCCAGATCCAGGGTTTCTTCGATATCCCGACCGACAATCTTTATGCCGCGCCGGTCATCGCCGCCGATATCCAGGCGCGCTATGGCGATCGGCAACTGACCGTGGTCTCGCCCGATGTCGGCGGGGTGGTGCGAGCCAGGGCGCTGGCCAAGCGGCTCGACAACGCCCCGCTGGCGATCATCGACAAGCGGCGCGAGCGGCCGGGCGAATCGGAGGTGATGAACATCATCGGCGAGGTTGCCGGGCGCAACTGCATCATGATCGATGATATCGTCGATTCGGGTGGCACCTTGTGCAACGCGGCCGAGGCGTTGCGCTCGGCCGGGGCCACGGGCGTGGTCGCCTATATCACGCATGGCGTGCTGTCGGGCGGTGCGGTGGCGCGGATTGACGCCTCGGCGCTCGAGGAACTGGTCATCACCGATTCGATCTTGCCCAGCGCGCCCGCCAGCGAGGCGAGCCATATCCGCATTCTCACCATCGCCCCATTGATCGGGGAGGCGGTGCGCCGGATCGCCGACGAGACCAGCGTCTCCAGCCTGTTCGATTGATGGCCAGCCATGCGCGCCGGTTGGCCGCTGGGCTGCCCGCCGCCCTGGCCGGTTGCGCGATTGCGGGCTGCGGAGCTCCACCTGCATTTAGGACCGATCGCATTGTCGGTTGACCATCGCCTGACGCGCGCCGTCCAGCCCCCAATTGAGCAATGAACATCGCCCAATGAATCTCGAGCTCGACATCGCGCTTGCCCATCGCCTGGCTGATGCGGCGCGCGATGCGATCCGGCCGCTGTTCCGCACCGGGCTTGCCAGCGAGGCGAAGGACGATGCCTCGCCCGTCACGCTGGCCGACCGGGCGGCGGAACGCGCGATGCGCGAACTCCTCGAGGCCGAGGTTCCACGCGACGGGGTGCATGGCGAGGAGTTCGGCGTCAGCGAAGGCCAGACCGGCCGGCAATGGGTGCTCGACCCCATCGATGGCACCACCGCCTTCCTCGCCGGGCGACCCATCTTCGGCACGCTGATCGCGCTGCTCATCGAGGGTTTCCCCGTGCTCGGCGTGATCGATCAGCCGATCCTGCGCGAGCGCTGGCTGGGCGCCACAGGCCGGCCCACCAGCTTCAACGGTGCGCCGGTCCGAACGCGGCCCTGCCCCGCGCTGGCCGGGGCGAGCATTGCCACCACCGGTCCGCACTATTTTAACGAGCGCCAGGGCCACGCCTTCATGCTGCTTGCGGGCCGGACCGACCACAAGCGCATGGTGATGGGCGGCGATTGCTACAATTATGCCATGCTGGCGAGCGGTCATCTCGACCTGGTATGCGAAGCAGGTCTCAAGCTGCATGATTTCGCCGCGTTGGTCCCGGTGGTCGAGGGCGCGGGCGGCCAGATGTGCGACTGGGCGGGCGACCCGCTTCATAGAGGATCGAACGGCGAGGTGCTGGCGCTGGGCGATCCTGCCCGGCTCGACGACGTGCTCGAGGCGATGGCCGGCTGAAACATCCGGGCGGCGGGAGCCTGTGCACCGCGCGGGGTATCGCGCGGGCCGAACAGCATCGCGCGGGCTGACCAGCCCCAAGCGCCGCGCCGCTTGCCTCGCGCATGACGATCGGCTAAGCGCGCCGGCTTCATCGACACGTGATCATCCGCCGGCCTGGCCATCTCGGGCTGCCACGGCCGGTTTGGACGTGTCCACCATGCTAAGGAGACCAAAATGCCCAAGCTCAAGACCAAGAGCGGTGTGAAGAAGCGCTTCAAGATCACCGCCACGGGAATGGTGAAGCACGGCGTCGCCGGCAAGCGCCACCGGCTGATCAGCCACAACGCCAAGTATATCCGCCAGAATCGCGGGACGAGCGTGCTGTCCGAAGCGGACACGCCGACGATCAAGCGCTGGGCCCCCTACGGGCTCGACTGACGCTCATCCAAGCGCGATTTCCAGCAGGAGACCACTTTCATGACCCGGATTAAGCGCGGCGTCACCACGCGCGCCAAGCACAAGCGCGTTCTCGAACAGGCCAAGGGCTATCGCGGACGGCGCAAGAACACCATTCGTGTCGCCCGCCAGGCGGTGGAGAAGGCCGGTCAATACGCCTATCGCGATCGCAAGGTGAAGAAGCGGTCCTTCCGCGCCTTGTGGATCCAGCGGATCAACGCCGCCGTGCGTGCCGAGGGCCTGACCTATTCGCAGTTCATGCACGGGGTGAAGCTTGCCGGCATCGAGCTTGACCGGAAGGTGATGGCCGACCTGGCGATGAACGAGGGCGACAGCTTCGGTCATATCATCGCTCAGGCGAAGGAAGCGCTGCCCGCCTGACGGACGCGGGGACCACCCGGCGAACGAAGCGCCACCTCTGGCTTGCCGGGGGTGGCGCTTTAGGTAGGCTCCCCCTAACGAGCGCGGCATGAACCACGAGACGCAGGAAAACCAGGTCGCGGCCACACTCGAGCGGTTGCACCTGGCCGATAGCGCCGGGGAAGTGGAAGCAATCCGGCTCGAGGCGCTCGGCAAGAAGGGCTGGCTCAGCCAGCTGTTGAAGACGCTAGGCGCGATGGACCCGGACGAGCGGCGCGAGCAGGGGCCGCGCATCCAGGGCCTGCGCACCCGCGTCGCCGAGGCCATCGAAGCGCGCAAGGGCGTGCTCGAGACGGCGGCGCTCGAGCAGCGTCTGGCCAACGAGACGCTCGATCTGACCCTACCCGGGCCGGAAAAGCCGCGCGGATCGGTCCATCCGGTCAGCCAGGTGATGGACGAGCTTGCCGAGATCTTTGCCGACTTGGGATTCAGCGTGGCCACGGGTCCCGAGATCGAGGACGACTGGCACAATTTCACCGCGCTCAACATGCCAGAGAGCCATCCGGCGCGCGCGATGCACGACACGTTCTACTTTCCCGATGCCGGCCCCGATGCTGGCCCTGATGACGCGCGCATGTTGCTGCGCACGCATACTTCGCCGGTGCAGATCCGGGCGATGAAGGAGCGCGGCGCACCGCTCAGGATCATCGCTCCCGGGCGGGTCTATCGCAGCGACAGCGACGCCACCCACACGCCCATGTTCCATCAGGTGGAAGGGCTGGTGATCGACCGCGATATCCATCTGGGACACCTGAAGTGGACGCTCGAGACCTTCCTCAAGGCGTTCTTCGAGACCGACGATATCGTGCTGCGCCTGCGCCCCAGCTACTTCCCCTTCACCGAACCCAGCGTGGAGGTGGATGTCGGTTTCGCACTGGCCGAGGGACCCGATGGCAAGGCGCGGCGCGTGCTCGGCGGCAGCGGTGATGCGCCGGGGCATGGCTGGATGGAGCTCTTGGGAAGCGGCATAGTCAGTACCCACGTAATCGAGATGGCCGGGCTCGATCCGCGCGAATGGCAGGGCTTTGCCTTCGGGGTGGGTGTCGACCGGCTGGCAATGCTTAAATATGGGATGGACGACCTGCGCGCCTTTTTCGACGGCGACGCGCGCTGGCTTGCGCATACTGGCTTCTCGGCCTTCGATCAGCCCACGCTTTCGGGCGGGGTGGGGGCCAGATCGTGAAGTTTTCGCGCGAATGGCTGGGTTGGTTCCTCAACAGCGATGCATCGGTCGATGAGATCGCCACCAAGCTCAACGCGATCGGCATCGAGGTGGAGGCGATCGACGATCCGGCGGACAGGCTCGCCGGTTTCCGCATCGCCCGGGTGCTGGAGGCGGTCCCGCATCCCGACGCCGACAAGCTTCAGGTGCTCACCGTGGACGCGGGCGAGGCGGACGCGCTCACCGTGGTGTGCGGCGCGCCCAACGCGCGGGCCGGAATGACCGGCGTTCTGGGTCTGCCCGGCGCCGTTGTTCCGGCCAGCGGAATGGAACTCAAGCGCGCGGCGATCCGCGGGGTGGTTTCCAACGGCATGATGTGTTCGACCCGCGAACTGGCGCTGGGCGAGGAGCACGAGGGAATCATCGAGCTGGCGAGCGATGCGCCCGTGGGCCAGCCCTTCGCGCAATACCAGGGCGCAAGCCCGGCGTTCGACGTCGCCATCACCCCCAACCGGCCCGACTGCATGGGGGTGATGGGGATCGCCCGCGACCTGGCCGCGGCGGGGCTGGGCACCTTCGAGCCGCCCGTGACCAAGCCGGTCGAAGGCTCGTTCCCCTGCCCGGTCGAAATCCGCACCGATGACCCCGACGGCTGTCCTGCGTTCTATGGCCGGGTGATCCGCGGCGTCACCAACGGCGCCTCGCCCGACTGGATGCAGCGCCGCCTGATCGCCGCCGGCCAGCGGCCGATCAGCGCGCTGGTCGACATTACCAATTACCTGATGTTCGCTTTCGGTCGCCCGGCGCATGTCTATGATCTTGCCCGGCTGACCGGACCGGTGGTGGCGCGGCGTGCCCGGGCTGGCGAGCAGATGCTGGCGCTGAACGGCAAGGCCTATGCGCTCGATAGTGAAATTACGGTCATCGCCGATGATGCGGGGGTGCATGACATCGGCGGCATTATGGGCGGCGAGCATTCCTCCGCCCGGCCCGAAACCACCGACGTGCTGCTCGAGATCGCCTATTTCACGCCCGAGCGGATCGGCGCTGCCGGCCGGCGTCTGGGTCTGGCGACGGATGCGCGCACCCGCTTCGAGCGCGGCGTCGACCCCGCCTTCCTGGACGAGGGCCTCGCCATTCTGACCGAGCTTGTCCAGCGCATCTGCGGCGGCGAGGCGAGCGAAGTCGTGCGCGCTGGCGAGCCGCCGATGGACCGGAAGGTCATCCTCCATGATCCTCGGCTCGTTCGGCGGCTGGGCGGCGTGGAGGTGCCCGAGCCCGAGCAGCGTGACATTCTCCAGCGGCTCGACTTCGCGGTGGCCGACGATTGGCGCGTCACCGTTCCGGCGCGCCGGTATGATATCGAGGGACCGGCCGATCTGGTCGAGGAGATCGTGCGTATCCACGGGCTCGACCAGGTATCGAGCGTGCCGCTGCCCCGCCCGGACGGCGTCGCCCGGCCCACCGCCAGGCCCATCCAGACGATGGAACGTCGCCTGCGCCGCGCCGCTGCCGCGCGCGGGCTTGCAGAAGCGGTGACCTGGTCGTTCATTCCCCCCGCTGATGCCGCGCACTTCGCCGCTCCGGACATGGCGCCGTGGTTGCTCGACAATCCCATCAGCGAGGAGATGAAGGCGATGCGCCCCTCGCTGCTTCCCGGGCTGCTGGCCGCCGCGCGCCGCAATGCCGATCGCGGTGCAACTTCGCTGCGGCTGTTCGAGATCGGCCGCCGCTATCTGCGCGGCGATGACGGGACGAGCGACGAGCGGCCGACGCTTGGTGTTCTCCTTGCGGGCGAGAAGCGGGCGCGTGGCTGGGCGAGCGGGGCGGCTTTGATGTTCGATGCCTTTGACGCCAAGGCCGAGGCGATGGTGCTGCTTGGTGAGGCGGGCGCGCCGGTCGACAAGCTGATGGTGGCGGGCGAGGCGGGCGCCCAGTTCCACCCGGGCCAGTCCGCCACCTTGCGCCTCGGGCCCAAGAGCGTGCTGGCCCGGTTCGGCGCGCTGCATCCCGCGACCTTGGCCGCGTTCGATATCGAGGGCCCGGCGGTGGCCGCCGAATTGTTCCTCGACGCCATTCCGCAAGGCAAGGGCGCCTTCGCGCGTGCCCCTTTCGCCCCGCCTGCGTTGCAACCGGTGACGCGTGATTTCGCCTTCCTGGTTCCCGAACCGCTGGCCGCGGGTGAGCTGGTGCGGGCGGTGCGCGGGGCGGACAAGGCCAATATCATCGCCGCGCGTATCTTCGACGATTTTCGTGGGGGCGGTGTGCCCGAGGGCCGCAAGTCGGTCGCCATCGAGGTGACGCTTCAGCCGGGCGAGGCGAGCTATACCGAGGCCGAGCTTGCGCACATCTCCGAGCGGATCGTGGCCGCGGCGGGCAAGCTGGGCGGGGAGCTGCGCGGCTGAGCGGGCGCCACTTGTGGTCGGACTGCGAACCGTTGGATCGGCGTGCTGCACCGGTCTGTCGGTGCAAGCTTGCGAGCCAGGCCCGGGGAGCGGCGGCATGACCCTTGGCTGTGTGCTTGCCGGCGGCCGCTCGAGCCGCTTCGGCAGCGACAAGGCGCTGGCCCGGATCGATGGCTTGACGCTGCTCGAACATGCGGTCGCGACTCTGCGAACCTGGTGCGCTCATGTGGTCATCGCCGGGCGGGCCGATGGTCCCGCGCCGTGTATCGAGGATTGGCCGGCAGCGGATCTGGGACCGCTCGGCGGGATCGCCGCTGCGCTGCGCCTGGCGGATCAGCGCGGCGATCGAAGCGTGTTGACCTGCGGCGTTGATTCGATCCCCCTGCCACCCGACCTTCCCGCGCTCCTGTCGCCTGCGCCCGCGTTCCTCGCCGGGCAGCCCGTGGTCGGTCACTGGACACTCGCCAATGCACGCAACGCCGCAGAATTGCTTGAGGGCGGCGGATCACGTTCGATCCGCGCCTTTGCCGCCGCTGCCGGCGCGCGCGCCGTGGCTGGCGGTGACAAGGTTGCCAATATCAACACTCCCGCCGACCTGGCCGCGCTGATCGCCGGTCCCGGGGCGTCGCGATGAGCGATCCATCCGCCGGTATCGTCGAGATCAGCGCGCAAGGCGAAGTGCGCGAAGTCGGCCGCACCTTCGTTGCCGAAGCGCCCGTCGCGTTGGAATTCAACGGCCTGAGCTATGCGGTGATGATGGCCACGCCGGCCGACCTGGGGGACTTCGCGCTCGGCTTCGCGCTCGCCGAAGGGCTTGCCGGCGGTCCGGACGATTTGACCGACCTTACCATCGCTGAGGTCACGCAAGGCTGGATCGTGCGTGCGCAATTGGCCGGTCTGGGGATCGAAATGCTCAGCGAACGGGTACGGACGCGCGTTTCGGAAAGCTCGTGCGGATTATGCGGGATCGAGAACCTCGAAGCCGTTGCGAAGCCGCTTCCCCGGGTTGCCGCCCATGCTCCGATCGAGCCCCCCGCGATCTTCGCCGCACTCGCCGCATTGCGCGATCATCAGCCGCTGGGCCGCGCCACCGGCGCCGCGCATGCCGCCGCCTTTGCGCTGCCCGATGGCACCATCGACACCGTGCGCGAGGATGTCGGCCGGCACAACGCGCTCGACAAGCTGGTCGGCGCGCTCGCCGGCACGCAGGCTCAGCCGGCGCAAGGCTTCCTGCTGTCGAGCGCGCGCTGCTCCTACGAGATCGTCGAGAAGGCGGTGCGGGCGGGCGCCCACACGCTGGTGACCATCTCGCTGCCCACCAGCCTAGCGGTCAGCCGCGCGCGTGCCGCCGGGCTCAGCTTGTGGTGCCTGGCGCGCGGCGACAGCGTGCTGCTGGTGAATGATGCGGCGTGCGGTTCGCCCGGCGGCGCTTTCGGCGGCGCTTCCGACGATGCTCGCCGCTAATCGGCCTGGAGGCGCACCGCGGTGCCGCTGGCGCTGACCATCAGCATCGATCCGGTATCGCCGATCACCTCGTAGTCGAGGTCGATGCCCACCACCGCATTGCCGCCCAACTCGCCGCAGCGCGCCTGGATTTCGGTAATCGCCTGTTCGCGCGCATCCCTCAGGATTCGCTCGTAGCTCGACGAGCGCCCGCCGACGATGTCCCTGATATTGGCGAAGAAATCGCGGAACAGGTTGGCGCCGATGATCACTTCGCCGGTGACGATACCCAGATATTGGTCGGTCGGCCGTCCCTCGATGGTGGGCGTGGTGGTAACGATGATCGACCGCGCATCCTTGTATTGTGCCGCCATGGCTTCAGTTCCCCTGCAGTTCGTCGCGAATGACGCGCCCCGCCTTCATTACGAAGCCCACATCCTCCAGCTCGCGCACATCGGCAAGGGGGTCGCCGTCGACCGCGATGATGTCGGCGGCCATTCCGGGGGCGATCCGGCCCAGCTGGTCGGCCCGGCCGAGCGCTTCGGCCGCATCGAGCGTGGCGGCGCGGATGGCGGCTGCTGGCGTCATTCCCGCGGCCACCATTAGCGCGAATTCCTGCGCGTTGAGACCGTGGCGGCTGACCCCGCTATCGGTTCCGAAGGCGATCTTCACGCCCTCCGCAACCGCCCGCCGATGACTGCTTGCCGCAGCTTCAACCGCCTCGCGGACCTTGGGCACCACCGCGGGCGGCAGCGCGCCGGCATTGGCCTGCGCCTCCACCGTGTTGATCGCCAGCATCGTGGGCACCAGCCAGGTGCCGCGCTGCTTCATTAGCGCGATCGTCTCGGGTTCCAGAAAGGTGCCGTGTTCGATCGTGTCGACACCCGCCTCAACCGCGGCGCGCGTACCGGCATCGGCGTGGCTGTGCGCCGCAATCTTGCGGCCCAGGCCGTGTGCGGTGGCGATGATCGCGGTCATCTCGGGCGAGGTCATCGCCTTGCCCAGCCCGCCGCTCACATTGGACAGCACGCCCCCGGTGGCCATGAATTTGATGACCTGCGCGCCCAGTCCCACCTGCCGGCGAACCGCGCGCGCGCAGTCTTCGGGCCCGTCGCACAGGTTTTCGCCGTGGTTGTGCGCATCGACGAAACTCTCGGCAACCCCGTTGCGCCTGTCGCCGTGCCCCCCTGTTACCGAGATCGGCGCTCCTGCATTGACGATGGTAGGTGCCTCGATCCAGCCGGCGGCGGCGGCATCGCGCAGCGCCCGGATCGAACGCTCGTCGCTGCCAAGGTCGCGCACGGTGGTGAACCCGGCATCGAGCGTGGCGCGGGCATTGGCCACGCCTTCGAGCAGATCATCCTGCCGATCGCGATTGATCGCGGTCAGCCGGCTGCGCAGCGGATCGCCGCCCGGGCCAAGCAGGTGAACATGCATGTCAATCAGGCCGGGCAGGACAAAGTCGTCGGCCAGATCGACCAGCATTGCGCCGGATTCGGGAGGTACGAAACCATCGCGCAGCTCGGCCACCGCCCCATCACGAACGATTACCGTGGTCGGACCGAGCGGCGGTTGACCGGGCTCGGCCAGCAAGCTGCCTGCATGAATATAGACCGGCACCTCGCCCTGCCCGGCCACGCTTGGCGCAGTTTGCGCCCCCGCCGCAACCGGCAAGCCCAGTGCCAGGCCCGCCGCCAGCACCAGCTTCATCGCCCAGGTCAATACCCGCATCGCCGTCCTTTTCGTCGCTATCCCCGTGAAGCTAGCACCGGCCGGAGCGGGGGCAAGTCATCCGTTGACCACGATCCCACCATTGGGATGCAGCACCTGGCCCGACATGTAGCTTGCATCATCGCAGGCAAGGAACAGGAAGCTGGGCGCCACCTCGTTGGGCTCGCCCGCCCTGCCGATCGGCGTGCCCTCGCCGAAATGCTCCATCTTCTCCTCGCTCGATCCGCCGCACGGATTGAGCGGGGTCCAGATCGGCCCCGGCGCGACCGCGTTCACCCTGATGCCGTCTGCGAGCAGGCTCTCGCTGAGCGACCGCGTGAAGGCGGTGATCGCCCCCTTGGTGGCGCTGTAGTCGAGCAGTTCCTTGGAGCCCTTGTACATCGTCACGCTGGTGCAGTTGATGATCGCCGCGCCCTTCTTGAGGTGCGGCCGCGCCGCCTGAACCAGGTAGAACATCGAGAAGATATTGGTCTGGAATGTGCGCTGGAGCTGCTCGGTGGTGATGTCGGTGATGTCCTTGTCCGGATGCTGCTCGCCCGCATTGTTGACCAGCACGTCGAGTCGGCCCCATTTGTCGATCACCTGCCGGACCAGCTTGCGTCCGGTTTCGGGATCGCCCAGATCGCCCTTGTAGGTCAGCGCCTCGCTACCCTCGGCGCGGATCGCCTCGGCGGTGACCTCGGCATCGTCCTCCTCCTCGAGAAAGGCGATGGCAACCTTGGCGCCTTCGCGCGCGAACAGCACGGCGGTCGCCCGTCCGATCCCCGAATCGCCCCCGGTCACGATCGCCACCTTGTCCTTCAGCCGCCCCGAGCCCGGATAGCGCGGTTGCCATTCGGGCTTCCTCTCGAGCGCGCTCTCGTGGCCCGGCATGTCGGGCTCTTCGGCGGTCTCCCGGATGAAGGCGGTGTCGGTGCGGGCGTTGTCGCTGGTCATGGCGTTTTGCCTTTCGCTGGAAGGGTTTGCCCTCCAACGACGCCGCCTTGCCGCCGTTCCGCAGTGTCGTCCGCTGCTAGAGCGCGTCGCTCTCAAGCTCGACCGTTCGATCTTCGCCTCAAGTGTTGGTCGAGGAGACGACGCGGTCGTCCCTGATCAGATCGAGCACACGCTCGGCCGAGGGCAGCCGATCCTGCGCCACGAAGCTCACCGCGCGCCCCGCGGTCATCAGCGTGATCGAAGAGCGCTCGGGCGGCGTCGCGCCCTCCTCGGCGATCAGCCCGGCGAGCTCATCGCGCCCCACGAGCACGCCGTTGCCGTTGTCGCCAAGCGCCAACAGATAGGCGTCGCGTGCCTCGTCGGGCCGATAGATGATCTGGGTCGGCTCCAGGCGATGATCGCGGCACCAGACGGGTGGCGGCGCTTCCTGCGTGCGCGGCGAGGCCAACCGTTCGGCCACCATTCCGCCGATGAGGCTCCCGAAAATATCCGCCGAAGCGTCCTTGTCCGCATCGCCCGCTATGCCGCGGAACGAGAGCCGGGGAGGGCAATCGGCGACCGGTATCGCCACAGGCGCGGTCCCGGCGGGCACCGTCAGCCCGGCCAGCACCTCGTCCATCCAGGCCGAAAGCCCGGCCGTATCGCGCGTCGCCGAGGAAGCGCGCAGCTTCACGAACCAGCCGTTCGCCTCGAACATCGCCAGGCCGGTGCTTTGGAATGGCCCGCCGGGCCACGCGCCGGGCACCGCATAGGTCGCGCGCAGCCCCGAACCGGCCCGCTGGCCCGGCGGAACGAAGGCGCGTACCGGCTCGGCGAGCGTCGATCCGGCGAAGATGCCGTTCCCCTCCAGCCCCGCCTGCGCCTGCGCGAACCATAGGGGCACGCTGCCATTGGTGTTGCGGAAGATGTAGAGGGTAAGCGCTTCGGCCGGATTTATCAGGTTGAACGCCACGCTTACATCAAGCTGATCCTCGGCATAGGCCAATGCCTCGCTCCGCGCGATCCCGCCGAGTTCCACCGGCACTTCGATCCCGCTATGCGGATGGACGAAGGCCTGGCCCCTCTCCAGCGCCAGCCGCTGCTGCGCCGCCAAGGGCGACACGACGAGCGCGGCAAGAGCGAACAGCAGCAGGCCGCGGCAAAGCGAAACGATCATTGGGCACCCCCCCGGTTATCGAGGGGAGATTGCCGCGACGACCTCGCGCCGCCAAGCGGAAACGCAGCCTTGTCTAAGCTTGGGACCCGCTAGCCCAGCCCCAGCGCAGCCTTGTAGGTGTCGAGGATTGCTTCCATCTCCGCGCGGTCGTCGGGCTTCATCTTCCTCAGGCGCACGATCTGGCGCATGATCTTGGTGTCGTAGCCCACCGCCTTGGCCTCGGCATAGACATCGCGGATATCATCGGCGATGCCCTTCTTCTCCTCCTCCAGCCGCTCGACCCGCTCGATCAGCAGCCGCAGGCGATTGTCGGTATCCTGGGCGGTATCATTGGCGGGTTGGGTGGCCATAGGGTGCTCCGTATAGCGGGGAATCGCTCGCCATGCTCATAGCCGGCGGCCCGGCATGTGTTGAAGGCAAGGCCGCGGTTTCTCCCCAGTTCGCCGCCTCGGTGTCGCGAAAATCGCTTGCGCGGGTGGTCTCAGCCCTCGCGGTTCTTCGCCACGCTCGCCTCCATCCGCGCGATTTGCTCGGCGCTCGCCTCGCTCTGGTAGCGGCGCTTCCATTCGCCCATCGCCATCCCATGGATCACCTCGCGCGCCGCCGCCTTGTCGCCATCGAAGCCTGCATCGCGGATCCAGTCGGCAAGGCAGTTGCGACAGAAACCGGCAAGCCCCATCAGGTCGATGTTCTGCGCATCTGGTCGATGGCGCAGATGACGCACCAGACGGCGGAAGGCGGTGGCGGCGACCTCGTCATCGAGCGTGTCGAGCGGATCGGTGGTCGTGTTCATCTTACATGTCCCAATTTGGCTTGCCAGCTTGCCGCGCTCTGCCATAGGCGGCTGGCGATGGCCAAGCTCGAAGCGCGTGCGCGCAAGGTCAAGATCCTGGCGACGGTCGGCCCGGCAAGCCGCGATCCGGACATGTTGCGCCGCCTGCTCAAGGCGGGGGCCGACAGCTTCCGCCTCAACATGAGCCATGGCGAGCACGAGGCGCATGCCGCCACCATCCGCGCGATCCGGGCGCTCGAGAAAGAGTTCAACTGGCCGATCGCCATCGTCGCCGATCTGCAGGGGCCCAAACTGCGCGTCGGCAGCTTTGCAGGCGGCAGCGCGCGGCTTGCGCATGGTGCCAGCTTCATGCTCGACCGCGACGAAACCCCGGGGGACGAGACGCGCGTATGCCTGCCGCACCCCGAACTGTTCGGGTTGATGCATCCCGGGCAGCGGCTGCTGGTGAATGACGGCAAGATCCGCCTGCGGGTGATCGAGGCGGATGCACAGAGGATCAGGGTCAAGGCCGAGGTCGGGGGCGTCATCTCCGATCGCAAGGGGGTCAACGTGCCCGATGCCGAGATCCCCATCCCGGCGCTGACCGAGAAGGACCGGCGCGACCTGGCCTTCGCGCTCGAGCACGGGGCGGACTGGATCGCCATGAGCTTCGTCCAGAGGCCCGACGACCTCGCCGAGGCGCGGCGGTTGATGAGCGGGCCCAATGGCCCGCGCGGCGCGCTGATCGCCAAGATCGAGAAGCCGCAGGCGGTGAAGCGGCTGGCGGAGATCATCGAGCTGTCGGACGGGGTGATGGTGGCGCGCGGCGACCTGGGCGTCGAGCTCAATCCCGAGGATGTTCCCCCGCTACAGAAGAAGATCGTCAACGCCACCCGGCTGACCGGCAAGCCGGTGATCGTGGCCACCCAGATGCTGGAATCGATGATCGAGAGCCCCGCCCCCACCCGCGCCGAGGTCTCCGATGTCGCCAACGCGGTCTATGACGGGGCCGACGCGGTCATGCTCAGCGCTGAGACCGCGGCCGGGGAATGGCCCGAGGAAGCGGTGCTGATGATGGACTCGATCGCCCGCTCGGTCGAGAAGGACGATGCCTATCAGATGCGCGTGCGGCTGCTCGACACGCCGCCCGACCCCACCATCGCCGACGCGCTGGCCCATGCCTGCATGCGGATCGCCGATACCATGCCGATGACGGGGATCATCGTGTTCACCTCGTCGGGTGCCTCGGCGCGGCGGGTGGCGCGCGAGCGGCCGGCGGTGCCGCTGTTAGTGCTCAGCCCTTCGCTGAAGGTAGCGCGGCGAGCCTCGTTGCTATGGGGCGCGCACGCGGTGGCGACCAAGGACATCACCAGTTTCGAGGGCATGATCGCCAAGGGCAAGCGGATGGCACTGCGCCATGGCTTCGGCGAGGCCGGCTGCCGGCTCGCGGTCATGGCCGGCGTTCCCTTCGGCCGCCCCGGCGCCACCAACCTCATCCACGTGGTGACGCTGACCGGCTCCGAACTGGAGAACTACGAGGGGTAGGGTGTTCGACCGCATTATTCATGCGGGGTCGGTGCGCGCGTTTCCTCGCGTTCGATTGCTCGCTCGAGCTGGTCGATCGTCTCCATCAATTGGTGATGTTCATCGCGCATCTCCTCGTGGATCGCCCGGTGGCGGGCATGATTGTCGGCGCGCGCTTCCAGCTCCTCTGCCCGGTGCGAAAGCGATCCGCGATGGTCCCGAATTTCTTGCATGGGACGGCCAACCTCGCTCTCACCATCGAGCTGTTCGATCATCTTGCGGAGCACCTGTTCGGCGTGTTCATGATAATCTTGCCACCGCTGCGCATCCTCGAGCCAGGCCTTGTGCTCGGCATTATACGCCGCTGCCAATGCGGCCTGCGCGCCGTCTCTCGATTGCGCGCTGACGGATCCCGGCAACATGGCGCCGATCGCGAGCGCAAGCGCCCCCCTCAGATAGTAGGACCGTCCGATCAATGCCTGTCTCCCCATCGCATAAGCTACAAGTCAATGTGACTGTGTAACATTCAGCGACGTCAGCACAAGGGCAACAGGGGAACGCCGACAATATTGGACGCGAAGTCACGACCTGGCTGGAAAACTGGAGCGGGCGGAAGACATTCGAGCTTTCGACCCCAACTTTGGCCGCGCGCCAACGCGCGTCGGCCTGCAGTCCGCAAAAGCCAAACGATGCCCCTCCCATAGCCATGATGATATCGCGGCCGCCGCTACCCGCAACGATGCGCTGACTGTTTCGCTACCGCTTCAGCTCGGCGACCTTGAACCCGGCACCGCCGCGAAACACCAGCGTGGTCACATCGGTGCCGCCGCCCAGGTTGACGTGGTTTTCTTGTCGCGACCAGATATCGGTAAGGATTTGCGAATTAACGCTGACGATAGCATCAGCGGCAGGAGCCGGCGCTTCCTGATAGACCCACAGGCTGCCGCCGGTGATCTCGCTCCCGACAAGAACCAGCTCGATCGGATCGCCATTCACCGTCAGCCGGAAACGATCGGCGACATAACTTGCAAATGTCCGACGGCTTTCCTCGCTGCCGACGATATCGGGCGAGTGCGTGCCGCCGCGCCGCAGGGCGTGCTCGGCATCATGCACCGGAATCTGGTGCATCACCTCCATTCGCTGCGAGCGTTCGTTGATCGCGATGGTGGAGACCACCAGCTTGTGTTGATGCGCGCCGGCCGGGAACGCTACAAGCGCCATCAGCACAATTGCCAGAAGATAGCGGATCATTCGGTCGCTTCCTGCATCAGATCACGATCGACCCTGGCCTCGCCCTTCTCCGACTTGAACGCCTCGATACGGCTCGGGACGATCCGCCTCGGATAATAGTTGTTCTCGATATCGGCATCGACGGTTTCCCAGTTCGGGTCGACGACAACTTGCTCCAATTCCTTGCCTTTGGGAAAGACCAGCAATTTGCTGACATCACGCGCGTCGCGGCGCCAGATTTCCGCGGGGATCATCATCTTTTCGGTGCTGCCATCGGCGAAAGTCAGGCCCAGGATGATCGGCATGACCAGCCCGCCTTTGTTCGAGAAATTCAGAACGTAGTAATTTGAATCTTCCTCGACGGCGCGATCGAAGACCTTGCGCTCCCAATCTTCCAGTCCCTCGCGGAAGTCGGCGTATTCCTTGCGGTCTTTAGGCGTGACGGTGAACTGATCGTTGTCGTCGTAGAAGTCGGTCACGCCCGAATTTTCGAGCACCCAGATCGGTACGCCGATCGCTTCGTTCAGGCCGACACCGACCTTGCCCGGTTCACCGGCCAGTTCCTGTCGGCGGCGGGGCAGGTCGATATCGGGATCTTCCGTGTCGATCCGCATCCGGTAGATGGAATCGAGCGAAATATCGACGTGATCGGTGGTGTAGAACCAGCCACGCCAGAACCAATCGAGATCGGTGCCCGATGCCTCCTCCATCGTACGGAAGAAATCGGCCGGCGTGGGCCGCTTGAACTTCCAGCGACGAGCATATTCCTTCAGCGCGAAATCGAACCGCTCGCGGCCGATGATCGTGTCGCGCAGGATGTGGTAGGCGGCAGATGGCTTGCCATAGGCGTTGGGGCCCAGGTTCAGCACCGAATCCGAATGCGTCATGATCGGCACCTGCTGGTCCGAAACCATGTAGGAGATCAGGTCGCGCGGCAGGCTGCGCGTCCAAGGCATGTCCGGATCCCATTCGTACCCTGCAACCGAATCGAGGAAGGAATTGATACCCTCGTCCATCCAGGTCCATTGCCGTTCGTCCGAATTGACAGTCATCGGAAAATAGATGTGTCCAATTTCGTGGATGACGACACCGATCAGGAAGACCTTTTCCGATAGCGAATATGTCCGCGTGCCATCGTCGTTCAGCGTCGTGCGCGGGCCGTTGAAGGTGATCATGGGATATTCCATCCCGCCCACCGGGCCGTTAACCGACTGCGCCGTCGGGTATGGATAGTCGAAGCTGAAGCGCGAATAGACCTTCATCGTGTGGACCACGGCGGCGGTCGAAAATTTGCGCCATAGCTCGCCGCCCTCCTTGGGCCAGAAAGACATGGCCATCACGGTTTCGTGCTCGGCCCCGGGCTGGCTATGCCCCTGCGCGTCCCACGCGAACTTGCGGCTCGACGCCCAGGCGAAATCACGCACATTTTGCGCCGAGTATCGCCAGGTTTTGGTGCCCGATGGTCCGGTCCGCTCGTTTGCCTCGGCTTCTTGCGGCGTGACGATGAAGATCGGCGTGTCGGCAGTGCGCGCCTGTTCGAGGCGCTGGCGCTGCTGCGCGGTGAGCACTTCTAGCGGGTTCTGCAGGACGCCGGTGGAGGAGACGATATGATCGTCCGGCACGGTCATCGTGACATCGTAATCGCCGAACTCGAGCGTGAATTCGCCGCGTCCGAGAAATTCCTTGTTATGCCAGCCTTCGTAATCCGAATAAGCGACCATCCGCGGAAACCATTGCGCGAACAGGTAGATGTCGTTGCCGCCGGGGCGGGGGTCGTCGGGAAAGTGCTCATAGCCCGAGCGGGCGAAGACGGCGTTTTCCTCGACGATGTTGAAGTCCCAGTCGATCGCAAACTCAATGCTCTGCCCGGGCGCGAGCGGCACCGGTAAGTCGATCCGCATCAAAGTGCCCACGATAGTGTGAGGCAGATTTTCATCGGTCACCAAACGAACCGAACGGATGTCGTAGCCGAAATCATTATCCGCCATGACTTGCTGGCGCCGCACCTCTTCCAGCGAAAGACGTGCAGGTTCATTCGCCGATCCGATGCTTACCTTGGGTCCGCGCCTGCCTGCTCCGCCAAAATCGTCGGTCAGTTCGGCCATGGAATCGTTGCGGAAGATGTTCTGGTCAAGCTGCATCCAGATCCATGGCAGCGTGTCGGGCGAATTGTTGGTATAGCGCACCCTCGCTTGCGCGCTCAGTCGCCGACGCTCCTCGTCCAGCTGCGCGGTAATGCTGTAGTCTGCCTCCTGCTGCCAATATTGATGGCCCGGCGCACCCGAGGCGTTCCGGTAGACGTTGGGATCGGGTAGCACCTCGTCGAGCTGCCTGAACTTGTCCTCGAAACTCCCCTTGGTCTGCTGGACACCCTGCGCCAAAACGGGTGCCGCGACCAGCAGTGCGGCAACAAATGCAATCAGTCTCAAGCTCTTATTCTCCCAACAAGACCGGGCGGCTAGGCTGTTGCATCAACCTTCGCGCGATAACATGCAGTTCTGCGAAGGCTGGCAGCGATGGACCGAAACTTCCCTCGCTTTGCTGGCGACCGCGCGGATTACGTATTTGCGATGATATATTGTTGAACGCGAATTTCCACCATGTCCGAGGATCCCAGTTCCGGCCAGTTGCGCAGGATGTCGGTAATCAGCCGCTTGGTAGGCTACGACCAACTCGTTTAGTATCGGGCTGAATGCAAAGAGGGAACACCATGCATCTGAAATCTTTCTTGGCCGCGGCCGCGCTGATCGCGAGCCCGGCGCCCGCCCAAGAGAGCTTGGAGGTCGCCAGCACCACGGTGGAAGCGACGCAAGGCATCGGTCCAGGCGCGCGACCGGTCGGAGCACGGTGGAGCCGCAGTCCGGTGATAGCGGCGCAGGGTATGGCCGCGACCGCTCACCCGCTAGCAACGCAGATCGCGCTCGACATTCTCAAGGCCGGTGGCAGTGCGGTCGATGCAGCGATTGCGGCCAATGCCGCCCTCGGCTTGATGGAGCCGACTGGAAACGGGATAGGCGGCGATCTGTTCGCCATCGTTTACGATTCGACGACAAACCAATTGCTCGGGATCAATGGCTCGGGCCGATCGCCCGCCGGGCAAACGCTCACCCAGTTCCAAGATAATCTCGGTGCCGGGGTTACGTCGGTCCCATCGGTCGGGCCGCTGCCGGTCACAATCCCGGGTACGGTTGACGCATGGTTCACACTACACGAGCGCTTCGGTAAGCTCCCGATGAGCCGCAATCTCGCGCCCACGATCCGCTACGCGCGTGATGGGCACCCCGTTGCGCCCGTCATTGCCATGTATCTCGATCGCAATCTCAAATCCTATGAAGCGCGGCTGAAGGAAGTTCCCTTTGAGTTCGACAATGCCCGCGAGACTTGGTTTGCGAATGGCGCACCGCAGGCGGGGGAGATTTTCCGCAATCCCGACCTAGCCGATACGCTCGAACGTATTGCCGGCAATGGCCGCGACGAATTCTATCAGGGCGAGACGGCGCGTGTCATGGTCGATTACCTTCGCCGCCAAGGGAGCGCCTTCACGCTTGCAGACTTCGCGGACCATAAGAGCGAGTGGGTCGATGTCGCCTGCGTCGCCTACCGGCGCGGCTACGAACTATGCGAACTTCCGCCCAACTCGCAGGGCTTCGCCGCGCTGCAGATGGTCAATATCCTCAAAAATATCGATCTTTCGCAGTGGGAGCGCGGATCACCGCAGGTGCTGCACTACATCACCGAGGCAAAGCGTCTCGCCTTCGAGGATGTCGCACGTTTCTATGCCGATCCTGCATTCGCGGCGCTGCCGGAAGGTCTGCTGACCGACGCTTATGGCCGCGCCCGCTTCGCCGAAATTGATACAGCCCGGGTCACGCCGAACTTCGCACCGGGCAATCCGCAGGCTCTGGTGCTCGAAGGACCAGGTGACACGACTTACCTGTCCGTCGCCGATGCGAGCGGCATGATGGTGAGCCTCATCCAGTCGAACTACCGTGGCATGGGCGGCGGGCTGGTCCCGGATGGTCTTGGCTTCATGTTGCAGGATCGCGGTGAACTGTTCAGTCTCGATCCTGACCACCCGAACGCCTACGCCCCGGCCAAACGGCCGTTTCAAACCATCATTCCGGCTTTCATGAAGAAGAACGGCGAACCTTTCATGAGCTTTGGCCTTATGGGCGGAGCGATGCAGCCGCAAGGCCACGTCCAGATCCTCATTAATCTCGTCGACTACGGCATGAATTTGCAGGAAGCGGGCGATGCGGCACGCATAATGCACGACGGCGGCCGTCAGCCGACCGACGCTCTCTTGGGTAGCCGGGCCGACACTGTCCCACTCGACGCACGAGGGGTGCTATTGGTCGAACCTGGTATTCCCCCCGTCACCGTCGAGGCGCTGCGGGCGATGGGCCATCAGGTCGAAGTCGAACAGACCGGCATCCCGTTTGGCGGCTATCAGGCAATCGCCCGCGATCCGGTTACCGGCGTATTCATCGGAGCCACCGAAATGCGCAAGGATGGGCAGGCCAGCGGCTATTGACCCGCCTGCACGCTGGGACATGCCGGCCGCCATAGGTTGGCCGTGCACCTTGCGGCCAGTTTCCCATTCTTTGTCCTAAACCGGCGCTCGCCGTGCCCGAAAGCGCGCCAGCGGCAACAAAGCGATGATTGCCGTTGCGGCACCTCCACCTGTTGCCGCGATCATACCCCAGGCGGCGGCTTGGGTGGCGGTATCGAACACCAAGCCAAAGATCATGCCGATGGCGATAACCGTCAAAGGATGGGATGAAGCCAATAAGCTGCGCGGGACGAAACCCTACCGCCAGCCGACCGGAGTGAAATTTGTCGTCCTCAGTAGCGCGCGCAGATTGAGCGTGCCGACCAGCACCAGCAGCGCAATGATCATCACGTCGACCGCCGCGCCAATCCATTCCGGCCAGGCGAACACGCCAGCCAGCCACGACACGGCCAGTGCCACGATGGCAACCGAGATCGAGTGCCCGATGGCGAAGAACGTGCCGGTCCAAGGTGCCATGCAAGGCCGCTCTGCCGCCGCGCGGAAGGTGAGATTGTCGATCACCGCGATATGATCGGGATCAAGCCCATGTTTCAGGCCAAGCAGAAAGATAAGGCCGAGCGTCGAACTGGACAGAATTGTCGGATCAATCATGTTCACGCTTGCTTGGATGGCTTGAGCGTTCGAAGACGCCTGGACAATTGTGCCTGAAGAGCCCGCAGATCGCGGCGCGGCGTGGTGCGCCACTTGCGGCATTCAGCGCGCATGCGGCCGCAGCCGATGCACCAGCCGGTTTCCTGCTCGAAGACGCACACGTCAATGCACGGTCTGGCAAGCGAAGCGCGGGACTGGTTCACCGCTTGATGACCGCGCAGCCGATCCGTTCGCCCGATCCGCCGATCGGTTGTGAGACATGATCGTCCCGATCCGCGTGAATGATCAGCGACGAGCCGTCCGCGTCACGCAGCGTCAGAAAGCCGTCATCGAGGCGCACCATATGCGAATAGAGTTCGACATCGGCGCTGCCGTCGGCATGAACGATCAAATTGGGCAGATTTCCTTCGTGCGGGCCATGCGGATGCAGATAGCCGTGCGGCCGCTTGTAGGGGTTGATATGCGGCCCGGCATTGGCGAAAGTTGCGGGCGGCGAGCAGTCGCCCATCGCATGGAAGTGCATGCCGTGAGGTCCGGGCGGCAGGCTTTCGACCGTGATACCAAGCAGCACCCCGCCCGACGCGGCCTGCACCGTAACGTGGCCGATCGTCTCGCCATTATTGTCGATGATGGGATAGGTCGGCCGCTCGGCATCAACGGTTGGAGCCATGAGTGTGGCGGGGATGGGCAGTATCAAGGGGCGGGCATTGATCATCGTGGATCTCCGGATCGCGGGAGATTATCCATTTCGAGCAATCCGGCGCGACCATCCTCGTTGCCCCAGGCGAGCATCATGCCGTCATTGCGCCACGCCAGCGCATGGCGGAAAAAGCCAAGCCGAGCACGGCCCACAGCAGAACGAAAAGGATCAGTTCGGGAGCAAGCGGTTTGCCGGCCAGCAGATCCTGGCCTCAAGGAATGAAAATGTGCTGCTACCGATTGCCCGCGCCGCGGCGTTGAGGAACGCCATTACAGCGAGCGAGACAAGCAGACCGCCCATGACCGCAGTATTGGCACGCTCCATGTTCGTGGCCGCGTCGCCAGTTCTGCGAACGACCTTGCGTTTCTCGCGCCCGGCCCAAGTCAGCATCCCCGACATGGCAAGCAATGTCGCGCCGATACCGAGCACGGAATACAGCAGCTCGCCCCAGAAAGGCCAGAAATAGCCATAGTGCAGCGGCCGGACCATCGCGAGGACATGCCTGCCCAATCCCTGCTGCGTGCGATCAACGGTCTGGATGTGCCGTCCGCTGTCGGCGTCAAATACCAGCATCGTCTGCCCGCGTCAGACAAGGCGGTGCCCCGGCAGGTCGCCCTGAACCCTGATCGTCGCATCGGCGGCGCCATAATTGGTCATGTTGACGTGGGTGGCCCGAAAGTCGGGGGGTATCTGAACCGCGCTGGTGACAATCTCGGCTATCGGTCGCGGGTTGCCCGGTCCTTCGCCGGCGATCTCGATGGGGCTGGCATCCGAAGCGCGGATGTCGACCAGCGATTCCACCCCGAGCCATGCGCCGGTGAGGGCAATCACGACATGGAACGGAAAAGCCCACACCCCCACATTTTGTGCAGATCGCCCCACGCATTGCGCGCGTGCTGCCCCAGCCCGAGATGGAGCAAGTCGCGCCGCACGCGCCGCCAGTGGAACCATAATCCCGTGCCAACGGAAAATAGCATGACGAGCCCGAGCACGCCCACAACCCAGCGCCCCGGCTGACCAAGAAACAGATTGGCGTGAGGGCGCAGGATGAAGTCGGCAAAATCGGACTCTAGCGTCTGGCTTACACGCCCAGTCGTCGGATCGACCCAGAAGCGGTTTTCCCCGCCGCCGCCATCTTCTGCGACAATGGTGTAGTGGTGGATGGAGAAGATATCTGCGGGAAATGCGACGACCTTGGGGCGCCATTCAGGATGCTGATCGCGGAAAGATGCCAGGAAGCCTCCGGAATGCACCGAAATTCGAAATCCAGATGGATACGTGAAACGCTTAAGACCGTCTCGTGCCCTGCCAGCCCACAATAGAGCCGTTCTAACACCTTCATCCTGAAAAACTGGAGCGGGCGAAGAGATTCGAACTCTCGACCCCAACCTTGGCAAGGTTGTGCTCTACCCCTGAGCTACGCCCGCTCGCGGCGCATTTTCCGAAGGACGTTCCCCCGGATATGGGAAGCGGGCGCCTAGCATCGGGCCCGGCGGCGGGCAAGCCCTCTTCGCCGCATCCCGCGCTTGGTCTCGCGCCCTTCACAATCTGCGGGCAGCGCATATCTTCACCCACTAGAGGCAATCGAGAAAAAGGGGATTTCAACGGTGGCGAGCATGGGTCTGAGCCTAGACGAACAAAAGGCGGTCGAACGCTTTCGCAAGAGCGTGGTCGATCCCTCGAAGGACAGCCTCGTCATCATCGATTTCTGGGCCGAGTGGTGCGGCCCCTGTAAGGCGCTGACCCCGGTGCTCGAGAAGGTGGCGCGCGACTACGCGGACAAGGGGGTGAAGCTGGTCAAGCTCAATGTCGATGAGGAACCCTTCATCGCCGGGCAGTTCCAGGTGAAGTCCATCCCTGCGGTCTATGCGGTGTTCCAGGGCCAGCCGGTGGCCGATCTGACTCCTGCGCGTGGCGAGACGCAGCTGAAGCAGGCGCTCGACCAGATCCTGGGCCAGCTGCCCGTTACCGGGGGCGCTGCGGACAATGGCGAGGCAGGCGCGCAGGACATCGCCCCGCTACTGGCGATGGGCGAAGAGGTTCTGGCAGCCGGCGATGGCGAGCGCGCGGCGGGGATCTTCACCCAGCTTGCCGAGATGGAGCCCGACAATCCCGGCGTGCAGTCAGGCCTGGTGCGCGCGCTGCTGGCCGCGGGCCGCCAGGACGAGGCGCGCGCTGCCTATGATGCGCTTTCCGACGACCTGAAGGCCGATCCGCTGGTGGCGCAGGCAGGCAGTGCGCTCGAGCTTGCCGGGACGCAGCTGGACGAAGGCGAACTTGAGACCCTGCGCGCCGCCGCAGCCGAGCGTCCGGCCGATATGGACGCGCAATTTGCCTATGCGCAGGCCGCCTTCGCCGCGGGTAACCGGGACGCGGCCGCCGATACGCTGCTGGCCATGATCGAGGCCGATCCGCAATGGAACGAGAGCGCCGCGCGCAGCCGGCTGCTGATGATGTTCGAGGCGATCGGGCTGGAGGACCCGTGGGTCGCAGCCCAGCGCCGCCGTCTCTCGCTGCTGCTGTTCGGGTGAACGTGCCCGCTGGCCCGGTTGGACCTTGCGGCACTGGACCTTGGGGCAGGGGCTTCGACAAGCCGCAAGCGAGCCTGTAAGCTGCCCCTACACATGACCGCCACCCGCCTGTCGATCTTCCCGCTTACCGGAGCGATCCTGTTCCCCGGCCTGCAGTTGCCGCTGCATATCTTCGAGCCGCGCTACCGGGCGCTGGTGGGCGATGCCCTGGCGCGCGACCGGCGGATCGCCATGATCCAGCCGCAGGTGGCCAAGGAGGGCTCGCCGTTGTTCAAGATGGGCTGCGTGGGCCGGATCGAGGATGTCGAGACCACGCAGGACGGGCGCTACAACGTCATTCTGGGCGGTGTCGCCCGCTTCCGCTTGCTGCGCGAGCTGGAGGTGGCAACCCCGTTTCGCCAAGTGGAGGGCGAGATCCTCGACGAGCCGGGCGAGGAAGCGCTGAGCCTGGGCGAGCGCGCCGCGTTCGAGGCCGAGGCACGTCGTTTCGCCGATTCGCAGGGCTATGCCATCGACTGGGATTCGGTCGCGCGGCTGGACGACACCTCGCTGATCAATGGGGTCAGCCAGATTGCTCCGTTCGATGCCGCCTCCAAGCAAGCACTGCTTGAGGCAGATGATCTGCGCACCCGCTGCGAACTGCTGGTCCAGTTGATGGAGTTCTTCGGCCGCGGCGATCCCGACGAGGCGCGCGTCACCTTGCAATAGGCGGCTTCGGCTGTGTTTTGGGGCTGTGTCCTGGGTCGTATTCCGGGGCCGTGGTCCGCTGCCGGTCCCCAGGCGAGGGGAGCCCTGTCGATGCCGGCCCCCGTCGACCGATCGGTCAGTACATGTGCTGCCCGCCATTGATCGACAATGTCGAGCCGGTGATGAAGCCCGCTTCCTCCGAGGCGAGGAAACTCACCCCGCGGGCGATCTCCGAAGCCTGCCCCAGGCGGTTGACGGGGATCTTGGCGACAATCTTTTCCAGCACGTTCTCGGGCACCGCAGCCACCATGTCGGTATCGATATAACCCGGTGCGATGGCGTTCACGGTGATCCCGGCCTTGGCGCCTTCTTGCGCCAGAGCTTTGGTGAAGCCGTGGATTCCGCTTTTGGCGGCGGCATAATTCACCTGGCCATATTGCCCTGCCTGGCCGTTGATCGAACCGATATTGATGATCCGTCCCCAGCCCGCTTCCTTCATCGCCGGGAAACAGGCCTTGGCCATGTTGAAACAGCCGCCAAGGTTGATCCGCAGCACCTCGTTCCAGTCCTCGTGGCTCATCCGGGCGAGCGTGCCATCGCGCGTGATGCCAGCATTGTTCACCACCACCGCGATCGGCCCGACCTCGTCTGTCACCTGGCGGCATCCGGCAAGCGCGGCCTCATGATCGCCCACATCCCACTGATAGGCCTCGATCCCAGTCTCCTGGGTGAAAGCGCGGGCCTTTTCCTCGTTGCCGCCGTAGTTCGCCACCACCAGGAAGCCATCCGCCTTCAACGTCTCGGACACCGCTCTGCCGATACCCCGGGTTCCGCCGGTCACGATTGCCACGCGCGCCATTTTCCATCTCTCCCATTGCCCGGGTCTCTATCCCGTCGCGGGTTGGTTCATAAGCGCGCGGAAGGAGGATGGGCAAAGGAAAAGGCTTCGCGGCCGGGCGCGACTCGTTTGCATCGACGCAACGAAAAGGCCGGCGGTGCTCGCAAGCACGGCCGGCCAATCCGGATGGCGAACCTGCTAATGGTCCGCCGCGAAACAGGCAGGATCGACCCGCCGGTTATTCGATCTATTCGACGACCACGGCATCATCGTCGAGGACCGCGTCATCCTCGGTCATCATGGGATCCTCGGTCTCCATCATCATGGGATCTTCGGCTTCCATCATCATGGTGTCATCGGCCATCATGGCATCATCTTCCACCAGCACGGCGTCATCCTCAGCCGCTTCCTCGGCGGGGCTGTCACAGGCGGCAAGCCCCAGACCCAGCGCGGTGGCCGATGCGATCGCGAGCAATTTCCTCATGGCAACTTCCTTTCTACATCCGCCCCGCAGTGATTTTCGGGACGCTTGGGTTAACCCGCCCGAACCCTTCGTGGCGAGTGAGTGTTTCGTCAAGTCCGAGCCAGGCTCAGAACGTGCGCCGCAGATGTGTGATGTTCGCCCCGGCAATCGCCGCCAACGCACCCACCTTGGCCAAGAGAAGGGCGGCGATACTATAGGTGCCACCGAGCAGCGAACCTGCACCCACCAGCGGGCTGACGACCAGGCCCACCACCAGCGCGCCTCCAACGCCGGCCACGATGTTGCGCAACACCTCGTCGGAACGCTCTTGCCCCATGACGATCGAGGCAAGCCAGCCCAGGATAGTCCCCAGGACGATCAGGAAAACAAGGCCCATGGTGCCCAAGATCCAATAACGGTCGTCATGGGGCCTGAACCAAGCGAATTGGCGAAGGTTCCGCCCGGCGGTTGGCGGCTAACGTGTCAGCAGCCAGATCAGCGCCGCGCTCCCCACCACCACACGGTACCATCCGAACGGGGTGAAGCCCGCGCGGCTGACATAGGCGACAAAGGCGCGGATGATGACCAGCGCGGTGACAAACGCGAACACGAAGCCTAGCGCAATCTCGTTCCAGCCGACCAGCGCATTGCCCGAAAGCAGCTGGTCGGGCTCGGCGAAAATCTTCACCGTGGCCGCGCCCAGCATGGTCGGGACGGCAAGGAAGAATGAGAACTCGGCTGCGGTCTTGCGCCCGACGCCCATCGCCAGCGCGCCCAGGATCGTGGCGCCCGAACGGCTGGTGCCCGGGATCATCGCCAGGCACTGGACGAAACCGACGGCGATCGCGGTGCGCCACGACAGCGCGGCGACGCCCGTATCGGGCGCAGGCTTGATCGTGCGCTCGAGCACGATGATGGCGATGCCGCCGATGATGAGCGCCACCGCCACCACCAGCGGCGTCTCGAGCATCACGTCGATCGCATCCTTCACCAGCAGGCCGATCACCGCTGCCGGAAGGAAGGCGAGGAAAATGTTGCGCACGAAGCGCAGTGCCTCGGTCTCCAGCGCGAGCAGGCCTATTCCCATCCGCCAGAACAGCTTGAAATAGGTGACCACCACCGCGAGGATGGCGCCCAGCTGGATGACGATGTTGAACTGCGCCCACTGCGCGGCGTCATAGCCGAACGCCTCGCTGGCGAGGATCAGATGCCCGGTCGAGGAGACGGGGAGGAATTCGGTCAGACCCTCAAGGATGCCGAGCAGGATGGCGGTGAGGGTGAGGTCCATGAGCGCCGCGCGCTTTCGCCGGGGGGCCGGGCGGTGTCAAGCGCACGGGTCGCCTGGAAGCCGGGGGTTGGAGGCGGCCGGCCGCGGCTGGGTTGGTTGGGCGGAGGGCTGGCAAGGGCGGGGCGGCGGTCATCTCACCCCGCCCGCGAATATCGCGCCTCGGCGTCACCTCATTTGCATCCCCCCTACAGGCGGCTTGCAGGAACTGCCGGGCGTTGCCGCTGGCCGTGTTCTCAGCGCGCAAGATTTGATGCAGAACGCCCTACCGAACCGCCGATCAGGCCGCCGCCGCCTCGTCGAACTGGAGCGAGGCGAGGCGGGTATAGAGGCCGCCCGCGCCCACGAGCGAAGCGTGATCGCCTTCTTCCACGATGCGTCCGCTGTCCATCACCACGATCCGGTCGGCCGCGCGCACGGTGGCCAGGCGATGGGCAATAACCAGCGTGGTGCGATCGGCCATCAGCCGCTCGAGCGCCTGCTGAACCAGGTTCTCGCTCTCGGCATCGAGCGAGCTGGTGGCCTCGTCGAGCAGCAGGATCGGCGCATCGCGCAGCAGCGCGCGGGCGATGGCGATGCGCTGGCGCTGACCGCCCGAAAGCCGCGCCCCGCCTTCGCCCAGGAATGTGTCCAGCCCCTGGGGAAGCGCCTTCAAAAACACGTCGGCATGCGCCGCGCGCGCCGCCTCCCAGATCGCCTCGTCGTCCGCTGCCCAGGCGCCGTAGCGCAGATTGTCGCGCGCATTGGCGGCGAACAATATGCCCTCCTGCGGCACCAGCGCGATGCGCCGGCGCACCTCGCCCGGATCGGCGCCGGTCAGCGGCACGCCATCGAGCCGCACCGTGCCTGTTTGCGGATCGTAGAAGCGGCAGGCGAGCTGGAACATGGTCGACTTGCCCGCGCCGGAGGGGCCGACGATGGCCACCGTCTCGCCCGGCTCGATGGTGAGCGAGATGTCCTGCACCGCCTGTTCGCTGGGCCGGGTGGGATAGCTGAAGGTGACGTTCTGGAACGCCAGCCCGCCGCGCGCCGGTTCGGGCAGGGCGAGCGGCCTGGCGGGCGCGGCGATGGTCGGCTTTTGCGCCAGCAGCTGGCCCAGCCGCTCGGCCGCGCCCGCGCCGCGCACCAGATCGCCATAAACCTCGGTCAGCGAACCGAACGCGCCCGCCACGATCAGCCCGGTCAGCACGAAGGCGGCGATGGTGCCCCCCGTCAGTCGCCCCTCGACCACCTGGATCGCGCCATCCCATAACAGCAGCGTGATGGCGCCGAACACGAACGAGATGACGATGGTGGTCATCATCGAGCGCAACCGGATGCGGCGCTGCGCGGTTTCGTAATTGGCCTCTACCGCTCGGGCGAAGCGCGCGCGTTCGCGCTCCTCCTGGTTGAAGCCCTGGACGATCTTCATCGCCCCCAGCACCTCGGTGGTGATCGAGCCCACTGCGGCCACCTTGTCCTGGCTTTCGCGCGAAACGCGGCGGATGCGCCGGCCGAACCACACGATCGGCACGATGATGGCGGCCACCCCTGCCAGCAGCATCACCGTGAGCTGCGGCGCCAGGATCAGCAGGTAGGCGATGCCGCCCGTCGCCATGATGGCATTGCGCAGCGCCACTGAAATGGTCGAGCCCACCACCACCTCGATCTGGGTGGTGTCGGCGGTCATCCGGCTGGCGATCTCGCTGGGCGCGTTCTCCTCGAAAAAGCCGGGCGACAGGCGCAGCAGGTTGGCCTGCACCTGGCGGCGGATATCGGCCACCACCCGTTCGCCGAGCGAGGCGACGAAATAATAGCGCAGCCCCGTCCCCACCGCCAGCACGATGACGATGAGCAGCAGGTAACGAAACCACCGGCCGATCTCGCCGGGATCATCGCTGCCGGCAAACCCCCGGTCGATGACCAGGCGAAAGCCGGCGGGAATGGCCAGCGTCGCCGCCGCGGTGACGGTCAGCGCGATCAACGCGCCGGCGACCAGCCCCGGATAGCGCTTCGCCGCGCTGTAGACCATGCGCAGCGGGGCCAGACCTTCGGTGGATTTATCCACCTCAGCCCGTTCGCTCCTGCTCTGCGCCCTGCCCCGGGCCTGTCTTGCGCTTCTTGCCATTTGCCAGCGCCCCTAACGCATCTTGGGCAAGGCGTGAAGCGTCTGGCGCGCCTGCGTTTGCCGCATTGCAACATGATCCCTATATGACGGGGAAAGAGGGCGCCTGCCGCCCGCCGCAGGATACCCTCGATGCTTTATTCCGCTTACGAGATGCAACGCTCGTTTCTCTCCAATGTCAGCAGCTGGGCCTCGATCGGCGCGCAGCTGCTGACCAATCCCGCCCTGCCGATAGGGTACCTTGGTGCCGGGCCGATGGTGGCGAGCGCACTCGAGGTGTTCGCCCATGTCTACGAGAACCGCGGCAAGCCGATCTTCGGCATCACCGAGGTCATGGTGGATGGGGCAAGCCACCGGGTGCATGAGGAGGTGGTGCTCGAAAAGCCGTTCGGCGCGCTTCGCCATTTCCGCCGCGATAGCCTGCCCGACGATGCGCCGCGCCTGTTGATCGTGGCGCCGATGAGCGGGCACTACGCCACGCTGCTGCGCGGCACGGTAATGCGCATGGTGGAGCACCAGGAGGTGTGGATCACCGACTGGGCCGATGCGCGGATGGTGCCGCTATCCGAGGGGCGCTTCGACCTCGACGACTATATCGACTACATCATCGAGTTCACCCGCTTCGTGGGGCCGGGCGCGGATGGCGGGGTTCACGTCCTGGCGGTGTGCCAGCCATCCGTTCCCGCCTTCGCCGCCGCCGCGGTGATGGCCAAGAACGAGGATCCGTGCCGGCCCGCGACCCTCACCTTGATGGGTGGACCGATCGACACCCGCGCCAGTCCCACGGGGGTGAACGACCTGGCCATGGCCAAGCCGCTGGCCTGGTTCCGCAACAATGTCGTCGCCACCGTGCCCTTCACCTACCCGGGCGCCGGGCGGAAGGTCTATCCCGGCTTCCTCCAGCTTGCCGGCTTCCTGTCGATGAACCTGGAAAGCCACATGCTGAGCCATTTCGAGATGTTCAAGCATCTGACGCTGGGCGACCAGGAAAGCGCCGATGCCACCAAGGGCTTCTATGACGAATATCTGTCGGTGTGCGATATGACCGCCGAGTTCTATCTGGAGACGGTGGAGCACGTGTTCCAGAAGCATTCGCTGCCCAAGGGCGAGTTCGTCCATCGCGGTGTGCCCATCGACCTTGATGCGATCCGCGACACCGCGCTGCTGGCGATCGAGGGCGAGCGTGACGATATCTCGGGCATCGGCCAGACCCGCGCCGCGCTCGACATCTGCGAGCATCTGCCGGTCGAGCGCAAGAAATACCACCTGGCGCGCGATGTCGGCCATTACGGCATGTTCCACGGCAGCAAGTGGCGCACCCGGATCGCGCCGGTGGTGGAGCAGTGGATCAGAGCTAATCCAAGGCTCCCGTCCGGGCCTTCATGACACCGGGCGGGATGACGTGCGGGTCCTCGCGAGGGGTGCGCGTTCGATCTTGCCAAACCGATTTGCGATTGTCATGAAGGGCATTCGCGACATTTTTGCGCAGGCAGACCCTCTGTCACTGACGCTTCGTTACCCGGATGGCTCCGGCTGACGAGCGGGCGGAGAAGGCGGCGGGTCGGCGGAACGAGGACAACGGATTGCATAGCGAGTTGCCTGCCCCGCGCGGTCTTTATCATCCCCGCAACGAGCACGACTCGTGCGGGCTGGGCTTTGTCGCTCATATCGGCGGCAAGAAGAGCCACAAGATCGTCAGCGACGCGCTCGAAATACTGGGCAATCTGGATCATCGCGGGGCGGTGGGCGCCGATCCGCTGCTCGGCGATGGCGCGGGCATTCTGATCCAGATCCCCGATCCGCTCTATCGCCGCTGGGCCGAAGGCGCGGGTCTGAAGCTGCCGCCGCCGGGCGATTATGCAGTGGCGATGTGTTTCCTGCCGCCCGATGCCACCGCGCGCGAGTTCATTACCGACCAGTTCGAGAAGTTCATTGCCAAGGAGGGCCAGCACCTGATCGGCTGGCGCGATGTGCCCACCACCTGCGATGGATTGGGCGAAGCGGTGCTCGCCGCCATGCCGATTATCCGCCAGTGCTTCATCGCCCGGGGTGACAACTGCACCGACCAGGAGGCGTTCGAGCGCAAGCTCATCGTCATCCGCAAGCAGACGCAGAACCCGTTAAAGGCGCTGGCCGCCAAGCATAACATGCCCGGGATCGAGAAGCTGTATATGCCCAGCTTCTCCAGCCGCACGGTGGTCTATAAGGGGCTGCTGCTGGCGACCCAGGTGGGCAGCTTCTACGACGATCTGCGCGACCCCGACTGCATCAGCGCGCTGGGTCTGGCGCACCAGCGTTTCAGCACCAACACCTTCCCCTCGTGGCGGCTGGCACAGCCCTTCCGCCTGATCGCGCATAATGGCGAGATCAACACGGTGCGCGGCAACGTCAACTGGATGAACGCCCGGCGCCGCACGATGGAATCGCCGCTGCTCGGCGCGGATCTCGACAAGATGTGGCCGATCATCCCGCACAGCCAGTCGGACACCGCCTGCCTCGACAATGCGCTAGAGCTGTTGCTGCTGGGCGGCTACAGCTTGGCCCACGCGATGATGATGCTCATTCCAGAGGCATGGTCCAAGAACGCGCTGATGGACCCTGCCCGGCGCGCGTTCTACGAATATCACGCCGCGCTGATGGAGCCGTGGGACGGGCCGGCGGCGGTGGCCTTTACCGACGGGCGCCAGATCGCCGCCACGCTTGATCGCAATGGGCTGAGGCCGGCGCGCTTCTGCGTCACGCGCGACGACCTGGTGGTGATGGCGTCCGAAAGCGGGGTGCTGCCCATTCCCGAGGAGGACATCGTGCGCAAGTGGCGGCTCCAGCCCGGCCGCATGCTGCTCATCGACCTGGAAGAAGGCCGCATCGTCGAGGACGAGGAACTGAAAGCCGGGCTTGCCGCCGCCGAGCCTTACAAGAAGTGGCTGGCGCAGACCCAGTACAAGCTGGCCGATCTGGACACCATCGAGACCGACGAGGAGGCGCTTACCGGGCGGCTGGAGGACGAGGCGATCCCGCTGCTCACCCGCCAGCAGGCGTTCGGCTACACGCAGGAGGACCTGGCCCGCTTCCTTGAGCCAATGGCGGTGACGGGCGATGATCCGATCGGCTCGATGGGCACCGATACGCCCATCGCCGTGCTATCCGAGCGGCCACGCCTGCTCTACGACTACTTCAAGCAGAACTTCGCCCAGGTCACCAATCCGCCGATCGACCCGATCCGCGAGGAACTGGTGATGAGCCTCATCTCGATGATCGGTCCGCGGCCCAATCTGCTGGGCCATGACGCCGGGACGCACAAGCGGCTCGAGGTGGCTCAGCCCATCCTCACCAACCGCGACATGGAGAAGATCCGTTCGGTCGAGGCCAGCCTGGACGGCGCCTTCCGCACCGAGACCATCGACATCACCTGGGATGCGGCAAGCGGCGCGGCGGCGCTTGGCCAGGCGCTGAAGGAAATGTGCTGGGCGGCGACCGAGGCGGTGCTGCAGGATCGCAACATCCTCATTCTGTCCGATCGCGCGCAATGCGAGACCCGCGTCCCCATGCCCGCGCTGCTGGCCACCGCGGCGGTGCATCATCACCTCGTGCGGCAGGGATTGCGGATGCAGACCGGGCTGGTCGTGGAGACGGGCGAGGCGCGCGAGGTGCATCACTTCTGCGTGCTGGCGGGCTACGGGGCGGAAGGGATCAACCCCTATCTGGCGCTCGAAACGCTCGAATCGATCCGCGCCGCCCGCGTGCCCTCGCTTGCGCGCGAGGAGGTCGAGGGCAACTATATCAAGGCCTTGGGCAAGGGCATCCTCAAGGTCATGTCCAAGATGGGCATCTCCACCTACCAGTCCTATTGCGGCGCTCAGATCTTCGATGCGGTGGGGCTGGCGACACCCTTCGTCGACACCTACTTCACCGGCACCGCCACCTCCATCGAGGGGATCGGGCTTGCCGAGGTGGCCGAAGAGGCGGTGCGCCGCCACGCCACCGCCTATGGCGACAATCCGCTTTATGCCTCCATGCTCGATCCGGGCGGCATCTACCAGTATCGCTTGCGCGGCGAGGATCATGCCTGGACGCCGGACAGCATCGCCAACCTGCAGCACGCGGTGCGCGGCGCTTCGTGGGACAACTACCAGGCCTTTGCCAGCGCCACCAACGAACACGCCGAAAGGCTGCTGACTATTCGCGGGTTGATGGAGTTGAGGCCCGGCGACACGCCCGTTCCGCTGGAGGAGGTGGAGCCCGCTGCCGTAATCGTCCGGCGCTTCTCCACCGGCGCGATGAGCTTTGGCTCGATCAGCCACGAGGCGCATTCCACGCTGGCGATCGCGATGAACCGGATCGGCGGGCGGTCCAACACCGGCGAGGGCGGCGAGGAGCCCGAGCGCTTCCGCCCGCTTGAGAACGGCGACAATATGCGCAGCCGGATCAAGCAGGTGGCCAGCGGCCGGTTCGGCGTCACCACCGAATATCTGGTCAATGCCGATGATATCCAGATCAAGATGGCGCAGGGGGCCAAGCCCGGCGAGGGTGGCCAACTGCCCGGCCACAAGGTGGACAAGCGGATCGCCAAGGTGCGCCATTCCACACCCGGCGTGGGCCTGATCTCGCCGCCGCCGCACCACGACATCTATTCGATCGAGGATTTGGCGCAGCTCATCCACGACCTGAAGAACGTGAACCCCAAGGCACGTGTCTCGGTCAAGCTGGTCGCCGAGGTGGGCGTGGGCACGGTGGCGGCGGGCGTGGCCAAGGCGCGCGCCGATCATGTCACGATATCGGGCTATGAGGGGGGCACCGGCGCCTCGCCGCTGACCAGCCTTACCCATGCGGGCAGCCCGTGGGAAATAGGGCTTGCCGAAACCCAGCAGACCCTGCTGCTGAACGATTTGCGGTCGCGCATCAGCGTGCAGGTGGACGGGGGCCTCAGGACCGGGCGCGACGTTGCCATCGGCGCGCTGCTGGGGGCGGACGAATTCGGTTTCGCCACCGCCCCGCTGATCGCGGCGGGCTGTATCATGATGCGCAAGTGCCACCTCAACACCTGCCCGGTGGGTGTGGCGACGCAGGACCCCCGGCTGCGCAAGCTGTTCACCGGTCAGCCCGAGCATGTCGTCAACTACTTCTTCTTCGTCGCCGAGGAACTGCGCGCGATCATGGCGCGAATGGGCTTCAGGACGGTGGCGGAAATGATCGGCCGGGTCGACCGGATCGACACCAATCGCGCGATCCGCCACTGGAAGGCGGACGGGATCGACCTGTCGCGCTTGCTTCACCGGATCGAGAGCGAGCGCGACGTGCCGCTGTGGAACACCGGGCAGCAGGACCATGGCCTGGGCGCGGCGCTCGATATCGGCCTGATCGAAGAGGCGCGTCCGGCGATCGAGCAGGGCCAGTCCATGGTGCTGGAGCGCGAGGTGCGCAATGTCCACCGCACCATCGGTGCCATGCTCTCGGGCACCATCGTGCGCCGTCACGGCCATGAGGGGCTGGCGCCCGAGCAGCTCAGGATCGAGTGCACCGGGGTTGCCGGGCAGAGCTTCGGGGCCTGGGCGGCGCATGGCGTCACGCTCGATCTGGTCGGCGATGCCAATGACTATGTCGGCAAGGGCCTGTCGGGTGGACGGATCATCGTGCGCCCGCCACCCTCATCGCCGCGCGATCCGGCGGCCAATATTATCGTCGGCAATACCGTGCTTTACGGAGCGATCGCGGGGGAAGCCTATATCGCGGGCGTTGCCGGCGAGCGGTTCGCGGTGCGCAATTCGGGCGCCATCGCGGTGGTTGAGGGCACGGGCGACCATCCGTGCGAATACATGACCGGCGGGGTGGTGGTGGTGCTGGGCCGGACCGGGCGCAACTTCGCCGCCGGCATGTCTGGCGGGGTGGCCTATGTATGGGATCCGGACGGCGATTTTGCCCACCGGTGCAACCTTGCGATGGTCGATTTGATGCCGGTCACCGGGAGCCGGGATGCGGGCCATAGCTGGGGCCGGCCGCAGCAGCGCGCGATGCATGTCCATGATTTCGGCATGGGCGACATGCTCTATCATCATCCCGAGCGGCTGCGCATCCTGGTCGAGCGGCACCAGCTTCATACCGGGTCGGCCCGCGCGGCGGCGCTGCTGGCGGATTGGGACACCGCGCTGGGCCAGTTCACCATGGTGATGCCGCGCGACTATGCACGCGCGCTGGGCCAGCTCGAGGCCGAGCGCGAAGAGGCGGCCAGCGTGGCGGCGGAATAGGATCGGCCGGACGATGGGCAAGGACACGGGGTTTCTGGAACTCGAGCGCGAGGATCGCGACAAGGCGCATCCGGAGGAGCGCATCCGCCATTATCACGAATTCGTGCTTCCCATGCCGGAAGACAAGCTGAAGAACCAGGCGGCGCGCTGCATGAATTGCGGCATTCCGTTCTGCCATACCGGCTGTCCGGTCAACAATATCATTCCCGACTGGAACCATCTGGTCTATGAAGGTGACTGGAAGAACGCGCTCGACGTCCTCCACTCGACCAACAATTTTCCGGAGTTCACCGGCCGTATCTGTCCCGCGCCATGCGAGGCGGCGTGCACGCTTAACATTTCCGAGCGGCCGGTGACCATCAAGTCGATCGAGTGCGAGATCATCGATCGCGGCTGGCGCGAAGGCTGGGTCACCCCGCAACCGCCCGCGACACGCACCGGCAAGAGGGTGGCGGTGGTCGGCAGCGGTCCGGCGGGCCTCGCCTGCGCGCAGCAGCTGGCGCGCGTGGGTCATTCGGTCACGGTGTTCGAGAAGTCGGACAGGCTGGGCGGCCTGCTGCGCTACGGCATCCCCGACTTCAAGATGGAAAAGCACCTCATCAACCGCCGCGCGGTGCAGATGGAGGCAGAGGGCGTCACCTTCCGCACCTCCACCGAGGTGGGCGTCGATATCTCGATCGCCAGCCTGAAGGAGAACTTCGATTGCATCGTGCTGGCGGGCGGGGCCGAGGATGCGCGCCAGCTCTCGATACCGGGCGCCGAGCTTTCGGGCGTGCGCCTGGCAATGGAGTTCCTCACCCAGCAGAACAAGCGCGTTGCCGGTGATGACGAGCAGCGCGCCGCGCCGCGCGGAACGCTCAGCGCCAGGGACAAGCGGGTGATCGTCATCGGCGGCGGCGATACGGGCTCGGACTGCGTGGGCACGTCCAACCGCCAGGGCGCGGCCAGCGTCACCCAGATCGAGATCATGCCGCGCCCGCCCGAGATGGAGGACAAGGCGCTCACCTGGCCCCACTGGCCGATGAAGTTGCGCACCTCGTCCAGCCACGAGGAGGGCGCGAGCCGCGACTGGGCGGTGCTGACCAAGCAGGTGGTGGGCGAGGACGGACGCGTCACCGGCCTTCGCTGTGTGCGCGCCGACTGGTCGCAAGGCAGGATGGAAGAGGTGCCGGGAAGCGATTTCGTCATCCCCGCCGACCTTATCCTGCTGGCGATGGGCTTCATCGGGCCGAGGAAGCCGGGGATGCTCGAGCAGGCCGAGGTCACGCTCGATCCGCGCGGCAATGTGCTGGCGGATACCCGGGCCTACCGCAGTTCGGACCCGCTAATCTATGCCTGCGGCGACGTGCGCCGTGGCCAGTCGCTGGTGGTCTGGGCGATCCGTGAGGGGCGCCAGGCTGCACGGGCGGTGGACGAAGCGCTGATGGGGACCAGCACGCTCCCCCGCTGATTGCCTGCTTGGTTCATCCGGCAGGGGTTACGGGGGCGGCGGCAAGAACCGCGTGCCGATCGCGTCCAATTTCATCCGCATGACCGGTCAACCGCGCCCCCCCGCTCACGTCACTAGGCACAAGGCGGACGAATGGCTAAGGCCCTGCGCCTATGAGCGAGATGCGCGACAGGCAGATGCTGGCCAAGGCGGAGACGCTGATTGAGGCGCTGCCTTACTTCCAGCGCTATGCGGCGCGCACCTTCGTGGTCAAATATGGCGGCCACGCGATGGGCGATGCCAAGGCCGCGCGCGATTTTGCCGAGGATGTGGTGCTGCTGAAAGCGGTGGGGATCAACCCCGTGGTCGTTCATGGCGGCGGTCCGCAGATCGGCGCCATGCTGAGCCGGCTGGGTGTCCAGAGCAGCTTCGTCGATGGCCTGCGCGTAACCGACAAGGCCACCGCCGAGATCGCCGAGATGGTGCTGTCGGGCGGGATCAACAAGCAGCTGGTCGGCTGGATCGCGCAGGCCGGCGGGCGGGCGATCGGCATATCGGGCAAGGATGGCGGCCTGGTCACCGCGCGCAAGCTGACCCGCAGCGTGCAGGACCCCGACAGCCGGATCGAGCAATTGGTCGACCTGGGCTTTGTGGGCGAGCCCGAGACCATCGACACGGCCATCCTGAGCACCGCGAGCGCTGCCGGGATGATCCCCGTGGTCGCCCCCATCGCGGCGGGCAGCGATGGCGAGACCTATAATATCAACGCCGACACCATGGCCGGCGCCATTGCCGCCGCGCTGGGCGCGGCGCGGCTGTTCCTGCTGACCGATGTCGAGGGCGTGCGCGACGCGGATGGCCGGCTTCTGACCAGTCTCGAGCCTGCCGATATCGACCGGCTGACGGCGGCCGGCACCATTACCGGCGGCATGATCCCCAAGCTGGAGACGTGCATTGCCGCGGTCGAGGCGGGCTGCGAAGCGGCGGTGGTGCTTGACGGACGCGTGCCGCACGCGATGCTTCTGGAATTCTTCACCTCGCGCGGCGCGGGGACAATGGTGAGCCTTGGATGATGCAACTGACCCGACCCCTCCTCCTCTCCCTCTTGCTCCTTGTCGCCGGATGTGGCGGCGGGGCTCCCGAGGAGACCGAACCGCTCGAACAAGCGGACTCCGTCCTCCCTCCGCCGATGAGCCGCGAGGACCTCGACCTGACCCCGCTCGAACGCGAAGCGCTGGCGCTCGAAACCTGCCGCGAGGTGGTGCAGCAATATTCCACCGCGCTCGAGCGCAACGCGTTCGAGTTCGCCTCGCTGTTCTGGGACGATCCGGTAATCGACGGTCCGCGTCTGGCGGCATTGCACGACGGCTATGTCTCGCCGCGGATCAGCTCGATCCGGGCGATAGAGGAGCGCATCGACGGGCCGGTGTCCTGCTCGGTCACCGCTGCGCTGATCGACGGATCCAACGCCGCCATACCCCCGCGCCAAGGCGAACTGCGGTTGCGCCGGATGATGGTGGATGGCGAGCAGCGCTGGGTCATCGTCCAGGGCACTTTCATCGAGCCGATGCAGCGCGCCGGTCGGGGCGAACCGGCCTGACCCATCAGCCCGCATACGGGTGCCGAGCGTAGCTCGCAGCGTGATACCTGGAACGCTGGCGTGCCCGTGTTGCGTGGTTGATGCAGTCGCGACCAGTCGCTAGACGTGCTCGCCAGAACCCGGGCCGTTCCCGCCAACGCTTGCTGAAAGGCTTTCCCGCCCGTGCTGCTTCTCACCTTGTCGCAGATCGTCGGCTATGTCGTCTCGGTCGTCATCGTGCTGGTGATCGTGCAGTTCGTGCTGGGCCTGTTGATCTCATTCAACGTGGTCAACATGCATAATGACTTCGTCGCTGCCATCTGGCGCGCGGTGAACGCTTTGCTCGACCCGGTCCTCAAGCCTATCCGGCGGTTCATGCCCAATACCGGCGGCATCGACTTCTCACCGCTGGTGCTGATCGTGCTGCTCAACATCCTTCAGATCATCCTCAACAACCTCGCCGCCAGCCAGTTCACTTGAGCGGGAAGATGGCGGCGGTGAGGCGCGGGCCGGCGCGGCGGGCGGCGATGCTCATTGCGCGCGGTCTGGCAGGTGCGGGGCTGATACTCGTCGTGGCGGGGTGCACAGGCGCCGGCGGGCCATCCTTTCGCTCCTCGGACGAGCGACGGCTCGACCCCGTTGCACAGCCCGGCACGGTTGCCGCCAGCGACATAGCCTTTGCCCGCGCCTTGCGTGAGGAAGGGGCGACCGATGCCCTGCGCCGTTTCGCCGCCGACAATGCCATCGTTCACCTGCCCGCCGGACCTGTCTCTGCAGCGCAGTGGCTGGCGCAAGGCGGTGCGAGCGGGTTGGCGGCCGACTGGCGTCCGCGTGAAATCTGGTCGAGCTGCGATGGGTCGCTGTCGGTGTCGCTCGGGCGGACTCGCAACGCGGTGGGGCTGGTCGGCAGCTTTGTCACCGTCTGGCGGCTTCGGCGCGATGGCGGACATGAGTGGAGCTACCTCACGCAGGTGGTGGACGATCCGCAACCGCCGCCCCGCCGCCGTCCCGAAGTCGCGCCTGGGGACGATACCATCGTGGTCGAGGAAATCTCGGCCGTCACCGGGCGCACGGCGGACTGCCAAGGGGGCGCGGCTCCGCTCCTGCCGGTGGGGTCCATCGAGGCCGATGACGGAACGCTCGCCTGGCGTTACGAGCATCAGGAGACCGGCGGCGGGCGCATACTGGTCGATTATTCGCGCGAGGGAAGCTGGCAGCGAGCGCTCGACTTCGCGATCCGCGCACCTGCGGGATCACCGGCACGTTAGGCCATGCTCGAGCTGTTCCTCTCGGCCTTCATCACCTTGTTCGTGGTGATCGATCCGCCTGGCTGCGCGCCCATCTATGCCGGACTGACGCGCGATGCCTCACCCGCCCAGCGCCGCTCGATGGCGCTGCGCGCATGTCTGATCGCCGGACTTATTTTGGTTGGGTTCGCCATTATCGGCGCCGATCTGCTGGCCGCGCTCAGCATCGAGCTCGACGCGTTTCGGATCGCAGGCGGCATCATGCTGTTCCTGATCGCGCTCGACATGGTGTTCGAGAAGCGGACCAAGCGGCGCGAGGACCGGGCGGACAAGGTGCGCGACGACCCGGACATCGAGGATGTGGCGGTGTTTCCCATGGCCATGCCGATGATGGCGGGGCCCGGCGCGATCGCCTCGATCATGCTGCTCGAAGGCTCGGCCACCGGGCTTCAGGGAACGCTGGTGGTGCTTGCTGCGCTGATGGCGGTGCTGGTTTTGACACTGCTGGCCCTGTTGACCGCAAGTCCGCTGATGCGGCTGTTCGGGGCGCAGGTGGAGACTGTGATCACCCGGCTGCTGGGTGTGCTACTGGCGGCATTGGCGGCGCAATATGTGATCGACGGGGTGCGCGGGAGTTTCGCGTGATAAACCCGCATAGCGCCGCGCTAGCCGAGACGACGGCGCGGTGAGTCCCGCTTGAATCGATCCAGCCACAGGCGGCAAGGCGGGTGACCCAGTACCATCCGCCAACAAAGCGCTCGGTCGAGATCGCCGGGCACAAAACATCGGTCAGTCTGGAGCCGCTGTTCTGGGCGCTATTGCAGAAGGAAGCGACAACGCGCGGCCTGCCGCTGAACGCTCTAGTCGCCCGGATCGATGCTGAGCGCATCTCGGCACCAAACCCGCCAGGCCTGGCGACCGCGATCAGACTGTGGCTCGTCGCTCGGTTGCTCGCATCGGCCGAACCGGGCGAGACCGAGAGCGACGAGCCGTAAGGTCAGTAATTGGCGGGCGGATCGCTGGCCGGGAAGGTCTGGTCCATTTCCTCATCGGTCTTCGTCCAGTCGCGGCGCGGGCTGTCGGCCATGGCCGAGGGGCCTGCGTTGCGCACCGCGGAGAAGTTGTCGCGTCCCGCCTGGCCGGGGGCGAAGGCCTCATGCTCGCTGCGCTGCGATCTCTCGTAATATTTGTACCCTGCATAACCCAGCGCGCCCAAAGCGGCCATTTTCAATAAACCCATAGTAACCTCCTGATCGTCAAGAAAAGCCAACGCACCAGCGCCTTGATGGTTCTCCGATCGGCGGGCGTGGCAGGGGGCCGTCGCACGCAGGTTTCGCCACGGCGGATGGCGGTTGACCGGCACCGGGCCGCTCGTCAAAGGCGGGGCCATGAACCAGCCCAAGCCGATCCGCAAAGCCGTGTTCCCCGTCGCCGGGATGGGGACGCGCTTCCTGCCTGCGACCAAGGCCATACCCAAGGAGCTGCTACCGATCGTCGACAAGCCGCTCATTCAATATGCGGTGGACGAGGCGCGCGAGGCGGGGATCGAGCAGATGATCTTCGTCACCGGGCGCGGCAAAACCGCCATTGTCGAGCATTTCGACATTGCCTACGAGCTCGAGCAGACCATGTCCGAGCGCGGCAAGGACCTGACCGTGCTCGACCCGACCCGCGCCACGCCGGGCGACATCATCACCGTACGCCAGCAGGTGCCGCTGGGCCTGGGCCATGCGATCTGGTGCGCGCGCGCGATCGTGGGCGACGAGCCCTTCGCCATCATGCTGCCCGACGAGCTGATGTGGGGCGAGCCGGGCTGCATGGCGCAGATGGTCGAGGCTTATGGCAAGGTGGGCGGCAATCTGGTCTCGGTGCTGGAAGTGCCGCCCGAGGAGGTGTCGAGCTATGGGGTGATCGACCCGGGCAGCGCGGATGGCCCGCTTACCCAGGTGCGGGGGCTGGTGGAAAAGCCGCCGGTGGACAAGGCGCCGTCGAACAAGATCGTGTCAGGCCGCTATATCCTTCAGCCCGAAGTAATGGATCTGCTTGCCGACCAGGAGAAAGGCGCCGGCGGCGAGATCCAGCTGACCGATGCGATGGCGAGGCTCATCGGCACCCAGCCCTTCCATGCGGTGACCTTTGCCGGCCGGCGCTTCGATTGCGGCAGCAAGCTGGGCTTTGTCGAGGCGACCCTGGCGCTGGCGCTCGAACGGCCGGACATGGCGGACGACGTGCGGACCATGGCCGAGCGGATGCTGGCGGAACGGGGCTGACGCACGGGCCTGCTCTCCGGGAGGAGAGGGCGTCCGGCAATGGTGAGCCGCGGTTCGCGGCCGTGCTGTCATCCATGCCACGGTGGATCGGTAGCGACGTTCCGGATGGTGTGTCCCGATAGGTCGGAGATCGAACGAGCCGGTCCTAACATGTTCGAACCGCCTGACGGTTCGGCATCGGCAAGCTCGCCACGGACTTACGATCAGCGGCGTGAGCACAAGCATTCACGAAATGTTCCACGTGGAACAACTGCGCGAACGCCGTTCGGCAATCACCCACCGATCCGCGGGATGCCAGTTCGAAATGTCCGGCGGATAAGGAGGGCGGGCTCCGGCGAAACCGGTATCGGCGTTGCTCGACCGTCGACAGGTAGGCACGAGGAGCAAATGTACTGCGTCGCGCTCGGCCCGCGTCACGGTCCACCCATCGCCACCACCAGCGGGCGCTCCGGAGAAACGTCGGGTCCGGTCAGGACGTGACAGTAACGGCCGGGCAAAGCTGGCGGTTGTGGATCGGCTCATGTGCCCGGAATGACCACCCCGGGCGACGCTAGGCACTTATTCAGGCCCGCCCATCCCGCTCTGGCTGCGGTCATGGTCGTTATGCGCCATATGGGTATCGACCATGTAGGGCCGCGGATCGACCGGACGGCCGGCGATGCGCACCTCGTAGTGAAGATGCGGCCCGGTCGAGCGACCCGTCGAGCCGATGAAGCCGATCAACTGACCTTTGCGCACCTGCTCACCGGCATTCACCGTATATTCCGACAGATGTGCATAGCGGGTCTGCATCTCGCCGCCGTGCTCGATCTGGACATAGTTGCCGTAGGACCCGAAATATTTCGCCTTCCCGACGATGCCGTCAGCCGTGGCATAGACGGGCGTTCCTGTGGGGCCGGCAAGGTCGACGCCGTTGTGATGCCGCCGCGAGCCAAGCACCGGATGCGTGCGCATCCCGTAACCGCTGGAGAGGCGAACCCCCTCGACCGGGGTGCGCGAGGGGATCGATACCGAAGCACGCGGGGCGGGGATGATCTCGTCATCGGTCATGCCGATGATGCCATCGTCGAGCGATTCCCAGCTGGCGAACAGGTTGCTGAACTCCTCGTCGGGCACCACCTCATCATAGGCCGCAACCGCGTCGAGCTGGATGATCCCCTCGGCCGGATTGGTGATGAGATGATCTTCCGCCAGCGTCGGCGAAGCAGCGAGCGCGAGCGAGAAGACGGCGGTGGTGACGATCCTTGCGAGCATGCGATCCCTTCATTCAGCAATAGTGCAATGCGCATGATGAGGCTGTGCCGACCTGTCGCCGGCTGCCGTCATGCGTTCTCCACCCTGGCCGTTACGGGAACCAAGCCCCGTCTGATGCACCACGGCCCGGGCAGAAAAATCTGCCGACAGTTGGAACCTCCCAACCGCCTCGTGCATTTGTGGGTATCCCGGAGACTGGTTAACAAAACAATGCCGAGGTCGGCTGGGCGCGATGAACGGGGTTCAGTGCAAGGTGAACCGTTATCGGACGGCTCCAAAACGTTGGATTGGCCAAGCTTCCTACGCTTTACTTAGGAGCGCCAGTTCCCGGTCCCCAGTCGGTAAGCTCAATCTACGACGGCTGAGGTTCCGCTGACGGATCGGTAAGCTGGACGAACACATCTTCCAGATCAGCCTCGCGCGTGGTGACGTCTTCAATTGCATAGCCGTGCTGCTGGATCACCGCGAGCACCTGACCCGCGCTCGCCTGGTCGCGGTCATAGGTGATCTCGAGCACGCGCGGCGCGATCACCTGCACCTTGGTGAACGCTTCGGCCATCATCGGGCCGGCGAGATCCTTGTCGACGCTGACCCTGACGATCTTCTCGCGCGCCATCGCCACCAGCTCATGCGTCGGCTTGTCGGCGATGAGTTCGCCATTGCCGATGATGGCGATCCTCTCGCACAGCTGCTCGGCCTCCTCCAGATAATGCGTGGTCAGCACCACGGTGACACCGCCCGCGTTCAGCTCTCTCACCAGGTCCCATAGTTGACGCCGCAAGTCGACATCCACACCCGCAGTTGGCTCGTCGAGTATCAGCACCGGGGGCGAATGGACCATGGCCTTGGCGATCAGCAGCCGCCGCTTCATTCCGCCCGACAAGGTGCGCGAATAGGCGTCGCGCTTGTCGTCCAGCCGGACCGCGGCAAGCAGCGCTTCGGATCGCCTGAGCGTCTTGGCGATGCCGTACATTCCGGCCTGGTTCTCGAGCACCTCGAACGGGGTGAAGAATGGGTCGAAGACGATTTCCTGGGGCACGATGCCGATCGAAAGCTTGGCGTTGCGATGGTTCTGGTCGATGTCATGCCCCCAGATGCGCATGCTGCCGCTGGTCTTGGTGACGAGGCCGGCCATGATGTTGATCAGCGTGGATTTGCCCGCGCCATTGGGGCCAAGCAGCCCGAAGATGCCGCCCTGGGGCACGTCGAAGGACAGCCCCTTGAGCGCCAGCTTGTCGGGCGCGCCGCCGCTGCCTTGGTAGCGCTTGACGACATCCCTGATCCTGATCGCGGGCTCGGCGTCGGTGGATGGGGTGCCCGGTGCAGGGTCCGAAAGTGTCGCGGGCTCGGTCATCATCGGGTCCTTCGCATCGCCATGTCGGGGACGTGGGGCTGGTGTGGGGCAGCGGCGTCCTTAGGGCCAGCGATATTGCGCGCGCGCCATCGGCCACTTATTTTGCCTGGTATGACGCAAGTTTCCACCCTTGGTTCGGTTCCTCGACCCGACCCCCAAAGCACCCCCGAAATGATCCCCGAAACCACTTTGGTCACCACGCGGCGTGTGTGGTGCGATGGTTCGGGCGATATTCGCGCGGGCGCCAATTTCCGCGCCGCATCGCTGGGTCATCCGCGCGTGTGGATGCAGATCGACGAGAAAGGCTATGTCGATTGCGGCTATTGCGACCGGCGCTTCATCCTCGAACATGGTCCGGCCGATCCCGCGGTTGCCGGCATCGGGATTGAGGACCGCTCGCGCCACGAACTCCAGCCGGGCGACCTGGCCAAAGCCGGCATCAGGCCGCCTGCATGATCCCCCGGTAAGCGCGAGTTCATGGGGCAGTGATAGGCTGCCTGCCGAAAAAAGGAGTATTGTCCCTGTGTTCAAATCCGTCGCACGTAAGTCCGTCGCCGGTGGTCTCGCTGCCCTGGCGTTCCTGGCCGTTCCCGCCGCCGCCCAGACCGCCGAGGAGCGCAGCGAAGCCAAGTTCGCCGAACTGACAGAAGGCCGCGCCGCGGGCGACCCCGAAAGCTGCGTGCCGGCGATGCGCGCGCGCGATCTGGAGGTGGTCGAATATCTTGGCTTCACCTACGAACAGGGTGACACCTTATGGATCTCGCGGGTCAGGGATCCGCGCTCGCTGGGCTGGAACGATGTGCCGATAATCGAGCGTTTCGGCAGCCAGTTGTGCAAGTTCGACGTGATCCGCACGGTCGATCGCGGCTCCAACTTCTTCTCGGGCGTGGTCTTTCTGGAGGATTTCGTCCCCTATACCAAGGTCGCCGACGGGGGCTGAGGCAAGCCGGGCCCCCTTCCGGTGCGACCATGGGCGGCCGAGCTTCTTAACGTCTGGTTCCACCAGCTGACCCCTGCCGACTGGTTCGATGGGTTGGCCATGGTGGATGCGCTGCTGCGCCGCCGGTTCTCGCGCGACCTGGCGATGCTGGGGAGCCGGCCGGCGGGTGAGTTCCTTGACGATCCGCGAACCGCGCTCGCCGCGGTGCTGCTGTTCGACCAGATACCGCGCAACCTGTATGGCAATCGCCCGCAGGCCTTCGCCGGGGACCCGCTGGCGCTGGCGATCACATATGGCGCTTTGGCGCGGGGATGGGATGCGCGCTTGTCCTATCCCGAGCGCCAGTTCCTCGCCATGCCGCTGATGCATTCCGAAGCCATTGTCGACCAGCGCCTGAGCCTGGCGCTGTTCGCCCGCCTTCCGCGCCGCTTCGGCTGGCAATTCGCGCGCGATCATCATGCCATGATCGCCCGCTTTGGCCGCTTCCCGCACCGCAACGGGGTGTTGGGGCGGCAGAGCACCCCGGCGGAAGAGCGTGCACTGGTGGCGGGGTTCGCCTGGTAGCCGATCGCCCATCGTCGAAGGGTCGGCTGGCCTGGCGAGGCTCGACAATCGTGGTCGGTCGGCGAATAAGCGGTCAGATGAGGGCTTATCCGAGCTTTGGTGACGTCGTCGCATGTGCGGCGGTTGGAGCGGCGGCTGGCGCTATTTTGATCGGGCCTGGCATATCTGTATTCGGTGCAATCTCGACAGTGCGGATCGAGGACGCTGGTTGGGCGATCGTCCTCATTCCATGTTTCTCCTGCTGGCAATGTTTACCGCCTGGCCAATCGGCATCGCTGCCGGGATGCTCGTCTCTGGAGCACTGGGAGGCGGCTACGCTCAAGCAGCACTGGCGGGTATCCTCACCAGCGCCGTCGTAGCTTGGCTACTCGGCTTTATGGACGGCTTGGCCAGTCCTTATTTCCTTGTCCTCATGCTGGTGGCCGGAAGTTTTTCGGGCCTATTTGGATGGCGCGCCGTGATGCGCTGAGCAATCTTCGACGAGCGTCGTTAGGGTCTCATTCCCACTCGATCGTGCCCGGCGGTTTGCTGGTATAATCATAAACCACGCGGTTGATGCCGGCGACCTCGTTGACGATGCGTGTCGCCACGCGGCTGAGGAAGCCGGCGTCGAACGGGTAGACATCTGCGGTCATCCCGTCGGTCGAGGTGACCGCGCGCAGGGCACACACATTCTCGTAGGTGCGCCCGTCGCCCATCACCCCCACGCTCCTGACCGGCAGCAGCACGGCGAAAGCCTGCCAGATCGCGTCGTACAAGCCGGCGGTGCGGATCTCCTCCAGATAGATCGCATCAGCCTTGCGCAGGATATCACAGCGCTCCTTCGTCACCTCGCCCGGAATGCGGATGGCCAGGCCAGGGCCGGGGAACGGATGGCGGCCGACGAAAGCTTGCGGCAGGCCCAGCTCGCGGCCCAGGTCGCGCACCTCGTCCTTGAACAATTCGCGCAAGGGTTCGACCAGCTTCATGTCCATCCGCTCGGGCAGGCCACCGACATTGTGGTGGCTCTTGATGGTCACCGAAGGTCCGCCGGTATGGCTGACGCTCTCGATGACGTCGGGATAGAGTGTGCCCTGGGCCAGGAAATCGGCGCCGCCCATCGCTTTGGCCTCGGCCTCGAACACCTCGACGAAGGTGCGGCCGATGAACTTGCGCTTGGCCTCGGGGTCGGTCACGCCCGCGAGCCCGTCCAGGAACAGCGCTTCGACTTGCTTGTGCACCAGCGGGATGTTGTAGGCGCCGCGAAACAGCGCGATCACCTGTTCCGCCTCGCCGGCGCGGAGCAGGCCGTGGTCGACGAACACGCAGGTAAGCTGCTCGGCGCCCGAATCCTTGAGCGCTTCGTGGATGAGCACCGCGGCCACCGCGCTGTCAACACCCCCCGACAGCCCGCAGATCACCCGGCCCTTGCCGACCTGTTCGCGAATTTCGGCAACCTTCGACAGGCGGAACTCGGCCATGGTCCAATCGCCGCCGAGGCCACAGACATGACGCGCGAAGTTGGCGATCAGCCGCGCGCCGTCGGGCGTATGGAACACCTCGGGGTGGAACTGGGTGCCGTAAAAGCGGCGCTCGTCATCGGCGATGAGCGCGTATTGCGCGCCCTCGCTGGTCGCCACCGTGCGAAAGCCCGGTGCCAGCTTGGTCACCTTGTCGCCGTGGCTCATCCATACCTGGTGCCGCTCGCCAAGCTGCCACAACCCGTCGAACAGCACGCATTCCTCGGTTACCTCAAGGAACGCGCGGCCGAACTCGCCCATCTCATAACTGGTGATGGCGCCGCCCAATTGCCGTATCATCGCCTGCTGGCCGTAGCAGATGCCAAGGACGGGGACGCCGGCGGTGTAGAAGCTTTCGGGCGGCAGCGGCGGTTCGGCATCATTGACGCTGGCGGGGCCACCCGAAAGGATGATGCCCTTGGGGGCCAGCCGGGCGAAACTTTCCTCAGCATGGCCATAGGGCACGATCTCGCTATAGACCCCCGCCTCGCGCACCCGGCGCGCGATAAGCTGGGTCACCTGGCTGCCGAAATCGACGATGAGGATGGAATCGGGGGCGTGCTCGTCCATAAGCGGCGCGTTTGGCCCGGGGGGCCTTAGCTGTCCAGCCTCGCCCGGCAGGCCGCTGAATTTGCCTTCGCTAAGCAGCACGGCAATGCGCTCGCCACCACCTTCGACGCTTGCCCCGCCGGGTCCGACCCAATGCTCGGCCCAATGCTCGGCGCGGACAAGCCTGTGGATCGCCGGGCGGCGAACTTTCCTTATGCGGCTGCGATTCCTATATGTCGCAGATGGCAAGCAATCCTTCCGACACCCCCCGCAAATCGAACGGCTACGGCGCCGAGAGCATCAAGGTCTTGAAGGGCCTGGATGCGGTGAGGAAGCGGCCGGGGATGTATATCGGCGATACCGACGATGGCTCGGGTCTGCACCACATGGTGTTCGAGGTTTCGGACAACGCGATTGACGAGGCGCTCGCTGGGCATTGCGACCGGGTGCTGATCGAGCTCAACCCCGACGGATCGGTCAGCGTGGAGGACAATGGCCGCGGCATCCCGGTGGATATCCACGCGGGCGAAGGCATTTCGGCGGCCGAGGTCATCATGACCCAGCTGCATGCGGGCGGCAAGTTCGAGAACACCAGCGAGGACAATGCCTACAAGGTCTCGGGCGGGCTGCACGGCGTGGGCGTCTCGGTGGTCAACGCGCTATCCGAATGGCTCGAGCTGATCGTGTGGCGCGACGGGCAGGAGCACCGGATGCGCTTCGAGCATGGCAATGCGGTGGCGCCGCTTGCCGTGCATGGCGACGTGGCCGGCGACAAGAGCGGTACGCGCGTCACCTTCCTGCCGTCCGAGCGCACGTTCAAGAACGTGACCGAGTTCGATTTCGAGAAGCTGGAGCACCGCTATCGCGAGCTGGCCTTCCTCAATTCGGGTGTGCGGATCGTGCTGCGCGACCGGCGCGGCGAGGAGCCGGTCGAGCACGAGCTGTTCTACGAGGGGGGCATCGCCGCCTTCGTCAAGTATCTCGACCGCAACAAGCAGCCGCTGGTGGCCGAGCCCGTGGCGATCTCGGCCGAGAAGGAGGGGATCGGCATCGAGGTTTCGCTCGAATGGAACGATTCCTACTACGAGAACGTGCTCGCCTTCACCAACAACATCCCCCAGCGCGATGGCGGAACGCATATCGCCGCTTTCCGCGCTGCGCTGACCCGCACGCTCAACAACTATGCCGAGCGGACAGGGGTGATGAAGAAGGAGCGCGTCTCGCTGACCGGTGAGGACATGCGCGAGGGGCTGACCGCGATCGTCAGCGTCAAGCTGCCCGATCCCAAGTTCTCCAGCCAGACCAAGGACAAGCTGGTCAGCTCCGAGGTGCGCCAACCGCTGGAAGCGCTGATGAGCGAGAAGATGAGCGAATGGCTGGAGGAAAACCCGGCCGATGCCAAGGCGATTATCCAAAAGATCATCGATGCCGCGGCGGCGCGCGAGGCGGCCAAGAAGGCGCGCGAGATGAGCCGCAAGGGGGCGATGAGCATCGCCTCGCTGCCAGGCAAGCTGGCCGATTGCCAGGAGCGCGACGCCGCCAAGGCCGAGCTGTTCCTGGTCGAGGGCGATTCTGCGGGCGGTTCGGCGAAGCAGGGGCGCGATAGAAAGACACAGGCGATCCTGCCGCTGAAGGGCAAAATCCTCAATGTCGAGCGCGCCCGGTTCGACCGGATCATCTCGTCCAAGGAGGTGGGCACGCTGATCCAGGCGATGGGCACCGGCATCCGCGACGAGTTCGACCTGGGCAAGCTCCGATATCACAAGATCGTCATCATGACCGATGCCGATGTCGACGGCGCGCATATCCGCACGCTGCTGCTCACCTTCTTCCACCGCCAAATGCCCGAGATCATCCGCGCGGGTCACCTGTTCATCGCCCAGCCGCCGCTGTTCAAGGTCGCCAAGGGGCGCAGCGAGGTCTATCTCAAGGACCAGCCGGCGCTCGACCGTTACCTGGTCGATGCCGGGCTTGCCGAACGCATGCTGGAAAGCGAGGTGGGGGCGCGCTCGGGCGGGGACTTGCGCGAACTGGTCGAACAGGCGCTGCTGCTGCGCAACCTGCTCGCCTTCGCGCCGCGCAAATATGACAGCGGCGTGGTGGAAGCGATGGCGCTGGCGGGCGTGTTCGATCCGCAGGCGGGCGCGCAGCTGGGCGAGCGTCTGGAGCGGGCGGCGGCGCTGCTCCAGATGGGCGATCCCGAAGCGCGCTGGCAGGCGAGCGTGACCGAGGCAGGCGTGCGCTTCAGTCGGGTGTGGCGCGGGGTCACCGATGTCCATCCGATCGAGGCCAAGTTCCTCGAAAGCGCGGAAGCGCGGAAGCTGCACACCCGCGCTGCGGGCCAGGCCGAGGCCTATACCGCCCCTGCCCGGTTGGTGAAGGGCGGTGCCGGGCAGGGGGAAGCCGCTATGTCGGAACCCGAGGTCGCAAGCGAGGACGAGGCTGTCTCGGGCGCCGACGGCGGGTCCGGCGATGCGCAGGCGGCGCGGCCGGGCGGCGGGGCGGCTCGCGATGGCCAGGGCGCGATCACCCGGCCCACCCAGCTGCTCGACGCGGTGTTCGCCGCCGGGCGCAAGGGGCTGTCGGTCCAGCGTTACAAGGGCTTGGGTGAAATGAACGCCGAGCAGTTGTGGGAAACCACGCTCGACCCGGACAATCGCGCGCTGCTTCAAGTCAAAGTGGAGGATGCCGACGTCACCGACGAGATCTTCACCCGTCTGATGGGTGACATCGTCGAGCCGCGTCGCGAGTTCATCCAGACCAACGCCTTGAGCGTGGCCAATCTCGATGTGTGAGGTGTGCTGCGGCTAGCGACCGGTCCCGTGCGAATTGTATGAGCGATCAGCGGGTGGTGGCGGCACCCGGCGTTTGCATGCCCTGAGGCATGACCGGAGGTAAGGGCATGTTCACGCCAGCCTCGGCGATCATCTCGTCGAACAAGGTGCCGAAATGCTTCATCGCCCGGCGCAATTCCTCGGTGGTGGCCTCGCCGCGCGGACGCATGACGATCTCGTGGCCGGTGCGGTAATGGCGCGCGGTCTCGGCGTGGTGCACCGTCAGGTCCTCGTAGCGCCGGTCGAAGTCCGCCATCGGAAAGCCGCGCGTCTCCAGCATCGAGGTCAATGTGCGGTCAGCATGAAGCGCGGCTTCCACCGGACTGTCGACGAACAGCGCTTTCACCTCATGCCACTCGCCGCTGAACCGGTCGCGTTCCTCGGGGGTGAGCGAGCGGACGGAAAGATCGGCCACGCGTTTCTCACGCGCGGCCAGGTTGGCTTCGGCCGCGCTCCTGCCCCCCGCGGCCTGGACCGTGCGATCATATTCATCGCCATAGCGTGCGCGCAGCATGTCGCTGCGCCGCCGCCGCATCATCCACCAGACCACCAGCGCCACCAGCACCGTCAGACCAACGAGGGCCAGGATCACGGTTTCAGTGTTGAACATCGCACCCTCCTGGCAGCATCGGCACGTCAACTTCGACCATGATCAGCATAGCGGCGCTTCTGGCCTGCAAGGCGTCGTGTTGACGGGATTCGCGCCTGCGCCGTCGCGTCAATCGGCCGGAACGCGCTCCTGCTCGGCGTCCGAAACGGGCGCATCGCGCTGGGCGGGCTCCTCTTCGCCGTTCTCCAGGATGATCGCCTGCCCAGTGGCGGTGGGATCGCGCCGATATTGCATCGCAGCGCTGATCTGGTCGGCGCGCGTATCGGCATCCGCCAGACGATAGACCGCGCCTTCCGCAACACCGAAATAAGCCGACTCCCCATCCATGTCCTTGATCTGGATGCGGCGGTTATCCGCCATCCGCTGGAAGGCGCCGGTGCTCTCAGCGCCGCTGGGGGCGACATAGCGATAGGTGCCCGCCAGAGGATCGAAGCTGATCCGCTCCATCCCCTCGGCCGCCTGGCGGACATAGGTGCCACCAAAATCGACCTCGTCGAGCGCATCCTGCGGTACTTCGGGAAGCAGATCGGTATCGGGATCGAGATCGCTGATCCGCGTGTTCATTGGCACCGCCTGCACCTCATCGGCGGGCGTGGTGTTGCCGCACCCGGCCAGAAGCGCGGCTGCTGCGGTTATCGCAAGGGCGGGCGGAAGGACGCGGCGCATAAACTTATCTCCTCGATCCGCCCCTTTATAGGGCGTGCGGCGCGGCTCCGAAAGGACGGACGAACGGCCTATCCGCCGTCACGCACCATCACGCTGCCGGCCGAGACATCGTCATACGCGCTGTCTTCCCCACCAAGGCGATAAAGCGCACCGTCGGCAAGCGAGAAATAGCCCGGTCGGTCGCCGAATTCCTCGACCATGATGCGGCTTTCATCGAGCGTCTCGAACGTGCCTTCCTGCGCGTTGCCCGCCGGGCCGACATAGGTATAGGTTCCCGCCTCTTTGTCGAGGATGAGCTGGGTTTGCGAGCCATCGAGCCCGGTCATGGTGTAGGTGCCGGAGAAATCGAGCGTTTCAACCCCGCCTTCGACCGGCTCGGGCAGCTCGTCGAGCGTGGTGGCTGCCTCCAGACCCATTCCCGGAGCGTCCACGGCGACATCTTCCTGCGTGATCGGCCCCTCGCCGCAGGCGGCGAGCAGGGCAAGCGGGAACGAGGCGGCGATGATGGCAGTGCGCATGGGGCTTGAAATCTCCTGTTGGCTTGCTGACGAAACGGGGGCGCGGGCGAACCGGTTCCGCCGGTGCTGTCACATCGCTACATGCGGAACACACCGAAGCGCGGGTGCGGGGCAATCGGGGCCTCGAGACAGGCGGCGAGCGCCAGGCCGAGCACGTCGCGCGTCTGGACGGGATCGATGATGCCATCATCCCACAGCCGGGCGGTGGCGTAATAGGGACTGCCCTCTTCCTCGTATTTCGCGCGGATCGGGTCCTTGAAGGCTTCGGCCTCTTGCCTACTCCAGGTATCGGCGTCGCGGTGGACGGTGGCGAGCACCGATGCCGCCTGTTCGCCGCCCATCACGCTGATCCGCGCATTGGGCCAGGTGAACAGGAAGCGGGGGGAATAGGCGCGCCCGCACATCCCGTAATTGCCCGCGCCGAAGCTGCCGCCGATCACCACCGTGAGCTTGGGCACCTGCGCGCATGCGACCGCGGTGACCAGCTTGGCGCCGTGCTTGGCGATGCCCTCTGCCTCGTATTTCCCGCCGACCATGAAGCCCGAGATGTTCTGCAGGAATAGCAGCGGAATGGCGCGCTGGCAGGCAACCTCGATGAAATGGGCGCCCTTTAGAGCAGACTCGGAGAACAGCACGCCATTATTGGCCAGGATCGCCACCTCCATCCCCCAGATGCGGGCGAAGCCGCAGACCAGGGCGGAGCCGTAGAGCGCCTTGAACTCGTGGAACTCGGAGGCGTCGACCAGCCGGGCGATGACCTCGTGCACATCATAGGGCGCGCGCACGTCATCGGGGATGATGGCGTAGAGCTCGTCGGCGTCGAACTTGGGCGGGCGCGGATCGGCGTGTCCTCGCGCTTCTCGCCCCGGCCCGAGATGCGAGACGATATCGCGCAAGATAGTCAGCGCATGCTCGTCGTTCTCGGCCAGGTGGTCGACTACGCCTGATTTCTTCGCATGGAGATCGCCGCCGCCCAGTGCTTCGGAGCTGATCTGTTCGCCCGTCGCCGCCTTTACGAGGGGCGGACCGGCCAGGAAGATGGTGCCCTGGTCGCGCACGATGACGCTCTCATCGCTCATCGCCGGGACATAGGCGCCGCCCGCGGTGCAGCTGCCCATGACACAGGCGATCTGCGGGATCTGCAGGGCGGACATGTTCGCCTGGTTGTAGAAGATGCGGCCGAAATGGTCGCGATCGGGGAAGACCTCGGCCTGATGCGGCAGGTTGGCGCCGCCGCTGTCGACCAGGTAGATGCATGGCAACCGGTTGTCCTGCGCAATCTCCTGCGCGCGCAGGTGCTTCTTCACGGTCAGCGGATAATAGGTGCCGCCCTTCACCGTGGCGTCATTGGCGATGAGCATGGCCTGCCGGCCCGAGACCCGGCCGATCCCGGTGATGAGCCCCGCGCCGGGCACCTCGTCGTCATACAATCCGCCCGCCGCCAGCTGCCCGATCTCGAGGAAGGGCGAGCCGGGATCGAGCAGCCGCTCCACCCGCTCGCGGGGTAGCAGCTTGCCGCGGCCGGTATGGCGCTCGCGCGAGCGCTGCGAACCGCCCAGCGCGGCCTTGGCGACACGCGCGCGCAACGCCTGGGCCAGCGCGCGGTTATGCGCAGCGCGCGCCCGCGCCTCGGGGCTTTCGAGATCGAGCTTGGAAGTGAGCACGGGCGCGGCCATGCCGGCGCTAGATCACCAATTGCGCCCGCTTGGCAAGCCGTCGCACGACCGGGCCGGATAACCCGGCGAGCGTCGGGCGCAGGCACATATGGGCGCGGGGACATATGGGAGCGGCATCCGCCCCGATCAGATCAGGGCAACCCGATCAGAACCGGGCAACGCAATCAGAACAGGCGTGCCCGGGGGAAGCAGGTTTGCTGTTCGGGGGAGAGCAGCGCCATCAGCTCCTTTTGCGTGCGCTCGAGCAGCCGGGCACCGCGATAGACCTGGACCGGCCGCCGCGTCGTATAGCTGAAGGTGATCGACATGCGCTCACGCACGGTGGGTGGGCGGGCGCGGTGGAACAGGTTGGTGCCATCGAAGAACAGCGCGTCGCCTGCATCGGCAGGACAGCACACCCACTGCTCGGGCGGGACCACCGCCGCCATTGCCTCATCCGCCACATAGCCGGTGCGATAGGCCAGCGCCTTGCGCGCCGCCCGGCTGAGCGCCTCGGGCAGCACCTCGAGCGGCCCGTCATCGGGCGAGACATCATTGAGATAGATCAGCACCCGCAGCATCCTCAGGTCCTCGACATCGAAGTGCCACCGCCTGGTGCCACCGCCCGGCGCCACCCGCTCGACCTTCATCATTGCCCCCAGATAGAGGCAGGGCTCCTCGAGATAGGCGTGAACCGCGGCGAGCAGGGGCGGGGAAAGGCCGAGAAGGTAGATATCGGGCAAAGCCGTCGCGAGCGCCTGGGGCGGCAGCAGCTCGGCGGGGAACGGCCAGCCATCCGCGCATTGCGAGACGAGCTGGCCGATCCGCGCCCGCCCTGCTTCGCCCAGCAACTGATCGAGCGCATCGAAGGGAACCCGCGCCATCGCGCCCCCGGCCAGCGTCTCGCCATAGGCCCCTGCGGGCATGGGAGGCACGGCCGCGCCATCGCGCGCATGCCGGCGACGACCTATCCCGGTCAACGCGTACAGACGACGCGACACGGCCGCCCGGTCGACGGCATGATTGATCCAGTCCGCCGCCCGCATGACTTGGTTGGTTCTCGCATAGCCCGCGATGGGCCTTAGCTAACTTGTATTAAAACTTTCCTTCCAAGCATAGAGCCCGGTTAAGAGAACCGCCGGAACGTGCGGAAAGCGCGCTCAGCCGCCGATCAGCTCGCGCCCGATGAGCATCCGCCTGATCTCGTTGGTGCCCGCGCCGATGTCGAGCAGCTTGGCATCGCGCAGATAGCGTTCGACCGGCCAGTCGGTGGTATAGCCCGCGCCGCCCAGCGCCTGGATCGCCTCCCCCGCCACCCGGAAGGCGTTCTCGCTCGCTAGCAGGATGGCGCCGGCGGCGTCGAACCGCGTGGTCCGGCCCGCATCGCACGCCCTGGCGACCGCATAGGCATAGGCGCGCGCCGATTGTAGCGCCACGTACATGTCGGCGACCTTGGCCTGCATCAGCTGGAACTGGCCGATCGCGCGCCCGAACTGGGTTCGCTCGCGGACATAGGGAATAACCACGTCCAGGCAGGCCTGCATGATGCCGATCTGCACGCCCGACAGCACCACGCGCTCGTAATCGAGCCCGCTCATCAGCACCTTGACGCCTTCGCCCACCTGACCCAGCACGTGGCTATCGGGCACCAGGCAGTCGGTGAACACCAGTTCGGATGTGGGCGAGCCCTTCATTCCCAGCTTGCCGATCTTCTGCCCGGGGGCGAAACCGTCGAAACCCTGCTCGATGACAAAGGCGGTGATGCCGCGCGGACCGGCCTGGGGATCGGTGCGGGCGTAGACTACCAGCGCTTGTGCAAAATGGCCGTTGGTGATCCAGAACTTGGTCCCGTTCAGCCGCCAGCCGCCGTCCTCGCGGGTCGCCGCCAGCTTCATGGAGACCACGTCCGAACCGGCGCCCGGCTCGCTCATGGCAAGCGCGCCGACATGTTCGCCGCTGATGAGGCCGGGCAGATGGCGCTGCTTTTGTTCGGCCGACCCCCAGCGCGCGATCTGGTTGATGCACAGGTTGGAATGCGCGCCGTAGGACAGGCCGACCGCAGCGCTTGCGCGGCTGATTTCCTCCACCGCCAGGGTGTGCTCGAGATAGCCCAGGCCCAGACCGCCATCTTCCTCGGCGACGGTGATGCCATGCAGGCCGAGCGCGCCCATCTGCGGCCACAGCTCGATCGCGAACCGATCCTCGCGGTCAATCGCATTGGCGATGGGGGCAATCTGTTCGTCGGCAAAGCGGCTCACGGTCTGGCGAATCATCGCCGCTTCCTCGCCCAGGCCGAAGTCGAAATCAGGGGTCGCGCGCATGATCGGTCTTCACTGTCCTTGTTGCCGCGCGGATGGCAGAACTGTCTGCTACAGGCAAATCACCCGGGGCATCGGTTTGTTTCACCCCGGCAATTCGTCTCGCTTCATCAGACGGCCCGTCCGGCTGCGGATGGTTGGCAACTGCAATCATCTGTCCTAGGCTTGTCCATACAGACCCATGCGCCAGCCTGAAAACCCTGCCGATATCCCGGGATCGTCGCTGCTCGGCGCGGCCGATCCCGATTCGCAGCGGCTGCTGACGCTTGCCTCCTATGATTTCGGCGCGCTCGAGGATGATCCCGAACTGGTTGCCATCACCCGCTTTGCGGCCGACCTTTGCGCCGCGCCCATCGTTCAGGTGACGCTGGTTGAGAAGGAGCGGCAGCGCTTTATTGCCGGACACGGGTTCGACTTTCGCGAGATTCCGCGCTCGCTGTCGCTATGCGACCGGGCAATCCGGGACGCCAGCCTTACCCAGGTGCACGACGCCGCGAGCGATCCCCGGTTCGCTGACAACCCGCTGGTCACCGGCGAGCCGCACCTGCGCTATTATGCAGGGCAACCGCTGGTGAGCGAGGATGGCAGCTCGCTGGGCACGCTGTGTGTCGTCGATACCACGCCGCGGCCCGAGGGTCTGAGCGACATCCAGCGCGGCGGGCTGAAGGTGTTGGCGCAGGCGGTGATGCGCCGGTTCGAGAGCCACCGCGTGCTGACCATGGCCGAGCGGGTGATCCGGCAGCGCGACACCTGGCTGAGGCGGGTGTTGGATGGTGTTCCGCAGATCGCCTGGTCAGCCGATGCGACGGGGCTGTTCGACTACTACAATGCCCGCTGGAGCGAGGTGACCGGCAAGCCGGCGCCTCGTCTGGCTGAGGACTGGCGGCCGTTCATCCACCCCGATGACGCCGAAAAGACGTATGCCGAATGGGAACGGTGCTTTGGCGCGGTGGTCGAATTCACCTGCGAATATCGGCTGTGTCACGCGGATGGATCGTGGCGCTGGATGCTCGCCCGGGCGGTGCCGGTGACCGAGAGCGGCGAAAAGGCGCGCTGGTTCGGCACCATCACCGATATCGACGATGCGCACAAATTGTCGCAGGCGCGCGACCTGTTGGGCCGCGAACTGGCGCACCGGATCAAGAACATCTTCGCGGTGGTGGTGGGACTGGTCTCGCTGGAGGCGCGTCGCCAGCCCGAACATCGCGGTTTTGCCGATGCGCTGATCGAGACCTTGCGGGCGCTTGGCCGGGCGCATGATTTCGTCCGTCCTGCCGGCGGCGAGACGCGCGAGAGCCTCAAGGGGCTGCTTGAGATGCTGTTCGCACCCTATGGCGCCGGGCGGGTGGCGATCAGCGGCGAGGAAGCCGCCATCGCGCCACGCGTGGCGACGCCGCTGGCGCTGGTGTTCCACGAACTGGCAACGAACTCGGCCAAATATGGCGCGCTAAGCGAACCGGCCGGCCAGGTTTCGCTCGAGATTGTGGACGGCGGCAAATCGCTGCTGCTGGTCTGGCGCGAGACGGGTGGGCCAACGCTGGTTCCGGGCGAGGAAGCGGTCGTTCCCGGCGGCGAGACCGGGTTCGGCTCGCGCCTGGTCGAGATGAGCGTGACCGGCCAGCTTGGCGGGTCCTGGGTCCGGCGCTTCGAAACCGGCGGGTTGGTGGTGGAGCTTACCATTTCGCGCGAGGCGATCGCGCCCTCGCCTGTCGCCGGCGACGAATAAGCCTACGGTCAGCTCGCCCGTGACCAGACCTGTGTGCTGCAGAACGGTCCGATACATCCCTGCACTTCCAGACGGCCGTTGCTGGCCCGGCGAACGACCGAGCGATAGGTCTTGCCGCTCTTGGGATCGTAGATTCGCCCGCGCCATAGATCGCCATCCTTCGCCAGCTCGGTCAAAACCGGCAGACCGAGCAACTTGCGTGTGCGCTTGTCGGCATCGGGGTTGTTGATGTCGCGCTGCTCGGCGCCATTTGGCGGCATCTTCAGAAAGCTGCTGATCCGCCCGCATGTCTGGCGCCCGCAATCCCCAATGGTGACCACCGCGTCGCGGTCCTCGGTTACCCAGCGCCCGGCAATGGGGTCGGCGGCCTGGGCCGGCGCGGCCAGCGCCAGTGCGGGAGCGGCGGCAAGCATTGCGAGGGTTCGGGCGAATGTCATCGGGTGATATACGCGCAGCGTCCAGCGGCGGTTTCCGCCACCGCCAAGTCGGCGGACAGGCCTAAGGGCGCAGGCCTAGCTGGCGGACGATCCCTGCCCTTCGTCATCGAAACCTGCGCCGGTGGGCCAGGAAGGCGCGGCAAGGCCGATCACCTTGAACAGCTCGCCCATCTGTGTGGGCGCGACCAGCCGCTCACGCGCCGCTTCGATCGACGCGGTGCCGGCGGGCGCGGCACGAACGAGTGCGGCGGTGCGCGTGTCGATCCCCAGGGCGGTGAGAAATGCGCCCTGGCTGATTGTCCCCATATGCCGCGCGCCATGCGAGAGCGCGATCTGGGCGAGGGCCGCGAAGTCGACATGCGCGGAAAGATCGGCCTCGCCCGGCTCGGCGAAGGGATCGGCCTTGGCATGGCCGCGCACCGCCTGGAGCGTGGTAATGCCAGGCGATACCCAATAACCATAGTCGATCACCAGCGCCGCGCCGCCCTGGTCCGCCAGCCGCCGAGCGAGTTCGCCCATCACCGCTGCGGCAGCGGGCGCGGTCTCGATGATCGTGCCTTCGGGCAGATGGCGCGACCCGGCAGGCACCGCCGCTGTCATCGGGCGATCGCCGGCCAGGGGAACGAAGCGCTCGCCCTCCAGCCCGACCAGCACCTCGCGCCAACATTTGCCGGTGCTGATCAGCTGGCGGATAGGGAGCGCATCGAAGAACTCATTGGCTATCAGCAGCAGCGGCGCGGTCTGCGGGACAGAGGCGAGGTCGTCATGAAACACCGCGCCCGGCGCCCGTTCGGCCTGACATGCGCGCAGCACCGGGCTGGCCTCGACCAGATGAACCTGTGGCCGCAAGCCGAACGAGGCCATGGTTCGCAAGCCATCGGCTGCCAGCGTGCCGCGCCCCGGGCCCAGCTCGCAATAAAGCACGGGCTCCGGCGCGCCCGCGCGGCGCCAGATATCGGTCAGCCATAATCCCACCAGTTCGCCGAACATCTGGCTGATTTCGGGCGCGGTGGTGAAGTCTCCGTCGGCGCCGAGCGGGTCGCGATGGGCGTAGTAATGCGCGTTGGCCTCGGCCATGTACTGGGCCAGGCTGACAGGGCCGGTGGTGCGGATCAGGCGAGCCAGCGAGGATGCGAGCTTCGTGCCCCCTTCGTTCACGCCTTGGCCGGCTCGGGCGCGGTAGCCGCAACGGGTTTGCGCGACAGCGACCAGGCAATAACCCCTATCGCCGCCAGGATCAGCGGGATCGACAGCCACTGGCCCATCGACAGCCCGGTCCGCATGGTGAAATCAGCGAGCTGGGCATCCGGCTGCCGGTAGAACTCGACGATAAATCGCGCGCTGGCGATGAGCGCGGTGAACACGCCGACCAGCAGGCCCGGGCGCCAGCGCGCCTTGGTCAGCCAAAACAGCGGCAGCATGACGGCGATCACCAGCGCCCCCTCGAGCCCCGCCTGGTAAAGCTGGCTGGGATGACGCGCCAAGCCCAGCGGATCGGTGGGAAAAATCATCGCCCAGGGCACGTCGCTCGGCCGGCCCCACAATTCGGCATTGACGAAATTGGCCAACCTGCCGAACAGCATGCCAAAGCCCACATTAACCGCGATATAGTCGCAGATGCGGATGAAGCTGAGCGCGTTTCTCCAGGCGACGAAGGCAATGGCGAGAAGCACGCCGACCACCCCGCCGTGAAAGCTCATCCCGCCCTCCCACAGCTTGAGCAACTCGAGGGGCTGGCCCCACAGGCTGGGGATGCCGGTGTCCCCGCCGGTATAGAAGGTGGCATAGCCAAGCCGCCCACCCAGGATGATGCCCAGCGTTGCATAGAAGGCCAGGTCGTCCGCGTGGCGCATCGCCATCGGGCTGCCGGGTGCCTGGACCATGCGGGTGAGGTGCCAGTAGCCGAGCAGGATGCCGGCGAGGTAGGCCAGCGAATACCAGCGCAAGGTGAAGAAGCCCAGGTCGATGCCGGGCGTCAGCCCGAGCTCGCTCCAACGCAAGGGTTCGGCCGCGATCGCCAAGGTCTCGAGCATCGTCTCCCATTCCCCCACGTCAGGCCGGCTGCCAGGCCGGGGCGCCTTGGCACAGCGCGCGGTCGGCGGCTAGGGGGCGCCCCGCAAGCTTGGCCTGCCGCTCTTGCGTGATCGCAGGGTTGTCCGATGCTCGTGGAAAGCTCGGGGGTTGAGCGGCGTCCGATATGGCGGTCGTGTGGCGGCGCGTCCCGAACACACCCGCTTTGCCATCGCGCCCGTCACGCCCTATCTTGCGTGGGGCCATGAGCGCGATCCGCATCCCCAACCAACGCGCGGTGATCGATCGCCGGAAACTTGCCGCGACGATCGGCGAGGCGGTCGCTCGCCAGGGAAAAGACCGCACGCGGCCTGCGGTCCTGGCGTTGCTGCGCGCGGCGCTCGAGGCGGGGCGGGCCGAGCTGGGGCGGCGGCTGGAACGCACCCCATCGGCCGGGCATCGGATCACGCATGGCCATGCGTTCCTGGCCGACCAACTGATCCGCGCGATCTATGATCATGTCGTGCGCGACCTCTACCCACGCCACAATGCCTCGAGCGGCGAGCGCGTGGCGCTGGTCGCGGTCGGCGGATACGGGCGCGGCGAAATGGCGCCCCATTCCGATATCGACATCGCCTTTCTCACTCCCGGCAAGCGCACCCCCTGGTGCGAGCAAGTGATCGAGGCGGTGCTCTACTACTTGTGGGACCTGGGTTTACGGGTCGGTCATTCCACACGCTCGCTGGACGAGATGATCCGCATGGCCAATGCCGATTTCACCATCCGCACCGCGCTCTTGGAAGGGCGCTACCTGTGGGGCGAGCGCGCGCTCTACGACGAGGCGAGGGACCGTTTCTGGAGCGAGGTCGTCGCAGGCTCGCACGCAAAGTTCATTGCCGAGAAGCTGGCCGAGCGCGAGCGGCGGCACAAGCGGATGGGCGATTCGCGCTATGTGGTCGAGCCCAACGTCAAGGACGGCAAGGGGGGCTTGCGCGATCTGCAAACGCTCTACTGGATCGGCAAACACGTCCACCGCGCGCGCACCGCCGCCGAACTGGTCGATACCGGATTGTTCACCGAATCCGAATATCGCAGCTTCCGCCGGGCGGAGGGCTTCATGCTGGCGGTGCGCTGCCACCTGCACACCATCACCGGGCGGCGGGAGGATCGGCTTACCTTCGACCTTCAGCCCGAGGTGGCGCGGCGGATGCGCTATGCCACGCGGCCGGGCCGCCAGGCGGTGGAGCGGTTCATGCAGTTCTATTTCCTCCAGGCCAAGCATGTCGGGCACCTGTCGGGTCTGTTCCTGTCGGCGATCGAGGAGCAGCGCGGCGCGAAGAAATCTTCGGGGCTTATCATCGACACCCTGCGCAAGGCGGGACTTACTCGCGGGGCGCTGCTGGACCGCTGGCAGGCGCGAGCGGTGGGCGACTATGTCATGGTGGCGGGCAAGCTAGCGGTGCCCTCGCCCGACTGGCTTGCGCAGGACCCGGTGCGGTTGATCGAGATATTCGCCATCGCCGAGCGCGAGGGGCTGGAGATCCATCCCGAAACCATGCGTCTGGCGCGCCGGGATGCGCCGCTTATCAAGGGCCGCACCCGCCGCGATGCGCGCGCCAATGCGCTGTTCCTCGGCATGCTCGCCGGTCGGCGCGATCCCGAAAGCGTGCTGCGCTGGATGAACGAGGCGGGTGTCTTTGGCCGGTTCGTACCCGATTTCGGCAAGGTCAACGCGCAGATGCAGTTCGACATGTATCACCACTACACGGTGGACGAACACACCATTCGCGCGCTCGGCCTGGTCAGCCGGATCGAGCGTGGTGAGCTTGCCGAGGATCATCCGCGCGCCACCCAGATCATTCCGCGACTTGCATCACGGCGTACGCTCTATGTCGCGGTGCTGCTGCACGACATCGCCAAGGGACGCGGCGGCGATCACTCGGTGCTGGGCGAGGACATTGCCCGCCGGCTATGTCCGCGGCTTGGGCTTGATGCGCAGGAGACTGCGCAGGTTGCCTGGCTGGTGCGCTGGCACCTGCTGATGAGCGCCACCGCCTTCAAGCGTGACCTGGCGGACCCCAAGACGATCGAGGATTTTGCGGTTGCGGTGGGAGATGTGGAGCGGCTGCGGCTGCTGCTGGCGCTGACCGTCGTCGATATCCGTGCGGTGGGACCGGGGGTGTGGAACAGCTGGAAACGCCAGTTGCTGGGCGACCTGTTTACGCTTGCCGAAGAGCGGCTGCGCGAAGGTGGGGGTGGCCCGGCGCGCGAGGAACGGGCGGCTTCCAAGCGCGACCAGGTGCGCCTGCTGCTGGGCAAGAGCGCATCACTGGTCGACCGGCCGGGCGATCGTTTCGATGCCGATTACTGGCTGGCCGAGCCTGCGGACATCATCACGCGCAATCTGCCGCATATCAGGGCGGCGCTTGAGCTGGACCACGCGTTGTCGATCCATTGCGAAGTTTACGAAGCGCGTGGCGCCACGCTGGTAACGGTGATCGCCGGCGACCACCCCGGCCTGTTCTTCCGTATCGCCGGCGCGATCCACCTGGCGGGCGGCAATATCATCGATGCGCGTATCCACACCACGCAGACCGGCCAGGCGGTGGATAATTTCCTCGTCCAGGACCCCTTGGGAGGGGCGATGGACGAGCCTGCGCAGCTTGCCCGTCTCGAGCGGGCGATCAGGGATGCGATCGCCGACCCGGCGGCGCTGCTGCCGCAGGTTGCCCGCCGGCCACTGCCGCGACTTCGGGCAGAGCATTTCGAGGTCACACCGCGTGTGGCGATCGACAATACCGCGTCCGACCGGTTTACCGTGATCGAGGTGACCGCCGCCGATGGCCCGGCGCTGTTGAGCTATCTGGCGCACGCGTTGTTTACAGAGCAGCTGATCGTCAACTCGGCGCATATCGCCAATTTTGGCGAACGCGCGGTGGACGCCTTTTATGTGACCGACCTGTCGGGCGCTAAGATCGCCGAAGCGGATCACGCGGTGGTCGAGCAAGCTCTTGTCGCAGCAATCGCGATGGTGAGAGATTCGGCGCAAGAGAATATGGTCGCGGCTCAATAGGGCCGGGTTCGCTGGGCGGACCGGTGGAAATGCGTCGGCCACCTATCCTGACATGGCAAACGCACAAAAAAGGAGCGGCGGGGCTAGCGCCGCGCCGCTCCGGTATTTGCAGGACGAAGAGGTCAGGCGAACGAGACGTTGGCGCCGATCTTGGTCGAGCGACGACGACGGACCATCCAGCCAATCGCGCCGAAGCCGATCAGCATCATCGCCCAGGTGCTCGGCTCGGGAACCGCGGAGAACGAGATATCGCCCGCGAGGACCGCGATCGATGAGCACCTCAAAAATGCCCAGATCGTTAGCAAATTGCGGTGAGCGCGATAAAGACGCACGAAAATGCGGCGAATGACCCGGTTATCGCGGCGAAACGATCTGTACGATCCTGTTTGGCGTTCCCTCGTAGGATATTTCTGTTATATAACATGCGTTAAGCGCGGCCAATAGGGCCAAATGCGCCTGTGTGCTCGATAATCTATCTAAGGACCGGGCTGATATCCCCTCGCGCCATTTACCACACGTATTTCGGAGCCTTTAAACATATCGGAGCAGAACAAACCGGCTGGGAAGGTGATACCACTAAGGGTTGGTAGAGCGCGGAATAGTATCACAAATCCTGTAAATCAGGCGTACTCAGCGGTTGTCACCCGACTGTCTGAGATATCGGGGGTTGAACGGATGTTTGGGTCAGCTTTAGGCGCACATCGTGCGCATAATGTTCAACGGTGCGGGCGTGTTTCCAACACGCAACTGTACTGCTGCGATGACGGAGCGTTGCATAGAATGCCAGGGCGCGCCATTTCAATCAGCTTAGCTGAGGCTGATTGCGAACATGAGCAGGCTGAGGGGATTCTTAATCGGGCCTATGACAAACGCGGATATGGCTCGTCTCATAATATCGCGCGTGGAGGGCACAGCGTAACATTTACGGCCTACTCGGATGGTGAAATGATAGGGACACTGACCTTGACGGTCGATTCCCCCCGGGGTCTATCGATTCAATCCACCTTTGGGCCGGAGATCGATCGCCTGCGCACAGCCGGTGGCAAGTTGTGCGAGCTTACCAAGTTTGCCTTTGACCCTCGGCCTGATTCGCGGCCGCTCCTCGCCGCTCTATTCCACGTTATATTCCTTTACGGAAGCGAACGCTTTGATTGTTCCGACTTGCTTATTGAGGTCAATCCGCGTCACGTAAAGTTCTATGAGGTTATGCTTGGTTTCGCGAAGCTCGGCGCGCTCAAAACGAATGACGAAGTTGCCGCCCCAGCGCAGCTGCTTCACCTCCAGGTGGGCGAGATCGGCGCCAATATCAGGAAGTTGGCCTCAGGCGGAGAGTTTCCGACGCATACGCTCTACCGGTACTTCTTCAATCCTAGAGATGAGGCCCGCCTTCGGGCGAGAATTGTGCGTCAATTTCGCGAGGATCGAATCCAATAGCCGCTTTAAGTCATCGGGTATGCAAAGCTTCCTAACGCGTGCGCAAAGCCTACTAACAATGAAATCGCCATTTCTAAGAAGGGTTGCGGCACGTTCACACAACAGACAGGCTACGGCCTGATCTTCCACCAAGATTACCCATGTCAAAAAAAGAGTAGCAGCTGTTCAAGCCGCTACTCTTCAATACCTAAGAAATGGAACAAACAATCAGAAGGCGTAGCTGACCCTCGTCTGGTCCTTGCGACGACGGCGAATCACAAGCCCCAATCCTCCAAAACCCATCAACATCATCAGCCAGGTGCTTGGCTCAGGAACGGCATTGGCCACGAAGGACAAGTTACCACCAAAGGAGCCCTGGCCACGAGCAACACCCATAACACGCAATGTGTTAAGTTGATCCGCAAAAATCGGAACATTGGCCAGTGATCCAGACTCTGCTAAACCCGTACTTGTGATCGGAACGTCGAACACAGAGGTTCCATTGCTGAACGTAACTTGAGTGAAGTCCAGATCAGTCGAACTACCTGCTAAACCAGACAACACAGACGTGATCGATCCGGAACCAAGACCGTTCGCTCCAATCCTAAACTCGAAAGAATCGTCAAACGCTCCGGACCCGATGCCCGAACGCCCGAATGTAGCCGAAACCGGGCCGGATATCGGATCTCCGCTTACTACGAAAGAGGCCCCCGGTACCGAGGTGGAGTTGCCTGGAAGGACCGTAGCGGCATTGGCTGCAGGAGCCAGCGCAAAAGCGGAGGAGACGACCAGCAATTTCATCATAGTTCGCATAGCGGTTTTCCTAAAAAAAGTCAGTTAATGGATAAACGCAAGTTCTTACTAACCTGTTAAGCATCACAGCGCAAGCCGTGTTTTCTGCCTTCGTCGAAAAATGAACCGTCTGAAAAGGCCATGGTTCCGCCTTGTCTCAAAATGACGCAATAAGTCTTTCATCGGGCAGTGTAGCGCGTGAACTCCTTCATTGGTCTTGGCTCGCGCTTAACCCTTCCAAGCTGGTCTGCTGCCGAACAACGCGGTGCCTACTCGGACATGCGTGGCGCCCAGCATGATCGCGGTCTCGAAATCGCTGCTCATGCCCATACTCAATCCAGAACTTGTACTCGGAAGGGGGCTTGCCTGGGTCGGCAGATGACGACGCGCCAGCTCGCCCAGCAAAGCGAAAAAAGGCGCGGGTTCGAGCTCCAGCGGCGGTACGCACATCAACCCGGCGAGCGGAATGTCGGCCTCCAACGCGTCGGCAAGGAGCGCGGGGAGTTCGTCGATGGCGCAACCGCCCTTTTGCCGCTCCTCGCCGATATCGACCTGCAGGAAGCAAGGCACGCGTTTGCCCGCCTTGTCCATCGCCTTGCCGAGCGCGCGCGTCAGGCTGGGGCGGTCGAGCGAATGGATGAAATCGAACAGCGCCACGGCATCGCCCGCCTTGTTCGATTGCAGCTGCCCGACCATGTGCAGCGCGGTGTCGGGGTACCGCTCACGCAGCGCGGGCCATTTGGCGGCGGCTTCCTGCACCCGGTTCTCGCCGAACACCGTGTGCCCTGCTTCGATCAGCGGAATAATCGCTTCTGCCGGATGGGTCTTGCTGACCGCGATGAGCGTAACCCCAGCCGGATCGCGCCGGGCGATGGTGCAAGCTTTGGCGATGCGTGCGCGAATCTCTGTCAGAGGCGATGCTGCGTCTTGCTCCATGGTGCTGCTATAGAAGTTCGGTGGCGCGCGTGAAGACCTGGTCCGGATTGTATCGGCAAGCGTTGCCCCGCCGAAAGTTGCCCCGCCGGTGGTTGCTGTCGGACGCGCGCAATGACCACGCGCTCGAGACCGTGCTCGATGCGCTTGCGCCCGGCTCGGGCTTCGTCTTTCGCCATTATCACCTTGCCCCCGATGAACGCCGGGCGCGGTTTCGGGCATTGGCGCGAATCTGCCGCCGGCGTGGTCATCTGCTGGTGCTTGCCGACAGCGCACAGACCGCGCTCGAGTGGGGTGCGGACGCGATCTATCGAACCCCGCTGGCGCTGTCACCCCGCCGCGCCGGGCTGCTCACTATCGCCACCGCGCACGACTTGCGCGAGATCGGCGCGGCCAACCGGATGGGCGCGGATGCGGTGATGCTGTCGCCAGTTTTCTGCACTCGGTCGCATCCCGGAGCGCGCACTCTGGGTCCGTTGCGCTTTCGCCATCTGGCACGGCGGGCGGCGATGCCGGTGATCGCGCTTGGCGGCATGGATAATGCCCATGCCGCGCGGCTGGCGTGGCCGCGCTGGGCGGCGGTTGACGGGCTGGTGCGTGACCATGAGCGTGCGGCTTGGTTGACGGCGAACCGCGATCGGGCGATGATGCGCACGAAAGGGGAACGGTGATGGCGACACGCGCTGGCAATGCTGGCTCGGCAGCCGAATGGCGCGCCGCGTTACGCGCCTCACTTGCCGGTGCGGTGCGGGTCGCGGGCGCGCTCACACTGCTGGTAGGTTCGCTGGTGCTGGCCCTGGCGCTGCTGAGTTATGATCCCACTGACCCTTCCTTCTCCACCGCCGCCGGCAAGGGCGCGGTGAGCAACTGGATGGGCAGACCGGGGGCATTGCTGGCCGATGTCGTGCTGCTCGTCTTTGGTTTGGTAGCGGCCTTGGCGGTGCCGCTGATGCTGATCGAGGGCCGGCGACTATGGCGCGGCGAGGCGCTGGCGGACGAGCGGGCAATGCAACCGTCCAGGCGCGCAATCTGGCGCAACGCTGCGCTGCTGCTTGCCGCCTTTGTCCTGCTGTCCACTGCCACCTCGTTGGTCACCTCGGCCCGCGACTGGGAGCTTCCGGCATCGGCGGGCGGGCTCGCCGGACTGATGGGCGCCGATGCGGTGACCGCGCTGGCCGCGCTCGTTCCGGGCGAATACCAGGTCTGGACCATGCTGGGCCTTGGCTTGTTGGCGCTGATCGGCGGGGCGCTGGCGCTGGCCGCGGTGCTGGCGTTCGACTGGGGACAGCTTGGCTCGCACCTGCGCAGGCCTACTTGGCGCTGGCCGACCTGGCGTCCGGCATACCGAGCTACCCGAGCTAGTGCGGATACAGGCCTGGAGACGGGCCCGCGTGCATCGCGGTCCCGTCGGTCTCCGGCCACAACCCAAACCGCGCCCGAAGAGCGACGCGCGCCCGAGATCGCCGATCCAAGCACGCCGCCCACCCCGGCGCAGCCCGGCGCGCCCAAGCAGAAGGATCTGTTCGCCTACTACGAGCTGCCTTCACTCGACCTGCTCGCCGATCCGCCGCCCGACAAGGCCCCGCCGCTCGACAAGCTGGCGCTCGAGCGCAACGCCAGGCTGCTCGAGAGCGTGCTCGACGATTTTAACGTCAAGGGTGAGGTTACCGCGGTGCGCACGGGGCCGGTGGTGACGATGTACGAATTGGAGCCCGCACCCGGGACCAAGGCGGTGCGCGTAATCGGGCTGGCCGAGGACATCGCGCGCAATATGAGCGCCATTTCGGCGCGCGTCTCGTCCATCCCCGGTCGCACGGTGATGGGGATCGAACTGCCCAACACGCGCCGCCAGACGGTGAGCTTCAAGGAGCTGGTGGCGAGCGAGGCGTTCGATGGCGCGCGCGGCGGTCTGCCGATGATTCTGGGCAAGGACATTGCCGGTGGCGCGGTGGTGGCCGATCTTGCCGCCATGCCGCATCTGCTGGTTGCCGGGACCACCGGCTCGGGCAAGTCGGTCGGGCTCAACTGCATCCTGCTCTCGCTGCTCTATCGCTTCACGCCAGCCGAGATGCGCCTCATCCTCATTGATCCCAAGGTGCTCGAACTCAAGAGCTATGACGACATCCCGCACCTCTTGTCCCCCGTGGTCACCGAGCCCGCCAAGGCGGTGCGCGCGCTCAAATGGGCGGTGGAGGAAATGGAGCGGCGCTACCGGATGATGAGCGACATCGGCGCGCGCAATCTCACCGGCTTCAACGAACGCGTGCGCGCGGCCGCGGCCAAGGGCAAGCCGCTAGGGCGCAGGGTGCAGACCGGTTTCGACCCCGAGACCGGCGAGGAGCTGATCGAGGAGGAACAGCTCGATTACCAGGCGCTGGAGATGATCGTACTGATCGTCGACGAGCTCGCCGACCTGATGGTGACCGTGGGCAAGGAGATCGAGGTGCTGATCCAGCGCCTGTCGCAGAAGAGCCGCGCGGCGGGAATCCACCTCATCATGGCGACGCAGCGCCCCAGTGTTGATGTCATCACCGGGGTCATCAAGGCCAACCTGCCCACCAGGATCAGCTTCCATGTGACCAGCCGGATCGACAGCCGCACGATCCTGGGCGAGCAGGGCGCCGAGCAGCTGCTGGGCAAGGGCGACATGCTCTACAAGCCCTCATCGGGCGCACTCGTGCGCGTGCACGGGCCGTTCGTGAGCGACGAGGAGGTCGAACACGTCGCGGCGCATTGGCGCGCGCAGGGCGAGCCCGCCTATGTCGGTAGCGTGACCGAAGAACCCGAGGATTCGCCGTTCGGCTTCGAGGACGACTTCACCGCCAGCGACAATCCGGAAGAGCGCAAATATCGCCAAGCGATCCAGATCGTGGTCGAGAACCAGAAGGCGAGCGGTTCCTGGCTCCAGCGCCAGATGGGCGTGGGCTACAACACGGCAGCCAAGTGGATCGAGCGGATGGAGGCGGACGGCCTTGTCGGCCCCGCCAATCACGTCGGCCGGCGCGAAATCTACCGCGACGCGGAGGGCAATCCGCTTTGAACGAACGTCGTCTAATGGTCGCAAGCAGACGTTATAGTATCGCCATCCTATAATAGGACAAACAAAGGTTGACGGTCGGTCGATCGTCCGATATTGTTCGACGTTACTAAGTTGAGTCGCATCAATCCGGCCAGTCAGCGGCGCATACAAGCCGGTGGTCGACAATAAGATGTTGCAGACTTGGGTCGCCCGAGAAAAAGAGCGTTACGTTCCGCTGTTCATGCAGTTTGGGAGACCATAGATGGCTGATTTTGCTTCAAAAGATAAAGTTGCTGACGCGAAGCGAGCTGGCGGCGGCAATGGTGGTCGCAAGCGATCCGCTGAAGTCGGCGGGGGCGCAGCGAAGGAACGCGGCCCCGCGCTTGACGATGGCGAGGATGAGACCTGCTGGTTCCGCTCGTCCGACGATGTGCGCGAGGGCTACGTGCGCGGGATCGAGAGCTTTGCGGTCAAGCCTGTAACCTATAATGTGATCGACGGGATGGCGATCTTCGAAGGCGACATCGCGCTCGGCACACCCGAGGATGTCGATGAGGTCAAGCGTTCGGTCGAGAGCGAAAGCACGGGCGATGTGGCTGCGCTGGCGGACAGCGCCAACCCTGGCGAGATCGTTCATGGCGTGGGCATCGTGGGCCTGCGCTACCGCTGGCCGGGCGGGCTCGTGCCATACACCGTGGTAGCCAACTTGCGCACGGTAGTGGGCCAGGCGATTGCGCATTTCAGGACCAACACCGCGATCCGCTTTGTCGAGCGTACCACAGCCAATGCGGCCAGATACCCCGATTACGTCTCCTTCGAGGAGCTTGACGGCTGCTGGTCGCAGGTCGGCCGGCAGGGTGGCAAACAGGCGATATCGCTTGGCAATGGATGCCGCACTTTGGGTATAGCGGTCCATGAGATCTGCCACGCGCTTGGTCTGTGGCACGAGCAGAGCCGTGAGGACCGGGATCGAAACGTGCGCGTCGTGTGGGCCAATATTCAGGAAGGCCGGCAGCACAATTTCAACCAGCACATCACCGACGGCGACGATATCGGTAATTATGACTTCAACAGCATCATGCATTATGGCCGCACCGCTTTCTCACGCAACGGGCAGGAAACCATCGTGCCGGTGGGCGGCCAGACCATAGGCCAGCGCACAGGTCTCTCGGCGGGTGACATCGCGGCGATCAGAGCGATGTATCCCGAACTCGAAACCTCGCGCAGCTGGCGCGGGACGCAGTTCACCAGCACCGTGCCCGGCAACGCGACACGCAATTTCTTCACTCATAGCTGGCCCTCGCACTGGTTCGTGGTGTGGAACGCCATTCCCACCAGTCCACCGGTAGATGGTCCGGCTCAGCTCGAGCTCACCGTGCGTGTTTCACGCCAGGCGGACAGGGCGGCGGCAAGGCTGGTCAAGTACCATCTGACGGTACGCAATTTGACGGCCAGACCCGTGAGCTTCGCGGCTCGCTACGAGGTGCTCGGCTGGCATCCCAGCTTCCAGTGATAAGAAGGGAAAGAACGATGCGCATCATCATCGAAGCCGGCGACATTGCTGGTTCGCAAGGCCAGGCCTCCATGTCCGGGTCCACCGACATCGCGGACGGCAGCACGCCGGGCCAGGATGGCGGCGCCGGCCCCGACAATTGGGGCGGCAACGGGCAGGACATTGCCGGCGATGATACCGGCCCGCCGCCCCAGGCCCTACTCGCCGCGATCGCCGAAGCCGGCGGGGGCATCAGCGGCGGCAGCGACAACGCGAGACAATCAAGCAACGGGCAGCATACCGCGCAGGACGAAGGCGAGGATGCCGGCGCCGGGCCGGACGACAAGAGCTGAACGAGAGATAAGGAGCAAGCGCATGGCAATTCGCTTCGGAACACAATTCACCGGCACGGTGGCCCCCAACTCCACCCGCACCTGGTTCACCCATAGTTGGAATGCGGAGAACAACGTGGTTTGGAGCTGCATTCCAACCGCACCGGTGGTCGACGGACCCGCGCAACTCGAATGGACCGTGCGCGCTGCGCGGCAGACTGCAACGCTCGTCAAATGGTTCATCAGCGTTCGCAACGTCAGTCACGCGCCGGTCAGCTTCCAGGCGCGCTACGCCATTCTGAATGGCTGAACGAGGGGTGAGCACCACGCGCGCCGTCACCGGCGATGTGGTGCTTGCCGCGCCGGTCAAGCGCGCTGGCACTCGGTTGCGCGTGCTCATCGAGGACGTCTCGCGCGTCGATGGTGCGGCGCGAGTGGTGGCTGAGGCGGTACTGATCCTGGATGCGCAGCACGCGGCTGGCGAGCAGCTGCCCTTTGCACTGACCGTGATCGATCCCAACCCTGCTGCCCGCTATTCGGTGCGCGCCCATCTCGATGCGAACGACAGCGGCGAAACCAGCGAGGGCGATCAGATATCCATTGCCGCACATCCGGTTCTGGAGACCGACGCGAGCGAGCCTGTAAGGGTCATGCTGGCCGCCATTTAACTTTGCAAACCGCCGCTTGAACAAGGCGACGCGGACCCTTGTAGCGGCGTGTTTTGCCGGCAACCGCATCCGCTCCGTACGCGAAGGCGCAGGCTCGAGTAGGAAGGCGTTGTTCGACTGCTTTGATGGTTCCGACCGCGGTCTTCGATGGGGCAGTTAGGGCGCACCGGACCAGCAAGCGCTCTTGCCTTATTATCGGAGGCCTTCGACCGGATGGGCCCCGCCGTTGCCCGATCCCAATCCGAGCAAGTTGGGCATCAAACCCTTTGGCTATGGCTTGACAGTCATCTTGCGATATTTGCACTGCACAGCGAGTTTTATGCGCCAGCCTTGCCTATGACGGCGCAACGGGCGTGCGGTTCAGGAGTTTGTTCACGATGCGAATCGGTTGTCCGCGCGAAATCAAGAACTGGGAATATCGTATCGGTCTGACCCCTGAGAGCGCCAAGGAACTGGTGCGCGCGGGGAACGAGGTGTGGATCGAGGCCGGTGCGGGACTGGGTATCGGCGCCAGCGACGCGCAATATCAGGCGAGCGGCGCGCGTATCGTCGACGGACCCGAGCCGATCTTCGCTGAATGCGAGATGGTGGTGAAGGTCAAGGACCCGCTCGCCGTGGAGCGCGCACGGCTGCGCAAAGATCAGATCCTGTACACCTATCTTCACCTTGCCCCCGACCCCGACCAGACGCGCGATCTGGTCGGTTCAGGGGTAACCGCGATCGCCTATGAGACGGTAACCGGGCTGGGTGGCACGCTGCCGCTGTTAAAACCCATGAGTCAGGTGGCCGGCCGGATGAGCATCCAGGCAGGCGCCACCGCGCTCGAGAAGGTGAATGGCGGGCGCGGCGTTCTGCTTGGTGGCGTTCCCGGCGTACTGCCGGGCGTCGTGGTGGTGGTCGGCGGCGGCGTGGTCGGCTTCAATGCGGCGCAAATGGCGGCGGGCCTGGGCGCCAATGTCACCATCATGGACCGCAATCCCGAAGTGCTCGAGCGTGTCGGCACCCATTTCGAATCGCGCGCCAGCACCCGGTTTTCCAACCAGGCCAATCTAGAAGAAGCGCTGTGCGAGGCCGACCTTATCATCGGCGCGGTGCTGATCCCCGGCGCCTCGGCACCCAAGCTGGTGACGCGCGAAATGCTCAAATGCATGAAGCCGGGCTCGGTGCTGGTGGATGTGGCGATTGATCAGGGCGGCTGTTTTGAAACCAGCCATCCGACCACGCATGATGATCCCACCTATGTGATCGACGAGGTGGTCCACTATTGCGTCGCCAACATGCCCGGTGCGGTCGCCCGCACTAGCACCTACGCGCTCAACAATGTTACCTTGCCGCATGCGATGCGAATTGCTGAGCTCGGCTGGCGCGGAGCGATGCACGCCGATCCGCACCTGGCACAGGGGCTCAACGTCCATGCCGGCCACGTGACCTATCCGGCCGTGGCCAACGAACTGGGCTATACAGCGCTTTCGTTAACCGATGCGCTTTCCTGACTGAGCGGGATAATTCAGCGGACCCGGTGTGAACCAGCCGGTGTGCCCGTTGCGCCCATTCTCGCGATCAGGTTGTCGGCACCTATTTTGTTTGATCCGCGTTTACCGATTATAGACCGATAGTGGCGTACGCGCTCGCCTATGGCAGCGTTTGCGGCAGCATCGGCGAGGCGTGGGCGAATTGCACGCTGGCTTCTGGCCGTGCTGGCTATTTGCGTTCTGGCTTCCGGTATCGAACCGACCAGCGCCGCCGACAGCGAACCGTTGAGCACGTCGAAGTTGTGCCACGCCTTTTCCGATCTTAATCTCACGATGGCCGAGGCGCCCGGCGCGCTGGACTGGGTGTGCGACGACATCAGCACAAATATCCCGCGCGATGCGGTATGGCTGCGCTTTGCCGACTGGAACGGCAAGGAGCCACCACGCCACCTGGTGCTGCGAAACGGCTTGTTCGAGCGTATCACGATATCGCAAGTAAGCGCATCGGGGGTGGAGCGCTCGTTTCACTACTGGCCCGGTGATGCCCAATTGCTCAAAGCAATGCCTCGCTTCGCGCTGCCTTTGCCGCCTGTCGCCCCGAGCACGACTGCCTTCCTAGTGCGGATCGAGCGACCGCTCACTCCAATAATGGCGCAGGACGCGCAGCTCGTGGTCGAACCGCGTGATGCTTTCGTGCCGCTTACGGTGGTCATGATTGCCATGGCTGCAGGTGTGCTCGTCATGCCGTTGCTGATGGACATCTCTGCGTATCTGGCGCTGCGCGAGCGCTTTGTTGTCACCCATGCCGGGCTTGGCGCATCGTTTTTGGCTTTCGTTCTCTTTCAGAGCGGTATCGCCGGCACATTCAGCTCCATTTCCATGGCTGGAACGGCAATCGCCGCGCCTTTTGCTTGGGCCATGGCGGCAGGCTTCATCGGCCTGTTCATCGTCGAATTCATGGAAAAAGGCGTCCTGCCGCGATGGCTCGATCGCCTAGTGAGGATGGTGTCTTTCGTCGCACTACTTGGCGGCGGGATCAGCGCGCTCTTGCTCGACCCTTTGCGTCCTTCGATTTTCTTCATTTATACGCTGGTGCTTGTGCCGCTGACACCGATCTATCTGTTGGCGATCGGCGTTGGGCTGAAACGCGGCAGCCGTGCCGCTATGTTCCTGGCGGCGGGATGGGGTCCTACCTTTGTCCTGTCGGCGGGAATATTTTTGCGCGGGCTGGGTCTTTACGAAGGCTTCGAATTCTTCAATTTCTGGGTATTCTTCGCTTTCGCCTTCGAAAGCATCGTCTTCTCGCTCGGTGTGGCCGATCGCTTCTTGTCAATGCGCCGCGAGCGTGACCAGGCGATCGTCAAGGCGCGCACACTCAAGCAATTGTCGGAACGCGATTCCCTGACCGGATTGCTCAATCGCCGGGTTATCGAGGACCGTTTCGCAATGCTGCGCGAGGAAGGTTTCTGCGCGCTTGCGGTGGTCGATCTCGATCATTTCAAGCGCATCAATGACACGCTCGGTCACGCGACCGGCGACAAGGTGCTCAAGGTGGTGGGCAAGGTGCTGCAAGGCGATGACGAACATATGATGGCCTTCCGCATGGGCGGGGAGGAGTTCGTTCTGCTGCTGCGCGGGGGCGATTGTGTTCGCCGTGCCGAGGAGCGCCGCCAGCAAATCGCCCGGGCAATAGCGATGGAGGATCTTGGCTGTCTGGTGACAGCGAGCATGGGGCTTATCGAACTGAGCGGCGGGGCGTTGCACGATGCCAATCTCTCGACGCTTTATGCCCGCGCCGATCGCCTGCTCTATCAGGCGAAGGCATCGGGCCGCAACCGGATGGTCAACGAACGGATCCGGGTGTTCCAGCCGCGCACCGGTGAGCGCCGCGTCGCTGCCTGACCCGGACGGCGCGAGCGGCTGGCATAATTCGCCGCCGAACCAAGCAAGATAGCCGGACTAGAGCGCCCAACGATCCCGCCAAACGCCTTACGCACTCAACCTATGGCGCCTTCAGGAAGCGTGCGGCGAGTGCGGGTGGCACCCGGGCCAGCTTTCCAGTGGCGCGTTCGACCATTGCCCAGGTCGTCGCCGCGCGGACCAGTTCACGACCCGAAGCATCGGTAAAGGTGATATGGCGGACAAAGCGGCTGCCTCGCGGCGGATCGCGAATTTCGGTCGTGCCGGTCGCGCGTTCGCCCAGCCCGATATTGCCGCGATAGTCGATCTCGTGCCGGGTGACGATCCAGCCATACGCCTCGATATGCTCGGGCGCGGCATCGGCCAGCCAGTGCGCGCCTGCCAGCTCCTCCATCCAGCGCACCCATATTGTGTTGTTGACATGGCCGTTCTCGTCGATCTGCTCGGGACCGGCCAGAAAGCTCATCGAATACGCGCTGCCCATCTGCTCTCTATCCGTCCGAACGTCGAACGATCCCTACGAGCACTATAGGTGAGGAGGCAGGTCAGACCGGCAAGCGGCATACCAGTGAGCGGCTGGCGGCGGCGCTGGAAGGACCTGAAATCGCCGGAATGAAGGATGTTGGTCGCAGCGTCCACCTGGTCGCAGGATGATAAGACGAGCCTGCCGCCAACTGACGATCTCGTTGATGCCCAGGATTGCGCGCCCACACTTCGCCCTCCCAACCAAGGTCCGCCCGGACAGGCGTGCTGTCACTCGGCCAGTCCGAGCTGCCAGAGCACGAACGCCGCTTCCTCGGCGGTCTCGCGCAGCCGGTCGAACCGCCCCGACTTGCCCGCATGGCCCGCGTCCATGTTGGTCTTGAGGAGCAGCACATTCTCGTCGGTCTTCACCTCGCGCAGCCGGGCGACCCACTTGGCGGGTTCCCAATAGGTGACGCGCGGATCGTTGAGCCCGGCGGTCACCAGCATGGGGGGATAGTCCTGCGCCACCACCTGGTCATAAGGCGAATAGGCGAGGATGCGGGTGAAGGCGGCCTTGCTGGCGATGGGGTTGCCCCATTCGGGCCACTCGCCCGGTGTCAGCGGCAGCGTGGGATCGAGCATGGTGGCAAGCACGTCGACGAAGGGCACGTGCGCCACCACCGCGCCGAACAGGCCCGGCGCCTGGTTGACCACCGCACCCATCAGCTTGCCGCCCGCCGAGCCGCCGCTGGCGCTGATCCGCCCGGCCGCGGTATCGCCGCGCGCGACCAGCCCGCGGGCCACATCGACAAAATCGTTGAAGGTGTTCTGCCGCTCCTCCATCTTGCCCGCCAGATACCAGCGCCGGCCCAGATCATCACCGCCGCGGATATGCGCGATGGCATAGGCCACTCCGCGATCGACCAGCGAGAAGCGCGAGGTGGAAAAGCCCGGCGGCACGGCATAGCCATAGGCGCCATAGGCATAAAGGTGCAGCGGACCGCCGGGCGCGCGATCCGTCAGCCGCAATATGCTGACCGGGATCATCGTCCCATCGCGTGCACCAATCTCGACCCGCTCGGTAACATAGCGTGAGGGGTCGAAGCCCGAGGGGATCTCCTGCACCTTGAGCGTCTCGAGCGAGCGGCGCGCGATGTCGTAGTCATACACGGTGGCGGGCGTCACCATGCTGGAATAGCCCAGACGCAGACGATCCTGATCCCATTCGGGGTTGTTCCCCACGCCTGCCGAATAGGACTGATCGGGGAAGGCGACCGATTCGAACCGCGCCGGGTCCTGGTAGGTGCGCACCTGAACCTGATCGAGCCCTGCCAAGCGTCCTTCGGTGACGAAAAAGTCGGCGAACAGGTCAAAGCCCGTCAGATAGAACTCGTCCGATCCCTCGATCACCGACGACCATTGTGCTGGCTCGCCGATCGGTGCCGCGGCAAGACGGAAATTCACATGCGTGTCGTTGGCCAGGACAAAGAGGCTGTCCCCGCGCATGTCGACATCATATTCGATGCCCTTGGTGCGCGCCCGAACGAGCATCGGTTCGGCGAGCGGATCGTCGATTGGAACGAAGCGCACCTCGCTGGTCTCGTTGTCGCCGGTTGCCAGGATGAGCCATTCGCGGTTGTTGCTCATTCCGGGCGAGACCTGAAAACCATCGTCGGGCTCGACATAGATCTCGCGATCTCGGCTCTCGGGGGTTCCCAGCTTGTGCACCAGGATGCGCTTGACCCGCCACTCGGGGCTCGATGGGCCGTAGACCAGCATGGTGTCCTGCGCGGCCCATACCAGGCCTGTCTGGATCCCGGTGATGGTGTCGGGCAAGAGTTCGCCCATCACCAGGTCCTTGATCACCACATCGTAGCGTTCCGAGCCGTCATCATCGTAGGAATAAGCCAGCAACCGTCCGTTCTCGCTGACCGAAAAGGCGCCGAGTCGGAAATATTCGTGATCCTTCGCCAAGGCCGGCTCGTCGAGGATGAGCACCGGCTCGCCACCTGTCGCCGGGCGCCGGTAATGCTTGCGATATTCGCCGCCTTCTTCGAATTCGCTCCAGTACAGCCAGTCGCCATCCTTCGCCGGAACCGTGGCATCGTCTTCCTTGATGCGGGCGCGCATCTCGGCGAACAGTTCCTCGACGAGCCCTTGATGCGGCGCCATCTGCGCCTCGAACCAAGCATTCTCGGCCTCCAGATGGGCAAGGATATCGGTATCGTCGACCACCGGGTAGCCGGCATCGCGCAGCCACGCATAGGGGTCTTCGATCGTGATGCCGTGGGCCGAATAGCTATGCGGCCGCTTCTCGGCGACGGGAGGTGCGTTGGCGGAGGTCTGGCTCATCTGGGGGCTTTCGCTCGTGGGCTCGCTCAGCGCTGATCCCGATACCGGGCCGGCAGCGATTAGGCCGAGACAGGCAAGCGCAAGGGCAAAGGTTTTCATCGGTCGTATCATCTTATAAAGCAGGCAATCGCAAGCATTGCGAGTTACCCTGCCACCGGAGCTCCCCCTGCCACTAGGGCATCCGGCTGGAAAGGGGCCTTTGCTAGCATATGTTGGTTTTTAATAGAAATAGGCGCGGCAGTGTCTTTCGCGTCAGTACGCCAAGCAGGATCGAGGACAGCCATGCTCATGCCCACCCGCCAGGCCCGACTGACCGCGCTGCGGGAGGAACTGGCCAGGCGCTCGCTCGACGGGTTCATCATTCCTCTCGCCGACGAACACCTGTCCGAATATGTCGGCCACTACGCCAAGCGGCTCAAATGGCTGACCGGCTTTACCGGCTCGGCCGGTCTGGCGCTGGTTCTGCGCGAAGCGGGCGAGGGCGCAATAGGCAGCGGGGCCGGCAGCGGGTCCGCAAGCTCACCGCATGCGGCGATCTTCACCGATGGGCGCTACATGATCCAGGTACGCGATGAGGTAGACCCGCAAGCCTACGCCTATTGCTCGGTGCCCGAGGACAAGCCCGGCGAATGGCTCGCCGCGCATGCCCCGAAAGGCGCGCGGATCGGATATGACCCGTGGCTGCATACGACAGGCTGGGTCGAGACGACAGCGCGCGCGCTGGTCCCGGTCGAGGGCGCGCTCGTTCCGGTCCAGAGCAATCCGGTGGACGCGATTTGGGAGGATCGACCCGCTCCATCGAGCGCTGAAGTGTTCCTGCAGGACGAGCGCTTCGCCGGCCGCTCCAGCGCTGACAAGCGTGGCGAACTGGCCGACTGGCTGACCACCGAAGATCTCGATGCGGTGGTCGTGACCGCGCTCGATTCGGTCGCCTGGACGCTCAATATACGTGGGCGCGACGTGGCGCATACGCCGGTCGCGCTCGCCAATCTCATCATCCACCGCGACGCGACGGCCGACTGGTTCATCGATCCTGCCAAGGTGCCCGGTGAGGTGGCGGCAGCGCTGGGCAATGGCGTGCGCATCCGTCCGCGCTCCGACTTCGGCGAGGCATTGGCCGATCTGGCGGACAAGAAGATAGCGCTTGATCCCGAGCGTTCGGTGGCGGCGATCTTTGCGCTGCTCGAGGAAGCGAGCGCGAAGGTGGAGCGGCGCCGCGATCCCACCGTGCTTGCTAAGGCGGTCAAGAACCGCGCCGAGCGTGAGGGTCACCTCACGGCGCAAGCCAAAGACGGGGCGGCGGTGGTGCGCTTCCTCCATTGGCTCGAGCAGACCGCCCCTTCGGGCGAGGTGGACGAACTGGGCGCGATCGCGCGCCTGCTCGCCTTTCGCCAGGCGGCGGGCGGTCTGGTCGACACCAGCTTCGACACGATCGCCGGCGCCGGACCCAACGGCGCGATCGTCCATTACCGGGCGAGCGAGCAGACCAACCGGCTGCTGGAGCCCGGCAGCGTTTTCCTGTGCGATTCGGGCGGGCAATATGCCGAGGGAACCACTGATATCACCCGCACGGTGTGGATCGATACGGCCGAGGGGACTGTGCCGCCCGATGAGGTGAAGGAGCGCTTCACTTGCGTGCTCAAGGGCCATATTGCGCTTGCCCGCCAAGTCTTCCCGCAAGGCACTCCGGGCGCGGCGCTGGACGTGCTGGCGCGCCAGCACCTGTGGGCCGTCGGGCTCGACTATGCGCATGGCACCGGGCACGGTGTCGGCGCGTTCCTGGCGGTGCATGAGGGACCGCAGCGGATCGCCAAGCCGCGTGGTGCGCAGGGCGGGACTGAGCAGGAACTGCTGGCGGGGATGATCGTGTCGAACGAGCCCGGCTATTATCAGGCCGACGCCTACGGCATCCGGATCGAGAACCTGGTGCTGGTGGAAGAGCGCGAGATCGACGGTGCGCAAGAGCGCTGGCTCGGCTTCGAAACCTTGACGCTGGTTCCGATCGACCGCCGTCTGGTGGTGCCCGAATTGCTGAGCGAGGCCGAGATCAACTGGTGGAACGCCTACCACGCCCGGGTCCGCGAGGTCATCGGCGACCAACTGGGCGAGCCCGACGATGCGGCGGCACGCGCCTGGCTGGAAGACGCTTGCCGACCCTTGTAAGGTCGCGTCGGGCGGGGGAGCCCGTTGTACTTGAGGGGCGCAAGGCGGTCATAATCGTTGGCTTCGGAGCGCCAGGCGGTGCACCCTCGACCTTGGACATCCCCAGCAGCATGGCCCGCGTCGCGCCCTCAAACCGTCCTGCATCACGCCGCGCCACGTGATGGACAAGGCGTGGCCATGCGCTAGAGCAAGCAGCGATGCTAGGCGACGGCCCCTTCGTCCTGTTCGACGATGCCCGTGCGAGCGGAGCTGCCGATGCCCGTTTCTTTTCCGACCCGCGAGACCTGTTCGTCGCGCGTGAGCCTGCAGACGTGGTCCCAGTGCTCAAGGCCGCGCAGGCCGCTCGCGCCACCACGGGCGGAACGCTGGCCGGCTACGTGTCCTACGAAGCGGGTTACGCCTTCGAGCCGCACCTGGCGCATCTTGCGCCGCCGCGCACCGGAGCCGCGGGTCCGCTGGTATGGCTCGGCTTGTTCGGACGTCCCGAAACCATCCGCGCAGCGGACATGGCCGCTTGGCTCGCCGAGCAAATCGTAGACCCGGACCAGGCAGTGTCGAACCAACCCGCATCGATCGGCCCGCTCGAACCGCAGATTGCCCCTGGCGATTATCTTGCGCGCTTCGACCGACTGGCAGAAGCCATTCGCGCAGGCGAAATATACCAAGCCAACCTCACCTTGCCGCTTGCCGGCGCGGCGCGCGGCAACCCCGTGGCGATCTATGCCGCCATCCGCCCCGAAGCCGCGGCGGGGTATGGCGGATTGTTGTTCGACGGCGCGCACTGGCTGCTCTCGTTCAGCCCCGAACTGTTCTTCTCGCTCGAAGGGCGCGAGGCGAAATGCCGGCCAATGAAAGGCACCCGTCCGCGTGGGCGGAATGAGGCCGGGGACCGGGCGCTGGCCGCCGAACTTGCCGCGAGCGTCAAGGACAAGGCGGAGAACCTGATGATCGTGGATCTCATGCGCAACGACCTGTCGCGCGTGACCGAGCCGGGCAGCGTGCGGGTGGAAGACGCTTTCGCGCTCGAGACCTATCCCACGCTGCACACCATGACGAGCACGGTGCGCGCGCGCCTCGCCGATGGGTGCGACGCGCTTGATGTCCTGCGCGCGCTGTTTCCGTGCGGCTCGATCACCGGCGCGCCCAAAATCAGGGCAATGGAGCTGTTGGCCGGGCTCGAGAACCATGCTCGCGGGCCTTATTGCGGAACGATCGGCTGGATCGGACCTGCCGTCGATCCGGCTGCGAATACCGGGGCTGTCGATACTGGGGCTAGTGGTGAGGAAGCTAGCGGCGACGGGGCGGGACATGACGATGCCGGCGCTGGCAATGGCGACAGCGGGCAGACCATCGATGCTGCCTTCAATGTGGCCATCCGCACCATCCGCCTGACGCCGGGAGAAAACGGTCGGCACAAGGCGGTGCTGGGCGTGGGCGGAGCGATTGTGGCGGATAGCACGGGCATGGCCGAATGGCGCGAATGCCTGGTCAAGGGCGGCTTCGTGCGCGGGCGCGCGGGTGGGCATGACCTGATCGAAACCATGCGCTTGGAGAACGGCGCCATCGCCTTGCGGGGCCTGCACATGGACCGACTGGAGCGCAGTGCCGCCGAACTGGGCTTTGCCTGTGATAGATCGCAGATCGAGCGGGCAATCGAACGCGTCAGCGAGCAGGCGGCATCGCTCGGCAAACCTGCGACCCCTGCACAAAAGCTGCGCGTGCTGCTGGCGCGAAGCGGCGCCGTTGCGATAGAGACCGAGTTGCTGGGGGACCACCTCGACCCCCTCCCGGCCATCGCGTTGCCGCACCCCACCGTGCCCGGCGACTGGCGGCTTCGCCATAAGAGCAGCGATCGTGGCTTCTACGACCATGCGTTGAAGGAGGCGCATCGACGCTGCGCAAGCGAGGTGGTGCTGGTGCGCGACGACGGTTTGGTCACCGAAGGGTGCTGGACCAGCGTGTTCGTCGAGCGCGATGGGGCGTTGCTGACACCGCCGCTTTCGCTCGGCCTGTTACCAAGCGTGCTGCGCCGTTCTTTGCTGGACGCTGGCCGTGCCCGCGAGGCGCAACTGGCGCTGGCCGATCTGGCCGACGGGTTCCTTCTCGGAAACGCGGTGCGCGGGCTGATCCCGGCGCGGCTGATGGAATGAGCACGCCCGCTTGCTCCCCCGCGCTCGGGCGGATTGCCCCCTCCGCCACCACCGCCATGACCGATCGTGCCGCCGCGCTTGTGGTCGCAGGACGCGACATCATCGCGCTGTCGGTCGGCGAGCCCGACTTTCCCACACCGCCACATGTCATCGCGGCGGCAAAGGCCGCGCTCGACAATGGCCAAACGCGCTATACCCCGGTCGCGGGGACGGCGCAGCTGAGGGAGGCGGCCGCGCGCCACTATGCGCGCGACTTGGACATGACGGTCGAGCCGTCCGAAGTGATCGTCACCGCCGGTGGCAAGCAGGCGCTGTTCGAGGCCATCGTGGCGCTGGTTTCGCCCGATCAGGAGGTAATCATCCCAGCGCCGTGGTGGGTCAGCACGCCGCAGATGGTGCGTTTTGCCGGTGGCCGCGTGGTGCCGCTGGTGACGCATGCGTCGCGCAGCTTTGCGTTCGATCCGCTGGAGTTGGAGCGCGCGATCGGCCCGAACACGCGGCTTTTAATGCTCAATTCGCCGGGCAATCCGACCGGTGCGGTTTACGATGCCGAGCTGCTGAAGGGTATCGCCGCGGTGCTGCGAAGGCACGAGCGGGTCATGGTCATATCGGACGATATCTATGCGTTGCTGTCCTTCACCGGCGCGCTGCATCGCACGCTGGCAGCGCTGGCGCCCGATTTGAAGGACAGGATCCTCACCGTCTCGGGGGTTTCCAAGAGCCATGCGATGACCGGCTTTCGCATCGGTGTCGCCGCAGGGCCGCGCTGGTGGATCGATGCCATCGCCAAGCTGCAGAGCCATGCCAGCGGCAATCCGTCGAGCATCTCCCAGGCCGCGGCATGCGCTGCCTTCGACGGTCCGCAGGGGTTTCTCGATGACTGGCGTAAACAGTTTCTGGCCCGCCGGGACCGGATGGTGAGCGCGGTGAACGCCGTCCCCGGGCTGTCGACACCCGTGCCCGATGGCGCGTTCTACTGCCTGGTCGATGCCGGTCCGCTGGCGCAGGCCTATGGTGGCGATGATACGCGCCTCGCGCTGCATCTGCTTGAGAATGGCGTCGCGGTGGTGCCCGGCAGTGCGTTTCATGCCCCATTCGGGTTCCGCCTGAGCTTTGCAGTTGGGGAACCGGCGCTGCACGAGGCGATGACGCGCATCGCTGCGGCGCTGGCCCGATGAACCGCGTGCTCGAGCGCGCGCTCGCCATCGCCGAGGAGCGCTTTATCACCGCATCGGGGCCGGGCGGACAGAACGTCAACAAGGTTGCCAGCGCGGTGCAACTGCGCGTCGATGCCAGCGCGCTGGGCCTGGCGCCGCGTGTGCTCAATCGCCTGGCGCTGAGGGCGGGAAGCCGGCTTAGCAGGGCAGGCGAAATCGTGATCGATGCGCGCAATCATCGCACGCAGGAGGCCAACCGGCGCGAGGCACGGATGCGTCTGGCGGCGCTGATCGAGGATGCGCTGGAGGAACCCAAGGCGCGCGCCATGTCGCGGGTCAACCGGATTGGCAAGACCAAGCGTCTGGCAGCCAAGAAAGAGCAGGGCGCCAAGAAGGCGCTTCGCGGCAGGGTGGATTGGTAAGCTCGTGACATTGGCTCGAAGGTTCTCACGCGCTGCCCCGCCGGCGAGGGTGCCTCGGCCGAGCGATACTTGACTTTTACCGGTGATTTGCGCATTGGCGCGGGTCGACGGGCGGTGCGATCGAACGCGCCGCCTGAACTGTTTTTGGAGGGGTCGGGCCAGTCCGTCCCGCCTTGCACGGGAATACGAAGGACCATGGCCAAGCCCGCCACCGTCAAGATCCGGCTCAATTCCACGGCCGACACCGGCTTTTTCTATGTCACCAGGAAGAACCCGCGCAACCAGACCGAAAAGCTGGTTTTCCGCAAGTATGATCCGGTGGTGAAGAAGCATGTCGAGTTCAAGGAAGGCAAGATCAAGTAAGGTCTTCGAGCGGACCGATATCTGTTATGGTCCATCGGCGGCTCCGCATTAACGGGTGGTTCAATCCGCCATCGTTAGCGGATCGCTCATGATCGACCATTTCATCAAACCAGCCCCCAGCGGGCGTTCGATGCGCAAGCTGTTCCTGCCTGTCGCCATCGGTGCGCTCGGCTTGGCATTGCCGGCTGGCGTGATCGGCCTGCCCGCCCCCGCGGCGGCACAGTCAAGCAATGCGCAGCTCGACCAGGTTGCCACGGCTTTGCGCGCGATCACCACCTTGCGGGCCGATTTCACGCAGACCGACCGCTCGGGCCAGGCGCTGACCGGCAAGCTGGCGCTCAAGACGCCGGGCAGGATTCGCTTCGCATATGACGATGCCAACATGCTGGTTGTCTCCAACGGCAGCGCGCTGACGCTGGTGGATTATGACGTACGGCAGGTCGAGCGGTGGCCGATCAGCGATTCGCCGCTGGGCGCGCTGCTCGATCCCCGGCGGGATGTGAAACGCTACGGCAAGCTGGTGCCATCGGCCGATCCCAATGTGGTCAGCATCGAGGTGGCCGATCCCAAGAAGCCCGAATATGGCCGCATTACGCTTATCATGACGCGCGAGCCGGGCGCTCCGGGGGGGCTCGAGCTGGCCGGCTGGGTGGCGCTCGACTCGCAAAACCGCCGCACCACCGTGCGGTTGGAGAAGCATCGCTACGGGGTGCCGATTGCCGAGAGCGAATTTCGTTACCGCGATCCGCGCGGCACCACCCGCCGTCCCCGCTGAACGGCTCGCGGTCCATCTGCCCTTACGATGGGACGGGCATTCGCGGTTTGTTCATGGCGGTGAAAGCGGTCAGCCGCTAATTTATTCAACAGCAGGTCGGCGGTTGGCGGGTTCCCCCCCTGTTGCTCGCCCAGCACGCCGGCCTGTCCTCAGCGTGATGAACGCTCGAACATCGAAGACCCTCGCCCCGCTGCCCCCGGGGCGGGGGTTTTCTTGTCACAGGCTTGCGCTACTGCACGCAGGTCATGGTCAAGCTGGTCAGCTGGAACATCAATTCGGTGCGTTTGCGCATGGGTCTGGTCGAACGGCTGGTCGCGCAAGAGCAGCCTGACATCATCTGCCTTCAGGAAATCAAGTGCCTCGAGCCGCTCTTTCCCTATGACGCGTTCCGTGCGCTGGGCTTCGATCATTTCGCGGTCCATGGCCAGAAAGGGTATCATGGGGTGGCCACGGTCAGCCGGTTGCCGTTGATCGAGCACGCCCGGCACGACTGGCAGGACAATGGCGAGGCGCGCCATGTCGGCGTGGTGCTCGGCGGGGCGGGTGACGGGGCCGTGCTGGAGAATGTGTATGTCCCTGCCGGCGGCGATGTTCCCGATCGCACGGCCAACCCCAAGTTCGGGCAGAAGCTCGACTTTCTCGAGCGGATGGCGGTGTGGGCCGATAAGCTGGACCGCCCCACGGTCATTGTCGGCGATTTCAACATTGCTCCGCTCGAATGCGATGTGTGGAGCCACAAGCAGCTGCTGAAGGTGGTCAGCCATACGCCGATCGAGGTGGAGGGTCTCGAGCGATTTCGGCAGGCGCATGGCTGGAGCGACATCGGCCGCGAGCATGTGCCCGCCCCGCAGCGCTGCTACACCTGGTGGAGCTATCGCAACGCTAACTGGAAGACCAACGACAAGGGGCGGCGGCTCGATCATGTCTGGGCCTCGCCGAGCCTTGCGCGCCAGGTGACCGCGCACCGGGTGCTGGAGGCGGCCCGCGACTGGCCGCAGCCCTCGGACCATGTGCCGCTGGTAACGGAATTTTCACTTTGAGCTGCGATAAGGGGGATGGAACGAACGCCGGCAAGTCCCCCCCGGAATGTTCGAGCGGGTCCGGCCATGGTTCTGGAGCCACATCCCCTTCGCGCCGCATCGCCCAGGCGATCGACGCTCTGCGCCACGGCTGGCCGCTCGCAATTTCCGGCGCCCCGCTGCTGCTACCGGTGGAAACCGGCTTCGGACCAGATGCGCGCTCGGCCCGCCTGCTGATATCGGGCGCGCGGGCAGCCGGGCTCAAGCTTGCCAACCAGCGGGCAGCGGCGCTCATGCACGCTCCTGTCCTGATCCGCGCCGCCGGGCCGCTCGACCTTGCCGCGGCGCGCCCTATCTCCGACCCCGCGCTAGATCTGGCCGTGCCGCTCAAGGGCCCCTTCCGCGCCGAGCCGCTTGCCTGGCAGGACCAGGCCGAAGTTGCGCTGGACCTGGCGCGCGAGGCAGGCATCCTGCCGGCTTTTCTGGTCGATCCGTCCGATCCCGGCGAACCGGTCCCGCTGGCTTCGGGCGACCTGGCGGCCTGGCAATCGTCCGCAAGGCTGGTGATCGCTGCGCGCGCGCAGTTGCCCATCGAGACCTGCGATGAGGCAAGCATCGTCGCCTTCCGCAAGCCCGACGACATGCGCGAGCACGTCGCTCTCATCATCGGCAACCAGCGCGGCGAGCATGTGCCGGTGGTCCGGCTTCATTCGGAATGCCTGACGGGCGATGTCTTCGCCAGCGCCCGGTGCGACTGCGGCCCGCAGCTCGACGCCGCACTCGAAGCCATGACCGATGAGGCTGCGGCGGGCGGGTTCGGCATCATCCTCTACATGCGGCAGGAGGGGCGCGGCATCGGCCTGGTTAACAAGCTGCGCGCCTATCGCCTGCAGGAACAGGGCTTCGACACGCTCGAGGCCAATGCCCGGCTTGGCCTGCCCGAGGAGGCGCGCGATTTCCCCACCGCTGCTAGGATGCTCGAGCTGCTGGGCGTGCGCGCGGTGCGGCTGCTCACCAACAACCCGGCCAAGGTGACCGCGCTGGAAGCGGCCGGCATCGAGGTGACCGACCGAATTGCGCATGCCCTGCCGGCAGGGCCGCACAACGCGCGCTACCTGGCAACCAAGCGCGATCGCGCAGGGCACCTTCTCTGACGGGCCACATTTGCCAAACCGGCGCTTCCGGCAGACACCCGAACCAACGGGCTGACCACAGCTTTTTTTCTGATGTGAAACGGGGGCGCAGCCAATGAGCTGGCGACCGATCCTTGCGCCAAAACGTCAAAGCGAATGGTGCGGTCGAGAAGACTCGAACTTCCACGGGCTTTCGCCCACAACGACCTCAACGTTGCGCGTCTACCAGTTCCGCCACGACCGCACATTCGAAGACGGGGCAGCGCGCGCTTGACGCGCCCCCGACCGGCAGGAGCGGGCCTGTAGCAACCTTGCCCCGACGCCGCAAGCGAACGCCGCAAGCGCGCGCGGTCTACAATCAAGCAGCGACGGTTTATTCGGGTTTCCAGCCGATATCGGCAAAATGGGCCGAGCGCGGTGCATCGGTAATTGCCTCTTTCACGGGCACGCTCTGGCCCGGTGCGATCCGCGGGACAGGCGGCGCCACCTCCCAGCTATAGACGGTCCGCTCGCGCGCATCGCGCAACACGATCAGGATCGGGGGCACGTCCTCCACGTTGTCGCCGGTATTGGTGATCGTTCCGCTGACGCCGAAGATCTCGGTTCCGTCGGGCAATTGCTGCGGGCCCTGTTCGCCGCGCGGAAATCCGAGCAGCAGGGCGCTGGAAGCGGCGGCGAAGCCAGGCTCTGGTTCCTCGACCCAGTCGGGCGTTCCCCACAGATACACCGCCAGCAGCGCAGCCGAAACGAGCACCAGCAGGATGAGCGCAGTGCGCCGCCAAAGACCCGAAGAGGTGCGCGATGGCTGCTCTGCCGGCTCGTCCGTCTCGCTAGAACCATCCGCGCCTTGCGAGCCGGCGGGCGCGTGACCGGCCTGGGATGGTCTGCCCTCGAAGCTCAGCGGCGGTATGTCGAGCTTGTCCGGACCGTCCGTTCGGTTGTCCGGTTCACGCTGTTCGTCTGAAGAATGTGCCGGGGCAGGAGGCTCATCGCGCGGTTCGGGGTGGGGGTCCTCTTCGGGCAAATCTGGATCGGAGAAACCGACCACGCGCACCTGCCAGCTGTGCCCGCACTGAGTGCAGCGAACCTTGCGGCCTTTCGCGCCGACGGCCTGATCGGCGACCTCGTAGCGCGTGGCGCAGGCGGGGCATTCGATGATCATCGCTTGCAACCAGCCCTATCCCCGCCGGCGCCCGGCAACAAGCTGCGCGCACCCGCATCACCCTCGGGCAGGCGTGCTTTTCCACACCGCCGACATCGGGCACGCCCGCAGATGGCCTTTTCCCGTCTGGCAAAGCAGCCTAGCAGCGCGTCTGTGAGCCTTATCGGGATGACATCGAGCCGACGCCGGGTGTGTCTAGGCCTGGACGAAGCTGCGAACGCCTTCCTTTCAGGCCAAGGCGGCATGAGTGGCCCGCCATGACGCGCCGTCTGGCGTCGCTAGCCGTCGTCGTCTGGGCGCTGGGCTTTGTCTGGTTCGCCGCCGCCTTGCCGCAACCCGCCGCGCTGCAGCGGACCGATGCCATCGTGGTCCCCACGGGCAGCGGCGGCCGGATCCCCCGCGGTCTGGCGCTGCTCGAGGCGGGGGCGGCGCAAAGGATGCTGGTGACCGGCGTCGATCTGGAAGTCGACGCCGACGCATTCGCCGCCGAATACAGCGTTCCTGAACACACCATGCGCTGCTGCGTGACGCTGGGCTTCGCCGCCCTCGATACCAGGGGCAATGCCCGGGAAACCGCGGTCTGGATGGAGAGCAACGGCTTCGATACTCTGCGGCTCGTCACCTCCGACTGGCACATGCGGCGCGCGGCGCTGGAATTGTCGCGCCGTCTGCCCCGCGATATCAACGTTCTGCGCGATGGCGTGCATACCGAGCCCAGCCTGTGGACGCTGTTCATCGAGTATCACAAGCTGATCGCCGCTTGGGCGGTCCAGGTCTTTTAGGGTCCGGCGAGCGATGAACGTGGTGCGCAGTGTCGCCTTCGCGGTGATCTTCTATACGGGCACGGTCGGCTATGTTGCAGGCGCGCTGGCGACCGCGCGTCTGGCGCCGCGAACCATGGCGCGCATAGTCAGGGGCTGGGCCTGGTACCATCGTGTGTGCGTGCAGCATATTCTTCAGATCGACATTCGCGAGACCGGTCGGCGTCCCACCGGCCCGGTGCTCTATGCGATCCGGCACGAGACATTCTTCGAAGCCATCGACCTGCCGATGCTGCTCGATCGCCCGGCGCCATTCGCCAAGCAGGAACTGCTCGAACTGCCCGGCTGGGGCCGGGCGGCGGCAACCTATGGGGTGATCCCGGTTGCCAGGGACCAGGGCGCGCGGGCCTTGCGGGCGATGGTGCGCAGCGGCCAGGCGATAACGGCCGAGGGGCGGCCGCTGGCGATCTTCCCCGAGGGAACGCGTGTGCCCCACGGCGTGCGCGTGCCGCTTCGCGCCGGGTTCGCGGCGCTGTACAAGTTGCTGGCGCTGCCGGTGGTGCCGGTGGCGGTAGATAGCGGCCGGCTCTACACCGGCTTCGTCAAGCGGCGCGGCACGATCACCATCTTGTTTGGCGAGGCAATCGCGCCCGGACTCCCGCGTGCCGAGATCGAGGCGCGAGTGGAACAGGCAATCAATGCACTCAACACGCCGGGTTTGCCGAGCGAGGACGAGGCAGGTTCACCCTTGTCGTGACGCGCGAGCCGGTTTGGGTCCGGCGACAGGCCCGCCTTCGATCTGTGCGACGATGCCCGCCGCCCATTCCCGGCCTTGCGCGTAATGTGCCAGATCGGCGATAAACTCCTGCCCCGGCGAGGTCGTCTTCAGCCGATCCTCGACAAGCCAGCGCGATGGTGCGGAATGGTAGGTAAGGCCGACTCCGCGCAACCAGCGCGGGACCCGCCAGATGCTGGCCGAACATCCGGGCGCGGTTAGGCGCAGCGCATCCCCGGCATGTCCGGCAAGGCGGCCGGGTCCGCAATAGACCGTGTCATTGCCCGACAGCATCGCCAGCGCATGGGGAAAGCGTGATCGCTGCAGCACGGCCAGCTCGTCCACGCTCGCACAGGCCAGCTCGATGACCCGCTCGACCTCAAGATAGCCGAAGATGCGATGATGCGGCCGTTCGCCTGCTCCTGCGAACAGGCCGAAGAACAAGAACAAATCGCCGAACCCCACGCCATTATTCGCCAGGTGGGTCTGCGCGCCGTCGCACTGGCCGAGCATGGCGGTGCCGCCGGGCAGGAACATGGGATCGTGATGGCAGGCGTCTTGTCCGCCGAGCCGTCCCCGGCTGGCTTTGGCCACATGCTCGCCCAGCCCCAGGTCGCCATAGGTGGTGCGCGACTGCCCTTTGCCCAGCGGGATGGGCAGGGTGATCGGCACTCCGTCGATGATCGGCGAAGGCCCGCCTCCGAAGGCGCTGTCGAAACCCTTGCGGCTGAATATCAGCTTCATCTTGAGGGGCGGTCATGCCATCCGCTGGACGCCATCGCAATGGCGCGCCTAGGACAAGCTGTGCTCATTGCCGGGAAGCGTGCGGCAAACCGAGCGATCAGGTGCTTGAACGCACATCCTTTTGCGCTACCTGCGGGCAATGCAACTGGATCGCGATGCCCTTCGGCAGGCTTACCGGATGGACGAGGAGACGTGTCTCGCCGCGCGGTTGAGCGAGGCAGCGCCGGCAAGCGCTGCTCATGATGAAGCGGCGCGGCTCGCCGTCCGCCTGATCGAGGGAGCGCGTGATCGCAAGGTGGCCGGGCTGGACGCCTTCCTGCAAAGCTATGGCCTGGCAACCGAGGAAGGCATTGCGCTGATGTGCCTGGCCGAGGCGCTGCTGCGCGTGCCCGATGCCCAGACCCGTGATGCGCTGATCGCCGACAAGCTGGCCGGCCGCGACTGGGCAGAGCATCTGGGGGCCAGCCGCTCCAGTTTCGTCAATGCCGCTACCTTCTCGCTGATGCTGACCGGCGGGGTGCTGCAAGGCGGCCGCTCGGGCGATACGGGGCTAGCGAATGCGCTGCGCCGTGCCACCGGACGGCTGGGCGAGCCGGTGATCCGCTCGGCGGTGCTGCAGGCCATGCGCATCCTGGGTGGCCAGTTCGTCTTCGGGCAGGATATCGGTCAAGCGCTCGAGCGCGCGCGGCCACAGGCGCGCGAGGGGCTGGCGCATTCCTTCGACATGCTGGGCGAGGCGGCGATGACCTTCGCCGATGCCGCGCGTTACCGCGAGGCCTATGCCGACGCCATCGCGGCGCTGGCCGGGCAACGGGGCGGGGTTCGCCATGGCCCGGGGATCTCGGTCAAGCTGTCCGCGCTCTATCCGCGCTACGAGTTCCGGCATGGCGACGCGGCGGTGGCGGCGCTGGTGCCCATCGTCACCGATCTGGCTGCCCAGGCGCGCGATGCGGATATTCACTTCACGCTCGATGCGGAAGAGGCCGAGCGGCTCGAACTCTCGCTCGACATTATCGAGCGCGTGGCCGCCGATGACGCGCTGTTCGACAACGGCACCCCCGGCGGCTGGGAGGGTTTCGGTCTTGCCATCCAGGCCTATCAGAAACGCAGCGTGCCGCTGTGCGACTGGGTCGCTAAGCTGGCTCGCCGCAACGCGCGTCGGCTGATGGTGCGGCTCGTCAAGGGGGCCTATTGGGACAGCGAGATCAAGGCTTCGCAGATGGGTGGTTACACCGATTATCCGGTGTTCACCCGCAAGCTGGGCACCGATGTCAGCTACCTCGCCTGCGCCGCCCGGTTGCTCGAGCATGCCGACGTGCTTTACCCTGCCTTCGCCACGCATAATGCGATCACGATCGGGGCGATCAAGGCGATGGCCAACGGCGCCGATTTCGAGTTCCAGCGCCTCCATGGCATGGGCGAGGAGATCTACGGCGAACTGGCGAAGGAAGAGCGCCAGCGTGGCAACCGGGTGACGCAGGTGCGGATATACGCGCCGGTCGGCGGTCACCGCGAGCTGCTTGCCTATCTGGTCCGCCGCCTGCTCGAGAACGGGGCCAATTCCTCGTTCGTCAACCGCATGGCCGATGCCGGGGTGCCGCCATCCGCGCTGACCACCGATCCCGTCGCCGAGCTTGCCGCGCTGGAACCCAGGCGCAACCCGGCGATCCCGCTTCCGGCCGAGATCTATCCGCGGCGGCGCAACTCGGCGGGGATCGATCTTGCCGATCCGCTGGTCCGCGAGCCGCTGCTTGCTCGTCTCGAACGGCTGTCATCGCGCATATGGGGCGACCAGGGCGAACCGGTGCGCTCGCCCGCCGATGGTGCGCTGGTCGGCCATGCCCCGATCATGACGAGCAGTGCGGCGCGCCAGGCGTTCGAACGCGCCGCTGCCGCCCAGCCGGCCTGGGACAGGCTGGGCGGCCCGGCGCGCGCCGATCTGCTCGAACGTGCGTCCGACCTGTTCGAGGACCATGCCGACGAATTGCTCTCGCTCGCCATTCGCGAGGCGGGCAAGACGCTGCCCGACGCGGTGCTCGAACTGCGCGAGGCGGTGGATTTCCTGCGCTATTACGCGTGCGAGGCACGGATGCTGTTTACGGCTGCGCAGCCGCTGCCCGGCTATACCGGTGAGGAAAACCGGCTGCGGCTCCACGGGCGCGGGGTGTTCGCCACCATCTCGCCGTGGAATTTTCCGCTGGCGATCTTCATCGGGCAGACGGCCGCTGCCCTGGCCGCGGGCAATACGGTGGTCGCCAAGCCCGCACCGCAGACCCCGCTGATCGCACGTTTCGCGGTGCAATTGTGCCACGAGGCGGGGATCCCTGCCGATGTGCTCCAGCTTGCCATCGGCGGGGCCGAGGTGGGGGAGGTCCTGACCGCCAACCCTGCCATCGCCGGCGTCGCTTTCACCGGTTCCACCCCCACCGCGCGCAAGATCAACCGATCGCTGGCCGCGCGCGATGCGCCCATCGCCACGCTCATCGCCGAGACCGGCGGGCAGAACGTGATGATCGCCGACAGCTCCGCCTTGCCCGAACAGGTGACCCGCGACGTCGTCGCCAGCGCGTTCCAGAGTGCCGGCCAGCGCTGCTCGGCTTGCCGTGTGCTTTACCTGCAGGACGATGTGGCCGATGCCATGCTGACCATGATCACAGGCGCGTTCGAGGCGCTGGTCATTGGCGATCCGGCCGATCTGGCGACCGATGTCGGCCCGGTGATCGATCAGGCGGCGAAGGACAGGCTCGAGGCTCACGTTGCGGCAATGCGGGCGGCGGGCAAGCGGGTCTGGCAACGCGAACTTGCGCCAGGGTGCGCGGTGGGGACCTATGTCGCCCCCAACATCATCGAACTGGATGCGATCGGCGAGCTGGAGGAGGAGCATTTCGGCCCGCTGCTGCATGTCTGCCGCTATCGCAGCGAGGACCTGGGCGCGGTGATCGAGGCGATCAACGCCACGGGTTTCGGCCTCACCCTGGGCCTGCACACAAGGATCGATGCCACCCGCCGCTTCGTCGAGAGCCGCGCCCGCGTTGGCAATCTCTACGTCAACCGCAACCAGATCGGCGCGGTCGTCGGCACCCAGCCGTTCGGCGGCGAGGGCCTCTCGGGCACCGGCCCCAAGGCCGGCGGCCCGCACTACGTCGCCCGCTTCGCCACCGAGCGGGTGACCACCATCGACACCACCGCGAGCGGCGGCAATGCGAGTTTGTTGGCGGGCGGCTAGCGGGTGGCGGTCGGTTTCGACCCCATCTCGGTCATTCGTCACTCAGACCACGGTGCTGAATAGTCGTCGTCCCTTCACCCTACGCGTCCGTTTTTTTGATCGGGAAGCGAGTGAGAATGTCGTCGCACGACGCCACGAGTGCGGGCAGATACGATTGGTCCGCGTCCACGACGAAGCGATGATGTTGGGTGAGATGATCAGGGGTGATTTCTACCGTCGCTTCCAGATGACCCCTGCTCTGCATCTTGAAGACCATTTTAAGTTCGGGCTCTAGTGGCTCCAAACCGGCCTCACCTTGCAGCGTTTCCACCATTGCGGCGAGTTGATCACGAAACTGCTTGATGTCCAATGTCGTGAGGATTGCCCCGTCGCATTTGATCAGGGCTCCACAAGCTTCCATGCTGGCCCGAACCATAAGCCAATTACTATCCCAATCGTCCGCCGACTCAGGGAATTGGCGGCGATCGATCCAAAGGGAGAAGCCGAGGAAGCGAAGATCGGGATCGTCTTTCATTTCATTAGCATACCATCGCCATTGTCCGTTTTCTATCCATTCAGGCGAAAACCGGTCATTCCCCTCTCCACCTAATCCCAGCCATTACGCCGCACCTTCCAGCTTCCGTACAACACCCGCACTTGCCTCCCCCCGCAACATCGGGAATGGCCGCACCATGAGCATCCTCTCTGACCGCTGGATCCGCGAGGAAACCCATCGCAGCGCCATGATCGAGCCCTTTGTCGAGCGCCAGCAGCGCTCCGGCTGCATCTCCTATGGCCTCTCCTCCTACGGCTACGACGCCCGGGTGGCCGACGAGTTCAAGATCTTCACCAATGTCGACAATGCGGTGGTCGATCCCAAGCACTTCACCGCCAACAGTTTCGTCGACCGCAAGACCGATATCTGCGTCGTCCCGCCCAACAGCTTCGTCCTGGCGCGCACGGTCGAATATTTCCGCATCCCGCGCGACGTGCTGGTCATCTGCCTCGGCAAATCGACCTATGCGCGCTGCGGGATCATCGTCAACGTGACGCCGCTGGAGCCCTGCTGGGAAGGTCACGTCACGCTCGAGTTCTCCAACACCACGCCGCTGCCGGCCAAGATCTACGCCAACGAGGGCGCCTGCCAGTTCCTGTTCCTCAAGGGCAACGAGCCGTGCGAGACCAGCTATGCTGATCGCGCGGGGAAATATATGCACCAGCAGGGGGTCACCTTGCCGCGGCTGTGATCCCGTCCATATCGTGCCGCATGGCTAGAAGCTGGTGCGCAGGCTTACCCGGAAATTGCGCCCGGGGAGCGGAACGAATTCCTTGGTGAAGCTGGCATGACGACGGCCTTCCTGGTCGAACAGGTTGTTCGCCGCCACGATCAGCGTGATGTTGTCGTCACCCTCCAGCGGGTGCCAGGCGGCCGACAGGTTGACGAAGGTGAAGTCTCCCGTCGGTGTCTCGAACTCGGCCACGCGGTCCTGTTCGGCGAAATATTCCATCTCGACTCTGGCGTCGACATGCCGGGTGCGGGCCTCGAGCGCACCTAGCAGGCTTACCGGTGGAATGCGTGGGACGGGGCTGCCGTCATCGAGCGTGGCCCGCACGTAGTCACCGCGGAGGTCGGCGATCAGCGTATAGTCGTCGCGGGTCAGCAACGGGAACTGGACCTCGCCCTCCAACCCGAAATGGTCGGCGTCCTGCTGGAGGAACTGGAACACCGGAAGACCATCTTCCTCATCGCCGGTTTCTTGCAGATAGATGAAGCCGTTAAACCAGTTGCGATAGACCCCGGCGGTGAACCGCGCCTGGCCCAACCGGCCGCGGACATAGGCTTCCAGACCCCAGGCTTCCTCTGTATCGAGCCCCGCATCGCCAAGCTCGAATTGCTGGGTGGCAGGGTGCGGACCATCGGCAAACAGCTCGGTGGCGGATGGCGCGCGCTCGGCGCGGGAAAGGTTTACCCCCACCCGCACGCCCGGCCGCGCATCAACGCCGACACCGACCGCGCCCGAGAGCGTATCGAAGTCGCGGCTGAGCCCGATTGAGCGCGAGGCGTCGACATTGGTATGCTCGAACCGCCCGGCCAGCTCGATCTCGACAGGTGCTAGGTCGAACTCCTGAAGCGCGAACACCGCGTAATTGTCCGTCGTGTTGGCCGGGATGAAAGCCTCCTCGCCGATGGCGACGAAATCCACGGTGGAGAACTGGCCGCCGATCGACCCGCGCCATCCGCCGCGCTCGGATTGCACCAGCTCGATCCGGCCCTCGACGCCCTCGACATCGAACACGGTGCCGACTTCCTCGCCCTCGAACTCGGTATGTTCATAATCGGAATAGCCGACCCGTGCCTGAACCTCGTCGAACAGGCCGGTGCCAAGGTCGAGCACGCCGCGCGCATCGAGGCGCAGGCGCTCGAGGTCGATGGAGACCGGACCTTCCTCGCCCTCTTCCTCTTCCTCCTCGGCTCCCTCTTCCTCGCCGTGCCCGTGCCCGGCACCGGGCAGGCCAGGGATGCCGTAATTGGTGTCGTAGTAGTCGACCGAGAAGCCGATATTGCTGCGTCCGGAGAAGAACGCCACGCCCGTGCCCGCGGACCAGGTCTCGCTGTAGCTGTTAGGTACCGCGCCGCGCGTATTGGCGCCCTCGCGCAGTTCCTCGGCTTCCTCGAACTCGCCCTCGGCCTCCTCCTGGGCGGCATCCGCCAGCAGATCGGCGCGTAAGGTATCCGAGGCGACGAAGCCGGGCACTTCGAGATCGCCTGTCTCACGGTACGAGCCATCGACATGGAAGGCGACGCTGCGCCCTAAAGGCACGTCGATCGACAGGCCACCCTCCAGCCGGTCATAGGCGCTATCGGCAATGGCGATGGCGTCTAGATGAACCGGCTCGTCGGGAACGGCGGGAGGGATGCGCTTGGTGATGACATTGACCGCGCCGCCGATCGCTTGGTTGCCGTAAAGCAGCGTCGCCGGTCCGCGCAGAACCTCGATCCGCTCGGTGATAAGCGGCTCCACGCTGACCGCATGGTCGGACGAGGCGGCAGACGCATCGAGCACTCCCACCCCGTCGGTCAGCACGCGCACGCGCTCGCCGCCGAGCCCGCGCAGGATGGGGCGCGATGCTCCCGGCGCATAGGATGATGCCGAAACACCCGGGACGCGCGTGAGCACGTCGCCGAGTTGGCCCTCGAGATTGCGCTGAAGTTCGATATCCTCGAGCACGGATGTGCCCGCCAATACGTCAAGCCGCTCCAGGCCGGGCGCGGTAACCACGATCTCGTCATGAAAATCATCCCCGCCCGGACGACCGCGATCGCTTGCAGGTCCGGCAGGGTCCTGCGCCAATGCGGGGACGGCAAGAGTGGTTGCCGAAACGAGGAGAGCAAGGCGGATCGCACGCATGACAGGAACTTTCGATTACGATAAGTGACAGTATATCATTGCCCATAGTGGATAGGATGTGCGGCGCAAGTACGTTGTACCGCCGTCTTCAGACCTGGCCCGCGGCGCGGGAAAGGCGCTCGCGGGCCTGCTCTTCGCCGATAAGCGGCAGCAGCCGCGCCATCTCCGGACCATGATCGCGCCCGGTCAGCGCCTGGCGCAGCGGCAGGAACAGCGCCTTGCCCTTGCGTCCGGTGGCGGCGGCAAGGCTGCGGGTAAGCTCACCCCAAGGGTCCTCGCCCCAGCTCAGCAGTCGGTGCGCGGTGGCAAGAAAGCTGCGCGCCTCATTGTCGAAGCGCGGGTGTTCGACCGGGCCACGGATTACCTGCCACCAATCCTGGGCCTCGCCGACCTTGGCAAGGTTCGGGCGGATCGCCAGCCAGGCTTCGGCGTCCATCGCCGGCGGCAGGCGATCGGCGACCGCGTCGAAGTCGAGCTGATGCACGATCGCTGCATTCAGCCGCTCCAGGTCGGCCATGTCGAACTTCGCCGGCGCACGGCCGAACGCGGCAAAATCGAACGTGCCGACCAACCGGTCGAGTGAGGGCTCAGGCTCGATGGCTTGCGAGGTGCCGAGCCGCGCGAGCAGGGCCAGAAGCGCTTGCGGCTCGATATCCCGTTCGCGCAACTCGGCGCAATGCAATGAGCCCAGCCGCTTGGAGAGTTTGCCTTCGCTGCCGGTCAGGAGCGCGACATGGGCAAAGCGGGGCGGCGTTGCACCCAGCGCGGTGAACATCTGGATCTGCACCGCGGTATTGGTCACATGGTCCTCGCCGCGCAGCACGTCGGTGATCCCCATGGCAATGTCGTCGACCACGCTCGGCAGCATGTAGAGCCACGATCCGTCGGCGCGGCGCACCACCGGGTCGGACAAGGCGGAGGCCTGGAAGCTCTGCTCGCCGCGAACCGCATCATCCCAGCGGATCGGCTCATGATGATCGAGCAGGAAGCGCCAGTGCGGCTTGTCACCTGCCTCGAGCCGCGCTTGCTTGGCGGCATCGCTCAGTTCGAGCGCCGAGCGGTCATAGATCGGCGGCAGGCCGCGGCCCAGCTGCACCTTGCGCATCAGATCAAGTTCGCGCGGCGTTTCCCAGCACGGATAAAGCCGCGCGCTGCGCTCGAGCCTGGCCGCCGCCTGGTCATACAGACCGAGCCGCATCGATTGCCGCTCTTCGCCGTCGGGTGCGAGCCCGAGCCACGCCAGGTCAGCGCGGATCGCCTTGGCATAGCGATCCTCGCTGCGGGCCGTGTCGGTGTCGTCGATCCGCAGCATGAAACGCCCGCCATCGCGCGCCGCCAGCAGCCAATTGAGCAAGGCGGTACGGATATTGCCGATATGCAGGAACCCGGTAGGCGAGGGGGCGAAGCGGGTGACGACGAACATGCGGCCGGGATTAGCGGCTGATCACGCTGGTGACGAGACGCTATGGTCATCGTGCCGGCGACGGGTAGGCTTACCCGGTGATATCTGCCCCGGTGAACGCGGCAATGGCCGCTTCGAACAGGGCAGGATGCCGGTCCGCGCGGACAAAGCCGTCGAGCAGGGTCGAGAAACCTGTCCGGTCGCCGCGCGACGCAAGGTCGACCATATGCCAAATGGTGACCTCGTCCGGCGTCATGATCGGCGCACAGGGGCGATGGACACGCATGATCGCGGGCCAGCAGCGCCCTACCGCTTCTGCAAGATGCAGCAGCGCCTTGGCGCCGTTAAGCGAATCGAAGCGGATTGTCAGCTCGCCCAGCGGATCGCGTCGGAGTGCGATGCAGACCGAAAGGATGCGGAACCCAAGCACCGTTTGTCGGGCTTGCGTGGAAATTGCGTCGAGGCGCATCGGTTGCCTCAGCCGTTCGATCACCGCCGCCCTTCGCGCCCGCGCAATTTCGCCGCCTGACATCCCGACCTATCCTCCATCGCTCAATCGAGGCGTTAGCATAACCAAGCTATTGGCAAATACAATGCGAATGACTTGCATTAGCGGTAATCAGCCGGACCGACCTTCATCCGGTTGCCATGAAAACGGTCACTTTTCCCAACCTACTGGGAAAAAAGGGTGATGCTGCGCCCGCCGCCGCTGACACGGATGCCGTTTTCAGGTGTGTGTGCACGATGTCCTGCGGGTCATCGAACACCGCGATGACCGCATCCTCGGCCGGATAGCGCATCCGCTCGCAGATCGGTTCGGGGATCGACGCCGTGCGCAGCTGCCGCCCCTCGATGTGGTAGGTCCAGCGTGGCGTCACGCATTGCGAGGTCACTTCGATCCGGTTCTCGGAGACGGAGACGGTTATCGCGTGACCCAAGTGCACGTCCTTCCCGTCCGCCCCGGCGACCCGATAATCGCCCGTGGGGAGCAACGGGGCAGACAGCGTCGGATCAGGATCGATAATGACCCGGTCGCTATCGGGAGAGGATGGCGAACAGGAAGTTGCAAGCGCGCTCGAACCGATCAGCAGCCAGCGGTGCATGATCGATCGCGGTCTCATGAGCCTGGCAAACAAAGACCCCGCCGGATCGCTCCGACGGGGTCTCTGTTTCATCCGCAGGAGCGAGCCCTACTCGCCCGCTTCCTCGTTCTTGACGATGGCATCGGGCGCCTCGGACTGGTCTTCGCGCAGATAGTCACCCGCATCCTCGTCGGTGCCGTGCGTCTCGCCGGTCATCCGCGCGAGGGGATCATCACCAATCGCCGCTTCGGGGCCCTGCGCCAGTTCGGCGGCATGCTCCTCAGCCGCGGTATTGGCGGCGATCAGGGCCTCCTGCAGCTTGCGATATTGAGCCCTGAGCGCCGCGTCCCTCGACGAGGCGGTGACCCGCAGCCGGTTCATCGACGCGCCGGTACCTGCCGGGATCAGCCGGCCGACGATGACGTTCTCCTTCAGCCCGATCAACGAATCGGTTTTGCCTTCCACGGCCGCCTGCGTCAGCACGCGGGTGGTCTCCTGGAAACTGGCCGCCGAGATGAAGGAACGCGTCTGCAGGCTCGCCTTGGTGATGCCGAGCAGCACCGGCGTTCCCACCGCCTGCCGCTTGCTCTTGGTGAGCTTGGCATTGGCCTCGTTCATCTCGTCCAGATCGACCTGCTCGCCCGGCAGCAGCGTGGTGTCACCCCCGTCGGTGATCTCCACCTTCTGCAGCATCTGGCGAACGATCACCTCGATGTGCTTGTCGTTGATCTTCACGCCCTGGAGCCGGTAGACCTCCTGGATCTCGTTGACGAGATATTCGGCCAGCGCCTCCACGCCCATCACTTCCAGGATGTCGTGCGGGTTGGGCGAGCCCGAGATCAGCGTGTCGCCCTTCTTGACGTGGTCGCCCTCCTGGACGTCGATCACCTTGGTCTTGGGGATCAGGTACTCGACCGGATCGCCCTCTTCCGGGATAATGGCGATCTTGCGCTTGGCCTTGTATTCGCGGACGAATTCGATCCTCCCCGAGATCTTGGCGATGATCGAGTTGTCCTTGGGCAGGCGCGCCTCGAACAGCTCGGCAACACGCGGCAGACCGCCGGTGATGTCGCGCGTCTTGGCGGCCTCGCGGCTGGCACGCGCAAGAATGTCGCCCGCCTCCACCTGTTGGCCGTCCTCCACGCTGAGCGTGGTGCCCGGTGCCAGCATGTAGCGCGCGGCCTCGGTCTCCTCGCCCTTCTTGGCTTCGGACTCGTCACCCAGCAGCGTGAGCCTTGGGCGCAGGTCCTCCTTCTTGGACCGACCCGTGGCGCGATATTCGGTGACAACGCGCTGGGCGATGCCCGTGGCCTCATCGACCCGCTCCTCCAGCGTCTTGCCCTCGCCCAGGTCCTGGTAGCGCACCACGCCCGATTGCTCGGTGATGATGGGCAGCGTGAACGGGTCCCACTCGGCGAGCCGCTCGCCCTCCTTCACCGCGCCGCCATCCTCATGCATCAGCACCGTGCCGTAGGGGATACGGTGGATCGCGCGTTCGCGGCCTTCGGCATCGATCACCAGGATCTCGCCGTTGCGCGCCAGCGACAGCCGCCGGCCACGCTTGTCGACGATGGTGGGCACGTCGCGATAAACCACCTTGCCGTCCGAAATGGCTTCCAGGTGGCTGGTCTCGTTGACCTGCGCTGCGCCGCCGATGTGGAAGGTGCGCATGGTCAGCTGCGTTCCGGGCTCACCGATCGACTGGGCGGCGATAACGCCCACCGCCTCGCCGATATTGACCGGCGTACCGCGCGACAGATCGCGGCCGTAGCAGGTGCCGCAAACGCCCTGTTCGGCCTGGCACACCAGCGGGCTGCGGATCTTGGCGACCTGCACCTCGGCCTCCTCGATCGACTTGACCATGGCCTCGTCGAGCAAGGTGCCCGCCTTGGCGATCACCTCGCTCGTCGCCGCATTGACCGCATCCTCGGCAAGCGTGCGGCCAAGGATACGCTCGCCCAGCGAGGCGATGACCGAGCCGCCCTGGATGATGGCGCGCATCTCCAGCGCGTTGGTCGTCTTGCAGTCATCCTCGACGATCACGCAGTCCTGCGACACGTCGACCAGGCGGCGGGTGAGATAGCCCGAGTTGGCGGTCTTAAGCGCGGTGTCGGCTAGACCCTTGCGCGCGCCGTGGGTGGAGTTGAAATATTCAAGGACGGTCAGCCCCTCCTTGAAGTTGGAGATGATCGGTGTCTCGATGATCTCGCCCGAGGGCTTGGCCATCAGCCCGCGCATCCCGGCCAGCTGCTTCATTTGAGCCGGCGAACCACGCGCGCCGGAATGGCTCATCATGTAGATCGAGTTGATCGGCGCCTCGCGGCCATGCTCGTCCTTGGGCGTGGCGCGGATCTCGTCCATCATGGCGGCCGCCACCGTGTCGCCGCAACGGCTCCAGGCGTCGATCACCTTGTTGTACTTCTCCTGCTGGGTGATGAAGCCGTCCTGATACTGCTGCTCGTAATCGGCCACCAGCGACTTGGTCTCCTCGATCAGCCGTTCCTTGCTGTCGGGAATGATCATGTCGTCCTTGCCGAACGAGATGCCCGCGCGGCAGGCGTGGCGGAAGCCCAGCGCCATGATCGCATCGGCGAACAGCACCGTGTCCTTCTGCCCGGTATGACGATAGACCTGGTCGATAACGTCGCCGATCTCCTTCTTGGTGAGGAGCCGGTTGACCACCTCGAAGGGCACCTTGTGGCTCTTAGGCAGGCACTCGGCGATCAGCATCCGGCCGGGCGTGGTTTCCACCCGGTCGAGATATTCGCGGCCCTTCTCATCCACCTGCGGCACGCGAGTGGTGATCTTGGAGTGCAGCGTCACCGCGCCGACATGCAGCGCCTGGTGGACCTCCTGCATATCAGACAGCACGCGGCCCTCGCCGGGCTCGCCCGCGCGGTCCATCGATAGGTAATAGAGCCCCAGCACCATGTCCTGACTGGGCACGATAATCGGCTTGCCGTTGGCGGGCGAGAGGATGTTGTTGGTGCTCATCATCAGCACCCGCGCCTCGAGCTGCGCCTCGAGCGACAGCGGCACGTGGACCGCCATCTGGTCGCCGTCGAAATCAGCATTGAAGGCCGAGCACACCAGCGGGTGCAGCTGGATTGCCTTGCCCTCGATCAGCACCGGCTCGAACGCCTGGATGCCGAGGCGGTGGAGCGTAGGCGCGCGGTTCAGCAGCACCGGATGCTCGCGGATCACTTCGTCGAGGATGTCCCACACCTCGCGGCGCTCCTTCTCCACCCATTTCTTGGCCTGCTTCAGGGTCATGGACAGACCCTTGGCGTCGAGCCGGGCGTAGATGAACGGCTTGAACAGCTCGAGCGCCATCTTCTTGGGCAGCCCGCACTGATGCAGCTTCAATTCCGGCCCGGTCACGATCACCGAACGACCCGAATAGTCGACCCGCTTGCCGAGCAGGTTCTGGCGGAAGCGGCCCTGCTTGCCCTTGAGCATGTCGGACAGCGACTTGAGCGGTCGCTTGTTGGCGCCGGTGATCACCCGGCCGCGCCGGCCGTTGTCGAACAAGGCGTCGACCGCCTCCTGCAGCATGCGCTTCTCGTTGCGCACGATGATGTCGGGCGCGCGCAGTTCCATCAGCCGCTTCAGCCGGTTGTTGCGGTTGATGACGCGGCGGTAGAGGTCGTTGAGGTCGCTGGTGGCGAAGCGGCCACCGTCGAGCGGCACCAGCGGGCGCAGCTCGGGCGGGATCACCGGGACCACCTCCAGGATCATCCATTCGGGGCGGTTGCCCGAATCGATGAAGCTCTCGACCACTTTCAGCCGCTTGATGATCTTCTTGGGCTTCAACGTGGATTTGGTGGTCTCTAGCTCATGCAGGAGGTCGGCCTTCTCCTGCTCGAGATCGAGGTCGATCAGCATCTGCTTGACCGCCTCGGCGCCGATCCCGGCGGTAAAGGCGTCCTCGCCATACTCATCCTGCGCGTCGAGCAGCTCGTCCTCGGTCAGGAGCTGGTACTTCTCGAGCGCGGTCAGCCCGGGCTCGGTAACGATGTAGCTCTCGAAATAGAGCACACGCTCAAGCTGCTTCAACTGCATGTCGAGCAGCAGGCCGATGCGGCTCGGCAGGCTCTTCAGGAACCAGATATGCGCGACCGGCGCAGCCAGCTCGATATGACCCATGCGCTCGCGGCGGACCTTGGTGACAGTTACCTCGACGCCGCACTTCTCGCAGACGACGCCCTTGTACTTCATGCGCTTGTACTTGCCGCACAGGCACTCGTAGTCCTTCACCGGACCGAAGATGCGCGCACAGAACAGCCCGTCACGCTCGGGCTTGAACGTGCGATAATTGATCGTCTCGGGCTTCTTGATTTCCCCGAACGACCACGAGCGGATCTTCTCCGGCGAGGCGATCCCGATCTGGATCTGGTCGAACGTCTCGGGCTTGGCGATCTGGTTGGTGAATTTGGTCAGTTCGTTCATCTGTCGCTCCTGATCCTTGCGGATCGATCTAAACCTGTGTCGTCACCCCGGACCTGATCCGGGGCCCCGCTTCTTATGTGGCTTTTGCGCCGAGTAAGCGGGATCCCGGGTCAAGCCCGGGATGACGGTGTTTGCCGGGCTACTCCGCCGCGATCTGGCCCCAGTCTTCGGGGTTGTCGCCTTCTTCCTCGAGCGACTTCAGCTCCACGTTGAGGCCCAGCGAGCGCATCTCCTTGACGAGCACGTTGAAGCTTTCGGGGATGCCGGCCTCGAAGGTGTCGTCGCCCTTGACGATCGCCTCGTAAACCTTGGTGCGGCCGATCACGTCGTCGGACTTGACCGTCAGCATCTCCTGCAAGGTATAGGCCGCGCCGTAGGCCTGGAGTGCCCAGACCTCCATCTCGCCGAACCTTTGCCCACCGAACTGCGCCTTGCCGCCCAGCGGCTGCTGGGTGACCAGCGAATAGGGGCCGATCGAGCGCGCGTGGATCTTGTCGTCCACGAGGTGATGCAGCTTGAGCATGTAGATATACCCCACCGTCACCTTGCGGTCGAACATGTCGCCCGTGCGCCCGTCATACAGATCGACCTGCCCCGACGGATCGAGCCCGGCCTTGATCAGCATGTCGGACACATCGGACTCGCGCGCCCCGTCAAACACCGGCGTGCCCATGGGAACGCCGTTCTTCAGGTTCTGCGCCAGCTCGACCACCTCGGTAGGCGTCCGGCTGTCGATATCGGCATGATATTGCTCGCCATAGATGTCCTTCAGCGTCTCGACCACCGCGGCCGGAGGCGCAGCGGCCTCGGGGTCCGGATTGTCCTCGCGCCACTGCTCGAGCGCGGCGGTGACCTGCTGGCCCAGCCCGCGGGCCGCCAGCCCCAGATGCGTCTCGAAGATCTGGCCCACGTTCATCCGCGAAGGCACGCCCAGCGGATTGAGCACGATGTCCACCGGGGTGCCGTCTTCCATGAACGGCATGTCCTCGGCGGGCAGGATGCGGCTGATCACACCCTTGTTGCCATGCCGGCCGGCCATCTTGTCGCCCGGCTGCAGCTTCCTCTTCACCGCCACGAACACCTTGACCATCTTGAGCACGCCGGGCGCCAGTTCGTCACCGCGTTCCAGCTTCTCCTTGCGGTCCTCGAACTTGTCGCGGATGGCCTTGACCGCCTCGTCATACTGGCCCTTCACCGCCTCGATCTGGGCCTGCATGTTGTCATCGGCGACCGCGAACTTAAACCATTCGTGCCGCTCGATACCGGTCAGCACCTCGTCGGTGATCTCGCTGCCCTTCTTGATGCCCTTGGGCGCGGCGGATGCGCTCTGGCCGGCGAGCATCTCACGCAAGCGGTTGTAGGTCGCCCGGTTGAGGATGGCGCGCTCGTCCTCCGAATCCTTCTTTAGCCGCTCGATCTCCTCGTTCTGGATCGCGCGGGTACGGTCATCGATCTCGATGCCGTGACGGTTGAACACGCGCACCTCGACGATGGTGCCCGAAACGCCGGGCGGCAGCCGCAGCGAAGTGTCGCGCACGTCACTCGCCTTCTCGCCGAAGATCGCGCGCAACAGCTTTTCTTCCGGCGTCATGGGAGATTCGCCCTTGGGGGTGATCTTGCCCGCCAGGATGTCGCCCGGATGCACCTCGGCGCCGATATAGACGATGCCCGCCTCGTCGAGATTGCGCAGCGCCTCCTCGCCCACGTTGGGAATGTCGCGGGTGATGTCTTCCGGACCCAGCTTGGTGTCGCGGGCCATCACCTCGAACTCCTCGATATGGATCGAGGTGAACACGTCATCCTTGACGATGCGCTCTGAGATGAGGATCGAATCCTCGTAGTTGTAGCCGTTCCAGGGCATGAAGGCGACCAAGCTGTTGCGGCCCAGCGCCAGTTCGCCGAGATCGGTCGAGGGACCATCGGCGATGATGTCGCCCTGCTCGACCACGTCGCCCACCTTCACCAGCGGGCGCTGGTTGATGCAGGTGTTCTGGTTGGAGCGTTGGAACTTCTGCAGCGAGTAGATGTCCACGCCGGGATTGGTGGTGTCGACCTCTCCGCTGGCGCGCACCACGATGCGGCTGGCATCGACCTGATCGACCACGCCAGCGCGGGTGGCAGCGATGGCCGCGCCCGAATCGCGCGCCACGGTCTCTTCCATTCCGGTGCCCACGAACGGCGCCTCGGCCTGGACCAGCGGCACCGCCTGGCGCTGCATGTTGGAGCCCATCAGCGCGCGGTTGGCATCATCGTTCTCCAGGAACGGGATGAGCGATGCGGCGACCGAGACCAGCTGCTTGGGGCTGACATCCATCAGCGTGACCTGCTCGCGCGGGGACAGCGCGAACTCGCCGTTCTGGCGGGTGGAGACCAGCTCCTCGGCAAAGCCGCCGCTGTCATCGAGCGCGGCCGAGGCCTGCGCCACGGTGTGCTTCTGCTCTTCCATCGCCGAGAGGTAGCGCACCTCACCGGTAACCTTGTTCTCCTCGACCAGGCGATAGGGCGTCTCGATGAAACCGTATTTGTTGACCCGGGCAAAGGTGGACAATGAATTGATCAGCCCGATATTCGGCCCCTCGGGCGTCTCGATCGGGCAGATGCGGCCGTAATGCGTGGGGTGCACGTCGCGCACCTCGAAGCCCGCGCGCTCACGCGTCAGCCCGCCCGGCCCCAATGCCGAGACGCGCCGCTTGTGCGTCACCTCTGACAGCGGGTTGGTCTGGTCCATGAACTGCGAAAGCTGGCTGGAGCCGAAGAACTCGCGCACCGCGGCCACCGCCGGCTTGGCGTTGATCAGATCGTTGGGCATGACGGTGGAGACATCCACGCTCGACATGCGCTCCTTGACCGCGCGCTCCATCCTGAGCAGCCCGACGCGATACTGGTTCTCCAGCAATTCGCCCACCGAGCGCACGCGGCGGTTGCCCAGGTTGTCGATATCATCGACCTCGCCCTTGCCGTCCTTCAGATCGGCAAGCTCCTTGACCACCGCCAGGATGTCCTCGCGGCGAAGCGTCGTCACCGTGTCCTCGGCGTCGAGCCCCAGCCGCATGTTCATCTTGACCCGGCCCACGGCGCTCAGGTCATAGCGCTCGGGATCGAAGAACAGGCCCTCGAACAGCGCTTCGGCGGTCTCCTTGGTCGGTGGTTCGCCCGGGCGCATCACCTTGTAGATCGCCTCGAGCCCTTCCTCGCGGTTCTCCGCCTTGTCCGCGGCCATGGTGTTCCTGATCCACGGTCCTGTCTGATTGTGGTCGATATCAAGCAGCACGAGCTGATCGACCCCGGCCGCATCGAGCTTTTCCAGGTTCTCGGGGCTGACCTCTTCGCCCGCCTCGATATAGATCCGCCCCGTCGCCTCGTCGATGAGATCGACCGATGCATAGCGGCCGAACACTTCCTCGGTCGGGATCAGCAACGTTGTCAGACCGTCCTTGGCCGCCTTGTTGGCCGCGCGCGGGGATACCTTCTGCCCGGCGGGGAACACTTCCTCGCCGGTCTTGGCATCGACCAGCGCGTGCGGCGGCTTGGCGCCACGCCATTGCTCGGGAACGAAAGGTATCTCCCAGCCCTGTGCCGCGCGCTTCCAGGTCACCGTGTCGTAGAAATGGTCGAGAATGTCCTCGGCATCGAGACCCAGCGCAAAGAGCAGCGCGGTTACCGGCAGCTTGCGCTTCCGGTCGATGCGGACGTTGACGATGTCCTTGGCGTCGAACTCGAAATCGAGCCACGATCCGCGATAGGGTATCACCCGCGCGGCGAACAGGAACTTGCCCGACGAATGGGTCTTGCCGCGATCGTGATCGAACAACACGCCGGGCGAGCGGTGCATCTGCGAGACGATCACGCGCTCGGTGCCGTTGACGATGAAGGTGCCGTTCTCGGTCATGAGCGGCATGTCGCCCATGTAGACGTCCTGCTCCTTGATATCGAGCACCGAGCGGGTCTCGGTATCGGCATCCACCTCGAACACGATCAGACGCAGCGTCACCTTCATCGGCGCGGCGTAGGTGATGCCGCGCTGGCGACATTCGGTGGTGTCGTATTTCGGCGGCTCGAGCTCGTAATGGACGAAGTCGAGCTCGGCGGTGCCCGCGAAGTCGCGGATCGGGAACACCGAGCGCAGCGTCTTTTCCAGGCCGGAGACATAGTCGATCGAGGGGTCCGAGCGCAGGAACTGCTCATAGCTCTCGCGCTGCACCTCGATGAGGTTGGGCATCTGCACGACTTCATGGATATCGCCGAAGATCTTGCGGATGCGCTTCTGCTTCGAGCGGATACCCTGGGCAGGAGTGGTGTCTTCGGGAGCCTTCGCCTTGGTCGCCATGGGAATAAAAGGCCTCTTCTGGTCTGGACCGGGCGCTCGAACGCGCTGGTCGGGATCTTGCAAGCGGGGGGCTTGGTATTCCGGCGAGACGCGATGAAGCGCGACGCTCGCGCGCACCTCAGCAGGTGCGCCGGATCGCCGCTAGCTCGTGTCTCACGGAAAATCGGACAGAAGCTTCCTTCCCTGGCGCGCCCCCGCGTAAGGCGCTCCTTGCTCGAAGCCATCGTCCGGTAGAGCGCGCATATAGGTAGAGGGTGGCTGGCTGTCAAAGCCCGATCGCCATCTCAGCCTTGACTCCCTCGCCGCGGCCGCTATTCGCGCACCCCGACTGCTCTTTTGAGGGCAATCATCCGTCCGAGACCGCCGGTGGCCGGGTTCGCCCAGCCTTGATATCCAGCCTAGACGGGGAAACCTGCGGAACGCGCCCGATATGGCTGCGCGATCCTGGCGCTTGGATGCGCACTTCCCCCTCGGACCTGCTCCCGTGCCACTTTGGCGCGGGTCGAGTTTTGTCGGCGGTGCCGGGCTCTTTCCGGTGCGGCCCTGAATAAGGGGATTGGCATGGATCGTGCGCAAAAGGCCGAATCGGTCGCTCAGCTGAGCGAGGTGTTTGGCCGAGTCGCGGTGGTGGTCGTCACCCGCAATCTGGGATTGTCGGTCGCGCAGTCGACCCAGCTTCGCGCGGGCATGCGCGAGGCGGGCGCGACCTACAAGGTTGCCAAGAACCGCTTGGCGCGGCTGGCGGTGAAGGACACCGACTATGCGCCGCTGGAAGAGCTGTTCACCGGCCCGGTTGGTCTGGCCTGGTCGGAGAATCCGGTGGCGGCGGCCAAGGCGGCGGTGGATTTCGCCAAGTCCAATGACCGGCTGGAAATCGTTGGTGGGTCGATGGGCGCGCACATGCTTGACGAGGCCGGCGTCAGGGCGCTTGCCTCGATGCCTTCGCTCGACGAGTTGCGCGGACGTATCGTCGGGCTGGTCAACGCGCCTGCCACCAAGGTTGCGCAACTGGTCAACGCGCCCGCCTCCAAGCTTGCCCGCGTGTTCGCCGCCTATGGCAGCAAGGATGCGGCATAGAATATTCTCGAAGTGTGAATGCAATTCAGCCGGCGCATGCCGGATCAACATATCCAAGGAGTGAATGAGATGGCCGATATCGCCAAGCTAGTTGAAGACCTGTCCGCGCTGACCGTGATGGAAGCCGCCGAGCTTGCCAAGGCGCTCGAGGAAGCCTGGGGCGTGTCGGCGGCCGCCGCGGTTGCGGTTGCGGGCCCGGCCGCCGGTGGCGGCGGCGCCGCCGAAGCGGCCGAGGAGCAGACCGAGTTCGACGTCATCCTGACCGGCGATGGCGGCAAGAAGATCCAGGTCATCAAGGAAGTGCGCGCCATTACCGGGCTGGGTCTGACCGAAGCCAAGGCGCTGGTGGAAAGCGCGCCCAAGGCGGTCAAGGAAGCGGTCAACAAGGCCGAAGCCGACGAGATCAAGGGCAAGATCGAGGCTGCCGGCGGCACCGTCGAACTCAAGTAACCGCGCACTCGATTAACCGCAGGCCTACTGCCGTCCCGCATCGTGTCGGGGCGGCATCTGGCTTGTCAGCGCTTGTGCGATGAGCGCATCCGGCAGCAAGTGACCTTGGTGCCGGTCTTGCCGTGCGTGCGATGAACCCGATCACACCTGGTCCTGCGCCAGGCTGGAAGGCGGAGGCGGGCCATTCGCTGCGCCTGGCGGGGCCGCTGGCGCTGGCCAACCTGCTCCAGATGCTGACCTATGCGATCGACGTCATGTTTATCGCCCGGCTCGGAGCGCAGGAACTGGCGGCGTCCGCGCTGGCGGCGGCCATCTTCGGCCTGCTCATCTGGTCGCTGCAGAGCCTGACGGGCGCGGTGGCCCCGATCATGGCCGCCGAACTGGGCGCCCGGGCTCCCGCGCTCAGACCCGTGCGCCGGGCGATGCGCATGGCGCTGTGGCTGAGCATCGCTACCGGCGCGGTGGCGATGGCGATCTGTGCGGCGGGCGAGCAGATCATGCTGGCGACCGGGCAGGACCGGGCGGTCGCGCGCCTGGCGGGCGACTACATGGCGATCCTGCTGTGGTCGACCATTCCCATGATCGCGGCCGGCGTGCTGCGCAACTTCGTCGCCGCGCTCGGCCGGCCGGTGTTCGCCACGCTCATCACCGCGGTGGGCATCGCGGTCAACGTGCTGGCGAACTGGGTGCTGATCTTCGGCAACTGGGGGGCGCCGGCGCTGGGACTGGAAGGCGCGGCTATCGCCACGCTGCTGACCTCGCTCGTCACCCTGGCGCTCTACGTCATCGCGATCGCCGCCGATCCGCGTCTGGCGCGCTACCATGTGTTCGGCTTCTTTTGGCGACCTGACTGGCCGCGCCTCTCTGAACTGGTGCGGCTGGGCTTTCCCATCGGGCTTACGGTGCTGGCCGAGGCGGGGGTGTTCGGCGCCGCCGCCTTCCTGATGGGGCGCATCGGCGCACTCGAGCTCGCCGCGCATACCATCGCGCTGCAGATCGCCGCGCTTGCCTTCCAGGTTCCGTTCGGGGTGAGTCAGGCGGCGACTATCCGGGTGGGATATTTTTTTGGCGCGAGCGATCCCGAGGGAATAAAGCGGGCGGGATGGACCGCCATCGCGCTGGGCAGCGGCTTCATGCTGCTCACCGCCACGCTCATCGTCCTCGCGCCCGACTGGCTGTTGTGGGTCTATCTCGATACGCGCGATCCCGCCAACGAGGCGCTTGCCGTCGTCGCGCTGGGACTGCTGGCAGTGGCCGCCGCGTTCCAGGTGTTCGACGGGCTGCAGGTGGTGGCCGCCGGTGCGCTGCGCGGACTGAAGGATACGCGCATGCCGATGTGGATCGCGCTGTTCTCCTACTGGGGGCCGGGCTTCGGGCTCGCCGCCTGGTTGGGACTTGCCACTTCGCTGGGCGCGATCGGCGTCTGGATCGGGCTCGCCGCAGGACTGGTGACCGCCTCGGTGCTGCTGATGTGGCGTTGGCACCGGCGCGGCGTTCTTGGGCTGGTGCCGATGATGGCAAAACGTTCGGCAATCGTGATGAACAGCGGTTGACGGCCGCGTTCATGCTAACCATATGCGCCCCGGCTGGCACTCGCCAAGCTTGAGTGCCAATGCACGTTCAACATCAAAGGAAGAGGTCCATAATATGGCATTCCGTCCGCTGCACGACCGCGTTCTGGTCCGCCGCATCGAGGCCGAGGAAAAGACGGCCGGTGGCATCATCATCCCCGACAGCGCCAAGGAAAAGCCGAGCGAGGGCGAGATCGTCGCCGTCGGCACCGGCTCCAAGGCCGATGACGGCAAGGTTACCCCGCTCGACGTCAAGCAAGGCGATCGCATCTTGTTCGGCAAGTGGTCCGGCACCGAGGTCAAGCTCGATGGCGAGGACATGCTGATCATGAAGGAAAGCGACATCATGGGCGTGATCGCCTGACGCGATCCCCCGCATTACCGATCCAACACATATTTCAGGAGACATTCAATGGCTGCTAAGGACGTAAAGTTCAGCCGCGATGCGCGCGAACGCATCCTCAAGGGCGTCGACACGCTCGCCAATGCGGTAAAGGTGACCCTTGGCCCCAAGGGCCGCAACGTCGTGCTCGACAAGAGCTTCGGCGCGCCGCGCATCACCAAGGACGGGGTCACCGTCGCCAAGGAGATCGAACTGAAGGACAAGTTCGAGAACATGGGCGCGCAGATGATCCGTGAGGTCGCCTCCAAGACCAACGACCTGGCGGGTGATGGCACCACCACCGCCACCGTGCTTGCCCAGGCGATCGTCAAGGAAGGCATGAAGTCGGTTGCCGCGGGCATGAACCCGATGGACCTGAAGCGCGGCATCGACATCGCCGTGACCCGGGTGGTCGAGGACCTGTCCTCGCGCTCCAAGGACGTCGCCGGCACCGCCGAGATCGCCCAGGTCGGCACCATCTCGGCCAATGGCGACGAGGAAGTGGGCCGCAAGATCGCCGAGGCGATGGAGAAGGTGGGCAAGGAAGGCGTCATCACCGTCGATGAGAGCAAGGGCCTGGAGTTCGAGCTCGAGACCGTCGAGGGGATGCAGTTCGACCGTGGCTATCTCTCGCCCTATTTCGTCACCAATGCCGAGAAGATGACGGTCGACCTGGAAAATCCCTACATCCTGATCCACGAGAAGAAGCTCTCCAACCTGCAGTCGATGCTGCCGGTGCTCGAGGCCGTGGTGCAGGCGGGACGTCCGCTGCTCATCATTGCCGAGGATATTGAGGGCGAGGCGCTGGCCACGCTGGTGGTCAACAAGCTGCGCGGCGGTCTCAAGGTGGCGGCGGTCAAGGCTCCTGGCTTCGGCGACAGGCGCAAGGCCATGCTGCAGGACATCGCCATCCTCACCAATGGCGAGATGATCAGCGAGGACCTGGGCATCAAGCTCGAGAGCGTCACGCTGAACATGCTGGGCGAGGCCAAGACGGTCACGATCGACAAGGACAATACCACCATCGTCGATGGCGCGGGTTCGTCCGACAATATCAAGGCCCGGGTTGAGCAGATTCGTGCCCAGATCGAGACCACCTCGTCCGACTACGACAAGGAGAAACTGCAGGAGCGTCTGGCCAAGCTGGCCGGCGGTGTTGCGGTCATCAAGGTGGGCGGCGCGACCGAGATCGAGGTGAAGGAGCGCAAGGACCGCGTCGATGACGCGCTTCATGCCACCCGCGCCGCGGTGGAAGAGGGCATCGTTCCCGGCGGCGGCGTAGCGCTGCTCTACGCCACCAAGTCGCTGCAGGGCCTCGAGGGTGCCAATGACGACCAGACGCGCGGCATCGATATCGTGCGCCGTGCGCTCCAGTCACCGGTTCGCCAGATCGCCGAGAATGCCGGCCATGACGGCGCGGTGGTCGCCGGCAAGCTGATCGACGGCAATGACGAGACGATCGGTTTCAACGCGCAGACCGATACCTACGAGAACCTGGTCAATTCCGGTGTTGTCGACCCCACCAAGGTGGTGCGTGCGGCGTTGCAGGATGCGGCCAGCGTGGCGGGTCTGCTTATCACCACCGAGGCGGCGGTTAGCGAGTTGCCCGAGGATAAGTCATCGGCTCCTTCCATGCCCGGTGGTGGCATGGGTGGCATGGGCGGAATGGGTGGAATGGACTTCTAAGTCCGCCGCCTGCCGTTCGCGGCATCGCGCAAAACGAGGGGGCCGGGGAGCACATGCTTCCCGGCCCCTCTTCGTATCCCCCGCTGGTCGTCTCGGGGTTTGCCCGGCACCATCCCCGCGCTGAACCGTTTCAATGCGCACGGGTGAAGGACCGAGGAGATTGCCCAATGAAAATACCCCACCGCGCGCATGTAGCGCTGGTCGACGGCACGCGCTTCGTGCTGATGCGCAATACCGGGCAGATATTCGAGCCCAAGCTCGAGCCGGTGGCCGAGCCGACGCTGGAGCCGACCAATTTCTCGGCCGGCGTCAAGCATCAGGACAAGGCCGGCCAGCGGACGGGCAGCACCGACCTTAATGAACTGGCGCACGGCGCGGCGGCGGCCGAATGGCTCAATGCCAAGGCCTTGTCCGGCGAGATCGAGCAGCTGGTAATTGTCGCCGATCCTAAGACGCTTGGGGAAATGCGGCGCCATTATCACAAGGAGTTGAGCGCGCGGCTGGTCGGGGAACTCGACAAGGCGCTGACCGGCGAACCGGTGCCGCAGATCGAAAAGGCGCTCGCCGCGGCGTGACCAGATCGCGGCATAGGACCGCACGCTGCGGTGCGTTCGAACAGGGCCGGTTTCGATGAGCGGATATGACGCGCTGCGGGCCGCCATGGTCGGGGAGCAACTCGAGCGGCGCGGTATCAATGACCCCGCGGTGCTGCGAGCGATGCACGAAGTCCCGCGCGAAGTTTTCGTGCCCGAACATCTGATTGAGCACTCCTATGAAGATGGGCCGTTGCCGATCGGCCAAGGCCAGACCATCTCGCAACCTTTCATCGTGGCGCTGATGATCGAAAGCGCGTGTGTCGCGCCGGGTGACCGGGTGCTGGAGGTCGGTGCCGGGTCGGGATACGGCGCGGCGGTGTTGTCGCGTATCGCCGGGCAGGTGATCGCGGTCGAGCGCCACGCCGACCTGGCGCAATCGGCGGGTGAGCGGATTGCGATGCTAGGTTATGACAACTGCCGCATCGATACCGGCGATGGCAGCGCCGGCATTGCCGATGAAGCGCCGTTCGATGCCATCATCATCGCCGCGGGCGGAGCCACTATCCCCGAACCGCTGCGCTGTCAGTTGGCAATCGGTGGGCGGCTGGTCATGCCCGTGGGCAGCACGGCGATGCAAGTGCTTCGCCGTCTAATCCGCACCGCCGAGGACGAATGGCAAGAGACCGACCTTTGCGAAGTGCGCTTCGTCCCGCTGATCGGCGAGCATGGGCGCATCAAGGACGACGAGCTGCAAGGAAGCTGAAGAACCCGCGGCTGCACCGCATCGGTGCACTTCCATAGCGCCGGCGATTGTGGCACGCATGGCTCTCGTTCATCTTTTGCAAACCATTTCCGGGGCATAGTCGATCAGATGGGAATGCGAATTTTCACCAAGCTTGCAGCCACGATCGCGCTCTTTCTTGCCGCGATCGCGCCGGCCGGTGCGCAGGATTTGCACGCCGGGTTCGAGACCGAGTTCGACAATGCTTTGGGCACGGAAATGCGCGCGCCACGCGACTATTCGCCCAGCATTGATACGCTTCTCGAACAGCGTATCGCGCAGCTTGCGGAGAGCAGCAGGGGCCGCATCGGCGTGGCGGCGATCGACCTGTCGACCGGGCACGAAATCTCCATCCTCGGCGATCAGCGCTTTCCCATGGCCAGCACCAGCAAGATCGCTATCGCCGCTACCTATCTGGAGGGCGTCGACCAGGGTCGATGGAGCTTGTCGAGCGAGTTTCCGCTGCTCCTACCGACTGGCTCGAAGCCTTTTTCCACCAGCGCGGCGCCCGTTCGTCGTGGGCAATACTTGACCGCGCTCGAGCTAATCGACCTGATGATCACGCGCAGTTCCAACCCGGCGACCGATGCGCTGATCGCTACGGTAGGAGGCACCGGTGCGGTCAATGACTGGACGCGGCGCGCGGGGATCGGGGAGTTCGAGCTGACCCGCGATATTGCTACACTGGTGCGCGATGATGGCGAGTTCGATCCGGCTATCCATATCGACCGGCGGGACAGCGCCACGCCGCGCGCCATGATCGAGCTGCTCGCCGGCCTCCACCAGGGCCGCTGGCTCAGCGCTTCCAGCCGCGCGGTCATTATCAGCGCGATGGAGCGCTGCCGGACGGGCAAGCGCCGGATCCCGGCGATGATGCCGGCTTCGGTCACCGTCGCGCACAAGACGGGCTCGCTGAACAACACTTCGAGCGATGTCGGCATCCTCACCGCGCCCGACGGCCGGGCCATCGCGCTGGCGATCTATGTCACTGGTCAGGGAACGCGGCTCAACCGGGAGCGCCGGATCGCCTCGATCGCGCGGGCGATCTATGATGGCTATACCGAGCCTTCGCGCGGCTGGCTCAACGCGCCGGCGAACTAGCCGAGCGAACCGCTCGGCGCTTGCAGATCGATCGCGCGCTCCGCTTTAATCGGTCATCCCGACCATACGCCAACAAAAAAGGGGCGCGGCCATTGCGGCCACGCCCCTTATTTCGTTCGCTGTCGGACGAAATCAGTCGACGGCGGCTTCGGTGACGGTCTCGTCCTGAAGCTCGGCTTCGGTCTCGACCAGGCCTTCGTCGACCATGGCACCGGTTTCGGCACCCATCTGCTCGACGTCATTGCCGATGGCGTCCATGTTGGTCTCGGCATCGGCCGCCATCGAGTCCATCGTGGCTTCCGCATTCTCCTCGGTGCCACCCGAACAGGCGGCAAGCGACATCGTGGCGATGGCGGCCGCGGTGGCCAGTACGATCTTGCGCATGTCTTGTATCCTTATCCTATCGAAACTGGACCGGGGCTGACCCTGCCCAGAGCAGGCATCGGCCCGGCTCACCTGCCTAAATAATGCCACATTTGGGCAAAGCAAGCAAAAATGTGGCACAATTGGGGCAGGCCTTCTCGAGCCAGGGCGATCGATGATGCCTGCTGACCGGCACGCAGGCCTTTGCTAGCAGACCCCAATGGCACAATCTTCGAATGAAAAGCAGCATCTCTACCTGGTCGACGGGTCGGCCTACATCTTCCGCGCCTATCATCGCCTACCGCCGCTGACCAATCCTAAGGGAACCCCGGTCGGCGCGGTCTATGGCTATACGACGATGCTGTGGCGGCTGGCGCAGGACCTCGATGCCGCGATCGGGCCGACACACCTGGCGGTCATCCTCGACAAGGCCAGCCATTCCTTCCGCAACGATCTCTACCCGCAATACAAGGCGCACCGGCCCGAGCCGCCTGCGGACCTGGTGCCGCAATTTCCGCTGATCCGCGATGCGACGCGCGCGTTCAGCCTGGCCTGCATCGAGGAGGAGGGGCTGGAGGCGGATGATCTGATCGCCTCCTACGCGCGCGCGGCGACCCGGCGCGGCTGGGATGTGACCATCGTGTCTTCCGACAAGGACCTGATGCAACTGGTCGGACGCTGCGCGGATCCTGATGAGGGGGAGGGCGGCTGTATCGACATGCTCGATACGATGAAGAACCAGCGGATCGAGGTGGCCGAGGTGGTCGAGAAGTTCGGTGTCCCGCCCGAAAAGCTCGGCGATGTGCTGGCGCTGATGGGGGACAGCGTGGACAATGTGCCGGGCATTTTCGGCATCGGCCTGAAGACCGCGACCGGTCTTATCCAAGACCATGGCAGCCTTGCCGCCGCGCTCGATGCGGCGCCTGCGATGAAGCCTTCCAAGCTTCGCGAACGGTTGATCGAGGGGCGCGACATGGCGCTCTTAAGCCGCACGCTGGTGCAGCTGAAGGAAGATTGCCCGCTGCCTCAGCCGATCGAGGACTTCCGTCTCGATGGGGTGCCTAGCGAGCCGCTGGCCGCGTTCCTGACCGCGCATGGCTTCACCAGTCTGCTGAAGCGGCTCGATGGGGGAGCGGGTTCTCCCGACCGGGCCAACAACCTTAACCCGGCCAAGCGCGCCAAGACGACCGCTACCGCCGCGCCGCCGGGCAATGTCCAGTCGCTCCCCGATCTGCCCGCGATCGACCGCTCCGTGTATGAATGCGTCACCACGATGGAACGGCTCGAGCATTGGATCGCGCGCGCCTTTGCCGCCCGGCGGGTGGCGATCGACACCGAGACCAGCGCGCTCGATGCGATGCAGGCCGAGCTGGCCGGGATCAGCCTGGCGCTGGGACCGGGAGATGCCTGCTACATCCCGCTGGGACATGGGGGCAGCGACATGTTCGCCGAGCGCCCGCAGCAGGTGGAGCGCAGCGCGGCCTATGACGCCTTGCGGCCGCTGCTCGAAAGCGATGCGGTCCTCAAGATCGGCCAAAACGTCAAATACGACATCAATATCCTCGCACGCTGCGCGAATATCGCGCTCGGACCGGTGGATGACACCATGATCATGAGTTTTGCCATGGATGCCGGGCGGTCTCCCGAGGGCATCGGCGGTGGGCACGGGATGGACGAGCTTGCCGAGCGCCACCTGTCGCATACCACGCTGACCTTCAAGGACATCTGCGGCGCGGGCAAGAAGGCGATCCCGTTCGGCGAGGTGCCGCTAGACAAGGCGAGCGAATATGCCGCGGAGGATGCCGAGGTGACCTGGCGCCTCTGGCGATCCCTCAAACCCCGCCTTGCCGCCGAACAGGCGACACGGATTTACGAGCGGGTGGACCGGCCGCTGATCCGGGTCGTGGCAGCGATGGAGCGGCACGGGATCAAGGTTGATCGTAGCCAGCTCGCCAGGTTGTCGGACGAGTTCTCGGTCGAGATCGCGCGTATCGAAGGCGAGGTGTGGACGGCCTGCGGGCAGGAATTCACTATCGGCAGCCCCAAGCAGCTCGGCGAAATCCTGTTCGACAAGCTTGGCTATCAGGGCGGCAGGAAAGGCAAGAGCGGGCAGTATTCGACCGATCAGGCGATGCTCGAGAAGCTGGCGGCGCAGGGCGCGCCGGTGGCGAACAAGGTGCTCGAATGGCGCCAGCTGACCAAGCTCAAAAACACCTATACCGACGCGCTCCAGGCAGCCATCGATCCGGATACGGGCCGGGTGCATACCTCCTACAGTCTGGTCGGTGCGCAGACGGGGCGGCTGTCATCGACCGATCCCAATTTGCAGAATATCCCCATCCGTACTGCGATCGGCCGCCAGATCCGCCGGGCCTTCGTGCCCGAACCGGGCAACGTGCTGCTCGCCGCCGACTATTCGCAGATCGAGTTGCGGCTAGCCGCGCACATGGCCGATGTCGGTCCGCTCAAGGAGGCATTCGCGGCGGGCGAGGACATCCACGCGCGCACCGCGACGGAGATGTTCGGCAGCGTTGATCGCGACACGCGCGCACAGGCCAAGACGATCAATTTCGCGATCCTGTACGGGATCAGCCGCTGGGGTTTGGCGGGCAGGCTGAGCGTGGAGGCGGACGAAGCGCAGGCCATGATCGACCGCTATTTCGAACGCTTCCCCGGCATCCAGCGCTATATCGTCACCACGCTGGAGCAGGTGCGCGAGCAGGGCTATTCGCACACGCTGTTCGGTCGCAAGACCTGGTTTCCGCGGATCGGCTCGAAGAACCAGGCCGAGCGCAGCGGTTCCGAGCGCGCGGCGATCAACGCGCCGATCCAGGGCACCAGCGCGGACATCATCAAGCGGGCAATGGTGCGGATGGGGCCGGCGCTGGCCGATGCCGGGCTCTCGCAGGTGCGGATGCTGCTCCAGGTGCATGACGAGCTGGTGTTCGAACTGCCGGCGGGCGATGCGGCCGCTGCGGCGCCGGTGATCGAGCGGGTCATGGCCGAGGCCGCGCTTCCGGCGGTCGCGCTCGACGTGCCACTAGCAATCGAGGTCGGTCATGGGGAGAGCTGGGACGCGGCGCATTGATTGCGTCTTTGTCGTAGCACGGCTGCGTCCGCGACGGTGCTAGCGGAACCCGCGCAGTCCGTGCGCAGCGTTAGGTATCCGAGAGGTGATCGGCGCGTCCGAAATCGGGCCGGGCATCGTCCTGACCCAGCGCGATCACCTGCCTGCGGATGTCGCGGGTGCGCGCGAACAAGGTGAACAATGCATCGCCATCGCCTGCCCGGATGGCCTCGCGCATGCGTTCCAGGTCGGTGAGGAAGGCATCGAGCATGTCGAGCACCGCCTCGCGATTGGTCAGGAACACATCGCGCCACATTACCGGGTCGCTGGCGGCGATGCGGGTGAAGTCGCGAAACCCGCCGGCCGAATATTTGATCACCTCGCTGCGCGTCACCTGCTCCATGTCCGAAGCGGTGCCCACGATGGTATAGGCGATGAGGTGCGGAATATGGCTGGTCACCGCGAGCACCCGGTCGTGATGCGCAGGCTCCATCACCTCCACCATGGCACCCAGCGCTTGCCAGAAACCGGACAACGCCGCGATCTTGTTAGCGGGTGCGTCGGGCGGCGGGGTGAGGATGCACCATCGACCACCGAACAGCTGGGCAAAGCCTGCATCGGGCCCCGACTTCTCGGTTCCGGCAACTGGGTGGGCGGGGATCAGCACCGCCTCGGGTGGCAGGATGGCAGTCAGTCGCTCGGCGACCAGCGCCTTGGACGAGCCGGTATCGCTGATGATCGTGCCTGCCCCCACGCTGTCGGCGATATCGGCGGCGACCGCTTCCATCAGGCCTACCGGGACGCACAGGATAACCAGATCGGCGCCCCGAACCGCATCTGTAGCAGTGTCGCAGATGCGGCCTGCAAGTCCGCGCTCGGCCGCGCGCCGGCGCACTGCGTGGTCGCGGTCATAGCCGCTGGTCTCGACATGCGGCAGATGGCGGGCGACCGCCAGGCCGAGGGAACCGCCGATCAAACCCAGGCCGATAATGGCGACGCGCTCGATCCGCGCTGGTCCGGTATCCGCCAGCTCGGACCCTTCTCCTGTGTGCGATGACCCGCTGTCCCCCGGTGCGCTGGTCACCCCACTTGCTCGGCCATTTTGCGCAGCGCGGCGGCGATCGCGTCCATCTGCGGCGCGGTGCCGATGGTGATGCGCAGGCCTTGGGGCAACCCCTGGCCGGGCAGATGGCGCACCGCGTAGCCCTGTTGGGCAAGCCCGCGCTGCGCTGTCTCGGCATCGAGATTGCCCTCGAACAGCACGAGCAGGAAGTTGGCTTTGCTCGGCACCGCGCGCAGCCCGTGATTGCCCATCGCGGCGATGGCAGCGGCAAAGCGGGACCGTTCGGCCTCGTTGTGCTCGCGGCTGGCACGAACGAAATCCTGGTCGGCAAGCGCGGCTTCGGCCGCCACTTGGCCGGAGGTGGTGACGTTGAACGGCCCCCTGATCCGGCCAAGCGCATCGATCAGGCCTGGCGCACCCGTCGCCCAGCCGACCCGCTCGCCGGCAAGGCCGTATATTTTGGAGAATGTGCGCGTCACCAGCACATTCTCGGCGCGCGCAGCCAGAGCGAGCCCGCCATCATCGTCTTGCGTATCCAGATATTCGGCATAGGCCTGGTCGAGCACCAGCAGGATGTCGGGCGGCAATGCGGCATGAAGCTGGGCGATTTCGGCCGATGGGAGGAACGTACCGGTCGGATTGTTGGGATTGGCCAGGAATACCACCCGGGTCCGCGCGGTGATCGCAGCCAGCAGCGCATCGACATCGGCGCCATATTCGACGTCGGGAACGACAACCGGATCCGCCCCGCAGCGGCGGGTGGCGATCTCGTAGACGGCAAATCCGTAGCGCACATGGATGATCTCGTCGTCCGGCCCGGCAAAGGCCTGCGCGGCGAGGTTGAGCAGTTCATCCGACCCCGTTCCGCAGATGATGCGCGCGGGATCAATTTCATGGAGCGCGCCTATCGCCTGGCGCAGCGTGGTCGCATCGGGATCCGGATAGGGCGCGGCGGACCCTGGCCGGGCGAGCGCGTGCATCGCCCGGGGGCTGGTGCCAAGCGGGTTTTCGTTGGCTGATAGCTTGACCAGCGCTCGCCCGTCCGCCCCCTTGGCGCGGCCTGGCTGGTAGGCGTGGATTGCGGCGATCCAGGGCTTCATCTGCGGGCGCGGGGCAGGTGCTGGCTCTGCTTCGAAAGCAACCTCGGGCGCATCGACGGAGGTTTGCTCGACAGGGGATCTATCGCCAGAGGCGCGCCGCGATGTATCGGGACCGGGAATAGGTGGCTTTGGCATGATCGCGTTGGCGCATAACCAGTTCGCAGCGCGCTTGCCAGTCGGCCGAACGGGTGCGCGATCCTTCGCTGTGCCGCCAAGCGCTTTCAGGGCGCTTTCCGGACGCATGCCGGACGCACCCCGTTCGATTGACAGCAAGGGCGCCCTCCCCCAATCGGGCGCCCGCAATGGACCCCCGCATCATCGAGACGCGGCGCATCGTGCTGCCCGAACCGCTCGCGCTCGACAGCGGGCGGGTGCTCGAAGGCGTAGAAATCGCCTTCCAGACCTATGGCGAGCCGGCCCCTGATGGCGCCAATACGGTGCTGGTGTTCCATGCGCTGACCGGCGACCAGTTTGTCAGCGGGACGCATCCGGTCACCGGCAAGGGCGGCTGGTGGGAGCGCATGGTGGGTCCGGGCAGGCCGATCGACACGCGCCGCTATCATATCGTCTGCGCCAATATCATCGGCGGTTGCATGGGCTCGACCGGACCTGCCTCGCAGGCCCTCGACGGCCAGCCTTACGCCATGCGCTTTCCCGTGCTGACCATTCGCGACATGGTCCGCGCGCAGGTGGCGCTGCTCGATGCGCTGGGGATCGGCGTGCTCCATGCCGCGGTCGGCGGCTCGATGGGGGGGATGATGGCGCTGAGCCTGGCTGCGAACTGGCCGCAGCGCGCCCGCCGCATCCTGGCCATCGCCACCACCGCGCGTCACTCGGCACAGAACATAGCCTTCCACGAGGTCGGCCGACAGGCGATCATGGCCGACCCGGGCTGGCAGGGTGGCAATTATCATGCTGGGCCGAGCGCTCCCGACAAGGGTCTGGCGGTGGCGCGGATGGCGGCACACATCACCTATCTGTCCGAAGCCGGACTGACCGACAAGTTCGGCCGCAGGTTGCAGATGCGACCCGATGGCAGCGCGGGCGCCAAGAGCTTCGGCTTCGATGCCGACTTCCAGGTGGAGAGCTATCTAAGGCACCAGGGGCTCGCCTTCACCGGGCGGTTCGATGCCAATTCCTACCTCTACATCACCCGGGCGATGGACTATTTCGACCTTGCCGAGGAGCATGGCGGGCGGCTGGCCAATGCCTTTGCGGACACCGCCGCGCGCTTCTGCCTGGTGAGCTTCGATACCGACTGGCTCTATACCAGCGCCGACATGCGTTCGGTGGTCCACGCGCTGAACGCCGCCGCGGCCGAGGTGAGTTTTGTCGAGCTAAACGCACCGTTCGGGCATGACTCCTTCCTGCTGGAAGTGCCCGCGCTCGACCGGGTGGTGGCAGGGTTCATCGGCTGATGGCGCTGCGGCCCGACCTTGCGGTGATCGCCGCCAATATCAGCCCGCAAAGCCGCGTCCTTGATATCGGCTGCGGCGATGGCGAGCTGATGGAGGTTCTTCAGACCGAACAGAACTGCACCGCGCGGGGTATGGAGATCGATGCGGCGCTGGTCGAGCGGGCGGTGGCGCGCGGTCTCTCGGTGGTCCAGGGCGATGCCGACCGGGATCTGGCTGACTATCCCGACAGCGCTTTTGACTACGCCATCCTCTCGCAGACCCTGCAGACCGCCGCCCGGCCCGACCGGATGCTCGATGAATTGCTGCGCGTGGGCCGGCGCGCCTTCGTCAGCTTCCCCAACTTCGCCTATTGGCGGATGCGCGCCTCGCTTCTTGCCGCCGGCCGGATGCCGGTCACGCGCCACCTGCCGCTCTCGTGGTACGAGACGCAGAACATCCATCACGTGACCATCGCCGACTTCCGCCTGCTGCTGGCCGCAAAGAACGTGACGGTAGAGCGCTCATGGTTCTTCGCCCGCGACCGCGATATCGGCATGGCAGCCGCCAACTGGCGCGCCGAACAGGCGGTGTATTTGGTGAGTCGGTGAGGGCCTTGATTCACTACTGTGGAACAAATCTAGCGGAGATCGTCTGCAATTGGTGGGAAACGGACATCGATTGATCGACACCGGGATATCTCGGCCGGTTCGTTTATTTCCTAGCTGTGCTGCAGGAGAGAATTCCTTTGCGTGTGTCCCTCAGTCTGTCGTTTATCATTGCAATGGTTAGTGGCTGTGCGCCACCTGGCGGGCAGGAGACTGCACAGACCGACACCTCGCAGCAAGTGGCAGAAGCGCCTGCGTCCGCCGATTCCGCACGTGCGGCAACCGCACCAGCACCGACTTCTACTGATCGGAGTATTTCTGACGGCACCATGCCCCAAGCCGTTCGCGGCCAATGGCGGGAAAACGATCTTGGTCGGGTTCCGACAAGCGAGGATTGCAATCAAACGTCGCAATCGAATCGCAATTTCGGCAAGGTGCTCACCATTAATGCGGGAGGCTATTCGGCGTTCGAAGACTGGGGGCGTATCATCGAAGTCCATAACCAAACCGGCAACATGATCGATGCCACTTTTGACACGACCTACGCTGATACCCGGACCAGTGCTCGGAAAGACTTTGCTCTTCAACCCGACGGGTCGCTGACCGTCAACAACGATGATGGCGACGGGCGACTTGACGTCACCGAGTATCTGCGCTGTCGGTAAAGTCGATATGCGAGCAGGCTCGCCCTCCCGAACGTCCGTAACGGGGTCGCAAGCGGCCTTCGTGTCACCGCCAGCTCAGCGGTTTCGCGACCTCCTCCAGCGGTTTCCTGGCAGCGTCGTGGCCGATGAGCGCAGTGACGAGCGCCGCGAACAGCATCAGCCCGGCGCCGGCAAGGTAGCCGATCAGCACCTGATCGCGCGAGCCGGTCTCGATCAGCAAGCCGAAGATATAGGGCGCGCCCGCGCCGAGCAGCGTGCCGGCTGCGTAGAAGATGGCGATGGCGAGCGCGCGCATCTCGAGCGGGAAGCTCTCGGCCGCGGTGAGGTAGGCGCTGCTGGCGGCGGCGCTGGCGAAGAAGAAAGTGACGCTCCAGCATAGCGTCTGGGTGGTCGCGGTCAGCATCCCGGCGGCGAAGGCGAAGCCGGTGGCGGCGAGCAGCACGCCCGATGCCGCGTAGGTCAGCATGATCATCGGCTTCCTTCCCCAGCTGTCGAAGAAATGTCCCAGCAGCAGCGGGCCGAGCACATTGCCGGCGGCGAAGGGCAGGATGTAATAGCCGACCGACGCGCTCGGCACGGCATAGAAATCGGTCAGCATCATGGCGTAGGTGAAGAAGATGGCGTTGTAGAAGAAGGCCTGCGCGCCCATCAGCGAGAGGATCCAGACGGTGCGCCTGGGGTATGTGTGGACGAGGGTGGTGAAGACCTCGCTCATCGAGGTCGAGCGGCGCGCGGTGACGTGCGCTTCGGACGGCTCGACCGGGGCCAGAAGATGGCCTTCGCCCGCAACGCGCGCCTCGATGCTTTCGAGCACCCGCTCGGCCTCCTTGGGGCGACCATGCGTTGCCAGCCAGCGCGGGCTCTCGGGCAGGAAGCGCCTGAGGTAAAGGATGACAAGACCGATCGCCGCGCCGCCGAAGAAAGCCAGCCGCCAGCCAAGTTCGGGATCGATCACCCGGGGGTCGAGCAGCAGGATCGAGGCGGCCGAGGCCATCGCCGCGCCGACCCAGAAACTGCCGTTGATCACCAGATCGGTCCAGCCGCGCCTGCGCGCCGGGATCAGCTCCTGGATGGCCGAATTGATCACCGCATATTCGCCGCCGATCCCCGCGCCGGTGAAAAAGCGCATCAGCGCAAAGCTGGGCAGGTCCCAGGTGAAGGCGGTGCCGGCAGTGGCGACGAGGTAAACGCCCAAGGTGAGGGAGAACAGCCGCTTGCGACCCCAGCGGTCGGTCAGCCAGCCGAAGAATACAGAACCGACCACCGCACCCACCAGATAGGCGGAATTGGCCAGGCCCACGTCCGCAGCGGTGAATTGCAGCACCGGGCTCTCGCGTAATGCGCCCGCCACCGCACCGGCGATGGTGACCTCGAGCCCGTCGAGGATCCAGGTGATCCCGAGCGCGGTGACGACGAGCCAATGAAACCTGCTCCACGGCAACCGGTCGAGCCGGTGCGGGATGGCGGCGGCGATGTGGGGTTGGGGGATGGCCTGGATCCTCACCGGCAAAGTGGAGTGCTGGGGCTAGCGGTTTGTTTGCGGTGGGATCAAGGGATCGGGCAGGTCAAGCCTTGAGCCTCTCCCGCCCGGGAGCGACTTTGACGAGCCTTCCCAGGATGGAGCACAGCGATCCAGTTGCGGGCGAAGCATGTCGCTGGTCTAAGGTACCAATGACGGAGCTTGAACGCCTGTTTGCGGATTTTTCGCGCGAACGCGTAACGCGTTGGTGGATAGGCGACAAACCTTCCTGTCCCGACGAAAAGATCGTCAACGCAATTGCGATGCAAGTGGGGCTCCCGACCGCGAAAGATCCGCAGGTCCTCGAGGGGCTGTGCCGGCTAGAGGTCCATGACGCTGCCTTCGTATTGGCCCGGGCAGGGACCACAAGCCTGGCATATGACCAAAACCCTCCATCCATATCGACCGTGCGACGATGCGAGGTTGCGATAGCTCCGCTTGATCAAACGCCCACATTTCTAACCAACGGAAGCTGGGCGGCGGATAAAGCGGACTTGTGGTGGGACCCCCTCACGACAGCGACCTTCGACTGTGGTGTGATCGCTTGGGACAGGCAGAGAGCCTTCGTCTTCTGGGCCGAAGAGGAGGATTAGGCGATTAACCAGCCAGTCCCCGCCGCCCGCTCCCGGTTGCCCTTCCACGCGCATCAGGTGTAGACGTAACGCGCATGGGAAGCGACCTCCCGCTCCCCGCACTCAGCAACCCGCGCAGGATTCCATGGCAGGCCATTCCAAGTTCAAGAACATCATGCACCGGAAGGGCGCGCAGGATAAGAAGCGCTCCAACCTGTTCTCCAAGCTCTCCCGCGAGATCACCGTGGCGGCCAAGTCGGGCATGGCCGATCCCGACATGAACCCGCGCCTGCGCCTGGCGGTGAACGCGGCCAAGGCGCAGTCGATGCCCAAGGACAAGATCCAGCGCGCAATCGACAAGGCGACTGGTGGCGATGCCGAGAATTACGAGGAGGTGCGCTACGAGGGCTATGGCCCGGGCGGCGTGGCGCTGATCATCGAGGCGCTGACCGACAATCGCAACCGCACCGCTACCAATGTGCGCAATGCCTTCGCCAAGAACGGCGGCAACCTGGGTACCGAAGGCTCGGTCAGCCACGGTTTCGAGCGGCTCGGCCTGATCGAATACCCGGCCGACAGCGCCAGCGAGGACAAAATGCTCGAGGCGGCGATCGAGGCCGGGGCGGAAGACGTCGAAAGCTCGGGCGATGGTCATGCGATCTGGACCGGGATGGAAACGCTGCACGAGGTCGCCGGCGCGCTCGAGCAGCGGCTGGGAGAGGCCGAGAGCGTCAGGCTGGCCTGGCGTCCCAGCCTGGAGGTGGCGGTTGGCGAGGGCGAAGCAGGCACCTTGCTCAAGCTGATCGATGCGCTCGATGATGATGACGATGTGCAGACCGTCTGGGGCAATCACGACGTGCCGCAAGAGGTGCTCGAAAAGCTCGAGGCGTGAGCGGCCGGGGGCGGCGAGGCGGTGCTTGTCCTGGTTGCGCTCTACCGAAGTGGCGATTGCGCGATGATCGGCATCCGGTTCGCCGCGAGCATACACCGACCGGTTGGTGACGGGTTCGTGGATTGCTGATCCTCGGCCTGGACCCCTCGCTCAGCTGCACCGGTTGGGGGATCATTCGCGCCGAGGGGAGCCGCCTGGTTCACGTGGCCAATGGCGAGGTGCCGACCGATGCGCGCCCCCCGCTCGCCGCGCGGCTGGCGGCCCTCCAGTCCGCATTGGGTCAGGTCATCGCGCTCCATCGCCCGGACCGCGCGGCGGTGGAGGAGGTGTTCGTCAACAAGAACCCGCAATCCACGCTCAAGCTCGCTCAGGCACGCGGCGTGGTGCTAGCAACATGCGGCGCGGCGGGCCTGGAGGTGCGTGAACATGCGGCGCGCAGCGTCAAGAAGGCGGTGGTGGGGACGGGTGCGGCGGAAAAGGCGCAGGTTGCCGCCATGCTGGCCGTGCTGCTTCCCGGAGCGCAGGTCGCCGGCTCCGACGCGGCCGACGCGCTGGCGGTGGCGATTGCCGATGCGCATCTGGCGGGCAGAGGGGCCGCGCGCTAAGAGGCGGGAGTGTTCCTCGTCGTCTTCCGCAACCGCAAGCGCGCCGGGATCGACAGCGCCGCCTACCGGGCCGATGCCGTGCGGATGGAGGCGGCGGCCAAGGCTGCTCCGGGCTACCTCTCGTTCAAGAACTACACCGCCTTCGACGGCGAGGTGGTCGCGCTCAGCGAATGGGCGGACGAGGCTTCGGCGCGCGCCTGGGGACTGCAGGAAGAGCACAGCGCGGTGCATTCGCGTTCGCGGTCCGAATATTATGCCGAATATACGCTGTTCGCGGGCACGCCCTCGCGCCTCCACCGCTTCGACCAACGGACGAGGGCAGATAAATGATCCTCTACGGCATCCCCAATTGCGATACGGTGCGTCGGGCGCGGGCCTGGCTGAACGCGCGCGAGATCGCGCATGGGTTCCATGACTATCGCAAGGACGGTGCCGAACCTGATCGGCTGCGCGCCTGGAGCAAGGCGGTGGGCTGGGAGGCGCTGGTCAATCGGCGCGGGACGACCTGGCGCAAGCTGGCCCCGAGCGAGCGCGAAGGGCTGGACGAGGCGGGGGCGATCGCGTTGATGAGCGCGCACCCGGCGCTGATCAGGCGGCCGGTGGTAGAGTATGACGGTGACCTGCTCATCGGGTTCGACCCGGCGCATTGGGAAGAGGAACTGCGATGAGACATCTGCTCGCGATGCTGGCGATCGTGCTGACCGGTGCGCCGCCCGCACACGCTCAGGAGGAGGCACGCCAAGTGGAACCCGAGCTGATCGTCATTGCCCATCGCGGGGCTTCGGGCGAGCGACCCGAGCACACGCTCGCCGCCTATGAACGCGCGATCGACGCCGGCGCCGACTATATCGAGCCCGATCTGGTGGCGACCCGCGACGGTGTGCTGGTGGCGCGGCACGAGAACGAGCTGTCCGATACGACCGATGTCGCCGAACGGGCCGAGTTCGCCGACCGGCGCATGAGCAAGGTGATCGACGGACGCGAATTCAGCGGCTGGTTCAGCGAGGATTTCACGCTTGCCGAGCTGCGCACTTTGCGCGCCCGCGAGCGCCTGCCCGAACTGCGCGTTGCCAACACCGCGTTCGACCGGCTCTACCAGGTGCCCACGTTGGCCGAGATCATCACGCTGGTGCGTGCCAAGGAGGCCGAGACGGGACGCCGGATCGGGCTTTATCCGGAGATCAAGCACCCTGACTATTTTAGCGGCATCGGCCATGATCTGGCGGCAATGCTGGTCGAGCAGTTGCACGCTGCCGGATACCGCGACGCGGACGATCCGGTGTTCATCCAGAGCTTCGAGGTGGGTCCGCTGGTCCGGCTGGAGACGATGACCCAGCTGCGGCTGGTTCAGCTCGTCGCATCGATCGGTGGACCGGCGGACCGGGCCGATCTCACTTACGCAGAGATGCTCGGTCCCGGCGGGCTAACGCAGATATCCGACTATGCCGATGCGATCGGCGCCAATATTGCGCTACTCCTGACAGATGACGGCGCATCGACCGGCCTCGTCGAGCGGGCGCACGATACGAGCCTCGAGGTTCATGCCTGGACGCTGCGCAAGGAGAACGTCTTTCTGCCGCCGGCGATGCACGGGCCCGGTGGCGACGCGCAGCCCGGGCGGGACGACCTATTGTTCCAGGCGTTGCGCCGGGCCGGGGTGGATGGGGTCTTCGCCGATGATCCGGGCCGGGTGGTGCGTTTTTTGGAGGACTGAGCCGCCGGTATCGCAAACGCGTGTAGGTCAGCCGCGCAGCTTGGAGCCCTGACCGGCAACCGGCGCATGGGGGCGCGCCGTCAGGATGTAATTCAGCGACAGGTCGTCCGACAGATGCAGGCCGGTCACCGGCGACCAGGCGATCCCGCGCACAATTCCCATCCTGAACCCGGCGGCGGTCAGCATGGCGCCGAGTTCGTCCGGCGTGACGAAATCATTCCAGTCATGCGTGCCACGCGGAATTGCTCCCACCGCCTCGGCCGCGCCGACCAGCAACACGCGGCTGGCGGCGGTGCGGTTGGGGGTGGAAATGATCAGCAGGCCGTCAGGTGCGCAGTGCGCAGCCAGTGTGGCGATGAAAGCGGACTTGTCCGAAACATGCTCGATCACCTCAAGGCAGGTGACGAGGTCGAAGCGGTCCAGCCCCAGCGCGGCGAGTTCGCCGCAGCGGTAGTCGATCGCCAGTCCCATCGCCTGCGCATGATCGCGCGCCACCGCGATGTTCTCGGGCGCCGCATCGACACCGGTCACGCGTGCGCCCAGCCGGGACAGCGGTTCGCACATCAGTCCCGCGCCGCAGCCGACATCGAGCGCGGTCTTGCCGGCGAGCGGGCGCAGCGCCTCGATATCGCCCGCCCAATGCCGGTCCACCGCCTCGCGGATGAAGGAGAGCCGCACCGGGTTCAGCCGATGCAGCATCCGCGAACTGCCCGCCGGGTCCCACCAGTCCGCCGCCAATGCTCCGAAATGGTCGGCCTCCTTGCGCCGAATGGTCGCGGAAGCATTGGCTTGGGGATCCGTTGGGGGATCCAATGGGGGATTGATCGTCTCGGCTGATCCGGTTGCATCGCTCATCGCCCGATCCTAACAGACCACAAGCCTCAAGGGGAGCGGCTTTGGCCCGGATCGTGATGCGGAGGCTCGATTGGCACGCATAGTCATGAAGTTCGGCGGGACGTCGGTGTCCGGCACCGAGCGCATCCGCCGGGTCGCCAGCCTGGTGCGCGCGCAGGCGCTGGGCAGCGCCGGATCGGCGGACGAGGTGGCGGTGGTGGTGAGCGCCATGGCTGGCGAGACGGACCGGCTGGTCACCTTCTGCCGCGAGGCCAATCCGCTTTATGACCCGGCGGAATACGACGTCGTCGTGTCATCGGGCGAACAGGTCACCTGTGGCCTCCTGGCGCTGACATTGCAGGCGATGGGGGTGAGGGCAAGAAGCTGGCTTGGCTGGCAAATCCCGCTCGGCACCTTCGGGGCGCATGCCAATGCGCGGGTCGGCACGATCGACGCGGCGGCCATGGCGCAGGCGATGCGCGGCGGCGAGATCGCCGTGGTCCCCGGCTTCCAGGGGGTCAGCGAGGCGGGGCGCGTCACCACCATGGGGCGCGGCGGCTCGGATACCAGCGCGGTGGCGCTGGCGGCGGCGCTGGAAGCCGATCGCTGCGACATCTACACCGATGTCGACGGCGTCTACACCACCGATCCGCGTATCGTCGCCCGGGCGCGCAAGCTGCGCTATGTCACCTATGAGGAGATGCTCGAGCTCGCCTCGGTGGGCGCCAAGGTCCTCCAGACGCGCTCGGTCAGTCTGGCGATGAAGCTTCGCGTGCGAGTGCAGGTGCTCTCCAGCTTCGTCGATGACGGCGCACCATCAGGTGACACGCTGCCCGGAACCATGATCGTGTCCGAAGACGAATTGGCCCAGAAAGTGAAGGACCTGCCTGTGGAACGCCAGAGTGTGACCGGCATCGCGCATGACAAGAACGAGGCGCGAGTGGTGCTGACCCGGGTTCCCGATCGGCCGGGCTCTGTGGCCGAGATTTTCGTGCCTCTGGGCGAGGCGTCGATCAATGTCGACATGATCATCCAGAACGTGGGGCGCGACAAGGGCGAGACCGATGTCACCTTCACCGTGCCGCGAGCCGAACTGGCGCGAGCGCAGGCGCTGCTGGAGGACCGGCAGGAGAAGATCGGCTTCAACCGCCTGATCACCGATGCACGCGTGGCCAAGATCTCGGTGGTGGGAATGGGGATGAAGAGCCATGCCGGTGTCGCGGCAACCATGTTCAAGGCGCTCGCCGACAGGGGGATCAACGTCCAGGCGATCTCCACCAGCGAGATCAAGGTGAGCGTGCTGATCGACGAGGACGAGACCGAGCTTGCGGTGCGCGTGCTGCACACGGCTTACGGGCTCGATGCCGGCGAAGACCTTTAGCCTTGCGTGAAGCTTGCCGGGGGCGGTGCTGATGGCAGCGGAGTGGGCAGGCCTGATCGGCGCGCTGGTCGGTGCGGTGATCGGTTCGGCAACCACCATTCTTGCCGCCTGGCTCACCTGGCGCTGGCAGAACCGCCGGTCCGACGACCTGGCGCAGAAGCGGCGGCAGCGGCTGGTGCGGATGCTGTCATCCGAGCGCCAGACCTGGCGCAGCATCGACACGCTGGCGGCCTCGATCGGTGCGGACCGGCAGACCACGCTCGAATTGCTGATCGAGATCGATGCACGCAAGTCCTATACCAACGACAAGTCCTGGGCGCTTATCGCGCGCGCGCCATGGCCCGAGGATCAGCAACCCGACGAATGAAGTCTCCGCCCGCCTCGTGCTTGCCTCAGTCGCGGAATTGCTCGTCCCAGATCGAATAGACGAAGGTCGCCGACCAGGTGATGAGCATGAACCCGCCCAGCGACTGGAGCATGGCGAACAGGCGGATCGGGCCTTCCACCACCTGCCCGGTAAAGCCCAGCGTGGCGTAAGTGATGCCCGAGAAATAAAGGAGCCCGCCCGGACTGTCGCCATAACCGCCGGTAATGGCCCCGGCGCCGGGGATCGACATGGCCACGCTATAGGCCACCGCCCCGAGCGCGATCTCGGTCCAATGGAGCACGAGCAGCCCCCAGAACGCGAGCATGATGGCCCAGTAGGGATGCTTCTTGGCGCTGGGGATGCTGTTCTTGAGCAGCAGGATGCCGCCAAGATGCCAGGCGCCGCTGGCCATCATGGCGACCATCCCGGCGGCCAGCATCATCCATTCGGCCATTATGAGGCCACCCGTTGCCGCATTTTCCATGATCATTCCCCCCGGTTCGATCGGCTGCTCATCCCCCGCGCACCGTTGGTTCGCGCAGCGACCCGCGCGGTTGCAGCATCACCGCCAAGGTTGCAACCCGGAGAATTTGGGCGATCGAGCAGCCCGCTGCCGCTGCCGCAAACCTCCGCGCTTCGACGCGCAATTCGCCCTGGTCACGATGCCACATGATGGCCTGGGGACGAGCCCCGCTGATTCGATTCCGGTGTCGGAATCGAAACTATGCAGCAGTCCCAGCGGTCCATGCAAAAGGCCCCCGGCATTGCTGCCAGGGGCCTTCCGTAACCCGAGAGAGGGGGTCTCGGGCAGGGGCTTAGGGCCGGTCAGGCGGCCTTGTGATACTTGGCGTGCGTTACGTCGAAGCGATCGGCGTTCATCACCTTGGTCCAGGTCTGGACGAAATCACGCACGAACTTTTCCTCGTTGCCACGCTCGGCATAGACCTCGCCAATCGCGCGCAGCTGCGAATTCGAACCGAACACCAGATCGGTCCGTGTCGCGCGCCAACGCTCCTCGCCGGTTTCGCGGTCCCTGCCGACAAACTCCTCGTCGCCGCTCTCGTCAGCCACCTCCCAGGCGGTGTCCATGCTCATGAGGTTGACGAAAAAGTCGTTGGTCAGCTGTCCCGGCCGATCGGTCAGCACGCCGATCCTGGAGCCGTGATTGGCATGCTGGCTCACCGCGCCGAGCACGCGAAGCCCGCCAACCAGCACCGCCATCTCGGGAACCGATAGGCCGAGCAAGTCGGCACGATCGATCAACAGCTCTTCGGTCTTCACGCTGGTCTTGGTCTTCAAGTAGTTGCGAAAACCCTCGGCGAAAGGCTCGAGCGGCTCGAAGCTTTCGGCATCGGTCTGATCGGCGCTAGCATCGCCGCGCCCGCCAAGGAACGGCACCTCGACGTCGAAGCCAGCGTCCCTGACCGCCTTCTCGACCGCCGCCGTCCCAGCCAGCACGATCGCATCGGCCATCGAAAGCTGGCCGCGAATGCCGTCGAGGGTGGCCAGCACCTTCGCCAGCTCCTCGGGATCGTTGACCGCCCAGTCCTTCTGCGGCGCGAGCCGGATGCGCGCGCCATTGGCGCCGCCACGGTGATCGGTGCGGCGATAAGTGCTCGCCGACGCCCAGGCCGCCTTCACCAGCTCGCTGACGGTCAGTCCGCTATCGAGCGCCTTGCGCTTGAACTCGGCCACTGCCTGATCGGACGGCGTCGTCCCCGCCGGCACGGGATCCTGCCAGATCAGTGTCTCTTCGGGCACTTCGGGGCCGAGATAGCGCACCTTGGGACCCATGTCGCGATGGGTGAGCTTGAACCAGGCCCGGGCGAAGGCGTCATCGAGCGCGGACTGATCCTGAAGGAAGCGCTGCGAAATCTCACGGTACTGGGGATCGCGCTTCAGGGCCATGTCGGCCGTGGTCATCAGCGTCGGCACTTTCCTGGAGGGATCGCGCGCATCGGGTGCCATGTCCTCTTGGGCCTGGTTGACCGGCTGCCACTGCTTGGCGCCCGCCGGGCTCTCGACCAACTCGTAGTCGTACTTGAACAGCAAGCGGAAATAGTCGTTACCCCATTGCGTTGGATTGGGCGTCCACGCGCCCTCGATACCCGAGGTGGTGATGTGGCCCTTCTCGATCATGTCGAGATCGGTCACCCAGCCGAAGCCGAGCAGGTGCAGGTCGCCACTCTCGGGATCGCCGCCCAGCTGGTCGGGCGGCACCGCGCCGTGGCACTTGCCAAAAGCGTGGCCGCCCGCGGTGAGCGCCACCGTCTCCTCATCGTTCATCGCCATCCGGGCGAAGGTCTCGCGCATGTCGCGGGCCATGCCCTCGGCATCGTGCGGATTGCCGCCGGGGCCTTCGGGATTGACGTAGATCAGCCCCATCTGGATTGCGGCGAGCGGGGTTTCGAGCGCCTTGCCCTCGTCGGGCAGGATGCGAGTGGCGACGCCTTCGTTGACCCACTGCTCTTCGCTGCCCCAGTAGACTGTCTCAGGCTCAAACACGTCGGCCCGGCCGCCGCCAAAGCCGAACACCGGCCCGCCCATTGATTCGATCGCCACATTGCCGGTCAGGACGAACAAGTCGGCCCAGCTGATATGCTTGCCGTATTTCTGCTTGATCGGCCAGAGCAGGCGGCGCGCTTTGTCGAGATTGCCATTGTCCGGCCAGGAGTTGAGCGGCGCGAAGCGCTGCTGGCCGCTCGATGCTCCGCCGCGCCCGTCGCCGGTGCGGTAGGTACCCGCCGCGTGCCAGGCCATGCGGATGAAGAACGGACCGTAATGGCCGTAATCGGCGGGCCACCAGCTTTTGGAGTCGGTCATCAGCGCATGCAGGTCCTGCTTCAGCGCCTGGTAGTCGAGCTTGAGGAAGGCGGCCGGGTAGTCATAGTCCGCGCCCATCGGGTCGGTGACCCGGCCTTCGGTATTGAGGATCTCGAGCTGTAGCGCATCGGGCCACCAGTCCCGGTTGGTCCGCCCCAGCAGGCTGCGCGCGGTGCCTTCGCCGCCAAAGGGGCAGCCGCCGCCGCCCATGCTTCCGGTTGCTACATCCATCTCGTTATCTCCTGTTGTATCCTGCGGATCGCGCGCGTCTAACCGCCCGCAATGATGCCAAGCTATATGGGAATGAGAAGCGTCCGAAACGATTAGTCTTCGTCAGCATGACCGGGAAAAGCGATCAGACGTGTTGCTCGGTTCGGCTTACTTGCCGAGCAGTGCGCCAGCGCCTAACCGGTCAGGGCATGGGTGATTTTCCCAAAACTAGCGCGCTGATGCAGCGCGGCGCGGCGTTCCTGGGCACGCAATACGCGATTATGTGCGGGGCAATGAGCTGGGTTTCCGAGCGCAACCTGGTGGCCGCGATTAGCAATGGCGGCGGTTTCGGAGTGATCGCCTGTGGGGCCATGACGCCCGATCTGCTCGATGCCGAGATCGCCGGGACAAAGGCGCTCACCGACCGGCCTTTCGGCGTCAATCTCATCACCATGCATCCTGATCTGACGGCGCTGATCGAGGTCTGCTCCCGGCACGGCGTCGGCCACGTGGTGCTGGCCGGCGGAATACCGCCCAAGGGCAGCGTCGAGGCGATCAAGGCCCCAAAAAAGGGCAGGGCCGCCAAGGTCATCGTCTTTGCCCCCACGCTGGCACTGGCGAAGAAGCTCCTGAGGAGCGGCGCCGATGCGCTGGTGATCGAGGGGATGGAGGCGGGCGGCCATATCGGCCCTGTTTCGACCAGCGTGCTGGCGCAGGAGATGCTGCCCGAGCTTGCCGCCGAGCACCTCGTGTTCGTCGCCGGCGGGATCGGCCGGGGGGAGGCGATCGCCGGTTACCTCGAGATGGGCGCGGTCGGCGTTCAGCTCGGCACGCGCTTCGCCTGTGCCACGGAATCCATCGCTCACCCCGCCTTCAAGCAGGCGCTCTTCCGCGCCAGTGCCCGCGATGCGGTGGCCAGCGTCCAGTTCGATCCGCGCCTGCCGGTGATCCCCGTGCGGGCGCTCAGGAACAGGGGCGCCGACGCGTTCACCGCCAAGCAGCGCGAGGTTGCAGGCGTGCTCGACCGGCAGGAGATCGCCATGGCCGAGGCGCAATTGCAGATTGAGCACTACTGGGCCGGCGCGCTCCGCCGCGCGGTGATCGACGGCGACATCGAGCACGGCTCGCTTATGGCGGGGCAATCGGTCGGCATGGTCCGCGAGGAGGAACCGGCGGCGGCGATCATCGCCAAGTTGATGGCGGAGAGCGAGGCTGCGTTGGGGCGGCGGTAAGGGATGGCGGTGATGAGCTATGACGCCTTCTCGGACCCTACGATAGATATTGGTCTAACCCGAAAACAGACGTCGCTTCGCCATGCCTAAATGGGGCAACGCAATCGAAAACAAACAAGCTGCTCCCAACTGAGACCAGACTCGACTGGATGCGAACTTCCTGTTGCGAACCTCGACATCACAGTCCCAGATTGTGATCGAGCCCTAGTATCCAACGCTGCACGGGTCGGCGGATAAGCGGTATCACCGCGCCGACTAGGCTCGGAACGGCGCGCACGAGGCGCCCCGGTGCGGTATCGGCGCGCGGCACCACCATGGCGCGACGAATTTGGCTGACCACCTTCTCCACAACTGGCTGGCGGAGGGCAGCATAGCGGCCTGTTGCGCCGCGGTCGTAGAGGGTGGCGAACACGTACGCATCCTCGATGCCCAGATTCATGCCGCGCGCGCCAATCCCCGAGTGAATATGTGCCGCATCGCCCGCTAGGCAAACAGGGCCGACGGAGAACCGCCCGGCAACGCGAATGGAAATGGTGAACTCCGATTCCCATTCCACCTCGCCCATCTGCGTGCCCTTCGGAAGCGCCGCGCGCAGGTTGGGCACGTTGCCAAGCACACGCCAGACGTCGCTCTCCTGACGGATGACGAACATACCGCCGTCGTCGAGCAGGAAGATGTGCGCCTCGTCGCGGTCGAGCGGACCCGACAACGGCAGGTCAAGCAGCCGCCAGGGTCGATCATAGCTTTCACCATTAAAGGAGATGCCGAGCGCCTGGCGAACCGTACTCGAAGCCCCGTCAGCAGCAAGCACCGTGTCTACCTGCGCTTCCTCGGGGCCGCCGGGACGCAGAAGCAAGACTTCCGCCACCCCGTGGCGATGCTGGATCGTCGATACCTCCACGCCGCGCTCGATGCGGATGCCGCGCGCCTCCACCGCCTCGGCCAGCATGCGCTCCGATGCAGCCTGACTCTGCACGCACATGAAGGGATAAGGATGGTCGACCTCATCAAGCCGCAGTTCTGCCAGCACCCGGTCGCCCCGGGGCAGGTTCAGCCGTTCGAGCTTGCGGCCGTGATTAAGGAACTTCGCTGCGACCCCCGAAGACTTAAGAAGCGACAGGGACCGTGCATTGACACCAAAAGCTTTCGAGTGTGGCGAGGGAGCTGACCGCTTTTCGACAACGCGGCTCATGTGTCCGCGCTCGGCGAGGAACAATGCTGCAGACAGACCCACGGGCCCGGCGCCGACGATCAATATCTTGTCCCGCTCGGCCATGCGCAGCCCCGTTGTAAGCAATTGCTAACAACCCAATGACAGTGAATGCTGTCAATTGCAACAAGACCTTTTAACAAGAGCTCATGCCCGCTCCGATCGACGAACGCCGCATCCTCAACGCCGCTCTTTCTGTGTGGCGAGAGCATGGCTATCGTGATGCGACCACCCGCAAGGTCGCGGCGCTCGCCGGGATTGGCGAAGTGACGCTATTCCGCCGCTTCGGCGACAAGGCGACGCTGTTCGCGGCCGCGCTCAAGGAGGAGGCAGACCGGTTCCGGGCTGACATCGAATTTTCGAATGATGTCGTGGACGATCTCACCGCCTTGGTTGCCGAATACCAGGCGATGCTGGCCCGCAACGGCACGATTGTCCTCGATTTCCTGATCGAAGCGCCGCGTAACCCCGAACTGGCGCAGATCGGGCCGGTACCGATGACCGCCATCGCCACCGCTGTAGCGTTGATCGCCAAATATCAACAATTGGGGCACCTTCAAACCGGGCCGCCGCAGGTGCTTGTGCTTACGCTTCTTGGTCCTCTTATCATGCAGTATGCTCTGGGCCGCGCCCAACCCATGCTCGCCATTCAAGTGGAGCCGCGTGTGGTGGCTTCAAGATTTCTCGAAGGATGGAGTATGGTCCCAGAGGCGAAACGGGGCTGACGAGCGCTGCGAGCCCTTTCGATCGTCCGCTATTTAAAATGTCCGGCGCAAGTTCGATGTAGAGCGCTGGCGCGAACGTCTGTTTTCGCGCACCGGGCTTGCAAAACCGGTCGTTCAGCAAACCACCTACAATAGCGGTCGCAAGACTTGGCGAGGTTTCTAAGGCGAGTTGCGCCGCTCACTCATCCCCATAAATCGCCACCACCGGCTCCTCGCCTGCCCGCACGACGCCGCGATACATGCCCGGCGTGTTGAACGAGAAGGCGTGGCTGCCGTCGGGCGCCAGCACGATCACGCCGCCGCTGCCGCCGAGATTGGCGATGTCTGCCTGGACATGGTGGGCGGCCTGTTGCGGGCCTTCCTCCAGCAACCGCATCCGTGCGCAGATGGCGTGGGCGGCGGCGGCGCGGATGTAGTATTCGCCTGAGCCGGTGGCCGAGACCGCGCAAGAGCCATTGTCGGCATAGGTGCCCGCGCCGATCACCGGGCTATCACCGATACGGCCCCAGCGCTTGCCGGTCAGACCGCCAGTGGAGGTGGCGGCGGCGAGGTTGCCGGACCGGTCGCGCGCCACCGCGCCGACGGTGCCATATTTGAGCTCGGCGTCGAACAACGCCTGACCGCCCTCGTTCGCGCGCCGCTCCTCGAGCTGGCGGAAGCGCTCCTCGGTATGGAACCACTCGGGCCCGGCTTGCTCCAGACCCTGCTCGCGGCTGAAGGCATCGGCGCCCTCGCCCGCCAGCATCACATGCGCGCTTTGCTCCATCACCGCTCGGGCCAGGCTGATCGGGTTGCGCGTGGCGGTGACCCCGGCGACCGCGCCCGCCGCGCGGGTAGTGCCGTCCATGATCGCCGCGTCGAGCTCGTTCGTTCCCTGGGCGGTGAACACCGCGCCGCGCCCGGCATTGAACTGGGGCGCGTCCTCAAGCACGCGAACCGCCGCCTCGACCGCGTCCAGCGCGCTGCCGCCATCCGTCAGGATCGCCGCGCCTGCTGCCAGAGCGTCGGTTAGTGCCGCGCGCACCTCGGCTTCGCGTTCGGGTGCCATCCGGTCGCGCTCGATCCCGCCCGCGCCACCGTGGATGACAAGCGTCCAATCCTGCGCCGAGGCGGTGACGGGGGCCATTACCGCCGCTGCCAGCGCCAAGACGCCGGCGATTGATCGTGTGTACATTGTGCAAATATCCTCGTCCTTGCCGCCTGCTTATGCCTGTTCCCAGCGCAAAGGACCGCATGCCCGCCCCACCGTCAACGGGCAAGATGTGAGTGCGCGCTCGCCATTTCGGATGCGATTGCATTTGACTTCGCCACCCCCGGCGCCCACATGTTTGCGCGACTGGAGCGCGAGGGTAGCGTGAACTGGCGGGACAACCGCCGCGGCCCCCGCTTCGAACCCAGTTCCCCCGGAGCTTCCCTTTTCACGCGGGTCGTTCAGAACCCGCTTTCCCCCGTGCGGCCGCATTGCGGCAAGCGCGCGGGAGCGCTCTTGATGTGAGTAATAACAATGACATTTGACCAACTCGGGCTCTCGCAGCCCGTCCTCCAGGCGCTTGCGCTGAAGAATTATACCACGCCTACGCCCATCCAGGCGCAGGCCATCCCGCCGGTGCTGCAAGGCCGCGACATGCTGGGTATCGCCCAGACCGGCACGGGCAAGACCGCGGCCTTCATGCTGCCGGCGATCGATCGGCTCAAGGCCTCGGGTCATGGCCGGCCGCAGCGCTCGTGCCGCATGCTGGTGCTGGCGCCCACGCGCGAGCTCGCCGGGCAGATCGCCGCCAGTGCGCGTGATTATGGCGCGCTTTCGGGGCTGACGGTGTCGGTCATCGTCGGCGGCACGTCGGTGGGCAAGGACAAGCAGAAGATGGCGCGCGGGACGGATGTCGTCGTCGCCACCCCCGGCCGTCTGGTCGACCTGATGGACCAGCGCGCGATGCATCTGGACGCGGTCGAACTGCTGGTGCTCGACGAGGCCGACCAGATGCTCGACCTGGGCTTCATCCATGCGCTGCGCCGGATCGTCTCGCTGCTGCCCAAGGAGCGCCAGACGCTGCTTTTCTCGGCCACCATGCCCAAGTCGATCAAGCAGCTGGCCGAGCAATATCTGCGCGATCCCGTGCAGGTCTCGGTAGCCCCCTCGGCCACCACCGCCGAACGGGTCGATCAGTTCGTGTGCTTCGTCAACCAGAAGGAGAAGCAGGCGCTGCTTACCCTGGCGTTGAGGAAGGGACTGCACACCGGCGAGATGGACCGCGTGCTGGTCTTCACCCGCACCAAGCATGGCGCCGACCGCGTTGTGCGCCAGCTTGGCCAGGCGGGGCTCGCGGCCAATGCTATCCATGGCAACAAGAGCCAGCCGCAGCGCGAGCGGGCGCTGGGCGAATTCAAGGCGGGCAAGGTGCGTGTGCTGGTGGCAACCGATATCGCCGCGCGCGGCATCGACGTGACCGGCGTGAGCCACGTGTTCAACTTCGAACTGCCCAACGTGCCCGAGCAATATGTCCACCGGATCGGTCGCACCGCGCGTGCCGGTAGGGCGGGCGTGGCGATCGCCTTTTGCGCGCCCGACGAGCGTGATTATCTGCGCGACATCGAGCGGCTGACCAAGGTGTCGCTCGACAAGGTGCCGCTGCCCGAAAGCTTCCGTGCCGAGGTGGAGAAGATCGACGCACTGCCCAAAGTGGCCGAGCGACCCGAGCGTGATCGCCGGTCGCCGGGCGGCCGTGGTGGACCGGGCAAGCGGCCGCAGGTTGCTGCCAGTCCGCGCGGTGATGCCAGCACGGCCTCGCATCGTCGGGGGCGAGCGGGCGGAGCCAGGCGCCGGGCGGCCAGCTGAGGCTTCCGGCACGGTTTGCCCTCCTAGTTACAGCCGGCGGATGATATCGCACTCAAAGCGCGCGCCGCATCGCTAAGTGCGCGGCCCGGCGGGCATGCTTCGCTGGTGGACTTGCCCGCGCGCGCTGTTATCCTCCTGCGAAACGTTTGAAACGCGGGAGATGATCAAGATGTGCAGCGACGACGCCAAATCAGGCACCCTTCCGGTAAGCCGGCGTCGCTTTGCGGCCCTGGGAGCGGGCGCGGGACTGGGGGGAGTGCTTGCAGGCTGCGCGCCGATTGGGAGCGCAGCGGTTGCCTCCGGGTTGCGCGAGCGTGCGGTGAGCTTCGCGGCGCCGGGGGGAACGATGGACGGAGTTCTCCTCCATCCCGCCGAAGGGAGGCATCCGGGCGTCATCCTGTGGCCCGATATTGCCGGTCTCAGGCCCGCCAAAATCGAAATGGGGCGTCGGCTCGCAGGCGAGGGCTATACGGTGTTCGTCGCCAATCCCTATTATCGCAGCGTTGCCGGCCAGCAGTTCGTCGACTTCGAAGCCTGGCGCGAGGCGGGCGGAATGCAGGCGGTGGCCGACTGGCGCGCACGCAACACCCCCGAGGCGGTGATGGATACCGCACGCGCGGTGGTCTCGTGGCTGGATGGCCAGCCGGCGGTGGATAGCGGGCGCGGTATCGGCAACCAGGGCTATTGCATGACCGGCGGCTGGACGATCATGGCCGCCGCCGCGGTGCCCTCGCGCGTCAAGGCCGCCGCGAGCTTTCATGGTGTGGCGCTGACAGGCGAGGGCGCGCGCATCCCGGTTAACCTGTTCGACGACGTGGCCGATAATGCCCGGGCTTTGATCGCCATTGCGCGCGATGATGACGCGCAGAACCCGGCGGCTGCGGAACAGCTACGGGAAGCGGCAGGCGCCGCGCGGTTCGAGGCGACGGTGGAGGTCTATCCGGCGGACCATGGCTGGACCGTGCTCGACAGCCCCGCCTATGACGAGCTGGCGGCCGAGCGCGCCTTCGCCGAGCTGATGGCGCTTTATTCCACCACCTTGTGATATCGGTACGACTGGACGGGAGGCCTGACGGTCGGAGCCGGTTCTGACTCGGACGTATTCATTCGAGCGGATTACCGTTGGCGAACGCGACCCCAAACCGTCCATCACGCCAGCACACAGGCGGCGAATTCCTCGGTGTCGATCGTCGGCCGGATCGCCTCGTGATAGCGATGGCCGCGCATGCTCTGCTGATTGATGATCCGTCCCGCCGCCGCGATTGCGTCGGGCGCAAGTTCCACTTCTCCGGCGGCCCGGTTCTCCTCGAGATGCGCGATGCTGGTGGTGCCGGGGATGACGTGCACCGCCTCGCTTGTCGCAAGCAGCCAGCGCAATGCCAGTTGCGCCGGAGTGACGCCCGTGCCAGCGGCCAGCGCGGCGAACTCATCGATCAGCGCACGGTTATGCGGCCAGTTCTCGGCCGAGAAACGCGGCATCTTGCGACGCAGATCGTCCTGCGCCAGGCTTTGCGGATCGCTCGCCATTCCAGCCAGCGCCCCGCGCCCGACTGGGCTGAAGGCGACGAACGCGATGCCCAGCTGCTCGCACGTCTCGAGCACGCCGAGTTCCACATTGCGGGTCCACAAGGAATATTCGGTCTGCACCGCGGCCACCGGATGGACCGCATGCGCCTCGCGGATATGGGCCGCCGACCATTCGGAGACGCCATAAGCGCCAATCTTGCCCGCCTCGATCGCCCGGACCATGGCGCCCACGCTGTCGGCTACGGGCACCTTGAGGTCGAAGCGGTGAATGTAGAACAGATCGATATGATCGGTGCGCAGCCGGGCCAGGCTCTCATTGAGCGAGGCGGCGATCGCATCGGGGCTGCAATCCAGTCCGCGCCGGGGACCCTCGACGATGATCCCGGTCTTGGAGGCCAGGAAGAACTCGTCACGCCGATGGCCGATCGCCTCGCCGATCAACTCCTCGTTGGCGCCCCCGCCATAGATATTGGCGGTGTCCAGATGGTCATAGCCGGTGTCCAGCGCATGGTTGAGCAGCCGGACCTGCTCCTCGCGCGGCGGCGGGGCGCCATAGGCCCACGACAGGTTCATGCAGCCAAGCCCGATCGGCTGCAGCGCGCGCCCGGCGATTATCCGCTTGCCGATGGCCATCAGGACCAGCCGTCCTGCTGTTCGAGGTCCTGGGCAAGCTCGCCGATGACGCGGTAGCAATCGATCACCTGCGCGACCGAGGAATTGGATTCGCGCCCCTCACGGATCGCGGCGATGAACTCGCGGTCCTGCAATTCGATGCCATTGGTGGAGGGCACGTCCATGCCCGACAGGTCGATCGGCTGCTCGCGGCCATCGACGAGGTCATCATAGCGCGCGATGTAAGTGCCGGTGTCGCCGATATAGCGGAAGAAGGTGCCGAGCGGGCCGTCATTGTTGAACGACAGCGCCAGCGTCAGGATCTGGCCTGTCGCGGTCTTCATCTGAATCGACATGTCCATGGCGATGCCCAGGTCGGGATGGCGCGGCCCCTGGAGGATGTTGGCGCGCACCACCTTCTCGCCGGTCATGTACTGGAAGATGTCGATCGTATGCGCCGAATGGTGCCACAGCAGGTGATCAGTCCACGAGCGCGGTTCGCCCTTGGCATTCTTGTTCTCACGCCGGAAGAAGAAGGTCTCGACATCCATTGCCTGGATGGTCAGCTCGCCGCTGTCGATCCGCTGCCTGACCCATTGATGCGACGGATTGAACCGTCGGGTATGGCCCACCATGCACACAAGTCCGGTCTGTCGCTGCTTGTCGAGCACCGCCTTGGCATCGGCCCAGCTATCGGCGAGCGGGATCTCCACCTCGACATGCTTGCCTGCATCCATGGCCTTGATCGCCTGGTCGGCATGCATCTGAGTGGGGGTGCACAAAACGACCGCATCGATGCTCGCATCCTCAAGCATGGCCTCGTAGTCGGTGGTGGCTCGGGAGATGCCGTATTTGTCGGCCAGCGCCCGGGTCTTGTCCTGCGTCCGGCCGACCAGTGCGACCACCTCGACCCCGTCGATCCTGGTCAGGCCGTCGAGGTGCTTCTCCCCAAAGGCTCCGCCACCCGCGAGCGCGATTTTCATGCCATTTCTCCTGATTTCGATTGCGGAACGTGTCGCGCTGTCATGCCGCTTCGAGCGCCGGTTCCTCGTTCTTGAGCACGATATGACCCAGCGCGCTGTTGGAGCAAGGGACATGGTAATGGCGATGCAGTTCGTTGACCGCGCCGCCCAGGGCGCCGCGCATGATCAGCCACATCACCATCTCGATGCCTTCCGAGCCGGTCTCGCGCAGATATTCGATATGTTCAAGCTGCCTCAGCCGCTCAGGATCGCGGGTGAGATCATCCAGGAAGCGGGTGTCCCACTCGCGATTGATCAGCCCGGCGCGCGGGCCCTGTAGCTGGTGGCTCATTCCGCCCGTGCCCCATACATGCACGTCGAGGTCCTCGGGATAGGAGCGCACCGCGCGCGCGATCGCCTCGCCCAGCATCCAGCAGCGATTGCCCGAGGGCGGCGGATAGGTGACCACGTTCACCGCCAGCGGGACCACACGCACCGGCCAGTGCTCGGGCGTGGTATTGTCCTTGTTGCCCAGGATAACGTCGAGCGGCACGGTGAGGCCGTGGTCGACATCCATCTCATTGATGATGGTGATGTCGAACTCATCGAGGATGCACGACTGGGCGATGTGCCAGCCAAGGTCCGCATGCCCGGGGACGGGCGGCACCGGTCGCGGGCCCCATCCCTCGTCCGCCGGCTGGTATTCATCGGCGCAACCCACGGCGAAGGTGGGGATGATCCGCATGTCGAAGGCGCTGGCGTGATCATTATAGACCAGCACCACCACGTCGGGCCGGTGCTCGTCCATGTAGCGCTTGGTCCAGTCGTAACCGGCGAAGACCGGTTTCCAGTAGTCCTCCTTGGTGCGCCCTTGATCGATCATCGCCCCCACCGCGGGCATGTGGCTGGTGGCGATGCCATGTGTGATGCGGGCCATCAGCGCGCCCCCTTTATCGAGCGCACCCCATGGGGCGAACGACCGCCAGCGAGCATCATTGCGGCATAATCATCCTTGCTCATCCCGGTCATCGAACCGACCGCATCCTGGAAGCTCTGCTTGTCGGTGCTGAACAGCTTGGCGAGGAAGTAGATGTTGCCGCCGGCATCGATCATGGCGTTGTAGTCGCGCGCAAGCACGGCTTGCCGGGCTTCGTCGGTCAGCTTCCATTCGCTGAGATAGGCGCATTCATCCGCCAGGAAGCGCTTGCGGTTGTCGGCCTTCATCAGGCTCATGGCGAACTGGTTCAGGTGATAGCCTTGGCGCGCGCGGTTGGCGGTGAACACGCGCGTGCCGGGTATGTCTTCGAACTGGGCGAGATAGGCGGCAACGTCGCGCGGCATGGTCTGGGTCATGGGTGGTCCTCCCGTTCGAATGCAGGTTGCGCATTGCACCTGTCAGGCAGCTCGGCCCGATATGGGCTGGGCGTTCCACAGGTCGCCATCGTTACCCGCCCGGTCACGATCCGCGCGCTTTCAACCAGGCGTCGAGCCGCGGGAACACGCGCCTGGCATTACCCTCGAAAATAGCGTGCCGATCCTTTTGGGGAATATCGAGCGCCTCGATATAGCGGCGCGTGTCGTCGAAATAATGGCCGGTTTCCGGATCGATGCCGCGCACCGCGCCCACCATTTCGCTGCCGAACAGGATGTTTTTCGTCTCGATAACCCGGGTCAGCAGATCGATGCCCGGCTGGTGATAGACGCAGCTGTCGAAGAACACGTTGTTCATCAGATGATCGCCCAGCGCCGGCTTCTTCAGCATGTCGGCAAGACCGCGATAGCGACCCCAATGGAACGGTACCGCGCCGCCGCCATGCGGGATAATGAAGCGCATGGTGGGGAAGCGGGCGAACAGGTCGCCTTCGAGGAGTTGCATGAAGGCCACGGTGTCGGCGGCGAGGTAATAGCCGCCGGTGGCGTGCATCGCCGGGTTGCATGAACCCGAGACATGGATCATCGCCGGCACGTCGAGCGCGCACATCGCCTCGTAGAGCGGAAACCAGCTGGCATCGGTCAGCGGTGGATGGGTGAAATGCCCGCCACCGGGATCGGGGTTGAGGTTGCAGCCGACAAAACCAAGCTCGGTGACGCAGCGACGGAGCTCGGCGATGCTGGCGGCAAGGTCGGCCTCAGGGCTTTGCGGCAGCATGCAGACCCCCGAGAAGGTGCCGGGAAACAGCTCTGTCACCCGGTATATCAGGTCGTTGCAGTGCCGCGACCATCGTGCCGATACCGCCTGGTCACCGACATGATGCGCCATGCGGCTGGCGCGCGGACTGAACAAGGTGACATCGGCACCGCGCTCGTTGATCAGCCGAAGCTGGTTGGTCTCGATGGTCTCGCGCACCTCGTCATCGGAGATGACGGGATAGACGGGCGGGGTGCCGCCTTCCTCGAAGGCCGCCACCTGCGCCTCGCGCCAGGCATCATGGGCCGAAGGGGCGGTGGTGTAGTGACCATGACAATCGATGACCAGGGTCATGCCGCCTTGCTCCCGCGCGCCACGCTTGCCGCCGCGCGCTGCCGGCTCGCGGTGGCCCGGCTCATCACCGGCTCGACACCAAGGTCTGCCAGCATCCGCGCGGCCTCTTCCATCTCCGCCGCCCGCCGCTCACCATGGCTCTCCATCCGCCCGCGGTTATAGGCGATGCGGCGTGGCCAGGGCCAGTCTTGCTCGGATGCATCGAGCGAAGCGGCAACTTCGTCCAGCACGCCGGCCGCGCTCGCCGCTTGCGCCAGTTCCAAGCTCAGCGCCTCGATGCCCTTGACCATGACCGAGCGCAGCAGCTTGATCGCCGCCGCACGCCCGACCTCGCTTCCCACACTGCGCAGATCGGCAAAACCCAGCGCGCCGAGCAGCTGGCAGGCTTCGTGCGCTTCGGGGCCCGAGACCAGTAGCGGCACCATCAGCCCGGAATCGACCGGTGCCATCACCGCGACATCGACATAGCGCCCGCCGGCCGCCAGCACCAACTCAGCCCCCGCCTGCTTGGTGGCAGGAGCGACCGAGTTCATGTCGCACCACAACGCGTCCGGCTTGAGCCTCGGCGCATATTCCCGGATTGCCGCGAGCGCCGCTTCGGCCGTCACCAACGAGATGATGATGTCGGCACCCGCAGGCGCATCTGCTGCAGGGCTGATCCCGGCAGCGCGCATTGCCTCCCTTCGCGAGGCAAGCACATCCCAGCCGGTCGCGCCGGTCCATCCGCCAGCGCGCGCGAAGCCCTCACCGGCCTCGCCGAAGCCGATCAATGAGACCCTTTGGGGGCGGGAGGGCATGTCCGACTGCTGCATTGCTGGCGAATTCCTTTACACCTAAAGCAATGTCCTTTACAAGGCTCAACTCACTGGGGGAGGAGCGCGGGACATGAGAGGCATCGTGGTCCAGCAGATCGAGCGGGCCGATACCGGCGTCGCGCAGGCGCTGGGCGCGTGCGGGGTCGCCACCGTGCATGAAGCACAAGAGCGCACCGGCTTGCTCGCCAGTTATATGCGACCGATCTATTCCGGCGCGCGGATCGGCGGCACCGCGGTGACCGTCTCGGTTCCGCCAGGCGACAACTACATGGTCCACGCCGCACTCGAGCAGGCGCGCGAGGGTGACGTCCTGGTGATCGCCCCCACCAGCCCGTGCGAGGACGGCTATTTCGGCGATCTGCTGGCCACTTCGGCACAAGCGCGCGGGGTCAGCGGCCTGATCATCGATGCGGGCGTGCGCGATGTGCGCGACCTTACGCAGATGGGCTTTCCGGTCTGGGCCAAGCGGGTCTTCGCCCAGGGGACGATCAAGGCCTCGCTGGGCAGCGTCAATGTGGATATCGTGTGTGCCGGCGCATGCATTCGTCCTGGTGATGTCGTGGTGGCCGATGATGACGGGGTGTGCGTGGTCGCACGAGCCAAGGCTGCCAGCGTGCTGGAACAGGCGCAGGCGCGCGAGGCCAATGAGGAGAGCAAGCGCAAGCGGCTGGCAGCGGGCGAGCTCGGTATCGACATGTATGGGTTTCGCACGAAGCTTGCCGAAATGGGCTTGAAATGGGTGTGAGCCAATGAGGTCGACGCGGGTGATGTGGATGCGCGGCGGAACCTCCAAGGGCGGCTACTTCTTGGCCGACGACCTTCCTAGCGCGGTTGCGGAGCGCGACGACTTCCTGCTGAAGGCGATGGGTTCGCCCGATCCGCGCCAGATCGACGGCATGGGGGGCGCCGATCCGCTGACCAGCAAGGTCGCCGTGGTTCGCAGGTCAGCGCGCGCGGGGATCGATGTCGACTACCTGTTCCTGCAGGTATCCGTGGCCGAGGCGATCGTCTCCGATGCGCAGAACTGCGGCAATATCCTGGCGGGCGTCGGCCCCTTTGCGATCGAGCGCGATCTGGTCGCAGGTACGGGCGAGCAGACCCGTGTGGCGATCTACATGGAGAACACCGGCCAGGTTGCCGTCGCCACCGTGGCCACGCCTGGCGGCAAGGTGCGCTATGCGGGCGATGCGCGGATCGACGGGGTGCCGGGCAGTGCGGCGCCCGTGCCGCTCGAGTTTCGCGACACCGCCGGCTCCTCGTGCGGGTCACTGCTGCCGACGGGCAACGCGGTGGACCAGATCGAGGGGGTGCGCTGCACGCTGATCGACAACGGCATGCCTTGCGTGGTGCTATGCGCAACCGATGTCGGCGCGGGAGGCTATGAGAGCCGCGACGAACTGGAGGCCGAAGCTCTGGCCCCGGTTCGGGCCAAAATCGAGGCTATCCGTCTGGCTGCCGGACCGATGATGAAGCTGGGCGATGTGCGCGACAAGACGGTGCCCAAGATGACGCTTGTCGCGCCCCCCCGCCATGGCGGCGCGGTGAGCGCACGCGTGCTCATCCCCCATCGCGCGCATGCCTCGATCGGCGTGCTGGGCGCAGTGACGACGGTGACGTGCTGTCTGATCCCCGGTTCGCCCGCTGCCGATGTGGCGCAAGTTCCCCAAGGGCGGGAAAAGCGGCTGTCGATCGAGCATCCCAGCGGTGAAACCACTTGTGTGCTTACCGTGGATGATACGGGGGCAGTCGCCAGTGCTGCGCTTTTGCGAACCGCGCGAAAACTGATGGATGGAACCATTTTCGGGTAACGCGCCGCATCCGCTCCGACCGTGCCACATGCAGGCCTTCGGTGACCCTATAACAAAACGTCGGTCGTGAACGCACCGACACACAAAAAGATCGGCGGTGAACGCCCCGACAGCACCGCGCCAAACCTTTGAGGAACTACTTTGTCCAGTCGCATTACCACCTGGCACCCCGACCCGTCGCGCCCGCGCTTTGTTCCTCCGCCGGGAGCGGTGGACGCGCATTGCCACGTGTTAGGGCCGATGGCGCGGTTTCCCTTCAGTCCCGATGCGAAGTACATCCCCGCCGATGCCGGGCCCGAACTGCTGTTTGCCCTGCGTGACCGGTTGGGATTTTCGCGCAATGTCATCGTCCAGGCGAGCTGTCACGGGACGGACAACGCGGCTACGCTCGACGCCATTGCGCGTTCACAAGGCCGGGCGCGGGGTGTCGCGGTGGTCGATCCCGATATCGGCGCGGCGGACCTCGCGGCCCTCGATGCAGGCGGCATCCGGGCGGTGCGGTTCAATTTCCTCAAGCGGCTGGTCGATGATGCGCCGCGTGATCGCTTCACTGAACTGAGCCGGCGCCTGCCGGATGGGTGGCACGTGGTGATCTATTTCGAAGCCGAACTGATCGACGAGATGCGAGGCTTCATCGACACCATTGGTGTTCAGGTGGTGATCGATCACATGGGTCGCCCCGATGTGAGTGAGGGGCCGGCCGGCCCGGACATGCGCGCGCTGCGTCACCTGCTCGAAAGCCGTGACGATATCTGGTTCAAGCCGACCTGCCCCGACCGGCTCGATCCTGCCGGCCCACCCTGGGATGCCTTCGCCGAGGCGGTCGCTCCGCTGGTGCAGGACTATCCCGACCGCTGTATCTGGGGCACCGACTGGCCGCATCCCAATATGCAAAGCGCGGTGCCCGATGACGGCGCACTGGTCGACATGATCCCCCGCATCGCGCCCACCGCACAGCTGCAGCAAAAGCTCCTCGTCACCAATCCGATGCGGCTTTATTGGCGTGAGGAAGTGTCGGGGCAGGGCTAGCTCGCGCTTTTTGCGCAGTGTTTGCCAACCCGGTGAGTTTTCGCGAGACGATGAATGGTGCGAAGTCGCGCTAGGCGCTGCTCTGTTTAAGACTGTGGGACCTGAACGCGGTCGTTCCACGGCCTTGTTCGGACCATCGCGTTGAAGGTCGTCATGCGAAATTGTGCCGGTGTGCACGAACGCAATTGTAATGTCGCGTCACAGGCCCCGACTGGTCGCCCCGTTCAGCTCTGCTCCAATCTTTCGTACCAATGGAAGCCCGTTGAGCAATGAGCGCGCGTTCGAGCCCTGCGCACCGGTCGAGGATCACGCTGACCGACGGCGAGATGAATTCGACTTGTTGAGGCTCGCGACCCTTTCTAGTTCGAAAACTCGCGTTATCAGCGCAAGCGGGCGGACCTTTGTTCAATCCGGACAAGGATCGACCAATTGCGCTTTGGCAGACTGATCACGAGCCGCATCGTACTGCGCTTGTCTGCATCTCTAAGAGATTGACGCAAACGACCAGCTGGTATCCTCGGACCGAGTCGGCTCGTCTGCGAATGGACGGTTGACCGGCTAACTTCCGTTCGATCGAACCTGACGTGCCACCGTCACAAGACCGCTTCCCCAAGCCGCCAAGCCTATTTGCCCTTCGCGCGTGCCCGCCGCTTTTGCCAGCCGCGCCAGACATAGCTGCAGCTGATCGCCGCGCCACCGCAGGCGAGGGCCGCTGCGCCCAGGATTAGGGCACCGAAGCCAAGGGCGCCGATCAGTGCCAGGATGATATGCCAGAAGATCTCGATCACCGAGCGCACGACGTATCAGCGGCTCTTTGCCGGCCCGAACCTCATCCCTCGAGCACCCGTCGAACAAGGTCGATCGTCTGCCGCGTGGCGCTGGCGAATTCGAACGCGGTCGCCTGGAAACTGCCGAACTGCTCGAACTCGCCGGGCTTCAGCCCTTCGAACTCATAGGCGGCGCGGAAGCTTGGCAGCTTCATCAGCTTCCGAAGGCTTGCCTCGTCCGGCTCACGCTCGATCGCATGCGCATCGAAAGGCTCCAGTTCGTCCGCCACCGCCATCAGTTCGGCGATGTAACTGCCGGGCAGGGTATAGATCATGTCCGATCCCGCATAATCCTGAACATGGCGGCTTACAATGCGACCGTCTTCCTGCTCCACGCGAACCGAACATTGCAACATCTTGGACGGGTGGCCGGCTTCCTTGCCCCACCAGTAGGCTCGCTTGAGCACTGCCTCCTCGCCGTCGCGAACCTCCTTCATCGATAGAGCAATACCGCGTGCCTGCGCCTCTTTCTGCCAGTCCCCCTTCTCACCGAGCCGGCTGGACATGTGCGTGACCACGCTGCGCCAGTGCGACAAGTCCACCTTCGCCGCCCTGGCTCGCTGCAACCCCGCGCTCACCGAAGCCATACATTTCATGTATTGCGAAACGGTAAACGCAGCGGTGTTGTTGGTGGCAATTCCGCGTGCGGTCAGCTCCTCGATGACCTGGTAGCCCGCCTCGCTGCCGGGGATCTTGACCATGACGTTGGGCCCTTGCGCGGCGATGGTCAGCCCCATCGCCAGCATCTTTTCGCCATCGGTAACGAAGCGCGGATCGACCTGACCCGAAAGAAAACCGTACTTGCCGCCCGTGGCATCGAACAGCGGCCGGATCGCCTCGGCACCCTGCTTGACGAGCTCGAGATAGCTTGCCCAATATATTTGCTCCAAGTCCGCCAGGGGATCGGCCGCGGCGATTGCGCGGATGCGCTGCGACCAGCCCTGGGGATCGAGCGCCATCGCCTGGAGCGAAAGCGGGGGATTGGTGGTGACGCCGCGAAAGCCCATCTTGCCGGTATCGGCCAGGGTGTCGGGATCGTAGAGGCGGGTGAGCTGGCGTTCCCATTCCTGGCGCTGGACGGGGGGCGCCACGCCCAACGTCTTTTCCTTCCAGTCGCGATAGAACAGCGGCGAGGCGTCCCACCAGATCTCGCAATCGGGATTGGTCTGCGCCAGCGCCTCGAGCGGGTTGCGGGTGATTGCTTCGCTGGCCATTCGCGTGCTCCTTGCGGTCAGCCGTTCGCTAAGGAAACAGCCTGATTTCGACAGCAGGATAGGCCGGCCAGAACCATGGCGCAATGAGCCGGGCTGTATGTGGACGCGCGGCAGGGCGTGCCGGCAGGGGACGTTGCGGCCGGGGGCGTGGCGGCAAGCGCGTCGGTAAGCGTGGGGATCAGAGACCGCGGCTCTTTCCACTGAAGCGCCCGTGGCGGCGATAGCGGATCATCCAACGCTCCAGAAATAGCTCGAGTGGTTTGGGCGTCACCCCCAGCGCCTCGATCCCCGGAATCATTCCCGTCGCCACGCTGCCGCGTTGCAGGAGGCGCCATTGCTCGCTCGACATCGGCGTCCCTGGAAGCGCGGCGAAAGCGGCGCTGAGACCATCGGGCATCGGCAGGAAACGGCGCTTGCGCCCCTGCTGCTGCGCGATGCGGCGGTTGAGCTCCCCCATGGTGACCACCTCGGGTCCGGCAAGTTCGTAGGTCTTCGCGCCATGCGCATGAGGATCGGCCAGTGCGTTGGTGATCGCTTGCGCAACATCGTCCACCCACACCGGCTGGATCACTGCTTGCGGGCCGAACACGGGCAATATCGGGAAGGTGGCGATGAGGTCGGCGAACATGGTGATGAACTTGTCATCCTCGCCGAACAGGATCGAGGGACGCATGATGGTCGCGTTCGGGAATGCGCCTCGGACCAGCGCCTCGCCCTCGCCCTTGGTCGCGGCATAGCGGCTCTGGGTATCCGCCCGATCCGCGCCGATCGCCGATATGCTGACGAAGGCCGCGGCCCCTTCCTGGGCGGCAAACCGCGCGGCGTCCCCCGCACCCTCGGCCTGAAGCGCGTGGGCATCGGAGCCGAAGGTTCCGACCAGATAGACCGCGGCATCGACGTCCTTTAGCGCCACCTGCAGGCTGCGATGGTCTTTGACGTCGCAACGCACGAACTGCATTTGGCCCAGATTGGCCATCGGTTTCAGCCGGAATGCCTTTTGCGGGTTGCGCCCGGCTATGCGCAGGCGCGCGCCGCGTTCGAGCAGTTTCTGTGCCAGATAGCCGCCGATAAAGCCGTCGCCGCCAATCAGGCTCACCAGTTTTCCTTCGAGCGGACCTGGCGCTGCCATCTTGCTTCCCTTCGTGCCTTGCCGGCGCTGTGTCGCATCGGCGCTTTTCCCGGACGACAGCCTTTGCATGCGGCGCAGGCAGGGGCAATGCCGGCCGAAGGACAGCGGCGCGGACAGGAAAGCGGGGCCAGGACGCAGGAAAGGCCTTTCGCGTTGACACCGCGCCCCCCGCTTCGCTAGTTGCCCGCGCCTGTCACCGGCGAAGCTTCAGGCCTTGCCGGTGACGAGCGCAATGGGCCCAGATGGCGGAATTGGTAGACGCACCGTCTTCAGGTGGCGGCGGGGGAAACCCCGTGGAGGTTCGAGTCCTCTTCTGGGCACCATTCTCCTGTTCGCGCGCGGTCACTCGCGAACATTTCTGGTGGGAACGCGAGCGCTCGGCGTCACCGGCAAGGCAATTCGCCGTGCTTGTGAAGCACCAGATGCCCGAGGGTTGCAGTCGTCCGCTTGGCCGGACCCGGTTCAGCCGCCGGTGAGCAGGACGAACGGTATTCTCAGCGTGGTGCGCAGGTCGGTCGCATCTTCGGTGGCGCCAATCTCGACCGCCCAATTCACGCTAGCCCGTTCGGTTGCCCGATAGGTGACGCCGAACAGCAGGCGGCCAATCTGAAGGTCACGCGAGACCAGGTCGCGCATGCCCGGCCACTCAGGCGTGGGTTCGAGCAGTTCGGTCGTGGTGCGCGTGCCGAACGCCCAGCTATGCGCATAGCCCAGGTTCAGCGTGGTGCGCTGGTTGAACGAGATGCCGATCCCGGCCGAGGCCGAGATTGCGTCGCCCGGATCGACATGGGTGATCCGCACCGGCGGGATCTCCGTATCCACCGATTTGCCCAGGTTGAAGGTGTAACCCAGCGTGCCGAACAGCACCACTGGGTCGCTTGGCAGGATGGCGGTGAGGCTGGGTGAGATGCCGTAGAAACCTGCGCCGGTGGCTGATCTGGCAGCGCGACCGCGAATGTCGCGAGGAATGGCAAACGGGTCGGACCCTGTAGGGAACACGCCTTGCAGATTTGCGGTAATGAACGGACTGCCGTTACCGCCATCGATCAGCTGATACCGCGCGGTAAGTTCCAGATCGCCGATGCCGCTGCCATCCACCGAGCTGTCGATCGGATCAGCCGGCGGAAGATCGTTACCGGTCCTGATCGGCGTGACCACGGAGAAGTCGCTGCGATACAGCACCGGCAGCCGCGCACCGATTTCAAGTCGGTCGGTCAAGCCGTAACGCAACGAGACACTCCCCGTCAGCACGTCCTGCCGGCTTTCGCTGATATCGATGATACCTATGAGCACTCCAGGGGCGGGTTCGAAACCGCGTGCGATCGCGCGGTTGCGATCCGCGCGCGCGTAACTGAACTGCACCTCGCCGGTAAGCTGACCGCGCCGGGTGACGACGCTGCCCTGGTCGTCGAGCACGGCCAGCTCGATCGGCCGGTCCTCGTCCTCGGGCGCCTGGCCCACGCGTTCGAGCGGGATGGGGGCCTGCTGCACCGAGGAGGGATCGCCCGGAACGCCCGGTGCGCCGGCCTGCGCGGCGGCAATGACGGGTGCGTTGTCCTGCGCGATGCCGCCCTCGGGGGCCTGTACGAGAAGACGGCGCAGTTCGGCCAGTTCGGCAGCCTGACGGTCGAGCTGTTCCTGTTGGCGCTCGATCATGGCCATTGCCGCATCGAGCCGTTCGCCGACGGCGCTATCGTTCGCCGCGTTGCGCGGGTCGTCCCCGGCACCGGTCTGGGCCATTGCCGGAGATCCAAGCAAAGTGCCGGCCAGCAGTGCCGCCAGAAGTTCTTTTCTCATTACCCGCCCTTTTCGTGCGCTCAGAACCGCGAGGTCAATGCTCCGATCCCCACATCCTCTACGCGCAGCATCGTCGATCCTAGAACATCAGGACCCGCATTGCGCAAGTCGATCGACAAGGTGGTCTGCGTATCGATTGCGCGATCGCTGCCCATGTTGGCGATCGCCGAACCGATGGCGTTCCCCGTCAGATGCACGACGCGAATATCCATGCCCTGAAGTTCGACGCCCTGTGTGGCATTGTTTCCACGCGCTTGCACCACCCCGCTATCGGTTGTCGCGGATTGGGTCAGATCGAGCGCCCGCAGCCCTTGGGCAACCTGCGGCTCGGAGCCACCGGTGCGCGAGCTCACGGTGATGGGCACGCTGGCCGTGCCCGTACTCACGGTAAGGCCCTGCTGGCGATTATAGGTGATGCGCGGTTGCGCGCTGGCGGTGTTCACATCGGCACGCTCGGGCAATGCAACCGAAGTGCCGTCCTCGGGCGCATAGGCGGTCACCACCGGCGCACCTTCGTCGATCCGGGTGACGGTCTGGAGCACGATCCGACCATCGAGCGCGGTGACCGTGTCGATGCTCAGCGTCACGTCGATCCCGTTGGGCAGGCGAATACCGCCGCGCTGCTCGGCAAGCACCGGCTCGGGCACATGCGCACCATCGAATGGCGCCTGAACCGCGGGCTGATCAGCTGGGAGCGTTGTCGGCAATTGCGCAGCAGCAAGTTGCATGATTGCAAGAGCTTGGCCGATCATGAGATGTCTCCATAGAAGGGCGCTGTCAGCATCAGCGCCTGCTGGCTGACCGGGTCGGACAGTCCCGAACCAACCGGCGCACGGGCATATGCGGCCCATTGGCGGTCTGCATCGAAGCCAGCGCGAGCGCGATCCTGATCCTCTGAGAGCACGAAATAGATCCCGTTCCAAGCCTCCTCGAACTCGGCCCGCGACATCACCGTCAGCCCGACCGACGGATCGCCGAGCAACACCTCATCACCGCGCACCCCCTTGACGACCACGAAATGGCGATAGTTCTTCACCGCGATCAACGCGATGCCGGGGATGCCGGTTTCGGCGATCTTGTCGAGGCCCACCTTGAAGCCATCGGCGGCAAGGCCTCGGCTGGCGAGCCAGCTCTTCATGTCGAGCAGGGAAAAGCCGACCTTGCGGATCTGCTCGCGGTCACCGCGCGCCCACATGCCGCGAAACGCGGTCTCCTCGCCCACCTTGTAGCCATAATGATAGCGCAGCAGCGTGGCGAGCGCCGCCGAACCGCAGCTGAAATCATATTGTTGCCGGATTACTGCGGAGAACCGTGCCTCCTGCAGCGGGATCATAGGCAACGCGAAGTCGCCACCGCCCGCAGGGCCGGCTGCCATGAGCTGCGAGCCGCCACTCACCTGTCCCGCGCACCCTGCCAGCAACAGGGCCGCCGATATCAAACCGGCACCGTGTTTCACGGGGCGGGGGAGATTGAGATGTTGACGTTCATCGCGGCGTTGATCGCGACATTATTGCCGGTGTTCACATTGAGGATCGACATGCCCGACATGTTCTGGAACGCATTGCCGTCGATCTGCGCGGCGCCGGTCACCGAGTTCTCACCGACGCTGTTTTGCGACACGCTGGCCTTGAGGTCCGCCTGCGACAATTGCGTGGTGTCCTCGCGGCCCGCGATTGTGCGCAAGGTGGTCTCGGACACGGCTTGGGATGCGAAGATCGAGCTCGATGTCTCGACCTGAGCTTCCACGATTGCGTTCGCTTCTGTTTCGCCAGCCGCATCTTGCGCCAGAGCCGGCACCGAGACCGGGGCCAGGCAGGCGATCGTCAGCGCAAGGGCCGATGATCTTTTCATGTTATTCTCCTTGATCGTGGGCCGGCCCACCCCGTGCGGGCAGGCCGGCCATCGATCCGATCAGAAGCTGACGTCGCCGGTGGACACTGCCACGCTGACGTTGGCATTCTGCGACGCGCCGACACCAGTGTTCTGGTTGAGCGCCTGCATTCCAGCGAAGTTCTGGAACGAACTGCCGTCGTTGGACAGGCTGTTGTTGGTCATAGCCTGATCACCATCGTCGCTTTCGCCGTAGGTCACGCTCACGCCGGTGACGTAGCTCGAGAGCGACGCCGTTGCGACAATGGCGCTGTCTCCGAACATGTTCTTGTTCGCAGCCGACCCCGTCAGGCTCATGGTGTTGTCGTTCCCACTGTCGCTGATCGCGAGGTTGTAGGCATACGACGAGTTGTCCGAATTATCGGAGTTATCCGAGTTATCCGAATTGTCCGAGTTGTCGTTGTAGCTGTCTTCGATCGACTTGTCGTTGTTGACGTCGTTCACAGCCAGTTCGGTCATGGAGTTGTCCGAATTGTCGCTATTGTCGGACTCGTCGTTGACAGTGCTGCCGCCATTCGCCGCGAACCGGCCGGCCGAGGCCGAGGTGTCGGTCGAATTGTCGTTGTTGCTGTCCTCGACCGAGTTGTCGTTGCCCGAATCCGCGACCATGATCGAGTTGTCCGAATTGTCGGAGTTGTCGTTGTTGCTGTCGTCGGTGTCGATCGAGTTGTCGTTACCCGAATCGGCGACCATGATCGAGTTGTCGTCGTTGCTGTCGTGCATCGAGTTGTCGTTGCCCGAATCGGCCACATCGATCGAATTGTCGGAATTGTCGTTTCCGGAATCGGCCACATTCAGCGAGTTATCCGAATTGTCGTTGCCGGAGTCGGCTACGTTAATCGAATTGTCGTTGTTGCTATCGTCAGTGTCGATCGAGTTATCGTTACCCGAATCGGCCACGTTCACCGAGTTGTCGTTGTTCGAATCGTCGGTATCGACCGAGTTGTCGTTACCCGAATCGGCCACGTCGTAAGAACGGTCGGAATTGTCGTTGCCGGAGTCGGCCACGTTCACCGAATTGTCGTTGTTGCTGTCGTCGGTATCGACCGAGTTGTCGGTGTCGACCGAGTTGTCGTTGCCGGAATCCGCCACATCGAACGAATTGTCGGAATTGTCGTTGCCCGAGTCGGCCACATCGATCGAGTTATCGTTGTTCGAGTCATCGGTATCGACCGAGTTGTCGTTGCCTGAATCCGCAACGTCGATCGAGTTATCCATCATTGAGTTGTCGTTACCGGAATCGGCGACGTTGGTCGAGTTGTCGTTGTTCGAATCGTCGGTATCCGTCGAGTTGTCGGTGTCGATCGAGTTGTCGTTGCCCGAGTCCGCGACATCAATCGAGTTGTCGTTGTTCGAATCGTCGGTATCAACCGAGTTGTAAGTATCGATCGAATTGTCGTTGCCCGAATCTGCCACGTCGTAAGAACGGTCGGAATTGTCGTTGCCGGAGTCGGCGACGTTGGTTGAGTTGTCGTTGTTCGAGTCGTCGGTGTCGACCGAGTTGTCGGTTTCGATCGAATTGTCATTGCCAGAGTCGGCAACGTTCGTTGAATTGTTGGTATCGATCTCGGTCATCATGTTCGAGTTGTCGTTACCCGAGTCAGCGATGCTCGAATTGTCATTGCCCGAATCTTCGATGTCGAGCGAGCTGTCATAGCTGGAGTTGTCGGTATTGCCGGAGAAACTTCCGTTATCACCCGAGACGTCATGGTCCTGGGCAACCGCGGGAGCCGCAATCAGCAGCGCCGCGACCGAGCAGCTTTGTAAGAGATTCAATTTCATGGCTTGGCTTTCCTCTTCAAGCAGATTTGGCACCTGCCGCCGAGACCGCAGCTAGATGCAGTACCGCCCAACGGCACGTGTCGGATATTGACCATTCGTTTACCAATTTCAGCCCCCAAAGCCGGTCTGACGCGTACCCCCAAATGGGGGCATCAGAATAAACTGTTCCTATATGTTACAAATAGGCTCGGGTATGTCGGCTGGAAACGAGCCTCACTGCGCTAGTTAACATTAGCTGAATTAGTTCGGCTTGCCGGTTCGTCGCGGTTTTGATAAATATTTGTTTGAGATATGATCGTGCTGTTTGCTCGCGAATACCAGCTCGCTTGGCCGCCATTCCCACCGGATGACCGGCCACGAGTGCGCAAGTGAGTCTCGTTTCGCTATGCGACAAACCATACAGCGAGCAGGCAGGCTCGATTGCCGATGTCAGGTCTTGCTCGGGATCGATGATGTAGGCGACCGTGCAGCTTTCGGCGCTGCCCGAACCCCCTTCCGAATGCGCTGCAGTAAGCGCCAATGTCAGCGGCCGCCGCCCGGCGCGCCCGATCGCCAGCACAGGGTCAGGACCTTGCGCATCGCCGGGCTCCGCCTGCAGATGGCTGATGGCAGCCTGCAACCGCAAGGTGTCGGGAAAGGCCGCGCAGGCAAGCGTCTCGCGGTTGCGTCGGAGCCCGTCCTTCTGCGTCAGGATCTCTTCCGCGGCCGAGTTGGCATGCACGATTTCGCAGTTCGGACCCAGCAGGACGGTTGCCAGCCCACTGAATTCGACAGCCCTGTCAAGACAATGCAGCGCGGCCCGAGCCTTGTGCGTGGCGCGCCATTGTTTGAAAAAAGCTACCGTGTAAGGCAGGATGCGCTCCAGACGCTCCCACCGCGCGTCGCTGTTCGCCAGCGTCTGGTGCTCGGCTGAAAGCGTCACTATCCCATCATCGAGTACGATGGCCACGGTGAACCAGGCATCGCTCGAGAAAACCTGCGCTTTGTCCGCTGCGAACGGGCATGCATTCACTCTGGTAGCAGTTGCCACACCATGCTCGCGGCAGGCAGCAAGCTTTTGTTCGCCGACAGGCTGCAACCGCGCACAGCGCAGCACCTGCGCCGGCTTCCCCTGGGGGTGCCATTGCACGACCAGGCTGGGAACGCTGCACTCCTGAGCGATATTCGCGACCATGGTGGCGAGCCCGGTCTCACCCCCAAACGGCAGGCGAAGCGCGATCCTCTTCAGTCCGGTTTTATCGTCTGAACCTGGCACGGATCGAGGATCGGATGCGGGTGCCGGTGCGAAGGAATCGCGTGCCGGCGGCGCATCGAACTCGATTATTTCGGAGGCCGAGGGATACCACGCTTGGAAGGGCGCAGCCTCGGGTTGCGATGCATCCAGATGATCGGTTCTCATGACTGCCTCCACACAACGTCATACGAGCGGATCAGCTGGACGGATGACCGGCGCGCTTGCACGTTTTCGCCCATCACCGGCCGACCAAACTGGAAGCGGGCTGGCATAAGGGCCTTTGCAATCTCTTCGTGGATAAGGAACCGCCAGACCTCAACAGGCCAGGATAACCTGCGCAATGGTGGCACAGTTTTTCCGTGGATACGACGATCCGGCTTTGTTTTTTTGGAACCCGCCCGGCCCATGTGATCGCCCGAAGTAATTGTCAACACCTGCCGCGTTGCTTTTCACAAGGCTCGCCAGATGAATTCGATATGACAGGCTCGCTCATTTGCTGAACTGCTATCCCGACGAGACGAGTAACCAAGCTATATTGGCTTTCGCGCGCGCTCCCGAAGCATTTGCAAGCCTATGATTGCATTGGAAGGTAGCCGATTTACCGGTCACGAAATTAGGAAGATGACCATCGGACCGCGAGGCGCCCGTCGCGCCACCCCGGCAAGCAAGAGCCGCACCGAGATTGCCCTTCAAACGAACTAAAAACCTGCGGTAGGCCCGGCGTAGTTCACCTCAACCAGGATACTTCAGGTCCCCGGCAGACTCGCGCGCACGGATTGTGCGATCAGCCCGGCGCCGATGGTCCCCCACCACACGTCCATCTGCGTGCGGGAAATGTTGCTGATCCACCGCAAATTCTGGGTGCTGTCGCTGTCGCTCACCATAGCCAGGTTGGCGCGGGTCAACGACCAGGAACCCGTGCCGACAACCTCGGCCAGCGCCTCGTTGGAAAGCGGGGCAATATTGTCGAACCCGGATTTCGAAGAGGCTGCTGCGGGATGCACGCCGGCAAACAGAGCCACAGGGGCCAGGAAGGCGAGGAAACGGGTGCGGCGCATAGCGGTTTTCCTTCTACTCCTACCGATACGTTACAAACCGCTTTTCGGACGCCGGCGTCCGTCGGCTCCTTGCTTGCCCGTGGCTGATCCTCAGCCCTGCCCGATAGCTCATCGATATCGGCCGCTCCGCCCTTAGCTGCGCATCGCCTGCAACCGCTTGCCGATGATCTCCTCGGCTTCGGCAACGATACGGGTGATGAGTTCGGCACAGGTCGGAATATCCTCGATCAGCCCCTGCACCTGGCCCGCCCAGATAAGGCCGCGATCAAGGTCCCCCATCTCCAGCGCTTCGCGGCCTCTGGCACCCGAAACCAACGGCGCGATATCGGCAAATCCGGTACCGGGCTGGGCAGAAATGGCGACCACCTCGTCCGAGACGCTGTTGCGCGCCACCCGCCCGGTATTGCGCTGTTGGCGGAAAATCAGATGCGTTGCCCGTTCGTCGTTCTCGACCAGGAAGCGCTTGACCCGGTCGTGGATCGGCGCCTCTTGCGTGGCGCAGAAGCGGGTTCCCATGCTGATGCCGTCGGCTCCGAGCGCCAGTGCGGCAACCAGGCCGCGCCCATCGCCAAAGCCGCCCGATGCCAGCAGCGGAACGCGCAGCTTGCTTGCCGCCGCAGGAATGAGCACCAGCCCGGGAATGTCGTCCTCGCCGGGATGGCCGGCACATTCGAAACCGTCGATCGAGACGATGTCCACCCCCATCCGCTCGGCTGACAGCGCGTGGCGCACCGCTGTGCATTTGTGGATGACGGTGATCCCGTGCGCCTTGAACTGGGCAACATGTTCGGCCGGATTGGCGCCAGCGGTCTCGACAATACGCACTCCGCTCTCGATGATCGCGTTCCGATAAAGCGCATAGGGCGGGGGAGTGACCGCGGGCAGGATGGTCAGGTTGACCGCGAACGGCCGGTCGGTCAGCGTCCGGACCCGGTCGATCTCGCGGCGGAGCGCGTCGGGGGAGGGCTGGGTCAGCGCGGTGAGGATGCCCAGACCGCCGGCATTGGACACCGCGGCGACCAGTTCGGCACGTCCCACCCACATCATCCCGCCCTGGACGACCGGATGCTCGATGCCCAGAAGCTGGGTAACGCGTGTCGTGAGCGCCATGCCCGAACCTTTCGTAAGGCTCTAGCGCGGTGCCATGCGGATCGCGCCGTCCAGGCGGATTGTCTCGCCATTCAGCATGGGGTTGGTGATGATCGCTTCTGCCAGCATCGCATATTCCTCGGGCTTGCCCAGGCGGCTGGGGTGCGGGATCTGCTGTGCCAGACTATCCTGCGCGGCTTGTGGCAGGCCCGCCATCATCGGTGTCCAGAAGATGCCTGGAGCGATGGTGACGACACGCACCAGATCACGCGCGAACTCGCGCGCGAGCGGCAAAGTCAGCCCCACCACGCCGGCCTTGGAGGCGGCATAGGCGGGCTGCCCGATCTGGCCGTCATAGGCGGCAACCGACGCGGTGTTGATGATCACCCCGCGCTCCTCGCCGACAGGTTCGGCCTGCTGCAGCCGCGCCGCAAAGCGCGAGGCGACCAGGAAGGTGCCGACCAGATTGATGTCGATAGCCTTTCTAAAGCTGGCGATGTCATGCGGCACATGATCCTTGCCGACCGCTTTCTTGGCCGGGGCGATACCGGCGCAGTTGACGCAGATTCGTGCCGGCCCGTGCTCCTTCGCCGCTGCATCGAGCGCGGATGTGACCTGGCTCTCATCGGTCACGTCGACCCGCCAGAACCGGCCGCCGATCTCCTGCGCCAGCTTGTTGCCCTCGTCCTCGTTGAGGTCGAACAGCGCGACCCTGGCGCCCTTGTCGGCCAGCAACCGCGCGGTGCCCGCACCCAGGCCCGAGGCCCCGCCGGTGATGATGGTGGCCATCTCGTCGATCCGCATTCGAACTTACCCCTTCACGTGTGCTTTCGTGCGATGGCGGTGGCATATTCGGGCACCGCGCGAAACCCTTTGGGAGTGCGTCCGGTGATCCATGCAGCCAGCCATGGAACGCACCGCGCGCTCGCGGCTTGATCGGTGCATGCAGCAACCGGTTCGAAGCGTGCCCTGGTGGCACGATGGCGTGATCTACCAGATCTATCCCCGTTCCTTCCAGGACACCGATGGCGACGGGGTGGGGGACCTGGCGGGGATCAGGCAGCGGCTGCCTTATCTGCGTTCGCTGGGTGTCGATGCGCTGTGGCTCTCGCCCATCTTTGCATCGCCGATGAAGGATTTCGGCTACGACATTGCCGACTACCGCGCGATCGACCCGCTGTTCGGCGACATGGCGCAGTTCGACGCGCTGCTCGCCGAGGCACACGAGGCAGGGCTGAAACTCGTCCTCGACCTGGTGCCCAATCATACCTCCGACCGGCACGCCTGGTTCGAAGAGAGCCGCTCGTCCCGCGACGATGAACGGCGCGACTGGTATATCTGGAAAGACCCTGGCCCGGACGGCGGGCCGCCGAACAACTGGATCAGCAATTTCGGCGGTCCCGCCTGGACGCTCGATGAGGCGAGCGGGCAATATTACTACCACGCCTTCCTCGCTTCGCAGCCCGATCTCAACTGGCGCAACGATGCGGTGCGCGAGGCGATGTTCGAGGTGATGCGCTTCTGGCTCGACAAGGGGGTCGACGGCTTTCGTGTCGATGTGATCTGGCACCTGATCAAGGACGAGGATTTCCGCGACAATCCGCCCAATCCCGACTGGGAGCCGGGGCAAAGCGAGATCAACCGCAACCTGCAGATCCACTCCGCCGACCAACCCGAAATCCACGATGTCATCGAACAGATGCGCGATGTGCTGGCAAGCTACCAGGACCGCCTGCTGATCGGCGAGATATATCTGCCGCTCGAACGGCTGATGCGCTATTACGGTACCGGCGGCGAGACGGGCGTGCACCTGCCGTTCAATTTCCAGCTGATCCAATGTGCATGGGAGCCCGAGCGGATCGCCGCGCTGATCGACGAATACGAGGCCGCCTTGCCCGACGATGGCTGGCCCAATTGGGTGCTTTCCAATCACGACCAGCCGCGGATCGCCGCGCGGGCGGGCCAGGCGCAGGCGGCCAATGCGGCGCTTTTGCTGCTGACGCTGCGTGGCACGCCGACGCTTTATTATGGCGACGAACTGGCGATCGGCGAGGTTCAGGTGCCGCCCGATCGCATCCAGGACCCCTGGGCGAAGCAGGAGCCCGATGCCAGCTTCAACCGCGACAAGGCGCGCACGCCCATGCAATGGTCACACGAAGACCATGCCGGCTTTTCGCCCAGCGAACCGTGGCTGCCGTTGACCGGCGACTGGCAAACCCGCAATGTGGCATCGCTCGAACAGGAGCCGCATGCGATCCTTCAACTGCACCGCCACCTGCTGGCACTGCGGCGCGAGGAGGAAGTGCTGCGCCGCGGTTCCTATGTGCGCGTGCTGCTGCTGGACGGCGTGTTTGGCTATGAACGGCGCCTCGACGACCGGCGGATCGCGGTGTTTCTAAACTTCACCAATGAGCCGTGCGAGCTGCGCCTGCCCCAGGCCTGGCAGTCCGCCCGCGTGGTTCTCTCGACCAAAGGTTCGCGCAAGGAGGCGGTGGAGCGAGACCTTATGCTCGCGCCCGACGAAGGTGTTATCTTGAAACCGGGGGGTACAAGCGATGAATGATGACCGATGGTACAAGAACGCCGTCATCTACAGCCTGGCGATCGATTCCTTCCTCGACAGCAATGGCGACGGGGTGGGCGATTTTGCCGGCCTGCTCGACCGGCTCGACTACCTGAAAGGCCTTGGGGTCAGCGCGGTCTGGTTGATGCCCTTCCACCCCTCGCCGCGCAAGGATCACGGCTACGACGTGGCCGATTATTACGGCATCGATCCGCGTTACGGCTCTCTGGGCGATTTTGTTGAGTTCACCCATGCGTGCGGGCAGCGTGGCATCCGCGTGCTGATGGACCTGGTCATCAATCACACCTCTGTCGAGCACGACTGGTTCCAGGCCGCCATTGCCGATGCGGACTGCAAATATCGCGATTTCTACATCTGGTCGCAGGACCGGCCCCAGGATGCGGACGCCGGGATGGTGTTTCCCGGTGTGCAGGAGAGCACCTGGACCTGGAACGATCAGGCCCAGGCCTACTACTTCCATAAGTTTTACGAGTTTCAGGCCGATCTCAACATCGCCAACCCGGCGGTTCAGGCCGAGATCCTCAAGATCATCGGCTTCTGGCTCGAGCTTGGCGTCTCGGGTTTCCGGGTGGACGCGGTGCCGTTCCTCATCGCCGCGGACGGGATCAATGTGTCCGACCCCGAACCCGCCTACGAGTTTCTCAATCACGTGCGCAGCTTCGCTCAGTGGAGGAAGGGCGACGCGGTGTTTCTGGCCGAGGCCAATATTCCGCCGCAGGATTGTCTCAAATATTTCGGCGAGCACGGCGAGAGGTTGCACATGATGTTCAACTTCCCGGTCAACCAGACGCTGTTCTACGCGCTGGCCAGCGGCGACACGATGCCGCTGCGCGAAAAGCTCGAGCAGTCGCGCGGCCTGCCGCGAACCGCGCAATGGGCTCATTTCCTGCGCAATCACGACGAACTCGACATCGGCCGCTTGCCCGAGGACCAGCAGCAATGCGTGTTCGACGCGTTCGGCCCACACGAGAACATGCAGCTCTATGACCGCGGCATTCGCCGCCGGCTGGCGCCGATGCTGGGCGGCGACAGGGCCAGGCTGGAGCTCGCCTATTCGCTCATGCTCACCATGCCGGGCACGCCCGTCATCCGCTATGGCGACGAGATCGGCATGGGCGAGGACCTGTCGCTGCCCGAGCGCGAGGCGGCGCGCACGCCGATGCAGTGGTCGGCCGAAAGGAATGCAGGCTTCACCTTCTGCGACACACCGGTTCGCCCGGTGATCGACGAGGGGCCCTATGGCTATCGCAAGGTCAACGTCGCCATGCAGCGGGCCGATCCGGCTTCGCTGCTGGGCTGGACCGAGCGCATGCTGCGGTTGAGGAAGGAGCTGACCGAGATCGGCCAGGGCGAGTTCGCCATCCTCGATACCCAGCCGCATATCCTGGCGATGAGTTATCGCCATCACGGCCGGGTCTCGCTGTTCACGCACAACCTGGCCGGTGACAAAGTGGAGTTCAAGGTCACCGTCCCGGACGATCGGCAGCCGGGAGGCAGGGCGCTGGTGTGTCTGCAAACCAACCGTGCGGTTCCACCCGGCGATGACGGGTCCTATGACCTGGTGCTCGAGCCCTATGGCTATCGCTGGTTCCGGCTGGGCGGACTGGAAGACATGATGACCGAAGCCGGACCGCAGGCGGATGCGACCTGGCAATTCGTCGAGGGGTGAGCGTTGCGAGGTCGGGTCCTCGGCCGAGAGCTCAGCCGTTGCCGATGAAGCCGGGGTAGAGCGTCATCCCGCCATCGACATAAAGCGTGGTGCCGGTGACATAGTCCGCCTCGTCCGAGCACAGCCAGGCAACGGGCACGGCGACGTCCTCCACCTCGCCGATCCGGCCATAGGGAATGAGCGCGCGCAGTTTCGCCGCCTCGTCCTCGTCGGACCAGACCTCGCGATTGATCTTCGTCTTGATCGCGCCGGGCGAGATGCCGACCACGCGGATCCGGTGCCGCGCCAGTTCCTGAGCCAGCGTTCGCATCAGCATGTCGACCCCGCCCTTGGCAGCGGCGTAGTTCGCATGACCGGCCCAGGGGACCACGTCATGTACCGAGCTCATGCACAAAATGGCGCCCGCTGACCGGCGCCCTTCGCCGACGCCCTGATCGCGAAAGGCGCGTCCGGCGGCCCGGGCGACAAGGAACTGGCCGGTGAGATTGGTGTCGATCACCTTGCGCCACTGGTCGACCTCCATCTCCAGCACCGGCGCATCGAGCTGGATGCCGGCATTGGCGATGCAGATATCGATCCGCCCGAAGCGCGCCACGGTCTCGCTTACCAGCCGGTTCGCATCGGTTTCCTGCGAGACGTCGCCGCCGATCGCGAATGCCTGCGCACCCTCTTCTTCGATCTCCCGCACCAGCTCTTCGGCCTGCTCGCACTGCTGGTACCAGTTGATCGCCACGCGTGCCCCGCGCCGGGCCAGCTCGCGGCTGATGGCAGCGCCGATCCCGCTGTCTCCTCCGGTCACCAGGGCAACGCGGTTCTCCAGGCTGGCGCTCATTGCGGGTCCTCTTCGAAACGGAAAAGCGGCCCCACCCGCCCGGTGCGGCGCGTGCGGGCGATGACCGGATCGCGGTCATAGGGGTGGCGGCCGAACTCGTGACGCATCTGGGTAATCGCCTTGGTGGCAATGCCCGTCTCATCGCGCGACTTGAGCAGTTCCATCACGCTGAGCGTGATTACCGGAGCGGGGACGTCCAGGTTCATTGCATCGCCGACCAGCCAATTCACCTCGCCGGTATCCTCGACATAGGCAGAGGGCTTGGTCATCGCCGGGTCCTCTTTATAGGCGCGGGCCATCAGCTCGACCAGGAACGAGCGCACCACCGAGCCCCTGTTCCAGCATTCCAGCGTATCGCCGATCGCCAGTTCCTGGGGGAAACCCTCGAGCAGCGCCACCCCCTCGCCGATTGCCTGCAGCATGCCGAACTCGATGCCGTTATGCACCAGCTTGGCATAATGGCCCGCGCCGCTCTCGCCCACATGGACAAAGCCGCTTGGCCCAGCGAGCTTGCGCAATATCGGCTCCACCTGGGCCACCGCCTTGCGCGGGCCGCCGATCATGAAGCACGGCGCCTCGCGCGCGCCATCGGGACCTCCGCTTATGCCGCAGTCGAGAAAATGGATGCCTCGGCCAGAATAGCGCTCGAAGCGGCGTTTGGAATCGCCCCAGTAGGAATTGCCGCCATCGATGATGATGTCGCCCGGCTCCATCGCGTCGGCGAGCGTGTCGGCAACCACGTCCACCGCCCTGCCGGCGGGAACGGACAGCAGCACGATGCGCGGAGCGGCGAGGCTTTCGACCAACGCGGCGGCGTCCCCAGCCGCCTGTACGCCGGCCTCGGCAAGGTTGGCCGGCACGCCGTCGAGGTCGGCGCCGACCACTTCATAGCCACAATCGCGCGCCCTCAATGCCAGCGAGGCGCCCATCGCGCCAAGCCCGACAATCCCCAGCTGGTTTGCAACGTCTGCCATGCCAGGTGAGCGCATCGGGCTGGCGATTGTTCCGTTGCCGAAAGAAGGTGATCGGGTGTCCCTGCTTGCCGCTCGGAGTGCGCGGTCTTAAGGCTGGCGGCGAGGCGGTAGCGCGCGCGAGGGAGACACATCAAATGCCCGATTATCGTACCATCCTGGTCGAGCAGCCACCCGAGGGCAAGGGCGAGGTGACGCTGGTCACGCTCAACCGGCCAGAGGCGCTCAACGCGCTCAATACCCAGGTCCTGGGCGAGCTGATCGAGGCTTTCGCCGCCTTTGAGGCTGATGGCTCGCAGCGCTGTGCGGTCATCACCGGAGCGGGCGACAAGGCGTTCGCCGCCGGGGCCGACATCAAGGAGATGGCGGACAAGCCCGGGCCAGAGTTCTTCAGCGAGGACTTTTTTGCCGGCTGGAACGACAAGCTGGTCGCCGCGACACGCAAGCCATGGATCGCCGCGGTGAACGGCTTTGCGTTGGGTGGCGGGTGCGAGCTGGCGATGATGGCCGACTTCATTCTGGCCTCCGACAAGGCCAGGTTCGGCCAGCCCGAGATCAAGCTGGGCGTGGCGCCGGGAATGGGCGGGTCGCAGCGGCTCGCGCGCGCGGTGGGCAAGGCCAAGGCAATGGAGATGTGCCTCACCGGGCGGATGATGGACGCCGCCGAGGCCGAGCGTGCCGGCCTGGTCTCGCGCGTGGTGGCGCATGACGAGCTGCTCGGCGATGCGCTGAAGACCGCCGCCGCCATTGCCGCGATGGCGCCGATGGCGGCGCTGGCCAACAAGGAACTGGTCGACGCCGCCTTCGAGACCAGTCTGGCACATGGGCTCACCTTCGAGCGCCGGGTGTTCCAGGTGCTCGCCGCCAGCGAGGACAAGACCGAGGGCATGCGCGCCTTCGTCGAGAAGCGCGAGCCGGCGTTCAAGGGGCGTTAGCGCGGGGGGCCTTGCCGGTGCTGACCAAAACATCAGCCGCGGTGCCCTCGTTCCAGATTATCAGGGGTTAGCAACATGAAGATCGCTTTTATCGGCCTTGGCAATATGGGCGCGGGAATGGCCGCCAACCTGGTAAAGGCGGGGCACCAGGTACGCGCGTTCGACCTCAGCGAAGAGGCGCTTGCCCGGGCGGAGAGCAACGGTTGCACCGGGCATGGCTCCATCGCCGAGACGGTCGAGGGCGCCGACGCGGTCGTCTCCATGCTGCCCAATGGTCAGATTGTGCTCTCCGCCTATACGGGTGAGATCATCGGTGCCGCGCCGACCGATGCGATCCTCATCGATTGCTCGACCATAGACGTTACGACCGCGCGCGAACTGGCTGACCGGGCGGGGGAGGGCGGCTACCAGATGGTTGATGCGCCGGTTTCGGGGGGTATTGCCGCCGCGGCGGGGGGCAGTCTCACCTTCATGGTCGGCGGATCGGCAAAAGCGTTCGCCAAGGCCGAGCCGGTGCTTGGCGCAATGGGCAAGGCGGTCATCCACGCAGGCGATGCGGGCAACGGCCAGGCGGCCAAGATCTGCAACAACATGCTGCTGGCGATCCACATGATCGGCACCTGCGAGGCGTTCAGCATGGCGCAGAAGCTGGGGCTGGACCCGCAGACCTTCTTCGACATCAGCTCGGTATCCTCGGGGCAGAACTGGTCGATGACCAGCTATTGCCCGCTCCCGGGTATCGGTCCCAAAAGTCCGGCGGATAACGAGTATCAGGGCGGGTTCGCCACCGCGCTGATGCTCAAGGATCTGCGCCTGGCGATGGAGGCGGCCGAGACCGCGGGCGCCCGCACCCCGTTGGGCAGCCATGCCGCCCAGCTCTACGAACGCTTCGCCGCCGAGCATCCTTCGCTGGATTTTTCGGCCATCATCCGCTCGCTTTGATCTGAGGGCGGCCCGCGGCCCCCGCTTGCCTACCGACCGCCTCGCGCCTATGGGCCCCGCTCCCGGTGAATCGCGGGAAATCCATGCGGGAGGCCGGCTTTGGAAACGCCGCGCCGTTCGTACCGCTTACCATGCGCTGTGGATGTGTTTCATCAACATGCATCCGCTGCAAGAGTGAGAAAGGAGGCCACACGATGGCCAAGAAGATCGAAGGCTATATCAACCTGCAGGTGCCCGCCGGCACGGCCAATCCTTCGCCGCCCATCGGTCCGGCGCTGGGCCAGCGCGGGGTCAACATCATGGAGTTCTGCAAGGCGTTCAACGCCGCCACGCAGGAGCTGGAGAAGGGTGCCCCGATCCCCACCACCATCACCGTCTATGCCGATCGCAGCTTTACCTTCGTCACCAAGACGCCGCCCGCCTCGTACCTCATCAAGAAGGCGTTGAACCTGAAGTCGGGTTCCAAAGAGCCAGGCAAGGCCAGCGCGGGGCGTATCAAGCGCTCGCAGCTGGCCGAGATCGCCCAGACCAAGATGGCCGATCTCAACGCCAACGACATCGACCAGGCAACCAAGATCATCGAGGGCTCCGCCCGCTCGATGGGTCTTGAAGTGGTGGAGGGCTGATCCGATGGCGCAGAGCAAGAAGGCGACGCTGACCTCGGGCAAGATCGACCGCGAGAAACTCTACGGCTTCGACGAGGCGCTGAGCCTGCTCAAGGAGCTCGCTTCCACGACCAAGTTCGACGAGACCGTGGAGTTGGCGCTCAACCTGGGCGTCGATCCGCGCCATGCCGACCAGATGGTGCGCGGCATGGTCTCGCTGCCTTCGGGCACCGGCAAGTCGGTCAAGGTGGCGGTGTTCGCGCGCGGCGACAAGGCGGCCGAGGCCGAGGCGGCAGGCGCCGACAAGGTTGGCGCGGAAGACCTGATGGAGGACATGCAGGCGGGCAATATCGACTACGACCGCGTGATCGCCTCGCCCGACATGATGGGTGTGGTCGGCCGGCTGGGCAAGGTGCTCGGCCCCAAGGGACTGATGCCCAACCCCAAGCTGGGCACGGTCACGCCCAACGTGGCCCAGGCGGTCAAGGACGCGAAGGGCGGGCAGGTCGAGTTCCGGGTGGAGAAGCAGGGCATCATCCATTCGGGTATTGGCAAGTTGTCCTTCGATGATGCCGCTCTCAAGGCCAATTTCGAGGCGCTGACCCAGGCGGTGGTCAAGGCCAGACCCTCCGGCGCGAAGGGGAAATACATGCAGAAGGTCTCGCTAACCTCCACCATGGGACCGGGCCTCAAGCTGGATATCGGCGAGATCGCCGGGGCCTGACCGCTCGTCAGCCCGCCTGATCGCGGAGAGATTGGCGGGCCGGAGCGGGCGCGTTCCGGCCCGTTTAGCGTCTCAGCCGCGACTCGTTCGGAAAGCTAGGCGGCTTCGCGCGTTCGATCGAATTGCGCACAAGTTTCATGAAGGACGTTTCCTTATGCCGACAATCTGGTTCATCGTGCTGACCATTGGTGCTTTCGCGCTGATTGCCGCGTTCTATTTCGCCAAGGCCCGCAACGCGAATGCTCCGTCGGACAGCCTGCCCCGCTCCGAACGAGGCGCAGCCGAACTGCGCGAGGAAATCCGCCGCGATCCCGAATATAAGGAAGAATGAGCTCTGCGCCGGCTCGCGGTCATGCCGCCGGTTTGACCTCAGCAGCTAGATTCCATCCGCCGCCGTATCCCAGCCTGCTTGCGCGAGCGAAAATGTCAGTTCGGCCAAGCAGGCTTCGACCGCCTCCTCGCTGGTCGAACGGATGACGAAATTGGCTCCCACCCGGCCGTCCCGGAAAAACGGATAGCTGCCGATCTGGCAGGCGGGATTGCCCTTCTCGGCTTCGCGCAGCAGTTCGGCCACCTCGCTCTCGGCCACCCAACAGCCTAGGGTTCGCGCCAGCAGCGGGGCACCGCCCTCGAGCGTGCCGGTGAGGGCGTCGAGCATCTGGGCGGTAATATGCGGCACGCCCGCCATCAGGAAAATGTTGCCGATCCGAATCCCCGGTGCCCCGGACATCCGGTTCTCGATCAGTTCGGCGCCCTGCGGTGTGCGCGCCATGCGCAGCCGCGCATCGGTGATCCCGCCCGGCTTGTCCGCATAATAGGCCTCCAGCATCGCGCGTGCCCTGGGGTGGATGATAACCGGAAGGTCCAGCGCGCTGGCGACCGCGTCCACGGTTATGTCGTCATGCGTCGGGCCGATGCCGCCGGTGGTAAACAAATAGTCATGACCACGGGTGAGCGCCCGCACCGCCTCGACGATGCGCTCGAGCACGTCCGGGATCACGCGCACCTCGGCCAGCCTGATCCCCTGCACCTGTAGCCAGCTGGCGATCTGGGCGATGTTCTTGTCATGCGTGCGCCCGGAAAGGATCTCATCGCCGATGACGATCAGTGCGGCGGTGTAGATTCGCTCCTGCATCCCGACTGATTAGGCCCGCAAGACCCCGTTTCAAGCGTGAAAACCGTAGTCGAAGTTCCGCCAATGCAGCAGGTTTGCGTGAAAACAGCAGTCCTGCTCTTTCCATTGACCCGGCAATGGCGCATGGGGGGACCTGCGACCCGAGGAGCTTTCAAACAGGGCTCCGACACTGGCGGCCAGCTTCGGTTGGTCGCCACCTTTTTCGAGGGCTCCGGGAGGCTGTCGCAACGACCGGCAAAACGTTAGAATGACGCCGGGTATCAGGTCGAAGGTAAAGAAGGTGCCTCGTTCATCCGCGCCGCCTTGACCGTATTGGCCAGAAGGCAGGCGATGGTCATCGGACCTACTCCGCCGGGTACGGGGGTCACCGCACGGGCATGGTCCATCTCCGCAATCGCCACATCGCCGACCAGCCGCATGGTGCCATCGCCTCGCGCCACGCGTGATATTCCGACATCGATCACCACGGCGCCGGGTTTGATCCAGCTTCCCCGGACCAACTCCGGGACCCCGACCGCGGCGATCACGATATCCGCCGCCAAGGCACGCGCCTCGAGCTCCTGCGTGCGACTATTGGCCACGGTAACCGTCGCGCCGCGCTCGATCAGCATCAGTGCGGCGGGTTTACCGACGATATTGGAACGGCCGATCACCAGCGCATCGAGGCCTGCGAAGCTGTCGAACTGGGTCTCGAGCAGACGCATGATCCCGGTGGGTGTGCAGGGCGTCAGGCCAGGATCGCCGACCGCCAAGCGCCCGACATTGACCGGATGAAAACCATCCACGTCCTTGGTGGGGTCAATCACGTCGATTACCTTGCGCGGGTCGATATGCGGCGGCAGCGGCACCTGGCACAATATGCCGTGCACGGCCGGGTCCCGGTTCAACGTCGCGATCAGCGCCAGCAATTCGGCCTCGGGGGTCTGCGCGTCGAGGCGATGCTCGAACGAGGCGATCCCTACCCGGGCACACGCCTTAATCTTCTGCCCGACATAGACCGCGCTTGCCTCGTCCTGCACCACCAGGATAACCGCGAGACCCGGGCGAAACGGATTTTGCGCGCCCGCGCCGATCTCCGCCCTGATCTGGTCTTCCATGATGCGTGCCAGTGCACGCCCGTCGAGCAAGTTTGCCATCCGCGCCCGATTGCCCGTTTCGCCCCATTTGCCAAGGGGGTCGTCGAAGCCATACCCAGTCGCGCCATGGCGTGATGGCAATTCCGGCCCGTCGTCTGAAACGGGGAGGGGCTGGAACTTGGGTCGCATGCGGACTAGCCTGGGTTGATGGACACCAGCACCAATACCGCCTTGATGCCTGCCTGATACGATGGAGCGGCCGGCATCCGTGACTGCGAACGCCACGCACAACGCGCACCGAGCGCTGCAAGCCTATGCGCGTCTGTTGGGCGCGGAACACGTGCACGCTGCCGACGCGCATGCCGATAGGCCCGACCCGCTAGCATTCGACCAGGAGCGCCATCGCCCCGCCGGCCGGATCGCGCCTGCCGATATCGACGAGGTGCGCGCCGCCTTGCGGGTCGCGGCCCAATATGACGTGCCGCTCTGGCCGATCAGCCGCGGCAAGAACCTGGGCTATGGCGGCGCCGCGCCGCGCGTCTGCGGAACCATCATGCTTGACCTGTCGCGCTTGCGGCGGATCGCGTTCGATCCGCCTTCGGGAACGGTGGTGGTCGAGCCGGGTGTCTCGTTCTACGATCTGCATGATTACCTGCAGACGAATGCCCTGCCTTACTGGCTGTCGGTGCCGGCCAATAGCTGGGGCTCGGTGCTGGGAAACGCGCTCGATCGCGGGCAGGGCTTTGGCACCAATGGCGATCATGCGAGCAGCATTCGCGGGCTCGAGATCGTCCTTGCGGATGGCGATGTCGTGCGCACGGGAACGGCGGCGCTGGCGAGGGGTCCGGGCTGGACGGGTGCGGGCCTTGGTCCTTCGGCCGACCAGCTCTTCGTCCAGTCGAACCTGGGCATCGTCACGCGAATGAGCCTGGCGCTGATGCCGAGGCCCGAGACCATGCTCGGGCTTGAGCTGGATTTCGACAAGGCGGAAGACATCGCCGCGATCATCGACACGCTTGCCCCGATGCGCCGCGAGCGGCTGCTGACAGTCAATCCCGTTGCGCAGAACTGGCTCGCGGTTGCAGCGCGGGGCAGCCGCCGCGGCGACTGGATCGAGGCCTCCGAACCGCTTGGCGAAGAGACCGCTGAGAACATCCGCCGCAAGCTCGGGATCGGCTGGTGGCGGGTATCGCTGCGCGTCCATGGCCGAAGGGAGGTGGCGCGCGCTGCCATGGCGGTGATCGAGCGCGAAGTCGCCCGGCTCCGCCCGTCCCGGCTGGAACGCACCGCCTGGCACGACGGCGACCCGCCCGACCACAGCTTATGGGGGGGGACACCAGGATCGCATGCGCTGACCGCGCTCAACTGGCATCGCGGACGCGGCGGGCAGTCGCGCAGTTCGGTGATCCTGGCGCCTGACGGCAGCGCGGCGCTTGCTTGGACACGCCATGCCGAAACCACCTGCCGAGCAGCTGCGATCGATTGCGAGGCGCGTCTGGTGGTGGACGAGAACCGGGTGATCGGCGAATGGGTGTTGTCCTTCGACCAGGACGATGTGGCGATGACCGCGCGGGTCGAGCCGCTGATGCGCACGCTGATCGCGCATGCCAGCAGGGCAGGCTTTGGCACCCATCGCACGCATCTGGCAGCGATGGACCTTGCCGCGCAGGGCTACGGCTGGAACGATGGCGCACTGATGCGGCTCAATGAGCGATTGAAGGACGCGCTCGACCCGCAAGGTGTCATCGCGCCCGGCAAGAGTGGCATCGGGGGCCGGTCGTATCGCCGCCGGATTGCAACTTGACCGGCGTGCTCGGGAACCGGACGGGCGCAAAGGTGCGGGGGAAGCGGTATCCGCTGCGGTCCGCCATCTCGGATGTGGGCTTTCGGCGGCGTCCGGCCTCTTCACGCAGCAAGGAATCTGCGCCATACCCCGCCTGACCCGTCGCGCTGCAATGGCCTCGGCAATGGTTGTTCCGGCGGCGGCCGCGCTTGCCGATACCCGGTCCCGGCCACCGGTCCCGGTCTTGTTTTATGATCGCACCCTGGCGGCGGGCCAACGCTTCGCCGAAGCTGGTCGCATGGCGGGCGGCGAGCCAATCCCGTTCGAAGGTGATATCGTGCGTCAGGCGCGCAAGGCGATGCAGGACGAGGCCGGCACCCTCGTCGGGGTCGGTCGCCGCGCCGAGGCACTGGTCTGGCTGGAGACAGCGGTTGATGCGGGGTGGGCCCGGGTCGCCGTTCTGGCCGCGCTTGGCGCCAGTTGCGAGGCAGAGACATGCTTCGTAGCGGGAAGGCCGCTGGTGCGAAGCGTGCTGCGCGCCGGCGACGCCTGGATCGAGCGCTTCGCCTCGCTGATGGTCGATCCAGGCCACGCTGCCGGCATCCCGGCCGCGGCACCTCGGAAAGCTGAGTGGGACGATACGCGGGTCTTCGCCTGGCTGCTCGAGCGAGGCTGATCGCGCATGGCTTAAAAACCGTAGCGCAGACCGATCCACGCGGTTCGCGGAGCACCCAGATCGAGCGTTCCGCCGTCATTGCGGGTAACGATGGTTTCATCGAACACATTCTCTATCCGGACGACCGCCGACAGTGCCGCCACCAGGTTGATCTGGCCGAACAGATCGAGCGTCGTGGCCGCGGGCAGGACATCGGTTTCCTGGTCGCTTTCGAATTGCTCGCCCACATGGCGCAAGGTTGCCGCGACCACCATTCCCTCGGCCGGGCGAAGCGTCAGCGTGGCCCCGGCAGCGAAGCTTGGCGTCTGTGGCGGCCGGTTGCCGTCGAGCGCGGCGGCGGCGCCCTCTCCGGCAACGCGCGCATCGGTAAAGGTCAACGAGGCGAGAAGGTCGAGCTTGCCCGTTTTTGCGGTCAACACCATTTCCACCCCGCGCGCATCGATCGCATCCAGATTGCGGCGCTGGCGCAGGTTTGGGCCAAGCGTGACATTGGCGATGGCATCGCGGATGGAATTATCGAACGCTGTCAGAGACAACGCGACACTGGGGGCAGGACGCCAGTCCGCCCCCGCCTCCACCCCTTCGAGCCGCTCGGGCGCAAGATCGGCATTGGCCTGCGTGACGACCGGGAACACGACGAACGGGCGGTAGAGCTCGTTCAGCGTCGGCAGGCGCAGGCCGCTATAGGTCGCGGCGCGCAGCGTCAGGCGCGGTGTGGCCCGAAAAAGCGCGCCCGCCCGGTAGGTTACGATGCGGTCGGAGCGATCCGCAAAGTCATCGTCGCGCCGGATCGCCCCGGCTTGAGGATCGAAGGTGCGGAAGAACCCGTCAATGATGCGCACATGGTCCATGCGCAGTCCGGCGGTAAGCACCAGGTTTGGGGGTGCCGACCAGTCGTATTCGGCGAACAGGCCCAGGTCGGTGGTGATCCCGCCGGCAAGGCGTCGTTCGGTGGGCGCGCCACTGAACGCGCTAATCGCGACTTCCTCGAGCGTCCCCTTTGCCCGCCGATAATCCGCCCCCAGGCGCAGCACATGACGCGGTCCCAGCGGCGGGCGCAGTTCGATCTTGCCGCCCAGCCCTTTGCTCGGCGTGTCGCGCTGGTCGAGCACGGGCACGAAGCGGGTGGAGGAGATGACCGTGTTGGTAAAATTGCGCCATTGGCCATAGGCCAGCGCATCGAGTTGCCAGGGTCCCGTGGTGACTACGCGCGCGGACGCATCTTGCCCCGAGCTCGAATTGTCGGCACCTTCGAAGCGCAGCGTGCGCTCGTCGCGAAAGGCGAGGCCGCGCACCTGCACTTCGATATCGGGGGCGACCCGCTGAACCAGTCGACCGCTCGCCGACCAGCTGTCGAAGCGCGCGCGCGCGGTCGCCGGAACGCGCTGGTCCGCAGGCGTGGTGAAGAAGCCGCGCCCGGCATCGCGCCTTGCGGCGAGCGTGGCGAACCCGTCGCCGATAGAGGTGGAAAGCGCGGCCGACAACTCTCTTTCACCGCGGTCATTGACCAGCGCCTGACCGATTGCCGGTCCCAGCTTTGCCGCATCGGCGCTCTCGAGGCGGATGGTTCCGGCAAGCGCGCCCGAGCCGAACGGCCCCGACCCTCCGCCGCGGGTCACCTTGATCGACGCGAGCCGTTCGGGCGCGAGGGCCGACAGCGGAATATAGCCGAAGAACGGGTCGGCCACGGGCACCGCGTCGAGCAGGACCAGCGCGCGTGATGTGGCATTGCCGCCAAGCGCACGCAGGGTCACACCTTGCGCCGAAGGATTGGCCGAACGGCTATCCGACCGGCGGAATTGCTGGAAACCCGCCAGCGCGCCCAGCACGTCCTCGATCCGGCCCGAGGCGGTGGTCACGATCTGTTCGCGCGCCAGTTCGGTGGTGGCGTAAGCCGGGCTGGCAGGTGTTTCGGGAAGCCCTTCACCCAGAACGATGATCGTATCGCCGGGCTCGTCTGCCTGCGCCAACGCCGGAACGGGAGCAACCATGATGGCCACTACAGCTTTCGAGAGAATGGCGGGGTTCATGAATGCGCGGACGGCTGCTGGGTGCGTCAAGGACCGGTGCTTAGCGAACCGAAGGGGATGGGTCACCCCCTTGAGATGGCAGGCTTGTCCGGACTGAATCGGCACGCCACGAACCAGAGGTCAGGCGGTGGGCAACGCTTCGTGTTCGACCACCGCCTTGTCGCGTTCGCCGATGATGATGGAATGCTCCAGCCCAAGCCATGATGCGAGCGAGCGAAGATCAGCCTGCACGATATCAGTCGCCAGTTGCGCCCGGCTGGCATCAAGCCAGAGCGACAGGCTGGTGCCCCGACGCCTGAGCGAGGAAGTAAGCAGCGAAATCCGCGAACCCGCACCGATCCGGCGGCACAGGCGGATCGCCAACCCCCAGCCGGCCGCCTCACGCAGCCTCTCCTCGTCGGCCAGCGCGGTCAGCGGTGCGATGAGCTCGGGCTTGCCGCAGGCGGCGCGAAGGCACGCGGCGATGATCGCGCGGCCCTCATGGCCGAGCGCCACCCACCGCTTGTCGAGCGCCCAGTCGGTGGCATGGCGAAGCCGCAGGTTGGGCTCGACATGCCCGGCGGCGAGCGCCAGCACGGTGGCGGCAAGACGCAATCGCTCGGCCCCCTTGGCACAGCCGCCATCGCCCGATGCGGCATCCGCGGTCCAGCCCGCGATCATCGCGGCGATCGCGGGCGATGCGCCGCGCGGACCGGCGAATGCGGCAATTCCGGCTAGCAACGGGTCCTGGTCGCGTGCGGCTGCGGGAAGCTGCTCGAACAATACACCTTCGCGCAGGCCCCAGGCGGAGAAGACGAGGCAGCCGGGTTGGAGTTCACGCAGAATGACGCGCAGCATTGCCGCGGCATCGGGCAGGCCGGCCGCGCGAGAGCTCGAGATCCCGGCAATGGCGGTGAGGTCTTCGGGCGACATGCGCATCAGCCGCTTGGCGACCTTGTCCGCCTCGCCTGCGTCGAGCGTCAGCCCGTGCGGATCGCTGAGCGGATGCTTGGCGCGATGCATGGCAAAGGCGGCCAGCGCGCGCCAAGTGCCGCCGACCATGTAGAGCGGCCCGAGCTCGCCGCCGCCACCGACGCCCGCCCAGTCGGCATGACCCAATTCGCGGACCATCGCCCGGCGAAAGGCCGCCGTGCCGCGTTCACGCAGTGCAGGCAGGCGCAGCGTTCCCAAAGGCAGGCTGGCATTTTGATGGCAGGCGCCATCGCCGATCTGGACAAGTTCGAGACTGCCGCCGCCAAGGTCGGCCACCACTCCCCGGGCGCGCGGAAAGGCGCCGATCACGCCCATCGCCGAGATGCGGGCTTCCTCTTTTCCGGCAAGCAGCTGCGGATCGAGACCGAGCGCACGCACACGGTCGAGGAATTGGGCGCCATTTGCCGCCTCGCGCACCGCGGCAGTGGCGACCACGGTGACATCGCCGATCCCGATATCGGCAAGGATCATGGCGAAACGTGCCAGCCCTTCGAGCGCGATGTCGATCGCCTTGTCGGGCAGAAGCCCACTGCTCGACAATTCGCGTCCGAGCTTGGCGGTGACCTTCTCGTTCAACCATATGTCGGGCGCCCGGCGGCTCCCGGCGTAGATCACCATGCGCACCGTGTTGGAGCCGATATCGATGACCGCACGGTCCGGGCCGAGCGCCTGGTGCGGCAGCTTGCGACCGACCAGCCGCATTGCCGCCGGAACCTGGGGAGCGCCTGGTTCGTGCGTCACAACGCTTCCTTGCGCAAGGTGAGTTTGGGCACCCTGCTTTCCTCCAGCGCTCCGCCGCGACCCGAAAGCGAGGGATTGGTCATGAAATAGTCGTGGCTGTTGAACCCCGGCACGCCGTTCCCGTCGCCGTCCTCGGCATCCTCATCCAGCTGCACGCGCTCATATTCCCCGGTCCGGCCATCGAGCAGCCAGCTCAATTCGCTGTCGAGCAGATTGGCCAGCAGCACCTGTTCCAGAACCTGATCGTGCACGGTCTGGTTGATGATTGGCACCAGCGCCTCGACCCGGCGATTAAGGTTGCGGCTCATCGCATCGGCGGAGGAGATATAGACCTTGGCCTGGTGATCGGGCAGCGCGGCCCCGTTCCCGAATGCCCAGATGCGACTGTGCTCGAGGAACCGGCCGATGATCGATTTGACCGAGATATTGTCCGACAGCCCGGGTACGCCGGGGCGCAGGCAGCAGATACCGCGAACGACCAGCGCCACCTGCACGCCGGCCTGGCTGGCGGCATAGAGCCGGTCGATCATGCCTTTCTCGGTGATCGAGTTCATCTTGGCCCAGATGGCCGCGGGCAGACCCGCGCGGGCGTTGGCGATCTCCGCGTCGATATCGGCATAGAGCCGCTCGCGCAGGTCGAGCGGGGAGATGGCGATGGCCTCTGTCTCCTGCGGCTCGACATAGCCGGTAATGAAGTTGAACAGGCGCGCCGCGTCGCGTCCCAGAGCCGGATTGGCGGTGAAATAGGACAGGTCGGTATAGATCTTGGTGGTCACCGGGTGATAATTGCCGGTGCCGAAATGGCAGTAGGTGGCATAGCCGCCCTCCTCCTGGCGCACCACCATGGAGACCTTGGCGTGGGTCTTCCATTCGATGAAGCCATAGACCACCTGGACGCCCGCGCGCTCGAGCTCGCCGGCCCATTTGAGGTTCTGCTCCTCGTCGAAACGGGCCTTGAGCTCGACCACCGCGGTAACCGACTTGCCCGCTTCCGCCGCCTCGATCAGCGCGCTGATCACCGGTGATTGCTGCCCAGCGCGATACAGAGCCTGCTTGATCGACACCACGCACGGATCGTTCGCCGCCTGGCGCAGGAAATCCACCACCACCTCGAAACTTTCGTAGGGGTGGTGGATGATGATGTCCTTCTCGCGGATCGCCGCGAAGCAGTCGCCATCATGTTCGGCGATGCGCTCGGGATAGCGTGGCGAGTAGGGCGTGAACTTCAATGCGGGGCGGTCCTCCTCGACCACCTTGGCAAGGCCGGCGATGCCGATCATGCCAACCGTCTTGGTGATGAACGCCTGCTCGAGGTCGAGCTTTTCGCGCAGCAATTCCTCGGCCTGGGGGTCGAAGCTCTCGTCGATCTCAAGCATGATCACCCGGCCGCGCCGCCGCCGCTGGATCGCGGTGCGAAAGAAGCGAACCAGATCCTCGGCCTCTTCCTCGACCTCGATATCGCTGTCGCGCAGCACGCGGAAGACGCCGTCCCCCTCTATCGTGAAGCCGGGGAACAGAAGCTCGGCATAACGGCAGATGAGCCGCTCGACCGCGACATAGATCGCATCATTGCCGGGAATGCGGATGAAGCGCGGCAGCATCGGCGGGATCAGCACCATCTCGACGAGCCGGCTGCCATCGCTCCTGCGCACGATATTGAACAGCGCGCCCAGGCCCTGGTTGGAGACGAACGGGAAGGGATGCGCCGGGTCGAGCGCCTGCGGGGTAATGATCGGCATGATATGCTCGAGGAAATAGCGCCGCAGCCAGGCCTCCGCCTCGGCGTTGATCCGGTCCTCGCCCTTGATGTGAATGCCTTGGGCGGCAAGCAGAGGGCGCAGGTCCGACAGCGCCTCTTGCTGATCGCGCTGCAGCCGCCGCACCACCGACCGGATCGCCGCCAGTTGCTGGGTAGCGGTCTTGCCGTCAATCGAGGTCTTGGGCACATCGCCGCGCACCTGGCCAGCAAGCCCGGCGACCCGGATCATCATGAACTCATCCAGATTGCTGCCCGAGATCGACAGAAATCGCAGGCGTTCGAGCAGTGGATAGGACGCGTTGAAGGCCTCTGCCAGCACCCGCTCGTTGAACGCCAGCCAGGAGAGCTCGCGATTGAAATAGCGCTGCTCGTCGGTAAGCGAGGCAGGCTCCGTCAGGGCTGGGGCGGTGCTCATAAGGAATCAAGGATTTACGATATTAAGGCGCGGTGGCAAGCGCGTGTGCAAAGCTGACACAGCGCAGTTGCAGGACGTTGCACCGCCCGCACGCCGCCCGCAGCCCTTCCGCAGCCGGGCATGCTTCAGCGCACACCGCGCGATGGCGAACGCGGTCATCTGCGGCTAGAGCAGGTCCTTGGCGCGGGCGATGGCGCTGATGCCGCGCTTGCCCTGCGAGCGATCGAGCTGGACCAGCACGTCGATGACGCTGGCGGCATAATCTATGGTGTCCGTGCGCGACAGGCCGATCCCGGTCTGCATTACCATCAGCGCCAGTTGCTCGAGCGCGCCGCGCAGCGAATTGGCGTGGATCGTCGAGAAACTGCCCGGATGACCGGTATTGATAGCGCGGAGGAAAGAGACGCTTTCCTGGCCGCGCAATTCGCCTAGCACGATACGGTCGGGTCGAAGACGCAGCGCCGCCTGGAGCAGCTCGTTGGCGGTGACACGCGCTTCACCAAGCTCGCCCTTGACCGCCACCAGACCCACGCCATTGGCGCCCGGCGGTCGCAGCTCGGGCGTGTCTTCCACCAGCACCACGCGCTCGTGACGCGGAATTTCGCCCAGCATGGCGTTCAGGAAGGTGGTCTTGCCGGTGGACGTGCCGCCAGAGATGAGAATGGTGCGACGCGCGGCGATGGCGGCGCGCAGGAAGGCGATGGGCTCCTGGTCCGCATCGGGTAGCACCTCTTCCCCCGGATGCGCGAGCGGGCCGGTGTCATAGGCGTCGAGCGGCAGGTCGAGCCGGCGGTGTCGGCGGATCGCCATGGCCCAGTGCTTGCGGGTGGCGGGGGGTCCGCAGAACTGCACCCGCGCGCCATCGGGCAGGACCGCACCCAGCAGCGGATGTTCGCGGTTGATCCCCTGATGGCTGACCCGCGCCACCTGCTCGGCCAGCCTCTGGATCAGCCGATCGTCGATCTGCGCGGCGGCGATGCGCTGCATTCCGGGATGCGCGGCATCCTCGATCCACAATTCGCCCGGCCGATTGACCAGGATCTCGGTCACGGTGTCGCGGTCGAGCCACTGGCGGAATGGGGTGAGGTAGGCGTCGAGATAGACGCTGCCACCCGGCGCGGCGGGCAGGTCCGCGCCATCGACGGGCGCCAGCGCGGTCGGCGCCTTGCCCGGTTCGGACGCGCCTGCGCCAAGTCTGTGGATCTCAGCGCTCATGCCCGTATCGTCCAGTTGCCGCGCCCCCGCCCGGCTCAGCGGACCCGCGGCGCCTGGGCGAAGTCCAGATCGCGCGCGGTATAGACCCTGACCGGCGTTCCCATGCCCACGCGCACGGTGGGCGGGCGCTGGCCGTCCTGCTGGAGCGCGGTGTTGGCTGCGCTTTGCCCGCCGCCCAGGATGACTGAAGCGCCACCGCTTGCCACCGTGGTGAGGCCACCGATGACCGACAACAGCATGGCCGAGCCGAAGCGGCTGAAGAAATGGCTGTCGACTTCTCCGGCGAGCCCTGCCGTGCCGTCGAAACTGGTGGCGGGTGAGGCCAGCGCCACGGTGACGCCGTCGGGCCGGATCAGCCGGGTCCAGATGACATAGGCGCGCCGCTGCCCTGCCTGGAGCCCCGACTGGTACTGGCCGACAAGCCGACTGGAGCGCGGCACGAGCACGCGCGCGCCATCGAAGCTGCGCACGTCCTGGCTGACCATCGCCCGCACGAAACCAGGCACGTCAGTGTTGATCGCGGTTTCGAGCACCGCGGGGATCATCGTGCCTTGCGCCACGGTGGTGGCCGGGTTGATGTCGGTGCGCGCTTGTGCCGGTCCGCCGCCGACGCCGCCCACCCGGGCAGCGAAGTCGCCCGCCGATCCGGCGCCGGGCGCTTCGCCGGCGGGCGCGGCGGCGGCCTCGCCCGCGCGCGGGGCAGGCACAGTGAGCGATCCCGTGGGCGCGCCGTCGAATACCAGTGTCGGCGAGGAATAGGGGTTGGTCGCGGGTGCGCCGTCGGTCACCGGGGCCTGCGAATAGACGGGCGCCGGGGCGGGTGCAGCGGCCATGCCGGGAACCGCATTGGCGCTGGGAATATCGTCGACCGGCGGCGGCGGCATGTAGGCGACGCTTTCGTCGGGTGGGATGAACGTCTCGGGCGGGGCGACGATCTCGACCTCGTCCGTGCGTGAGGCATTGAGCCCCCACAAGGTCGCAGCGCCGAGCAGCGCGACAAAGCCCACACCCGCGGCCAGGCCAAGTGCATCCGACTTGCCCTTGCGGGTCGCCACCACCGGGTAAGCGGTGCGACTGGCAAGGTCGATCACCTCGGCCGAGGCGGTCTCGCGCGGATCGGCGTCGTTTGCCGGGGACACCGCGCCGTCGGCGGTGTGCGTTTCAGGCAGGCGCATGGCAAGTTTCATCTATCGGGTCTCCGCCGGCTCGGCGCCGACCTGGGCAAGCGCGGATGGGTTGGACTGACGAGGGCGGACGGGCCCCTCGTTCAGCAGGTTGGCGCTATCTTCGCCCGAGCGCAGGATGATTTCCCTCGGAACGCCATCGATCACGATGACATCGCCGCGCACCGCGAAATTGACTGGCCCCTCGGTGCCTTCATCGTCGCGCACCAGGATGGCGGGCATCGCGGTATCGAGCGGCCAGGCAAGAAAGGTGGCCTCACCATCATCGAACACGCGTTCGGGCAGCAATGCGCGGTTGCCCTTGAACGACCAGGCGAAATTGAATTCGGTCGGATCGAGCACCGCGTAAGGATCAGTGGCCGCGGCGATCTCGGCGGCATTGGGCCTTGGTCCGGGCGCGGGAGTGTCGCCTTGCGCAAGCCCGGCCTCATCCTGTGCTTCGGGCTCGGGGGGATAGGCGAAGGAGAGCACGTAAAGCGGACTGCGGTGGCCGTTGCTGGCGACTAGGTCGAACAGATAGGTGCGCTTGTCGGTCACCACGGTCATGTTGGTTGCCGCGTTGGTGGCGAGCGGCTTGATGAACAACAGGTTGGCGCGCCTGTTGGGCGTGACCTGCCACTTCGAGCTGTCCCCGATGGCGACATTCTCGATCCGCTCCTTCTCGCCGAAACGGATGGTGGTCTGCACATTGACCCGGCCCTCGACGCGGACCACCTCGTCGGAATTGTAGGGGCGGTTGACCAGACGCGGGTCGGCCAGCGTGGGGGCGGCCAGAAGCAATAGCGGCGCGATGGCGGCAGCGCACAGGCGGCTGCGAATGGCGGCTGACATCAGGTCTTCTCCATCGGGTTGGCGACGCGCCTGGGCGGCGCTGCACGAAAGCGGCTGCCGATCCCGCGTGCGCGGCTGACCGGCGTGCGGTCCGCATCATTGGTCGCGGCGGGTCCGCCCGAATGAACGAGGCGAGTGGTTCGCTGGGTGACGCTTCCTCCAGCAAGGCCGCCGCCGGTGTCATTGGCAGGCGCCGGCGCCCCCGTCGCAGCCACCCGAATATGGCGCTCCGGCGCAGGCGTTATCCCGCGTGCCGTCTCGAGGCGGGCCGGTGCCGCACCACTAGCGGTCATCGCCGGCGCGACGCTTCTGGCAGCGGCGTTGGCATTAATGCCCCGCTCGTCCTCGCCGGCCGACCTTGCAAGTCCAAACACGCTCCAGCCACCTACCATGGTGGCGGCGACCTTGAGCACCATGAACATCAACGCGCAATGAACCGCGCCGATCATGAAGAACGCCATCGCCGCGCGCGCATCGATCTGGCCCGGAAGCTGCGTCAGCGAGGCGATCACCGGGACGGCGAGCTCGAGCATCAGCGATCCGCCCAGAACCGCGAATAGCGGCGCCACCGCCAGCATGGTCAGCCCCTTGAGCCAGCCTACGAACAGCCCGCGCGTGCCGTCGAACAGCGCCATGACGATGAAGACCGGGCCAAGCGCCATCAGCACCGCCAGCGCGATCTTGCAGGTGGCAAGGATGCCCACCGTGCCCAGCAGCAGCAGCGTGCCGCCCAGCCACATCAAGCCCGGCGGGGAAAATACCGAGGTCGCCTCGTTCATGGCATCGCCGCCCGATGCTTCCACCAGCACCCCCAGCACGACGTCGATCTTGTCGGCAAAGACGCTCGTTGCCGAACCTTCGGTACCCATCAGGATGCGCGCGATCTCGTCGGGCGCGCCTACGGCCAGGTTGTAGAACACCGCCTGGAAAGCGAGCCACGAGGTGGCGAAGGTCACAACCAGCACCAGCGTGACCATGCGCGGCGTGAGCGAGGACAGGCCGATCCGCGTGCGTCCGGTGATAAGACCGAAAGCGAAGACGGCAATGAACAAGGTGAGCAGGATGGTCAGTGCCGGCGTCAGCGAGCCCTGTGCGCCGAACAGGCGGCCAAAGGCGTTCTGCGCCATTTCCGCCGCCGCGCAGTCCACCGCGCGCAGGCTTGCGCCGATGCCGCCCGCGACATTGTCCATCGCCTGCTGACAGGCCTGCGCGTTCATCCCGGCCGGGTTCATTCGGCCGCTTCCCAAGTGGGCAATTCGTCCGCCTCGCCAGCATCGTCGGCCGGGCGTGCGCCGGGCCAGAGCCGGTTGGTGAGCGCGGGATACCAGTCCGCCGGATTGTCGCCTGTCGTCTCGCGCAGCAGGTCGAGCTGGCGCACCGCGCTCTCGCGGCCCGAGAGGATGGTAAGCACCTCGGGCGCGCCCGAAAGATCGAGCCGGACGACCACGCTGGCATCGGGCTGGCGGACCAGAAAGGCGCGGCTATGCGCGGGGAGCGAGCGGATAAGCGACAATTCATGCTCGGTCAGGCCGAACCCGTCGCAGTAATCCTCCGCCTTGGCACGCGCGTTGGGCATGAAGATCATGGTGGCGGTCTGCTCCACCAGCGCGGTCGAGATGCGGCTGTCGAGCGCATCGCGCGCCGACTGGGTGGCAAAGCCGACCAACGCGTTGCGCTTCCTGAGCGTCTTCAACCAATCGCGGATGCGCTGGGCGAACACTTCGTCATCGAGCGCCTTCCAGCCTTCGTCGATCAGGATCATGGTGGGCTTGCCGTCCAGCCGCTCGTCGATGCGGTGGAACAGATACATCATGGTGGCGGTGCGCAGCTTGGGATTGTCGAGCAGCGCGGTCATGTCGAAACCCATGACCTGGTTGGTGAGGTCGAGCCGGTCTGTCGGATTGTCGAACAGCCAAGCATGCTCGCCGCCCTCGATCCAGGGGCTGAGCCGATCGGCCAGATCGCCGGGCTGCGGACGACGCGCACCCGAGACCAACTCGCGGAAGTGGCGCAGACGGCGCAGCGATGCATCATTGGCATAGGCCGCATCCACCGCAGCAGCGATGATGGCGAACTCCTCGGGGCCGTCGGCCTTCAACAGCACGGTGAGGAAATCACGCAGGAAGGCGCGATTATCGGCGGTATCGGGCAGCGCCAGCGGGTTGAAGCCGGTGGGCTCGCCCGCGCGGATGCGGTCATAGGTGCCGCCGATGCCGCGAATGAACAGCTCGGCGCCCCGGTCCTTGTCGAACAACACGGTGCGAGGGCGAAACTTCTGCGCCTGCGCCGCAAGGAAGTTCATCACTACCGTCTTGCCCGAACCCGAGGGGCCGATGACCGAGAAATTGCCCAGATCGCCATGGTGGAAATTGAAGAAGAACGGCGTCGCGCTGGTGGTTTCGAGCAAGGTGACCGCATCGCCCCAGTGATTGTTTTGCGCGCTTCCCAGCGCGAACCCGTGCAGCGAGCCGAAGCTTGCCATATTGGCGGTGGAGATGAGCGCGCGACGCACCAGAAAGTGCTCGTTACCGGGAAACTGGCCCCAGAAAGCAGGTTCCAGATTGGTATCCTCGCGCACCGCGATGGCGCCTGTGTCGGCGAGCGCGGCGGCAACCGAGGCGGCGGAATCGTCAAGCCTGGCCAGATCGCGCTCGCGAACCAGCACGCTCAGGTGATGGTCGCCAAAGCTCACCGATCCCGAGCCAAGATCGTCTCGCGCGCCGAGCATGTCGGCTCGCTCGGACTGCGCTTCCTCGTCGGCGGAGCGCAGACGGCGCAGCGCCAGGTCGATCCGCTCGCGCGCGGTCTGGCGCTCCTGCGGGGCGAAACTTTCGCAGACCACCATCTCGTGCGGCAGGCGCAGCATGGCATCGAGCAGACCCGGGCTGGTGGCGTCGGGATAATCCTTGAGCGAGAGGATGGAACCGAACGTGGGCGGGCCGGCGCCCTGCAGTTCCATCGCATCCAGACCGAAGCTGGCGCGGCGATAGGGGATCATCCGGCCGATATCGGTGGTTTCGTCGGGCCGGCGCACGGGGCGCATCTCGCCGTTGTAGAGCGCCGAGAGCAGCTCGAGCAGCTCGTTATTAGTCGCACCGCTGGGACCCTGGTAATCACCCAGCGGCTGCGCGCCATAGTCTCCGAGCGAGGCGGCGAGCGCCTGGAGCGCGGCGCGCAAGGTGCGCACGTCCTTGGGATCGGCCTCGATGGTGCCCGCATCCCCCCGCCGGCGAAAGAGCTTGCCCGCGCGTTCGGCAAACCCCGCCTTGCCGCGCGCCGGGCGACGCACGAGGGTGACGAACTGGTCGTTGACGAACAGCGAGCCCGACGAAAGCTTGCTCCGCCAGCGCGCGTCGATATGCGCGGCGAGCGGATCGTCGAACGTCGCCGGCAGTTCCACCGCGACCCGGCGGCGGATGACATGGTGATAGAGCACGAAGCGCGCGTCAAGGTTGGAGCGCAGCATCACCTCGCGGGTGGCGGCATGCGCGTTGAGCGCGTCGGTATCCTCGGTCTCGAACAGCAGACCGGGAACCTGCAGCGCGCCCATCAGCGAACCGTCGCGCAGCAGGATGAGACCCTGATCGACCAGCCGCGCATAGGGCAGGCGATCGCCCGCATGCGCTTCCCGGGCGCTCCATGCGGCGGCTCCCAAACGCCACTTGGGCCAGTTGCTCTTCATGTCTCATCGCTCCTAGCCGGCTTGGCCGGCGGCGGTGTTCGTCAGGCCGCGTAGCTGTTGCAGCCCCAGCGCTTGAAATTCTTCACCCGCGGGCATTTCGACACCTTGGTCAGCCACAGGTCGAAGATACGCGGTTCGCGCAGACAGGCGAAATAGCCGACGCCATGCATCACCAATGCGGCCGGCAAGGCAAGGAAGCTGCCGGTAATAAGGAACAGCTCGGTGGTGACCGCCGCGTTGATGACGAAGTAATTGAAGGTGACCCCGCCGAACATCTGCGGCCGGGTGAGCGCACGATGCACCGGATGGCGGATAAGCTGCATGAGGCGGGCCTTCGCCTTATCCGACCGCGGCGGCAGACTGGATGCCGCCTACAATCGAAGCCGCGCCGAACAAGATGAAACAGCCGATGATCACGGTCGCGCCGAAGCGCCAGTTCATCCGCCCGGTAAGCATGAGGAAGCCCACCGCGGCCACCGCCATCACCGCTACGGCGGTCGCGACCGAGCCCAGCAATGTGTTCTGCATCCAGGCCAGCGCCGAGACGATGGGTCCAGACCCGGCGGGATCCTGCGCAAAGGCGGCGGTGGGCGAGACCAGCGCGAACAGCACGGTCAGTTGCGGCAGCCAGCGGACGGGCGGGCGAAGTGTCACTCGGAACTCCGGGAATGGTCGGACAGGCGCCCCATGATTGCGGCGACGTAATGCTGTGTCTCGCGGATACGCGGAACACCGCCTGAACGAAGCACCCGGCCAGGCCCGGCATTGTAGGCGGCGAGCGCTTTCTCCAGATCGCCATCGAAGCGGTCGAGCTGCTGGCGCAGATAGCGCGCGCCGCCCTCCAGATTGGCGAAGGCGTCATGTGGATCGACGCCCAGCTCACGCGCAGTGCCGGGCATCAGCTGAGCCAGACCGCGCGCGCCGGCATGCGATACCGCATCGGCACGCCAGCGGCTCTCCTGCCATACCAGCGCCTCGATCAGGGCCGGGCTCAGATCATAGCGCACGGCAAGCTCGCCAACCTTGGCCGCATAGGAGATCGGAACCGCGCGCGCATCATCGGCAAGATCGGCGATCGCGGTCTCAGGAACAAGGCGCGCTTCGGCAGGGATCTCCTCGGCGATCAGGAGATTCGCCAATGGGTCGGCGAGAGCAGCCGCGGGTCCGGTTAGCCAGCGCGTGCCCTCGGGCTCGATCTCGAGTACGTCGGCATGCGCGGGAGCCGCGACAACGACCGCGCAAATGCTCAGGGCAGCCGCCGCCGCGCCTGCCATAGTCCTTGCGCGGGCATGCTTTTTCGCACGTAGAATCATCGACCCTCCAAGCGGGCCTAGTGCTTACCGCAAATGACAACGCCGTGACAGTGGCCTGTCGCGTCGCCCTCTCGCCTTGATCGGGTCGAGGAACGGATAAGGGCGACCCGTCGCCATCGGCGCAATCTTTTTCGCGGTGTGATCGTGTGAGACGTCGCCGGGCTGATGAGGTTCCGGCGACTGGCATGCCGCACGTTCCGGGCGCGGCAGAAGAAAACCGAGGCGAACGCGACCAGGGCTATGCAAGATGCCGCCCGAAACGCGCGTTCGCTCCTATGGTCAGCGGATCGCCAGCTGGCTGTCGCGCAGATCGGCCAGCGCATGGCGTGCCAGAGTGCGCGAATCTACCCAGGTGCCGTCCGCGAGCTCGAGCTCGTACCGCTCTTTGCTGTTCGCCGCCCGCCGATAAGCGGTGATCGCCCGCTCGGTATCACCGCGTTGCAGATAGGCTGCGGCCAGGTTGATGAGCAGCGCGGGACTTTCGGGTTGTTCGGCCAACAGCAGCTCAATCTGGGCGATTGCGTCGTCAGGGCGGCCATCGCTCAAGGCATCGAACGCGACATCTTCGCTGACGATGTCCGCAGGCGCGGTCATGCCGGGCAGTGCGTTGGGCGCGCCCGCCTGAAGGAGCGCGAGGGCGCTGGCGACAAGGGATGCAGTGATCATTTTCAGGGTCCTCTCCAATCTTTTCGAGGTCCCTGATGCCTCAAACGACCGTCAATTGCAATCAAACTGTCATATTGTCATCAATGTGTAACAGATTGCAGTCGGATCGGTGCCGTGTGGTTCTGTCGCCGCGTCCTGACGGCAAAATTCAAAGTGCAAACAAACTGTCACCTCCAGCCCCTAGCCGGTGATTCGCGAGATCAATTTCAAACGCATTCCTACTTCGGTCTTGAGGGGACTCACCGTGACACACACTACTCGTTCGCTTGTCCTGGGCTGCAGTGTCCTGGCGCTGGCCGCCTGCGGTCCCGAGGAAATCAGCTCCCCCGGGGGCGGCAATATCGCGATCAACGTCGACAATTCGGTGACCAACCCCGCGCCGGTACCCACGCCCACCCCGCCTCCGGGACCCGTCCTGGTGACGCCTGCTGCGGGCTGTCCCACCATCACCACCACCCCGGGTCTGACCGATGGCGGCACCATCACCGGACCGACCGGCACGTACCGCGTGTGCCAGATGCCCGCCACCTTCTCGACCTCGAGCACGCTGCCTTATGTGCCCGGCCTGCTTTACGCGATGGACGGTCAGGTGAATATCGGTTCCGACCAGGGTGCGGCGTCCACCAACAATGCGGTGACGCTGACCATCGAGCCGGGCGCCATCATCTATGCCAGCGGGCAGGACTATCTGAACGTCAACCGCGGCAACCGGCTGAACGCTGTCGGCACGCAGGCACGTCCGATCATCTTCACCAGCCGCGATAATGTGCTGGGTCTCAACAACGAGAACTCGTCAGGCCAATGGGGCGGGGTCATCATGAACGGCCGCGCCCCGGTGACCGACTGCCGCGGTGCGGGAGCCACCCCCGGCACGGTGAACTGCGAGCGCCAGGTCGAAGGCACGATCACTCCGCCGCTCTATGGTGGCGCCACCCCGACCGACAACTCGGGCACCTTGCGCTATGTCCAGATCCGCTATTCGGGCTTCGTGCTGGCCAATGGCGACGAGCTGCAGTCGCTGACCACCGGCGGCACCGGTTCGGGCACCACCTTCGAATATATTCAGAGCTTCAACAGCTCTGATGACGGCGTCGAGTTCTTCGGTGGTCTGGTGAACGTGCGCTATCTGGCAGTCATCGGTGCCGAGGACGATTCGATCGATACCGACACCGGCGTGAAGGCCAACTTGCAATATGTCATCGCCATCCAGCGCCAGGGCATCGGCAACTCGATCATCGAGGCCGACAGCACCAACGCGCTGATCGGCGACATTCCGCGGCAGAACACCCGCATCGCCAACGCCACCTTCGTCCACAACAACGCGGCCGGCGAGCCGGTGATCAGGTTGCGCGGCGGCACCGACTATGCGCTGATCAATACGCTGATCGTCAGCCGGGCGGACTTCGGCTGCATCAGGATCGATGATGCGGCCACCATCCAGACGGCCGATCCGGCACAGGACGAGGTCGGCCCGCCGATCTTCCGTTCGGTGGCACTCGACTGCGCGACAGATTATCTGAACGGCAGCGGCAGCGGTGCTACCGCGGCCCAGGCCGAGCAGATTTTCACCTCGGGCGCCAACAACAACGCCAACTACACCAACACTCTGGTGAACGGTTATATCAATGGGGCCACCGAGACTGCCGTGACTCCGGCCGATCCGACCACGCTTTCGACCTTCTTCCAGACTCCCACAGGCGGAAACTACGTGGGCGCTGTGCGCAACGCGGCGAATGACTGGACACAGGGCTGGACCTGCAATTCGGGCACGGTGAGCTTCGGGATGGGCAATACCGGCGCCTGCACCTCGCTTCCGGTTTACAACTGATCCGGCAACCGGGGGCGTGGCCGCTCGGTCCGTCCCCGGTTTCTGGCTCCGAAGATCAGTGAATTCGGGGTTTCCGCAAATTGAGGGGTAATGCGATGTCCACCTGCAAGCGGTTTGCGGGACTGCTCTGCCTGACCACTGCACTCACCATTCCGGGCGCACTATATGCCCAGGGGACGACGGGTCAGACAGGTGCCGGCACAACGACGATCCCTCCCACCGAGGCGGAGGTGGATGCGGGCATCGACCAGCTCGACACTATCGAGGGGGTGGCGGATGCGCAGCCCGGCAACGCTCAGATCGACGACGCCGAGGCTGAAGACCCCGAAATCTCCATCCCCGGCGGCAATACCATTATCGTCACCGGCAGGCGCAGCCGCGACCCGACCCGCAATTCCGCGCAGGTCATCAGCGTCCTGTCGACCGAGCAGATCGCTCGTACCGGCGAAGGCGACATTGCCGGAGCGCTCGGGCGTGTCACCGGCCTGTCGGTGGTCGGCAACGGCCTGGTCTATGTCCGCGGGCTTGGCGACCGCTACTCGCTCGCGCTGCTGAACGGCCTGCCGCTCCCCAGCCCGCAGCCACTGTCGCGCGTGGTCCCGCTCGACATTTTCCCGACCAGCATCATCGCCTCCAGCCTGGTGCAAAAGACCTATTCAGCCAATTTTCCCGGCGAATTCGGTGGCGGCGTGATCAATCTCACAACCCGCGCGGTGCCCGATGAAAGCTTCCTCACCATCGGTGGTGGCATCAGCGGCGATACCGAAACCTCGTTCCAGCCCGGTCTGGCTTATTTCGGCTCGGACAGCGATTGGACCGGATTCGACGACGGATCGCGCGATCTGCCCGGCGCGCTGACCAGCTTCATCAACAGCGGCGAGCGGCTCGACGATCTGCCCCAGGCGGCCAACGAAGAAGTCGGCAAGAGCCTGATCCGCCCAAATTTCGTCACCATCCAGCGGATAGGTGACCTGCCGGCGAACTTCTCGGCTTCGATCAGCGGCGGCACCTCTTTCGATGTCGGCGGGGACGCCCGGCTGGGGGTGATCGGCACCGCCTCGATCGGCAATCGCTGGCGCAACCGCGCGATCACCCGGCAGACGGGCTTCTTCGGGCAGGACGAAAGCCTGACGCTGACCAGCGACGCGGATGATTTCGTCACCGATAATCGCATTACCGTGAACGGCCTGTTTGGCTTGGGTCTGGAAGTGGCCGATCACCGCTTCCGCTGGACCAACCTGTTCATCCGCGACACGCAGAAGCAGACCAGCCTGGAGGCGAACAACATCCTTGTCTCCTCGACCTTCTCCGATGCCGACGAACTCAACCAAGACACCGCCTGGTTCGAGCGCCAGCTGATCGATACGCAACTGGTCGCCGAACTCGACTTCGGCAGGCTGGGAGTGGATCTGCGCGGCGGCTATGCGCGCACCGACCGCGAGGCGCCTTACGAATATTCCTTCTCCTATGTGCGCACGAATATCGACACCGATCCGTTCGGCGATGAGTTCATCAATGTGCTTGACGGGGTGCGCGGCGGCGCGCGGGTGGTGTTCTCCGACCTCAACGAGGAGTTGTGGTTCGGCAGCGCGGACGTGTCCTACGAGATCCTGCCGACGCTGATCGGCACCGTGGGCTATGCCTATTCGGACACTGATCGCTATTCGGAACGGCGCGAGTTCCAGTTCTTCTCGAACGGGCTGGCCAACTCTGCGCTGCAGGGCATCGGCCTGTTGCAGCCGCGCTTCCTGCTGCAACCCACGGTATTCGACTACCGCGCGGCGGCGCAGGAGAGCAATGCGGCCAATCCCAATAGCCCGCCGCTTCCGGTATTCACGATCACCACGCGCGAACTGACGCAGGCCACGCCCGCTTTCGAGGCGGCGCTGCGGGTTCATGCAGGCTATGCGCAGGTGGATTACGAACCGATCGACGATCTGACGATCAACCTCGGCGTGCGCTACGAGGATGGTGTTCAGACCGTCTCACCAGTGGATGTGTTCAACACGCCCGTGGTCCAAGTGGCAACCACGCGGATTGAAAACGACTATTTCCTTCCCACCGGAACGCTGACCTATCGTGCCACACCCGATCTGCAATTGCGAGTGAGCGGCTCGCGCACGATCGCCCGGCCACAGTTCCGCGAATTGATCTTCCAGCCTTTCACCGACCCCGAGACCACGCGCAGCTTCATCGGCAATCCCGCGCTGCGCGACAGCGAGCTTCTGAATGCCGAAGCGCGGGCGGAATATTACCTGCCCAACGCCAGCCGGATCTCGCTCGCGGCGTTCTACAAGGATATCGAGAACCCGATCGAGCCCTATTCGCAGTTCACCGACAACGACCAGACCATCCTGTTTGCCAATGCGCCCTCGGCGCAGCTTTATGGCGGCGAACTGGAGCTGACCTATAATTACGACCTATTCGATGTAGGGGGCTGGTTCGAGACCAAGCAATTGGTCGCCATCGCCAACTATACCTATACCCAGTCCGAACTTTCGGTGAGTGAGGACGACACCACGTCGACTTTCGATGGCAGCCGGGCGGTCGAGCAGCCGGCTTCGGTGTTCTTCATCGACGGCCGGCCGCTGACCGGGCAGTCGGATCACCTGCTCAATCTTCAGCTGAGCCTGGAGGATACCGAGGTGCTGCAGCAATTCACGCTGCTGCTTTCCTATGCGAGCGAGCGGGTGACCAGCCGCGCCGGTCTGGCCACGCAGCCCGACGTCGTGGCCGATCCGGGTATCCGTTTCGATGTGGTCGCGCGCCAGGGCTTTCGTGTGGGGGGTACGCAGGCCGAGCTGAAATTGGAGGCGCGCAACATCTTCGGGCAGGACTATGACGAGTTCCAGGAGCTAAATGGCGAGCGGATCGACATCAATTCCTATGATATCGGACAAAGCTTCGCCGCTTCGCTCTCGCTGACTTTCTGACGCTTGGTCGAAGGTATTGACAAGGGCCAAGCGCAGGGGGTGCGGGCGGTCTGTAGCTTAACGACCGGCGCGTTGGTCCTCAAGGCAAGTCGAGTACGTAGCCCTTTCCATGAACAGTGCGCAGCAGGTTGCCGCCGCCCGCATCGCGCAGACCGGCGCGAAGGCGCTTGATCCACACATCCACCGTCCGCAGATATTCGGGATTGCCCGCCTTGCCCAGCGCTTCGACGAGTTCCTGCCGGGTCAGCACCCGGTTAGGGTTCTCGACCATGAAGCGCAGCACGCGAAATTCATTCGGACGAAGCGCCACCAGCCGGCCCTGCCAGCGCACCTGCTCACCCGCGACGTTGATCGACAGCTCGCCCCATTCGATGGTCCGGCACGCCTCGAGCATCGTCACACCGCCCTCGTGAAGCGCGAGCACCCTGTCCAGCATGGCCCGGCGGTCGAGCGGACCCAGCGCGTAATCATCCGCGCCGGCCTTCAGCGCACGGCGCCGGTCATCAGGATCATCGCCCTCCAGCACCATGGTGACATGCGCTTCGCGCAGCCTTGCGTCAGTGCGCACTCGGCGAACCATCTCGAGCCCGGAAAGATCGTCCATCACCCATTCGATGAACGCCCAGACGGGCCCTTCGACAAGATGCGCCGGTCCATGCGAAGCGAGATGGCCGAACCGGAACACCGCGTCGCTGGTGACGAAGTCGTCGAAACGCGCGGCACCGCGGTCGGTGGTTAGGATGCTGACCCGATGCATCGCGCCTCGCTTGTGTCGCAAGCTTTCCTGCCGGGCGGATGTGACTGGACCATGACGCGGCTGTTCCTATTCGGGACCAAGCAGCGTTCAGCTTTTGCGTATGCGGTCACCGCACTTATCCCGCGTATTCGAAGGTTTTCCTTCATCTTTTGCGGCTATAACGGTGGTGCAAGAACGCACCTTCGCTTATCGCCAGCCGGCTTGCGAACGTGTGGTGACAAACCCTTGACGGATTGTTCGTGCAGCAAGTGTCAGGTGAAGCGGGACGACAGAATGAGGGTGTCCGAGCTGTGAATGATCGCCTGATGCAACCGACGCCGAGCGATCCTGGTCAGGCCGATGTCCCTCTCATTGTCGATATTGATGGAACGCTGATCCGCTCCGACTTGCTGGTCGAATCAGGGTTGCGCTTTCTTGCTGACAGGCCGTTTTCCGCCTGGCGCCTCCCGCTTTGGCTCAAGGAGGGCAAGGCCCGGTTGAAAGCCGAGCTCGCGAGGCTTGCGCCGCCCGACATCACGCATGTCCCGCTCAATGAGGGGGTGGTCGCGGCAATGGCGGCAGCGAAGGATGCGGGGCGGCGCGTCCATCTTGCATCCGCCGCCGACCGATCGCTGGTCGAGCGGCTTGCCGAGCGCGTCGGTGCCGACCGCGAGATTTTTGCATCGGATGGCCACACCAACCTTCTTGGCCGTCGCAAAGCCGCCGCGCTCGTCGACAGGTTCGGGGAGGGCGGGTTCGACTATATCGGCAATGAACACGCTGATTATCCCGTCTGGGAAAAGGCGCGCCGGGCGATCTGCGCCTGTTCTTCGGCGCGCTTTGCCGAGGAAGTCGCGCAGCGTTTCCCCGGGGCCGGTCATGTCGCGACCCGCGCCGAGAGCAAGCGCGACTACGTAAGGCTGTTGCGCCCCGAGCTTTGGCTGCTCAACCTGCTCATCGCCCTGCCCCTGATCCTGGCCGAACAAGCCGATGCGGGCGTGCTGGGCGAACTTGTCTTGGCCATTATCGCTTTCTGCCTGCTCGGTTCGGCAACCGCGCTGGTCGATGCAATCGCCGGTCTGGATGGCCATCGCCGCAACCCGGGCACTCGTTTCCGGTCGCTGGCTCAGGGTTCGGTGCTGCTGATCCGCCTCGTCCCGCTGATTGCCGGACTTGCTCTGGCTGGGTTGATCGCCGCGACTATCGTCTCGCTGCCCTTCCTTCTGACCGCGCCTGTCTTCCTGACGCTGGGGATCGCCACTGCGCTGGGGCTCAAACGCCTGCCGCTGATCGGTCCGATAACCATCGCCGCTCTTGTCGCCATTCGGCCGCTGGCAGGCGCCATAGTCCTGGAGACTGCGCTGCCGCCCTTGCTGCTGGCAGTGCTGGCAGCAGTGGCGCTCGTGATCGCCTATGCAACGCGGCGGGGAGACCAATCTGGTTAGGGCTGCGCCGCTTCTTATCAGGCTGGACCCGAAGGAAGGCTTTGCTGCTTGATCGAAGATACAGGCCTGCAAAAGGGGTCGAAGCCTAGAATTCGTGTTCAGGAAGCAGGCGCTATTCCTGTCCGCACATCAGCCACGAAAACCTCCTATCGGCCTACGACTTTCAGGGAAAACCTCAGTCCGTTCTTATCACGCGGAAACCGAGGTTGAACCGGCGGTCGGTGCCCTCCAACCGGAGCCTGAAGGCAGGGCGCGACGTTCGCTCGTTGCCCGTCCAGGTATGGCCCTTGAGCAGCCGGAATTCGCAATCCGCCTCGCGCCGGGGTTCCTGCGACGTTGGGCGTCCTTCGTGGGTCGGAGTAAAGCAGTCCGCGGTCCACTCGTTCACATTGCCGATCATGTCGTACAGCCCGAAGGGGTTGGGCGAAAAGCTGGCGACCGGTGCGAGGCCGGCAAACCCGTCATCGCAGGCTGCTCCGCGCCAACCATATTCCGAGCGCAAGGGCTCGAGCTGCTCCCATCCATAGGCGCGCTCAGTCGACCGATCCCCGGGATTGGCGAACAGGCACAGGTCGCTCATGCTGTCGTTCCAATAGGTGGTGCCGGGGCGGTTTGCTCGCGCCGCATATTCCCACTCCGCCTCGCTGGACAGACGATACGAGCGGCCGGTGGTTTGGCTCAACCATTGCGCATAAGCCTCGCCGTCCAAGGCATTGACGCAGGTCACCGGGTAATGCGCGCCGCTCGGCACACCCGGCTGCTGCCAGCTGGCCTGGGAATCGAACTCCCACTGATTGCCGAGGAATTTCCAGCAGCCAGGCCCCGGCTCATATCCTGTGTCCGCGACAAATCTAGCGAATTGCAGGTTGGTGACCTCGGTCCTGGAGATTGCAAACGGCTTCGCGATCGACACCTGCGTAATAGGCCGTTCGCGTTCGGCATAAATTGCAGGAACATTGTAGCGAACCGCCTCCGCCTGGTCCGATCCGAGGCGAACGGTCCCGGCGGATAACGGGACCATCTGCGGACAAGCGAGACAATCGCTCTCAAGCGAAGCACGGACCTGCGCATCGAGCGCTTCGATCACACGATTGGGCAGAAACGCATCGTCCCAGTCGTACACTTCGGGACCGGTGCGCACGATGACCAGATCGCGCGAGGGCACGATATAGACGCGTTGTCCGCCAAACCCGTCGAAGAAGAAGACATCGGGCGCGCGGTAGGACTCGCTATGGGTGGCCGGGTAAACGCCTTCCGGGCGATAATCGCGCTTCTCGTGATATGGCGAGCCGCGCCAGATCAGCTGGCCGTAATTGGGGTTGACGCTGCTCGCATCCAAAGCCGCGACGACCTGATCAGCAGAAACGATCTCTTCACCATCAAGCGAACCCTTCTCCAGCAGAAGATAGCCCAGCCGCAGCCAGTCGCGGGCGGTCGCGATCAGGCAGCAATAGCCATGCGCAATGCCATCCTCGCGATCGAGCCACAAATAGCCGGGATCGTCGGCAATTTGCGTCCAAAGGCGCTCGGACAGATAGTCCTCGTATGCCTGGCCGGTTGCCGCTTCGAGCACCGCAACCAGCAGCTGCGGGTTGACGTTGTTATATTGGAACACCTCGCCGGGCGCACGAACTTGAGGGGAACTGCGCGCAACGGCGTCGATATCGCTGGAATTGTACAGGCGGTTGCCGAACGCCTCCAGCCCGGTCTCGCCGACCGGTCGCATCTGCAGGCCCGATGTCATGGTGAGCAGATGGCGAAGGGTGATTTGCCCGTGTGGCTGGGCTATCCATTCGCCGAGATAATTCGATACCGGATCATCGAGCGACGCAATGGCACCGTCGTCTAGCGCAATTCCCACCATGATCGCGACCACCGATTTGTGCATCGATTGCGATTGGGTAAGCGTATCGCGGTCGGCGCCCGGGCCGTAGCGCTCGAGCTGCAATTTGCCACCCTGCCAGATCAGCAGCGCGGTTGAGTCCTTCGCATCACTATAGGCAATCGCTTCGGCGAAATCTCCAGCCGAGCGCTCGGCCTCCACCAGTTCCACCGGATCGGGGGACGGCGTAAGAAGCGCCTTCGGCTCGAACCAGTCGACCGCCAGAACGAGGTTGTCGCGCGGAAGAGTCGCGGTTCGTTCGACCAACCTGGCATCGTCTTGCGCCAAGGTCTGAGCCCGCGCCGTTCCGCCCGGGGCCATGCATACGAGGATTACCGCCATCCACGTGGCGACGGTAATACGTGCCCATGTCACCCGGTGACGACCCGGTCGAACTGGGTCAGGTCAACTTCGAGAAGCTGCGGATATTCCGCTTCTGCCCGCAGGCGGAACTCGTCGGGCAGTTGGTCGACCGAACGCAGCTTGTACCCGGTCCAGTAGGCGAACATGTGGCCGGGGGCATCGCCCATCTGCATCCAGTCGGGATAGGGGAACACATAGGCCCCGGCAACGTCGGCCGGCAGCCAGTCGAGTGTTTCGTCGAAGAACATATCGGCAGACACGGCCTCGCTGCCCATCTCCAGGAAGGTAGTGGGCCACGTCGCCGGCGGAACCCGCATCGCATCGATCTTCACCACACCGCTTTCGCGCCGGATCATGCCGTATTTGGGGCGCGGTTGGGCACCGGGATTGTCGAGCGGGACGATCCCCTGCGGAGAGGCCCACATCCCGGGGTCACTGACCAGCGTCAGGGGCTCGATGGGCACGGTAGCGCCGGTAAGCGGGTTGTTCACCCGATCGATGAACCGCGCGGTGTCCAGATCGCGCGGGAACGACAGGTTGTGCCCGTGCAGGCGATAGAGATTCTCGCCGATCTTGCGATGGCGCGACAACTCGATGCCCTCCCAGCGCACCACCGGACGAGGCGCGCTGGTAAGGGGGACCGCGACCATGATGAAATGATACCAGTGCAGGATGTCGGCTTCGTCCTGCAAGCTGCGCTGTATTCGCCACGACTGGCGAAAATGCTCGACCGGATCGAACTGAAGCATTTCCGAGGTCCATGTAAGCGCGCCATGCGCCGAGGCCGAGACGCTTCCGTCAGTTCCCGCAGCCTGCGCCGGCTGCCCCAGCATGGCGCCAGCGCCAATACTTGCTCCGGCAAGCGAGCCCAGCGCCCCGCGGCGGTTGAGTGCAATTTTCGGGATCATAGGGCCAAACTCCAAGCCGTGTCGTGTCGTCAAAAATCGTAGCCTATCGAAACACCCAGACGCCTTTGTTGGCCGAGCGTCGGGGCATATTCGACTTGGAACGGGTTGGTGACGAAGAACGCGTTTGCGACATAGCGACGATCGAACAGGTTCTTCACGAAGGCGGACAAGGTGAAGTTGCCTCTGGTCACCCCGGCACTCAGGTTGACCAGCGTGCGTGGCTGGATTTCGGTGACGTTGACCTCCGATACGAACTGACGCGACTGGCCGACCAGATCCGCGCGGAAATATCCTTCCACCCCATCGGTCAGATCGGTCTCGAGCAGCGCGCCCAGACTGTATTGCCAGTCCGATGAGCGGGGCAGCTGGTTGCCGCTGATATCGCCATTGGCCGCACAGACCGTGCCGTCGCAGATGCGAGCGCGTGCGATGCGCGCCGAGATGGTGCCTTCGTCATAGGTCGCGTCGATATAGGCAAGAGTGCCGTCGATCTTCAGGAAATCGGTGAGCCTGATATCCGCGGCAAGTTCCAGCCCCTTGGACTCGGCCGAACCCAGATTGGTGGTGATCGTGGGGGTGTTGATCGGTGCGCCGGTGGGTGTTGAAGGCGTCTGTAGATCGCTCCAGTCGATCAGGAAGACCGTTGCATAGATGTTGGCCCGGTTCTGCAAGATACCGCTTTTGACGCCCAGCTCGTAAGTCCAGTTGGTGTCGGGACCATAGAAGCGCTCGTCGTCCGCAAGCCCTGCAAAACTCGTGGTGTTCGCTCCACCCGATTTCACGCCCTTCGCCACCGATGCGAAAAGAAGGCTGTTATTGCCGAATTCGTAGTCCACCGAGAAACGGGGCGTCACGTAGTCGTCATCGAATTCGAACGTGCGTCCCGATGCGCCATCGACGATGGTCTTGCGCTCGTCGGTATACCGCGCTTCCGCACCCAGGGTAAGCTGGTCGGTCACCGGGATGGCGACGCGCGCGAAAACCGAGTTGATCAGCGTGTCGATGGTATTGCGATTGACCGTGACACCGGCAGGTTGCTCGGGGAATGGCGTCTGACCCATGAACTCGACCAGTCCGAAGCCACCCTCATCGACGTCTTCGCCATCCGAAATGAAGCCACCCACACTCAGGAACAGGCCCGATGCATCCGAATAGCTGCCCTTCAGCTCATGCGAGGTGTAACGAAAGCCGCCCGTCGGCACGAAGGAGAAGATGTTCCCCGATCGCGGACCGAACCTTGCGGCAACGAGCGGATCACGGTCCAGACTGCTCGCGCTGGACACGTTGCTGTCGATGAGGCCGCCGATGTAATTGACCTCGATATTGTCGGTGACCGACAGGTCGACACCGGCTCGCAGGATGTCGGTATTGGCCCGCAAGCCATAGCTTCGCGGATCGATCACCAGACCTTCGACGCCGCTCGGCCCGGTAACCGGCGCGGAAGGCAATTCGCCGCAGAACAGGTTGAATAGCGGCGGGTTGGTGCCGGCCCTGGGACTGCAATTGGTATCCCCGGCAGCACGCGTCAGGCGGAAATAGGGCGCGGTTTCGGAATCAATGTCGAAGTGATAATAATCGGCATGGATGCGAAATGCATCGGAGATCTGTGCGCTCGCGCCGACCTGAACGTTGTAATTCTCATAGCCGCCGACATTGCCGTTGGTGCCGGGATCGAAGTCCCTGGTGGTCGGATAGTTGTTCTCGAAGTCACCGTTGAAGCGCTCGAAGGCGCCGGCGACGCGAACCGAGAGAACGTCCGCGATTACAGGAACATTCGCCTTGCCGCTGAGCGTGACAAGACCGTCCGATCCCACACCGGCCCGCGCGGTCAGCCGGGTCCGGTCGAGTTCGCGGGCCGTCGTCACATAGTTGATCGCACCGGCGAAAGGCGTTCTGGCCATAGAGCGCGCTCTGCGGACCCTTGACCACCTCGACCCGCTCAAGGTTCGCGGTTCCCAGGTCGAACGCGTATTGGCGAGGGATATAGATCCCGTCGATGAACACCGAGACATTCTGCTCGAGCGCGGTGATGTCGAACTGAGTGGTTCCGCGAATGATCGGCGTGGCAAAACCGCCATTGGCGTAATCCTCATAAACCAGGCCGGGCGTTTGTAGCGCCACGTCATCGAGGTCGCGGATCGAGCGCCGCTGCAGTTCCTCCTCGGTGATCGCGGTGATCGACAGCGGAACATCGAGCAGGGTCTCGGGTCGCTTGCGCGCGGTGACGATGATGACCCCGTCGTTGGGTACTGACGCCGCCCGTTGGTTTACACCGGTCTGGGAATGAGCCGGTGACACAGAAAGCAGCGCCAAGGCGCTGCCGGCAAGCAACGGAGATAGGATACTGGTTCTATTGCGCATGCTTGCCCCCCGGGACCCCAAACCTAATCTGGGAAATTGTTGTCTCGAAGAGATTGCCCGATCATTCGCCGCAAAACGACGCCATTGTCATGAACGCACGTTCATTACCCGCTCTTTGCCATCAATGATCGTTCAAGACGGGTGATCAAACGCGTAGCAATGCCGCTTTCGTCAGAAGAACGGCTTGCTGATAACTTTTGCTAACCGGAATAATCGTTGCATCGGGGAGCTCGAGTTGCATGGAGCCTTCGGTCTGCAATTCTCGCACAGCCCCGAACGCCACCCAGTGAGAACGATGAACCCGCAGGCCGGCCTCATCATCGATCGCAGTCAGCGCTTGCTTCAGCGAATGGCGGATCACACGCTCACCGAAGTCGCCGCGCAGGCGCAGATAATGCTCCTCGGCCGAGATCGACCAGAGATGGTCATGTTCCCTTAGTCCGAACCGCGAGGGATATGTGGGCGTGATCGGGTTATGGTGGTGTCCGCCGGAACTTGCCGGTTCAGAACTTCGAACGTCCTGATATCGGGGAAATCCGAAGCGGTTCATCGAGACCACGTTCACCGCGGTCCATATGATAACGCCGGGTAGATTGACGATGAAGAAGGTCGCGATGGAACTTGCGTCCAACTCGTATTGTCTGGCCAGGATAGCGTCGCGCATGTGGGGCGACGTGGTCATGCCAAGGTCGTATACGAACAGGTAATATGGCCGGAAGAGGATCAGCGCAGCGACATAACCAAGGACAAGCAGCGCGACCGCCGATAGGTGTCGCGCCGCCCCGAACCTGGCAAGCAAACTCGTGGTCAGCCAGGCGAAGAACATCCCGGGAACAGTAAAGCTCAGCGCAAACAGAATCGCCCTTACCGGTTCCCCCGATGGGTTGGTGGCATATTGGATTGAAGCTTCGACAAGCCCGACCACCACTGGAACGATGACGAAGTAGAGCAACAAGGTTCTAAGATGGTCCTGCCCTGGTGCAGACGTTAGTGTCCGGGAAAACATCATAAAAAGACCGGTCTATCAATCGGGGTGGGTTGCGCCGTCACGATACCTGACCCGTTTCACGATAGAAAGCTTTAGTCGGCCATAGGTTGTGACGTGGCCCCCGGCTTACCTTCAGTTGGGGTTAGAGCCGAAGCTAAACAGCTCGTTGTTCTTCACCGATGTGTCGGCGGGTGCCTTCACCCCCAGGTGCGTTCTGTCGGCGCGCTCCGGTCAATCAGTCGATTTGGTCCGTGAAACCGGCCTGTACGCGCGGACCCACGCCTCCCTGGTGTCGGCAGCTATGATGAAATTCTCGTCACCGGACAAGCAACCAATTTGTCGAGCGCGTTTCCGTGCAAACATGGAAACGATATGTCTTTGACGTTCTCACCCGCGATGCGATCGGCCAGTTCCCCGATCGGAATGTTGCCCCGCGACAAGATGTTGCCGAAGGCTGCCATTGTCTCCTTCCAGTCTCCGAACCGCAATCGCGCCGAAACAGTCTGCCCATAGAGGCGGCGGCGCAATTTCTCGAAATTGGTGGAGACCTCTCGTGCATCAACGCATCGCGCTTTTTCTCGTGGCCACGGCTGCCAGCACGACGCTCGCCCCGCATGCGGCAGCGCAGGACGCGGGAGCAGGGGTGATCCAGCCGGACGCCAAGGATGAAGGCATCATTGTGGTCACCGGCACGCGCGAGGTGGGACGCACACCGTTCGAGACACTGGCGCCGGTCGACATATTAACCGAGGAGGCGATCGATTCGGTGGTTTCGGACGACCTTGCCGATGTGCTCGCGCGAACCCTGCCCTCCTTCAATGTCCAACGACTGCCGGCTGCGGATGGGCAGGCCTTCGTGCGGCCCGCCACCTTGCGCGCGCTTTCGCCTGACCAGACGCTCGTGCTGGTCAACGGCAAGCGCTATCACCGCTCGGCGCTGCTCGGCGGGCGCGGGGCGCAGGCGCCCGATCTCAACACCTTCCCGTCCTTCGCGGTCTCGCGCGTCGAGGTGCTGCGCGATGGCGCTTCGGCGCAATACGGCTCGGACGCGATCGCGGGCGTGATCAATTTCATCCTCGATGACCGGCCCGGCGCTGATGCCTATGGCCAGTTCTCTGAATATTACGAAGGCGACGGGGAGGCATACCAGGTCGGCCTGCAAGGCGGGCTCGCGCTGGGCGATCGCGGTGCGGCGGTGTTCACCTGGGAATACGCCAATACCGACGCCACCTCGCGCACCCGCCAACGTCCCGATGCGATCGCGCTGCAGCAGGCACGGCCGGACCTTGATATCCCCGATCCGGTCCAGCGTTGGGGCCAGCCCGACACGCGAACGATCCGTGCGGCGGTAAACCTCGATTACAGCATTGCCGACGCGTTCGAGCTTTACGGGTTCGGCACGTTGGCGGACGGCGAGGCGCTGACCGATTTCAACTGGCGCAACCCGGTGAACACGAGGAGCGTCTTTGCCCAGACGACGGTGTTTCCCGGCTTTACGTTCGCCGAACTCTATCCCGCCGGCTTTACACCGCGTTTCGGCACCGAGTTCGAAGATTATCAGGCTACAGGCGGCGTCCGCGGACAGGTTTTTGCTGATTTTACGTATGACGTGAGTGCATCGTCCGGCCGCAGCCGGATCGATTACTTCATGCGCGAATCGCTCAACGCCTCGCTCGGGCCTGCAAGCCCGACGAGCTTCTATCTCGGCCGGCTGGAGCAGCGCGAATTCAACCTTAACGCCGATTTCGTCTACAGGGCCAACCTGGGGCGCGCCGGCCCGCTCAACATCGCTTTTGGAGCCGAGCGGCGTGAGGAGACCTACGAGGTTTCCCAGGGCGAGCCTGCCTCGTTCGCGATCGGTCCCGGCGCCGCGGCGGGATTGGCGCCAAATTCCAACGGCTTCCCCGGCTTGAGCCCGAGCCAGGCGGGTGAATTCGATCAGGTAAGCTATGCTGGCTATCTCGATCTCGAATGGTCACCATTGCCGGTCCTCACACTCGGCGCGGCTGGGCGTTACGAGGATTTTTCCGAGTTCGGCGATACGTTTGATTACAAGTTGTCAGGCCGCGTGGAGCCGATCGACAGCCTGGCGGTGCGGGCGACCTATTCGACCGGTTTTCGCGCGCCGACCCCCGGCCAGCTCAATTCCACGCGCACCAGCCAGGGTCTCGATACGCGCACGCTGGAGATCTTCACCGCCGGCCGTCTCTCGCCCAATGACCCGATCGCCGTGGCGCTAGGAGCCGAGCCGCTCGAGCCGGAGGAATCGGAGAATATCAGCGCCGGCGTGGTGTTCCAGGCAAGCGGATTCAATGCCAGCGTCGATGTGTATCAGATCGATCTCGAGCAGCGCTTCGGCCAGTCGCGCTCGGTCCCTGTCCCCGCCGGCATTCCCAACCCGTTGCGCTTTACGGGCGTAAGCTATTTCACCAATGATTTCGACACGCGGACCCGCGGGTTGGATGCCGTTGTCGCCTATGCCGGCGCTGTCGGTCCCGGCAGGCTGAAAGCAAGCCTGGCTTACAATTACAACGAGACCGAAGTGACGAGCGAGGAGGGCACCACCGTAGGCAACGAGGCACAAACACGCATTTTCGAGGAGCGCTTGCCGCAGCACAATGCGACGGGCTCGCTAGGCTATGCAATCGGGCCGTTCGCGATCGACCTTCATGGCCGCTTCTACGGCCCGTGGACCGACAATGCCGACAATGCTACCGGGGAGATATTCCAGCGCTTCGGCTCGATCTTCCTGTTCGATGCCGCGGTCAGTGCTGCGGTGACCGACCGGATCCAGATTACGGTAGGCGCGGAAAACCTGTTCGATACATTCCCTGAGGAAGCCACGTTTCAAGCCAATCGTGGCCTCATCTATTCGCGCAACGCTCCGTACGACACCGATGGCGGGCTTTACTACGTCCGGCTCGGCTTCAGCTATTGATGATACAGGGGCGGTTCGACAGGCGCGCGGCGCTGGGTATGGCTGCCGGCGGCCTGGGTGCTGCGGCTCTGCCGATGCGTGCCGCCGCGCGCGCGGATGAGGGGGACGAGGCGTTCTGGGCCGGGATCGCCGCGCAATACGACATCACCGATGACGTCATCCAGCTCGAGAACGGCAATTGGGGCGCGATGGCGCGCCCGGTGCTCGACGCGCACAAGGCCCTGATTGAGTGGGTGAACCGGGACACCAGCTATTACGCGCGCCGCGGCATGGGGGCCGATCTGGCAGCGGCGCACGGTGAGTTGGCCGAATATTTGGGCGTGGGGACGGACGAGCTGGTCTTCACCCGCAACGCGACCGAGGCATTGAAGGCGCTTATCGGCGGCTATAATCGCATCCGCCCGGGTGACGCGGCACTGATCGCCGATCTCGATTACGGGAGCATGCAGGCGAGCATGGAGGCGGCGACGGCGCGGCGCGGAGCGCGGCTGGTGCGTATTGCGTTGCCCGAGCCGGCGACTTTTGAAAACGTGATCGCGGCGTATGAGGCAGCGTTCGCGGCCGATCCCAGCATTAAGCTGGTTCTGCTCACTCACATCAGCCACAGGACCGGTCTGATGATCCCGGTGCGCGAGATCGTCGAGCGGGCACGCGCCCGCGGCATCGACGCGATCGTCGATGCCGCGCATAGTCTCGGCCAGGCAGATTTTCGCCTGCCCGAACTCGGCGCCGATTTCGTTGGCGTAAACTTGCACAAATGGGTCGGCGCGCCGCTTGGAGTAGGCGCACTTTATATTCGTAAGGAGCGTATCGCCGCGATCGATCCTGACCTTGCCGATGAGGAGCGTGGATCGGGCCGAGCCTCGTCACGTATCCATACGGGAACGGTCGATTTCGCCGCCTTGCTTAGCGTACCCGAGGCGCTGCGTTTCCAGGCGAGGATAGGCGCCGCCCGTCGCGCCGCCAGGCTCAGGGCCTTGCGCGACCGCTGGGTCAAGCCGTTGCGGGCGGCGGGAAGGCTTGAAATCCTTACTCCGGATGACCCGCGCATGTATGTCGGCATCACCTCTTTCCGAATTCCTGGCGGCGGATCGCCGGAGGCCAATGCCGCGCTCGCCGCACGGCTGCTAAAGCAATACAACATTTTCACCGTTCACCGCACGGGTGTCGCCCGCGGCGCGTGCGTCCGCGTGACGCCGGCATTGTTCACCTCGATGGCGGACATGGATGCGCTGGCCCAAGCGCTACGAAGTCTGGTGCTGTCTAGGTTTCATCCGCCGGTTGAGCACGCGCGGAAGGTCAGGACGGGTGACCACAGAACGAGACTTGTACATCACGAAGCCTAAATTGACGCATGTTGTCGGACTATTTTTGGATGTTCGCAACCCTGAGGCTGCCTTCAGCACCAATGACCGCTTCGGCCAACGGCCACTCCAAAAGGTAAGGTCGCTCTTTCCTGGATTCGGGCAATCGCACTGTTTGCCTTCAAGGCTTGGATCAGAGCTGCTTATAGGGAGCGTATTTGGTAACGTCTCAACTATCCGGGACATAACTGACCAAATCAGCGCCCAATGGCGGAGACGGAGGGATTCGAACCCTCGGTACGGGAATCCCCCGTACGGCGGTTTAGCAAACCGCTGGTTTCAGCCACTCACCCACGTCTCCAGATCGCGGCTGCGATGCGCGCGCTATAACCGGGACGCGAAGGGGCGGCAAGGGATCACGAAGCGCCGGATGGTGGGACCGTTCGCCTGCTATCGGAAAACGAGGCTAGACCATCGACCCGCCTTATTCGGGACTCGGTCCGCCTTTTATTCATTGCCGCTTAACCACTTTTTATCTCCTGTGCGCTATCAGGCTTTGTGGGTACGAGTTTGGCATGGATATAGTCAGAGCATTTGTGAACAGGCGCCTGCTTTGCGCTTACGGCCTGCTTGTCGCGCTGATGCTTCTGCCGGTAAGCGTGGATGCGCAGACCATCGAGCGCGTCGATCCGGACGCGGCGGTGATCGATGGCGACCTGGAAGCTGGCTGGCGTGCGGATGCCGATGTGGTTTCGCCCCGCGAACAATCCGCTCGAGAGCTTCCCCCCTCGGACGAACCGCCTTCTGCCCGGCCCGCGGCCCTTCCACCGGCTAACGGCTCCTCGGCATTCGATCCAGCGCGGCAGGCTATGCCCAGCGCCTCGCCATCGATGGATGCCGCCGCCGTGGACCCATCGACCACCTATGCGCAGGATGATCTTATCGGGGCGGCGGAAGGACTTTTCGGCAGAGGCGCGGAGGGATTGGCGCGGCTGATCGAGGATGTGTTGCGCGAACAGGGCGAACCCAACGCCTATATCGTCGGGCGCGAAGGCGGCGGCGCGTTCATCTTCGGCGTGCGCTATGGCTCGGGAACCTTGTTCCACAAGGTGGAAGGGCAACGACCGGTCTATTGGACCGGGCCATCGGTCGGGCTCGATGCCGGAGCCAACGCGGGCAACACCTTCGTTCTGGTCTATAACCTGTTCGACAGCGAAGAGCTTTACGAGCGCTATCCATCCGGCGAGGGCGGGGCCTATCTGGTCGGCGGTTTCAATGCCAGCTACTTGCGCAAAGGCGATGTGGTGCTGATCCCCATCCGGGTCGGCGCGGGGCTGCGTCTGGGCATCAATGCAGGCTATACGCGCTTTTCGAAGAAGCAGCGCTGGCTACCTTTTTAGCGCGACTATGCTTCCTCAAGAAGGCTGATACTGGCTTCGACCCTTTCCGGTCGGGCGTAATTGCCTAGCGATCCATGCTTGCGCCTGCGACCCGTCCCCGGCATTGCAGCGCGCGTTATGCTCGAAGCGCTGGAACAACAATCGCCCGACGTGCTGCTCGCGCTTATCAAGCAGTACGAGGCAGACGAGCGGACGGACAAGATCGACCTGGGTGTTGGCGTCTATCGGACCGTTGACGGCACAACTCCGGTTTTTGCGGCGGTCAAGAAGGCGGAGGCGCGGCTGGTCGCCGAGCAGGAGAGCAAGGCCTATATCGGGCCTGAGGGCGATATGGGCTTCGTCCATGCGCTGATGCCGCTGGTGTTCGGACCGCATCCGGCGCGTGGCGGGCGGGTCGAGGGGATGCAGACGCCAGGCGGCACGGGCGCGGTGCGCCTGGCGGCGGCGCTGGTGCAACGCGCGGGCGGCAAGCGCGTGCTTCTCGGAACGCCGAGCTGGCCCAATCACGCGCAGATCCTTCACGATCTCTCGCTCGAGCCGATCGCGTTCGATCACGCGTCGCGTCGTGGCAGCGCGGACATGGACGCTCTACGCGCCGCGCTGACCGACGCGAACGAAGGCGATGCCATCCTGCTGCATGGCTGCTGCCACAATCCTACCGGGATCAGCTACACCGCCTCGCAATGGGACGAGATCGCCTCATTGCTGGCGGCACGCGGCGTGCTGCCAATCATCGACCTTGCCTATCACGGGCTCGGCGAGGGGTTGGAGGAAGATGCATTCGGTGTGCGCACGGTGCTCGATCACGCTCCCCGCGCGCTTGTTGCCTATAGCTGCGACAAGAATTTCGGCCTTTACCGCGACCGGGTCGGAGCGCTCTACATGTTGGGACAAGATAGCGCGGAAATCTCGCGGATCGTCTCCAACGCGCATGCAATCGCCCGCGCGACCTGGTCGATGCCGCCCGATCACGGCGCGGCGGTGGTGCGCATGGTGCTGCGTGACGAGGGCCTCACCGAATTGTGGCGGGCCGAAATGTCGGCGATGCGTGAGCGTATGGGCGATGTGCGCGCCCGGTTGGCGGCAGCCAAGGTGGCGGGCAGTGTCGATCTGGAGCCGCTCGCCCGCCAAGAGGGGATGTTCTCAGTGCTGCCTTTGTCGAAGGAGCAGATCGCGGCGATGCGCGAGGGGCATGGCGTATACATGGCAGGGTCGGGGCGGATCAATGTCGCTGGCCTACACGATGGCAATATCGACCGCTTTCTCGAAGCGCTCGCCGAGGTGTCCGATTAGGTTCGATCGCCAGCCGACCGATCCAAGCAGATCTTACGTATTTTCCGTCACGCCCATTCGGAACCGCGGGTGGTGCTGATCCAAGTGCGATAGCCGCGTCAGTGATCGGCGGCCCTGGGCAGCGCGGGTATCTCTGCGGATGCAGGACTGGGCTGACCTCAAGTCATTACGCGCCGCATCCTGCGCATATCGCTCGACGTGCGATAGGCGCGTCATCCAGCCCGCAGGCTCTCCATTCGCTGGAGGTAGCGTGCCACCGTATCGACCTCGAGATTGACCTCGCTCCCCTCGCGCAGTCCGCCCAGCGTCGTCATTTCGGCGGTGTGGGGAATAATGTTGAGGTGGGCATGGACCGTGCCGCCGGGTTGGTCGGCGACATCATTGACGGTCAGGGATACCCCATCGATAGCAACCGAACCCTTGGCCGCAAGGAACGATGCGAGCGGGGCCGGAGCTTCTATTACCAGCCGCATCGAACCACCCTCTGGTTGCTGGTCGACGACGCGGCCCACCGCATCAATATGGCCCGAAACAATATGGCCGCCCATCTCGTCACCCAAGCGCAGCGAGCGTTCCAGGTTGAGCCGGGTGCCGCCGGTCCACATGTCTTGCGCCGTGCGCGACACGGTTTCAGCCGACACGTCCGCGTCGAACCATGAGCGGCCCGTTGCGCCGCCCTTGCCGGTGACCGTCAGACATACGCCGGCACATGCGATCGAAGCACCAATGGCGATATCGGCAGGATCATAGGGACAGGCGATGCGGACATGACGGTCGCCGCGGTCCTCGACCTGTTCGATACTGCCGATCGCACTGACGATTCCGGTAAACACTCAGTTCCTTTCGCTGGCGGCCGGCATGTAGACTTCGAGTGTGTCGCTGCCAAGCTGGCGCCTGTCATCGAGTTGCCAGCGATTGTCATGCGCTCCTGCCAGCGCGGCGTAGATGCTCTGGTCCAGCGCCGGTCGTCCACCGCCGATGAGGATCGGAGCGCGATAGAGCAGCACGCGGTCGACCAGCCGTGCGGCGAGAAAGGCCGAGGCGGTTGCGGCGCCGCCCTCGATCAGCAGCTCCTGCATGTCACCAAGCTCGAACACCCCGCCCGGTTCGGCAAGCGCGCGCCAGCCGGGTGGGGCGGTGCCGCGCGTAAGGACGAACCGCTGCGGGCTGCGCGCCTCCAGACCTTCAAGCCGGACATCGAGGCGGGGATCATCCGCGCGCAGCGTTCCCCCGCCAACCACAATGCCGTCCACTCGGGCGCGTTCGCGATGCGTATGTGCGCGGGCAGCCTCTCTTGTGATCCACATGCTTTCCCCCGTTGCAGTGGCGATACAGCCGTCGAGCGAGGTTGCGAGTTTGAGAGTGATGCGGGGGCGGCCGAAGCGGTTGCGGGTAAGGTAGCCGACGAGTGACCTAGAACAGGCGCGGTCATGCGCAAGTTCCACCGCTATGCCGGCCTGTTGCAAACGCGCGATGCCTTGCCCGTGCGTGCGGGTGTCGGGATCGGCAACTCCGATGACCACGCGCGCAAGCTTCGAGTTTGCCACCAGCTCGGCGCAGGCGGGGCCCCGGGGCGAACGATGCGCGCAGGGTTCCAAAGTGACATAGAGGGTCGCGCCGTGCGCTTTGTCCCCGGCCTGATCGAGCGCGACGGCTTCGGCATGCGGCCGTCCGCCCGGCGCCGTCCACCCGCGACCGACAACGATGCCTTGTGCCACGATGAGGGCCGCCACCGGCGGGTTGGGGCGGCTGAGCGGGCGGGCACGCTCGGCCAGCGTCGCCGCCGCAGCGAGCCAGCGTCTATCTTCGCTAGCGATCACCCGCGCCGGGCTTGGCCTTGCCCCCCGCAGCCTCCTCTGCCGCGCGTTCGGCTTCGAGCTGCGCGTCGATTGCATCCACGTCGATGAAGGTGGCACGGCCCAGCGTGCGATAGAGCTCCTTGCGGACCTCCTCGCGCTTCGCGAGCAACGCCGCGCGCTCGTCCTTGCGAGCCTGGTTCTCCAGGTTTGAAGTGACGATCTCCTCGCGCGTGCGATCGGGGGCCCAAGACGTGATATAGGTCACTTCGGGCCGCACGGGTTCACCGCGCTTGGTCTCGGGGATGAACACGCTGAAGATCGCTGCGGTTGCGGCGAACGCCACCCCCACCACCAGCCAGCGGTGCGGATTGGGCTGGCTCCAGGTATCGGCGAAGTCGGTGACCGCGCGCTTGGGCGATATGTTGCGCCAGAAGCTCATCGCTGGGATGTAGGGCGCGGCCTGCGTGAACGCCAGCCCCCTTCCGAAGACGACGCTCTCCCAAAGCGCGATGATAGCCCCCGCCGTCAGCCGAAGACGGCGTAAAGCGCGCGGCCGTGCTGCCGCAGCCACGCATCGGCGCCGGCGATGTCGCCCTCGAATATCCGTGCAAGCTGGTCGTGGAAGTGGCGCGAATGATCGAAATGGGCGAAATGAGAGACTTCATGCGCCACGACCGAGCGGCGCACCTCGTCGGGCGCCATCGCCAATCGCCAGTTGATCCGCACCACCCGCGCACCATTGCGGCCGACCGCGCAGCTGCCCCAGCGCCGCTGCGCGTTCGACAGCTTGAGCGTGGCGGGCGGCTCACCGGCATGTGTGCAGTAATATGCGAGATCGGCGGTACAGAGCCGCAGCGCTTCGTCCTGGAGCCAACGGCGGACGCGCGGACCAAGACCGGCAGCCGGACCACCGCATAAGAGCCGATCACCCTCGAGACGGGGGCAACGGGGGTTTGCTTCAGACCAATCAATCGCCAAATCGCGACCCCGAAACGGGACCGAACCACCGGGAGTAACGGGCTTGACCTTGGGGATCCTGGCTAGCTCGGCAGCCAGCCAGTCGGCGCGCGATCTGGCAAAGGCCAGCGCATGGGCGGTGCCGCACCCTTGCGGCAAGGTGATACGCACCTCGCGGCCATCGGCGGACAAGCGCATGGTCAGCCGCCGCGCCCGGGGATGACGGCGGATGGCGATCGGAAGGCTCGTGGTGCCGCATTCGACCCGCGGTTCGGCGAACTCGCGACGCAGCCAGTCGATCATTCCGCCCCTTCGTGCGCCTCAACCGGCGCGGATGGTTGGTGTAGCGGGTCCCAGTCGGCCAGGTGATGTTCGAGCGGTCCTGCCATGGTTTCGCTAATGCAACGTCCGGCAACGCTGATTCCCGCCGCGATCATCGCCTCCTTGCTCCCCGCGATCAGCGGATGCCAATCGGCCAACGGTTCGTCGTCGGCTCGCAGGCGATAGGCGCATGTCGCAGGAAGCCATGCGACCTGGCGAACCAGCGCCGGTGTCAGGCGCAGGCAATCAGGAACGAAGGCACGGCGGTGGCGATAGTCGCCGCAGCGCCCGCTGCTCGTATCGAGCAGGCGGCAGGCGACATTGGTCTCGATGACCTCGCCGGTGTCCTCATCTTCCAGCTTGTGCAGGCAGCACCGGCCGCACCCATCGCACAGCGCTTCCCACTCCGTGCGGTTCAGTGCCTCCAGCGGCAGTTCCCAGAAGCGCCGCCTCAGCTCACCCATTTCGCCAGTTCCTCTGCCACCGCCTCGCCGCTGGTCTCGACGGGAAGCAGCGCCACGGGTTCGCCGTCGCGGCCCATCAGATAGGCAGCGCGGCTGTGATCCATCAGGTAGCCCGCGCCCTCGCCGCCATCCTCCCCCTTCGCGTAATAGACCGAGAACGCCTTGGCGGCGGCATCGATCTGTTCCTGCGTTCCGGTCAGACCCAACAGTTCCTTGCCGAAATTGCCGGTGAATTCGCCGATGACCTTCGGCGTATCGCGCGCGGGATCGATGGTGACGAAGATCGGCTGGACCTGCGCTGCCAGCTCGGGCTGGACGCTGGCGAACTGCCGGTACCCCTGCATCATTCGCTGAACATCGAACGGGCAGATGTCGGGGCAATAGGCATAGCCGAAATAGACGATCCGCCAGCGCCCGTCGAAATCGGACCAGCGCACCGTTTTCCCCGTCGCATCGACCAGCTCGAACGGTCCGCCGATTGCTGCACCGGCGAGCGGAGGGGGCTGTGTGGGGACATCGCTGCTCCCGCATGCTGCGACGAGGGCAGCAGCGAGCAGGACAAAAGCAAAGCGCGGACGGGCCAAAGCATGCATGACAGAAGCGTTCATGGTCTGCTAAGTCGCCCCGGACAAGGGCAGCGGGCGATTTTGGTTGCCATCGCCTCGTCTTTTGGTTGCGCTCCGTGCTTCAGCTTTCGGGAGAAGGTCTCAAGTGACCACTTCGATCCGCTTCGTCCTCTCATGCAAGCTTGTTTTGCTGATGCTGATATCGGCGGCGCCAGTTTCGGCCCAGATGTTCTCCGATGGCTATACCTTTCTCAAGGCGGTCGAGGACAAGGACGGTACGGTGGTGACCCAGATGCTCGAGGCGCCAGGGTCCACGGTGATCAACGCGCGCGACCTGACTTCGGGCGAGACCGCGCTTCATCTGGTGACGCAGCGGCGCGACCTGACCTGGATCCGCTTTTTGACCCAGCGCGGCGCTAATCCCAATATCCGCGATCGCAACGGCGTCACCCCGCTGATGAAGGCGGTGCGCCTGGGGTTCGACGAGGGGGTGGCGGCTCTGGTCACCGCGGGTGCCTCGATAAATATCGGTAATGATACCGGAGAGACGCCATTGATCTCGGCGGTGCACAAGCGAGACACCGCCCTGATGCGCATTCTGCTCGAGGCGGGGGCGGATGCCGACAGACGCGACAATTCGGGTCGTTCGGCACGCGACTATGCCGGGCTTGCGGGCGGCGCGATGGCAGAGACGATCGAGCGCTATGCGCAGGACGGGCCCGGCGCCGCTGTTGCCGACGTCTACGGGCCGAGCCTGCCATGAGCATCGGGCCTAGCGACATCGAGGCGACCGGTGCCGTGCCTCCGCGGTCAACCGATCCCGGTTTCGCTGAGCCCGACACGATGCCCGCGCCACCGGAAAATCTGGCCGAAGCGACGCTCGACGAGCTTCGCCTGGCATTAGCGCCCGATATCGCGATGAGCGCAGTCTTCGATGGGTGGAACGACACGGCGCTCACGCAAGCGGCACGAACTGCTCAAGTCGACCCGGCGGTGGCCCGGCTTGCCTTTCCCGGCGGGGCGATGGACATGATCGAGGCGTGGATCGAGGCGGTCGATCAGGACATGCGCGCCGAGTTTGCCGACGGCCGTCTTGCCCTGATGCCGATCCGCGAGCGGATTCGGACGCTGGTCTGGTTCCGCCTGGAGCATGCTTTGGGGCTGGAGGAAGGATTGTCGCGCGCATTGGCGACCCAGGCAATGCCGCAAAACCTTGCTCGTTCATTGCGGATCGGCTGGCGAACTTCCGATGCGATGTGGCGGCTCGCGGGCGATCAGGCGACCGACTACAACCATTATACCAAACGCGCGATCCTGGCTTCTCTCTACGGCGCGACGCTGGCGGTATTCGTCGCCGATGAGACTCCCGACAAAAGCGAAACGCGGGCCTTCCTCAACCGCCGGATCGAGGGCGTGATGCGGTTCGAAAGGATCAAGGCGCAGCTTTTCGCCGGGCGCGAAAGCTTTGAGGTGATGCGCTTTTTGGGACGATTGCGCTACCCGCGCGGCTGATTGCCATCCTCTTGGCAGGGACTTGTTGCGAACCACTTGCATAAACGCGATCCATCTGCCACCGGCAGACCATGCGCCAAACCATGTCACTCGATGCGCTTCCCAAGGGATGCGATGCCGAGATCGTCTCGGTCGACTGGACCGCATTGGCGCCTGCCGAAGGCAAGCGCCTGCGGGCCTTGGGGTTCGATGAGGGAACCACGATCAGCATCGCCCACCGGGGCATCTTTCTGGGCCGCGACCCGCTGGCTTTGAAGCTCGGACGGACCACCATCGCCGTGCGCCGCACTCACGCTCGCGCGGTGACGGTCACGGCTGCTTGACGCGCACGCGCACCGCAGCGCTGGTCGGCAATCCCAATTCGGGGAAGAGCGCGCTGTTCAATGCGCTGACCGGTGCACACCAGAAGATTGCCAATTATGCCGGCGTCACGGTGGAGCGCAAGGCGGGGCGAATGCTCCTGCCATCGGGCGAACCGGTCACGCTGATCGACCTGCCCGGAGCCTATTCGCTCGATGCCGCCAGCCCCGACGAGCAGGTTACGCGTGACGTGCTGCTGGGCCAGTTCGACGGCGAAACCACACCCGAAATGCTGGTTCTGGTGCTCGATGCAGCAAACCTGACGCAGCATCTGGTATTCGCCCAGGAAGTGATCGCGCTTGGCCGGCCCACAATCGTCGCTCTGAACATGATCGATCTGGCCGACCGCGATGGCCTGATGGTCGACCACGTGGCATTGTCCGAGGCGCTGGGGGTGTCGGTACTCCCCACTGTTGCCGTGCGCCGCAAGGGGCTGGGCGAGCTGACCCGGGCGCTGGGCGATCTGGCCGCGCATCGCTCCGCCGAAGCAGAACGCGCGCCGCCGCGTATCGCCGAACTGGGCTTGACCGAACGGCGCCTGGCAGCGCGCAGCATGTCGGACGGGGCCATCCTGTCGCGCAGTCCGGGTCATCGGCTGCATTCAAGGCTCGACCGGGTGCTGCTTAATCCATGGGCAGGCCCGGTCATTCTGTTCGGCCTGCTGTTCGTCATGTTTCAGGCGGTGTTCGCCTGGGCCACGCCCTTCGCGGATGGCATCGACAGTGCGATCACCGGACTGATCGGTCTGGTCGAGGCGGGCATGAGCGCCGGACCGGTGCGCGACTTCGTGACCCAAGGCGTGCTCACCGGCGTGGGTTCAGTCATCGTCTTCCTGCCGCAGATCATCATCCTGTTCGCCTTCATTCTGATAATGGAGCAATCGGGCTACATGGCCCGCGCGGCCTTCCTCATGGACCGGATGATGGCGGGCGTGGGACTGTCGGGACGAAGCTTCATCCCGCTGCTCTCCAGTTTTGCCTGCGCAATTCCGGGGATCATGGCGACCCGCTCCATCGCCGATTCCGCCGATCGGCTGACCACCATCCTCATCGCGCCGCTGATGACCTGCTCGGCGCGCTTGCCTGTCTATGCGGTGATCATTGCCGCCTTCATTCCTGCGACCTCGATTGGGCCGGGGATCGGCCTCCAAGGACTGGTCCTGTTCGGGCTTTACGTGGCGGGTATTGTAGGCGCGATGGTGGTTGCCATGGTGCTGCGCCGCTCGGTTGCCCGGGGGTCGGGTTCGGGCTTCATCATGGAGATGCCGCGCTATCAGTGGCCCACGATGCGTGATCTGGTGATCGGTCTTTGGCACCGGGCATGGGTGTTCATCCGCCGCGCGGGCACGATTATCTTCGCCGCCACCATCGCGCTGTGGGTGCTGCTGAGCTTTCCCAAGGCCGATCCTGGCGAGAGCCAGGTCGATGCCAGTATCGCCGGCCACATTGCCGGTGGGCTGAGCGTCGTGCTCGAGCCGATCGGGTTTAATCGCGATATCTCGCTCGCGCTGATCCCGGCGATGGCGGCGCGCGAGGTCGCGGTGTCGGCGCTGGCGACCACGTACGCTGTCGAGGCGGAGGACGAGGAAGGGGAGGCCGAGGGGCTGATCCCGCAGCTTCAGGCCGGCTGGAGCCTGCCCACCGCGCTGGCCTTCCTCGCCTGGTTCGTCTTCGCGCCCCAGTGCCTGTCCACCATCGCGGTGACTAGGCGCGAGACCAATTCCTGGCGCTGGCCCATCTTCATGACCGTCTACCTGTTCGCGCTGGCCTATCTGTTCGCCGGGCTGACATACTGGACGGCGGTGGGGCTGGGCCTGTAGGCGGCCGCAGCGTGCGGGAAGGGCTGGCGGGCTTGGGCGCGCTTCGATAGACTCGCCTTGGCTTAACAGGAGGATCGAACGAAGATGGCGGGCAGCCTCAACAAGGTCATGCTGATCGGAAACCTGGGCGCCGACCCTGAGACGCGCAGCTTCCAGAACGGGGGCAAGGTGTGCAACCTACGTATTGCCACCACCGACAGCTGGAAGGATCGCAGCAGCGGCGAGAAGCGCGAAAAGACCGAGTGGCACTCGGTCGCCGTCTTCCAGGAAGGCGCGGCAAGCTACGCCGAGCAATATCTGCGCAAGGGTTCGAAGGTGTTCGTCGAGGGCCAGCTCGAGACACGCAAGTGGCAGGACCAGCAGGGCAATGACCGCTACACCACCGAGATTGTGGTGCGGCCCTTCAGCGGCAGCCTGACCGGGCTGGACTCACGCGGTGGCCCGGGTGACGGCAGTGGCGGGGGCGGAGGCGGCGGCCGTCAGGAATGGAGCGATGAGCGCGGTGCAAGCTCGGGCGGCGGTTCCGGCGGCGGCTCGGACTGGGGCCGCGGCGGCGGCGGCAGCTCGAACCAGTCGGGCGGGGGCGGCGATAAAGGCGGCTCCAACTTCGCCGACGACCTGGACGACGATATTCCGTTTTGAGGAGTGGAGCAGCAAATCGGCTCCGTCTTGGGGGCGAGAAACAGCGCGTCGTTATTGCCGGAATCCTGCTCCAGAACCCCCGATCCTGGTGCCTGGCGATGCGATCAGCACGCTCATTCGCGCGCCGCGGAGGACATTCTCGTGATCCTGCTCCGCGTTGCGAAAGGCCGTACCACCATCGCCATGGCCCACCACCTCTCCACCATCGTCGACGCCGTCACCGTCTACGTGCTCGACGAGGGGCGGCCGGTGGAGCGAGGCTCGCACGCCTCCCTTCTCAGGAGCGACGGCCTCTACGCCGCGATGCGGGCGCGCCAGCAGGCCGATGATACGGGGCTGCACGAGGCGGCAGAGTAGGCAATTAGCGGTTGCCCAATGCATTGTATTGAAATTTCAGAGTGACGGAAAACGAGTGCCACGTATCTGAAGTTCAAAAACACCTGACTCCACCGAGGATGAAATCCGCTCTATCTGATCCCAAACATAGAGGACACGTGACACCTTTTTATGAAGCGGAAGCTCCATGACGGCCGCGCGCGGAAAGAATCCAATTAGCTTGGAGCGTAGAAAAAGCTCTCGCAAAGGTCGCTTTTTCGCTATGTTCAGATCACCAGATAGTATAACCCAATCACCCTCCGCTCCCAAAGCGGGGATCCAGTCTTCGTCTTTAATGTATGTACTCCCGAACTTCGAACGGTGGGAAACGATCTCATGTTCTCTAACGAAGAGGGCCGCCAAGCCGTCCGCCAAGACCGGCGGAAGATTATTGTCGACGAAGAGCTTCAAGCGGCCTGGAGCAATCGACCGCTCTCAAACTCGAGTGCGTCCCGAACTGCCCGGACCGGGACCTGATAAAGTTTGGCCACTCGCTCCAAGGACCCCTCGGCCTTCACTTCTTGGACCACCCTCGACGTCAGCAAACCTGAACTGGCTATAATCGGTTGCCCGAATGATCTTTCCGGATCAATTACGAGCGTTTTCCGGTTAGCCACAAGCCACCACCTTTCGGCATGGGCATCGCCGAACTCCAGGCCGACTAAAGAGGGAAGCACGAAGTCGCGAAAGACATGTTGCCGATCCTTAAGGTCGATCAAGCGAGGCTCGTTAACGCCATCGGTAATCTCTAAGAAAATATTGCGGCCATCAGTCTTAAATGCGCGGGTTGAAAAGGGATGCTCCTCTCCGAGCAGTTCTTTGGCTCGTTCGATGCACTGCCGGATAGTTTGGAGCCCCATCCGCGATCGGCGAAGAGCATGAACGATCCGCGCCTCGACAAGGTCTCGGAAACCCAAGAGAGGGCCGTCGATTTCAGGATCGTATTGAGGAGACCACAGTGCGGGCTGCTCCTTCACTCCATCGCCGTGGTCGTAATCATATCCGTATACCCAGCGACGGAGCGTTTTCGGCCGCATGTGCAGGAGTTTAGCCGCTTCGGCGGCTGTGTAGGCTCCTACCCCAAAAACTCGATCCGACATGCGGTCCTTCCAGTCGCACGGTCATCGAACAGCCGCGCGTTTCACCGCCTTTAGCTCTATGACCGCTTCGACGTTCTTCCAAGCGGATTTGTTGAAGCCGGCTTGAACCCGACAGTGGGACCCGTTGTGAATTTTCGCTCGCCTTTACAAAATATACTTCGACAGATCCGTATCACTCGCCAGCTCGCTAAGCTTCTCGCGCACATAGCCGGCATCCACCGTCACGCTCTCGCCCCGGCGCTCCTCGGCCTCGAAGCTCAGTTCCTCGAACAGCTTCTCCATCACCGTCTGCAGCCGCCGGGCGCCGATGTTTTCCACGCCTTCGTTGACCTGGGCGGCGAGCTTGGCGACTTCGGCGACCGCGTCCTCGGTCATCTCGACATGCACTTCCTCGGTCGCCAGCAGTGAGCGGTATTGCTCGACGAGATTGGCGCGGGTGTCGGACAGGATGGCGCGGAAATCCTCCTCGGTCAGCGCGCGCAGCTCGACGCGGATCGGCAGGCGGCCCTGCAATTCGGGCAGCATGTCGGACGGCTTGGCGACGTGGAACGCTCCGCTCGCGATGAACAGCACGTGGTCGGTCTTCATCGGCCCGTACTTGGTCGCCACCGTGGTGCCCTCGATCAGCGGCAGCAGGTCGCGCTGCACGCCCTCGCGGCTGACGCTGCCGCCGCGCACGTCCGACACCGCGATCTTGTCGATCTCGTCCAGGAACACGATGCCGTTGGTCTCGGCATTCTCCAGCGCCACGCGGGCGACATCGTCCTGGTCGAGCCGCTTGTCCGCCTCCTCCTCGACCAGTTTGTCCCAGGCATCGGGCACGCGCATCCGCCGCCGCTTGGTCTGCTGGCGACCGAACGCCTTGCCCATCATGTCGGACAGGTTGATCATCCCCACATTGCCGCCCATTCCGGGGATCTCGAACGGCATCTGCGGCGCTTCGGACAGCTCGATCTCGACCTCGGTCTCGTTCATCGCGTTCTGCGTGATGCGCTGGCGGAAAGCCTCTCGTGTGGCCTCACTTGCATTCTCGCCGACCAGTGCGTTGAGCAGCCGCTGCATGGCCGCCTCGGAAGCCGCCTCCCGCACCGCCTCGCGGCGGCGGTCCTTCTCCAGCCGGATCGCCTCCTCGACCAGGTCACGCGCGATCTGCTCCACATCGCGCCCAACGTAGCCCACCTCGGTGAACTTGGTCGCCTCGATCTTGATGAACGGGGCATCGGCAAGCTTGGCCAGTCGCCGGCTGATCTCGGTCTTGCCGCATCCGGTCGGCCCGATCATCAGGATGTTCTTGGGAGTGACCTCATCGCGTAATTCGGGCGCCAGGCGCTGGCGACGCCAACGGTTGCGCAAGGCCACCGCCACCGCCCGCTTGGCGGCCTTCTGACCGATGATATGCTCGTCCAGCGCGGCGACGATCGCCTTGGGGGTAAGGGATTGGGTCATCATTTCCTGTCTTGACGAAAGCTAGACGGTTTCCACCACGACCTTGTCGTTGGTGAACACGCACACGTCGGCGGCGACCTGCATGGCCTTTCGCGCGATGGTTTCGGGTTCCTGCTCGTATTCTATCAGCGCGCGTGCGGCGGCCAGCGCGTAATTGCCGCCGGAACCGATCGCCGCGATGGTGGCTCCGGCGGTCTCTTCGGGCTCGAGCACGTCGCCCTTGCCGGTGATGACCAGCATGGCGTCCTTGTCGGCGACAATCATCAGCGCCTCGAGATTGCGCAGATATTTGTCGGTCCGCCAGTCCTTGGCCAGTTCCACCGAGGCGCGCAGCAGTTGACCGCTATACTGCTCGAGCTTCTTTTCGAGCCGCTCGAACAAGGTAAAGGCGTCGGCCGTGGCGCCGGCGAACCCGGCGATTACCGGGGGCCGTCGTTCTTGCGGGTCACCGTTCCCGGTCCCGCCACCACTCGAACCGCCGCCACTCGAACCGCCGATGCGGCGCACCTTGCGTGCGTTTGGCTTCATGACCGTGTTGCCCATCGACACCTGGCCATCGCCCGCGATCACGGTCCTGCCGTTCCGCCTGACCCCGATGATGGTTGTGGAGTGCCACTCGCCAATACCGTGGCCGGCCGCTGATCCCGTCATGGCGCGCCATATGGGAGGCGCACGTCAGGCCTTCAACAGCGCTCGCAAACGCGAGGTCCTGCTCAGGGACCGGTCGGGCTGCCGCCTCCGGTACCCGGCGCGCCCACGGTGCCGATATTGCCGAACAGGTCCTCGAAGAACCCGCGCTCTCGCCCGAGCGTGGGGGTCTCGGCATCATCGGGGTCGATCCGCGCCACCTGATCAAGGCCGGAGCGCTCGACCGAGGCGACATTGCCGGCTTCATCGAACCGCACCGCCAAGACCTGATGACGCTCGATCCGTGGGCTGGTGAACGGCGCTTCGGCAGTGGTGCTGGAAATGTAGTACCACACCGGCTCGCCGAACGTGCTGGCATAGGTCGGCTGACCGAGCACCCCCCTGACCGAAGCCTGGTTGTCGATACCGGGTTGAACGCTTTGCAGCAGCGTCTCATCGGCGATATATCCGCGATGGCTGTCGATCGAGCTGCATCCGCTCGCGGCCAGCGCCGCTATGGCAAAAATCCCATGCCTGATATGCACCACGTGTCGCCATCCTCGCTTCAGTTTGGGGGCGTTCGTGCGCGTTGTTTCGCCACGGGCAGGCCCTATATCGATAGCCTCTTAAGACGCCCCTTGCTTCGTAGCAACTTGCGCGGCGGCGTTGAACGATCGCCTAACTGCCCGCAGGAGCGCATTCCCATGACCTTTTTTACCCGCATCCTGGGACTGGCAGCCGATCCGCGTGAGAAGCTGCGGCCGCTTTGGCACCGGGTCGTGGAACTGAGCCGCGAGCCGCATTGGTATGCGCGCGGCAGAGTTGCCGATACCGTGCCCGGACGGTTCGACATGATCGCCGCGATCCTTGCTCTTGTTCTATTGCGGATGGAACGTGACCCCGCCACTGCCCGGGTCTCGCACCATCTGACCGAACTGTTCGTCGACGACATGGACGGGCAGCTGCGCGAGCTGGGGGTGGGCGACCTGATGGTGGGCAAGCATATCGGCCGGCTGGTAAGCGCGCTTGGCGGGAGGCTGGGCGCCTTTCGGGACTTGGCCGAGGGCAACAGCGAAAGCCTTGCACGGGTGGCCGAGCGCAACGTGACGCTGGTCGAAGGCGCCGATATTGTGCTGCTCGCAGCGATGCTGGACGATCTGCACCTGACGTTGGTCGATACCTCGGCCGAAGATCTTTTGGCCGGCCGCATCGTCACATGATGTCGCCTGGCCCTGAGTTTTCGCGCCCGTTCGACACGAGGTCGCTACCGTCCGAGCCCATCGATCTGAACGCCGGCCGGGACGAACGTGTCGCGCTAGCCGAGCGCTTCGGCCTAGTGGCGCTCGAAGAGCTTTCGGCGCGGGTATCCTTGAGTGTCGAGGGTTCCATGATCGCTGTCAGCGGTCGGATGTTGGCGCGGTTCGTTCAGTCCTGTGCGGTCTCGGGCGAAGACCTTGCTACGTCGATCGACGAGCAGGTTGCGCTGCGTTTTATTGTGGAAACAAGCCTGGACGAAAGCGAGGAGATCGTGCTCGTCGCCGGTGAACCCGATGAGATCGTCTATAGCGGAACGCTTATCGACTTGGGCGAAGCGTTGGCGCAAAGCCTGGCGCTGGCAATCGATCCCTATGCCTGCGGTCCGGATGCCGAGCAAGCGCGCGCTCTGGCCGGCCTTTCGACGCCCGAACAGGTCGGCCCCTTCGCGGCGCTTGCAGCATTGAAGACCCGCCGGGGTTGACGCTTAACTGGGCGTAGTCGGACCTACGCTTTCACAAGCACTACTCCGCTGCCTCATCGAGCCCCGCCTCGTCCGCCTGTTGACGCGCCCACATCTGGGCATAGAGGCCGCCCGCCCGGAGCAGCGCGGAGTGCGTGCCTTGCTCAGCCAGGCGACCCTCGTCGATGACGTGGATCATGTCGGCATCGGCAATGGTGGATAGGCGGTGCGCAATCGCGATCGTGGTGCGTCCCAGCGAGATCCGCCGAAGCGTGTTCAGGATATCCTCCTCGGTGCGCGAATCGAGCGCGCTGGTCGCTTCGTCGAGCATCAGGATGGGCGGATCCTTGAGCAAGGTGCGAGCGATGGCGACGCGCTGCTTCTCGCCGCCCGAAAGCTTGAGCCCGCGTTCGCCCACCTGGGTTTCGAAGCCGTCGGGAAGGCGCTCGATGAAAGGCAGGATGGCGGCATCGCGCGCGGCATTGCGCACGTCCGCCTCGCTCACGCCATCGCGGCCATAGGCGATATTATACGCCAATGTGTCGTTGAACAGCACCGAGTCCTGCGGAACGATACCGATATGGCTGCGCAAGCTCAGCTGGGTGACACGGGCAATGTCTTGCCCATCGATCGTGATGCGGCCTGCCCAAGGATCGTAGAAACGGAACAGAAGGCGCGCGATGGTTGACTTGCCTGCACCCGAGGGCCCGACCAGGGCGGCTGTCGTGCCTGCGGGCACTTCGAACGACAGGCCATGCAGGATGGTGCGCTCGCGGTCGTAACCGAACACCACGTCGTCGAACACGATCGAGGGCCGCCGCACGATCAGGGCGGGCGCACCCACCGCATCTTCCACCTCGACCTGGGTATCCATCAGGCGGAACATTTCGGCCATGTCGATCAGCCCCTGGCGGATCGAGCGATAGACCCAGCCAAGCATGTCGAGCGGGCGGAAGACCTGCATCAGATAGGTGTTGACCAGGACCAGGTCGCCCGGAGAGAACCGCCCGCTCGCCCAGCCCCACACGGTGAAGGCCATCGCGCCTGCCAGCATGAGGTTCATCACCACCGCCTGCGCGATATTGAGCAGGCCGAGCGAGTTCTCGCTCTTCACCGCCGCCTGTGCATATTCGCTCGCCGCCGATGCGTAGCGCCGCTGTTCGCGCGCCTCGGCGCCGAAATATTTGACCGTTTCGTAATTCAGCAGCGAATCGACCGCGCGCGACAGCGCCAGACCGTCCAGGCTGTTCATCTGCGCGCGCAGCTTGGTGCGCCATTCGGTGATCGCCCGCGTCATCCAGACATACAGCACGACTGTGACGCCGGTGGCGGCGACCAGCTCCCAGCCGAACAGCGTGTAGAAGATGATCGCCACCACAATGAGCTCGATGACCGTGGGGGCAATGTTGAACAGCAGAAAGTAGATCATCGAGTTGATCGACTTGGTCCCGCGCTCGACCACCTTGGTCACCTCACCGGTGCGTCTTGCCAGATGGAACCTCAGCGACAGGGCGTGGAGACGGCCGAACACGTCTTCGGTCAGGTCGCGCACGGCGTGCTGGCCGACATTCTCGAAGATGATGTTGCGGATGTTGTCGAACGCCACCGAGGCGAAGCGGCCCGCCCCATAGGCGATGACCAGTGCCAGACCGGCCCACAGCGCCGGCTCGCCTTGTGCCGCCATGATGTCCACCACGCCCGCATAGGCCAGAGGCAGAGCAAGGATGATGGCCTTGGCCAGGATGACGAAGACCCCGGCGAACAGGATGCGGCGTTTGAGATCGGGCCGGCCCGCGGGCCACAGGTAAGGCAGGAAGCGCCGGATCGTGGACCAGCCGGCCTGCTCGATGAGTTCGCCGTTCTGCCCTGCCCCGCCCGCCATCAGCTGAAGGTGGGGGCTGGGCGTGCGACGGGCAAGGCGGCTGCGCTCGTCGAGCGCGAACGAGGGGGTAATGGGGCGGGGCGGTGGTCCGGGAAGTTCGGACCTTGGTCTTGTGTTACCGGCTCAGCGTCGCCCCCGCCGGGTCAAGCCGGATGGTCGAACCGTGTTGCGCGGCAGGTCGAACAACACCCGCCGCTCGCTGAAATTGATCACTACTCGCTCGAAGGCGCGCAGTTCGGCCATTCCCAATAGCAGCGTGGGTTTCTTGTCGAGGCCAAGCGCGGCGAAGCTGGGCGAATCGGCGAAGACAATGGCGACATTGCCCAACTCCATACGGTCGATCACCAGCGACCTTGCGACTCGCACGGCGCCTGTCTGGGCGACGCCGTTGACGTCGGTAAGCCGTCCGTTGCCAATCGAGCGAGCGCGAACGAGCCTACGCTCGAGAGCCAGGTTGCCGACCGAACTCTGCGCGCCGGTGTCGAGAATGACCACCGTCTCGATACCATCGATCCGGGCCTTGGTGATGATAAGCTGGCCGCGCTGCCTACGGGCGCGCACGACGATATCATAGCCGCTACCCACTTTTGCGTCGGTGTCGGTGACCGTCATCTGATCCTTGCCGAAATCGATCATCACACGCGAATGCTGGAGACTGTCCAGACCCAGAATGCCGTCCGCGCCGTTCAGATGAAGCGGATCGAGCAGTGGGGCAGCGTGCAGGCCAAAGGTTCGGCTTCCCAGAGAGACCTGTGGCACGCGTGCGGTCACCACCGCGCGACTGCTGTTGAGCGCGATCAAACTGGCGACCTTGCGCTCGTTGAGCTCCAGCCGGTCGGCCAACGTTGTCGATAGAACGCTCGCCTGCGCCCCGGTGTCGACGATGAAGCGAAACGGCCCTTCGTCCATGATCGAAACGGCGACCGTCATGCGACGGTGGCGCTCGATCCCCAGGTCGAGAGCATCGGTCCCGGGCGGATGCGAATCGTCCTGGGATGCCGGCTGGTCGGGCAACGACATCTGGGTTGGAACTGCCGGCCGGGCCGCGGCTGCAGGTTGGGCAGGGGCTGCAGGTTGAGCAGGCGGCGACGAGGGGGCTGTGGCCGCGGGGGCAGCCAAGTTCGATGAAGTGAGGATCAGCGCGCTTGTAAGTGACAGCCAGATCAATTCGCATCCTTCCGCCCGAGCACGTCGGCGGCATCCGCGTGCCGATCCGTCATGCTCCTCGTGACCCCTCGTCTAGCAAAGTGGTTAAGGTTCGACAAAGCGGACACAAGGGCGTGTCGACAGGGGCTGGGCGATAAGCGAACCCATCGCGCGCCCTTCAAAGCCGCCGGCCGCTGCCTATCTTACGGCCCGGCAGACGAAGGCAACGCGCCATCGTCACGGTGATCCGACACAAAAATGCAAAAAGTCGTTGACCATGACGCGCACCGCCCATATATGGCCTTCA
>CBDBZL010000002.1:1905000-2046575 GCA_965213545.1 Alteraurantiacibacter sp.
GGGCTCGACCGGCTTGTCGTGCTCAACCTGGCTTCGACCGAGGCCTTGCCAAGCACCGCGGCCGACTGCCTGCAATCGATCGAGGCGTTCGAGGAGGGCCTCGACCGCGACGATACCGCGATCAGTCCGGCAATGCTTTATGCCTATGCGGCGATCGGTTCCGACACGCCCTATGGAAATTTCACCCCCTCGCTCGCCGCCGACGTCGCGCCGCTCGCGATGCTAGCCGAGCAACGCGGGGTGCCGATTGCAGGCAAGGACGGCAAGACCGGGCAGACATTCCTCAAGACCGTGATTGCCCCTGCCTTGCGCGAGCGATCGCTGCATGTCGACGGCTGGTTCTCGACCAATATACTGGGGAATTCAGATGGCCTGGCGCTTGATGATCCCGCGTCATTGGCGTCCAAGCTAGGGACCAAGGGGAGCGTTCTCGACCAGATCCTGGGATACAAGGTCGAGAACCATATCGTCATGATCCACTACTATCCTCCGCGTGGCGACGACAAGGAGGCGTGGGACAATATCGACCTGACCGGCTTCCTTGGCCAGAAGATGCAGCTCAAGCTCAATTTCCTGTGCAAGGACTCGATCCTGGCAGCACCGCTGGCGATTGAGATCGCACGCTGTCTCGATCTTGCCGCACAACGAGGGCAGGGCGGCGTGCGCGAGGAATTGGGGCTGTTCTTCAAACTGCCGCAGACACGCAAAGGGCAAGACCCGGTGCATGGCTTTTCCGAGCAACAGGCGGCGTTCGATCGCTGGTTAGAAACCTCCAGAACCCCATGAGCAGCATGCGGGCGGCAATTCCGCTGCTGCGCGAGATCGGCGACCTGAAGCGCATCCACTCGGCCGATCGGCCCGGCTCGATCGCCGAGCGCCTGTTCGCCTCGGGCTGGTCGGGGCTTGTCGCGGGGATGGACCCAGGCGAGGTGGCCGACCGGGTGTGCGCAGCGGCGCTGGCAGCGTGCCGGTTGGGTGACCTTGACTGGGCGAAGCTTGGTGAACTGGGGCTCGATAGCAACGGCGTTGCGGTTCTAGAACGGTCGTTCGATGAAGTTGCCGCGCCACTCGAGCCGTCATCGCGTCAGGCCCTTCGCGCGGCGCTGCCGCTTGGGGCGCCTGATCCGGGACCTGTTCCCGCTTTCGTCAGCCGGCTGGCTCGTCAGCCGCGGGCCGGTGTCACCTGCCCCGGCGCGCCTCGGATCATGCTCCAACCGGCTGAGAACCATGCCGAGCACAGCCTGGTGGTGGCGGTGTATGGGATGATTGCCGCGGGGGGGGAGGGGGCAGACCGCGCCGAGGTGTTCCTGGCGGGAATGGCCCATCATCTGCACAGCGCGATCATGCCCGACAGCGGCTATTCGGGCGAGATCTTGCTTGGCGATGCGCTCGAGCCGGTGATCGAACGAGCGCGTGCCATGGCGCTGTCCGAACTCGAACCGGAACTGGCGAGCAAGGTTGCCGCCGCGCTACGACCGATCGGCGGTGACAGCACTGCGGAGGCACGTGCGTTCCATGCCGCGGACGTCATCGACCGGGTAATCGAGATAGAGCAGCATTTGCTCGCGTGCGAAGTGACGATGGCCATGGTGATCGAGAACTACGGGCTGGTCCATGATGGGCCGGTCAAGCCGCTGCATGACCGCATCCTGGCCGAAGCGGGTCTTGTATGAACCTGCGCTCGCCGCTGACGGGCCGGGTGCTGGTCGCCGATACGCCGCACTCGCTCGCGGCGCCGGGTGAACGCTGGCCGGTGGTGGACGGGATCGCATATCTGAGGACCGAGCGCGAGAACCTGGTTGCAGGCGCGCTAGCTCATCTCAATGCTGGCCGTGCCAATGATGCGCTGATCGTGCTGCTAGCCGACCAGGACGCGTGGTGGACCGGGCCAACCGCCAGCCCCGCCGAACTCGCGCGGCTGGTCGCGCAGCGCGACACGCTCACTTTCCGCGAGGCAATGGCACTGCTGCGGATGGGCCCCGTCGCCGACTATTTCGCCTATCGCTGGGTCGATCCCACTTGGCTTGCTGGACTGGCTCTGGTCGAAGCCCATTGGAATTCGCCTTCGACCGCCTTCGAACTGGCCTGTGGCACCGGCCACTATTTGCGCGAACTCACTCAGCGCGGTGTCGCGTGTACCGGGGCCGACGTGGTTTTTGCCAAATGCTGGCTGGCGCAAAACTGGATCGCTCCCGGTGCCCGCTACGTGGTGTTTAATGCCGGCAGCCCATGGCCGGTTGAGCACGAACGGTTCGATCTTGTTGCATGCCACGACGCGTTCTACTTTCTGCCTGATCAATCCGATATCGCCCGCCGGTTGCGCCGGCTGTGCACCGATGTCGGGACGTTGGCGATCAGCCATCTGCACAATGCCGATCATGCGGGCGGGGCCAAGGGTCCAGCACGCCGAGCCAGCGAATGGCAGGTGCTGTTCCCGCAAGCCCGAACCTATGACGAGCGCGCATTGCTCGAGGCGCTGCTCTGCGCTGCCATCCCGGCGGCAACGGACTGGACGGCCGATCCGGCAATCGAGGCCTGGTCGATAGCCGAGGGCGCGGACAGCGTGCGTGCGGTCTCGGGTGGGCTCGCAATGCCGCTTTCGGGCGCGCAGCTCAGGCGCAATCCGCTGCTTGCCGAGGACGGCGCGGTCTGCTGGCCATCCGATCGTTGGCGTGACGAATATGCACCGGGGTGCATATGGGCGCATGATGACGCGGCCCTGGCTTGCGAGCCCGACCCCGTAAGGCTGCGACGCGTGGTCGATCTGCCGGAGCGCTGGTGATGCGCTGGGGGATTGCTGGGTTCGGCTGGGTGGCGCGCGAGTTCATGGCGCCTGCAATCATCGAGGCGGGCGGTGTGATCAGTGCCGTCGCCGATCCGTCGTCCACTGCCCGGTCGCACGCGCCACGTGGGGCAAGGGTTTTTCCTACGCACGAGGCGATGTTGGCGGATGGTGGGATCGACGTGGTCTACGTCGCGACGCCCAATCATGCGCACCACGCTCCGGTTGTCGCCGCGGCCGGCGCGCGTCTGGCGGTATTGTGCGAGAAGCCCATCGCCGCGAACCTCGAGGACGCGGAGTCTATTGCTGCGGCCGTAAGCAAAGCAGGCGTGGTCTATGGCACCGCCTTCGACCAGCGGTATCATCCCGCGCACCGGGCAGCAGCCGACGCTATCGCACATGGCGAGATCGGCCGACCGCTGGCGATCCGCATCATTTACGCCTGCTGGGTCGATCCCGCGTGGTCACCCGATGGTGGGGCACACGACAATTGGCGGGCCGATCCCGCCAAGGCCGGCGGCGGAGCGGTGATCGATCTGGCCTTGCACGGGCTCGACCTGGCCCAGCTCCTAATCGGCGAACCCATCGAGACCCTGCATATCGCGCTCCAGCGACGTGTGCACGACTATCCGGTCGATGATGGCGGAATGCTGACCGGGCGAAGCGCGGATGGCGTGCTGTTCCAGTCGCATGTCGCCTATAATTGTGCCGAGGTGCTGCCGCGCAGACGGCTTGAGGTGCTGGGCGAGACGGGGATGCTTGTCGCCATTGACACGATGGGCCAGACCGCCGGCGGGCATCTTGCGCGGCGCTGCGGCAAGAGCGGCCAGGAACACACGATCACCTTCGATCAGACGTCTCCGTTCACCGCGCAGGCTGCAGCCTTCATGGCGGCGGTGCGCGACAAGGCGCATGATTTTTCGCTTGCCCGCGACCTTGCCTCGATGCGCTTGTTCGATCGCACCTACCAGGAGGCTCGCCAGTGCCTCTGAACCATTTCGCCTGTGCCAATTGCGGTTTCTGGCAGCAGCATTTCGCGCCGCCCGACTGCCCGGTGTGCATCGACGTACGCAATGATCTGCCAGAGGACGGCTGGAACTTCCTGCCCGAAGAGCTGGTCGCGCGCGACCACGCTGGCGAAGCACGGCCGATCGACGAGGACCTCTGGGCGTTCACCACCACGCCCGCGCTGGGATTGGCGGGGACCGGCTGGCTAATCTTGCGCGCGCAAGGCAATATCGCGTTCGAGGCGGCACCCTACTATTCGATGGCATCGTATGACCAGATCGTACAGCTTGGCGGCGTAGCGTCCCTCGCGGCCAGTCATCCGCATGGCTATGGCGCCTTGTTCCAGTTGCAGCGCGAATATGACCCGCCGGTGCTCGCCATTCACAAGGATGATCTGAAATATACCAAGGCTTTTCGCGTCACCGCGCCGTATGACGACACGCTCGAGCTCGCGCCGGGGCTGGTGCTCCACCATGTCGGCGGACATTACGCGGGCCAGGCGGTGCTGCATGACGAGCCGGGGCGGCGTCTGTTCTGCGGCGACATGTTCAAGATCGATCAGGATGCGAGCGGACGCAGCACGCATGTTTCCAGTCACAAGGCGTTCCACAAGGACATTCCGCTTACCCATGCCGAGCTTGCCCGCTACCGCGAGGTGATCGCGCCGCTGGCGTTCGACACGCTGCTGACACCCTTTGAACATGCTCCCGACATAGGCCGGGAGGTCGCGCTGGCGGTGCTTGACGACGCCCTTGCAAGACCGCCGCAGGTCAGGCGGTTTACACTATGAACCGCTCGGGGCTTCCCGCCGATCTCCCCGATGCGGCGCGCGCTTATCTGGAGGCGTTCCCGAGGGGTGAGGTCGTTGCCTTCCCGATCGATCCTATCGACCGGACGGGCATTCCGGTGTGGATCGTCGCCCTGTTCCCCGAGGATGAACCGCTGCTCGATGGCGTTATGCCCTATGGCGTTGGCTATGGTGCCGATGAGGGCCAGGCGATCCTGGGGGCGATGGGCGAAATCGCCGAGATGGTATTCCCGGCCCTATCGCTGGGTCGGCGCAAGAAGGTGCGCGGTTCCTACCAGGGCCTGGTCGGCTCACTGGGCGAGCAGGCCGTCGCCGATCCGCTCACCTTATGCCTGCCGGCGGGATCGTCTGTCGGCCGCGATACCGAGCTCGAGTGGGTCGAGGCGGTGCGCCATGCCGACGGCGCGGGGGTACTCGTCCCGATTGATCTGGCCGCCTATAACTCCACGGAATTGTCGCCCGGCTATCAGCCCTTCACCACCATCATTTCCAACGGCATGGGGGCCGGTCCCGATCACGACTGGGCGGTGGGTCATGGGCTGTGCGAAATTCTCCAGCGCGACGGCAATGGCCTCACGTTTCGTGCGCTCGACCGGGGGGTTGCGCTCGATCTGCCCGATGATCTGCCGCCCGCCGCTACCCAGTTGCTGGCGCAATACGAGGAGGCGGGAATCCGGCCGATCGTCAAGTTCGCCAGCGACGAGTTCGGTCTGACCAACCTTTATTGCGTGGGAGTAAATGAGCGGGGCGATCCTGCCGAGCCCATCATGGTGTCGGCCTGCGGCGAGGCCTGTCATCCCGACCGCGAAGCCGCGCTGGTCAAGGCACTCACAGAATATGCCGCCAGCCGTGCACGCAAAGCCTATGCGCATGGCGATGATGGGCGCACGCGTGCGTTGAGCCCAGCCGGCTATGTCGACCGGTTCCTTGAACACAGCGGCGGCGCGGCGAAGAGTTCCGATCCCCGTGCGTTGGCAGCGATGATCGACTGGCAGGCGCGCGACGCCGACGAATTGCGCGGTTGGCTCGGGCCAAACATGCTTGCCGAGACCATCCGCAAGCCGTTCGCGGCGCTGCCCCATACGCCATGCCCCGACGTACGCGATCGTGGGCGGATCGCGCTCGAGCGGGTGACGCAGGCGGGCTTCGATGTGCTGAGTGTTGACATGACCCCGGCGCAATGCCCGGTCGCCACGGTCAAGCTGATCGTTCCAGGGATGGAGGTGGAGACGATGAGCTATCACCGGATCGGCGAGCGCGGGACGAGAAAGCTGCTTGAAATGGACAGCCCGCTGATCCGGTTCGATGAGGCGGGCGAGGGTCTCCGGCCCGTGCGTCTGACGCCGCAAGCGATCGAACAGCTTGGTGGTCAGCCGATGTTCGATACAGCCCTTACGGACAAGATCGTCGGCCCGCTTTATCCGCTTTATCGCGAGCCCGAAGCGCATCATGCCGCGGCGGCGAGCAAGTGGGCGGTCGCAGCGGAGAGACCGCGGTGAGCTTGCGCTTCTCCTACAACACCAACGGCGCGGCCAATCACCGGCTTGACGATGCGGTGAGGTTGATCGCGGACAGCGGCTATGATGGCGTCGCGGTAACGCTCGATCACCACCACTGCGATCCGTTCGCCCCCGATTGGCAGCGCGAGGCGGAGCGGATCGGGCGGATGCTGGACGACCTGAAGCTGGGCGCGGTCGTGGAGACGGGCGCGCGTTTCCTACTCGACCCGCGCGAAAAACATGAGCCCACGCTCCTGCACCCCAGTCCCGAGGGCCGCGCAAGACGTGTGGCGTTTCTTGAGCGTGCGATCGACATCGCTGCCATCTGGCGCGCCGAAGCGGTCAGTTTCTGGGCGGGCGTTCCCCAGTCTGGACTTGCGCGTGAGCAAGTGATGGCCTGGCTGGACGAAGGGCTGGAACAGGTGCTGGCCTATGCCGAGCGAGCAAATGTCGTCGCCGCCTTCGAACCCGAGCCCGGAATGCTCATCGAGACCTGCGGCGAGTTCGAGGACCTCAATGCGCGCCATCCAAGTCTGCGCCTCGCGCTCGATACCGGCCATTGCATCGTCAGCCAGGACATCGACCCCGCCGAGGCGGTGCGCCGCTATCGCGATCACTTGGGTACGGTGGCGATCGAGGATATGGCGCGCGGGGTGCATGTCCACCTGCCATTCGGCGAAGGCGATATGGATGTACCGGGCGTGCTCAGGACGCTCGAGGAGATCGGCTTCGAGCGGCTGGTCTGTGTCGAGCTGTCACGCGAAAGCCCGCGTGCCCATCTTGCCATTCCCGAGAGCATCGCCTTCCTGCGCCAGGCGCTGGCGACGTGAGGATATGCTTTGTCAGCCGGCGATTTTTCCCTGCGATCAGCGGCATGTCGATCTATGCGATCAACCTGCTGCGCGAGCTTGTCCGGCGTGGCTTCGATGTCACCATGATCAGCCAGTATCGCGGCGATGCCCTTGGCGCGCGGGTCTATGGCGGAGGGCCACCACCCGCAGTGCCGGGAACCAAGGTGATTGGTCTCGAGCAGCTGGGTGAGCAGGACGGCGGCGATTTCGAGCGCGATATCGCCACCATCGTCGAGACCATCGCGAGCGAGCACGCGCATCGCCCGTTCGATGTCCTTCATGCACAATATGGCTACCCGACCGGATGGGCGGCGCTGCTTGCAGGCCAGCGCCTGGGCTTGCCCGTGGTCGTCTCGATCCAGGGCGGCGATGGGCACTGGGTGGGCGCATGCTGCGAAACGCACCGCCAGGCGATGATCCACGTGCTCGAGAAAGCCGACCGGGTCTTGATCGGCGGGGAAAGCTTCGCTCGCGAGGTGCATGAGCGCTTGGGAACGCCGATGCAGCGCTTCACCATTGTTCCGGGCGCGGTCGATACGACGCGTTTTACACCCGGCACCATCGGCGATGGCCGGACCACACGTATTCTCTATCACGGCCGGGTCGATGCGCGCAAAGGCGTGCTCGACTTCATCAAGGCCAGCACGCTGCTCAAGGGCGAGTGGCACGCGACGATCTCGGGGATTGGGCCAGACCTCGATGCCGCACAGGCGCTGGTGAGCGAGCGATCGCTAACAGAACGTATCGCGTTCACGTTCTATGCCGACTACGAGACCGTGCCACAGATCTATCGAGCGCATCATGTCTTCGCCTCGCCGACCTATTCCGAGGGATTTTCCAACACCATCCTCGAGGCGATGGCGAGCGGCCTAGCGATCGTCTCGTGCGACACGGTGGGCGTTTCGGACTGCCTGCGGGACCGGGAAAACGCGCTTCTCGTCGCGCCCGGCGACATCGCGGCGCAAGCGGCGGCGCTCCAGAGGCTGATCGATGACCGCGCCGAACGACAGCGCCTGGCCGACGCCGCGCTTTCCGAATGCCGGGTGACCTATAGCTGGGAGGTGGTCGGCGGCATGATTGCCGATTTCTATCGCCAGGTGGTCGGCACCGGGGCGCCCACAGCGTTCGATCCTAAGCTGCCGGCAAGCCCCGAGTGCCGCTTTCGCGCCGCGCCGCATCTGCTTTAGGCCGCATGCGAATTCTTGCGGTCTCGCCTCATCTCGATGACGCGATCTTTTCGGCGGGGGGAACGCTTGCCAGCATGGCAAAGCGCGGGGCCGAAGTGCTCGTCGTCACCTGTTTCGCCGGCAATGTGCGCCAGCCGTCCGAATTCGCGCTTGCATGTCAGCTCGACAAGGGCATCGCGCGCGAGACGGATTACATGGCGCTGCGGCGTGCGGAGGACGTTGCCGCATGCGAGATAATCGGCGCGCGCCCGGAGCACTGGACGTTCCTCGAGGCGCCGCATCGCGGGTATGGCAGCGCCAAGGCCTTGTTCGGACCAAAGCTTGCGCGCGATGCGATAGCCGCGGCGCTGACTACGCTGCTCGCCGAAACAATCGCCGGGTTCGAACCCGATCTCATCCTCGGACCGCTAGCGGTAGGCGGCCATGTGGACCACCTCATCGTACGTGATGCGCTCAGGTCATTGGTGACAGCCGCGCGTCTGTGCGAGTGGGAGGATTATCCTTATGCAATGCGCGAAGATCCGGCGCCTGCAATAAAGCGCCACGCGCTTGAGGAGAGCGCGCTCGAGCGCAAGATCAGCGCGATGCTGTGCTACCGCAGCCAACTGGGCTTCCAGTTCGGTGGGGCAGACGCGGCGCAAGAGGCGTTTCGGAACTGGGGGCAGGAAGGTTTCGACCGCGACATCTCGCGCGCGTTGCGCTTCGAGGTCTAGCCCGCCTGCAACCGGGACAGGCGTTCTTCCCAACGCATCGCAGAGGCGATGATCGTGTCGAGGTCGTCGTGCCTTGGTTGCCAGTCCAGTTCGGTCTTGATGCGCGCAGGATCGCAGACCAGCATGGCCGGATCGCCTGCCCGGCGCGGTGCCATGCGGCGGTCCAGCTTGCGTCCGGATACCCGCTCGACCGCATCGAGCACCTCGAGGACCGAAAAGCCCCGGCCATAACCGCAGTTCATCGTCAGCGACCGATCCGGTTCGGCGATGAGCGCTTCGAGCGCCAAGACATGCGCGCGGGCCAGGTCGACCACATGGATATAATCGCGGATACCCGTTCCATCGGGTGTGTCGTAATCGGTGCCGAACACCGACACATGCGAACGCTGTCCAAGCGCCGCCTCGAGCGCCACCTTGATCAGATGCGTCGCTCCCGCGGTTGCCTGTCCGCTCCGGGCTTCAAGGTCCGCGCCAGCGACGTTGAAATAGCGCAGCGCGCAGAAATTCAGGGGGTGAGCCGAGGCGACATCGGCGAGCATTTGTTCGCTCATCAATTTGGAGCGGCCGTAAGGATTGATCGGGTTCAGCGCGCTTGCCTCGCTTACCAGATCCGTGCTGCCGATGCCGTATACCGCAGCGGTGCTCGAGAAGATGAAATGCGGGACATTCGCCGCCACCACCGCTTCGAGCAGCGTATGCGTGTGAAGGGTGTTGTTGCCGAAATATTTGAGCGGATTGGCCACCGACTCGGGCACGATGATCGAGCCTGCGAAGTGCATGACCGCCGCGGGGCGGTGGGACGCGATGACGCGTTGAACAAAGTCTCGGTCCCCGATATTGCCCAGCTCGAGCGGGATTTGCGACGGCAGAAGGAAGCCAAAGCCGGTCGACAGATCGTCGATCACAACGACGTCCCACCCGGCGTCACACAGGGCAAGGACCGCGTGCGACCCGATATAGCCAGCCCCGCCGGTCACCAGAACGCATCTGTTGTCCGATTGGGTCAAGGCGCGGCGCCGATGGCGGTGACACGATCATGGCGCGGCATTGCGAACCCGTCCTTGTTATCGAGCAACGCGCCCGGTTTGGAATACAAGTATTCGAAAAGGCCTCCCGATGCGATCGTCGAGGCACACGGGAAAAAAACCCGGGTTGCAGCGTTTGGTGCCTGTGATATCGCTTTCGAAACTGCGAATAACGAACCTCGAAACGAGCAAGGGGACGACCATGAAGGGTTTTGTGCCAATATCTGCGAGCGCTGCCATTGTGCTGACGCTGTCGGCCTGCGGCGGCGGTGAAGGCGAACCAGCCGATCCCGCTGAGGTTCCCGCGACCACTGCAGCCGCTCCTGCGCTCGAAGCACCCGCGCCCGACAATACCGAGACGGTGGACGGCACGACGCTGGCGCAGTTCACTCCTGACGCCTCTGCAGGTGAGGCGGTGTTTGCACAATGCACGACATGTCATGTGGTCGAGCCGGGTGTAAACCGCACCGGTCCCTCGCTAGCCGGCATCGTGGGCCGTGAGGCAGGACAAGTCGAAGGGTTCAACTATACGCCGGCCAATGCCAATAGCGGCATCACCTGGACGCCGGATAAGCTGTTTCAGTATTTGGAAGATCCGCACCGCGTCATTCCCGGTACCAAGATGGCGTTTGCCGGTCTGCCTGAGGCTCAGGACCGGGCGAATGTCATAGCCTATCTCGACCAAGCATCCGGGACGTAGTTGAACTTCATATACGACGGGCTGGTTCTAGATGGACCAGCCCGTTTCTTATTTCAAATTATGTGGCGTAGTTGGCAGTCTGTTGAGGCTTATCTCTGAGCAAGGGATAACACCGCTATAGCATCCCTCCGCGCAACGCGGCATTGTCCATCCAGCGCAGCTTGCTGGGTCAGGAAATGTCCGGCCGGTGCTCGGCCTTGCGCTCTTCCTCAGCCTGATGGCGGCGCATATCCTCAGCCGCGCGGCCGGCGGGAGTGTCCATCGGATGGCGGTTCGAGCGTTTGCGCATGAAGCGAAAAAGCAGAAATGCCGCGATGAGAACAACGGCAATCAGTGTCATCATCGCCAGCGCCGGGATCAGATCGCCATCGGTCATGCACAATTCCTTCGTAGAGACAGGGCGTTAACCGAACAACGTCACGTGATGCGCAGGTGTTCCCCGGTTCTTCCGACCCGCCTAGTGGAAAGTTGCCTAGGCAAGACCGCGAACGGATGGTGTCATGCAGCGATTGCCCGTCGGGCCAGCGCGCACTGCGACCAGATATCGCTCAGCGCTTCGATCAGGCGATCGATATCGCCATCGGTATGAACCGGCGACGGCGTTATCCGTAGCCGCTCGGTGCCCCTTGGCACAGTGGGATAGTTGATCGGCTGCACGTAAATGCCGTGGTTGTCCATCAGCCAGTCGCTGATCCGCTTGCACTTGTGCGGGTCGCCGACCATCACCGGAATTATATGGCTGGGGTTGGGGATATGCGGGATTCCCAGCATGTCGAGCTTGGCACGCACTTTGGCAACCTGCGCCTTCTGCCGCGAGCGCTCCCAGTCGCTCTCCTTCAGATGCCGGATGCTGGCGCACGCGCCGGCAGCCAAAGCGGGCGGCAGCGCGGTGGTGAAAATGAAGCCGCTGGCGAATGAGCGGATGAAATCGCACAAGTCGGCCGAGGCGGCAATATAGCCCCCCATTACGCCAAAGGCCTTGCCCAGCGTTCCCTCGATCACATCGATCCGGTCCATCAACCCTTCGCGCTCGGCCACCCCGCCGCCACGCGGGCCATAGAGCCCGACGCCGTGGACTTCGTCGATATAAGAGAGCGCACCATGAGCCTCGCACACGTCGAGGATCTCGGCGATGGGAGCGATGTCGCCATCCATCGAATAGACGCTCTCGAAAGCCACCAGCTTGGGGCGATCTGCGGGAAACTCCGACAGATGACGGTCGAGATCGGCGGGATCATTGTGCTTCCAGATGCGGCGTTCCGCGCGCGAATGGCGAATGCCTTCGATCATCGAGGCATGGTTGAGGGCGTCCGAAAACACCACGCAGCCCGGAATACGCGAGGCCAAGGTGCCCAGACCCGCCCAGTTCGAAACATAGCCTGAGGTGAACAGCAGCGCCGACTGCTTGTTGTGAAGGTCGGCCAGTTCACGCTCGAGGAGCACATGATGGTGATTGGTGCCCGAAATGTTGCGCGTTCCGCCGGCGCCCGCGCCGCATTCGTCGAGCACGCGGTGCATCGCCTCAATGACCAGCGGGTTCTGACCCATCCCCAGATAATCGTTCGAGCACCAAACGGTAACGGGGGTAGTCTGGTCCCCGACATAGCGGGTGGCGCGGGGGAATGTGCCGCGATGCCGCTCGATTTCTGTGAAGACGCGATAATTGCCCTCATGGCGCACGCGGTCGAGCTCGGATGCGAAGAACGTGTCGAAATCCATGTTTTCCAATCCCCTCCTCAAGACTCTATCTGATTTCGGCGGCGATTGGGCAAGGCCCAATGCCACAAGGCACCATCGCGTATCGGCAACGCGAGGAACAGGTGTTCGAGCGCCCCCAGCGCGGCCAGCGCGAACAGCAGGCTGGCACCCGCCGCTTCGGCGCTGCCATGGGGCGCGCCGAGCGCCTGCACGCACAGCCATATGGCAAGCGCGACACTGGCGACAAGCGATATGGCAAGCAATACGGTCATTCGGGGCGCCCCGAAATAGCTTTTCAGATAGGCAAGATGCGGCGGCAGGATCTCAGTCGCGTCATTGGGAACGCCGGCAAACAGGTTGAGCTTGGTGCTCAGCCGCATGACCAGGAGCAGCAGGAACACCATCGCCCCGAGCTGATTGGGCGCGGTCCAGGACAGCACGATCATCATCAATGCGGTGAGCGCCAGGGCGATCTCGTGCCAGGCCATGGTTGCCGCCGCATGACCGAAGCGCTCAAGACCGCGCGCATCGGGCGGACAGGGTTCGCGCCTGGGTCCGGCAACCGCGCCGGTAAGGAAGCCGATCTCGTGCCACGACCAGATGAGCAGCGCGCCGGCGAAAGAGGCATAGACCGCCATGTTGGAGGTCGCCTCCATCGAGACCAGCACCAGCACCAGTCCCACGACCCCGGCGCATCCGGCGATTGCCAGCGCCCGGCCGAAAGTGCCGCGCTCACGGTGATCGAGCCAGGCGATAAGCCCGGTCGCCAGGAACCACACCGCAATGGTGGCGATCACCGGTAGGACATGGCCACTCCAGCTCACCATGCCGGCTGCAGCCTCACGCTTGCCGGCAGGACATTCTTGCGCGCGGGGAGGCAATACGCGCGGGCGAAGGCATAGCCTGCCCCGGCAATGCCACTGGCGCGCTGCCAGAGGCCCTTGGTCCCGCCCGCCGCCTTGCCTGCCTCGATTCGCCGCGATGCCGCCAGCATCGTCTCCATCAGACGGCGAAAGCGGGGGTCGTCCGTATCAAGTTCGACAGGAAACACCTGGCGGCTGATCGCCGAACAGATCGAGAAGACCTTGTAGTCATATTCGGTGGGATCGAGCCCCAGCGCCTCGTGAAACACCGGCCGGGCATGATCGCGCACATACATCGTGGCGTAGACCGAGAGCAGGAAGAAGCGCACCCAAAGCTTGTTGGCCCCTTGCAGCAGTTTGGGGTCGGCGCGCATCAGCATGGCAAACGCCTCGCCATGACGGAACTCGTCGTTGCACCACTTGTCGAACCACTGGAATATCGGGTGAAAGCGCAGCTGCGGGTTCGCCTCGAGATGGCGGTAGATCGTGATATAGCGCGCGTATCCGATCTTCTCGGACAGGTAGACGGCATAGAAGATGAACTTGGGCTTGAAGAAGGTGTATTTCTTGGTCCGTGTCAGGAAACCCAGGTCTATCCCGATGCCGGCGTCCTTCATCGTGTCATTGATGAAGCCCGCATGCCGGCTCTCGTCGCGCGCCAGAAGCTTGAACAGCTTCTTGACGTCGGGGTTCTTAGTTCGCCGGGCGATCTCGGCATAGAGCACGCACCCTGAGAACTCGGCGGTGAGCGAACTGACGAGAAAGTCCGTGAACTCGGCGCGCAATGCGGGCTCGAGTCCCTCGATCACGCCGTCGAAACTGTCGTCGCGCTTGAAATGGTGCTTGTTGGGATCGCTTTCCATCTCGGCGATCAGCGCCTCCCACTCGGCGCGCACCGGTGTCACGTCGATCGCATCGAGCGCGGCAAAATCGGTGGTGTAGAAGCGCGGCGAAAGCACGGTGTCTTCGCGCGCCATGGCCATGGTGTCGGGGGCCATGGTGTCGGGGGCTGTGGTATCGAGGGCCGCCGCCTTGGGGGTCGTCCTCTCGGCGCGCGAGCTGCTGCGCGCGGCGGTGATGGTGGTGTGCGCATTCATCGGATGGTCCCCGGGTGGAAGCTGACCTCGTAGAGTTCGCCAAGGTCAAGATAGGAGGCGAGCCTGGTCCAGCCGCGCAGCAGAGGGCCGGCGCGGGTCACTGTGGCAATGCGCTCGTACACGGCGCTTTCGCCGAAGCGGACGGCGATCGGCTCGCCATGCACCCGCACCCGGTCGCCCGCGCGAATGCCGATATCCTGAGCAAGCTCGACATGGGCATGGAAATGTTCATCGCTCTGCTCGACCTCGATGCGGCAGGGCACATCGAAACTATGGCTGCCGGTCATGCCGTGTCTCCTTCGAGAAAGGCGGCGAAGGTGGCGCGGTTGGTCGAGCCGAAGGAGCCCAGCTCGATCATCCGACCCGTCGCGGTGTCCTCCAGCGACAGCGAACCATCGGCCCACAAGGTGAGTTCGAACGGCGGTGAGGCACCGATATCATGCAGCATCCGCTCACGCGCCAGACCACGCATCACGCCGCGCACGAAACCACCGCCTTCGGTCTCGCGGCCGATGCGCGCGATGGTCGCGCCATTGTCAGCGTCGGTGACGATGACTTCGCCCGCCTCGCTGTCGGCAAAGGCGAGGCTGCGGGTCTCGACCGGTGCAATCTCAGCCGCGGCGCGTTCCACCGAGGGCACCGCCTCGCGATCCGCCAAACCCCAGCTCACCGCAGCGGTGAGCAGCAGGACGAAGCCGACCAGACCGAAGGCCATGATGAGGGCCGGTTTGGGGACCATGTTCTCATGATCGTGAACCAGGCTCATGCGGCAACCTCGCGCAGGCGTTCGGGAACACGGCCGAAACCGGGGGCGGGCACCGCGGCGGGGGCTGCGGTGGGGGCCTTGCCTTCATTCGGCACCAGTTCGGCACAGGTGCGAGCGAGCAGCGCTGCCACCGTCGCAGCATCGGGCACCGCGCGCAGCATGGGTTGCGGCCGGGCGATCTGCCAGGGCCGGGCATGCGGCCACAGCACCAGATAGCCCAACCCATGACCGGGCTTGACCATCAGCGCGATATCTCCATGGCCATCGGGCAGATCGCGCAGATCTGCGGCGCTCACCAGCACCAGCGGCAGGTTGATGCACTTCTCCAGCGCCACGCCGATTCGTAGCACAATCCGCCTATTGGTGAGCGTATAGACCGTGGTCTTGGCCACGCCCCAGGCAAACAGGTGCAGCAGGGCCAGCGCCGCACTGCCACCCGCCAGCGTCAGGATCGCCCCCAAAAAGCTTCCGCTCAGCGCCGCCAGCAACGCCAGCGCGGCAAAATATACCGCGATCCAGCGGGTGGCCAGCGCGGCGCGGGCGAACACACGCGCATCGGGCACACCCTGCCAGATAATATGCTCGCCAGGCGGAAGATCGCCCGGCAGCCCGCGGATCGGCTCGTGGTCGTGCTCCATCATATCAGCGGTTCCACCCGGTCGGAGTTGGCATAGAGATAGCCCGCACCGAAATAGCCCAGGATCTTGTCCTCTTCAAACAGGCTGATCTCGCCCGGCCGTTCGGGACGCGGTGCCCCGGCGAAATCGGCGGCGTTGATGGCATCGATGGTGACCCTGTCGCGCCGGACAACCGCCATGCCCATCGGCGCGAGCACTCTTCCCTCACCCGTGTCGACCTCCAGATAGCGCACCAGGTGGTCCGACCGGTCGACCCAGATATCGGTGATCATGCCCGCCTTCCTGCCATCGGCACCCACGATGGGCAGGCCGCGCGGATCGGTGCTGCCGGGTGCGATGGCGAACCCCTCGGCGCTCGAAATCGGAACGATGCGCGCCAGTCCATGCGCATCCAGATCGGGGTAACGCGCGCGCTCGGCATAGGCGCCCGGCCCCATTCCGGCGGTAAGCGGGTTGCCCGTCGGCGAATAGGGGGCGCCGGCAAAATTCTCGCGTCGCCTGCCGTTGACGTTGACGGGTTCGCGCGGTGCGGTGGGCGTGTTGATGGTGCCCTTGCCGTGCGGCAGGCGGAACACCTTCGGCTCGTCCAGGCTGAGCACGCCGCCGGGAACCTCAACCGCGCCGGTCAACTCATCCTCGAGAGGATAGCCTTCCCGCCGGTCCTCGCGCCGCAGATAAACGACAAGACCGAGGAAAAACAGGAAGAACGCCCAAAGAGCCAGTTCAGCGACATCGATCGTGCCTACCAGATTGCCGTCGCTCATCGCTCAGTCCTTTCACGCCTCATGTGGGGAATTGGGCAAGGCCGAAGCGACCATCGCCAAGGTTTGCATTCTTGCCGACACCGCGGCCCACCAGCGGGCCCAGGATGACAAGCGTAACGAGCAGGAGCCCGATCTCGATCGAATAGACGACGCCATACCCCGTCGCCTCGTGCGCCAGCGTGGCGCCAAGTCCATCGGCCACCGCGAATTGCGAGACACCGTCCCGCAAGATCCCGCCCACCGCGATCGCCAAGCCCGCCGCGCTGGCCTGGACCGCGCCCCAAGTACCCAACGCCAGGCCCGATGCGCCATCGCGCGCCAGCGACATGGCGGCGATCAGCGTGCCGACCGAGAACAATCCCACGCCCGCGCCGATACCGATCGCGCCGAGCACCAGCGCGGCGGGGCCATCGAGCGGGGCGGCGAACAGCACCAGCACGAAGGCCGCCAGCCCGATCACCACGCCATATCCCGCAATGCGGAGCGCGTCATAGCCGCGCGCCAGCCATCGCGCCGAGACCCAAAAACCGCACAGCGCGCCCAGTGCCCATGCACCGGTGAGCGACGTGGTGGCACCCACCGAAAGACCGAACACCTCGCCGCCATAGGGCTCGAGCAAGGCATCCTGCATGGCAAAGGCAGCCGCCCCGCAGCCGGTCGCCGCGAGCAGCCGCAGCGCTGCCGGTTCGGCAACGAACCGCGCCCAGACTTGCGCGAACGCGGGGCGCGGGGTCTGCAGTGAGGCGATGGCGGGACTGCGCACCTCCTGTTTCCACAGCGAGATCAGGTTGAACAGCACCGCCAGCACCGCCGCACCCTGGATCACCTGAACCAGCCTAGTGGGGGTGAAATCGACCAGCAGCGCACCGATCACCAGGGCAGCGACCATCATCCCGCCAAGCAGGCTGAGATAGAGCAGCGCCACCGCGCGCGGCCGTCTGTCCTCGCTCACCAGGTCGGTCGCCAGCGCCAGGCCGGCGGTCTGGGTGACGTGCATTCCGGTTCCCGCCAGCAGGAACGCGAGCGCAGCGGCAACCACGCCGATCGCGAAATGCGCCGGTGCGCTCAACAGCAGAAGCGCGAACGGCATGATCGCCAGCCCGCCGAACTGCATCAACGTTCCAAACCACAGATACGGCACGCGCCGCCAGCCCAAAGCCGCCAGGTGATTGTCCGAGCGGTGGCCGATTAATGCGCGAAAGGGTGCGACGATAAGCGGGATGGCGATCAGCAGCGAGACCAGCCAGGCGGGTGTGGAAAGCTCGACGATCATCACCCGGTTGAGCGTGCCGTTGAGCAGCACCAGCGTCATGCCCACGCTCACCTGAAACAGCGACAAGCGCAGCAGCCGGCCGAGCGGAAGGTCGCCGCCACCGGCATCAGCAAACGGCAGGAAGCGCATGGCAACCTGCGTCCAGCGCTGTGCAAAGGCGCCCCGCTCGCTCATCCGCAGCGTACCAGTTCGATCGCGTGTGAGGTATAAAAACCGCTCGAGACCCGGTGGTCACGCCCGATCCGCCAGCCTTGCATCCTCGCCAGCCGGTCACGCAGCCTGGCCTCGCGAACGGGAATGATGGCCGGCGACCGGTTCGAGCGGGGGAACAGCTTGCCCGCCTTGTGCATGACGCTGAGCAAAGGCGTTTGCGGTGCGAAGGTGAACAGCATCGACCGACGGCAATCGGCGCCCAGCGCTTCGAGCGTCGCGGCGATGTCCGCCAGCGGGTAGTGGATCAGCGAGTCCATCGCCACCACATGGTCGAAACTGCCCAGCGCGGGGTCGAGCATGTCGCCCACGCGCCAGTCGATCGTGCCGCTCGTGGTCAAGGCACCCGCGCGTTTCTGGCCGATCTCGACCAGACCCGCGGCGATATCGATGGCGGTAACCTGCGCCCCGCGTCCCGCCGCCTCGATCGTCAGCGCGCCCGTGCCGCAGCCCGCATCGAGCACACGCAAACCCGACATATCATCCGGCAGCCATCCCATCAGCGCCGCGCGCATGCTCTCACGCCCCGCACGCACCGTTGCGCGGATGCCACTGACCGGAGCTTCGGAGGTAAGGTCGATCCACGCCTTGCGCGCCGTCCCGTCGAAATAGCGGGCGAGCTTGTCGCGCTGCGTATCGTAGGGGGAGGGGGCGCGGGTCGCCATCATTCGAAGCCCCTATTCAAACCCAAGAAAATCGAAGATGTCGCGGTCCTTCATCGGCTTGGCCTCGATGGGATTGACGCCGTGCCACAGAAGCGCGGCCAACCGCAAATATTCGGCCTGCGCTGCCTCGACTTCGGGGCTGGCATCCATCTCGAACAAGGTGCATTTCTTGAGCCGCGAGCGGCGGATGGCGTCCAAGTCCTGGAAATGGGCCAGGCGCTTCATGCCGATCGCCTCGGAAAACCGGTCGATCTCGTCGGTCGCCGCCGAGCGATTGGCAATCACGCCGGCAAGCCGCACCTCGTAGTTCTTCGCCTTGGCCCCGATCGCCGCCACGATGCGGTTCATAGCGAAGATGCTGTCGAAATCATTCGCCGCCACAACCAGTGCGCGCTCGGCATGCTGGAGCGGCGCTGCGAACCCGCCACACACCACATCGCCCAGCACATCGAAGATGACCACGTCGGTGTCTTCCAGCAGATGGTGCTGCTTCAGCAATTTCACCGTCTGCCCCACCACATACCCGCCGCAGCCGGTGCCCGCAGGAGGACCGCCCGCCTCCACGCACATCACGCCATTATAACCCTGGAACATGTAGTCCTCGGGCCGCAACTCCTCGGAGTGGAATTCGACCTGCTCGAGCACGTCGATCACCGTGGGCATCAGCTTCTTGGTCAGGGTGAAGGTGGAATCGTGCTTGGGATCGCAGCCGATCTGGAGCACCCGGTGGCCAAGCTTGGAGAACGCGGCCGACAGGTTGGACGAAGTGGTCGACTTGCCGATCCCGCCCTTGCCATAGACCGCGAACACCTTGGCCGTGCCGATCCGGTCGCGCGGATCGAGCCGCACCTGGACAGAGCCGTCCCCATCATCGGGAGAAAAGCGCGTGGCGGGTTCTTGTAGGGTCATCGGTTAATCCTCATTCCGCCGCGACCACCCCTTCGAGGCGGTCCTCCAAATCATCGCTCGCAGCGCGCAGCGCCGCCAAAGTTGCATCATCGGGCTCCCACAGATGCCGCTCGCAGGCTTCGAGCAGCCGCCCGGCCACCCGGGCCGAACTCTTGGGATTGAGCTCGGAAAGCCGCTCGCGCATGTCCTTGTCGAGCACGTAGGTCTCGCTGATCCGCTGATAGACCCAGGGCGCCACCTGCCCCGTCGTGGCCGACCAGCCGAACGTATTGGTCACATGGCCCTCGATATGGCGGACGCCCTCGTAGCCATGCTTGAGCAGCCCTTCATACCACTTGGGATTGAGCGTGCGGGTGCGCGTCTCCAGGTCGATCTGTTCGGCCAATGTGCGCACCTTGGCCTCGCCGCCATTGGTCGAGTCCAGAATGTAAACAGGCGCCTCGCGGCCCCCCCTGGCACGCGCTACCGAACGTGAAACACCGCCCAGCCCGTCGACATATTGGTCCAGGTCGGTAATCCCCACCTCCACGCTCTCCAGGTTCTGGTAGGTGAATTCGACATCCGCCAGCGCGCTGTTCAGCAGCGCGCGCTGCTGCACCGGGGCCTCGCCGCGTGCGCCGTAGGCATAGCCCTTGTGCGTCTCGAAGGCGTTGGCGAGCTCGTCGGGATCGGTCCACACGCCGCCCTCGATCAATTGATTGACGTTCGCCCCGTAGGCGCCCTCGGCATTAGAGAACACGCGCAAGGCGGCGGTTTCCAGGTCGCAGCCATGCGCCTCCTGATGCGCCAGCGAATGCTTCTTCACGAAGTTGCTCTCAAGCGGCTCGTCGGCATTGGTGGCCAGCCAGGCCGCTTCGGCGAGCATCCGGGTCTGCATCGGCAGAAGATCGCGGAAGATGCCCGAAAGCGTCACCACCACGTCGATCCGCGGGCGGCCCAGTTCTTCCAGCCCGATCAGCTCGGCACCCGCCAGCCGGCCGTAGGAATCGAGCCGCGGACGCGCGCCGATCAGCGTCAGCGCCTGGGCGATCTGGACGCCCTCGCTCTTCATGTTGTCGGTGCCCCACAGCACCATGGCCAGGCTCTCGGGGAACGGCGCGCCGCCTGCGACATGCCGGGCGATCAGTCCCTCGGCCTGCATCCGGCCCTGCTCGCAGGCAAAGCGGGTCGGCAGGCGGAAGGGGTCGAAACCGTGCAGATTGCGCCCCGTTGGAAGAACCTCGCGATTGGCGAGCAGGTCTCCGCCCGGCGCGGGTTCGACATAGCCGCCGTCGAGCGCATGGATCAGCGACCCGAGCTCATCGCACGAATCGAGCGCGGCGGCGATGTCCGCCCGCTCGGCCTGGGGATCGGCATCGGCCAAAGCGTCGAGCAGTTCTTCGCGTTCCTTGCCCTGCGACGATTGACCAAGGACATGCAGGCCGTGCGGGATCAAGGTGCGCTCGAGCTCGTAGAGGCGCGCGGCAAGACCCGAAATCTCACCGCATTCGATATCCAGCGCGTCGCATTGCCCGGCGATCGAAGCAGCCAGCGCGTTGCGCTCATCGCCTTGGACGCTCGAGCGCCAGCGTTCGACCGCCGCCTTCAACTCGACAAAACCCTTGTAAAGCCCGGCCTTGGCCAGTGGCGGCGTCAGATAGCTGACCAATGTCGCGCCCGACCGGCGCTTGGCCAGCATGCCCTCGGAAGGATTGTTCGACGCGTAGAGATAATAGTTCGGCAGATCGCCGAGCAATCTCTCGGGCCAGCAATCGCCGGTCAGGCCGACCTGCTTGCCGGGCATGAACTCCAGTGCGCCATGCGTGCCAAAATGAAGGACGGCATCGGCCGCGTAATCCTCGCGCAGCCAGCGATAGAAGGCGGCAAAGGCATGCGTCGGAGCGAAATCGCCATCGAACAGCAGCCGCATTGGGTCGCCTTCGTAGCCAAAGCCCGGCTGCACGCCGACAAAGACATTGCCGAAATGGGCGCCCAGGACATGGATATGCGACCCGTCGCTTTGCAGCCGGCCGGGGGCGGGGCCCCATTGCGCCTCGATTGCGGCAAGATGCGGCTCGCGGCGGACATGCTCATCGGCGGGAATGCGATGCGCGACATTGGCATCGGCACCGTAGCGCTCGCTGTTGCCCTGAAGGATCGCGGTGCACAGTTCCTCGACGCTTTGGGGCACATCGACCAGGTAACCTTCGCGCGACAGGCGCTCCAGCGTTGCCTGCAGCGATTCCCACACCGCCAGGTGCGCAGCCGTGCCCGTGGCGCCCGAATTGGGCGGAAAGTTGAACAGCGCGATCGCCAGCTTGCGTTGCGCGCGATCGGACCGGCGCAGCGCAATCAGCCGGGCGACCTTTGCCGCCAGGGCATCGGCGCGCTCGGGATCGCAGCGCATCGCCCGCACGCGCCCCTCGCCATCCTCGCTGCGACCGCCGATGACGCTGGGCAGGATCGCTCCGTCCAGTTCGGGCAGCGCCACCATCATCGTGGTCTCGAGCGGCAACAGACCCTGACGCCCCGCGCGCCAGGCTTCCAGCGTCTGGAACTCGATCGCGTGGGCGGCCACGTAAGGCACGTCGAACCGTGCCAGCGCCACAACCGCCGCCTCACTATCATTATAGGCCGGCCCGCCGACCAGCGAGAAGCCGGTCAGATTGACGATGGCATCGACGCTGGGTTGGCCATTGGTGTCGAGGAAGAACTTCTCCATCGCCGGACGCGCGTCCAGACCGCTGGCAAAGGCCGGGATCACCCGCAGCCCGGCCGTCTCCATCGCCGCGATTACCCCGTCATAATGGTTCGCGTCATTGCCCAGCAGATAGGAGCGCAGCAGCAGCAGGCCGACGGTGCCGTTGGTGCCCGACTTGCGGGGCAGCAGACGCAGGCTTTCAGAAAACTTCTGTTCGGTGCGCGGGTGATAGACGCCGGTTTCGGGATATTCGATGGGCGCGGCCGCGTCGGTCATTCCGCGCCGCACCAGCCGGTCGCCGGCGCCATAGCGGTCGATCAGCGCACGGACCATGCCGATGACATTGTCTTCCGACCCCGCCAGCCAATATTGCAGCGTGAGGAAATAGGCGCGCACATCCTGCGCGGTGCCGGGGATGAATTTGAGCATCCGGGGCAGCCGCCGCAGCATCTTCATCTGCCCGGCGCCCGAACTGGCCCCCGCCTTCTTTGAACCGCGCAGTTTCTTGAGCAGTGCGAGCGGGCCGCGGGCCGGCGCGTCCATTCGGTAGGCGCCCATCCGGGTCAGCTTGACCACCTCGCCCGCCGACATCAGGCACACCATCGCATCGCACTGCTCGCGCCGTTCCTCGAGCGCGGGCATGATCGCGCGGACGTGGTCGTCCAGAAACAGCATGGTGGCGATGACGATATCCGCTTTCGCCACCGCGGACCGGGCGCGCTCGAGCGCGTCGCCCTGGTTCCAGTCCGAGGCGGCGTGCAGCGAGATGTCGATATTGTCCTGCGCCAGCCGCGCTTCGGCCCGCTCGACCGCGCCCTTCAGGTGGTTGTCCAGCGTCACGATAACGACGCGCACCCGCGGGTGAGTGAGCGAGGGGGAGCTAGCGGGCATGGTGCGCCTTGGCATCGTAAAGCGTGGCCAGATCGATTGCGCCGCGCCCTTCGGCGGCGGCAAAGGCTTCGGTGTTGCGCTTGGCCTTGCCGCGCACGAAGAACGGGATCTTCCTGAGTTCGCGCTCGGCCTCGTCGGTCCAGCCCGCTCCCGAGGACATCACCGCCGAGTGCATTTCCAGGGCGGCTGGCTTATCCTGGCGCTGGTCCTGGCCCTGATCCTGGCCCTGATCCTGGCTTGGCGAATGAGCGGCAAGGTGCGACGCGCCCGCTGCATCGGAAAATTCGAAGTCGTTGCGAAACATGGTGAGCAGGTGCTCCTCCAGCCCCATCACGAGCGGGTGAACCCAGCTGTCGAAAATGACATTGGCGCCCTCGAAACCCATTTGCGGCGAGTGCCGCGCGGGGAAGTCCTGCACATGAACGGGCGAAGAGATGACCGCGCATGGCAGGCCCAGCCGCTTGGCGATGTGGCGCTCCATTTGCGTGCCCAGCACCAGCTCGGGTGCGGCGGCGGCAATGGCCTCCTCCACTTCCAGATGATCGTCGCTGATCAGCGGGTCGACGCCGTGCAGCGCGGCGGCGGCACGAAGTTCGCGGGCGAATTCGCGGTTGTAGCAGCCCAGCCCGCAGACCTCGAAGCCCAGCTCTTCCTTGGCGATCCGGGCGGCGGCGATGGCGTGGGTCGCATCGCCGAACACGAACACGCGCTTGGCGGTGAGATAGGTCGAATCAACCGAACGGCTCCACCACGGAAGACGCGACGCCTCATCGCCCAGAGCCAAGGCGGGATCGACCCCCGCAAGCGCCGAAACCTCGGCGATGAATTCGCGCGTGGCGCCGACACCGATCGGCACGGTGCGCACCACGGGCTGAGCGAAGGTGCGCTCCAGCCAGCGCGCTGCCTCGGCCCCCGTCTCGGGATACAGCACGATATTGAAATCCGCCGCGCCCAGTCGCGCGATGTCCGCCGGCGAGGCACCCAGCGGGGCTGTGCAGTTGATCTCGATACCCAGCGCGTCCAGCAGCTTGCGGACCTCGACTAGATCGTCGCGGTGGCGGAAGCCCAGCGCGGTCGGCCCGAGGATATTGGCACGGGGCCGGCGCCCCTCGCGCGGACCGGGCGTGACCGTCTGGTCGGCCAATTGCCGCACGATCTGGTAGAAGGTCTCGGCCGCGCCCCAGTTCTCGCGCCGCTGGTAGCTCGGCAGTTCGAGCGGGATGACGGGGCAGGGCAGGTCCATCGCCGAGGCCAGTCCGGCGGGATCATCCTGGATGAGTTCGGCCGTGCACGAGGCACCCACCAGGAGCGCATCGGGCTTGAACCGCGCCACCGCATCGCTCGCCGCGTCCTGGAAAAGCTGCGCGGTGTCCTTGCCCAGGTCGCGCGCCTGAAAGGTGGTGTAGGTGACCGGCGGACGCTTGGCGCGCCGTTCGATCATGGTGAACAGCAGGTCCGCATAGGTGTCGCCCTGCGGTGCATGGAGCAGGTAGTGCACACCCTCCATCGCGGTCGCCACCCGCATCGCGCCGACATGCGGCGGTCCCTCGTAGGTCCAGACGGCGAGCTGCATGCCTATACCCTCAGCACATCGCGTCGGCGCAGCGGCCGGGCGAAGAGTTCGGCCAGGTCGCCTGCCTGCTCGAAACCATGGATGGGGGAGAACACCAGCTCGATCGCCCACTTGGTGGTCAGCCCCTCGGCTTCGAGCGGGTTGGCCAGACCAAGGCCGCAGACCGTGAGATCGGGGCGGTCAGCACGCACGCGTTCGAGCTGGCGATCGACGTGCTGGCCTTCGCTAAGGCGCAGGTCATCAGGCAATACGGCCAACTCGCGCGCCAGGTGCGCGCGGTGCAGATAGGGCGTGCCGACCTCGACTGGGATCATGCCCAGTTCGCTCGCAAGGAACCTGGCGAGCGGAACCTCAAGCTGCGAATCGGGGAGGAAGGTGATGCGCTTTCCTTCCAACAGCGCACGCGGGCGTTCGAGCGCGCGCCGTGCCCGGTCGCGGCCCGGTGCGATGAACTGCTCGATATGACGTGCATCAATGCCGAATGCCCGGCCCGCCGCGCGCAGCCAGTCCGCCGTGCCCTCAGCGCCGAACGGAAACAGCGCTTCGATCCGCGCCGCGCCCCGGTCTTCCAGAGCCATCGCGGTCTCGGCCAGGAAGGGTTGCGCAAGAAGGAAGCGCGTCGCCGGACCCACCGCGGGCAGATCGCTCGCCCGCTTGGCCGGCAATGCGCCCACGCGGGTAATCCCCATCTCGGCGAACAGACGTGAAAACTGGTCTTCAACAATGTCGGGAAGCGTGCCCACCACCAGCAGTTCGGGTGCTGCATCGGGCCCGGCAGCGGGCATCTCGGGGACCAGCGCGGCAAGACAGGCATCCTCGCCTTGCGTGAAGGTCGTCTCGATCCCGCTGCCCGAATAATTGAGCACCCGCACCGCCCCGCGATGCTGCACCGTGAGCCGTTCGGCGGCCTTGGCAAGATCGAGCTTGATGACCTCGGACGGGCACGAGCCGACCAGAAACAGCGTCTTGATATCGGGCCGGCGGGCGAGCAGCCGTCCGACAACCCGGTCGAGCTCGTCCTGACAATCCGCCATGCCGGCAAGGTCGCGCTCTTCGATAATGGCGGTGGCAAAGCGCGGTTCGGCGAAGATCATCACCCCCGCGGCCGATTGCAGCAGATGCGCGCAGGTGCGCGAGCCGACCACCAGGAAGAAGGCGTCCTGCATCCGCCGGTGAAGCCAAATGATGCCGGTCAATCCACAGAAAACCTCACGCTGCCCGCGCTCGCGCAGCACTGTTCTGGGCTCGCGTTCAGCCGCCGGGGACGTGCAGCCTGTTACCGGCGCCAGGGCTGGAGCCGCAACGCTCACCCGGCCACCATCCCGCTCGTCTGCTGGACCGGTATGGCCGGCGAACTCGCCTCGAGACGCGCGACGCGCAGCTTGTAGAAGAACTGCCCGGCGTTGATCACATAGGTGCCATAACCCGCCAGCGCGACCAGCATCCGCTCCTGCGCAGTACCGATGCCGGCAAACAGCATGACCAGGTAAACGGTGTGCAGCGCTAGCACGAGCATGGAGAACACGTCCTCCCAGAAGAACGGACGCGCGAACAGCCAGCGGCCGAACACTTCCTTCTCCCAGATCGAACCGGTGACCATGATGGCGTAAAGCGCGATCGTCTTGGCGATGATCGAGATGTCGGCGGCAACCTCGCCCGAGCCGGTCGCCAGGTAGCGCAGGACCAAAGTCAGGCTGACGAGGAAGATGACGAACTGGACCGGTGCGAGCACGCCCTGGATAAGCGTCCAGCGCGATGCATCGCGCCGCGCACGCTCGGCGGGGCTGTACAGCCTTGCGACGGGACGCTCGCTTGCCGTTGCCATCGCTGCTCCTCTCATCGCAAGCGTGTTCCTTCCGCTGGCTTGAGGCAAACTAGGACCAGCGCCCGCAATGTGTCAATCTGTGTTGACGTAATTTCTGAAGGACAGAACATCATTTGTCATCAGCGTTAAACCACGATAGGTTCATCCAAGAGACAGACTCGGCCGAAAGAGCTGACATGTCTTTCTGGTGCGAACTTCGCGCCGCTACGACCGGGGAGACGGATCTTGGCGACTCAGATAGATGCAGGCCCCAACGCTTCGCATCGCGGGCAGGAAGGGGGGGCAAGCCACCGTAACCGGAAAGACAGGCCTCGACGTGGCTCGGCTACGAACGAAGGTTCGGGCGACGCGGATGCGCACGCACCCACCCAGGCGCTCGGAAGCCTGGTGGAGGCCGAGATCATTCCGCGCTTGCTGCTTGCTCATGGCGGACCCGGTGGCGGACTGGCACGGGTCGGTGTGGGACCTTCGCGGATCGGCAAGGTAGGCTCGGGAGGTGCGGCGAATATCGCGCCCAGCGAGGTCGAGAGTTTCGCCAGCCTGCCGCTGGCGCTCGAGGCGGACGAATTGCTCGCGGTGACCGAGGCGTTTATCGATCGCGGGGTCAGCGTGGAGGCGGTGCTGGTCGATCTGCTGGCCCCATCGGCGCGCGCGCTTGGCCGCTATTGGGAAGAGGATCTGGCCGATTTCGTCGAAGTAACGATGGGCTTGTGGCGCCTTCAGGAAGTAACTCGCAGGATCGCCGCGGGATCGCCGGCTCGGGCGCGCTTGCACGAGCCGACGCCCACGGCGCTGTTTTCCCCCATGCCCGGCGAGCAGCACAGTTTCGGCGCCCTGATGGTCGAACAGGTGTTCGATCGCGCGGGATGGCGCACTTCGGTGCTGCTCGAACCGCTACATTGCGAATTGATGGCGGCGGTGGCCGCGCAATCCTATGATCTGGTGGGCCTTACCGTGAGTTGCGACTGCGAGGGACCGGCGTTGCGCGATCTTGTCGCCGATATCCGCAACGCGTCGCAGTACGGCGCGACCCAAATCCTGGTCGGCGGACGGGTGGTCAATGACCGGCCCGACCTGGCGGAAGCTTCGGGTGCGGACGGAACCGCGGCCGATGCGCGCTCCGCTCTTGCGCTGGCCGAGCGAAAAGTTAACGGAGCCAAAGTGGTCAGCCAGCAAATCTGAAGGTCCGGAGCAGCGGATGCTCACCCGCAAGCACAGTATCGACGGCAAGCAGCCGTTCGACGATCCAGCCTCGATGCGGGCGATCACGCCGGATGTTGCTGCGCGGCTGGCAATGGTGGCGGGCGATGTCGCGCTCATGCTCGATCCGCGCGGCCGAATCATCGATGTCACCGCCAACCCCGATGATTTCCCCGATTTCCGCGACTGGGTGGGGCAGGATTGGCTTGATACGGTAACCGTTGAAAGCCGTCCCAAGGTGATGGAGATGCTGGCCGCCGCACGGCGTGGCCAGACCCAGCACTGGCGGCAGGTCAATCATCGCTCGCCCGATGGTGATATTCCCGTGCGCTACGTGCTGGTCAGCACTGGTGACGGCACGGGCTCGATCGCTTTTGGCCGTGACCTGCGCGATGCGGCTGCGCTCCAGCAGCGCTTGCTCCAAGCGCAACAATCGCTCGAACGAGATTACCTGCGGCTGCGCCAGACCGAGGCGCGCTACCGGATGCTGTTCGACCTTTCTGTCGAACCGGTACTGGTTGTCGAGGCCGAGACCACCCGTATCCGCGAAGCCAATCCGGCCGCGCACACGCTGCTTGGCGCCAAGCCCGGGACGCTCCCCGGCGGCAAACTCACCGCGATGTTCGCGCGCAAATCGCGCGATACGCTGACCAGCTATTTGGGGGCGGCAATGGGGGGCGGCACGCCTTCACAAGTCCCGCTCGAGCCGGCGCGGGGCGAGGGACCGGTCACGCTATCGGCAACCGGGTTCACCGAGCGTGGCGGGCGGTATCTGCTGGTGCGACTGGCCACGCCCGCCGGTCTGGCGACAGCCGCGCATCATGGCGATATCGTCAAGGTGATCGAGGCCATGCCCGATGCGTTCGTACTAACCGACCGCAACGGCGAAATCCTGGTTTGCAATAGCGCATTCGCCGACCTGGTAAGCGCTAGCGGCGCCGATATGCTGCGGGGCCGCAAGCTTGGTGATTTGGTCGGCCGGCCGGGTATCGACATGGACCTGATCGACAACCAGCTGGAGCGGCATGGCGTTGCCCGCAATGTCCCGACCACGATTGCCTCCGAGGCGGGGTTCGAGGGCGATCCGATAGAACTTTCGGCCGTCCGTACTGAGGGTGACAAGTCGGTCACCGGCTTCGTCATCCGCACCATCGGGCGCCGCCTGGCCGATCTGCCGCCCTCGGCAGACCAGCCGCGTTCGGTCGAGCAACTGACCGAGCTTGTCGGCCGGATGTCGCTCAAGGATATCGTGCGCGAGAGCACTGATCTGATCGAGCGTTTGTGCATCGAGGCCGCGCTCACCTTCACCGGGAACAACCGGGCCTCAGCCGCTGAAATTCTGGGCCTCAGTCGTCAGGGTCTCTACGCCAAACTGCATCGCTATGATCTTGCGAACGCCTCATTCGACAGCAATTGAGCTTTTCGCGGTCCGGATCGGCAACGGATCGGGTCTCACTGTCAATTCGGATTGACGCTTCGAACTGTCAGGCTTAGCCTTCCGATCCATGGCGCGAACGATGACCACGATCGGCCCAGTATCGCCTCCGGCGCCTCGCGATATTCTCGCGCTCTCCAAGCCTGTCACCTGGTTCCCGCCGATGTGGGCGTTCATGTGCGGAACGGTTTCGTCGGGTGTGTCGCTCATCGAGCATCCCGGACTGCTGGTTGCGGGCATCGTTCTTGCGGGGCCGATGATCACCGGCACCAGCCAGGCGGTCAACGACTGGTTCGACCGCGATGTCGACGCGATCAACGAGCCCGGCCGGCCGATCCCCTCGGGGCGCATAGCGGGTCGATGGGGGTTGTGGATCGCGATCGCCGGGTCATTGCTCTCCCTTGTTCTGGCTGCGGCGATGGGTCCCTGGGTGCTGGCGGCAGCGGTGCTCGGCCTGCTGTGCGCATGGGGGTACAGCGCGCCGCCGTTCCGCTTCAAGACCAGCGGCTGGCTGGGTCCGGCCGTCGTCGGCTTCACCTATGAAGGTCTGGCCTGGTTTACCGGCGCCGCACTGCTTTTAGGCGCGTTGCCCGCAACCGGGACGCTGTTGGTGCTGGGCCTGTACAGCATCGGCGCCTTCGGCATTATGACCCTGAATGATTTCAAGGCGGTGAAGGGCGACCGGGAAACGGGCCTGCGCTCGCTCCCCGTAGTGCTCGGCGAACGACCGGCGGCGCTGTTGGCCTGCGCGGTCATGGCGCTGGCGCAGGCGATGGTGATCGCGTTGCTGGCGGCATGGGGGCTGTGGCTCTCGGCCGGTATCGTCGGGCTGTTCACGCTCATCCAGCTGATCCTCATGCCCAGGCTGGTTGCAGCACCTGCCGCCCGCGCGCCGTGGTACAATGCCACCGGCGTCTCGTTTTACGTGTTCGGCATGCTGGCTGCCGCGTTGGGTCTGGGAGGTTACTTCTGATGCCGGGGGGCGGTCTTGGCTGGCTGGCGATCATCCGGCTGGGCGGGGTGCAGGCGTCCATCGGCGCCATCGTGATGCTGGCGACTTCGCTGTTCAACCGCCTGATGGTGGTGGAATATGCGCTTGCCGCCGCCATCCCGGCGGGGCTTGTCGCATGGCACTACGCGGTTCAGCTCTCGCGTCCGCTATGGGGGCACGGATCGGATGTCGGACGTCGCCGCACGCCCTGGATCCTGGGCGGCATGGCGCTGCTTGGTCTGGGTGCATTTGCCGCGCTTCAAGCCACCGTGCTGCTGGCGAGGGACCCTGTCCTGGGCGTGCCCGTCGCCATCCTGGCATTCGCCGCGATCGGTGGCGGGGTGGGCGCGGCGGGAACCTCGATGCTGGCGCTGCTTGCCTCGGCTGTCGCGCCGCAACGCCGGGCGGCGGCGGCGGCGGTGACCTGGATCATGATGGTTGCCGGGATTGTCATCTCCGCCGGGGTGGCCGGGGCTTTGCTCGATCCGTTTTCCGAGGCTCGGCTGGCAATGGTGGTGACAGGCGTGGTGGCGGGCGCGCTGGGTGTATCCATACTCGCGATGATCGGGCTGGAGCGATCGGTCAGGCCGTTGCAATCGGCCCATGCGGACACGGTTCATGCGGACAGGGCTTCGCCCCCGCCGCCGCTGCGCGAGGCCCTGCGCGAAATCGCCAACGAGCGCGAGGCGCGTCGGTTCACCGCGTTCATCTTCGTTTCGATGCTCGCCTATTCGATGCAGGACCTCATCCTTGAGCCTTTCGCCGGCCTGGTCTTCGTCATGACCCCGGGCGAATCGACCAGCTTGTCGGGACTGCAGCACGCGGGCGTGCTCGTCGGCATGATCGTGACCGGGCTTGCCGGGAGCGCCTTTTCCGGGCGGCTGCCGATGGAATTGCGCTCATGGATCGTCGTCGGATGCCTGGGATCGGGGCTGGCGCTGGCCGGGCTGTGCTTTGCCGCCGCGATCGGTCCGGGCTGGCCGCTGGCGGCGAACGTCGCGCTGTTGGGCTTTTTCAACGGCACGTTCGCGGTCGCGGCGATCGGATCGATGATGGGTCTGGCAGGATCCGGAAAACACACCCGCGAGGGCGTGCGGATGGGCGTTTGGGGTGCCGCCCAGGCGATAGCCTTCGGTCTTGGCGGGCTTACCGGCGCGGTCGGCGTCGACCTTGCCCGCGGCACCCTCGATCGCAGCGCGGATGCGTTCCAGCTGATCTTCGCGCTCGAGGCAGGGCTGTTCGTCATCGCCGCACTACTGGCAATTCGCGCAACCGCTGCGGGGCACAGCAGGTTTGAGGAAGGATGGGCAAGGGCATGAGCAAGGTCGATTATGACGTCGTCGTGGTGGGTGGCGGGCCGTCGGGAGCCACCGCCGCGACCGAGCTGGCGCGTTCGGGCAAGCATGTGCTGCTGCTCGACCGGGCAGGGCGTATCAAGCCATGCGGCGGCGCGGTTCCGCCGCGTCTGCTGGCCGATTTCGAGGTCCCGCATTCGCTGCTGGTCGCGCGCGCACGTTCGGCACGCATGATTGCTCCGTCCGATCGCACGGTGGACATGCCGGTGGGCGAGATCGGCTTTGTCGGCATGGTCGACCGCGATCACTTCGACGAGTGGCTGCGCGAGCGTGCCACCCTGGCGGGCGCCAAGCGCGCGACGGGCATTTTCGAGACCATCGAGCGCGAAGGCGAGGATGGCGCGCCCGTCGTGTGCTATCGCGAACGCCGCGGCGCACCGATGACCAAGGTGCGGACCAAGCTGGTGATCGGTGCCGATGGCGCGCGTTCGCAAGTGGCGAAGCAGAACATCGCCGGGGCTGAAGCGATGAAATGCGTATTCGCCTATCATGAGGTGATCCGCTCGCCCGAAACTGCTGGCGAGGCGTTCGATCCCGACCGCTGCGACGTCTTTTATCAGGGCAAGCTCTCGCCCGATTTCTACGCTTGGGTCTTTCCCCATGGCGATACCGCCAGTGTGGGCGTGGGCAGCGCGAACAAGGGCTTCTCGCTGCGCGGAGCGGTGGCGACGATGCGCGACGACCTGGGTCTTGCGCAGAACGACACGATCCGGCGCGAGGGTGCTCCCATTCCGCTCAAGCCGCTGAAGAAGTGGGACAATGGCCGCGACGTGCTGGTCACCGGCGATGCTGCGGGCGTGGTTGCCCCGGCAAGCGGCGAAGGCATCTACTATGCCATGACCAGCGGGCGGATCGCTGCCGATACCGCTTGCGCCTTTCTCGCCAGCGGCAACCCCGCAACGCTCAAGCAGGCACGCCGCGCCTTCATGCGCGAGCATGGGCGCGTGTTCTGGATCCTGGGGATCATGCAGTATTTCTGGTATTCGAGCGACAAGCGGCGCGAGCGTTTTGTGGCCATGTGCGCCGACCGCGATGTCCAGCAGCTCACCTGGCAGGCCTATATGAACAAGCGCCTCGTGCGGGCCCGGCCGCTTGCCCACCTGCGGATCTTCCTCAAGGACACCGCGCATCTGTTGGGATTGAAACCCGTCGCGCGATGAGCCGCAGCTGGATAATGCCCGTCGCGATCGCCGGGATCGCGGCGCTCGGCATTGCCTTTCTTGGCGAGACGATCACCGACCTCGGACCTTGGTACCAGGCGCTCGACAAGCCTGGTTGGACGCCGCCCGACTGGGCGTTCGGATTAGCCTGGACGATCATCTTCGCGGCCACTGCGGTCGCTGCGGTCACCACCTGGCGCGCAACTCCCACTTCGCGCACGGCCGACCTGGTGATCGGGCTGTTTTCGCTGAACGGTTTCCTGAACCTCTTGTGGAGCCTCATATTCTTCCGCATGCAGCGGCCCGACTGGGCTTTTGCCGAGCTGGGATTTTTGTGGCTGTCCATTGCCGCGCTGATCGTGGTTTGCCGCCGCCACTCGCGCTTGGCGGCGTGGCTCCTGGTCCCCTATCTTGCCTGGGTAACGGTTGCCGGCGCGCTCAACTGGCAGATCGTGGAACTGAACGGGCCGTTCGCTTGATCCAGTCCGTCCCCAAGCCCCGTTAGCCAGCTTTATCGCGTGCGTCGCTTCCCCGCCGAAACAGGGCGGATCAGCGACGCACTGCGGCGGTCGAGCGCGCGGCGATCTCGGGTCCCGGAACCGGCTTGGGCACGATGGCGGGGTCTTGCAGCATCTCGCGCACCTCGTCTGAGCTGGGCGAAGCGGGCACCTGGCCACGGCCTGAGCCCTGTAGCCAAGGATAGTCCGCGACCATCTGCACTCCGCCCATCGGCTTGGCATTGCCCTGGTGACAGGTGACGCAGCTGGCCTTGAACGGATCGCCTCGCGGACCGAGCCGGTTGGCCGGGAAGACATCATGCAGCGGCGAGATATAGTCGTCGTTGATATCGCGCACCATGCGGATGCCGTACCACGAGGTGGCGCGCTGCTGCGTCGACAAGTTCCAAGCGGCGAAGTTCTGTGTGTTGTGGCAATGCGTGCAGTTGACGCCCAGCGCGGTCGAGAGGTGCATCATCAGCGCATAGGTCTGTTCGGCCTCCATCGTGGTCGTGCGGTTCTGGCGGTTGGGATGCATGGTGGAGGAGTTTACATTGATATTGACCGGTTCGCCAAGATCGCTGGAGAAGAAATAGGCCAGGCTCTCGGTCGGCAGCGACGCATAGCCGGTGATCGGACGCGGCGCGTTTTGCCCACGGCGGTTGCCCACGATGGTGGTGCCGTTCACCTCGGCCGGCAGCGTCCAGATCGCGTCGGGAACCGGATTGCCCCGGTGACACGTCCAGCAGGTGACGCCTGTATCCTGCACGTGATTGGCCCATTGCACGTTGATCGACCGGTTCATCTGCAGCATCCGCCGGGCGACGATCTTGGTATAGACGCTGTCCTCGGCCAGGTTGGCCGGGTTGTGGCAGTAATTGCACCCTTGTTCGGGCGAGACCCATTCGGTGATCGCGGCCATTAGATAGTCGAATTCTTCGCGGTCCATGTTCCCTAGAACCGGGACATTCTGATACACCTCGGAGGCTTTCACTCCGCTCGGCGCGGGCAAGTCGTAGGGCGGGGCCGGCACTTCCTGCGCCGCGTCGACAGTGATAAGGTCGATCTGCGCCATTCCGGTGCCACGATAGCCCCCTTGCGTCGCCTCCTTGGATCCCAGCTCGCATCCGGCCAGCACCAGTGCGGTGGAGCCCAGGGCAAGGGCAGCAAGCGTGCGTCTCATTGTACGACCTCCAGGTTGTCGCTCAATGCCCGCGCAGGCTCAAGCGAGGGCGCTTCAACGCCGGTGCTGGGATAATCGGGCGCGAAATTGTGCTGTTGAGCCCATAGATACCAGTTGTCGACCACCGTACCGGTCAGAAGAATGCCGATGCCGCCGGTAAGCGTGGTCAACACCGCGAACCACCAGGCCCAGCGATGAACCGATTCCATCGTCGCGTTGAAGCCCATCGTCCAGCGCCAGAACAGGCCGGCGCGCTCCGCCGCGGTGCCGCGATCGGTGATCTGCTCGATTTCGCGCTCGCCGCCATAGCGGCCCACTGCAAGGATGGTGGCGCCGTGCATGGCAAAGAGCAGCGTCGAGCCATAGAGGAACACGATTGAGAGGCAGTGGAACGGATTGTAGAACAGGTTGCCATAACGGATCGAGAACGCGGCGGTCCAATCAAGATGGGGAAAGATGCCGAAGGGAACGGCTTCTGACCAGCTGCCCAGGAACATGGGGCGAATGAAGCCCAGAACAAGGAACAGCCAGATCGCCGATGCGAAGGCCCAGGCGACATGCGTTCCCATGCCCAGCGCACGTGCCCTTGTATAGGTGCGCACCCACCATAACAGAACAGATGCGGTGAGGCAGAACCCGGCGAGGATCCACCAGCCGCCCTCGGCCAGCGGCACGAAGGGCTGGAAGCCATATTCGGGCGCAGGCGGCTCGAGCGCCAGCCAAGGCAGCTGGCGGACGAACTGGATAGCGTCCCAGTTCACCGAAGCGAGCATGTTTAGCCCGACGATCTCGAACCAGACGAAGCCGAAGATGAGCGAGGCGACACCCGCCCACCCCAGGTAGATCGGCCCGATCTGCGCCTGGCCCAGACGGCCGAACAGGTAGTTGAAACTGGGGATGCCGAACCGCGGTTCGCTTCCCGTGGGCAGGTCGATCCCGGCTTCGTGAATCCCGCGAAGCTGCACCTGGGTGAAGATGTTCTGATAGCGGGCCATTGGTTACTCGCTCCTCGTCAGGACCAGATCGGCAAATCGAGCCACCAGGTCCACCATTCGGGCCAACCGCGGGTCCACAAGGGTCCCGAGATGACAATGCAGACCGCGCTCCAGAAACCGGCGTTCAGCGCCAGCAGAAGGCCGAGGCGGTGGATACCCAGCGTGCCGATCGAATAGCCGATCAGGTCGCGGAAGAAGGTGTCCTCATATTCCGGTGTCTTCACTTCGCCGCCGCCGCGACCGTTCTTCGGCGGATTGACCGCCGAAAGGACCAGTGAGCCATGCAGCGCCAGCGCGAAGGTGGTGGTGAAGAAGAAGCTCACCGCCAGCATGTGTGCCGGGTTGTAGTGGAAGTGCAAATATTGATAGCCGACATTGGACACCCAGTCCAAGTGACTGAAAATGCCGTAGGGAAAGCCATGTCCCCATGCTCCCAGCAGCACCGGACGAACCACCACGAGAACGAAATACGCGAGGATGGCCACGCCGAATGCGAAGGGAACGTGATAGCCGATGCCCAGCTTGCGGCAGATTTCCACCTCGCGCAGCATCCACGAGACGAACGCGACCAGCGCGCACACGGTGATGATCTGCCAGAAACCGCCCTCCTTAAGAGGGGCAAGCGCCAGACCATAGGAAAGATCGGGCGGGGCGATCGAGATGAGCCAGGGGTTCCAGGTGGGCCCCTGCGAGGCGGCATAGAAGATGAGCAGCGTGCCGACCAGCGACGAGATGATCGTCGTCACCCCGAAGAAGCCGACATAGAACGGGCCGACCCAGAAGTCGAACAGGTCGCCGCCGATCAGCGTGCCGCCGCGAACCCTGTACTTACGCTCGTAACTGAGGAGCGCCATTGCCTTCTCCCTTGCCGCCCGCGAGGGTGCGGGTCGTTTCCCGACAATACCGGTTCCGGCGATGGGTGCGGACGGCTAGCGTCCGCGCCCGTTGCCGGAAGCCGCGTTAGGTTACCGGAACTTCGGTCGTAGCCACGGGGAGGGTTTGAACCGCCCGCGCATTGGGTCCGTCGAGCCAGTTGAACGTCTCGGTGCTCAGCAGGATGAAATGAATCACCAGCGCCAGCACGAAGAGAAAGATAAATAATGCGACCAGCGCCCGGCGCGGATCGAAGATGAGCCATACTCTCCACATGATATATGTCCCCTATATTGTGGTCATACTTGCCGGCGTTTGGAAACAACCGCCGGATCGGGTTTGTTCTTGGCTTAGAGCCAGGGACGCCACAGCCACACCAGAATGTGGGCAATGATGGCCACCACCGTGAAGCCGATGAAGCCGCTCATGAAGAGCTTGTGGAATTCCTTGGCTTCCTCGGGCGTCAGGTAAGTCCTGAGGCCAAAGCGATCGTCACCGGGAGTTCCGGGAGTGGGATCGACCATGACAGGGTCTCCTTTCGTTGCAGTGTTTGTTGAAGGACGTGCCGCGCCCTCCGCTTCGATCCGTACGGAGCCCTCCGCCCGGATTGCTTGGCCCGTATCCACCGCTCGCGGCGGACAGGGGGAATGGGTTCTGCGCGCTCATTGCGAGGCACCTTCGAGCAGGGCATCGGTCAGCCGGTCCCGGCTTACCCTGCTTTCTCCGGCTGCCCGCGCGGCGTGCTCGGCTGCGTCGCGATAGCGCTTAGCGGCCGAGATGCGCACCAGCACCGGCTGGGCCTCGACCATTGCATCGAGCTTAGCCTTGGCCGCATCGTCCCAGGCAAGCTCGCGGGCATTGCGCGCGGGCGTGGGCTGGACGGCGTCCATCTGCGGGGCGGCGGGAAGGATGTGGAACAGCGCATCGAACAGTGCATTGACCACTTCCTGCACCAGGTAGGTGGCGCCCGAATAGCCCATGAACGGTGTTCCGGTATGCCGCCTGATCACCGCACCGGGGAAGCTAGCCGGGATATAGATCCCGCGCGGCCCACCGGTGCCTGGCGCCTCGGCCATGTACATCCGCTCGTTATAGCTGCCCAGCAGCACCAACGGCGGCGATGCGTGAATGGCCGCGCGCACCGCCTGGTTGTCGGGCTTCACCCCGGCGCTGCGCGAGAAGGCGAAGGTGCAGGGCAGGCCCATCTCGTCGGCCAGGAAGTGGCGGATGCCGCGAGCATAGGTCTCGTTGGCGACAATCCCGAAACTGGCGGTGGCGAAGAAGTCCTGCGTCACCGAACGCCACAGATCCCACAGCGGTTTGATGGTGGTGTGCTTCTCGCGCTCGATAAACGGCTCGGGGTCGAGCCCCACCGCCTCGCCCAGCGCGCGCAGGAAGCTAGTGGTCGAGGCCAGACCGATCGGTGCCTGGAAATACGGCCGCTCGAGCGTTTCGCACAAGTTGCGGCCGAACTCGCGGTAGAGGCAGACATTGGCCTCGGCATCGGCCAGCCGGCGGATGTCTGCAAGATGGCTGCCCAGCGGAAAGGCCATCGCCACCTCCGCCCCAATTCCCTCGACCAGCCGACGGATCTCGGCAAGGTCGCTCGCCATGTTGAACATGCCGTATGCGGGCCCGATGATGTTGACCTTGGGCTTCTCACCGTCCTTGCGCGGCTTGAGAGCGGGCACCTGCTTGGGGCCGAATTCGCTCCACAGCCAGCCCAGCGCGCGGTCCGCAGACTGCCACTGGTCCTCATCGATCGTGCGCGGCAGGAAGCGCTTGATATTGGTGCCTTCGGGCGTCACCCCGCCGCCGATCATCTCGGCGATCGACCCGGTAACCACGACCGCGGGCAGTTCGGGGTCGAGCGTCTTCCAGGCGCGCTTCATCGCCCCCTCGGTGCCCGTCTTGCCCAGCTCTTCCTCGCCCAGCCCGGTCACCGTAATCGGCAGCTCATGCGGGGGAAGGCCGTCCGTGTAGTGCAGCACGCTGGTTACCGGCAGGTTCTCGCAGCCCACCGGTCCGTCGATGATGACCTGCAGGCCCTTGACCGCGGTGAACACATAGACCGCACCCCAGTAGCCACCGGCCCGGTCATGATCGAGGACGAGCGTCACGAGCCCACCGCCTCGGCCGCCTTTTTGGCAGCCTCGTTCATCGCGGCGTATTTCTTCCTGAATTTGGGGCGGTCCTGCGGCTTGTCTTCCCATACGCCAGCGGCGTGTCCGCTTCCCACGCCTTCGAAGAAATTGCGCATCGCGGTGAACCGGTCGCGATTGGCCATCGCTGCATTGACAACCTGCGCCAGGCTTCCCGCGCCCGCCGGGCCCATCAACGGCCGTGCGGAAATCAGGTTGGTGAAATAAAGCGCGGGTATTGCCTTTTGCTTGGCATGCTGGACGACCGGCGTGGTGCCGATCGCCAGGTCCGGTCCGAATTCCTCGACCGCCTCATTGTCCTGCTCCAGGCTGGCGCGATATTGCACACGGGCGCCATGCGCCTCGAGCCAGTCGCGGTCGGGATCGGACCAGCGGGTGCGCGGGCAGGCGGTGCCGACATAGGGCACGTCGGCGCCGCTTTCGATGAGCAGGCGAGCAACCAGCAGCTCGGAGCCTTCGTAACCCGAGATGGTGATCCGCCCCTCTACCGGGTTGGCGCCAAGCGCGCCCTTGATCGCGCCAGTGAATCGGTCGCGCGCGGCGTCCACCTTCGCGCGCGCGATCCCGCACATCTCGCCGACCGCCTCCAGCCACGCTGCGGTCCCTTCGACGCCGACAGGCGCCGAGCCGAGCACCGGCCGGCCGGCGGCCTCAAACTCGCGGATGCTGGCGGTGTAGAACGGATGGATCGCCGCCACTGCCGCACAATCGAGCGCGGTATAAAGCTCACGCCATTCGCGGGTCGGAACGACGGGTCCGGCCGCCAGGCCCAGCGGTTCGAGCATCTGGCCGATGCCGACCGGATCGGCGGGGAACATCTCGCCGAGCAGCGTCACGGTGGGCCGCTCGTCGCGTTCGCGCGGCGCGGCGACGGGGCCTTGCTCCGCCTCGCGCCTGGCATAGGCCAGCATGGCGCCGGCAAGCACGTCCTTGGCCTCGGCATGGGTTGGGATGCCGAACCCCGGCACATCGATACCGATGATGCGCACGCCGTTGATCTCGCGTCCAAGCAACCGCAACGGCACGCCGCTTGCCGTGGGCACGCACAGATTGGTCACGACAATGGCGTCGTAGTTCGCCGGGTCGGCCAGCCCCTCGACCGCCTCCTTGATGTCCTCGAACAGCTTGCCGGTCACCAGCGTTTCGGAGCTGAACGGCACGTAGCCGACCGAGCGCCGCGCGCCGTAGAAATGCGAGGTGAAGGTCAGTCCGTAGACGCAGCATGCCGAACCCGAGAGCACGGTGGCGGTGCGCCGCATCCTGAGGCCAACGCGCAGGCTGCCAAAGGCCGGGCACATGCTTTGTGGCTGATCGTGCGGACCGACCGGGTAATCGGCAGCGTAGCGGTCGAGTACTTCGCTCTTGCCCGCATCGCGCGCAGCCTGGCGCAATGTGTCGCCGCTCGAGCAGCCGCCCTCGGTCGCGCCCAGGTCGAGCTGATCGCGCTGGCGGTCGGGAGCGGCCAGGTCGGTCATGCCGCCGGGTTCGCGCTGGTGAGGCGCGTCTCAGACCGCGTCATAGATCACCTCGAGCGAGGGCTTGGTCTCATAGACCCCGCCGCGCATGTCGGCCTGCGTCGCGGGAACCAGCCTTACGTCGCCACCCGTCTGGTCAGGGCTGAACAGGCCAAGCAATCCATCCTGATCGAGCGGTGCGGGCTGGCGCGGCCCGGCTTCTGCCACATTCACCGCCAGTTCCTCGAACAGCGAACCCCACTGCCCGCCGGGCAAGCCGATGATCTGGTAATTGGCGGACTTGCGGCGAATATCCTCGTCAGCCGGGATCGCGCACAACACCGGAATGCCCACCGCCTCGGCAAAACCCTGCGCTTCGCCGGTGCCATCGTCCTTGTTGACGACCATCCCGGCCACGCCGACATTGCCGCCCATCTTGCGGAAATATTCGACCGCCTTGCAGACATTATTGGCAACATAGAGCGATTGCAGGTCGTTCGAGCCGACCACGATCACCTTCTGGCACATGTCGCGCGCGATCGGCAGGCCGAAGCCGCCGCACACCACATCGCCCAGGAAATCGAGCAGCACGTAGTCGAAGCCCCACTCGTGGAAGCCCAGCTTCTCGAGCAGTTCGAAACCGTGAATGATCCCGCGCCCGCCGCAGCCGCGGCCCACTTCCGGCCCGCCCAGTTCCATCGCGAACACGCCGTCGCGCTGGAAGCACACATCCTCGATGGTCACTTCCTCGCCAGCCAGCTTTTTGGCCGACGAGGTCTCGATGATGGTGGGGCAGGACTTGCCGCCGAACAGCAGGCTGGTGGTGTCGGACTTGGGATCGCAGCCGATCAGCAGCACGCGCTTTCCCTGCTGCGCCATCATGTAGGAAAGGTTCGACAGCGCGAAGCTCTTGCCCGAGCCGCCCTTGCCATAGATCGCGATGATCTGCGTTTCCTTGGTCACCGGGCCGCTGGCAGGAAGATCGGGCTCCTGACCCGCTTCCTCGCGCAAGGGTCCGGGGTCGAGCATGGTCATGCGCAGCCTCTCCAATCGAGCACCATTTTCAAGCAGTTGCGGTCGAGCAGCGCGGTGGGATAGGCCTCTTGTGCCTCACTCGCCGGGCGAACGTCGCTGACCAGGTTCGCCAGGTCGAGCGCACCGCTGTCGATCAGCGCGCCGGTTGCAGCAAGATCTGCAGGCTCCCACTCGGCGGCCACGCGCAGGCGCGCCTCTGCGCGGAAGGCGGGCGGGAAGGCAAAGCTCGGACGGCTGGAATAGAAGCCGGCGAGCACCACCTCACCGCGCTTGGCGAGCTTGGCGATGAGCGTGTCCAGCCCGTCGGCATAGCCGCTCGCATCATAGATCGACGCGTAATCGCTGCGCACATCGTCCTTGGGAGCAATGACCTCGTAACCCTGGGCGCCACCACGCCGTGCCAGGTCGTGATCCCACACCACCGGGGCCGGTGCGCCAGCGGCGATGGTGAGGCGGGCGAGCAGCCGGCCCAGCACGCCATGACCGACGATGAGCTCGGGTGGATTACCCCCGGCGATGGCATGGTGAGCGGTGGCTGCCAATGCGAACAGCACCCCGTCGGAGGCGAGCGTCTCGGCTATCGGGAAGACCCGCGCCGAGGGCACCACCAGCCGGCTTGCCGTACCGCCGAATAGCCCGCGCGCGTCACGGTAACAGGTTGCTCCGGGCACGAACACCATTTCGCCGATCCGACAGGTGGCCTCGGACCCCGCATCGATGACGCGGCCGACCGATTCGTAACCCGGCACCAGCGGATAGCCCATACCAGGAAAGGCGGGCATCTCGCCCGTCCACAACAGCTTTTCGGTACCGGTGCTGATACCGCTCCACTGGATGTCGACGACCACATCGGCGGGGCCGGGAGCGGTCAGGTCCAGCGAGCGCAGAGCAACCTTTCCCGGTGCCTCCATCACGACCGCCAATGCCTGCATGTGCAAGGCCTTTCCCTATCCCAGATCGAAACCCGGGCCCCGGCATCGGTAAGATGCTCTTTCTACGAGCGACCATAACGCAAAGCGAAACACTGTCAATTCAGAGTGACAGATATTCCGTCAAGCTTGCGCGACAATGAGGCTGCTGATGATCGGCTGTCGGGTGGTCGACCGACGCCAGCTGGAAAATCCCGCGACCTGCAACATGTCCCCGTACTCGCGCGCGGTGCGCGGACGGCCCTGGCCCATCGCCCATAGATAGAGCCCGAAATAGGCATCACCCATCGCCTCGGCGCCCTTGGTGCCGGCCAGCGGTTCGGCGATCAGTAGTCGACCCCTTGAGGGCAGCGCCCGTCGGACCGAAGCGAGCAGCGCTCGGCAGGCATCATCATCATGGTCATGCAGGATGCGCACCAGTGTGATGCAGTCATATCCACACGGCAGTTCATCCCGGAAGAAATCGCCCGCCAGCAGGTCGGCGGCGCCCGCCGACGCTCCTGCCAGGACCTCGGGCAGGTCGAACAGGCCAAGCTTGAGCAGGGGATATCGCGCGGCGACCACGTTGAGGAAGGTGCCGTGGCCGCCCCCCAGATCAAGCAATGCCCGGTGGCGCGCGAAGTCGTAAGCTGCCAGCACCTCGCCCGCCACCATCTGCTGCGAGGCGGCCATGAGTTCGGAATATATGGCGGCGTTCTCGGGGTCCGATCCCGCATATTGCCAGAACCGCGAGAGATGCGTGGGCTCGGCCCGGTCGCCGCGCAGCAACGCCACAGGATCGACCAGGTCGCGGTAAAGCAGCAGGTTGTGCCGGATCATCGCGCGCGCACCCGGGTTGCCCTGCAGCGCGGCGCCCTGCTGCCCCAGTACCCACCAACCCGGCGCGGCCTCCTCCGCCAGATCGAGCGCGACGGACGCGCGCAGCAGGCGGAGCGCGGCTGGCGGGGAAAGTCCGGTTGCCCGGGCGATTTCGGGCAGATTGGCGGTGCCTTGCGCCAGATGGTCGATCAGTCCAGATTCGAGGCTGGCGATCAGGACCTGCGAATAGGCGAACCCCGCGCTCAGGTCGAATAACCGCGCCGCCTTGTGCCGCGCCACCAGGCTGAACGGTGGTATGGCGCTGGCCAGCCGGCGGAAGCGGTCCGACGCGAGGACGCGGTTGCGCCACGTGAGCCAGCGCAGCTTGCGTCCGGGCGCCCGGCGCACCGGCTTTGGTTCGTATGGCATGGTTGTCAATCTAAGTGGACAAAGCGGTTGTAAAGATCAATGATTGCGTCTTGTGAGTATGGTCATGGGGCAACCGCATGTCGCGATCATTGGTGCCGGTTTCGGCGGACTGACCGCGGCTGCACTTCTGGCCGCCGCGGGTGTGGCGGTGACGGTGGTCGAAAAGGCCGCGCATGTCGGAGGCAAGGCGCGACGACTGCGTGTCGGCACCAGCGAGATCGATGCCGGTCCCACCGTATTCACCGCGCGCGATGTGTTCGATGAGATTTTCACCCAATGCGGCGTTGACCTTGCTGACTATGTGGAACTGGAAGCGGCCGAGACGATCGCCCGTCATGCCTGGCCCGATGGTTCGCGCCTGGACCTGTTCGCCGATCCGGCCCGCAGCGAGCAGGCGATCGGCGAGTTTGCCGGTGCCCAGGCAGCTCGCGGGTATCGCAGCTTCCGCGCCGAAGCCGCGCGGATCCACGCGATCCTCGATGAGCCGTTGCTTCGCCGGTCCAAGGTCGCCACCCCGCTCGAACTTATGTGGCGGATAGGCCCCTGGAGGATGGGCGATCTGCGCGCGATCCGGCCTTACGAAACGCTATGGAACGCGCTTGACGACCATTTCGATGACCCGCGTCTGGTCCAGCTTTATGGCCGCTACGCAACCTATTGTGGCTCCTCACCCTTTGCCGCGCCGGCAACGCTGATGCTGATCGCGCATGTCGAGGCGATGGGGGTGTGGTCGATCGAGGGCGGGATGAGCGCTCTGGCCGCCGCGCTGCAACGATTGGCGCAGCACCATGGTGCGCGCTTCCGCCTTGGCCAGGAGGTCACCGCCATCGAGGTGCGTAGCGGGGGGGCCGCGGGATTGCGACTGGCCGGGGGGGAAATGATCGAGGCGGATGCGGTCATCGCCAATTGCGGCCCCGCCGCGCTTGCCTCGGGTCTGCTGGGTGAAGCCGCCGCCCGCGCGGTATCGGCGCAAAAGCCCGCCAACCGTTCGCTTTCCGCGCTTGTCTGGTTGGCTCATGCGAAAACAGATGGTCTCCCGCTGGCCCAGCACAATGTCCTGTTTTCCAACGATTATCCGCGCGAGTTCGCCGAGATCTCCGCCGGCTGCGTGCCGACAGAGCCCAGCATCTATGTCTGCGCGCTCGATCGAGGTGCCGAGGGAACCGGCGCACATCAAGGACCGGAGCGGCTGCAGATCATCGTCAACGCGCCCGCGGATGGCGACCTGCGCGAATACAGCAAGGAAGAGAGGGATAGATGCACCAGTTCGATGAAGCGAATGGCGGCGGCCTGCGGGCTGGAGCTGGAGGAGACGGCGCCGCATTTGCTGCTTACCCCGAACGATTTCGAGACATTTTCGCCCTCGACCGGGGGAGCGATCTATGGACGGGCCTCGCACGGCTGGGCGGCGTCCTTCCTCCGGCAGGGCACACGCACGCGGACCCGTTCGCTTTATTGCGCGGGTGGAAGCACCCATCCGGGGGCGGGGGTGCCGATGGCCGCCTTGTCCGGACAGTTGGCAGCGAGGACAGTGCTGCGCGACCTTTCTTCGACATCGCGCTCTCGCCAGGTGGCTATGCCTGGTGGTATGTCGATGCGATCAGCGACGACGGGCGGCACGGCCTGACCATCATTGCCTTTCTGGGCAGCGTCTTTTCCCCCTATTACAAGGCCAGCGGTAGGGCCGAACCGCTCGACCATGCCGCGCTCAATGTCGCGCTTTATGGCCCGCGCGCGCGCTGGGCGATGACCGAGCGACCGCACGGCGCGGTGGCGCGCTCGGCCGACACATTGGCGATCGGGCCGAGCGAAGTGCGCTGGTGCGGCGATGCGCTGGAGATCACGATCGAGGAGCATGACAAGCGCCTGTTCAATCCGCTGCAACGCCGGGTCGCGGGGCGGGTGCGGGTGATCCCCGAGATGATGAACGCGCAGGCCTTCGTGTTATCGCCATCGGACCGTCATCGCTGGCACTGCCTGGCGCCGCGCGCGCGTATCGAGGTGGCGATGGAGCAGCCTGCAGTTTCTTGGCGGGGAAGCGCCTATCTCGATTCGAACAGGGGGAGCGAAGCGCTCGAGCAGGGCTTCCGCACCTGGCACTGGTCGCGCGCGCATACCCGACATGGCGCGGTCGTGTGCTACGAGGGGATCCGCCGCGACGGCTCGCCATTCGCCAGCGCGCTGCGGTTTGATGCCTCGGGCGTCCCGCATCACGCCGAGCTGCCGCCGGTGGCGCCGCTTCCGGCAACCTCTTGGCTGGTGGAACGCCGCGCCCGGGGGGACAACGGCCGCGCCAAGGTGATCAGGACCTGGGAGAACGCGCCGTTCTACGCTCGTTCCACGCTTGCGGCGCGGCTTTACGGCGAGGATACGGTAGCGGTGCAGGAGAGCCTCGATCTCGATCGCTTCGCCTCACCGCTGGTCCAGTTCTTGCTCCCCTACCGGATGCCCAGGGCGCGCCGATGATCCGGGCTCGTGTCGTGGGCGCTGGTCCAGCGAAAGCGCATCCGCTGATCGCGCGTCCTCCTTGTCGCGCGCGATCTCGCGATTGACCGACCATAGCTGCCAGACCCCGAACCCCAGCGCCACCGCGCCCACGAAGACCAGCTCGATCCAGCCCGCATAGGCCGGCCATCCGCTCACCGCCCACCCGCCTCGTCGTCAACGCTGCCCATCCCCGAAGCGGTCGCGACCTCCACGTCCGAAGCGGCGGCGAAATCGCGGATTAGCTGGACCGCCCAGGCGGGGTTCTCCTCGTGCGCGAGGTGGCCGAGCCGATCGAGCACCGACACGTGGCAACGTGGGATCCAATGCGCCGCGCGGCGAACCGAATCGAACGGGATCGCCAGGTCGCCCTTGGTATGGACAAGCTGCACCCGCGCCCCGACGGAAGGCAGGCTTCTTTCCAGCGCCGCCAGATCCCAACCAGCCATCATCTCGAGCGCGCCGGCGCAATGGTGAGAATTGCCGAGCAGGATCTCGTAGCAGCGGATGCCCGCAGGATCGATCCGCGAGCCGGTCGCGCGCTTGAGAAAGCGCTCGGTCTCACCCGGGACACGCGCCATCTTGGAGAAGATACGCGGCGCCAGCGGGTTGACGAACAGCAGTTTGGCCATTGCCGGATACAGCTTCGCCGCCAATCCGGGGAAGGGCGTGACCGCCGGATTGAAGCCGATGATCGGTGCCTCGATCTGGCCTTTCACCGCCATCCGCAACGCGATGGCCACGCCTGCGGAATGACCGACCACGATCGCTGGTCGCGTGCCGAGCCGATCCAGAAGCATGGCGAGGGCATCGGCCATGCCATCCAGCGTGAGGCCACCGCGCGGCTGCCCGCGGGTGAAGCCGTGGCCGGGCAGATCGGGCGCGATGACCAACGCATTGGCGCTTAGCGGGGGCAGCAGGTCGCGCCAGCTATGGGTTGAGGCGCCGGTGCCGTGGAGCAGCAGCACCGCCGGGCCATTGCCCGCCATCTGGACATGCCATGCAAGCCTGGGTGTATCGACGAAACGGCTGGCGGAGCGATTGGGCCAGGAGACCCCATCAGTTCCCCAGTCAAGCGGCCGCATCACGCGCCCGCCGCGCGTCGCTCGCGCTCGACTGCCGCGCCCAGCGTGCGGGCATCGGCGAACGGCAGCGGCAGGCATTTTGCCCGCATTGCCGCGGCGATCTCTGCTGCTTCGGGTCGCGGTCTGGGAGAGATGTCAATCACCAGCGCGTCATAGCCCGATGCGGCAATCCGTCCAGCGGCCGCCTGCGCATCGCGGCGGGCACCGCTGCGCCCGGGTTTGCCGTCGAGCGCAATATTGGCGCTGCCATCGGTAAGAACGACAAGGAACGGGGTTCGTCCTCGCGCCACCACCTGTTCGCCCAGCCGCCCGGCAAGCGCCAGTCCGGCAGCCAGTGGCGTCCCCCCGCCGCCGGGCAGTTCGGCGAGCGCCCGCTTGGCCCGTGTGAGCGACCGGGTCGGCTCGAGCAGCAGTTCCGCGCCCGCGCCTCGAAAGGCGATGAGCGCCACCTCGCTGCGCTTGCTGTAGGCCTGCGCCAGGATCAGCTCGACCGCGCCCTTGGCCTCCGCCAGACGCGCGATCGCCGCCGATCCCGAGGCGTCCACGGTAAGCACGCTGACCGTGACTGCACGCTCCTCGAAGCGGCGGATGCGCAGGTCCTGCTTGCGGACGAGCACCATTCGCGGGTCTTTGTCGCCAAGTTCGGCGCGGCGCAGTTTCTGCCAGGGGACAGCGGCGCGGATCGTGTCGAGCAGCGCCAGGCGGGCACCGCCGCGCGGCTCGCCCGGCCGGGCGGACAAAGGGCGGCCGCGCAAGGTCGAGTGCGCGCGCCGTCCTGCGCCCCCGCCGCGCGTCTGCTTGCCCGCGCGGCCTTCAGCAATCGAAGCGATAAGGTCGTCGGGCACCGCGGCGCGCGCGGCGGCGAGCACGGTATCGGCGAGCGGTTCGGCGCCTTGCGAGGTGTCTTCGCCCGTGTCCTGCATGTCGCCGGTTCCCGCATCCGCCCCGCCCCCGGTGTCGTCCGCCGCCTCCTCGCCCGGCGCATCGGCATCCTCGGGCAGGCGAGTGGCGCGCGGAGCAAACACCAGCCGAGCCGCGACCGCGAGATCATCATCCTCGACCGTGGCGCGCCCCGCCTTTGCGGCATGCGCGCGCGCCGCGGCCTGGGCGAACAACAGCGTGCGGGCAGAGCCGATACCCAGCGCCTGCGCGATGTGCGCCAGCGCGACGAGGGCATCGTCCGTCAGCGGTTCGACCTGCGAAAAGGTCATCGGATTTCGCAGTTCGGCGAAACTGGATGGCAGCGCGCGAATCTGCGTCAGGTCGCAATGGAAGGCCACGCGCTCGAGCAGCGCGTCGGGGGTGCGCTCTTCGAGTGTGGCACCATCGTCGCACAACAGCAGCGCAAAGCCGCCATCACTATCCATCGCCTGTGCGAGCCGACCGGCAAGATCGGTTCGAAGGCGTTCACAGAAGGGCACTTCGAGCAGGCCACCGACTACATCACTGAGCAGACCCGCACGGCTTATCGGCCGGCCGCTAGCCAGACTGGCGGCGATATCGACCCCGCCAAGTAGTCTTGCATCATCAATATGCGAGGGCAGCCGCTGCCATGGCGACCCGCCGAGCCAGTCGCGCTTGAGACCCTCGATCAGCATATCCCGAGCCACGCCGCCCCCTCGCAGACTGACCCCCCCCAAAGCTCGGGGGGCAACCCGCAACAGCGACAAGGCGAGAATGGCGTCTGCGAGCGGGGCGGCGCCGGCGGGCGGGGGCGTCATCTAGAAGGTTTCGGCGATGGCGCGCTCGATCCGCGCCGTGCTGCCGGTTTCGTCGAGCACATCGCGGCGCAGGCGGTGGCGCAGCGCCATGGGCGCGACCGCCAGCATGTGAGAACGGCGCACCGCTCGCGCGCCTTCTAGCGCCGCATTCGCGCGTGCGGTCCGCATCAACGTGAGCTCGCCGCGCAACCCATCGACACCGACAGCGGTGCAGAGCCGGGCCGCATCTTCCAGCACGTCATCGGGCACGGTGAGCTGGACCAAGCGCTTCTGGCCGCGCGAGATCTGGCGCACGATCGATGCCTGCTCGTCGTCCCACTGGCTGACGAAACTCTCCGGATCGTCCTCGAGCGCGGCGATGCGGCGCATGATCGCGACCCGGTCCGCGATCGCATCGGGGGTGCGCACCTCGACCGCCAGCCCGAAACGGTCGAGCAGCTGCGGCCGCAGCTCGCCTTCCTCGGGATTGCCGCTGCCGATGAGCACGAAGCGCGCGCGGTGGCGGATGGACAATCCCTCGCGCTCGACGATGGTCTCGCCCGATGCGGCGACATCGAGCAGCAGATCGACCAGATGGTCTTCGAGCAGGTTGATCTCGTCGATATAGAGAAACCCGCGATGAGCCCTTGCCAGCAGGCCCGGCTCGAACGCCTTCTCGCCCTTGCGCAAGGCGCGCTCCAGATCGAGCGAACCCAGCACCCGGTCCTCGGTCGCGCCGAGCGGCAGATCGACGAAGGGGACCGGCTGCTTCACCGCTCGTTTCGATTGACAAGGATCAGGGCAAGTGCCGCCTTCGCCCGGTCCGCAGCCATAGCGGCAGTCCTCGATCACCATGATCGGCGGTAACAGCGCAGCCAGTGCGCGCGAGGCGGTGGACTTGCCGGTTCCGCGATCGCCGAACACCATCACCCCGCCAATCCCGGGATCGATGGCGGCGATCAGCAGCGCGCGCTTCATCTCGTCCTGTCCGACGATTGCCGAGAAGGGGAGCCGTGCCATCGCTTGCCTTCTGGCTACTCACACGCGTTTGGCCAAGACCTTCTTCAAACTATTCGGCGCGCGCCTGCCCCAGAAGCCGGCGTTTGAGTGTGCGCGTGACAAGCCATACGCTCAGCACCACCGGCACAACCAGCAAGCCGAGGATAATCCTGTCCTCAATGGCGAACACTTCGGCTGGCAAGGCGGCGAGCGCATAGGCGACCAGGCCGATAAGGTAGTAGCTCAGGGCTACCACCGAGAGCCCTTCGACCAGCTGCTGCAGGCGGACCTGAAGCGATGTGCTGCGTTCCATCGATCGCAGGAGCTGGGCGTTCTGGTTTTCGATCCTGGTCTCGATACGCGCCCGCAACAGCGAGGACATATGCGCGGCGCGCTGCGCCAGGCGCTCGACGCGGCGGCGGGTCGCGGCGCAGGTTGCCACCGCCGGCCGGAAGCGGCGCTGGGTGAACTCGGCAAGCGACATGAACCCCTCGATCGGATGTTCGCCGAGCTGTTCGAGCCGTTCCTCGACCAGCTTGCCATAGGCTTGCGTCGCATCCATCCGGAAGCTCATCGCGGTATCGATGGTGGCGAGGTCGAGCGCGAGGGCGGTCAATTCCTCCAGGATATTGTCGTCGCGCTCCTGCGCACTAGCGATCCGGTCGGCGAGCGCGCGCAACCGGTGTTCGATGGCATCGAGCCGCGGCCAGTAGCGCCGGGCCAGCGGCAGGCCGAGCAGCGCGCGATTGCGGTAGTTGCCCAGCTCCTGCAGTCGCTGCAGCGTGCGGGTGACATCGCGCCGGTCGGCCCCGTTGGCTGCCATCACCAGGCGGCCGAAGCCATCATCCTTCAGATGAAAATCGGACCAGATACGGATCGGACCGCCAATCCTGCTGGAGACCAGCTCGTCCTCGTTGATCTCAAGACGGGGCAATATCCGCATTGCGCGCTCGTCATCCGCGGCCAGCCAGATCCGCGTGCTGCGAACGACCCGGCCGGGCAGCTGGTCGACAATCTCGAGCGCCTTGCCCAGCCCGGAATGGGTCGCGGGCTCGATAAACGCCTGTTCGTCGGCGTCATGGACGAACAAGGTCAGGCTGCTGCCCTCGCTATGGCTTTCCCAGGTGAACCTTATTCCCGCGCCCAGCATGCCTTCGCGATGCGCTCTGGCGCCGGCATCGCTCGGAGCCGGCGCATGCTGCTCAATGACGGCGCGTTCGGCATCGCGCTCGTCGGCCTCCACCGCTACCACCCACTGGATAACAAGACAGGGCACCGGGAGTACCGGCCAGCGGCGCAGATGCATCTCGCTTACCGCGCGTTGTCTCAGTTCGTGTTCGCGCATGGCCCGCTTCCCCCCGGGCAACAAGCTAAAGCGTACGGCCGCTACGGGCGAGCGAATTCGCTTGGGCGATGTCGCGGCCGGCCTGCGGGATCAAGGTCGACCTTATGCGGCCTGTCCGGCCCGACGCGGTGCTAGGTCAATCAGGGGGGCGAACGCATTGAGCATGATGGTTTGCTCACCCTTGGCCGTTCTGTCTTGACCGATGGTGTGCAGCGCTGGGATCGAGGATCGACGGATCAATCCGCACAAGCCCCTTCGAGCCCCTCGCGCACCAGCTTGATCGCTTGCGCCTTGAGCTGATGCACGCGCGGAATGCTGACCGAGATGACCGCGGCGATTTCAGCCAGGTTAAGCTCCTCGACGAAATAAAGCTGGAGGACGAGCTTGAGCCGTTCGGGAAGCGCGCCGATGAGCGCAGCCAGCCGCGCGCCGTCTTGCTCCTGGCTCAGCGCCTCGAAGGGATCGGGCTGCTGGTCGGCAAAGGCACCGTCGCTGTCGTCATAGTGATTGTCGAGCGCCTGCAGGCGAACCGGCTCGCAGGCATAGTCGGCAAGGTCAGCCTCGGCGATCCCGAGCTCCTGCGCCATCTGGGCACCGGTAGGTTCCATGCTCAACGTCTGCTGCAGCCGGTCCCGCGCCGCGGTCATCCGACGCTGGCGCACCAGCGCGCCGCGGCTGCCCGGAAGCGACCGGCGGATCGCATCGAGCATGGCCCCGCGCACCCTGATCTTGGCATAAGCAGCGAACCCGTCCTCCGCCGGGCCTGTGTGACGCTGCGCGCATTCGGTCAGCGCGAGCAATCCGATCTGGACCAGATCCTCCGGCTCGATGCCTTCGCACCCCGAACCATGGATATGCCAGGCAGCCTTGCGAACCAGGGGCAAGAAGCGGCGGACGCGGTCTTCCACGAGCGTTGCATCGGCATAGGCTTGGGTGGCGGCGGCAAAGGCGAGTTGATCATGTTTCACGCGGCAAGTGGCTCCGGTTGTTCGGCAAAGGCAGGTTGGTCGGTTTGCGGACGGCCGATGATCGCCAACATTTCGATCGGCTGGCTGGCGGGCAGTTCGGCGATCGAGATGACCAGGCATTGCGGCGCGCGAACCTTCAGAAGCGCGGCCAGCGCGCGGCGGGCGGGTGGCTGAACCACCAATGCGAGCGATCCAGCTTCCTGTGATGCGATAAGCGAAGTGACCTGTTCGCCGATCATCTGGGCGCAATCGGGCTCGATCAGCGGTTGACCCGTCGTCGGATCACGAAGTCCGCCCAGGATCGCGCTTTCGAGCGCGGCATCGAGCGTGACCACGGGCAAAGGACGGTGTGGCGGGACGATGCGACCGACCAGCCATCCGCCAAGATCGGCGCGGATCCTGTCGACGAGCGGGTCGAACTCCTTGGTCTGCTGCAGACCCAGCGCGATGCTCGAGAGGATGGGCAGCGGATGGGCGAGCGTGATGCCATCGGCTAGCAGACCGCGAAGCAGCCGGGTTACCGCGGCCAGCGACAGCGGGTCGGGGGTGATCGCTTCGGCAAGCCCAGGCGACTGCTCGCGCACCGCGTCGATAAGCGAGCGAACCTCTTCAAGACCCAGCAGCCGGTCGGCCGCCGGTGTCAGCAGCTGGTTGAGATGCGTGGCGATGACGGTTCCCGGGTCAACCGCGAGAAACCCCTCGGCGATCGCTTGGTCGCGTTCGCTCGGAACGATCCACAATGCCGGGCAACCGAAACTGGGGTCGCGTGTCGCAATGCCGGTGAGACCATGTCCGTCGCGCACATCGCCGGTATCAATCGCCAGCATGCGATCGGCCCGGATCTCGCCTGAACCCAGCGTCACTCCGCCCAGGCAGATGCGGTAGTCGTTTGCCGGCAGTTCGAGTGTGTCACGGATGCGGAAGCGCGGGACGATGAAGCCGAACGACTGCGACAATTGTTTGCGGACCCCGGTCAGCCGGGCGACCAGCGGCGAACCGCGGGTCTCATCGACCAGATGGACCAGCCCGTAGCCCAGCTCGATCGTCACCAGTGTCTGATCGCTGACCTCGTCGAGCGCGATCAGTTGGGGGGAGAGAGAAGCAGGTTCCTCGACTGGCTGAAGCTTTGCCTGCGCCTTTTTGCGCAGCGACCGGTAGAGCAGGAAAGCACCCCCCGCTGCGGGCAGGAAAATGGCCTGCGGCATGGCCGGGATCATCCCGATCGCACCCAGTACGATGGCCACCGGCAGCCAGCTGCGTGGATCGGCGAACTGGCCGCCGATGTGGCCTGCAAGGTCGCTCTTGTCGCTCACCCGGGTGACGATGGTGGCCGCCGCAATCGACAAGAGCAGCGCGGGAACCTGGGCGACGAGGGCATCGCCCACCGCAAGCGTGACGTAGAGCTCGGCCGCTTCGCCCGCCGACAGACCGTGGGTGATCATGCCGAGGCAGAAGCCGGCCAAAATGTTGATCCCCAAGATCAGCAGCGCCGCGACCGCATCACCCTTCACAAACTTGGATGCACCATCCATGGCGCCATAAAAATCGGCTTCGGTCGCCACTTCGGACCGACGCGCCTTGGCTTCCTCGGCGGTCATCAGACCGGCGGCAATGTCCGCATCAATGGCCATCTGCTTGCCGGGCAGAGCATCGAGCGTAAAACGCGCCGACACCTCGGAAACACGGCCCGCGCCTTTGGTGATGACCACCATGTTGATGATCAGCAGGATCATGAAGACGAATAGTCCGACGACGAAATTGCCGCCGACAAGAAAGGCGCCGAACGCCTCGATGACCTTGCCCGCGGCGGCGGCCCCCTCGTTGCCTTGGACCAGGACGATCCGCGTCGAGGCCACATTGAGGGCAAGGCGCAGCAAGGTGGCGAACAGCAGCACCGAGGGGAACGAGGAGAAATCGAGCGGCTTGGCGGCATTCATGGCGGCCATCAGGATGGCAACCGACAACGCGATATTGAGCACGAAAAATGTGTCGAGCATCAAGGTGGGGATCGGCAGGATCATCAGCACGATCAGCGTCAGGATGCCGGCCGGCAAAGCGAGCGCGGCAGGTGCCGAAGCGAGGCGTTGCATCATAGTCCCAGAGCCCTGAGTTTGCCGTAGGCGTTGCGCACATTGTGGTCGGGTGCCGAAGGTCGCCGTGCATCAAGAGCAAAGCTGGTGCGCAGGGTCTCGGACATCGACGGACCGGACTGGTTGTCACGCGGTCCCGGGCTGCCTGGCGATGGTCTCAAACGAGCAGCGGCGGCGTGCCATTCGCCGGCGGATTGGCGAAAGCCGAGATCTGCCGCAGCACCGGGAAGGGCGCTGTCACCCATCGCGGCTGCCATCTTGTCACGAAACAGCTCCATAACCTGGCCCAGGCTTCGCGGTGCGCCGCCGGGCGCGTAGAAAATCGTGCGGTTCGAGGCGGCGGGTCCTGGAAAAAGCGATGCAGCTGACATCTCGGGGCTGGTCTCCATTGCGCTGAGGAACCGGCTTGCGCCCCCGGCGCCGAGGAAATGCGCCAGATAGAGTTCGGCGTTGTCCGGTTGCCGCCCCAGCACGCCGGAGAGCACTGCGCTGTTGTCCCGAGCGAGCGCTCCTGCCATCAAAGCCGATGCGTCAGCATCGAAGCGCAATTCCATGATGGGGGCGCGTAGCTGCGAGTCACTGATCCGCGCGCGACCACCCTCGCGATTGATCGCTGCGGCAGCGCCGCCATATCCCAGCGTCGCACCATGCCGATCGAGCGTTTCGAGCCAGGTTGAATCGATGAATTGATACAGACCCGCCGCCGAGGACGTTCGCGCACGAGCACTAGGATCCAGGCTGGATTCCAGGCGGGCCTGCGCCAGTAGGTACGAGAAATCGGCACCGGTCCTCTGCGCGGCGCGCGCGATCGCCTGATGCGCGCGCGCCTCCGACGCAGCACGCGGCTGACCGGCCGCGGCGCCGATGACATTGGACGATGCCAGACCCGGAGACGAAGTGCTCAACGCAAAATCCCGACAATAATCATGTTGGGATCTAAGCAAGCCCCGTGCCAGTTATTCGCGCGAACCGAGGATCGACCGGCTGTAGAGGTGTTTTGCGTCGGTTTTTACTATGCGTGGGCGACCGAGCGACGCGAATGCGCGTTGGGCGAATGATAGAGGCCGAGCGCCCCTGTCAGACCGTCGAGCCGCGCGGAGATATTCGCAGCAACCAGGTTGCGCACCCGCCGGTTGACCTCGTTCGCTTGCTTTGCTGCCTGAAGCAAACCGCGGCACTCGTTGTCGACGAGTTCGCTGTCGCTCTCGGCAAGCGTATCGCACAAAGAAAGCTTGTTTCTCCCCGCCAAAGTGAGCGCGTCGATGTCCAACACGGCAAGAGCTTGCCGCTCCTGCTCCAGCGCGGCAAGCATTTGCCGTAGAGTTGCCGCGAGTGGTTCAGCAGGGGTCGATGGGCTCATTCGTGGATACTCAACATGAGGCGGGCCGCGATCATCGCGTCCGCTATGCGGGTGGGAACGACGGGATAAGACCCGTCCTCTAAAGCTCGACGGATCTGATCGACCCGTTCGATGTCAACGACCGGCCGATCGCCGCCGCGCGGCGCACCCGTCTCGACAGCGATGTCGGCCGCGTCCGCAATTGCCGTGGCCGCCCTGACCGCTGGCGCGGGCGTTGCGTTCACCGGGGCAGGCCGGAGTATAGCGGCATTGTGAACCGGTTTGAGATCGATGACCATCACACTGTTCTTCCATTAAGACTTGAAAGAAAGAACGGCGCAGAGACTGGAAATTATAGTCCATCTTAAGAGTTTTTTTACGCGTAAAAACTTAGATGCACGGTTACAACGGGATGATGACAAGGCCCGGTCGCTCGATCCGCGCGCGCAGGGGTTCGCCGCCGCCCGGCGGTTTCACCCTGATCCATTCCCCGGTGCCACCTGCTTCCATCGCCTCTCCGGCTTGTGTCACGGAAAACCCTGACCCTCGCACGACGATACTGACAGCATCCCCACGCGATATGGCCACAGCGGCCTTAGTCGCGCTGGCGCTGGATGCGGAGCCGCCGATGGCGACGAAAATACGCCAGCTGCCGTTGTCCGGGCATTCCACGCGAATGGTGTCGCGGCGTGTTCCATGCCAGGCTAGCGCCAGCGGGGTCTGGCATTGCGCAAGCCGCAGACGACGGTCTACCGGACGAGCAGCCCCTCCGGCCACGCCTATCGGAAGACCGGTGAAGCGTTCGATCGCAACATCGATCTCGGCTGGGTCGATCGTCGTGCTTGCTGCTTGGGCCCGGTGTGGCGCGGCAACGCTAAGGAGGGCTCCGAGCGCGAGCAGGTAAGGTCGGTGGAATGGCATCATCAAGCATCTCCGCCGGTGCCGAGCGGCCCGGTTCTAATTCCGCGCTTGCAGGTTTCGTGCCAAATCACCCCGATCAGCGAAGGCAAACAGCGCGAACGTCTCGTTCGTGAGACCGGGTTCCACGCTGACGAAAGGTTCGAAGCCTGCATTCCCCGCAACGATGGCCAGGGCGGTGGCATTGGCAAGCGCTTCCTCGTACCGGCCGGGGGCAAAGCGTGCAAGTATCGTCAGACGTTCGCGCGGATCGGTCACTCTGGAGGCCAGCCACTCGCTGAAGTCGGCGCTTTTTTCGACACGAAAGACGCTGACCGGCTCAACAGCAGGCGCGCCCTTAACTGTCGGCATCTGATTTACGGTAGCAGGTTCGACAGCCAGAGATGACGCCGTGGTCAGGAACAGGATAAGCGCCAGGTCCGCCAGCATGACCTGCCACTTCGAACCATCGCGCGGGCTCATGCAGCGAGCGTCGTGGTGCTTGAGCGTATAATGTCGCCAGGCAATCGCGAGTTCGCGTCGGCGAGTTGAACGGTCAGCCAGTCGATGAGATCCTGCCGCTGTTTTTCCTCGGCGTCGCCATGTCGTTCCACCACGCGAGCAAGCGGAAAGATGACCAGGTGGGCGACGACAAGACCATAGAGCGTCGTCAGCACCGCAGTGGATATAGCCGCGCCTACTCCGGCAGCCCCGGCGGCACCCGCAACGCCGGTCGAAAGCTGGCTGAGCGCCACGAGCGTTCCGGCTAGACCGAAGACCGGCGCCAGATCGCCCGCCTGATCGAACAGGTGAACAGCGCGTCTCTGCTGTTCCTGGCGATCATGCCGCTGGCGCCGATGAACATCGAGCAGCGCAGTCAGCGAGCGATGGCGGACAAGCGCTGCGATCGCCTCGCCGATTTGCGTGTCGCGAGGGGGGGTCAGATCCGCTCGCAACAAGCCATTGAGCCTTATTTCGGCAATCTGACGGGCAAGATCGCTTCGTGCGTGATCCTGCGAAAAGCGGGGACGCACCAGCGCGGCCAGTCGGCCCGCGGCAGCACGCGCTTCCCCGGGGCCGCAACGCAGCACCGTCGCGACCATAGTGCCGGTCAATACCAACATCGCACCGGGCAGATCAACGAGAACACCAGGATCCATAGGATTGATTTCCTTCGCACCAAGGACGGCCGCTTACTGCCCCGTTTCAGGTGCCGGCGGCACTTTGCCGGGAGCGGCAACATCTTGCCGCCAAAGGCTTGGCCCGGCCAGCTCTACCAAGGCCGTGATCCGCAGTTCATCAGGCTTCCCCAAGTTTGGCACGCTCCTTGCTAACCCAATAGAAAACGTCCGCGCAACCGCCGGGCGAGGATTGGAGATGGCATGAGCGAGACCTTGTTCGGTATTCACGGTGCAGCGCTCGAACTGCGCTCGCAGCGTATGGGAATGCTGACCTCCAACATCGCCAACGCCGCCACGCCCGGGTACAAGGCGCGCGATATCGACTTCGCCACCGCGCTCAATGCCCGGCTTGCCGGCGCGCGCGGTGAGGCTGCCGTTTCGGACGCGACCCGGTTCCGCGTTCCCACGATGCCCTCGCTTGATGGCAATACGGTCGAACTTGCCAACGAACAGATGGCCTTTGCCGAGAACGCGGTCGCCTATTCGACCACATTGTCCTTCATCCAGGGCCGGGTCGAGCGACTGACCCGCGCGATCAAGGGGGAGTGAGATGTCGCAACCCATGAACCTGTTCGACGTGGTCCAGCGGGGCATGTCGGCGCAATTGGTGCGAATGAACGCCGCCGCATCGAACCTGGCCAATGCGGGATCGGTTGCTGGCAGCGAGGATCAGGCCTATCGTGCGCTGCGCCCGGTGTTCGGACAGGAGCTGGATCGCGCGAGCGGGTACTCCACCGTGCGCGTGGATGGGGTGGCCCGGTCAGATGCGGCCCCCACCAAGCGGCACGATCCAAATCATCCGCTTGCCGATGCCAATGGCGATGTCTGGGACGCTGCGGTCGATGAGACGGCCGAGATGGTCGAGATCATGGAATCGAGCCGCCAGTACCAGAACCTGGTGGAGGCCATGCAGACCGCCAAGCAACTCATGCTCGAGACAATGAGGATCTGATGATGACGACGATTTCCAGCACGACAGGCGTTCAGGCTGCCGCCCCCGCACCTGCGGTCCAGTCGGGCTTCGCCGCTCTAGGCCATGGCGATTTCCTGCGCCTGCTTGTTGAGCAGCTCAAGCAGCAGGACCCGTTCGAGCCGGTCGATAACAAGGACATGCTCGCGCAGATGGCCCAGTTCTCCTCGCTCGCCGGGACCACCCAGGGCAACGCCACGCTGCAAGCGATCTCGGACAAGCTCGATCAGCTGATTTCCGCGCAGAACCAGGCCTTGCGGCTCGCAACAAACCCCTAACCAAACAAACCTTCAGGAGCTTTCGACAATGTCCTTCTATACCTCGCTCAGCGGTCTCAAGAACGCACAGACCGATCTTGGCGTCATCTCGCACAACATCGCCAATGCCGAAACCAACGGCTTCAAGAAGAGCAGCACCCGCTTTGCCGATATCGTCGCCAGCAACTCGTTCAGCGATCCGCGCATGATCAAGGGGATCGGCGCCAGCGTGGCAGGCATTGTCCAGGATTTCGGCCTGGGTGCGATCGAGCAGACGGGCGGATCGACCGACCTTGCTATCAGCGGCGACGGTTTCTTCGCCGTTCGAGGAGGAGAAAGCGGCCGCACTCTGTTCACCCGCAACGGCAGCTTCGAGATCGACGAGAACGGCTTTTTGCAGGACGGCGCCAATAATCGCCTGCAGATGGTGCAGCTCGATGCCAGCGGACAGCCGATCCTGGGATCGACAGTGGACGCTCAGGTGCCTTCATTGAATGCCGCCGGCTTTGAGCTAGCTGGCGTCACCATCACCAAGGACGGCAGCGTGCGCGCCGCCTATGCCGATGGCAGCATCGAGGAAGTGGGCCGTGTGGCGCTGGCCGGTTTCCTGTCGCCCGGTGGACTGCGACAGATCGGCAACTCGCAATGGGAACCGACCGGGGCATCGGGCCAGGCTGCCTTCGGTGTGCCCGGCGTAGGCCGCTACGGTCAGCTTCTGGCCGGCGCGATCGAGCGTTCGAACGTCGATATCGCCGAGGAAATGGTCGGCCTCATCACCGCCCAGCGCAACTTCCAGGCAAATGCCAAGGCGATCGATACCGCGACCCAACTGTCGCAAACCATCATCAACCTGCGGTCGTGATCTGAATGGACCGGATGATCTACACCGCGCTGACCGGGATGAACGCCGCGCTGGACAGGCAGCGCGCGGTGGCCAGCAACCTTGCCAATGCGCAGACGATCGGTTTCCGAGCCGAGACCTTCAGCCTGAAGCCGCTCACGCTCACCAGCTCCTCGCTCGAGGTACGCGCGATGACGCAGGGCGCGGTACGCGGCGCGGATATGGCGGCAGGCAAGATCATGGCCACCGGCCGCCCGCTCGATATCGCGGTGCGCGGCGAGGCGCTGATCGCGCTTCAGGCCGCCGATGGCAGCGAGGTCTATTCGCGTCGGGGCGATCTGGCGGTCGGTGTGGGCGGAGTGCTGGAAAACGGCGATGGCTTGCCGGTTATCGGAGAAACCGGGCCGATAACCGTTCCGCCGGGCCGCTCGGTATCGATCGCGAAGGACGGGTCGGTGCTTGCGAGCGATCCCGCTGCGCGCGACGCTCCAGCGGAAAATATCGGGCGCATCAAGCTTGCCAGCCCTGCCGGCAGCGCGATCATGAAGGGGCTCGACGGTTTTCTGCGCGTGGCGGGAGGCGGTATCCTGCCATCCGATCCCACCGCCGAGCTGGAGTCGGGCGCGCTCGAACAGTCCAACGTCGACACCGCCCAGACGTTGGTCGATATCATCGAAGCACAACGCGGTTTCGAACGCCGCTCCAAGCTGTTTTCCACCGCCAGCGAACTCGACCAGGCCGGAGCGCGCCTGATGTCGCTGCGCAGCTGATCCAACCTTATTCCAGGAACCCGTACTCATGCCGACATCAGCTCTTCACGTCGCCCGCACCGGCCTTGAGGCCCAGGATGCGCGGATGCGCGTCATCGCCAACAACCTCGCCAATATCGGGACGACCGGCTTCAAGCGCGAGCGTGCCAATTTCGCGACGCTCGCATATCAGGACGCCCGGGTCGCGGGACAGGGATCAACCGGCGAGACCGCCTACGCGATCGGCCTCAACCTGGGCACCGGTGTTGGTCTGCAAGGAACGAGCCGGATCGATACGCAAGGAACGCTCGGGACTACCGGTAACGCGTTCGATCTCGCGCTCGATGGCAACGGCTATTTTCAGGTCGAGCTTCCGGGCGGCCAAACAGCCTATACAAGGGCCGGCAACTTCACCCTGTCGAGCGAGGGGGAACTGGTAACCGCGCAGGGGTTTCCCGTGCAGCCGCAGATCGCCGTGCCGCCTGGCGCGCTCAGCGTGACGATCTCGCCCGATGGTACAGTCTCGGCGGTCTTGCCGGGTGAAGCGCAGCCGGCCGAAATCGGCCAGCTGACCGTGGCCAGCTTCGCCAATCCCACGGGGCTGTTGGCAAGCGGAGACAACTTCCTGCTCGAAACCGCCGCCAGCGGTGTCGCCGAGATCGGCGTCGCGGGAACCGAGGGGCGCGGCAATATCCGCCAGGGAATGCTCGAGGCGTCCAACGTCAATGTCGTTGAAGAGATGGTCGCCATGATCGAGGCGCAGCGCGCGTTCGAGATCAATTCGAAGATGATCGGCGCGGTCGATGAGATGCTGCGCAACGCGAATCAGACACTGTGAGCACTTTCCTTTCCTTGCGGCGGAGCGTCGGCGCGCTCGCCTGTGGGTCGCTGGCTGCGTGCGCCTCGTCCGGACCCGCGCCGGGTTTTGAAGCCGCACTTCCGGTTCCCGAAGCCGCGCAGATCGCGCCCCCCAATGGCGCCATTTTCCAGGCGGCTCATGGCTATGCTGGATACCACGAAGGCACGCGTGCTCGGCGAGTCGGCGACCTTCTTACCATCGTGCTGGTCGAGAGCATTTCGACCTCGAAAAATACCTCGGGACGCACGGATCGCCAGGGCAATGTCTCGATAACGCCACCATCTGCGGGGCCTTTGGACTTTCTTAACCCCGAAGCGCTTATGGCAGCGGCGCAAGGTTCGTTCCGAGGGCGGGGCGATGCCGGTCAACGCAGCACCCTTGTTGGCGCTGTCGCCGTCACTATCGCGGATGTCCGTCCCAACGGCACCGCTCTGGTCGTAGGAGAAAAGCAGATGCTGCTAAGCCAGGGAGACGAGTGGGTCCAGTTTGCAGGCATCGTGCGGCTAGCCGACATCGATGTCGACAATCAGGTTCCATCGAGCGTGATTGCCGATGCCCGGATCATCTATTCGGGCGCGGGCGCCGTGCAGCAAGCAAGCCGCCCCGGCTGGTTGTCGCGTTTCTTTAGCCAGATCAGCCCTTTTTAGAGGTTTGTCATGATACGCCCTTTCGTCATGCTCCTGATGCTGGTTGCTTCGACGCTCGCTGCGCTTGCCCCATCGTCCGTATCCGCCGAGCGGGTGCGCGACATCGGCAGTTTCCAAGGTGTAAGGCAGAACCAGTTGACGGGTTACGGCGTTGTGGTCGGTCTTCAGGGCACCGGGGATGACAATCTCGAATATGTGACCCAGGCGATGAAGGGGGTTTCCGGCCGACTCGGTCTGCCGCTTCCCCCCGGCATCAATCCGGGTCTGAAGAACGCGGCGGCTGTCATCATCACCGCCGAACTGCCGGCATTTGCCAAGCCCGGCCAGCGGATCGACGTGACCGTCTCCACATTGGGCAAGGCCAAGTCGCTGCGGGGTGGGGCGCTCGTCCTGACCCCTCTTTATGGCGCCGACGGGCAGATCTACGCGATGGCGCAGGGCAACCTTGCCGTGGGGGGCTTGGGCGTAAGCGGTCGAGATGGTTCAAAGCTTTCGGTCAACGTGCCCACGGTAGGGCGGATTGCCGCGGGAGCGTCGGTCGAGCGCGACGTATCCACCGGGTTCGCCAGCGAAGGAACACTGCGTTTCAATTTGCACGAAGCAGATTTCATGACCGCATCGCGCGTTCGCGACGCGGTCAACGAGCAGTACCCCGGAATGGCCCGCATCGTTGATGGCGTGACGGTGGAACTCGCCATGCCTTTCGGCAGCGATGTGCGCTCCTCGATGCTGGCGTCGATCGAGATGCTCGAGATCGTCCGGGCGCAGACCCCCGCCCGGGTTATCGTCAACAGCAGGACGGGAACGGTGGTGATCAATAGCGCTGTTCGGCTGCTGCCAGCCGCTATCAGTCACGGAAAGCTGGTCGTTCGGATCGACGAACAGCCCATGATCGTTCAGCCCGCGCCGTTCAGTCAAGGCGAGACCGCGCTGGAACAGGCGAGCGCGATCGACGTCGAGGAGTTCGGCGATCGCGTTCATCTGCTTCCGGGCGGCGCCAATCTTTCTGACATCGTCAACGCGCTCAACATGCTTGGTGTGGGCGCTTCCGACCTGGTCGTTATTCTGGATGCTTTGCGGCAAGCCGGCGCGCTGCAGGCAGAAATGGTGGTGATGTGACACACGCTGTTAACATCGCCCCGGTCCTAGCCGATCCAGCGCGCACCGAGATCTCCGATCTGCGTCGTGCCGCCCAAGGGTTCGAAGCCATTTTCGTACGTCGGATGCTTGAAGCAGCCCGCGCGGCCGATCTCGGCGGCGACCACGTAATGGGCGGCTCGGCTCTCGACCAGTTTACGGCGATGCGCGACGAACACCTTGCCGATATCGCGGCGGAACGCGGAACCTTCGGCATTGCTGCGGCGATCGAAGCCCAACTCGCCCGGTCGGGATCTTCTTCCACAGTCCGCGCAGGAGAATAGGACGGTGGCCAGCAACCTTATTCTCATTGGCAAGGGCGGCGCAAGCGCCGCTCGCTCGGCGCTCGAAACCGCCGCGCAGAACATCGCCAACGCAGGCAACACCGCATACGCGCGCCGCTCGCTTAACCTGAGTGAGATCGCCGCGACCGGCGGTATCGGCACCAGCGACAGCGCGGCGATGAGCGGCGTTCGAGTGGACAGCGTCCGACGGACTCAGGCCGCCTTCCTGCAAACGGAAGTGCGCCGCACGGGAAGCGATCTCAGCAGAGCGGACGCCGAGATAAGGGGACTGCGAAACGCAGAAAGCGCTCTCGAGCAAGCGGGCATCTATCCCGCGATTGGCGAATTCGAGGCTGGCCTTTCGCGTCTGGTTGCCGACCCCCTCGACACGGCGCTGCGCGCCAACGCGCTCGAACTGGCCCGTACGCTTACGCAAACCTTCGCAATAGCATCGCGGGGAATTGCTGCCGCAGCCGAGGACCTTGCGTTCGATGCGGCAGCTGGCGTGACGCAGGCAAACCAAATCGCTGGTGAGCTGGCTCGAACAAATGTTGGGCTCGCTCGCACGCAGAACGGTTCGGTGAACAAGGCGACGCTACTTGATCAGAGAGACGCGCTACTCGTTCAGCTTTCCACTCTGGCTAACGTAGCAACAACATTTGATTCTGCCGGCCGTGTAACCGTTCAAATGGGTGGCAATAGCGGACCATTTCTCGTGAATGGGGCTAGCGCCGGTTCATTCGTTTCCGTTCCCGACGGCTTTGGCTCGATAAACTTCGAAATCGACGGAGCTCCGGTCGCGCTAACGGGAGGATCGCTCGCTGGCCAAAGTCAGGGCCTGACCCAAATCGCCGCACTCGAAGACAATCTTGATAATCTGGCGCGGCTATTGATTGATCGAACGAATTCCGCCCAAGCCAGCGGTGTCGATCCGGCTGGACAACCGGGCGCGCCCATTTTTGCTGGTTCTGGTGCTGGCGATATCAAAGTTGCTCTCAGCAGCGGTTTCGGACTGGCGACCGCTCCCTCGGGCTCAGGCCCGAACAGTCGGAACATAAGCAACCTGGAACTGCTGCGCGCAAACTTGTCGGAAAATGGTCCGGCTCAATCGTTGGATGGCCTGATATTTCAGCTATCGAGCACGATCAGTGGACGTTCGATTACCCGCGATGCACTGCGTACTATGTCCGATACCGCAGGAATTGCTTTAACCCGAGAGACAGGTGTCGATCTGGATGCGGAGGCTGCCAGTCTGCTGAGGTTTCAACAAGCCTTCCAAGCCAATAGCAGGGTGATCCAGGTCGCCGCTGATATCTTCGACACGCTGCTCGGGATCCGCTGACGTGAACATGACCACCAACGGTACATTAGCCTTTTATAATCGCTCGACGACGCAGATGTCAGCGATCAGGCAAGAGGCGGAGATCCTGCAGTCCCGCCTCGCCACCGGCTCACGCATCGATCGTTCTTCGCAGGACCCGGTTGCCTCGTCACGCCTTCGCGTCCTCGAAAGAACCAGTCAGCTGGCCGCGATCGATGCCACGAACGCTGCTCGCGCGAGCGACGGTCTTTTTGCGGCCGCCGGCGCACTAGCGTCGATAGCTCAAGATGTTGCTCGTACCCGCGAACTCGCTCTCTGGGCCGCGAACGACACTCTGTCGGCCGAAGCCAGAGCAAGCCTTGGGCAAGAAATTGAGCAACTAAGAATTAACGTACTGGCCAACGCCAATACCCGCGATGGTCGGGGGCAGCCATTGTTCTCTGGCGAGCTGGACGTGCAGCCTTACGCGCTCGATGCCGCAGGTAATGCCAGTTACGTTGGTACGTTCGCCAGTGGTAATATTGCCTTGGGTGCGGGGCAGTCTGTCGTTCGCGGCGTCACGGGTCCGGAATTCCTGTCTTTTGAAAGCAATGGAAACCCGACCGATCTCTTAGCCGCGATGAAAAGGCTGGCTGACGCATTGCAAAGCGGTAGCCCCGATCCAAACGCCGCCGCTGTAACCGGCCTGGCCGAACTCGATGACGCGCTAGAAGCAGTAACCCGATCTCAAACGGTCATTGGTACAAGGCTCGCATGGATCGAGACGGTACAGGATCGTCATGTTGTGCAGTCCGAGCGCAGAGCGGGCGAGCAAGCGGAGGTGGGCGGAGTCGATCTTGCAACGACCATCGCGCAGCTGCAGCAGAAGCTTACCATTCTCGAAGCCAGTCAAGCCGGGTTTGCGCGTTTGTCCGCGCTAAGCCTCTTCGACGTTCTTTGACGGTAGAGAGGAACCCACAATGTTGCCCGCTGTCGGTATCGTCATACTTATTATTATGGTGTTCGGAGGTTTCGCGCTGACAGGGGGCGCACTCGGCCCGGTCCTAAAAGCAATGCCATTCGAAATGCTTATTATCGGCGGGGCCGCCGTCGGCGCGCTCATCGTCGGCAACTCGATGCACGAATTGAAGGCTCTCGGCCGGGGCTTTGTGCGCGTTTTTAGGGGGCCCATCTATAACCGGCAAGATTATATCGATAGTATCGCGCTGACCGCGAAGCTCATGCGCATGCTGAAAAGCGAGGGTCCGGTCGCGCTGGAAAGCCACGTGGAGAGACCTCACGAGTCTGTGATTTTTGCAGAATACCCGCGGATACTCGCGGACGAAGCGCTGCGCCATCTCATAACAGATACGCTGACATTACTGGTAATATCTTCAGGCACTCTGGAGCCCCATGCCGTCGAAGAGGTTATCGATAACGCAATTAAAACGCACCTCCACGATATGGATGAGCCGGCCCATTCGCTACAATCACTGGCAGACTCCTTGCCAGCGTTAGGGATCGTGGCCGCTGTTCTTGGTATCGTAAAGACGATGGGCTCAATCGACAAACCTCCCGAGGTACTGGGTGCGATGATCGGTTCGGCACTCGTCGGCACCTTTCTTGGCGTGTTGCTTGCCTATGGTTTCGTCGGACCGCTGGCGTCGCGTCTGAAGCAGATTAACAAGCATGACCAACAGATCTTTCATTCGGTAAAGCAGGTGATGATCGCCTCATTGCACGGCTATCCCCATGCGCTTGCCATCGAGTCGGCGCGATCAGGTTTGCCCGAACCGGTACGGCCACCCCTGACCGAATTGCTCGACGTTCTGAAAGGCCGCTGACTTGGCTAGCGCAGCATTTGCCGAAACGTCATCGGCTGCATCTGGAGGCGTTGAGCGTCGCGCTCTTCCTGTAGCGGCAAATGAAGCTGGCGAGCCAGTTCGCCCGCTGATCGTCAAAAAGGTCATCATTCAGGAAGCCGGGCATCACGGTGGCGCTTGGAAGGTTGCTTACGCCGATTTCGTGACCGCGATGATGGCGTTTTTCCTGCTCCTCTGGCTTTTGGGTTCCACTGATGATGAGCAGCGCAGGGGTCTCGCCGATTATTTCACTCCGACATTGGTTAAAATGAAGGAACAAAGCGCGGGATCAAACGGCCTGTTGGGCGGAAGTTCGATAACCGAGGTCGACTCCTATCCTAACGCCGGGGGACAGACCGGAACGCAGGCTCTCACCATACCAAGGGACGCGACCGGGGGACCAAAGGAAGGAGCGGTGCCGAGCGCCGCGTTTGCGCGCGCAGAAGTTCTAAGGAAGACAATCGCGAAAAAACTGGAGAAATCACCGGATGTTGCGCATCTTTTAAGCCAGGTTCGCGTGATGCCGGTTCCCCAGGGGATCAAAATTGACCTTGTCGACGATGCCGACTTCTCGATGTTCACTTTAGGAACCACCGTGCTCACTTCCGAAGCGGAGCAGTTATTAAGCGCCATTGCGTCTGTGGTGGCGCCCAAAGGCGAAGCCATGATCGTGCGGGGGCATACTGATGCCTTGCGATGGCGTCCGGGTGTGCTGGCAAATAATTGGTCATTATCGGCTGGCCGGGCCGAGGCTACGAGGCAGGCGCTGATGCGCAACGGAATAGTGGAGACGCGCTTCTCAAAGATTGAGGGCGTTGCAGATCGCGAGCCCCTTTTGCCTAAAAGCCCCAATGATCCTCGCAACCGCCGTATGTCGATCCTGCTTCTTGATTAGCCAGTTCGGCAATCTCGGCAGTCTTTATATGCAATTCTCATCGATTAGGTATCCGTTGGCTACTACCAATTTGCTGGTCGCCAGGCTTTTATGAGGTCGATAATCACGTGACCCCCTGATTTTCGTCCAAGTATGATTAGAGTCCGGCCCTGATAGAAGGACGGACGAGATGAAGAGAACAAGGTTTAGCGAAGAGCAGATCATTGGCGTGTTGAAGGAAGCGGAGGCAGGCGCGAAGACCGCTGACCTGGCTCGGCGGCACGGTGTATCCGAAGCGACGATCTACAACTGGAAGTCTAAGTATGGCGGGTTGGAGGTATCCGAGGCCCGGCGGTTGAGGGAGCTTGAGAGCGAGAACGCGAGGCTCAAGCGGCTGCTGGCCGACACGATGCTGGACAAGGTTGCGCTGAAGGATCTTCTGGCAAAAAAGTTCTGACGCCCACCGCTATCCGGGAAGCTGTGGCTCATCTCCAGGCCTGCCACGGGATGAGCTGTAGCGCGATGATCTGGATGAGAAGCGGGCGACGATCAGGATGAGAACTGATTGTCGCGGCTTTTGGCTGATGGCTGGTCTGGTTGACGCTGGCAAGGTCTATGTATCGGTCTGATTGTCGCGGGGCGCCGGTTGCCCGGCAGTTTTGATTGTCGCGTAGGTTGGCGGTCGCCCGGCGCCCTTTTGTCGCTGGACGGCGGTGCGCCGGCGATAGCTCTCGACGTTCATCTCGAAGATGGTGGAGTGGTGGACGAGGCGGTCGACGGCGGCGAGCGTCATCGCGGGATCGGGGAAGATCCGGTTCCATTCGCCGAACGGCTGATTGGCGGTGATCAGCGTGGAGCGCTGTTCGTAGCGGGCGCTGATGAGCTCGAAGAGGACCGATGTTTCGGCCTGGTCCTTGGTGACGTAGGCGAGATCATCGAGGATCAGCAGATGATATTTGTCGAGCCGGGCGATGGCGGTCTCGAGGCCCAACTCGCGCCGCGCGACCTGGAGCTTCTGGACAAGGTCCGATGTTCTGGCGAACAGCACCCGCCAGCCATTTTCGATGAGCGCCAGGCCGATCGCAGCGGCGAGATGGCTCTTGCCGCCGCCCGGCGGCCCGAACAGGATCAGGTTGGCGCCCTGTTCGAGCCAGCCATCGCCGGCGCAGATCGCCATGACCTGCGCTTTGGAGATCATCGGCACGGCATCGAACGCGAAGCTGTCGAGCGTCTTTCCGGGCGGCAGCTTGGCTTCCTTGAGATGCCGCTCGATGCGCCGCCGGTCGCGTTCGGCGATCTCGTGTTCGGCCAGGGCCGCAAGGAAGCGCGCGGCGGGCCATCCTTGTCGGCGCGCACGGCGATATCGGGCCAGGTCTGCTTGATCGCCGGCAGACGCAGGTCATGCAGGATCAGGGTGAGACGCTGTGCGTCGACCGATCGGTTGCTATCGGTCATGCCGCCACCCCGCCCAGCAGGATGTCGTAACCGGACAGGGGGGCAAGCGTGACCACAACCTCGGGAAGCGTTGCGGGGTCGGGCGCGAAGCGTGTCCGCAGTGCTGCCATGTCCGGCAACCGATTGGCAGCCAGATCGGCAGCGAGGATGCTGGCAAGCTCGGCTTCGCAGGCACGTTCGTGCGCCAGCGCAAGCAGTTCCACCATCATCCGGCACGCGGCCCGTTCGGGTCTCTGCTCGATCAGGCGCTCGAACATCCGGCGATAGGCCTCGCGCGGGAACAGCGCGTCACGATAGATCAGGCCGGCGAGCGCCATCGGCTTGCGTCTGAGCGAGCGGATCACGTGCCGGTAATCGACGACATGACCATGCTTGCCGTTCGCGCCCGCCCGCCCGCGCGGCAGCGTCATCAGCGGCGTTCCGCCCAGCAGCAGGTCGAGCCGATCGTCATACAGCCGGACACGCAGGCGGTGACCGATCAGCCGCGAAGGCACGGTGTAAAACACCTTCCTGAGCGTGAAGCCGCTGGTCGAGGTGACGGTGACGATCGTCTCCTCATAATCGCTGGTTCGCCGGTCGGGCAGCGGCTGAAGACAGGCTTGCTCGGCATCGATCCGTGCGGCATTGCGCCGGTTCTTCGCCGCGATCACCTCGTCGATGAAGCCGCGATAATCGGCAAGGTCGTCAAAGGCCCCAGACCCGCGCATCAGCAATGCATCGCGCATCGTCTTCTTGAGATGACCGTGTGCGCTCTCGATCAATCCGTTCTCGTGCGCGACGCCCCGGTTGTTGCGGCTCGGCTTCATGCCGTAATGTTCGCACAGCGCATCGTAGCGCCAGGTGAGATCGGCGCGGGCATCGGCATCGAGGTTCCGGAACGCCGCTGATAGGCTGTCGCTGCGATGATCGACCGGGCTGCCGCCGAGCGCCCACAACGCATTTTGTAGCCCCTGAGCAAGGGCGATATAGCTCTCGCCGCCCAGGATCACATGGGCATGCTCGAAGCCCGACCAGACCAGGCGGAAGTGGTAGAGCCGGTGATCGAGGGACGTGCCGGCGATCGTGACGCCGAGCTCGGCCATGTCGGTAAAATCCGACAGTCCCATCTTGCCCGGCTCATGGGTCTGGCGGAAGATCACCTCCTGATCCTCGCCGTGAAGCGCGCGCCAGGCACGGATGCGCCGTTCCATCGTCCGTCTGACCCCGAGCCCGAGATCAGCATGGCGCCGCTGCATCTCCTCGAAGATCGCGACCGCGCGCAGGCCCGGCGCTGCCTGCAGCATCGGCACGATCTCGGCGTCGAAGATATCAGCCAAGGGATCGGGCCGCCGCCGACCGCGTGGTGCCGTTTCTTGCGAGGAAAGCTGTGGGTCGCTGGCAAGCCGGTATCCCGTCGCCGTGCTGAACCCGGCCCTGGCCGCCGCTACCGCGACGCCGTCACTCTGTCGCAACTTCATATATAACCTCATCTGATGATCGGTGACGTGACGGCCGGGCATCCAGGGACTTCCTCTCTGAGCGAAGAAGCCCGGGAATACCCGGCCGGCCGGGATCATCAGCGGCAACGCCCCAAAAGGAACGCACCATCGCGCGGGGCTACGACGGCTCCGGGCTACGCCCTGCGCCGCCGCACCCCCGCGCGATCCTCATCCTGATTGTCGCTGCGCTCGCATCCTGATTGTCGCGCTGCAATGAGCGAACGGCGGGCGTGCCGTGTCATCAATGCCGATCGCAAGAGCGTACGTTACCGTTCCACGCGGGACGATGATGCCGATCTGCGTGAGAAGCTGCGCGAGCTGGCCAACCAGCGTCGCCGGTTCGGCTATCGCCGTCTGCATATCCTGCTGCGCCGGGAGGGCGTGATGATCAACCGTAAGAAGACTCAGCGATTATATCAGGAGGAAGGTCTTGCTGTCAGCCGACGACGCAGCCGCAAGCGTGCTGTCGGGACCAGAGCGCCGGCCCCGGTGCTTGCTCTTCCGAACCAGCGCTGGAGCCTGGACTTTGTGCATGATCAGATGGCTTCAGGAAGGCGGTTCCGCGTGCTCAACATCGTCGACGATGTAACCAGGGAGTGCCTGCGAGCGGTGCCAGACACATCGATCTCCGGTCGCAGGGTCGTGCCCGAACTGACCGACCTGATCGCCGAGCGCGGCAAGCCCGGCATGATAGTGAGTGATAATGGCACCGAGCTGACCAGCAATGCCGTGCTCGTATGGTGCGGGGAGATGGGCGTGGAATGGCATTACATCGCACCGGGCAAGCCGATGCAGAACGGCTTCTGCGAGAGCTTTAATGGCCGGATGCGCGATGAGCTGCTCAACGAGACACTGTTCCTCAGCATAGCTCATGCCCGGGTCGAGATCGCTGCCTGGGTGGCTGACTACAACCGGGAGAGACCACACTCGTCCCTTGGTTACACAACACCGGCGGCGTTCGCCGCCGAACTGAATAAGCAATGGCCTGCTTCGCTACGCCCTACGGGCTCCGCTACGCAGCCCATTGCTTCAACCGCGCTCATGCACAACAACGCGGCCCGGCTCTAATCCCAGCTGGAGGAAAGCTGGGGGTCACGTCAATAACTCTGACCGCCATTGATACTGGTATGTCGTAAACGTCGTGAAAACGACTTAGCGACCATTCTTTTCGCGCATAGTTTCAAAAGTATAAATTAGCGTATCGCGGTCCTGGGGCGTTGCGCATTTATCTTCCAGTAAACGGGGTTTGACTCTAAGATAAAAATGAGAACAGCGCCGATCTGCGCTATGGTTCGATGAGCCTAAGGGGGAAAGGAGTAGTCGATAGAGCGCTCGGCATTGGCGTGCGCCTAGGATCATCCGCCACCCCGGCGAGTCTAATTGACAACCGCAGCCTCTTTGACCTTCAACACAAAAAAAGCGTTAACGCATGACATTTGGTAATTGAGACGTGGCGGTTTGGGTCCTAATCAGGATCACCCCTCCGAGAAGAGCATTCCGGAACATCAACTTGAGGTGGTACAGCCGGATCGTCTTGAGGCGCACCCAGTGCGAAGCCTCATGCACCGATCCACAGGCCGTAAGAGGCTGGCAAAACTGCATAAGGGATGAGGCTCAGCGAACCGAACGAGCGTCTAGGATGAATTAGATCTGGAGCGTCCTGGCCCCCTCGTAATACGACGAAATCACGTTTGATCCGCCGTGGCACGCTCCTCGACGGGAGCTTCACCTGACCCAGCGTCCTGCGGATCGAACCCTTCGCCATAACGGATCTCGGCCGAGTGGCGGGCCTGTTCGAGCCAGTTGTTGACCCGCGTGCGAACGGTCTGCTGTGCTACCGCTGCCTCGGCGATGGTTCGCGATTGCTGGGGATTGAGCGGCAACCGGCGCTTCTCGCGAATAACCCCCGCGACAACTCCATCCCCTTCGGGGATAAGGAAGGGTTCACCGTCGGGGAGGGCGTTCAGTTGGCGAACGAGCTCGGTTGGCATGTTCGCGCTGTCCCAGGCAAGCTGCCCCCCCTGCATCTGGATGTCGTTGGCGCGCAGAATTCCAACTAGCTGCTCGAAATTGTTGGCTGCCCCCAAAAGATCCATGACTTCGGGCTTTTTCGGCCGAGAGAATTGAACGCCTTCTATGGCGTAGACCGTCCGTTCGCGGCCGCCCGACAGGTTGGTCTGCAGGTAGGCGTCGATATCGTCGTCATTCGTGCGGCTGGCTTCTGGGGCAAGCGACTGCACGGCTGCGTCCGCCAACAGAACGTCGCGCATGCGCTGCTCCTTGAGCACATAGTCTGGCGTCCGGTCGAGCTCGTTCTCCTCAGCCATAGCGACCAGTAGCTTGCGATTGATGATCGCCTGCAGTGCGGCCTGACGGGCCGCAGGATCTTGAACATCCTGAACCCCGCTCTCGGCCAGTTCCTGGTTCAGTTCGGCGATCGTAATCTCGTAGCCATCGACGACCGCCACCGAATCCTCGCCGGGTTCCTTGCCGCCACACGCTGCAAGCGATAGGAGAACCGCCGAAACGCCGATACGCACGAAGTTTTTGCTCATCATCTGGCTGATCCCACTGTAAGTCTGGTTGCAATCAAAATTGGAAGATCGAGGCTCCCGCGATGGAAACCCCCTATGACTGGCTGACCGTATTGATCTTCGCCTTTCTCGTCATCCTATTCCTTCATCGGTCGGTCGATGTCGATGATCCTAAGGATCATTTATGGCAGTATCTGCTGGCGGGAGTGGGCTGTGCCTTTACAAACTGGCTTGGCAATGAAGGATATGACATCCCCGCCGTCGCCGCGATGCTCGCAACCCTTGCCTATATCTACTATACCTTGCGCCCGTTTCCCTTTCAATCCGACCCGGACTGAAGCCGCTCGAACCCGATCGACAAAGCTAGGCTCGCTTTCGTCAGACGCTTCCAACCAGCATCTGACGCGTTCGAGCTGGCGCTGCCTTCATCATTTGCGCAGCAAATGAGCGCAGGACAGGAAGCGCGGTCTGCGCATTCTCAGTGACGGTAGACATGCGAACCAGGATGCCGTCCGGAACTTCGCCACGCAGGTTATGGCGAACCACGGCCCAGCGCTGACCGAACTGGGTGGTGGGAAAATCGTTACCGATGCGAGTCCAGTAAAGGACCTGTTCGGGCCGCGTTTGCGAAGCCGTGCCAAGCAAGCGTGCGCCGATGACAGGCTGACCGGGCAACCGAAGCTTGACCTCGTTCACAGATTGGATTGCAAATCCTGCGGCAGGGTAACACAACTCAGGACGATGCAGCTGCATGTCGCGCGATTGCAGCGATCCGTAAGCCAGCAGCAGCGCGACTGATGCGCCGGACGGTCCTTCATAGACGCGCACCAGCACATCGTTGTAAATCTCGTCCGACAACTCGCTTTGCGGAGGAACCACGACATGACCGGCGGGCACCGCGGTCCAATTGCCGAACCGCTGAGGAACAAGGCGATCGAGCGCATCTTCGGGCAGCGGCGTCACCTCGCTTTGCTGCGCCGCCGCTACGGCCACGCCTGAACAGGCTAAGCCGACCGTACCGACAAGGATGTTGCGCCGGGTGAGGCTCATGGCGCGGTACTCCGGTCGCGCATGACCAGACTAAGGAGCGAGTCGGCGAAGAACATGCCGCACAGGGCTACCGAAAAGGTTATCAACCCCGCGGCATCATGCATAAATCCCTGCGCTACGCTGCTTCCGGCGTAGAAGGTGAGCAGGATGAGAATCAACACGCGCACCAAATTGGCGAAGACGGCGATGGGCAGGATGGCCAGCATTAGGATTGCCGCTCGGCGCAGGTTCGAGTCCCAGTTGAGATGGACGTAAAGCAGGCCGATCGCCGTCAGCGAGATGATCGACATCAGCCCGGCGCATGCGGTCGCTACCAGCAATTGATATTGCCCGACTTGGATGATCGCACCGGTATGCGCAACGGGATAGCCGAGCAGATGCAGAAAACCGGTCGCCGCCTGCGAGATCCAGATCTTCAGCGGCTGTGTGAGATCGACTATCAGCGAGCCTGGCGGAATGATCAGGAAGGCGAGGTAAATCGCCGGAAACCAGAGCCGCTTCATCGCGGTAGGTCCAAAATAGGCAAACCCGGTCAGCAGCAGGAAGAGATAGATCGATCCAGTTTCCAGGCTCTGCACGCCAAAGATGCGCGCGAACACCCAGAGTGCCCCCAGCACAACAAGCGGCGGAAACCACAACCAGCTGACAAGCGGCCGCGCATCCCGGGTGATAGCAGCGCGTTCGCGCCATATCAGCCAGAGACCGGTGGCCAGAATGATAGGTCCGTGAACGCCTTCCTCGGTCGTCCAGTGTTCGCGCGCCATGGTCACGATGGTCGGAATGAGCATGGCCGCTATTCCGAGCAAAACGAACCACGAACTCGCAGAGCCCGCCGTTAGGGCGGGCATATCCCATCGGGGCATCCGTGCCGCGCGCGCCATGTCTTCCTCTCGATTCAATGCAATGCGAACATAGCTCGCGCTAAGACGTATGCCGTGTGCTCTTATCCGGAACCATGCGACCATGTAAAGCAGATGCGCGGGTTCGGATCGAACCGAAACGAGCGATGTTTCGCAATGGCGCACCAGCTCATTTGTCCGTCCCACCTACGACGGCCGCAGCTGGTGGATGTTGGAAGCGAATTGCCTATGCAGATAGGCCCGACGGGGAAACCGTCGGGCCTATTAGTGCCGATCTGCTTTGGGCGGCGGATGCCGCCCGGCCACAATCAGCGCAGCAGCGACAGAACGTTCTGCTGGCTCTGGTTCGCCTGCGCCAGCATCGCGGTCGAAGCCTGGCTGAGGATCTGAGCCTTGGCGAGCGCGGTCGTTTCGGCCGAATAGTCGGCGTCCTCGATCCGCGAGCGCGCGTCGGACAGGTTGATCGCGTTGTTGGTCAGGTTGTTGACCGCCGATTCGAGACGGCTCTGTCCGGCACCTAGCGAGGCGCGGGTGGTGGAGACCTGACCGAGCGCGGTGTCGACCGTCCCGATCGTCGTGGTCGCGTTGGCGGTGGTGTCGACCGCCAGGGTCGTCATGTCGGTAGCGATCTGCTTGCTCGTCAGCGTGACGTCGTCGGCTGCAGCGGCGCCCACCTGGATGGAGAAGGTGACGTCGGCAGTCGAACTAAACAGAGCATTGCCATTGAAGGTTGTGCCCGAAATGATGCTGCCGATCTGTGCCTTGAGTTCGGTCACTTCAGAGTTCATGTGTGTCCGGTCAGCGTCCTGATACGTTCCTGAAGAGGACTGAACCGCAAGCTCGCGCACCCGTTGAAGCATGTTGGTCACCTCGTTCAGCGCGCCTTCGGCGGTCTGAGCGAGCGAGATGCCGTCATTGGCGTTGCGGATGCCCTGGTTCATACCACGCACCTGCGCGGTCATGCTGGTGGCGATGGCGAGCCCGGCGGCGTCGTCCTTCGAGCTGTTGATGCGCTTGCCGGTCGACAAGCGCTCCATTGCGGTGCCCAGCATGCGGTCCGCCTGGCTCGACGCGCTGGATGCCCTGAGCGCGCTGATATTGGTGTTGATAACGGCCATTTGAAAACTCCCTAGTAATCCCCCAGCCAGACCTCGTGTCGCGGCTGTCGAGGCTTAGAGCGGCGCCGTTCGCGCGAATTTAAGTGACCTGTGCCGCCAAGCGACAAAATGTCGCTACGTATTTTCCCGTAGGCTGAAATTAACGACTCCTTTGCCGGTCGTGAGCGACAAGAGCGCATCGACACGGTTAATGGGGTCTCGTTATATGCCAGAGGTCAGGTTCGGCGAAGGCACGGAAAGCCTTAATGCTCCACTCGCCACCATCGCCAGGACGGCGATAGCAAGTCTGGGGAGCAGCGGAACCGTCCATATCGGCGATGAAGCGACCATTGCCAAGGCGCGGCGCAAGGACGATATCGCTGTGATGCTCGAACGCTGCGACGAACAAGGCGTCTCACGCGAGCAAAATCAGGTTCGGCTACGGTATAAAGATGCTACCGGCGAAGCGGCGCTAGCGGCACTCATCGCCGCTGCAGCTGCGCCGATGACTCCGGTTCTCGCCGACCCGGCAAGCCTGGCCGTCCTTGCGCTCGCCCAGCGGCTGGGAGGGAGCGACATTCCCGTCCTCATCGGCGGGCCGACCGGAACCGGCAAGGAGGTGCTTTCGCGCTTTATTCATATGGCGAGCGCACGGGCCAGCAAGCCGTTCATTGCTATCAACTGCGCCGCCATGCCCGAAGCCATGCTTGAGGCTTTGTTGTTCGGACATCGCAAGGGATCGTTCACCGGCGCGAGCGAGGCGAACGAAGGATTTTTCCGTGCCGCGGACGGGGGCACGCTGCTGCTCGACGAACTCGCGGAAATGCCGCTTGCACTGCAGGCCAAGCTCCTCCGCGCGTTGCAGGAAGGCGAGGTTACGCCGCTGGGGGCGACCCGGCCGATCAAGGTCGACGTCCGGATCATCGCCTGCACGAATCGCGATCTGGCGCTCGATGTTGCCGAAGGACGGTTCCGCGCCGACCTGTATTACCGTCTCAACGTCTTTCCCCTGATGCTGCCCGCCTTGCGCGAGCGGCCCGGCGATATCGCGCCGCTCGCATTCTCGCTGGCACTACGGCACTTGCCCGCCGCGCGGTCCTGCTGGATTGATGCCGCAGCGCTTGCCAAACTGCAGGCGCATCCGTGGCCCGGCAATGTTCGTGAGCTCGAGAACGTCATTCGCCGCGCGCTGCTTCTTGCCGGCGATGCGACTGTGCTCACTGCTCAGGACATAGTGTTCGACACCGCGGTTCGCCCGGTGCCCTCATTGTGTGCTGTCGACAGTTCGCAATTCACCGAGCCACCGCGGTCCGACGGACGCTTGTCTTCCATCGTCCGCGAAGCCGAGATGGATATCATCCTCGAGGCATTGCGTGCCGCGGGTGGAAACCGCCTGGCCACGGCCCGCAACCTCGGTATCTCCGAGCGGACCCTGCGTTACCGGCTTGCCGATATGCGCGATGCGGGCATCGCCCTTGCCGGAGGTATCCGGTGAACGCGCTGGGGGTCAGCGGCGCGCCCGGCTTGCAGCAGGTGCTCGACCTGCGTCGCCAGATCATCGAACGCTCCGATGCGTTGCGCGCGCTTGATCAGGCGGCCAAGGGCACGGTTCCCTCGCAGCCCGAGCCATCTGGAGGCTTTGCCGAGACGCTGAAGGGGGCGATCGAGGGCGTGAATGCGGCTCAGAATCGCTCTTCCACCATCTCTGCTGCCTACGAGCGCGGGGAGGTGACCGATGTCGCCCAGGTGATGCTCGCGCGGCAAGAGGCGGGTATTGCTTTTGAGACCACGCTGCAGGTCCGCAACAAGCTGCTGTCCGCCTACCAGGACATCATGCGGATGGGAGTGTAGCTAGGTGGCCGAACTCATCCCCAATCCCGCTCCGATGCCGGTCGTCATTGCCGGCCGCGCAACTTCCGCCACGCGCCCCGGTGTCATGGGCGTTCTGACCGATCCTTCGGCGGGTCCGCTGGGAGAGCGTTTGCGCAATTTCGTCGCGCAACCTGCCATTCGCCGCGCGCTTCCCACGATGGCGGGCATCGGCGCCCTCGGCGTTGCCGCCGCATTGTGGCTTGCAATGAGCGAGGCACCGCAACGCATGCTATATTCCGGCCTGTCCGACGCCGAGCGCGCGGAAGTTGTCGCAGCGCTCGACAAGGCAGGAGTCGATTACCAGATCGACAACGCCAGTGGCACGCTCACCGTAGGCGAGGACGACCTTTACAAGGCGCGGATGATCGTCGCGAGCGATGGTGCGCTGGCAGCACCCGAAAGCGCGACCGATATGCTCGATTCGATCCCGCTGGGTGCCAGCCGCACCATCGAAGGCGAGCGGGTCCGCAATGTGCGCGAGCGCGAACTCGTGCTCACCATCATGGAAATCGATGGGGTCGAGGCGGTCCGGGTTCATCTCGCAATGCCCGAGCGCACGGTTTTTGTTCGCGAACAGGCGCCGCCATCGGCCTCGGTCATGATCCGTCTTGCGCGCGGTCGCTCGCTCTCGCCCGACCAGGTGGTGGCGATCGGCAATTTGGTCGCGGCATCGGTCCCGGGACTGGCGGTCCAGGATGTCCGGATTGTCGATCAGCATGGCAAGCTGCTCTCGCAAGAGGCCGGTGGTGCTGCCGAAGAGGGGCTGGAGATGCAGCGTCGGTTCGAGGAGAAATTGCGCGGACAGGTCGCCCAGCTTCTCGCGCCGATCGTCGGCGAGAGCAATTTCTCGACTCAGGTGCAGGTTGAACTGGATCGTTCGGAAGTCACGACTGCGGAAGAGAATTACGACAAGGACGGGGCCTTGCGGAGCGAGAGCGAGGCGCGGTCGCAGCAGATGGGACCCGCCGCCGCCGGGGGTATTCCCGGAGTGCTGGCCAATACGCCGCCCCCGCCGACCGATCTAGTCGAAGGCGCGCCGATGGGCGACATGGCGGGCGGGGAAGATGTTCAAAGCGGCGAGAGCAGCGCCAATCGCACATACGAGTTGGGTCGCCAGGTTTCGGTTGCCAGTACGCAGCCAGGCGGCGTGCGCCGCTTGTCGGTCGCGGTGGCCTTGAGCGCCGAAGCGCTTGCCAAGGCCAAGCCCGCCAGTGTCCAGCAGATCGAGCAGCTGGTCGCTGCCGCGGTGGGGGCCGATCCCGCAAGAGGAGACCGGGTCGCGGTCATCGCCAGCGCATTCGATCCCGTCATCACCGAACCCCCGCCATTCTACGAAACATCCTGGTTCGCCACCATCCTGCGTCACGCAGTCGCTTTGGTGGCTGTGATCCTGGCCTTGCTGTTCGGTGTGCGGCCGCTTGTCAGAACGCTCAAGCCATCCGCGCCAGGGGAGGCCGATGGCGCTCCCGTTTTGTTGCCATCCAATAGCGGCCAGTCGTCCGACCTTGCAATGCTTGACGATCCCGGCGCGCCCGATCCGCTCCAGGCGAGCTTGCGCGAACAGATTGGCCTTGCGCGGCAACTGGCCTCCGAGCGGCCCGACCATGCTGCTCAGACTATCCGCCGGATGCTGGCACCTCCAGCCGCAGGTGTCGCATGACCGAGCTATTGCCGATGACCGGTATCGAGCGCGCCGCCGTGACCGTCATGCTGCTGGCCGAGGATGAGGCGGCGGGCGTGCTGGCGCTGCTCGAGCCCGAGGAACTGCATCTCGTCGGCAAGGCCATGGTTGCGATGGGCGAGATCGGTCAGGACCGTATCGCCGAATCGGTCGGGGTCTTCATTCGCGCAGCGGCCGAAGACAGGCTGTCATCGCACGACCGGCCCGCCCAGTTGCGCAGCCTGATGACGCGCGCCGTTGGTGAGAATAAGGCGCATCATCTGATGGAACGGCTCGCACCGGCAACCGCCAGCCGGTCGCTCGATATTGCGCGGTGGTTGGCCCCCGAGAGCCTGCTCTTGCTGATCGAGGACGAGCATCCGCAAGCGATCGCCGTGTTGCTGCTGCTTCTCGATCACGAGCCCGCCGCCATGCTTCTGGCCCGCTTGCCGATTGCCATTCGGCCCGTAGTGGTCGAGCGGATTGCGCGCCTGGGTAAGGTCTCTCCTCAAGCGATCGTCATGCTCGACGCGCTGCTATCGCGCCGCATTTCCGAGCGCTTCGGACGGGCCGCGCTTGCTTTGGGCGGTGCGCGCGAGGCAGCCGAGCTTATCAACAAGGCGGCCGGCGAGCTCGAGAAGCAGGTAATGCCGGCGCTGGCGGAAAAGGACGCCGATCTGGCCAAGCTCATCGAGGCGGAATTGTTCACCTTCCCAATGCTGCTTGCGCTCGATCCCCAAAGCATCGGTCGCCTGCTGCGCGATGTCGAGAACAATGTCCTGGTCGATGCGCTCAAGGGTCTCGACGAACTCGATCGCGAGCCGTTCTTCGCGGCGATGTCGAGCCGTGCAGCCGATGGTTTGCGCGACGAGATCGAAAGTCGCGGACGCTTGCGGCGATCCGATTTCGAGCAAGCACAGCGCGCCATTATCGCCATTGCCCGCAAGCTGGCGGAAACTGGCGAGATCCAGCTCGGCACGGGCGATACCGATTATGTTTGAGCCCCTCGAACGCATCGACGAACCGCTTGGATGGGTGACGATGCTGGACGCCAAAGAAGCCGGCTTTTGCCCCGATCAGCGCTTCGACAGGACCGTCGACACGACTACGGGGCAGGAAGCGGATCGGGAACAATCGGCGGCGAGAGATCGCGAATGGCACCGGGCGATCGAAGAAGCGTTTGCCGCAGGCCATGCCGAGGGCTTGGCGCAGGGCTTACAGTCGGCCGAGGCTGAGCGGGCGGCCGGCCAATTGCTGCGCCTCGCGACCGAGCGCATCGATGGGCAGATGCAGCGCGAACTGGCCGATCGACTGGCGCTGATCGTGATCGAACTGTCATCCGTCACGCTCGCCCCGATGGCGCTCGACCGGCAGGGGCTCGAACAGCGCTGTCAAGCGGCGGCCAAACTGCTCGCCGACACGCAGAATCGAACCACGCTCCGGTTGCATGGCGATGATATCGGCCGGCTCGATCCCGAGTTTGCCGCCGCCTGGCGGATCGTCCCCGATCCCGAACTTGCACGAGGCGACATCCGTGTAGAGGGAGCGGAGGCCAGCATCATCGATGGCCCCACCGTCTGGCGCGCCGCGCTCGAAGCAGCAATCGCGTCATGATCGACACGATCGAGGGTCAATTGACCGCGATAGCCCAGTTGCCCGTCGTGCTCGGACCGGTCGTGGAAGGCCGGGTCAGTGCGTGTGATGGCGGACTGATCGAGGTAACCGGGCTCCCGGTAGCTATCGGTAGCCTGTGCCGGATCCTGCCCGACAACGGGCGCGACAGCGTAGCGGCCGAGGTCGTCGGGTTTCGCGGCGGCCGGTCGATGATGATGCTTTTGGGTGACACCGTGCGGTTGTGTCCGGGTGCACGCGTGCGTGCGGACGGGCTGCCCGGCATGGTCAGGGTCGGTGAGGAATGCCTGGGTCGGGCGATCGACGGCTGTGGCAATCCGATCGACGGTGGTCCTTCATTGCGTGCACGCAACCTGTGGTCGCTTGGCGGCAAGCGCGAAGGCGCTCTCCAGCGCGGGTCGGTCGTCGAACCGTTCGACACAGGCGTACGGGCGATCAACGCGTTAGCGACCATGGGCATCGGACAGCGCATGGGCATCATCGCCGGCTCGGGCGTCGGCAAGTCGATGCTCATCGACATGATCGCCTCCAACGCCCAGTGCGATGTCGCGGTTATCGCAATGATCGGCGAGCGCGCCCGCGAAGTGTCCGATTTCGTGTCCCGGCACATGGCGAAAGGTCCAGCAGGAGCACGCACCGTGGTGGTTGCGGTGCCAGCCGATCATGCAGCAAACCTGCGCCTTCGTGGAGCCATGCTGGCTACCGCGATCGCCGAATATTTTCGGGCCGAGGGTCGCAAGGTCTTGCTGGTGATGGACAGCCTCACGCGGATCGCCCATGCCGGGCGCGAGATCGCGCTCCTGCTCGGCGAGCCGGGGGCTGCGCGCGGCTATCCGCCGTCCGCACTGGCCGCCATTACCCGTCTGGTGGAGCGCGCGGGCAATGCGCTAGATAGCGGCGGCGCGATTACCGGCATCTACACCGTGCTTGCCGACGGCGATGACCAGAACGATCCGGTCGTCGACACCGCAAGGGCCATACTCGACGGTCATGTCGTGCTTTCCCGCTCGCTGGCGGAACGCGGTCAATACCCGGCCATCGACATCAGCGCCTCGCTCAGCCGGGTAATGAACGCGGTCGCCGCCCCGGCCCATCTGCAGGACGCCCGTCGCGTTCGCGCATTGCTTGCCGACTACGAGACGAACAAGGATTTGGTCCTGATGGGCGCTTATCGCGAGGGAAGTGATGCCGGGGTGGATCTGGCGATGAAGATGCATCCGCAGCTGCAGCAATTTCTGGCGCAGGAAGCGGACGAGGCCGCCTGCCTAGCCAGTTCGATCAAAGCGCTCGAGCGCACGCTCGCGAATTGATCTCGTGAGCCGCCTTGCCCGGATGGCGCGCCTGCGAGAAGTCGAGCATCGGCGCGCGGCAATATTGCTTGCAGAGCGCGTGGTCGAGCATGGCCGGTTGCTCGGCTTGGCCGAGCGCAGCACGGCGCTTGCCGATGGATACCGAAAGCGAGATAGCGCCAGCACTGCTGCCGCGCTCGCCGCCATGATGGGTTTTTGTTCCGGGACCGGTTTGCTGGAAGATCGCGCCAGAGCAGACGAACGCCTGGCGTGCGCGGCCGCAGATGACGCGCGCACGGCCGCCATAGCGGCACGACGACGACGCGAGCTTGTTGCGGAGCGCGCGCTGCTCGAGGCCAAACTTGCAAGCAACAAACGGCAGGCAGTGGAATGGCAGGCAATACCTGCGGCCATTGGCACGAGACGTGCATAGAGGGTTCTATCAGCCCTCTGATAAACTGGAATCTTCCCTTGCTGCTTGATACACCCATCTCGACATCTCGCACCACCTTGCAGCCCGGCTCGTCCAAACTCGAGGCGGGCAACGCGGGAGAGCGTGTCTCGGTTCAGTCGGGCGGGGGTGTTCAAGGGCTGTTTTCCGCTGTCCTGTTACGAAATTTGCCGGAGATTGCACCGGATGCCGTCGAGGGTGCGGGGGCAACGCTTGAAGAGGATATGGCCGGCAACGACTTGCCGGTCGGTACCGGCAGCGTCTTGCCGCTGCTAATGGTCGCACCCGAAGTAGTCCAACCCGAAGGGCTGTTCGGCGCCGTACCGGACGTGACCTTGCTGGCTTGGGAGCCGAGTGCAGACCAGGATACCGACCGCGTTTCCGCCGAACGGGGAGCAAATACGCTCCCCCGACTTCTCCCGGCATCCGCTCAGTTCGCCCAATCGCCGACCCAGTACATTCTTGCCGCGCCCGAATTCGCGGGGGGTCGTCCGGCGCTCATGTCCGGGGCTAGCCAGGTCGCGGAACCGGTTCCGGCAACCGGCGCGACCATTTCTACGGACCTGTCGAAGATCTCAACCCGGGATTTCGATGTGCCAACTCCCGAGCATTCTTCCAAGGCGATGGGCAGGTTGTTTAACGCCCCTGACTTGAGCAACCTTGCCAGGCAGCACGACCCGCTCGGCGATACGCCCTCGGTGCCGACCGTGCAGGCTCTGCGCGCATTCAATCTGCTGCCAAGGACAGAACTCAAGACCGATGCAAACCTGTCGGCGGAGTTTGATAGACCGTTGCGACAAGATCCGGCAGCGGGAAACCTCGCCGCTTTGGCGAAGCAGACCATGTCGACGAAGGCGAACAGCCTGGTGTTCGATGAGGGACCAAAGATCGTTGAACTCCCCGCCCCTCATACCCTTGCTGCCGGCGAAACCACGCTCGCCGGGACTTCCTCGAGCCTTACCTCGGCGTCTCAGCCCACGACACCGGCACCACCGACCGATCTTACCGCCGCCATCGAGCGCCTCGCCGAAGCGCGTCGTGGCGGCTCGGCAGACTCCCTCGTGCTAAGCGTGACGCATCGTGATTTTGGTGCAATCGGCGTGCGCCTCGATCCCCACGGCTCCAGTGGTGGCGCCAGTGCCATCCTGACCAATAGCGATGCGGCTTTCGTGCCCTCGATCCAAGCCGCGCTTACCGAGCGTAGCGCAAGCGAGCGACAGCAAATGGCGGGCGAACAATCCCATAACGCGCGCGGCGAAACTGGCCAGCGAAGCGAGGGCGGCGCGTTTGCGAACCATTCTTCCAGCCATCAGACGCCTGGCAGAAACAGCGATGCTCCTGCGTCTCAACCCATCGGGCCTGTGGAGCGCTCAGACCGCGACGAATCCGGCGCCCCGGATAACCGCGCTGGCGATGAGACAACGCGCGGTCCCACGCGCTTCGCTTGAACAATCCAGAAAGTCAGACAGGACCAGACATGACCGGCAAAACCACCGACAAACCTGACAAGCCGAAACGCGGCCGCCTCAAGATAGTTTTGGGCGCTGTGCTACTCATCTGTGCCGGCGCGGGCGGCGCCTTTGCCGCGAACCAGATGGGCTATCTGGGGCATGCAAGCGCAAAGAATGAAATCAATGCCCCGCGCCTCGTGCGTAAGGGCGATAGCGATCCCTATGCTCCTGCTGACGATAGCAAGGACAAGGGCGACATCGTCGATGGTGAAGGTGGCAGCGCCTATAGAACCAGCTATTTCAGCTTCGAGGAACCCTTCACCGCGAACCTGCGAGGCTCGTCCTCGCTGATCCAGGTGCATCTCGCCGCGTCCACCCAACGTGACGGACGCGTGCTGCAATGGATGCACAAGCACGAACTGGCGCTACGCTCGGTCATATTGGTCGAACTTGCCGAAACCAGTGTCGAGGAGGCTTCTGGCGCCCCGGGCAAGAAGCGGCTGCAGAAGCGGCTTGCGGTAGCGATCAACAAGGTGCTCGAGCAGAACGAGGGTTTTGGCGGCGTCGATAATGTGCACTTCCAAGGGTACCTGGTCCAGTGAGCGCGCGCCGAGCCAACACGGCGCGCCGAGCCAACACGGCGCGCCGACCTGCCAAGCATTGTCCGCAAATATTGAAGCGGGCGATTCGTTCGGCGGTAGTGCCCAGCCGCTTCTCAGAGATGGGTGCCGATCTGGCGCAGGCCTTGGGAATGCATCTGAGCGCCATGCTCGGAGACGCGAAGGTGCGCGTCACCTGTTCGCCGGAAGAAGAGCTCCCTGCGGACGGCTCGTTCGAGCGGCTTGGCCCGGCTGGGGCGTGTGCCGTGGTGGCGTTCGCGCAATCGGCTCAGGTAATCATGTCGCTGGCGCTGCCCGATCTTCTGATTGCTACAGACCGAGCGTTCGGAGGAGACGGCGAGGTTCCCACCGAACTTCCTGCAGAGACACCACACACCGCCGACTTGGTGGCGTCTGAGATCGAGCGGCTCGTTTGCGAAGCCTTCGCCGGTTCGCTTGCGGGTTTGGCGCAGCCTCGGATCGATGGGCGCGCTGCCTCGGCCAAGCGGCTCGTTCCGGCAGAAAGCCTCGCGGGATGGCGCATGTTCGTGCTGACCGTGAACGAGACGGGCAAGCGCGAATGGGTGATCAGGCTGGCGCTGGACGCAATCAGCTTCAACGCGCTTTTCGCCACGCCCGCAGGTGTCGCTGCTGAGCCGGGCCTGCCCGGTTCGCCCGCGTCCCCCTTTGCCGCGCTGCCGCTTTGCATCGAGGCGGTGATCGCCGAATTTCCCCTTTCCCTGGCGCGCCTTTCGGCGATCCAGCCGGGCGATACGATCCCTTTGTGCGTATCGCGCGAGATCCCTCTTAAGATTTTGGAAACCACAATCGGATACGGCTCCATTGGCAGCGCGGACGAACGCGTTGCGCTGCAACTCACGCGGGCTTTCTGACCCGCCTGACAAGGGAAAGCCACAATGATGGACAGTCAATCGCGCGGTCTGGACATGCTACGCAATGTCGATGTCCGGGTTTCGGTAGAACTCGGTCGCACGCAGATGAAGCTGCGGGATGTGCTCAATTTGGCTGCGAGCAGCGTCGTGCCGCTCGATCGGCTGACCGACGAGCTGTTGGACATTATGGTCAACGGACAAAGGATCGCTCGCGGCGAGATCGTCACGGCGGGCAACCGGTTCGCCCTGAGGATCGTCGAGATGGGCGGCGGCGAGGAGGGCGTCTCGCCCGCTGCCAGCGAGCCTACCCCCAGTAATGTGGGAAATTCTCGATAGTGGCCTGGTATTTTGCCAAGCTCGCGCTGCTGCTGCCTGTGCTTGCCGCGCTGATCTGGGGAAGCATGTGGCTGGTCAAGCGGCTCGGCACGCGGCTCAACCCTGGGCAGCGCTCGAACGGCATACGTCTGGTCGAGACGATGATGGTTTCGCCTGGCGTCCGGCTTGTGGTCATCAAATTTCACAGTCGCGAAATTCTGGTTGCCAGTTCGCGGCAGGGTCTCGTCCGGCTTGCCGAGACCGACGCGCGCGAAGATTTCGTGGTGCCTGATCATGGTTAATGCGCGCTTGATGCGGCTCGGCATCATCCTGACGGCGTTGGCTCTCCTATGCATGGTGCCCGAACCGGCCATCGCGCAGACCGCGATCGAGGGCGCGCTCGACCGGGCGCTCGGGGCAGCGGCGGGCGAACAGCAGGCGCCGCTCGCGCTTTCGCTCCAGTTGCTGCTCATCATGGGCTTGCTGACGATCCTGCCGGCACTCGTTCTGATGATGACCAGTTTCACGCGGATCATCGTCGTCCTCTCGATCCTGCGCCAGGCGCTCGGATTGCAGCAATCCCCACCCAATCAGGTGCTAATCGGGCTGGCGCTGTTCCTGTCACTCTTCGTTATGGCGCCGACCTTGTCGGCGGTGAACGAACAGGCGATCGAGCCCTATGCGGCGGGATCGCTTGATGCGGCGGCGGCGATTGAAGCTGCGGGCATCGAGTTTCACGCCTTCATGATCCGCCAGACGCGCAGCGCCGACCTTGTGATGTTCGCCGACATCGCCGGTACCGGATCGTTCGACTCGCCCGACGACGTGCCTTTCTCGATCCTGCTGCCGGCTTTTGTCACGAGCGAACTCAAGACCGCGTTTCAGATCGGCTTCATGCTCTTCCTGCCGTTCCTGATCATCGATCTGGTGGTCTCGAGCGTGCTTATGTCGCTGGGTATGATGATGCTTTCGCCCACGATCGTCTCATTGCCCTTCAAGCTGCTGCTCTTTGTCCTGATCGATGGATGGAGCCTGCTGATGGGATCGCTCGCCATGAGTTTCCTGTGAGGTCGCGCTGATGGAAGATGCAGCACCTCTCCTTGCGCTGACCGATCGGATGTTATGGACGACCGCGCTGGTGGCGGCTCCGGTTCTGCTCGCAACGCTTGCCATCGGACTGGTGGTCGGGCTTGTCCAGGCCGCGACATCGGTCAACGAGCAGACCCTGACCTTCGTCCCCAAGCTGGCCTTCGTCGCCCTGGTCCTGGTGATCTTCGGTGCTTCGATGATCGGTCTGGTCAGCGATTTTGCGCAGGAGATCTTCGTAGAGATCGCGAGCGTTTCGCGATGACGCTGCCCGATTTTGGTTTCGGCGCCATCGAGACCGAATTGTGGACGCTCATATTCCTGATGATCCGTATCGGCGGCGCGCTGATGACGGCGCCGATCTTCGGCGCGATGAGCGTTCCTGTACAACTCCGACTGACCTTGGCTGGCGCCATAGCGGTGTTCTTGCTCGTCTGGGCCCCGGTCCAGACGCCCGATGTTCTGCTTTCCGTCGAGGGGCTTGTCGCGATTGTCGGTGAAGTGGTTATCGGAGTGGCGTTCGGCTTTGTTCTTCAACTCAGTTTTGCCGCGCCGATCCTTGCCGCCGAACAGATCGGAGGCAGCATGGGTTTCGCCATCGCCACTGCGGTCGATCCCAATACCGGGGCGCAGTCGGGCGCACTCGGACAATACTTTACGCTCGTGCTCACGTTGATTTTTCTGAGCCTCGGTGCGCATCTGCTGTGGTTGCGGCTGCTGATCGAGAGCTACCAAGTGCTGCCGCCGGGCGGCAATTGGTTCGGAGCGGATCAGGCGCTGCAGATCGTGGGGCTGGCGGGGGAAATGTTCGCCACCGCCGCCATCATCGCCCTTCCGGTCACACTGGCGCTGCTGCTCGTCCAATTCGTTACCGGCGTGCTCAGCCGGTCAGCGCCATCGCTCAACCTGTTCTCGCTCGGGTTGCCAGCGGGCGTGCTGGCCGGGATCGCCGCGCTGATCGCGGCCGCACCGCTGGTTACCGAACAATTCGTCGTCCTGTCGACAACCGCGATCGGACATGTCGGCGCGGTGTTTCGACCATGAGCGAAGATGCGGGCGAGAAAACCTTCGAGCCGACTGCCAAGCGGCTGGAGGACGCGGTCAAGAAAGGTGACGTTTTACGCTCGCGCGAGGTAGCGACCGCAGTTTCGACAGGGATCGGGGCTGTGTGGCTCTATGTCGCCGGATCCTGGCTGTTCGATTCGCTATCCACGATAACGCGCGACATCTTCGTGTTCGAAGCCGGCGACCTTGCCTTTTTCGCGCCCGAGCGATTGATGTTGAATGCGCTTGCTACCATCCTGCCGCCGGTGCTGGTCCTCGGGCTCATCGTCATGCTCGCGACGATCGCCTCGCAGCTTGTCTTCGGTGATGGTCGTTTCGTGCCCGCCAACCTCATGCCCAAGGCGAGCCGGCTGAACCCGGCCAGCGGACTTAAGCGGATGTTCGGTAGCCAGGGTCTGATCGAGCTTGGCAAGAGCATTCTCAAGGTGATCCTGCTCGGGGCCATCGCCTGGTACTGGGGATCTGCGAATATCAACCAGATACTTGGGCTCGGCCGAGGCGAGTTGATCGGCCAGCTCGAGGCGGCCTGGCTGGCCACCGCCATGCTCCTGCTCCTGCTCGCCGGCGGCCTCGCGGTCATCGCGCTGATCGACTGGCCGATCCAGTTCCTGCGGCGTCAGGGGCGTCTCAAGATGTCGATGCAGGAGATGCGCGACGAACAAAAGACCAGTGAGGGCTCGCCCGAACGTCGCGCCGCGATCCGTCAGCGTCAGCGGATGCTGGCGCGCGGAGGCGTAACCGCCGCCGTCACTCAAGCCCAGTTCGTTCTGACCAACCCGACCCACTTTTCTATCGCAATGGCTTACGATCCTACGCGCGCTGAAGCACCGATAGTGCTGGCCAAGGGGCGCGGCGAAAAGGCACTGGCGATGCGCGAGATCGCCCGCGAGAATGCGGTGCCGCTGCTCGAATACCCGGTGCTCGCGCGGTCCGTCTATTTCACCACCCTGGAGAACCAGGTCATCAGAGCCGAGCTTTACACCGCGGTCGCCAGCGTGCTGGCTTTCGTATTGTCGCTCAAGCGCGGCGAGCATCCGCCACGGCCCAGGGTCAGCGTTCCGGTGGAGTTGCGATTCGATGCGCAGGGAAAGCCGCAAAAGGCTTAAACGCGCCGCAACTTGGCCGTTCTACAGGTCATGGAATCCACCTCCTCTATTGTCAGCACGCTTGGCGGCGGCAGCGGCATCGACATGGCCAAGCTCGCACGCGACTTGGCACAGGCGCGGTTTGCCGCGCAAAAGGAGCAGCTCGAAAAACGCGGCGAGCTTATGCAGACGCGTATCTCGGCCGCGTCCGGGCTTAGGAACCAGCTGACCCAGCTTGCCTTGGCGCTCGGTGAGCGTGTGCGCAGCGGCGACCTTGCTCCTTCGGCTTCGGTAAGCCCGCCAGGCATCGCCAAGGTCACGCTGGCGCCGGGAAGAACGCCGCGCGGCGAGTTCGCCCTCTCGGTCACCCAGATCGCTGCCGGCCAGACGCTCGCAGCCCGGTCCTACTCGAGCCCGGACGCAGCAGTCGGCGAAGGAACCCTCACCATGCGTTTCGGCACGGTCGATGGCGGAACGTTCTTCGCCGATACCACGCGTGCGGCAATCAATATTGAGGTTGGCGCCGGCGACACGCTGACCGGTATTGCCGACAAGATCAATGCTGCCGGATCCTCGGTCAGCGCCTATGTCGCCAGCACAGCGACGGGCGCGCAACTGGTGCTCAAGGGAGCCGAGGGAGCGGGCAACGCATTCACGCTGGAAGGAACCGGCGCGAGCGCTGCTGGTGCTGGCGCCGGACCGGGCGCGATCGACTATCTCAACTGGCATCCCGCCTCGGGTGGTGGAACGCTCACGCAAAGCGCGCGAGATGCGATCTTCAGCCTCGACGGACTTGCCATGTCCTCCGCGAGCAACCGCGTTGCCGGCCTTGCCGATGGCATGGCGATGACGCTGACCGGAACCGGAGCGGGCGCGCAGATCGGTATCGCCCCCCGCGAAGGTGAGGTCACTGGTCTCATGCGCGATCTGGTCAGCGCGCTGAACGAGATCGGCCAGGCGCTTCGGACGAGTGCCGATCCGCTGGCAGGTGAACTGGGCAATGACCCGGGTGCACGCGCGTTGCGGCGCTCGTTGTCGGAACTGGTCGGCAGCGTGATCATGCCCAATGCCGCGCCGGGCGAGCCGAGGACCTTCGGCGATCTGGGACTGGCGATCGAGCGCAACGGCACTTTCCGCCTCGACGAAGCCAGGCTCGGCCGAACGCTTAGCGAGACGCCGCAGGCCGCCGCGACGATGTTCACCCCAGGCCTGTTCGGGGTGTTTGCCAGCGTCGACAAGCTCGCACGTTCGCTCAACACGCTTGGCAACCCGGGGTCACTCGGAGGCTCGATCGCCCGCTACGGCAAGGCGCAGGCCGACATCAACGAGCGGTTGTCGGGTATCGCCGAAAAGCAGGAGGCCTTGCGCGCGCAATTGTCCCGCAACTTCACCTGGGCCGACCGGGACATCGCCTCTTCGCAAACAACGCTCAATTTCCTGAAGAACCAGATCGCGATCTGGAATGCGCCGCGCAACTGACATGCAGATGCTCGCAAACCCCGCGGAAGCCTATCGCCGGGTCGAGATCGATGCGTTCATCGTTGGTGGGCAGGGTGCCCAGCTGACCAGGTTGTGTTTCGCCGAAGCTATCGGCGCCCTGAACAGGTCGCTCTATTTCGACGGCAAGAACGAGCCCGAGGCGCGGGGCAAATGCATCACGAAGGCAATCTCCAGCGTTCAGGCCCTGCGCATGGGTATCGACCGCAAGCATCCGATCGCCAACGCCCTGCTGACCGTCTATGGCAATGCGATCGGCCGGCTAGCCAGCAATATGGGGAGTTTCGAACCGGACGATATCGTCGCGCTAAGGCATGATCTTCTCGAGATCGAGCAGGCGTTTGCGCAGGCCTCAACCACGTAAGTCTCGTTCCTTGGGTAAGCTATGCCCGCTATTCATTCGGTCCTTAGGTCACCAACAACCGTGGCTTTAGGAACCGCCAAGCCACTGGCCGGTTCGCGGCATCGCCGGAACCAAAGCTGGGCATGAAGCGCTGACATCGGCATTGGCGACGAGGAACAGCAGGATGGCGGCACGTGCCTACTGGCAGGGGCAGATCAGGCTGGCTCTGGTCTCGATCCCGGTGGAGGTCTATTCGGCCGTTAGGTCTGGCGCTAAGATCAGTTTCAATCAGATCCACCAGCCGTCAGGCAAGCGTGTCCGCTATGAAAAGGTGGTGGATGGTCTGGGACCGGTCGATCGCGACGAGATCATCAAGGGCTACGAGATTTCCAAGGGCAGCTACGTGCTTCTCGACGAAGAGGAGATCGAGGCGGTCAAGATCGAAAGCAAGAAGACGCTCGAGCTGGTGCAATTCGTCGATGCGCATGAGATCGACCCGCTCTATTACGAGAAGCCCTACTATGTGGCGCCGTCCGATGATCTGGCCGAAGAAGCCTTCATTGTCCTGCGCGAAGCCTTGCGCAAAGCGAAGAAGGTGGGGCTCGGACAGCTTTCGGTGCGCGGGCGCGAGCAACTGGTCGCCATCAAGCCATGCGGCAAGGGCCTGCTGATGGAGACATTGCGCTATGCGGACGAGGTGCGCCAGGGCCAGGCGTTTTTCCATGAGATCGCGGAGGACAAGCCCGCGGCCGAACTGCTCGAACTTGCCGCCACCCTGATTGACAAAAAGACCGCGCCGTTCGATGCCAAGCAGTTCGCCGACCACTATGCCGATGCGCTGATGCGGCTGATCGAGAAGAAAGCCAAGGCCAAGGGAAGCGAGCGAATCCTCGAGGATCCGCAGGACGAGTCTGCCGATCGTGGTTCGAACGTCGTCGATCTGATGGCTGCGTTGAAGAAATCGGTCGGTAACGCCAAGCCTGCCAAGGCGCGCGGGTCCTCACGCGTCAAATCCAGCACGCGCTCACGCAAGAGCGCTTGAGCGTAGTACCGGTTGAGCGAAAGATGATCGGGTGAACCGTGCTGATGACCTGCTTGCTGAGTATAACAAGAAGCGAGACTTCGCGCGGACTGCCGAACCCGCCGGCAGTCCAGAGAAAGACGCGGCTGGAAATCAGTTCATAGTCCAGAAGCACGATGCGACGCGGCTGCACTGGGACCTGCGGCTGGAAGCGGGCGGCGTGCTTAAGAGCTGGGCGGTAACCAAAGGCCCCTCGCCCGATCCGCAGATAAAGCGCCTCGCCGTGCGGACCGAAGATCACCCGCTGAGTTATGCAAGTTTCGAAGGGACCATCCCCAAGGGCGAATATGGTGGCGGAACCGTGATGCTGTGGGACCGGGGGAGCTGGGAACCGGTCGAAGGCAAAAGCGCAGAGGATATCGACAAGGGCCACCTCCATTTCATCCTGCATGGCGAGCGGATGAAGGGGGAATGGCTGTTGATCCGGTTGAAACCGCACGGCAACAAGAAGCGCGAGAACTGGCTGCTGCGCAAGCTTGCGGACGCGCATGCGCAGGAGGGCGATGTGCTGGTCGAACATTGCCTGACCAGTATCGAAACCGGTCGCTCGATGGCGCAGATCGCGGCCGGGATGGAAGCGGGGGTCTCGCCCGACGCCAAGGGAAAACCCGACGGCTCAGCGATGGCCGGGGTTGCGAGGCGCGAAGGAAAGACGCGCAAGTCGGCGAAGCGCGGCAAGTCGGCGTCCCGATCCGCCCCGGCCGAGCGCAACCCGCCCGCCTTTCGCAAACCGCAACTCGCGACGCTGGTGGATACGGTTCCCACGGGCAATGGCTGGATGCACGAGATCAAGTTCGACGGTTATCGTGCACTGGTCGCGGCGGCAGGCGAAGATGTCCATGTCTACACCCGCAACGGCAAGGACTGGACCGACAAGTTCGGTCCGCTGGTGGAAGCGGTGGCGGGATTGAACCTCCCGTCATGCCTGATCGACGGCGAGATCATCGCTACCGACAAGGCGGGAAATGCCGATTTCTCGACATTGCAGAATGTTCTCAAGCGCGGCCATGGTTCGCAGGGGAAGGGCGACCGGCTCGAACTGCATGCTTTCGATCTTGTCGAGCTTGATGGAGAAGACCTTGCAGCGCTGCCCAATATCGAGCGCAAGGAGCGGCTCGAGGCACTGCTCGCGGTGGCCCCGCCGCCTATTTTCGTTGCCGATCACATCATCGGTGCGGGCGAGAAGCTGCTCGAGACGATGTGCGGCGCGGGGCAGGAAGGGATCATCTGCAAGCGGATCGACGCCAGATATGCGCATGCGCGAAGCGCGTCCTGGGTGAAGGTGAAATGCACCCGGCGCCAGGAGTTCATCATCATCGGCTGGAAGAAATCGTCCGCCAATGCGCGGCCGTTCTCCTCGCTGCTGCTGGCGCAAAGAGAGGGAGAGGCGCTGATCTACAAGGGCAAAGTCGGTACCGGGTTCACGCAGGACACCATGGCCGAGCTTGCCGCAAAGTTCGCGCGTATCGAACGCAAAACCGCGCCCGCCGATGTCGATCGAACGGCAAGCAGGGGGGTTACCTGGCTGACCCCCAAGTTGGTCGCCGAGGTCGCGTTTTCCGAGTTCACCGGCGAGGGAAAGGTGCGTCACGGATCGTTTCTGGGGCTGCGCGAAGACAAGCCGGCAAAAGAAGTCGTGCCCGAGACCGCGGCCAAGACACCGTCGCCCGAAGCGCCGGTCAAGATCTCCAGCCGTGAGCGGGTCATCTTCCCCGAGACCGCTCAGACCAAGGGCCAGCTCGCGGATTACTATATGACTGTCGCGCCGCTGATGCTGCCCTTTGCCGGTTCGCGCCCGACCAGTCTGGTGCGCTGTCCGCAAGGGCGGGGGAAGAAGTGCTTTTTCCAGAAGCACGATGCCGGCTCGTTCGGCCCTCATGTACGCCAGGTTCCAATCAGGGAAAAGGACGGCGGCACGGAGGATTACCTTTATATCGAGGATATGGCGGGCATTCTGGCCTGCGTTCAGATGGGCACGATCGAGTTCCATGGCTGGGGCGCGCGCGTGGCCGATGTCGAGGCGCCCGGCCGGATGGTGTTCGATCTTGATCCTGATGAGGGCCTCGATTTCGGCGACGTGAAGCGGGCGGCCAAGGATATTCGTGCTCGGTTGGCCGATATCGGGCTGGTGAGTTTCGCCATGCTATCGGGCGGTAAGGGCGTTCATGTGATCGTTCCCCTCGAGACCGGACATGACTGGGAAACGCATAAGGATTTCTCACACCGCTTCGCCGAAGCGATGAGTTTGGCGGAGCCCGAGCGCTTCACCGCCAATATGAGCAAGGCCAAACGCAAGGGCCGCATCTTCATCGATTACCTGCGCAATCAGCGTGGTGCGACCGCGGTGCTGCCTTTCTCCGCGCGCGCACGGGCCGGGGCGCCCGTTGCGCTGCCGATCGCCTGGAGCGAGCTCGACGGGTTCGAGAACGCGCATCCGTTCAGCATCGACGATGCCGATCGGTTGATCGAACGGGCGAAGGACAAGGCGCTCGCCGGATGGGGCTTTGCCGCGCATGGTCTGCCCGATCTTTAGGTTGCTTGGCGGGAGAGCATTTCCGGTTTTTTTATAGCAACGAGGTGCCTCGGCTTATCGTGGTAGCACCGTCATTTGCGCCAGTAGTAGGGGTTCCCGTATCACTTTCGCCAAAAGTAGCGGTAAGGAATATTTCGCAAGATCAAGGTTTTGTGGCGAACGACTAATTCCGTCTCTTTGTAAACCAACGGCTTAGCTAAGTTTCGGGTTTTCAAAGACTCGCACGGCCGTATTCCGTCGCCTGCCCGCCGGAGGGACTCGGCGATGGAGAGTTGGCGGGAGCAGTATCTCGGGATCGAGGCAATTCCCGACACGCTGACCGAGGCGGAGATCAAGTTTTTCTTCCGCCTCGATGCAAACGGCCGTCGCTTCGTTGCGAGCCGCCGCCGGTCCATGACGCGCCTGGGACTGGTCCTGCATATCGGCTTCCTGCGGATGAGCGGCCGGCACCTGCCCGCGCTTAAGCGGGTACCCTCGTCGGTGCTGGCGTACGCAGCCGGCGAGGTTGGCGCGGCGGCGCCGCAGCTCGCGACGCTGCGCGCGATCTACCGGCGGCGCATGACCTTGTTCGAGCATCAGCGCCTCGCTGCGTCGGCGACTGGCTTCCGCGCCGCCGGCGAGGCGCAGTTGAGGATGCTGACAGGCCGAGACTGAACTCGTTCGTGAGCAACTGGTCCGCGCAGCGCGCCGTTGGCTCTACGACCGCTTGATGCTGATCCCCGGCGATCGCAGTCTCGAGCAATTGGCCGCTCGGGCGCAGGAGCATATCCTTGGCAAGCTGAAGGACGCGATCGAGGCGGGCGCCGGCAGCGACACGGCTGCGGGATGGGCTGCGAAGCTAAGCGGCAACGGCCCCGGCGTGGGCGGGGCGCTGCTGGACTGGCTGCGCGCGCCGGTGAAGGGGTTCGGTCCACGCGCGCTGCAGGACATACAGAAGCGAATCGGCGCGCTTCGCAGCCTCGGTGCCGAGCGCATCGTCCTGCCCGAGGTGCCGATTGAACGCATGCGACAGCACGCCGTGCGCATCGCCCGCCGCAAGGCATCGACGCTGCCGCGCCTCGGCGAGCCGCGGCGCACCGTCGAGATCGGCTGCTGGCTGCGGCTCCAGCTGCTCGAGGCCACCGACGCGGTCCTGATGCAGACGGGCCGGAGGATCGGCCATCTGTGGGGCGAGGCTCGTCGCAAGGTCGAAGCACGGGCGCTCGAACAGCTCAATCAATACCGCACCGGCGTCGGCGCGATCATCGGCGCGCTCGACGATCCCGCCCTATCCGACCACGAGTTCCGCGAGAGAGTGTCGCTCGCCGTGCTGCCGCTTCGCTCGGCTCCGGCTGCCCAGGGCAAGGTCCAGGCGATCCGCACGCAAATGGCCGCGACACCCGGACCGTTGCGCCTGCTGCTCAAGCAGGTCGGTGCGCTCGACCTGCAGATTCCGGCCGATCACCCGCTCAAGCTTGCGCTGGCGACCCTCGCAGAAGGCTATCGCGAGCGCGACCCCGGTTTGATGCCGTGGGAGTTGGACCCGTTCCCGCAGGCGCAATCGGCGGTGTTGCAGGCGGCAAGGACGGCCGCGAAGCGTCTGGCGGCCTACAAGGTCGCCACGGCCATGCTGCTGAAACGCTCTCTGCGAAACGGCTCCGTCAGTGCACCGCACAGCGTTCACCACCGCAGCGTGGCCGATCAGCTGATGCCGAGCGCACAATGGCACAAGGCGCGGCCGCAGGCCATGCGGGACAACCGCTGGACGACGTCGATCGATGCCTACCTGCACCGGTTCGGGGAAGCGCTGTCGCTGCTGGCGACGATGCTGGATGAGGCGATCGATGCGGGCGAGTTGAGCATCGCCGACGGTCGGTTCCGCATCCCCAAGCTTGGGGCCGTGCCAAAGGATCCTGCCGTCGACCAGACCCGAACGGCTCTGTTCGCCGTCATTGGTTCGGTGCAGCTGCCGGACGTCATCGTCGCTGTAGATGCCCTTACCCGCTTCTCCTCGGTGCTGCTTGGCCGAGACGCAGCCAGCAAGGAGGAACTCGAGGCGCTCTATGCCGCGCTCCTCGCCATGGGTACCGACAAGACCGCGGCCGAGATGGCGCGGATGGTCGACGGCTTCAGCGACGACCGGATCGAGCTCGCCATGCGGACCGTCGAGGAGGTTGGCCATCTGCGCGGCGCCAGCGACGCCGTGGCGGCGGAGATGCTCGCCCATCCGATCGCCGCCCAGTGGGGCTCGGGCGTCGCTGCCTCGGCCGACATGATGAGCCTCGATGCGACACGGAAACTCTGGCTCGCGCGTATCGAGCCCAGACGGCGCAGGCCCGCGGTCGGCACCTACACCCACGTCAGCGATCAGTGGGCAGTCATCTACGACCAGCCCGTCCTCTTGAACGAGCGGCAGGCCGGCGTCGCCATTGGTCAAGCCGGCGTTCCGCAGGGAAGTACATCGCAACCTCGCGCAAGGCGAGTCCGTCCACCAGCTTCAGCGCGCCATCTTCGCCGGCCGGATCGGGGCGAAGCACGGCCGCAGCCTGCGCGAAGTCGCCGCAATCTCCGGAGCCCTGACGCTGCTGACCAACATCGTCATGGCTTGGAACACCGCGGCGATGCAGGAAGTGGTCGATCGAGAGAATGCGGATCGCTCACGGTCGAGCACCTGACCCACATCGCGCCGGCCGCCTTCCGCCACATCAATATGCAGAGCAAGCTGCACTTTCCTATCGAGCGCTACAATCATCTCGCGGCTCCGGAACGGCGAAAGGCTTGAGAGCGCCTGCGAAAACCTGAATCTTGGCTAAGCTATTGATTCCCCACGAGATGAGATTTAGCATACTGCGGCAAGGCGTTGATCTTGCGAGATCATTCCTTACCGCTACTATTTGCGAAAGTGGTACGGGAACCCCAGGTGCTGCGACTCGCCGTTGATCTTTACGTAGACCTCGTCGAGGTGCCACTTCCACTGCTGGAAGCCTTTCATTCGGCTGATGCGCTGGCACCGCACATCGGCGGCGAACATCGGCCCGAACCTATTCCAGCACAGCCGAACGGTCTCGTGGCAAATGTCGATCCCGCGCTCGAACAGCAGGTCCTCCACGTTCCGCAGGCTCAGAGGAAAGCGGACGTACATCATCACCACTAGCCGGATCACCTCCGGGGACAAGTTGAAGTACCGGAACGGGTTGGCTGGTTTTTTGGGGCGCGACTTTGCAGCGCCCTACCCCCGCCGGCTCATTTTTCAATTAAGTGCGTTTGCTTTGACAGGATCACGCATTCTACTAATCCGTTGCCGCTGGATGTCCGCTGAAACATTGGACCGAACCTGTTCCACCGGAACAGCACCGTCTCATGGCAAACATCGACACCGCGCTCAAATAGCATATCTTTAAGGTTAAGGAGCGACAGCGGAAACCGCACATACATCATCACAAGCCGAATGATCTCCGGTGATGAGTTGAAACGTTTGAATAGGCTAGGCGGTTTGGCTCTCAATTTGTGGCTCATGGCCATTGCTAGCAGCAGGCCAATAAGGCTGCCACGTTAGTCTGACAATACCCGTCGAAAATACCGAGAAGAGCTTCCGACTGGACTTACTCAACTTCGGGAATCACAGGTTCTCGTCCACTCTTAATGACAAAAGACGCCAAGATACCTGCAGGCTCTTTATCGCACGTATTGCGTAGCAACGAATGCAATGCATTTCGTGGCTCATGAAACATGGACCCGGCAGTATGAACAGTCTTTACACCGTCGAGCTCGACTTCAACAGTTCCCGATAACACATATACAAAAAGGTCGGCGTCGTGCCGGTGAGGCATCTGGTCAACCCCACCAGGCACTACATCAAGCCGCAGAACGAGCATTTCGTATCCCTCAAGCTCAGGGTCGCTCATAGCTTGCTGGAAAATGGGGGTTATTAAATACGGGGCATCTTCTGCCTGATCGCTCGAGTCATCATGCGCCAAAACACTCGTTGCAAACAACGCAAACGATAACGCGACACACCCAACTAATCTCATAGCTTTCATTTCACCTTACCCAAATTTGTCAACATTAGCGGTCGCCAAGTAAAAGCCCGGAACCGTCAGCACCTTATACAAATCAGTATTTACAAAAGTCCTAATCAAAGAAACTTTGGTACCAGAGATTCGGCGGGCCGGTCAACCACAAAAGGTAAGGGGGTTTCGGCCGGCGCTTTGCTACGAACCGTCTCGGCATAGTCAGGATTGTTCTCCGTCAGGGAAAAGATAGGCAAGGATGAAACTAATCTCATTCGACGTTGCGCTTTGATTAATCCCGAAAAATGGAGATCATCGGATGACCGAATGGTGGCGTATCCGGTAGTTACTTACCATCTTTGTCTGGTACCGCGATGGTAGCCTTGGGCTTTAATGACATATGTGCGAGTTAGCGGTTCCCAATGACGCAAGCCTGTGCTTTGGCAGATCCGGAGGTAACGATACTAACTTCGCCACCACAACTACCCAGCCGTCTCCGACCGAAAGGTATTACATTTCAACCTAACCTTCACAAAAAGGACATCGAAGCAGTCACCACGGCGAAAGTCGAGCAGAGCTGAACGCTGGCTCTTTTTCTATTTCGGTTTGATGCCGCCACGCACGAAATAGGTGGCAATCAACGCAATCGGGATACCGACGCAGGCAATTTCACCAAACATGATGCTAGCGAACATCCAATCATTCATCACCGGGGTCATGCCATCCCACCGGATCGGCAAAACAACCCAATACATTACCAAATAGATGACTATTCCGAGTAATGTACCAAATACAAACGGATGTTTGCCGATTACTTCAACTCTTCGAAGCACTAATAGGTAACCAGCAGCCATGATTGCAATCATAACATAATGTACGACCGCGCCCAGTAAAATTGCCCACCATCCTCCATCCAAAACACCATCGCCAAAGGGACCGCTGGCAACGAAACGGAATAGCGGCCCAGGAGGATTCCCAAGGAGCCCGTACGCGATAACGGCATTACTCGTGTCAAGAGTTCCAGCTATGATGGTCGCCCACAAAATAGCGTATCTCTCCTGAACGCCAAACGCTTGCATAATACAAATCCTTTCTTATGAAATTGCATCACCTTCTTCAAATATTCTATTATCAGGGATCAATGCCTTAGAAAGGAGTCTATTGGTTATGCTATGCCGGTTGACAACTTGCTCCTGCGACCTCAGAAGATGGTCTATTTGTCTGTCGTCAGAGACTTACATCCACTTGGAAAGAATGCATCGAAGTCGTAGATCAAAGATTTTTGCGGCATTCTATTGAAAATCCTGTGGTTTCACCACGTCAGGTCTGTTCAAGGTTGTTCGAATGCGAACCTTGGCCAAGATAGATCAGTGCTAACAACCCGAACGAGGATATCACCGCAGCGTCGCCCCAGGCGACATGTCCGCCCGGCGTCTGCCACATCTGAAAGGCGGATCCGCCGATAGTGATGAACGACCCGTACCAGGTCATGAAAACCAACCCAGCGCCGATCTTCGCGAACGGGAGACCACGAGCAAATTTCGCTGCGTCGCGAGCCCCGCCAAACAGTCTGAAGCTCCCGTAAAGGCAAAAGACACCCGACAGCAGTTCGCCGGTCATGAGAAAAGCAAGCACGAAACCCGCCATGAATGATGGGAGAGCAGGAAAGAAGTTGTTGGGCATTTTTTCATGCCCCTGCAGTGTAATAACGCCTCTAACAACCTCCACACTGACATCGCTGTTAACGGTGTTTTGAAGAAAGAAGAAAAGAGCCGTCAGTCCGATAAGACCAACGAAAATAGCCCTTAGATAGCGATCAGTGTTTGTCATGAGCATTTACTCTCTACTACTTCTTCGGTTTGCTGAAGGCTCGGTTACTGATCGCTCTGGCACTGATCGCTCTGACACAGGGTCAGCAATGTCAGTTCCGCCATCTGTAGGGCCGTAACCGCCACCGCCTGGTGTCTCGATCGTCAGAACGTCTCCAGATCGAACCTCAGATTGATCCGCAGACGACAGGTGGATTTCCGATCCGTCTGCCCGATCAATCCACGCCTTCCCGACACGCCCGCATCCACCCCCGGCAAGTCCGAATGGCGGAACGATGTGGCGGTTGGCCAAAAGCGAGACGGTCATGGCTTCACGAAAGCGCAGTTTGCGGCGCACACCATCCCCCCCTCGCCATCGCCCCACCCCACCAGATTCCGAGATGATCGAAAACTCCTCAAGCAAGACCGGCACCGATCGTTCGAGAACCTCGGGATCCGTTAAGCGGCTATTGGTCATGTGCGTATGTACAGCTGATGCGCCGTTAAAGCCCGGCCCTGCCCCGGCACCGCCGCAGATCGTCTCGTAATGCTGAAAGCTGTCGGTGCCGAAGGTAATATTGTTCATCGTACCTTGCGCTGCGGCCATTCGGCCCAATGCACCATACAGGCAATCTACGATTGACTGACTCACCTCCACATTGCCTGCCACCACTGCCGTCGGGTACTCCGGATCGAGCATCGAGCCTTCTTCCACGAACGTATTGATCGGGCGCAAACACCCTTCGTTCAGGGGAATATCGACCTCCAGTAACGTCCGGAATACATAAAGTATTGCGGCGTTAGTGATTGATCGGGGGGCGTTATAGTTCGATCTTTGTTTCGGACTCGTCCCCGAAAAACTTAAGTTAGCCTCGCGCCTGGCCCGGTCTATTTGTACACTAAGCGAGATCTGACTTCCATTGTCCAGCTTCACCTCAAACGACCCGCTCGACAGACTGTCGATAGCACGCCGGGTTTGCTCCTCCGCATAATCCTGCAAGTGAGCAGCATAAGCGGCAACAACCACTTCGCCATAGCGCGACAGAAGCTTATGGAGTTCCTGCTTGCCACGTTCATTAGCCGCCACCTGCGCCTTGAGATCGGCCAGATTCTGTTGAGGATCACGCGCGGGAAAGCGAGCTGAACTGAGCAGATCAATGACCGCGTCTTCGCGAATCGAGCCTTCTTCCACAAGATGGAAGTCGCGGATCAGCACACCCTCCTCATCAATATGCTGGCTGGACGAAGGCATTGAGCCCGGGGTCAGTCCGCCGATGTCAGCATGGTGTGCCCGGCTCGCCAGAAAAAAAAGCGGCGCTTCTGCCCCATCAGTAGCGTCGCGTGCAAAGACCGGCGTGATTACGGTAATATCGGGTAGATGCGTTCCGCCAGTGTATGGGTCGTTCAGCATGTAAGCATCTCTCGGTCGCATCGACCCACCGCGCGACTGGATGATATCGCGAACCGAATCGCTCATCGAACCCAGATGAACCGGCACGTGGGGCGCATTGGCAATCAGGTTTCCCGATTCATCAAATACTGCGCATGAAAAGTCCAAACGTTCACGAATATTGATTGAACGAGCTGTTTTGGCGAGCGCATCGCCCATTTGCTCCGCCACAGACATGTACGAGTTGTTGAACAGCTCTAGCAGGATTGGATCGAACTCTGTATCGGCTGCTGGTCGAACAGGTTTCGGCCCGCCTGTATTGGACAGGACCAGCTGACCGTCTTCGCTCTGGATGGCTGCCCAGCCCGGTTCGACAACGATAGTTGCTATGTGGTTGGCGATTATGCAGGGGCCATCCAGCGACAGTCCCTTACCCAAACGATCCAGATCGAAAACTGGGGTTTTACGTGCATCTTTAGAAAAGAAGACATCGGCCGTCATCAGTGGTGTCATAGAAATGTCGTCCACGCCTTCATGGTCTGATGAGTCCTCCAATCTTAGGCGCTTATCCTCGTGCACTTCGACTGTAACCCGCTCTATCGTCAGGGCTCGCTCAGGAGTGTCGAATCCGAAACGCTTCTTGTGCAATGCCGAGAGCTCGGTTCGCAGTTTACTTGGCGAGCAAGCACTGAGTTGGAAAAGAGCGTCCGTCCCAGAATACTTAAGATGGATATACGGCGCACTGACGATCGCCTCAATATCAGCACCCTGTCCGATCAAAACAGTTCTTGCCGCTTCCTCAAGGTCAACAAACACCGATTGCAAATCGACTATGGCGCTATCGGTTAGCGTGCGGGTCACAGTCTGCGAACGGGTCGCGGTCAACGTGGACAAGCCAATACCGTAGGCTGATAGGACACTCGCGAAACGATGTACCAGTACAGTTCGAATTCCCGCTGCCTCTGCGACGAGACAAGCATGCTGAGCTCCTGCACCTCCAAAACAGTTCAGGGCATAATCGCGGACGTCGTGCCCCTTGGCAGTCGAAACGCGCTTAATAGCGTGCGCCATATTGTCCACGCCGATTCTCAGAAACCCATGCGCAATCTCTTCGGACGACATGGTTTTGCCGATATCGTGATTTACCTTCGCAGCGAGGTCCCAGAATTCCGCCTCTACAACGCGCCGGTCCAGCGGCTGCTTGCCATCTTTTCCGAACAGGGGCGGGAACAATTCCGGGCGGAGCTTACCCAGCAGCAAATTGCAATCGGTCAGCGTCAACGGCCCGCCACGTCCGTAACAAGCGGGGCCGGGATCCGCGCCGGCAGACTCCGGGCCGACCTGAAATCGCTGGCCGTCGAACTTGAGAACCGAGCCACCTCCGGCTGCTACCGTATGAACGTCAACCATCGGAACGTGAATGCGAACACCGGCGACACTACTGTTGGTTTCGCCGCGTTCGAGTTCACCAGCATAGTGGCAAACGTCCGTCGATGTGCCGCCCATGTCGAACCCGATAACTTTCGGAAACCCCATCCGCATCGCAGTTGCCGCGCAGGCAACTACGCCGGCAGCTGGACCCGAGAGGATAGTATCGACCCCCCTCACGGTCGCGATATCGGTCAATCCTCCATCCGATCGCATCACTCGCAACGGAACGGACGGCAGACGTTCGGACAAGCCTTCGAGATATTTACGCAAAGGCGGAGAGAGGTAAGCATTCTGAACTGTCGTTTCAGCTCGTGGCAACAACTTGGGAGCGATACTAATCTCATGCGACAGCAGCACTTGCCGGAAGCCCACGCGTCTGGCGATCTCACCGAGCTGACGTTCGTGTTCCGGAAAGCGGTTTGCATGCATAAGGGCGAAAGCGACGCTCCTCATCCCGGCATCAAGTGCTTCGCGAAGCGCTGACGCGGCAGCGGCCTCATCCAGCGGCTCGATCAGTTTTCCGTCAACATCGATGCGGCCGGCAACTTCTATAACATCCGTGTGCAGAGGCTGCGGTCGGCAGATTTCCAACGCGAAAATATCGGGGCGACTCTGATCCCCGATAATAAGCGCATCTCGCATCCCGCGGGAGAGCACGAGCAGTGTCGGCTCACCAGTTCGCTCAAGCAATGCATTGGTAGCAACGGTAGTGCCAATCCGCACTTCCGCGATATCTCGTGGGTCGAGCGTAGGGTTGTCGCCATCGCTCAGGAATTGCTGAATGACAAGGACGGCTGGATCTGTTCGATCGGGCGCATTGTTGGAAAGCACTTTGCGGAGATGCAGGCAGCCTCGAGGATCCCTTCCTACGACATCGGTGAACGTGCCGCCGCGGTCGATCCAGAACCGCCATTGAGGCCGGCCGGTCACTGGTTCGACCTGATCTATTGATGAGGTTGGCGTCCGTTCGCGCATAAAATTCGGTGCGGTACTCAAGCTTTGCCCCTCGCTCTGACCGGCAAGACCCTGCGCTCACGGTCCGTCCATATGAGAAACAAGCATATGCCGGATGCTATGCGATTCGTCAATTACTCGTTGACAATTTATCAACGAATCGCATACCATCTGACATGGTATCGAATAGCTCCGCCCAGACTAGAGACGTGTCCCAGGGGCCAGTACGCTTGGGGAGTGGAGAGGCTGACGAGGCTGAAAATCTTATTGTTACGTCCGACCATTTAGCATCTGGCGAGGGTGGCAGGCTGAGTGAGTTCGAGTTCGGTATCAACCTCGCCTTTAATGCTTTCACTCGATGGATCGTCCACTGCATGCGTGCGGCGGGACAGCCGAAATTGGGAGCGATTGACATTCAGCTGTTGCACTTGGTGAAACACCGTTCGCGCAGAAAGCAGGTGAACGAGCTTTGCCTTATGCTTCACATCGATGACGCGCACATCGTTACCTATTCTTTGCGCAAGCTTCAGAAACTGGGCCTCATAGAAAGCCATCGGAATGGCAGTGAGCGCTTGTATGAAACGACTGACGAGGGCCGTGAATTGTGCATGGAATATCGGCGCATTCGCGAACGGGCGCTTGTCGCGGGTTTAGGCTCACTCAACGAACAAGACCTGGAATTGCGCGAGATGGCCAAACGCCTGCGCGCAGTATCAGGTTTTTATGATCAAGCAGCCCGGGCCGCAGCCACGCTGTAGGAAAGAATAAATTATGGACAGGATTGATCAAAGCAGCGACGCACGCAGTCGTAGCCGTCTCATTCGTTTCGCGTGGTTGTCAACATGCATGGGGGCGACCGTGCTGGCAACGCCTGCAGTGGCGCAAGATACAAACCCGACCAGTCCGCTGATGGAGGGCCCGGGTGCTGAGGACGAGATTGTGTCGTCTGATGAGATCGTGGTCACAGCGTCGCGCCGTAACGAGACGGTGCTTGATCTTCCGATTTCCATTTCAGCTTTCAGCGGCGCGGAGCTGCGGGAACTTGGGGTGACCGCGAGCACCGATGTCGCCGCAAAAGTGCCGAACGTGACTTTCCGAACCGCTTACGGGTTTTCGCAGCCGCAATATTACATTCGCGGACTTGGTAATAGAAACTTTCAGAACAATGTTGTGAGCCCTGTCGCTGTCTACAGTGACGGAATTGTCATGGGTTCCTCACTCAGTCAGTCCTTTCAAGCACTCGATCTTGAGCGAGTTGAAATTCTCAGAGGTCCGCAAGGCACGTTGTATGGGCGCAATGCTTCTGCGGGTCTGCTCAATTTTATTTCCGTCCAGCCAGATCCTGGTGCTGGAGTTAGCGGTTTCGCTACTGCGAGTTACGGCAAGTTCGACCTCATTTCTGGCGAAGCTGCGGTCAACATCCCCTTGACGGACACACTCGCGGTGCGCGGGGCTTTTCTGCATCGACAGCGCGACGGTGTCTTTACGGACGGAACAGGATTGCTCGGTCGCGATCCTGGTCATGAACAGGTACACCAGTATCGTGTCACGCTCGGCTACTATGGCGATGGCTTCGAAGCGACCGCTCGCGTGCGTGGTTTTAATATCGATAGCGATCAGCGACCGTTCAAACAGATCGGTACTCTTGGCCCGAGACCGTTCTGCCCTAGTGTCGAGTTGAACCAAACCTGCACCGATCGGTTCGGTTTCTCCGATTCGAGTGACCCGTATGAAGCAAATTTGAGCTTCATCGGTTATGAAAAAGGAAAATCGGACGGCGTCGATATTCAAGCTACTTTCGACTTGTCGCCGTCCTTGTCGTTGGTCGCCGCTGTGGCGCATGAAGAAGCGGAAAATCATCGGTGGCAGGATGAGGACTACTCTCCCAATTCTGCGTTCAATCCGACATATGACACGACAGTCAACTTCTCGAGTGCTGAACTTCGTCTACAGTCCAAAGGCAACGCTGAATTTCAATGGATGCTAGGCGGTTATTACTACCGGGAGAAACTGCATCAGTGGTTGGCAACTATATCCCAACCTTTGTTCGGAGTCGATCTGGGCATTCCACTAAACCAAAGAACCAAATCTTTCGCGGGCTTTGCGAATGCAGAGCTTAACCTGACAGACCGCCTCTCTGTCCGAGGTGGTATACGCCTGACTTACGATAGACGCGAGGGGGACGCGCGAAGCTTTATTTTTGATGGTTCGCCGGCATACTTTTTCAAACCAATACCTGAAGATGAAGCGCTCGACCTGTTCGTTGTTAATGTCTACAATACCAAAGCTCTCGGCCGTTCATGGACGGAGCCAAGTGGCGAGGTCACGCTGTCGTACAAGCCGAGCTCTGAGTGGCACATTTACGGCACGTTCTCCGCAGGATTCAAAGGCGGCGAATTTAATGGCGGCTTCTTTTCAGCCACCCAGACAGTTCTTGTGGACCCAGAGTTCGTTTACAACAAGGAAATCGGTGTGAAAGGTCGAGCCTTTAATGGCAGATTGTCTGGCGAGCTCAGCGTATTTCGTATGGACATCACCGATCAGCAGGTTTCTGCGCTACAGAGCATCGACGGGGTTCCCTCGCTGGTCCTGTCCAACGCCGCCAATTCGCGATTGCAGGGTATCGAGGTCAACCTCGAAGCCCGGATTGTTGGCGGACTATCCATGCAAGGCTCTCTTGGTTTGTTGGATGCGAAGTATCGCAGTTACCCCGACGCTCCTGGCGGAGACGATTATACAGGCAACCGGCTTGTCTACGCGCCTAAGGTCACGGCAAATGCGACACTTCGGTATGAGGACTACGCGGACTTCGGGGAGTTTGCAGCGCAGTTGACGGGACGTTATTCGAGCAAAATGTTTGACCAGCCAAGCAACGTGCCCAATCAGATAGTGAAAGCGTTTTATACCGTCGATGGGTCTGTGCGGGTTGAGCCATCGGCACTGCCAGGCTTATCGGCGCAAATCTGGGTCAAGAACCTTCTCGACCGTGAGTATTGGCAGACGTTTTACAGCTCGGGTGGCTCTGGCTACAACGCTCTTGGCATCGCCGATCCGCGGACTTTCGGGATAACCGTAGGCTATCAATTTGACTGAGACGGCAGGGTCCGCCTTGGTCAATTGGGCGACCTGGGACAGCGCGACCCATCGTCGCGTTGCGGCGGGCGCCATTTTCATGGGTGCAGGCGGATTGCTGTTCAATGTGCTTCCGCTTTTATTGGGTGCGGCAGCAGACAGCCTGCAATTTGAGAACCAGATGCTAGGCTACCTCGGCTCCAGCTTCCTGGTTGGCTTTGCTGGCATTCCGGCTACCCTTCCTCTGTGGTTGCACCGGGTGAACCGCAGCAGACTTGCGGTCGTTGCGGCGGTGTTGCTAATCGCCAGCTTAGCGACCGGTGCCCTCCTCAGTTCTTTTAGAGAATTGCTGTTGGCACTATTCCTGGCTGGCACGGGGGGCGGTATACTTTTCAGTCTCGCGGTCGAGGGACTTGGGCAGGCATCAGACAATCAGCGGGCGTTCATGGTCGGCAATGCCGCTATGCTCGGCATAGCCGCCTTATGGGTATGGACGGTGCCGGTTTTTATCCTCCCGAGCAATGGCTTCATGGGCGGAATGCTGGTTTCGGCTGCCATCGCGGTCCCGGCGCTAGCATTGATTGCATGGTTGCCCAAAGCCAGCGAAGATGTGCGCGGAAAGGGTATGGCACGGCATACGGGAAGCGGTTCAGTAATGGTCTGGGCGGGATTGGCGGGCATTGCCTTGTTTCATGTCGGCATCATCGGTCTGTGGGCGTATCTTGAGCGCATCGGCAAGGCCAAAGGCCTTTCTACAGAGGTGGTCGCTACAGCTTTCGCCGCAGAGAAAGTCGGGGTCCTAATCGCGTGCGCGGTGTCGCTGGTCATAAGCCGGTGGTTGAGCAAACGTATTGGTCTTGTGATCAGTCTTACAGGTGTTATTGCGGCGGTTGTCTTGTTGGCAACGATGGAAGGCATGATATCCTACTCAGTAGCGGTTTTCGTGTTCGGCGTATTCTGGTGCTTCGCCTTCCCGTTTCAGTTCGCCGTAATTTCAGATGCAGACCTCAGCGGCCGTTTCGCACCGATGATCCCCGCATTTGTCGGCGCGGGTTCTTCAATTGGCCCCGCGCTTTCAGGTAAGCTGGCTGCACAGGGCAATTACTCTTCCGTATATATGATGGTAGTGGTGACCTGCGCAGTCGGCGCGGGGTTATTGTTACTGGCCGCCACGCTTCTCGCAAACAAGAGTACCGATATCGCCCGAGGAATTGATTAATGACGTATCCAAGCTGGGAAGAAGTTAAGTCCAATTTTATTTTTGACCGGCCGATTGAGTACATTGCGCCGGACACCCCCACATTCATGAACGTTCCCTTCGCGCGTAATGCTGCCGATTTAAAGGGCGCGGATGTCGTGATAATTGGATCGACCTACGCGGCAACGAGCACCGATCAGTACTGCGGCGTGCCCACCGAGGAGTGGATGTCGTCGGCTAAGCGCGTGCGGCAACAGAGCCTGCGCTATTGCTCGGGCTATATCGTAGACTTCGATATCGACGTGTTTGACACAATCAAGATGGTCGATTTTGGTGACGCATTACTGCCTGATGATGTGATGCGCACTCAGGCTCCCGAAGCGGTCTTGGCCGCACAGGCGGCGGTGGAAGAGAAAGTCGCGCTTGCTCTTGACGCGGGTGCCATTCCAATCGTTATCGGGCAGAATTCGCCTTGCTCCTCCTATGCGATCGCCAAGCCGATTGCTGAACGTATCGAGGGGTTGGTAGGATGCATCAGCATGGACACGCACTGGGACATCTTCCGCAATGACCCCCTGGGCGAGTCCGATCCGCGCATCGCGGGTGGGACCAATTGGAAACGTAGGATGTACGAATTCCTCCCTAACATGCCTATGTCCAAGCTTGTTGAAATCGGCGAACGTGGCATGCTGGAGGACAAGGAATCAGTACGCGATTTTCTGCGTGCTGGTGCCCGTTTCATCTCAGCTTGGGACTTGCGAGGCGGTACTGGCATAGAGGGTGCTGTCCACGCGCTTGATCAGGCATATAAGGACACCGATGGGGTCTATGTACACTTCGACATGGATGTTATCGGAGGTGCGGGGCCATCGACCGGAGATCTTCTAGGTGAACTGGGCGAGCCTATCGGCGTCACCGATTACGAGATAATCCGTATTGCGCACGAGATCGGACGACGTGGGCTATCGGGCATGTCATTTATTGCCATCCCGCCTAGTTCCCCAATTATGTATCGCGTGATCGTCTACATCGTAATGTATTTGTTAGCTGGCTTGGCAATCACCAAGCGCGGCTCCAAAATCTCCTGTTGCGCGCGCCCGTTCTGACGATCGCTGGATTCGTACCGCTGATGGAGGGGGCTAGATCGTGCACATCGCGTCGATTGCCAGATACGAGGAGGGAGCGGCTCCCGCAGCTTACTCTATCGCCAAGGCTGGCTCGCTTCACTTATCGCGAATTGCGGCTCCAGAACTGGATCAACAGCGAATGCGCGTTAATTCAGTCAGTCCCGAGCTCCTCAATACGGGGATTTTCGCTGTCGATAACTCGACGGCTGAGCGATCCGATGAGATTGCGGAACTCGTCGCCAAGCTGGGTCCCCGCGCTCAGCCTATGGCACACGCGGGCTTGGCCGAGGACTTTGCGAAAGTGAGGTATTTCCAGCTGGACACCCGCAACACCCATGATGTTGGCGACGTTATCGGCCGCGTTGCGGAGATCGCCGCGAAATGCGTTATTTGTAGGGGCGGATTGGCCGCTTTTCGGCGATGTTATTCGGCTTTTCAGCCCTTTCTGCGGATTTCAGGCGCACCTATCCTGTGGTTGCGCACCGTTGGTAGAAGATTAGGCGGTCGAAGTTGTAGGCCAGATTGGATTAGCCAGCGTGAGTTTGGCCTGCGCGCGGGCAATGCCAATGGTGCGGATGAAGAGGCCATAGCGGTTTTTCTGGTGGACAAAGACATTGTTCGACCTTGGCGCGGATCGCGGACTTTGCCGCATTGGCGCGCGCCATGTGCTCGGGCATCGGCTTGCCCTCGGGCTTGCGGCGATGGAAGCGGCTTTTGAGCACGTTGCTCTTCAGCAATGCCTCGTTCTTGGCGCTGCAGTAGGCGCTGTCGGCCCAGACATCGCCAGCGGTGTTGCTCGTATCGATCACCCGCCGCAACTGCCGACCGTCGCTGTCGGCCGCCGAAGTGACGGTCGCTTTGCGGATGAACCCGAAGCGCCGATCGATGCTGATATGCGACCTGTAGCCGAACACGGGCGTTGCGATCTGCGGCAGCGGTGTGCCGTCGCGACGATAACGGACCTTGCCCCCGATCTTCAACGTCCAGCGTGCATCGACATCCTTCTGGTGCGCCTTGCTCAGCTTGCCGCGCCAGATCTGCCTCGCCGACTTGCCCGCTTTGATCGCGGCCTTCTCGTCCTCGGTGTGCTGCTTGGGCGCGGGCACCGGCGTAGCATCGACGATTTGGCTGCCCATCGCCAGGTATCCCGCCTCGCGCAGTTGCTGTGCGAACGCCTGCATCGACGCCTCAAGCGTCCCGCTCTCGGTCAGCCGGTCGCGATAGTGACGGATGGTGTTCTCATCAGGCATCGGGCTGCCCAAATCAAAGCCGAAGAAACTCATCCAGCTCAAGCGATCCCGGATCGAGAACTCCATGAGTACATCTGACAGATTATGCTGCGCCTGAACCACCAGCACCTGGAACATCGCGACGGGATCGAAGGCCGGGCGACCGCCCTTGGCACCGTCGCTATAACCGAGCCCGCGGATCAGAATGAGGCGAAAGCGCTCGAACTCTACCGTCCCGCCAAAACCTCCAGCGGGTCGCCGTCCTTGCTCAGCCGATCCAGGTGCTCCGCCAGCGAAAACAGGCTACGTGGGTGCATCGAAACTCTCCGTCCAATGCATCAAGTGAACTACAGGAGAAGCCTCAAAGCGAGGGGTTTTTGCGGGTGTCCAGGTGCAGAAATCAGGACTGCGGTAGCGAACAGCATTTTTTTAACATCAAATCTCTTCCATACCCCGAGATAATATGCAGAAACCTCAACTATGTCGGCATGATTGTCTACAATTATCGCACGGGACAATCAGCCACTGATGGTCTAAATATCGCTTTGATCCAATATAATCTTGGCATTGCGGGCATTTTTTGGGCTTTTCAGCATCCCCTCGGCAATTCCATCAGATATTTCAGGAATTCACGCCGTCAGTGTGATGCCTCTTCTAGCACCATTTGTTCTTCTCATGTTCTCCCGATAGTTTTTTTTAGCCTCACCAATACCGGTAATTCTCCTGATGATCTGCGCTTTGATGCTCATACCAGGGCGCGCTGAGGATGACTCACTGCGGGGGATTCCCAAGGGAGGGGAAATCTGATTCGATGTTGCAAGCGAATGGAGGCTTGCGATGGCGGCGGCAATTTATGTTCGAGCAGACTACACATCGGTGGAATTGCGCCAGTTTGCCCGGCGATGCGGTGATGCGGACCAGGTCTGGCGACTACTGACGGTTGCCTTGATCCTGGACGGCGGGAGCCGGAGCGAAGCGGCGAAGATGGCCGGCGTGACCTTGCAGATCGTGCGAGATTGGGTGCTGCGGTTCAACGAGGGCGGTCCCGACGGCCTGGCGACACGTAAAGCGCCGGGGCGGACACCGCTTCTGAATAATGCACAGCGCGCCCGGCTTGCCGAGATCGTCGAGACCGGGCCGATCCCGGCGGCGCATGGCGTGGTGCGCTGGCGGCTGTGCGATCTGGCCCAATGGATATGGGACGAGTTCAAGCTATCGATCACACGCCACATCCTCGGGCGCGAGCTTCGCGCGATGGGCTACCGCAAGCTTTCGGCGCGGCCTCGCCATCGCGGCCAGAAGCTGGACGACATCGCCATTTTTAAAAAGAGTTCGCTGCCCGTCTGGCGCAAATCAGACGCAGGCTCCCGATAGGAACATCCATAGAGCTGTGGTGGCAGGATGAAGCCCGTATCGGGGTTCCCGTACCACTTTCGCAAATAGTAGCGGTAAGGAATGATCTCGCAAGATCAACGCCTTGCCGCAGTATGCTAAATCTCATCTCGTGGGGAATCAATAGCTTAGCCAAGATTCAGGTTTTCGCAGGCGCTCTCAAGCCTTTCGCCGTTCCGGAGCCGCGAGATGATTGTAGCGCTCGATAGGAAAGTGCAGCTTGCTCTGCATATTGATGTGGCGGAAGGCGGCCGGCGCGATGTGGGTCAGGTGCTCGACCGTGAGCGATCCGCATTCTCTCGATCGACCACTTCCTGCATCGCCGCGGTGTTCCAAGCCATGACGATGTTGGTCAGCAGCGTCAGGGCTCCGGAGATTGCGGCGACTTCGCGCAGGCTGCGGCCGTGCTTCGCCCCGATCCGGCCGGCGAAGATGGCGCGCTGAAGCTGGTGGACGGACTCGCCTTGCGCGAGGTTGCGATGTACTTCCCTGCGGAACGCCGGCTTGACCAATGGCGACGCCGGCCTGCCGCTCGTTCAAGAGGACGGGCTGGTCGTAGATGACTGCCCACTGATCGCTGACGTGGGTGTAGGTGCCGACCGCGGGCCTGCGCCGTCTGGGCTCGATACGCGCGAGCCAGAGTTTCCGTGTCGCATCGAGGCTCATCATGTCGGCCGAGGCAGCGACGCCCGAGCCCCACTGGGCGGCGATCGGATGGGCGAGCATCTCCGCCGCCACGGCGTCGCTGGCGCCGCGCAGATGGCCAACCTCCTCGACGGTCCGCATGGCGAGCTCGATCCGGTCGTCGCTGAAGCCGTCGACCATCCGCGCCATCTCGGCCGCGGTCTTGTCGGTACCCATGGCGAGGAGCGCGGCATAGAGCGCCTCGAGTTCCTCCTTGCTGGCTGCGTCTCGGCCAAGCAGCACCGAGGAGAAGCGGGTAAGGGCATCTACAGCGACGATGACGTCCGGCAGCTGCACCGAACCAATGACGGCGAACAGAGCCGTTCGGGTCTGGTCGACGGCAGGATCCTTTGGCACGGCCCCAAGCTTGGGGATGCGGAACCGACCGTCGGCGATGCTCAACTCGCCCGCATCGATCGCCTCATCCAGCATCGTCGCCAGCAGCGACAGCGCTTCCCCGAACCGGTGCAGGTAGGCATCGATCGACGTCGTCCAGCGGTTGTCCCGCATGGCCTGCGGCCGCGCCTTGTGCCATTGTGCGCTCGGCATCAGCTGATCGGCCACGCTGCGGTGGTGAACGCTGTGCGGTGCACTGACGGAGCCGTTTCGCAGAGAGCGTTTCAGCAGCATGGCCGTGGCGACCTTGTAGGCCGCCAGACGCTTCGCGGCCGTCCTTGCCGCCTGCAACACCGCCGATTGCGCCTGCGGGAACGGGTCCAACTCCCACGGCATCAAACCGGGGTCGCGCTCGCGATAGCCTTCTGCGAGGGTCGCCAGCGCAAGCTTGAGCGGGTGATCGGCCGGAATCTGCAGGTCGAGCGCACCGACCTGCTTGAGCAGCAGGCGCAACGGTCCGGGTGTCGCGGCCATTTGCGTGCGGATCGCCTGGACCTTGCCCTGGGCAGCCGGAGCCGAGCGAAGCGGCAGCACGGCGAGCGACACTCTCTCGCGGAACTCGTGGTCGGATAGGGCGGGATCGTCGAGCGCGCCGATGATCGCGCCGACGCCGGTGCGGTATTGATTGAGCTGTTCGAGCGCCCGTGCTTCGACCTTGCGACGAGCCTCGCCCCACAGATGGCCGATCCTCCGGCCCGTCTGCATCAGGACCGCGTCGGTGGCCTCGAGCAGCTGGAGCCGCAGCCAGCAGCCGATCTCGACCGTGCGCCGCGGCTCGCCGAGGCGCGGCAGCGTCGATGCTTTGCGACGGGCGATGCGCACGGCGTGCTGTCGCATGCGTTCAATCGGCACCTCGGGCAGGACGGTGCGCTCGGCACCGAGGCTGCGAAGCGCGCAGATTCGCTTCTGTATGTCCTGCAGCGCGCGTGGACCGAACCCCTTCACCGGCGCGCGCAGCCAGTCCAGCAGCGCCCCGCCCACGCCGGGGCCGTTGCCGCTTAGCTTCGCAGCCCATCCCGCAGCCGTGTCGCTGCCGGCGCCCGCCTCGATCGCGTCCTTCAGCTTGCCAAGGATATGCTCCTGCGCCCGAGCGGCCAATTGCTCGAGACTGCGATCGCCGGGGATCAGCATCAAGCGGTCGTAGAGCCAACGGCGCGCTGCGCGGACCAGTTGCTCACGAACGAGTTCAGTCTCGGCCTGTCAGCATCCTCAACTGCGCCTCGCCGGCGGCGCGGAAGCCAGTCGCCGACGCAGCGAGGCGCTGATGCTCGAACAAGGTCATGCGCCGCCGGTAGATCGCGCGCAGCGTCGCGAGCTGCGGCGCCGCCGCGCCAACCTCGCCGGCTGCGTACGCCAGCACCGACGAGGGTACCCGCTTAAGCGCGGGCAGGTGCCGGCCGCTCATCCGCAGGAAGCCGATATGCAGGACCAGTCCCAGGCGCGTCATGGACCGGCGGCGGCTCGCAACGAAGCGACGGCCGTTTGCATCGAGGCGGAAGAAAAACTTGATCTCCGCCTCGGTCAGCGTGTCGGGAATTGCCTCGATCCCGAGATACTGCTCCCGCCAACTCTCCATCGCCGAGTCCCTCCGGCGGGCAGGCGACGGAATACGGCCGTGCGAGTCTTTGAAAACCCGAAACTTAGCTAAGCCGTTGGTTTACAAAGAGACGGAATTAGTCGTTCGCCACAAAACCTTGATCTTGCGAAATATTCCTTACCGCTACTTTTGGCGAAAGTGATACGGGAACCCCTAGTAGCGACACATATGACAGCGGTTAACCATATTGGGCTGGAGCCCAAGCTCATCCCGCCGCCGGAAGCGAAGCGATCTCGGCAAGGACGTGAAAGGCCCATTCGGGGTGGCAGATGAGCAGGTCGGGCAAGTAGGGGTCGTCGCGATTATAGCGCAGCGGGCCGCCATCGGGACGCGAGCAGTGCAGGCCATGCGCGCGGGCAACAGCGACAGGCGCGCAGCTGTCCCACTCATATTGCCCGCCAGTGTGAAGGTAGATTTCCGCCTCGCCCAGCACCACCGCCATCGCCTTGGCGCCGGCGCTGCCCATGGCGACAGGTTCGCCGCCCAACCGTTCTGCCAGTGCCGTCGCTTCCGCCGCGGGGCGCGAGCGGCTGACGACCAGACGCGGCGGGCCGTCGCGGCGAGCCGGGGGGCGGGGCTGGTCGCTGCGCAACACCAACCCTTCCCCAGTAGAAGGGTCGATCCGTCCGGGAAGCGCCACTGCGCCGGTCTGCGCGATGCCGTCCACCGCAAGTCCGACATGCACCGCCCAATCCGCCCGGCCCTCGCCGTATTCGCGTGTCCCATCAACCGGGTCGATGATCCACACGCGGGATTTGGCAAGGCGCTCGCGCGTGTCACGCGCCTCTTCCGACAACAGCCCATCGTCCGGCCGGTGCGCTTGCAGCGCTTGGATCAAAAAGGTGTTGGCCGTCTTGTCGCCCGCGTCGCCCAGGGTGCGCCGGTCGGTCGGGCGGTCGAACAGGCCACTGGGCCGCAACTCGAGCAGCAGCCGACCCGCGCATCGTGCCAGCCGGGCAGCAAGTTCGGCGTCGTCCAGCGCGGGTTCGGGCTCTGTAGACCTGGCGGCTGGCAGGAGATCAATCCTCGCCAAGCAGAGTGTCAACGATAAGCACGGCAGCCTCATCGGGGGTCATCGCGGTGGTATCGATGCGGATCTCGGGCTCCTCGGGCGGTTCGTATGGCGAATCGATACCGGTGAAATTCTTCAGCTTCCCGGCGCGCGCCTTGGCGTAGAGGCCTTTCTCGTCGCGCTCCTCGGCCACATCCAGCGGCGTATCGACGAAAACCTCGATGAAGCGTCCTTCGGGCAGCATCTTGCGCACCATGCGCCGCTCGGCGCGGAACGGCGAGATGAAGGCGGTCAGCACGATCAACCCGGCGTCCAGCATCAGCCGGGCGACCTCGCCTACCCGGCGGATATTCTCGATCCGGTCGGCTTCGGTAAAGCCCAGGTCCTTGTTAAGACCATGGCGCACATTGTCCCCATCGAGGAGGAACGTGTGTCGCCGCATCCGGTAAAGCCGCTTCTCGACCAGGTTGGCGATGGTGGATTTGCCGCTGCCGGACAGCCCGGTGAACCATAGCACAACCGGCATTTGGTTCTTGATCGCGGCATGTTCGGCAGGGCTGACATCGACCCGCTGCCAATGGACATTTTGCGCCCGGCGCAGCGCAAAATTGATCATTCCCGCCGCCATGGTGGCGTTGCTGATCTTGTCGATCAGAACGAACCCGCCCAGCGTCCGGCTGGTCGAATAAGGCTCGAAGGTGATCGCCCGCTCGGTGGTCACCTCGGCTACCCCGATGGCGTTGAGCGACATGGTCTTGGCGGCGAGCTGCTCGCGCGAATTGACGTCGATCTCGTATTTGGGCTGCGCGACCGAAGCGCTGACGGTCTGGGTGGCGAGCTTGAGCCAGTAGGCGCGCCCGGGGATGAGGTCCCCCTCGCCCATCCACACGATGTTGGCTTCGAACTGGTCGGCGCTTTGCGGCGGGTCCTCGGCCGCGGCAATGACGTCGCCGCGCGCGCAATCAACCTCCTCGGCAAAGGTCAGGGTGATGGCCTGGCCCGCGACCGCTCTATCCCCGAACGACTTGTCCTTGACCGCGCTGTCCTCGACCGACCCGGCCCGCTTGCCCTCGTCCGCCACGTCGGCAGCATCATTGCGGGCACTCGGCATGGTGACGACCGAGGCGATGGTCGCGGTCTTGCCCGAGGGAACGATGCGAACCTTGTCGTTTGGCTTGACCGTGCCCGCTGCGACAAGCCCTGCAAACCCGCGAAATTCATGGCTTGGCCGATTGACCCATTGCACCGGCATCCGGAAGCTTTGCTCCTGCGCCAGCATGGTCTGGATCGGTACGCTTTCCAGATGCTCGATGAGGCTTGGCCCCTCGTACCAGCGCATCATATCGGACGGCGCGCGGGTGATGTGATCTCCCTTGAAGCCGGAAATGGGGATTGCGGTGAACTGCTCGATCCCGATACCCTGGGCGAAATCACGGTAATCAGCGACAATCCGGTCAAACGTGGACCGATCGTAATCGACCAGGTCCATCTTGTTCACCGCCAGCACGATATGGCCGATGCCGATGAGCCGGCAAACGAAGCTGTGCCGCCGGGTCTGCTCGAGCACGCCCTTGCGCGCGTCGATCAGGATGACCGCCAGGTCGGCGGTCGACGCGCCGGTGACCATGTTGCGCGTATATTGCTCGTGCCCGGGCGTATCGGCGACGATGAACTTGCGCTTCTCGGTGGCGAAGAAGCGATAGGCGACATCGATGGTGATGCCCTGTTCGCGCTCGGCTGCAAGGCCATCGACCAGCAGCGCGAAATCGATCGCCTCGCCTTGTGTCCCCATGCGCCGCGAATCATCTTCGAGCGTGGCGAGCTGGTCCTCGAAGATCAGCTTGGAATCATAGAGCAGCCGGCCGATCAGCGTCGACTTGCCATCATCCACGCTGCCGCAGGTGATGAAGCGCAACAGCTCCTTGTTCTGATGCTGCTCAAGATAGGCGCCGATATCCTGCTCGATCAGTGTATCGGCTTTATAGGACTGGCCCTGATCAGCCATCGCCCAAGCCCTCGGCTCGAGTTCCTTCGGATCGCGCCGGGCGCATCAGAAATAGCCCTCCTGCTTCTTTTTCTCCATGCTCGCCCCGCCCGCATCGCGGTCGATCACGCGTCCCTGCCGTTCCGAAGTGGTGGTGAGAAGCATCTCGCGCACCACTTCCTCGATGGTTTCGGCCTCGCTTTGAACCGCGCCTGTAAGCGGGAAGCAGCCCAGCGTGCGGAAGCGGACGCGTCGATTGGTGATTTGGGGCCGCGTGCCCATCACCTGTTCGAGCCGTTCGATGTCATCGGCCATGAACAGCCCGCCCTCATGCTCGTAGGTCGGCCGCTCCCGGGCAAGGTAGAGCGGGACGATTTCGATCGCTTCGGCCATGATATATTGCCAGATGTCGAGCTCGGTCCAGTTGGAGAGCGGGAACACGCGGATCGATTCGCCCTTGTTCTTCCGCGCATTGTACAAGTTCCACAACTCGGGCCGCTGGTTTCTGGGATCCCAGGCATGGCTTGCGGTGCGGAACGAGAAGATGCGTTCCTTCGCGCGCGATTTCTCCTCGTCGCGGCGAGCACCCCCGAACGCCGCGTCGAACTGGTGATGGTCGAGCGCTTGGCGCAGGCCTTGGGTCTTCCACATGTCGGTATGCAGCGCGCCGTGATCGAACGGGTTGATGCCGCGTTCCACTGCCTCGGCATTGCGCCAGACGAGCAGCTCCATACCTGCCGCCTCGGCCGCCTTGCCGCGCGCTTCGTACATCGCCCTGAACTTCCAGGTCGTATCGACATGGAGCAGCGGGAAGGGCGGGGAGGCGGGCCAGAACGCCTTCCTTGCCAAATGCAGCATCACCGCCGAATCCTTGCCCACCGAATACAGCATGACCGGCCGGGCCGCCTCGGCGACCACTTCGCGCATGATATGAATGCTTTCGGCCTCGAGCCTTTGGAGATGGGTGAGCCGGATCATGTCAGCTTCGCGGATTGCACTGCCATGTTGCGCTGCGCAATAGGTTGCTGTCCGGAGATTTCCTTGGCTCAAGCCTACCCAAGGTTGAGCGGGGACCATTCCTCTTCATCGGGCAACGGCGCGAAGATGGGGTCAAGCAGGCTTCGATCGACGCTGCCGGGGGAAGCGGGTTGCCACTGGGGCGCATTGTCCTTCTCGATCAGCACCGCGCGAACGCCTTCGGCAAAATCAGCGCGCAGCATCATGCGTGCGGCAATGCGATATTCGCGCACCATTTCCTCGGCGAAGTCGGTAAGCCCAGCGCCTTCGCGCATCTGTCGCAACGCCACCTTGGCGCTGGTCGGACACTTAGAGCACAGCGCGCCAAGCTCCTTTGCCGCCCAGTCCGAGGGATCGTCGGCCAGCGCGGAAATGATCTCTTCCAGCTTGTCGGAGACGAACAAGCGGTCGATCGCCTCGGCATTGTCGGCGATGCGCGCAGGCGGAGGCGGTGTGCTCAGATCGCTCAGCACCTGCTCGATCCGCTCCGGCTCGGCGGCGATACGCGCTTTGGCATCGGCGAGCCGGTCGGCGGCAAGATAATGCGTGGCGATACCCGCCCACAGGCATTCCGCACCGTCGAGCCGCGCCCCGGTCAGCGCAAGGAACTTGCCCACCTGGCCCGGTAGTCGCGGCAGGTACCACCCCGCGCCGACATCCGGAAACAGGCCGATGGCGCCCTCGGGCATGGCGAAGCGGGTGTTCTCGCTGGCGATCCTGTAGCGCGCGGGCATGGCAATGCCCACGCCGCCACCCATGGTAATCCCGTCCATGAACGCCGCCACCGGTTTTTCATAGGTGAACAGCAGATGGTTAAGGCGGTATTCGTCGAAGAAGAACGCCCGCCCCGTCTTGCCGCCATCCTCGAGCGCCGAGCGGCGCACCAGTGCGACATCGCCGCCCGCGCAAAAGCCGCGCGTGCCCTCGGCATGGTCGAGCACCACCGCCTTAATCGCCGGATCGTCTCGCCAGCCGAGCAGCGCTTTGCTCATGGCGACGCACATCTCGCGGGTCAGCGCATGGATCGCGCGCGGACGCTCGAGCGTCAGGCGCCCGACCGCGCCATTCCGCCGGGCGACAATCTCGCTCGTCGCCAGTTCCGCCTGCGTCATCGCTGATCCCCCTTTATCACTGGCGCAGCAGATCGCGGCCGACGATCAGCCGCATCACCTGGTTGGTTCCCTCCAAGATCGAGTGGACGCGCAGGTCCCGCCAGATCCGCTCGATGGGATAGTCCATCAGATAGCCATAGCCGCCATGCAGCTGCAGCGCCTGGTCGACCACCTCGCTTCCTGTATCGGTGGCGAACCGCTTGGCCATTGCGGCAAAACGCGTCTTGTCGGGCGCGTTCTGCGTCACCTTGGCGGCGGCCAGATAGAGGAGCGCGCGCGCGGCCTCGAGCTCGGTCGCCATGTCGGCCAGCGTGAACTGGGTGTTCTGGAAGTCGGCGATGGCACGGCCGAACTGCTTGCGCTCCTTGGTATAGGTGATCGCCTCGTCGAGCGCCCGCTGCGCGCCGCCGAGCGAACACGCACCAATATTGAGCCTGCCGCCGTCCAGCCCGGCCATGGCGATGCGAAACCCTTCGCCCTCATCACCCACCCTGTTGGCAACCGGAACGCGCACCTCGTCCAGCGTGACCGTGGCGGTCGGCTGCGAATGCCAGCCAAGCTTCTTCTCGGGCGCGCCGAAGCTCACTCCGGCCATCTCCTTCTCGACCAGCAGGCAAGAGATGCCCGCCGGACCCTCTTCGCCGGTGCGCGCCATCACCAGATAGATCTCGTTCTCGCCCGCGCCCGAGATGAACTGCTTGGCACCGCTGACGATGTAGTCCTCCCCCTCGCGCCGGGCGCTGGTCTTGAGCGCGGCGGCATCCGAGCCGCTCGAGGGTTCGGTCAGGCAATAGGAACCTAGCTTGTCCATCGTCACCATCGCCGGCAGGAAACGCTCCTTCAGCCCGGCCGAACCATAGGTGTCGAGCATCCAGGCAGCCATGTTGTGGATCGAGATGAAGGCGCTGGTCGACGGGCAGCCATAGGCCATCGCCTCCATGATAAGCGCCGCCTCAATACGCCCCAAGCCGATCCCGCCGCCCTCTTCGCTGACATAAATTGCTCCGAATCCCAGTTCGGCGGCAAGGCGAATGGTGTCGAGGGGGAAGATGTGGTTCTCGTCCCATTCGCCGGCATGGGGCGTGATGTTGTCGGCGGTGAAACGGCGTGCAAGCTCCTGGATCGCAAGCTGGTCGTCGGTGAGCTGGAACTGGTCTGTCATGCGCATCCTTTATGCTGGCTGCGCTCATGTCATCCTGACCGGCTGGCTTCAACGCCTTTCGCCGTTGTCACGCACAACCTCGATTGGATCAGCCGCAGGTGAAGCGCGTGATCACCATGTCGTCGTCATATTCGACCGTAAGCCTGTCGGGGCGGTAATCCATCGTCAGCGCCGATCGGGGCGGGGCCCAGCGCAACGCGTTCGCGCCGGTGGCCTTGAGCAGTCGCCGGGCCGTCTCGGGCGTCGCCCGTTCGCCGATCAGTCCTTCCGCGGCCGCCGCATCGCAGGTGCTCGATCCCCCCGCAAGGTCCGGCGGCCCGAAGACCCGCTCCGGTTCCGGCCCGTTAGCGGACATCGCGCCGCATCCCGTGATCGCCAGCGCTGCGGCCGCGATCGATCCCCTTGGTATCGTCATCTGCCGGTATCTCCTTCCTCATTCGCAGCGACTATAGACGAGTGGACCGTCCATCGCATCTTCGCCGAACTCGCGCCGCATCAGCGTATCGCCCCCGTCCTCAAGGGCGAGTTCCATCTCGCGTGTCCACTCCATGCCTTCGCCGGTGAAGGCGAACCGAGCGCGGACGTCTTGCGCATCGCGAGCGGCCACATCGCCGAGCTCCGCGACGCTTTCGTAGAATTCGAGGCTCTCGCCATCGATCACCAGCAACCCCTTGGCATCAGGGCGACCGGGCTCGCAATCGGCAGGCACCAGTCCCCATCGTCCCTGCATGGCCTCGGGGATACGGCCGTCCCCGGCCGCCGCGACCGGCGCATCCGCGGATTGCTTGGCCGCGCCCGGCGCATCCGCGAGTTGTTCGGGCGCTAAATTTCCGGCCGGTTCCTGGCTTTCGCAGGCCGCTACCAAAAGAAGAAGCGGGCAGGCCGTCCGCCCGATCATGATCATCCTTACCACACGCTCCACCTTTCCCGAGCCGTTGCGCCAGGTTATCCCCCCGCAGCGAAGGAGAGGCAAGCCATGGCGGGGTTGTGGTTCGAGGAATTTAAGGTCGGACAGGTGTTTCAGCATGCACTGCGTCGCACCGTGACCGAGACCGACAACCTGATGACCAGCGCGCTCACGCATAATCCCGCCCCGCTGCACCTGGACGCCGAATTCATGAAACACAGCGAATATGGCCGTGTATTGGTCAATTCCTGCTTCACGCTGGGATTGATGGTGGGCGTCTCGGTCGGTGACACCACGCAGGGAACCGCGGTTGCCAATCTGGGGTGGGACGAGGTGCGTTTCCCCGCGCCCGTTTTTATCGGCGATACGTTGCGGATTGAGACCGAGGTGCTGCAGGTGCGGGCCAGTCGGTCGCGCCCCGGGCAGGGCATCGTCACCTTCATCCATCGCGCCTACAACCAGGATGAGGTGCTTGTCGCACACTGCCAGCGGGCCAGCTTGCAGCGCGGCCGCCCTTCGTGAAAGCACAATCAACCTATTCTAACTTAAGTGGAAACTTGGTTAACAAATTATTTTTCGGATGATGAAGCCGGTCGACCGGCGCCTGCGTAACCAACATGAGGGCCGTTGCATGGGGTATGCGGCCATAAGGCATTTAACGTCAGGAGATTCGGATTATGAAGAAGCTCGCATTGGCCCTTGGGGCAAGCGCATTGGTGTTCCCCCTGTCAGCTCAGGCTGCAACCATCTTCGGGGTGACCGATTTCAACGATCTCGTCGCGTTCGATAGCGCCAACCCGGGCACCTATCTGAGATCGAGCCCGATCACCGGCACCAGCGCCACCTTCCTCGCGATCGACTTTCGCGGCAGCAACGGCCTGCTCTACGGTCTAGGTGATGATCACCGGCTTTACACGATCGACACGCTGACGGGTGTCGCATCCGGCATCGGTGGTGATCTGATGCTTCAAGGGACCAATTTCGGCTTCGACTTCAACGAAGTCGTCGACATGATCCGGGTCGTGAGCAACAATGATGACAATTATGTCGTCAATCCCGATACCGGGGAGGTGTCGCAATTCACCGACGTGGGCTACGAGGGCGGCACGCCGAACGCGATCGTCACCGGCAACGCCTATCGTCACGGTACGGCGATGCAGTTCGCGGTCGATACGCTCAACAACCAGCTGGTCATGCAGGCCAACAATGCCGGGACGCTGACCGTGGTCGGCCCGCTCGGCCGTGATGTCGGGCCGCGCGCCAGCTTCGACATTGGTTTTGATGGTGTCGGTTACATCCATGAGATCGACGGGTTCCATACGGTCAACCTGGAGACCGGTCAGGCGACCCTTATCGGAAGGACCCCGAACGCATTGTTCGGCATCTCCGCGGCCCCCACGACCGCCGCAGTTCCCGAACCCTCGACCTGGGGAATGATGCTGCTGGGCTTTGGTGCGGTGGGCACCTTGGTTCGTCGCCGGAACAGGACGCGCGCCAAGTTCGCCTTTTCCTGAGTATCCGAAGAAGGTCTCAGTATCCGAAGAAGGCCTGAGTATCTGAAGAAGGGGGGTGTGCGCCTGGATGCGTACCCCCCTTCGTCTCCCGGAAAGGGCTGCGCCTCAAGGCGTGGCCCTTTTTGGTCTCAGACGAGGAGCGCGAGTTCGACCTGGGCGGTGCCGCTGCTGATCAGCCCGATCGAACGTGCCGCCGCGAATGACAGATCGATCACCCGGTCCTCATGAAACGGACCGCGGTCGTTGATGCGCACCACGACGCTTCTGCCGGAATCGGCATTGGTCACACGCACCCTGCTGCCCAGAGGCAATGTGCGATGCGCAGCCGTCAGTGCGCCAGGATCGAAGCGCTCCCCGCTCGCGGTCGGGTTGCCGGCGAATTCATGTCCGTAAAAGCTTGCCTCGCCCTCGCCAATCTGACGCTTGTCTGACCCCTGTCCCGCGCGCGCAAACGCTCCGGCAATCCGCTCGAAAGCGCTTAGCGGGCGGGCTTCGACGCTGGCCATGGTCATGCCCAGGTTCACCTCGCGATCACCATCGTTCTGAGCTCCGAGAGCTGCGATCACCAAGGATGCCGGGATCACCAGGCCGACAGCGATCGGCAGGGCGCGTTTCCTAAGGTTTTGCCGTATTGTCGCGCGGTCTCGATGCGGTTCTTCACCTGACGCAGTGTCGGGTCGATCGGCGGGAATGCGAGTTTGCTTCATATTAAACCAGCGGGGCATCGGACCCGATGTTCCAAACTAACCGGTCTGGCAACATTTTGATGTCCCAGCGGTTACCTCCCGGACGCGTACTGGCTCATTGCGCCGATCGACCGCCAGGGCTTTTCCATTTGACCGGGGCGTAACCCATATGGCAGGCGACGCGCGCGACGCGGGCGTAGCTCAATGGCAGAGCAGAAGCTTCCCAAGCTTACGACGAGGGTTCGATTCCCTTCGCCCGCTCCAGAGATCGATCAACCGAACCAGACGGTTACAGCGAGAAGGTTTCGCGCGCGAAACCGTATGGTGGATCGCTCGTTCGTTGGCGAGGAACCAACCATTCAACAGCAAAGGGACAGACCCATGGCATCCACCGGTGACAACGCCCGAACCGCATTGATCGAGGGTCTGAACGGATTGCTGGCCGATCACTTCGCGCTTTATATGAAGTGCAAGAATTTTCACTGGCACATAACCGGGCCTCGCTTTCGCGACCTTCACCTATTGTTCGACGAGCAGGCGGTGCAGATCCGCGACCAGATCGATGCGGTCGGCGAGCGAGTGCGCAAGAACAATGCCACGACGCTGACCTCGATCGCCTCAGTCGCGCAGGCGACGCAGATTAGCGATCAGGACAATACCGCACTCGAGCCGGACCGGATGGTGGGGGAGTTGCGCGATGACAACCGCCGACTGATCGAGCGACTGCGCGAGGTGAAGAGTCACGCCCAAGCGGCCGGCGACAACGCCACCGACAGCCTGGTCGATGACTGGACCGACATGGCCGAAGAACGGGTGTGGTTCCTCTCGGCCTCGCTGAATTGAAACTCGGCAACCGCCTTCCAGCTGTATTGGCCTGCTAGTTGGCCAGCGTTCAGATCAACGAGGACTGGGACGATCCGGCTATCGCTACCTGGATCGGCGAACGACTGGACCGGGCGCTCGCTGCATCGCGCGCACCGGTCGCTATCACCGTTCCGGGCGGTTCGAGCCCTTACCCGATCATGGAACAAATAGCGCGCGGCGAGCGGGACTGGAGCCGCGTCACCGTATGGCCGGGCGATGACCGCCTGGTCCCCGAGGATCACGCCGCCAGCAATACGGGGCGGATACGCGCGATCTTCGAGCCCGTCGGAGCGCGCGTCGTGGCGTTGTCGCTGATGGAGCAGGTGCCACATTTCGCTATCGCGTGGCTGGGCATGGGCGAGGACGGACATGTCGCCTCGCTGTTTCCCTCCAGCGATCCGGGCGCCGACGACGCGCAGTCCATCCGCCGCGTAATGCCTGACCCGCTGCCGCCCGAAGCACCGTTCGAGCGCATCACGCTGACGATACCCGCGCTGGTCGATAGCGATATTCTCTTCATCGTGGCGCGCGGGGCGGGCAAGCGCGCGACACTCGGGTCTGCGGCGCGTGGAGAGGACGATACGCCCGTTGCCCGCCTTATCGCCGCCGCCCGACGCGAGGTGACGTGCTTTGTGTGAACCAGCGGCGCGCATGATCCCCGCGTGAGTGCCGCATGAGTCTGGTAGGTCTTCTCCCTGCGCCAGTGCACCGCGTCCTTGCGCAGGTGGGCTATTCGCTTCTCCGGGTAAAGACACAGGTCATGGGCGGCACCTTTGCCGGATGCAGCATCATCGCGCGCGATGGCGACGGGCGTTTCCTGCTTGTGCGCCACTCCTATGGTCCGCGCGCTTGGGCATTCCCCGGGGGCGGGATACGCCGCGGTGAGACCCCGATGATGGCGGCGGTGCGCGAGATGCGCGAAGAGGTATCCTGCAAGCTTGCCGATCTGCGCCGGGTGGCAACGCTTAAGGAAGCCTATCTGGGCGGAACCGCCATTTCGCATGTCTTCACCGCCACGCTGGTCGGCGAACCGCGCGCGGACCGGCGTGAGATCGCCGAGGCACGCATGTTCGAAAAGAACGCGTTCCCCCAACCGCTGAGCGGCACGGTCGGGCCGCGCATGGAAGCACTGGACCGGCGGATGGCGACCCCCGGTTGGCACGACCTACAAAAGCGTTAGCTGCGGCTCGGCTGGGTCTTGCGCGTCTAATGGGAGCGCCGACACACCATGAGGCCGGGTCGGTTCGTGCTCGAGATTGCTCAGCGCCAGCCCCATCAATCGGATCGGCCGGTCGAGCGGCAGCTGCGCAACAAGCAGGTCGCGCGCGACATCGGCGAAAGCCTGGCGCGTGCCGAGCGGATGCGGGAGCGAGCGCGCGCGTGTCACCAGGCGGAAATCGGCGAACTTGAGCTTTAGCGTAACCGTGCGCCCGCGCGCCTGTTTGTTCTCGACCCGCTGCCATACGATGTCGATGATGCGCGCCAACGTCTCGAGCAACTCATCGGGTTGTGAGATGTTGGTTTCGAACGTCCGCTCGCCCCCGATCGACTTGCGCGTTCGGCTGGTCTGCACGGGTCGCTCGTCGATACCGCGTGCGGCACGATAGAGCGCATCGCCGAAGCTTCCGAAATGGGCGCGGAGCCATTCGATGGGCTTGCCGGCAAGATCGGCGCCGGTCGCGATGCTCAGTCGCGCCATCTTCTGTGCACCGCGCGGACCGACGCCGCGAAACCTGCGGATCGGCAAACTTTGGACGAATGCCGCGCCCTCGCCCGGACGGATGACGCATAGGCCATCGGGCTTGTTGTGATCGCTCGCCAGCTTGGCCAGAAACTTGTTGGTCGAGACGCCCGCGCTCGCGGTAAGCCGCGTTTCGGCCAGGATAGCCGCGCGGATCTCCTGCGCGATCCGGGTCGCCGAACCGATCCCCAGCATGTCCTGCGTCACGTCTAGGTAGGCTTCGTCGAGGCTGAGCGGTTCGACGAGCGGCGTATAGCGGTGGAAAATCGCACGTATTTGCTCGGAGACTTCGCGGTAGACATTAAAGCGGCTTTTGCAGAACACCAGTTCAGGACATTTTCGTCGCGCGGTTACCGACGGCATTGCCGAGCGCACGCCGAACGCCCGCGCCTCGTAGCTTGCGGCCGCCACCACCCCCCGGCCGCTCGAGCCACCCACCGCCACCGGGCGGCCCCGTAGAGAAGGGTCATCGCGCTGCTCCACGCTGGCAAAAAACGCATCCATGTCGACATGGATGATTTTGCGCGGCGCGGGCGCTTCCCCGCCATCCGTGCGGTCCGGGACGATGTCGGGCGCTTGTTCTTTCATCGGAATACGCGCTTAACGCGCATCACGCGGTATTGGAATGTTCCTCTTGTGTTCATGTGTTCGGTCGCCGGCTTTTCATTCGCTCGGACGGCACCGATGCAAATGCCTTTCCCTTGATGCGAGACAGGCGCTAGGACGTCGCGCCATGGCCGCCACTGCAGCAGTTCCCCGGGTGCGCGAGCTCGGTCGTCGCGAACTCGTGATGATGATCGCGCTGGTGATGAGCCTTAACGCGCTCGCCATCGACGTGATGCTGCCCGCGCTCGACGAGATCGGCCGGGATTTGGGCGCGATCGAAGGCAACCGGCGCCAGTTGGTGATCGGCATCTACCTGCTCGCCTCGGGTATCGGCTGCCTGATCCCGGGGGTCTACGCCGATCGCTTCGGTCGGCGTCCGCTGGTGCTGTTCGCGCTCGCCTCTTATGCCATCCTGTCCGTCGTATGCGTCTTCATCAACGATTTCGATGTGTTACTCGGGGCAAGGGCGGTGCAGGGCTTTCTCTCCGCCGGACTGATGGTGGTGCCGATGGCGGTCATCCGTGACCAGTACGAGGGCGACCAGATGGCGCGGCTCATGAGCCTGGTCTCGGCGGTGTTCATCACCGTGCCCGTGCTTGCTCCCACGCTGGGCCAGGGGGTGTTGCTGGTGGCCGACTGGCGGGCGATCTTCTTCACGCTTGCAGCTCTGTCGGTCATGGCCGCGATGTGGGTCTATGTCCGCCTGCCGGAGACACTGGCGCGCGAACATCGCCAGGATGTGCGCTTGCGGCGGGTTCTCAGCAACATGCGCGGTGGCCTCTTCGACCGGCAGGCGATCGGCTATGTTATCGGCGGCGCGCTGCTGTTCGGCGGGGTGTTCGGCTACATCAATTCTGCGCAGCAGCTGCTTGGCGAGCATTTTGGCGTTGGTGAGCTGTTTCCGCTGGTCTTCGGCGCCACCGCGGCAACGATGGCGTTCGCCAGCATTATCAATTCGCGCATCGTCGAGCGGTTCGGCGCGCGACGTGTCAGCCATACGGGCGTCATTCTGTTTATCGCGGCGAGCGTCGTGCAAGTCTATGCCAGCCAGGTTCACCCCGGAGAACTCGCCTGGTTCCTGCCGGTGATGGCGGTCAATCTGGGGTTGTTGGGGTTCCTGGGAGCCAACTTCTCCTCCATCGCCATGCAGCCCTTTGCCACCACCGCGGGCGCCGCCAGTTCGGTGCAGACCTTCATCCGCATGGCGGGTGCGGCGGTCGTGGGGCTGGCGATCGGCCAGGCCTATGATGGCAGTGCGCGGCCTTTCGCCTTCTCGCTGCTGATCGCCAGCGTGCTGGCCTTGCTGCTGGTCCTCTATAGCGAACAGGGGCGCCTGTTTCGCCGGCTGCGCCAGCCGCATCGTTCCTTCCCGCAGGTACATTGACCGGGGCAAGCGTCACCTACGACCTGGCGATAATCGGTGGTGGTATCGCGGGTGCAGGCATCGCCCGCGATGCGGCGGGACGCGGGGCAAGCGTGGTGCTGCTGGAGGCAGGCGACTTGGCGGGGGGCACTTCGGGCGCTTCCACCAAACTGGTTCACGGGGGCCTGCGTTACCTCGAGCATGGCGAGTTCGCCCTGGTGCGCGAAGCCTTGCGCGAGCGCGATATCCTGTTGCGGATTGCGCCGCATCTCATGCGGCAGATGCGCTTCGTGCTGCCGGTCACCCCGCGCTCGGTCGGCAAGGGCCGCCCCGGCTGGATGCTTCGCGCCGGTCTGTTCCTTTACGATCGCCTCGGCGGTAACAGCAGCTTTCCTTATGCCCGTGCGATCGACCTGACGCGCCATCCGGCGGGCGAGGCGATCGATGAGCGAATTTTGGCCGGGTTCGAATATTCGGATGGCTGGGTTGATGATTCGCGGCTGGTGATCCTCAATGCAGTGGATGCCCGGCGACGCGGTGCGACGATCCACACCCGAACGCCTGTCACCGGACTGCGGCGCGGGGCGCATTCGTGGCGCGTGGAAGCGGGCGGCAAGCTGTTCCACGCCCGCGCCCTGGTCAATGCTGCCGGCCCGGCCGCGCATGAAATCACCTTGCTTGCGGGCGTGCGCGCATCGCACCGCATCCGCCGGGTGCGCGGCTCGCACATCATCGTGGCGCGGCTGTTCGCGCATGATTATGCCTATATCTTTCAGCTCGAAGACGGGCGGATCTGTTTCGCCATCCCTTACGAGCGCGAGTTCACCCTTATCGGCACCACCGACCGCGATCACACAGGCCCGCTTGCGAAGGTGTCGGCTAGCGAAGACGAAATCGCCTATTTGTGCGCTGCCGCAAGCCGCTATTTCCGCCGCGCAGTGCGTCCCGGCGACGTGGTCCATACCTATTCCGGCGTGCGAGCGCTCATCGACGACGGGTCGGGAAGGCCCGAGGCGGCAACGCGCGGCTACCGGGTCATCTTGCACGAGAAGGCAGGAGCGCCGCTGGTGGACGTCTATGGCGGCAAGCTGACCGCCTATCGCAAACTGGCCGAAGAGGCGGTCGACCGGCTTGCCGGCCGGCTCGGCTCGTTATCGGGCCAGCGCTGGACCCATCGCGAGCCGCTTCCCGGCGGCGACTTTCCCCGCCATGCGCTGCCGGCGTTGGTCGTGGAATATCACGCGCGATACCCGTTTCTCTCCCATCGGACCGCCACACGCATCGCCCGTGCCTATGGGCTCGACGCGGCGTTGTGGCTGGGATCGGCTAGGCACGAGCAGGACCTTGGCCGCGCTTTCGGCACCGGGTTGAGCGAGGCCGAAATCGACTGGCTGCAACGCGCGGAATGGGCGCAGACCGCGAGCGACGTGATGTGGCGACGCAGCAAGCTGGGCCTGCACATGGATGCGCCGCAGCAAGCCGCGCTGCGCGACCACATGGGCGGATGAGCGCCGCCTATTCGTCCGCCTTCACCCGCGCGAGCAATGTTTCGACCTGAACCTGCGCCCCCTCGCTGACGAGCAACTCGGCCACGGTCCCGGCGAAAGGCGCGGTCAGCGCATGCTCCATTTTCATCGCCTCGAGCATCAGCAACCGCTGCCCCGCCTCGACCTTATCGCCTTGCGCCACGTCCACGGCGATGACCTTGCCTGGCATGGGGGCGAGGATAGCGCCGTCGGCAAGCGAAGCCGCTCCCGACCCGCGCGGATGATGCAAGCCGATGGCAAAGGTCTGGCCACGTTCGGTCACCAAGGCGACCCCGGGCGCAGCGGAGGACGAATAGGTCTCGGGCCAGTCGGCTGGAACCGAAATTATGCATCGCTCGCCCTCGACCATCAAGCCGGCATGCCTTTGCGGTTCGCGGTTCAGACGAAATCCGCTCGCGCTGATCGGACCTCCGGCGAACTCGCCGACTAGGTGCTTTGCGGCGGTAGCGAGAACGTTGTCACCAGGCAGGTCGCCGGGAATAAGCTCCGCGCCGCGCCGCTCGATGAAGCCGGTCGTAAGCTCGGCGGTGGCGAACGCCGGATGGCTAACCGCGCGATAAAGAAACGCGGCATTGGTCTTGACCGGCCACACCGCCAAACCCTCGAGCTTCTGCGTCATAAGGGCAATGGCATTGTCCCGCGTGTCAGCATGGACGATCAGTTTTGCGATCATCGGATCGTAAAACGGCTCGACAGTCAGACCCTTCATGTGACCCGTTTCGATTCGCACGTAATCTTCCGGCATGTGCCATTGTTCGATGCGCCCCGTGCTCGGCAAAAACCCCTTGGCCGGGTCCTCCGCATAGAGCCGCGCCTCAATCGCGTGGCCGTTAATGCTGATCTCTTCCTGCCGCAGCGGCAACTCCTCCCCGCTGGCCACCCTTAGCTGCCATTCCACCAGGTCGACGTCGGTGATCTCCTCGGTCACCGGGTGCTCGACCTGGAGGCGGGTGTTCATTTCCATAAAGAAGATGCGGTTGGCGGAGAGACCCTCGGAGGCATCGGCGATGAACTCGACCGTGCCCGCGCCGACATAGTCCACCGCCTGCGCCGCGCGCACCGCCGCGCCGCAGATCGCCGCGCGCGTGGCTTCGTCCATGCCGGCGGCGGGCGCTTCCTCGATGACCTTCTGGTGGCGGCGCTGAAGCGAGCAGTCGCGCTCGAACAGGTGGACGATGTTGCCATGCGTGTCGCCGAACACCTGTACCTCGATATGGCGCGGCGAGGTGATCCACTTCTCGAGCAGCACCTGGTCATTACCGAAGCTGGCTTTCGCCTCGCGGCGGGAACTCGCAAGCATTTCATCGAATTGCGATGCGGCCTCGACCTTGCGCATTCCCTTGCCGCCGCCGCCTGCAACCGCCTTGATGAGCACCGGATAGCCGATCGCCTCGGCCTCCGCCGCGAGCCGCTCGGCAGACTGGTCTTCGCCCAGGTAACCAGGCGTCACCGGCACACCGGCGGCCTGCATCAGTTCCTTCGCGCGGTCCTTCAGCCCCATCGCTCGGATGCTGGCGGGAGAGGGTCCGACCCATATCAACCCCGCATCGGACACGGCCTGCGCGAAATCGGCGTTCTCCGACAGGAACCCGTAGCCCGGATGCACCGCTTCGACGCCGGTCTCTTGCGCGGCGGCGATGATCTTCTCGCCCACCAGATAGCTCTCGGCCGCGGGCGAGGGACCGATATGCACCGCCTCGTCCGCCTGGCGCACGTGCAGCGCCTTCGCGTCGGCATCCGAATAGACCGCCACCGTGCGTATTCCCAGGCGGCGCGCGGTGCGGATGATGCGACAGGCGATCTCGCCGCGATTGGCGATCAGCAGCGAGTTCAGCATCGTCTATTCCTCCTCGCGCAAAGGGGTCATGGGGATGGGCGCGGGCGGCTGAGCCATGCGTGCCATCACCATCAGTTCACCCCGCGTCCAGCGCGGCCACGGATCGGGCTGGTAAGAGCCCCTGGCTGCCTCGATCGCCGCGCCGGCGATGTGCCTGGCCTTTTGTGTCGCGCCGATCCGCACGCGCCGGTCCCAGGCAAGCTCGCGCTGCTGACGCACCTCGCGGCCGATCGCCCCGTAAATATTGGCCGCGGCCAGCACCGCCCAGCGCTGGCGGAAGGTGAGCCGCATCGCGCCCAGCCGGGCGGCCGCCTCGTGCGCCTGGGCCATCGTCACCAACCGCGCCGCCAAACCGACCAGCGCCTTGCGAAAGCGCGGCTTCATGTGCTGCCCGGGGGGAATGTCGGCCTCCGCCAGCCATTCGACCGGCAGATAGCAGCGTCCCGCGGCATCATCGCTGGAAATATCACGCGCGATATTGTTGAGCTGGAAAGCGAGCCCCAGGTCACAGGCGCGATCGAGCAGTTCGTGATCATCCTTGGGTACACCCATGATGCGCGCCATCATCACCCCCACCGCGCCGGCGACATGATAGCAATAGCGCATCAGGTCGGCTTCGGTGCGGGGGCGCCAACCGGCGGCATCGAGCGCGAAACCGTCGATGACATCGTCGGTCATTTCCTGGCTCAAGCCACATTCGGCCGCCACTTGGCCGAGCGCGTCGAAGGCAAGATCGGCCGTGGGCTGTCGTTCGAGTGCGCGCCGTGTGAGGGCGCGCAGCGCTTCCACTCTGTCGGCGGCCGCGCCTTCCCCCGCCGGGGGCAACACTGTGTCGCGCCAGCCATGGTCCTGTCCATCGGCAATATCATCGCACCGGCGGCACCAGGCGTAGAGCAGATGGGCACGTTCGCGGGTCCGCCGATCGAACAGCAGCGAGGCGGCGGCGAAGCTCTTCGAACCCCTGGAAATCGAGCGGCGTGCTGCCTTGATCAGAGCCTCGCGCGTATGGCCCCCGCCCGCCTGGCGCGGGGTAGTGCGAAGAAAGCTCGATGAAACCAGCGGACGCGGTTTGATCCGCTTGGGAGGACTGCCCGTGCCCGGCGACCGGGCGCCTATGGTCAGGTGACCATCCGCAGTGTCGGACGGTCTCTGCGAACCCGGCTCCGGGTGGTCGGGATGCGGCGGGCTCATCGCACTTCGCGCGGCCCGATGCCCTCGGCGTAATCGATTGGTGCGGCGCGGCCCATGGCTTGTCGCTTACAACTCGTCCGCGCTCATCTGCAACACCGTGCGCGGCGGAGCACTATCCGCCATCGCCGCGAGCAACGCCTCGATGCTCGCCTCTACGACAAGCAATTCGCCATGCGCGGGACGAATGAAGCCTGTCTGCGTCATGTGTCGATAAAACGCGACCAGACCATCATAGAAGCCCAGCGCGTTGAGCAGGCCGACCGGTTTAGCGTGATACCCCAGCTGCGCCCAGCTCAGCGCTTCCCACAACTCGTCCATCGTGCCCACGCCGCCGGGCAGGGTGATGAAGCCATCGCACAAATCGGTGAACATGCGCTTTCGCTCGTGCATGGTGGCGACGACCTGCAGCTGGGTGAGGCCCAGATGCGCAACCTCGCGTTCGATCAGCGCCTTAGGGATGACCCCGATCACCTCGCCGCCCGCGGCCAGCGCGCCATCCGCCAGCGCCCCCATCAGTCCCACCTTGCCGCCGCCATAGACCACGCCGATGCCACGGCCGGCAAGATACCGGCCTGTCTCACGGGCAAGCGCGACATAGCGCGTGTCCGGCGGGCTCGACGATCCGCAATAGATTGCCAGTCGTTTCAGCGGGCTACGCCGATGATGAAAGCCGTGCACGAGCCGCGACGATCGATCCGCGCCTGTCCGCCAAATCCGGTCGGCGATGGCCGCACCCTCCCGGTCACGCCGCCAAGTCCTCCACCATTAGCCCGGCGGTGGCCTTGGCGCTGCCGACCACGCCGGGGATGCCCGCGCCGGGATGTGTGCCTGCGCCTACGAGGTAGAAGTTCTTCAGCACGTCGTCGCGATTGTGGCCGCGGAAATAGGCGCTTTGCGTCAGCACCGGCTCGAGGCTGAAGGCGCTGCCCAGATGGGCGTTCAGATCGCGCGCGAAATTGGCCGGGGCGTAGGAGAAGCTGGTCACCAGCCGGTCGAACAGATCAGGCACCAGCCGGCGACGGATCTCTTCGAGCACCCGCCGCTCGAACCGCGGGCCTTCGGTCTCCCAGTCGATGTCGAGCTTGCCCATGTGCGAAACGGGAACCAGCGCGTAGAACGCCGCGTGACCTTCGGGCGCCATCGCCGGATCGCTGGCGGTGGGATGATGCAGGTAGATCGAGAAGTCCGCCGGTAGCTCGCCGCGTGTGTAGATATCGTCGAGCAACTCCTTGTAGCGCGGGCCGAACAAAATGGTGTGATGGGCGATATCGGGAAACTCGCCCTTCAAACCGAAATGGACGACGAACAACCCGGGTGAAAAGCGTTTGCGGGCAAGCTTCTTCCCCATGCTCCAGCCGCGCTGGTTGCGGCCCAGCAGGTCGCGGTAGGAATGCATGATGTCGGCATTGCTCGCCACCGCGTCGAAATTGCCATGCCACCCGCTCGCGGTGGTCACGCCCGTCACGCGTCTGCTTTTGGCGCCCCCTTCGGTCTCGATCCGGACCGCACGGTCATCTAGGCGCAGCGTGCCGCCGAGCCGCTCGAACAGCGCCACCATCCCGGCGATCAACTGGCCGGTGCCGCCCTTGGTCCACCACACGCCGCCATCCTTCTCGAGCTTGTGGATGAGCGCGTAGACCGAACTTGTGGTCATCGGATTGCCACCCACTAGAAGCGTGTGGAAGGAGAGCGCCTGGCGCAATTTCTCATTGCGGATATAGCTCGAGACCACCGAATAGACGCTGCGCCAGGCCTGATACTTGGCCAGAGCGGGGGCGGCCTTGATCATGCTGGCAAAATCCAGGAACGGGACCGAACCGAGCTTGAGATAGCCTTCCCGGTGGACCCCGGCCGAATATTCGAGGAATGCCTCGTATCCCGCGACATCAGCCGGATCGAGCCGGGCGATGCCTGCCCGAAGTGCCTCCTCATCGTTCGAGTAGTCGAACTGGGTGCCGTCGGGCCAGTTGAGACGATAGAACGGCATCACCGGTTTGAGCTCGACATCGCCCGCCATGTCGTGCCCCGACAAACGCCATAGCTGGCTCAGGCAGTCGGGATCGGTAACCACGGTGGGTCCGGCATCGAAGGTGAAGCCGTCGCGCTCGAAGACATAGGCGCGCCCGCCCGGCTTGTCGCGTCCTTCGATCACTGTCGTGGCGATGCCGGCGGATTGCAGGCGAATGGCGAGCGCGAGCCCGCCGAAACCCGCGCCGATGACGCATGCGCTGCGTTCTGCTTGGTTCATGAGTGAGGCCTTGTATCCATAGGAGTGAGCGGAGCCTGGGTGCGCGACAGCGCCATCAGAGCACGCGATATGGGAATCGGCGGGCGGCCGATCAGCACCCGCGCACGATCTGCCAGTGTCGAGCGGCCGGCGTAGAACCGTTCGATCAGCTTGGGCGACAGGCGATAGAACCGCTCGAACACCGCGCGCCGCTCGGATGGCGCGGCGGCATCGAACAGCATGGCGCCGAGCTGGCGATAGAAGCGGGTGGCCCGCCAGTGATCGCTTGCCCGCTGCTCGAGCATCGCTGCCAGCCGTTCTCCCCGAAGATCGGCATGAGCGGCCACCTGCAAGGCGATCCCGGCGGCGAAGGGCAGGGTGTAGCTGGTCAGGGGGTGGACGAACCCGCCGCGCGCGCCTGCCACCGCCACCCCGGCAACGCGCCATTCGTCCTGGAATGCGGCAAAGTCGCCTCCGGAAATGACCGGCAACACGCCGGCTTCTTCCTCGACGATCTCCCCGCGCCAGTCGTTCGCCCGCGCATAGGCGTCGAGCCGCTCGGACAGCAGATCGTGCTCGAGCACCGGCGCATCCTGGTAATAGGTGTCCTCGAAGAATATCTCACGCTCGCCGAGCGGCAGGACGTAGACGAAACGGTAGCCGCCAAGCTGCTCCACCGTTGCATCCATGATGACCGGGTGGGGCACGCCGTGCGGCTCGGCAAGACGCAGACGGCGGCCCTTGAACACCTGCCAGCCGCCGGTAAGATGGCGCGAGCCGGCAAGACCGCGGCAATCGATCACCGCGCCGGCCTCGATCCGTTCGCCATCCTCCAGCGTCACGCTGCCCGCCGCCAGCGACGCGACGGGCGCGCGGGTGCGGATGGTGCCGGGCGGCAGGCGCTGCGCCAGCGTCCAGGCAAGGTCGCGGCTCTGCATCGAGCGATAGGATGTGGCGAGGAGGCGCGAGTGGCTGGGAAATGCGACCTCGTAGCCGTTCTCCCAGCGGGTGATGTCGATGCCCTCGATCAGCGCGCGGATCGGCGGCGGAAGGTCGGTCTCGAACCAGCTCCAGCGGTGGTCACCGCCGATCCTGTCACCCGCCTCAATCAGCAATACGCGCTTGTCGGGCCGGCGCATCGCCAGCGCCAGCGCGATCAGCGCTCCTGACAGGCCGCCGCCGGCAATGGCGATATCGGTGCGCGCAGGGCTCATCGTCGGACTGCTCTACCGCATGGACACACAAGCGCAATCGGGACCGCAAGGCCGTATGGCGGCGGCCAGCGGGATTCGCAGCGCTTTTCTGCGTGCAAGACGCGATGCGCTGATTAGGCCAGCCAAGGGAAGCAGCGTGAGCTTATCGCAGGGTCTGCTCTCTGGATCGGCCCGGACTTGAAAGGCGCGTCAGAACTCGCCGGCGAAACCTATCGTCGCCCCGGTGCTTGCTCCCGGTGCGTGAGCGATGCTGGCCGACAGCGCAAAGGGAAGGTCGGTGTCGACCCGGTGGGCCAGCCCCAGGCTGAAGGCCTGTTCGCCGCGCCATGTGGCGGCCTTGCCGGCAAAACTGGTGCGACCGGGAGCGGAAGGCATCGGCGGGTCGGTCTGCGCCAAGGCCGCGGCGATCCCCTTGTCCACCTGCTGGCGATCCTCCCGCGCGATGTCGAACAACTGCCCCACCTGCAGTTCGAGCACGCCGATCCTTCCCGACAGCGCGTCATGCTGCTGCTGTCCGACAGCGGCCACCGAAGCGAGCGAGCGCTGGACCTGGGCAACCTCGGCAACACTCGCCGCGCGCTGCCGTCCGATGGTTCCCGCCGCGTCCACGGTGACCACATCGACAGGCCCGCTCTGCGCGGCACTGGAGGCTTCGATATCGCCCAGCGACACCGAGCTTCCGCTGCCCCCCAGCATGACCTGGTTCTGCGCGGTCGTTGCGGCGCCATGACCGAGCGCGCTGGCGTTGCGATGATCGCCTCGCGCGCCGGTTCCCAGCGCTATCGCACCGGCAACGGCGCTGCTCGCGTTGCCGATCGCCACCGCCTCGTCCCCCGAAGCGGTGGCATCTGTGCCCACTGCGATGGCATCGCTACCCAGAGCGCTGGCCAGCGTTCCCGCTGCCAGTGCGCGAGTTGCCGTAGCATCGCTCTGGAAGCCGATCGCGATCGCCTGGGTCCCGGTGGCAAGGGCCTGCGCGCCGATGGCGGTTGCCGCCGGTCCGTTCTCGGCCCGCGCGAGGTAGCCGAGCGCCAGGCTATAGGGCGTGGCGGCCCGGGCGACATGGCCGAGGGCGGAGGCGCTGTCCGATACTGCCTGCGCACCTGCGCCAATGGCGGTCGTGCCGAACCCGCCGGCGGAACTGACCACGCCAAGCGCGAGCGCGCCAGGGCCCGTCGCCGCGGTGCCCCGGCCGATGGCCACGCTGTCGTCGGCCAACGCCGCGGCCTGCGAGCCGAGCGCCAACGAATCGCCGCCCTGCGACCGCGAGAGCGCTCCGATCGCCAGCGAGCGATAGGCCGAGGCGTTGCTGTTAAACCCTATTGCGGTAGCGAGGAAGCCCATCGCCACCGCTTCCGTACCGATGGCGGTCGCGATCGCATTGCCTGTGGCGAGCGAGGCATAGCCGATCGCCAGACTATAGGGCGTGAGTGCTCTTGCGGAGAGCCCCAGGGCTGAAGCACCGGTGGACCAGGCCACCGCGCCCGGTCCGATGGCCGAAGCCGCCAAGCCACGCGCTTGCGAGAAGGCACCGACCGCGAGCCCCAGCTCGACGGTTTCGGGTTCCGCGGTCTCGTCTCCGGGAGCGACAAGCGCGTTGAACCCCAGTGCGAGCGCATTGGGGCCATATGCCTGCGCCAGCTCGCCAACGGCGGTGGCACCGCGCGAGGCGGCAATCGATGAGGCCCCAAGCGCCGCAGCGCCGCTGCCGCTGGCGCGCGCCTGTGTTCCGGCGGCGAGCGCGTTCTGAGCGAGGCTGGCGGCATCGAGCCCGAGCGCCACCGATGCATCGCCGTCGGCCTGCGCCAAAGGTCCGACGGCGATCGCCTCGCTGCCATTGGCGAGTGCCGGACCGTTGGGGCTGTTGATCGCCAGATGCGGACTGGGCGTGGCGATGTCGCCGCCGGGTGCAGGCTCAATCGGTCCGAGTGCGGCAAGTGCGGCCTCGAGTTGACCGAGCGTAACCGCATCGCTGGCCTCGATCCCCGCGGCAAGCCCGGTTACGCGGCGCAGCAACCGGTCGTTGCCGTCGATAACGCCGTTGCCGTCGACATCGACCAGACCGATCCCACCACCGACGGCCACCGTGTTCTCGGCGAGAGTGACGCTGCCCGCGCCAAGCGCGACGGCGTTGCGGTGCGCAGCCTGGCTGCGAGCGCCGACCGCGACGCTAAGCAGACCGCTGGCCTGCGCGCCGCCGCCGCTGGTAGCGCTGACATATCCGCCCAGCGCCAGCGATCCCGCGCCCGTCGCCCGCGCCTGTGCGCCGAACGCGCTTGCGGCAACGCCACTGGCGAACGCATCGGCGCCCACCGCGCTTGCATCGGCTGCGACCGCCTGCGCGACGGTGACGCTGATGCCGCTGTCGACATCGAGACTGTCGCCACCGATCGCCAGCGCGCCGCGGCCATTGGACAGCGCCCCGCCGCCAATGGCGATGCCGTGTATCTGATAGGCTTGCGACCGGGCACCCAGCGCAATGGTGTTGTCAGCGGCGGCCCGGCTGCGCAGCCCCACGGCCAGCGCGTCGAGCCCGTTCGCCGAACTGCCCGCGCCCATCGCGACCGCGCCGGTGCGATCGGCGAGCGCATCGATCCCGACCGCAACCGAGCCCGCTCCCAGCGCCATCGCGCCATCTCCATCAGGGTCGCTGCTGTCGCCGCCGATCGCTACCGCTTCGAGCACCGCATAAGTGCCGAAACCGATCGCCACCGCCCGGTCCGCCGCCTGGCTCGACGCGCCGACCGCAGTGCTCTTGAACCCCCGGGCAACCGCGTTGGCGCCACAGGCCAGCCGGTCCGTCTCACCCGAGGGTGCGGGCGCTGGATTGGTCGGCTGCGGCGCGATGACGCAGCGATCCGCGTGCGCGGGACCTGCGAGGACGAACGACCCGGCAATCGCGAGCGCGCTTACCATCGCAGCGCGTACGAGAAGGCGTGACTTGGGGTGGCTTCGTGAGCGATTGGGCCCGGTCGGATCGAAACCATCTAGCGAACCAAAACGGACCATTGTCATCACCCCAAGCCTTGCCGATCGAACGAGATCTGTCTCACCAAGGGGTAAATGGACGCCGTTAAGAAAGTCCTAATGCGCGAGCCACCAAATGCGTCACGTACATAGGGCGCCGCTATTATAAATCAGCCGGTTACCTGCAGGGCCCGGTATAACGGACAGACACCGGCGACCGTTGCGATTGCCCGGCGGCTGGGCTATGGCTCGTGTCATCCCCGGGGAGCCAGTGAGCGGCTGAGAGGGGCAGGTCACGCTGCCCGACCCGTCGAACCTGAACCCGTTAGCACGGGCGGAGGGAAGGGCTGGTCGCATAGCCAGGGCACCTTCCTTCGATCGAGGAGAAGTGCGTATGGCCGACATCAATTCCCCGCTGGAAATCGGCGTCACCACCGGCCCCATTCGAGGCAGCCGCAAGATCCATATCGGCGAGCGGCGCGTGGCGATGCGGCAGATCGAGCTCGAACCGTCGTCGGGCGAAGCACCGGTTCGCGTGTATGATACGTCCGGCCCCTATACCGATCCCGCTACCCCAATCGACATTGCCACCGGACTGGCCCCGCTGCGCCGCGAATGGCAGCTCGGACGCGGCGATGTCGAAAGCTACGTCGCACGCGAGGTCCGTCCGGAGGACAACGGCCTGAAAGGGCCCGACCGCAGCGCCGGTGTTCCCGCGTTCCCCAACGTGGTTCGCAGTCCCTACCGCGCCAAGGCCGGCGCCAACATCACGCAGATGCATTATGCGCGGCGCGGCATCATCACCCCCGAGATGGAATATGTCGCCGTGCGTGAGAACCTGGACCGGGAAACGGCGCTTAAAGCGGGCCATGAGGGCGAGAGCTTCGGTGCCGCGATCCCGGCGCACGTCACCCCCGAATTCGTTCGCGACGAGGTGGCGCGCGGGCGGGCGATCATCCCTTCCAACGTCAATCACCCCGAAGCCGAGCCGATGGCCATTGGGCGCAATTTCCTGGTCAAGATCAACGCCAATATCGGCAATTCGGCGGTGGCATCGGATGTCGCTGCCGAGGTCGACAAGATGGTGTGGTCGATCCGCTGGGGTGCTGACACGGTGATGGACCTCAGCACCGGGCGCAATATCCACGACACGCGCGAATGGATCATCCGCAATGCGCCTGTCCCCATCGGAACCGTTCCGATCTACCAGGCGCTGGAAAAGGTGGGCGGGGTGGCCGAGGACCTGACTTGGAATATTTTCCGCGACACGTTGATCGAGCAGGCCGAGCAGGGGTGTGGACTATTTCACCATCCACGCCGGCGTGCGCCTGCCTTACATTCCGATGACGGCAAAGCGGGTGACCGGCATCGTCAGCCGCGGAGGCTCGATCATGGCCAAATGGTGCTTGGCGCACCACAAGGAGAGCTTCCTATACGAACATTTCGACGAGATCAGCGAGATCTGCGCTGCCTACGATATATGCCTATTCGCTGGGCGACGGGCTGCGCCCCGGCTCCATCGCCGATGCCAATGACGAGGCCCAGTTCGCCGAATTGTACACGCTGGGCGAATTGACCAAGCGCGCCTGGGCGCAAGATGTGCAGGTGATGATCGAGGGGCCTGGTCACGTGCCGATGCACAAGATCGAGGAGAACATGGACAAGCAGCTCGAAGCCTGCGGCGAAGCGCCGTTCTATACGCTGGGGCCGCTGGTCACCGATATCGCGCCCGGATATGACCATATCACCAGCGGCATCGGCGCGGCGCAGATCGGGTGGTATGGCACCGCGATGCTGTGTTACGTCACGCCCAAGGAGCACCTGGGCCTTCCCGACCGCGACGATGTGAAGACAGGCGTGGTCACCTACAAGTTGGCCGCGCATGCTGCCGACCTTGCCAAGGGTCATCCGGCGGCGCAGCTGCGCGACGATGCGCTCTCCAAGGCCCGCTTCGAGTTCCGCTGGCGCGACCAGTTCAACCTTTCCCTGGACCCCGACACCGCCGAGCGGTTCCACGACCAGACCCTCCCGGCGGAAGGCGCCAAGACCGCGCATTTCTGTTCGATGTGCGGCCCCAAGTTCTGCTCGATGAAGATCACCCAGGAGGTGCGCGAGTTCGCGGCGAAGCAGAATACCGACAGCTATCTGGCAAGCGAGAACATCAAGTCCGAGACGCCGCCCGAAGAACGCCTGGATGCCGAGCGGGGAATGGAACGCATGTCGCGCCTCTACCAGGAGAAGG